>NZ_CP126980.1:1317500-3717500 GCF_030252345.1 Actinoplanes oblitus | reverse complement strand
GGTGGGTCGCCGCGGCCGCCGCTGTGCTCGCCGCGGCCGGCGCGGGCACGGCGGTCTTCGCCTTCCAGGAGCATCGCGTACGCGATGAGCACACCGCCGCCGAGGCGGCCCGTGACCGCGAGGCCGAGGTACGCACCATCCTGGCCGCACCCGACGTGGTGCTGCGCGTGCAGCCGCTGAGCAGCGGGGGCAAGGTCACCGTGGCGTACTCCCGGCTGCGTGACTCGGCGGTGATCCTGATGGCCGCCGATGCCCCACCGGCGGACGGCCGCGTCTTCCAACTGTGGACGGTCCGCGGCGGCAAGGCGGTGTCCGAGGACGTTCTCGCCGCCGGTCAGACCACGGCCGTGAAGATCCTGTACGGCGTGCAGCCGGTGTCCGTGGTCGGTGTCTCGGTGGAGCCGCCCGGCGGATCACCGGCGCCGACCGACATGGTGGCCGGCGTGAAAACAATCTGAGATGCCACCAATCCGGCGGGCGGTCCGCTCCGAATCATCGGTGTAAGTCCCGACATAGGAGGAACAAACCGATGCGTGCAACGAAGCTCACCGCCCTGACCGCCGCGACCCTGTTCGCGATCTCGCTGGCGGCCTGCGGCAGTGACAGCGATGACAGCACCAGTGCCGGGGCGGCCGCGGCGCCGACGATGACCTCGGCGGCGCCCAGCATGGCGCCGAGCATGGGCACCGACATGGTGAACTTCGGTCCGGGCTGCGCCGCGGTGCCGGCCGACCCGGCGAACGCGGGCAGCTTCGAGGCGATGGGCAAGGTCCCGGTGGCCACCGCCGCGTCCGGCAACCCGCTGCTGTCCACGCTGGTCACCGCGGTCAAGAAGGCCGGCCTGGTGGACTCGCTGAACTCCGCCGACGGGATCACCGTCTTCGCGCCGACCAACGACGCGTTCGCGAAGATCCCGAAGGCGACCCTGGACAAGGTGCTCGCCGACAAGAAGACGCTGACCAGCATCCTGACCTACCACGTGGTGCCCGGCAAGCTGACCCCGGCGGACCTGGCCGGATCGCACAAGACGCTGCAGGGCCAGGAGCTGACCGTCACCGGCAGCGGTGAGAACTTCAAGGCGGGCACCGACGCCGCGTCGGTGGTCTGCGGCAACGTGCAGACCGCCAACGCGAACGTCTACATCATCGACGCCGTGCTGATGCCGAAGAGCTGATGGGCGAGACACCGTACGGGGCGATCGGCGGGATCGTCGCGGCGGGCTCCGGGATCGCGGCCGCGGAACTCCTCGCGGCCGCGACCCGGCCCGGGTCCGGACCGCTGGTGGCGGTGGGCGGCGCGGTCATCGACGCGACGCCCACCGCGGTGAAGGAGTTCGCCGTACGCGAGCTGGGCACCACCGACAAGCCGGTGCTGCTGGCCGTGATCGGCGTGGTGCTGGCCGCCCTGGCGGCGGTCACCGGGATCGCGGCGACGAGGTGGCCGCCCGCGATCGTGGCCGGCACCGGCCTGCTGGGCGCGGCCGGGGCGGCCGCCGTGCTGTCCCGGCCGGCCGCGACGGTGGTGGACGTGGTCCCGGCCATGCTCGGCGCGGTGGTCGCCGCGCTGGCACTGTGGTGGCTGCGGCGCGAGCGGCGGGGCGTCGCCGTGGCCGTACCGGAAACCGGTGTTGATCGTCGGTTGGTTCTGCGCCTGGCGCTGCTGGCGGTCGGCGCCGGTGCTGCCGAAGCCGCGGCTCTGACCGTTTCCGGCCAGCGGGAAAGCGCCGCCGGGAAGTCCCGCGAGGCGGTCCGGCTTCCGGCTGCCGCCGATCCGGCCCCGCCGCTGCCGGCCGGCGTCGCCGCCGATTTCACCACGCCGAACGGCAGGTTCTATCGCGTCGACACCGCGCTGACGGTGCCACGCGTCGATCCGGCGACGTGGCGCCTGCGGATACACGGGATGGTTGACCGGGAGATCGAGTTGTCTCTCGCGGATCTGCTGCGCCGGCCGCTGATCGCCCGCGACATCACCCTCAACTGCGTGTCCAACGAGGTCGGCGGCCCCTACATCGGCACCGCCCGGTGGCTCGGCGTGCACCTGGCCGCACTGCTGCGGGAGGCCGGCGTGCACCGCGGCGCGGACCAGATCGTGGCCCGATCGGTCGACGGGATGACGATCGGCACACCCGTCGGGACAGCGCTCGACGGGCGCGACACGATGCTGGCGGTCGGGATGAACGGTGCGCCGCTGCCGCTCGAGCACGGGTTCCCGGTGCGGATGCTCACCCCCGGGCTGTACGGCTACGCGGGCGCCTGCAAATGGGTCACCGAGCTGGAGCTGACCACCTTTGATCAGTTCGATGCCTACTGGGTCAAGCGTGGGTGGGACCGGCAGGGCACCGTCCGGACCGCGTCCCGGATCGACCAGCCGAAGCCGTTCGCCCGGTTGGCGGCCGGACGGGTGACCGTCGCCGGTGTCGCCTGGGCCCAGCGCCGCGGCATCGAGACCGTGGAGGTCAGTGTCGACGGCGGCCCCTGGAGGCCGGCCGAGCTGCTCCCCACCGCCTCGGCCGACACCTGGACGCAGTGGCGTTTCGACTGGCCGGCGACCAGCGGATCACACGCGCTCGCGGTGCGCGCGACCGACCGGAGCGGCGCGGTGCAGCCCGGGACACGCGCCACCCCGTTCCCGGCGGGCGCGACCGGCTGGCACACCGTCCGCGTCACGGTCGACTGAGCGTCGGTGACGGCGGTGCGCCGCGGCCTCGGCCCCGGCGCACCACGCGGGTATGGGTCAGCGTGCGGCGAAGAACAGGAACATGTTGGTCGGGATCGGCCCGACCACGTGCTCGTTCTTGGCTTTGATCAGACCGTCGAGGTAGGCCCAGCTCCGGTGGTGCTGGATCGCACGGTAGGTCGCCGGGTCGGTCACACCGACCACCCGGACGTCCCACCACTCCGGCTTGCCGCCGTTCCTGGTGCCGACGAAGTGGTCGTGTCCGGGCGTGGTGAAGTTCCGCAGCGCCGGCGTCAGCTTCTCCGGAGTGGTCCGGTAGACCGGGGCGAGCGCCGTGGCCAGGCGTGTCATGTCCAGGTTCATCGGGTGATCGACGCAGGTCAGCCTGTCCGGGCAGTCCAGGCCCGTGGCGGTGAACCCCAGCGGCACCGTGATGAACAGCGGATCGACGTGCTTGGCCGGCGCCACCCGAGCCGCCGCGCCGGCTTCACAGCCGGTGGCCGACTCCGCGCGAACGTGCGTGTCGCAGTAGAAGCCGTGGTGGTAGGTGAAACTCGACGCGTGGCCGGCGTGACTGCCCATGGTCATGCCGAAGTCGTCCGGCCCGCGCCCTCCGGACTCGGCGGCACTGGCGGCCTTGGCGATGACACCACCGCCGGCGGCGAGAACGATCACGGCGGCGGTGACCGGAACGGCCCAGCGCCGAAGCCGGCCGGCGCGTCCGGACCGGCGTCGATTGAGGTCGAACATGATGGCATCTCCTCGGTCTCACGAGCCACCGTCGGTGATGGCCCTGCCCCGGGGATTCGGCGTCGCCATGTCAGCAGATTGCCGCAAAAAGTACATATAACCCGGATGGGTGACGATGGGTCGGCAGCGAGGCGGCGGCGACTGAGCGCGATCGTGGCGATGACCGGGCCGCCACGCTCAGATCGGCACGCTCCCCGCCGATCAGCAGGACCGGCATGTCCGGCGTTCCAGCCGTACGGGGAGTCATTGGTGATCGAAGACAGCTCTCGGACGCAACCTCCGCCAGAGGTCCGGGCGGAGGCGGGCGCGCGGCTGCGTGCCGCGTTCGACAATGCCTCCACCGGCCTGACCGTCGTCGACGACAGCGGCCGGTACGTGGAGGTCAACCGCGCCTTCGCCGAGCTGCTCGGTTACCGGGTGGACGAGCTGCTCGGCAGGCATTTCGGCGAGGTCACACTGGCCGGCGAGCACGACTCCGACGTGGCGATGATGGGCGAGCTGATCTCCGGGACCCGCCGCTCGGTGGTACGGGAGAAGCAGTACCGGCACCGCGACGGCACGCTGCTGGTCGCCCTGGTCTCCAGCTATCTCGTCCAGCAGGGCGACGACACCTCGTGGCAGCTGCTGAGCACCATCGAGTCGCTCACCGAGGAACGGGCGGCGCAGCAGCGCCTGATCGAGACCCGCACCGCCGCCGACGGCATCGTCACCCTCGACGACACCGGCATCGTCGTCGCCTGGAACCACGGCGCCGAACGGGTGTTCGGTCACCCGGCCGCCGACATGCTGGGCCGTCCGCTGGACCGGCTCGTCCCGCCACGCCTGCGGGCGGCGTACGCCGCCCGGCTCGGCGGCCTGCTGGCCGGGGACGACTCCCTCCTCGGTCGCACCGTGGAGGTGGCCGCCCGGCACGCCGACGGCCGGGAGCTGCTGACCGAACTGTCCCTGTCGACGTGGCAGCATGACGGCCACCCCCGGTTCACGGCGATCGCCCGGGACGTCACCGTCAAACGGCGCGCCGAACAGGCCGCCGCGCTGATCAGGCATGCCGCGGTGACCGCCAACAGCGCGAACTCGTTCATCGAGGCGGCCGCCGAGGTGGTGCGCCAGGTGTGCACCCGGCTGGGCTGGCTGGCCGGTCAGGCGTGGACGGCCGGCGGCGGGCCGGTGGTCTGGCACGTCGGCGATCACCCGCATGCCACCCCGGGCCCGGCGTCCGGGTGCGGTCTGCGTCTGCTCGCCGAGCGGGGCAGCGCGCCGACCGAGCAGCAACTCGCGTTCGGCGCCGTCGCCCGGGTCTCCGGCCCGGAGGGCCTGCGACAGATGGGCCCGGCCGTGCCCGAGTGCGGGATCGGCTTCGCGGTGGCCGTACCGGTCCTGGCCGGCGGCGAGGTCACCGGGATGCTCGGGTTCTACCTGCCGGCCGACTGCCCGGCACCGGAACACGACCTGATCCAGGCGCTCGAGCAGATCGGCCTCGCGCTGGGCCGGGTGGTCGAGCGGCAACGTACCAGCGAGGCGCTGGCCTGGCAGGCGACGCACGACCCGGTCACCGATCTGGCCAACCGGCGGCTGCTGCTCGATCACATCCGGCGCATCCGGCAGGCCGACGGGCGGCAGGCCGCCCTGCTGCTCATCAATCTCGACCGGTTCCGGCTGATCAACGACGCTCTGGGGTACGCCCTCGGCGACCAGGTCCTGCGGCTGGCCGGCGACCGGCTCCGCGCCGCGGTGGGCGCCGAGGACCTGGTGGCGCGCCTGAGCGCCGACGAGTTCGTCGTCGTCGCCACCATGCCGGGCACGCCATCGCCGGCCGGGTCGCCCTTCCTGCCGCTGGCCGACCGGCTGCTGCACGAGCTGCGCCAGCCGTTGGCCATCGGCGGGCACGAACTGATGCTGCGGGCCAGCGTCGGCATCCGAGCCGTCACCGGCGACGATCCGGACCACTTCCCGGCCGCGGTGCTCCGGGACGCCGACGCCGCGCTGCGCCAGGCCAAGAACCGGGGCAAGGACCAGGTGGTGGTCTTCGACGGGGCGATGGCCGGTACGGCGAAGCGGCGGATGGACGACGAGATCGCCCTGGCCCGGGCGATCACCGACGAGCAACTGGTGCTGCACTACCAGCCGATCATCGCGTTGGACACCGGGCGGCCGGTCGGGGCCGAGGCGCTGGTGCGCTGGCATCGGCCGGGTCACGGCATGCAGGCACCGGACCGGTTCATCCCGATGGCCGAGGAGAGCGGCCTCATCGTCGATCTGGGACGCTGGGTGCTGCACCAGGCGTGCCGGGACGCCGCCGGGTGGCCGCACCAGGCGCCGATCATGGCGGACGCCTCGGTCAGCGTCAACGTGTCGGCCCGGCAGCTGACCCACCCCCGCTTCCTCGCCGACCTGCAGACGGCGCTGGCCGAGACCGGGCTGGCGCCGGAGCGGCTCATCCTGGAGATCACCGAGACCGCGCTGATCAGTGAACCGGAGGCGGCCATGGAGACCCTGCACGCCGTCCGCGCCTGCGGCGTGCAGCTCGCCCTCGACGACTTCGGCACCGGTTACAGCTCGCTGAGCTACGTACAGAAGCTCCCCGCCACCATCCTGAAGATCGACAAGAGCTTCGTCGATCCGATCAGTGGTCCCGGGGCGGGCACCGCGCTCAGTGAGGTAGTCGTCAAACTCGCCGAGGCGATCGGGATGCGTACGGTCGCCGAAGGCGTCGAGAGTCCCGAGCAGGCCACCGCGCTGCGCCTGCTCGGCTGCCATCGCGGCCAGGGCTACACCTGGTCCCGGCCGGTGCCGAACGCCGAGCTGCGGGAGGTGGCGATGCGCCTGGCCGGCGTGGCGGGGCTGCCCCGGTCGGCGACCTGAGACGCGCCGGGCGGTCGAGGAGCGCCGCCGTCAGGTGGCGACCCGGTACGCGATGAGCACGCGGTCGACCACCCGCTCGGCGAAGGCGGCGTCGAGCGTCCGGCCCGTCACGGCACGTCGGTGGAAGATCGGCCCGGCGAGCAGATCGAGCAGATCGGCCGGGTCGGCGTCGGCGCTCAGTTCGCCCCGTTCGATCCCCCGGGCGAGGACCCGCAGGATGAGCCGGTGGCGGTTCTCGGCCTGCCGGCGGTGCAGGGCGGCGAAGGCGGGATCGCGTTCGGCGGCGTCGATGAGCGCGAACATCAGTCCGGTGGCCGGGCTGACCCGGAGGGCCTCGGCGAAGCCGGTGAGCAGCTGGACCAGGTCGTCGCGCAGGCTGCCGGTGGCCGGGTCCGACGGCGCGGCGAGGACGCTGTCGAAGGCGTCCAGAACGAGCGTGGTCTGGCTGTCCCACTGGCGGTAGATGGTGGTCTTGGCGACGCCCGAGCGCTCGGCCACCGCCTCGATGGTGGTGCCGGCGACGCCCCGCTCGGCGAGCAGTGCCAGCGCGCTGGTCAGCACGCTGGCCCGGCTGCGCAGCACCCGGGGGTCAGTGGGCCGGCTCATGGCCGCTGCCACACCTCGCGATGGTCACGGATGTACTGTGCCATGGTCCGCGGGGGCCGCCCCAACAGCCCGGTGATGGTCGGATCGACACGCTCGCCCTGCCCCCGGCGCAGGCCGGTGTGCAGCACCGTCTGCACCACGCACTGGGCGAGCGGGAGGCGACGCTGACGCCGCAGATGGCGCAGATAGCCCCCGACGCTGGCTGCCCGATAGCGGATCGGCCGTCCCAGTGTCCCGGTGAGCAGGGCGGCGACCTCGTCGAAGGTGAGCGCCGCCGGCCCGGTGAGGGTGTGTGCCACGCCGCGGTGGGCGGGGGCGTCGGCGAAGACGGCGGCGACCACGTCACCGATGTCGCGCGTGTCGAGGAAGGCGACCCGGCCCCGCCCGGCGGGCAGGTAGATCCGGTCATCGGAACGGATGTCGTCACGGTAGGCGCCGGCCAGGTTCTGCGCGAAGAAGCCGGGCCGCAGGATCGTGTACGGCGACGACGACGCGCTCAGGTGCTTCTCGACCCGGTGGTGCGGAACCACGCGCCGGGTGTCGGCGCCGGTGACCGAGACGAACACCACGTGCCCGCCGGTGTCCCGGGCGGCCACGTCGACCAGCGCGTTCAGGGTCGGGCCGACGCGGGCGACAGCGGGCGGCCGGATCAGCAGCAGGCCGCCGGTCCCGCGCACCGCCGCCGGGAACGTGTCCGGGCGGCGCAGGTCGAGCAGGACCGGTTCGGCGCCGGGGAAGCGGGAGCGGAGGCGGCCGGGATCGGTGCCCGCCACGCGTACCGGAAACCCGGCGGCCAGCAGGGATTGGGCCGCGGCGCCGCCGACGTTGCCGGTCGCCCCGGTCACCAGGATCGGCGCGGTCATCGGGTGACATCCAGGTAGATCAGAGCCAGGCCGTCACGACGGGACGCCTCGGCCAGCTCGCCGGGTGTCGGCACCCGGTCCACGTTGATCCGGATGCCCAGACGGCGGCCGGCCCGGCGCCGGCCGGCCGCCACGATCAGTCGCAGGTACACCGCGGCGACCTGGTCCGGGTCTTCCACGAGCTGCGCCCGCGCCGGCCGCCGCTCGCCGAGCAGGGTCACCTCGACCTCGGCACGGCCGCGCAGGTTGGCGCGCCACGGCGAGCTGGTCAGCACGAGGATCCGGCCGTCGCCGGCGTCGTGGTAGGCGACCGGCAGCACGAACCGGCGCCCGGATCTGCGCCCGGTGAGATGCAGCAGCAACAGGTGCTGTCCGATTTGCTGGGCACGGCGGGGGCTGCTGAGCAGCCAACGCATCACTTGGTTGACGACCCGGTAGGGCGCTTTCGGAGGCTGGGCACGCTCGACGGCGGGGCGGAAGGAGACGGCCATGACATCAAAGTACGCTACGGGTGCGTAGCGAAAAGGGTCGTAGGGCCTGTCCGCGTCAATCGTCATCGAAATTCGCGAGCCAAGGGCGTTCGTCCATGACGCCCCATTGCTCCTCCTGGAGCCGTCGCCCTTCTTCGTCGTCCTCTTCCTCTTGGCGGCGTCGATCTTCGTCGTCCTCGTCCTGACGGCGCCGATCGTCGTCGTCCTCTTCCTCCTGTTCCTCCTGACGGCGTCGATCTTCGTCGTCGGACTCCAGCAGCAGGTCCAGGTCGTCTTCGTCCTGGAGACGGTCGAGCTCGTCCCAGTCGGCTTCCTCGTCGCGATGGTCCGCCATGCTTCTCTCCCCACTCGAACCGGTCGGATTCGTCGCTGTACCGTGGCGCCGGGCCGGAGCCCGGAGACGCAGCCGAGACCTCATGGCGACGTTCAGTCGCCGAGGCTGAAGGTCGCGTCGGCGAAGCCCCGCGTGGTCGGCCGTTCCTCGGTCCCGGTCCGCCGGCCACCGGCTCGGGACCACCGTCCCAGCAGGGACAGGGGATCGTCCGCCGATTGCTGCCCGGCGAGCCGCCACCGGTTCCCGGCCCGCTCCAGCAGCCATCGGTCCCGGGCCGTCACCAGCGCTACCTCGTCGCCCTGCGCTTCGAACAGCACTGGCGGGTGTGCCGCCGCAGCGGCGAATCGCGCCCAGGTACTCGGGTCCGTGGTGATTGGCACCGCCGCGGGCAACGGCCAGGCCTTGCGCCACCGCGCCGGGTATCCGGCGGCGAGTTCGCGCTGACTCGGGCGGGCGGCGTATTCCATGTCCGCGTTCCGCATGGCGTGGCGCAGGTAGCGGTGGGCGTCGGCCAGTGCCGGGGTGCCGTCCAGGCGTACCCCCATCTCGACGCCGTTGATCAGACCGTGGTCGAAGTCGAAGTTCGCGGAGAAGAGGGCACCGGTCCGCCCGTCCGCGAGGGCGCCCTTGGCGTGGGTGAGGGAGTCGGGGAAGAGCCGAACACCGAGTTCGGTGAGCATCCGGGCGTCGCGCAGGTCGCGGGGCAGGTTGCGGCCGCGGACGAGCAGCGACACCCGGACCCCGCGGGCACAGGCGCGAGCGATGGCGTCGAGCAGACGTCGTGGCTGCTCGGCGAGGCCGACGAGGCTGTAACTGGCCAGGAGGAGTTCGTCGCGGGAACGGTCCACGATGTCGTTGATCGTCTCCAGGATGCCGTGCTCGTCCTCGTGGGTCCAGATGACTCCGGCGCGTGGCCCGACCGGTGGCACCGGAACGTCGCACGGGCTCGGTTCGACGCCGCGATCCTTCAGGGCGTACTTGTCGCCCGGCCGCGCCTCCCCGGTGCAACCCGCGAACCACATGCGGGTGAAGAACCGGCCGAGCAGTTGCGCCTCGCCGGCGTCGGTGAGCAGGGTCCCGCTCTCCCCGGTCACCGCCCGGTCGGCGGTGCCGCGCAGCGCGCTGGTCTCCAGGTTGGCGCTGGAAACCAGCGCGGCCCTGTCGTCGACCACGAGGAACTTGGCGTGACACGAGGGGTGACCACGCACGGTGATGCCGCGGCGGGTCATCTCGTCGAAGCGTTTGAGTTGCGCCTTGACCTCGTGCGCCGTCTCCTCCGGCGCGAGGTCCGGCAGGTCCTTGCGCAGTGCCTTCTCGTCCCAGCTGGTGATGACGTACACGCCGCCGCGCAGGCGGTCGACGGCCTCGTACAGGGCCTCCAGCAGTGGCCCGTCACCGATGCGGTAGCTGGCGAGAAAGATCTTGCCGCGCGCACCACGGACGAGGTCGACGGCGGCGTCCGCGATGGTGGTCGCCGACCCGCGGTAGGAGAAGCGATGCGCGTACCCGCCGGGTTCGGCGGGCCCCTGCTCGAACCGGGCCCCGGTGCGCGAACCGACCAGGTAGAAGCCCTGGTCCGCGCGGTAGGCGCCGAGGTCGATCTCAGGCATAGCGGAAGTCCTCCCGCCGGCGCAGGGTATAGGCGAGGTGGTAGCGCTTGAGCTGCCAGGCCCGGTCACGAACCGCGGCGGGCACCAGCAGCCCGGACAGCTCGTACGGCAACTCCCCGGCCAGGTGCGCCAGGGCCTTCTCCAGATCGGCGAGATCGGCGCCGGTCCACTCCGCCTGGGCCAGGACGCGGTCCCGGTCGATCAGGGCGCGGGAGCCGGGATCGGTGGCGAAGAGTTCGACGACGACGTGCGCCGTGCAGGCCTCCGCGGCGATGCGCAGCATGAGGCTCTGCGCCAGGTCGCGCCCGGAGTCGGCGAGTTGCCGTGCCGAGGCTTCGGTCAGGTGCACCCGCCAGGTGATGGCGTCGACCTGCTCGATGGCGGGAACATCCTCGCCGGGTCGTCCCAGCAGGGCGGTCCAGATCTCCGCGCGGTCGGCGGGCTGCTGGGGCAGCACCGTTGCGGCCGACCAGCCCGCGGCGAGGCGGTCGGCTCCGCCCAGCGAGATCGTCGCCTGCCGCAGCCCGGACGTCTCGCCGCGACGCTTGCGCGGCGAAGTGCCCTTCAGGGTCAGCTCGACAGTGAGGGCCGGGCCCCGCCGGCGGACCTGCGCGTTGCAGCGGTAGACCGGGCAGAAGTCCCCGGGCAGCAAGGGCGAGTGGTCAGCGGACGGGCCGATGTCCACGATGTCCGGCGACAGCCCGGCGATCCGGTGCGACCGGATACGGTCGCCGATGAACTCCGGCCACGGTGTCCGGGCGATCTCGGCGGCTGCCGGGGCCTGCCCGGTCGGGTCGAGCCGGCGGTTGTCGATGGACGCGAGACCGTCGCCCACCGAGATCATCTCGTCGGTTTCGGGCAGGTAGACGAGATCGACCCGGGCCTCGCGTATCTCGCGGAGCCGGCCTGCCGCGAACACCTGGGCCGCCTGATCCGGCGCCGGGGCATAGCCACCGGGCACCGGGATCAGCGCGCCGGCCCGGAGCAACCGCCGGGCCAGCGGCGCCAGCAGTTGTCCCGGTAGCCCGGTGATCGCGGTCAGGTCCCGTTCGCGGACCCCGCCGAGCGTCGCCGCGATCTCCAGCACGAACAGTTCCAACCGGCTCAGCGCCGAAGTCGTCTGCTTGCGCACGGGTACCCGGCGCCAGTAGGCGAGCAGCAGGACCGCATCGTCGATCAGAGCGACGGTCCCCTCGTCCGGTCGTGGGATGCGGGTCACCGTGAAGGTGGGACGAGCTGTCATGTGTCGCTCACCCGTACCAGCGATGGATTGGTCTGGAACTGCTCGAACATGTGGCGGTAGAACAGCTCCGCCCAGGGCACACCGTTGACCTTGGCGAGGGTGTCGGCGTGCCCGACGAGGTAGAGCCCGCGCCGGGCCCGGGTGACGGCTACGTTGAGACGGCGGACGTCCTGCAACCAGGCGGCGTAATTGCTCCGCGGCCGGCCCTTGCCCAGGAAGGTGCGGCAGAAACTGATGATCACGATGTCGCTCTGCTGGCCCTGGATCCGATCGATGACGTCGATCACCTTGATGGTGAGATCCGGGTAGTCGGCCGGCCGTATCCGAGCCCGCAGATCGCGCACCTGGTGCAGGTAGAAGGTCAGGATGCTGACGGTCAGGCTCGTTCCGCCGGGGGCGGCCGCCGCGGCCCGATTCAGCTCGCGGAGCAGGCCGATCACCTGCCGGACCTCGAAGGGGTTGCGAAATCCGAGGCCGTCCGGTTGGTCGCGGGCACGGTCCGGGTACTGGCTGGTGTCGAGGAAGACCACCGGTGCCCCGTAGGCGGGCGTCGTCACCGGCTGCTGATCGAGATCGGGCGCGGTCTCGTACGCCCCCTCGTACACCGGATCGCGGACCAGCGAGGCGATCGCGTCGATCGACCGGTGCTGCATCCGCAGTGCGGTCGTGATCGCGTTGCCGGGCTCGGCGGCCAGGCAGCGCTCGAACAGGCTCCGCACCAGGTGGTCACGCACGGCCGCCAGCACGCCTTGCTCCGGCGCGGCGCCGAACGAGCCCATGGCCAGGTGCCGGGCGAAGGTGCGCTGATACGTCGCCCAATGCTCGCCTCCGGCAAGCCGATCCAGCGTCGCCTCCACCGACTTGATGCGGAAGGCGTGCAGCTGAGGCTCCTCGTGCCAGAGATCGGCGAGCCGGCCGATCGCCGTCGCGGCCGTGCCGCCCTCCCGGGCGCAGAGGTGAGCGGCGGTCAGGGCGTGCAGGTGGTGCTCGTCGGACGGGTCGACGAACGGTGGCAACTGGCGCTGGTCACCGACGAGGATCCAGCGGCGCGCCCGGACCGCGCCGATGAGGAACTCGCTGTCGACGACCCGGCTCGCCTCGTCGAGGATGAGCGTGTCGAAGTCGGCGCCGTCGATCTCCCGGCCGAAGGCGCCGACGGTGGTGCCGAAGACGACATTGACGGCCTGCATCAGCTCCGAACGCAGCCGCTCGTCGTCGACGAGTCCGCCGAGGCCGCCGGCACCGGACACCTCGAACCAGCGCTTCTCCAGCTCAGCCATCCGGTGCAGCGACTCCGACCGCCGCCGCGCCTGTGCCGCCGCCTGCCACCACTGGCCGAGGTTCCGCGAGCCGGGGTCGCCGTCCGCGGCGCTCAGCCGTCGCTCGGCCACGGTCAGGCGCGATCGCGCCGCGGCGACGTCCCGGTCCCGCCGCGCGACGTCGGCGACGTGGGCGGCGGCGGCCGACGTCAGCCGCTCGTTCAGGGCGGCTCGCCGGGTCGCCACGGTGTTGTGCCGTTCGGTCCAGTCCCGCAGGCCGGCGGCGAGTTCCCCGTATCGGCGATCGAGCGCGGCACCCTTCGTGCCGAGTTCAGCGACCTCGTCCTGGGAGTCGAGGAACCGGTGTCGCACCCGGCTCACGAGCCGGGTCCAGCCCGGGACCGCGGCGAGCTGCTGCCGCAGGACAGCGGCCTCGACGGAAACGCGACGCACCTCCTCGCCGAGGACCTGTACGCGCTCGGCGTACCGGGCCTGGTCGAGGGCCGCGGCTGTCCATTCCGCTTCGAGGGTCCGCCGGAGTTCCTCGTACCGCACCACGGCCGCCGCCCGTTCGGCGGTGAGCCCGGCCAGCGCTTCGGCGGCCGTCGCGTACTCCTCGATCCGATCCGCCGAGGCGGTCAGCTCGGCCGCTTCCGCCTGCCACGCCGCCGCCTCGGCCCGCTCCGGAGTCTTGGCCTGGGCCAGGCAGGACGTCGCCAGGTTGTCGGGCAGGAACCGCTGGTTCCCGGAGCGGACGTTGTCGCTGTCGGCCGCCATGCGCAGGGCGAACACGCCGGGCTGGTCACCCAGTCGGCCGAGCACCTCGTCGACGGCCACGTGCATCGGGGCCAGCACCAGCACGCGCTCGTTGCGCGCCGTGAGCTGGAGCACCAGCTCTTCGATCACCGTCGATTTCCCGGTGCCGGGTGGACCCTGAATGAGGTAGGCGTGCGGGGTGGACAGTGCGCCGGCGACCGCGGCCCGCTGCTCGACGTTGAGGGTTCGGGACCCGTCCTCGGTGAAGTACCGGGCCGGCTCGGTCGCGACGAAGGCCGGCAGGTCCTTCGGCCGGCAGAGCAGCATCGCCAGGTTCTCCCAGTTGCCCTCCACCTCCTCGTCGAGCAGCTGCCGCAGCGCCCGGCCGTGCCGGGTCATCGAGAAGCGCGCGCGTTGCGTGATCTCCACCCGTGCTCGCGGCGGCGGTGCCGGTGCACCGCGCGGCGGCTCCAGGCAGAGGACCAGGTCGCCCTCGATCTCCTCGATGCTCTGTACGGTCGTCGCGAGCTCCCGGCCGTCGTGATGGAGCCGGGCCGCCCGCCGCTCGGCGAAGCCGGCCGGCAGACCGCTCAGGCGTACATAGAGTTCGTCGGGGCGCGCGCCCAGTACCTGACCCCAGGCGCTGACCTCGCCGCTGAGGTCGCTGCGCTCCCGGAGCAGCTCGAGCAACATCCGCAACGGCTGGAAGTGGCGCTGGGTCTGCTCCCGCAACCCGGCCATCGGCGCGGGCGGCGCCGCTTCGGGGTGGCGCATCCGCCACAACAGCTCATCGCGCAGGTGTGCCCGTCGCCTGGCGACCGTCACGCTCTCGGCGGCCCGGTCGGCCAGCAGGTCCAGATCGAACGACGCCGCCAGGCGCCGCGGCGCGAACGTGACCGCCGCCGGACGTATCGCATCCCGCCGGTTCATCCGGCCGACCGGTCTGATGCTGGTGACATCGGCGGCGGGCCGGCCGTCGCCGCCGACGGTCGCGTCGGCGTGCACGGCGTAGCGCGTTCCTGTCAGGACGAAGTAGTCACTGGTCCTGCCGGTGCGCTTCGCGATCGACAGACCGGCCGCCAGGTCGGCGGCGACGTCGTCGAGATCGGTGGTCGCGAGGAAGGGCCGGCTCGGTGAGTAGCCGAGGATGACGGCGGTCTGCTCGACCGGGGTCGGCTCGAACTCCTCCGGATATCGGGTCCGGCAGTAACGCAGCAGGTCGGCCTCGGACGGCTCGAAACGCGTCCCGGCGCTTCGGCTCACCGGTCCGCTCGCAGGAAACGCAGGTCCGCCAGCATCAGGTCCAGGTCCCGGTCCTCGCCGTGCAGCGTCCAGAACGCCGTCAGCATGTCCTTCGCCCGGTCGCGCAGGGCTTCGGTCTGCTCCTTCCCGATCGCCTCGAACCCGTGTGCCAGCACGGAATGGTTGCGCACCCGGGTGAGATCCTGCAGTCTTCGGAGCCCCGCGAGGCTATGGAAGCCGCACTGCTCGGCGTAGGCATCGCGCTCGGCGGCGAGCAGCACGGCGCAGGCGATCAGCATCAGCTTGGGCGGCGGGCCGTTGTGCCAGCCCATCTTGTGGGCGAGCGCCGAGTAGCGGCGTTTCGCCGCTGTGGCGTCACCGAGCAACCCCCAGTCGGGCCGGTCGGGGTCCAGGCCACCGAAGCGGTGGTGGATCCGGCGCGTCAGGCAGCTCTCGATGGTGCGGTAGTAGAGCAGTGCGGCGAAGTCGCGCCGGCCGATCTCCTGGTAGTGCAGGCCCAGCACGAAGAAGCACAGTGCCATCGCGTCGCGGTCGCCGGCGACCAGGCGGCGTACGAAGGCCACCTGCTGTTCCAGCGTGTCGAGGTAGTCGGCGCCGACGGTGCGACGGACGTTGCCGATCGTCTGGCGGACCGACTCGACGGCCTCGGGCAGCGCCTCCATGTCGAGGTCGCACCACGCCCGGTACATTTCGCTCAGCCCGCGCATGAACCGGGCGTGGACCGGGACGACGATGCTGTCGCAGATCTCCTCGTAGCGGTGGCGCGCGGCCTCGAAGGCGCCGGCCCGGAACATCTCCAGGGCGCGTGACATCTCCTGCTCGCCGAAGATGATGTTCGGGTCGTCGAGGATCATCATCCGGTCGGTGCCGGGGATCGGGTGCCGGGTGTTCTGGTCGAACTCGCCCTCCATGTAGGCGAGATCGAGCTTCAACTGCCAGGCCGCGAGGGCGGCGGCGGCGCTCATCACCTTGCGCCCGCCGGTGATGTCGATGATGGCGTACGGCTTCGACCTGGAGGCCCGTACCAGGCGGTCGAGTTCCTCCTTGACGATGCGATAGATGCTCATCGGGTCGGTGGGATCGCAGTCCATGGCCCGGAACTGGCTGGGACGAAGCCGGCCACCGGGCTGCACCGCGTGGTAGTGGATGACATCGATGCTGCGCTGCGCCGCCTCCGACGCGATCACCACCATGCGCTCGGGTTCCAGCAGTTCGTAAGCCAGGATCGCGGGCGTCGGCGTGAACCCGCTCAGGCTGACCAGGAGATCGACCTTGGTCGGCGGCCGGTCGCTGACCAGCCGTGCCTGCTCGACCGCGGGCTTGACCAGATGTTTGAGATAGAAAGCCGTCGCCTGATCGGACCGGGTGCCGCTGCCGTACCGCTCCAGACCCTGATGAATCCGTACGTACCTCTCGACGTCCGCCCGTGCGATGCCGTGAACCTTGTCGTCGCCGCTTTCCATCCTGGATGCCTTCCGGTACCCACCCCGTCTCCAGGGCAAGAGAGGGACGCTACCGGACGACTCGGGGTCGAGCCAAGGCCCGTACGTCCTTGGTGGAACCCGATGACTTCGGGGCCGCATAGGGTGTGCCGCCACCACCGCGCGACGCGGCGAACCACTGACTGACCGCGTCGCGCGGACGGGCGCTCGTCAACGGCACGGTGCTCCGGCCGCTCCGTCTCCGCCGGAGCGGCCCTCAGGCGTCGCGGCGGCGCAGCACGGTGACGGCCGCCGCCAGGAGCACCGCCAGCCAGCCGGTGAAGACGGCCGCGCCGGCCACCGGTGACAGCAGGCCGGGATCGCCAGTCACGCTCATGAACGCCTGCCCGGCGTTGGACGGCAGGTAGGGCCCGATCGCGTCGGGCCAGCTCGCCGGCAGCAGTGCCACGACGCCGGGGACGATCAGCAGGACGGCGACCGCGCCGGTGAGCGCGGCGGCGGTGTTGCGCAGCAGGAATCCGAGTGCCGTGCCGAGCACACCGACACCGGCGAGATAACCGGCGGTGCCGAGGACCGCCCGTAGCACTCCGTCACCGGTGAGCGCGATGCCCTTGTCACCGAGGACGGCTTGCGCACCGATGAAGGTGAGCAGGACGGTCGGGATCAACGTGGCCAGGGAGACGCCGGCGAGCACCACCACCTTGCCGGCCAGCACCGGCCACCGTCGCGGCACCGCCGCCAGGGACGACCGGATCATGCCGGTCGAGTACTCCCCGGTGATCAGCAGCACGCCGAGCGTGGCGATGAGCAGTTGCGCCAGGTTGACACCGCCGAGGCTGGCGCCGAGCGGATCGAGCGACGACGGACCGCCGGGCGGTGCGGGTGTGCCGGGTTCGACGGTGGCGTCGGCGAGGAAGGCGGCGAAGCCGAGACCGAGAGCGGCGAAGACCGCGGCCGTGGCGGCGATCATGATCAGCGACGATCGCAGGGATCGGAACCTCAGCCACTCGGCGCGGATCACCCGCGGGACGGTGACCCGTGCGTCGGCGGGAATCGCGGCGGGTACCGCGGACGGCGTCATCGCGACGTCCGTACGGGGGTGCCGGTGTACTCGACGGCGTCGCGCGTCATGGCCATGAAGGCGTCCTCCAGGGATGTCTCGCTCGTGCTGAGCTCGTGCAGGGTGAGGTGGGCGGCGGCGGCCCGGTCGCCGATCTGCTCGCTGCTGAGACCGGTCACCTCGAGCACCCCCGGTTCGCCGCTGGTGACCGTCACACCGGCCCCGGCGAGCAGATCACGCAGCGCGCCCGACTGCGGCGAGCGGACCCGGACCGTCGCCCGGGACGCCCGGCGGGTGAACTCGGCGAGCGGGACGTCGGCCATCAGCCGGCCCCGGCCGACGACGATCAGATGCTCGGCGGTCTGGGCCATCTCGCTCATCAGGTGGGAGGAGACAAAGACCGTACGTCCCTCGGCGGCGAGACCCGTCAGCAGGCCACGGATCCAGCGGATGCCATCGGGGTCCAGGCCGTTCACCGGTTCGTCGAGCATCACCACGGCCGGATCGCCGAGCAGCGCCACGGCGATGCCGAGCCGCTGCCCCATGCCGAGGGAGAAGCCGCCCGCCCGCTTACCGGCGGCCTCCGGCAGCCCGACCAGGTCGATCACCTCGTCGACCCGGCGGGCGCCGATGCCATGCGTCGCGGCGAGGGCGAGCAGGTGGTTGCGGGCGGACCGGCCGGCGTGCACCGCTCGCGCCTCCAGCAGGGCGCCGACCTCCCGCATCGGCGCGCGGTGATCGGCGTACCGGCGGCCGTTCACGGTCACCCGCCCGCCGGTCGGCGCGTCCAGACCGAGGATCATGCGCATGGTGGTGGACTTCCCGGCGCCGTTGGGTCCCAGGAAGCCGGTGACGACGCCCGGCCGCACCTGGAACGTCAGGGCGTCGACCGCCACCTTGTCGCCGTAGCGCTTGCTCAGCTCGACTACTTCGATCATGGGTACTACGGTCGCCCGCGCAGGACCGGCGCCGCGTCCGACGGTTGCGGACTCTTGCGCGTACCGCGACGGCGGTATGCCGGCCCGGCGTCTACCGCGCCGGCGGGTCCGCCCGGACCAGCCCGGTCTGGTAGGCGATCACCACGAGCTGGGCGCGGTCGCGGGCGCCGAGCTTGGCCATGGCCCGGTTCACGTGGGTCTTGGCCGTCAGTGGGGAAACCACCAGCCGCTGCGCGATCTGCTCGTTGCTCAGCCCGGCCGCGACCAGCGACAGCACCTCGCGTTCGCGGTCGGTGAGCACCGCCAGCTCGGCCGGGGCGGTGCGGGGTTCCGGATCCGGCTCCGCCAGAAACCGGGCGATCAGTCCGCGGAGGGCTCTGGGCGACAACAGGGCGTCTCCGGCGGCGACGGTCCGGATGGCGGCGAGCAGCTCCGCCGGTTCCACGCCCTTGCCGAGGAAACCGCTGGCCCCGGCGCGCAGGGCCTGGAAGACGTACTCGTCGACCTCGAAGGTGGTCAGGATCAGCACCCGGGTGCCGGCCAGCCGCTCGTCGGCGGTGATCTCGCGAGTGGCGTGCAGACCGTCCATCCCGGGCATCCGGATGTCCATCAGCACCACGTCGGGGCCGGTGCGGCGGACCTGCTCGACGGCCTCGAAGCCGGTTGCCGCCTCGCCGACCACGGTGAGGTCGGGCGCCGAATCGATCAGCACCCGGAACCCGGCGCGGATGAGGGTCTGGTCGTCGGCGAGCACCACGCGGATGGTCATTCCGCCGCCTCGCGGGCGGGAGCCGGGAGCACCGCGCGCACGCGGAAGCCGCCCGCCGGGCGTGGACCGGCGGAGAACGTACCGCCCACCGACTCGGCGCGCTCCCGCATACCCAGCAGGCCGAGACCGGCACCCGGCCCCGCCGGAGGGGACGAACCGGCCCGGCCGTCGTCGCGGACCTCGACGGTGACGGCGGCATCGTCGTACGTCAGCCGCACCGTGACCGGCGCACCGGTCGCGTGCCGGCAGGCATTCGTCAAGGACTCCTGCAGGATGCGGTACGCCGCCACGTCGACGGCGCTGGGCAGGGCACGCGGCTGCCCGGACATCGTCCACCGCACCGGCTGGCCGGCGGCGAACGCCTCGACGAGCCCGTCGAGGCGGCTGAGGCTGGGGGCCGGCTCGGTGGGCGCGTCCGGCTCCTCGTCGCGGCGCAGCACACCGAGCAGGGTGGCCAGTTCCTCCAGGGCGGTGCGGGCCGCGGCGCGGACATGGCCGAGGGCGTCCTCGGCGGCGGCCGGCCGCTCGCGCATCAGATGTCCGGCCACACCGGCCTGCACGTTGATCACCGCTATATGGTGCGCCACCACGTCGTGCAGCTCCCGGGCGATCCGCAGCCGCTCCTCGGCGACCCGGCGGCGGGCCTCCTGCTCCCGGCTCTGTTCGGCGCGCTGGGCCCGGTCCTCCAGCACGGCGATGTAGTCGCGCCGGGTCCGTACCGCGGTGCCGGCGGCGACGGCCAGGCCGAACCACAGCAGCAGCACCACGATCGCCGGGTCGAGCCAGCCGACGCCGAGCGCCACCACGGCGCAGACGCCGAGCGCCAGGGCGCTGGCCGCGCCGACCGCCACGGCGGTCCGCCGCTGCGTGCGAGTCGCCACCGTGTACGCGGCGACGCCCACGGCGAGCACCAGGAACCCGCGGGGCCGAAGGGTGATCAGGGAGGCCGCCGCCACGACGCTGACCACGCCGAGGACCGGTAGCGGACGGCGGCGACGCAGCGCCAAGGCTCCGCATCCGACCGCGGCGAGCACGACCGAGCCGACCGTCAGCGGCCGCGGCGCCGGGCCGCCCGGCGGAGACGCCGGCAGCAGGCTCATCACGAAGACCGCGGCGCCGAGCAGGGCATCGGCGACCGTCGGGTGCGCTCGTCCGGCGCGGCGCAGCCGTTCGAGGCCATCCACAGGGTCACGGTACGGCCCCGACCGGCCGCCACCGGTCGGGGCTTCCCCCCGGCCCGTCAACGGCCGGGCGACTCCATCGGCACCGCGGCGGTCGGCGGGCCGGCCGCATACTGCTGCGCGGCGCCGATCCGCACCATCCGGTGCCAGCGCAACCGTCCACCGACCAGGGCCATCACCGTGGACTGGATGACCACCAGGTACATCAGCTGGCGGTAGACGATCTGCTGCAACGGCAGGGTCCACAGCGGCCCGTACCGCTCGCGATCCATCCGCAGGGCGATCGCCGCGGTGGCCACCTGGGCCGCGGTGAAACCCGACCACACCGCGGCCACCTTGAGCGGGGACAGGAAGAGCAGGCCGTAGACGCCGTACACGTCGATCATCGGGGCGGTGATCGGCAGCAGCACCTGGAACAGCAGCAGGTATCCGATGCCGCGGCGGCCGAGGCGACCGGCCGGGCCGCGCCGCAGGACGGTGTCGCGGTGCTTCCACATCGCCTGCATGGTGCCGTAGCACCACCGGTAGCGCTGCCGCCACAGCTGCCGGACGGTGGCCGGCGCCTCGGTCCAGGCGATCGCGGCGGGCTCGTAGACGACGTGCCAGCCGGCCCGCAGGACCGCCATGGTGAAGTCGGTGTCCTCGGCCAGCGTCTCCCCCGAGACGCCGCCGGCGTCCTGGATCGCCGCCCGGCGGAACGCGCCGATCGCGCCCGGCACCGTCGGCATGCACCGGGCGATCTCGAACATCCGGCGGTCCAGGTTGAAGCCGATCACGTACTCCAGGTGCTGCCAGCGGCCGAGCAGGCCGGTCCGGTTGGCGACCTTCGTGTTGCCGGACACCGCGCCGATCTCCGGGTCGGTAAACGGCTGGATGAGCCGGCCGACAGCGTCCGGCGCGAACACCGTGTCCCCGTCGACCAGGACCAGGATCTGACCGTGGGAGTGCCGGATGCCGGTGTTGAGCGCGGCCGGTTTACCGGCGTTGGGTTGCCGGATCACCCGGACCCGCGGCAGCCCGAGCCGTTCGACGATGCCCGCGGTGTCGTCGCTGGAACCGTCGTCGACGACGACCACCTCGATGTCCGGGTAATCGTTGCCGATCAGCGACCGGACGGTCGCCTCGATGTTGGCCGCCTCGTTGTAGGCCGGCACGACCACGCTGACCAGGCCCAGGTACGCCAACGGCCGCTCGTGCCGGGCCCGAGCCCGGCGCCAGTGGACCCGGGCGGTGACGAGCTGGATCAGCAGCCGCAGCAGTCCGATCCCGGCCGCCACGGTCATCACCACGGTCAGTGCACCGGCCAGCCAGCCGGCGGTGTTCTGGGCGACCCGGACGGCGAGGCCGCGCCACTTCTGGGCCGCGGCGGCGGCCGGCGGCCGGGGCAGGCCGAGCGCCTCGGAGACCGTGACGAAGCGGTAGCCCTTCGCCTGCAGCCGGGGGATCGCCTGGTCGAGCGCGGCGATCGTCTGGGCCCGGTCACCGCCGCTGTCGTGCAGCATCACGACGCCGGGCCGGATGGCCCGGACGATGGCCGGCACGCCCGGGCGGCGCCAGTCCTCGGTGTCGTGGTCGGCCAGCACCTGCAGGTAGCCGGGCGCGCCGCGGCGCCAGGCGTCGTACTCGGCCGCCGACTCGGCCCGCGGGGTGGCCGAGTAGGGCAGCCGGAGCAGGGTGGCCTGCGGGCCGCCGGCCGCGGCCAGGGCGTTCGCGGTGAGCTTGACCTCCGCTTCCAGCCGCCAGGCCGGCACGGTTCCGGCGGCGACGTGCGTGAAGGTGTGCAGCCCCACCTCGTGGCCGGCGTCGACAACCCGCCGGGTGATCTCCGGGTAGCGGTTGATCTGGGCACCCACCTGGAAGAACGTGGCGTGCACCCGATACCGGGCGAGCACCTCGAGAACGGCCGGCGTCCAGGCCGGATCCGGGCCGTCGTCGAAGGTCAGGGCGATGGTGCGAGCCGGTAGCGCCCGGCTGGTCACGGTGCCGTCCGGCTCCAGCCGCTGCACGGCGGCGCCCTCGGTCGCGGCGGCCGGGCCCGGCGCGCCCTCGACCGGGACGTGCGTGCCCTCCGCGCCGGCGCCGGTCACGTAGCCGTTGAAGCACAGCCCGGCGAAGAGCACCAGCATGGCGAGGACGAGGAGCGCCCAGTGCGCGCGCGGTTCGCGGCGCAGAGCTCGTTTTCCCATGGATCACTTGTTCCTGGAGGGATGGCTGCTGGGTTTGCGCCCGCGGTTGGCCGGCCGGGTGGCCGAGCCGGCGGTCGCGGCCGTGGCCCGGCTGGAGGCGGCAGCGCCGCCGGTGGCCGGGGGCGGTGTGGTGGTCGGCTGGGCCGGCCCGGGCGTCGTCGGCCGGCGCGTGCTGGTGGCCGGCGCCGGGGACGGCGACGGGTGGGTGGTGGTCCTCCGGGTGGCGGCCGGCGCCGGCCAGCCCGGCACCGCCGACGGACCGGCGCCGGTGAGCCCGGCCACCAGCGTGGCGACCGCGAGCAGCAGGACCAGAGCACCGGCGGCGCCGGCGGCCAGCACGAGGCGGCGGCGCCGGCCGCTGCGATCGACGAAGACCGGATCGGTGATCAACTATTTCTTCCCGGGATGGCTCGGTGCGGGCAGACTGCTCGGCTTGCCCTGCGGTTTGCGGCTGTGCCCGGACTTGCCCGGTGCACTGCTGGTGGCCGGCGCGCCGCTGGTGGCCGGCGCGGTGACGCCCTGCGCGGCGCAGTAGGCCGGGATCGCCGACTCGGAGCCGGCCGCCCGCGCCAGCTCCGGGTACCAGGGCGCGCGGCTGGGCCGCGGCGCGGCCGCCCAGGCCCGGCACCACCCGGCGGGAACGACAGCGGTGGGCGAGGTCGCCGGGGCCGGTGACGGCACCGCGCCGGTCCGGGACGACCCGCTTGACGGTACGGGCGCCGGCGTGCTCGCACTCGTGTGTGGCGCCGGCACCCCCAGCCCGGAGAACAGCTCGTGCGCCCGCCGCTGAGCGCCCTCGGGCAGCACACCGCCCCTGGCCGCCACGGCGGTCCCGGTGGCGGTGACCAGGAGAACCCCGGCCATGACGTTCACGACGAGTGCCCTCGTCGTGCGTGACGTGCTGACACGTCGTTCCTCCTCCGGTGCGCCGGCACCCTGGTATGCGGCGGCGAAAGCGGCGGTGGCGGCCTGCCGGCCGGCCAGTTCTCCCGGGGTGGCGGGAGCCTTGGCGGCGGCCAGCAGGTCGGCCAGGCCCTGGTGGTCAGGCCCCGGCTGCTCGCCGGTGGCCCACCGCTCGGTCTGGTCGAGGCCGATCGGATGGGTCCGGCGAACACGCATCGCACGACGGAGAGCGCTGATCGGTCGCATCCCGTTACACCTCCTCGGCCACACCGGTGGCCGTCTTCTCGTTGCGGGCCGTGACCTCGGGGTGGGCGGCGAGGCGGCGCAGGCCCCGCATGGTGGCGATGCGGACCGCGCCGGTGCGTTTACCGAGCACCTTGGCCGTGGTCGCGACGTCGAGCCCGGCGACGACGCGCAGCATGACGGACTCGGCCTGATCCCTGGGGAGGGTGGCGATCACCGACAGCGCCCAGCCGGTGCTCAGCAACTCCTCCGTCTGGACCGCGGCGTCCGGGGCGACGATCGTGTCGTCGACGACCTCGACGGGGTCCTCCCGGTGGCGCCCGGTCCGGCGCAGATGGTCGATGCCGCGGTGCCGGGCGATCCGGAACAGCCAGCCGCGGAAGTCGCCGATGCCGCCGCGGAAGCGCCGCAGGTCCCGGGCGACCTGCAGCCAGGTCTCCGAGGCGACGTCCTCGGCGGGGTCGCCGACCACGACTCGCAGATAGCGCAGAACCGCTGGTTGCAGGGCACACCAGAGGACGGCGAACGCGGTCTCGTCACCCTCACGCGCGGCGGTCAGCGCGCCGCCGAGATCGTCGTCTGCTAGCAAGGTAGTGCTCCCCGGTCGACAGGGCTGCACACGGTACACGGGCCGGCGGCGGCCCCGGCAACCCATCGCACGGACCCGGACACGGCCGCCGGACTCGCCGCGGCACCCGTTCGGGCGGGCCCCGCGATCGGCTCGCCGAGCCGCTGGACAGCAGCCGCCGGCTACCGGCGGGGCGTGTCCGATGCCCGCGCCGGCGACTCGGCGGCCACCGGCCGCTGCCGGTCGGTGACGCCGGCGACATAGGCGGCGTGCACGTCCGCCGCTCCGGACCGGTGCCCGGCGGCGCCGGACTCGTCCACCGCCGACACCGGGACCCGGTCTTGCCCGACTGTCGGTTCCGGCTTCGGGCGGCCGCGGCGGACGTCCCAGACGTCGCGGGCGATGATCTGCAGGATGCCGGCCACCGGGATGGCCAGCAGCGCGCCGAGGATGCCGGCCAGTTCCACCGCCAGCAGGATCGCGACGAGAACCGTCAGCGGGTTGAGCCGCACCGTCCGCGCGAAGATCATCGGCTGCAGCAGGTGGTTCTCCAACTGCTGGTAGAGCACGAAGAAGACGACCACCACCACCCCGGCGGTGGTCGACTCGACGAACGCCGCGACGGTGGCGACCACCGCGCCGAGCGTGGCGCCGACCAGCGGGATGAGGTCGGCCAGCCCGACGAACAGGGCGATCAGGCCGGCGTACGGCACGTGCACGAGGGCCAGCACGGCGAACGTCAGGGCGCCGCAGATGACGCTGATCAGCAGGTTGCCGGTGAGGTAGCCGGTGATGGTCTTGGCGCAGTCGTGGCCGACCCGGCGGATGTGGTCGGCCCGTCGCGGCTCGAACAGGGCGAGGAACCCCGTCACGATCTTCGGAGCCTCGAGCACCATGAGATACGACAGCACGAAGATCGTCATGGTGCCGGCGATGCCGGTGGCGATCGAGCGTACGAAGGCCAGGGTCGGAGCGCCCAGCCCGGCGGCGTACTCCCGGAACCGGCCGGCGTTGCGCTGTGCGTACTCGACCACGTGGAAGCGCTCCAGCAGCGGCCCGGCCGGTCCGCGCCCGTGGCGCGCGTCTCCGACGATCTTGGGGAAGTCGGCGACGACCTGGCTGCCCTGGCGTGCCAGCGGCACGACGAACAGGGTGACCAGGCCGGCCAGCAGGACGACGGCGGCCGCGAACACCAGCAGGGTCGCCAGCCAGCGACGGCAGAAGGTGACCTTGCGGGTCATCCAGTCGACAGCGGGATGCAGCGCCACGGCGAAGAACCCGGCGATCAGGATCCAGGTCAGCACCCGGCGGGTCTCGTGAGCCAGGAACAGCGTCGCCAGCACGGCCAGTGTGACCCCGAGAACCACCAGTGTGCGACGCGCCAGCACGCCGTCGCTCGTCTCCGCCATGATCGCGGCGTACCCGCCACGGACCAGGTCAAACGACGGCTCGACGGCTTACCTGACAGGTCGCACCCGGGTCGGCGACCGGGTCGGCGGGTTCCGGCCGCTGGGCCACGGCGAAAACCGCGGCGGGGTCATCGCCATGTCCGGCCGGAAGTGCGGGTACCTGCCCGTCGCGGTGCACACCGACCCGAGACTCACCACGGCGCATCAGCCGGTGGTCGCCGCCGTCCTCGGTGGACGCGAACTCGCCGAGCATCACCGGACGGTCCGGTGCGATGGCACGGGCCTTCGCGATTCCGGTGAAGCGCGGGTTTCCTCAGCAACCATGTCTCCCCGCGGCCGGCGCGAGGCCGACCTGGCTGTGCCTGCGGCGCCTGCATGACAGCTGCTGGAAGCGCTTCCAGAAGCACACACCGACGCTGCCGCATAGCCGGCCGCGCCCCGGGTATCCGGGCAGCCATGTCCATGCCGCGCCGTCGAACAGCCCCGTCACGCGTGCCTCACCAGCCGGGCCGGAAGGATCTTCCGATCATGACCACTGGCGCGCGGCCGCTCCACCTGTGATGGTTATGCCATGATCGTTAACCACCGTGAACCTCAGGGTGGTGAGACCTTCCCGCACAGCGCTCTGCTCCCGGGCACCGACGAGGAACTCGTCAGCACTCTGACAGCGGAGTTGCGCCGCTCCGGCGACACCTACGACGAAGTGCTGCTGGTCGTCAGCGATCGCACCCGGGACCTGCTCAGCGACGCCGTGCACGATCTGACCGGCGTGCTGCGGCGGGCCGGCCGGGCGGGCTTCTACCAGCGGCTCGGGTTCGCCTACGAACGCTTCCGCCAGTACCTGGCCGAGCAGGCGAGCCGGGGCCGCCGGGTCTACGTGATCGCCGAACCGGATCTCCGCGAGCGGCCCGGCGACGAACCACCACCCGGCAGGGTACGCGCCTACCTGGCGTACGAGTCGGTGTGCAACGACACCTATGCCCCGTACGGATCGGCGGTGACCTGCGTCTGGGACAGCCGGCAGCACTCGGCGGGCGTTCTGGACGGGGTCCGCGCCACCCATCGCTACCTGCTCACCCCGCAGGGCCGCCACCGCAGCCCGGATTTCCAGCCGGCCGACGACTACCTCAGCGATCATGGCCGGGCCGCGCTGCACGCGGTACCGGCCGCCGTCGACCACGAGCAGACCCTCACCGAGTTCACCGGGCTGCGGGAGCTGCGCGCCGCGCTGAGCGGGTGGGCGGTGCGCCACGGATTCGCCGCCGACCCCGCCGACGACCTGGTGGTGGCCGTGACCGAGGTGGCCACCAACGGGCTGCGCCACGCCGCCACCCCGGTCCGGGTCCGGGCCTGGCACCACGGCCGCACGCTGATCACCCAGTGCGACGACAACGCCGGGCAGCCGGTACCGGTCACCGCCGGCTATCACCGGCCGGGCGGCAACCGGGCGGTACCCGGCGGCCGCGGGCTGTGGCTGGCCCGGCAACTGGCCGACGCGGTGCTCCTCGACACGGTCCCCGGCCGCACGTCGGTGCGGCTGCATTTCCCGTACCACGTCATGCACCGCTGACCGGCGCCGATGTCCCCCGCTGTCGAGCCGGACGTGACGGCTCGGCCGACCGGCTGTGCGCCGCATCATACTGAGTTCGGCTGCCATCACGATCATGAGACCGTCGTCGTCGGCCCTGTGCCACCCGAGCGGCCGCCGACTGGCGGCAGGTGAGAAAGAGGTAGTGCCGTGATCGCTGACGGACGCAGGGCCGTCACGTCGCTGCCGGGCCAGAACGGGCCGTCCCATCGCAGCCCGGACGCCGACCGATCGGTCGCCGGCATCGTCATCCTGCTGATCGAGGACGACCCGGGTGACGCGTTGCTGGTGCGGGAGCACCTGGCCGACAGCGACCTCGACGCCCGCCTCGATCACGTCGGCACCCTCGCGCAAGGCTTCGGCATCGGCTACGAGCCGGAGTGCATCCTGCTGGACCTGCACCTGCCCGACGGGCGGGGACTCGACGCGCTGCACCGGGTGCTGCGGCAGTGGCCACACGCCGCGGTGCTGGTGCTCACCGGCCTCAACGACGCCGCCACCGGCTCCGCGGCGGTCGCCGCCGGCGCCCAGGACTACCTGGTCAAGGATCAGGTCGACGCGGCCCTGCTGGCCCGCACCATCCGCTACGCCGTGCAGCGCAAACGCGTACAGACGGCGGAACGCCGGCTCGGCGACAGCCGGCTGCAAGCCGACGAGAACACCCGGCTGCAGCGTGGCCTGCTGCCCAAGCCGTTGCTGGCCGACACCGCGGTCACCGTGGTCAGCCGCTACCTGCCCGGCCAGCAGCGCTCACTGCTCGGCGGCGACTTCTACGACGTCGTGCAGACCACCGACGGCGTCATCCACGCCATGATCGGCGACGTCTGCGGCAACGGCCCGGACGAGGCGGCGATGGGCGTCGGCCTGCGCTTCGGCTGGCGCACCCTCACCCTGGCCGGCCTGCGCAAAGTCGACCGGATGCGACTGCTCGAACAGGTACTGGTCGCCGAACGCCCGCACGACGGCATGTTCGCCACCGTCTGCACCGTCGGCGTCACCCCGGCCACCGGTGAGGTGGTGCTGCTCAGCGCCGGCCACCCGGCCCCGCTGATCGTCACCCGGGATCGCGTCTACCCGGCCCCGGTCATCTACGGTCCCGGCCTCGGCATGGCGCCCGGCCGGGCCCGCTGGCGCGAGACCACCGTCACCGTGCCGGCCGGCGCCGGACTGCTGCTCTACACCGACGGCGTCATCGAGAGCTTCTGCGAGGACGGCACCCGGCTGGGCGAGGACCGCTTCATCGACCTCGCCGCCAGCCTGGCCACCATCGACGACCCCGGCCGGTACGTCGACGCGCTGATGGCCGGCATCCAGACCGCCGACGCCGGCCGGCACAGCGACGACACCGCCGTCCTCTACCTGCACTGGCCCGCGAGCTGAACGGATCCGGCACCCGTCCCGGCTTCGGCGAGACCGAGGGCACGCCGTCCGCCATGATGGGATGATCATGATGAGATCGGACGGCAGTACCGCGACGGCGCTGGTGACCGGGGCCGGCAGCCCGGACGGGATCGGTTTCGCGATCGCGCGGGAGCTGATCGAGGCCGGGTTCCGGGTGGCGATCACGGCCACCACCGCCCGGGTGCACGACCGCGCCGCCGAGCTGGGCCACGGAACCGCCGGGCTGGTCGCCGACCTGCGCGACCGCGATCAGGCGCAACGCCTGGTCGACGAGGTCCGCGCGACGATCGGCGAGGTGGCCGTCCTGGTCAACAACGCCGGCATGGCCCAGACCGGGTACGGCGACCGGTCCGCCGAGCTGGCCGACCTCGATCCCGGCGAGTTCGACAGGCAGCTCGCCGTCACCCTGACCACCTGTTTCAACGTGACCCGCCTGGTGCTGCCGGGAATGATGGAGCGCGGCCACGGCCGGGTGGTGAACATCTCCTCGGTGACCGGCCCGCTGGTCAGCGTTCCGGGTCAGTCCGCGTACGCCGCGGCGAAGGCCGGCATGGACGGCCTGACCCGGACCTGGGCGCTGGAGGCCGGGCCGTACGGGGTGACCGTGAACAGCGTCGCGCCGGGCTGGATCGCGACGGCGTCCAGCACGCCGGAGGAGTTGCGGGCCGGCGCCGCGACCCCGGTGGGCCGGCCGGGACGGCCGGCCGAGGTGGCGGCCGCGGTCGCGTTCCTGGCCTCGGCGAAGGCCGGCTACATCACCGGTCAGGTGCTCGTCGTCGACGGCGGCAACCTGCTCGACGAACGCCGGGCCTGACCCGCGATCCCGTAGCCGGCCGCCTGAGCGACGGCGCCGGATCGCCGTCACGGGCTGCGGTAGTGGCCGGTGTTGTCCGGCAGGGGGCGCAGCTTGGTGCCGCGCACCAGTGCGGTGCGGCGGCCGAGTTCGCGGCCGTCGAGGCTCATCTCGACGCCGTCGACCTCGTACCAGACCTCGGCGTTCTCGCGGCGCGGGGCGTCCCACCGCACGCGCAGGACGATCATGCGGAGCGGGCCGGCGCCGGGGCGGTAGTCCGCCTCGGCGAAGGTGAGGATCGGCCGGCTGGGACCGCGATTCGGTCGTTTCCCCCACTTGTTCACTGTTTCCGCCCCCTTTCCCCTTCTGTCAAGACAACCTGCTCCGCTGCGCGCGCAGATTCAAGAGCTGATGCACGTGCAGATGCACATGTCGACGTAGTTGGGCGGTTCGGCTGCCCGCCGCGGAACGAACGGCGGCACAGCCCGGGCCGAAAGGGGGTTCCGGCGGACGCCGAAGTCTTCGCGGCATCCCGGGCCCGCGTCCGCTGTTGTGACTGACGAACATGTTCGCTACGATCGCGTTCGTCAACCTGTCCGGCGAATCTCGCCGGATACACCGGAACCTCTGGAGGCAGACATGAGCACACCGACCATCAGCATCGTGGGAGCCGGGCTGGGCGGCCTGATCCTGGCCCGCGTCCTGCACGTCAACGGCATCGCCGCCACCATCTACGAACTGGACGCGTCGCCCGCCGCGCGGACCCAGGGCGGGATGCTCGACATCCACGACTACAACGGGCAGGTGGCGCTGCGCGAGGCCGGCCTGTTCGAGCAGTTCCAGGCGATCATCCACCCCGGCGGGCAGGCGACGCGCATCCTCGACAAGCACAACACGGTGCTCGCCGACGAGACCGACGAGGACAGCGACGGGAACCGGCCGGAGGTCGACCGGGGACAGTTGCGGCAGATCCTGCTCGACTCGCTGCCCGCGGGCACCATCGAGTGGGGCCGGAAGGTCACCGCCGCCCGGGCGCTGGGCGACGGCCGGCACGAGCTGACCTTCGACGGCGGCGAGACGGTCACCACCGATCTGCTGATCGGCGCGGACGGCGCGTGGTCACGGATCCGGCCGCTGCTGTCCGGCGCCACACCGGCGTACACCGGGATCTCGTTCATCGAGGCCGACCACCTCGACGCGGCGAGGCGGCACCCGGTGCCGGCCTCGATCGTCGGCGCCGGCATGCTCTTCGCGCTCGCCCCGGGCCGGGGCTTCCTGGCGCACCGGGAGACCGACGGCAGCCTGCACGTCTACATCGCCCTGAAGACGTCACAGGAATGGCTCGACGGCATCGACTGGGCCGACACCGACAAGGGCAAGGCCGTGCTGCTGGCGGAGTTCGCCGACTGGGCACCGGAGATCAAGACCCTGATCACCGAGGCGGACGGTGCCCTGATCCCGCGGAGCATCAACGCGCTGCCGGTCGGGCACCGCTGGGACCGGATCCCCGGGGTGACCCTGCTCGGCGACGCCGCCCACGTGATGTCGCCGTTCGCCGGCGAGGGGGCCAACCTGGCCATGTTCGACGGTGCCGAGCTGGGCAAGGCGATCGTCGCGCACCCCGGCGACATCGAGGCGGCGCTCACGGCGTACGAGAAAGAGCTTTTCGTCCGCAGTGCCGAGGTCGCCAAGGAGTCGGCCGACAACCTCGAAGTGATCTTCAACGACCAGGCGCCGCAGTCGCTGCTCGACATGTTCGCGTCCTTCGGCGGCCCCGAGTGAGCGCCCGCGCGGCGACGCGGCCTGCCAGATACCGCGAATATCCGACCCGCCCACCCGGGTGCCGCCCGGTGCGGGGAGCACCGGTCCGGACGCATCCTGATGGTCGGATGGGTGGTGCGGGATGCGGATCTATTACCGGGACGCGGACATCACGGTGGCCGCGTCGGGCGTCCGGGTGGGCGGGCGGACATATCCGCTGGCCGACATCGAGCGGGCCTGGCGGGAGGCGCGGCGCGCGGCCGGCCCCAAGGCCCGGCTGGCCTGGGTGGTGCTGCTGGTCGCGGTGGCCGTCGAGGCGTCGATCTGGCTGACCACCCGCTGGTTGTGGGCCGGTCGCGGTCTGCTCCTGGTCGCGGGGGTTCTTCTGGTACGGGTGATCGCGCACCTGGCAGCCGGCTCGTCGGGCCTGCAGGCGATGGAGGACATCCGTCGTTACGGCCGGCTCCAGGAACTGTGGATCAGCGTGGCGCGCGTCCCGGTCCGGGTCCTCCGCACCGACGACGCCATCCGCTACGGCCAGGTCTGCCGAGCCCTGGCCCGGGCCCTCGCCGACCACGACGCGGCGACCCGGCCGCCACCCGAACGGGCCGATCACCGAGCATGACGCCACCCCGTGGCCGCCGCCCGCCGACTGGATCCCGCACGTCAGCCTGGCCCTCGACGTTCCACCGGACCGCCGGGAGGCAGGGGTACGTTGGTTGACTATGGACACCGGACGCACGGTGGTCACCGCGTACGCCCTGCGCAGGTGGACACTCGTGCTCGCGCTCGCCCTGGGGCTGATCACGGTGCCGGTGGTCCGCGACGCCTGGCCGGTCCACGCCGCCACGCTCGACCCGGCCCGGATCCTCGGTTCCGCGGCCCGGCCCTACCACGGTTACGTGCAGAGCAGCGGCCTGCTCGGCCTGCCCGCCCTCCCCCGGCTGCAGCAGGTCACCGATCTGCTCAGCGGCACCACCGAGATGCGCGCCTGGTTCGCCGCACCGGACCGCTGGCGGGTGGACGTGCTCGGCCCGGGCACCGAGACCGACTTCTACCGCACCCCGGAGGCCGAGTTCACCTGGGACTACGGTGACAACCAGCTGACCCGGATCACCGGCGAGCCACCGGTCCGGCTGCCCCGCGCCGCCGACCTCACCCCGCCCGAGCTGGTCCGCCGGATCCTGGGCGCCGCGGGCGGCGACCGCGTCGAGCCGCTGCCCGCCAAGCGCGTCGCCGGGATCGCGGCCGCCGGTCTGCGGCTGATCCCGTCCGGTCCGGACACCACTGTCGCGCACGTCGATGTCTGGGCCGACCCGCAGGGGCTCCCGCTGCAGGCCGAGATCACCGCGAAGGGCGGCGCCCGCCCGGTCTTCGTCACCCGCTTCCTGGAAATCCACTTCGGCACCCCGGACGAGCGATCGCTGACCCCGCCCGCGCCGCGACCGGGTATCGGTTACACCGAGACCGAAGCCCCCGACCTCTTCCGTACGCTCGGCCAGCGGCGCCCCGCCACCCTGCCGGACACCCTCGCCGGCCACCTCCTGACCCACGCCACGCCGGTGGCCGCGCGGTACGGCTCCGGCCTCACCGCCTTCGTGGCAATCGTCCTGCCGGACCGGCTCGGTGCCGCCGCCTACCGGCAGATCAGCGCGTACGGCCAGCCGCTGCCCGGCGGTGACGCCGCGACGATCACCACCGGGCTGCTCAACCTGCTCGCCGTGCGCGCCGACGACCACACCCTGCTGGTCGCCGGGCTGGTCGGCCCGGGCCTGCTGAAACGGGTCGCCACCGAGGTCCGCCGATGATCGTCACCCACGATCTCACCAAACGCTACGGCCGGGTCGTCGCCGTCGACGCCGTCGAACTGGACGTGCGTGAGGGCGACCGCTACGGCCTGCTCGGCCCGAACGGCTCCGGCAAGACGACGCTGGTCCGGATGCTGCTCGGCCTGGTCTTCGCCACCCGCGGCACGATCGAGGTGCTCGGCCGGCCCATCCCGCGACGCGCACACGACGTGCTGCCCGACATCGGCGCGCTGGTCGAGGGCCCGGCCGCCTACTCGCACCTGTCCGGCCGCGCCAACCTGGCCCTGTTCGACGCGGCCGGCCCGGGCGGCCGGCGGGGCCGAGGGAGGCGGGTCGCCGAGGCCCTCGAACGGGTCGGCCTGGCCGGCATCGACCGCCGACCGGTGCGCGCCTACTCGCTCGGCATGCGGCAGCGGCTCGGCCTGGCCGGCGCCCTGCTGCGCCGCCCCCGGCTGCTGATCCTGGACGAGCCGACCAACGGCCTCGACCCGCGCGGCATCCGGGAGATCCGCGACCTGCTCACCGAGCTCAACCGGGACGGCACCACGGTCTTCCTCTCCAGCCATCTGCTCGCCGAGATCGACGCGCTCTGCACCCGGGTCGGGGTGATGGACCGCGGCCGCCTGGTGCTGCAGGACGACCTGGGCCGGCTGCGCGCCCCGACCGGGCGGGTCACCGTCGGCACCCCGTCCCCGGAACGGGTGGTGGCGCTGCTCGACGGCCGGGTCGAGCACCGCGACGGTCAGACCCTGACGGTCCGGCACGACGACCCGGGCGCGCTCAACGCCGAGCTGGTCGCGGCCGGCGTCACGGTCACCGCCATCGGCGCCGAGCGGCGCACCCTCGAACAGGTGGTCCTGGCAGCGACCACCACCAGCGCCGACCGGGTGGAGGTCGCCGGATGATCCGGGTCGAACTGGCGAAACTCTTCCGGCGCCCACGGACGTACGTGATCGCCGGCCTGCTCTGCGCGCTCCCGCTCATCGTCGCGATCTTCCTGGCCACCACCCGGATCCCGCCGCCGCCCGGGCAGGGTGGCGCGTTCCTGTCCGCGGTGCTCAGCAACGGCGCGCTCTACCCGGCCGCGGCGATGGCCCTGGTCCTGCCGATCTTCCTGCCGGTGTCGGTGGCGGTGCTGGCCGGCGACGCGGTGGCCGGCGAGGCGTCCGCCGGCACCCTGCGCTACCTGCTGATCCGCCCGGTCGGCCGGACCCGCCTGCTGGTCGCGAAGCTCGTCGCGCTGGTGACCTTCGTCCTCTTCGCGATCCTCACGGTGGTGCTCACGGCGTACCTCAGCGGGGTCTTGCTCTTCGGGGTGTCGACCAGCGCGGCGGGCGTGACGCTGCCACCGGACGTGACGTCGCTGTCCGGTGTCACGATCAGCCCGGCCGGTCTGGCGCTGCGCCTGCTCGGCACCGTCGGCTACATCGTGATCTCGATGCTCGGCGTCGCCGCGATCGCCCTGTTCCTGTCCACTGTCACCGACTCCGCGCTCGGCGCCGCGATGGGCGCGCTCGCCGTCCTGGTCACCAGCCAGGTCCTGGTCACCCTGGACGCGGCCGCGGCGATCCGCCCCTATCTGCCGACCCGCTACTGGCTGGCCTGGATCGACTTCTTCCGCGACCCGGTGCTGTGGCGCGACATCGAGCGCGGTGCCGGCATCCAGCTGGTCTATCTGGTGGTGCTGCTCGGCGCCGCCTGGGCAAACTTCCTCACCAAGGACATCACCACCTGATTTCGGTACGCCCGCAGCCCGCTCCCACCCCGTCATGGCCCCGTCCCAGCCGCGGCCCCGAGTCACCAGCCCCGGCTGGCGCTGACGGTGGTCTCCGAGCCCGCAACACCACCCTCAACACCAGCCACACCACCACGGGCTGGCACTGACGGTGGTCTCCCAGCCCGCGACACCACCCTGAACACCAGCCACACCGGCACGGGCTGGCACTCACGGTGGTCTCCCGGCCCGGGACACCACGCTGGGGGCCAGCCGGGGTCGGGGCCGGCGGGCGGGGCTGGTCAGGTGGGGCAGGTGGTCGGGGTGGTCAGCGGATCGGGGCCGAGGGCGGCCAGCACCAGCGCGGTCACCCCGGGATCGGTGGGCAGCTCCCCGTGCGCCACCCGCGCCGACGGGCAGAGCCGCTGCAACGGCAGGTTCATCGCACCGTCGAGGCGGGCCGAGTCCGGCGGCTGCACCGTCTCGTCGTTCTCCGTCCAGATCGACAACCACGGCAGGCCGTCGGGCAGCGGCTCGTCGAGATCGCGCAGCAGGTCGCTGCCGGGCGCGAGTTGCCGGCAGGCCCGGGGGCAGGCGCCCGGTGCCAGCGCCACGCCCAGCCCGGCCAGCCGGGCGCCGTGCAGCGGCGAGCCGAGCGTCACCACCCGGCGGGCCACCGCGGCGCCGTCGTGCCGGTCCACCCACAGCCGGGTCACCACGCCACCCGCCGAGTAGCCGACCACGTCCACCGAGGGCGCCCCGGCCCGCAGCGCGTCGCGCACCGCCGCGTCCAGCACCGCGGCCTGGTCCAGCAGGTCGCCGTCGCCGTCCCCGGGCAGCGTCAGAACCCGGGCGGTGCGCCCGGTGTCCTCGATCCGCTGGGCGAGCCGGGTCAGCGCGGTCCGGCCGCCGCCGTAACCCGGCACCAGCAGCACGGTGCCCGGCCGGGCCTGGTCCGGGCGGGTCCCGGCGCCGGCGCCGCGCCATCGGACCAGCAGGCCGGCCACCACCGCGGCCACCACCAGGCAGGCAACGCCGAGCAACAGAACCCGCCGTCGTGGTGACACCCCTCCATCATGCCCGGAAGCCATGCCCGGAAGCGCCCGGCCGTTTCCCTTGTCCCGTACGACGCGATGCCGATGATCGGGCCATGACCGAACAGGCGGACCGCTTCACGCTGACCATCGGACCCGACGGGCGCGGACTGCTCACCCTGGCGCTGCGGCGTCTCCCCCGGGCGGACGCCGACGGGTACGCCCGCGCGCAGCGCTACTGGGCGTGCACCCCGGCGGCCGGGCGGCCCCGCTGGCTCGCGCTCTCCGGCGGCCCGGACATCCTGCAGCGTCCCGGCGAACTCGCCGAGGACCCGCGGGAGGCGGCCGAAGCGCACGCCGCCGCCGCGGCCTACGTGCCCGGCGTCGCCTGCTCCTGGTGCGGGGACCGGTGGTGGAAGCCGATGAACCGGGAAGTGGTCTCCCGGTACGTGCTCACCGGGCTCACCGGCGGCTGCCTGACCTGCCGGCAGCAACCGGCCGTCGCCGCACCGCCCGCGGCGGCTCCCCGGCCGGCGCCGGCCCCGGCCGACCTCGCGCCCGCGCAGACCGCCGAGGCACGGATCCTGCCCGCCGTGACGGTGCGGGTGGACGGCGCGGCCGCGGCCATGCTGTGGTCCGCCACCGGCGGGGACACCCAGACGATGTCGTCGCTGGTCACCGACCTGATCTCGCGCAACTTCGGCATTCCCCGGGTGGGTGGCGCCCTGCGGTGACCGGCGCCGGGATCAGGCCCCGTCGAGCAGGCCGAGGCCCAGGTCGGTCAGGGTGTGCCGGACGGTGTTGCGGTGCCGGTGGCTGACCACCAGGCCCGCCTCGCGCAGGACCGTCGCGTGCTGGCTGGCGCCGCCGGGTGAGATGCCGATCCGCTGGGCGAGCTCCGATGTCGTACAGCCGCCGGCGATCACCCGCAGCGCGGCGGCCCGGGTCCCGCCGAGCAGCCCGGCCAGGGCCCGCTCGCCGGTCTCGCCCGGGCGGTGCCACAGCCGCATCGCGGCCCGGGGGTCGAGGCTCACCGGGTAGAGCAGCACGGCCGGCTCGTCGTTCCACGGCGTGAAGAGGCCCGGATCGGCGTTGCTGAACAGCGATGGGGCCAGCACCAGGCCGCGGCCGCGCAGGTGCACGTCGGTGACGGTGCCGGCGCCCTGCCGGTTGACTCCCAGATAGCCGGGCACCTCCAGCACCGGCGCCCGCCAGTGCAGGGTGGGCGCCATCCCGGCGAGCATCGCGTCCAGCCCGTGCGTGGCCATCACGTCGACCCGGGTGGCCCGCTCGTTGTCGAGCACGGCCCGGATCCGCTGCCAGTACGGCCGGATCGCCAGCGCGTGATACTCGTCCAGGGCGCTGGTCAGCCGTTCCCGCGCGGCCCGGTCGCCGTGCGCGAAGTCGCCGATCCAGCCGGCCGGGACGCCGGCCACCTCGGGAGCGAAACCGAACTCGTGCCGCAGCGGCCCGGCCGGCGCCCGGCACAGCCGATCGACCGCCTCGGTGTGTTCGTCCGCCGGCCCGACCAGGGTGAACAGGTCGACCAGGCCGGCCGCCGGCGCCAGGTAGCGGGCCAGGTCCGCGACATCCGGGGACAGCGCCCGGACGCCGGCCACGGTCGGCGCCCGCCAGCTGTCGAACCAGCTCGGGTGTCCTGGCCGCTGCAACCGATGGAGGCTGAGTTGCAGCTCGGCGAGCGGGCCCAGCACGACCACCCGGACCTTCATGGCGTCCGCGACCGTGAAGTGGATGCGCAGCACCCTCTCATCCTGGCGTCCACTGTGGTGTTTTAGCCAGGACGGAATGTGGTTGATCGGCCGGGGCGCCGGGACGAGGCTGAGCGAGTAGGTCATCGGGGGCGTGGCAGGTGGTGGGCGACCCGTCGCCCACCACCCTCGTAGACTGCCCCGCGTGACCACCGCCCCCACTCCGGTCGATGTCGCCTTCGCCCTGCTGCGCGAGGGTCGCCTGGTCGACGCCGAGAACGTGATGGCCCGCGAGTTGCAGACCGTCACCGAGCGGCACGGCGCCGGCAGCCCCGCCTGGGCGTCCGCCCAGTGCGATCTGGGCAACGTGCTGCTCAACGCCGACCAGCTGGACCGCGCCATCGAGTGCTTCCGGCAGGCCGCCGGCGCGCCGCCGGTGGACCACGAGTCGCACAAGGACCAGCTGACCTACCGGCTGAACCTGGGCATGGCGCTGCGCTTCGCCGGCCGGCTCGACGAGGCCGAGCACGAGCTGCGGCAGGGCGTCCGGGAGCGGCTCGCGTTCTACGGCCGGGAGCACGCCGGGTACGCGTTCGGCCTGGAGCCCCTCGCCGACCTGCTGCTGCACCGGGGCCACCTCGCCGAGGCCCGGCAGGTCGTCGAGGAGGCCGTGCGGAACCTGTGGAGCAACGGTCACGAGCGGGTCGCCTCCGCGCTGGCGCTGCGGGCCGTGGTGGTGCACGCCTCCGACTCCACCGACCCGGTCTTCGTCGGCCTGGCCGAGCTGCCCGACGAGGTGGTCGAGCAGATCGCGCACGTCGTCCTGCAGGCCGTCGACCACGGCGACCCGGCCTCGAAGGATCTGGTCGCGCTGCTGATCGCGGCGGTCGAGGAGCGCCTCGGCCCGGACCACCAGGCCACTCTGAACGCGTTGTCGGTGCTCGCCAACCTGGGGCAGGACCTGGGCGACCAGGCCGGCCGGGTGGCGGCGATCGAGCGGGTGCTGGCCTCCTACGACCGGCAGGGCCGCCAGGAGGAGGCGGTGATGGCGGCGCTCGGGCTGGCGATGGCCCAGGGCGACGCCGGCGACCCGGCCGGGGCGCTGGAGACGTACCGGGCGGCGTACTCGCGGGCCGAGCGGGTCGGCCGCCCCGAGCTGCAGAGCCAGGTGCTGCGGAACTGGGGCATCGCGCTGCGCGACGCCGGCCAGCCGGGGCCGGCCGAGCAGCGGCTGACCGAGGCGGTGGCGCAGGCCCGCCGCGGCGCCGACCACGAGACGGTCGGCCGGGCCGGGGTGGCGCTCGGGCTGTTCCTGCAGCACGAGGAGCGGCTGCCGGAGGCCCGCACGGTGCTGGAGGAGACCCTGCCGCTGCTCGGCCCGGCCCACCCCGACGCGATAGTCGGGCGCAGCCATCTCGGCGCGGTCCGGGAGGGACGCACGTGCGGCTGCGGCGACATGGCCGGCACGATCGCCGAGGCGTTCCGCGAGTTCGTGCTGACCCGGCTGCCGGCCGACCTGCTCGCCGCCCTGGACGTGGCGATCGTCGACGACGACTTCAAAGTCAACGTCGAGCTCAAGCGCGAGCCGTCCGAGGCCGAGCTGGAACGCCTCAACGCCGTCTTCCAATCCGCGCACGCCGAGTTCCGCCGCCGTCTCACCGAGCCGCGCTACGCCGGATGACGCCCGGGGAGGTGGCCGTCCTGCTCGGCGGCGGGCTGGTCGCCGGTGCCATCAACGCGATCGCCGGCGGCGGCTCACTGATCACCTTTCCGCTGCTGGTCGGGCTGGGCCTGCCCGGGGTCGCGGCGAACGTCAGCAACGCGCTGTCGGTGGCTCCGGGCTACGCCGCGAGCGCCGTCGGCAGCCGCCCCGACCTGGCCGGCCAGGGCCGGCGGATCCGCGCGCTGATCCCGGTGGCGGTGCTCGGCACGCTCGGCGGCAGCGCGCTGCTGCTGTTCACGCCGCGCTCGGTGTTCGACGTGGTGGTGCCGTTCCTGTTGCTCGCGGCCGCCGGCATGATGGCCTTCCAGAACCGGCTGCGCGCCCTGGCCGGCCAGCCGAGACAGCGTCAGGCGGCGTTCCGTTTCCGCCTCGCGGTGCTGCTCTGCGGCCTGTACGGCGGCTATTTCAACGCCGCGATGGGTGTGCTGCTGATCGCCGGGCTGGCCCTGGTCCTGGACGACACGCTGCAGCGCGTCAGTGCCCTGAAGAACGTCTTCTCCGCCGTCGTCGGCGGCACCACGGTACTGATCTACAGCATCTTCGGCCCGGTGAACTGGGCGGTCGTCGCCGTCCTCGCCCCGGCCACGGTCGTCGGCGGCTTCTTCGGCGCGCGCCTGGCCCGTCGCCTGCCGTCCGAGGTCCTGCGCTGGACGATCGTCGTCTTCGCCACCGTCGTCGCGGTGGTCCTGTTCCGCACCTGAGCGGGTCGCGGTCCGCCGCCCGCTCGCGCGTCGACCCGTTTCCGGTACGCCGTGCGGCGCCCGGACGCCGCCGGCCGGGGACCGTGCTCCCGTCGTACCGTAAGCCTGGCTCCGGCGGTCAGCTCGAACCGCGGACCGTGAGCGAGGTCGGCAACCGGCCCGGACGCCGGGCGGCGACCGCCCGGACCCGGTCCCGGGACTCCGCCGAGATGCCGTACGCACCGTTGATCGCGCGCGACGCGGTGGCCCGCGAGACGCCGGCCACCCGCGCCACGTCGGCCAGGGTCGGACGCTGCTTGGTCATAGTCGTGACGATAACGTCCATCGACGTGGCCGAGGGTGCCCGCGGTGGCGGTCATCCCGGCGGGACATTCGAGCCGATCTTGACGGTCAGCAGGATCTCGGCGCCTGACCCGACGGTGCCGCGATCCGGTTTCTGGCCGATGACCCACTGGTGGTAAGCGGTGTATCCGGACGGGTTCGGCGGAGTTTTGTCGAACTTGACCTTGATGCCCGAGTGCAGGAACCGGTACTGCTCCTCGGTGACCACGATGCCCCGGGAGTCCCCTTCCTCGGCGGCCAGCGCCTCGGCCCGGAAGCTCGGGTAGTCGCGCGGCCGGTCGGCCGCGGCCACCATGATCGCGTGGGCGCGGAGGCCCACCAGCGACACCACCGCGATGTTGTCCCTGGGCCGGGGCACCGGCAGGACGTACTTGGCCACCTCGGCCTGGGTGAACCGACACGCCGAGGCGTCCCGTGAGCAGGCGGAGGCGTCGGTGGCCAGGCTGTTCAGCTGATCGACGACATCGTTGTAGGTCTTGGTGAGCTCGGGCTTGCCGACCTCGGATCCGTCGACGTTCATGAAGTCCTGCGGATTCGCCAGGATGTATCTGATGTCGTCGCGCAGCTTCAGGAACTCGAGCCGCTTCCTCGCGAGGTCGGCGAGCACGTCGGACTGCTTCTGGTTCTGGTAGAAGTCGAAGTCGTCGGTGGGCAGCCGCAGCGCCTCATACGCCTCCAGCTTGACCCGGTAGGGATAGGGCTTCTCGCGCACCAGCTGGGGGAAGGCCCTCGCGGTTTCCTTCACCGCCTCCAGATCCAGGTCCGCGTGGGTGACCGCCCCCTGGCGGAACTCGACCAGTCGCACCTCGACCCGGTTGTGCGAGTCCTTCGACTTGGCATCGATGCTGACGTTCAGTTCCGCCGACGTGATCACGCCGTTGAAGGCCGCGTGCACCTGGGCGGCCATCTCCTCGCGCTGCTCCTCGCTGGTCGCGGTGATCTGGTACGTGGCGAAGAACTCGCCGCCGTAGGAGACCCCGGAGATCCAGTAGTCGCCGAACCGCTCGTGGAACCGCGTGCTGTTCCGCGTCTTGAGCAGCTCGGTGGCGTCCTGGTGCAACACCGGCTCGTCGAACTGCTGGAACGAGTCGTCCACCCGGACCCAGATCACGACATACATCGAGTAGGTGGACGAGTCGAACTCCCGCGTGTACTTCATCTTCGCGCTCGCCGACGCGGTCAGGTAACTGGCGGACACGTCGACGTCGACCCCGAACGACTGATGGAGCTCGCTGACCTCGGTGATCGAGTCGATGCCGGACGCCACCCCCTGCCCCTCGCGGGGCTGGCCGACGGTGCCCACGACGGCCGGCGAGGCGGAGGGGCCGGCGGTGAACTTGTTGTAGCCGAATCCCAGCTTGCGGTCTTCTTTGCGTTCGATGTACTCACCGGCGAGATCGTCAGGCATGGTGCACTCCTCTCGGCGGACCGGCCGACGCGTCAGCCGGTCCCGCGGACGCACTCGACGGGCTCCGCGGCCGGGCGTCAGCCCCGAGACCGGTTCGAGCAGCCCTGTTCCAGTGCCGCGATGCCGACTTTCCTCACGTTCGGCAGGCCCGTCAATCGGTCGATGAGGCCACCTCCACGACCGCCGATCGACGTCGCGGCCGCTCCCGGAGTGCCGGTGGGCGCGCACCCACCGGCGACCGGACCGCCGGCGGATGCGACTAGCTAGTTCGTGAGAGTTCCCCGCAGCAGGCTGTGCCCGGAGTGCGCGGCGTCGCCGTCGTGCGGCTCGTCGCTGACGTCGACCAGCCGGTAGCGGTGCAGATCGGTGCCCGGCGGCACCGGCAGCAGCGCGTCCGCCCGATCGGTCAGGTTGCCGAGGGCCACCATCTTCGTCAGGTCGTCCGGGTCGATCAGCCACACCTCGTGGAAGCCGGTGGTCAGCGGCAGGTTCCGCACGTCGATGCGCAGCTGCCCGTCGGCCAGCACCTGGACGTCGCCGCCGGCCACATCCGGCACGGCGGGCAGCGGGCTCAGCGTCGCCCGGGCGGTCACCTGCTCGGCCGGCGGCCGGGACAGGAACCTGTCGACCACCACCGTGCCGGCCACCGCCAGCACCACGGCGGCCGCGGCCAGGAGCACCGGCAGTCTCCGCCGGAACCGGCCACGCCGGCCGGCCAGGTCGGTGACCGGTGCCGGCCGCCGCGCGGGCCCGCTGACGTCCGCCTCGATGGCCCGCCAGATCCGCTCCGGCGGGGGCGGCAGGTCACGCAGCTCCTCGGCCTCGGCGCCGAGGTCGGCCACCGTCCGCAGCGCCTCGAAGTCGTGCCGGCAGCCGGCACAACCCATCAGGTGTTCCGCCTCGCTCGCCTCGGTCTCCTCCTCAGAGAGCGCGAGAAGGACCAGCCGATCGGGATCCACGTGCTGCACCGTCCACCTCCCAACGACGTCGCAGGTTCGCCATACCGCGCCGGATATGACTCTTGACCGTACCGAGCGGCAGCCCGGTGACCGCCGCTATCTGGGGATGCGTGAGATCGTCGAAGAACGCCAGCTCCAGCGTGCGGCGTTGCTCGTCGGGCAGCCGGCTCAGCTCGTCGGCGACCACGAGACGGTCGACGACGCGTTCCGGCGTCTCCCGCTCGTCCGAGGAGGTGAGCTGCGCCCGTACCGTCGCGGTCAGGCGGTCGTCACGCGCCACGGACCGCAGGCGGTCGACGGCCTTGCGCCGCGCGATGCCGAGCAGCCAGCTCAGCAGCGTGCCGCGCTGCGGATCGAACGTGTCCCGTCCCGCCCAGGCCGCCACAAAGGTCAGCTGGGTGACGTCCTCCGCGTCCGACCGGTTGGCCAGCAGGCGCTGCGCCAGGTAGAGCACGGCCGCGCCGTGCCGGTCATAGCCGGTCCGCAGGGCTTTCTCGTCGCCGTCGCGCCATCGCTCGGCGAGCTCGTCGTCGGAACTCAATCGACCTCCCTTCCGCGCACAGGTTCTCCCGGGTGATTCGCTCCGCGCGACCCCCGTGGATGCACCCGGGCGGCGGGATTTCTCAGGCGAGGCGGTGCTGCTCCCGGCGGCGCGCGTGGACGGCGACGGGTTGCTGGACGGCGGGGACCACGGTGCTGAACGCGTACGCCAGACCGAGCTTTTCCATCACCCGCGCGGACCGCAGGTTGTCGAGATGCCGGATGCTGATCAGGCGGTCGAGCTCGCACTCGCGGAAGGCGAAGTCGAGGGCCGCGGTGGCGGCCTCGGTAGCGAATCCGTGCCCCCAGAAACGGCGGCCCAGCCGCCAGCCGATCTCCACGGCCGGCAGCACCTCGGGCAGGAACTCCGGAATCGCCATCCCGGCAAATCCGGCGAGCTCACCGGTGGCGGCGAGCTCCACGGCGAACAGGCCGAAACCGTGCTCCGCCCAGCTCCTGGACCATTTCGCCAGGTTCTCCGCGGTGGTGGCGCGATCGCGCACCGAACCGTCCGCGATGTAGCGCATCACCTCCGGATCGCCATTGATCTCGGCCATCGGGTCGAGATCGTCGGCACGCCAGCCGCGCAGGATCAAGCGGTCCGTTCGCAGAATCACAGTCATTTTCGGTACGACCTCAAGCGCCTCGATCGGCCTTCGTCACCGTGTCATCCTGCACCAGACCGGTCCCGGGCAGCGGACGGACGCCTGTGGCGATCAGCACAGCGACGGTGAGCAGCGCGGCCACCACGATCAGGGCACGCAGCACGCCGACCCGGTCACCCAGGAAACCGACCGTCGGCGGCCCGCCGAGGAAGGCGCAGTAACCGATCGAGGCGATCACGCTCACCCGGGCGGCGGCCATCCGCGGATCGTCGCCGCCGGCGCTCATCCCGACCGGGAAGCCGAGCGAGGCGCCCAGGCCCCAGAGCAGCGTGCCGAGGTAGGCGTAGGCCGGCGCGGGGCCGAACACGAACAGCGCCACCCCGGCGATGCCGATCAGCGCCAGCACCCGGACCACCGGGGTACGCCCGTAGCGGTCCAGCAGCCCGGGGCCGAACCAGCGGCCGACGGTCATCGCGGTCAGGAAGCCGGCGAAGGCGAGGGTGCCGAGCGCCGGCGAGACGTGGTACCCGTCGATGGCGGCCACGCTGATCCAGTCGTTGCCGACGCCCTCGGTGAACGCGAACGCCAGCACGAACAGCCCGATCAGCAGGGTGCGCGGCTCCCGCCACGCGGTCAGCGCGCCGGTCCGCCGCGGCTCCCCCTCGACGGCCGGGCCGGCCGGGTCCCGGTCCGCGACGAAGCGCCGCGCCTGCCCGGTCACCCCGGCCACCACCAGCAGCGCCACCCCGATCAGGTGGGCGGCCACCGACACGTGTGCGGCGACCATGCCGGCGCCGACCAGCGCGCCGGCGACCGTGCCGAGGCTGAACCCGGCGTGGAACCGCGACATGATCGACTTGCCGAGGCGGCGTTCGACGACGGTGCCCTGCACGTTCATCGCCACGTCCCAGGCGCCGTTGGCGAATCCGAGCAGGAACAGCCCGATCACCACCGGCAGCACCCCGGCGAGCGAGCCGAGCGCCGCGGTGGTCAGGCCGACGCCGAGCAGCACCGCCATCGACATCACCGTGCGCGACGAGCCGATCCGGGTCACCACCGGGCCGGCCAGCGGCAGGGCCAGCAGCGAGCCGGCCGCTATCGCGAGCAGCACCAGGCCGAGCGCCGCCGCGTCCAGGCCGAGCTGGTCGCGGACCTGCGGGATGCGCGAGGCCCAGCTGGCGAACGCGAAGCCCGAGCCGATGAACGCGGCGTAGGTGGCAGTGGTCGCGGCTCGTACCGCGGCCGGGAGGGGTGAGCCGGTGGCGTGTTCGCGCATGTGTACGAGCGTACATAACATGCGTACGCTCGTACATAGCGCTGCCCGCGACGGAAAGCTCAGGGCGCGCCCGGGCCGGCCGATGGGAGGGGCTGGATCTGGGGAGGTGGCATGGCGATCGGCGCGCGGACCCTCCGCCCGGATCCGGTGTTGCTGCTGCTGGTCGTGCTGACCGTCGCCGCCGTGCCGGGATTCGGGCTCAGCGGCGCACCGGCACGCGTGCTGCTGCCGCTCTACTGGGCGATGCTGCTGCTCTTCCAGGCCGCGTTCGCGGCGATCGCCGTCCGGCTGTCCCGCCGCGGCGAGACGAATCCGGCCGGCCGGCGGTTCTGGCGGCACGGCGCGCTCGCCTTCGCCGTCCTCGCGCTGGGCAACGTGGTGCAGGTGGTCCAGGTCGTCACCGGCCCGCTCGACCATGCCGCGTACATGGGGTCCAGTTTCCTGCTGGGCACCATCGTGCTCGGCGCCGTGCTGCTCAGCGCCGGCCTGCTGCGCCACCCGAACCGGGTCGAGCGCACCTCGCACGGCCGGGCCCGGTTACGGCTGGACACCGCGACCGTGGTGGCCGGCGCGGCCACCTTCGCCATGCTGGTGGTGCAGCCGCCGACCGGCTCCGGCGCCGCCCGGTTGCTGGGGTTCGGGCTCACCATCCTGGCCCAGCCGATCCTCTTCCTGCTGCTGATCTTCGGCGTGGTGCGGCTGGCGTACGGCGGGCCCAGCCCGTTCAGCCGGCGGATCGGCCTGCTCCTCGGGGTCGCCGCCGTCATCCAGGCGGTCACCCAGGCCGTCCCGGAGACGCTCTACCTGCCGGCCGGCCGGCCGGACTTCGCCCTGTACGGCGCCAGCGTGATCGGCTGCGGGCTGGCCGCGATCGGCGCCCGCCTGCAGGACCGGGCCGCGACCACACCCGGCGCCGCCTCCGAGGCTCGGCCCGAACATCCGTTCAGCCGTCTTCCGTACGCCGCGATGGCCGCCACCTGGGCCCTGTCCGGCGTGATCCTCGTCGGGCAGGGTCTGACCTGGCGCAGCTGGGCGGTGCTGGTCGGTACCGCGCTCACCACGGTGCTCATCGTCTGCCGGCAGCTGCTCGCCTTCGGGCACATCAACCAGCTGCTGCGCGAACGCGACGAGCTGACCGCCCGGCTGACCGACCTGGCCTTCCACGACGGGCTGACCGGCCTGGTCAACCGGACCGGCTTCCTGCGGGCCCTGACCGACAGCCTCTACTCGGGCCGGCCGACCACCGTGCTGCTGATCGACCTGGACCGGTTCAAGCCGGTCAACGACACCTTCGGGCACGCCGCCGGCGACCGCCTGCTGGTCGAGGTGGCCGCCCGGCTGCGCGGCCGGATCGGGGACGGCGACACGGCGGCCCGGCTGGGCGGCGACGAGTTCGCCGTGCTCGCCACCGGGCTGACCGGGACGGCGGCGGCCACGCTCGCCGCCCAGGTACGGGACGCGCTGTCCGGCACGGTCGGGGTCGGCACGGCCGAGCTGCCGCTGAGCGCCAGCGTGGGGGTGGCCACCGGCACCGGCGCCGACTTCGACCCGGACGCCCTGCTGCACGCCGCCGACATGGACATGTACCGGCACAAGAACGCCGCCCGCGCGGTCCCGGCCGCGATACCGCGACCGGGTCGTCAGCGCACGTCGACGTAGCGGATCTCGATCGTGTTGTTGCCGTAGCCCAGCCGGTTCCACGGCGGCACGTCGCCGGCCGCGCCGCGACACGACACCTCATCCGGGACGGATGACCAACCGCCGCCGATAAATGGCTGGACGGGCGGTGCGGTGGGTGGATAGCCTGCCGTCGGCCGTGGCACGACTGGAGGAGGTGAGCACCGTGAACGATGTTTCGATGTGGGTGCTCCCCTCGTCGTCACGGTTCGGCGACCTGACGTAGGTGTCGCCTCGGAGCCCCTCATCCAGGTTCTCCGGAAAGGCGACACCATCATGGAATCCGCATATCTGACAGCGGTCACCCAGGTCTCGGAGCGGCACTGGCACGCTCTGGACGACGATCGGGTGGTCGGCCGGGGTGAGGTCTCGCACCGGCCGGACGGCCGCCGGTTCCTCAGCGTGGACACCTGGCAGGGCAGCGTCTTCGACCGGCTGGCCGAGGCGATGCTCGCCCGGCTGCCGAGGCCTCTGTACACCGTCGTGGACGAGGCCGACGTCGACCTGCTGTCCGGCTGGGAGCGGCTGGGCTTCGCTCCCCGGCGCCGCGAATGGGAATACGTCATCCCCACCGATCCGCAGCTCACCGGGCTCGGCCCGGCTCAGCTCGCCGGGGTGACCGTCCTGCCGGCCGGGGCGGCCGACGAGGGCGCGCTCGGTGATCTGTACCGGGCCGTCCGCGCCGAAGTCGACGCCACACTCGGCTGGCACAACATGCCGGCCGAGGTGCTGTCCCGGCCGGACGGCAGCCCCCTGCTGGACCCGGCGCGCTTCACCGTGGCCGTCGAATCCGGCGGATACGTGGGACTGGCCCGGGTGGCCCCGCTCCCCCGGCAGCCACGGATCGGCTTGATCGCGGTCCGGGCCGACCGGCGCCGCCGGGGGATCGCCCGGGCGCTGCTGGCCGAGGTGCTCGGCGCGGCCCACCAGCGCGGGATCCCGACCGCGTCGGCGGACGTCCACCAGTCCAACCACCCGGCGATCGCGCTCCTGGAGGGAGCCGGCGCCCGGCGGGCGGGCAGCAACCTCGAGCTGGTGCTGCGATGACCAGGGAGAACGGCGGCATCCAGCTGGAGGGCACGGTGGTCGAGTGCCTGCGCAACGCCACCTTCCGCGTCGACCTGCCGAACGGCCACCAGGTGCTGGCCCACATCAGCGGCAAGATCCGGAAGAACTACATCAAGATCCTTCCTTTCGATCGGGTCCTGGTGGAGGTCTCGCCCTATGACCTGACCAGGGGCCGGATCCTCTACCGATACCGCAACTGACCGGCCGGCGCGGCTGACAGCCCATTGTCAGCCGCGCCCACCCGGCACCCGCCGCACCGCACCCGCCGCCCAGCACCCGCTGCCCACCACTCGCCGCCCTGCACCCGCTGCACGGCACCGGCCGCCCACCACTCGCCGCGCGGCACCGGCCGCACGGCACTCGCCGCACCGTACCCGTCGCCCACCACTCGCCGCACCGCACTCGCCGCCCAGCACCCGCCGCACCGCACTCGCCGCTCAGCACCCGCCGTACGGCACCGGCCGCACCGCACTCGCCGCCCAGCACCCGCCGCGGCACCGAACGCCCCCTCAGTCGGGCGCGGCACCTCCGGAGCGGCACCCGCGCGGCTCCGTCACCCCCGCCAGCGGAGCACCTCCAGGGCCGCGCCGACCGCCAGCACGTTGTCGGCGAGCGGCTGCGGGAGCAGTTTGTCGGCGCGGGCCAGGCGGCGCAGCACCGTGTTGCGGTGGGTGAAGAGCCGTTCCGCGGTGCGGCTCATGCTGCACTGCTCGCGCAGGTAGGTGGCGACCGTCTCGCGGGTCTCCACGTCGGCGTGGCGCAGGTCGCCGAGCGTGTCGGCGAGGAACTCGTCGGTCTGCGCCGGCTCGGCGGTGAGCAGCGCGACCAGTTGGATCTCGGTGTACCGGGCGACCCGCTGCGGCGAGGTGAGCCGCATCAGCATCCGCTGGGTGGCCACCGCGTCGAGGTGGCTGCGCCGGAACCCGGCGACGTCCGCGCCGGGGCGGCCGATCGCGACCCGCACCTCCGGGTCCTCCCCGTCCGGGATGATCACCGCGCCGACCGGCAACCACAGCCACAGCACCCCAGCGCCGGCCACGATCGTCAGCCGGTGCGCCGCGCCGCTGCTGCGCATCAGCGCCTCGGCCGCCGCCTCCAGCCGGTCCGGGGCGGACGTCGCGGTGGTCCAGACGATCGCCGCGGTGTGCGGCCCGGTCAGCCGGTAGCCCAGCTGCGCCTCGGCCCGGGTCCGGCTGATCGGCGCGCCCTCCAGCAGCAGGGTCACCGCCGCCCGCCGCTCGGCGTGCGCGCCCCGGGTCAGCTCGGCCCGCTCGGCCTCCATCCGGGCGGACACCGCGGCGATGGTGTCCTCGATGAACGTCGAGATCGACAGGCTGGAGATGTCGAGCAGCGCCCGCAGGTCGTCCGGTTCGGCGTCCAGCGTGAAGCAGATCTCCATCCACTGCCGCCAAGCCACGCTCTGCCCGGTCCGGTACGAATCCAGCGCCCGCTGGTCCAGCCCCCGGCGGACCAGGTCGCGTGCGGTGTCGAGCACCTCCGGCCCGAGATTGGCCGGCACCCGGGCGCCCGGGTTGCGGACGTTCGCCGCGATCCACTGCCGCAGGTTCGCCACGTTGGCCCGGCGCACCGCGGCCACCAGCACCGGGTCCTCGGCGACCGGCCGCATCCGCTCGCCGCTGAGCGACGCCCGGTGCAGGCCCTCGATCCAGTCGGCGGGCGGCTCCAGGGCGGTCTCGGCACCCCGCCGGAACAGCTCCGCGACGCGGGGCGAGATCTCGGGCCATGCGGCACTCTGCACCATCTCGTGATGATGATGGTGCGTTTCGCGCTAGCGCAACACCGGCTGGACACCGATTCTTTACTGCGTGACCACCGTTGAACACCTGGATGTGCTGATCGTCGGCGCCGGGATCTCCGGCATCGGCGCCGGGCGATACCTGAAGACCGAGCTGCCGGGCAAGTCCTTCGCCATCCTGGAGGCACGCGGAGCGTCCGGCGGCACCTGGGACCTGTTCCGCTATCCCGGCATCCGCTCGGACTCCGACCTGCACACTTTCGGTTACGAATTCAAGCCGTGGCGAGACGAGCAGTCGATCGCCGACGCGCCACGAATCCTGTCTTACCTGCGCGAGACGATCACCGAGAACGGCCTGGACGCGCATCTCCGCTTCCACCACAGGGTGCTGGCGGTCTCCTGGTCGACCGAGCGGGCTCGCTGGACCGTCGAGGTGGAACGCGCCGACACCGGCGAGCGGATCACGCTGACCTGCGGCTGGATCTTCTCGGCCAGCGGCTATTACCGGTACGACGAGGGCTTCACCCCGGATTTCGCCGGCCGCGAGGAATTCGGCGGGCTCGTCGTGCACCCGCAGCACTGGCCGGCGGACCTCGATCACCGCGGCAAGCGAGTCGTGGTGATCGGCAGCGGCGCCACCGCCGTCACCATCGTCCCGGCGATGGCCGGCGACGCCGCGCACGTCACCATGCTGCAGCGGACCCCGACGTACATCATGCCGGTGGGCCGGAAGGACCCGATCGCCAACGCGCTGAAGAGGTACCTCGGGCCGGAACGCGGTTACGCCTGGACCCGTCGCAAGAACATCGCGCAGCAGAAGGCGATCTGGTCCTTCTGCCAGCGTTATCCGAAGGCGGCCCGCAAGGTGATCCGCTGGGTAAACACCCGGCAGTTGCCGGCCGGTTTCCCGGTGGACGAGCATTTCAACCCTCCTTACGACCCGTGGGACCAGCGGCTGTGCGCGGTCCCGGACGGCGACCTGTTCAAGGCGATCCGCCGCGGGCAGGCGTCGGTGGTCACCGACCGGATCGCCCGTTTCACCGCGACCGGCGTGCTCCTCGAGTCGGGCAAGCACCTGGACGCGGACATCGTGGTGACCGCCACCGGACTGAACGTGCAGGCGTTCGGCGGGGTCCCGGTCACCGTCGACGACCGGCCGGTGGCGCTCCCCGACACCGTCTCCTACAAGGGGATGATGTTGTCCGGGGTGCCGAACTTCGCCTACGCCATCGGGTACACCAACTCGTCGTGGACATTGAAGATCGGCCTCCTCTGCGAGCACTTCTGCCGGCTGCTGAAGCACATGGAAGCCCAGGGGTACGACATCTGCCGCCCCGAGGTGGCCGACCCGGACATGCCGACCCGTCCGTTCCTGGATTTCGGCGCCGGATACATCCAGCGGGTAGTCGACCAGCTGCCCCGGCAGGGCTCCCGGATGCCGTGGCTGACCTCGATGGACTACCAGTCCGACGTGAAGTTGCTGCGCGCCGACGACGTCACGGACCGTGAGCTCCACTTCGAACGTGTGTCCGTCCTCACTCAGGGAGATTCGCTGTGAAAGGCAAAGTCGCCGTGATCACCGGTGCCGGTTCCGGCATCGGCCGCGCCCTCGCCCTGGAACTCGCCCGCCGCGGTGCCCGGCTGGCCCTCAGCGACGTCAGCGACGCCGGGCTGGCCGAGACCGCCGAGCAGGTGAAGGCCCTCGGGGCCGAGGTGCACACCGCGCACCTGGACGTCACCGACCGGGCGGCCGTGGAGGCTTACGCGGGCACCGTCGCCGATCACTACGGCGTGGTCCACCAGATCTACAACAACGCCGGGATCAGCGGTGGCGGCCGCACCATCCTGGACAGCGACTGGGCCGCCATCGACAAGACCCTGGCGGTCAACCTGTTCGGCGTCATCCACGGCACCAAGGCGTTCCTGCCGCACCTGATCGCCTCCGGCGACGGTCACGTCGTCAACATCTCCAGCCTCAACGGGTTCCTGGCGCAGCCCACGCTCGGCGCGTACTGCGCGAGCAAGTTCGGGGTGCGCGGGTTCACCGAGGTGCTCCGCACCGAGATGATCAACGGCGGTCATCCGGTCAAGGTCACCGTGGTGCACCCGGGCGGCGTGAGGACCGACATCGCCTCGGCGACGCTGCGCATGGCGCAGACCGAGGGCTACGAGGTCTCCGCCGCGGAGCAAGCCCGGATGCGCACCTACAACGAGAAACTGCTCAAGATGCCCGCCGAGCAGGCCGCCCGGATCATCGCCGACGGCGTACGGAAGGGCGCGCCGCGCATCCGCGTCGGCAACGACGCGAAAATGGCCGACCGCCTGGTCCGCTTCCTGCCCCGCTACTACCCGAAGTTCGTCGTCGGCCTGGAACGCCGCCTGTTCGGCAAGGCCTGATCTTCACCAGTGGCACGTCTCCTCACGAAAGGCCTCAGCATGCGGATCGCCGTCACCGGAGGCACCGGCAAACTCGGCCGTGCCGTAGTCGCCGATCTGCGGGAACACGGCAACGAGGTGATCAATCTGGATGCCGCGGCGCAGCGCCCGGACATCCGGATCGACCTCACCGATTACGGGCAGACGATCGAGGCGCTCACCGCGATCGACGACCGATACGACCACATCGACGCGGTCGTCCACCTCGCGGCCATTCCGGCGCCCGGCCTGACCGCGAACGCCGCCACGTTCCAGAACAACATCACCGCCACGTACAACGTCTTCGCCGCCGCCAAGGCCGCCCGGATCACCAACGTGGTCTGGGCGTCCAGCGAGACGCTGCTCGGCATCCCGTTCGACACGCCGCCGCCGTACATCCCGCTGGACGAGGAGTACCCGGCGCGTCCCGAGTCCCGGTACGCCCTGGTGAAGCACCTCGAGGAGGAGATGGCCGCGCAGTTCTGCCGGTGGGATCCGAGCCTGAAGATGATCGGGCTGCGCTTCTCGAACGTCATGGAGCCGGCGGACTACGCGGAGTTCCCGTCCTTCGACGACGACCCTCACCTGCGGAAATGGAACCTGTGGGGTTACATCGACGCCCGTGACGGCGCGCAGGCGGTCCGCAAGGCCCTCGCCTATCCGGCGACCGGCGTGGAGATCTTCATCATCGCCAACGCCGACACGGTGATGAGCCGATCGTCGGCGAGTCTCGCGGCCGAGGTCTATCCGGATGTTCCAGTGACGAAGGAGCTGGGCGAGCACGAGACCCTGCTCTCCATCGACAAGGCGCGCCGACTGCTCGGTTACCAACCGGAGCACACCTGGCGCTGATCACGACGCCGGCGCCAGCACGATGTCGAAGCGCACCCTGCTCCACGGACGGTCGCCGAGGTCGCGGCCGTCCGGGGCGGGTGTGCCGGGCGGCTGCGCACGGAACTCCCGCACCAGCGCCTGGGTCAGCTGCCTCAGCCGCTCGACGGACGGGCAGCGACGGGGTCAGGCCGGGATCGTAGATCACCGTGCGTAGCAACACCCGCGGGCCGGTGCCGGTGGTCTTGCGACCGCTCTCGGTCAAGCCCACACCGGGGTGGCCTCCGACCCGGCATGAGTGGTCGGCACCGCGACGATCGGGCGACCCGAACACCACCCGCTGCGGGAACGTCTCATGCGTGAAGGTGAGACTCATGGCACCACATTCTCGCCGGGTATCAGCGGCCCGGCTGCCCGGCGAACCCGTCGACGACCCGGGGGCCGGCCCCACCGGGCTGGCCGGGCGGGGACTTCGGGCGTACCGGAAATCGCCTGGCGGAAGGTGCGGCGCGCCTCGCGCGTGCCGGCGATCCTGTTCAGCCGCGGCCGGACTCGGAGCTGCGGATCACGATGTCGGCGACCTGGCGGACCGCGGGTGAGCTCTCGCCGGACCGGGTGGCGATCGCCAGGTCGATGGTGGGGGCGTCGGTGAGCAGCACGTAGGCGACACCCTCCAGGTCGAGGCTACGGACCGCCTCCGGGACCAGGGCGACGCCGAGGCCGGCGGCGACGAAGACGACGAGCGTCGCGGTCTCCCCCACCTCCATGATCGAAGCCGGTCGGAAACCGGCGGCGGCGCAGGCGGCCAGGACGTGCTCGTGCACCGATGAGCGATGGCCGGAGAAGTGCATGACGAACGGGTCGGCGGCGAGCTCGGACAGGTCGATCCGCTCGCGGTCGGCGAGGTCGTGCCAGTCGGGCAGGACGGCGATCAGGCGCTCCGAGCGCAGCACCCGGACGTCGATCTCCGTGCGGATCAGGCCGTCCGGGCGCAGGACGACCAGGTCATAGGTGCCGTCGAGCAGGCCGTCGAGCAGCGCCGGGCTGAGCAGCTCGCCGTGCAGCTCCAGGCGGACGTCCGGGAGCAGGCGGCGGACCTCGCGGGTGGCCTGCGGCAACAGGTCGTAGGTGGCGGTGCCGATGAAGCCGACCGACACCCGGCCGGCCTGGCCGGCGGCGACCATCGACATGTCGGTGGCGGCCCGCTCGACCGAGCCGAGCACCGCCCGCGCGTGCTCGGCGAAGCGCTGGCCGGCCTCGGTCAGCTCGACCCGGCGGGTGGTGCGGCTGACCAGCTCGACGCCGAACTCCCGCTCCAGCTGCTTGATCTGCTGGGAGAGGGCCGGTTGGGCGATGTGCAGGCGCTCGGCGGCGCGGCCGAAGTGCCGCTCCTCGGCCAGCGCCGCGAACGACCGGAGGTGCCGCAGTTCCATGCATCGAGGTTATCAATCGAGTCCGATTCAGTATTGGCCTTGATCGGTGCGGCGGGCCTAGGTTTGACGCATGACTTCCGCCTACCTCTACGCCGCGGTCCGCACCCCGTTCGGCCGTTTCGGCGGCGCCCTCGCCGAGGTCCGCCCGGACGACCTGGCCGCGACCGCGCTGCGCGGCGTGCTGGCCACAGCGCCAAGCCTGGATCCGGCCGCCATCGGTGACGTGGTGTGGGGTTGTGCCAACCAGGCGGGTGAGGACAACCGCAACGTCGGCCGGATGGCTGTGCTGCTCGCCGGCCTGCCGGTGTCGGTGCCGGCCACCACGGTCAACCGGTTGTGCGGCTCGTCGCTGGACGCGGCGATCATCGGATCGCGGACCATCGAGTCCGGTGACGCCGACGTGGTGGTGGCCGGCGGTGTCGAGTCGATGACCCGCGCCCCGTGGGTGCTGCCGAAACCGTCGCGCGCCTTCCCGGCCGGCAACGTGACGGCGGTGTCGACGACGCTGGGCTGGCGGCTCATCAACGAGAACATGCCGACGGAGTGGACGATCTCGCTCGGCGAGTGCAACGAGCTGCTCGGCGAGAAGTTCTCGATCTCCCGGGAGCGGCAGGACGAGTTCGCGGCGCGCTCACACAACCTCGCCGCCCAGGCCTGGGATGACGGTTTCTACCAGGACCTGGTGGTCCCGGTCGGCGACCTGTCCCGCGACGAGGGCATCCGGCCGGGTTCGTCGGCGGCGAAACTCGCTGGCCTCAAGCCATCGTTCCGGGCCGGCGGCACCATCACGGCCGGCAACGCGTCGCCGCTCAACGACGGTGCCTCCGCGATCCTGCTGGGCAGCGAGGCGGCCGCCGAGCGGATCGGCACCGCCCCGATCGCCCGGATCGCCGGGCGCGGCGTCTCCGCCATCGAGCCGCAACTGTTCGGGTACGCGCCGGTCGAGGCCGCCGAGCGGGCCCTGACCCGGGCCGGCATCACCTGGGACGACGTCACCGCCGTCGAGCTGAACGAGGCGTTCGCGGTGCAGTCGCTCGCCTGTGTCGACGCGTGGAACATCGACCCGGAGATGGTCAACGCCAAGGGCGGGGCGATCGCCATCGGTCACCCGCTCGGCGCGTCCGGCGGGCGGATCCTGGGCACGCTGGCCGCCCGCCTCAAGGAGTCCGGCGGCCGCTGGGGCGTCGCGGCGATCTGCATCGGCGTCGGCCAGGCCCTGGCCGTGGTCCTGGAGAATGTGGGATGACCGCGAAGATCTGTGACAGCACAGCCGAGGCGGTCGCCGGGATCCGGGACGGGTCGACCGTGCTGATCGGCGGGTTCGGGATGGCCGGGATGCCGGTTGACCTGATCGACGCGCTGATCGAGCAGGGCGCCACCGACCTCACCGTGGTGTCGAACAACGCCGGCAACGGCGACACCGGGCTCGCCGCCCTGCTGGCCAAGGGCCGGGTACGCAAAATGATCTGCTCGTTCCCGCGGCAGACGGACTCCTGGGTGTTCGACGGTCTCTACCGGGCCGGGCGGATCGAGCTCGAGGTGGTGCCGCAGGGCAACCTGGCCGAGCGGATGCGCGCGGCCGGGGCCGGCATCGGCGCGTTCTACTGCCCGACCGGGGTGGGCACGCCGCTCGCCGAGGGCAAGGAGACCCGGGTCATCGACGGGCGCACCTACGTCCTGGAGTTCCCGATCAAGGGCGACGTCGCGCTGATCGGGGCGTACCGGTCGGACCGGATGGGCAACCTGGTCTACCGCAAGACCGCCCGCAACTTCGGCCCGGTGATGGCGACCGCCGGATCGCTGGTGATCGCCCAGGTCCACGAGGTCGTCGAAACCGGCACGCTCGACCCGGAAGTGATCGTGACCCCGAGCATCTACGTCGACCGGGTGGTGGCGGCATGAGCCTGGACAAGCATGAGATGGCGGCGCTGGTGGCCCGCGACATCGAGCCCGGCTCGTTCGTGAACCTGGGGATCGGGCAGCCGACTCTGGTCGCCGACCACCTGCCGGCCGACGCGGGCATCGTCCTGCACACCGAGAACGGCATGCTCAACATGGGTCCGGCCGCAGTCGGTGACCAGATCGACCCCGACCTGACCAACGCCGGGAAGGTTCCGGTGACCGAGCTGCCCGGGTCGGCGTATTTCCACCACGCCGACTCGTTCGCGATGATGCGCGGCGGGCACCTCGACGTGTGCGTGCTCGGCGCGTTCCAGGTGTCGGCGGCCGGCGACCTGGCGAACTGGCACACCGGGGAGCCGGACGCGATCCCGGCGGTCGGCGGGGCGATGGATCTCGCGGTCGGGGCGAAGAGCGTCTACGTGATGATGACGCTGTTCACCAAGGACGGGACGCCGAAACTGGTGCCGGAGTGCACCTATCCGCTGACCGGCCTGCGGTGCATCAGCCGGGTCTACACCGACCTGGCGACCTTTCTGATCACCGAGGACGGGGTGGTGGTGCGGGAGACGTTCGGGATCTCGATCGAGGAGCTCAGCTCCCGGCTGGCGGTGCCGTTGCGCCAGGCCCAGCCGGCCTGATCGGCAACGGGCACCACCTCACGGCCGGCGGCCCGGCCGCGACAGACCGAGCCAGTGGGATCCGCAACGGGCGCATCCGACTGCTGGCGGTTCTATTCCGACAGGGCCGGCCCGCGTGATTCGCAGTGCGCGCCGAGCCTGGCCGGAAATCGGCACGAGCGGGAGCCTGCCTGGGTCCGTGACCGCCTCGGCGGGCGCCAGCGGCGGGTTGGTGAACGGCCAGAGGCCGGCCACCAGCAGGACCGGCATGGCGACGACGGCGCGCGGCGGGACGTGGGTGGGGCTGCGAGGCCGGATCAGGCGGGGAACGGGGACGGCGGGTACTGGGCTACGGCGGTTCGGAGAGTTTGTTCGGCGGCGGGTGGGGCGTTGAGGGTGTCCAGGGCCAGCAGGGCGGCGCCGGCTACCGGTGGGGTGGACAGGACGGTGATGTCGACTTGGGGGGCTTGGGTTCGGGCGCCGGCGACGACCTGGTGGTGGAGTTGAGGGTGACAGGCCTGGAGGACGGCGCCGCCCAGGACCAGCGCGTGCGGACGATCGAGGAGATCGAGGCGGGTGGCGGCGACCCGGTGCTGGGCCAGGATCTCGCCGGCCTGACGGGTGATCAGGGCGGACGCCACGTCGTCACCTGTCGCGGCCACCTCGAACAACAACGGCGACAGCTCCGGGATCCGGGTCATCGGGAGATCGCCGAGGTGCAAGGCGATGCTCACCGCCTCCACGGTGGGCAGCCCGAAGTGGTCGGCGACCGCGGCGGACAGCGCCGTCGGACGGCCCCGGCCGTCCTCGCCGCGGGCGGCGGCGCGCAGCGTGTGGTCGGCCAGGTCGTGCCCGCCGCCCCAGTCGCCGGAGATCGGGCCGAGGGCGACGAAGCGGGCGGTGCGGCCGTCCGCGGCCCGGCCGACGCAGTTGTTGCCGGCGCCGCAGACCACGGCGATCGCGTCCGGCATCGAGGTGCCCGCCCGGAGCAGCGCGAAGCAGTCGTTGTCCACCAGCGTGTGCCGGGCCCAGCCCTGGGCGGCGATCGCCTCACGCAGCCGGCTCACCTCGATCGGCAGGTCGGCGCCGGCCAGGTAGACCGCGATCACCGCGATGGGTGTGTCCGGGAGCAGACCGGCCCGGGCGTGCGCCGCGGCGATCAGCTTGCCGAGCACCTCGATCGTGCCGGGCAGGCCGAGATTGTGCGGCGAGGAGGTGCCGCCTCGCACCATGGCCAGCACCCGGCCGGACGCGTCCCCGAGCAGCACGTCCGTCTTCGAGTTCCCGCCGTCGACCGCCAGGAACAGGGAGCCGCGCCCCACCGGCAACTCAGCGCCGACGCCCGCGGGCAACTCAGCGCCGACGCCCGCGGGCAACTCAGCGCCGACGCCCGCGGGCAACATAGATCCGCCGCCTGCTGCCGACGCAGCGCCGCCGCCCGCCCCCGATGCGGCTCCACGACCGGCCAGCCCCGGCACGGGCTCACCGCGGGCCGCCCGCACCACAGAGCCGACGGCGCCCGGCCGCACCCCAGTGCCGCCGTCGGACTCCCCCGATGGGGTGCTCATCGGGCCCACGCGAGGTGGCTGCGCCCCGCCGCGATCAACTTGTCGGCGAGGGCGTCGGCGGCGTCGTGCTGGCCGATCAGCGGGTGCGCCAGCAGGGCACGGTAGACGCGATCACGACCACCGCGCAGGGCGGCGTCCAGGGCGAGTTCCTCGTACCCGTACACATGGGAGATGAGACCGGCCAGGTCGGGCGGGACCGCCGCGACCGGCAGCGGATCCGGGCCGTGGCCGCCCGCCCGGGCGGAGACTTCGATGACCGCCTCGGCGGGCAGGAAGGGCAGCACGCCGTTGTTGCGGACGTTCACCGAGTGCACCGACGTCTCGTCCAGCCCGAACAGCGAGGCGAGCAGCCCGACAGCGGCCTCCGAGTAGTAGGCGCCGCCGCGTTCGCCGAGCAGCGCCGGCTTCGAGGTCAGCGAGACGTCCCGATACATGTCGAGCAGGAGCGCTTCGATCTCGGCGACCCGCTGACCGCGGGTCCGCTGCCCGAGGCTTTCCTGTACGTGCTTGTCGTGCCGATAGAAGTAGGACAGGTAATAGGACGGCACCGCCCCGAGCATCCTGATGATCTCGGCCGGCACGTCCACCTCGCCCGCTATCTCGGCGACATGCTGATCGATGAGCCGCGGCAGCTGATCGACACCGTCGACGAAGGCCGCCCGCTCCCACGTCAGATGGTTGAGCCCGACATGGTCGAGCACCACCGCACCCGGGTCCACTCCCAGATAGCCGGCGAACCGGCGCTGGAACCCGATCGCCACGTTGCACAACCCCACCGCCCGATGCCCCGCGTCCAGCAGCGCCCGGGTCACGATCCCCACCGGATTGGTGAAGTCGACGATCCACGCCCCCGGCTTGGCCCGCTCCCGGATCCGCGCGGCGACGTCGAGGACCACCGGCACCGTGCGCAACGCCTTGGCCAGCCCGCCGGCCCCGGTCGTCTCCTGCCCGACACAGCCACAGGCCAGCGGAAACGTCTCGTCGCTGATCCGGGCCCGCTGCCCGCCGACCCGCAGCTGGATCACCGCGGCGTCCGCGTCGGTCACCCCGGCGTCCAGGTCGGTCGTCCAGGTGACCTTGCCCTGGTGCCCGTAGGCGGCGAAGATGCGCGCCGCGAACGCGCCGACCACGTCGAGCCGCTCGGCGGCCGGGTCGATCAGCACCAGTTCGGAGACCGTCGTCCCGAGCCGGGCGAACCCGTCCACCAGCTCCGGCGTGTACGTCGATCCACCGCCGATGACAGCGATTCTCATCCCTTGAACCCCGTGAGTGTGATGCCCTGCACGAACGCGCGCTGAGCGAAGAAGAAGATGACGATCAGTGGCGCCATGGCGAGCACGGTGGCCGCGGTGACCAGGTTCCAGTCGACGTGGTGGACGGTGCGGAACGAGGCCAGGCCCAGCGACAGCGTCCAGGAGTTCTCGTTCTCGCTGGTGTAGAGCAGCGGACCGTAGTAGTCGTTCCAGCAGTAGAAGAATTGGAAGAGTCCGGCGGCGGCGATGCCGGGGCGCGCCATCGGCAGCACGACGCGCAGCAGGGTGCGCCACTCGCCGCAGCCGTCGACCCGGGCCGCGTCCAGGTATTCGCCCGGGATGGTGAGCAGGAACTGGCGCAGCAGGAAGATGCAGAACGCGTCGCCGAACAGGGCCGGGATGATCAGTGGCGCCAGGGAGCCGGTCAGCCCGTAGCGGGCCCACATCAGGTAGAGCGGGACGGTGACGACCTGCGGCGGCAGCATCATCACGCAGATCACCACGAGGAACAGCGCGTTGCGGCCCCGGAACTTGAGCTTGGCCAGGGCGTACGCGGCCGGGACGCTGGACGCCAGGGTGAGCACGGTGGCGGTGCCGGCATAGAGGACGGTGTTGAGCAGGTAGTGCGGCAGCGGGGTGGTCTCGAAGACCTTGAGGTAGTTCTCCGGATGCCAGGTGTTCGGCCAGTAATCGCTGGTCAGCGCCTGATCACTGGTCATCAGCGAGAGCAGCACCAGATAGGCGACGGGGGTGACGAACATGATCGCCAAGGCGATGGCGATGCTGTGCCGGGCGATCCAGGCAAGCCGGATCCGGCGACGCTCGACGGTGGCGGTGACCGGCCGGTCCAGAGCGAGGGTCACGATTCCTCCCCGGAGAAGGCCTTGGCGCGGCGCAGCAGGATGACGGTGACCGCGAGGGCGACCACGAAGAGGGCGATGGCCAGGGCGTTCGCGTAACCGAGGGCGCTGTACCGGAAGCCCACGGTGTAGAGCCAGAGCGGGTAGGTGAAGGTGGACCCCTCCGGGTAGCCGAAGGACTGGGAGATGCCGGCGCCGACGGTGGCCTGCCCGCTGGCGATCGAGCCGGCCACCGCCGCCTGGTCGAAGTACTGCAGCGTGTAGATCACGCCGGTGACCGCGGCGAACAGGATCACCGGACGGATCGACGGCAGCGTGATCGACCGGAATCGGTGCCAGGCGTTCGCGCCGTCGAGCGACGCGGCCTCGTAGAGGCTCTCCGGGACGCCGAGCACCGCCGCCAGGAAGATGATCATCAGGTCGCCGACGGCCCAGAGACCGAGCAGGACCAGCGACGGTTTGGCCCAGGCCGGCGAGTTGAACCAGAGCGGGCCGTCGATGCCGAGCTTCTCGAGGACGTGGTCGACCGGGCCGGTGCCCGGCTTGAGCAGGTAGACGAACGCGATGGTGGCGGCGACCGGCGGGACGAGGGCGGGCAGGTAGTAGATCGTACGGAAGACGCCTGCTCCTCTCTTGAATCGCACGAGAAGCATGGCGAGTCCGATCGCGCCGAGGATCCGGACCGGGACGAAGACCACCACCATCCAGAGCGTGTTGCGCACCGCCTGGAGCAGGAACGGGTCGTCCGCCATCCGCCGATAATTGTCGAGGCCCACCCATTGCGGCACGGTGAGCAGATCGAACTTGGTGAACGAGAAATAAACGGCGGAGAGCAGCGGGTAGAGGAAGAACACCCCGATGCCGATCAGCGCGGGCGCCAGGAAGGAGAGGGTGGTCAGGCCGCGGCGGAGGCGGACGGTGTCCACGGGTCAGCCGCCCAGCGACATGACGCTGTTGATCTGCTGGTCGGCGGTGGCGAGACCCTGATTCAGATCGGTCACCTTGCCCGACTGGTAGCTGATCAGGAACTGCTGGAAGGTCTCCTGGTAGGCCGGGCCGGACGCGGACGGGGGCGACGTCAGCGAGTTCGGGTTGGTGAAGATGTCGATGAACGCCTTGAAGTCCGGGTCGGCGTTGAGTGCCGGGTCGGCGATCGCCCGGGTCGTGGTGGGCACGTTCTTGAGCAGGCCGGCGAGCTTGGTGACGGCGGTGTCGTCGGTGGTCAGGTACTTGATCAGCTCCCAGGCCGCCTCCGGATTCTTGGCGTTCTTGGAGATGCCCACGATGTTGCCGGTCACGTAGCCGCCGCCGTAGCGGGCCGGGTCGGTGGTCGGGAGCGGCGCTACGCCGTACCTCAGATTCGGACTTTGATCTTTGAGGAAGGCGAGGCGGTACTCGGCGTCGACGTTCATCGCGACGCGGCCCTTCTGGAAGGCGTTGTCGGCGCTGAACTCGTCGCCGAGGCCGGCCTTGAACTTGGTCAGATTGTCGTAGCCATACCAGTCGACCAGGTCTTTCTGCCAGCTGAGCAGGGTCTTCCACTGCGGATCGGTGCCGACCGCGCTCTTGCCGTCCTCGGTGAGCCACTTGGCGCCGGTGGCCGGGGCGAGATGCGCCGCGGCGTTCTCGTAGAAGTCGAACAACGGCAGGAACCCGACCGTCTTGAGCGACCCGTCCGCATTTTTCACGGTCAATTTCTTGGCGTACGCGGTGAGCTCGTCGAGTGTCCTCGGCGGACCGGCGAGCCCCGCCTTGGCGAACAGGTCCTTGTTGTAGTACATCCCGTACGCGTCGGCGAGGAACGGCATGGCGCACCGCTTGCCGTCGAATTCGGTGTACGACCTGGTCGTCGCATTGAGCTTGCCCAGGTCCACCCGGTCCCGGTCGAGGTAGGGCTTGAGGTCGACCCAGGCGCCGGAGGAGCAGAACTTGCCGACGATGTCGGTGGAGTAGGAGAGGCCGACGTCCGGCCCGTTGCCGGCGCCGATCGCCTGGGTGACCTTGGAGTCGTCCTGGCCGGACTTGACCGTCACCTTGATGTTCGGGTGGCTGTTCTGGAAGTCGCCGACCACCTGATCGATGGCGGCCGCCTCGCGCTCGGTGAAGAAGTGCCACAGCTCGACGGTCCCGGAGACCTGCGTCCCCGGGTCGGCGATCTTGTTCTCCTTCGGGGCCGGTGTGCAGGCGGCGGTCAGCAGAGCGACGGAGGTCAGGGCAAGGAGGGTCCTTCTATGCACTTCGTGCCTCGCATTGTCGAGAGGTGTCAGCTTTCGCGGATGGCGGCGATCAGGGCTTCGCGGACCGCGGCCAGACCGGCGTCGAGGGCGCCGAGCAGGACCGCGTCGTCGTCGAGGGCGGTGGCCGTGACCGGGCACTCCAGCGGGGCGGCCCGCTGGAAGGCCTCGTTCACGGCGTCGAGCAGCGGGGCGCCGCCGGCCTGGGCGGTCGGGCCGGCGAGCACCACGAGGGACGGGTCGAGCACGGCGACCACGGCGGCCAGCCCGACCACGACCCGGTCGGCGAAGGCGGCGATGAACTCGGCGGACGTCTCCGCCGCGGCGGCCACCACCGCCGCCGGGTTGCCGGCGGCGATCCCGTGGTCACGGGCCAGCTCCAGGATGGCGCCGCCGCCGAACAGGTCCTGCAGGTCGAGCTTGCGGTTGGGCGAGTAGAGCGGCAGGTAGCCGATCTCACCGGCGGCGCCCCGGGTGCCGCGCAGCAACGTGCCGTTGATGTCGATCGCCAGGCCGAGGCCGTCCTGGCCGAGCCAGAGCAGGGCGAAGTTCTCGGCGTCGCGGGCCGCGCCGCGGCGGCGTTCGGCGACCGCGGCCAGGTTGACGTCGTTGTCGACGCTGACGTCGGTGCCGAGCGCGGCAGCGATCCGCGGGACCAGGCCGGGGCGGGCGAAGCCCGGGACGTCGACGAGGCGGATGGTCTCGGTCTTCGGGTCGTAGGCGCCGGGCACGCTCAGATGCACGTGCCGGATCCGCCCGGCCGGGACCGCGGCCTGCTCGGCCAGCTGAGCGACCACCTCGGCCAGGGTGGTCACCGGGTCGGCGGTGAGGAAGTCGACGCGGGACTCGAAGCGGGCCCGGATGGCGCCGGTCAGGTCGCCGAGGGCGGCGGCGATCGACGGGGTGCCGCTGGTACCGACGTCGCGGACCGAGACGGCGACGGCGTAGGCCGCGTCCGGGTTGGCCGCGTAGATCTCCGCGTTCGGCCCGGGCTTGCCGCTGCTGTGGCCGACCACGGTGACCAGGCCGGCCTCGGTGAGCCGGCGCAGCACCTCGGAGATCGTCGGCATCGACAGCGCGGTCAGTTCGCGCAGGTCGGACCGGGTGAGCATGCCCGGGTCGAGCAGGTGTCCGAGCGCCGCGCTCTCGTTCATGGCGCGCAGCAGCTTGGACGATCCGGCCAGACGGGTCATCGGGCTCTCCCTGATTGATAGGCAAACTGACTAACAGTTCGCTCATCCTGGGCCCGGCATCGATCCGTGTCAAGGGCTCGATCTTACCGATCGACTAGTATTGATAAATCAAGTTAACAGTCGTAGCGTCGCTCCCCATCTCGTCGTCCCCCTAGATGGAGAGCGCCATGAATCGCGTCCGAACCACCACCTATGTCACGATCGGCCTGGTCATCTCCGGCCTGGCCGTAGCCCTCGGGCTGCTGCCGGCCAGCGCCGGCACCACAGCGAAGAACCTGGACGACCCGGTGAAGAAAGACATCGCCATGCAGATCGTCTCGGCCGCCGAGAACTCGTCGCTGAACTGGCGTGCGCAATTCGCGTACATCGAGGACATCGACGACGGACGTGGCTACACGGCCGGGATCATCGGGTTCTGTTCCGGCACCGGGGACATGCTCGAACTGGTCGAGTCCTACACCGCCACGAAACCGTCGAACGTGCTCGCCAAGTATCTGCCCGCATTGCGGCGTGTGAACGGCACCGACTCGCATTCCGGGCTCGACCCGAACTTCACCAGGGACTGGCGGAAGGCCGCCACCGACCCGGTGTTCCAGGCCGCGCAGGAGGCGGAACGGGACCGGGTGTATTTCAACCCGTCGGTACGTGACGGGAAGGCGGACGGGGTGCGCGCGCTCGGGCAGTTCGCGTATTACGACGCCGCTGTCATGCACGGTTACGAGGGCATGCGCGCCATTCGCAACCGGGCGCTGCGGAAGGCGAAGCCGCCGGCTCAGGGCGGCGACGAGCGGACCTGGCTGAACGCATTCCTGAACGAGCGGGTGGCCGAGATGAAAAAGGAGGAGGCGCACTCGGACACGTCACGGGTGGACACCGCCCAGCGCGTCTTCCTGAACAAGGGCAACTTCGATCTGAACACGCCGCTCGACTTCAAGGTCTACGGCGATCCGTTCCACATCGGCTGACCCGCCGTCGATCGGCCCCGGCCGGAACCGGGGCCGATCGACGGGTCAGGCGGAGCCGTCCAGGTTGGTCACCTTGCCGAGGAAGGTGTTGGTGGAGGCGCCCGTGGTGGCGGGGCGGGACACGCCCCACACCACCGCTGACGTACCGGCCTCGCTCTTGATGAAGTTGGTGGTGCCGGCGGCGGGGCTGTGCTGCACGGCCCCGCCGATCGTCTGGTACGTGGTCCTGGTGCCGATGTGGATCCCCACCGACTTGCCCTGCCAGGTGTAGGCGCCGTGCACCGCGCAGCTCGTACAGACCTGGAACAGGAAGCCCTCGGTGACGAACTCCTCGGCGCCGCAGCTGGTGAGCGTCACGGCGTTGCAGTTGAACAGCGCGTAACCGCGGGTGCCGATGCGGCCGCAGTCGGCGGCACACGCGTTCAGCGTCGAGTAGCTGACGGTGTCCAGTTCGTAGCCGTTCTTGCCGTTCTCGCGGGCATAGCAGGCCTCGAAGGCGAGCGAGGTCGCGGCGCTGACGACCGAGGAGTCACCGTCCCAGCGGGCGAACGTGACGTAGAAACCGTTGCCGCCGTTCTCGGTGGCCTGCACCCGCGTGATCCTCGACGCCATCGCCCCGACCAGGACGACACCGCAGTCACCCCAGCCCTTGGCGACGCTGTCCTCGATGGTGATGTTGCTGAGACCGCCGAACTCGGCCCTGGTCGCCACGCCCGAGTACGGGGCGAAGTAGATCCCGCAGCTGCCGGCGGACCCGTTGCCGACCACCGAGAGCCCGGAGACGGTCACGTAGTTGAGGGCGCCCTCGGGCTTCAGCACGATGCCGTGACCGGTACCCACCTGGTTGATCCGGGTGGCCTGGGCGCCGGCCCCGAACAGCCGCTTGTTGCTGCCCAGCACGATCGGCGTGTTGATGTAGAAATCGCCGGGCGCCAGGTGCACCTCGACGCCGGGGAGCCCGGACGTCAGGGCCAGCGCGGCGGCGATGTTCGCGGAGTCGTCGGCGCCGGTGGTCTTGCCGCTCGGCTTGACCACCACCAGGGCCGGCTCGGCCGTCGCGGGCTCCTCGGCCGAAGCCGGGGCGGACGGGCCGAAGATCGCCACGCCGGCGGCCAGGCCCGCTCCGGTGATCAGATGGCGGCGACTTCCCGGTGACCCTGTGTTGTGCGATGCCATGCGGCGGCTCCCCCTTGCTCCGATGTCGGCCCGTGCCCCGTGGTCACGGCCGCCAAGATCTTATGCGCTTCGATCGATCGGAGGGTGCCGGGAAGCGGCGGGGGCGGGCCGGGCGGGCCCTCGCCCACGGCGACCCGTTCCGCCTTGGCCGAGGCCGCGCGCCCGGCAGGTGTAGGCCGCACGGGCCCGCCTGCCGGGACGGCACTCGGCACGACGACATCAGGCTCGGTGCCACCTCTCGTCATGCCTGCGGGAACAGAAGGGGAAGGTAGCCCCCTGCTTCAGGTGTCGCTTGGCCTCCCCACATTGGGGCTGCCAATCCCCCGTCTCCGGTACCTTCTCTTTGGGGCGGCAGGCCCTGGCTTCAACTACAGCGCCGGCATCCGCCGCGCCAGACGTAGGGGAGGACTCCACCTCGGTCTTGGAAACGCTCGTCACGTCAATGGTGTGCGATTTGGCTCTCGGACGTAGTTCCTCGGACTCTTTGATGTCGCTCTGTGATGGCATTGCGATCTCCCATCTGTCGTGCCGCGGCGCTCCGCCTCAAGAGTGAGGACAGCTGTCGGCCGCGGGCGTTGGTGGAGCGCCGAGCTCCTTGGTGCGATCGGCACCGTGCGGCAGGTACGGCACGTCGTTCAGGTAGGTCTTGAGGGTCGCTCCGTCGAGAACGCTCTTGTGGAAATCGGCGCTGGTCAGTTTCGCGTTGGTGAAATCGGCTCGGGTGAGATCCACTTCGACGAGGGAGGCGCCAGTGAGGTCCGTGCCGTGAAAAGTCGCGCCGTTCATCACCGAGGCGTCCAGCGTGGGGGTGCCGCCGAACTTGGCGTTCCACGCGACAGCTCCGCTGAAGTCGGCGCCCTGGAAATCACCGCGCATTTCCGCGTTCTCGAGCGAGGCGCCGGCGAAGTGCGCTCCGGCGAGCCGCACGCTGTCGAGGACCGTATTGTCCAGCAGCATGCAGGTCAGGTCCGCACGCAGAAGCTCGACCTTGCGCAGGCAGATCTCGCGGAGGTCCACCCGGTGGTCACGTAGTTTCGGGCCGATGGTGTAGACGAGGACACGCAATGCCGCCATGACATCGACGGTGGGCGCACGCATGGCGTAACAGCGCTGATGGTCCGCGCTGCCGATGCCGATCTTCAAGCGCACGTAATCGGCCAGCAGGTCGATGATGGCCGGCCGGTCCTTGGGCGAGTCCAGCGCGAGACGCTGGAGCGCGTGGACCGCGCCCATGCTGGTCACCGGCTGATCGCTGCCCAACTGCTCCACCGCCGCGCCGAACCGGCTGGTGAGCTGGCCGTCTCTGGTGATCTTCACGGTCATCCCGGAGATGATCAGCGCGCTCGTCGCGGTCAGCGCCGACACGATCTGCGAGACGTGCGACCAAGCGCTCCCGGCGCCGCCGTGGGACGACGACTCGGGCTTGGTGCGCTTCGAGCGTGCCCGCGCCGATGGCGTACGGGCGGCTCGGACCGTCCGCCGCACCGCGTCCCGGGGTGATCGCGGAGCCATCCCTCACTCCGTCGCGGAGGCGGTGCGCCAGGGCTGGAAGGCGTTGCTGACCTTGCTCATCGCGGAGCGCAGCCGCGGATGGTGGCGCAGCAGGACGGAGGCCATCGTGTTGTCGGTGATCCACTGCAGCCCTTCCGGGGTGTACACCTCCGGCGTGTAGTACTCGGTGAAGAACCGGTCGCTGTTCAGCCGGCGGGACGCCATCAGGATGAAGATCCGGAACGCGGTGTCGCTGAAGGCGAAGCCGGGTGGCAGGGGCTCCGCGAACACGCCGACGGTGAGGTCGACCTGCTCGATGTCGCCGCCGTACGCCGCCCGGATCTCCTCGGCCCAGACCGGATTGCCGGTGAGCTCCTCGAAGGTCGCGGCCGGCTTGAGACGCAGCAGCCTGCGGAACTCGTTGTAGCGCGGGACGCCGAGTTCCCTGGAGCGCAGCAGGTCCGTCGCGGCGAGATCCTGCAGGTTGCCGTCCGGCCGTTCGAACTCCTGCAGGAACTTCGGGAAGTTGTGCAGAGTGACCAGTCCGGGCGGCAGCGTGCCGAAGCTGTAGAGCAGGTCGGTGGTGTCGAGCTCGGCCATCATCGCCGTGGCGGCGGGGCCGGCGAGGTCGCGGAGGGTGACCTTGCGCAGCGTGCTGTCGTCGGCCACGGCGCGCAGGTGCCAGTCGTCGCGGACCAGCGGGTGCATCCGGTAGACCGAAGTAAACTCCTCGGTCAGCGAGTACGGCACCCCGAAGTGGTCGGTGGCGGCGCCCGGGATGCCGCTGATCACCTCGCTCGGCGAGACGCGTCCGAACAGCTTGTGCACCCGCTCGCCGGCGACACCGAACCAGTTGGCGCGCAGCGCGGCCACCGTGGTCGGGTGGCTGATCACGGCGGGCGTCCACTCCACCGTATGGATCTTGGCGATCAGTGCGGCGGTGATCAGACGGGCCCGCTGGAACAGTTCCTCGTCACCCCAGTGCGGATAGCGGGCCTGCAACATGTCGCAGATGGCGTTGTGCTCGGCGACGAAGACCTGGTGCATCAGCGCGACACCCAGCCAGAAGCCGGGCACGGTGTCGGCGTAGGTGTGCCGTTCGGCGTTCAGCCGGCCGCCCTCACCGGCGCGCACCGCCTTCTGCTCGGTGGCGCTGCAGCCGTACAACTGGGAGGCGTCCCACCAGTGCGAGTTGACGTTGATGCTGGTCGGCGGCATTCCCGCCGAGTCCGCCGGCCGGGTCTCGTCCGACGGCGTACGCATGATGGTCATCGACTTCTGTGGCCAGGTGTCGTCCGGGGCCAGCGGCACCACCCACGGGTTCTCCTGCGGACTGGTCCCGTGACTGAACCAGTCCCGGATCATGAACTGCAACCACGCCGCGACCAGTGAGTTGACCGTGGTGGCCGGGACGAACTCGGTACGGGTGAGCAGCGCCCGGCTGATCTCGCGCGGGTTCGGGGTCAGCACGCCCGCGTCATCCGGCCGGACCGCGCTGGTCAGTGGGACGTTGCGGCCGAAGCGGGTGCCGGCCATGCCCATCCGTGGCGAGGCGAGATCGTTGTACGAGCCGTCACACGTCCGGTTGATCAGATGCTGCTCGCCGGGCGGCTCGATCGGCGGCAGGTTCACCGCCGGCAGGCTGGTGGTGTCGTACAGGTTCCGCTCCCGTAACCGGTGCCGCAGGCCCAGCAGGGTGCTCAGCCCGAGGGCGGTCGGCAGCCGATCCCAGCCGATCCGGCTGTCGAGGTATTCGGAGGTGGCCATGTACAGCTCGGCCAGTTGCCGGCGGGTCCGGGCGACCCGGGACAGCTCCGGTCGGCGGTCACGGCGTTCGATCTCAGTCATCGGAAGCTCCTTGTCGCTGGTCGGCGGCCCGCGTCGGCCAGGATCACGTCGGCCGCCTTTTCGCTGATCATGTAGGTCGGCAGGACGATGAAGGCGCCCGGAATGCGCGGGAACACCGAGGCGTCCACGACCCGCAGGCGGTTGACGCCATGCACCCGGAACCGGCTGTCGACCACCGCTGCCGGATCCGACGCCGGCCCCATCTTGCAGGTGCCGCAGGCGTGATGACCCCACGCCTCGTCCTGCACGAACCGGCGCATCTCGTCGCGGCCACGGACCTCCGGGCCGGGCCACAGCTCCTCTTCGAGAACGCCACCCGCTGCCTCGTTGACGCTCCGGACGAACTCGATGCCGGCCACCACCGCGTCCAGGTCGGCCCCCGCGGTGTCGTTGCCGTCGGTGAAGTAGTGGAAGTTCACGGCCGGCTGCGCCCGGGGATCGGTGTCGCGCAACAGCACCCGCCCGGCGGTGTTGCGGGTGTGCGACTTCAGGATGGCCCAGGTGAAACGGTCGCGGCTGCGCTGCAGGGAGGCCGAGTAACCGGGCGCGTAGCCGCGGAAGTCGGCGGGCAGCCCGAAGATGAACAGGTCGGGCGCGGGCAGGGCGGGATCCGATTTGCGGGTGACCGCCACCACGGCGCCGTTGGAGGTGTAGACGCCGCGCTGGGCCAGCCAGTCCCGGTACGCCGGGTCGGGCTCGGCACCCGGGGCGGGCGGAACGAACGTCGCGTCCTCGATCAGCGCGAAGTTCCGCGTCGTCCGGGACACCACGCCCACCTCGTACCGGTCCTGCAGGTTCTCCCCCACGCCGGGCCGGTCGCAGACCACCTCGATGCCGTGCGAGCGCAGCTCGGCGGCGGGCCCGATGCCGGAGAGCTTGAGCAGTTTCGGGGTGTGGAACGCGCCCGCCGAGACGATCACCTCGCGGCGGGCACGGACCTGCCGGGCGGCCGGTGGCGTACCGGTGGCGCCGGCCGCCGGAAAGCCGGGCACCTCGATGTACTCGACCCCGACCGCTGTCGTGCCCTCCAGCAGCAGCCGGGTGACGAGCGACTCGCTGCGCACGATGAGCCGTTCCGGGCGGCGGCGCCGCACCTCGGCCAGGCGCTCGCGACTGCCGCTGCGCCGGCCCTGGGCGGTCGACATGGGGATGAGCCACAGGCCCTGCAGGCGGCGGCGCTGGACCCGCCAGTCGTTGGGGTCGACCAGCGAGCCGAGCCCCTCCCACACGTGCAGCGGCCGGCCCAGCCAGCCGGCCAGCGTCCGCGACACCGCGGAGAGCAGGACGGCGGCCAGCTGCCTGTCGCGCATGACCAGGTGCGGATCCGCCAGATGCGTCTCCAGCCAGCCGTCGAAACCGTGCCGGCCCCGGTTGACGTACCGGTCGGACAGGAACGGCAGGCCGGCCAGCAGGTCGGCGAGCCAGCGCCAGCGGGGCAGCATCTTGGGCCGGGGCCGGTAGCGGCACCGTTCGATGCGTTCGAAGTAGCGGCGCATCGCGGTGGCCGACCAGCTCGGATCCCCGGTGGCCCGGGCGATGCCAGCCCAGTCGTCGTTGTCCGGGTAGACCGTGATGAGCGCGTGGTGAGCGGTGCACCCGCCCACCGTCGACGCCCGGGGGTACATGACGCCGCGGCCGGCGACCGCCTTGCTGTCCCGCTTCGCCTGGGCCGGGTCCGTGTAGTGGTCGACGAAGGTGTCCCACGCGTACGCCGGGTCCTCGCTGGCGTTGGCGTGAAAGGCGGGTACCCGGTAGTTGTCGTTCTCGTGGTCGCCGCCGGCCTCGAGCACCAGCACCGTCATCCCGGCCTCCGCCAGCCGGGCCGCGAGCGGGCCGCCACCGGCCCCGGATCCGACCACCACGTAGTCGACGACCTCCGGCTCCCCGGTCACCTCTCCTCCAGGGCGGTCAGCGCGAGCTTCTCCTCCAGGGCGGTCAGGGCCAGCGCGGTGTTCGTCGCGGAGATCAGGACGAGCATCAACGCCGTCCGGCGCGGCAGCAGTCCCCGGATCCCCAGCAACGCGCTGGCCACCGTGTCGCTCGCGTGGATGAGCACGCCCTGGCGGACCACCTCCCGGCGCCGTTCACCGGTGCTGACGATCAGCTCCGCGCCGAGCAGCACGGTCCGGACACCGAAGAGGCGGAAGGCGTACACCGCCGCCGGGTTGGCGCCGCTTCCCGGGTCGATCCGTTCGATCAGGCGGTGCGGTGCCACCAGCCCGAGTGCTCCGTTGACCAGGCGGATGCCGGCCAGCACGTAACGGGCGCCGCGCGCCAGGTTGCTTGTCATGACGGGACCTCTTCGTCGGTGCGGGCCTTCGCCGGACGGACCCGGCCCACATAGGAGCCGAGCAGGATCAGAGCCACCACCACACCGGATCTCATCAGCAGAACGGTGTCGATCTTGTCGCGCTCATGGTGGATGAGCGCCCCGAGCGCGAGCAGGACCATGACCGTCGGCAGGATCAACCGCCGTCCGATCGGACGGCCCCGCGGCGTCAGGAGCGCCCCGGTCGCCACGCCGGTCAGCAGCAGCAGCACGCCGAGCAGCACGATGAAGACCGGGACGTTGGGCGCGAACAGGGACAGGGCGATGGCCGCCGAGCCCACCGTGACGGCGAACGCCACCACGCGCGGGCCGAACCGGCCCGGTGAGGTGGCGAGGCTCACCGAGGTCCAGAGGATCAGGGCGTAGCCGCGCACGGCGCGCAGGATCGCCCGAGCGGTGCCGGTCCGCGGGATCCCGGCCAGCAGATTCGTCGCGACCACGCCGATCTGGCTGGTGAGCTTGACGAACTCGTCGGTCCGCACCTGCTCGCTGAGACGCTGGCGGCCGATCGCCTCGGCGGTGGACAGCAGCCGCATCGTCGTCTCCGGCGCCGGCGCCTCACCGGCGCGGATGCTCGCCTCGTAGTGCCGCAGCCAGGCGGCGGTGGGCTCATCGTGGCGGAGGGTTTCGGCGAGCCAGGCCAGCTCGGTGGCGAGGAACTCCAGTTGCACGCGCGCCGCCACGTGCGCGGCGCAGCGCGGCAGCCCGGCCAGTGGTGCCGTCGGGGTGTCGAGATAGGCCAGCTCGGCGCGGAGCGCTGCCTCGTCGGCGGCCCACCGGGCGCTGAGGAACTCGTGTTGCGCGGTTCCCGGCTCCCCGGTCACCACCGCCCTCAGCGCGGCCATCGCCGTGTCGGTGGTGTGGCCGAGCTGCTTGAGGCGGGCCGGCGACAGGAGGATCTGACACACCCGGGTGGCCCCGTCGACGCGCCCTCGCAGCCAGTCGTTGACCCGCCACGAACGCCGGTAGAACGCGCCGAAGTGATAGGCCTGCACCGCGGTGAGCAGGCTGCTGTCCACCGTGCTGACCTGGACCAGCTCGACCTCCTGCTCCGGCTGGTCGAGCGTCCCGGCCAGCGCGAGGTGCACGATGTCGAGCATCAGCGCCCGGCGCAGGATGGCGAGACCGCCGGCGTCCGGCGCACCGGACAGGGTGGGCCCGCGGAGCAGGTATTCCAGCAGGGCGGTGAGTTCCGGGTCGGCCCCGGCCGGAACGGCCAGCAGGTGCGGACCGGCCTCGGCCAGCACGTCCACGATGTCCCGGGCCTGGCGGTACTGCGTGTCGCGCCGCGCCTGGCTGCTCCACCGGGCCAGCAGGTCCGACATCCAGTTGTCGAGCGCCTCGGTGCCCCGGTCCCGGCCCGGCCAGCTGCTGCCCACGTCACGCCAGTAGGCGTTCAGCTCACGCTGGGTGGCCCAGACCTGCTCGAGCACCTCGTAGAGGGCGGCACGGTACTTCCCGATCGCCGCGCGCAGCGCCGGGTCCGACACCGGAGCGACGGCCATGGCTCGCCGCAGCACGTCGAGGGCGATCGTCCCGAGCCGCTCGACAGTGGTCTGCCCCCAGGCCCAGTGGCCGTCCACCTGGGCCAGGGCGGCCGCCGGATCCGGATCGGCCGGCACGAAGGTGAGCGCCGGGGACGGCTGGCGGCGGATCGCCTCGGTGAGTTCCTGGGCGCTCCACCGGTCCCGGTCCCGATCGTCGCCGCCGATGATCAGATCCGCGATCAGCCGGGCGGCGATCCGGCGGCGCTCCTCCTGGTATCCCTGCCACACGGCGGGGTCGCAGGCGAGGCTCGTGGCCTGCCTGGTCATGGCCGCCACCAGACGGGCGCGGGTGGCCCGCTGGTTGCGGACCGCCTCGTTGGTCCGGCGGATCTCGGTGAGTTCCCGGCTGACCGAGTCGGTGGCCCGCAGCCGGGTGAGCACGTTCATCACCACCTCGTGGGCCGGCGGGACCGGTGGCCGGCCGCCGTCCGTGGGGTCGTCACGCTGCCCGGGCAGCGGCGCCACGTACGCCAGCACCCGGCGGACCTGCCGTTGCGCGGACTTGCGGTAGATCGCCTCCAGCGCCGGCCGGACCGGTTTGTTCAGCAGGATGCCGCCGTCGACCACGTACTGGCTCTGGTCGAACGTCGCCGGCCCGGCGTCCGTGTCCCACCACCGGGCGTCGCGGTCGTCGACGATCCGGTGGTCGCGCACGGCGACGAAGTGCGGCTCGAAGGCACCGGGGAAGGAGGAGGTGCAGCGCGACGCCACGGCCAGCTTGACCATCGTGTCGCGGTTGCGCAGATCGCCGGCCGGGCAGACCCCGTCGTTGCTGAAGTGGAAAATCGCATCGTGGTCCACCTCGTCGATTTCCGCACCCATGTCGTCGGCGAATCTGGTACGCCTGCCGGCGTACAGCGTCCCGGTCAGAAAAAGGTCTACGCTGCTCTGCTCCGGCGGCACATTCCCGGTGTTCTGCCGGCAGCCCTGCCACACTTCGTCGAAAGCTTCTCGCAATCCCGGAAGGAAGTAATTGTCGCCCTGCAGCAACGACGCCGGCCGGGCTTCCAGCGGGTCCCGGAGCAACTGCGCCAGCCCTCCTTTGTCCGCCCACAGCCGACCCAGCCCGTCGAGCGAGCCGCCGACGCCGACGCCCACCGCGAGAAACCCGCCGTTGATGCCTCCGGCGCTGGTCCCGGCGATGACGTCAACCGTCGCGGTGGCCTGGAGCAGGTCGAGCAGAGCCCGATAACCGGGTGCTTGCGCGGCACCGCGGCTGGCCGCGACCATGCGATTGAGTTCCACCGCGACGCCGCTCATCCAGACCGCGAGACTGACGCCGCCGTTCATCACCACCGCGAACCTAATATCTTGACGATCATCCATTACCGTCTCGATTCTGAGGGACATATCGAAATGGCCACACGGATGGTCGTACGGTTCGCCGGCCGGGCCCGTGAAGAGAACCCGAGCTTATGGCGAGGATGCGGACTTCGTCGGCCGTTTCCCGGCGGCCTGACCGTTCGGAGGATGCGCGGAAAGGTCTCACCAAAGAGGGTCGGAGCAATACCGACCGACGCGACCGGAAAACTGCCGGCCGGGCGACCGCCGCCGCCCGGCAGCCAGGAGCCGCCGGGCACGCGAGAGGTGGGGCCCGGCGGATCGCGGTGAGCGGGGTGCCGACGCGGGTCCGGCCCCCCGTTTCTCACCCCTTCCGGTACGGCGGGAAGGCACTCGCCGTGACATCCGCTCGCGGCGCGCCCCGCGGCACCGGCCGGCCGCCGGGCTGGTGGCGCGCCGCCGGTATCCACCGATATGCCGGTCCTGACGAAAATCGCCACCGGGTAGAAGGATCTCGATGGAGGGTTTTACCGTCGAGGCCATCGGTGGCGCTGACGACGCGGGGGCCCGGGTGTGACGGGACTGAGACGCCATCCGTCCGGCTGCCCGCGCCGATTCTCGCCGCCGAGCGCTGCGATCAATCCATGGGGGAGGCAGCAATGACATCACCGACAGGCATCCGAGAACGCCGTCGTGGAGCAACGAGAGTCGGACGGGTGGCCGTCGCGGTGCTGCTCGCGGCCATCGCGGCGCTGCTGGTGCCGGCGTCGCGGGCGACGGCGGCCACCGGCCGCGCCGCGGGCGCCGACGCGTCAGCGATGATGGCCATCGAGGCACCGCGACACCTTGTGAACGTCAATTCCGGACTGTGCATGGCCGCCCGAGCCGGCAGTGGTGAACGGCCGGTCATCCAGACGACCTGCGACTACAACCACCACGACGAGTACTGGCCGGATCAGTACTGGATCCTGAAGACCGACGAGACGACGCCGGTGGAAAGCTCCCTGCTGCACCTGTGCGTCGCCGCGCGCGGTACCCACGAGACGGCGGCAGTCGCCACGACGTGCGGTTTCTGGCCGGACCAGCAGTGGGCCAAGGGACGCCCGCCGGGCCCGGTGACCCCGTGGTTCCGGATGTCGAACGGAGCGGGATTGTGTCTGGCGGCCCGCGGCTACGCCGAGTCGAGGGTGGTGGCGACCACCTGCGGTTTCGGAGATGACTGGCCGGACCAGCAATGGCTGGCGGTCTGACAGTCGGCTCACGGTCGCCTCGGGACCCCTCGGGGCGACCACGAGGTCAGCGGAGCTGCCCGGCGGCGAGACCGGACTGGAACTGGCGGTGGAAGATCAGGTAGGCGGTGATGACCGGCAGCATGGCGATGGTCATGCCGGCGAACAGGCCGCTGAAGTCGCCTCGATATCCCTCGTTGACGGCGAGGGCGGTGAGGCCCTGGGCGAGGACCCACCTGCGCTCCGCGCCGGCACCCTGCATCAGGACCAGCGGCAGGACGTACTGGTTCCACTGGAACAGGAAGTTGAAGACGGCGACGCTGACCAGGCCGGGGCGGGCCATCGGGAGCATCACGCGGAAGAAGAGGCCGAAGTGGCCGCAGCCGTCCACCATGGCGGCCTCGGCGACAGCCGTGGGCAGGGTGCGGAAGAACGAGGTCAGGAAGAAGACCGTGAACGGCAGCGAGTAGGCCGCGTAGACCAGGGTGAGGCCGGGCAGGGTGCCGAGCAGGCCCAGGTCGCGGACCACGAAGAAGAGCGGGACCAGGGCCAGGAAGACCGGGAACATCATGCCGCCGACGAAGGCGAAGTAGACGATCCGGCTGCCCCGGAACCGGTAGCGGGCCAGCACGTAGGCGGCCATCGCGCCGAACAGCATGGTCAGGGTCAGCGCGCCGGTGACGACGATGGCGCTGTTCAAAAAGTAGCGGCCGATGTGCGCCTCGTTCCAGGCGCGGGCCCAGTTCGCCCAGCGCATCTCCGACGGCAGGCTCCACGGGCTGGTGAGGATCTCGTTGTCGCTCTTGAACGAGCTGAGCACCGCCCAGAGCAGCGGGAGCGTGGTGAGCAGCGCCCAGCCGATCAGGAAGAGATGGGAGACGACGGGAAGGGCCCGGCTCCGCGCGGGCGGGGCCTCCGCCACCGCTTCGGCGGGCGGAGAGCTCAGCACGGCGGTCACAGCTCCACCCGTTCGCGGCGGGTCACCCGCAGGAACATGACGGCCACCGTCAGGGTCAGGAAGAACATCGCCACGCCGATCGCCGACGCGTAACCGAACTGGCCGTCGGCGAACGCGGTCTTGTAGAGCCGCAGCCCGACCACGTCCGACGACGAGCTGGGCCCGCCGTCGGTGATGATCTGCACGACGGCGAACCCGTCGATCGCGACGATCGCCAGGTAGACCCAGGCCACCTGGATGGTGTCCCAGACCAGCGGCACGGTGATCCGGACCAGTGTGGTGAGCCGGTTCGCGCCGTCCAGCAGGGCCGCCTCGTAGAGGTCGCGGGGAATCGACTGCATGGCGGCGCCGAACAGGACGACGTAGAAGCCGACGTTCATCCAGACGAGCACGGCCAGCACGCACCAGAACGCGAACCGGGGGTCACCGAGCCAGGCGACGGCGAGACCGTCCAGCCCGATGCCCCGGAGGAAACCGTTGATCATGCCGGTGTTCGAGGCGTACATCTGTTTCCACAGCACGCCGACGATGGCCACCGACAGCACCTGCGGGAAGAAGTAGACGACGCGGTAGACGCCGGCGCCGCGGACGCCGTGCACGCCCACCCGGTCGGCGCGGCCGCCCACACTGATCATCGAGGCGAAGAAGAGCCCGAGCAGGATCGTCACCACCGGCAGCAGGACGAGCAGCAGCCCGTTGTGCCGCAGCGCGGTCCAGAAGTACTCGTCGCCGAGCAGCCGCTTCAGGTTGTCCGCACCGACGAATTCGTACGTCGGGGACAGCCCGCTCCAGTTCGTACCGGCGATCGGGAACGCCTGCGCGTACGGCGAGACGACGAAGACGCCGTACAGCAGCAGGGGCGGCAGCAGGAAGACGGCGATGAACAGCCGCTTGCCTCGCACGTCAGGCCCGCTTGTACTTCTTGACCGCGGGGTCGGCGGCGAACTCGTCGGCGGACTTCTGCACCTTGTCGCACCACTGGGCGGCGTTGATCCGCTTGGTGAGCAGCTCCAGGGTGGCCGCGTTGACCCGCTCGCGCTCCAGCTTGCGGTAGTACGTGGCGTACAGCCAGGTGAACGCCGAGCCCTGGGAGTCGTCGATCAGCTTGGTGACCGAGGTCAGGCCGGGACCGAGGGACAGGCCCCGCGCGGCGCCGGTGACCGCGGTGAGGCTGCTGACCTTGGTGGTGAAGTCGGCGGCGGCCTTCTTGGAGAGCATGACGCGAAGGTATTCCATGCCGCCCCGGACGTTCTTGCCTTTGGCCGGGACGATGAACGGTTCACCCCCGGTGCCGCGGAACGCCGCGTAGGACATCTTGTCGCCGGTGGTGAGGCTCGGCGTCGGCGCGACGGCCATGTCGAAGCCGGGCGGGGTGACCGCTTTCATCTCGTTCTCCAGCCACGATCCGCAGGAGATGAACGCGGCGTGCCCGCGGGCCCACTCGGTCTGCGCCTGGATGTGGTCCATCCCCTCGGCGCCCGGCTGCAGGAACCCGTCGACGGCGAGCTGGTAGTACGCCTCGGCGGCGGCCCGCACCGCGTCGCTCTTCCAGGCGCCCGGCTCCAGGTTGTCGATCGCCTTGATCACCTCGAGGCCGCCGAGCTTGGCGGCCGCGGTCAGGATCGGCCAGCTCATGTAGCGGGCGTGCACGCCGGTGTACGCCCACGGCGCGATCCCGGCCGCCTTGATCTTCTTGCACAGCGCGATCATCTCGGGCCAGGTCCTCGGGTACTCCCAGCCCTTGGCCTGGAACAGCTTGCGCGAGTACCAGATGCCGTACGCCGAGTAGGTGTAGTTCAGCGCGAGGAACTTCCCGTCGTACGACCCGACGTCGACGATCCCGGGCAGCAGGGTGTCGCGGACCTTCGTCGACGGATCGTCCAGGCTGGGCGCGTCGAGCAGCGCCCCGAGGTCGGTCAGCGCGCCCTGCGAGACCAGCCCGTTGAAGTCGATCTGGCTGCCGCCGGAGTTGTCCACGACGTCCGGCGGATCCCCGGCGACGAAGCGGGGCTGCAGGGTCTCGGCGATCTGCTGGGTGGCCGAGTGCTTGATCTCCGCCTTCGGGTAGCGCTCCCGGTACATCGCCTCGTGCGCCTTGGCGTACTCCTCGCCGAACCCGCCGTTGAAGATCACCACTTCGAGGGGCGCGTCGTCCTTGACACCGAGCGGGTTGGCCGCGCTGACCTCGCCCTTGGCGCCGGTGCCGGTGTCCTTGGCGTCGTCGCCGCCCATCGCGCACCCGCCGATCGTGCCCGCGGCGGCGACCCCCGCCGCGCCCCGCAGCAGCCCGCGGCGGCTGATCCCAGATGTCATGTCTCAACTCCCAGCTGTGAGGTGCCAACCGTCGGCGGCGAGGGTGGTCCGGCCGTCGACGAGGATCGCTCCGGGTTCGACCACCCGGAGACGGTCGACCAGGACGCCGCGGCCCTGCGAGCTGGCGTCGGTGTGATAGGTGAAGCGCAGTCGCGTGACGCCGGCCGGGACGCTGATGGTGGCCGGCCACCAGTGCCGGCCGCCGAACCCGGAGATCTGCGCCAGCGGCTCGATCCCCGGCAGAGTCATCGGTACGGGCGCCCAGCTCACCCCGTCCGCCGAGGACTCCAGCCGGACCGTGTCGTGCGCCGGCTCCGTGTCGTACCAGAACAGGAACGAACCTCGCGCCTGCTCGCCCGCCGCGCGCCGCAGCGGCGCGGTCAGCGTCAGGTCGGCGCCGTCGCGCGTCTCGGTGCGCCACGGACGGTCGCCGGGTGGCGCCGCGATCGGGTGGGCGGCGGCGAAGGCCCGGGCCAGCGCGCGCCGGGCCACGTTGTTGCTGCCCCAGGCGCGGTCGGGGTGCACCCGGTTGCTGAGCAGGATCAGGAACGACTGGTCGAGCGGGTCGATCACCAGGGACGTGCCGGTGAAGCCGGTGTGCCCGAAGCTGACCGGCGAGGTCATCCCGTCCATGTACCAGTGTTTGGCCAGCTCGAAGCCGAGGCCGCGGGCGCTGTCCGGGTACCGCGGCAGCAACTCGGCGTTGTAGTCGACCAACGCCTGCCGGACCATCGGCGTGGACAGGATCCGGTGCCCGCGGTAGGTGCCGCCGTCGAGCAGCGTCTGGCAGAGGATCGCCAGGTCGTCGACGGTGGAGAAGACTCCGGCGTGCCCGGCCACCCCGCCGAGCGACCAGGCGTTCTCGTCGTGCACCTCGCCCCGGACCATCCCCCGGTTCACGTACGGCTCGTACTCCGTGGCGGCGATCCGGTCGAGCAGCTCCGGGGCCGGCCGGTAGCCGGTGTCGCGCATCCGCAGCGGCCCGGTCACGCCGTCGTGCACCGCGTCGGCCAGGCTCTCGCCGGTGACCCGCTCGATCAGCACGCCGAGCGAGATCAGCCCGATGTCGGAGTAGACGTACTGCTCACCGGGTGTGGTCCCGGCGGTGACCGGCGTGCTGAGCGCCGCGGCGAGCCGGGTCTCGGGCGTCGGATAGCTGGCGTAGAACGGCCGGAAGGCGGGCAGGCCGGAGGTGTGGGTGAGCAGATGCCGGGTGGTGATCGCCGCCTTGCCGCCGGCCGCGAACTCCGGAACGTACCTGGCGACCGGCGCGTCCAGGTCCACCCGGCCGGCCTGCACCTGCTGGAGCACCACGATGGTGGTGAACAGCTTGGAGATCGAGGCGAGGTCCCACAGCGTGTCGGTACGGGCCGGGATGCGCCGCTCGGCCGGCAGCTCGACGATCCCGGTGGGGCCGGCGCCGTAGCGCACCGCGTCGCCGACAGCGAACCGGGACACCACGATGCCGTGGTGGGCGGCGAGCACGGTGGCCCCCGCGTAGGCGGGGTGCCCGGGGTGGTCGAGGGTCGGCTCCAGGTACGACGCGGCGATGCCGGGCAGCGCCGCGACCTGGTCGGCGAGCAGGCCGGCCTGGCCGGCGGTGCCGGGGCGCAGCACGTCGTGGCGGAAGTGGATGTCGGCCGGGGTGACCGTGGGCAGGCCGGTGACGAGACCGGCGACCACGCTGAGCACTAGTCTGATCATCAACGCCTCTCCATGCATCGATCCGTTGAGGATGAATGTTTCCTTCACAAGTCGCAAGGGGAGCGAAGCTTATTGCCATCCAGCGGTGACCCGGCTACCTTCGGGCACCATGCGAACGCGTCCTGTCGCTCTTCTCGCCCTCGCGGCCCTCAGCGTCACGCTCCTGGCCGCGCCGGCGAACGCATCGTCTCCGATCGATTCCATAGTGGCCCGGATGACGCTCCCGGAGAAGGTCGGTCAGCTTTTCACCACCTACGTCTACGGAAACGACGCCACCGCGGCGTCCCCCGACAACCGTCGTCTCTACGGCGTCGACACACCGGCCGAAGTGGTCAAGAAGTACCACCTGGGTGGAGTCATCTACTTCGCCTGGACGAACAGCCTGCAGAACATCCGCCAGATCACTACCCTCAGCAACGGACTACAGGCCGCCGCCGAGGGCGTGCCCCTCACCATCGCCACCGATCAGGAGCACGGCGTGGTCTCGCGGATGCCGGCTCCGGCCACCCAGTTCCCGGGCGGGATGGCGCTCGGCGCCGGCCGCGACCCGATCGGCGCGTTCCGCACCGGCCAGGTCACCGGCCAGGAGCTGCGCGCCGTCGGGATCAACCAGGCCTGGGCGCCGGACGCCGACGTCAACGTGAACCCGGCCAACCCGGTGATCGGTGTCCGCTCCTTCGGCAGCGACCCCGGCCTGGTCGCGACGATGACCGCGAGCCAGATCCTCGGCCTCCAGCTGGGCGCGAACACCTCGGCGGCCGCCAAGCACTTCCCCGGCCACGGCGACACCGCGACCGACAGTCACACCGGGCTGCCGGTGATCACCCACACCCGCGCCGAGTGGGAGCGGATCGACGCGCCACCGTTCAAGGCCGCCGTCGCCGCCGGCGTCGACGCCATCATGAGCGCGCACATCGTGGTGCCGGCACTCGACCCGTCCGGCGATCCGGCCACCCTGTCCCAGCCGATCATCACCGGACTGCTGCGTGAGGAGCTCGGCTACCGCGGGGTGATCGTCACCGACTCCCTGGAGATGGCCGGGGTCCGGGAGAGGTACGGCGACGACCGGGTGCCGGTGCTGGCGCTCAAGGCCGGCGTGGACATGCTGCTGATGCCGCCGAACTTCGACGTGGCGTACCACGCGGTGCTCGACGCGGTGGCCTCCGGGGAGCTGACCGAGGGGCGGATCGACCAGTCCGTACGCCGGATCCTGGCGCTCAAGCAGAAACGCGGCCTGCTCACCTGGACCCCGCTGGACCCGGCCGCCGCCGAGGCGTCGGTGGGATCGGCGGCGCACCTGACCATCGCTCAGTCCGTTACCGATCGGAGCGTCACCGCGATCCGCAACGACGCGGGGCTGCTCCCCTACCCCGCCACCGGCAAGTCGATACTGGTCACCGGCGCGAGCGCGGTCACCTCGCTGGCCACCGCGCTGCACGCCACGCCGCTGGTCACCGCCAGCACCGACGAGGCGGTGGCGGCGGCGCGGGACCACGACCTGACGGTGGTGCTCACCAACAACGTGAGCGCGGGATCCGCCCAGCAGGCCCTGGTCAAAGCCCTGATCGCGACCGGCCGGCCGATCGTCGTGGTGGCCGTCCGCAACCCCTACGACCTCACCAGGTTCCCCGAGGCCGCCACCTATCTGGCCACCTACAGCACCACAGCGGTGTCCATGCGGTCCCTTGCCAAGGTCATCACCGGCGGGTCCGCCCCGCGCGGCAAGCTGCCGGTCGAGATTCCCGGCCTCTATCCGTACGGCCACGGCCTGACCTGGAGCGTCACGTGAACCGCAGAGGGTTCCTGGCCGGCGGCGCCGCCCTGGCGTCCGGCGCCGCCAAGCCCGGCCTCTTCCCTCACCTCCCGGTCAGGACCGGGATGGATCGCCTCGCCGCGGACGGCTGGGCCGCCGTCCGGGGTGAGCGGATCGGCGTGGTCGCCAACCCGACCGCCGTCGACCGCGAATACCGGCACCTGGTCGACCGGATGCACGCCGACGGCGTCACCATCGGCGGGGTCTTCGGCCCGGAGCACGGTTTCCGCGGCTCGGCCCAGGCCGGCGGCAGCGAGGGCACCGGCATCGACGCCCGCACCGGCCTGACCGTCTACGACGCCTACCTGGCGTCGCCGGAGAAGTGGGTGCGGATGTTCACCGCCGCCGGGGTGCGCACCGTGGTCTTCGACATCCAGGACGTCGGCGCCCGCTTCTACACCTACATCTACACGCTGTACGACTCGATGGCCGCCGCCGCCCGGCTCGGCCTGCGCTACGTGGTGCTGGACCGGCCCAACCCGATCGGCGGCCGGGCGTACGGGCCGATGATGACCGACGGCTACACCTCCGGGGTGGGCCGGCTCGCCATCGTGCAGCAGCACGGGATGACCGTCGGCGAGCTGGCCCGGTTCTACAACGGCGAGTTCCTGACCGACCCGGTGGACCTCGAGGTGATCACCTGCACCGGGTGGACCGGGCGGCTGCGGGCCGGCGACACCGACCTGCCGTGGGTGCTGCCCAGTCCCAACATGCCCACCCCGGACACCGCTGTGGTCTACCCCGGCACCGGCATGTTCGAGGGGGTGTCGTCGCTCTCCGAGGGGCGCGGCACCACCCGGCCGTTCGAGCTGATCGGCGGGCCGGGCTTCGACTACCGCTGGGGCGACCGGGTGGCGGCGCTGAACCTGCCGGGGGTGGCGTTCCGGGAGGCGTACTTCACGCCGACGTTCAACAAGTTCGCCGGCCAGCTGTGCGCCGGCGTCGAGGTGAAGGTGACCGACCAGGCGTCCTTCGATCCGATCCGGACCGCGGTCGGGATGCTGGTCGAGGCGCGCAAGGAGGCCGCGTTCTCCTGGCGGGTGGACGGCGGCACCAGGTACTGGATCGACCTGCTCACCGGGTCGGCGCGGCTGCGCACGATGATCGACGCGGGCGCGACGACCGGCGAGGTGACCGGCGCCTGGGCCACCGAGCTGGCCGCGTTCGGCAGGCAACGGCTGCCGTATCTGCTCTACTCCCGGTTCGGGTCATGAGTGGAGCCGGTCAGCCGGGCGTGCATCACCGGGGGCACGGGGGCGCCGGTGAGCCGTCCGATGGCCAGCGCGGCAGCCCCGGCGGCGCCGTCGAGCGCCGGCCGGGGCGGGGTGGCGGTGCGTGCCAGCAGTCCGGCGCGCACCGCCCGGCTCACCGGGCCGGGGTTGAGCAGCACGGAGCCGGCGATGACGGTGTTCCTCGCCGGCCCGATGGTGTCGTAGGTGTGCAGCAGCTTCTCCGCGGCCCGGGCACAGATCGCGGTGGCGACCGGATCGCCCCGCTCGGCGGCCTCGCCGGTCAGCGGTGCGAGCCGGCCCAGCTCGGCGGGTGGCACCGCGAATGCCCGGGCCAGCAGCGCTTGGGCCACGTCCTCGTTCCGGTCGGCCTCGATCGAGAAATAGGCCGGCAGGACCTCGCGGAGCACGGTCGCCTCGCCGCGCCCGTCGAGCGCGGCCAGCCCGGCCCGGAGTGCCCGGATGCCGATCCACACCGCCGACCCCTCGTCGCCGAGCAGCCACCCGTACCCGTCACAGCGGCGGTCCAGAACGCCGCCCCAGAAGCGCGCCGCCAGCGCCCCGGTGCCGGCGAGCAGCAACACGCCGTCCGGCTCCGCCGAGCCGGCCGCGAACGCCACCTCCAGGTCGGTCACCGTGTCCATCTCGCCACGCAGCCCGGCGTCCTGCCATGCTTGCCGTGCGGCCGCCCGGAACCTCTCCCGGCCGGCGCCCGCCGACCCGGCCGCCCCGAGGATCCCGCCGAGCACCGCCGTACGATCAACCGTGCCCAATGCCGCGGCCAGCGCCAACCCGAGGGCCGCGCTCATCTCCCCGCCGCTGCTGTTGGCGTTCGCGCCCCCGGCCGTACCCCGGCCGACCACGACGCCGTCGAGGGTGGCGACCACACATCGCGTGGTCGTGGCACCCGCATCGACTCCCATCACCATCGCGCTCATAGGTGGAGAATATTGACCATCGGAGCCGAGCAAAGGAAGATTTTCTCCATGACTGGCCGAAAGCGCAGCCTGCCACCCGCCCCACCCTCGGCCGAAACTGTGGTTCGCGCCCGCGGCCTGCTGCCGTCGCTCTCGCCGGCCGAGCAACGCGTCGCCCAGGTGATCATCGACGAGGCGGACACCGCGTCCCGGCTCACCATCACCGACCTGGCCGAGCGGGCCGGTTCCAGCGAGACCACGGTGATCCGGTTCTGCCGGGCGATGGGCTTCGCCGGCTATTCCGAGCTGCGGCTCACCCTGGCCGCCGAGGCCGGCGCCGGGCAGGCCGGGCGCGCACTCACCGACCCGCCGGTGGGCAGCGACATCAGCGAGACCGACGACCTGGCCCAGGTGGTCAAGAAGATCGCCTTCGCGGATGCCCGGGCCGTCGAGGAGACCGCCTCGCAGATCGACGTCGCGGTCCTGGAGCAGGTGGTCGGCCTGGTCGCCGGGGCCCGCCGGGTGGACATCTACGGGGTCGGCGCCAGCGCCTTCGTGGCGCTCGACTTCCAGCAGAAACTGCACCGGATCGGCCGGATCGCCTACGCCTGGAGCGACACCCACCTGGCCCTGACCAGCGCCGCCCTGCTGGACGAGCGGGACGTGGCGTTCGGCATCTCGCACACCGGCACCACCAGCGACACCATCGACGCGTTCGCCGAGGCCGGCCGGCACGGCGCCAAGCTGGTCGCGCTGACGAACTTCCCGAAGTCACCGATCACCCGGGTCGCCGACCTGGTGCTGACCACCGCGGCACGGGAGACCACGTTCCGGTCCGGCGCGATGGCCAGCCGGCTCGCCCAGCTCACCGTGATCGACTGCGTGTTCGTGGGCGTCGCGCAGCGCACCTACCAGCAGACCCGCGCGGCGCTCGACGCCACCTACACCGCGGTGCGGGGCAGACGGATCGACACCGAGCGCAGACGCGGCGCCACCGCGCCGGACGAGCGCGGCGGTCGCGGGTGAGGCCCGTGGACGAGGTGCCGCTCTCGCGCACCGAGCAGCGCAACCCACGCAGCGCCGCGATCGACCGGATGCCCACCATGGAACTGCTCCACCTGATCAACGCCGAGGACCGGCAGGTGCCGATAGCGGTCGCCGGCGTGCTGCCCGAGCTGGCCGCCGCCGTCGACCTGGCGGTGGCCGCGCTGGCCGCCGGCCACCGGGTGCACTACTTCGGGGCGGGCACCTCGGGACGCATCGCGGTGCTGGACGCGGCCGAGCTGATCCCGACGTTCGGGCTGGAGCCGGGGCGGGTGGTGGCGCACATCGCGGGCGGGCCACGGGCCCTGACCCTGCCGGCGGAGGCCGCCGAGGACGACGAGACAGCCGGCACGGCGGCGGCCGGCGACGTGGTGGCCGGGGACGTGGTGGTCGGGGTCACAGCGAGCGGGCGGACGCCGTACGTCAAAGCCGCTCTCGGCGAAGCGCGGTCGCGCGGCGCGCGGACCGTCCTGGTCTCGGCGAACCCGGCGTCCCCGATCGCGGCCGGCGTCGACGTGCACGTCGCTCCGGACACCGGGCCGGAGGTGCTCACCGGGTCCACCCGGATGAAGGCCGGGACGGCGCAGAAACTCGTGCTCAACGCGTTCTCCACGGCGACCATGGTGCGGCTCGGCCGGACCTACTCGAACCTGATGACCGACATGCTGGCCAGCAACGCCAAGCTGCGCGACCGGCAACTGCGGATCCTGGCCGAGGCGACCGGCGCCGACCGGGACAGCTGCCGGGAGGCGTTGCTGGCCTCCGGCGGCGATGCCAAGGTCGCGGTGGTCACGCTGATCGCCGGCACCACTGCGGAACTCGCCGGGCGCGCCCTGGCCGAGACCGAGGGCCACGTGCACCGGGCGTTACGGCTGCTGGACCACGTCGCCGGATAGCGGCAGCCGCATCCGCACCCGGAACCCGCCCTCCTCGGTGGGACCCGACTCGACGGTCCCGTGCAGCAGTTCGGCGCGTTCGCGCAGACCGATCAAGCCCAGGTGGCCGCCGGGGAGCGGCAGCGCCGGCCGGGACGGCGGGCTGTTGGTCACGGTGACGCCGACGTACGCGTCGTCGCGCCACAGTTCGACTCTCGCCGCGGCATCCGGGGCGTGCTTGCGTACGTTGGTCAGCGCCTCCTGCACCGTACGGTAAAGCGCCCGTTGCGCGGGAGTCCCGGCCTCCGTGTCGAGGTCGCCCTCGAACTCCACCTTGATCCCGCTAGCCTCGATCAGCGCGGGCAGGTCGGCGAGCGTGGGCTGCGGGGTGAGCGGCGTGTGCCCCTCGCTGGAGGCGCGCAGCAGGGTGACCATGGTCCGCAACTCGTCGAGGGTCCCCGAGCTCAGCCGCCGGATGTTGCGGGCCGCCTCCTTCACCGCCGGATCCGCCGACACCACCTGCAGCGCGCCGGCCTGCACCGCGATCAGACTGACCTGGTGCGACACCACGTCGTGCATCTCCCGGGCCAGCTGCGCGCGCTCCCGTGCCAGCACCGCCTCGGCGTGCCTGACCCGTTCCTTCTCCTTCGCCTGCTCGATCTCCACGATCCGTTGCCGCAGGTCGTAACGGGTCTGCACGAGCTGGCCGAGCAGGATCGGCAGCACCGCGGTGCCCAGCGCGTAGCCGAAGGTGACCAGGTTCCCGCTGTCCCACACCGGGTCGTCGGCCAGCGGCGACGGCACCGCGGCCGCCAGTGCCGCCACCACCGCGCAGCAGATCAGCGGCCGCCGGTTGCGGGACTGCGCCGAGTAGCTGTAGAGCGTGGCGAACGGCGCGACCAGAGCCGCCTGGGTCAGCACCGCGGGCACCGTGAGCAGGAACGCCACCACCGGGAACCGATGGCGGAAGAGGACCGCGAGGCAGGCCACCGCGCCGATGCTGATGTCCAGTGCCTTGTCGTGACCGAGGCCGAACCAGACGTCGAAGGCGGCCACCGCGAACAGGGCCGCCTGGATCAGCTGCCGCCGGCGGCTCACCGGTCGTCGTCCAGGGTGCGCCACATGGTCCGGTAGGCGGTCGGCGACAGCACCACGCCACCGGAGGCCAGGGTGCGGACCAGATTCGCCATGTCCTCCGGGTCGGTGTCCTTGAGCAGGAAACCGGCGGCGCCGTTGCGCAGCGCGGTCATCACGTACTCGTCGGCGTCGAAGGTGGTCAGCATCGCGATGGCCGGCGGCTCGGGCAGGCTCCGCAGCTCCGCCAGCACGGTCAGGCCGTCCACGTCCGGCATCCGGATGTCGAGCAGCACGACATCGGGGCGGTGCTCGACGACCGCGTCGACCGCGCCACTCCCGCTGGTCGCCGCGACGACCTCGATGTCGGCCGCCGCGCCGAGGATCATCCGCAGCCCGGACCGCACCACGTCCTCGTCGTCGACCACCATCACGCGAATTGTCATACCCCTCCTGTTGAATCAAGGTCATTCTCACAGGGGACCGAACGAAACGAGTGCGAGATGCCTACCCAGCCGGAGATCGCCCCCGTCGTCGACGCGGCGCACGCCGCGCCGTTCGGCGCCGCCGCCGACTATCACGCGGCGATCGAGCGGGTCCGGGCCGCCGCCACGGCGTATTACGCGGGCACCGACCTCGCCATGGACGACGCGACCTACGACGCGCTGCTGGCCCGGGTCACCGCCACCGAGCAGGCGCAGCCCGGCTGGGTGGTGCCCGGCTCGCCCGCACAGGTCGTCGCGGCCGGCGGCGGCGTGACCGGCGACGTCGAGCACAGCACCCCGATGCTCAGCCTGGCGAATGTGTTCGACGAGGAGGAGCTGCGTGCCTGGGCGGCCCGCCTGGAGCGGGTGATCGGCCGGCCCGCCGCCGGTTACACGGTGGAGCCCAAGATCGACGGCATGGCGATCGCCGCGCGGTATGTGGACGGCAGGCTCGTGCGGGTCGCCACCCGCGGCGACGGCCGCGCCGGGGAGGACGTGACCGCCCAGGCCGGGTCGGTAGCCGGGCTGCCCGCCGAGCTGACCGAGCCGGTGACCGTCGAGGTGCGCGGCGAGGTCTTCATGACCGACGACGACTTCGCGCGGGCCAACGAGTTGCGCACCGCGCACGGCGGCCAGCCGTTCGCCAACCCGCGCAACGCGGCGGCCGGCACGCTCCGCGCGCAGGACCGGGCCTATCTCGCCCCACTGTCCTTCCTGGCGTACGCGGTGCACGACCTCCCGGCCGGCGACGCCCTCACGCACAGCGCCGCGATGGCCGCGATCGCCCGGCTCGGTGTCGCCACCACCGGCGGCTCGGCGGCCGGCATGGCGGTCTGCACGACAGTCGACGAGCTGGTCGCGGCGATCGCCTCGCTCGGCGCGCTGCGCGACAAGCTCGGCTTCGACATCGACGGTGTGGTGATCAAGGCGGACTCCGCCGCCGACCGGGCGGCCGCCGGCTCGTCCAGCCGGGCGCCGCGCTGGGCCGTCGCGTACAAATTCCCCGCCGACACCCGCACCAGCCGGCTGGTCGCCATCGAGGTGCAGGTCGGCCGGACCGGCCTGATCACCCCGGTCGCCGTGATCGAGCCGGTGCAGGTCGGCGGTGTGGTGGTCACCTCGGCCACCCTGCACAACTTCGAGGACCTGGTCCGCCGGGACGTGCGGGTCGGCGACACGGTCTTCGTCCGCCGGGCCGGCGAGGTGATCCCGGAGATCACCGGGGCCAAGCTGGACGAGCGTCCCGAGGGCGCCGAGCCGTTCCAGGCGCCGGCGGTGTGCCCGCGCTGCGGCGGCGCGATCGACCGCTCGCAGAAACGCTGGCGCTGCGTGCAGGGCCGGGCGTGCGGCGCCACCGAGTCGCTCGCCTATTTCGCGGCCCGCGACTCGATGGACATCGAGGGCCTCGGCGACAAGGTGATCCGCGCCCTGGTCGCGGCCGGCCTGGTCACCGACCCGGCCGACCTCTACGACCTGGATGTCGAGGCGGTCTCCCGGCTGGAGCGCCTCGGCCGCACCTCGGCGGCCAAGCTGATCGCGAACATCCAGGGGTCGAGGTCGCAGCCGCTGTCCCGGGTGCTGACCGGCCTCGGTGTCCGGATGACCGGCCGGTCGATGTCCCGCCGCCTGGCCCGCCACTTCGGCTCGATGGCGGCTCTCCAGGCGGCCACCGTCGAGCAGTTGCAGGAGGTCGAGGCGGTCGGCCCGGAACGCGCCGCGACGATCGCCGCCGAGCTGGCCGACCTGGCCCCGGTGATCGCCAAGCTCACCGACCGCGGCATCACCATGGTCGAGCCCGGCGTGACGCCGTTCGCGGAACGCGCCGCCCCGGCCGAGGGCGTGCGCCTCCCGCTGTGCGGAGCGGACGGCACCCCGATGACGGTGGTGGTCACCGGCTCGGTCCCCGGCCTGACCCGCAACGAGGGCAACGAGGCCGTCGAGCGCCTGGGCGGCAGGTCGTCGGGTTCCGTCTCCCAGCGCACCGACCTGGTGGTGGTCGGCGACGGCGCCGGCTCGAAGGCCACCAAGGCCGAGAAGCTGGGCCTGCGCATCATGCCGTCGGACCGCTTCGCGGCCCTGCTGGCCGCCCACGACGCCGGCGAGTCCCCGTCCCTCGACGACTTCTAGGCCGCTTTCACCGGGGCCGGTGCCCTGGCCGCGGCCAGCTGTCTGCTCGGCTTCCGGTGAGGCTCCGGGGCGCGGCGGGGACGGCGGGCCGGGCGTGCGGGCTCGTCGTCGGACCGGCGGACTCGTCGTCGGACCGGCGGACTCGTCGTCGGACCGGCGGACTCGTCGTCGGACCGGCGGGCTCAGCTGCTTGAACGGCGAGCCGTCCGCGCGTTACCGTGCGGCGCGCCGTGATGGCGCGCCGGCGGATGCGATACGCTCCGGCAACGATGTCAGTCGATTGACGGCCGACTGCCGGGAGCGCTCCCACGGGCGGTGCCCGGATCGGGTCGTCGCCGGGATCGGGTGTGCCGGTGGCGGGTGAGCGGCGCGGGGGCCAGAGGGGTGTGTGGCGATGTCCGAGGTCGTCTCGGTCCGGGCGGAGGGTGACACACCGGTGAAGGAGAGCCCGGAGTCCGCCGGCACTCCGCGGACGCTGCCGGGGCTGCGGCTCGCGGCATCCGCGATCGGGGTCTACCTGATGCTGCGGGCGCTCAGCCTCGAGGTCATGTACGTGCTGGCCAGCTACGCGCACGCGCGGGCGCCGGGGCGGCAGGTCTACCCGGACGGGTCGATCGGCAACCAGTGGCGCAGCTTCACCTCGATCATGGACGCGCTGGTCTCCTGGGACGGGCGCTGGTACGTGAAGATCGCCGGTGGCGGCCTCGGCGGGCCGGTCGGTGCTGTCGACGCCGACGGCGTGCCGTACGAGCTGCGGCTGGCGTTCTTCCCGCTCTACCCGTGGCTGGCCCGCCCGCTGACGTTCCTGCCGTTCGTGTCGCCGGTCGCCGCCTGCCTGATCGTCTCGTTCCTCTCGGCCGTCGCCGCGGCCTGGGGCCTCTACGCGGTCGGCCGGCACGTCGGCGGTCACCGGGTCGGCGTCATGCTGGCCGCGGTGTGGGCGATCGCGCCGGCCGCCATGACGCAGAACGGCGCGTACACCGAATCGCTCTTCACCGCCCTGGCGGCCTGGGCGCTCTACGCCGTGCTCACCGAGCGCTGGCTGCTCGCCGGGGCACTCGCCGCTGTCAGCGGTCTCAGCCGGCCCACCGCCGCCGCGCTGATCGGTACCGTCGGCCTGGCCGCGCTGGTCGCCGCGATCAGCCGGCGCGGCGGCTGGCGGCCGTACGCCGCGATGCTGCTCGCCCCGGCCGGCCTGCTCGCCTACTTCGCCTTCGCCGCCGCCCGCCTCGGCGGCTTCTCCCGATACACCGACCTGCACCACAACACGTTCGGCGCGCGCTGGGACAACGGCGAGAACACCTGGGGCATGGTCAGCGACATCCTGTTCGGCGTCGACGACGACAACGCGGCCAAGCCGATCCGGGTGCTGTCGCTCGTCATGCTGGCCGCCTTCGTGGTGCTGCTCGTGCTGCTGGTGCCACGGGTGCCCTGGCAGCTGACCGTCTTCGCGGCCGCGATGCTGGTCCTGGCGACCGGCACGAGCACGCACATCTCGATGATCGGCCGGCACCTGATGCCGGCGTTCCCGGTGCTGCTGATCCCGGCGATGCTGCTGGCCCGCGCCGCCACCCGGGATCGGATCATCGTGCTCGGCCTGCTGGCGCTGCTGTCCGGGTGGTATGCGGGCTGGCTCCCGTTCATCTCCGGCCAGGCCATCTGACGGGTGACGCGATGGGCGTACCGGAAACGGGGTGACCCCGGAGCGAGCGGACCGGGAGCGGCCATCCCGCCGGGATGAGGCGCGGCCCGGTCCGTTGCGTCAGCGTTCGGGACATGGCTATCGACACGTTTCTGGTCTATGTGGGTGTGTACCCGACGGTGGATGCGGCGCTCAGCGACTACGACGCGGTCAAGGCGCTGCATCGGGACGCGGGCCTGATCGACGCCTACGACGCGGCGGTGCTGGAGCGGCGCGCGGGCGGCAAGACGAAGATCGTCAAGAAGCACGAGACGCCCACCCGCGCCGGTGGTGTCCTGGGCGGCAGCGTCGGCCTGGCCACCGGGCTGGTGGTGGCGCTGTTCCCGATCGCCGGGCTGGGCGGCGGCCTGCTCGCGGCGAGCACCGGCGGTGGTGCGCTGATCGGCGCGCTGGCCGGCCACGCCGCCGGTGGGATGAGCCGGCACGACCTCAAGGAGCTCGGCGAATACCTGGACGCCGGGCAGGCCGGGCTGGTCGTGGTGGCGGTCGCGGACATGGGCACCAAGGTGGAGCACGCCATGCTGCAGGCCGAGAAGGTCACCACCCGCGATCTCAAGGCCGACCCGGAGGAGATCGAACAGGACGCGCGGCTCGCCACCGCCTGACCCGGCGGCGGCCGGCGCCACCGCCGTCCGTCCCACCCGGGCACGCCGGCATGACCGCTTCGGACCGCCCGCACCGGCTCCGGGCCGGCCCGTCCTGCGAACCATCCGGCTTCGTGGCAATCTGAGGCGGTGAGCAGTGACTTCGCGTTCTGGAAGACCGCCGTCCGCGATCCCGAGGACACGTACGACAGTCTGTCCGACGGGTACGCCAACGGGCTCGAGCCGCACCCGGACGTCACCGCGTTCCGTGGCGAGCTGCTCAAGCGCTGGCCCGACCTGGCCGACGTGCTGGAGCCGATCGAGCAGGACGTGATCGACGACCCGGCCGACGGAGCGAAGTACGTTCTGCTCACCCTGCCGCCGGAGATGCTGGACCGCGTCGAGGCGATAGCCGAGTTGGCCGACAAGTATCAGTTGCGCGGTTACCGTGGGGTGACCGGCGAGGCGTTCTGACGCCACCGCGCCGGGGTGACCTCGTGGGCGGCCCGGAAGCGCCTGATGAAATAGCTGACGTCCGGGTAACCGACCCGGTGGCCGATCGCCGCGACCGTCAGGTCAGTATCGGTCAGCAGGAGGCGGGCCTGCTGCATGCGCCGCTCGGTCAGCCACTGCTGGACGGTGCGCCCGGTCTTGCGGCGCACCAGCGTGGTCAGATGCCCCGGGGTGAGCGCGAGGTCGGCCGCCACGTCGGCCAGCGAGATCGGCTCGGCGAACCGCCGCTCGATCACGTCGAAGACCGCGGCGAGCAGCGGCTCGTCCGCCGAGCGCAGTTCGCCTGCCTGCCGGGCGACCTCGACCAGTAGCAACGTCAGGTGGGCGAGTGCCGCCTCCGGATATCCGGTGCGGCGTTCCCGCAGCTCGGCGTCGAGCGCGGCGATCCGGGCCAGCCATCCGGGCCGCTCGGCGAGCGGGATGTGCAGGCGCTGCGCCCGGTCGGCGCCGCGGGCGAACGGGAACAGCAGCGGGTGCGCCCGCCACGACGAGGACGCCTCGGCCCGGACCACGTCGGCCGGGAAGAAGATCGCCCAGCCCTCCTTGACGATCTCCCCGGCCGGCGCCGGGAAGGACAGCACCTGGCCGGGCGCGATGACGAACAGGTCGCCGTCGGTCACTGACCACTTCCGGTCGTCGAGCAGGAAGGCGCCGTCGGCACGGTGGGCGTAGAACAGCACCAGGAAGTCGTGCGTGTGCGTGTGCGGGCCGGGCAGCGTGCTCGGGATCAGCGGCTGGTCGGGCAGGCGGGTCACGGCGACCGGCGGGCTACCGGGGGCGCGCAGGAAGACCGCGACCGGCACACCGCCGGTCGTCCGCCGGCTCATCCGGGTCGGCCGGGCATGCGGAGGCGGATCCGAGGAATGTCCCATCCCCGCCACAGATCCGGCGATGCCGCTGCTCCCCTTCTGCACGACGCTGAGAGTACGACCGAGTTTCGTCCGATCACCAGAGTGGGAGCCGTCATGACCGAAACCGCCCGGCCGTACATCCCGGCCATGGGCCGCCACTGGATGCTGTTCCTCTACGACCCGTTCGCGCGGGCCACCCGGCTCTCCCGGGTGCACGGCGAGTTGCTGGACCGGGCCGGCGTGCGGCCCGGCCAGACCGTGCTGGAGATCGGCTGCGGGCCCGGTGACGTGCTGTTACAGCTCGGCCGGCGGGTACCGGACGCCAAGTTGATCGGCATCGACCCGGATCCGGCAGCGCTGCGCAAGGCCCGCCGCAAAGCCGCGCGACGCGGCCTCGAAATCACATTCCAGCTGGCGTACGCCGATCGGCTCCCGTTGCCGGACGACAGCGTGGACCGGGTGCTCTCCTCGTACATGCTGCACCATCTGGACACCGATCAGCAGGTCGCGGCGTTGCGGGAGGTCGGGCGGGTGTTGCGTCCCGGCGGCGAGGTGCATGTGGTGGACGCGGACGGAACACCGCACCAGGGGTCGAAGCGGCATCGGCACCCGCGGCTGGCCGGTCACACGCCGGACCGGATCGCGGACCTGATGCGGGAGGCCGGCCTCACCGCGGTGACCGAGAACGGCCACGGGGAGCGGCCGGTCATCGGGCGCTACGCGTTCGTCCGCGCCACCGCCTGACGGCCCGGCCGGTCCGTGACCGCGCCCCGCCGCGTCACGGCGTGCCACCGCGGCTCCTCCGGCGTCATCGCCTGGCACCGCGGTCCGCAGAGGATCGCCCGGCCGGTGAGGACGCCGGCTGGCACTCACGGTCCTATCCCGAGCCCGGAGAGCACCACCACAACCAGCCGGCAGACGCGGGCTGGCGCTCACGGTTGTCTCCCGGGCCCGGAGAGCACCACCACGACCAGCCGGCAGACGCGGGCTGGCGCTCACGGTTGCCTCCCGACCCCGGACAGCACCACCACAACCAGCCGCGAGACGCCGGCTGGCGCTCACGGTTGTCTCCCGGGCCCGGACAGCACCACCACGACCAGCCGACAGACGCGGGCTGGCACTCACGGTTGCCTCCCGGGCCCGGAGAGCACCACCACAACCAGCCGACAGACGCCGGCTGGCACTCACGGTTGTCTCCCTGGCCCGGACAGCACCACCACGACCAGCCGGCAGACGCCGGCTGGCACTCACGGTTGTCTCCCGGGCCCGGACAGCACCACCACGACCAGCCGGCAGACGCCGGCTGGCACTCACGGTTGTCTCCCGGGCCCGGACAGCACCACCACGACCAGCCGGCAGACGCCGGCTGGCACTCACGGTTGTCTCCCTGGCCCGGACAGCACCACCACGACCAGCCGGAAGACGCCGGCTGGCACTCACGGTTGTATGCCGGGGCGGAGCTGGGGACTGTGCCAGGAGCGGTGTTTCCGGCCCGACACGCCGGGCTGAGGTCCGGCGGGATGGGCACCGTGAGTGATGACATCGAACGTTGTGAGTCCACGGAAGAAGACCGAGGGTGACGGGCGGCAGCTGTCGCCGGAGCAGGCCGCCGCGGCGGCGATGGTGGCCGAGGCCAAGGCTCGCGGGCTGGAACTGACCGGCCCGAACGGGTTGCTGAAGCTGTTCACCAAGAACGTGCTCGAGACCGCGCTGAACGAGGAGATGACCGAGCATCTCGGCCACGAGAAGAACCAGGCCGAGCCGGGACGCGAATCAACTAATGTGCGCAACGGCAGCCGCGGTAAGACGGTTATCTCCGATGCCGCCGGCGAAGTTCAGATTGATGTTCCCCGGGATCGGGAAGGAACCTTCGAGCCGCAGATCGTCAAGAAACGGCAGCGGCGGCTGACCGAAGTCGACGAAATCGTGCTGTCGTTGTATGCGAAAGGGATGACGACCGGAGAGATCTCCGCGCATTTCGCCGAGATCTACGGGGCGTCGGTGTCGAAAGAGACCGTCTCGCGGATCACCGACAAAGTCGTCGCGGAGATGACCGAATGGTCATCACGGCCCCTCGACCGGGTGTACGCGGCCGTGTTCATCGACGCCATCGTCATCAAGGTCCGCGACGGTCAAGTCGCGAACCGGCCCATCTACGCGGCCATCGGTGTCACCGTGGATGGCCGCAAGGACGTCCTGGGCCTGTGGGCCGGCGCCGGTGGTGAGGGTGCCAAGTTCTGGCTCAGCGTGCTGGTCGACCTGAAGAACCGTGGCGTGGCCGATGTGTTCTTCGTCGTCTGCGACGGGTTGAAAGGATTGCCGGACAGCGTCGAGGCGGTCTGGCCGCAGGCCATCGTGCAAACCTGCATCATTCACTTGATCAGGAATACGTTCCGCTTGACGTCCCGAGCCGACTCGGACGCGATCAAGCGAGACATCCGGCCGATCTACACCGCCGTCAACGCGGATGCGGCGGCGGCCGCCCTGGACGACCTGGAAGAAAAATGGGGCACCAAATATCGGGCGATGGTCCGGCTGTGGCGTAACGCCTGGAACGAGTTCATTCCTTTCCTCGACTACGACGTCGAGATCAGGAAGGTGATTTGTTCTACTAATGCGATCGAGTCGTTGAACGCCCGCTATCGGCGGGCCGTGCGCGCTCGGGGACACTTCCCAAGCGAGCAAGCCGCGCTGAAGTGCCTGTACCTTGTGACCCGCAGCCTGGACCCGACAGGAACCGGCCGCGCCCGATGGACGATGCGCTGGAAGCCCGTGCTGAACGCCTTCGTCATCACCTTCGGTGACCGCTGGCCGGCCGCCGAAACCTACTGATCGAAGAGCCGGAAACACCGATCACGGTACGGACCCCGGAGCTGGGCGGGCGGCGTGCTGGGCGGGCGTACCGGGAATTTTGGAGCGTGGCGGGAGACGGGTCGCGATCCGGTGCGTGGTGGGTCTGGTCAGGTCATGGCGGGCGCGGACTGGATGGGTCGGCGGTCGGTGGGAGAAATGGGTGGCAGGAGGGCTGGTGGGGTGCGGAGGATACGGCCATGTCTGGAGTGCCTGAGGGATTCACCTACCGGGTTCGGAAGAACGGGGACATCGATGTGCTGCATCACGGACGGTCGGCGGCAGTGCTGAGGGGCGTGGCCGCGGCACGGTTCCTGGTCGACGTGGACACCTCGGATCCACAGGAGTTGATGGCTCGGATCACCGGAAACTACAAGCACGGCAACGAGCGGGCCGCCAAGCAGCATCCCCGCAACCGGCGGCGCTGACACGCGGCCGGAGATCCGCCGGGCCGCTCCGCTTGGACCCGCACGTCTGTACCGGGTCCCGAGCCCCGCCCCTCGGGTGGGTGCCAGATCATTTGTCGGATGGACGTTCGTTTCGCCGGGATCGGCGAGATCGCTGAGGTGCCGGCGGTCGCTGTGGTGGTCGATGTGATGCGGGCCTTCACGGTTACCGCGTGGGCCTTCGCTCGAGGGGCGGAGAAGGTGGTGCTCGCGGCTTCGCTGGAGGAAGCGCTGACGCTCAAGGCCCGGCGTCCGGACTGGGTGACGCTCAAGGACGGCGCGCCGGCTCCCGGCTTCGACATGGTGAACTCACCGGGGCTGATGGCCTCGGCGGATCTTTCCGGGCGGACCGTCGTGCAGAAGACGACGAACGGGACGGTCGGGGTGCACGCCGTCACGGGGGCGTCGCTGGTGCTGTGCGCGAGTTTCGTGGTGGCGGAGGCCACGGCGCGGGTGTTGCGGGGGCGCCAGGGCGACGCGGTCACCTTCGTGGTGACCGGTGCGGGTGGGCGGGCCGAGGAGGATCTGGCCTGCGCTCAGTACATCGCCGGGCGGGCCGCCGGAATGGGTACGGATACGGCCGGGTTCCTGGAGCGGGCCGCCGGGTCACGGGCTGCCGCCGATCTCGCGGACGGGGTGCGGCGCGGGTTTCCCGGACTGCACGCCGACGATGTGGCGCTGTGCCTGGAGACGGACCGCTTCCCGTTCGCGATGGTGGTAACAGCGGAAGGCCCGCTCATGGTGCTGCGTCCGCTGCCGATCGGCGCGCCGGGGTGAGCGACCGCGGAGACCGGAGCCGGGGAACGACGGCGGGGCGCCGGGTACCGCGTACCGGAAACGGGGACGGGGACGGCGGGGCGCGGGCTGCGGGCGTACCGGAAGGGGATCGGGGCGGACGCGGGCCTGGGGTCAGGCCTCGGTCAGGAGGCCGTCGGTCTCGTGGTGTTCGGCGCCGGTCTCCGGGCAGATCCAGACGCCGTCGGCGTTTCGGGTGAGCGGGCGGCCGGCCCGGCCGACCCAGCCGATGCGGCGGGCCGGTACGCCGACGACCAGGGCGAAGTCCGGCACGTCCTTGGTGACGACGGCACCGGCGGCGACCAGGGCCCAGCGGCCGACGGTGACCGGGGCGACGCAGACCGCGCGGGCGCCGATCGCCGCGCCCTCGCCGATGGTGACGCCGACGGCGGTCCAGTCGTCGCCGGTCTTGAGGCGGCCGTCCGGGGTGACGGCGCGCGGGTACTCGTCGTTGGTGAGCACCGCGGCCGGGCCGATGAAGACGCCGTCGGCGAGGCGGGCCGGCTCGTAGACGAGGGCGTGGTTCTGCAGCTTGACGTTGTCGCCGATGACCACGCCGGGGCCGACGTAGGCGCCACGGCCGATATTGCAGTCGCGGCCCAGTCTGGCGTCCTCGCGGATCTGGGCCAGGTGCCAGATCCGGGTGCCGGCGCCGACCTCGGCGCGGGGGTCGAGGTCCGCGGTGGGCGCGACGGTGACGTCGGTCATCGGAAGCCTTTCCGGAGAGTCAAGATCCGGGCCAGGGTAGACGGAAGTGGGCCCGCGCGATGTCAGCAACACGACGCGTTCCTCCGAAGTGACCGTTGGTCGGCCCGCGGAGTGACCGCAAGGCGGACCTCGAACGGCCGAACGGGTCGGCTTGGTCTCCGGCGCCGCCGGAAATCCGTCATCGATCTAGCGCACCTCCTAAGGGGATCGATAGCTTGCCAAGGGTTTGTGAGTCCGTGCTGACCTGACAAAGATCGGAAGTCTGTTGAACGCGTCCGAGCCGATCGGCATCGCCGTCATCGGGGCCGGGTACTGGGGCCCCAACCTCGTCCGCAACTTCCAGGCCAGCCAGCAGTTCCGGCTGCACTGGCTCTGTGACCTCGACGTCGAGCGGGCCCGCCGGGTCCTCGGTGGATACTCCACCGTCCAGGTCACCGCCGACCTCGAGGAGGTTCTGGCCGATCCACGGGTGCAGGCGGTGGCGATCGCCACCCCGGCCGGCACCCACCTGAAGGTGGCCCTGTCCGCGCTGCGCGCCGGCAAGCACGTGCTGGTCGAGAAGCCCCTCGCGGCCACCTACGAGGAGGGCCTGCAGCTGGTCGAGGAGGCCGAGCAGCGGGGCCTCACGCTGATGTGCGACCACACCTACTGCTACACCCCCGCCGTGCTGCGCATCCGCGAGCTGCTGCACGCCGGCGAGCTGGGTGAGCTGCACTTCCTCGACTCGGTCCGGATCAACCTGGGCCTGGTGCAGCGCGACATCGACGTGCTCTGGGACCTCGCCCCGCACGACCTGTCGATCCTGGACTTCGTGCTGCCGGCCGGCCTGACCCCGGTGGCGGTGGCGGCGCACGGCGCGGACGGGATCGGCGCGGGCCGGGCCTGCGTGGCCTATCTCACGCTGCAGCTGAGCAACGGCGCCATCGCGCACATCCACGTCAACTGGCTGTCCCCGGTGAAGATCCGTACCGCGATCTTCGGTGGTTCGAAGCGGACGCTGGTGTGGGACGACCTCAATCCCAGCCAGCGGCTGGCCATCTACGACCGGGGCGTCGACGTGGCCTCCCCGGACGAGCTCGGCGACGAGCAGCGCCGGGACATCCTGATCTCGTACCGGTCCGGCGACATGGTGGCGCCGGCGCTGACCGAGCGGGAGGCGCTGCGCACCATGGTCGACGAGTACGCACGGGCGATCACCACCAAGACGCCCGCGCTCACCGACGGCCGCTCCGGCCTGCGGGTGCTGGAGCTGCTGCAGGCGGCCTCCCGTAGCCTTGCCGAGGGCGGCACGATGATCAAGCTCAACGAAGGGCACATGGCGTGACGGCTGTATCGATCGAGGGCGCGCGCGCCCTGGTCACCGGCGGGGCGGGCACCATCGGCTCGCACGTGGTCGACGAACTCGTCCGCGGCGGGGCCGCCGAGATCGTCGTCTTGGACAACTTCGTCCGCGGCCGGCGGGACAACCTGGCCTGGGCGCTGGAGAACGGCCCGGTGAAGCTGGTCGAGGGCGACATCCGCGACGTCGGCCTGGTGCGCGAGGTGACGGCCGGCAAGGACCTGGTGTTCCACCTGGCCGCGATCCGGATCACGCAGTGCGCCGAGGAGCCGCGGCTGGCCAACGAGGTCCTGGTGGACGGCACGTTCAACGTGATCGAGGCGGCCGCCGAGGCCGGCGTCAAGAAGGTCATCGCGTCGTCGTCGGCGTCGGTGTACGGGCTGGCCGAGGAGTTCCCGACCACCGAGCGCCACCACCCGTACCACAACGACACGTTCTACGGCGCTGCCAAGGCGTTCAACGAGGCCACCCTGCGCAGCTTCAAGGCCATGAAGGACCTGGACTACGTGGCGCTGCGGTACTTCAACGTCTACGGCCCGCGGATGGACATCTACGGCCTGTACACCGAGGTGCTGATCCGCTGGATGGAGCGGATCGAGTCGGGCACTCCCCCGCTGATCCTCGGCGACGGCCTGCAGACCATGGACTTCGTGCACGTGGCCGACATCGCCCGCGCCAACATCCTGGCCGCCCGGGCGGACGTCACCGACGAGGTGTTCAACGTGGCGTCCGGCACCGAGACCAGCCTCAAGGAGCTGGCCGCGGCGCTGAGCGCGGTGATGAAGTCGGACCTGGCGCCGGAGCACGGCCCGGCCCGCGCGGTCAACGGCGTCACCCGGCGGCTCGCCTCGACGGACGCCGCCGCCGACCGGCTCGGCTTCCGCGCCGAGATCGGCCTCCACGAGGGCCTGCAGCAGCTCGTCGACTGGTGGCGGGCGTCCAAGTGATCCCCGTGATGATCCCCATGCTCGGGGAGGAGGAGGCCCAGGCGGCCGCGGACGCGGTCCGTTCCGGCTGGGTCGCCCAGGGGCCGCGGGTCGCGCGGTTCGAGAAGGAGTTCGCGGCCACCGTCGGCGCCGGGCACGGCGTCGCGGTCAGCTCGTGCACCACCGGGCTGCACCTGGCCCTGGTCCTGCTCTCGCTGGACCCGGGCGACGAGGTGATCGTGCCCTCGCTGTCGTTCATCGCGACCGCGAACGCGGTCCGCTATGTCGGGGCCACCCCGGTCTTCGCCGACGTCGACCTGGCCACCGGCAACCTGACCGTGGAGACGATCGAGGCGGTTCGCACCCCGCGCACCAGGGCGATCATCGCGGTGCACCAGGGCGGCGTGCCGTTCGACACGGTGGCGCTGCGCAAGGCCGCCGAGGACTGGGGCGTCGCGCTGGTCGAGGACGCCGCCTGCGCGGCCGGCTCGACCGCCTACGGTCAGCCGGCCGGTACCGGCGCCGCCGTCGCCGCCTGGTCGTTCCACCCACGCAAGGTGCTGACCACCGGCGAGGGCGGCATGGTCACCGTCGACGACGCCGAGACCGCGGTGCGGTTGCGGCGGCTGCGCGAGCACGGCATGAACGTGTCGGCGGCGGACCGGCACAAGAGCTCGCAGCCGGTGCTCGAGGCGTACCTGGAGACCGCCTACAACTACCGGATGACCGACATCCAGGCCGCTGTCGGCCTGGTCCAGCTCGGCCGCCTGGCCGGCCTGGTGTCGCAGCGCCGGGAACTGGCCGCCCGGTACCACGAGCTGCTGTCCGGCATCGACGGGCTGGTCCCGGTCCGCGACCCGGCCCACGGGACGACGAACTACCAGTCGTTCTGGGTGCTGATCGACCCTGAGTTCCGCACCGGCCGGGACGAGGTGCTGGCCGAGCTGGCCCGGCGCGGTGTCTCGGCGCGACGCGGGATCATGGCGGCGCACCTGGAGCCGGCGTACGCGGACGTCACCCCGGCGCCGCTGCCGGTCACCGAGCGGATCACCCGGGACTCGCTGATCCTGCCGCTGCACCACAAGATCACCGACGACGACCAGAAGCTGATCGTCGGCATCCTGCGCGAGCTGGCGTAAGAACTCCGGGGACCACCGGCCGGGTGGCCGGTGGCCCGCCGCCCGGCGGCTGGTCGAGACGGTGTTCTGACCGAGTGGAGGTGCTGCGCGCCCGATCCCGGGGTCTACCCTCACGCCATGCAGGTTCTCCTGGTCGTCGAGCCCGATCCGGAGTTCGGTGCGGAGGCGGCCGACCGGCTCGTCCGGCGGCTGCGCTCCGAGGTGGACGACCTCGACGTCGACTCGGTGCGCCCGGCACCGGCCGGCGCCGTCCCGGACGGGGCGAAAGGCGCCGACCCGGTCACCGTCGGGGCGCTGGTGGTCGCAATGAGCGCCTCCGGCGGCGTGTTCACCAGCCTGATCGGGACGCTCGGGGCGTGGCTGGAGCGGCAGTCGGCCCGGCACCGGATCACGGTCACCGTCGACGGGGACACGATCACCCTGGAGCGGGCCACCGCCGTGGAGCGCAAGGCGCTGGTCGACGCGTACCTGCGACGGCACTCGGGTGAGCCGGTGCAGTGATGGGTCGCCGGCTGGCACTGCTCGTCGCCGCGTACGACTACGCGGACGAGGGACTGCGCCGGCTGGCCGCCCCGGCGCACGACGCCGAGGCGCTGGCCGCCGTGCTGCGCGACCCGGCCATCGCCGGGTTCGAGGTGACCACCCTGATCAACGAGCCGCACCACCGGGTCGGCGCGGCGATCGGCGAGCTCTGCCGGGACCGGCGCCGGGACGACCTGACACTGCTCTACTTCACCGGGCACGGGCTCAAGGACGACGACGGCCGGCTCTACCTGGCGACCAGCGACACCCGGCGGGACACGCTGCTGTTCAGCGCGATCTCGGCCGAGCAGATCGACCGGGCTCTGGAGGGCTGCGCGTCGCGGCGCAAGGTGCTGATCCTGGACTGCTGTTACAGCGGGGCGTTCCCGGCCGGGCGGCTGGCCAAGGCCGACGAGGGGGTGCACACGCTGGAGCGGTTCCAGGGGCGGGGGCGTACGGTGCTCACCGCTTCGGACGCCACCCAGTACTCGTTCGAGGGGGATCGGGCGTACGGGTCGGCGATGCAGTCGGTGTTCACCCGCTATCTCGTCGAGGGGCTGCGGGACGGGACCGCCGATCTCGACGGGGACGGCGACATCACGCTCGACGAGTTGTACGCGTACGTGCACGACCGGGTGGTGGCCGAGATGCCGCAGCAGCGCCCGAAGAAGCAGGACGACGTGGAGGGCCGGATCGTCATCGCGCGGAACGTCAACTGGGCGCTTCCGGGGTACCTGCGGCACGCGATAGACAGTCCGATCGCGGCCGACCGGCTGGCGGTCATCGATCAGCTGGCGCGGCTGTACCGGGTGGGGAACGGGGCGGTCCGGGATCGCGTACGCGAAGAGATCGAACAGCTCACCCGGGATGACAGCAGGCGGGTGTCGGCAGCGGCCGCGGAGCGGCTGCGGGAGTTCGATCCGGCGCCCGCGGCTCCTCCGTCACCACCAGCCGAACCCCCAGCGCCCGCGCCGCCGGAAGCCGACCCCCCAGCGCCCGCGCCGCCGGAAGCGGAATCCGCTCCGGTCGCGCCGCCATCGGCCGAACCCGAGCCCGTCCCGCTGCCGGCGACGACACCGGCGCCGGCGCCTGTCGAGGGATCGCCGGCGCCGTGGTACCGCCGGCCGGGCGTCATCGCCGCGGCGGCGGCCGTCCTGGTGGCGGTCACGGTGCTCGTGGCGATGCGCTTCGCCGGCGACCACGACAACAGCGGATCGGCCGCCAGCGGTGGCTACCTGCCCTACGACCTCACCCCGCCGGGGCTCGCCATCAGCCCGGACGGCCGCTGGCTCTACGTCACCGTCAACCGGCAGAGTTCCGGCAGCGGCAAGCGGCCGACCGGCAGGCTGGTGTCGATCGACACCAGGACCCGGCTGGCCGGCGGCACCATGGACGTCACCCCCGGCGCCGGCGACGCGGCGATCAGCCCCGGCGGCGAGCACCTCTACTTCGTCTCCCGGTACCAGAACGGCGTCACGGTGATCGACAAGCTCGGTGCGCAACCGACCGGCATCTCCGGTTTCGACCTGCCCGGGGACGGCACCGCGAACCGCGGTGTCGCGCTCGCGCCGGACGGCAAACACCTGTTCGTCGCCGACGACAGCGGCAACCGGATCTGGTCGGCCGATCTCACCAAGGACATCCGGAAACCGTCGATCCGCAGCTTCTCCACCACCTTCGCGGTGCGGCTGACAGTGCCCAGCCCGGACGGCAAGTACCTGTACCTGGCCGGTGGTCCGCCCGCCGCCGGCGCCCGGTTCGACCTCGGCACCGGCCGGCAGGACCCGTCCTTCCCGGTCGGATCCGGCCCCCGCGACCTGGTCGTCAGCCGCGACGGCCGGCACGTCTACCTGGCCGCGTACGGCGCCGACCGGATCGACGTCGGCGACACCAGCGCACCGCGGGTGGCCCGCAGTATCACCCCCGGCTGCGGCATCCATCCCCAGGCCCTGGCCCTCAACGCGGACGGCACCCGGCTGTACACCGCGTGCGAGTCGTCGAACGTCGTCTCGGTCAACGACACCGCCTCCGGCGAGCCGGTCGGCACGCCGATCGTCGTGGGACCGCGGCCGTCCTCGATGGTCCTCAGCCCGGACGGCAGCCGGCTCTACGTCAGCACGATCGACGGCTACGACATCAAGGTAGCGGTGATCGACACGGCCAAGGGCACGGCCATCGACACCGCGATCGAGGCCGGCTCGTGGTTCGTCAGCTGACCCCGCCGATCACCAGCAGGTTGATCAGGAAGGCGACCGTGGCCGGTTCCGGGCTGACGCGCCCGGCCAGCACGCCGTCGAGCCACCCGTCGTCGACCAGGCCGGTGGCCCGCAGCGGGGCGACCACCGACGGCTCGGCGCGCCAGTGCGCCACCACCAGCGCCGCGGTCTCGGCCGCCCCGAGCTGCGGCCGGCCCTGACCACGCAGCTTCTGCCGGATCTTGCGGGCCGCCTTCTGCGCGGTGACCCGGTAGGCGGCGGTCCGCGCGGCCAGGCCCGGCCGGCCGAGCCGGTTCGGGATCAGACCAGAATCCAACGGTACGGCGGCCAGCTCCGCGTCGAGCAGGGTGATCAGCCGGCCGGTGAGCAGCCCGTTGCGTTTCTCCTCCGGCCTGACCGCGTGCGCCAGCTGGATGAACCGCCTGTCGAACATCGGGTTGACGAAGTGCCGGTTCACCGCGGCCACCGACCCGTGTGCGCCGGACCAGCGCTGCATCCGCTGGTACAGGTAGAAGTGGTCGGTCGCGGCCAGCCACTCCCCCGGATAACCGTCGAACGACTCGGTGATCAGCTCCAGGGCGGACGCCCGCGCGGACGCGGCGAACTCCGGCGCCAGGGCGGCGGTCTCGACCGCCTCGTTGGCGTACAGCCGCCAGGTGGCCAGTTTCTCGATCAGTTTCGGTCCGGTGGTCGCGCCGCTGGGCTGCCCGAAATAGTAGAAGCCACGGCAGGTCTCGCCGCCCAGCCCGGAGAGCCGGTGCCCCTGCTCCAGCTGCGCCTCGGCGCGCAGCAGCGGGGCGAGCGCGAGCGGGCTGGCCATGCAGTCGAGGTCGCGGGCGGCCCGGACGGCGAGTTCGTGCGCCTCGGCCGGGGTGACCGCCGGGCCGTCGTCCATCCAGTGCACGTGCAGGTTCATACCGGTGAGGTCGGCGAGCCGCCGGGCGAACCGGGAGTCGGTGCCGCCGTGCACGTCCAGGGTGAGCGCCGCGAGCCCGGTACGCGCCGCCGGGCGGATGGCGGCGAGCAGCACCCGGGTGTCCTGCCCACCGGTCAGCTGCAACACCGACGACGGGTGGTCGCGCAGGTAGGCCTCATGGAACTCGATCATCAGCTCGGCCTGCTCGGCGGCGGCCTCCTCGAGGCCCGGTGCCGGACCGTCGACGGCGAGGGACTCCTCGACGTAGCGGTGCGGGGTGACCCGGCCGTCCTCGAGGGTCACCAGGCAGCCGGCCGGCACCTTGTGCACCCCGGCGAAGACGGTGCGCAGCCCGACCTGCCAGCCGACCAGGCTCTGCACGGCGAGCGCCGGCCGGTCCAGGCCGGCGCCGGCCAGGGCGGCCAGGGCGAGTGCGCTGGTGGAGATCGCGGCGACGCCGTCGCCCTGCCACCAGAACAGCTGCTGGAAGCCGAGCCAGTCGGTGGCCGCGACCACCGTCGACCCGTCGCTGTGCGCCGCCGCGAACGGCGGGACCAGCGCGGCCAGCCGCGAGCCGTCGACCTTGGCCCCGGCGCGCAGCAGCACGCCCAGCGCCTCGGTGGAGACGTCGCCGCCGCGGGTCCGGGCGGTCTTGCCGATCAGCACGGTGAAGGCGTCGTCCACCGGCTCGTCGGTGGCGACCCATCCGGTGGCCGTGCGGGACACGACCGGGTCGCCGGGCAGATACTCGAGGATGTCGGGCCGCGGGGCTGCCCCGGAGACCGCGAGGAAAGACCTCACCGCAGAGTTCCCTTCATGGTGTTCGGCTCATGGAGTTGTGGCGGCGCGGTCAGCGGACCACTGCCGGCGACCAGGCGTCCGGGATGAACACCCGGGGCGTCCCGGTGCCGTCCGCCGGGACCGCCCAGACGTCGCTGGCGGACGGTCCGGTGCCGGCGCGCGGCAGGCCGTAGAGCACCTGCTCGTTGTCGAGCCACTCGATCTGGTCGTCCACGCTGTGCTTCTCGGTGAGCAGCGTGGACTTGCCGGAGGCCAGGTCGTAGACGGCGATCATCCACTGCCCCGCCGGCTGCCCGTTGCGGGTCTTGAAGGCCACCCGCGCACCGTCCGGCGACAGCGACGGGCACTCCGCGTCCTCGCGCAGCGCCACCAGCTCACGGGTCTTCAGGCTGCCCCGGACCAGCCACGTCCTGGTCCCGGACGCGGCGGTGGCGTAGAACGTGTCGCCGTCGGCGGCGAACGTGACACCCCACAGGTTGCGGTCCTTGGCGGTGATCCGCCTTCCGTCGACGATCAGCCGGAAGTCCGCCTCGAGGTTGAGGCTGGGCCCGCCCCGCAGCGAGGTCACCAGGGTCTCGGTGGAGAAGTCGCCGGGCGAGGAGTACGCGTGCCCGGAGACGAACGTGGTGGTCGCCACCCACGCCCCGTCCGGCGAGAGCCTGGTCCGGCTGGGCACCCCGGCCAGCGGCAACTCCCGCCGGATCGCCCAGTTCGCGTCGAGCACCTCGGCCTGGTACGTGGTCACGAAGCTCGGCTTGGAGTAGAGACAGACCGCCTCGTCGCGGTGCGCGTAGACCCGGTCGCAGTCGACCCGGGTGAACGCCCGCGGCCCGGCCGGATCGCCCAGCGGCACCATCGCCACCTTGCCGTAGTAGTCACCGATGGCGGTGCTGCGGAACACCACGTGCGGTACCGGCGTCACCCCGGCCAGGTCGACGACCGGCACCGGGGGCGCGGCCGCCACTGCCGCGGCCCGCTCCTGGCGGGTGTGCACGACGAACAGGACGGTGCCGGCCACCGCCAGCACGAGGACGGCGGCGAACGCCACCAGCTTGGCACGCGGACTCACCTGTCGATACCTTTCAGCAGCCAGGAGGCCGCTCCGATACCGGCGGTCAGAAAACCAGCGGCGAGGAAGAGCGCCGGCGACGGCCCCCACGCCTCCCAGAGCGCGGCGAAGGCGAGCGACACCGCGAACCGGGCGAGCACCACCACCGTCTGCGCGGCGGCGATGCCGCTGCCCCGCGCCTCGGCCGGCACCCGCCGGCTGATCAGCGCGGGCAGCACCCCGTCGGTGGCCGCGTAGTACGCGCCGAGCAGGCCGAGCGCGACCAGGGTGGCGATCAGCCCGCCGTCCGAACCGCCGGCCACCAGGTAGGTCAGCAGCAGCGCGGCGTGCCCGGCGAGGAAGACCCGGGCCCGGCCGACCCGGTCGGCGAGCCGGCCGAGCGGGATCGCCAGGGACAGGTAGACCAGGTTGGTGCCGACGTACATCAGCGGGAACCAGCGGGCCGCGAAGTCGCCGCTGTGCTGCAGGGACAGGTAGAGGAAGCCGTCGCTGACCGTGCACAGCCCGAGCAGGCCGGCGGCCAGCAGCGGTTTCCGCAGGCGCGGACCGGTCAGCTCGGTGACCAGCCGGCGCACCGGCAGGCCGCTGCCGGCGGTCCGCCGGTCCGGCACGAACAGCACCAGCATCGCGACGCCGAGCAGGGCGAAGGCGAACGACGCGACGAACACCGAGCTGTATCCGGCCGGCACGAGCAGCAGCAGCCCGAACGCGACGAGCGGGCCGAGCGCCGCGCCGATGGTGTCCAGGGTGCGGTGTACGCCGAACGCCCGGCCCAGCGCCGCCGGATCGGAGGCGTCGGCGATCAGCGCGTCCCGCGGCGCGGTCCGGAAACCTTTGCCGAGCCGGTCCGCGGTGACCACCCCGGTGATCGCGGCGAAGCTGTGCGCCGGGACCAGCGCGATCCGGCTCAGCGCCGAGATGCCGTAGCCGAGGACGGCCACCCACTTGGGCCGGTTGGTGCGGTCGTTCAGGTAGCCGCCGAAGATCCGCACCAGGGCGCTGACACCCTGGTACAGACCGTCGACGACGCCGTACGCGAGCAGGCTGAGACCGAGCTCGGCGGTCATGTAGAGCGGCAGGACAGCGGTCACCATCTCCGACGAGATGTCGGTGAGCAGGCTGACCACCCCGAGCAGGACGACGGTGGTCGCTACACGGGAACCGGCCGCCTTCGCGCCGGCGGGCCGGTCCCGGATGGTGATGTACACGGTTGTGCCTAGCCCTCCAGCGCGGCCGCGAGGGCGGCCACGGTCTTCTCCTGCTGGTCCACGGTGATCTGCGGGTAGAGCGGCAGCGACAGGATCTCGCCGGCCGCCTTCTCGGCGTGCGGGAAGCTGCCGGCCGGGTACTTCGGGTCGGCGAAGGCCGGGGTCAGGTGCAGAGGGTACGGGTAGTGGATGCCCGCGCCCACACCGGACTCGTGCAGCTTGGCCAGCACGGCGTCGCGCCGCCGCGGGCCGCCCGGGATCCGGACGACGTAGAGGTGCCAGGCGTGCTCGTTGCCGTCCAGGGTGACCGGGCGGACCACGTCGAGGTCGGCGAGCAGCTGGTGATAGCGGTCGGCGGCGGCGCGGCGTGACGCGTTCCACGCGCCCAGCCGGGCCAGCTTGGCGCGCAGCACCACGGCCTGCAACGCGTCGAGGCGGCTGTTCATCCCGACCAGTTCGTGCAGGTACTTCTCCAGGCCCCCGTGACTGCCCAGGGTGCGTACGAAAATCGCCTGGTCCTGATCCGGGGTGAGGACCGCACCGGCGTCACCGTAGGCGCCCAGGTTCTTGCCCGGGTAGAAGCTGGTGGCGGCGATGCCGTCGGCACCGGCGCCCCGGCCGTGGCGCAGGGCGCCCTGGCACTGCGCGGCGTCCTCGACCACCGCGACGCCGCTGCCGGCCAGCTCGGCGCGCAGCCGCGGCGCGTCGGCCAGCTGCCCGTAGAGGTGCACCGGGACGACGGCTTTGGTCTTCGGGCCGACCGCGGCGAGCATCTGGTCGACGTCGACCAGGTAGGTGTCCGGGTCCATGTCGGCCATCACCACGCGGGCGCCGATCCGGGCGACCGGCTCGACGGTGCCGACGAACGTGTTGGCCGGCACCACCACCTCGTCGCCGGGACCGACACCGGCGGCCCGCAGGGCCAGCTCCACGGCGTCGGTGCCGTTGGCGACACCCACGCAGTGAGCGGCGCCGGAGAAGTCGGCGAACTCGCGCTCGAACGCCGCCACCTCGCCGCCGCCGATGAATCCGGTGGTGGCGAGCACCCGCTTGAACCCGGCGTCCACCTCCTCGGCGACCTCGGCGTGCGCGGCTTGCAGATCGACGAGCGGAATCATGTTGTGTCTACTCCCGGGAAAGGGGCTCTTGAGTGGACGGACATTACCGCCGGGTCGATGTCCGCGGCAGTGCAGTGACGGCTTTCCGGCAACCCCGATTACGTCACGGTGCGTTGTGATCGGCTCGACTACTGTAGTCAGCGCCGTAAGCGGGCCGGTCCCATCCGTTGGGTGGGGAGCACCGGCCGTTCGGCTCTAATTAGGCGATCCCCGGCGCTTCCACGATGGCTGAAGGTGTCTCCATCGGACTCGCCGGCGTCGGTAGGGTCGGCGCGATGGGATCATCCGCCCCTCGGGGGCGGCCAGGGGGAGGCACATTTTGATGTCGACGGCGCTCGCGCCGGCGCGGGACGGGACCGACGAGCGGCTCACCGGGGTCCCCGGCGAGCCGCTCGCCCACCGGCGGTACCGGCGCATGCGGTTCATCCGGCGATTCGAAGAGACGCTGTTGCAGCTGTTCGAGGAGGGTGCGCTCAACGGGACCACGCACGCCTGCATCGGCCAGGAGGCCGACGCCGTGGCGGTCACCGAGCACCTCGCCGACGGCGACCACATCTTCAGCAACCACCGGTGCCACGGCCACTACCTCGCGCACTCCGGTGACGCCCTGGGCCTGATGGCCGAGATCATGGGCAAAGAGGCCGGCGTCTGCCGCGGGCTGGGCGGCAGCCAGCACATCTGCGCGCCCGGCTTCAAGTCCAACGGCGTGCAGGGCGGCATCGTGCCGAACGCGGCCGGGATCGCCCTCGCGAATCAACTCTCCGGCAACGACGCGGTGAGCGTGGTGTTCATCGGCGACGGCACCCTGGGCGAGGGGGTGGTCTACGAGACGCTGAACATGGCCGCGCTGTGGAAACTGCCGCTGCTGGTGGTCTGCGAGGACAACCGGTGGGCGCAGAGCACGCCGATCGCCGCCAACCTGGCCGGCGACATGGCGTCCCGGTTCGCCGCGTTCGGCGTGCCGGTGCGCGAGGTGGACAGCACCGACGTGCAGGAGCTGAGCGAGATCGCCGGTGCGGAGGTGGCCGCGGTGCGCTCCGGGGAGGGGCCGCGGGTGCTGCTGATCCACACGTACCGGCTGTGCCACCACTCGAAGAGCGACGACGAGCGGCCGGAGCGGGAGATCGCCGAGCGGTGGCTGGTCGAGCCGCTGGTGGTGCACGGGCGGCGGCTCGACGAGGCGGACCGGCGGCGGATCGAGGACGAGGTGGAGACCGCGCTGAGCGAGGTCGTGGCGACGGCGAGGGCGAGCGCGTGATCTTCGCGAAGGAGCTGGGCGACACGCTGCGCGGGGCGCTCGGCGACGACGAGCGGGTGGTGCTGCTCGGGGAGGACATCGCCGATCCGTACGGTGGCGCCTTCAAGGTGACCCGCGGCCTGTCCACTGCCTTCCCGCAACGGGTGCGGACCACGCCGATCAGCGAGGGCGCGATCGCCGGCATCTCGGCCGGCCTGGCCCTGGCGGGGTACCGGCCGATCGCCGAGGTGATGTTCGGCGACTTTTTGACGCTGATGTTCGATCAGGTCGTCAACCACATCGCCAAATATCAGAAGATGTACGCCGAGCAGGCCACCTGCCCGGTGATCATCCGGGCGGCCACCGGCGGGCACCGCGGTTACGGCCCCACCCACAGTCAGAGCCTGGAAAAGCACTTCCTCGGCGTCCCGCACCTGAGGGTGGTCGCCGCCTCGCTCTACCACGACCCGCGGGAGGTCTTCGCCGACTTCCTGCGCCGCGACGAGCCGGTGCTCTACGTGGAGCACAAGCTGCTCTACCCGCAGCACCTCACGCCGCCGGTCGGCGGCCGGGTCGGTGACCTCATCGCGACCAGCGACAACTCCCCCGGCATGCTGCCGACGATCCGGCTCTCCGCGGTGCCCGCCGAGGACTGCACGATCAGCGTCCTCGCCTACGGCTATCAGGCGATGCTGGCCGCCCAGGTGATCGAGCGGCTGGCCATCGAGGAGGAGATCTTCGCCGAGCTGATCGTGCCGGCGCAGATCGCCCCGATGGACTGGGCGCCGGTCGAGCGATCGGTCTCGGTCACCGGCCGTCTGGTGACGATCGAGGAGGGTGCCGACGGCTGGTCCTGGGGATCCGAGGCGGCCTCGGTGATCTCCCGGCGGCTGTTCGGCAGGCTGCGGCAGCCGGTCGACGTGGTGGCCAGCGAGCCCACCATCATCCCGTCGTCGAAGCCCAAGGAAGCCGACGTACTGGTCGGCAGTGCCCGGATCGAGGCGGCCCTGCGCGCCGCTCATAAGGAGTCCCGTTGAATCCCGTCCTGGTGCCCACCAACGACGTCAACAGCGAGCACGGCATCCTGGTGATGTGGTTCGCCGAGGACGGCGCCGAGGTGGCGAAGGATGAGCTGCTCGCCGAGGTGGAGACGAGCAAGGCGGTCCTCGAGGTGGTCGCGCCGGTCGCCGGGGTGCTGCTGCACCAGGCCGCGAAGGGGGCCGAGATCCGGCTCACGCAGCCGATCGCGATGCTGTTCGACGACGTCGTGGCCCGCGACGCCTACGTCATCGAGCAGGCCGCGGCCGCTGCCGCGGCGCCCGCTACGGACGGACCGCGGGCCACGGTGAAGGCCGTCCAGCGGGCTGCCGAACTGGGCGTCGACCTGGCCTCGCTGGGCCTGGACCGGCTGATCACGGTCAAGGACGTGGAAGCCGCCGTGGTCGCGCCGGTCGTCGCCGAGGCGGACCTCCCGGCGCCGCTGACCGGGGCACCCGGCCGGCAGCGGATCCTGATCATCGGGGCGGCGCTCGGTGCCACGCAGGTCCTGGACATCCTGGCGGGCAGCACGACGCAACAGGCCGTCGCGATCGTCGACGACGACACGTCGCGCTGGGGCGCCGAGGTGCACGGCGTGCCGGTGGTCGGCGGCAGCGGGCGGCTCACCGAGCTGTTCGGGGCCGGCGTCTTCGACGCGGCGATCATCGCGATCGGCAAGTCGCCGGCGGTTCGCGCCAAGTTCCGCGGCGTCTGCGAGCGGGCCGGCATCCCGCTGGCCAACGCGATCGACCCGACCGCGAAGATCGCCACCGACACCGAGCTCGGGCAGGGCAACATCATCTGCGCGTTCTGCCATGTGGCGACCGGGGTGAAGGTGGGCGACAACAACTTCTTCTCGGCCTACAACTCGTTCGACCACCACAGCGTGATCGGCGACGACAACGCCACCGGCCCGTCGGTCTACACCTCCGGCAAGGTCACCATCGGCAACCGCACCCGCTTCGGCACCGGCATCGTCATCGAACCGGACGTGGTGATCGGCGACGATGTCGCCGTCGCTTCCGGCGCGGTGCTGACGGCGTCCGTGCCGGCCGAGCACGTGGTCAAGACGAAGATCGTCACGACGACGGTCGTGCCGTTGCGCCGCTGATCGATCGCGGTCCGCGGCCCGGGCGGTGTCCCGGGTCGCGGTCCCCGGCCGCCTCCTGAGTCGCGGTCCCGGCATCGGCCACGACCGCAGCCTTCCAGGCCGCCGGCACGACCACGCGATCGGACCGCGCGTGGACGGCCGGCGCCATGGTCTCCACTCTGGACGAGCTGGCTCGGTTGGACCGGGCGCTGTTCGACAGCCTGTCGGTCACCAGCACCGACCGGACCCGGCAGTTTCGTGCTGGTGGGCAGCGTCTTCGACCTGGAGATTGGCAAGAAGCACGATCCCGAGCACCCGCCCGTCCCGCCTTCTTCACGGCGATCAGGGCCGTGTTCTGTTCCTGACCGGCATGGACCCTGCGCCGTACCGAAAAGTCGGGTCGAACCGGAAGATGCGAGCCAGCCGAAAGCGTCACCTGCCCGCGCTAGTGTCATAAAGGGTATGTCGATATAAGTCAGACATCAGGCACCAGATACGGCAGTCATGTTCCGCCGCATCGCGGGTCGGCCGGGGGGCCAGGATGAGTCAGCAGACCATGATCAAGTCAGGTTGGGCGGGCCGGTTGCGGTGGACGATCGCGGCCAAAATCACCACCTTGGTGGTGATCGCGGTCGGCCTGCTCCTCGCACTGGGCCTGCTGGGAGTGCTGTCGGTGTCCGACATCCGGACATTGGCGACGCAACAGGCGATGCTGTCCGACGCGAACGCACGCCTGATCGACATGGACATGCAGGAGAGCAACGCGACCATCGCCTTGAACCGAGCCCTCCTGTCCACCACGGACGCCGCGCGTCAGCAGGCCGACACCCTGCTCGGTAATGCGGCGACCGCGGCCCGCGCGGACATGGCGGCGATCGCCACGATGGCGTTGACCGGGGCGGCGCACAACCAGTTGACGGCGGTGGCCGCCGCCTACGAGAAGTACCTGGGCGAGGAGGACGACGCGGTGGCCACCGCCAAGACCGTCGACCCGGCGGGCGCGGCGGCCATCAGGCTGCTCGCCGACGACGACAAACGCGCCGGCGCCACGGAGGAGGTGCTGACCGATGCCCGCGCCAACCTGGACGGCATGGTCGTCAAGGCTACCGAGGAGGCCGATGCCAAGGCGACGTCAGTGAAGGTCGTGGTGGGCGTCTCGCTGCTGGTCGCAGTGCTGCTGCTGGGCGGGATCGGCTGGGGACTGGTGCGCGCGGTGCGCACCGCGCTGTATCGCCTGCGGGACCGGATGACCGACATCGCCGAGGGCGAGGGCGATCTCACCGCCCGGCTGCCCGACCTGACGAACGACGAGACCGGCGACGTCGCCCGGGCGGTCAACACGTTCATCGCCCGGGTGCAACAGGTGGTCGCCCAGATGGCCGGCGCCGCGGAGACCCTCGACGGGTCGGTGCAGACGCTGGGTGCCATGACCACGCAGATGTCGGCCAATGCCGAGCAGACCAGCACCCAGGCCGGAACGGTCACTCGCGCCGCCGAGGATGTGTCCCGCAACGTGTCCACCCTGTCGGCCGGCAGCGAGGAGATGACCGCGTCGATCCGGGAGATCTCGGTGAACGCGTCCGAGGCCGCACAGGTGGCCGGCACCGCCGTCGGCATCGCCTCGACGGCCCGGGACACCGTCGCCGCGTTGTCCACCGCGAGCTCTGAGATCAGCAACGTGGTCAAGCTGATCACCTCGATCGCCGAGCAGACCAATCTGCTGGCGCTCAACGCCACCATCGAGGCGGCCCGGGCCGGCGAGTCCGGCAAGGGGTTCGCGGTGGTCGCCGGCGAGGTCAAGGAACTCGCACAGGAGACCGCCAAGGCCACCGACGACATCACTCAGCGGGTCGCCGCGATCCAGGCCGGCACCGATGCCGCGGTCGGCGCCATCTCCACGGTCGCCGACATCGTCGGCAGGATCAGCGACTTCTCCACCACGATCGCCTCCGCGGTCGAGGAGCAGACCGCGACCACCAACGAGATGTCGCGGAACGTCACCGAGACGGCCGAGGCGGCCGGTCAGATCGCCGTCAACATCACCCAGGTCTCCGAGGGCGCGGCCAGCACGTCGGCGGCGGCCGGGGAGGCCGCACACACCACCAGCACGATCGCGACAGTGGTGGGTGACCTCAAGACCACCGTCGGCAGGTTCCGCTACTGAGGCGGTCGCGAACAGCGCCTCCCGTTCCCAGGACGCGGACAAGGCGTCCGCGCCTGGGACCGGGCCGTCCGATGGACGGGAGCCCTGTGCGGTCCCGGGACGGAGCGCTCACCCCCAGACAGGCCCGCCGGGGTGGTCAGATGCCGCGGCGGCTCCAGGAGCGCCACCACAGCCACTCGCGGCCCTTGTGGGCGACCGCGGAGAGGACCAGGGGTTGCAGGTAAGGCATGGTCTTGGCGCCGACGCGGCGGCGGACCCGCAGGCCGCGGTACTCCGGGAGGGACCTGTAGTCGGGCCAGCATTCGGCGGCGAAGGCGACCAGTTCCTCCTCCGGCGTGCTGGCGGTACGGCCGCGGTCGTAGGCGCGGTACGCGCGGCGCAGCGCGAACCGGGCCAGCCGCCGGTGCACCATCGCGTCGAGACGGTCCGCGTCGGGGAGCAGGTGTCCGCACTTGGCCAGCACCGACTCGTAGGCGACCTTGCGTTCCCGCAGGTCGTCGACGGCACCGGCGTCGACGTGCATGTTCTGCCCGTGCAGCCGGTAGTACGCCTGGTCGGCCTTGACGTAACCGACGTCGGCGTGCGAGGCCAGCCGCATCCACATCTCGATGTCGGCGGCGTGCGGCAGGTTCGGGTCATAGCCGCCGACCTCACGCTGCAGCTTGGTCCGCACCACCACCTCGGGTGAGGTGATGCAGCCGGTCCCCTCCCGGAAACGCCGTTCCAGCCACCAGTGGCCGGGATACACGGCGGTCTCGCCGGTGCCCTGGTTCGCCGGCGGGGGCGGGCCCGGGTGCTGGAAGTGGACCGGATGGCCGTAGGCGAAGCCCATGTCCGGATTCGCGTCGAGCAGCGCCACCGCCCGGGTCAGCGCGCCCGGGGTCAGCATGTCGTCGGCCGACAGCAGTGCGACGTAGTCGCCGTCGGCCCACTCCAGCAGCCCCTCGTTGTACGTCGCGATGTGCCGCTTGTTCTCCTTGTGCACCCGGACCTCGACGCGCGGGTCGCTCGCGGCGATCGCGTGCGCCTTCGCGGCCGAGTCGTCCGGCGACGCGTCGTCGATGATCAGCACCCGCACGTCGACGCCCGGGTTGTCGAGCACGCTGTCCACGCATGCCCGCAGGTAATCGCCGTACTTGTAGCACGGGATCACGACGCTGACCGAGCTCACCTTGTTTCCCCCCAGTAGGAACGAACCCAGCACGAACAGTGGCGGGCTCCGCGCCGGGTGGCGCGGAGCCCGCCACCTCACGGTGTGGCCGTCGTGAACACCACGTCGACCCAGTAGTTGCCGGCGTTCCAGCTGGATGTCGGGAACGTCCGGGTGGAGCTGGCCTTGAACAACCCGTTGTGCCCGGTGGCCGAGTCGGCCACCGCGGTCAGCGGGTACGAGGTCCGGGCCTGCGTGAAGTACGACGGGCTGTACGCGTAGAAGCCCACCTCGGTGTGGTAGGACACCACGTACGTGATGTTCGCGTCGATCTCCACAGGGGTCGCGAACTTCAGGGTCTGCCAGCCGCTCGTCGACTCGTTCTGGAACGTGCCGGTGGCCAGCTCCTGCCCGGTGTCCGACCACAGCGTCCCGGTGTGCGTGCCGGTGTTGCGGTCACCCTTGTAGAACTTGACCCCGGTGACGTAGCCGTCGACCGCCGAGGTGAACCGCATGCCGAGCTCCAGGGCGTTGGCCTCGCCGGCGCTCTCCACATCCGGCGTGGCCGCCGAGCCCCACACCGAGCAGGGGCACTGCACCCCGGACCCGGTGGTGAACTGCCAGGTCTGCGCCGACGCCATCGCGTTGCCCCACAGGTCGGCAGCCTTCACCGACGCGGTGAACTGGGTGTTCGCGGCCAGCACGCTGTCCGGCTGCAGGGTCGCCTTGCGGGTGGTGTCGTCGTAGGACACCTTGGCGCCGACGGCGGTGCCGCCCGCCTTGAGGGTGAACTCCAGCGTCTCCGGGTTGACGTCGTGGTCGAACGTCGCGGTCACCGACGTGTTGCGGGCCACGCCGGCGTCACCGTTCGCCGGGCTGCGCACCGTGACCACCGGCGGCGTGGTGCCGGCCGAGGCCGTCTCCACCACCGCGTCCACCCAGTAGTTGGTGTCGCCCCAGCTCAGGTTCGGGAAGCCACCGTTGGTGCCGTACTTGTAGACGCCGTTCGGCCCGGACACCCCGGACTGCAGCTGCTTGACAATGCCGTCCCCGGCGCCCTTGGCGGTGAAGTAGGCGCTGGAGTACGAGTAGTGCCCGGTCGGGGTGTAGTAGGACACGACGTACGTGGTGTTCGCCGCGATCGAGACCGGGCTGGCGAAACTCATCGTCTGCCAGCCGCTGGCCGACTCGTTCTGGAACGTGCCGGTGGCCAGCAGTTTCCCGCCGGTCGTCCAGAGCTTGCCGAGGTGGGTGCCGGTGTTCGCGGCGGCCTTGTAGAACCGCACCCCGGTCACCTGGGCCGGCACCGACACCTGGAACTTGGCGCCCAGCTCGTTCGCGTTGGCGTCCTGCGAGTCCACGTTGGCCGGCACGTCACCGGCCTTGTACGTGGTGCACGGGCACTTCTGCGGCCCGACGGTCAGGTTGATCGTGGTGACGGTGCCGAAGTTCAGGCTGTCGTCGATGCCCCGCACCTTGATCTGCGCGGCGCCCTCGGCGACCGGCGTCCAGGTGTACGTCCAGGTGGCCAGCCCGGTCGCCGCGTTCCAGGTGGTGCCGCCGTCGGTGGAGACCTCCACCCGGCCGAGCTGCCCGCCGGCGTCGGCGGCGGTACCGGTCACCGTGATCGGGGACAGCTTGGGCACGGTGCTCCCCGCCGTCGGGGCGCTCACCGTCACCACCGGACCGGTGGTGTCGGCCGACTTGACCGGCACCTTCATGCCGCTCTGGATGGTCTTCGGCTGCGCGCCCATGTCGGCCAGCAGGTTCAGCGTGGCCTGCTGCATCCGCGGGTCCTCGGAGCTGGCCGGGCCGGTGTGCAGGGTGCTCAGGCCCCACGACCACTGCACCGTGCCGGAGCCGAAGACCAGCGCCTTGGAGACCGGGTCGCGGTACATCACGACGCTGTGCGTGGCCACGCCGTTGCCGTAGTTGTTGCCCTCGTCCAGCAGCAGCGTGCCGTCGGTGATCTGCAGGGTGGTGGCCGAGAACCGGACGGCGCCCGGCGGGCGCACCGCGTTCTCCACGTCGGAGTCCCACTCGTAGCCGAGGGTGCCGGCCGGGAACGTCGCCACTTCGCCGTCGCCGAGCCTCTCGATCTCGGTGTCGCGCCACAGCCGCATCTTCTTGAACTGCGAGGACACCGTCATGGCGTCGTGCCGGTAGCCGTTGACCGAGAACAGCGTGCCGGTGATCTGGTTCTGCGGCGAGTTGCCGCCCTTGCCGGCACCGGCCGGGTCCATCCAGGTGCCGGTCCACTGGCCGCTCGGGTCGGCGACGCCGTTCGGCGGCGACTGGTTCATCTTGGTCATCTTGTAGGAGACCAGGGTGCGGTGGTCACCGCCGTCGGCGGCGAGCGACGGCTCCCAGCGGGTCCGCCAGAACGCCTCGTTGGCGCTGAAGAACGCCAGGTTCACCCCGGCGGCGCGGGCCGCCTTGACGTTGTCCCAGATCCCCTGGTCCCAGTACTCGTCGTGGCCCGACGACACGTAGATCTTGTGCTTGGGCAGCAGCGACGGCTTGGTGGAGACGTCCAGGTTGGAGGCGTAGCTGACGTCGTAGCCGTTGCGCTCCAGCCACTGGATCATCGGGAACTCGCTGGACAGGATCGCGTTGTCACCGGCGATCCGCAGCGGCCGGTTGTAGCTGACCTTGTACGCGCGGCCGTCCGGTGCCGGGCCGCCGCCCTCGTACAGGTTCTGCCCGCCCCACGAGTTGTACGCCTGCCAGGTCTCGTCGGAGGTCTGCACCACGATGTCGGAGTGGCTGTTGTCGTTGGCCACGACGAACGGGTACGGCATGTAGCCCAGCCCGTCACCCTGGTCCAGCGCGGCCAGGTAGACACCGGAGACCGCGTCCGAGGGCACCGTCCAGGTCACGTTGGTGGTCCAGTTGCCGCAGTCGACGAGGCCGACGGCCGGGTCCTTCTGGCACGCGTTCTGCACCTTGGCCGGGAACTTGGCGGTCGGCGACGTCGGCATGATCCGCGCACCGTTGCCCTGGTAGTAGCCGAGCCGGTAGAAGGTGACGGTGAACGCGGTCGGCGAGTTCACCTTCATCTTCAGCGTCTCACCGGGCTGGACGCTCACCTTGGTGGTGAAGCCCTCGATGTCGCCCCACGAGGCGTCCGAGTACCAGTCGTCGCGCGGTGTGCCGGGCTTGGAGTTCTCGCACACGATCGGATTGGAATTGACCCCGCATGGGTCGTCCGCCGCCAGGACTGCCCCTGGCAGCCCGACCACGGCACCGAACAGCAGCGCTGACAACACGCCTGCTGCGAGCCTATTTATCACGCCATGCTCTTTTCCTCAGAAATATGTGTCACGGTTTGGCGACCTGTTTCTTGGTCGGTACGCCGTCGATGGTGCCGACGACGTTGTTCGACCATTCGCCGTACGTCACCGAGCAACCCCCGTCGCAGCCCTCGACGGCCTCCCAGTGCGTCGGGCCGAACACGTTGTCGGTGACCTTCAACCCGGCGCCGCTCTGGGCACGCAGCCCATAGGCGCCGAGCGAGATGAAGCTGTTGCGGACCGAGTAGTCACGCAGCACCGAGCCGTCCACGCTCTGCGTGAACAGCACGGCGGTGATGGCCTTCCAGTAATTCGGCACCGGTTTGCCGGTGTGCGCGTCGATGCCCGGCTCCAGGCGGCTGTTCTCGATGGTCACCGGGCCGGACCCGCCGTACGGGAAGACCCCGCCGGTGTGCGCGACCGACGGATCGTCGAGGTTCGCGATGTAGTTGTCGTGCAGCCAGCTGTTGCGGATCGTCGTCCGGGCGCCGCACAGGCACATGCCCCCGGTGTTCGCCACGTCCACCCGGTTCAGCGAGATGGTGCAGGTCGCGCAGTCGTTGATGGCGTGGTCGTTCGCGGCGGCGCCCTTCTCACCCTTCGGCACCGGCTCCGGCCGGATGGTCACGTTGGTGAGGTTCAGCCGCAGGTCACCGGAGGAGTCGGCGTTCACCAGGATCGCCCGGTTCGCCGAGTCGGCCGGCGGCGCGATGATCGAGTTGGTGATGTTGACCGTCCCGTGACAGCCGGTGCCGATGTAGAGGTAGCCCCGGAAGTACTTGTGGTCCAGGTTGACGGTGCCCTTGCAGTCGTAGAGGTCCCACTCCTTGCTTTCCTTGTTGCTCGGCTTCACCACCTTGTAGCCCTTGGGCACCGGCAGTGACGTGTCCGACTGCTTGTACGGCTTGACCCCGGGCGCGCCGACCGAGAACCGGGCCGGGTACCGCCCGCCGCCGGTCGCGTTCACCGGCAGCGTCTTGGGCTTGGACGGCGCGGCGGTCGGCTCCTTGGCCGGCACCGACGCCGAGACGGATGCCGAGGGTGCGCCCGAGCCGGCCGCGCTGGGCGCCGGGGAGGACCGCGGGCCGCCGGTGGCCTGCGGACCGGAGGCGCCGGGGGTGCCGTTCGCCTGCGCGCCAGGCCCGGCGTCGTCGCCGCCGCGGATCAGCACCACTATCGCGACCACCGCCGCCAGCAGCACCGCCAGGCCGGCGGGCCAGATGAGTTTCCGCAGGCCGGGCCTCATGAAAGCTCCCAAGGGGTCCAGTAGCTGTCCGGGTTGATGGTGTAGTTCACTGTCGGCTCCGGGATGTGCTCGACGCGGTGCCGCCGGCTGAACCGGTAGACCAGCTCCCAGTCCTCCTTCGGCGCCACCGACGTGGTGCGGCGCAACCGGCTGAACCGGGTGCTCGGCAGCCGGCGCAGGACGAGCGGGTTGTTGTCGAGATAGCAGCGCTCCCAGGCGAGCTTGCGGTCGAACGGCACGGACAGCACGTCGCGGACGGTCCCGTCCGGCATCAGCCGCCGCATCGCGGTGTAGACCGCGTCCGGACGGTCCGCGTCGCGCCCGTCGTCCAACCGGGCCAGGGCGGTCTCCAGGTGGTGCTTGTCCCAGGTGTTGTCGTCGTCGAGGAACGCCACGTACGACGACTCGGTCAGGCCGATCCCGACGTTGCGCCCGACACCCGGCACGTTGATGTTGTGCCGCAGGCTCACCACGTGCAGCCGCGGGTCCGCCGGGAACTCGGGCAGCTGGCCGCCCGCGTCGTCGACCACCACCAGGACCAGGTCCTCCATGGTCTGGGCGAGGACCGACTCGACAGCCCGCAGCAGGCCGCCGGGGCGCTTGTAGGTCAGCACGACGACGGCTACCCGGGCCCGCGGGCGCACCCCGCCGGGCATCCCGCGCAGCAGGCGGCGCACCTCCGAGCGCTCGAACCGGCCGAGGCCGACAGCGGTGTGCCCGAGCACCACCTTGTTGCGCAGTTCCTCGAGGGGCAGCCAGCCGTATCGCTCGCGCAGTCGCCGCTTCAACGAACGCATTGTCTTCGAACTCCTAGGAGGGGTCGGCTGCCGCGGCCGCGAGAGCGGGCTCGCCGGCGGGCACCTCGTCGGTGCCGGCCATGCCGGACCGGAGGCGTTTCACGATGGGAAGGACGAACGGCACGTAGGCCGCGAGGGCGGCGAGGCCGGCCACGGTCAGGCCGACGAACCCGCCGCCGAGCCAGTGGTGCGCGGCCCAGGCGACAGCGCCCATGGCCACGCCGCCGAGCAGCGGGCGGACGCAGGCGAGCAGGATCTGGCCGGCCGGGATGCCGAGCCGGACCAGCGCGACCAGGAAGACCGGGGCGACCAGTAGGGCGGCCACCACCAGCTGGCCGGCGCCGACGCCCGGCACGCCCCACCGGTGGGCGAAGAGCAGCAGCACCGGGATGAGCGAGAACAGCCACCAGGCCTGCATCAGCATGAGGGTCTTGCGGACCCGGGTGGCCAGGCAGTCGTAGGCCAGCTCGACGGCGGTCCGCAACAGGCCGAGGCCGACCAGGAACTGCAGCGGCAGCGCGGCGGCCGCCCACTGGTCACCGTAGACGAACGTGATGATCGGCTCGGCCAGCACGCCGAGCACCACGCAGATCGGCACCGCGGCCGCGATGACGAGCGTGAAGGCGCGGACGAAACCGCTCGCGAACTCGGCCGGCGCGGAGTCGGCGAGCCGGGAGAAGCCGGCGAACGACACCCGCCGGGCGGTCTCCGACACCATCCGCACCGGCCAGCTCGACATGTTGAAGGCCATCGCGTAAATGCCGAGCGCGGCCGGGCCGAGCACCGAGCCGACCACCACCGAGTCCACGTTGACGATGCCCAGGGTGAGCAGGCTGGCCGAGGCCAGCGGCAGGCCGTACCGGATCAGCTGCCGGGCCTGGTCGCGGTTCCAGCCGAACCGCAGCATGCCGGGCGCGCACAGCCCGAAGCCGACCAGCGCCACCAGGTTGCCGGCCAGCGAGCCCCAGGCGAAGCTCATCGCACCGACGCCGGCCGCGGCGAACGCGATGGTGGCGCCGGTGTTGACGGCGAAGTTGAGGATGTCCACCACGGTGCGGCGGAACTGCTGGAACTCCCGGTTCAGCTGGCCCAGCGGGACGCAGGCGATACCGTCGATGATCACGCTGAGGCACAGCACCCGGAGCATCGTGGTGGCGTCCGGCGAGCCGAGCAGCCGGGCCACCGTCGGCGCGGAGAAGTACAACACGACATAGAACGCGGTGCTGCTGAGCGTGGAGAGGGTCAGCACGGTGGGCGCGAAGCGACGGATGTCGCCCTCCCAGCGCACCAGGGCCAGGCTGACGCCCATCTCGTTGAGCGAGAGCAGCATCGCCAGCACCAGCAGGCCGACCGCGTAGAGGCCCCACTCGTACGGCCCGAAAAAGAGGCGGGCCAGCACGACGCCGGAGGCGAAGGTGCCGATCCGGCGAACGATGGTGTTGATCAAGCTCCAGCGGGCGGCGGTGGCCACCCGTCGGTTCAGGTCCGTCACTGTGGAAGGTCTCCGATTCTCGCCTCTTCACGGCGAGCCACGCCCAGGTAAGCACCCGAGAGGCCCAACATCAGGAAAGTGGATCCGGCCACCATCGGGAAGCTCAGCGTGTCGAAAGTGGCCATTACGACGAGCATCACGAACCCGACGGCCACGAATCCCTGACCGGTCTCCCGGCGCGCCGGGTCGATGGACCGGCGGCGGCCGAGGGCACCACAGTGCATCGTCGTGGCGTAGATCAGCATGATGGCGATCAGCCCGACCACGCCGACCTCCAGCAGGGCCAGCAGATACTGATTGTCGGTGTAGCGGTACATGGTCGGCAGGTAGGTCCCCGGCCCGCGCCCGAACCACTGGTGACCGGCCAGGTCGAGGCCGATGTCCGCGCTGGTGGCGGTCCGCGACTTGGTGCTGTTGTCGCCGCCGTCGAGCATCGCGCTGAACAGTCCGATCAGGGTGCCGACCAGGCCGGGCACCAGGATCCGGGTGGCGCCCAGGGCGGGGATCATCGCCAGCAGGGTGCGGCCCACCCGCCGCGCCGGCCAGGTGGGCAGCAGCACCAGCAGGACCACCGCCAGGCCGATCACCGACGTCCGCGAGACGGTCATCATCGAGGAGAGGGCGATCAGGCCGACCGGCGTCCAGCGCCGCAGCACGCTGCGGCCCTCGCCGTGGAAGGCCTGCTGGATGGCGAACGGCAGGGCCGTCACCATGACCGCGGCCAGCTCCAGGCTGTGTGACGCGGTGGCGGTGGGCCGGACGAAGTCGCCGCGGGTGACCAGCTCGGAGGTCGCGCTGGAGGACAGGCCCGGGATCACGATCCACGCGGTGAGGCTCTGCTTGAGCACGAACTCGAGCATCGCCACCACGGCGATCCAGGAGCAGCACCTGACGAACAGGCGCAGCAGCCGTTCGATCTGCCGGTACTCGGTCAGCGAGGTGGTGAGCAGGATCAGTGGCAGCCAGACCAGCAACTGGAGCAGGGCCCGGTCGGCGGCGCTGTACTCCGCCGTGTCGGCGTCGCGGCGGCCGACCGCGACGTACGCCAGCAGCACCGCCACGGCGTAACCGAACAGCGCCAGCCGGGCCGGCCTGGTGAACGACGCGGTGGACACCCGGCGCATCAGCCAGCTGATCGCGTACCAGAGCAGGGAGACCAGCAGGAACAGGTTGGCGATGGTGCCGGTCGCGCCGATCCCGGCGACCACCAGCCGGGACGGGACGACCAGCAGCAGGACGATGTAGACGGCCAGCAGCGAGTCCGGGCCGAGCCGGCGCAGACGCTGCTGGGAGCGGTAGAGAGCGCCGGGGCGGCGGGTGGCGTAGGTGGCGGACCGGTCCTCGGTCGCGGCGTGCGGCTCAGCTGCCGTTGACGCGGCCGGCATCCTGACCCCTACGGTCCCCGCCGTTCGACTGGTAGGTCGTGGCGGCTCCGGTCCGAGGCGCCCCGCCGGAGCGCTGCTGCGGCGCGCCCTGGCCCGGCTGCTTGCGGTTGTCCTGCGGCGGGCTGCCCACCGGCCGGGACGGGAGCCGCAGCCGCTGGGTCTTCTCGGCGTCGGCGATCGGTTCGTCCTTCGGCGGCAGCGGCCGCTGCGGCGGCGCCACCGGGGCGACGGCGGCCTTCGGTTTCGGTGGCAGCTGCAGCACCATGGTGCCCTCGATGTCCGGGCCCGCGGCCGCCGCGCCGGCTGCCGTGGTCACCTCTTCACCGCCGAGCCGCTTGCGCCGCCGGGCCCGGGCGATGCTCTCCACCACGAAGGTCAGCACGAAGGCGAGCGCCGCGGTGCCGCCGCCGGCCACGATGACCAGCTTGAGCTTCTCCTTGCTCTCCGTCTCGGGTTTCTGCGGCGGGATGACCTGGATCAAAGTGATCCGGTCCTTCTCGGCGACGTTGTTCTGCTTCTGGATCTCGGTGAGCGTGGTGTCGGCGACCTTCACCAGCTGGTTGGCCGAGGCGAGCACGTGCTCCTTGGTCGCGCCGCCGGTCAGCGTGATGGTGAGGAACGGGCCCTGTGCGTTCTCGGCCAGGGCGACCGTGTACTCCTCGGTGATCCCGGCGGCCTTCAGCTGCAGCACGGTGTCGGAGGACTGCAGCCGGCGGCCGAGGAAGTCGGCGGTCGCCACCAGCGAGCCGTTGAAGTTGAGGAACGGGTTGTCCTGGCCGGTGTCGACGGCGGCGGCCTTGCTCGTGGTCGGGGCGGCCAGCAGACTGACCATCGTGTAGGTCGTGTAGGTGTTCGGCACCAGGACGTAGGTGCCCAGGCCGAGGCCCACCGCCAGCGCCAGCATCGGCACGACGATGTACCAGCGGTTGCGCAGGATGCGCAGGATCTCGCCGAGGTCCACGGACGCCTTCTCCAAATTTCCGCCAGGACGTCTTTCGTCGCCACGGAGTTCCAGAACGGAGGGCGACCGGTGCCCCCCGACACACGATCGCCAAGTTATACGACGATGGCACGGGTGGCTATTGGACATCCGTCTGCAATCGAAGTTGACGAGATCGAGGTCAACGCGCTAAGGAGTCCCACAGCAGGTCACGCGCGGGAAGCGGGATAACAATGTATCTGTCCGATATGGCCGGAGTGCTGGAACGGCGCTGGTATCTGATCCTCGCCGGCGCCCTGATCACCGCGGCGGCCGCCAATCCCGCGGTGCACACCCAGGACCGTTACCTGGCCACCGAGGTGCTGATGATCCAGCCGCCGGTCAACGAGTACCAGCCCAACCCGGTCACCGGGCTCTACCCGTCGATAGCGGTGACCGCGGCGGCCGTGGCGAACCGGTTGAACACCGCGGACAGCCAGGAGATGTTCCGGGCCAAGGGGGTCACCGGGACGTACAAGTTCGAGCCGCGCAACACCGGCACCCGGCAGGAGCCGCGGTACGTGATCGGCTCGATGTCGATCACCAACATCGGCACCGACGAGCAGGGTGCCCTGCGCTCGCTCGCCATCCTGCACAGCACCTACGAGCAGGAGATCAAGGAGCTGCAGGACGCGTACCGGGTGAAGCGGGGCCTGCGCATCACGGTGGCCCAGCTGGTCCCGCCCAGCTCGACCCTGCTGACCCACTCGCCGCTGCGCTCGCTGATCGGCGTCGGGCTGCTCGGTACGCTCGGGACCTGCGCTGTCGCATTCTGGACAGACACCGTTCTGGGCCGCCGCCGGCGACCCGCCGCGAGCGCCGCTGCCACGGCGAACTCGCCAAATTGGACTGATCAAGTAGTCCGTTCAGCCCCTCAGCTGTGACCGACGCGGCATGTCTACGCGAGCACGTTTCTGAAATGTTGTTCGCGTGATGGGATCGAAGCGCCGACCGAGCGTCGCTATTTTGGTGGCCAACCTGCCCGCCGAGAAGGACCGCCGGGTCATTCGCGAATGCCTCAGCCTGGAGGCCGCCGGCTTCGACGTGACGGTGATCGCACCGCGCGGTGACCGTGGTCTCAAAGTCCTGCCCGGCAGCCAGCGGACCCGGCTGCGGCCCTACCCGGTGCTGCTCTACGGCAGCGGGTTCGTCTCGTTCGCCGGGGAGTTCCTCTGGTCGTTCGTGTGGATCACCATCCGGCTGCTCGGCGAGATCTTCCGCGGCCGGGCGCAGGCCGTGCAGGTGTGCAACCCGCCGGATGTCTACTTCCCGCTCGCGCTGCTGGTCCGGGCGCTGGGCAAGCCGTGGGTGTTCGACCACCACGACCTCTCCCCCGAGGTGTACATCTCCCGCGGCGGCGATCCGAACCCGCTGGTCTCCCGGCTGCTGGTCGCCTTCGAGTGGCTGACGCTGCGCACCGCGACGGCGGTGTTCGCGACCAACGAGTCGTTCAAGGAGAACGCCGTGCGCCGCGGGGTCGACGCGGACAAGGTCACCGTGGTGCGCAACGGGCCCGCGCACGCCGAGATCGCCGGCAAGGCCGGACCCGACGGGGCCCGGGCGGACGGCCCGCATCGCGTCGTATATCTGGGCGTTTTCGGTCCACAGGACAATGTCGAGGGTGCCGTGCTGGCCGCCGAGGAGCTGATCCGGCTGCGCGGCCGCACCGGCTGGCGGATGGTCCTGGCCGGTGACGGCGAGACCGCCGCCGCGCTGCGCGAGCTGGCCACCGCGCGCGGCCTGACCGACGTGGTGGAGTTCACCGGCTGGCTCAACGGTCCGGAGGTGGACGCGCTGCTGCGCGACGCCACCGTGGCCATCCAGCCCGACCTGCCGACCCGGATGAACCAGCTGTCCACCATGGCCAAGACGGTGGAGTACCTGGGCCGCGGGGTGCCGGTGGTCGCCGTCGACCTGATCGAGACGCGGGCCAGCGTCGGCGACGCCGGGCTCTACGTGAAGACCGGCGACCCGGCCGAGTTCGCCGAGGCGATCAACACGCTGCTCGACGACGCGGCGTTGCGCGAGCACATGCACCGGGTGGGCAAGGAGCGGTTCCGCGACTTCCTGTCCTGGGAGCACCAGGCCGAGAAGTACGTCGCGGTGTGGCGCCGCCTGCTGAAGGTGCCGGCCGCCACCATCCCGGGCCAGCGCCGGCCGGTCGGCGAGACCACCCCGGCGGACGTGCCGTGACCAGCGTCGTCATCGCCGCGCACAACGAGGCAGCGGTGATCGGCCGCTGCCTCGACACGCTGCTGGCCGACGCGCGTCCCGGCGAGTTCGACGTGACGGTGGCCGCCAACGGCTGCACCGACGACACCGTCGCCGTGGCGGCGGCCCGTGGCGTACGCGTCCTCGATCTCCCGGAGCCCGGCAAACCCGGCGCGCTCAATGCGGCCGACGCCGTCGCGTCCGGTTTTCCGCGCGTCTATCTGGACGCCGACGTCATGGTGAGCACCGACGGCCTGCGCGCGCTGGCCGCCGCGGCGCGGGACCGGACCCCGGCCGCCACCGCCCGCCGCGAGCTGGACCTCACCGGACGGCCGCTGCTGGTCCGGGCGTACTTCAGCGTCCACCGGCACCTGCCGGCGCTGCGGACCGGCCTGTTCGGCCGCGGCGTGATCGTGTTGTCCGAGGCCGGGCGCGCCCGCTTCACCCGGTTCCCGGACATGGTGGCCGACGACCTGTTCGTCGACTCGCTGTTCACTGTGGACGAGAAGACCCAGGTGGCGTCCGTGTCGTCGCTGGTGGCGACCCCGCGCAGGACGCGGGATCTGATCCGCCGGCTGATCCGGGTGCGGGCGGGCAACGCGGCGATGCGGGCGGCCGCCGCCCGCGGTCAGATCACCGCCGACGTACGCCCGGCCGGCCGCTCCTCCTGGCTCAAGGATGTGGTGCTGCGCCGCCCGTGGCTCGCGCCCGCCGCCGTCTGCTACGCCGGCATCACGCTGTACGCCGCCGGTCAGGCCAAGCGCCGCCCGGACACCGGCTGGGGCCGTGACGAGTCCTCCCGGATCCAGGAGGAGTCGCGTGCCTGAGCAGATCAACATCCTGTTCCACGGCATCGGCGAGCCGCGGCGCGAGCTGGAACCGGGCGAGGAGCAGTACTGGATCAGCGAGGCCGCCTTCGCGGCGATCCTGGACGAGGTCGCCGGCTGGCCGGACGTGAACCTCAGCTTCGACGACAGCAACACCTCGGACGTCGAGATCGCCCTGCCGGCCCTGCTGGAGCGCGGCCTCACCGCCGAGTTCTTCGTCCTGGCCGGCCGTCTCGACCAGCCCGGCAGCCTCGGCGCCGACGACCTGCGCACCCTGATCAAAAACGGGATGCCGGTCGCCAACCACGGCATGTGGCACCACCCCTGGCGCGGCATGGACGACACCACCACCAGGGCCGAGCTGGCCGAGGCGCGGGACCGCATCTCCTCGATCATCGGCCGGCCGGTCACCCGCGCGGCCTGCCCGCTGGGCCGCTACGACCGCACCACGCTGTCCTCGCTGCGCCGGCTGGGCTACACCACCGTCTTCACCAGCGACCGCCGTCCGGCGACACCGGGCCGCTGGTTGCAGCCGCGCTTCAGCGTCTACCGCGACGACACCCCGGAGTCGGTCCGGGCCGCGGTCCAGCGTTCCCGCGAGCTGCGCCCCCGGCTGCGCAACGCCGCCGCCGGCGTCGTCAAACGCTGGCGCTGACCGCTTCCCCGGTCCGGGTGCGCCGGACCGCGGGCCGCCTCGCGTTCCCGGTACGCCCACCGGCGCGTGACCGGTGCCGGCGTGCTCGCGGGGCCGGGTCCCGCACCCGCCCGGGACGCCGCCGCGGAGCGAGCCCACGGCGGGGCTCCCGGTCGTACCGAAAACCGGTCCGGCCGGGAGCCGAGCGGGCCGTGGGTGGTAGCGCTGCTGGTCAGGACCAGCGGACGACGCTGGCCGGTCCGGGCCGCTCCCGCAGCCGGGACGGGGTCAGCAGGTCCCGGGTCGCGGCCCGGCTCGGGCGCTTGCCGAGCAGCGCGCGGCTGGACTCGCGCAGCACCAGGGCCGCCCACAGCGCGCCGGCCCGGGCCCGCCCCTTGCGCTTGCGGTGCAGCCGGACCTTGTTGAGGGTGAGCAGCGACCACAGTCCGGGCGACACCCGCGAGTCGCCCTCCAGGTGGATGGCCCTGGCGGCCGGCACATAGCGGGTACCCAGGCCGGCGTCCCGCGCCCGCAGGGCGAAATCGGTCTCCTCGGAGTAGAGGAAGAACGACTCGTCCCATGGGCCGCAGCGTTCCCAGCACTCCGCGCTGACCAGCATCGTGGACCCCTCGGCCCAGTCCGCGAAGCGCTCCTCGGAGTACAACCGCTCGTCTGCCACCACCTCGCCGAGCGGGCCGAAGCGCCCGGCCCGGCGGGCGCCGAGGAACGCGTCGCCCAGGGTCCGCAGCACGCTCGGCTCGCGGCGCATGGTGTAGATCAGCTCGCCGTCGCCGTCCACGATGTTCGGCACCGCGATCCCGGTCCCGGGTACGCGCAGCGCGTCCAGCAGTGTCGAGATGCAGCCCGGCGCCAGCCGCACGTCCGGGTTGAGCACCAGGATCGCGTCGTGGGCCGGTGACGCGGCCACCGCCGCGTTGATCCCGGCCGCGTATCCGGCGTTGCGGCCCATCTCGACGACCGTCGCCTCCGGGGCCAGCCGGCGCACGGTGGCGACGCTGGCGTCCCGGGAGGCGTTGTCGGCGACCGCGAGGTGCCACTTCACCCCGTCCAGGCCCACCCGCAGCCCGTCGATCAGGTCGGCGAGCAGCCGCTCGCTGTTGTAGGTGACCACTGCGACCAGCACCGTCATCGGGAGGCCAGCCTCGCCTTCAGCCCGCGGAGCACCTTGCCGGTACGCCCGCTCTTGAGTTTCTCGCCCAGCGCGCCCTGCTTGATGGTGCGGGACAGCGCGGTCTGGGTGCGCCGCGCGGTGGTGACCGGCCAGGAGCGGCCGACCCGGCCGGCGGCGACCGGGGTCTCGTCGTTCATCAGCCGGGTCTTGTAGAGCGCCTCGGACTTGCCCAGATCGATCCGCTGAAGGCCGTCGGCGGCCCCGGCCTCGGCCATCCGCAGGCAGAGCAGGATGCCGGCGGAGTACTTGGCCAGGTCCACGTCGTAGGCGGGGAACCAGTAGGCCAGCACCGACGGACTGCGCAGGCCCAGGTGCGCGGCGACCGGCCGGTCGCCCGCGTAGACGGTGGAGACCACCGCGCGGCAGTCGTCGGAGGGGGACGCGAGCAGTTCCTCGAGGACGCCTTCGATCCACGGGGTGTCGAACCTGTCGTACTGCTGGGTGCGGCGGTACTGCGCGGACTTCCACTCGCGCAGCGCGGCGAGCGCGCCCGGGTCGCGATCGTCCCAGGCGAACCGTTCCTCGCCCACCTCCCGGCCCATCTTGCGCTGCTTGCGCAGCGTCTGTTTGACCAGGTCGCCGGACCGGTTGCGATCCTCGACGTACGCCGGGTAGCCGTCGCGCAGGTTCATCAGCGGCGACCCGGTCGTCTCGGTGTGGTACCCGGCGAACGGGGCCTGCCCGGCCATCAGGTGGTCGAACTCCCACACCGGCAGCCGGCACGCCTTGAGCAGCACCACCGCGTCCCAGCTGAACCCGGCCCGGTGCACCAGTCCCTGGCAGTCGGTGATCCCGAAGCCGATGGGCACCCCGACCACCCGGTTGCGCACCTCGAACGGGAAGAAGCCGGCGATGCCGCCGGACTCCTCCAGGACCGCCACCCGGGCGGACGGCCGCTGATGAGAAACGGCCAGGGTGAACTCGGGCGCCAGGAACGGGTTCTGCAGCTCGGGCTGGTCCTTCTGGAACTGCCGCCACGCCGCGAGCTCACCGGGGCCCAGCTCGTCGGGGCGGACCACGGAAATCTTCACTGTTGCTTACACTCCCTGCACGATGGGGCGGCCGAGGGCCCGGTACTCCCAGCCGGCGGTGCGCCAGCTGGCGGGGACGAGGGCATGCCGCCCGTCGACGATCTTGGCGCGGCGCACCACGGCGGCCATCGCCGACGGTTCGATCTCGCGGAACTCGTTCCACTCGGTGAGCAGCACGACCACGTCGGCGTCCCGGGCGGCGTCCAGCGCGCTGGTGGCGTAGGTCAGCTCGGGGTGCACCCGCCGCGCGTTGTCCATCGCGGCCGGGTCGTAGACGACCACGTCGCCGCCCATCCGCCGCAGCGTGGCCGCGACGTCGAGGGCCGGCGCGTCCCGGATGTCGTCCGAGTTGGGCTTGAACGCGGCGCCGAGCGCGGCGATCCGCTTGCCGGCCACGTCACCGCCGCACAGTTCGACGACCAGATCGACGGTACGGGCGCGGCGGCGCCGGTTGATCCCGTCGATCTCGCGCAGGAAGCCGACCGCCTGCCCGACGCCGAGCTCCTCGGCCCGGTGCGCGAACGCCCGGATGTCCTTGGGCAGGCAGCCGCCGCCGAAGCCGAGCCCGGGACGCAGGAACTTGCCGCCGATCCGCTCGTCGTAGGCGAGGGCCTCGGCCAGGTCGTGCACGTCGGCGCCGGTCGCCTCGCAGATCTCGGCCATCGCGTTGATGTAGGAGATCTTGGTGGCCAGGAACGAGTTGGCGGCGACCTTGACCAGCTCGGCGGTCTGCAGGTCGGTGACCTTGACCGGGACGCCCTGCGCCAGGACCGGCTCGAACGCGGCGCGCAGCCGCTGCTCGGCCCAGTCCGAGGTGACCCCGAAGACCATCCGGTCCGGTTTCATGGTGTCGTCGACGGCGAAGCCCTCGCGCAGGAACTCCGGGTTCCAGGCGAGTTCGACCCGGTCACCGGCCGGGGCCAGCTCGCGCAGCAGGCCGGCGAGGCGGGCCGCGGTGCCGACCGGCACCGTCGACTTGCCGACCACCAGGGCGCGACGGCGCAGGTGCGGGGCGAGCGTGGTGACAGCGCTGTCGACGTACCGCAGATCGGCGGCCTCGGATCCCGCGGCCTGCGGCGTCCCCACGCAGATGAAGTGGACGTCGCCGAAGGCGGCGGCCTCGGCGAAGTCGGTGCCGAACCGCAGGCGGCCGGACTCCAGGGCCTTGGCGAGCAGCTCGGGCAGGCCGGGCTCGAAGAACGGCACCTCGCCGGAGCTCAACTTCTCGATCTTGGCGGCGTCCACGTCGACGCCGAGCACCTCGAAGCCCATGACGGCCATGCAGATCGCGTGGGTGGCGCCGAGGTAACCGGTGCCGATCACGGTCAGGCGCGGGCGGATGGTCATCAGTAAGCCCCCGAGCTGCGCAGGACCGCGCTGACGGTACGGAACAGGATGGCGACGTCCATGGCGAGCGACCAGTTCTCCACGTAGCTGAGGTCCAGGCGGATCGACTCCTCCCAGGACAGGTCGGAGCGGCCGGACACCTGCCACAAGCCGGTGAGGCCGGGCTTGACGACGAGCCGGCGGAGCATGTCGGACGGGTAGCCGGCCACCTCGCGGGCCAGCGGCGGGCGCGGGCCGACCAGCGACATGTCGCCCTTGAGCACGTTCAGCAGCTGCGGCAGCTCGTCGATGGAGAAGCGCCGCAGCCAGTGCCCGATCGGGGTGATCCGCGGGTCCTCCTTGATCTTGAAGAGCTCGCCGTCGTGCTCGTTGAGCGCCTGCAACTCGGCCAGCCGCGCCTCGGCGTCGACCACCATGGTCCGGAACTTGTACAGCATGAAGGTGCGGCCGTCCTTGCCGACCCGCTCCTGCTTGAAGATCGCCGGACCGCGGCCGCCCCTGCCGAACATCACCAGACCCGCGGTGACCAGCAGCAGCGGCGAGAGCAGGAAGAGCAGCAGCGCGGCACCGAGCCGGTCGAAGGCGTCCTTGACCACCCGGGCGCTGCCCTTGAGCTTGGGGTGCTCGACGTGCAGCATCGGCAGGCCGTCGACCGGGCGGATGGTGGTGCGGTCGCCGGCCACGTCGACCAGGGTGCTGGCCACGATCAGGTCGATCTCGTCGCGCTCCAGCTGCCAGGCGAGCCGGCGCAGCGCGGCGCCGTCGATCTCCGGGCAGGCCAGCACGATGACGGTGTCCGCGTCGGACCGGGTGACCGCCGAGTTGACCGCGTCGAAGGTGCCGTAGACCGGCGGCATGCCGGCGGTGAACGCCTTCGGGTTCGGGGTGACCGGCAGGCAGGCGCCGATCACGCCCAGCCCGTGGAAGCGCTCGCGGCGCAGCCGGCGGGTCATGTCGGAGACGGCTTTCTCGTGCCCGACCAGCAGCACCCGGTGCAGCCGGTCGCCGCGGGCCCAGGAGCGGTGCAGCCGCTGCCGGAACAGGTAGCGGGCGCCGAGGTCGACCACGATGGCTAGTGGCAGGGCGATGCTCACGTAGCCGCGCGCCAGGCGCAGGTCGAAGACGAACGAGACGATCGCCAGCACGGCCATCAGCGCCAGCCCGGAGCGGAACACCCGGGCGTACTCGTCGGTGCCGACGAACAGGTGCCGCGGCTCGTAGGCGCGGTTCACCGACAGGCAGATGATCCAGGCGAACGGCAGCACCGCGGTCAGCAGCACGTAGCCCTTGATGTTCGGCTCGGTCTGGTTGTCCGGGCCGAACCGCAGGACCAGCGCCCAGCAGGCGGCGCCCAGTCCGACGGCGTAGTCGATGAGGTAGAGCACCCGGGAGTATCGGCTCTGCCAGCCGGCCCGGGTCTCGCCGGCACGTCGTCCCCGCCGGACCTGATCAGCTCGATCGCTGAGGTCGACGGTGGCCAGCGACTCGATTGTCTGCACGCCTCTGCCCCCATTGGCTGCGGTCAATCCATTACACAATTTTACCGGCAAACCGGACATGCCGGTCACCATGTGACGCCGAGGCACCTACCGCACTCAGCAGTGACCGGTCGGTCACGCAACGCCAGACCCACCGGACACAAGAGACAGACTGCTGAACCCTACCCATCGCGCGCTACAGCTTTCCGCACGACGCGAATAGCTATTCGGATGAGGTGCCAAAGAGTAAGACACGCAAGGCCTCCAGTTCGGACGCGTCCGAATTCCAGGCCGCCTTACTACAGGGATCTACGCGAGTCAATCATCCACACCGGACTATTGACTGTCATCAAAATGACGCATTGTTTCGACATAGTCACGACATGTTTCGTACCGCGGGAGCAGGCCGGCCTCCAGCGCCTCGGCCAGCGACGGCGCGGCGGCGTCCTTCGCCGACAGCGACGGCGCCTCGACCGGCCAGGTGATCGCCAGCGCCGGGTCCAGCGGGTGCACCCCGTGCTCGTGCCCGGGCCGGTACGTCGACGAGCAGAGGTAGGCCACCGTGGCCCCCTGGGTCAGCGCGCAGAACGCGTGGCCCAGTCCCTCGGCGAGATAGACGGCCCGCCGCTCCCGGTCGTCCAGCGGCACCGCCTCCCACTGCCCGAAGGTCGGTGAGCCGACCCGGATGTCGACCACCACGTCCAGCACCGCACCGGCCACACAGGTCACGTATTTCGCCTGGCCCGGCGGCACGTCGGCGAAGTGGACGCCACGCACCACGCCGCGGGTCGAGGTGGACAGGTTGGCCTGGGCGAGGTTCAGCGGGTGCCCGATCGCCGCGGCCAGGTGATCGAAGCGGTACCACTCCAGGAACGTGCCCCGGTCGTCGCCGTGCTGCACCGGGGTGACCTCCCAGGCGCCCTCGATGGTCAGCGGCCGGATCTTCATCGGGCACCGCCGAACGGGCCGGTCTCCAGCAGCCGCTCCAGGTACGTCCCGTAGCCGCTCTTCAGCAACGGTTGGGCCAGCTCACGCAACTGATCGTCGGTGATGAACCCGTGCCGCCAGGCGGCCTCCTCGACACAGCCGATCTTCAGTCCCTGCCGCTCCTCGATCACCCGGACGTACTCCGAGGCCTGCACCATGGACTGGAACGTGCCGGTGTCCAGCCACACCGTACCCCGATCCAATACGGTCACGTCGAGGCGGCCGCGGCGCAGGTACTCCTCGTTCACCGCGGTGATCTCCAGCTCGCCCCGGGCGCTGGGCACCAGGCGTTCGGCGATCTGCACGACGTCGGCGTCGTAGAAGTAGAGGCCGGGCACGACGTACGTGGACTTGGGCTTCTCGGGCTTCTCCTCGATGGACAGCGCCTTGCCGGCCGCGTCGAACTCGACGACGCCGTAGCGCTCCGGGTCGGCGACCGGGTAGGCGAAGACCCGCCCGCCGGCCGGCTCGGTGAACGCCGCGAGCTGCCGGCCCAGGCCCACCCCGTGGAAGATGTTGTCGCCCAGGATCAGCGCCACCGGCTCGTCGCCGATGAAGTCCGCACCGATCCGGAACGCCTGGGCGATCCCGTCCGGTTTCGGCTGTTCCGCATAGGAGAGCGACAGCCCGAATCGGTCGCCGTCACCGAGCAGACGCCGGAAATGCGGCCGATCCTCCGGGGTGGTGATGACCAGGATCTCCCTAATTCCCGCGGAGACGAGTGTGGTCAACGGGTAGTACACCATCGGTTTGTCAAAAATTGGCATGAGCTGTTTCGACATGGCCATGGTGATGGGCCACAACCGGGAGCCGGTACCACCGGCCAGCAGAATTCCGCGCACTGAGGAAGACTAAACACAGTGGAAGCGGTAGTACACTCGCCCGCTGTGCAGATTCTTGTGACCGGAGGCGCCGGTTTCATCGGTTCGGCCTATGTGCGAGCGGTACTGAAGGATGATTTCCCAGGTGCGGTCGGCGCATCGGTGACCGTCTTGGACCTGTTGTCCTATTCGGGCAACCTGGCCAACCTGCCGGTGACGGATTCCCGACTGACCTTCGTGCGCGGCGACATCGGCGACGCCGACCTGCTGCGTGATCTGCTGCCCGGGCACGACGCGGTGGTCCACTTCGCCGCCGAGTCGCACGTGGACCGGTCGATCAACAGCGCGGTACCGTTCGTCACCACCAACGTGCTCGGCACCCAGGTGCTGCTGGACGCGGCCCGCGCCGCCGGGGTCGGCCGCTTCGTGCACGTCTCCACCGACGAGGTGTACGGCTCGATCGACGAGGGCTCGTGGACCGAGACCTGGCCGCTGGCGCCGAACTCGCCCTACGCCGCCTCGAAGGCCTCCTCCGATCTGCTCGCCCTCGCGGCGCACCGGACGCACGGCATGGACGTGGTGGTCACCCGCTGCTCCAACAACTACGGCACGCACCAGTTCCCGGAGAAGGTCATCCCGCTGTTCGTGACCAACCTGCTCGACGGCAGGAAGGTGCCGCTCTACGGCGACGGCGGCAACGTCCGGGACTGGCTGCACGTCACCGACCACGTCCGCGGCATCCAGCTCGCGCTGGAGAAGGGCCGGGCCGGCGAGGTCTACAACATCGGTGGCGGCACCGAGCTGACCAACCGTTCGCTCACCGAGAAGCTGCTCGCGGCCTGCGGCGCGGACTGGGACATGGTCACGCCGGTGCCGGACCGCAAGGGTCACGACCGCCGCTACTCGCTGGACATCACCAAGATCAACACCGAATTGGGGTACGAGCCGCGGGTCACCCTCGACGAAGGGCTGGCCGCGACGGTCACCTGGTACCGCGAGAACCGGGACTGGTGGGAGCCGCTCAAGTCCCGGGCCGGGCTCTGATGCGCTGGCTGATCACCGGCGCCGGTGGCATGCTCGGCCGGGATCTGCTGAAGGTGCTGCACGGCGCCGACGTCGTGGCGGCCACCCGCGCCGACCTCGACATCACCGACCGGTCCGCGGTGCAGCGGGCGCTCGACGGCATCGACGTCGTGATCAACGCGGCGGCCTGGACCGACGTGGACGGCGCGGAGACCGCCGAGGAGCAGGCCACCGCGATCAACGGCCGGGGTGCGGCGAACCTCGCCTCGGTGGCCGGCAAGCGGCTGATCCACGTCTCCACCGACTACGTCTTCGACGGCTCGGCGACCACGCCGATCCCGGAGGACACGGCGCGGGCGCCGATCAACGCCTACGGCCGGAGCAAGGCGGCCGGCGAGGAAGCGGTGCTGGCGGCGGGCGGGTCGGTGGTCCGGACCGCCTGGTTGTACGGCGAGCACGGGCCGAACTTCGTCACGACGATGCTCCGACTGGCCGCCACGCGCGACACGGTGGACGTGGTGGACGACCAGCAGGGGCCGCCGACCTGGTCGTACGCACTGGCGCAGCAGCTGGTGGCGCTGGCCCGCTCGGCCGCGGCGCCGGGTGTCTACCACGGCACCGCGGCCGGCTCGACCACCTGGTTCGGCCTGGCCCGGGCGGTGTTCGAGGAGGCCGGGCTGGACCCCGCGCGGGTCCGTCCGACGACCAGCGACCGGTTCGTGCGGCCGGCCAGGCGACCGGCCTACAGCGTGCTCGGCCACGCCCGGTGGGCGGAAACGGACGTGACGCCGCTGCGGGACTGGCGCGCGATGCTCACCGAGGCGATGCCGGTCCTGCGGTAGGCGAATCGGCTCCCCGACGGCGCAGCCACTGGTCGAAGGTCTCGGTGCCGCGGATGCCCGGGCCGCTCGGCAGGTTGCCGCCGGTGGCCATCGCCTTGCCGGCCCTGCCCGGCATCGGGAGACTGAGCACCCACTTGTGCGGCCCGTGGGCGCGGGCCACCTCGCGCACCAGGGCGCCCATCTCCAGGACCTCCGGACCGGCGATCTCGGCGGCCATCCCGGCCGGTGCGCCCGCGGCGAGCCGGACCAGTTCGGCGGCCACCTCGCGGGCCGCGACGGGCTGGCTGAGCATCCTCGGCACCACGGCGACCGGCCCGCCGAACCGGGTCAGCGACTGCACCGCGAACTCGTGGAACTGCGCCGCCCGCAGCACCGTGGTCGCCACCGGCCCGGCGAGCGCCACCCTCTCCTGGTGGAGTTTCGCCTGGTAATAACCCCACGCGACCCGGTCCACCCCGATGATCGAGAGCAGCACGTGGTGTTTCACCCCGGCCCGCACCCCGGCCTCCTGCAGGTTCCTGGTCACCGTCTCGAAGAACGCTGTCGCCTTCGCGCCGTCCAGGGTGGTCCGGTTCGTCACGTCGATCACCACGTCGGCCCCGCGCAGCGCCGCGTCCAGCCCGTCCCCGCCGATCACGTCGATCCCCCGGGACCGCGCGATCACCACGACGTCATGCCCGGCCCGCTCCGCCTCGGCGACCACCAGCCTGCCCACCCAGCCGGTCCCGCCAGCCACCGCGATCCGCATCTCGCCACCTCCACAACCGTCACCACCCGAGCTTCGTAACAGGACTGCCCAGCAGCGAACTTTGTGACAGTGACCCAGGACACCCTGGCCCGGCGGGCGTTGCAAGCCCACCCCGCGGGCCGCACGATCACCGCTACCCGCCTTCGGACCGGCACCGGCTGGCCGAATGGGCGCGGTCACGCCGCGGCTGGCGCCGGCGAGCGATCATGGCCGGGTGGAGATCACGACCTGGTACCTGGAGCAGACCGACGCGGCCGAGATCAAGGCGGGTGCGGCGCCGGGCCTGCCCGTGGACGTCGTGCGTGCCGAGATCCCGTCGCCGGAGCTGAGCCGCTTCCTCTACACCGCCGTCGGCGGCGACTGGTCCTGGACCGACCGGCTGCCCTGGACCCGGCAGCAGTGGCAGGACCACCTGGACCGGCCCGGCCTGGAGACCTGGGTCGGCTACGTCCGGGGCACCCCGGCCGGCTACTTCGAGCTCGACGGAACCCGGCCGGGTGCGGTCGAGATCGTGTACTTCGGGCTGCTCCCCGCGTTCATCGGCAAGCGCCTCGGCGGGTTCCTGCTCACCACCGCCCTGGAGAAGTCCTGGTCGCTGCCGGCCCGCTGGCCCGCCCTGCCCGCCGCCGAGCGTGTCTGGCTGCACACCTGCAGCCTCGACAGCCCGATCGCCCTGGCCAATTACCGGGCGCGCGGGCTGCGCGTCTACCGGACCGAGACGGAGCCGGCACCGGTATCCGGCGAAACACCCGGCCCCGCCACCGAACCCCTGGTTCTGCCCACTTTTCGTGATCGATTCGGCTCCTCCAGCATGTAGGCGGCGTCTGTCAGAGTCGTCTGAATGGATGACAGCGGAGTGGTGACGCCGGATGGTTGTGCCGTCGAGGTGTATTCGCACCTGCCTGTGAACGGGGAACCGGACCTGATCGACTCGATCGTTGGCTCGACGATGCCCACGGTTGGTTCGTCGCCGGGCGCCATAGGTCCGAGCCTGCTTCCCTCTCTTAGCTTGCCCTACCTTCCACTCCACCCCGACGCCGCTGCGGACGAGGCCGCTGCGTCACCGAGGGCACTACGGTGCGTGCCGGCCACCGCGCTGAGCGCGGGCAGCGACGGGATCCAGCGCGCGTTCTCTGCGGCAGACGAGGACGTTGTCATGGATGTGCGTTCTCCGGATCGGACCGATATGCCGACCAGGTCACCCCGAGCTTGTTTCCGGGTTTTCCCCGATGGCCGGCAGGCACGATTTGTTGAATTATCGCTGTGTGACGAAGCGGTGGAGGCACCTGACGGTTTGGCTACACGTATTGACGTCGGTGGGCTGGATGGCCCAAGCAATGGCATTGTGCGTGCTGCTCTCCGTCGGGCATGGAGCCGACGACGTTTCTGTCCGGAGTGCGGCCACCTCCATGGCACACGTTCTCGACGGACGCTTGCTGGGGCCGATGGCTGACGCCTCAGCCTTCACCGGCATCATGCTAGCCGCCGCCACGCCTTGGGGGTTCTTCCGAAACTGGTGGGTCCTCATCAAATTCGCGATCACCCTAGTCCAGCTCTACCTGGGCATCTTCCTGCTGTCCCCCGCGCTCACGGACTCCCTGACCGCCGGGCCGTCACCGGCTCAGATCATCGGGACCGGTCTCATGGCAAGCGCCATCGCGTTCCAGGGCTGGCTTTCGGTCGCGAAGCCGTGGGGCAAGGTCCGCGCCCGGTATCGCGCCCCGGCCGGAACCGGGCCCCGCTGGATCTTCGTAGCAACAGCGGTCGGAGGCCTTGCGGACTTGGCATTCGCCGTCGCCATTGGTCACCCGATGCCCTTGCTTTCGCTCACGCTGCTTGCCATCGGACTGATCCGGCGGCCCAGCTGGGTAGACAGCCGCACGAGAAATCCGGCTCATCCATAATCTTGTGGTAGGACGTGAATCACCAGGCGGTGGACAATTCTCGGCGCAATCCGAGTGCCCTCTCATCGGCAGATCCGTGCACTCGTAAAGTCCCGCCGCGGAGCCGACCGACTGTGACACAGCGTTATCCGGCGCCTGGGTAGGTCGAACCTTGTTTCCGCTGTTCATCCGAACGGCTTGAGGTGTGGGCCAAGGCCGCCGGCGTAGCGATGCTGGCAGCATGGCTGCCGGCCTTCTTTGTCGTCCTCCCGTACCGCTACGAGCGGACACCGGCCGCCGGCATCGTCGCGGGAGCCCGGTGGGCCCTGGTGTCATCGCGGCACAGGCGTGCAGACTTGTGCCCCATGCCTGTACTTGATCCCCCCGAATTGACGGCGACGGGTAGCCAGCTGCCCTCAGTTCGCGCTCTGGTGGAAGAGCGCATCATCTTCAACTACCGGCTGCCCGCCGACCACCTGGAACGCCTGCTCCCGGTCGCCTGGTTGACCCCCCAACTCGTCGACGGCGACGCGGTTGCCTCGGTGTGCGTGTTGCGGCTCAGCAAGGTCACGGCCGGTCCTGTCCCCTCCCTGTTCGGCGTCCGAAGCGTCAGCGCGGCGCGGCGCTACGGAGTTCTCGATCAGAGGTCAGGCGGCCGCCCTGCCGTCTTCGTCACCGAGCGCACGACCAACTCGGCTCTCGGCTCCCTCTTCACCGGGGCCGGGTTCTCGGCCCAGCACGAGCATCTACCCGCGAACATCAGCAGAGACGACGAGTCGTTTCTGATCACCTTGGGGAACGACCGCTTCACCGGTCGAGCGGTCCCGGCTCCACGATGGTCGTCGTCGCTGTTCCCCACGCTCGGGGACTTCTCGGCCTTCTTGGCCGAGGGGATCCGGAGCTACGGAACATCCCGGCACGAAGGGCAGCTCACCGTCCTCGACCTGCTCAAAGAGGACAAGGGCTATGAACCGCTCGCCGCTCGTGAGGTCCGTGGATCGCTGGTGCAGCCCTGGCTGGACGCCGGAGCCGTGCTGGACAGTGTCGCCCGCACAACGAACGCGAAATATCGCTGGACCTACCACGGGCTCACTCGCCGACCCTGAACGGTCCGCGCGTCACCGTGCTCGGCGGCAGGGGAGTTCTTGTCCGCGGCGGTAGGCCATCATCTTGGCGAAATCCCGGACGAGTCGATGGGCCTCGCGGAGTTCGGGACAGCGGTTGAGCAGGGCCGTCAAAGCCGGTCGCTCGTCGTTGGTCAGGTTGTCCGGATGTCGGCAGAGGGGTCGAGGCTGCCGGTCGTGCGACGGCCGACGACCATCTGTGACGATCGTCCGATGCCGCCACCCGAGCGACACGACAGCGTCGGCTCCCCGGCGGGCGTCAGGGGGCGACTCGCTCGACCCGGGCGCCGGCCCGGAGGGTGCGGGGGATCTCGGCGACCTCGTCGACCCGGGCCAGCAGCGCCTCGCGGTCGGCGGCGGAGGCGGTGGCGGAGGCCAGTTCGACCCGGTACTCGATGCCGGTCGAGGCCCAGGTGGACGTGTCGAAGCCGCCCGACGCGGTGACCCGGACGCCGTCCACCTCGAGGTTCAGGGCGGCGGCTTCGCGATAGACGTCGTTGAGCACGCATCCGGCGGCGGCCAGGTGCAGCAGGTGTGCCCCGGTGAAGTCCGCCTCGACGGTCACGCCCTCCCCGGTCCACCGGTGCGGGAAGCGGACCACCCGCTCCCGAGCGGACCGCAGGCATCCGGCGCCGACCACCACCTCGAACTCGTTCATGGCGGCATTCTCCCGTGGCCGGCACCGCCGGGGCGACCCACCTAACATGATCGGTTTCCGGGAGCGCCGAGCGGCTGGACCGCTCGCTCGGCGAATCCGGGCAGGATGAGCTGTCACGATGTGGGTGCTGCCGGACATGAGGTGATCGTGAGTTCCGATGAACAATTCCGGCAGACCTACGCCGCCAACTTCTCGGCGCTGCTCGGCTATGCGGTGCGGCGGGTCGAGCAGCCCGCCGACGCGGCCGATGTGGTCGCCGAGACGTTTCTGATCGCCTGGCGGCGGCGGGACGACATGCCCGGCGGGGCGGAGACGCGGCTGTGGCTCTACGGTGTGGCCCGGCGGGTGCTGGCCAACCACCATCGCGGCAACGAGCGGCGCAACCGGCTCGGTGACCGGTTGCGGGCCCGGCTGGCCGCGATCGGCGGGGATCCGGCGGCCGAGGTGCCGCAGCGGCTGGCGGTGCGCGACGCGCTGGCCCGGCTCGGCGGGCTCGATCGGGAGGTGCTGACCCTGACCGCGTGGGAGGGACTGGAGCCGCGCGAGGTGGCGGAGGTGCTCGAGGTGTCCCCGGCGGTGGTACGGACCCGGCTGTCCCGGGCCCGGGCGCGGCTGCGAGAACTCGTCGGTGACGATCCGGCACCGCCCGGACATGTGTTCAGCATCCTGTCCGCACCGTCCCCGAAGGAGGGCCGATGACCGACGACCGCGTGGAGCGCCTGGTGCGCGACGCCGATCCCTACCGTCCCGAGTTGATCGATCTCCGCGGGGCCGAGCACGACCTCCTGGAGGAGATCATGTCCGTTCCCCCCGCACCGGCCACGGTCCACCGGCCCGTCTTCGGCCGCCGGCTGGCCGTCTCGCTGGCGACGGCAGCGGCGGTCGTCGGCGTGGTCGGCGTCACGGCGGCGCTGCGCGATCAGCCGGACAAGCCCGCCGGTCCGGTCGCGGCCGGCACGTCCCCCGCCACCAGCGCGCCGGCGTCCCGCTGGACCCTGGCCGCGGTCAAGGCGGCCGAGGCCAGCCCGCGGCTGCTGATCGGCGAGGCGGGCTGGGAGGTCACCAACGTCTCCGGCTTCGCCGAGGACTCCGGCGCGATCACCTTCCGCAAGGGCGGCGCCACGCTGGACATGAACTGGTACCCGGCCAAGGACTATCAGGGCTATGTCGACGACCGGCGCGACGTGAGCAAGCCGCAGCCGGGCAAGGCCGGCCCGCTGCCGGGTGAGGTCTACACCTACAGCGCCGGCGACTTCGCCCTGCTGCTGCGGCCGCAGGGCACGACGTTCGCCGAGTTGCGCACCGGCGGCGCGTGGACGCGGGCCCGGTTCGACGAGGTCACCGCCGGGATCAAGCAGGTGGACGTGGACACCTGGCTGGCCGCGCTGCCGCCGGAGATCGTCACCCCGGCCAAGGCGGCGGACGCGGCGGCCGAGTTGCTCGCCGACATCCCGCTGCCGCCCGGGTTCGACAAGAGCGTGCTGACCAAGCTCGGCACCAACGACCGGTACCAGTTCGGGGCCGGCGTGACCGGCAAGGTGGGCTGCGCGTGGATCGCCGAGTGGCAGCGGGCCGGCAAGGCCGGTGACAGCGCGGCCCGGAGCAAGGCCGAGGCCGCGATGCGCGGCAGCCACCAGTGGAAGATCCTGAAGTCGATGGAGAAGGACGGCGGCTGGTCCGAGGTCTTCTGGGAGGTCGCCGACCAGGTCGCCGCCGGCAAGACGCCCCGCGGCTACCGGGACGCCATCGGCTGCGAGTGACCGCTGACGCCGCGACCGGCCCCTGCCGTCGCGGCTGAGCCCGGACGAGGATGGCGCCGGGACCCGATCGGGTCCCGGCGCCATCCTCGTCCGGAGCGGAAGCGGGTGTGCGGCGCCGAACTTTTGCGCGGAGCGACAAAAGTTCTGTCCAAACAGAACGAAGGCATGGACCGAGACGACGGAAGAGCCCTACGGTGACGGCGAACACAGCACGCAAAGTGAGGGGTCCGTCGTGTTACCGATACTTCGTGCGCTGCGCGACGACGGCCCGGTCTCCCGGGCCGAACTCGGCGACCGGCTCGGGTTGACCCGCCCGCGCCTGACGTCCGAGGTGGAGCGGCTGGTCAAGGCCGGCTTCCTGGCCGAGGCGGGCATGGCCGCCTCGCGCGGCGGCCGCCGGTCCACCCTTGTCGCGATCCACCCGCGGCTGCGGTTCGCCGCTGTCGACCTGGGGGCCAGCTCGATCGACATCGAGGTGGTCAACGGACGGCTCGAGCCGCTGGCCGCGTACCGGGAACCGGCCGACATCCGCCAGGGCCCGAAAGCGATCCTGCACCGGGTCAGCGAGCTGCTGGCCAAGGCCCGCGCCGAGGGCGTCTACGAGCGCCTCGACGCGGTGGGCATCGGCGTGCCCGGCCCGGTCAGCTTCCGCGACGGGGTGCCGGTGTCCCCGCCGATAATGCCCGGCTGGGACCGCTACCCGGTGCGTGAGCTGCTCGCCCGCGAGCACGGCTGCCCGGTCGTGGTGGACAACGACGTCAACATCATGGCGGTCGGCGAACGCCACGGCGGGGTGGCCCGGTCCGTCGACGACTTCCTGTTCGTTAAGATCGGCACCGGGATCGGCTGCGGCATCCACCTGACCGGCGGCGTCTACCGCGGTGTCGACGGGTGCGCCGGCGACATCGGGCACATCCAGGTCGACGCGTCCGGCCCGACCTGCTCGTGCGGCAACACCGGCTGCCTGGAAGCGGTGTTCAGCGGCGCGGCACTGGCCCGCGACGCGCTGGCCGCGGCCCGGTCCGGCGCCTCCCCCGCGCTCGCCGAGCGGCTGGCGAAAGCCACCGGGCTGACCGCCAAGGACGTCGCGGACGGCGCGGCCGAGGGCGACGTGGTCTGCATCCAGCTCATCCGCGAGGGCGGCCGCCGCCTCGGCGGGGTCCTGGCCGCGCTGGTCAGCTTCGCCAACCCGTCGATGATCGTGATCGGGGGCGGGTTGGCGCAGCTCGGCCACGTACTACTGGCCGAGATCCGCAGCGTGGTCTACCGGCGGTCCCTGCCGCTGGCCACCGGCAACCTGCCGGTGGTGCTCTCCGAGCTGAGCGGCCGGGCCGGCGTCACCGGCGCCGCCGTGCTGGCCAGCGACACGGCGTTCGAGCAGATCCCATGAGCCCGGTGCTGGCCCTGACCGACGTGGTCAAGACGTTCCCCGGGGTACGCGCCCTCGACGGCGTGCACCTGGACGTCGAGGCCGGCGAGGTGCACTGCCTGCTCGGCCAGAACGGCGCCGGCAAATCCACCCTGATCAAGACGCTCGCCGGGGTGCACCACGCCGACTCCGGCGAGATCCTCTGGCAGGGCGAGCCGTTCGCGCCGGCCAGCCCCCAGGCCGCGATGCGCGCCGGGATCGCCACCATCTACCAGGAACTCGACCTGGTCGACGAGCTGAGCGTCGCCGAGAACGTCTTCCTCGGCCACGAGCCCAGCCGGTTCGGGTTCACCCGCCGCCGGACCGGCTTCGAGCGCACCCGGGCGATCCTGGCGGAGCTCGGCCATCCGGAGATCCCGCCCCGCCGCCTGGTCCGGCACCTGCCCTCGGCCGGCAAGCAGATCGTCAGCATGGCCCGCGCCCTGTCGCACGACGCCAAGCTGATCGTGATGGACGAGCCCAGCGCGGTGCTGGCCCACGACGAGGTCGCCAACCTGTTCCGGATCATCCGGAAACTGACCGCCCGCGGCATCGCCGTCGTCTACATCTCGCACCGGCTCGCCGAGATCCGCGAGATCGGCGACCGGGTCACCGTGCTCAAGGACGGCCGCACCACCGCCGCCGGCCTGCCCGCCGACACCCCGACCAAGGTGCTGGTCGGCAAGATGACGGGCCGGGCTTTCGAGTACGTCTTCCCGCCCCGCGTGCCGGCCGACGACACCGCCGAGCCGCTGCTGCGCGTCGAACGCCTCAGCCGGGCCGGCGAGTTCGCCGACGTCAGCCTCACCGTGCGGCCCGGCGAGATCGTCGGGATCGCCGGGCTGGTCGGCTCCGGCCGCTCGGAGCTGCTGGAGACCATCTTCGGCGCCCGGATCCCGGACGGCGGCACCGTCACCCTCGACGGTCACCGGATCACCGGGGTCGGCGCGGCGGTGCGGCACGGCATGGGGATGGCCCCGGAGGAACGCAAGAGCCAGGCCCTGCTGCTCGACGAGCCGGTCTTCAAGAACATGACCCTCGCGTCGTTCGCCGGGTTCGCGCACGCCGGGTTCACCGCCGCCGGCGACGAGCGCGCCGCCGCCCTGCGCACCGCCGACGCGCTGGAGTTGCGGCCGCGCGACGTGGACCGGCCGGCCCGCACCCTGTCCGGCGGCAACCAGCAGAAGGTGGTGGTCGGCCGCTGGCTGCTCGGGCACACCCGGCTGCTGCTGCTCGACGAGCCCACCCGCGGCGTCGACGTCGGCGCCCGCGCCGAGCTCTACCAGGTCATCCACGGCCTGGCCGCGGACGGGGTCGGGGTGCTGCTGGTCTCCAGCGAGGTGCCCGAGGTGCTTGGCCTGGCCGACCGGGTGCTGGTGATGCGCGAAGGCCGGCTGATCCGCGAGGCGGCGGCCGGCGAACTGGACGAGGACGCCGTGCTCGACCTCGTGATGGCGGGGTCGCTGATGGAGGGAGAAGCCGCGTGATCGCCGAGACGGCGCTTCCCGAAGTGAACAAGTCCCACAGATACGACGACGGGGTGCTGCGCAACCTGGGCCTGGTCGGGGTGCTGGTCCTCCTGGTGATCATCGGGATCGTCACCAGGCCGGAGCTGTACTCCGACCCCACCTGGGTGAAGAACAACATCCTCACCATCCTGCAACAGGCGTCAGCCATCGGCGTGGTCACCGTCGGCATGACCTTCGTGATCATCGGCGGCGGGATCGACCTCTCGGTCGGGGCGATCATCGCCCTGGCCGGCGTCTGGGCCACCACGCTCGCGACGCAGAGCTACGGCGCCGCCGGGATGATCTTCACGGCGCTGGTGGTCGGCATCGCCGTCGGGCTGGTCAACGGGGTGCTCATCGCGTACGGGAAACTGGTGCCCTTCATCGCGACCCTCGCGATGCTGGTGTCGGCGCGCGGCCTGGCCGCGCAGATCTCCGGCAAGCAGACCCAGGTCTCCGCGAACAGCACGATCAACGGCATCGCCAGCACGAAACTGCTCGGCATCCCGCTGCTGATCTGGATCCTGGCGGTGGTGGTCGCGGCCGGCTGGGTGCTGCTCAACCGCACCACCTTCGGCCGGCGCACGGTAGCCGTCGGCGGCAACCCGGAGGCGGCCCGGCTGGCCGGGATCAACGTCAAACGGCACACCCTGCTGCTCTACGTGCTCTCCGGGCTGTGCTGCGGGATCGCCGCGATCATGCTGACCTCGCAGGCCACCAGCGCCCAGGCGGCGATGGCCAACCTCTACGAACTCGACGCGATCGCCGCGGCGATCATCGGCGGCACGCTGCTCTCCGGCGGCCGCGGCACCATCGTCGGCGCCCTGTTCGGGGTGCTGGTCTTCTCCACCATCACCAACCTGTTCGCGATCAACAACCTCGCCACCGAGGTCCAGAACATGGTCAAGGGCGGCATCATCGTGGCCGCCGTGCTCCTGCAGCAGTTCCGGTACCGCTCGCTCACCAACCTCCTCAGGAGGAGAAATGATCCAGATAAGCCGTCGGAACATCCTTCTCGGTAGCGCGGCGGCCGGCACCGGCCTCGCGCTCAGCGCCTGCACCAGCAACGACCCGGCCGGCACCGCCCAGGTCAAGACCGACACCAGCGGCAACGCCAACGCCGCCGCCGGGCAGCAGGTCGTCATCGGATTCTCCGCCCCGGCCGCCGACCACGGCTGGATCGCGGCGATCACCAACAACGCCAAGGCACAGGCCAAGCAGTACGCCGACGTCGAACTGCGCACCGTCGAGGCGGGCACCGACGCGGCCGCCCAGCGCGCCGCCCTGGCCACCCTGATCGCCCAGAAACCCACCGTCATCGTGATGCTGCCGCACGACGGCAAGGAGCTGAACGCCACCGGCCTGGAGGCGATGCGGGCCGGCATCCCGGTGGTCAACCTGGACCGGGCGTTCCCGTCGGCGGCCGCCTACCGGCTGCAGATCAAGGGCGACAACTACGGCATGGGCCTGGCCGCCGGCAAATACATCGGTGACCAGCTCAAGGCCAAGGGCGTCAGCAACCCGATCATCGGCGAGATCCCCGGCATCGACTCCCTGGAACTGACCCAGGAACGCACCGCCGGGTTCAACGCCGCGCTCGCCGTGTACGGCTTCAAGGTCGCCAACCGGCGCCCGGCCGAGTTCACCGCCGACTCCGGGCAGGCCGCCGCGACCGCCCTGCTGCAGGCGCTGCCCAAGATGGACGCCCTCTGGAACCACGACGACGACCAGGGCATCGGCGTGCTCGCCGCGATCAAGCAGGCCAACCGCGGCGAGTTCTTCATGGTCGGCGGCGCCGGCTCGAAAGCCGCCATCGACGGCATCACCAAGGACGACACCGTGCTCAAGGCAACCGTCACCTACAGCCCGTCGATGGCCTCCTCGGCGATCAGCCTGGCCCGGCTGATCGGCCAGGGCAAGGGCCTGTCCGACCTGGTGGAGCTGCAGGTGCCCAAGGAGATCACGCTCGCCTCCGAGACGATCACCAAGGACAACGCGTCGAAGTACGCGCCGCTCGGCTTCTAGGGGGTCTGATGTCGCAACCGCTGCGCGTCGGCATGGTCGGCTACGCGTTCATGGGGGCCGCGCACTCGCAGGCGTGGCGCACTGTCAACCACGTCTACGACCTGCCGGCCCCGGTCGAGATGCGGGTGGTCAGCGGCCGCACCGAGGCGTCGGTGGCAGCCGCGGCCGCCCGGCTCGGCTGGGCCGGGCACACCGACGACTGGCGCACGCTGCTCACCCGCGACGACGTCGACCTGATCGACATCTGCACGCCGGGCGACACGCACGCCGAGATCGCCATCGCCGCGCTGGCCGCGGGCAAACACGTCCTCTGCGAGAAACCCCTGGCCAATTCGGTGGCCGAGGCCCGCAAGATGGCCGCGGCCGCGGCGGCGGCACAACAATCCGGGGTACGCGCGATGTGCGGCTTCAACTACCGCCGGGTGCCCGCCGTCGCCCTGATGCGGCAGATGATCGCCGAGGGCCGGCTCGGCACCATCCGGCACGTACGCGCCCACTACCTGCAGGACTGGATCGTGGACCCGTCGTACCCGCTGGTCTGGCGCCTGCGGCGGGAGGTCGCCGGGTCCGGGGCCCTCGGCGACCTCGGCGCGCACCTCGTCGACCTGACCCAGTACGTCACCGGCCGGTCGATCACCGAGGTCAGCGCGCTGACGTCGACGTTCGTCAAGTCCCGTCCGCTGCCGTCCGCCTCGGCCGGGCTGTCCGCCACCGGCTCCGCCGAGTACGGCGAGGTCACCGTGGACGACGCGGCGCTGTTCCTGGCCCGGCTCGGCGAGGGCATCGTGGCGACGTACGAGGCCACCCGATTCGCGACCGGACGCAAGAACGGCCTGCGCGTGGAGATCAACGGGTCGCTCGGCACGCTGGTGTTCGACTTCGAGCGGATGAACGAGCTGCAGTTCTACAGCCGGGACATACCGGAGACCGAGCAGGGCTTCACCCGCATCCTGGTCACCGAGCCGTCGCATCCGTACCTGTCGGCCTGGTGGCCGCCCGGGCACCTGATCGGCTACGAGCACACCTTCACCCACCAGGCCCACGACCTGATCCAGGCGATCGCCGCCGGACGGGATCCGGCGCCGTCGTTCCGCGACGCCCTGCAGGTGCAACTGGTCCTCGACGCGGTCTCCCGCTCCGCCGAGACCTGCACGTGGACCGCTGTCGAACCCGTCTCCGTCTGAGAGGACTGCCATGACCCGACCGATCACACTGTTCACCGGGCAGTGGGCGGACCTGCCCTTCGAAAAGGTCTGCGAACTGGCCTCCGGCTGGGGCTATGACGGCCTGGAGATCGCCTGCTGGGGTGATCACCTGGACGTCGCGCGGGGCGCCACCGACGACTCGTACGTGTCCTCCCGAAAAGCGATCCTGGACAAGTACGGCCTGAAGGTCTTCGCCATCTCCAACCACCTGACCGGCCAGGCGGTCTGCGACGACCCGATCGACCACCGCCACCGGGACATCCTGCCGGCCGCGGTGTGGGGCGACGGCGACCCGGCCGGCGTCCGGGACCGCGCGGCCCAGGCGCTGAAGGACACCGCGCGCACCGCCGCCCGGCTCGGCGTCGACACTGTCGTCGGGTTCACCGGCTCGGCGATCTGGAAATACGTGGCGATGTTCCCGCCGGTGTCCCAGGACGTCATCGACGCCGGGTACCAGGACTTCGCCGACCGGTGGAACCCGATCCTGGACGTGTTCGACGAGGTGGGGGTCCGGTTCGCGCACGAGGTGCACCCCAGTGAGATCGCCTACGACTACTGGACGACGCGGCGCGCCCTGGACGCGATCGGGCACCGGCCGGCGTTCGGGCTGAACTGGGACCCGTCGCACTTCATCTGGCAGGACCTGGACCCGGCGGACTTCATCCTGGAGTTCGCCGACCGGATCTACCACGTGGACTGCAAGGACGTGAAGCTCGCCGTCGGCAACGGGCGCAACGGGCGGCTCGGATCACACCTGGCCTGGGCCGACCTGCGGCGCGGCTGGGACTTCGTGTCCACCGGGCACGGGGACGTGCCGTGGGAGCGATGCTTCCGGGCCCTGAACGCGATCGGCTACCACGGGCCGATCTCGGTGGAGTGGGAGGACGCCGGGATGGACCGGCTGGTCGGGGCTCCGGAGGCGTTGGCGTTCGTCCGCGACCGGTTGTTCGACGCACCGTCGGCGGCGTTCGACGCGGCCTTCAGCAGCCGGTGACGGCCGGGCGGCGGGCGCCGCGCCCGTGCTGCCACCCATCGGCACCGGTTCCGCACTCCGGCGCGGCACCCGTGCTGCCGACCGTGCTGGTGTGGAAATCACTGCCTTCACCTCCGACTGGTATGTCCGCCACGCGAACGGCGCGCTCAGCGTGATCCGGCGCGACCGGAACGCCCGGGCCCGGGCCGGCGGGCGCCGGGCCGGCGGCACACTTCCCGGATAACCCTCATCTCCCGCCCCGCCCGGCCGAACAGGGCTACGAGGGGGTGTATGCCGTGCGCCGGTTCGTGGTCGCGACGATGGTGCTCGCCCTGTTGACCGGCTGCTCCGGCACCGCGGAACCGGCAGTCGAGCAACCGGATCGCGGCACCATCGGGATCGCCATGCCGACCACCACGTCGATCCGCTGGGTCGGCGACGGGGAGAGCATCGTCCGGCAGTTCCAGCTGCTCGGATACAAGACCGACCTGCAGTACGCCGAGGACGACGTCAACCGGCAGATCGACCAGATCACCAGCATGATCGACGGCAAGGTCCGGGCGCTGGTGGTCGGCGCCATCGACGGCACCGCGCTCAAGAACGTGCTGGCCGACGCGGCCACCGCGAAGATCCCGGTGATCTCCTACGACCGGTTGATCCGCGACACGCCGGACATCACGTACTACGCCACCTTCGACAACTACAAGGTCGGCGTGCTGCAGGCCACCACGATCATCAAGGCGCTGCGGCTCGACAGCACCGGCGGCAGCGACAACATCGAGCTGTTCGCCGGGTCGGCCGACGACAACAACGCCACGTTCTTCTTCAACGGGGCGATGAGCCTGCTGCGGCCGTACCTGAGATCCGGCCGGCTGCGGGTGGTCAGCGGCGAGACCGCGTTCGCCACCGTCGCCACCCAGCGCTGGGACAACGCGGTCGCCAAGAAGCGGATGAAACGCCTGCTCGCCGGACCGCTGCGGGGCAAACGGGTGGACGCGGTCCTCTGCCCGAACGACGGCATCGCCCGCGCCGCCCTGGAAGCACTCCAGGAGGACGGCTACCGCAAACTGCCCGTCATCACCGGCCAGGACGCCGAACTCGAGTCGGCCAAGCTCATCGCGGCCGGCAAACAGACCGAGACCGTCTACAAGGACACCCGCGAACTCGCCAAGGTCGCCGTCCAGATGACCAACTCGCTGCTGCTCGGCGGCGTCCCCGAGGTCAACGACGAGAAACAGTACGACAACGGCGTCAAGGTCGTCCCCACCTTCCTGCTGCAGCCGGTGAACGTCGACCGCACCAACTACCGGCGGGTACTCATCGACGGCGGCTACTACACCGCCGACCAGTTGGCCGGGTGATCCGATGATCCAGCGCTTCCTCGACCTGTCGGTCCGCACCAAACTCACCGTGCTTGTCGCCGCCAGCCTGGTCGCGCTCGCCGTCTGCCTCGGGGTCACCGTCGTCAACGACCGGGCCGCCGCCGGCACCGCCGCCGACCTGGAGAACCTCAACACCGCCAGCGCCCTGGTGCTGCAACTCGACCGGGAGGCCAGCGAGCTGCGGGCCAACGGCATCCAGGCGATCGTCCGCAACGACCCGGCCAAGCAGGCGGACCTGCTGCAGGACCGGATCACCTCCGCGGACGCCCTGCTCACCCGCCTCGAAGCGATCGACCTGCCCAGCGGCCTGGACGCCGCGGTCGGCCGGATCAAGGACGTGACCGCCGACTACACCAGCACCCTCAAGCGCTTCGTCGACTCGGCGGCCGCCGACCAGGCCGGCGCCCGGCTCGCCTGGGAACAGGTAGGCGTCGACAACTACCTGATCAGCGCGGTGCTGGCCAACGAGCGGGCACTGTTCCTCGACACCGTCGCCCGGGCCAACGCCAGCGCCGAACACCGCCGCGCCACCGCCGAACGCATCCTCTGGCTGGCCGTCACGGTCGCCGCGGTCGCCGTCATCGTGCTGGCCCGGCTCGTCGTACTGTCGATCACCCGGCCGCTGCAGCGCGTCCGCGGCGCCCTGCAAGCCATGGCCGGCGGTGACCTGACCGTCGCCGCCGACGTGCGCGGGCAGGACGAGGTCGGCCAGATGGCACGCGCCCTCGACGAGGCCCAGGCCAACACCCGGCGGGTGGTCTCCTCGGTGGCCGGCTCCGCCCAGGCCGTCGCGGCCGCCGCCGAGCAGCTCACCGCCACCGCCAGCACCATGTCACGCTCCGCGGAACAGGCCGCCGACCAGGCCCGCACCGCCGCCGAAGCCGCCGACGGCGTCAACCTCAACGTCTCCAACGTCGCCGAGGGCACCGAGACGCTGGGCGCCTCCATCCGCGACATCGCGCACAACGCCACCGAGGCGGCCCGCGTCGCCGAACAGGCGGTCACCGTCGCCGGCGCCACCACCGCCCAGGTCGGCAAGCTCGGCGAATCGTCCGCCGAGATCGCCACCGTGATCAAGGTGATCACCGCGATCGCCGAGCAGACCAACCTGCTCGCGCTCAACGCCACCATCGAGGCCGCCCGCGCCGGCGAACTCGGCAAGGGCTTCGCCGTCGTCGCCGGGGAGGTCAAGGAACTCGCCCAGGAGACCGCCCGCGCCACCGACGACATCTCCCGCCGCGTCCAGGCCATCCAGGCCGACACCGCCGGTGCCGTCACCGCCATCGGCGAGATCACGTCGGTCATCGCGCACATCAACGACTACCAGGCCACCATCGCCTCCGCCGTCGCCGAACAGACCGCCACCACCGAACAGATGAGCCACAACGTGACCCTGGCCGCCTCCGGCGCCGGCGACATCGCCGCCAACATCACCGGCCTGGCCACCGCCACCCAGGTCAGCACCGAGGGCATCGCCCAGTCCCAGCAAGCCGTCACCGAACTCAGCATGATGGCCAACAACTTGCAGGCCCTGGTCAGCCACTTCCGCTACTGAGACCCCGGTTTCCGGTACGCGCCGGGCCGGCGCCCGGCTCAGGTGCGGACCAGCGCCAGCAGACGCTGGCCCCACCACACCGCCACCGCGATGCCGACGCCCACCCCGAACACCCCGAGCGCCCGGGGATCGGCGATGAAGAAACCGAACACGCCCAGCACCACCGCCGCCAGGGCCTGCAGCACCCGGATCCGGAACAGCAGGAACGCCACACCGACGCCGATCAGGGCGCCCCCGGCCCGGCTCGCCATCTCCACCCACGGCCCCGCGCCGGTCTCCCCCGCGGTCACCGCGAACAGCACGCTCCCGGCGCTCAGGATCAGCGTCGCCACCAGCGGGAACTCCACGATCACCGGAGGCGACAGGCGGCGCCGGATCAGCACCGCCACGGCCGCCGCCAGCAACGCCGCCGGCAGCACCGGCAGCAGCGACCACTGCAACGGCTCGCCGAACGGCGCGACCAGGTACAACCCGGCCGCCACCGCGTACAGCGCGGCCACCGTCACCCCGAACGCGTCAGCGGTCAGCAACCCCGCGGAGATCTGCCCGGCGGCGTCCCAGCGACCACGCGCCCCGGCGTCGCGGGCCAGCGCCGCCCCGATCCACGGGCCGGCGGCCAGGCACAACACCAGCCCCAGCACGCCGGCCAGGGCCAGTTCGGCCCAGCTCGACGCGGTCGCGCCGCGCGCCGTGAACACGAAATGACTGAACAGCCCCACCGACGCCAGGCCCGGCGCCACCAGCCCCAGCGCCCGCAGCGCGGTCAGTTTCGGCACCTTGGGGGCCGGCTCGGAGACCGGCGCGGCCGCACCCGCCGCCTCGGCGACCCCGAGCACCACGGCGGCGGCCGGCATCGCCGCCGTCCGCACCGGCACGTTCAGCTGCCGCTCCAGCACGCGGGAGACCGCCGGCATCGCGGCCGTGGCACCGACGGCGTAGACCGCGGCCAGGTCCACGGCACCCAGCCGCGCGGCCCGCAACGCCTCGGCGGCCAGCTCGGTGAGACGCCGCAGGACCGGCTCGGCCGCCTGCTCGACGAGGGTCGCGCTCAGCACGACCGCCGCGCCACGCGCGGGAAGCGGCACGGTCACGGCAGGCTGCAGAGAGACCGCCTCCTTCCCGGTACGCAACACCGCCACGGTCGCCGGCGACGCCGCGCGCAGCACCGCCTCGACCCCGGAACCGGCGCCGGCGGTCTGATCAGGAGCGGACGTGTTCAGCAGCATGGCGACCAGCCGGTCGTCGATCGCCCGGCCGCCCGCATCCGGCGCCGACACCGTGGCGAGCACCTCAGCCCCCTGCGGATCGGCGCGGACCACGCTCACCTCGGCCGTCGCGCCGACGTCGCAGACCAGCGCGAACGTCGTACCGGAAAGCGGCGATCCGGAGGCGGGCGGACCGGAGGCGGGCGGCGGATCGGCCTTGGTGGACAGCAGCGCCGCGAGTGGCGCCTCGATCAGTTGCGGACGGCCCAGCCCGGCCTGGTGCGCGGTCTGGCGCAGCCAGGTCCGGCGGGCCGGATCCCAACCGGCCGGCACGCTCATCCGGACGTCGGCGGGCAGCACGCCGGCGATCCGGATCGCCTCGCCGGCGACCAGGCGCAGGGTGGCGGCCACGAGATCGGCGATCGGCACGGTACGGCCGCGCACCCGCACCGTGCCGGTCCCCTCCGCGAGCGGCGCGCCGACGAACCCGTCCGGATCGTCGGCGGCCAGCCGCCACGCCCCGGCGCCGGCCGTGATCGTCCCGTCCCTGGCGACGTGCACGGCGCTGGACGGCTCCACGGTGCCCTCGATGACCAGCGGGTGCCAGGGGCGTCCCGGCCAGGCCAGGACCGCGCGGGTGCAGGCGGTTCCGTAGTCGATCGCCAAACGCGGCGCGGTCTGCATGAGACCAAGTCAAACAGATGATCACCGATGAGTCAGTAGCCGGATTCCCGCCGTCGCGACCTCCCGCACCGCCTCTAGGGCATCCTAGGAGGATAGGATCATTGCGGTGTCGCACCGGCCGCGATGGCGGCCGAGCAGGCGGCTCACCCGCTGACGGAGGCCGACGGCTCCATGCCGGCGCAGGTGACGGTCACGGTGGCCAGCGCCGAGCCGCGCTTGAAGGTGACCGTCGGCGCCGGGCCGGGACCGGGGTCGGCCGACTGGACCTTGTAGGACTGGGCCGGTTTCCAGGACAGGATCCGCGCCGTGCCGGGTGACGGGCAGGTCGCCTCCACGGTGCCGGCGCTGATCGAGAGTGTGCGCCGGACCGGCGTCGCGGTCGTCGGTGGAGTGCTGGCGGGTGCGGTGGCCGTGGCGGTCGTGAGCCTGGTCGCGGGTGTGGTCGTGGCGGGTGCGGTGCTGCCACCGGCGCTGGGCTCCGGGGTGGCGGACGGCCCGGCTTGCCCGGCGCGGCTGGTCCGGCGCGCCGCGGGCGTGGAGCCGGCCGGGCTCGGCTTCGCGGACGGTGGCAGCGGGGCGGCCGCCGGCTCGGAGGCCACCCGGACCGCCGCCCCGGCGACGCCGCCGGAATGCCGGTCGTGGAGCAGCAGCCAGCCTCCGGCCGCGACGACCAGGGTTGCCGCGGACCCGGCCGCCACGCCGAGCCTCCTGCGCCGCGCCATCGGGCCCGGGGTCACCGCCTCGGCACCCGCGCCGCCCGGCACCGGCGCCTCGACCCGCACGGGAAGCGGAACCGGCAGCACCGCGTCGACACGCGGGCGGGCCGGTCCCGGCGCCGCATCGGCGGGTGCCGGGACCGGAACCGGCGCGTCGACGGGTGCCGGAGACGAGGGCGGCGCGTCGACGGGCGCCGGAACCGGCGGCGCCGGCGGCAGGTGCCGAGCCCGCTCCACCGCCCGGATCAGCAACGTGGGCTCCGCCGCCGCCGCGATCCCGGTGGCCGCCGCCGGCGGATCGTCCGAGATCACCCGCAACCCGGCCGCCGCCGCGAGCACCCCCGCCACCTCGCGGGCACTGGGCCGCCCCGCCGGATCCTTGACCAGACACCGGTCGGTCAGGCGCACCACGTGCCCGGGGACTCCGCGCACCGGCGGCAGGGCGGCCGGCTCGACGTAGACGTGCGCGTCGAGCATCTGCCGCGTGTCCTCCGCCGTCCACGGCGACTGCCCGGTGAGCGACAGATAGAGCACCACCCCGAGCGCGTAGACGTCCGAGGCCGGTGTGACAGCCAGGCCGAACAGCCGTTCCGGCGCCAGATAGGCGGGCGTCCCGAGCACCTCGGTGTCGGTCACCCCGGAACCGGCCGGGCTGACCGCCGCCGCGATCCCGAAGTCCACCACCTTGGCCCCGGTCGGCCCGAGGATCACGTTGCCGGGCTTGATGTCGCGGTGCACCAGCCCTTCCCCGTGTGCCGCGGACAGCGCCGCCGCGATCTCCGCGCCGACCCGCAGGGCGAACCGCGGCGGCAACGGCCCGGCCATCAGCCGCTGCGCCAGGGTGCTGCCGGGAACCAGCTCCATCACGACGTACCGCAGGACCCGCCCGTCGTGCTCGGTCTCCCCGTAGTCGTAGACCTGCGCGATGTTCGGGTGCGACAGCGCCGCGGCCGCCAGCGCCTCCTGCCGGATCCGGTCGCCGAACCGGCGCGTGGCCATCAGCTTGACCGCGACGACCCGCCCGAGCACCTGATCCCGCGCCCGCCAGACGACCGCCATCCCGCCCGCGCCGAGCTGGTCCAGCAGCCGGTAGCGCTCGTTCAGAAACAGACCTCCGCCGATGCTCACCGGCGCAGTCTGCCGAATTCAGCGGTCTCGCGCAGCCCGGCGGATCTCGGCGGTGGCGGTGCGCAGCGCCGGGGCGGCCTTCTCGAAGAAGTCGAAGAGCAGTTCCAGCTGCTCCGGTGAGTACTCCGCCAGCAGTGCGCCGAGATGCCGCCGAGCGGGCCCGACGATCGCGTCCACGTCCAGCTCCGGGTTGGCCAGATGCTCGACCATCACCCGCCGGCGGTCCGCCGGGTCCGGGACGCGGCGCACGTGACCGGCCCGCTCCAGCCGGTCGATCAGCCGGGTGGTGGCTCCGGTGGTCAGCCCGGTCTGCTCGGCGAGCGCGCCGGAGGTCAGCGGCCCCGCCTGCTCCAGCACGCTCAGCGCGTGCCAGTCGGTCGTGTTCAAGCCGGCGGCCTCGGCCAGCGCCAGGCCGTTGAGGCCGACCGCGTCGAGGTACCGCCGGAAGATCAGATGGGCGTCTTTCCGCATTAGCTTCCCCGAGTTAGTATCTGCACGAGAGCAGATATTACCCCAAGGAAGGTGTCCCGTGCCGAACGATCGCCTCGCGGACCGCAGCGCCGTGACCGAGACCATCCAGGCGCTCACCGCCGCCTGGGCCGCCCACGACGACCAGGCCTACGCCGACCAGTTCACCCCGGACGCGACGTATGTGACCTGGGTGGGCACGCGCTATCAGGGCCGGGGCGACATCGCCGCCAGCCACCGCGAGCTGTGGCGCAAATTCCTGAAGGGGACCACACTCGCCGACGAGATCACCGACATCCGCTTCCCCACCGCCGACACCGCGATCGTGACCAGCCGCGGCGAGGTCCAGCCGGCCGGCCGGACCCGGCGCCTCGGCAAGGTGCAGACCTACGTCCTGGTGCGCGACCCCGACGGCCGCTGGCGCATCGCCGCGTTCCAGAACACCAAGCACCGGACTCTCGCGGAGGCCTTCTCGTTCCGCTTCGCCCCGGGCCTGCGCCCCACCGCGTGAAGCGGGCGCTGCGCCGGCGTACCGAAGTCAGTACTCGAGGTATTGCCTGGTCAGCTTGGCGACCTTCTCGACGAGGGCGATGCCGGCCTCCATCGACTGGTTGTTGTGGGAGAGGACGGCGACCGAGGCGTCCACGTCGTCGCCCGAGGTCACCCGGCCGATCGTGTTGATGGCCCAGAGACCGCCGTCGGCGGAGCGGGTGTCCCAGCCGTTCTTGACGGTGAAGGTCTCGCCGGGCTTGGCGATCGCCGGGACGCCCCAGTCCTGCGCCTCGTTCACCGTGTTCATCAGCTTGAACGCGGTCTTGCGCGAGCCGGCGTCCAGCGGGCCCTTGCTGTCCACCAGCTCGGCGAGCAGCCTGATCTGGTCCTTGACGGTGGTGCGGGTCAGGCCCCAGGAGGTGTTGACGACGGTGTCGCTCAGGCCGAGCCGCTTGTTGCACCTGCTGATCGCGGTCTTGCCGCCCAGCCGCTGGAACAGCGACGTCGTCGCGTTGTTGTCGCTGAGCTGGATCATCGGCTTGGCCAGCGTCATCTCGCTGGAGCTGGGCTCGCGACCGGCGTCCTGGTCCTTGAGCAGCATGCAGGCCAGGATCTGCGCCTTGACGATGCTCGCCGTGTCGTAGTGCTCGTCGCCGCGATAGGTGTAGGTCTCGCCGGTGGTGCGGTCCTGCACCGCCACGGAGAACTCCGGCGAGCTCGCCGACAGCTTCTTCAGCGCGGCGTCCAGCTGCTTCGTCCGCTTGGCGCGCTCAGCCCTGGCCAGTTCCTCGGGGCTGGGGCCGGTCGGCGACGGCGACGCGGCCGGCGACGGCGACTCACCGGCCACCACGCTCAGCGAGCCGGGCAGCACGCTCGCGCCGTCGGCGCCGTCGTCGTCGAGGCCCAGATAGATCAGGCCGCCACCGCCGAGAACCACGGCCGCCGCCACAGCCAGAATCGCCATCCGGTATCGCTGCACCCGTGCATACTGCCGCGCCACCGGCCGGTTCACAAATCCCCGCACGCTCGGCATCCGGCTCACCACCTGCAGTGATCACCGACCGCGACCACCGCCCGGGCCGCCGCTCCGCCCGGCCGGCTCGGTGCCCGGTGCCGCTATCGTGGCGCTCGTGAACCCGCCGCCGGACCAGAGCACCCTTCCGGAGTGGGAGCGCCTGCGCCTGTTGCGCGCCGAGTCCGAGTTCGACGCCATCAAGAAGAATCCTCGATCCGCGTACGCCCTCTGGTGCGTCACCGGCGTCTTCGGCGGTCACCGCTTCTACCTCGGCGACACCACCCAGTCGATCGCCATGCTGTTCACGCTGGGCGGCCTGGGCCTCTGGACCCTCCTCGACGTCTTCTTCATCGCCCGCCGGGTCCGCGCCGTCAACAGCTCCCGCCGCGCCGCGGTGCTGGCGCGTTACGGCATCCTCGACGCCTGAGTTCCGCCGCGGTCCCGATCGGGCGCCGCATCGGGACCGTCCGGCGATCAGCGCCCGCGGGCCAGGCGGATCAGGCGGGTCACGCCGAGCGCCAGGGTCAGCACACCGGCCATCACCATCGATCGGGTGGCGTTCCTCGGGCCGGTTCTCCACCGCGTCCCGCACGGGATCCGTCCAGCTCGAGCGCACCCGGACCGGTGGCCGGACCTTCGAGTGACGACAAAAAGGTGCCGGCCACAACGAGCCGGCACCTCTGCAAAATAACAACTTCAGCCCCTAAAGTCCCGGATATCACGATGAAAACGGCATTTTGGTACGCCGTCACCGCCCCGCGCACTGTGCGACCATGCTCATCTGACCTGCGGTGATGGGGGTGGACGATGCGAACGGTGACGCGCCGGGTCACGTTGCGCCATGCCGACCTGGACGGCTCGGTGTGCACCGCGCCGGAGGAGCTCGCCGAGGCGCTGCGCGACCGGGACCCGGTGCTGGTCGTGCTGGAACACCGGGTGAAGGGGATCACCCCGACCCGGGAGGTCTTCGAGGCGCGGCTGGAGCAGGACATCACCTGGCAGTTCACCGGGATCACCTGGCCGGACGACCTGCGGACCGGCATGTTCGTGACGATCTCCTGGCAGTCCGGGCGGGACGCCGTGGTGATGCGCACCAAGGTCCTGGCCGACCCGATGCGCATCGACGGCGTCAACTACTACCACGAGTACGACCCGAAGACCGTCACCCGCGACTACGAGGCCCGCCCGTCGAACCGGATGCGGGTGCTCACCACGATCCGCAAGCGCGGCCGGGTCTTCGAGGACGGCAGCGCGGTCTTCCCCGAGGCCGAGCTGGCCAGGCAGTCCGGGCTGGGCCGGGGCCAGAAGGGCGCGTTCCTGCTGAAGAACGCGGTGGACCAGCTGATCCGCGAGGGGTACGTCACCCGCGTCGAGGGCAGCGTCGACCCGGCCGGGCAGCCGTCCTACCCGGCGGTCGACGGCGAGGAGCCGGTCGACCTGCTGTTCTACGCCCCGCTGGTGGAGCCCGCGCAGCATCCGGACGAGTCGGACTCGCCGGCGGAGTACCACGAGCGCCGGGAGCACTGGGTCAAGGGTTTCGTCCGCAAGCTGCCGCCCGGCGCCCAGCCGTCGGAGAAGCAGCTCTCTGCCTACCAGCGCGCGGTGGAGAACGACCTGATCGACGAGGACGAGGAACTACCGCCGGGGTACACGTTCGTCAAGAAGCACCACCGGCACGGCTGATCTCGCGCAGCGCCTCGAGGACCACGCGTACCGCCGCCCGGTGCAGGGCCTCCGGTCTGGCCAGCACGTCGATGTGCCGGCCGACCGGCAGGTCGGCCAGCGGACGCAGGACCAGCCGCGGATCGGGCACCGTGGTGTACCCGGGCAGCAGCGCCAGCGCCGCGCCGGCCGCCACCATCGACGCGGTCACGGTGAACTCGTTGATCCGGTGCACGATGTCGAGCGGCCGCCCGGCCGCCGCCCCGATCGCGGTCAGCACCCCCTCGACCGGGAACCCCTCGTGCACGCTGATCCACGGCTCGCCGGCCACGTCCACGGCGGTGAGCCGGGATTTCCCGGCCAGCGGCGAGTCCGCCGCCATCGCGACGTAGAGCGGCTCGTAGACCAGCGGCACCACGGTCACCCGCCCGGCCGGCCACGGCGGGCTGTGCGCCAGCCGGTGCGCGATCACCAGGTCGTAGTCGCCGACCAGGCCCGGGAAGTCGGCACGGGCCACGTCCTCGTCCGCGCAGCGCACCCCCGGTACCCGCCGGGCCAGCGGCGGGAACCAGGTCAGCGCGGCACTGTGGAACGCGCTGACGGTGACCGGCGCCGCCGGATCGTCCAGGTAGGCCCCGACGGCCCGGTCCGCGCGGTCCAGCGCGGTAAGCACCTCGACGGCCGCCGCGGCCAGCGCCCGCCCGGCCTCGGTCAGCACCAGGCGGCGGCCACTGCGCTCGGTCAGCGGCACCGGCGCCGACCGTTGCAGGGTGTTCAACTGCTGGGACACCGCCGACGGCGTGATGTGCAGCGATCGGGCCACCGCCGCGACGCTCCCCCGGTCCCCCAGCTCGCGCAACAGCCGCAGGTGGTGCGGATCCATCAGGCTCCACTACATCGTTGATTCAAGAGTTGGTGTCTTGTCTACCGGATCTATCCGCCCGAGGCTCACCCTGTGTCGACAACGCGTGTGGGTGACGTCCTGCTGCTGGCCGTCGCGGTGGTCTGGGGAAGCAGCTATCTGACCGCGAAGACCCTGGTGGTCGCGGGTGGCGTACTGGTCGTGCTGGCGTTGCGCTTCCTGGTCTCCGCCGTCGCCATGCTGCCGTTGCTGGTCCGTCGACGGCCGAGCCGGTCCGAGACCGGCATCGGCGTCCTGCTGGGCGTCACGCAGGCTTCGGTCCTGGTGCTGGAGACGTACGGGGTGTCGCTCACCAGCGCCACCAACGCGGGCGTGCTGATCAGCCTGACGATCCTGCTCACCCCGATCCTGGAGGGGTTCGCCGCCCGCCGCTGGCTGCCCGCGGGATTCTTCGGGGCGGCGGGCGTCGCGTTCGCCGGCGTGGTCCTGCTGGTGGCCGGGCCCGGCCTGCGGCCCCCGTCGCTCGGCGACGCGCTGATGCTGGCCGCCGCCGTGGTGCGGGCCACGCACGTCACGCTCTCCGCGCACCTGACCCGTGGCCGCGCGTTCCAGACCACCACCCTGACCACGTTGCAGACGCTGACCGGCGCCGTCGTCTTCACCGCCGCGGCCGGCTCGTCCCTGCCGGCGGCGGCCGCCGGCCTGCACCCCGGCCAGTGGCTGGGTGTGCTTTACCTGGCGCTGGGGTGCAGCGTCTTCGCCTTCGTCGTCCAGCTGTGGGCGATCCGGCGCACCTCCGCGGCGCGGGCCAGCCTCCTGCTCGGCACCGAGCCGGTCTGGGCCGTCCTGATCGGCGTCCTGCTGGCCGGCGAACAGCTGACGGTCGCCGCCGCCGCCGGCATCGTCCTGGTCCTGGCCGGCACCTACCTCGGGCAGCGCGTCGAGACCCGCAGCCGGCGGGCGCACCCTTCACCGGTTCCGATCCCGGCCTAGCTGTGTTTCGCGGACGCTGCCAGGCGCGCTCTGGGCCACGCCTCGCACTCGGTCGGACTCCGAAACACGGGCTAGGCGAAATCCCGGTACTTCAGCTTGGCGCGGCGACCGTCCGGGTGGTGCCACACGATGCCCTCGTACTGCGGGTGCGCCAGGATCCACGCCCGCAACCCGGCCAGGTCCCGCGGCGTCTCGAACCGTTCCGCGGCGGCATGCGCGACCAGCTCGTGCCCCGCCACCCGCTCCGGATTGCCGTTGATCTTCGGACCGATCAGCTCGTAGGTGCCCGGCGCCCACTCCCCCGGCCGGGCCACCGCCTCGACGTGACAGGCGGCGTACGACGACTGCGCGATCGGCTCCCAGCCCACCGTCTTCCCGGTGTTCTCATCGGTCATCACCGCCCGGTACCCCGGCGGCCGGGTCCGCCCCGGCCGCACCTCGCGTCGCGCCCACCAGACCCCGTCCTCGTCCAGAAGCACGCAGGTCCCGTCGTACTTCCGCGTCGCCACCCCCTCGCCGTCGAGCACCCACTGGCACTCGGGGTTGGCCTCGGGCAGCACCCGCTTGCGATCGTCCGGGTCCCGGCGAAACACCGTGGGAATCTTCCGCATGCCGCAATCCTCGCAGCCCGGTCCACCGATTAATCCGGCGCCACCCGCGCGGCGGTGGCCGGCATCAACCGGCTGACGGTTCCCGTTTCTCGGGCTGCTCGGCCAGGACGACGGAGGCGTCCCGATCCCTGACCCACCGCATCAGCGGGATGAGGGCGAACAGCGCGATGCCGGCCAGGCCGAGCACGCCGACGGCGAACGTCAGCGTGCCGAGCGTGGCCTGCCCGAACGGCCACCTGATGCCGTCGATGGTGTCGCGGACACCGAGGTCATCGCGATCGAAGGGGTGTCGAAGAACACCTCGCCGACGCCGAGGGCCGCCCCGGCCAGACACAGCAGGGCGATGCTGCACGTCCCGGTGAACAGGGCGACCGCGATGGAGGGCGGTGCACCGTGGTGCCGGTGGGCCCGGCTCACCCTGGAAGATTGCGGACTCGGGCCATTATCTGCTCGTGGATGCCGGCGCGCCTCCCGCAAGCCACGGCACGGGGTGAGGCGCGTCCACGCCCTGGACACGCGAAAAGGGCCGCCCACTCGGGCGGCCCGTCGCGAAGGTCGTGCGACATCGTCAGCGCAGCAGGTCGGGGATCCGGTCGAACAGCTGCGTGGTGTAGGTGATCATCTCGTGCAGCATCCAGTTGCCGGCCAGCAGCAGCACCGCGCCGATCGCGACAGCCTTCGGCACGAACGACAGCGTCGCCTCCTGGATCTGCGTCACCGACTGGAACAACGAGATGGCGAACCCGACCGCCAGCGCGGTCAGCAGCACCGGCGCGGACAGCTTCGCCGCGATCGTCATCGCCTGCAGCCCCAGCTCAACCACCATCGTGTCGGTCATACCCCACACTTCGGGCGAAACCCCGGCCCGCCGAGTGCAGACCGGTTACACGACGGTTGCCATTCGGTTCACCCGCACAGGAAACCTCAGGTCACCGCCCCCGCTGCCGCGCAGCCGGCTCACCGGCCGGGCCGAACACCGCCGGCCGGTCGAGCACGGCTAGAGGGTCATGTGCAGGCGGATGCTGGTGCCGGTCGGCTCGGTGTGGATCCGGACCAGGTCCGCGACCTGGTTGACCAGGAGCAGGCCACGGCCTCCCTCGCGGCTGACGGCCGCCGGGATGCGGCCGACGAGCGGGTCGGCCAGGTAGCCGTTGTCGTCGACCTGGCAGACCAGGCGGCCGGGCTCGGCCCAGACGGCGACGACACCGGGACCCGGCGCGTGCCGGATCGTGTTCTCCGCCAGTTCGTTGACGGCGAGCACGAAGTCCTCACCCCGGTCGCCGAGCAGCCCGGCCTCCCGGGCCTGCCCGCGGGCGAAGGCGCGCACGGCGGACAGGTCGCGCGCCGCGGTGTACTTCCAGGTGACGGCCGAGCCCGGGACCGGGGGCAGCGGCTGGTTGAACGCGGCCGCCGCGGTCACCCCGTCGGTGTACCACGGGCTCGGCTTGCGCTGCCCGGAGTCGATCATGACGGGGTGGGTGTGCCAGGCGTCCTCCACCCATGTCGGGTCGAGCCGGCTCGCGTCGTACGGGCAGAGCACCGTCGCCTCCCGCCCCGCGAACGCCGTGTTGATCAGCGCCTCGTGTGCCGCGCAGGCCGGGTACTCGATGCCGGAGCGGCTGGGCCAGATCGGTTCGCCGATCGCCGCGACCCGGCGGCCCGGGTGCCGGGCGGCGAAGGCCAGCAGGACCCCCGGGATGATCCGCCCCGGGTTGCGCCCGGCCTCGGCCATGTCGGCGAAGGTCACCGCGCCGCCGACGTCGGTGAGCTCGTCGCGCAGCATGGTCAGGTTAGGATCGGGCACCGCGACCAGTACCGGATCGCCACCGGCCACCGCGGCCCGGACGAACGCCGCCGTGCCGGCGAGGTAGTCGTCATCGTTGTGGTAAAGCAGGCCGGGATGATCGAAGCCGGTCATCCGACAGCTCCGTGGCCGCTTCCCCGCAGGCGGCCGAGCCGCGCTGCGCAGTACATCGTCGTCCTCCTGGCCGTTCGCCGCTCCCGGCCCGGTCCGAACCCCGGGCCGACCGAACTCGGATCGAGCGTAGCGCCGAACCCGCCCATCGCAACCCGTCGCCGGGCGTCCGGCGCCCCGGTGTCACCACATCGGCACCTTGTCCGCGGGCCCCGGCCCGGGAAGGGAAGCACCGCCGGCACGTTTGCCGGGCGGCTGCCCGGGAAGGGCGATCAGCATGCGATTCGGATACAAGCTGATGGCCGAGGCCTTCGACCCGAAGGAGCTGATCCGGCAGGCGGTCCGCGCCGAGCAGGCCGGATTCGACTTCGTGGAGATCAGTGACCACTACCACCCGTGGCTCGAGGAGCAGGGCCACTCGCCGTTCGCCTGGAACGTGCTGAGCGCGATCGCCGCCCGCACCGACCGGCTCGGCCTGGCCACCGGGGTGACCTGCCCGACGGTGCGGTACCACCCGGCGATCATCGCGCAGGCGGCCGCCACGCTCGCCATCATCTCGGACGGCCGTTTCACGCTCGGCATCGGTTCCGGCGAACGGCTGAACGAGCACGTCACCGGTCAGGCCTGGCCGAGCGTCCGGGTCCGGCACGAGATGCTGGTCGAGGCACTGGACATCATCAACCTGCTCTGGCAGGGCGGTTACCGGTCCTACCAGGGCAAGCACCTGCGACTGGACGATGCCCGGGTGTGGGACCTGCCGGACACCCTCCCGGTGATCGCGGTCGCCGCCGGTGGCCGGAAAGCCGCCGAGCTGGCCCGCACCCACGGCGGCGGGCTGTTCGCCACCGAGCCCCGCAAGGATCTCGTCGAGGCCTACGGCGGCAGCGGGCCGAAGTACGCGGAGATCCCGATGGCCTGGGCGCCGACCGTCGAGGCCGCCGTCGAGGAGGCGCACCGCACCTCGCGGTGGGCGCTGACCGGCTGGAAGGTGATGACCGAGCTGCCCAACCCGGTCAACTTCGACGCCGCCTCGCAGACGGTGCGCGCGGAGGACGTACGGGAGAAGTTCGTCTGCGGGCCGGACCCGAAGCCCTACCTGGACGCGCTGCGGACCTATGCCGAGGCCGGTTTTGATCATCTGGTCCTGCAGAATGCCGGACCGGATCCGGACGGCTTCCTGGAGTTCTTCCAGAAGGAGATCAAGCCCCGGTCGTGATCGGCAGGCTGGCGTAGCCACGCAACACCAGACGATCCCGGCGCACCGGCTCGCCGCTGAGCGCGAGCCGGGGCAGCCTGCTCAACAACCGCGGGAACGCCACCTGCGCCTCCAGCCGGGCCAGCGGCGCGCCCAGGCAGTAGTGCGCGCCGCCGCCGAACGAGACCGGCTGGATGTTCGGCCGGTCCGGGTCGAAGCGGTGCGGGTCGGGGTAGCGGTCCGGGTCCCGGTTCGCCGAGCCGAGCAGCATGGTCAGCATGGTGCCGACGTCCAGGTGCCTGCCGTCGCCCAGATCGAGCGGGGTGGTGGTGAAGCGGGACGTCAGCTGGACCGGCGAGTCGTACCGGAGGATCTCCTCGACGACAGCCGGCGCGAACTCCGCGTCGGACCGCAACCGATCGGCCTCCCGGGGATGCTTCAGCAGGATCTCGAGACCGGTGCCGAGCAGGTTGGTGGTGGTCTCGAAGCCGGCCACCAGCAGCAGCACCAGGTTGGCCAGCAGCTCCTCGCCGGTGAGCACCTGATCGTCGTCGGCGGCCGCGACGAGGGCGCTGGTCAGGTCCTCGCGTGGGGTGTTCCGGCGGTCGGCGATCAGCCCGGTGAGGTACGCCTCCAGCTCACGCCCCGCCTTGTCGGCCCGGACCATCTCCTCCTCGCTGCTGATCGGCTCCAGAACCACCGTCAGGTCGGCGGCGCGCTGCCGGAACCAGCGGCGCTCCGACTCCGGGATGCCGAGCAGCGCGCAGATCACCGCGATCGGCAACGGATAGGCGAACGAGCCGACGAAATCGGTCTCGGCCGGCAACTCGTCGATCAGCTCGTCGACCTGCGCGGTGATCACCTCGCGCATGGCGGCGACCCGGCGGGCGGTGAAGGTGGCGGCTGCCGCGCGGCGCACCCGGGAGTGGTCCGGCGGGTTGGTCTGCAGCATCGACAGCACCACCGAGGCGACCCCGCGGTTCTGCCGCCAGTCCGGCCACGACCGGTCGTAGTCGGACTTGTCGGCCACCCGCAGGCCGGGGTCCCGCAGCAGCCGGCTGACCAGCGCGTGCGACGTGACCCACCACTGGTTCTCCATGCCGGGGAAGGCCGCCGCGTGCGAACGGAGCACGTCATAGGCCGGATAGGGATCGATGCGCCCCTCCGGTTGGAACAGCGAGCCGACCGCGGTCTCGAAATCCATGTCGATCCCCATCGGGCCATCATGCCCGTCGCTGTCCAGGCCCGCCGACCCGGCTTTCACTCAGATCCCCGGTGCCCCGGCCGATCTCGGAACCCCGGAAGCGCGGCACGACTGGGGAGCGATCATGAGCGGTCCGGAACAGCGGTGGTTCGGCGTGGGGCGCAGCCTGCTGACCGATCCCGCCGAGGCCGGGACGCAGGCCTGCCAGGCCGCGCTCGGCGGCCGCCGGGCCGGCCTGCTGATCGTCTTCGCGTCGCTGTCGCACGCGACGCGCGAGATGGCCGCCGCCGTGCACGCCGCGGCCGGCGGTGACGTGCTGATGATCGGCTGCTCGACGTCCGGCGAGTACACCCCGGACGGGCCGGGCGCCGGGGTGGTGGTCAACGCGCTCGGCGGGTTCGCCGCCTCGGTGCGGGCGGTCCCGCACGACAGCATGGATCTCTACGCGGCCGGGGAGACCGTGGCCTCGGCGCTCGACGACGTCGCGGCCGAGCACCGGGTGCTGCTGATGCTCGGCGACGGGCGCAGCGGCGACCAGCAGGAGGTGGTCCGCGGCGCGTACGCGATCAGCGGCGCGCGGGTCCCGCTGATCGGTGGCTGCGCCGGCGACAACGTCACGCAGACCGGCACGTTCGCGTTCTTCAGCGACGGCGGCGACGTCCAGTTGCTGCCGAACGCGGTGCTCGGCGCGGCGCTGGGCTCGCCGTCGCCGTTCGGCATCGGGCTGGCGCACGGCTGGCACCGGACCGGCGAGCCGATGGTGGTGACCCGCAGCGAGGGCGGCAAGATCTACGAGCTGGACGGCGAGCCGGCGCTCGACGTCTACCTGCGGCGTACCGGCGGAGCCGCCGAGCTGGCCACCGACCCGGAGGCGTTCCTGCGGTTCGCCCCGATCCGGCCGCTCGGGCTGGCCCGGCGCACCGGCGAGGACGTCCGGATCATCTTCGAGTGCGACGCCGGCGAGCGGTCGATCTCCGGGCTGGCCGACACGCCGGAGGGCGCGATGGTGTGGGTCATGGCCGCCGAGACCGGCGAGGTGGTGGACGCGGCGGCGGCCGCCGGCCGCGCCGCCGCCGATGCCGTCGAAGGTGCGGCGCCGCTGGGGGTGCTGGTCTTCGATTGTTGCGTACGCCCGATCGCCCTCGGCCGGGAGCACACCGACCTGGCCACCGAGCGGCTCCGGGACGCGCTCGCCCCGATCCCGTTCGGCGGCTTCTACTCCAACGGTGAGATCGTCCGGCAGAGCGGCGCGAAGGGTATGCACCACCTGACCGTGGCCGCCCTCGCAGTGAGCTGACCCGATGACCGCCTGGTCCATGCTGCAGCTCAGCGAATACTTCAGTGCCATCACGCGGGCCGGCGACGAACCCATCGCCACCCGGATCGCGGTGCAGCGCGCCACCGAGGCCACCGACGCCGAGCTGGGCGCGGTGATCTGCGGGGACGTCCTGGCCGCCTCCGTCGGGCTGGGCCGGTCGCCCGACCCGGCCCTGTTCACCGGGCTCCGCTCCGGCGTCGAGACATCGCCGTTCCCGGGTCTCGGGGACGCCTACGTGACGGTGCACGCCCTGGCCGGCGGGCACGACGAGCGCCTGGTGGTGGCGCGGTCCGGCGAGCCGTTCGCGGCCGAGGAACGCCAGATGCTGCAGGGCATGGCGAAGGTGCTCGGGCTGGCCCTGCGCGGCCTGCGCACGCTCGCCGCCGAGCAGCAGCTCCGGCACGAGAAGGAGCGCGAGGCGGCGGCCCGGCTGGTGCTGGTGGAGGCTCTGGAGCGGCGTGAGCTAATGCTGGAGACCCTGCTGCGGGTGCAGCGGGCGGCGAGCCAGGGCACCCCGCTGGGCGAGCTGCTCGACTCGATCACCTCGGGCGCGCGGGCGCTGCTCGAGGACGGCGGCGCCGCGCTGGTGCTGCACGAGGTGGACGACCCGGCGGTGCTCACGGTGGCCTCGCTGGCCGGCGCGTTCCGTCACCGCGACGACATCCTGCACGCGGCGGACCGGGCGATGGCCGCCGCCCGTCCGGTCACCGCGGGCCTGCTGGCCGCCGCTCCGGTGCACATCGGCGACCGGGTGGCCGGCGCCTTCGTGCTGACCAAGGGGCAGTGCCCGGAGGTGCGTGACGCCGAGCGGCGCGACGTGCTCGCGGCCTTCAGCGAGCAGGCCAGCCTGGCGCTGACCGGCGCGCACACGGCGGCGGCGGTGCACGAGGCGCACCACTGCTCGCTGACCCGGCTGCCGAACCGGACGCTGTTCCTGCGGCGGGTCGAGCAGGTGCTCGCGGAGAACACCGGCGCCGCCCTGCTCTATCTGGACCTGGACCTGTTCAAACAGGTCAACGACACGCTCGGGCACGCCGCCGGGGACGAGCTGCTGCGCGGGGTGGCGGAGCGGCTGCGCGCCTCGGTGCGGGAGACGGACATGGCGGCGCGATTCGGCGGCGACGAGTTCGCGGTGCTGCTCGAACCGATCATGGCCGAGCAGCAGGCGTGGGACATCGCGCAGCGGGTGATCGACGCGATCGGCGAGCCGTTCGAGATCGCCGGGCGGGTCGTGGTGACGCGGGCGAGCGTGGGGATCGCGTACAGCGGGGCGGGCCGGACCGCGGAACGGCTGGTGGAGAACGCCGACCTGGCGATGTACCGGGCCAAGAAGACCAGGCCGGGCACCTGCCGGGCGTATGAGCCGCGCATGCGTACCGATCTGCTGCGCCCCGCTTGCTGAAGCGGTTGCCCTGATCTTCGGCGGGGGGAAGCCCCGGGGGCGTCGACCCCGCCCGTCCCGGGCCCGATGCGGGTGTCCCGCCGGTCGCTGTCCGCTGTCCGCCCCAGACCGCGGTCACTCTTCCGGTACGCCCACAGCCCCGCCCCGCCCCGCCCCGTCCCCGTCCCGTCCCCGCCCCGTCCCCGCCCCGTCCCGCCAAGCCCCGCCCCGTCCCGCCAAGCCCCGTCCCGGCTGGTCCTGGCGGTGGTCTCCCGAGCGCCGAGACCACCATGAGCCCCAGCCCACCCGCCCCGGCTGGCCCTGACGGTGGTCTCCCAAGCACTGAGACCACCGTGATTGCCAGCCCGGCTTCGGGCTGGCCGTGACGGTGGTGTCCGGGGCGCCGAGACCACCATGAGCACCAGCCCGGCTCCCGGCTGGCCATGGCGGTGGTCTCCCGGGCACTGAGACCACCATGAGCACCAGCCCACCCGCCCCGGCTGGCCGTAACGGTGGTCTCCCGAACGCCGAGACCACCATGAGCACCAGCCCACCCGCCCCGGCTGGCCGTAACGGTGGTCTCCCGAACGCCGAGACCACCATGAGCACCAACCCACCCGCCCCGGCTGGCCGTAACGGTGGTCTCCCGAACGCCGAGACCACCATGAGCACCAACCCACCCGCCCCGGCTGGCCGTAACGGTGGTCTCCCGAACGCCGAGACCACCATGAGCACCAACCCACCCGCCCCGGCTGGCCATGACGGTGGTCTCCCGCGCGCTGAGACCACCGTGAGTGCCAGCCCGGCTCCCGGCTGGCCATGACGGTGGTCTCCCGCGCGCTGAGACCACCGTGAGTGCCAGCCCACCGTTCCGGCTGGCCGTGACGGTGGTGTTTGGGGCGGTGAGACCACCGTGAGTGCCAGCCGGAGCTGACCTGGAGCGGGGAGCCGCGGCGGCAAGGACACGGATCGCCGGCACAACGCACCCCTGTGCCGGTCCGGCCGGCACAGGGGTGCTGACGGTCGCTGCTCAGGGGAGCAGGTCTGCTCAGGGGAGCAGGTCTGCTCAGGGCAGCGGGTGGGCTGCGGGTCTGCTCAGGGCAGCAGGTCTGCTCAGGGCAGCAGGATCGTCGTGCCGCGCAACCTGCCGGCCGCCGCGTCGCGGTGGACGTCGGCCAGCTCGGTGAGGGCTCGGGTGCCGGGGATGTCCACCCGCACCACCCCGGCGTCGATCACTGCAGGACCAGGGTGCCGAGCACCAGGCAGGCGGCGATCTCCAGCAGGCCGACCTGCTTCGGGGTGAGACGGCGGCGGGGCAGCACCAGGGCGCGGAGCGCGAGCAGGCCGAACAGCACGCCGAGCGGCCAGCTCAGCCAGCCGGCGACGACGGCCGCGGCCAGGTGGTAGCCGGCTGACGCGCGGCGGTAGGCGATGCTGCCCCGCTCGCGGATCATCGTCTTGACGTAGAGCACGGTGCCGGTGAAGTAGAGCAACACGACGGTGAACGGGATCGCCACCTCGGCGGGCGGGACGCCGGCGACGGTGGCGGCCACGAAGACCATGAGACAGCTCTGCACCACCGAGACGAGGTCGTTGAGCAGGGCCCGCTCCCGGCGCTGCCAGGCGTAGTAGGCGTTCAGCCCGAGCAACAGCACGAAAACCAGGGCGTACCGCAGTACCGCTGGGCAGGCGACGACGACGGTCGCGCCGAAGAGGGTGGTGCTCAGGGCGTACGCGAGCAATTGGTCTCTGCATCTGCCGGGGCGCCGGGTCTTCACCGCTTGCAGGGCGTAGTAGGAGAGCAGGTAGCCGGACAGCCAGGCGAGCAGCAGAGGCACGTGCGGCCAGCGGAAACCCGCGGTCAGCACCCCGATGAGGTACGGCAGGAGCAGCATCGCCCAGGCACCGTGCTGTGGCGGGATGAACCTCCGCCCGGTGGTTCGCATGGCGCCCAACGTAGCCCGCCGCCGGACCCCGCCCCAGGGCCTTCCGGCCTGGAACGGGGCCGATCTCAAGCGGTCAGGGCCGGCCGTCGGTCCCGCACTTCACGATGATCCGGATGCAGTCGTTGACACGGCGCGCCATCTCGTCGGCGGGCCAGGCGTTGAAGAAGTCGCCGTGCATCGTGTACCCGCGGCCGGAGGCGAGCCGCAGCCGGGCCGGGTCCCCGTTGACCGGGTAGCGCATGACCTGGCGCAGCTTCGGCACCACCACCGGGTGGCTGGCCGGGCAGGCGTTGCCGACCGGGTACGCCATGTGGCTCTTGTGGTCGGCCGAGTCCAGGTTCTTGCCGTCCCAGCAGTGCGGGAAGTCCAGGTACGACTCCAGCATCGAGTCGGCCGGGCAGTTGACGAAATCGGTCGACGGGTTGACCTCGCCGTGGTGCAGGCAGGACCAGCGGGCGATCGTGTTGTCGGCCGGGCCGGTCGCCTTCGCGTTGCCGGCCACCACCCGCAGGCCCACCGGGAACGGCTGGGTCTGCGCGATCAGCGCGTCCGAGACACCCTCGCCGAGGTAGTAGAAGACGCCGGTGGTCGGCTCGACCGGCACATTGTCCTGGTACAGCGTGGGGATCCAGTAGGACGACTTGTCGATCGACGGGTTGCAGTTGCTGTTCGCGTTGATCAGGTCGTTGACCGTGGTGGACGCGTTGGTCACCTCGCTGCCGAAGAAGCTGTGCAGGTGCGAGGCGCCGGGCAGGTTCGGGAAGACGATCGGGTCGTCGGGCAGCCGGTGACTGAACGGGCAGTCGGCGAGGAACTCGGCGACCCGGACCGCCCCGGGCGGGATGGTCGGGGTCGTGGTGCCGCCGCCGGAGCCGTAGACCTGGAACTCGTTGAGCGACACGCCCCACTGCGTGGCCCGCGCCGTGGTGGTCAGCCGGACGTAGCGGCCGCTGCCCGCGACCGGCAGGTTCTGCCGGCCGCCGGCGCCGGTCGTGGTGCTGTAGAGGGTGGTCCAGGAGCTGCCGGTCGCCGAGCTCTGCAGGGTGAAGGACGTGGCGTACGCGGCCTCCCAGTCGAGGGTGACCGAGGTGATCGTGGCGCTGGCGCCGAGGTCGATCCGCAGCCACTGCGGGTCGCTGAAGGCGCTGGACCAGCGGGTGCCGAGGTTGCCGTCGACGGCGTTGACGGCCGGGAACGCGGCCGACTCGGTGGACGAGGCGGTCACCGGCTTGCCCTGCGAGAGCAGGCCGTCGGCGGCGCTGGCCGCGGTGGCGGCGACCAGCACGGAGGTGACCAGCGCGGCGGTGACGGCGCCGGCCAGCAGGGGACTTTTTCGCATGATTGACGAGCCTTTCCAGCCACGGGGGACGGAGGGTGTCGAGAAAGCGCTCTCTCGCCGCCACTGTGAACGGGCTGTTAACCGATGTCAATGCGCCGAAACCGGTACCGGCCGAGAATCCACAGGTCAGCGCGCCACCCTCGGCCAGGTTCCGGAACCACGGCATCATTAAAACCGCTTTCCGGTACGCCGGACGACGCGCCCGTGACCGGTCGGACGAGCCGATCGATCCGGCATCCTCTACCGTGCCGATGTGACAGATTCGGCGCGCGACCGGCAATGGACGACGCAGCAGTGGTTCGCGGCGGTCCTGGTGGCGATGGTGGTGCTCATCCTGGGCGCCTCGGCGGTCGGGGCGCGGGCGCTGAACCGGACCGCGCAGGTGTCGAACCGGCTCAACGACCGGATCTCGCCGGCCCGCACCGTGGTGGTGCAGCTGGACGACGCACTGCGCAATCAGGACACCGCACTGCGCGGCTACCTGCTCAGCGGCGCACCGCAGTTCCTCGACCTGTACCGGGAGAGCGTGGCGGCGGAGCAGGCCGCCGCCACCACGCTGCGGGGCTTCCTCACCGCCGAGCCCGGACCACTCGCCGAGCTGGCCGCGGTCGAGGACGAGGCCGCGCGCTGGCGGGCCGGCATCGCCGAACCCGCCCTGCGGACCCGGGACCGGGGCGTGGCGGCCGCCGCGTTCGACCCGGTCCGCGGCCGCCTCGCCACCCTCGACGAGCGGCTGGTCACCGCGCGGGCGGAGGGCCGGGCCGCGCTCGGCGACGCGCGCCGGCTGCGCGACACCGTCTTCCTCGCCGCGGTCACCGCGCTGCTGCTGCTGATCGGGGTGATCACGGTACTGCTGCGCACCACGGTGGTCCGGCCGCTGCGCCGGCTCGGCGCCGCGGCCCGGCGGGTCGCCGACGGTGACTTCACCCACGAGCTGACCCCGGACGGCCCGGCGGAGGTGACGCAGCTGGGCCGGGACGTGGAGGCCATGCGGCGCCGCCTGGTCGACGCGCTGACCGTTACCCAGCAGGCCCGCGACGAGCTCGAACAGCGTGAGGCCGAGCTGAGCCGGTCCAACGCCGACCTGGAGCAGTTCGCCTACGTCGCCTCGCACGACCTGCAGGAGCCGCTGCGCAAGGTGGCGTCGTTCTGCCAGATGCTGGAGCGCCGTTACGCCGAGGCCCTCGACGACCGGGCCAAGCAGTACATCGGCTTCGCCGTGGACGGCGCCACCCGGATGCAGCGACTGATCAACGACTTGCTGACGTTCTCCCGGATCGGGCGGGTCTACGACGACGAGCAGCCGGTCGACCTCAACGAGGTGATGGACCGGGTGGAGGAGACGCTCGCGGCGAGCATCGAGGAGACGCGGGCCCGGATCGTCCGGCCGCGGCTGCCGGTGGTGGCCGGTGACGTCACGCTGCTCACCATGCTGTGGCAGAACCTGCTCGGCAACGCGATCAAGTTCCACCGCCCCGAGGAGCCGCCGGTCATCGAGATCAGCGCCACCGCCGACGGCGCCGGCTGGTCGTTCGCCGTCAGCGACAACGGGATCGGGATCGACCCCGAGTACGCCGACAAGATCTTCGTCATCTTCCAGCGGTTGCATCCCCGGGACCGCTACGACGGAACCGGGATCGGGCTGGCGGTGTGCAAGAAGGTGATCGAGCACCATGGCGGCGTGATCGAGCTGGATCCGGCGTACCGGGACGGGGCTCGCTTCGTGTTCACCCTCCCCGCCTGAACCGCCGGCGGCGGGTCGGGCGCGGCGGGCGGCCCGGCCGTCGCCGCGGCCGGGGCCGGCCCCTGGGTCTGGTCGTCAACCCGGGCCTGGTCGGCATGGTGAGTCTGGTCGGCATCCCGGGCCTGGTCGGCATGGTGAGTCTGGTCGGCATCGCGGGCCTGGTCGGCATGGTGAGTCTGGTCGGCATCGCGGGCCTGGGCGTCATCGGCGGTCAGAAGGTCGTCTGGGACAGGATCTCGTTGACCACCCGCTGGGCCGCGGACTTCTTCGCGGTGGGTGCCTCGGCCGCCACGCCGACCTGGAACTTCCGGCCCGACGCCGGGTCGGTGAAGAAGTGGCTGAGCTTCAGCTCGTACTTGCCGCCCGGGTTGGTGGTGCGCTGGCGGAACCGGGTGTTGCCGCCGGCTTTGCGCACGCCGGGGGCGTTGCCGAGCCAGTCCGTGACCAGCCGCGCCTTGTCGGCGGCGGCGCAGGTGGCGGGGCAGGCCCGCAACACGATGCCGGCGCGCTCGCCGCCCCCGCCCCGCTCGTCGGCGCAGAGCCAGGCCTGCCCGTCCGGCAGGTCGGTCCGGGCGGGCCGGCAGCTCCAGGTGTCCGGCGCACGGAACGCGAACGGCCACCCCCGGAACGCCATGGTGACCGTCTCGTCCCCGGCGCCGAACGTCGCACCGGTCACCTCGCGGCGAGGCGCGTCGGGCCGCAGTTCCGGCGTGGTCCCGCCCGCGCCGGGGAAGGTGGGCACGGCGGGGCCGGTCGGATCCACCGGGAAGGCGGGCGCGGTGAGATCCGGCGTCGCCGGGGTCCGCGGCAGGGTACCGGCAGCGCCGGGCAGGACCCGGCTCCGGGCGGCGGCCATCCCGGTGCCCAGGGCCGTCACCGCCAGGACGACGCTGAGCAGGACCGCGGCGGCCAGGCCCGGGTATTTCCGCGGCGGGCTGCCGAGGGTGCCGCGCAGGAAGACGAGCACCGGGGCGCGGTACTCCAGGGAGATCATCTGGCCGGGGGCGACACCGACCGGCAGCTCGGCTCCGCCGATCCGGCGCGGAACCAGGTACGGCACGTGGGCGCGCAGGAGGTGCGGGCCGGGGCTCACCGGTACGACGATCCGGCGTCTCCAGGCCGCCCGCACCGGCTGGTCGTCGATGGTGAGCACCGGCCGCACGAAGCCGAGCAGGAAGGCGATCGGCGCGTACCGCATGGTGATCGCGATGGCGGAACCGGCGGCCGGCTGCGGCGCCCCGTAGTAGCCCGGCCGGCTCTCGGGATGGACCACCGGCCGCGGGTCCCACAGCGGAGCCGCCGGCCGGTGATCCCACGTCGGAGCCCCGGGCGCCGCCGACGACGGCTCGTCCCACAGCGGAGCCGCCGGCCTCGCCGATGGTTGCCGATTCCACGACGCAGCCGCCGGCATCGCCGGTTGCGGCTCTTCCCACGACGGGTACTGCGGCCCCTGGCTCATCTGATCTCTCCCCCTGACGGCCTCTCTCGTCAGGGCGTACACCCGGGAACGCCGATCCGGTTCGATACCGCCCAGCAAGCGCCGCGGCTCCGATACCTGGACGAATACCGACAAGCAAGACCGCGCCGGCCACCCGAGTGCGGCGCCTCCCGGCCGGCTCACACCACCCCGGCAGCCCCGCCGGGAGGCCGTGAGGGTCGGCGGACCCGCACGACACGCGCTGCGGTCGTGCGGGGGCCGGGCCTCGCGAGCCGACCGCCACGGGACGCCGAGTCGTACCGGAAAAGGATCCGGAACCCGCAGCGCGGCATCGCGGCAGCGAGGATGGTCTTGTCCGGACCCGCGGTGGCCGCCCGCTCAGAGGGGCACGGGCCGGGCGAGGTGGGCGGAGAGCCAGTCGAAGGCCGGCGGCTCCATCTCGCGCCAGGTCGCGTAACTGTGACCGCCGTGCGGGATGACAGCTGTCGTCACGCGCAGCGGCGGCCGGGCCAGCCGCGCCACCCGGCGCGAGCCCTTGTTGGCGGAGCGGTCGTCGGCGGCCCAGCCGAGCCACAGGGCGATCGGCGGCTGCGGCCGGTGGGCGAGGCGCCAGGCGATGTTGTTGGTGGTCTTCTCGCTGTGGTCGCCGACCTTGATGCCGGGGTTGGCATAACCGGACAGGCTGGCCGCCGCGGCGTAGCGGTCCGGATGTTTGAGGGCGAGGTTCATCGCGCAGAACGCGCCGGCCGAGTAACCGGTCAGCCCCCAGGCCGCGGCGTCGGTGCGGATCCGCAGGTGGGTGGCGGCCCAGTCGGGTACGTCACGGGTCAGGTACGTCTCGGCCTGCGCTCCCCCGACCAGGTTGACGCACTCGGTGTCGAGCAGCCGCTGCGGGGTCTGGTGCGGCAGCAGCACGACGGTGGGCGCCATCCGGCCGGCGGTGATCTCCCGGTCGAGGTGCCCGGCGATGTCCAGCCGGCGGATCCAGGACTCGGGCGTGCCCGGGTAGCCGTGCAGCGCCTCGATCACCGGGAAGCGCAGCCGCGCGCCGTCCGGGGTGAAGTAGGCGGCGGGCAGGTAGACGGTCATCGGCTCGTTCATCCCGCTGGCCGGCCCCGGCACCTGGAACGTCGCCAGCCGGCCCTGACCGGGCAGCACCGGCCGGGGTGGCGGCGGCGCCGTGGAGCCGGCCAGCTCACCCCAGCTCGGGTAGGTCTCGGTGAGCCGGTTGAGTTCGAGCAGGGCCGTCCCGGTGACGCTCAGGACCACTGCCGTGACCAGCGCGATCCGGGCCAGCACCCGCACGCGTGGCCAGAGCGCGGCCAGCAGCACGGTGATCGCCACGACGAGCAGGACCGAGGTGACCACCGTTCCGGTGGCGTCGATGCTCACGACGGCAGCCTCTGCGGGGCGGCCAGCGGCGCCGGGAGATCGCGCACGGCCTGATCGATCCCGGTCGCCACGGGCGGGTGGCCGGGCCAGGCACCGGCCAGCGCGTGCCAGTCCGGGCCGGCCACGACCGCCAGGGCGTCCGCCACGCGGGCGTCGCGGGCGAGCGCCGCGGGCAGCGTGACCAGCGATGCCGCGGTGGTGTCCCGGGTGGGCGCGAGGAAGACGGTGAGCACGCCGGACGGCCGGGGTCCGGGGTCGCCGCCGAGCACCACGAGCAGCGGGAAGGTGTGCTCCGGGAGCTGCGCGTAGTCGGCCGGGGCGAGCACCAGCGGAGTCGCGGCCAGGTGCCAGGCCGCGGTCTCCGGCGGGGTCCACGGGACCGCCGCCGCGCCGGTCAGCCGGGTGTCGAGCGGGCCGGCGGTGGTGGCCGTGACGGCGGCGACCTGGGACGCGCCGCCGAGCGACTGCCACGTCGGATAGAACAGTTCGACGCGGTTGACGACCAGGGCGATGGTGGCCACCACCAGGATCTCGACGGCGAGCAGGCCGGCGACGCGCACGGTGAGGAACCGCCAGCCGCGCACCGTGGCCGCGACGGTGACCACCGCCGCGGTCGCCACCAGCGCGATCAGCGGGATGCCGGTCAGCCTCACCGGGCGTCGGAGCGGGCCGGCAGGAACGACTCGGCGCTGAGCGCGGCGATCGCGATCCGCGGCAGGTCGCGGGCGGACGGGAAGCACAGGTAGCGGGGCTGCCAATCCGGCTGGTACTTCGCGTTGGCCCGGTAGAGCGACTCGATCTGCCACAGCCGGGAGGCGGCGCGCAGGATCCGGCACCAGAGCCGGATGACCGGGCCGGCGCCCAGCTCCTCGGCGCGGGCGAAGACCGAGCGCAGCACCGCGAAGTTCAGCGAGATCCGCTCGACGCCGAAGCCGGCCGCCGCCTCGATCGCGGAGACGACCATCAGCTCGGTGAGCCCGTTGGGCGCGGTGCGGTCGCCGCGCATCAGGTCGAGGGAGAGCCCGCGCCGGCCCCAGGGCACGAAGTGCAGCACGCCGCGCAGCGTCTGCTCCTCGTCGCGGCACAGCACCAGCAGGCAGTCACCGTCGGCCGGGTCGCCGAGCCGGGACAACGCCATCGAGAAGCCGCGCTCGACCTTGCCGTCGCGCAACGCGTTGGCGCAGGCCACCGCCTCGGCGAGGGTGTCGGCCGGCAGATCGCGCTGGCGGACCACCTGGCAGGTGTAACCGGCCCGCCGCATCCGGGCGACCGCCTGCCGCACGCCGCGCATGGCCCGTCCGGTCAGCGAGAAGCCGGACACCTCGACGATCGCCTCGTCGCCCAACTCGATGCAGTCGAGCCCGGCTTTCTGAAAGGCGCGCCCGCCCTGGGCGCCGCAGGCCAGCACGGCCGGGGTCCAGCCGTGCGCGGCGCAGTCGGCGAGCCACTGACCGATCGCCCGCGGCCACTCGGACGGCAGGCCGAGCGGGTCGCCGGAGGCCAGGCTCACCCCGTTGACCACGCGGTAGGCGACGGCGGCTTTCCCGGACGACGCCCAGACCAGCTGTTTGTCGCTGCGCAGCGCGAAGTAGCCGAGCGAGTCGCCCTCGCCGTGCTGGTCGAGCACCTCGCGCAGCCGGGCCTGGCCGGCGTCGCCGTCGCAGCGGGCGCCGGTGCTCGGGCGCAGCAGCAGCAGGCCGCCGGACGCGAAGGCCAGCAACCCGAACGCGCCGGTGGTGATGGAGACGGTGAGCGCGCCGAGCGGCGACGCGAAGTGGACCGGGCCGGTGACGCCGATCAGGCCGAGCGCGGCGTGCCCGGCCCAGCTCAGCACGCCGGGGTGGCCGTCGAGGTGGTTGACCCGGACGGCGATCTCGGCGACCCCGAGGGCGAACCCGGCGCTCAGGAAGGTGGCGCAGGCGCGGAGCGCGCGCAGCCGGTGTCGCGGGGCGCCGTCGACGGTGAACTCGTCGCGGGTGGCGACCAGCAGGGCGACTATCGCGCCGGCCGAGACCATCGGCACCAGACCGCCTTTGACCAGGTGCAACGCCATGCCGATGAGGGACAGCGTGAGGGCCAGCTGCCAGGCGCGGTGCTTGCCACGCCGCAGCCCGGCACCCAGATAGACCAGGAGCACGCCGACCACGCCGGAGGCGACCCGGGCGGTGAGCAGGCCGGCGGTCGGCACCATGGCGGCCAGCGGGCCGAACCGGTGGTGGTGCGGCGGGAGGACGGAGAAGACCGCGCTGGCCGCGCCGACGAACTGGACCAGCCGCGCGACGACGCGGCGGGACGACGGCGGCCGGACCCAGCGCGGCGGCACCTCGTCGCGGATCTCGGTCGCGCGCTCCGTCAGCACCGTCATGTCTCGTCTCCCCCCGGTCGATCGCATCCTGTCGCACCGCGAGCGGTGCCGACATCTGCCGATGGTCCGACATCCGGGCCACCCCTACGACTTTTGGACGAGGCGATCAAGGCTCGCGGTTCACGGTCGCAGCAGTGGCGGATGCAACAGGGTGGCCGGCCCGCGGCGGAACAGCTGGGCGGGACGGCCGCGCTCGCGGGTGGCGCTGTGGCCGGTCGGCTCGATGAAGTCGTCGGCCGAGGTGACCTTGCGGTGGAAATTGCGCGGGTCCAGTGTGGTGTGCCAGACCTTCTCATAGACCAGCCGCAGGTCGGCCACGGTGAACTCGGGCGGGCAGAAGGCGGTGGCCAGCGGGGTGTACTCCAGCTTGGCGCGGGCGCGCTCGACGCCGTCGGCCAGGATCCGGTGGTGGTCGAAGGCCAGGTCGGGCTCGTCGATCGGACGCCACTCGGCGTGCGCGGCGTCGCTGCCGGCCACCGGCGCCGGCAGGTCGGGCAGGAGCGCCAGATAGGCCACCGTCACCACCCGGCCACGCGGGTCACGGCCCGGGGTGCCATAGGTCGCGAGCTGCTCGAGGTGACCCGCCGACGGGTCGATGCCGGTCTCCTCGCGCAGCTCGCGGATCGCCGCCTCGTCGAGGTCCTCGTCGTCGTGGACGAAGCCGCCGGGCAGCGCCCACCGCCCCTCGAACGGCGGGATGCCGCGGCGGATCAGCAGCACCCGCAGGTCGGCCTGCCGGATCGTGAGCAGCACCAGGTCCACTGTGACAGCCGCCATGTTTAGCGTCATGTTGACGAGAATACCGGACTGGATTATCGTCAGCATGACGAAAAAGGAAGGACCTCCCATGGCCGACGTGAAACGCCGACTCCACCTGCGCCACCTGCGCTCCGCACCGACCAGCTGGGTCAGCCACACCGTGCAGGGCAGGGCGAGACGCGCCGGCACCGGGCTCGCCTTCTGGTATCGGCCGCTCACCGCGGTCCTCTCCGAGGTGCCGGTCGACGACCGGGAGCTGCCGCTGCTGTTCCACGCCCGCACCGAGGACTTCGCCGACGTGACGGTGCAGGCCACGGTGACGTACCGGTTCAGCGATCCGGCCGCTGCCGCGTCCCGGCTGGACTTCTCGATCGACCCCTACAAGGGTGTGTGGAACGGGCAGCCGCTCGACCAGGTCGCCACCCTGCTCGCCGAGCTGGCCCAGCAGCCGGCCCTCGACCTGCTCGCCCGGCTCCCCCTCGCCGAGGCGCTGACCACCGGGATCGCCCCGGTCCGGCAGACGGTCGCGGACGCCCTGGCCACCGACCCGCGGCTGGCCGAGACCGGCGTGACGGTGGTCAGCGCGCGGGTGGTGGCGCTGCGTCCGGAGCCGGAGCTGGAGCGGGCGCTGCAGACCCCGACCCGGGAGCGGGTGCAGCAGGACGCCGACCGGGCCACCTATGCCCGGCGCGCGCACGCGGTGCAGCAGGAGCGCTCGATCGCCGAGAACGAGTTGCAGAGCAAGATCGAGCTGGCCCGGCAGGAGCAGCACCTGGTCGAGCAGCACGGTGCCAACGCGCGGCGCGGCGCCGAGCTGGACGCCGAGTCGCAGCTGGTCGCGGCGCAGGGCCAGGCCGAGCGGGAGCGCCTGGCGGCGAGCGCGGCGGCGGACGCCGAGCGACTGCGCGACGAGGCCCGCGCGGCCGGCGCCCGGGTGGTCGGCCTGGCCGAGGCGGAGACCGAGGCGGCGCGGCTCGCGGCGTACCGGGATCTGCCGGCCGAGGTGCTGCAGGCGCTCGCGCTGCGCGAGCTGGCGTCGCACCTGCCGGCGATCAAGGAGCTGACCGTCACTCCGGACCTGCTCACCAAGCTGATCGGCCGGATCGGATGAGTTCGCTCAGCCCCCGGGTGGTGGTCGTGTCGCGGCGCAGCGAGCTCGACGAGCTGCTGGCCCGGCACGGCACCCGCGGCGCCGCCGGTTATTTCCTCAAGCAGCGCGGGCGGGATCTGGACGAGGTGACAGCGCGGCACGAGGCGTTGCGGTCCGCGCTGGTCGAGGTGGGTGGCGCGGTGCCGGCCGACTGGCGGCGCGGCCACGTGGAGCGCACGGACCTGCCCCGCTTCCTGTTCGCGCCGGAGGACATCGTGGTGGCCGTCGGCCAGGACGGCCTGGTGGCGAACGTGGCGAAGTACCTGGACGGCCAGCCGGTGATCGGCGTCGACCCGGAGCCGGGTCGCAACGCCGGAGTGCTGGTCCGGCATCCCGCCGCGGCGGTCGGCGGACTGCTCCGCGGCGGATTCCGCGCGCAGGGGCGGACCATGGTGGTGGCCCGGCTCGACGACGGGCAGGAGCTGTCCGGCCTCAATGAGATCTATATCGGTCACGCAGGCCATCAGTCGGCACGCTATGTGATCGCCGCGCCGGACGGCTCCCGGGAGCGGCAGTCGTCGTCCGGGCTGATCGTCGGGACCGGGACCGGGGCGACCGGGTGGTGCGCGTCGATCGCCCGGGAGCGGGCCGGCGCGCCACCCCTGCCGGGGCCGGGTGAGGCGGTGCTGTGCTGGTTCGTCCGCGAGGCCTGGCCGTCCCCGGCCACCGGCGTGCGCCACGTGGCCGGCCTCCTGGCCCCGGGCCGGGAGCTGGAGCTGACCAGCGAGAGCGAGCGCCTGGTGGTGTTCGCCGACGGCCTCGAGTCGGACGCGCTGGAACTCTCCTGGGGTCAGCGCGTGCGGGTCTCGGTCGCTGATCGGAAACTGCATCTCGTGTAGCCGATTGGGAGCGCTCCCGTTACCCTCTCCGCCATGGCCTACCTGCTCGACTTCGCCAACATCCTCGGCGGGCTGCTGCTCGGCATCCCGCTGCTGCGCCGGGTGCCGGGTGTCGGCACCGGCCTCGAGCGGTTCGCCGACCGGGCGGCCCGCTGGTCCTGGCCGATCGGGATCATCGCGCTGATCGCCGCCGGCTTCTTCCTGATCGTGCACCTGTTCGACGGCCGGATCCTGCACTTCGAGGTGGTCGGGCTGGCCGTCGGCCTGCTGCTGACCTGGGAGAAATTCACCGGCCGCCGGATCCTCGGCTCGACCGGACCGGCCGAGCCGGCCGGCTGGGCCCTCGCGATCGCGATCTTCGGAGTGATCGCCGTCGTGGTCGGCATTCAGGGACTGTTCACGCCGAACTGACGGCTGGCAACCCATCCGGAACCGATCGGGACCGGAACCCGGACCCGTCGGCTTCCACAGTCTCCGGGTGACGACACGACAGCGAACTCTCCAGAAGTCCGCCGCCGCGGCGATCATCGCGCTGACGGCCGCCGGCTCGGCGATCGGTATGCCCGCGCCGGCCCAGGCCGCGGCCCCCCGGGTTGCCTCGACCTGGTCCAGCCTGATGTACCGCAGCCTCACCCACGACGCGCAGCTCACCGCGCTGCGCACCAGCCTCGCCGGCCAGCAGAAGGCGGTCCGCCAGTGGACCGCCGAGGTCACCGTGGCCACCCGGGCGGCCACCGTCGCGCAGACTCGCCTGACGGCGGCGACCACCGCCGAGAAGAACGCCCGGTTGCGGCACGCCGCGGCGCGCAAGGCCCTGACCGCCGCGCGACTGACCTTGCGTACGGCCGGCGCGCGCAAGCCGCACAGCAGGTCGGCCGTGACCCGGGCCAGCGCCGCTGTCACCGCCGCGACCAAGGCGGTCGCCACCCGCAAGCAGCAGTACCAGCGGTACGCCACGGCGCTGACCACCGCCCGCGTCGACGCGTCGGCCGCCACCACCCGGGTGTCCAGGGCGAACACCGAGGTCGCCACGTACACCACGGCGACCGCCCGGACCAGGCAGGCGATCGCCGCCCTGCCCGCCGCCGCGACACTGGCCACCCAGGCCGGCACGCTCAGCCGCACCGTCGTCGACCAGTTCCGGCCGGCCTTCCAGCTCGCCGACACCACTCAGGTCTACGGGGTGACGGTGAACCGCACCATCGCCTTCGCGTTCAAGCGCATGGTCGACGACGCCCGGGCCGACGGCGTCCAGATCTCCGGCGGCGGCTTCCGCACCAAGGACCGACAGATCGAGTTGCGTACGATCAACGGCTGCCCCGACGTGTGGACCGCCCCGTCGTCGTCCTGCCGCGTGCCGACCGCGATTCCCGGCCGCTCCCTGCACGAGCTGGGCCTGGCCATCGACATCTCGTCCGGCGGCAGGACGATCAGCAGGTCCACGAAGGCCTACAAGTGGTTGACCCTGCATGCCAAGGACTACGGCTTCGTCAACCTGCCCTCGGAGGCCTGGCACTGGTCGATCACCGGCGGCTGATCGGGGCCGAGGTGACGGCCGCGCCCGCGACCGTCACCTCGGTGGACGGTGCGAGCCGCTGAACGCGGGCCGGGCGCCGCTGGTCAACGGGCGACGCCGGGGCGGGCGGCCGCCGTGCGGGCCGTGGCGGTCCGGGCAGCCTGGGTCCGGCCGCGCCGCACGAAGCCCCGGTTGGCCGGCCCGGCACCGACGGTGCGGCTGGCGGCCTCACCCGCCCCGGGGCCCGAGTTCGTGCGGTTGACGGTCCGGCGCAGGCTGGGATGCCTGGTCTCCCAGGCCTCCCGGACCCGCGACGGCAGGTGCAGGTCCCGCCACACCCGGCGCAGCATCGCCGGGTTGATCAGGTCCTCGATCTCGCCGCACCCGGCCGCCTCGCAGAGCACCTGCTCGTAGGCGTGTCTCAGCTGGGCCGGGTCGTCGAGCTCGTAGCGCCGGCGGCTGGCATGCCCGCAGGCCATGTGATGGGGGACCTCGAGCACGCCGAGGCTGTTCCCGTGCAGGTCGTCGATCCGGTCAGGGACGGCTGGTGCCCGGTGTGCGGCGCTGCGATTCCGGCGGCCATCACGGGCGGCAACGTACGGCATGCACTCAGGTTAGGACGCCCGGCGACCACGTATTTCGTTCTCCCGGCCACCAGTGACGGGGGCCTGCGGGAGTGCTTGCTGGGAAGGGAGATGCCGCCGGGTGGCGAGGAGATAGCCGACGGTGGTGACGGCCAGCGCCACCCCCCAGCCGGTGAAGACCAGCAGGGTGCCGGTCACCGCCCAGCCGGCCCGGACCTCCGGCCAGGTGACCGCGCCACTCAGCAGGTCGCCGGCCAGGACGGCGCAGCTCAGCAGGCCGTAGGTGATCAGAGCGGTCGCCACCACGGCGGCCGGGACCACGGCCAGCAGCCGGGGCACGGGACGGCCGCCCAGCAGCGGCACCCAGCGCGGGAACTCCTGGCCCCACCGGTGCACCAGCCCGAGCACGAGCAGGCCGGCCACCGGCGGGACCACGGTGATCGCCAGCCCGGCCACCGACGAGAGACCTTCGTGGATCTCCGCCAGCTTCGGGCCGGCGATGCCGAACGGGACGCCGAGCAGCCACAGGCCGTGCGGCACGGCCCAGCCGGCGACGGGCAGGGCGACAGCGGCGTACGCCCAGCGCCGGGTCCACCGTGGCACCGGCCGGTAGCCGGGCGGCCCCGGTGCACGCGGCGGGCCGAGCACGCTCGCCAAGCCGGCGAAGAGCAGGCCACCGGCGGCCAGGGCGAGCCGGGCGCCGAGATCACGCCAGTCCGAGGGCCGGCCGGCCAGGGCCGCCGGGATCTCGAAGAGCAGGTGCAGCGGGAACGCGGCGACGAGCAGCACCATGGCAGCGGTCCAGCACCCGGCGGCAGCGGTCCGGCCGGGTCCGCGGAGCGCACCCGCGACCAGCACCCCCAGGGCCACCCCGGCGATCACGCTCCCCCACCCCGGCCAGAACGGCAGCACCCCGACCCGGTCGGCGCCGCACCCACCGGCCGGATCGGTCAGTGCCGTCCGATCGCAGGCGGTGTATCCCCAGCGGCCGCCGGCGAGCCAGTACAGGCGCAGGGTCAGTTCACTCACGACGAACGTCCCGCACGCCGCCGCCCACAGGCGACGGCGGGCGGGACGGCCCAGCGATGCGTCCACGGTCTCCCCCGATGACATGACCCTGGCGCGACCTTCGTGCCGGGACGACTCACACACTCGTCGCGTCCCGCCCCGAAGCGATCCCTCCGCAGAGGGAGATCGTTCCCTCCGCGAAGGGAGGAGCGGCCGCCGTGATGCGCCGATGATCGGTGGAGCCGGCACCGCGGCCGGCGGGGAGGATGCCCGGCATGACAGCACTGACGGAGCGACCCACGGCCCTGCTGGTCGCCGTCTCCCGGCCCTGGTTCTGGCCGGTCTCCTGGGTGCCGGCCTATCTCGGGACGGTGCTGGCCGGGCACTCCTGGCTGCCGGCGGACACCGGGCGGGCCCTGGTCGCACTGGTCGTTCTCGGACCGCTGGTCTGGGGCGCGGTACTCGCTCAGAACGACCTGCACGACCTGCCCAGCGACCGGGCCAATCCACGGAAGGCGACGGCGCCCCTGGTCACCGGGGCGGTGTCCGACGGACGGCTCCGGTTCTGGTACCGGGTGCTGGCCCTCGCCTCGCTCGGTGCGGCGCTGCTCGTCGGCCCGCTGTTCGTGCTCGGCGTCGCCGGGGTGCTGGCGCTCGGCCGGGCCTACAGTGTCCCGCCGCTGCGGCTGAAGACCCGGCCGGGCTGGGACGTCACGGTCAACGCCCTGGTGGTGGGCCTGGTCGCACCGGCCGCCGGCTGGGCGATCACCCGGGCGCCGTGGGAGTTCCCGTGGCCGATCGGGGTGATCGGGGTGCTGTTCGCGGCGGCGCTCTACGTGCCGACCACGGTGATCGACCTGGCCGCCGACACCGGGGCCGGGGACACCACGTTCGCGGTGCGGTTCGGGGCGCGTACCGCGTACCGGCTGGGGCTGGGCCTGTGGGGCGCGGCGCTGGCGGTGTGCCTGCTCAGCGCCGCGTTCGACGTGGTGGTGCCCCGGTCGACACTGGTACCGCAGCTGGTGACGGTGCCGATCCTTCTCGGCGGGTACGCCGCGCTGACCCGGCACCCGACGATCTCCCGGCTCGCGGTGGTGTCCGTCCTGTTCGGCATTCCCACCGCGGGCTTCGCCGCCGCCTACCTGGCGGCGTAGCGCGTCAGCCGAGAACGATCGGCTCGAAGATCGACGAGAAGGTCTGCTGCTCCTCAGCGGTGTTGAAGCCGACGTAGTAGTGCAGCTTCGCGTAGTCGGCCTCGCTCGGGAAGACCAGCCGGCTGGCCGCGACCTGCTCCATGTCGGTGCGGTCGGATCCGGACAGCGCCGCCGCGTCCTTCTTGATCTGCGCCTGCGCGCCGGGCACCGGGCAGACGTAGTTGATGTACTCGGCCAGCGACGCCGCGTTCGCCGTCTCGTAGAAGAAGTCGATCAGCATCAGGGCGTCCACCGGGTTCGCCGCCGTGATCGGGATGGCGAAGTTGTCGGTCCAGATGGTGCCGCCCTCCGCCGGGATGACGAACTTGAGGTTCGTCCCGTCGGAGAGGTTCTTCTGGAAGACGTCGCCGGACCAGGCCTGGCTGATCCACAGCTCGCCGTTGCCGAGCGCGTCGACGTAGTCCTGCTCGTAGTACTTGCGGACGATGCCGGCGTCCTTCTGCCGCTTGAGCTTGGCGGCCGCCTTGCGCCAGTCGTCCTCGGTCGAGCCGGCCGGCTTGATCCCGGACGCCAGCAGGCCGAAGTTGCCCAGCTCGGTGACGTCCGACATCATGCCGACCTTGCCCTTGAACTTCGGGTCCCACAGGTCGGCCAGGCTGGTGATCTCGCGGCCGGTCTTCGCCGGGTCGTAGGCGATGCCGGTGATCCCGGACGCCCACGGCACGCTGAACACGTTGCCCGGGTCGAAGGCCTCGGTGGCGTACTTCGCGGCGGCGTTCCTGGTGAAGTTCGGCAGCTTGTCGTGGTCGAGCGGGGCCAGGAACCCGGCCGAGCGGAACTGGCCGAACTGGATGCCGTTGGTGATCACCATGAGGTCGAAGCCGATCGACTGCTTGGCCGACAGCTGCGGCTGCACCTTGGCGAACCAGGGGCCCATCTCCTGGATGACCTCCTGGTAGTTCACCTGGATGCCGGTCCGCTGGGTGAACTTCGCCAACTCCGGGTGCTTCGGGTCCATGTACAGCGGCCAGTTCGCGAAGTCGAGCTTGCCGTTCTGCTTCTTGCCCTGCCAGAAGTTCGCCAGCGCACCCGGGTCCACGCCGGCCGCCGCCCCGCCCTTGCCCTGCACCCCGCACGCGGCCAGAGCCGCGCCGAGCGCGGAGAGGCCGCCGAGCCGCAGCGCGTCGCGACGGCCGAGCCGCCGCTGGGTGACGCCGCGCAGGAGGGACCGATCGGGGGTGGCGCGGGGGAACATCAGGCTCCAATGACATCCGGCTGCGGGGCAGACCTGTCACCGTACGACCGTTCCGGCTTCTCAAGATCACCAGACCGGCCGGTATCGACTGCCTGAACGGTCAGAGCGGTCGAACGCCCCGGCGCGGTACGCCACCGGCCGGCGCCGCCGGTCATGCCGGAATGGGCCCGCAGCCCGTACGCTGAGGAGCCATGGCAGACAGTGGCGTCGAAGGCCGCCAGGCGCATCCGGCCGCCGCGCCCGACGCCGGCGCCCTCCTCAAGGCCGTCGCCGGCGGCGACGAGAAGGCCTTCGGCCCGCTGTACGACCTGTTCGCCCCGCGCGTGTTCGGCCTGGTCCGGCGGGTCCTCGGCGACCCGGCGCAGGCCGAGGAGGTCGCGCAGGAGGTGCTCGTCGAGATCTGGCGCACGGCCGCCCGGTTCGACCCGGCGCGCGGCTCGCCCACCGCCTGGATCTTCACGATCGCGCACCGCCGGGCTGTCGACCGGGTCCGCGCCGAGCAGGCGGCGGCCTCCCGAACTCTGCGGGCCGGCGCCGCCGCGCTGGACACTCCCTATGACGAGGTCGCCGACGAGGTGACCGGCCGGATCGAGCGCCAGCAGGTGCGGCACTGCCTGGACGGCCTCACCGAGTTGCAGCGGCAGGCGGTCACCCTCGCGTACTACCAGGGTCACTCGTATCCGCAGGTGTCCAAGCTGCTCGGCGTGTCGCTGCCGACCGTGAAGACCAGGATGCGGGACGGTCTGATCAGGTTGCGGGACTGCCTGGGAACGGGGGCGGCGGCGTGAACGTCGACATCCACGCCCTGGCCGGGGCGTACGCGCTGGACGCGCTCGACGACCTGGAGCGGGCCGCCTTCGAGCGGCACCTGCGTGACTGCGAGGCCTGCCGGGACGAGACCGCCGAACTGCTGGAGACGGCATCGCTGCTGGCCGACGGGTTGTGGTCGGCGCCGCCGGCCGGGATGCGGGACACCGTGCTGGCCCGGATCGCGGAGACCCGCCAGCTCCCGGCCGCTTCGCCGGGCCGGTCGTCATCGCCGCGCACCCGGCCGTCGCGCCGCTTGCGGTTGACCGCCGCGGCCGCCGCCGTGGTCGCGGCGGTCGGCGCGGGCACGGCCGTCTATGTGAGCCAACGGCTTACGGTACGCGACGAGCAGCAGCCCGCCGTCGCCGAGCAGGTCCGTTCCGTGCTCACCGCCCCGGACGTGGTGTGGCACGAACAGCCGTTGACCAGCGGTGGCACCGTCCGCGTGGCGACGTCCCGGCTGCGCGACGCCGGCGTGATCCAGCTGGCCGCCGCCCGTCCCCCGGCCGGCGGCCGCGTCTACCAGCTGTGGACCATCCGTTCCGGGGTGCCCGCCTCGGCCGGCAGCCTCGGCGAGGGCCAGTCGGTCGCCACCCAGCTCGTCACCGGCCTGCCCACCGCCACCGCCGTCGGCGTCACCATCGAGAAGGCCCCCGCCTCGGCCACCCCGACCACCCCTCTCCAAGCCCAGGTCGACCTCACCTGACCGACAGCTCGAGGGCCGGCCGCACGACCGCGAGCCGCCGCCTCCGGGTTGTCGGGTTGGCACGTCGCGACCACCCGCGGACGTCGCCCTTGCGGGCCGGGCGTTCTGGACGCGCAGCGGCCAGCCCGGCCCGGAAGGGTCCCTGGCGGGAGCGACGATCAGTGATCAGCGCGATCCGAGTCATCGATCTTTCGAATGTGATGGTGAACGATTTCCACAATCCACCCATCCACCCGCTCCACGGTGGCGAATGCCTGGCAACCGGGAGGTCGGGGGTGCGGAGATGGCCGTGGATGCGACGGACGATCGGGTGGGTGGCCGGTATCGGCTGCTGGAGGTGATCGGGTCCGGCGGGATGGGGCGGGGAGGCAGTGATGCGCATCCTGGTTCCGGTCGCGGCGGCTGCGGCGGCCGTCGCGCTGCTGTCGGCGGCCCGGCCGTGCTTGTGTCGGCCGCCCCGGCCGTCGCGCCGCCGTCGGCCACGCCGGGCGCCGCCTCCGCGGGCACGGCGGTGCAGGTCCGGCTCTTCGCCCTGAACGACTCCGGCGCGAGCGGCACTGCCACGCTGACCGCCCTGCCGAACGGCGACCTCGCGGTCAGCATCCGCTCCACCCACCTGGTGCCGAACGCCGCGCACGCCCAGCACCTGCACGGCTCCACCACCGGGATGAACTTCCACTGCCCGAGCCGGTCCGCCGACCGCGACCACGAGGGCTACCTCACCACCGAGGAGGGCATGCCGGACTACGGCGACATCTTCCTGTCGCTGACCACGCGCGGTGACATCTCACGGGCCAGCGGACTGGCCGTCGACCGGATGCCGGTGGCGGACGCGCGGGGTGCGCTCGCCTACGACCGGACGATCCCGGCCGCCGACCTGCCGCCGGGCACCGTCGAGCACCTGCCGGACCTGCACATCGTGGAGCACGGCATCGACGTGAACCAGAACCGGAGGTACGACCTGGACGGTCTCGGCGAGTCGACGTTCGCGGCGGCGGCCGGGTTGAGTGGGATTCCGGAGGAGGCGACGGATCCGGCGTTGTGCGGGATGGTTTCGGGGGCGGCCGCCGGGTCGGTTCCGGTGGGCGGGATCGCGGCGGGTGACGGGAGCGTCCGGACCGGTTTTCGGTACGGGTACGGCGGGCTCGTCGTGCTCGGGGTGGGGGTCGTGCTGTATCGCCGGCGCCGCGCCTCCCATCACCGTGACGTCGGGCTCCTCGCCGTTCTGGTCTGCGGGCGGCTCATCACCACCTCCCCCGCGGGCTCCCCCACCGCGCCCATCGCGAGTTCTGCCGCCGCACCCGCTCTCGGCGCCTCCGCCGGGATCGTCGCCGGCGATGCCTCCGCGCTGATCTCCGGGCCCCTCCTGCCGGAGTCGCCACCGGCTCGGCTGGAGATCCCGGCGTTGCGGGTCGCCGCGCCGGTGGCCGCTCTCGGTCTGGAACCGGACGGCACCATGCGAGTGCCCACCGACGCCCGGACGGTCGGCTGGTTCACCAGGGCGCCGGTGCCGGGCTCGCTCGGGCCCGCCGTGCTGGCCGGGCACGTCGACTATCGCGGGGCGGCCGGATCCTTCGCCCGGCTGTCCCACCTGCGGCGAGGCGCTGCGATCCGGATCACCCGGCGGGACGGGACGGTTGCCGTCTTCGCGGTGGACCGGATCGGCCGCTATCCGAAGAGTGCCTTCCCGGCCGGGGCGGTCTACGGGCCGATCGACCATGCGGGGCTGCGCCTGGTCACCTGCGGCGGGGACTTCGACCGGGACGCCGGGCACTACGTGGACAACGTCGTCGTCTTCGCGTCCCTGCGCGACTCGTCCTGACCGGGCGCCGGAAGGGACGCCGCGAGCAGCGTCAACTTCTCGGCGTCGGCGGAGCCCTGATCGGGGTGGTAGATCACCAGGAGGATGCCGTCGGTGCCGGTGATCAGGAGTTTCTCCCGGTTGAGCCGGAGTTCGCCGAGCTGCGGATGGTCGAACCGCACGACCGCGCCGGCTCGGGGCCGCACGTCGTGGCGCGCCCAGAGCCGGCGGAACAACGGGCTGGCCAGGGACAGCTCGCCGACCAGCTCGATGCAGCGGGGATCGTCGGTGTCGGTGCCGACCGCCTCCCGGAAACCGGCGACCAGGTGCCCGGCGGCCAGCTCGAAGTCCGGGAACAGTGCCTGCTCGGCCGGGTCGAGGAAGACGTCGCGCAGCCGGTTCCCACCCCGGACCAGGCGCGGGGACAGGGCGGTGGCCAGCGGGTTCGCGGCCAGCACGTCCATGTGCCGGCCCTCGACGAAGGCCGGCAGCGGAAGCGTCGCGACGAGCTTGCCGGTGCTGGGCGGCACCGTCTCGCGGCGCGGGCGACGGGGACGGCGCGGTTTGTCGGCGGCGAGACCGAGCAGGTAGGCGCGGGCGTCGTCGTCCAGGCGCAGCACCCGGGCCAGCGATTCGAGGACCTGCACCGACGGGTGCCGGTCGCGGCCGCGTTCCAGGCGGAGGTAGTAGTCGGCGCTGATGCCGGCCAGCATCGCGACCTCCTCGCGGCGCAGGCCGGGCACCCGGCGGACGCCGACGACCGGGATGCCGGCCTCCTCGGGGGTGACGAGTTCGCGGCGGGCGCGCAGGAAGGCGCCGAGCAGGCGCGGATCCTCGGAGGCGGTCATGCCCCCACGGTAGGGCTCCCGTCCGGACCGTACGGGGGTCCCGGGAGACCCCTGGCTGAGCGGGGCCTGGAACGGCCGGCCCGGTGATCGGATCGTGGGGGCATGACGAAACAGCGAGTGCTTGTCACCGGCGGCGCCGGGTTCATCGCCGGATATGTCATCCGGGAGCTGCTCGATCGGGGCTGTCGGGTGCGGGCGACGGTGCGGGCGCGGAAGCCGGCGATCGACGGGGTGGAGTTCGTCCAGGCCGACCTGCTGGACGACGCCGGGTGGACGGCGGCGGCGGAAGGCGTCGACTACGTGCTGCACGTGGCGTCGCCGGTGCGGCCTGGGCCCGTCGAGAACGAGGACGATCTGATTGTCCCGGCGCGGCGGGGCACGCTGCGCGTGCTCCGGGCGGCGCGGGACGCCGGGGTGCGGCGAGTGGTGCTGACCTCGGCGTTCCACGCGGCCGGGTTCGGTCACCCGCCCACCGATCACGTCTTCACGGAACGGGACTGGTCGGTGCTCGACGGGCCGGGCATGGACGCGTACGGGCGCAGCAAGGTGTTCGCCGAGCGGGCCGCGTGGGAGTTCGACCGCGGCGCGATGGAGCTGACCACGCTGCTGCCGGTGGCCGTGCTGGGCCCGGCACTGGGCAGCGAGGTCTCCGGCGGCAACCACATCGTGCAGCGGCTGCTGACCGGCCGGATGCCGGGGATCCCGGACATCTTTTTGCCCATCGTGGACGTGCGGGACGTGGCCGACGCGCACGTGCGAGCGATGGTGACCCCGGGCGTGGACGGCGAACGCTTCCTGATCGCGAACGGCCCGGCCATCCCCCTGAAGGACATCGCGGCGACGCTCCGCACCGGTCTCGGCGAAGCCGCGTCCCGGATACCGACGGCGCTGCTGCCGCCCGTCGAGGGGCTGGGCCACCAGAAGCAGATCTCCAACGAGAAGGCCCGCCGGGTGCTGGGCTGGAACCCGCGCGCCACCAGCGAGACGATCCTCGCGGCGGGCCGCTCCCTCGCCCCCACCGGCTGACGGTCTCGCCTCTCCAGGCCTCCCCACTTCCGGCCGAGCCCCGCCTCGCCACTACCGAGCAGAGTCTCACTGCCGACCGCCCGTCCCTAGCCATCACGACCGCCCCGGTCTCGGCGTCGCCGGCCGGTTGTAGTCGCGCCACACCGACCGGCCGGGGGTCGCGCCACCACCAACCGGTTGTAGCCGCGCCACACCGACCGATCGGGGGTCGCGCCACCACCAACCGGCCGGGGCCGCGCCACCGCTCGCCGGTTGTAGCCGCCACACCGACCAACCGCGGGTCGCGCCACCACCAACCGACCGGGGCCATGCCGCTAACGGCTGATCAGTCCGAGGTCGGTGGCGGCGGCGATCGCGGCGGTCCGGGAGTCGACGTCGAGTTTCGCGTAGATCCGTGCCAGGTGCGATTTGACCGTGCCCGCGGTCAGATGCAGCCGGGCACCGATCGCCTGATTCGACAGACCCTCGGCAACGAGCGCCATCACCTCGATCTCCCGGCGGGTCAGCACCCGCGCGGGATTACGCACCCGCCGCAGCAGCCGGTCCGCGATCGCCGGCGCCAATGTCGGCCGGCCCGCCGCCGCGGTGCGCACCGCCTCGATCAGAACGTCCGCGGAGGCGTCCTTCAACAGATACGACGTGGCACCGGCATCGAGCGCCGGCAGCGTGTCCGCGTCAGTGCCGTAGGTCGTCACGATCACCACCCGCGGCGCCCTCGCCCGGGTGGTGATCGCGGCGGTGGCCTCGGCCCCGGTCATCCCGCCCCGGAACCGCAGATCCATCAGCACCACGTCGATGTCACCCGCCGCGGACCGGTTCACCGCCTCCTCCGCCGTAGCTGCCTCGGCGACCACCTCCAGACCCGGTTCCGTCTCCAGCACCGCACGGAACCCGGCCCGCACGATGGGATGGTCGTCCGCCACCAGAACCCGGACCACCGGCCGGCCCCCACCGGAAGCCGCCACCGACCCGCTCCCGTCGGAAACCGCCGCCGGCCCGCCCCCACCGGAAACCGCCGCCGGCCCACTCCCGTCGGAAACCGCTGTCGGCGCGCCCCCAGAGGGAACCGCCCCCGCCCCGCTCCCATCGGGACCCGCTATCGGCCCATTCCCGCCGGGAACCGCCGCCGACCCGCTCTCACCGGGAGTTGTCATCGCCCCCACCCCCGAGAATTGCCATCAGCCCGCTCCCCAAGGAACCGCCATCAGCCCGCTCCGCCCGGAAATCGCGATCGGCACACCCACCCCGGGAACCGTCATAGGCACACTCACCCCGGGAACCGTCATGGGGACGCTCCAACCGGCAGTTGCACGGCCAGCGCGGTCCCGCCACCGGTCGTGGACTCGATGGTGAAGGCGCCACCCAACTCCCGGGCCCGCGCATCCATCCCGGCCAGGCCGAATCCGGCGCCCGACCGCGCCGTATCGAAGCCGCGCCCGTCGTCCACCACATCCAACGCGACATGATCGCCGAGGAAGCTCAACGTCACGTCCACCGTCTCGGCGCCCGCGTGCCGGACCGTGTTGGCCAGCGCCGACTGCGCGATCCGCAGCAACGCGGTCTCGGTCTCGGCGCGCAGCGGCACCGGGTCACCGGTGTGCTGGAAACGTGCGGTCAACCGATGCCGCTCGGCTGTCGTGGCGCACAGCCCGTCCAGCGCCTCGATCAGCCCGGCCTCCAGTGCCGGCGGGGTCAGCTCGGCCACGAACCGGCGTGCCTCGGCGAGATTGTCGGTGGCGGACTGCCGGGCCTGGCCGACGTAGCCGGCGGCGACCGCCACTCGGTCGGGCAGGGCTCGCTCGGCGGCGCTGAGCAGCAGCTGGATGCTGGTCAACCCCTGCGCGAGGGTGTCGTGGATCTCCCGCGCCAGCCGCTCCCGCTCGGCCAGCACCCCGGCGGCCCGTTGTGCCTCGGCCAGGTCGGCGCGGGTCGCGGTGAGCTCCTCGATCAGTCGCCGGCGCTGCTCGCTCTCCCGGTAGAGCGCTTGATAGCCCCACACCACCGCCACCGCGACCGCGCCGCCGAGCAGCGGCCCGATCACGGTGGCGACCGCCAGCTCACCGGTGTGCAGGGCGAACCCGAAGGCCGCGATCAGAGCGGTGCCGACCACGGTGACGACCGCGGTGCGTCGGGCCAGCAGGTGCAGCTGCAGGAAGTAAAGCGGAAAGGCCAGCCACACCGCGTCGGCCACCAGCGCCAGCAGTAACACCCAGATGATGCTGACGCCGATCAGCCACGCCCGGGCGACCAGCCGGGAATTGCGGACAAGCGGCAGCAGCCCCGCGATGAAGACCAGCCCGAACATGCAGGCGATGGCGAGGCCGGGCAGCGGGGCCCGGCTGGCGGCCAGGACGAGCAGTCCTCCGACCATCAGCTGCAGGCACCAGAGCAAGGCGGTGACGTTCATGGTCCCCCAAGCCTAGGGATTCCGATCGCCGCTTCGCCTCTATCGAAAGTTAGCAAGAACCATCGCCCAACGGCAGAAGCGACGACCCACACCCAGCCGCGAGGCTCGACGGGCAACACCGCTTCCGGACGAGAGGGCAGAGACACCGTGTTCGTCGCATGGCGCGACCTGCGGTTCGCCAAAGGCCGCTTCGCTCTGATGGGTGCCGTGATCGTCTTGATCACGCTGCTCGTCGGCCTGCTGTCCGGCCTCACGGCCGGCCTTGGGCAGCAGAACATCTCCGCGATCGCCGACCTACCGGCCGACCGGATCACTTTTTCCAACCAGCTTTCGTACGCGGACAGCACCGTCACCGCCGAGCAATGGCATCGCTGGTCCCACGTCCCCGGCGTCACCAGCGCCGAGCCGATCGGGATCAGCACCACGAAGGCCACGGCCGGGTCCCGCGGCGTCACGGTCTCCGCGTTCGGGGTGCGCCCCGGCTCCACGCTGGCCCGGGTCGGTCCCGATGAGGTGATCCTTTCCGTCCCGGCAGCCGCTGACCTCGGCGTGACCGGCGGCGACGTGATCACCCTCGGCGGTCGGCAACGCCGGGTGGCAGCGGTCCGGGGCGATGCAGCGTTCAGTCACCTGCCCGTCGTGTGGACCACGCTCGACGGCGACGCCACCGTGCTCGCCCTGCGCACCGACGGCGCCGACGTGGCCGCCGCCGACCGCGCGATCGGCACTCGCACGGTCCGGCGCGACGTTTCGTACGCCGCGATCGGCTCCTACCGCAGCGAGAACGGATCGTTGCAGCTGATGCGCGGTTTCCTGTTCGCCATCGCGGCGCTGGTGATCGGCGCGTTCTTCACGGTCTGGACGATCCAGCGCGGCCCCGACATCGCGGTGCTGAAAGCCCTCGGCGCCTCGACCGCCGCACTGCTCCGCGACGCCCTCGGCCAGGCCGCCGTCCTGCTGCTGGCCGGCACCCTGATCGGCGCCGCGCTCGCCGCCGCCGTCGGGGCGGCAGTCGCCGGGACGGTCCCGTTCCAGCTCACGCCGTCGACCCTGCTGCTGCCCGCGGCGGTGATGACAGCCCTCGGCATGCTGGGCGCCGCGCTGTCGATCCGCCGCATCACCACCGTCGACCCGCTCACCGCGCTGGGAAGTGCCCGATGACCCTCACGATCACCGACGTCACCCTGACCTATCCCGACGGCGACGCCCGGTTGACCGCCCTAGACCACGTCACCCTGGAGGTGGGCCGAGGGTGCCTGACAGCTGTCGTCGGGCCGTCCGGCTCCGGCAAGTCCAGCCTGCTCGCCGTCGCCGCCACCCTGATCACCCCGGACAGCGGCACCGTCGAGGTCGAGGGCGTCGCCGTGACCGGCCAGAGCCGCCGTGACCAGGCCCGGCTGCGGCGCCGCCGGATCGGCATCGTCTTCCAGCAGCCGAACCTGTTGCCGTCGCTGACCGCCGCCGAGCAGCTTCAGGTCATGGCGGACAGGCCGTCGACGGCCCGCCGGCGCGCGCTGGAGCTGCTCGACGCCGTGGGCTTGTCCGCGCAGGCCGCCCGGCGTCCGCACCAGCTCTCCGGTGGCCAGCGCCAGCGGGTCAACATCGCCCGCGCCCTCATGAACGATCCGACCGTCCTGCTCGTCGACGAGCCCACCAGCGCCCTCGACCACGACCGTGGTGCCGCGATCATCGACCTGCTCACCCGCCTGACGCACGAGCGGGCCACGGCGACCCTGCTGGTCACGCACGACCGTTCACACCTCGCTGGCGCCGACCGGACCGTCGAGATGGACAGTGGACACCTCACTGGCGCTGCCCGGACGCCCGGAGCAGGATGCGCGTTATGACGACATCTGAACCGCGACTGCTGGCCGAGGGCTTCACGATGCTCGAATCCGGCCGGTGGCACGAGGGCCGGCTGTGGGTGGCGCACTGGGCGTCCGCGGAGATCGTGGCGATCGCCATGGATGGGACGACCGAGCGGGTGGCCGACGCGCCACCCGGCTATGGGTGGTCGTTCGACTGGCTGCCCGACGGCCGGCTGCTCACCACGGGGCCCGGTCTGTCGCTGGCCGACGGGACGACCTATGGCCACCTCACCGACGTGGCCAAGCACGGCTGGAACGAGATCGTGACCACCACGACCGGCGACGTCTACGTCAACGGGTTCGAGTTCGATCTGGTCGGCGGCGGCGCGCCTAACCCGGGCGTGATCGCCCATGTCGCGCCGGACGGCGCGACCCGGATCGTGGCCGGAGACCTGCAGTTCGCCAACGGGATGGTGATCACCCCGGACGGCGGGACGCTGTTGGTTAGCGAGTCCTTCACGAGCCGGATCACGGCGTTCGACATCGCCGCTGACGGCTCGCTGGAAAACAGACGGGTGTGGGCCGACCAGGTCGCGCCGGACGGGATCTGCATCGACGCCGAGGGCGCGGTGTGGTGTGGGGCCCCGGGGATCCGGATGCTCGGCGGCGGGCCGGACGCTCCCGGGGGCGCGTTGATCAGGGTGCGCGAGGGTGGCGAGGTCACCGATCGCGTCGAGTTCGACCGCCCGATCTTCTCCTGCGCCCTTGGCGGCCCGGACGGGCGGACCCTGTTCGCCCTGGCCACGGAGTGGAGCGGCTTCGAAAACATCGACGCCAACGCAGCCGCCCGCACCGGCCGGGTACTAGCCGTCGAAGTCACCGTCCCAGCGCCTTGACCCGAAGCCAGCAACCCGGCCAGGCCGGGCAACGCTGGGATGAGCGAGCCAGGCCGGGGGGCTGGCCCGGGCTGGGGCGAGGCCGGCCAGGGCCAGGGCCGGGGCTGGGCGGGGCCGGGGGCTGGGCCGGGACGGGGGGCCGGGCCGGGGGCCGGGGGCTGGGCCGGGGCTGGGGCGGAGCCGGGCCGGGGCTGGGCTGGGGGCGGGGCTGGGTGGTTCATAAACAGTTTTGGAGGTTGAAGAAGCTCGACGACTCTTCATTGACCTGTCTCGCTGGGGCTGGTCGCTCCTACGTTCTGCCGCACAGCAGTTACGAAGGAGGAGATGCCCCATGTGGCGACGTCTTTCCACAGCGGGATTGGCCTTGGTCACGACCGTGACCACGATGGGTGTCGCGGGGAGCCCGGCCGCTGCGGCACCCGCCGGGCGGGTGCTCTACGCGGACAGCCCGGGGGCGGTGCCCGGGCGGTACATCGTGACGCTCAAGCAGCGTGCGGCCGTCGGCGATCAGGCGAGTGCCCTGGCCAGGCGGTTCGGCGGGCGGCTGCGGCACGTCTACGACCAGGTGCAGCACGGGTTCTCGATCGCGCTGCCGGAGAGCCAGGCGGGCAAGCTCGCGGCGGATCCCGCCGTCGCGGCCGTCGAGCAGGTGCAGCGGATCACCGTGCAGGACACCCAGAGCAACCCGCCGAACTGGGGGGACGACCGGATCGACCAGCGGAACCTGCCGCTGGACAGGGCGTTCACCTACCCGGCGAACCCGGGACAAGGAGTGACCGTCTACGTGCTGGACACCGGGCTGAACGCGAGCCACACCGACTTCACCGGGCGGGTCGGGCAGGGCATCGACATCGTCGACAACGACAGCAACCCGGCGGACTGCCACGGGCACGGTACGCACGTGGCCGGGACCGCGGCCGGCACCACCTACGGGATCGCCAAGAAAGCCCGGATCGTCTCGGTGCGGGTCCTCGACTGCCAGGGCACCGGCACCAACGACGACCTGATCGCCGGGATCGACTGGGTGCGGGCCAACGCACGCAAGCCGGCGGTCGCGAACTACAGCATCGGGTGCGGCAGCCGCTGCACCAGCCAGGCGATGGACAGCGCGGTGTCCAGCCTGATCGGCTCGGGTGTGCAGTTCGTGCAGGCGGCAGGCAACTCCGGCGACGACGCCTGCTACTACTCGCCGCAGGCGGTCGCCGCCGCGATCACGGTCGGGAACAGCACCAGCGCCGACGCCCGGAACAGCACCAGCAACTACGGATCGTGTCTGGACATCTTCGCGCCGGGGACGAGCATCGTGTCGGCGTCCTACTCCAGCAACACCGGCAGCGCGACGATGACCGGCACGTCGATGGCCTCACCGCACGTGACCGGCGCCGCCGCGGCCTATCTCGGCGCGAACCCGTCGGCGACGCCGGCCCAGGTCCGGGACGCGCTGGTCGGCAACGGCACCACCGGCAAGGTCACCAGTCCGGGCAGCGGGTCACCGAACGTGCTGCTCTACACCGGCTTCATCGGCGGCGGCACGCCCGGCGACCCGGCGATCGCCGATCCGGGCGCGCAGCGTACGCCGCTCGGCCAGCAGACCGACCTGCAACTCACGGTCACCGGCGGCACCAAGCCCTACAGCTGGAAGGCGTCCGGCCTTCCCGCCGGGCTCACGATCGGTGCGGACAGCGGACAGATTTCCGGAACGCCCACCGCAGCCGGCACGTCGAACGTCACCGTGACCGTCACCGACAGCGCCGGCCGGACCGGATCGACCACCTTCACCTGGACCGTCACGACCGGCGGCGACTGCCCGCCGGGCCAGCCGATCGGCAATCCCGGCTTCGAGAACGGCACCGCACCGTGGACCGCCACCGCCAACGTGATCGGCACCTGGTCGCAGTACCCGGCCCGGACCGGCACCCGCAACGCCTGGCTCAACGGGGGCGGCCAGGCGCAGACCGACACCATCGCGCAGCAGGTGACCCTGCCGGCCTGCGGCACCGTGGCGCTGCGCTTCTGGATCCGGATCACCACCGCGGAGTACGACGGCTCGGCGTACGACAGGCTGACCCTGACCGCGGGCGGCAGCACCGTGGCGACCTGGACCAACCTGGACCAGACGTCCGGGTATGTGGAGAAGGTGGTTGACCTGACCGCCTTCGCCGGGCAGACGGTGAACCTCACGTTCACCGGCGTGGAGGACTGGTCGCTGCAGACCAGCTTCGTGATCGACGACGTGACCGTCAGCGCGTCCTGATCCGCCTGCACCCGGCGGGATCGAGCGGCCCGACCGGGCCGCTCAGTCCCACTCCCAGCGCATCCCCACGATGCCCGGCGCCACGTCCGACGCCACCAGGTGGGCGCCGTGCGTCGACCCGATCCACGACTCCCAGAGCCCCTGGTCGGGAGCGTGGAAGCCGCGCCGCTGGAAACGGTGGCAGCGCGCCGGGACCGCGTCGTGGTGGAACTGCACCTGCAGCACATACTCGTTCACCGGCGTGGTGAACGCCCGGTAGTAGTTGACGGTAGGCACCCGCGACTCGCTGCGGTACTCGTGCTCGATCACCACCGTCTCCCCCTGCGCCAGCATCCGGTCGAAGACGATCTCGGCGGCCAGCAGCCCGGATCCCGGGTCGTTGCGGGTGCGCCCGATCCGGCAGTTGCGGATGGCGGTGAGCGAGGTGGTGGCGGTCAGGTCGTCGCTGGAGAAGATCCCCACGGTGCGGGAGACCCGGTCGACATTGGCCCGCAGCACCTGCCGGCAGGTCAGGCTGACTTCCTGCCGGTCCGGGCCGACGGTGTAGAGGTCGTGCAGGCTCAGCCGGGTCAGTTCGTGGTACATCCAGCGGTCCAGGCCACCGATCGCCCGGGCCACGCTCACCCCGTCGGAGAACAGCCGGTCGACCTCGATGGTGCCGGGCGGCCGGGTCAGCCACCGGCCGCGCGGGCGCCGCGGTCCGAGCTGGACCATCAGGGAGTCCTCGGGCAGGGCGAGGATCCGTTCGAGCAGCCGGACGGCCTTGAGCGATTCGGGGCGTTCGGGCCGGCTGCGCCCGCGCCGCCAGTAGCTGAGCGTGGTGAGGCTCAGGTTGATCCCGGCCGCCGCGAGTCGCTCCTGGAGTTCGTCGAGCCGCATCCCGCGGTCCTCGATCGCCAGGTGCAGCGCCGCCGAGAACGGCCCGGTCCGCAGCGCGTGCGCGAGGTCGCGCCCCAGCTCCGCCCGCCCGTCTTCCATGCCTGCCGAGTATCGTCGCCGATCGATCGGATTCAAAGACCTCTGACGTACGCCGCGCACTCCTTGTCGACCGTCGCCCAGGGCTTGCCGAACACCGACCGGGACGGGCCGTCGAGCCCGATGCCCTTCTGCACGACGTCCTGGAAGAAGCGCAGCGTCCGCTCCTTGCCGTATCTGCCGAACAGGAAGGTCACGGCGTAGTAGCCGACGGCGTACCGGCCGGCGGCATCCCGGTCGTCGGCGTCGTCGGCCGGCGGATCGACCGAGACCGACCGCAGTGTCCGCCGGTGCGGCAGATGGTCGAGCGCGTCCCGGTCCGGGTAGTCACCCGCGCCGGGCCGCTGCTGCTGGACGTACTCGGCCATGCCTTCGATGAGGAACCACAGGGCTTTTTGACTGTCGTGAGTGTCGTTGCGCAACGTGGCGACGTGGGCCAGCTCGTGGGTGAGCAACTCGTCAGTGAAGTCAGCGGTCAGCTCGGACGCATGCAGCTCGACCTCGATCCGATGCTCGCCGGTGGCAACCGCCATGCCGGCGACCCACGCTCCAGGCCGATGGTGGTACCACCGCCGCCAGGCGGCGTCGTCGGCGACGAAGACGCGATAACGGTCCACCTCGCCGGCGCCGATCCGGTACCGGTCCGCGACCGCGGCGGCCTTCTCCGCCCGGCGAGACAGGTCGGCGAGCCGGTTGCGGTATCTCGGCGGTACGGCGACCAGCGTGCGAGCGCCCACCTGGGCGATCAGCTCGGTCGTCTCCCAGGGCCGGTTGTACGACCGGGAGTCGACCGATTCGCAGGTGAAGCAGTGCGACCTGCCGTCGTTCTGCCTGAAGCCGACCAGCCGGAGGCCCTCCGGGGCCTGCGCCCAGACGCTGTCGAAGACGGTCTCGTCGGTGCCGCAGTCCGTCTCCACGAAACAGTGGTCGACGACGTGCACGACCTGCCAGGTGCCCGCCTTCGGCAGCGCGCGTGGTTGTCCGTCGACGCGCTGGTCGAAGCGGGTCACGTGCAGTGCGCGTAGCGTCCGGAACCGCCGTCGCAGTTCGGCGCGCAGTGCCTTGTCACCCGGTGGCGCCCCGATGGCGAATTTGGTGAAGTCCCCGGTCAGCAGGCCCTCGGTCTGAACCTTCATGGCGGCCCGCACCTCCTCCCGGACCCAGGTCTGGAATTCGAAGAGGGGTGCGCCGGCGCTCGGGCGCGGCCAGCTCGGGGTGACCTCGCCGGGCGACGGCGCGGCCGGCCCCGCGGCGGATGCGGCGGCAGCCGGTGTGTGCCCGGCGCGGCAGGCGGTCAGGGCGGCCACGGCCAGCAGTGTCACGGCGCTCAGAAGCGCGATCCGCCGCCGGCGACGATTGATGATCACGAGTGGCGAGCATAGACGTTCGCAAGATCGACCAGGGGTGGGTCACGGCCGGGGAAGGAACGAGTCAGGCGCCGTGCTCGGCGCGGACCAGGGCGCGGGCGGCGGCGACCGCGCGGGCGGCGATGGCGTCGACCGTCGAGGAGCCGCGGGCGAAGAAGCCCTCGGCGAACAACGACGTGTAGCCGTGCCCGACCGCGATGATCGCCTCGACCAGGGCGACAGCCTGCTGGTAGGTCGGGACGTCGGTGGCCGTGGCCAGTTCCAGGACGGTGTCCATCAGGGCTCGGGTGTGCTCCCGGCGAGCGTCGTCGCCCACCCGGTACAGCTCCGGGGCGTAGATCACGTGCAGCCCGGCGCCGGTGCTCACCACGTACCGGAAATAGGCGCCGGCGACAGCGGCCAGACGGTCGGCCGGATCCGGGCCGGAGTCCCCGGCGGCCGCGAGGATCGCGGACCGCAGGTCGCGCGCGGCCGCGCCGGACACCGCCGACAGCAGGTGGTCGCGGTCCGGGAAGTGACGGTACGGCGCGGCCGAGCTGACCCCCAGCTTGCGGGCCACGGCGGCCACCGAGAAGCGGCGCAGCCCCACCTCGGCGAGCAGCTCGAAGCTGGCGGTGATCAGGGCGGCGCGCAGGTCGCCGTGGTGATAGGCCCGCTCGCGCGACATGCCGCCTCCCCGCCGCCCAGTGTAAGTTGCCTCTTACATTACAACCCCTCAGCGATCGCCGCGGTGGCCTCCAGCCAGGCCGCGTGGCTGGCCGGGGAGAGCGCGTCGTAGGCGATCGGTCCGCCGCCGATCAGCGCGGCATCGTACGGTACGTCGACGACCGCCCGGGTGAGCTGCCCGAAGTGCCGGTGCAGCCGGGCCCGCAGCGCCTTGTCCGCGACGGCCGCCGGTTCGGCGAGCACCGTGACGGCGTTGGCGACGAGCTCGCCGCGGCCGGAGGTGTTCAGCGCGTCGGCCATCCAGGCGGCACTCTGCGCGGTGTCCTCGCGCACCGTCGAGACGATCACCAGCTGGTCGGCCTCGGCGACGGCGGCCTCCCAGTTGCTGGCCCGCATGTTGTTGCCGGTGTCGACGACCATCACCCGGTAGAAGCGGCTCAGGGTGCGGTGCAGATCCTTGAAGGCCGCGGCGTCGATGCTGGCCGAGGACTCCGCGTCCTCGTCGGAGGCCAGCACGTCGAACTGCGCGTCGCCCTGGGAGCGCACGTAGTTGTCGAGATCGCCCACCCGGGCGCTGCGGACGTCGGCGAACCGGTCCAGGTCGCGCAGCAGGTCCACGGCGGTGTTGGTGTGCCGGGCCGGGTTGGCCCGCCAGCCCATCGTGCCGCGCGTCTCGTTGTTGTCCCAGCCCAGCACGTAGCCGCCCCGGTGGATGCCGAGCGTCCGGGCGATCATCAGTGTGGTGGTGGTCTTGAAGGCGCCGCCCTTGGGGTTGACGACCACCACGGTCTTGGGCCCGTCCAGGCTGCGCTGCACCGACGCCACCGCCACCCGGTGCCGCACCTCGGCGGGCCCGGGGCCGAGCGCGAGCAGTCCGCCGGAGGCGCGCCGGACCGCGGCGCGCCAGCCGGTTTTGGCCGGGCCCATCGGCGGCGCGGGCCGGTCGGCGAGCAGGTCGTCCAGGGTCGGCGGGCCGGTGGTGGCCGGCGGCGCCTCCGGAACCGCCGCCGGGCCCCGCTTGACCAGCACCGGGGGCGGCGGCGGCAGGGTCGCCCACGGTCCGGCTGCCGGAGCCGGCTCGGCGGGCGGGGGGTCCTGCACCCACGGTGGGTAGCTCCCGTTGTCTGTTGACATGTCGCCTCCAGCGCCTCGACACCCAGTGCCATATATCAATATCAAAGCGCGTCTCGCGGCGACGGGCGCCACGACGGTGTAAGTTAGCTCTTACATTGAGGTGAGAGTCCTCTAACATTGGCGGAGGCAAGCGTGAGCATCCGGCTCGGGTACCAGATTCCGAACTTCACCTATCCCGGCGTACCGGTCGAGAACCTGTTCGACACGGTCGCCGCGCAGGCGCGGGAGGCCGAGGCCGCCGGGTTCGACACCGTGCTGGTGATGGACCATTTCTACCAATTGCCGGGGATCGGCACACCGGATCAGAACATGCTCGAGGCGTACACCACGCTCGGCGCGCTCGCGTCGGCGACCTCGACGATTCAGCTGTCCACGCTGGTGACCGGCAACACGTACCGTAATCCGGCTCTGCTGGCCAAGACGGTGACCACTCTCGACGTGGTGTCGAAGGGGCGGGCGATCCTCGGCATCGGGGCCGGCTGGTTCGAGCGCGAGCACCACGACCTGGGCTTCGAGTTCGGCACGTTCGGGCAGCGCTTCGAGCGGCTCGAGGAGGCGCTGACGATCATCGCGCCGATGCTCAAGGGTGAGCCGGCCAGCCTCGACGGCAAGTGGTACACGGCACGCGGGGCGATGAACAATCCGCGACTGCGCCCGAGCATCCCGATCATGCTGGGCGGCTCCGGCGAGCAGAAGACGTTCCGGCTGGCGGCCCGCTTCGCCGACCACATGAACATCATCTGCGACGTGGACGACCTGGCCCGCAAGGTCGGCGTGCTGCGCGAGCGGTGCACGGAGATCGGCCGCGACCCGGCGACCCTGGCCACGAGCTACCTGGTCATGGGCATGATCGGCGAGGACGAGGCGGAAGTGCGGGAGCTGGCCGCGTCGATCCCGGAGGACCGGCGCAACCGGGCCTTCCTCGGTACCGCGGAGCAGGTGGCCGAGCAGCTGCACGAGAAGGTGATCGGCGCCGGGATCGACGGGATCACCATCAACCTGATCCGCAACGGCCACCGGCCGGGGCTGGTCACCACGGTGGCCGAGGCACTCAAGCCCATCGTCAAGGCCTGACCGGTGACACCGGCGGAGACCGGGCGAGCCCCGGTCCCCGCCGGACTTTCAGGCGAGTAGCGTGACGGAATGGACCAAACGCGTGTTCTTGTCGTGGGCGGGCACGGGAAAGTGGCCCGGCTGCTCCTGCCGCTGCTGATCGAAGCCGGACACGAGGTCACAGCGGTGTTCCGCAATCCGGAGCATCGCGCGGACGTGGCGGCCTCCGGTGCCACCCCGCTGGTCGCCGACGTCGAGGCGCTCGGTGTCGCGGAGCTGGCCGAGCTGTTCGGCGGGCACGACGCGATCGTGTGGTCGGCCGGTGCCGGCGGCGGCAACCCGGCGCGCACCTACGCGGTGGACCGGGACGCCGCGATCCGCTCGATGGAGGCGGCGGAGCTCGCCGGCGTCCGCCGCTACCTGATGGTCTCCTACTTCGGTTCGCAGCTCGACCACGGGGTGCCCGCCGACAGCGGCTTCTTCCCGTACGCGGAGGCGAAGGCCGCCGCCGACACCCAGCTCGCGCGGACCGGCCTGAACTGGACGATCCTCGGACCCAGCCGGCTCACCGACGACCCGCCGAGCGGGCGGATCGAGACCGCGGCCGAGGGCGCCACGGCCGGCGCGGTCAGCCGGGCCGACGTCGCCGCGGTGGTGCTGGCCGCCCTGCACGACCCGGGCACCGTGCACCGCACGATCCGGTTCAACGCCGGCGCCACCGCGATCGCCGACGCCCTGCGGGAGTGAGTCGCGGCGAAAGCGCTGGTCGTTTGCCCGGCACCGGGGCGGGTATGCGGATCTTGAAGCCCGCCCCGGAGCGGGGCGGGCCCCGCCGCGAGGGGGCCGAGATGCCGATCCAACGCCTGCCGTCCGACCCGGACCGCTACCCGCCGCTGGACCCCGGAGCGCCGATTCCCGACGACCCGGGCGAGCTGTCCCCGGACAGCCCGGACCCGCTCCCGCCGGCGCCGGCCGAGCCGATGCCCGTCGAGCCGGAGCGCGAACCGGAACCCGCCTGATCCGCCGCACCGGCCCGGCCGGTGGGCGCCCCGTCATCGGCGCCTCCGGCGGCCCGGGGCAGCGTATGACGGACTCACTGTGCGACTTCGGGAACATCATTTCTTCGAGTCGAGTAGCCGATAAACGCGACCCGGCACAGTTGACCTTCGATGGCCTGACCTGCGGGAAATACCGATCCACCGGGGGTGGCGCAGTCCCGTAGGTGACGCTAAGTGGCTATCGCCCCATCGATCGTCGACTACCCGCCGTGGCCCGCTGACATTTACCGTGCGAGAGAACCGCCCCGCCTTTTGCCGAAGGATGCCGGATGGCGCTCTCGCACTACCCCTTGACGACACGGCCGGTGATGGCCGGGTGAGATGGCGTGGACTGACCGGTGTACTGAGCTCGCAGGCCTGCACGTTGTCGGCCAACCGGCTGCTCACCGTCGCCGTGCCCTGGCTGGTGCTGGACCGGACCGGCAGCGCCGCGCAGACCGGGCTGGTGGTGGCCTGCCAGGTCTTGCCGTACGCCTTCACCCAGTGGCTGGCCGGCCCCCTGCTGGACCGGGTCGGGCCGCGCCGGATCAGCATGGCCGGCGACGTGAGCTCGGCGTTCGTCCTGATCATCCCGGCCGTCTTCGGCACCCCGCCGCTCTGGCTGCTCACCCTGATGCTGGTGGTGGTCGGCTGTGCCGACGGGCCGGCCAGCGCCGCCAAGCGGATGCTGGTGCCGTTCGCCGCGGCCGACGCCGGCCAGTCCACCACCCGCGGCGTCGGCCTGGCCACCGCCGTGGAACGGACCGCCACCGCGGCCGGCACCGCGCTGGCCGGCTGGCTGGTCGCCACGCTCGGCGGCGATCGCGCGCTGTGGGCGGCCGCCGCGATGCTCGGCGCGGCCACCGTGATCGTCACGCTGACCGTGTCGGATCCGGTGCGCGATCGCGGCCGCGACGACCGGACCTATCTGGACCGGCTGCGCACCGGAACCGCGTTCCTGCGGCGCAGCCGGCCGCTGCGCGCGCTGACCGCGATGTTCGTCGTGACCAACCTGCTCGACCAGGCGCTGATGGCGGTGCTGCTGCCGGTCTGGGCACGCGCCGGCGGCTACGGCGCCACCGTGGTCGGGCTGGCGCTGAGCACGGTCGGGCTGGCCTCGATAGCGTCAGCGCTGGCCTCGGCCGGTTTCGGGGCGCGGCTGCCGCGCCGGGCGACGTACCTGATCGGGGTGCTCAGCAGCGGGCCGACCCGGATCGTCGTGCTCGCGCTGGGCCTGCCGCCCCAGGTGGTGATCGCGGTGTACGCCCTGGCCGGCATCGGCTCCGGCCTGTTCAACCCGCTGCTGGAGACGGTGCAGGTGGAGCTGATCCCGGCACCCCTGCGCGGCCGGGTGCAGACCCTGATCAGCGCGTGGGCCTGGGCCGGCATCCCGGTCGGCGGCCTGCTCGGCGCGGCCCTGCTGAACGCCGGCGGCCTGGACACGGCACTGTGGATCTGCGGGCTCGCCTATCTGGTGGCGGTGCTCCGCCCGGCCTGGCGGATGGACTGGTCGGCGCCGAAGCCGCCCGGCGAGCCGGTCCGGCTCCCGCCGCTCGGGCGCAACCGCCTCACCCGGATGCTCCGGGAACGCCCCAGCCCGCCGAACCGGGTCGAGCACCGCCACCCCCTCCGGCCCCGGGCGGACCGCAAGGCGGTGGCGGCCCGCCGCTGAGTCACAGGCTCGCGCTGGCCAGGAACGTGGTGACGGCCGCGGCCAGCATCAGGGCGTGCAGGATCATGTGCTCCAGGTTGGGGCGCGGGCGGTCGCCGATGCGGGGCAGCACGATCACGGTCCGGCCGTAGGTGCGGGCGTGCAGCTCGGACCAGGAGGCGCCGACACCGGCGGTGGCCCACGGCATGGTCACCCCGGCCAGGTAGGGCGACCACCAGAGCAGCAGGCCGCCCAGCACGGCCAGCGACTCCACGACGGCCCCGGCGTAGCCGAGCACCGGGATCGACGTCGCGGCGGCCACCGCCAGCAGCACCGCGGGCAGCGCCATGACCGGCGCGTTGATCGCCACCTCGGTGCGCCGCTCGGAGCGCGTGGCACCGCGGATGTTGTTGAACGGGAACAGGTCGGTCAGCGTCATCACCGCGTGATAGGCGACAGCGGCGAGGATCAGGGCCAGGGCGAGCGGGAACATCATCCACCTCCGGACGTCATGCTTACGGTGTAAGCTTTGCTAGCCTGACTTACACCGTAAGCTTCGTCAAGAGGGGAACCATGAAGGCCGGACTCAGCCGGGAACGGGTGCTCGACGCCGCGCTGGACTACGTGGACGCGCACGGGCTGCCCGCGCTGTCGATGCGCAAGCTGGGCGCGCAGCTGGGCGTGGAGGCGATGTCGCTCTACCGGCACGTGCCGAACAAGGACGCGCTGCTGGACGGCCTGGTCGACCGGGTGATGGAGACAGCGTTCGCCGGGCTGGGCGAGCCAGGGCCGGCGGGCTGGGAACCCTGGGTGCGCGACTTCGCCCACGCCATGCGAGCCGCCCTCAAGGCGCACCCGGGGGTACTGCCGCTGGCCGCGACCCGGCCGGTGAACTCACCGGACGCGCTGCGCATGTCGGAGCGCTGGCTGGCGGCGATGCGCGCGGCCGGGCTGCCGCTGGGCCGGGCGATGGACGTGGTGAACGTGGTGGCCACGTTCACTATCGGTCACACGCTCGCCGAGGTGGGCCGGACGCCGGGCCACGAGGGCTCCGAGCCCGACCTCGATCAGCGCTCCGGCGACCTCGATCCGGCCGAGTTCCCGAACCTCGTGGAGGTGATCACCACGCGGGCCGGGCTCGACTTCGACTCACGGTTCACCGAGGCCGTCGACATCCTGATCGCCGGCTATCGCGTACCGTAAATCGGTTTCAGTGGTCCTCCAGCCAGTCCAGCAGGGCGGCGAACTCGGCGCTCATCGCGGCGTCCGAGGCGGTCAGCGTGGTGCCACCGGCGGCCGACTCGGCCAGCACGGTGTAACTCATCGCGTCCCGGGCGGCCGGGCTCGTGGCCGGCGCCGCGGCGGAGGCGGCGGCCGCGATCAGCTCGCGCAACTCCGCCGCGTCCTCCGGCTTGAGGTCGGTGGTGTCGACGACCTTGGCCGGCAGCCGCGAGGTGATCGCGGCCGCCAGCCCGCCGTGCGTCGTGAGGGTCACGCGCATCTAGCGGCGCCCCACAAGTGTCGGAGTCGTGGTCACCTGGATGCCCACCTCGGCCCATGCCCCCTTCACCGTCTGCTGCTCGTCGCTGCCCGAGCCGTAGAGCTCCTCGGCCTTGCGGTACGTCGTGTCGGCGAACCCCTGGAAGTCGGTGGTCGGCGTCGACGCCTTCAACGACTCATACCAGATGTGCCCGGGCGCTTCCCAGGAGAATCCGCCGATCCCGATCGCGACCAGATAGAACGCCTTGTTCGGGATACCCGAGTTGTAGTGCACGCCGCCGTTGTCGCCCTCCGGGGTGTCCGGCTTCTTCACGTAGCGGTCCATGTGGTCGGGCTGCGGGTCCTTGCCGAACAGCTTGTTGTCGAACGCGGTGCCCGGCGCCTTCATCGACCGCAGCGCGTCGGCGTCGATCGTCGGGGTGAAGACCTCGGCGCCGATCAGCCAGTCGGCCTGGTCGGCGGTCTGCCGCAGCTTCCACTGCTTGACCATCGCGCCGAACACGTCGGACATCGACTCGTTGAGGGCGCCGGACTGGTTGCGGTACTCCAGGCCGGCGGTGTGCTCGGTGACGCCGTGCGCCAACTCGTGCGCGATGACGTCGAGCGAGGCGGTGAAGTCGGTGAAGACCTGCCCGTCGCCGTCCCCGAAGACCATCTCCTGGCCGTCCCAGAACGCGTTGTTGTAGCGGCGGCCGCGGTGCACGTAACCGCGCAGCCGCATGCCGTGGCCGTCGATCGAGTTCCGCTCGAAGACCTCCTGGTAGAACTGCCGGGTGTCACCGAAGCCGTCGTAGGCCCGGTTCACCGAGACGTCGGTGACCGCCTTGCCGCCCTCCGAGCGGACCAGTTTCGCCAGCGGCAGGTACGTGCCGTGCCGGCAGTCGTAGATGCTGCGCCGGCCGTCCTCGGGCGCCGCGAGGACGCCGGCGATCAGGCCGCGCACCGAGCGCTCCCCGGCCAACTGGGCCGTGGTGAGCAGGGTGGACATGGCGGCGTCGCGGATCTCTTGGTTATCGCTCTCCATGAGCTTGGTGAGGATGTAGGGCGGGGTGACGCAGCTGAGTCGGTGAGTCATGGGACACCTCAAATCCGGTGGTCGGTAAGAGATGAAGAGGCGGCGCGGCGGCCGGCAGATACATGTCTCAGCTGAAAGTGAGAAACTAGATACTCTCAGTGATCACCGGGTGGGTCGAGGCACGAGTCCCCATCCGGACAGCTAGGGCCTGTCCCCGAGCAACGCGGCGGCGACCGTGTCCACGTACCAGCGACGGAAGTCGGCCGGTGACCAGCCGCGCCGGCGCACCAGCCAGTCGTAGTTGCGCACGTCCATGGCGAGCCACAGCACGTCGGCCACCGTCTCGACGGTGTGCTCCGGGCGCAGTTCACCGCTGGCCAGCAGGTCGGCGGCGAACATCAGCATCCCGGCGCGGCGGTCGTCCTCGTTCTTGCGCCAGACGGCCGCCGCCTCCGGGTCGGCGGTGGCCGCGGCGGACAGGGCCAGCATCACCTGCGCCTGCCGGGCGTGCACCTCGGTCAGGTGCCGCGCGTACCGGTCCAGCCGGGCGCGGGTGCCGGACAGCGCGCGGATCTCCGCCACGAACCCGCGATCGGGCAGCGCCCGCGGCTCGTCGTCACCGGCGATGGTGACGTCGACCAGGGCGGAGAGCAGCGCCTGCTTGCTGCCGAAGGCCTTGTACAGCGTCTGGATCGCGACCCCGGCGCGCGCCGCGACGGCGGTCAGCGGGGTGGCGGCATATCCGGGGTCGACGAAGAGGACGGCGGCCGCCTCCAGGATCGCCCGGCGGGTCCGGCGGGCCTGCTCCTGACGGTACGCCGACACGTACGGCTTCTTGACAGCCACCGGGAGAGTGTAGGCACCATGTTGAGTAGAGCGTTGCTCTACCCAAAAAATGGAGAGGTGCCGACATGAGCATCGAGGCGTTCACCCAGCTCTTCGACGAGGTTTTCAGCAAGGGTGATCTCGACGCCGCCGACCGGCTGGTCGCGGACGAGATCATCGACCACCAGTTCGCTCCGGACGGCAGCCCGGGGCGAGTCGTCACCCGGGAGCAGTTCAAGCAGTTCGTCCGGATGCTCCGGGCCGGCCTGCCGGACCTGCGGTACACCGTGGAGGACGCGACCCGGGAGGGCGACAAGGTGTGGATGCGGGTCCGCGCCCGGGGCACCGACAGCGGCACCGGCCAGTTCGGGCATCCGCCGACCGGCCGGCCCGTCAGCATCGACGTGATCGACGTGGCCCGGTTCGTGGACGGCCGGATGGTGGAGCACTGGGGTGTGCCGGACCGGCTCAGCGTTCTCCAGCAGGTGGGCCACCACGCCTGAGGTCGGCGGCGTCGCGGCGCAGCACCTGCAACAGCTCCTCGTAGGGCCCGATCAGGTAGGCCTCGTCGCCCGCCGCGAACCGGGTGTCCCGGCGCGGCGGGTGCTCCAGGATCGCGCCGCGCCGGATCGCGACCACCCGGATGCGCGCCGACAGGTCACGCATCGCCAGCCCGTCCAGCCCGCCGGTCGCCGCCACGGTCAGCCGCCCGACCAGCATCAGCCGCGACCCGACGTAGAACGTGGCCAGCACGTCGAGGCCCAGCGCCGCCCCGACGAACCACGGCGCGGCCAGCGCGGCGGTCGACCGTGCCAGCCCGAGACCGAAGGTGCGCTCGACCGTGGTGGCCAGCGTCCGGTCGAACAGCCGCAGCACCACCGGCACCCGGCCCCACCGTTCGCCCAGCCGGTCCCGGACCGCCAGGCCGGTCTCCAGGTTGACCAGGTCGTCGCTGGTCAGCACGGCGACCGCCCGGGCCGAGGCGAGCTGCACCCGGTCCAGGGTGCGAGGCAGGGTGGCGTCCGCGACGAGCACCGGGACCCCGCTCTCGCGCACCTCGTCCAGATAGCGGTTGTTCTCGTCGGATTCGATCACCACGACCTCGGTGCCGGTGGCGCGCAGCCGTTCCACCACGCGTACCCCGACCGAGCCGATGCCGACCACCACCACGTGGTCGGTGAGCCGGTCGAGCAGGCGGTTGCCGAGCGCCTCCTGGATCTTGATGGAGACCAGCACGTTGGTGAGCAGGGCGATGAAGGTGGCGGCGAAGCAGGCGCCGAGGATCATCAGGCCGATCGCGAAGATCCGCAGCCAGGGTTCCTGGTGGCGGAAGTTGAAGTCGCCGTAACCGACGGTGGCGATCGACTCGACCGAGAAGTACACCGCGTCGAGCAGCGTCATCCGGGTGCCGTCCGGCTCGCGGTAGCCGAGCTGGAGCACCAGGATCGACATGTTCAGCAGCAGGAGCAGGGCGATCAGGGCGTACGCGATCCGGCGGTCCATCGCCCGCAGCACCGACCCGGCCAGCCGCAGCGACCGCGACACCCCTGCCGGCCCAGCCTCCGAGGCGTCACCGTCGGTGCCGATCACCCCGGCCGCGGCCAGCTCCTCCGGCGTGCCGAGCAGGGTCACCTGGTCGCCGGGCCGCACCTGATGGTCACGACCCGGCGAGATGACCACCTCACCGCCGTCACCGGGGCTGAGCGCGAGCGGGGCCAGCGATCCGTAGTGCGAGCGCAGCGTCCCGGTGAAGTCGATGACGACCTGGGCCGCGACGAACCTGTTCCCGTCCAGGTCGAGCTCGTGCGACCCGGTCCGCAGGCACGCCTCGACCACCGACGGCGCGGACAGCCCGGCCACGTCCAGCACGCTGATCTGCAGGTCGCCGAGGGCCCGGCCGACCGCCGGATTCCGCAGCTGCACCACCACCCGGACCTCGGGCCGCCGCTCGCGCATCAGCAGCGCCGCCTCGAGCGTGTGCAGGTCGTCGGCGAGCACGCAGATCACCGCCACCGCCTCGGGCAGGCCCGCCTCGTCGAGGGTCTCCAGCAGGCGCGGACTCCCGACGACGACCGGCACGCCCCAGCCGCGCACCACCCGGACCAGCCGCGGGTCGGCGTCGTCCTCCACCACGACCACCCGCACGCCCGCGTGGTAGAGCTGCTCGACGGTCCGCAGCCCGACGTCGTCGAGCCCGCACACGATCACATGCCCGGTCCGCGCGCCGGCATCCTCAGGCATGCCAAGAAGGCTAATGCCGCAGCCCGCGCCCCCGGATCGAAATCCGGCCAAGATCCGGAAAGGCGACGATCAAAGACTCGTTCACGCGGGTCCGGTCGGCCGCCGGTCAGCAGCGCGCCGAGGCCAGCGCCTGCCCGGCGGCGGCGAGGGTTTCCTCCACCGTCACCGCGAGCAGGGCCGGGTGCACGTCCGGGCCGGGGTCGTCGCCGCGCTCGCTGCGCGTGCCGTGCCAGATGACGCGGTGCCGCGGGCGGTCCGGCGGCGGCCCCCAGCGGGCCGGGGACATCGGGCCGAAGAGGGTCACCGACGGGGTCCCGAACGCGGTGGCCAGGTGCGACACCCCGGTGTCGCCGCTGATCAGGAGGCGGGCGCCGGCGATCAGACCGGCCAGCGCGGCCAGATCGGTGCCGGGCAGCGCCTCCGGGCCGAGGCCGGCGTCGGCGGCGACCTTGGCGGTGAGGTCGCGTTCGGCGGGACTGCCGGTGATCACGACGTGGTGGCCGGTGTCCTCCAGGCGGCGCGCCACCTCGGCATACCGCTCCGGTGGCCAGCGGCGCGACGGGGACTTCGCTCCCGGGTGCACGATGGTGACGCCGCTCCGGGCGTACCCGGATCGGGTTTCGAGTCTCAGGTCGGACTCGTCGGCGTCGATCCGATAGTGGCGCAGCAGCCGGCACCAGCGGCGGACCTCGTGCTCGTCGTCCGACCACTCCGGTCCGTCGAGATGACCCGCCGCGGCGTTGCGGAAGGCCCAGAGGCGCGCCGGGCGGGTCCCGAGCAGCAGTCGATGCGATTCCGGGCCGCTGCCGTGCAGGTTGACCGCCAGCTTCGGCGGGCTGCCGGCGAGCCAGTCCTGTGCCGGACCACCGAGGCCGTCGGTGGGCAGGACGCGGTCGACGCCGCCGATCAGGTCGATCAGCGGCGTCAGCCAGGTCGGTGCGGCGAGCACCAGCTCGTCGCCGGGGAACGCGGCCCGCAGGGCACGCAGCGCCGGCACCCCGGTCGCGAGATCGCCCACCCCGAGCGCGCGCAGGACCAGGATCACGGGTACGACGTCTCCGTCTCCCCCGCGATGACCAGCTCGCGCACCGCGCACCCGGCGGGCTGCCGCAACGCGAACAGGATCGCGTCGGCCACGTGGCACGGGTCGTTGAGCTTCGCGTCCGGCCCGGGCTTGTACCGGTCCTCCCGCTCGTCGAAGAACTTCGTCCGCATCCCGCCCGGGATGATCAGCGTGACGCCGACCTCCCCGGCCAGCTCGGCCGCGAGGGCCCGGGTGAAGCCGACCACCCCGAACTTGGCCGCGCAGTACGCCGTCGCGTCCGCCACCGCCTTGATCCCCAGCGTGGACGCGATGGTGACCACGCCGCCGTGCGACTCCCTCAGCTCCGGCAGCGCGGCCCGCACCACCGCCGCCGTGGCCAGCAGGTCCACCGCGACGATCCGGTCCCACACCTCCCCCGGTACGTCACCGAGCGAGCCCGGCACGTCGAACCCGGCCGCCGTGACCACCCCGTCGACCCGGCCGCCGGCCATCTCGATCGCCTTGCGGGTGGCCTGCTCGGCGGCCCGGGTGTCGGCCAGGTCGCACTCGATCCACGGCACGTCGTCGCGGGCCGGCTTCTGCCTGTCGATGACGAACGGCCGCCCGCCCGCCTTGATCACGTTGTCGGCGACAGCGGCCCCGAGCCCGCTCGATCCCCCGGTGATGATGACTGCGTCCATGCTGTCGTTACCTCCCGCTGTTGGTGGTCGCGGCGACCCGCGCCGCGGCGATCGTCTGGGTGGTGGAGCGGCCGTCCAGGTACGGCACGATCACGGTCTGGCCGTTCCAGCGTTTGACCAGCTCCGCCTCGGGCAGCGTGGGCCCGCCGTCGGCGTAGTCGCCGCCCTTGACCCAGACGTCCGGGCGCAGCCAGGACAGCACCGCCTCCGGCGTCGGCTCGTCGAAGACGACCACGGCGTCCACGCAGTCCAGCGCGGCGAGCAGCCGGGCCCGGTCGGCCTGCGAGTTCAGCGGCCGGTCCGGTCCCTTCAGCCCGCGCACCGAGTCGTCGCTGTTCAGGCACACGATCAGGCAGTCGCCGAGCTGGCGGGCGGCGCGCAGGGTGGCCAGGTGCCCGGTGTGCAGCAGGTCGAAGCAGCCGCCCGTGGCGACCACCACGCCGTTGCGCTCGCGCACCTCGGCGGCCAGTCGGCCGGCCGCGTCGGCGCCGATCCGCTCCTCGCCCGCGGTGGTCCCGCCGGGGGCCGCCACGGCGGGCTCCGCGGCGGGCCGGGCCAGCGCCGCGGTCACCCCGCCGGTGCGGACATAGGACGTCGCCGCGGCGACCGCGTCCTGCACCGCCTCGGACACCAGCGACCCGCCGGCCAGCGACAGCGCCGCCGCGGCCGCGAACCGGTCACCGGCCCCGCAGGTGTCCGCCTCGCCCGCGTCCGCGCCGGCCGGCACGACCAGCGGCGTCGGACCGGCCTGGCACAGGACCGCCCCGTCGGACCCGCAGGTGACAGCCACCGCGCGGGCCCGCCACCGGTCCTTCAGGCGGTGCCCGGTCCGCTGCGCGGTGCTCAGCGTCGTGCCGTGGGCGGCGTCCCCGGTGACCTTGACGGCCTCGGCCAGGTTCGGGGTGACGAGCGCGACCCCGGGCACCGGCGGCGGCCCGTTCGGGTGCGGGTCCCAGACGATCGGGGCGGACGCCTTCTCCAGCGCGGCCCGCACCGCCGGGTGCGCCGCGACGCCCCGGCCGTAGTCGCTGACCAGGATCGCGGTGGCCGTGCCGAGCACGTCGAGCAGGCCGTCCGGCGCGTCGCCGGGTGGCTGGGCGGCACCGCCCCGGTCCAGGCGCAGCAGCACCTGGCCGCGGGCCCGGAGCCGGATCTTCTGCGGGGTCGCGCCGGGCAGCGGCAGAGCGTACGTCGTGACGCCGGCCGCCGTGAGCATCTCGCTCAGCGCCGCCCCGTCGGCGTCCGCGGCCAGCGCCGTGACCAGCGCGACGTCGCAGTCCGCCGAGCCGGCCGCCAGCAGGGCGGCCAGGCCGGCGCCGCCGGGTCGTTCCCGGACCGCCCGCTCGTCGAGGACCGGCGCCGGGGCGTCCGGCGCGATCCGGTGCACCTCGCCGTCGACGTCCCGGTCCAGCAGGGTGTCGCCGACGACGACCAGCAGTGGCTTCGACACGTGCTCCTCCTCGTCCGTCGTCGCCTCCTTCGTCGTCGTTTCCTGGCGCGTGGAGAGGGCATGGTCCGGCTTCGCCAGGGCCAGGTCCAGGTATTCGCACATCAGGTGGACGGAGACCAGGTGCAGCTCCTGAACCACCTGCGAGTCCGGCGACGGGCAGTGCAGCACCTCGTCGCAGGCGTCGCCGACCGGGCTCGGGCCGGCGCCGACCATCGCCCAGCTTCGCATCCCGCACTCCTTGGCGGCCCGTACCGCCGCCACCAGGTTCGGGCTGCGGCCGCTGGTGGAGAGCACCAGCAGCACGTCGCCGGGCCGGCCGTGCGCCCGCACCTGCCTGGCGAACACCTCGTCGAACCCGTAGTCGTTGCTGATCGCGGTGACCGCCGACGAGTCCGGGGTGAGCGCTATCGCGGACAGCGGCATCCGGTCCTCGCGCAGTTTCCCGACCAGCTCGGCCGCCAGGTGCTGCGCCTCGGCCGCGCTGCCGCCGTTACCGGCGACCAGCAGCCGGCCGCCGCGGGACAGGTGCGAGGCCAGCTCGGCGCCCCAGTCGGCGAGTCGCGGGGCCACCGTCCGGTACGGCCCGAGCGCCGCGCCGAGCCCGGCCAGGTGCGCCTCGATCGGGTCCATCACGCCACCACCGCCGGGATCGAGGCCACGCTCGCGTACACCGCGCTCATCCGGGTGGCGATCTGCGGCCAGGCGTACGCGTGCACGGCCCGGTCCACCGCCGCCGCCGCGTAACTGAGCCGCCGGTTCCGGTCGGTGAGCAGCCGCCGCAGCGCCTGGCCCAACCCGCGCGGGTCGTGCGGTGGCACCAGGTCGCCGGTGACCCCGTCGACGACGGTGTCGGTGAGCCCGCCGACGGCGGTGGCCACCACCGGCACCCCGCAGGCCATCGCCTCGAGCGGGGTCAGCCCGAACGGCTCGTACCAGGGGGTGGCCGCCACCACGTCGGCGGAGCGGTACCAGTCCGGCATCTCGTGCGACGGCACCGCGCCGAGCAGCCGGACCCGGTCGTCGACCCGGCACTGTTTGGCCAGGTGGAGCAACCGCTGCGCGTAGTCGTCGAGGGCCAGCCGGGCCGGATCCGGTCCGCCGGCGATGACCAGCTCCGCGCCGGGCACCTCGGGCAGCGCCGTGATCAGCTCCTCGAAGCCCTTGCGCGGCACCAGCCGTCCGACGCTCAGGATCCGTTGCCGCTCCGATCGGGCGGCCGCCGGACCGTCCTTGCGGAAGCGTTCCACGTTCACGCCGGACGGGACCAGCGTCGTCCGGGCCCGCGGGACCCCGAGCAACACCAGTTCGCGCAGCTCGTCCTGGCACTGCACGATCACCTGGTCGACGACCCGGCCGAGTTGCCGTTCGTAGCCGACCCGGTGGCGCGGGCTGGTGTCGGCCGTGCCCTGGTGGCGTTTCTTGACGCTACCGAGCGCGTGGTAGGTCTGCACCACCGGCACCGGGTACCGCCGGGCGGCGGTGACGGCGGCCAGCCCGCTCATCCAGAAGTGCGCATGTGCCACGGTGGGCGCGAAGTCCTGCCAGTCCGCCGCCATCCACTCGGCGAACGCGCCCATGTGCGGCAGCAGCTCGTCCTTGGGCAGCACCGACGCCGGGCCGGCGGGCACGTGCACCACATCGATCCGCTCGCCCATCGGCACCACGGTCGGCAGGTCCGGGCTGTCCCGCCGGGTGTAGACGCGCAGTTCGTGGCCCTCCGCGGCGAGCGCCGCCGCCAGTTCGGCGACGTGCGTGTTCTGGCCGCCGGCGTCGACCCCGCCGAGCGCGGCGAGCGGACTGGCATGTTCCGAGATCATCGCGATCCGCATGCGTGCTCCTCCAGAAGGTGATCCCAGTCGGCGAGGAAACGGTCGAGGCCGTACCGGGCGAGGGCGGTCCGGCGGGCGCGCTCGCCCATCCGGCGCGCCTCCTCGGGCTCGTCGATCAGCCATTGGGCCGCCTCGACCAGCGTGTCGACCCGGGTGGACAGGACGCCGGCGTCCGGTGGCACCGCGGCGATCGCCTCGGTGGTGGCCAGGCCGATCACCGGCATGCCCATCTGCATCGCCTCGATCAGGCTCAGGCCCAGCGAGGTCCAGCGGCACAGGTGCAGGTAGGCGCGGCGCTGGGCGAGCTGCTCGTGCATCGCCGCCTGGGGCGGATCGTCGTACGGGGTGATCCGCTCGCTCCGCAGGCCGGCCACGCCCATCCCGAAGACGTCGAGCGGCGCCACCGGGCTGAACCGTCCGAACAGATCGGTCCCGGTCACCCGGCCGCGGCGGATCGGCTCGTTCGTGACGATGGCGAGGCGTTCCAGCTCGCCGGTCCAGCGCGCCTTGGGCTCCACGATGCCGTGCTCGATGACGGTGGTCCGGGTCGAGCCGCAGTCCCAGAACAGCTCGTTGAAGTGGGTGACGTGGGCGATCACCACGTCGTCCCGGTCGGCCAGCGGATGCCGGGTGTCCGGGACGTCCCCCTTGGGGGTGTTGTGCTCCACGTAGATCACCGGAAGACTTGGCGGTACCAGGTCGATCTCCTCGGGCCGCTGGACGATCGCCACGTCCGCGTCCCGGATCTGGTCGAGCGGCAGTTCCTCGACGCTGTCCGGCCAGTCGAAGGTGCGGGCGCGGCCGCGTCCCCACTCGTCGCGGGCGTCGTTGACCGGGATCAGGTAACGATGTTTGCCCTGGACGAACGAGGTGGTCCAGGAGCCGTGGACGTGCCAGAGCAGGATGTTCACGCGGCTACCTCTCTTGGTGATCGGACCTTCGCGCCGAGCCGGGTGACGGCCTCCAGCACCTCGGCCGGATCGACGGTGGACAGGCAGGGATGGCCGGCGACCGGGCAGGTCGTCGCGCGGGTGTCGCGGCAGACGGCACCGGGCTGGCCGAGCCGGATCGCCGGGACGCGGTAGGGCCCCCACTGCGCATAGGGGACGGTCGGCGCGAAGAGGCTGACCACCGGGGTGCCGACGGCCGCCGCCAGGTGCGCCGGCCCGGTATTGCCGACGACCAGGCAGGACGCGCCGGCCAACAGGTGGGCCAGTTCGGTCAGGGAGGTCGGTTCGATGAGGTCCGCCACGGAGCTTTTGACGTACGACGCCAGCGGCTCCTCCCCCGGTCCCGCCGTCACCAGCACCCGGTGCCCGCCGGCCGCCAGCGTCCGTACGATCTCCCGCATGGTCTCCGGCGGGCAGGACCGCGCCTCGACGCTGGCCCCCGGGTGCACCACCACGTAGTCACCAGGTCCTCGGCGCCGGACGTCCCGCACCCGCAGGCCGCCCGGGTCACTGTCGGGCAGTCCGAAGCCGGCGGCCGCCGCCACGCTGCGGGCCCGCTCCGGTTCCGGGATCCCGTCCGGTACGCGGTGCCGCACGTCCAGCAGCGACCCCGGATAGTCCTCGCTGATCGCGGTGATCCGCCCGACCCCGGCGGTACGCAGCAGGAGCGCGAGCGGCAGCGCGGACTGGTGGTAGGAGGTGAAGACCACCGCCTCGTCGACCCGCGCCGCGCGGATCCGCTCGGTGAGCGCCGCCAGGTCGGCCGCGTCGACCGGATCGGGCTGCGGGTCGATCCACGGCAGCCGCCACTCGATCAGCTCGTCGACACCGGGCAGCAACTCGGCCGCCGCCCGCCCGCGCGGCCCGCAGAGCAGCACCACCCGCTCGCTGTGGTGCGCGAGTGCCCGGATCGCCGGCCCGGTGACCAGCACGTCCCCCGCGGAGTCGGACCGCACCGCGAGCACGGTCCCCGCCGTCCGGGGCGCCACCGGCCGTACCAGTGCCTCCCGCCGCAGGATCAGGTCGGCGGCGGCGGTCAGATCGGCGGCCACCGTGGGGCCGGCCGCCACCTCGTCCGGCAGCGTGACCGGCGTCGGCACCAGGATGCCGGCCGCCCCGGCGGCGAGCGCCGCTGTCATGTCCCGGCCGATGTCGCCGACCACCAGGCAGCGCTCCGGGGTGGTGCCCAGCGCCCGCGCGGCCGCCTCGATCAGGCCGGGCCGTGGCTTGCGGCAGTCGCAGCCGGCGGTGTCGTCGTGCGGGCAGATCTGCCAGGTGTCGAACGACCCGAGCAGTTCCTCGACCCGCCGGTTGACAGCTGTCAGCTCGCCGGCGGTGAAATGGCCGCGAGCCAGACCGGACTGGTTGGTCACCACGCCCAGGCGCAGGCCGGCGGCGCGCAGCCGGTCCAGGGCGGCCCGCGCGCCGGGCATCGGTGTGACCCTGCCGGGGTCACCGTTGTACGGCACGTCCACGATCAGCGTGCCGTCCCGGTCGAACAGGACGGCGTCGTAGAGCCGTGACATCAAGCGGCCACCACCCTGGTGGCCGGTGTGCCGGCCGGGGCCGAGGCCGGTTCGGCGGACCGCCAGCGCCACCAGCCGCGCAGCCAGTACGCGATGGCTACCGGCGGGATCGCCACGCTGGTCAGCAGCATCGTGGCGACCTCGTGCCGGTCGCGCGGGCCGGGGGCGATCCGGGTGGCGGCGAACTCGGCGGTACCGGCCGCCCACGCGGTGGTCGCGGCCGCGGCGGCCAGCGCCCAGCCCGGGCGCCTGGTGATCGCCGCCGTCACCCCGGTGGCCAGGGCGAGCGCGCCGGCCGCGGTGACCGCCGCGTGCCGGGGGCGGCGGCCGGGCGGGATGGCCAGCAGGTCGCGCCACCGCGGGCCGTAGAGGCGGCGCAGCAGCGCGTCGTCGGCGTTGCCGCGCTGGGTGCGCAGGCTGACCCAGCGGCTCTCCGGGCGTACCGGATGGGTGGTCCGGCGGTCACCCCGACGCAGCTGCCACCCGGCCTGGCGGACCCGGAAGGCCAGCTCGGCATCCTCCCGGAAGGCCCGTGGCAGGCGCTCGTCGAAGCCGCCGACGGCGGACAGGGCGGTGCGGCGGAACGCCATGTCGGCGGTGATCCAGGCGCCGTCGGCGAGACCCGCGGTGACCCGTTCCCAGTCGGTCGGCCGGCGGTCGTCGGGCAGCGGGACGCTCAGCACGCCCTGTACGCCGCCGATCTCCGGGCCGGCCGCGGCCAGGTCGGCCTTCAGCCGGCGCGGCCAGTCCGGGTCGGGCAGCACGTCGTCGTCGAGGAACACCACCCACTCGTGCCGGGCGGCACGCCACCCGGCGTTGCGGGCCGCCGCCGGGCCCCGGGCCGGGCCGGCGATGACCCGGCCCGGGGTTTCCAGCCGATCGTCTCGGTCGGGACGGTCGTCGACGACGATGATCTCCAGATCGTCGTCGCGGATGCGCTCCAGCAGCGCGGACAGGCTCGGCCGTCCCAGGGTCGGGATGACAACGCTGATCACTTGCCGAACGCTCCGGCCCGGTGGACCGCGAACGGCCCGATGGCGAGCAGGTCGACAGGCGCCGAGCCGAACAGCTCCATCGCCTCGCGCGGGGTGTCCACCATCGGCCGCCCGGCGGTGTTCAGCGAGGTGTTCACCACCACCGGCAGCCCGGTCCGCTTCTCGAACTCGGCCAGCATCGCCGCCACCACCGGCTCGGTCTCCTGGTGCACGGTCTGCACCCGGGCGGTGCCGTCCACGTGCACGACAGCCGGGATCCGGTCCCGCCACTCGGGTTTGACGCGGTGCACGAAGAGCATGTGCTCACTCGGGTAGACCCCGTCGAAGATGTCGTGGAAGCGTTCGGCGCGGACCATCGGCGCGATCGGCCGGAACTGCTCGCGGCCCTTCACGTCGTTCATCCGCCGCTGGGTGTCCGGGTCGCCGGGGTGGGCCAGCAGCGAGCGGTGCCCGAGCGCGCGCGGCCCGTACTCGCTGCGCCCCTGGTACCAGGCCACGATCCCGTTGCGGGCCAGCACCTCGGCGGCCTCGGCGGCGATCGAGGCCGGCCGGGTGTAGGGCAGCGCCGCCCGCCGCAGCTCGGCCTCCAGCTCGTCGTCGCTCCAGCCGCGGCCGAGCGCCGCCGTGGTGAACGGGATGCTCTGCCCGTGCACCGCGAGCGCCGCCCCGAGCGCGGTCCCCGAGTCGCCGGCCGCCGGCTGCACCCAGACCCGCTGGAACGGTCCCTCGGCGGCGACCCGCGCGTTGGCCACGCAGTTCAGCGCGGTGCCGCCGGCCAGGGTCAGCGTGGGCAGCCCGCCGGATGCCTCGAAGGTCCACCGGGCCAGGTCGAGGATCACCTCCTCGAGCCGCTTCTGCACACTGGACGCCAGGTCGGCGTGCTCGTCGCCGAGCTCCCCGCCGGGCGGGCACGGCTTGGCCAGAGCGCTCCAGTCGATCCGGTCCACCGTGAACCCGCCGTCCCCGGTCGGCTTGACCAGCTCCCGCAGAAGATCCAAGAACTTCGGTTTTCCGTACGACGCGAGCGCCATCACCTTGTATTCGTCACTGGAGTGCAGGAATCCCAGGTGCCGGGTCAGGTCCTCGTAGAGCAGCCCGAGGGAGTGCGGCAGCTCCTGGGTGCGCAGCACGGTCAGCTCGCCGTCGCGGTACGCCCCGGCCAGGTGCCCGGCCACCTCGCCGCGCCCGTCCAGCACCAGCACGGCGTTGTCGTCCGGCACCGACAGTCCCGCCGAGGCCGCGTGCGCCACGTGGTGCGGCACGAACCGCACCTGCTCCGGGTCGAGGCCGGGCAGCGCGCTCGCCAGGAACTGCGGGGCCCGCCGGGCGTAGTCGATCCGCAGGTGATCCCATGGGTCGGCCAGGCCCAGGTCGGCGGCGTCCCGGCTGATCCCCGGGTCGAACGAGTAGGCGACCGCGTCCAGGTCGCCGGGTTCCAGCCCGGCCTCGGCGAGGCACCAGGCGGCGGACAGTTCGGGCAGCTCCCAGGCGGCGAAGGGCACCGGGCGCTTGCCGTGCTTGCGGCGACTGAACCGCTCCTCCTCGGCGGCGGCCACCACCTGGCCGTCCACGATCAGCGCGGCGGCCGGATCATGGAAGATCGCGTTGATTCCCAGGACTCGCATATGGCGGCGGATACCCGACGATCACCGCATTACTCCAAGATCACCAAAAAAACTTCGACGGTCGAAGTTTTTACGTTTGTGCCGGTCAAGACCGGGCAACCGGCCGTCCATGCAGGACGTCACGCAACTCATCGCCGGCGCCTGGCGCCACGGCGGCTCCGGCCGCGACCTGACAGTGCTCAGCCCGGCCGACGGCACCCCGGTCTCCCGGATGACCGTATCCGACGAGGCCGACGTGGACGCCGCGGTGAGCGCCGCACGAGCCGCCGCGCCGGGCTGGGCGCGTACCGCCCCCGCCGCGCGGGCCGCCGCCCTGCACGCCGCGGCGAACGCCGTCGAGGCCGACGCCGACGAACTGGCCGCGCTGATCTCGGCGGAGATGGGCAAGCCGGTCGCCGACGCCCGCGACTCGGTGCTGGCCGGGGTCGGCACGCTCCGGCAGTACGCCGAGCTCGGCCCGGTCCACCGGGGACGGGCACTGGCCGGTGACGACGCGGCGATCGACCTGATGGCGTACGGGCCGCGCGGGGTGGTCGCGGTGATCACGCCGTGGAACGACCCGATCGCGGTGGCCTGCGGCCTGCTCGGCGCGGCACTGGTCACCGGCAACACCGTGGTGCACAAGCCGAGCGAGCGCACCCCGGCCACCGGGCACCGCCTGGTCGAGCTGTTCGCCCTGCACTTCCCGGACGGCGTGCTGAACCTGGTCAACGGCGACGGCGCGACCGGGGCCCACCTGGCGGCCGCGCCCGTCGACCTGGTCGCGCACGTGGGCTCCACGGCCACCGGCCGCTCGATCGCCGCGGCCTGCGCCCGGACCGGCGCGAAGGCCCTGCTGGAGAACGGCGGCAAGGACCCGCTGCTGGTCGACGCCGGCGTGGACCCGGCGTGGGCCGCCGAGCAGGCGGCGCTCGGCGCGTTCGCCAACTCCGGCCAGATCTGCGTGGCCGTCGAACGGATCTATGTGCACGCCTCGGTGGCCGACCCGTTCCTGGACGCCCTGGCGGCGCAGGCGGACACCTGGGCGTCGCGGATCGGCCCGCTGGTCGACCGCCGCCTGCGTGACCTCGTGGACGAGCAGGTCCAGCAGGCGGTCAAGGACGGCGCGACGGTCCTGCGCGGTGGTGCCGTCCCGGTCGGGCCGGGCGCACACTACCCGCCGACCGTGCTGTCCGGCTGCACCGACGAGATGACGGTGATGCGCGAGGAGACGTTCGGCCCGGTCGCGCCGGTCGCCGTGGTGGCGTCGTTCGAGGAGGGTCTGCGGCGGTCGGCGGCGTCGACGTACGGTCTGGCCGCCACGGTCCTGACCCCGTCGATGAGCAACGCCCAGCAGGCCTGGCGCACCCTCCCGGTCGGCACCGTCAAGATCAACGCGGTGTTCGGCGGGGCGCCGGGGGGCGCCGCGCATCCGCGTGGGCTCAGCGGACAGGGCTTCGGGTACGGCCCCGAGCTGCTCGACGAGATGACCTGCACCAAGGCGGTCCACCTGCAGTCACCGCCGTCGGGCTGGTAGCCCCTGGAGTGACGCGCCGGATTCGCTGATCCACGCCGGACCGGACGCCGCCTGGCCCGCAGTCGGTCACGGCCCGCCCGCCAAGCCACCGGTCACCGTCCCGGCCGCCACCCCCGTCGCTGCTGGTCACGGGCCGCCCACCGACGCCACCGGTCACCGTCCCGGCCGCCACCCGGTCGCTGCTGGTCACGGTCCGCTGCTGGCGGCGGTGCGCGGTCGACGGTCCGGGTTCCGGTTGCCCGTGGGGCAATACCGCTCCCGGCTGGCTGGTCCCCACCGCCCTGTCCCAAGCCCGGACACCACCGTCACGACCAGCCACGGAACCCGGCTGGCACTCACGGTTCCATCCCCGGCTCGGACACCACCATCACGACCAGCCACAGAACCCGGCTGGCACTCACGGTCCCATCCCCGGCTCGGACACCACCGCCAGGACCAGCCGCGGAACCCGGCTGGCACTCACGGTCCCATCCCCGGCTCGGACACCACCGTCACGACCAGCCGCGGAACCCGGCTGGCGCTCGCGGTCCCATCCTGGGCCCGGACACCACCGTCACGACCAGCCGCGGAACCCGGCTGGCACTCACGGTCCCATCCCCGGCTCGGACACCACCACCACGACCAGCCCGGGGTGTGTCGCGGGTCTTGGACGGTGGTTCGGGGCGGGCGGTCAGGTGGTGGCGAGGTGACGGAGGGCGGACTCGACCGGAGCCGGGAGCGGCCGCCGGTGACGCAGCGCCCAGGGCAGGTCCCGGGCGATGTCGCGGAGGGCGGCCGGCTGGGTGCGGGCCACCTCGGCGAGGGTACGGGCGATCACCGCGGGCGGGCGGCGGAGCAGGGCGGTCAGGGCGCGGTTGCGGGCCTCCCGGCGGGCGCGGGCCCGGTTGTCGCGGCCGGCCGGTTCGGGGAGGTGGCGGACGACCAGGTCCGGGACGTAGGACAGGTGGTGACCGGCGGCGGCGAGGTCCATGGCGAGCAGGGCTTCCTCGCCGTACACGAAAAGCTTGGGCTGGAAACCGCCGGCCGCGAGGAAGGCGTCTCGCCGGACCATCACCGCGCAGGAGAGGAAGCCCAGCACCGACGGTCCGGGGGCGCCGGGCGGGGTGCCGATCGGGGCTTCGGCCATGCACGCCGACACCGGGTCGAGGCGGCCCTCCGCGCCGACCAGGACCTTGGCGGACAGCAGGGCGGCCCGCGGGTGGTCACGGAAGATCCGTGCGGCTCGGGCCAGGGAGCCAGGTTCCCAGTACGAGTCGTCGTCCGCGAACGCCACGAACGGGGTCCGCGCGTGCTCGACGCCGACGTTGCGGGCTGCCGCGCCGAGGTTCTCGCCGAGCCGGACCATCATCGCGCCCGGGACGGAGAGTGGCTGGTCGGACGCGTTGTCGACGATGATCGTCGCGGCGTGGTGGCGGGGCACGGTCTCGCGCAGCCGATCGGGTCGGTTGCGGGTGGCCACCACCACGGTGACCTCGTCGGTTTCGATGCCGACCGGCGGTGCCGGCCTGTTGATCACGGACATGGCGCGGGGCATACCCGATCTGACCGTGATCAGTCGTCCCCCACGATCGGGGGATCGGCACCGGCCAGGGCCAGAAGCGGGCGAGAGCCCGGCGCCACCAGGACGCCGGGCTCTCGGGGTGGGGGTCAGGTGCGGATCGGGCCGTCCACTCGGCCGGGACCGGGCGACTCCGGCCTCGGCGAGTGCGGGTCAGGCCATCTGCTCGGCCGGCACCAGCGACTCCGGCCGCGGCAGGTGCGGCAGGCTCGGCAGGTGCGGGTGCGGCAGGTGCGGGTGCGGGACGTGCAGCTTGCGACCCTGCACCCGGGCCACCGCGAGGGCACCGGCGATCGCCGCCACCGTCGTCACGACGCCGCCGACGAGCAGGGCACCACGGGCACCGGCCGTGTCGCACAGCCACCCCACGGCGGGGGCGCCGAACATCCCGGACAGCGACGACACGATGCCCACCGCCGCCAGCACCCGGCCGCGCATGTCTTCGCGGGTGTCCAGCTGGATGCGGGTGGAGACGACGGTGTCGAAGACGACAGCGCCGGCCGCGATCGGCAGGATCAGGGCGGCGAACGACACCAGGTTCGGGGCCAGGCCGGAGCAGATCTGCAGGACGCTGATGGTCAGTCCGGTGCCGAGCAGGACGCGCAGGGTGGACCGGCCGGTGCCGGCCAGCAGCAGGCCGCCGAGCACCGCGCCGACCGCGAAGACGGTGGAGAGCAGGCCGTAGCCGCCGGAGCCGGCGTGCAGCGGGCCGGCCGTCATGGCGGCCATGCTGACCTGGTAGTTGCGGCCGAGCGAGCCGAGCACGAAGGAGAGCGCCAGGACGATCAGCACCACCGGCTGCCGGGCGATGTAGCGCAGCCCGGCGAGCACGCCGCGCTCGCCGGCCGCGGCGGCCGGCAGGTCGCGCAGCTCGCCGGTGCGCATCGCGGCCAGCGCGCCGATCACCGCGAGGTAGGACACCGCGTTGATGACGAAGAGCACGGCCGGGCCGGTGACGCCGACCAGGACGCCGCCGAGGGCCATGCCGCCGATCCGGCCGGCCGAGCTGAGCACCGAGCCGAGCGCCAGCGCGGAGCCGAGCGCCTCCGGCTTGACCAGCGCGGAGCCGAACTTGCCGAGCGCCGGGCCCTCGAACGAGCTGATCACGCCGGAGGCGAGCGCCACCGCGAAGATCAGCGCGTGGCCGCCGTGGGCGAGCAGCGCCAGGGCGAGCAGCGCGCGGACCGCCTGGGAGGCGATCAGCAGCGGGCGGGCCGGCAGCCGGTCGGCGAGCGCGCCACCCCAGGTGCCGAGCACCAGGACCGGCAGCGCCTGCAGCATGACGACCAGGCCCATGGTGGCGGCCGAGCCGGTGTCCGACAGGATGAGCCAGTTCAGCCCGAGCACCTGCATCCAGGTGCCGGCCGTCGACACCAGGTCGGCGGCGGCCCAGAGCCGGTAGTTGCGCTCCCGCAGCGGTGCGAACATCGGAGCCAAAGCGGCGATACCCCCCAGCAGAACGAGGCGCCGGCTTTCGGCGCTGCCGGACTCTTCGGGACGTGCCGGGGTGTCGCTTCGGCCGAAACGACACGCACTACCGGAACGCAACCGGGACGGTTGCGGGTTTACCGGGGTGCTGTACTGGGCAGAGATGTTGGGATTCGGACCTGTTCAGGGGTCTGCTGGACGAAGGATCGTGCCGATGCCGGACCACGACCGGCTGGAACCGCTGGAAGACCTGGACGTGCTGGCCGACCGGTACGCGCGCGCGTGCGCGCTGGCCGACCACCCCACCCGGCAGCGGCTCCGCAGCGACTTCGTCCGCCAGGCCCTGCCGTTCGCCGGCCGGCTGGCCCGCCGTTACCGGGGCCGGGGCGAGCCGCCCGAGGACCTGGAACAGGTGGCGCGGCTCGGGCTGGTGAAGACCATCGACAGGTACGACCCGGAGCGGGGCTCGTTCACCGCGTACGCGATCCTCACCATCACCGGCGAGATCAAGCGGCACTTCCGGGACCACACCTGGGGCGTCCACGTGCCGCGCGGGCAGCAGGACCGGGTGCTGGAGTTCGTGCACGCCCGGGCCGCGCTGACCAGCGAGCTGGCCCGCACCCCGACGCTCGCCGAGCTGGCCGGGCGGCTCGGCGTCGACGAGGCGGAGGTGCGTGGCACGCAGACGTCGGCTGCCGCGCACAACACCGAGTCGCTGAACGCGCCGATCGGCGAGAGCCCGGACGGCGCCGAGCTGGGCGACATGGTCGGCACCGTGGACGGCGACCTGAACCTGGTCGACGACCGGGCGACGGTGGAGACCCTGCTGTGCGAGCTGCCGCCCCGGGAGCGGCGGCTGCTCGCCCTGCGCTTCTGGGGCAACCTGAGCCAGGTGGAGATCGCCGACGAGCTGGGCATCTCGCAGATGCACGTGTCCCGGCTGCTCAGCCGCACCCTGACCTGGCTGCGCGAGGCGATGCTGTCGGACGCCGCACCACCCTGGTCGGGCGCCGGCGACCCGAGCCACCGGGTGGTCGTCACGGCGGGCCCGGAGGGCGTGCACGCCGCGGTGCACGGCGAGATCGACCGGGACAACGCGAACCAGGTGCGCCGGGACCTGCTGGCCGCAGCCGGCACCTGCGGGCGGGGCCGCCGGCTGACCGTCGACCTGACCGGGGTGCCGCTGCTGAGCGCGGCCGGGATCGGGATGCTGAACGCGGTGCACGAGGTCGCCCGGGGGCGCGGTGTGCGGGTGCTGCTGATCGGGGTGCAGCCGTACGTCGCCCGGGTGCTGGCCATCTCCGGCCTGCGCGAGTTGCTCGCGACTCCGGCCTAGATCGCCAGGGTGGCCCAGACCACCTTGCCGTCGCGGGCCGGCAGTGCGCCCCAGTGCACGGCCAGGCTCTCCACCAGCAGCAGGCCGCGTCCCTCGTTCGTGTCGCTCACGGCCGGCACCGGCATGGCCGGCGAGCCGTCCCGGACCACGACGTGCAGGTGACGCGGCCGGTGGAGGAACTGGAGGGTGATCATGGTGCCGGCGTGCTCGACGGCGTTCGAGACGAGCTCGGTGGCGACCACGCTGGCCGGGCCGACGAGATGCGGGACTCCCCACCGTACGCAAGCCTCGGCGGCCAGGTCCCGAGCGTGCCGTGCCGCGCCCGCTGCCGGCAGTAGTTGATCTCTGATGACCGGCGGGACAGCGCCGGTCGCGCACACCTCCAGCACCGCCTCGCCGACCTCCGCCCGGACCTGCAGCGTGCCGAACCGGCCACGGCTGAGCAGCCGCGACACGTCCGGCTGCGGCGCGCAGAGCAGCACCGGGGTGCCCGGCCAGTCGGTGGCCAGGCGGGTCACCGCGGTGAACAGCGCCGGCGAGGTCTCGTCGCCGAGCGACATGCCGGCCAGGTCGACGAGCAACGCGCGGGGCTGCTCGGCGAGACATTTCAGCAGGGCGGTGCGCAGGCCGGGAGCGCCGCGCAGGTCGAGCCGGCCGCGGACGGCGACGATGACGCACCCGTCGCGATCCTCGATGGCCCAGCTCAACGAACTCATGCCGCTCCGGTCACCTCTTCCTCCGATGGCGACCGGATCCCCGCCATCACGCGAACCAAACTAATCCGCTTCCACCACGATGATGGCACCGTTCGTGCCTCCCGAGCCATCCGGCAGCGGGCTGCACGCCACCCGCACGATGATCGGCCGGCCACGCCGGTTGATCGCCTCCAGCTCGAGCGGCTTGCTCTCGGCGTCCCCGGTGAGCGCCTGCCGGACCAGTGGGCGCACCCGGTCGACAGGCAGCCCGATGTCCAGATCGAGCAGATGCTCGCCGACCGCCTCGGTGGACCGCAGTCCCCACAGCTCCTCGGCCTGCCGGTTCCACACCCGGACCCGCAGTCCCTGGTCGACCACCACGATCCCGGCGCGCAGCCCGGCCAGGATGGCGTCCAGGAAGCCGTTCGCCCCGTCCAGCTCGGCGGTGCTGCGCCGCAGCTGCTCGTTGATCCCCTGCAGCTCGTCGTTGGTGGACTGGAGCTCCTCGTTCATCGTCTCCAGCTCCTCGTTGGTGGACTGGAGCTCCTCGTTGGTGGTCTCCAGCTCCTCCACCGTCGACTGGAGCTCCTCGTTGGTGGTCGCCAGCTCCTCGTTCGTCGACTGGAGCTCCTCGTACGCCGCCGCCAGCTCCCGGTTCGCGCGCTCCAGCTCGTCGCGCAGCTGCTTGGCGGCCGTCACGTCCTGGAAGACCACGCCGACGCCGAGCAGGCTGTCCACGTCCACCAGCGGGTTCACCTGGATGTCGAGGTGCAGCGTGGTGCCGGTGCCGCAGGGGTACTCGACACCGGTGATGCGCACCGGGCGGCGCTCCGCCTGCGCCTGCTCGATGTATCGGCGCAGCTCCACCGGCCGGTACGACACCTCCAGGTCGCGCAGCGGCCGGCCCACGTCGCGCGACGACACGCCGAACAGCGTCTCCGCCCGCAGGTTGCTGAGCGCGATCAGGCCGTCCTCGGTGACCACGATCTGCGCGGCCGGTGCGGCCATCAGGGCGGCGTTGCGCACCCGGTCCAGCCCGGCCGGCTCGGCCGGGTGGGCGATCGGGGGCTGGTCGGCGCGGGGCGGTGCGCCGGCCGGCGCACCGCGGGAGACCTTCCGGAAGATCCGGCGTTTCAGGTCGATGGGCTGGAACAGGCTGCTGTGGCTGAGCAGCATCTCGGCCTTGCCGAGGAACAGGGTGCCCACCTCGGTGAGGGCGAAGTGGAACCGGCCGAGGATCCGCGCCTGGGTCTCGGCGTTGAAGTACATCAGCGTGTTGCGGCAGGTCAGCAGGTCGACGCGGGAGATCGGGGCGTCCTGCACCAGGTCGTTGCGGCCGTAGATGACGCTGCGGCGCAGGTCCTTGCGGAACACGTACCGGGTGCCGATCGGCTCGAAGTAGCGTTCCAGCAGCTCGGGCGGGACGTCGGTGACGTCACGCGCGCGGTAACTGGCGTACCGGGCCTCGGCGAGCTGCTCCTCGTCCACGTCGGTGGCGTAGATCTTGACCCGGGCCCGGAACTGCTCCGGCCCGAGGATCTCGGCCAGCATCATGGCGAGGGTGCAGGCCTCCTGACCGGAGGCGCAGCCGGCGCTCCAGACCCGGATCGGGTCGGCCGGCGGCTTCGCGGCGACCAGCGGGATCAGTACGCCGGTGCGCAGCCGCTCCCACGCCTCCGGGTCCCGGAAGAAGCCGGTCACGTTGATCAGGATGGTGTTGAACAGCGCGGTGAACTCGTCCGGATGCACCTGGAGGAAGTCCAGGTACTCCGCGAAACCGGTGACCGGGACCTGGGACATCCGCCGGTTGACCCGGCGGACCAGGCTTGATCGTTTGTAGCCGGTGAAGTCGAAGCCGCGCGCCTCCTTCACGTACGTGAGGAGCGCCTCGAACTGACCGTCGACCTCGTCCATCGCGGGCCACGCTATCGCAGCCCGCGACCGGCCACGCTCAGGCACGCGCCTTTCGGGTGTCCCGGTTGTTCGCCTTCTGGATCGCGTCGACCAGCTGGTCCTTGGTCATCCTGGACCGGCCGCTGATGTCGAGCCGCTTCGCGAGGTCCATCAGGTGCGCCTTGCTGGCGTTCGCGTCCACGCCACCCGCTGTCTTCGCCTTGGTGCCGCGTCCGCCGGCCGCCTTGGCGTCGCTCGGGCCCTTCTTCTCCTTGGGCTCCCAGTGGTCGCCGACCTTCTCGAACGAGTGCTTGACCGCGGAGAACGCGGTCCGGTGCGCGCGCTCGCCCTCGCCGTACTGCTCGACGGCGGAGTCGTGCGTCTTGGCGTACGTGTCCTGCGCCTTCTTGGGGGAACGCTTCAGCGTGGACGGCATGTCCTCACGCGCGGGCATGATCAACCTCCGGGGGTGTCAGGGTTGGCGGATCTCGATGCGGCCGCGATCGACCCGGACGGGGATCAGCGGCTGATTGTTGGCGGCCGGCCCGTGCATCACGGCGCCGTCGCTGAGCCGGAACGTGCTGCCGTGCCACGGGCACACCACGCAGGCGTTCCAGCCCTCGCCGGTGACCTCGCCCTCGCCCAGCGGCCCGGTCTCGTGACCGCAGCGCTCCACGAGCGCGGAGACCCGGTCGCCGATCCGGTAGAGCAGCACCGGCACGTCACCGACCAGCCGGACCACGGTCCGGCGCTCCGGGACCGAGGCCAGCGAGCAGACCTCGGTCCACTCCTCCGGCAGCCGGTCCAGGTCGGGGGCGGCGTGGTTGGTCGCGGCGCCCTGCGCGAAGGACAGGTGCCCGCCCAGGTAGGCGCCCGCGCCGGCGACGGTCAGCCCGGCGAAGCCGAGTGCCTTGCCGGTCGAGGTCTTGCCGCGCAGCCGGGCGACCAGCGACGAGGCGTAGAGCCCGACGGCGATCGCGTTCGCACCGGCGTGCACCAGGCCGACGCGCCGCCGGTCGCGGGTCAGCTGCGACCAGTCCAGCCAGCCGGCGGCAATGGCCGGGACGGCTGCCGCGACACCCGCGGTGACCAGGGTGGTCGCGGCCTTGCGGCCGCCCGGGAGCAGGTCGAGGATCGCGGTGGAGAGGAACGCGCCGATCGGCAGCTGGACCAGGACCGGGTGCAGCGGGTGCCCCAGCCAGGTGCCGTGCAGCACGTCGCGCAGCCGCTGCGGGCGGACCGCGGCCGTCACGACCGACTGCAGCTTATCGCTGACCCCGTCGAGCGCGCGGGCTTCTTCCAAACGGTTGAGGATCGGCATGCTCCTCGGGTTCCCCGTCACAATCGGCCGAAACGCCGACCCCGTGCGGATCCGCCCCGCCATGGTTAGGGTGACAAGTCCACGCCGACGACTCGGTCCGGGTCATCATCAGCTGTGGAACAACCCTGAAATACCCTGATTCGGGCGGGGGGAACATGACTGGCGCGTTCGCGGTGAGCAAGCACGACGAGGGCGCGGGCTTCATCCGGCTCGCGGTGCGCGGTGAGATCGACGACGAGGTCAGTGAGGTGCTCGCCCAGATCATCGGCAACGCGGCAGCGCAACCGGGCGTGGCCGTGGTGATCGTCGACTTGGAGCGGGTGCCGTTCCTGGCCGCGGCCGGGATCCGGGCGCTGCTGGAGGGCCGGGCCGCGGCTCTCGCGCACGGCCGCTCCTACCAGGTGGTGAACGCACGCGGCGTGGTGCACGGGGTGCTGTCGACGGCGGGGCTGCTCAGCCTGTTCCAGACCGTGGTGCGCCGCGCTCCGGCACACCGCTGAGGCTGGCCCAGACCACCTTGCCACCCTCGGCCGGGACCGCGCCCCAGCGCTTGGCGAACTGCTCCACCAGCAGCAGGCCGCGCGGCGCCAGCGGATCGGTGGAGGCCACCCCGGCGACCTGCGGCATCGCCCGGGAGCCGTCCCGGACCGTGATCATGAGGTGTCGCCGGCCGAGCGAGAACCGCAAGTCGATCATGGTGCCGGCGTGCACGACGGCGTTGGTGACCAGCTCGCCGGCCACGATCCGGGCGGCGTCGGCCAGGTCGTCCAGCCCCCATCGGGCGCAGGCCTCACCGGCGAGGTGCCGGGCATGGGCGGCGGCGCCGGAAACCGGCAGCAGGCTGTCGGCCACCGCCGGCATCCGCTCACGCGGCTCCACGCCCATGGCTTCGGAGGTGCTTGCCAGCACCGGCACCCGTCCATAGCGCCCTGAGGAGAACCATGTGGCCACCTCCTTCCGGGGTGCGCTGAGCAACAGCGGCGTCCCCAGCCACCGGGCGGCCTGCCGGGCCACCACGCCGAAGACGGTCAGCGCGACAGGCTCCAGCACCCGCAGGCCGGCCAGCTCGGCGATCACCGCGTCCGGCCGCTCCACCAGGCACTTCAGCAGAACCGTGCGGACTTTCGGGGCGGTCGCCACGGACAGCTCGCCATCGAGCCGGACCAGTGTCCTGGTGCCGACCTGGCTCACCGCGCAGTCGATGCCTGCCATTTCGTCATTCTTGCCGTAGGTTCTGGCAAACACCACATAAGATTTGCCACCTGTCGCACTGCTACCCGGCGATATGCCCCCACCCGCCGATCTCACACCCGGATCCGCCGGATTCCTTCCGGGCCGGGTCGGAGCTCCTCCCCGGACATCGTCACGAGATTCACCGACCGCGTTCCGGGTATCGGGCCGGTATGCGAATCGGATATTTCCTGTCCTGCGAGGAGTACACCCCCGCCCAGCTGATCGAGCAGGCGAAACTGGCCCAGGAGGCCGGCTTCCAGGGTCTGTGGATCTCCGACCACTACCACCCGTGGAACGACGCCCAGGGCCAGAGCCCGTTCGTCTGGTCGATCATCGGCGCGCTCAGCCAAGTCGTCACCATCCCGGTCACCACCGCCGTCACCTGCCCGATCCAACGCCTCCACCCGGCCGTGGTGGCCCAGGCCGCGGCCACCAGCGCGGTCCTGCACGACGGCCGGTTCGTGCTCGGCGTCGGCACCGGCGAGGCGCTCAACGAACACATCACCGGCGAGCGCTGGCCGTTCGCCGACGAGCGCCTGGAGATGCTGGAGGAGGCGGTCGAGGTGATGCGCGCGCTCTGGGCCGGCGAGTTCGTCACCCACCACGGCAAGCACTACCGGGTCGACCAGGCCCGGCTCTATACGCTGCCGGCGGTCCCGCCCAAGGTCTACGTCTCCGCGTTCGGCCCGAAGGCGCTCGGCGTGGCCGGCCGGATCGGCGACGGCTACCTCTCCACGATGCCCGACGGCGACCTGGTCCAGCAGTTCCGCGACGCGGGCGGGGCGGGCAAGCCGGTCCAGGGCGGGTTCAAGGGTTGCTGGGCGCCGACCGAGGACGAGGGCGTGGAGATCGCGCACCGGCTGTGGGCGAACGCCGGCGTTCCCGGCGAGCTGTCCCAGGTGCTGCCGTCCCCCCGGCACTTCGAGCAGGCCAGCGAGCTGGTCACGCCGGAGGCGACGAAGAAGTCGATCGTCTGCGGACCCGATGCCGCCGGGCACGCCGCCCAGCTCAAGGCCTACCAGGAGGCCGGCTTCGACGAGGTCTACATCGCCAACATCGGCCCCAACTACCGGGAACTCATCGACCTGTACCGCCGCGAGTTCCTCTGACATGGTCGGTGGATGGAGCTTCGCACGAGGTTCACCGAGGCCTACGGCCTGACCACCCCGATCGCCCAGGCCGGCATGGCCTTCGTGGCGTCCACCCCGGAACTGCCCATCGCGGTCAGCAACGCCGGCGCCCTCGGCGCGCTCGGCGTCGGCCTGCTCCCGGCCCCGGCGCTCACCCAGGTGATCGCCGGGATCCGGGCCGGCACCGACCGCCCGTTCCACGTCAACTTCATCACCGGGTTCACCCAGCCGGACCAGATCGACGCGGCCTGCGCGGCCGCCGTGCCGGTCGCGTCGTTCCACTGGGGGCATCCGCCGAGGGACTGGATCGACCGGCTGCACGCGGCCGGTTCCCGGGTGTTCGAGCAGGTCGGCTCGGTCGACGCGGCGAAACGCGCGGTCGACGACGGGGTGGACGTGGTGGTCGCCCAGGGACTCGAGGCGGGCGGGCACAACTTCGCGACGCTGCCGACGTTCGCGCTGGTCCCGCTCGTGGTGGACGCTGTCGCCCCGGCGCTGGTCCTGGCCGCCGGCGGGATCGCCGACGGGCGCGGGCTGGCCGCGGCGCTGATGCTCGGCGCGGACGGGGCGTGGATCGGCACCCGGCTGGTCGCCACCGACGAGTCCGGTGCGCACCAGGCGTACAAGGAACGCCTGCTCGCCGCGCGTGCCACGGACACCGTGCGGACCTCGGTCTTCGGCCCGGAGACCCCGGACTTCAACCCGATGCGAGTGCTGCGCAACCGGGTCACCGACGAGTGGCCGTCGGAGCCGCCGGCCGGCGTGGCCCGGCCGGTGGTCGGCCGGACCAGCCTGGGCGGCCCGGAGATCGACATCCCGCGCTTCTCCAACCTGGTGCCGATCCGCGCCACCACCGGCGACCTGGACGAGATGCCCCTGCTGGCCGGTCAGGGCGTCGGTCTGGTCGACGCGGTGAAGAGCGCCGCCTCGGTGATCGCCGACCTCACCGCGCAGGCGAAGGAGATGATCACGCGTTTCGAACCGGGTGAATGGGCATAGGGTCCGACCATGGACGACATCACCGCGCTGATCCTGGAAGATCATCACCGGTTCCGGGTGGGTTTCGCCCGGCTCGACGACGCCCACGGCGAGGAGCAGCTCCGCGCGATCTGGGAGCCGCTCGCCCTGCACCTGGAGATCCACGCGGAGGCCGAGGAGAAGATCCTCTACCCGCACCTGCTGACCGACAGCGGCGGCGAGGACGCGGCGGAGGAGACCGACGACGCGATCCGCGACCACAACAAGATCCGCGACGGGATCCTGGCCGCGGCCGAGCACCCGGCCGGCTCGGACGGCTGGTGGGCCGGGGTGTGGGCGGCCCGCACCGAGAACAGCGAGCACCTGGCCGAGGAGGAGGACGAGGTCCTGCCCGACTTCCGCAAGCACGCGAGCCTCGAGCTGCGCACGGAGCTGGGCGCCCGGTGGCTCCAGTTCTTCGCGGAGCATCCGCAGGGCGCGGGCCTCGACTTCCACAACAAGGACCCGAAGGAATACATCGAAGAACACGAGCGGTGAAACCGATTCGGGTACGCCGTGAGCACGGTCCCGTCGGATCGTCTCGCGCGTCCCGGTCGCCGGAAGTGGTCCGAGGCGGCTCCATTCCGGAGCCGCCTCGGTCACGCCTCTGTTCCGTTCCGCCGGCTCGGTTCTTCTCTCCTGGCCACCGGCTCAGTTCTGCCCTGCGGCCACCGGCTCAGTTCTGCCCTGCGGCCACCGGCTCAGTTCTGGGACGCGGCGTAGGCGATCAACGCGACCAGGGCGAACGGGATCAGCAGGCCGGCCCAGGTCATCGGGCGCTGCAGCAGCCGGGGGCCGGGGTCCATCGGCGGCTGGCTCGGGCCGTACGGGTTCGGCTGCGGCGCCGGCAGGGCCGCCACGCTGTTGCGCCGGACCAGGTTCATCAGCACGGTGAACGGCGTGATGACGAACGACGCGTAGCCGTACCACCCCTGCACCAGCGTGCGCGAGGTCATGTGCCGGAACACGCCGAGCCCGCAGTCCCGGCAGAACGGCCCCTCGTTGCTGAGGAACCGCATCATCACCAGCATGCCCTGGTGCCCGCGGAACTTGGCCTGGGCGGCCGGCACCGAGCCACAGAACCGGCAGGCCAGCACGCCCTGCGGCACCTGCCCGGCCGATGGTGCCGGGTAACCGCCGTGCGGTGCGGGATAGGCGCCCTGCGGGGCGGGGTAGGCACCCGGCGGTGCGGCGTACCCGGGAGCGGCCTGCCCCGGCTGGGCATAGCCGCTCGGGGCAGCCTGGGGGTAGCCGGGCGGGGTGGGCTGGGCATAGCCGGCCGGCACGGGCTGGCCAGGCGCCGGATATCCCGCGGGGGCGGGCTGGCCCGGGTAGGCGGCCGGAGCGGGATATCCGCCCTGAGCCGGATCGGTGGGCGCCCCGCCCCAGGGGGAAGGCTGCGGCTGCGACATGGTCACCTCGTGCTGGAAAGAAGCTGTGAGCGCGTCAGGTTACTAGTCGATCAACCGGTCTCGCTGCCCCACCCAGGTTTCGGATCGGCAACCATCACCCCGGGGACGACCCTCTTGCGGATGGTCCCGCCCCGCCGCCCGGCCGCATCCCGTGCTACTTCGGCGCGAGCCACTCCTTCATCAGCTCGATGGTGCGCGACCCCGCCTCGCTGAACGGCTCGTTCAGCGTCCCGTGCGCCGCGCCGGGCAGCAGGTGCGCCGACACCTGCGCCCCGGCCGCCCGCAGCTGCTCCGCGTACAACTCCCCCGAGCGCCGCAGCGTGTCCCGCTCACAGTTGAGGATCAGCGTCGGCGGCGTGCCCACCAGGTCGCCGACCCCGGGGAACGCATAGGGATCGGTCAGCCCGGCCGCGCCCGCGTAGTGCACGCTCAGATCACGGATCCACGCCGGCGAGAAGTACACCGCGTCCGCCTGATCCCGGATCGCGGCCAGGCCGGCCTCGTCCCAGCCGGTCAGCTCCGGGTGCACCGCCGGATAGGCCAGCAGCACCGACGCCGGCGTCCGCCCCGCGCCGTCCCGCAGCCGTTTCGCCACCCCGGCCGCCAGGTTGCCGCCCGCGCTCGCCCCGCCCAGATGCATCTTCCCGGCCGGCACCCCGAGCCGGTCCGGATGGTTCACCGCCCAGGCCCAGCCGGCCAGCACGTCGTCCGACGCGGCCGGGAACCGCACCCCACGCAGCGCCTTGCGGTAGTCGAGGGACAGCACCGGCACTCCCCGCGCCGCCAGCATCAGCCCGGTCCAGTGCGCCTCGGCCATCCCGAGCCCACCCCAGACGAACGCGCCCCCGTGCACCCAGACCAGCGCCGCCTCAGCGGCTCGCCCCGGCACCCGGTAGAGCCGCGCCGGCACCCCGTCGATCTCCGGTTCGTCGACCTCGACCCCGGCCACCTCGGGAAACCGGCCGACCAGCTCGGCGTGAGTCGGCCCGGAGTCGGGCATGTCCCCGGCGATCTCCAGCATCCGCACGAAGTCCGCCACCGGGGGCAACTCCCCCGCGCTGGCCCCACCCAGCACCGCCCGCCGAACCGGCCGCGGCAACCCCCGCAGAGCCTTCATGGCATACCCCAGAACCGTGGCCCGGGCCCGAGCCTGCCGAGGCACCACACCGCCGACCCGCATGTCCGTCATGTCCCTATCCTCCCCCGCCGCCCGAACCGCGTCGAGCACCGACGCGTCCCCGCGGCCGGCCGGGCATCGGCGCGTCACCCCGGCAGCCGGCAGCCCCGCGGCTCAGAGCGCCCACCGTCGACATCTCCCCGCCGCGAGCCGCCCCATCGCCGGTCCCCGCCCGCCCAGGGGGCTGACCCTCGATCCAGCATGCCGTCGACCGGGAAGATCCCGCGGCCGCCCTGTGGACAACCCGGACATGTGGAAAACCTCAGGCCGGCTCCCCGCCCGTGGACGTCTTCAGCACGTGCAACAGCCAGCGGTCCACCGCGGCCGACACCGCGAACACCCCACCCAGCACCGGGTGACCGGTAAGGATCAGCGCCACGGTAGCCCCGCCGAAAACCGCCCACTCCGGGATCAGCCGCACCGGGTCGGGCAGCAGGTGGCTGCCGCGCGGCGCCACCCAACGACCCCAGATCAACGCCGCGATCAGCGGCAACAGGACCGCCGCCAGGATCCGGACGGCGATCGGCGCGGGCAGGCGCCAGCCACCGTACGCCAGGGCGGCCAGCGCGCAGAGTTCGAGCACGAATCGGAGTGTGAGGATGACCGCCCGCATGCCGGGAGGTTAGACCAGGTGGGAGCGGGCTACCGTCGATGGGTGGACGTTTCCGCTCCGGCCGTGAGCCTGACCCATCGTTTCGCCGACGAGCTGCCCGAGCTGGCCATCGCGTGGCGGGCCGAGGAGTGTCCCGAGCCCCGCCTGCTGATCGCCGACCAGGCGCTCGCGGCCGAGCTGGGCCTCGCCCCCGAGCAGTTGACCACCGGCCTGCTCACCGGCACCGAGCCGCCGGCCGGGGCGCGGCCGGTCGCGCAGGCCTACGCCGGCCACCAGTTCGGCGGCTATTCGCCGCGCCTCGGCGACGGCCGGGCCCTGCTGCTCGGCGAGCTCGACGGCCGCGACCTGCATCTGAAGGGTTCCGGCCGCACCCCGTTCGCCAGAGCCGGCGACGGGCTGGCCGCGGTCGGGCCGATGCTGCGCGAGTTCGTCGTCAGCCGGGCGATGCACGCGCTCGGCATCCCCACCACCCGGTCACTCGCCGTGGTCGCCACCGGTCGCACCGTTCACCGTGAGCAGCCGCTGCCCGGCGCGGTGCTGGCCCGGGTCGCGGCGAGTCACCTGCGGGTCGGCACCTTCCAGTTCGCCCGGGCGACCGGCGACACCGGGCTGCTGCGCCGGCTGGCCGACCACGCGGTCAGCCGCCACTACCCCGGCGACGAGGGCGACTACCTGGGGTTCTTCGACTCGGTGGTGGCCGCGCAGGCTTCCCTTGTGGCGCGCTGGATGCTCGTCGGTTTCGTGCACGGCGTGATGAACACCGACAACATGACCATCTCCGGCGAGACCATCGATTACGGGCCGTGCGCGTTCATGGAGGCGGTCGACCCGGCCACCGTGTACAGCTCGATCGACACCGGTGGGCGATATGCGTACGGTAATCAGCCTGCCATCGCCCAATGGAACCTCGCGCGGTTCGCGGAAGCCCTGCTGCCGCTCTTTCACGACGACCAGGAGCAGGCGATTCCGCTCGCGGTGCGGTCGCTGGAGCGCTTCGGCGGGCTCTTCGACGCGGCGTGGACCGCGGGCATGCGCGAGAAACTGGGCCTGTCCGCTGACGCGGACGACGCCGGCCCGGACGACACGCTGCTGGCCGATCTCGCGGCGCTGCTGCGGGACGCCCGGGTGGATTACACGACCTTTTTCCGTACGCTGTCCCGCGCGGCCGGCGGCGAAGCGGAACCGGCGCGTGCCCTCTTCCCGGACCCGTCCGCTTTTGATTCCTGGTTGCCGCGCTGGTCGGCGCTGTCCCCGGACGCCGCGCTGATGGATCGGGTCAATCCGGTCTACATCCCGCGCAACCATCTGGTCGAGGAGGCCCTGGCGGCCGCCACCGACGGCGACCTGTCGCCGGTCGAGCGACTGGTCGAGGTGGTGTCCGACCCGTTCCGCGAGCGTCCCGGCCTGGCCCGGTACGCGGAGCCGGCCCCCGGCGACTTCGGCCCCTATCGCACGTTCTGCGGCACCTGACCGTCGTACGTTCCGCGGCACCTGACCGACCCGGCGGCCGTCCCCCGCTCGCCGGACACTTCCGGCGCCCCGCGAGCGCTTGCCGCAGGGCCTCCTGGTCGGCGGCTTCAAGGAGGTCCCCGTCCGCTGATGACCGCCACCCGGCTGGCCACCACGGTGGCCTCAACAGCCCGGACACCACCACCAGCGCCAGCTGGCCGCTCGGGGCTGGCCGTCACGGTGGTATCGGTGGGCTGGAGACCACCGTGAGCGCCAGCCGCTTGAGGGCTGAGCTGGGCGCGTGGCTCATCGGATCGAGGTCACGGAATGCGCCATCAATGGGCGTTGATGAAAGAACGGAAAAGGGAGAACACACCTCTTCCCATTTCTAAGCTATAGCAGACCAGGGGTCTTGCGGCAAGACCCGGGTGCTCCCGCACAATCGTGCAGTCATACGCTGTGAGCTGCGAAAATGGGGGAACACCGCCAGTGAGCGTCTTTCAACTGCCGGAGCACCTGGCCGCCAAAGCCGACCCGACCCTGATCGGCGAGGACGAGAAAGAGTTCGCACGGATCGCGGAAAGCCTCGCCACGTCGATCGCCGAGTTGTCGGAGCGCCTGGAGATCGAACGGAAAGCACCGGCCGGCAAGGGGCGGCAGGCGGTGGACCGGGACGACGCGGTTCGCCGGATGACCGCCCGGCTGCGCGCGCTGCGCCGGTTCAGCCTGGACGTCTGCCTCGGCCGGATGGTTCAGGAGGACGGCGAGACGGTCTACATCGGCCGGCTCGGGCTGACCGACGGCGAGGGCGGGCGGCTGCTGCTCGACTGGCGGTCACCGGCCGCCGAGCCGTTCTTCGGTGCCACCCACGCCGACCCGAAGGGCCTGGTCAGCCGGCGCCGGTACCGGTGGACCGAGGGCCGGATCACGGACTACTGGGACGAGGTGTTCACCGCCGACGGCCTGCAACGGCAGCACGCGGCGCTCGACGACCAGTCGGCGTTCATCGCCAGCCTGGGCACCAGCCGGTCGCCGCGGATGCGGGACGTGCTCGGCACCATCCAGGCCGACCAGGACGCGATCATCCGGGCCGGGTCGCGCGGCGCGCTGGTCGTCGACGGCGGTCCGGGCACCGGCAAGACCGTGGTGGCGTTGCACCGCACCGCGTACCTGCTCTACCACGATCCCCGGCTCGGGCAGAGGCGCGGCGGGGTGCTGTTCGTCGGCCCGCACGAGCCGTATCTGGCCTACGTCGCGGACGTGCTGCCCAACCTCGGCGAGGACGACGTGCTGACCTGCACGCTGCGCGACCTGGTCCCGGAGGGCGCCGGGGCCCGGCCGGAGAGCGATCCCGAGGTGGCCCGGCTCAAGTCCTCGGCCGACCTGGTGAAGGCGATGGAGGCGGCGGTCCGGTTCTACGAGGAGCCGCCGGCCGAGGCGATGACGGTGGAGACCGAGGACGGCGACATCCGGGTCACCGCCCGGGACTGGGCTGCGGCGTTCGAGGCGCCGGACCCGGGCACCCCGCACAACGAGGCCCGCGACCAGATCTGGGCGGAGCTGCTGGCGATCCTCGGCGAGCGGGAGGGCACGGCACCGGCGCGCAGCCGGGAGCTGCGCGCGGCCCTGAACCGGGCGTGGCCGATCCTGGACCCCGCCGACATCGTCGCCGATCTCTGGTCGGTGCCTGCCTACCTGCGCAAGTGCGCACCCTGGCTGAGCACCGAGGAGATCCGCGCGCTGCGGCGCGACGATCCGCGGGCGTGGACCGTGGCCGACCTGCCGCTGCTGGACGCGGTCCGGCAGCGGCTCGGCGACCCCGAGGCGTCGCTGCGGGCGAGCCGGCAGAAGGCAGCGGTGGCCGCCGGTCGCAAGCAGATGGACCGGGTCGTCGACGACCTGATCGCCTCGAACGAGTACGACGACGGCGAGGGCCTGATGACCATGCTGCGCCAGCAGGACCTGCGGGAGGTCCTGGCCGAGGGCAGCGCGCTGCCCTCGGCCGAGGCGGACGTGCTCGCCGGGCCGTTCGCGCACATCGTGGTCGACGAGGCGCAGGAACTGACCGACGCGGAGTGGCAGATGCTGCTGCTGCGCTGCCCGTCGCGCAGCTTCACCGTGGTCGGCGACCGGGCGCAGGCGCGGCACGGCTTCACCGAGACGTGGCAGGAGCGGCTGCGCCGGGTCGGGCTGGACCAGGTGACGATGGCATCGCTGACCATCAACTACCGGACGCCGGAGGAGGTGATGGCCGAGGCCGAGCCGGTGATCCGGGCGGCGCTGCCCGATGCCAACGTTCCGGCGTCGATTCGGAGCAGCGGGCTCCCGGTCGTACACAAATCAGTCTTTGATCTTGAATCGATCCTCGCGGAATGGCTCGCGTCGAACGCCGAAGGGGTCGCCTGCGTGATCGGGCATCCCGGCTTCGCGGAGCGGGAGCGGGTCCGGTCGCTGACCCCGACGCTCGCCAAGGGGCTCGAGTTCGACCTGGTCATCGTCGTCGACCCGGACCGGTTCGGGGACGGGATCGAAGGTGCTGTCGACCGGTACGTCGCGATGACCCGGGCCACCCAGCGGCTCGTCATCTTGACGAGCTGAGCGACCCGGATCGGTCAGCAGCAGGCCGAGCAGGAACGCCGGGATCGGCGTGAGGCAGAGCAGCGCGAACACGCCCTCCGGGCCGTGGTGCTGCGCGGTCAGCCCGAACAGCGGGGCGAACAGGCCGCCGATGCTGACCCCCAGCCCGAGGGTCACGCCGGCGGCCGTGCCCGGCCGGGACGGCAGGTAGTCCTGACCGAGTTTGACCAGCACGGCGAACGGGATGTTGAGGGCCGCGCCGGCCAGGCCGGCAAAGATCGACGGCAGGATCGGGCCGCTCGTGAAAGCGAGTCCGGCCAGTGCCGGCAGTCCGGCGAGGGCACCCCACTGCACGGTACGCACGGCGCCCGCCCGATCCGCTATCCGGCCCCCGAGCAGCGTGCCGGCCACTCCCCCGACGAGGAACACGGCCAGTGCCGCGCCGGCCGCGGTGCGTCCGGTGTGCAGGTGGCGCAGCCAGTAGAGCTCGATGAAGGTGTTGACCGCGAAGAACGCCGCGGACCGCACGACCTCGATGCCGGTGAGCGCCACGAATGGCCGCCATTGATCAGCGCCGGCCTGGTCGCGGCGAACGGTGTCGCCGGTGCGGCTCCGGCGGCGCCCGAGGAAGCCGGCGACGACCAGCGCGGGCAGCACGAAGAGCGCCGTCGACGGCACGCCGAAGTGCACGAGCAGCGGCGTGGCCAGCACCGGCGCCAGGAAGAAGCCGACACTGCCGCCGGCCGCGAAGATGCTCATCGCCCCGGCGCTGTCGCCGGCCGCGATCCGGGCCGCCCGGCCGGCCGCCGGGTGGAACATCGCCACGCCGAGCCCGGAGAGCAGGATCAACGACCACACCGCCGGGTACCAGCCGCCGACCAGGCCGGACAGTCCGAACCCGAGGCCGGCCAGGGCCACCCCGGCGGCGGCCAGCCAGTCGAGCCGGTACTTGTCGACCAGCACGCCGATGAACGGCTGCGGGATGGAGCTGCCGAGCGCGGCCGCCAGGGTGAGCCCGGAGATCGCCAGATAGCTGTAGCGGTGGTCGAGGACGAAGTACGGCAGGGTGGCCGGGACCAGGCCCTGATACAGGTCGTCGACGGCGTGCGCGGTGCCCCACAGACGCATCCGTCGCCAGGAAGTGCTCATGGTCAATAGGTTTGCCGCTTTCGCGGGAGCGGACTTCCGATATTCTGCCGCGTTGTGTCGGTGGAACGCCAAATCCTGACCGGGCCGACGGTACGGCCACTCGGCCACCGGGAGCGGATCGACTGGCACGACCATGTCGTCCACCAGCTCATCCATCCGTTGCACGGTGTGCTGCGGGTGTCGACGGGGCGCGGATCCTGGGTGGTCCCGCCGAACCGCGGGGTGTGGATCCCGGCTACCGTGCCGCACGCCCACCAGGCGGACGGGCCGACCGAGATGCGATCGCTGATCTTCGAGGTGGGGGTGTTCGAGGAGCCGACGGTGCTGGTGGTGTCGGCGCTCCTGCGGGAGGTGATCCGTGCCCTTAGTGATGATCATGACGCTTTTGGCGGCCGGCCGGGCGATGTGGGCGACGGGTCGTCGGGCGCTACTCGTGGCGGCCTCTCCGCCGGCTCTCGCGACGGCCACTCCGCGGCCGGTCGTGGCAGCGTTTCCGTCGCCGCTCGTGACAGCCTCTCCGTCGCCGCTCGTGACAGCCTCTCCGTCGCCGCTCGTGACAGCCTCTCCGTCGCTTTTCGCGACAGCCGGGCGGCCTTGAGCACTGATCATCGTCACCATCTGGAGCAGGTGGCGCTGCACGAGGTGCGTCGCGCGCGGCAGTTGCCGCTGTTGCTGCCGGCGCCGGCCGATCCGCGGCTGGTCCGGCTCTGCGAACTGCTCGCCGACGATCCGGCCGACCAGCGGTCGCTGCGCGAGCTGGGCCGGGAGGTGGGCGCCGCCGAACGGACGCTGAGCCGATTGTTCCGGGCCGAGACCGGGTTGACGTTCCCGCAGTGGCGGGGTCAGCTGCGGTTGCATCACGCGGTGCGCCTGCTCGCCGCCGGGCACTCGGTCACCCGGGTCGCGGCCGACTGCGGCTTCCGGAGTCCGAGCGCGTTCATCGAGGCGTTCCGTGCGCTGTTCGGCACCACCCCGGGTCGCTACCGCGCTGAATAGTGGGTCGCCGCGGGGGCTCGCTCCCCTCTGGAGCCGTCGCTGGTCCGGGGGTCGCCGGAACGAACGCTGGCGGCAGCTCACCGGATCACGCAGACCGCATCGGCCAGCAGGGGGTCTCCGCCTCCCCGTGAATCGCGCCCACCGGGCTGGTCCTCACGGTGGTATCCCGCGCCGGGAGACCACCGCCACCACCAGCCACGTCCGCCGGGCTGGCACTCACGGTGGCATCCCGCGCCCGGAGACCACCGCCACCACCAGCCACGCCGGCCGGGCTGGCACCCACGGTGGCATCCCGCGCCCCGACACCACCGCCACCACCAGCCGCAACCCGGGGCTGGCACTCACGGTGGTATCTCGGGCGCTGACACCACCGCCACGGCCAGCCGGCCGTTGTCCACAGGGGTCGAGCGGAGGGGGTGGGGCATCAGCCATTCTGTCGGCGTGCCGTCCGCTGCCCGCATACCAGCCGCTCTGACGAAGGCCCCTTTCCGGGGCTCATCCGCCGTGACCGACGGGCTGCTCAGCCGAAACATGCTGCGCGGCCGCGCCTGGCAACGGCTGCTGCCAGACGTCTACGTTCACCGCGCCCTCCCCCTCGATCATCAGGTGTGGTGCGCGGCGGTAGGTCTGGTCCTGCCTCGTCACGCGGCTATCGGCGGTCCGAGCGCCGCCCATCTGTGGGGCGCCGGACTGCTCGCTCCCCAGTCGCCGGTGTCGGTGGTGGCCTCGCGGGACAAATGGACGTACCGGCATCCGCGGATCCTGACCCACCACACCCGGCTGTGCCCAGAGGACCTCACCGAGCTCGAGGGCATCGCGGTGACGACGCCGGAGCGGACCGCATTCGATCTGGGCAGGCAATCCTCCCGGGCAACCGCCCTGATCCTGATCGATGCGATGCTTCACCAGGGCCGGCTGGATCCGGGCGCGGTGGTCGAACTGGCCGCACAACGCGACTGGTGGCCCGGAGTAGCACGGCTGCTAGAAGTGATCAACCTGGCCGACGGCCGCGCCGAGTCGCCGATGGAGACCCGCCTGCGGCTCCTGCTCCACGATGGCGGGATCCCGCGGCCGGTGCCCCAATTCGAGATCCGGGACGATCTTGGGCAACTGGTGGCGCGGGTGGACCTCGGTTGGCCGGCGGCCCGCTTGGCGGTCGAGTACGAAGGTGACCACCACCGGGTACAGGAACAATTCCGGCGGGACATCACGCGGGCACACACCTTGCAACGGTACGGCTGGACGGTATTGCGCTTCGGCGCGGACGACGTCCTCCGCCTGCCGCACGAGACGGTTCTGGCCGTCCGCACCGCGCTGGCGAGATGCCGCTGACCGGCCACCCGGCCGTCCCGACACCACCACCACGACCAGCCACAACACCCGGCTGGCACCCACGGTGGCATCCCAGACCCGGACACCACCACCACGACCAGCCGCAACACCGGAGCTGGCACCCACGGTGGTATCCCGGGCCCGAATACCACCACCACGACCAGCCGCAACACCCGGCTGGCACCCACGGTGGTATCCCGGGCCCGGACACCACCACCACGACCAGCCGCAACACCGGAGCTGGCACCCACGGTGGCATCCCAGGTGCGGACACCACCATCAGGGCCAGCCGCCGGGAACTGGCGGGTGCTGACGGGAGCTGGGGGGGACTGTGCCAGGAGCGGTGTTTCCGGCCCGACACGCCGGGCTGAGGTCCGACGGGATGGGCACCGTGAGTGATGACATCGAACGTTGTGAGTCCACGGAAGAAGACCGAGGGTGACGGGCGGCAGCTGTCGCCGGAGCAGGCCGCCGCGGCGGCGATGGTGGCCGAGGCCAAGGCTCGCGGGCTGGAACTGACCGGTCCGAACGGGTTGCTGAAGCTGTTCACCAAGAACGTGCTCGAGACCGCGCTGAACGAGGAGATGACCGAGCATCTCGGCCACGAGAAGAACCAGGCCGAGCCGGGACGCGAATCAACTAATGTGCGCAACGGCAGCCGCGGTAAGACGGTTATCTCCGATGCCGCCGGCGAAGTTCAGATTGATGTTCCCCGGGATCGGGAAGGAACCTTCGAGCCGCAGATCGTCAAGAAACGGCAGCGGCGGCTGACCGAAGTCGACGAAATCGTGCTGTCGTTGTATGCGAAAGGGATGACGACCGGAGAGATCTCCGCGCATTTCGCCGAGATCTACGGGGCGTCGGTGTCGAAAGAGACCGTCTCGCGGATCACCGACAAAGTCGTCGCGGAGATGACCGAATGGTCATCACGGCCCCTCGACCGGGTGTACGCGGCCGTGTTCATCGACGCCATCGTCATCAAGGTCCGCGACGGTCAAGTCGCGAACCGGCCCATCTACGCGGCCATCGGTGTCACCGTGGATGGCCGCAAGGACGTCCTGGGCCTGTGGGCCGGCGCCGGTGGTGAGGGTGCCAAGTTCTGGCTCAGCGTGCTGGTCGACCTGAAGAACCGTGGCGTGGCCGATGTGTTCTTCGTCGTCTGCGACGGGTTGAAAGGATTGCCGGACAGCGTCGAGGCGGTCTGGCCGCAGGCCATCGTGCAAACCTGCATCATTCATTTGATCAGGAATACGTTCCGCTTGACGTCCCGAGCCGACTCGGACGCGATCAAGCGAGACATCCGGCCGATCTATACCGCCGTCAACGCGGATGCGGCGGCGGCCGCCGTGGACGACCTGGAAGAAAAATGGGGCACCAAATATCGGGCGATGATCCGGCTGTGGCGTAACGCCTGGAACGAGTTCATTCCTTTCCTCGACTACGACGTCGAGATCAGGAAGGTGATTTGTTCTACTAATGCGATCGAGTCGTTGAACGCCCGCTATCGGCGGGCCGTGCGCGCTCGGGGACACTTCCCAAGCGAGCAAGCCGCGCTGAAGTGTCTGTACCTTGTGACCCGCAGCCTGGACCCGACAGGAACCGGCCGCGCCCGATGGACGATGCGCTGGAAGCCCGTGCTGAACGCCTTCGCCATCACCTTCGGTGACCGCTGGCCGGCCGCCGAAACCTACTGATCGAAGAGCCGGAAACACCGATCACGGTACGGACCCAGCTGGGGTGGGAGGGATTGGAGCGCGGGTGGGGAGGCGGAGAAGGGCGGCCATCGGGCTGGTTGGCGAGCTAACCAGGACCGGTGACTCCACAACGGAAATTACGGGGCTGATGCGGGACGGGAACGGAACGCGCCGATGCGGGACGGGACGGGAACCGGGGACGCGCCGATGCCGGGCGGGACGGGGCGGGACGGGGCGGGACGGGGGCGGGACGCGGGCTTGGGGCGTACCGAAAGGGCGGACAAGGAGGGAAGCGGCCCGAACGCGGACCGCCGGGGTCGGGGTGCGGGGCGGGACGGCTCGCGGAGAGCGTGGTAGAAAGGCACGCCCACGATCATGGGGGGACGATGTCCGAGGCGTTGATCGTCTGCGAGAGCCTGGTGCGGATCTATCAGACCGGGTCGATCGAGGTGCAGGCATTGCAGGGGCTCGACCTGGTGGTGAACCGGGGCGAGATGGTCGCCGTGGTGGGCGCCTCCGGTTCGGGGAAGTCGACGCTGCTGTCCATTCTGGCCGGGATCGACGCGCCGACCGCCGGCAAGGCCCGCGTCGAGGACTGGGACCTGCTCGCCATGTCGCGCGCCGACCGGGTGCGCTACCGGCGGGAGACGGTCGGGTTCGTGCGGCAGCAGACCGCCAGCAATCTGGTGCCCTACCTGACGTCCCGGCAGGTGATCGACCTGCCGATGGTCGCCGCGCGCAAACCCGCCCGGGAGCGCCGGGAACGCACCGAGGAGCTGCTCGACGCGCTCGGCGTGACCGGCTGCGCGGATCGCAGGCCCGGGCAGATGTCCGGCGGGCAGCAGCAGCGGGTGGCGATCGCGGTGGCCCTGGCGAACCGGCCGCACGTGCTCTTCGCCGACGAGCCGACCGGCGAGCTGGACACCGCCACCTCGGCCGAGGTGTTCGGGGCGCTGCGCGAGGTGAACCGGCGCTACGGCGTGACGGTCGTGGTGGTCACCCACGACGCCGAGGTCAGCGGGCAGGTGGAGCGGACCGTGGCGATCCGGGACGGGCGGACCAGCAGTGAGGTGCTGCGGCGTACCGCCACCGACGAGGACGGCGGCACCCACGTGATCGCCGAGGAGTACGCGGTGATGGACCGGGCCGGGCGGGTCCAGATCCCCCGCGAGTACCGCGACGCGCTCCAGCTGACCCGCCGGGTGCGGCTCGCGCTGGAGTCCACCCACGTGCAGATCCACCCGGATCAGGAGATCCGATGACCAGACCCCTTCTTTCGGTACGCGGTATCAGCCGCACCTTCGGCGCCGGGCCCACCGCCGTCCCCGCCCTCCGGGACGTCTCCTTCGACGTCGCGCCGGGCACCATGGTCGCCCTGGTCGGCCGCTCCGGTTCGGGCAAGACCACCCTGCTCAACGTGATCGGCGGCCTGGACCGTCCGGACGCGGGCACCGTCGAGCTGGACGGCGCCGACGTCACCGCCCTGGACGAGGACGGGTTGTCGCGGCTGCGGCGCGAGCGGGTGTCGTACGTCTTCCAGACCTTCGGGCTGATCCCGGTGCTCTCCGCCGCGGAGAACGTCGGCGCCCCGCTGCGGCTGACCCGCACCCCGGCCGCCGACCGGGAGAAACGCGTCCGGCTGCTGCTGGAGCTGGTCGGCCTGACCGAGCACGCCGGGCAGCGGCCCGGTGAGCTCTCCGGCGGCCAGCAGCAGCGGGTGGCGATCGCCCGGGCGCTGGCCGCCTCACCGCGCCTGCTGATCGCCGACGAGCCGACCGGCCAGCTCGACGCGGAGACCGGCCGGTCGGTGATGGCGCTGCTGCGCGGCGTGGTCGAGTCGGAGGGCGTGACAGCGCTGGTGTCCACCCACGACCCGGTGATGATGGCGCTGGCCGACCGGGTGATCCGGATCAGCGACGGGCGGCTGCACGAGTGATCGGGCTGATCAGGCGGCGGGCCCGCGCCCAGTGGCCGGTGCTGGCCGCGCTGCTCGCGGTGGTGACGCTCGGCGCCACCCTGCTCGGGGTGTGCACGCTGCTGGTCACCCGCAGTGCGGCGCTGGCCCTCGGAGTGGCGGCCGGCGAGGCGGACCCGGCGACTGTGGCGGTCACCGCGTACACCTCGGACATCCAGGGCGGCGACGCGCGCGCCGTGGTCGACGCGACGCGGGGCGTGCTGGCCTCGGCGCTGGCCCCGTTCCCGGCGTCGGCGGCGGTGCGGGCCTCCTCGGTGATGCGCGAGCTGCCCGGGCGTACCGACGGCGCGCGGACCTATCTGTCCGCGGTCGAGGACCTGCCGGCCCGGGCGGCGCTGGTCACCGGCCGGTGGCCGCGGGCCGGCCGGAACCCGGGGCGGGCCGAGACGGTGCTGCTGGAGCCGACCGCGAAGCTGCTCGGGCTCACCGTCGGCAGCCGGGTACGGCTGGCCGCGAAACCACCCGACGATCCGGCGCCGGCCGCCGCCCTGACCGTGGTGGGGATCGCCCGGCCGCTGCCCGGCACCGGCTGGGACCGGGATCCGCTCGGCGGGGCCGGGTTCGACCCGGAGCACAACGACGGCAGCAGCTCGCTGACCTTTCCGGCGTACGGGCCGTTCCTGGTCGACCTGGCCGACCTGCTCGGCGGCGGGTCACCGCTGAGCCGGATGGAGATCAACGCCCGGCCGGACCTGTCGCACGCCACCCCGGGCCGGCTCGGCACCGTGGCCCGCGGGGTGCTGGACGCCGACGCGCGGCTCACCGGCACCCTGGCCGGGCGGGCCCGGTTCACCAGGGTGGCGTCGCTGCTGCCGGACACCCTGCGCGCGGCCCGGCACCAGCGGGACGTGACGCAGGCCGCGGTCCTCGCGGTGGCGGTGCTCGGCACCGTGCTGACCGCGACCGCGCTCGCCCTGGCCGGCCGGCTCACCGCCGGGCTGCGGGCCGGCGAGACAGCGCTGCTCTCCGCGATGGGCACCAGCCGGGTGCAGCTCGCCACGACCGCGGCCGCCGAGGCCGGCCTGCTCGCGCTGCTGGCCGCCGCGCTCGCCGTGCCCGGGTCGTCGCTGCTGCACGCGGCCCTGAGTCACCTGCCGCCGATGACCGGGGCCGGGCTGGCCACCGGACCTGGGGTGACCGGCGGGCAGGTGCTCGCCGTGCTGGCCGGGGCGCTCGGGCTGACAGTGCTGCTGGTGCTCTTCGCGATCCGCACCGAGGCGCCGGGCGGCCGCCGCGAGGCGCTCGCCCGGTCCGGCGCCGACCTGCTGCTCGTCGCGTTCGCCGGGCTGGGCTGGTGGCAGCTGCACGCCCGCTCGGCCACGCCCGGCCTGCTGGACACCCTCGCCCCGGCGCTGCTGCTGACCGCGGGCGCGGCGCTGGCGTTGCGGCTGGTGCCGCCGGCGCTGGGCGTCGCGGACCGGCTGGCCCGCCGCTCCGACGGGCTGCCGCTGCCGCTCGCCGCGTTCGAGGCGGCGCGCCGCCCGCAGGCCGCGGCGGCCGGCCTGCTGATCTGCCTGGCCGCGGCGGTGGCCACGTTCGGGGTGGCGTTCGACGCGACCTGGCAACGCTCGCAGCGCGACCAGGCCGACCTCGCGGTCGGCACCGACCTGGCGATCGGCCTGAGCACCCCGCCGGTCGGCGGCCAGGGCGCGGCGATAGCGGCCGCCACCGGAGCGCCGGTGGTCAGTCCGGTCGCGGCCCGGCCCCTGGCGATCGGGCAGTGGCTGGGTACGGCCGGGGATCCGCCCCAGCTGGTGGCGATGGACACCACGCACGCGGCGGAGTTGCTGCGCGGGCGGCTGCCGGCCGGCGTCGACTGGTCCGCGGCGACCCGCGGGCTGGCGCCGGACGGGCCGGTGCACGGGGTGCCGGTACCGGCCGGCGGCACGTTCGCGCTGACCGGGACGGCGACCGGGCCGTTCCCGCTGACCGTGACGCCGGAGCTGCTGCTGCAGGACGCGACGGGGCTGCGGACACGGTGCACCAGCGCCCCGATGCCACTGGACGGCACCCGCCGCACCATCACCGGATGCGCGCCGGTCGGCGGGATGCGGCTGGTCGCGGTGGCGCTGCCGGTCGACGACGACGCGGGCTACTCCCTGGAGGCCATCCGCAGCCGGGTGGCCGTGACGCTCGGGCTGCCCGGCCCGGCCGGCGACGTGACGGGCTGGACGACGATCTCGGCGGAGCCGGTGGCCGGCCAGTTCCTCGACCCGGTGATGCGCGGGGCCGGGAACAGCCTGCGGTTCAGCGGGACGGCGCGGCTCGGCGGTCCGCCGGAAGCGGCGTTGACGCTGGTGACCACCGCGTTCCAGGCGCCCGCCGCGGTGCCGGTGGTGGTCTCGGAACGTCTGGCGGAGGGGCTGGGGGTCCGGGTGGGATCGACGCTGGACGTGACTGTCGGGTTCACCGCCGTACCGATAAGGATCGTGCGCGTCGTGCCGGTGGTGCCCTCCGCGCCGCGAGCGGCAGCGGTCCTCGCGGATCTCGACACGCTGTCCCGGGTGCTGACCGTGCGCGGTGACCTGGCGTCGCCGGTGGACGCCTGGTGGGCCGCCCGGCCGGTCCGCGATCGGGCGGCCGGGCTGCGTCTGGGCGTGGTGACCACCCGGGCCGGCGAGACCGCCCGGCTCACCGCCGGTCCGCTCAACGCCGGCCTGCCCGCGGTGCTGCGCCTGCTGGTGCCGGCCGCCGCCCTGCTGCTGCTCGCCGGGGTGATCCTGCACGTCACGCACGACCTGCGGGAACGCGCCGTGGAGGTGGCCCGGCTGCGCGGCATCGGGATGACCCGGCGGGAGATCCGGACCACGCTGCTCGGGCAGCACGCGGCGATCCTGCTGCCGCTGCTGGCGGCCGGCGCCCTGGTCGGCGCGCTCGGCACCTGGCTGGTCACGCCGCTGCTGATCCGTTCGGAGACCGGCGCGGTTCCGGTGCCATCGGTGACGCCGGCCTGGCCGTGGGCCGCGGAGACCTCGGTCCTCGGGCTGCTGGTCGGCGGCTGTGTGCTGGCCGTCGCCACGGTGGCCACGATCCAGTCCCGCCGGGCCGGTGCGGCCCAGTTGCGGGTGACCTCGTGATCCGGCTCGGCCTGCACGGGGCCAGCATCCGTGGGCGTGCCCGGGCCGACGCCGGGCCGCTGCTGCTGTCCGCGCTGGTGGTCGCGGTGGTCTCGATGCTGGCGGGCGCGGTGCCGGTGCTGCTGCGCAGCACTGCCGACCAGGCGGTGCGCGCGGCGGTCCGCTCGGCCGCCGATCAGTCCGACGTACGCGTGGAGGCGCGCTGGGAGGCCGACGACGGCGTCGACGGTGGCCGGACGCGCGACCCGCAGGCCGCCGCCGAGCTGGCCGACCTGGCCGACCGTGCCCTCGGCGAGCTCGGCCCGCTGCACGACGTGCTGCGGCCACCGGTCGGCTACACGGCCAGCCCGACGCTGAAGGTGACCGACGGGAGTGTGCTGCGCACCTTCCAGCTCAACTACCTGCACAACGCGTCGGGTCCGGCGGTCACCTGGATCTCCGGCCGGGCCCCGGCGGCGACGCCCCGGCAGGCCGACGTCGAGGTGCCCTGGAACGGTCCGCCGTGGCCGGTGCAGGTCGGGCTCTCCGAGACGGACGCCGCGGCACTCGGGGCCGACGCCGGTGACCGGCTGCGGGTCGCCGACGACCAGGGCAACCCCAAGGACGTACGGGTCAGCGGCGTCTACCGGGCGACGAACCCGGACGACCCGGCCTGGCGCCTCGCCCCGTGGCTGCTCACCCCGTCGTCCGGTACGGACGGCGCCGGCACCACCCGGTTCGGCGGGCTGCTCTCCGACGCGTCGCTGCCGGACGCGCGCCTGGCGTTCGGCCGGGACGACCTGACCCGGGTGGTCCGGTTCAGCCCGGACCCGGACGTGCTCACCTGGGACTCGGCCCGGCGGATCGCCGCGACCGTGGTGGCGCTCAAGGCGTCTTCCGGCACCTCGGCGAACCGCGGGACGGCAGCGCACTGGCAGACACAGCTGGACTCGGTGCTGCGCGACGTCCAGGACCAGATCGAGGCGGCCACCGCGCAGGCGTCGGTGCTGCTCACCGCGGTGTCGACGGTGGCCGTGCTGGTCCTGCTGCTGGCCGCGGAACTGCTGGTCGCCCGCCGGTCGGCGGCGCTGGCCGTGGCCCGGCAGCGCGGTGCCTCGCTGCTCGCCCTCGGTGGTGAGCTGCTGATCGAATCGGTGCTGGTCACCGCCGGGTCGGCGGGCGCCGGTGTGCTGGCCGCCCGGCTCGTCGTGCCCGAGGTCGGCGGGGCCTGGCTGCTGCCGGTGGTACTCGCCGGGGTACTGGCCGGACCGGCGTTCGGGCTCGTGGCGGCGTACCGGGCGACCCGGGACCGGCGGGTGCCGGCGAACCGCAGCGCCCGCCGGTGGGCCCGGCGGACCGTGGCGCTGCGGCGGCTGACGGCCGAGTTCGCGGTGCTCGCCGCGGCGGCCGTGGCGCTGGTGGTGCTGCACCAGCGCGGGGTGCTGCCGTCGGCCGGCGGGACCGTGCTGCTGCCGGCGACCGCGCCGGCGCTGGGTGTGCTGGTCGGCGGGTTGCTGCTGCTCCGGGTGATGCCGCTGCTGACCGGGCTGGTGCTGCGGCGGGCGCTGCGGTCGTCCCGGCCGCTTGCGGTCTTCGGCGCGGCCCGGGCGGCGGCGGTGTCGAACCGCGCGCTGCCGGTGCTGGCGCTGGCCGGAGCGGCGGGGCTGGCCACCTTCGCGCTGACGCTCGGCACGACGGTCGGCACCGGGCTGACCGACGGTGCCTGGCGGACGGCCGGCGCGGAGGCCCGGCTGGACGTGGCGTACGACGCGGCCTCGGCCACGCCCGGGCTGGCTCAGCGGATCGCTGCCGCGGACGGGGTACGGCGGGTGGCCATCGCCCAGGTCACCGACAACGCCCCGATCGTCGCCGGCGACGCGGAACGCCCGTCCCGCCTGGTGATCGTCGACACCGCCGTCTTCCGCGAGCTCCTGGCCGACACACCACTCCCCCAACTCCCCGCTCTGCCCGCCGCGACCGGCGCCACCGCCGTGCCCGCGCTGGTCCGGTCCGCCGGGGACACCCCGCGCGTCGGCGACGCCCTCGCGCTGCCACGGCCGGACGCGCCCACGATCCGGCTCACCGCCGTCGGCACCGCGCCGCCGATCGACGGCGCCGACGATGTCGTCCTGGTCGACGCGGCCGCGATGACCGCCGCCGGCGTCACCGTCCAGCCGAACACGATCTGGATCACCGGCCCCGGCGCGGCCCGGGCCGCCCGGGCCAACGCCACCGCCGCCACCGTCACCATCCGCACCGAACTGGAACGGGACCGCCGGGACGCACCGCTGGTCACCGGTCTGCTCCGCCTCGGCTGGGCCTCCGCCGGCACCCTCCTCGCGCTGGGCCTGCTCGGCTTCGCGGTGAGCGCCGCGACCGGCGCCCCGGACCGCTGGCAGACCCTGAGCCGCCTGCGCACCCTCGGCCTGCGCCCCGGCGAGGCGCGCCGGGTGGCCGCCGCGGAACTCCTCCCGCTGGCCCTGCTGGCCGCGGCCGCCGGTCCCCTGCTCGGTCTCCTGCTGGCCCGCCTCACCCTGGGGCCCCTCGGTCTGGGCCTGCTGACCGCCCAGCCCGGCACCCCGCCGCTGATCCTCCCCTGGCTCGGCTTGGCCGTGCTCGCCGCCGCCTTCCCCGCCATGGTCGCCGCCGTGGTCCCGGCGGAGGCGGCCCTGCGCCGCCGCCGGCGCCTGAGCGAGATCCTCCGGGTGGGCGGCGCCTGACACCCCGCCCCACACCGCGCGCCCGACACCCCGATCCACGCCGCGCCCCACACCCCGGCCACACCCCGCCCCACACCGCCGCCGAAGCCTTCCGCATCGGCTCCGCCACGAGCGGCGCCCCCACTCGACGACGACGCCCCGCGCCGGATCCGGTCCGGGCGGGGCGTCGCGCGAGTCCTGCCGATCAGCCGGTGACCCAGCCGCCGTCGGCGCGGACGGTGACCTGGAAGGACATGCGCTTCTTGCCCTTGAAGTCGACCATGCAACGCCAGGTGCCGGCCCCGTTCTGATCGACGTTCTGGGCGGCGCAGGTCGCCGCACTCGGCTTGGCCACCGCGCCGGTGGTGTCCCGGAAGTCCCCTTCGTGGAGGATCGACTGCTCCAGCGAACTCGCAGTGACGACGGTCCGCGGGGCCGGGGGCGTGGCCGCGGCATGCGCGTGGGCGATGAAGAGGATGGCGAAGCTGGCGACCCAGGACGCGGCGAAGGTGGCGGAGAAGGCGAGCCAGTACTTGCGGCCGGACCGGCCCAGGGCCCGGGCCTCCTTGGCCCGCTTCGCCGCGGGGAACGCCCCGAACGCCCCGAAGACCGCGGTGACCAGGACGACCAAGCCGATGCCGGGCGGCTCCACCATCCCGGGCTGGACCGGCGGGACGGTGCCGAGGTAGGGCGCCGGCGCGCCGTAGACAGCCGGGACCTGCCCGTATCCCGCCGCCCCGTAAGGGACCGGCGCGACGTATTGCTGCGAGTAAGCCGGCTGCTGCGGGTAGCCCGGCTGCTGCGGATAGCCCGACTGCTGCGGATAGGCCGTCTGCTGCGGGTGATAGGCGGCGCCATATGTCTGCGGCTGTCCGGGAGCGGCCGGGTTCGGCTGCTGCCAGTAGCCGCTGATCTGTGGTTCAGCGGTCAAGGGGAACCATCCGGGAGTGGTGGGGGAACTTCCGTCGCGGCGACCATCGGCACCGGATCCGGCTACTTGAGGCCGGCTAATTCGGTTGCCGGGTCACCGGCCCGCCTGATGGAGTGAACCCGTCGGTACCCCGAGTGAGAAGAGATCGAGCGATGCGAGCCGCGTGCGTGTCACATCCGGAAGGAGCCCGTCTCACCGTTAGGGACAGCACGCTTGAGCATTCTCAATCTCGGCATCCTGGCGCACGTCGACGCCGGTAAGACCAGCCTCACCGAGCGGCTTCTGCACACCGCCGGGGTGATCGACCACATCGGCAGCGTGGACGACGGCAGCACGCAGACCGACACCCTGGAGTTGGAACGCCGCCGCGGCATCACCATCACCTCCGCCGTCGTCTCCTTCACCCTCGACGGCCGCACCGTCAACCTGATCGACACGCCCGGGCACCCGGACTTCATCGCCGAGGTGGAACGGTCGCTCGCCGTCCTGGATGCCGCGGTGCTGGTGGTCTCCGCCGTCGAGGGCGTGCAGGCGCAGACCCGGGTGCTCGCCCGCACGCTGCACCGGCTGCGCATGCCGACGCTCATCTTCGTGAACAAGGTGGATCGTTCCGGCGCCCGTTTCGCCGGTGTGCTCGACGACCTGGGTACCCGGATCAGCCCGGCGATCATTCCGATGAGCCGGGTCGACCGGATCGGCACCCGGGAGGCGTCGGTCCGCGCCGAACTCGACCTGACCCGGCTGGCCGATCATGACGATGCGGTGCTCGCGGCGCTGGTCGAGGACCGGCCGCCGCCGCCGATCCGGGTGCGGGACCGGGTGCATCCGGTCTACTTCGGGTCGGCCATCACCGGCGCGGGCATCGACGACCTGGTCGGCGGGATCACCCGGCTGCTGCCGCCCGCACCCGCGCGCGGCGACGGCCCGCCGCTCGGGACGATCTTCAAGGTGGAGCGCGGCCCGGCCGGCGAGAGACTCGCCTACCTGCGCATGTTCGGCGGCACGCTGCGCGTGCGGGACGCCGTCGGGGACGAGCGGGTGACCGGGATCGAGGTGTTCGCGGACGGGACCGCCGGCGCCCGCGGCGCGATCACCGCGGGCCAGATCGGCCGGGTGCGCGGGCTCGGGTCCGCTCGGATCGGCGACGATCTCGGGGTACGCGACGAGGACGCCTCTTCGGTACGCCGGCCAGCCGCTCGCCGGGCGCAGTTCGCGCCGCCCAGCCTGGAGACCGCTGTGGTCGCGTCCGGCCCGGCGGAACGCGGCGCCCTGCACGCCGCGCTGACCGAGCTCGCCGAGCAGGACCCGCTGATCAACCTGCGCCAGGACGACGAGCGACACGAGGTCTACGTCTCGCTCTACGGCGAGGTGCAGAAGGAGGTCGTCGAGGCCACCCTGGCCGAGCGGTACGGCCTCGTGGTGACCTTCCGGGAGACCACGACCCTCCACGTGGAGCGGGTGCTCGGGACCGGGGCGGCGGTCGAGTTCAACAAGGTCGAGCCGAACCCGTTCCTGGCGACGGTCGGGCTGCGGGTGATGCCGGCGCCGGCCGGTGCGGGGGTCAGCTTCGGGCTCGAGGTCGAGCCCGGGTCGATGCCGCAGGCGTTCTTCACGGCGGTGGAGCAGACCGTCCACGAGACGCTGCGGCAGGGCCTGCGGGGCTGGCCGGTGCCGGACTGCACGGTGGTGATGACGCACTCCGGGTATTCGGCGCGGCAGTCGCACTCACACGCGATCTTCGACAAGAGCATGTCGAGCACCGCCGGGGATTTCCGGAACGTGACGCCACTGGTGCTGACGACGGCCCTGCGGCGGGCCGGGACCGAGGTGCTGGAGCCGATCCACGCGTTCCGGGCGGAGGTGCCGGCGGACACCGTGCCGGCGGTGCTCCCGCTGCTGGCGCGCCTGCGGGCGATCCCGCTGTCGACCGGGCCGGCGGTCATCTCCGGCGAGATCCCGGCGGCCCGGGTGCACGAGCTGCAGCGGCGGCTGCCGGGTTCGACGCGGGGCGAGGGCGTGCTGGAGAGCGCGTTCGATCACTACGCGCCGGTGCGCGGCCCGGCACCGTCCCGCGAGCGAACCGGCCCGGACCCGCTCGACCGCAAGGACTACCTGCTGCGGGTCCTCCGCCGGACCGGTGCCGCGACCGGGGTGCGCTGAGGCCGCCGGGGCGTACCGCGGTACGCCCCGGCGAGCGATCCAGATCACTGTCACATTCCGCCGGGCCCCGGTGTCCTAGTGGTGAACCAAGCCATCAGGACAGGAGAGACACCATGAGCGCTCGGCTGAACGCCCACACCAACCCGGTCGCCGGAAACGTCGTGAAGGCACTGCTCGGGGCCGGCAAGGCGATCAACGGCTCGTCGTTGCCGGCCGTCGTCCGGCACCTGGTCGAGATCCGGGCCAGCCAGATCAACGGTTGCGGGTACTGCGTCGACATGCACACCAAGGACGCGGCGCACGAGGGCGAGAGCGACGCCCGGCTGCACCTGCTCCTGCGCGGGTTCGCGGATTCCTGTGCGCGTTGGGGTAGGAACCCGCATGCGTGTGCCGGTCTGTGGCGACACCAGCGCGCGGGTTCGACGGTGTCGGCCATTGGGCGAACTAAGGGGTGCCGGTAAACGCGTCACCAGCCGCAAACTCTTCGTTATGACTCCCGAAGTAGGCATTAGTGTCAGCTTCCGAAGTCGTGTGCACGGATGTTCGGAGTCCTGTTCACTGGTCGCTTTTCCGGGTGTCGTTGCTCTTGCTGTTTCGCAGCAGGATGGTGAGGACAGTGCGGGCGTCGCGGCGTCGTCGTGGGGTGGGGGCGAGCAGTGCGGTGAGGGCGGCGATGGTGACGGTGGCCGTGTACAGGAGGGTGCCGATGCCTGCAGTGAGGGTGCCGTTGTGGATCAGTGCGAGTGCGGCGGACATGAGGACTCCCTGGCCGGTAGGGGCGGGTGATGTCCTTCGGTTCTCGGGCGTCCGGTGGGTGTCCGCCGACCCCGGTGTCAGCTACGGTCGGACCGTGTCCAGCTCACCTCTGGTGACGAACTGTCCGGTCCGGTCCGGGTCCGGATACCCGGATCCGGCCGATCACGTGCGATGACCGAGAGCCCGGCATCGGCCGGCGAAGAGTTCTTCGCCGCACTTCAGGAATTGCGACGGGCGACCAGCGCAGTCTCCTACGCCACGCTCGTACGGCAGGCCGCCGCCCAGCAGCCACCGCTGCAGATCGGCAGCCAGCGGTTGAGCGACTGGTTCGGCGCCAAGGCCGTGCCCACGGATCCCGCCGTCGTACGTTTCCTGGTCGAGTACCTCCAGCCCAAGGTCCCCCGCACCAGCGGCTATCAGCAGCGTCGGCTGTCGTGGTGGCTGAACCTTCACCAGACGGCATTGCGCCAGCGGCAGGCAAACCGCGATGGCGGCAGTCTCTCCGTGGTCTCGGCTCTTTCACCTCGTCGGCTGGGCCTGCTGATCGATGACTGTGATCCCCTGGTGTTGGAGGTGCACCCGGCGATCCAGGTGCCGGGAGTTGTTTCGGTGGCCGATCCGGCCGACGCGTTGCCCGCGTATGTGCTGCGGGCCCACGACGGGCGGTTGCGGGACATCGTCGACGGGATGCTCGGTGACGGGCGGTCGCAGTTGATCACCCTGGTGGGTGGGTCGTCGACCGGTAAGACCCGTGCCGGCTGGGAACTCGCCGAGTACCTGGACCGGAAGCAGCCGGGCCGGTGGCGGTTGTGGCATCCGTACGACCCGACCCGGCCGCAGTCGGTGCTAGCGGGTCTGCAGAAGGTCGGCCCGGACACCATCGTGTGGTTGAACGAGGCTCAGGATTATCTGATGCCGTCCGATCCTGGCCTGGCTGAGAAGGTCGCCGCCGGCCTGCGGAGCCTGCTGCAGGATCCGGGGCGCGGGCCGGTGCTGGTGCTGGCGACCCTGTGGCCGGACTACTGGAGCATCCTGACCACCCGACCTGCCGGGGCAAGCCCGGATGTATTCGGGCAGGCCCGGGAACTGCTCACTGGCACTGCGGTCACCCTCGCCGACGCGTTCACCCCCGCACAGATCGCCAGCCTTGCCGGACCGGACGTCGATGCACGGGTGCGCTACGCCGCGCAGCACATCGAAGGCGGCCGGATCACCCAGTACCTTGCCGGCGCCCCCGAGCTCGAAAGCCGCTACCGCACAGCGGTGGACTCGATGCCCGGTGCGCGGGCGATCCTGCAGGTGGCCATCGACGCCCGCCGGCTCGGCCACCCCCTCGCCCTGCCGCACGCCCTGCTGGAACAGGCCGCGCCCGGCTACCTTGACGACGACGACTGGGACACCCTCGGCGACGACTGGCTCGAATCTGCGCTCGCCTACACCGCCCAGCCGTGCAAGGGCGCCCGAGGGCCCCTGACCCGCATCCGAACCCGCCCCGGCCGCCCGGCCGGCGACCACGGGCAACCCTGCTACCGACTCGCCGACTACCTCGAACAACTCGGCCGCGACGAACGCGGCGCCGTGTACCCCCCGGAGACCCTGTGGGCCACGTTCGCCGCCACCATCACCGATCCCGACCTGCTACACAACCTCGGTCGGCGGGCCGAGGAGCGGGGCCGCTACCAGCATGCGATCTGGCTGTACAACCAAGCCGCCCGGCATGGCGACACCAATGCACTACGGGAGATCGTTCGCAGACGGGAGAGGGCCGGCGACCGCGTGGGCGCCGAGACTCTGGCCCTCCGGGCAGCCGACGATGGCAACACCGGTGCGCTTGTAGACCTGGCGTTGGAACGGGAGTACTCCGGGGACACCGTCAGCGCAGAGTCCATGGTGGTGCGTGCTGCTGACTTCGGTAGCACCACCGCGCTTGTGTTTCTTGCCGAGGAAATAGAGAGGTCCGGGAACCACGTTCGCGCCGAGGCACTGTACCGGCAGGCCGCAGACCTGGGTAGCAGCAGCGGGTTGCTAGGTCTCGCCAAACAACGGGATCGTTTTGGGGATCGCACTGGCGCCGACGCCTTGTACCGGCAGGCCGCCGACCTCGGCCACTTCGAGGCGGTTGCGATACTTGCCCAGCGGTTGGCGATGTACGGAGATCGCACTGGCGCCGAGGCTTTATACCGGCAGGGCGCAGCCCTAGGCATCAGCGATGCGCTGATGTTGGGCCAGTACGTAAGACTTGATGTCCATGCCGGGAATGCCGAGGCCGTGTACCGGCAACGTGTCGACCAGGGCGACACCCGAGCAATGCGGGACCTCGCTGAGTTTCGTAACAGGGCAGGCAATCGAACCGGTGCTGAGGCGCTGTACCGGCAGGCCATCGAGCGCGGTGACACCAGCGCGTTGCCCAGCCTGGCCAAGTTGCGAGAGCAGGCAGGGGACCGGGCCGACGCTGAGGCGCTGTACCGGCAGGCCATCGAGCGCGGTGACACCAGCGCGTTGCCCAGCCTGGCCAAGTTGCGAGAGCAGGCAGGGGACCGGGCCGACGCTGAGGCGCTGTACCGGCAGGCCATCGAGCGCGGTGACACCAGCGCGTTGCCCAGCCTGGCCAAGTTGCGAGAGCAGGCAGGGGATACTGCCGGCGCTAGCCAACTGCGACGGTTTGGGCTGACTGGAAATGGCAAAGTCGCGACCTCCATAGATTTCGCATCAGGATCAGGGTGAATGCAGGTCACTCTTTGCCTAGTTGGGGTACAGCCCAACTCCACACGTTGATCGGCCCCTGAAGGACGTCAGAATTGGGGTTAGCGGATCATCTCGCTCTGGCGTTCGGGATGGGCGGCGTAGATGTACTTCATCGCGGTGCCGTCGCAGATGCCGAACAGCCGCATCAGGCCGACGGGATCGGCGGTCTGCCTGGCCTCGTCGAGGATGCGGTCGGCCCGCAGCGCGGAAACGGTCACGCCGAAGGGCTCGACCATAGTAAGGAGCGTCGAAGGACTGGTGCTCTGCCGCCGGGCGTCCATCGCGGTTTGGCGGCTGACCACCAGGTGTGGGTTGGTCGACTCCGGCCATCGTTCGCGGCGGTGGCGCAGCCACGCGGCGATGATTCCGTGGGTAAGTTCGTCGAGGTGGATCAGGTGGCGACCGGTCGCTCGGCGGATGACGAGCCGGCCGGCGGAAAGGTCCAGGTCTTCCAAGAGCGCTCGGTTGATGTCGGTGGGACGCAGCCCGTGGACCGCAGCCAGGACCAAGACGACCTTGGTGACGGGGCGGTGGGCCTGATCGAGCAGGCCGCGGAGCCGGTCGGAGGGGATGTTCTTCGGCAGGATCAGCACGGCGGACACGACGATGCCCCTGGTGGGGTCGCGGAAGATGATCCGCTCCTGCTTCAGCGCCCGAAACAGGCTACGTAGCCCGACGTGGATCCCGCGGGCGATGTTGCCCTTGCGCTGCTTGATGGCGAGGTCGACATGATCGCGGGTGACCTCGCGCAGACCGGCGACTTCATGTTGCCAGTCGAGCAGCACGGGCCGAACGAAGTAGATGTAGTTCTTGATCGTGTGCCACGTCTTCGGCTGGTGGTGGCGCCGGCCCTCGCCCCGCAGAACCGTCACCCAGCGTCGGACGTCGTCGGCAAACGCGGCCGGCATAGCGTCGAGGGCTCGTTCCACCGTTTGCTGGTTGGAGTCGATCTGATTGGCCGGGTCCGGCAGAAGTAGGTTCCGCTCGGCGAGGAAGGTGATCACCCGTTTGCCGCCGAGCCCAGGATAGGTCGTGACCAGCCTCATGATCTCGGTCTCGAGGATCGGTGCGTTGGCGCCGAGGCAGGCGAACAGAATACGCAGGGTCCGTAGGCCCTCTGATCGTGGGCCGTCGGTCCAACGTTGGTCGGTGGCGAGGGCTGCGAACTGGTCGACGAGGTTCTGCGCGCGTTCTGAGAGCGCCGGCAGGAGGGCGAGATCAACGGCGGTCCAGTCGCGAGGCAGATCGAACAGTGCCTCTTGAGCCGGGTCGACCAGTGCCGCGCTGACAGGCGGCATCGCGGATCGCTCGACGCCCCGGCTGGCCGGGGCGACCGTGCGCACGGTAAACGGTCCGCCGAGCCAGAGCTGGGTCCACGGCTGATCGAGCGTGCCGGGCCCGTGGGTGGCGATGTCGGCAGTGCAGGCTCTGCAGAGCCCGGCGCTCAGCGGCAACCTGTTGCGCTTGCAGCGGGTGCAGCGCCCAACAGCGCGGGGGCCGGAGTCGTGTCCCCGACGCCACTTTCGGCAGGACTCGCATGTCGGCTCGAATCCCAAGAGAGGCAGGAGGCGCAGTTGCGCGGCCGAGGCGGTACCGCCTGCGGTAGAGCTGCGGACCGCTGGCGTTTGCGATGTGGGCCGAGGGTCGCGCCGGGCTGTAGCAAGGTTGCGTGATCCAGGATCTCTAGCACGACCGCGGGAAACAGCGGCAGGTCGCTGACGGCGTCCGTGCCGGCGAACTCGTCACCATCTGCGTCGCGGATCGCCAGCGCAAGCCGGACCATGCGGCTGACCGCGACTTCCCAAGAGTCACTGAGCCCATGCTGGCTTGCGTGGGCGGCGATCACCAGCACGGCTTCGTTGTAGCCGCGGACCGGTCGGTGATGGATGCGTTGGGCATGGTGAAGGGTCAGGTGTCGCCGCGGCCGGACCAGGGTGAGTTGTCCTGGGATCGCCGGCGGGCAGACGTTCGGGTCGTCCTTGGCGGTGTCGAGCCGGGCCTGCTCACGTTGCCACTTGGTCGTCCGGTTGTGGGTCAACCGCGGCTGGCCCTTCAGCCTGTCGAGCGCTTGGAGGCGTACTTGTGCTGACGCGTCATCAGCAACGCGAGCTGGCTGGGTTGGCCACTCACCGGATTGTCGAGCCAGGCGGCGTCGGTCTCCCGGATGATCTGCAGGCATGTGCGGCAGTCGCGGCCTGGCGGGAGGCGACCGTCTTCACCGAGGCGGAACGGGCCGCGCTGGAGCTGGCCGAGCAGGGTATCCGGATCGCCGACGCGGCCGGTGGCGTCCCCGACGAGGTGTGGGCGAACGCGGCCAAGCACTTCGACGAGGACCAGTTGGCCGCCCTGGTCGCGCAGATCGCCCTGATCAACGCGTGGAACCGGCTGAACGTGATCATCCAGCAGCCGGCCGGCGACTACGTGCCGGGCCAGTGGAGCTGATCGGCACTTGACGCGACCGCCACCATGGGCATCGTCGGGTGCACATCACAGGAGGTGTCGGTGGACGGTCAGGACTATCTGGCGGCGATCGTGTTCGGGGCGATCATCGGGGTGGTGGCCCGCATCGTGTTGCCGGGCCGGCAGAACATCGGGCTGATCGCCACCGTGCTGATCGGCATGGGGGCCGCGGTTGCCGGCACCTGGGCGTCCGACCGGTGGAACCTGCACAGCGACCACATGTTCACGGTGTCCGGGCGGACCTTCGACTGGGCCGTGGTCGGGGTGCAGGTCGCCATCGCGGTGGTCGGCGTCGGTCTCGCCGCGATGATCGCGCGGCAGTTCACCACCGATCATCACCGGGGCTAGCCTGTCAGCGTGGCGGAGACACTGGAACTGACGCTGACACTGCAATCGCGCGGCCCGGCCGGGGCCTTCGTCCTCTCCGACGAGCAGGTGGCTGCCGTCGGGGACGGGCGCAAGGCCTTCCCGGTCCGGGTCACCGTGAACGGGGTGACCCTCCCGCTGCGCCTGGCCCGGATGGGCGGGGAGAACCTGATCGGCCTGGCCAAGGCGGCGCGGGCCCAGGCCGGCGTGGAGATCGGCGCGGACTACCCGGTGACGATCGCCGCCGAGACCGCGGAGCGCACCGTCGAGACCCCGCCGGATCTCCAGGCGGCGCTGGCCGGGGACGCCGAGGCGCTGGCGGCGTACGAGAAATTGGCCTTGTCCCATCGCAAGGAGTTCGTCCGCTGGATCACCGAGGCCAAGCGCACGGCCACCCGGGAGCAGCGGGTCGCCAAGACCATCGAGATGCTGCACGCCGGCCAGACCCGTTGACGGGTGAACCCGGCGGCGGGTGAGGCGGTACACCGGGGCGACCGTCCACTCCGAAGGGACCCCGTGATGGAAACCCCCGCCGACGTCACCTCGATCGCCTACGCGCGCGGCCTCGGTCACCAGGTGGCCGACCGGGCGCTGCCCAGCCCGCTGCGGGCCGGCGGCACCTGGCTGGGCGTCGCGGCCGGCAGCCTGCTGCTGCTCTTCCTGGCCGGCCTGGGCCACGACGCCGGCGGCATGGTCTACGCGCTGCTGCGCCTGGTCGGCTTGTTCTTCTGCTTCCTGATGGTGTATTCGCTGGCGATGGGCATCCGGATCTTCATTCAGGGCGCCCAGGCGTACTACGTCTTCACCGGTGGGTTCGTGCACCGGCGCAACAACCGGGCGCAGGCCTTCACCTGGGCCGAGATCGCCGAGTGCAAGCCGCTGCTGCGCAAGGGTCAGCTGATCAATTACCAGCTGGTGCCGCACCACCGGAAGCCGATCGATATCCCGGTGATCCTGGTGAACAACCGGGACGCCTTCCTGGACAACCTCATGGGCCTGCTGCACCGGCACGGCATCCCGGTGACCTAGCCTCCCCTCGGGTGCGCCCCCTCCCCGTCTCTCTCGGACCGGCGGAGTCACCCGCCGGCGGGCCCCCGGTCCCCGGGGAAAGCACTGGTCCCGCGCCGCCGGCGCCCCGGAGTACCCGGTTAACAACCCTTGGTGTTAGCGCTGCGCATGACGCCCACCTGCTTCTTGACTTCACATATGTGATCGTTAACATCAACGTAATCGAATCGACTCGATGACTGCGCGACACAGGGAGGTCATTGATCCCCGTCCCCCCACGGCGGCCCCGATTCCCCGATCGGGGCCGCCACCCCCCACCACGGAAGGCGAATCCCCCATGAAGTCTCGCTTCCGCACCCTGCTGCTGGTCGTGACGATGCTCGCGATCGGCGCCCCGCCCGCGGCCGCCGCCACCTATCCCAACCCCGGCGTGGTGACCGGGTCGACCGGCGCGCACGACCCGTCCATCGTCAAGCGGCCCGGCGGCGGTTACCTGCTCGCCACCACCGGCGACGGCATCACGCTGAAGACCTCGCCGGACCGGACGGCGTTCGCCGACGCCGGCAAGGCGTTCCCCAACGGCACCTCGTGGGCGAACGCCTACACCGGCGGCAGTGCCAGCCTCTGGGCACCGGACCTCTCCTACCACGGCGGTAAGTACCTGATGTACTACGCCGCCTCGACCTTCGGCTCCAGCAAGTCGGCGATCTTCCTGGCCGCCAGCACCACCGGTGCGGCCGGGACCTGGACCGATTACGGCAAGGTGATCGAGTCCACGGCGAGCAGCAACTGGAACGCCATCGACCCGAACCTGACGGTCACCGCCTCCGGCGAGTGGTGGCTGACCTTCGGCTCGTTCTGGTCCGGGATCAAGATGGTCAAGCTCAATCCGTCGACCGGCAAGCGCGCCGACGGCACCATGTACAACGTCGCCGAGCGGTTCGTGAACTCCAAGTCGGTCGAGGCGCCGTTCGTGTTCCAGCACGGCGGCTACTACTACCTGTTCATGTCCTTCGACTTCTGCTGCCGGGGCGCGTCCAGCACGTACCGCATCATGGTGGCCCGGTCGGCGTCGATCACCGGGCCCTACAAGGACCGGGCCGGCACACTGGCCACGGCGGGTGGCGGCACCGAGATCCTGGCGACGCACGGCGGTGTCTACGGCCCCGGGCATCCGGCGGTGTTCACCGACAGCGACGCCGACGTGCTGGTCTACCACTACTACACGTCGTCCGGCGCGGCGAAGCTCGGGATCAACCTGCTCGGGTGGGACGCCGCGGGCTGGCCCTACGTCTACTGACACGCACCGACCGCTTCAGATCAACACCATTTTCCGGTACGACGGACGCCGTCCCGCCGGGCCGCCCCGCCCGTGCCCACGCACGCGGCGGGGCCGGCGCGTCGGGCGTACCGGAAATCGGCTGTCCGTGGAACAGCGGGCCTGGACCGGCAAGCGGACCCGGCTACTGCTGGGAGCGGGCCGGGACCGGAGGGACCGCCGGTTCGCGGGTGGGCTCGATGGTGACCGGGGGCGTTTCGGCGGGGATGGTGGCGATGCCGGCGAGGATCAGGGCGCCGCCGAGGATCTGCAGGACGGTCAGGTTCTCGCCGAGCACCAGCCAGGCGAAGACGGAGGCGAAGATGACCTCCAGGAGGCCGACGAACGAGGCCAGCCGCGAGCCGAGGCGGCCGGAGCCGAAGATGCCCGAGGCGTAGGCGATGGCGGTGCCGAAGACGACGACCACGGCGAGCGGCACCCACCACGGGGCCGGGGCGCCGAGCAGCGTCACGTCACCGAAGTCGGCGGTCATCGGGACCAGGCCGGTCAGGCCGATCAGGCCGAGCGTGGCACCGCCGAGCAGCAGACCCAGGCCGGCCAGGGCGACCGGCGGCAGGCCGTCGGCCGGGCGGGCGGCGACCAGGAAGTAGACGGCGCAGCCCACCGCCGCCGCGAAGGCCAGCGCCAGGCCGAGGACGTCGACGGCGCGCAGCGCGCCCGGGCCGATCACCAGGACTAGGCCGCCGATGGCGAGCACCGAGCCGAGCAGCACGGCCGGGCGGGGCAGGCGGCGGGTGGTGGCCCAGGCCCAGAGGACCAGCAGCAGCGGCGCCAGGTATTCGATCAGCAGGGCGGTGGAGACCGGCACGCGGCGGATGGCCGCGAAGTAGGCGAGCTGGGTGAACGCCACGGCGATCAGCCCCATGCCGAGCAGCCGCCAGCGCGCCCGCCACACCACCGCCCAGCGGCCGTGCAGGCCGACCAGGACGAACGGCAGCAGCAGGAGGCCGGCGCCGAGCGCCCGGGCGGTGACCGCGGCGGCCGGCGACCAGCCCGCCTCCAGCAGCGGCTTGACGAAGGCGCCGGACGTGCCGAACGAGGCGGCCGACACGACAGCGGCGACCAGGCCGGTGGATTGCGGGGTGAGCTTCACGGCGACTCCTTCGTGATCGGCCGAGAGGGAGTCATGGGCTAAATTTGCTATGCCCCTGACGCCACGTACCGACGCTAGGCCCGGTTGAGTGAGGAGTCAAATTGCTGTTTGCCCCTGACACGGAGGAGGCGCTGGAGTTCGCGACGGTGCTCGCCAACACCGCGCCGGACGCCTCCCGCTCCGGCGCCGACGAACTCGCCACCGTCGCCGACCTGGCCCGGCTGCTGGAGACGTGCTCGTTCTCCGGGCGGATCGACCGGGACGAGGCCGAAGTACGTGAGGTCCGGCAGGCCCGGGCCCAGATCCGCGAGGTGTGGACGCTCGGGCGCGACGAGGCGGTCCCCGCGGTCAACCGGATGCTGCGCGAGGCGCGGGCGCTGCCCTACCTGACCCGGCACGACGGGTCGGACTGGCACATGCACGCCACCGAGCCGGACGCCCCGCTGGCCGAGCGGATCCGGGTGGAGGCCGCGCTCGCCCTGATCGACGTGATCCGGATGAACGAGACCGACCGGCTGCGGGTCTGCGCGGCCGACGACTGCGCCGGCATCTTCGTCGACCTGTCCCGCAACGGCTCGAAACGGTTCTGCTCGGTCCGCTGCGGCAACCGGATGAACATGGTCGCGTTCCGCGCCCGCAAAGCCGGCGAACGAGCCTGACAACACCCGATTCCGGTACGCCCGGCGCACGCGCGGCCACCGGAGCGGCGCTCATCGCGTACCGGAAATCGGCGGTCGCCGCCCGAAGCGGACCGTGCGGTCAAGTGGTGTCGTCGCGGGTCCGGCACGCTCGCCGGGCGTGCGGAGGGCGGGTCACATCATGGCGGAGGTGGCCATGTCCTGGATGACCTTGAGGACGGCGGCGGCGACCGCGGCGGCCTCGCCGATCGGGTGGCCGGCCGCGTTCTCCGGGAGGTCCCGGATCACGCGCTGGAGCAGCGGCTCCACCTCGGAGCGGGTGCCGCGGACCAGTACCGCGTGCAGGTTCAGCGCCGACACCAGGGTGCACAGGCTGTCGGCTTCCGGGGACGGGCCGTCCCGGCCCTCCATGCGGTAACCGACACGGGCGCGGGCGCGGACCGCGATGCCCTCGTGGGCGATCGCGTACTCGCGGCCCTTGCGCCAGCGGCGGGGCGGGCCCTCCACGATCACGCCCTTGTGGACCAGGGCGGCGGTGGTGCGTTCGTACAGGCCGCCGGAGGCGGCGCGGATCAGGACCGGCAGGGGCGGGCCCGGGGCGGCCTGCATGATCAGGGCCAGGACGTCGTCGGTGATCGGGTCGCCGGTGGAGGAACGCTGGTACCAGTCCGGGCGCAGCGACCCGGACTCGACTGTCACCCGTTGTGCGATCAGGAGATCCATCACCGTCGCGCCGGCCAGGCCGGCGGACAGGGCCGGCAGATGCAGGTGAGGCCGCATCTGCCGGGTTTCGTCGTGAGCCAGCAGGTAGAACTGCTCACGAACGAGGGTCGGGTCGAGTCCGGGACGCCACATGCTCCGTCTGTCAGCCGTTTCGCAGTCGCTCGTGGATGCCGCGGTACGCGGTCACCCCGGGAAGGTACCTCTTGTCGATGCCGGCGCTCATCACGTACTGCGGGTCGACCACGTTGCCGGCCCGGGCGCTGGTCGTCTGGGAGACCAGCTGGTACGCGTCGAGCAGGTCCAGCCCGGTCAGCTCGGCCACGTGCCGGACCAGGTCGTCCTGGCTGATCCGGAACGCGTCCTCGAGCGGGCGGGCCGCGCCCAGCGACACCAGCTCGCTGTCGGTCTCCAGCCGCGGGGTGCCGGTCGGCACGCCGGAGATGACGTCGACCCGGATGGTGACGTCCATGGCCACCTCGACCGCGACGCCGCACACCTCGCCGTCGCCCTGCCGGGCGTGGCCGTCGCCGAGCGCGAGCAGCGCGCCCGGCACGTTCACGCCGAGGTAGAGGGTGGCGCCCGGACCGAGCAGCGGGGTGTCCAGGTTGCCGCCGTGCACGTCCGGGACGATGGTCTGGCGTACCTCGTTGGCGGCCGGTGCGACGCCGACGGTGCCGAGCATCGGGGCGAGCGGCAGGTCGACGGTGAAGTCGCTCCGGCGGGCCTGGTACCGGACCGTGCCGGCGGCGAGATCGATGTCGTAGAGCCAGACCCGCTCCTCGAGCGGCGCCTGCAGGGTACGCGTGTACCCGGTCGAGGTGAGCGCCCCGAAGTGCGGGAACGTCGACGAGATACCGACCGGCGAGGCCGGCGTGAGCGACACGACGTGCACGGCCAGGGTGTCCCCCGGCTGGGCGCCCTCGACGTAGAGCGGGCCGGTGACCGGGTTCAGGTACGGAAACTCGCAGACCTGGCTGGGCAGGTCGTCGACCGAGCGCACCTTGCCGCCGAAGCAGTCCAGGGTGCGCAGGGTGACCGTGTCGCCCGGCTTGACCGAGGCGACCGCCTCGCGGCCGCCGAACGTGTAGCCGTACTGGCCGGGGTCGGCCGGCAGGTGCAGCGGCTCAGACATTCTCCACCGCCTTGGCCGGGGTGAGCGGCTCGTCGTCGCCGGGCACCTCGGGCAGGGTCGGCTTGCGGCCGGTGGCCAGCAGCACGACCAGCACCACCGCGCCGACGCCGAGCCAGATCAGGCCGACGGTCTGGGCCAGCAGGTTGCCGTTCCAGATCACCGCGATCAGGACCGCCGCGCCGAGCACCGGGACCACCAGGTTGCTCAGCGGGTTGCCCTGCCGGCCGTTCTTGACCCACTCCCAGATCACGCAGACGTGCAACACGATGAACGCGATCATGGCACCGAAGTTGACCATGGCGCTCATCAGCGTGATGCCGTCGTCGCGGCTGGCCATCCACAGGCCGATGCCGAGCGAGATGACGGCCGTGGTGAGGATCGCGTTGGTGGGCACCGAGCGGGTCAGCGACACCCGGGAGAGGAACTTGGGCAGCTGCCCGTCCCGGGACATCGCCATCAGCAGGCGACTGGTGGCCACCTGGGCGACCATGTTGTTGGCGATACCCCAGGCCAGCGCGGTGGCGAGCGCCGTCAGCTTGGCGAGCCACGCGCCACCGGCGACCTCTGCCGCGTCGTAGAAGGCGGAACCCGCCGGGTCGCCGTTGGCGATCAGCCCGGCCGGGTCCGGCACCAGCAGCGCGGCGACGTAGGTCTGCGCCACGAACAGGGCGGCCACCACCGCCAGCGACAGGTACATGGCGCGGCGGATGGTCCGGGCGCCGTCCGCGGCGTCCTCGGCGAGCAGGCCGAGCGCGTCGAAGCCGAGGTAGGACAGCATGCCGATGGAGACCCCGCCGAGCACCAGCGACCAGGTGAAGCTGGTGCTGCCGTTGTAGAACGGGTCGAGGCTGAAGCCGTGGCCCTTGCCGTCCGCGATCGCCTTCAGCCCGAAGATCAGGAAGATCACCAGGATGACCAGCTCGGCGGCGAGGAACAGCCAGTTGAGCAGCTTGGTGGTCTTGATGCCGAGCACGTTCGTCACGGTGTTCACCAGGACGAAGATGATCACCCAGGCCCAGACCGGGACGCTGGTCACGATCGAGTTCATCGCCGCGCCGGCCACCAGTGACAGCAGTAGCGGGATGCAGACGTAGTCGAGCAGGATGGCCCAGCCGGTGAGGAAGCCGACGGCGGGCGCGATGGCCCGGCCGGCGTAGCCGTAGACCGAGCCGGCCACCGGGTACTTCTGGACCATGACGCCGTACGACGAGGCGGTGAGGATCATGGCAGCCGCGCCGACCACGTAGGCCAGCGCCACCATGCCGCCGCTGGCCTGGAACACGCTGCCGAAGATGCCGAACGGCGCGATCACCACCATGAAGACCAGGCCGTACGCGATCAGGTCGCGAATCCGCAACTCGCGCCGCAGTTGCTGCTGGTAGCCGAATTTATCGATGGACATGCGGCAGTGTCACCCTCTTCCCCTCGAAGAGTGCGCGCGCGGCGGACCCCGCTGCGGGCACGACGAATTACCGCACAGGCATGGGCCTGCGCGGGGTAGACGTCCAACATGGATCAAGCTTGAGCGACGCTAGTAAATACCTTGATCACGATGCGATGCAAGCTCAGCCGGGAAGGTTCCTAAAGGATTTACAAGCTGCGCCGGCGCCACGGCCAGCGGGCGGGACGCCGGTACAGCTCGTCGAGCCGGTCGTCGACGACGGTACGCACCCCGGCCAGCGCGATCATCAGCATCTCGCGCAGCCCGGCACAGGTGCGGCAGTCCGTGCTGTCGCACTCCTGGCGATGCTCCAGCGCGGTCATCACCAGGCGCTGGGCGAGCATGCCGGAGACGTGCGCGCGCTGCGCCCAGGCCGGGCGCTCATCGATGCCGGCGCGCCAGCGCTGCACGTCCTCCTCGGTGACGCCGTAGAGCTCGGCCGCCTTGCTGACCTGCGCCAGCGAACTCTGCACGTCGGCCTCGCCCACCAGCGAACCCCCGCGCCCTCGACGTCATGGACCCGCAGCATATCGCCTCGTCGACATACGTCGAAGTATCCAGCCGCCCGAACCACCCCATCGGCTGGCGCCCCCGGTGGTATCAGGAGCCCCGACACCCCCGCCACGACCAGCCGCGCCGGCCCCACTCACGGGCTGGCGCCCACGGTGGTGTCAGGAGCGTTGAGACCACCGTGAGGACCAGCCGCGCCCAGCCCCACCCACCGGCTGGCACCCACGGTGGTGTCAGAAGCGTTGAGACCACCGCCACGACCAGCCACACCCACTGGCTGGCACCCACGGTGGTATCAGGAGCGTTGAGACCACCGCCACGACCAGCCGGGCCCGGCCACACCCATGGGCTGGCGCTCACGGTGGTGTGCCCGTAGTTCCACGCGGCTCGGGACGCGCCTCGCGGGTCGGCCAGGTCGCCGAACCGCCGGTTCGCGTGCAGTTCTCGGTGATCGCCGGCGAGAAGGTGAGCGCGCCGAATCGACCGAGACCGACTCGTTCACCGTCATCGTGGGGGCCGCGCACCACCCCGGCACCGGCAGGTAGAGCGGGAACCCGAGCGACGTAGGTGATCGTGTCCCGGAACGGATACCCGCCGGGGAACCCCGGGCCGCCGGCCACCGTCCCACCCGGCGTGCGGATCGCTGTCCTCGACGTACCCACCGGCATCCGACCTGCCGCGTCCCGCGCGCGGATCGCTGCCCTCGCCGTCCTCCTGGTCGCCACCACCGCCGCCTGCGGTGGCCGGGCGGCGCCGGATGACCTCCCCGCCGACCCGGACACCCTCGTGCTGCGGGTGGCGGAGTACCCGAGCAGCCCCCGGCCCGGGGGCCGTGGGCAGGTACCGCGGTTCTCGCTCTACGGCGGCGGGCGGGTCGTCGTCCCGGCCGGGGACGGCGACGCGATGCGCACCGCCCGGGAGTACCGGCTGTCCCCGGCGGACTACCGGGACCTGCTGGACCGCGCCTACGGTGCCGGCCTCGACCGGGCCGGCGACATCAACGAACAGTCGCAGACCGACTCGGCACAGCTGACCATCACGCTGGCCACCCCGGACGGCGCGCGGACCACCCGGGTCACCGCGTCCGAGGCGGGCGGTGGGGATCGCGCTCGGATCAACGCGTTCGTCAGTTCGCTGCCGGCCACGCCGCCGGACGCGTCCGCCTACCGGCCGTCGGCGGTCGCGCTGCTCGCCATCGACGGCGTCGGCGACGCGGGGGCGGTGCGCGCCTGGCCCCTGGGCCCGCTGAGCCAGGGCACCAGCACCCGGCAGGGCCTGTGCACGGTGACCCGTGAGGCGGTACCTCTCGGAAGGACGTCCCAGGACAGGTCCCGATGGCGCAGCGACGACAAGATCTTCGCGGTGGTCGCCCGCCCACTGCTTCCCGACGAGCGAACCTGCCTCGACCTCGACCGCTGACGCGGTCGGACGAGCGAGTGCCTGGCGCGGGTTTGTGGAACCACCCGCGGACAGTGCAGGGCGGGCTGATCGCCATGGACGCGCAGCGGCCAGATCAGCCCGCCCGGCCCGCGCGGGAGCATGCGATCCGTACCCCAGCGGACCTGCGTAAATGATGAATTCGACCGTCCGGGTGAGGATGGCCGCGAGCGGCCGTGACAGCAATGACCCGGGCGCGGCCCGTGGGCACCAGCCAGCTTGGGGCGCCCTCGAAAGCAAGCGGCACCCACGGAAGCAAGCGGCGCCCACGGAAGCAAGCGATGCCACGGAAGCCAGCGGCGCCCTCGAAAGCCAGCCCCGGAAGCGAGTGGCCACTCGAAGCGCACCGCGAGCGGGTCAGGTGTTGGTGATGTGTTCGGCGGTGCGGGAGGCCAGGGCCATGATGGTGATCATCGGGTTGGTGCCGGAGGCGGTGGGGAACGCCGACGCGTCGCCGATCCACACGCCCGGGGTGTCGTGCAGCTCGCCGCGCGGGTCGGCGACGCTGGTGGCCGGGTCGTCGCCCATCCGGCAGCTGCCCATCTGGTGTGCGGAGAACAGCACGGCGCCGCCGGCCCGCAGCGGGATCTCGCGGGCCCGGGCGACGTAGGCCGCCAGGTCCTCGCCGGACGCGGCGTCCCAGGGAGCCAGGCCGCGGGCGAGCACCCGGACACCCCGCGCGCCGGCGGCGTGGTGCAGGCGGATCTGGGCCTCGATGGCCCGCTGCGAGTTGCGCCGGTCCAGCTCGTCGTCGACGGAGTACCAGGCGGTGGTCTCACCGGAGTCGTCGACGGTGACCCGGCCGTGCCCTCGGTCACGGACCAGGCCGATGAACGAGACGAAGTTCTTGTAGTCGGCCATCGCCCGCTTGTGCTCGGCGCCGGTGGTGTACGGCAGCGCCGACGCGCCCAGCCCCGTGGTGTACTGCACGCTCTCCATCAGGAAGCCGTAACCGTCCTCGACCGCCGCGAACTCGTCGACCAGCGCCGCCTGCGGCGGACCCGACCAGCCCCGCATGTCGGTGCCGTAGTCGCCGAGGGTGACGGTGCACGGGTGCAGCCGCAGGTATCGCCCGGCCGCCGGGCCGCCGATCCCGGAGCGCAGCAGCACGCCGGGCGAGTCCAGCGAACCGGCGGCGAGCACGACGGTGGGCGCGATCACCCGGACGTTGCCCGACTCGGTGCCGTCCTCGCTGGTCCAGTGGCCGACCACGCCGGCCGCGCGGCCGTGCTCGGTGAAGATCCGGTCGACCCGGCAGCCGTCGACGACCCGGGCGCCGTGCTCGGTGACGGCCGGCTCCAGGTAGACCTTGAGCGTCGACCGTTTCGCGCCGGACGGGTCACCGAAGCCGAGGTGCCCGGCGATCAGCGTGTCGTGCCGCTTCTCGTCCCAGTTGCGGAACGCGGTGGCGAACGACCAGCCGAGCGCCTCCGCCCCGCGGTGCATCGCCTCGTGCGGGCCGTTGAACTCCGAGCAGCGGTCGTTCACCGACAGCTCCCGCCAGACCAGGTCGAGGTGCTTGTCGTAGGCGGGGGTGGTCAGGTCGGTGAGACCGTGCTCGGCCCACTGCCGGCGGACCCGGTCGGTGGTGCGGATGCAGTTCGTCCAGTTGATCACGGTGCCGCCGCCGAGCCCGGCCCCGGCCATCAGGGTGACGTTGAGGTCGCCGGTCGGGGTCGGTCCGCCCCGCCGGTAGGAGTTCCGGTACGCCAGCAGCTCGAGCTGGTGGAAGTCGGCCTCGGTGCGGTACCGGCCGGCCTCCAGGACCACCACCCGGGCGCCGGTGGCGGCGAGCCGGCCGGCGATCAGGCCACCGCCGGCGCCGGAGCCGATCACCACGACGTCGGCCCGCAGGTCGAGGTCGCCGTCCGGGCGCAGCGGGGTGATCGCGGGTGACTCGGCCGGCGGGACCGGGGCGGCCGGGCCGGGATAGCCGAGGCGGGCCCAGTTGGGATTGGTGCCGTGCGCGTCGGTCAGGCCGTAGTACAGCAGCAGGATCGCCGCGGTGAGCGGGGCGACGGCGTCGGCCAGGGCGGCCAGGATCTGCTCCCGCCCGGCCTGGGCGGCGGTCAGGAAGCCCTGCGCGGCGAGGTCGTCGAGCAGGTCGGCGATCAGCGGCAGCTGCTCCGGCGGGAGGGTGACGAGCAGCGCCTGGTCGACCCCGAGGTCGGTGGCGCGGCGCGCCCAGAAGCCGTCGGCGTCGTCGGGGTTGTCGATCGGGGGAACCACGGTGTCGCAGAGCAGCCGCAGCACCGTCATCTGATCCGGGGTCACGATGCGGTTCTCCTTCTTCTTCGCTGGAGAGGAGTTTCGTCGCTGGAGCAGGGCGAGACGATCCTCAATGTAACCCCGGGGGCGCCGTTGATCATTAACGATGATCATTGCGAAATACCCGGAATCAGTAGGCCCTCCGGAGGATTCACCGCCGGTAGTCCAGTGGCTAGCCTGTGTCCCTCGATTACCTCCGGGGAACCAACATGCCCACTCGGCTCAGTGACCGCGAACTCGAAGAATTGTCCCGCCTTTTTCCGCCCGGCCGGCCGCTGACCGCGAAACTCCTTCGCCATGCCGGAATCAGCGGCACGCTGCTGCCGGCCACGGCCGGTATCACGCCGTTCGAATACTGGTCCGCCGTCGACGACGCGATCGCCGACGGGATGATTCCGGACGGCCGGCGCAGCATTCTCGGCGCCGCGCTCGCGGTGTATCCGCACAACGGTGTGCTCGGCGCCGGGCGGTGGACGGTGCTCTTCGTGGGCAGCAGCCCGGACGGGACGCGGCGGCTGCGCGCCGACCGGGAGCTGCGGGCGATCCGGGAGCTGAGCGGGCCGTTCGAGCTGCGGCACCGGACCGCGGCGGCCGCCGGCGACCTGACCGCGGTGCGCGTCGAGCGACCGGACATCCTGCACCTGAGCTGCCACGGGGACGGCGGCCGGCTGGTCTTCGAGGGCGGCGACGGCAAGCCGGAGACGGTGTCCGCGGCGGATCTCGCGGAGGCGCTCGCGGCGTACCGCGAAGATCTTGATCTGCGGTTGCGCGGGATCGTGCTGAACTGCTGCTTCGGCGAGGTGGCGGCGGAGCTGCTGCGCGGGCACGCGGACGAGGTGGTGGCGCACCGGCTGGAGCTGGACGACGGGTGCGCGGTGCGGTTCGCGCGCGAGCTGTACGCCGCGCTGCCGGACGCGAAATCCCTGGCCGGGGCCGCTCGGGTCGCGGTCCGCGAGCTGGTGCTGACCGATGCCGGTTGCCGTTCGCTGGGGCAGGACCTGCTGGTGTACGACGGGTCCGCCGGGTGAGCGCGGCCGGGACCGGTGGCGGCGGGGCCGGCCTGCGCGCCTGGACTGTCGCACACGCCCGCAGCGTCGGCCGCAGCGGCAACCCGGCCGCCAAGGGGACGACGTCCTCCGACGGGGCGAACGTACCGGTGCACGCCGACTTCGTGCGGCACGCGGGCTCGGTACTGGCGCTGGCCACCGGGACCCTGCCGGACGGCCGGCCGATTCTCGCCTCCGGCGGCAAGGAGAGCTGGGTCCGCATCCACGACCTGACCACCGGGGACGTCGTGGCGACCCTGTCGGATCAGCACAAGGCCCAGGTCCGGGCGCTCGTCTTCGGTCCTGGCAGCGACCCCGGCGACGAGGTGTTGTGTTCCGCCGACGCGGAGGGCGTTCTGCTGGAATGGCAGTTCGTCGCCTCGGGGATACGCCAGGGGCCGACCGCGGTCGGCGACCTGGCCTCGCATGTCGAGGGAATCCAGGCGATGGCCCGCAGCAGCTTCGGCCTGCTCGCGATCGGCGTCAAGGACGGGCTCGTCATCGACCCGGAGTCCGGCCGCAGCTGGCAGGCGCACAGCGGCGGGGTGCGCGGGCTGGCGTTCTACCGCGAGGACGAGTGGCACGAGGTCCTGGTCTCCGCGGGCAACGACCAGACGGTCCGGACCTGGAGCCCGGAGACCGGCCGCCAGCGCCGGGTGCTGGTCCACCACCGGTCCTGGGTGACCTCGCTGGCGGTCACCGACCTGCCCGGCCGGGGGACGGTGATCGCCTCGGGCGACGGCAGCGGGTCGCTGTCGCTGGTCGACACCGAGGGACGGGAGATCGCTCCGCTGCGCCCGCACGTCGGCTGGGTGCGCGCGCTGTGCTTCACGGTGCTGGGTCAGGTGCCCGTGCTGGTCTCGTCCGGCTCGGACAACGACATCATGATCCACAACGCGCTGACCGGCGCGCTGATCAAGAAGATCCAGGATCCGGGGTGGCCGCATCCGGCGGACGCGCTGGCCGTCGCGACCCTGGCCGACGGGCGGGTGCTGCTGGTGGGTGGCGCGCCGACCGGCCAGATCCGGGCCTGGGTGCTGGCCGGCGCCGCCGCCCGCCCCGCACCGGCCGCCGCGGCACCGGTCGTGACCGGCGCGGCCGGTTTCGAGGCGGGCGTCCCGATCGTGGCCGTCGCCGCCACCCGAGCGTCGAGCGTGCACGCGGGCCGGGACATGGTGACCGAGCCGCAGGGCCGGCTGTTCCCGCAGACGGTGGCCCTGGCCCCGGACGAGCGGGGCGATCCGGTCACCGTCGCGACCTGGCAGAACGGGACCGGCTGGGAGCTCGCCGCGATGCGCCGCGGCCGCCCGACGCGCTACCACGAGCTGGACGTCGTCAGTTCGCCGATGCTCGCCGCCGCCCCGTTGCGCGGCACCGCGATCGCCCTGGCCCTGGACGGGGACTGGGACGGCAGCATCCTGACCCTCGACCTCACGGATCCCACACCCGGGTGGAGTTTCGATCCCGCCGACGAGCCGCCGGCCCAGGCGACGGCGTTGACGCTGGCGAACGGGTCCGGTGACCGGCCGCGGCTGGTGGTCGGGGGGCGCGGGGGCGTCCTGGCGGTGTTCGACGGCCCGATGTTCGCGCAGACCTGGGTCCGGGCCGGGGTGCACGGCAGCCCGATCCTCACGGTCGCCTACCAGGCCATGACGGACGGGGCCGACCTGATCGCGACCGGCGGGACCGACGGCGCGGTCCGGGTGACCAACGCGGAGAACGGCGAGCTGGTGGCCAACCTCCGCGGTCACCGCGGCCCGGTCTCCGCGGTGGCGATGGCCGTGCTGCCGGACGGGCGGCCCGTCGTCGCCAGCGGCGGCATCGACGGCGACATCCGGATCTCCTACGCCCGCACCGGCGGCATCCGGCACACGGTCAACGACGGCGCGCCGATCCACGACCTGGCCATGGTCACCGTGGGCGCCACGCCGCTGCTGATCAGCTGCGGGGAGAACCCCGGCGGCGAGGTGTGGGATCCCGGCTCCGGCCAGCACCTGGTCCAGCTCGACGGCAGTTCCTCGCTGTACTCCGTGGCCGCGCTCGCCGCACCGGACGGCACCGTGACCGTCGTCGCGGGCGGCGTGACGCGCCAGGTCCTGGAGTGGAAACTGGCGGTGACCGGTGCGCGCCCGGCCGCCGAGCAGGAGTTCGACGAGGCGGAACCGGTGAACGTCCGCCTGCGGGCCTGTGCCGTGGGCCTGTCGGTGCTCAGCGAGTACGACCTCAACCCGCCGCTGAGCCTGCTCGCCGACCTGGTCACGCTGACCGGCGGTGGCCGCGTGGCCGACCCGGCCCTGGCTCCGATCGCCGAGTCGCAGGGCCTCGCCCGGCTGCGTGACCTGCACTGGTCCACGCCGGGCCGGGTCGGCCTGGCCGCGCTGCTGCTCGCCGACCTGCCCGCCGACCCGGCGTTCGTCCCGCCGGCCGGCGGCACCGCCGAGCGGCTGGAGACGCTGCTCGCCGCGCTCTGGTCCGGGCCGGCCCCGCACCAGGCGCCGCCGGTCCCCTACCCGGCGCTGGCCGCTGCCGCGCACGGCGTCGACGAGCAGCTGCTCAGCCTGCTCGCGGTGCTCGGCGAGAACGCGGTGGCCGCCGACCCCACGCTCGCGGTCCGGCTGCGGCACCGGGCGTCCGCGTTTCCCGAGCTGGGGCGCCGGCAGCGGCTGCTGCTCGCGGAGATGGTCCGGCACCCGCGCCGCAACAGCCGGTCGCGGGCCGGGCTGCGGGTCTACTCACCCACCACGGACGGGATCAGCCGCCGGGGCCGGCTGCCGCACCTGCTGCCCACCCAGCTGGCGCTGCCCCGCGAGCCGTTCGCGATCCGGTACGCCCGGCAGGAGCTGCTCTACCGGCTGCACGAGGACGACGCCGACCCGGTGCTGCCCAGCGTGACGATCGTCCTGGACACCACGCCGGCCACGTTCGGGCCGGTGGAGACGGTGCTGCGGACCGCCGGGCACGTCGTGGCGACCACGCTGTGGGAGTCCGGCCGGGCGCCGATGCTGGTCTGCCTGGACCGCCCCGAGCACGCGGTGAGCCTGGACGAGCCCACCGATCTCACGGCGCTGTGGACCACCCGTACGCTGCGCCCGCCGGACCTGGCCCGGGCGCTGGCCACCGCTACCGCCCAGCGGCCGCCGGTGACCGCCCTGCTCACCCAGCACCACCTGATCCGCGACCAGCAGGTGGTGCCCGGGCCGCAGCTGCGGGTGCTCTCCGCGTACCTGCCGGCCGACCCGCCGCCGCGGGGCACGGCCGGCCGGTACCACGCCCACCTCGGCCCGCACCCCAGCTCCGAGGAGCTGGCCGCGGCGGTCGCCGTCCTGCTGGCGCCGGTGGCCTGAGATGACCGTGATCCCGCTTCCGCTCTGGCAGCCGGCGCTGCTCGGCACCGCGCTGCCGGACGGCCGGGTGCGGTGCGAGCTGTGCCCGCACGAGTGTGTGCTGGCGCCCGGCGAGAGCGGCCGGTGCGCGGTGCGCCGCAACGACGGCGGGGTGCTGCGCACGGCGGCCGGGTCGCCGGCCGTGGCGCATCTGGACGCGATCGAGCGCAAGCCGTTCTACCACGCCTGGCCGGGGCGGAAGGTGCTGACCGTCGCCGGTCCCGGGTGCAGTTTCCGCTGCAACTACTGCCTGAATTACCGCCTTTCCCAGTTCGGGCGGGATCCGGCCGTACCGTGGACCGGGTCCGCGGCGGAGCCGGCGGCGATAGTGGCCCGGGCGGACCGGGAGCGGGCGGCGATCGGCCTGTCCTACTCGGAGCCGAGCCTGGCCGTCGAGCTCACCCTGGAGCTGGCCGACCGGGCCGCGCCGCACGACCTGCCGATCCTCTGGAAGAGCAACGGCTTCCTCACCGCCGCCGGCGCGGATCTGGTCGCGCCGGTGCTGGCCGCGGTGAACATCGACGTCAAGGCGGCCACCGACGCGGCGCACCGGCGCCTGACCGGGGCGCCGCTGGGGCCGGTGCTGGACACCGTGCGGCGGCTGCGCGCGGCCGGGGTGTGGGTGGAGATCAGCACCCCGCTGATCCCGGGAATCAGCGACCGGGAATCCGATCTTCGCGCGATCGCCGGTCGGCTGGCCGAAATCGATCAAACAATGCCGTGGCATCTGCTGCGTTTCACGCCGGAATACCGGATGCTGCGGCAGGATCCGACGGCGCCGGAAAGCCTGCGCCGGGCGCGGGAGATCGGCCGCGAGGCGGGTCTGCGATTCGTGTATGTGGAACGGGCGCTCGGCCCGGAGGGACGTAATACCAGGTGTCCGGGTTGTGACAGGGAATTGATAGCCCGAGGCCTGTGGGAGACACTGTCAGTCACGCTCGCCGGTGGGGCGTGTCCCCACTGCCGCGCGTCTATTCCGGGGCGTTGGTGATGCTGCCGTGCACGAGAACATCTTCGTCGAGTCACTGCCCGATCTGATCAGTGCCGAGGAGTATGCCGACCATCCGGACGGGCGACTGATCCGGCTGCGGATCGACTGCGACGACGACGGTGTGCGGATCCTCGGCGACGCCCTGCGCCCGGCCGAGCTGGAGGCGCTGCTGCGCGAGCTCGGCGGCGGACCGACGGAGCAGATGCTGTGCGGGTGACCGGTCCGGCGGACTTCGTGGCCGGCCTGAGCGCGCCGTTCCGGCCGCCGGCGACCGAGACGGCCGCCTCCGGCGTGGCGACGACGGTGCTCACCTCCTGGTGGAACCACAACTTCTGCGACGCGTGCGGGCACACCTTCCGCCGCGGTGACCGGGTGCGGTTCGCCGAGGCGGGCGGCCGGCCGACGCACCTGGCGCCGGCCACCGGCTGCCCGGGCGCCGAGCCGCCGGCCGGCGAGGCGAAAGAGGGTGACGCGGCGGCGTTCGCCGACGGGCTGCTGACCGCCTGGCACCCGGCGCCGGACGTGCCGGTGACCCCGCTGACGGCCGGCAACCCGCTGCTCGCGCCGCCGCGCGGCCGGATGCCCCGGGCCCGCTGCCTGTTCTGCGCGCACACCCTGCGCCGCGAGGAGCGGGTGGTGATCTGCCCGTGCCGGCCGGCCGCGCCGCGCTGCGCGGCGGCCGTGCACCGCGACGCCGCGGCCGGACTGACCTGCTGGGAGAGCTGGCGGCCGGACGGCGCGCTGAAGGTCTGCCCGGTCACCTTCTCCCGGCTCGGTGCCGGATGACCGCCCGCACCGCCCCGGACCGGTACGCCCGGCAGCGCCTGGTCCCGCAGTGGGATCAGGACCGCCTCGCCGCCGCGACGGTGGTGATCTGCGGGGCCGGCGCGCTCGGCAACGAGGCGGCGAAGAACCTGGCCCTGGCCGGGGTGGGCCGGCTGGTCCTCTGCGACCCGGACGTGGTCGCCGCGTCCAACCTGAGCCGCTGCGTGCTGTTCGGCCCGGAGGACGTGGGCCGGCCCAAGGTGGCGGCGGCCGCCGCGGCGCTGGCCCGGCTGGCGCCCGGCGTCGAGGTCGAGCAGCGCCCGGCCGACCTGGTGCGCGGCGCCGGGCTCGGCGAGCTGGCCGGCGCGGTGACGCTCGGCTGCCTGGACAGCCGGCAGGGCCGGTTGCAGCTGCTCGGCCGGTGCGCGCTGGCCGAGGCGCCGCTGGTCGACGGCGGCACCTCGCCGTGGGGTGGCGAGGTGCGGATCCGGCTGTCGGCCGCCGACGCCTGTTACGCGTGCGCGCTGACCGCCCGGCAGCGGGCCGATCCGGACGCCCGGATCGGCTGTGACGCCCCGCGCGGCGAGCGGGCCCGGCCGGCGTCCATCGTGTCCACCTCGATAGTGGCCGGCTGGCTCACCCAGGCGGCGTTGCGGATCCTCTTCGGGGTGCCGCCGGCCTGGCGGTTCCTGGAGATCGACGGGCTGACCGGCGGCACCGCCCCGGTCCGGGTGTCCCGCGACCCGGACTGCCTGCACCACCGCCCGCTCGGCCGGGCCCAGCCGATCCCGGTGAGCGCCCGGTCGACAGTCGCCGACCTGGTCGCCGCCTGCACCGCGGTGACCGGGGAGCCGGACGCCGAGCCGCAGTCCTGGGCGCCGTTCGCGATACCGACCCGGTGCCGGCGGTGCGGCACCGAGCGGATCCCGGACGCCGGTCAGGGCCCGGGCAGTGTCGCGTGCCCGGCCTGCGGCGGCCCGGTCCGGCTGCGGGTCAGCCAGGACCTGCGCGGCCGGCCACCGCGGACCCGGCTCGCCGAGCTCGGCGTCCCGGCCGAGGAGATCGTCACCGTCCGTTCGCCGAAGGGGAGCTTCACATGGGTACGCCTGGCGCGCTGAGCGGCGAGCCGGAACGCTTCCGCATGTCCGGGCCGGAGGCCCGGCTGACCCCCGACGAGCAGGACGACCTGCGCGACGAGCTGGCCCGGGTGTTCAGCGACGAGCGCAGCGCGCTGCGGCTGGTCCAGCAGATCCGGTTCCCGCGGGCGCGGATCCCGAACTGGGCCGGGTCCACCCCGGAGGACTGGTGGGAGGACATCTTCGTCGAGCTGGCCAACGGGATCATCGCGACGCCGTACCGGAGCCTGATCGTGGCCACCCTGCGCCGGTACCGGGAGAACGCGCTCTGTGTCCGGCTGGCCGAGCGGTACGGGCTGTTCGGCGAGGACGCCCCGGAGCTGGAGCCGAAACTGAAGGCGCGGGCCGCGGCGGTGCTGCCGTTCCCGGCGACGGCCAAGCCGGTGCCCGGGCAGTGCCACGTGATCTGCCGGGCCCGTACCGAGGAGGACCTGGCCCGGGTGCGCGGCACGCTGGAGGCGCTGGGCCTGGGGCCGGAGGAGGTGTGGTCGACGGGCACCGCGGCGTCCTACCGGATCAACACCGGGGACGTGGCCGCGGCCCGGCGCCGGCTGATCACCACCGACCTGGCGTTCATCCTGGTCGCGCCGGGTGAGCCGGACTACCTGTTCCGGGAGCTGTTCTTCCAGGGGCCGGACGGCTCGCGGTTCCGGGTCACCGACGCGCCGGCCCAGCAGACCGTCGGCGGGTTGGCCGGTGACGTGGTCCGGGAGTACACCTCGCTGGGCGACGCCGGGATACGCCCGACGGTGGTGGACCGGCTCGACGAGGAGGGCGAGCGGCACCGGCTGGACGCCGATCAGACGCTGCACGAGGCCGGGATCCGGGACGGCGACAGCTTCCGGATCGGGTTCGAGGGCACCGCCGGCGTGGTCAACCCGCTGGACCGGCAGGACGCGCTGTACCGGGCGAAACGGCAGATCCTCGGGTACGCCGGCAACCACCCGGGTTTCGTGGTGGCCGCCAATTCGCCGACCCTGCCCACCGAGTACGAGTTCGCCTTCGAGCAGCCCGGCTTCGGCCCGCCCCGGGTGCCCGGCGGCGAGCCGGTCCGGGTCGACCACCACGAGGTGCTGATGCAGCTCGGCCCGGAGTTCCCGGAGAAGGCGCCGACGGTGTTCTGGCTGTCCCCGGTCTTCCACCCGAACGTCTACCCGAACTATGACAGCGACGCGGCCCGCGCCGAGCCGAACGCGCAGGGCCTGGTCTGCCTCGGGATGCTCTCCGAGGGCTGGTATCCGGGCCTGGACCTGCGCGAGGTGTGCCAGACCCTGGTGGAGATCGCCGGGTACCGCAACTACGACCTGTTCCAGCCGACCGGCGACGTGACCCTGGAGGGTGCCGAGGTGCGGGCGAACTTCTTCGATGCCACGGCGGCCGCCTGGGCGCACGGCAACCAGGCGGCGATCGAGGCGGTCGGCGGCCGGCCGCTGGCCCGGCGGGTCCGCGAGCCGGAGTACCCGAATGTCATCGAGTCCCTGGACTGATCGGGATCCGATGCAGCCGAGCCTGGACATCTACCGGTCCGACGACTACGTCAGCGTCGGCCGGCTAGACCTGCTCGCCGTGCTGCAGGCCGCCTTCGAGCGGATGCTCGGCCAGCGGCTCGACGACACCGAGTTCCAGCTCACCTTCCACCGGATCAACGACGATCAGCGGCCCTCCGGCCGGCCGTCGGTGGTCAACCTGCAACGTGCCTTCGGGTACGTGCACGTCCGGATCACCCGCGACGGCAAGGTGCTCTACCAGCACCTGCACTCGCTGCGCGAGCTGATGACCGGGCCACTGCGGGCGCTGCTCAGCCGGCTCGCCCCGGAGGAGACGCACTGGGGGTTCGGGATCAGCGGCATCCCGGAGGCGCCGCGGAAACCGTCGCCGTCGGACGCCCGGCTGATCGCGGCGGCGGCCGGCGCGGAGGAACCGGCCATGTCGCGGGTCGAGGAGCTGCCCGACGAGGAGGCGCCGGAGGCGGACGGGACGAGACTGGGCGCGCCGCCGGACGCCGGTGACGACCTGGCGGTGGTGCTGGCCGGGGCGGCGTACCGGAAGCTGACGGCGGAGCTGCCGCACTCGACCGAGGTGGAGTCGGGCGGCTTCCTGGTCGGCCGGCTGTGCCGGGACACCAGCCGGGCCGGGCGGCATCTGGTGCTGATCGACGACGTGCTGCCGGCGCAGCGCACCGCCGCCTCCACGGTCCGGCTCACCTTCACCGCGGAGAGCTTCCTGCGGGCCAACCACGCGCTGTCCCGGCGGCCCGGCGACCGGCTGCTCGGCTGGTGGCACACCCACCTGTTCCCGGCCACCGACCGGTTCGGGCTCTCCAGCGCCGACGTGGAGCTGCACCTGCGGACGTACCGGCGGCCGTGGCAGGTGGCCGGGCTGCTCAACCTCGACGACGGCGGGTGGACACTGCGGTTCTACGCCCGCCGGGGACGGGAGCTGGCGCTGATCCCGTACGGGGTGAGCGGATGACCACGGCGTTGGAGACGGCGAACCGGGTGCTGGTCTGGTGCGGCCGGCCGAGCGGGCCGCCCCCGCTGGGCGGGATGGGTGAGACGACGGGTCTGGCCGCACCGGAGCCCGGCACGCTGGCGCGGCTGCGGGACATGGCGGCGCACACCGGCGCCCGGCTCGGGGCGGGCCGGTCGCGGCTCGGCGACGACGGCTGCCGGCTCGGGCTGGGCGCGTTGCTGCTGGCGGCGGCGGTCGGCGCCCGGGGCGATCGGAAGGTGGCGTTGCGGCTGGCCGAGGCGGCCGCCGAGACGCCGGGGCGGGGCTGGACCGACCAGTTGTGCCGGTACGCCGTACTCCGGCCGGTCCTCGAACCGCGTCGCGGCGCGGTCAGCGCGTTCCAGCTGGAACCCGCCCTGATCGACGCGCTGCTGCGGGCCGCCACGCTCACCCAGGTGCTGCACCGCCCGGCGGACGGCACCGACGGCGTGGCCGTCGGCACCGCGGCGGAGCTGCTGTCCCGCCCGCGCGGGCCGGCGGTGCTGGCCGGGGTGCTGGCCGCCCCGCACCCGGACGCCGCGGTGCGCCGCTGGCGGGGCGAACTGCTGGACCGGTTCCGGCACGCGCACCGGTCGTTCGTCATCGACGTCTACGTGCTGGCCCGGTTGCGCCACGCCGCCGAGTGGGACCGGCTGGTCGGCGCCGACCGGCCGGACCCGAGCACCGCCCGGTACTGGGCGCCGCTGGCCGCGATCGACGCGGACCCGGCCCGCCCGCTCGCCGCCCGGCCGTTCCTGGACGGCCACCAGAGCGCCGTGGCCCTGGCCCGGGCGCTGAACGGAGGGAACCTGACATGACGCCGCGCCGCCGTGAACTGGTCGTGGTGCCGCTGGCCCGGGCCGGCTTCGAGGACGCCCACGTGCTGGCCGACGACGGCCTGACCCTCGGTGAGCTGCTGCGTGAGCAACCGGCGTTCGTCGGTGAGCCGCTCACCCCGGCCGACCTGACGATCCGGGTGAGCCGCCTGCACCTGCTGATCGAGGATCCGGACCCGGCCCGGGCGATGTACTGGCCGCCGGGGATCGAGGTGGCCGGGCGTACCGTTACCGCTCCGCAGCAGGCGGAGCCCACCGAGGCGAAGGCGTCCGGCGTGGTGCTCGCCGACGACGGGCATCCGGCGGAGCTCGACGATCGGCGGGTCGTGCTGATCGCCCACGACCTGGAGATCACCCGGGCCGCGGCGTACCTGGACAGTGGTCTCTCGGTGTTGATCCGCTGCGAGAAACTGCTGGTCGAGCACCTGGTCGCGGAGATCGCCGGGCGGGCCGGGCGGCGGGTGCGCACGGTGGAGGCGACCGAGCCGGCCAGCGACGTGCTGGGCATCGCACCGAGCCGGCGGCAGCAGGTGCTGGCCGGGTTGCAGACCCTGGTCCGGGACGCCAAACCGGCCGACGTCGTGGTGGTGCCGCACCTCGACCTGCTCGCCGGGGGCAGCGACGCGACCCTGAACGCCGAGGCGCGGGAGCTGACCGACGTGCTCTACGAGCGCAGTGGCTGCGTGCTGCTCGCCTTCACCGACCCGTCGCTGGTGATCCCGGAGGTGCTGGCCAACCGGTTCGCGGTCCGGGTGGCGATCGACATCCTGCCGCGCGAGGTGCGCACCCAGAGCGGCGACCGGGTGCCGGCCGGGACCGCCCTGGTCACCCGGGACGAGGCGGCGCTGTTCCGCGGGTTCGACCCGATGACGCTCTACAAGCACATCGCCGGGTTCAACGCGGTACGGCTGCGGCACGCCCTGCGCTACGCCTACCACCAGCACCGGGGCACCACCTCCACGTTCGAGGTGCTGATCGCCGAGCTGCGCACGTTCAAGGCGCGCACCTCCAGTGCCTTCGAGGTGCCGAACGTCAGCTTCACCGCGATCGGTGGTTACGACGACATCAAGCGGGAGCTGCACCGCGCCCTGAAGATCATCCGGTTCGCCGACGACCTGCCCGAGCGGATGCGGCACGACCTGGTGCCCCGCGGGTTCATCTTCCACGGGCCGCCGGGCACCGGGAAGACGCTGTTCGCCAAGGCGATAGCGAACGCCTTCGACGCCACCATCCTGGTCGTCTCCGGCCCGGAGATCACCGACATGTACGTCGGGGAGGGCGAGCGCAAGGTCCGGGAGATCTTCGCCGAGGCCCGCCGGAACGCCCCCGCCGTGATCGTCTTCGACGAGTTCGACTCGATCGCGTCCCGGCGCAGCGGCCGCGACGACGGCGGCAACCGGGCCGGCAACGCCATGGTGGCGCAGCTGCTCACCGAGATGGACGGGTTCCGCCCGGAGGTGCCGGTGGTGGTGATCGGCACCACCAACCGGATCGACATCATCGACGACGCGCTGCTGCGCCCCAGCCGGTTCAAGCCGATCCGGATCGACCTGCCCGACGAGCCGGCCCGCCGGCACATCGCCCGGGTGCACGCCGACCACTTCGAGGTGCCGGTCAGCGACGAGCTGCTGGACGGGATCGCCCGGGCCACCGAGAAGATGAACGGCGACGAGATCCGGTCGATCTTCCGGGACGCGCGGGCCGACGAGCTGGTCGGCGAGCCGCCGGTGCCGGCCGACGCGTACCGGCTGGGCACCCTGATCGGCCTGCAGCGGCGGGCCGCGCAGGAACGTGACGTGGACCGGGACCAGACGCAGCCGCGCCGGCCCGGCCACCGCCCCCGCATGATCGTGCTGAGCGCGACGCCGTCTACCGAGGAGCCCGCATGACCGACGTGCTGGACCGCGACCTGCTGCTGCTGGCCCGGACGTTCGTCCGGCGGGTCGAGGACATCAAGAACGAGTTCGCCGACCGGGACCAGGTGCTCGACGTGGTCGCGCTGGCCACGCTCTGCCAGGAGCACGCGCTGCTGATCGGGCCGCCCGGCACCGCCAAGACCGGGCTGCTGCAGCGGTACGCCGCCATGCTGGACACCCACTGCTTCCAGTACCTGCTGACCAAGTTCACCGAGCCGGCCGAGCTGTTCGGCCCGGTGGACGTGAAGAAGTTCCAGGAGGACGGCGTCTACCAGGTGAAGACGGCGGGCATGCTGCCGGAGTCCAAGCTGGCCTTCCTCGACGAGATCTTCCAGGGCAGCAGCGCCATCCTGAACTCGCTGCTGACCATCGTGAACGAGCGGGTCTTCCACAACGGCGCCGACTTCATCCGCACCGACCTGCTGAGCATCTTCGGCGCGTCCAACGAGATGCCCGACGACCCGGTCCTGGAGGCGTTCTGCGACCGGTTCCTGTTCCGCTGCCGGCTCGACTACGTGCCCGAGGACGCCATCGAGCACATGCTCGCGCTCGGCTGGCGCGGTGAGCAGGCGGCCGCGTCCGCGGCGACCGGCCGGTTCCCGCTGGAGCAGCTGCGCACCCTGCAACGGGCCATCCTCGGCATCGACCTGGACCCGGTCCGGGAGCCGCTGACCAAGCTGCTGTACGCGTTCCGCGAGGAGGGCATCGACTTCTCCGACCGGCGGGCGGTCAAGTCGCAGAAGGCGATCGCCGCCTCCGCGCTGCTCGGCGGCCGGGCCCGGGCGAGCGTGGAGGACCTGGCGCCGATCGTGCACATGTGGGGCAGCCCGCAGGACGAGGTGTCGATCCGCCGGATCATCGAGTCGCAGGGCATCCCGCTGGACCGGACCGCGGCCGATGTGCGGGACCTGCCGGAGATCACGTACGACCTGCGGCACCTGCGGCTGCAACTGGAGCAGGTCCGGTCGGTCGAGGAGCACCGCGAGGTGATGCGCCGGCTGGGGGCGCTGCGGCACGAGACCCAGACGCACTACCCGCACGCCGCGATGGAGCTGGCCGAGATCGGGCGTACCCAGCGGGAGGTCATGGAACGGCTGCGCGAGCAGGTCACCGGAGAGGACGTCTGGAATGTGTAATCCACGGCGGATCCAGGTCAGCGCCACCCGGCACCTGGCGCAGGAGTGGGAGCGGCAGCTGGAGCGGGTGGTCCAGCGCAGCGCGGAGGTGCTCGGCGAGGCCCGGATCGCGGAGAACCTCGGCGCGTCGCTGGGCCGGCCGACGCTGATCGCGCTGGAGCGGGTGCTGGAACGCAGCCCGGCGTGGCGGCGGGACGGGGAGACGTACCGGCTGGAGCTGGACGGCGGGTACGTGGCGTACCACCTGGACCGGCGCGAGCTGGAGATCGTCGCGCAGGTGCGGGACCGGATCGCGGCCACCGGCCGGGCGGCGACCCGGGTGTCCGGGTCCATCGACACCGAGGTGTCGGCGAGCGGCGAGGGCGTCTACTACGACGACGGGTGGGGCCGGCTGACCCCGGCCGACGCCCGCCGGGAGGCCCGGCGGAACCTCGCCGAGAACCTGGACCGGGCCGAGGAGACGGAACGGCTGCGGGCGTACGCGGCGGCCGAGCGCGAGCACGGCGGTGACCTGGAGGCGGCCGCCGGGCAGGAGGCCGACGCCAAGCTCGCCCACGACCGGGCGGTGGTCTCGGCGGAGCTGCGGCGCAAGGCCGCCGCGCTGATCACCGAGGTGGGCGCGGCCGGGCGGGCCGCGTTCCACGCCGTGCTGGCCGAGGCGTACCGGGACGCGATCATGGCGTACGCCCGGGTACGCGGTGCCACCAACCTGGTGATGACCGAGGAGAACGGCGTCGTCGACATCCAGTTCGAGATCGGCGCCTGAGGGGGACGGCATGCGGGTACGGGTCCGATTCCGCTATCGCACCGAGACCGGTGAGGTGGAGATCTTCAGCGTGGACGAGACCGAGGGTGGCCCGCGGGCCGCCGACCACGACACCCGGCACGATCGGATCGCCGCCGACGTGGGCCGGGTGGTCGACCCGAACCCGCTGGTCACCCGGGAGGCGCCGGCCGTCGCGGAGACCCTGCCGGCCGACCGGCAGCAGGCGCCGCGGGAGACCGAGCCGGTCCGCGAGCGGGACGACCGCCGGCGTGAGTAGGCGCGATCTGCTGGAGAACGCCGCCCAGTGCTACGAGGCGGCGAAGGCGCCGGCCGAGGCGGCCCGCTGCTACTACGAGGCCGGCGCCTATCGCCAGGCGGCCGCCCTCTACACCCGGCTGGACATGTTGCGGGAGGCGGCCGCCGCGCACGCGGCCGGCGGCCGGCACGAGGACGGCGCCTGGCTGCTCGTGCACCGGCTGAACGACCCGGAACAGGCCCGGGTCATGCTGGCCAAGATGGCCCGGGAGCGGGGCGCCGACCCGCTCGCCGCCAACCTGGTGCTGGCCCGCTGCCGGGTCGCCGAGGACGGCGACCTGCGGGCCGCGATCCCGCTGCTGGCCACCGCCGCCGCCGCGCTCGCCAACCGGGAGACCCGCGCCGACCAGCGCATCGAGGACTGGTCGGTGGCCCTGGCCACCGCCGCGCACCGCTACGACCAGGCCGCGCTGATCTTCGCGGCGTCGGTGCGCGGGCGTCGCCGCCGGGCCGCCGACCGCTGGGCGGCCTGGTCACAGCAGCACCTGGGCACCGGGCTGCCGCCCTACGAGCAGGAGACGAGGTAGTGATGACCGGGATCTCGCGGGAGCCGCGCAGCGCCGGCCGGTTCGGTACGGCAGCCGGCGCGCTCGCCTTCCTCGGCGAGTTGCTCGCCCTGACCCCGCGCGAGACGATCACCGTGCTGGCGCACCGGGAGAGCCGCTCGTTCTGGATCTCCGCACCGGTCGACCTGGCGGTCTGCCGGGAGCTGGTGCTGGCGGCCGGCGGCCAGCCCCAGGTGGACACCGGTGACCGGTTCGTCAGGGATCGCGGGTTCGGCCCGCCGCCCGCCCACTCCGGCCCGGGGACCGGGCCGGCTCGGGCCGGGCTCACGCCGGTGCCGCCGCTGACCGTGGTACGCCTGGCCGGGCTGCAGCCGGCCACCCGGCATCCGCTGCGGCAGGCAGTGGTGCTGATGCCCGGGGCGGAGGTGGCGTCCGCCGTACGCCGAGGTCTTGATCTTGAATTGGAGCTGCGGCACCGGCCGGTGACGCTGCGACCGCTGTTCCCGGCGGACGACGCGGTTCCCGGGGTGACCGCCATGATCGAGGTGCGGGTGAGCGCGCCGCACGGGCACCTGCCACCGTCCTACCTGTCCGGGCTGATGCGCCGCCCGCTCACCGTGGTATGCCGGTCCGGCGGCGCCGACGCCGAGGTTCTCATCCAGTACGACCTGGCCGCCCCGATCCCCGACGAACGCCTCGCCGCGCTGGTCGAGGACGACGCGCACGTCCTCGCCGACGCCAGCTTCGGCTGCTGGCGGCTCACCCCGGCGGGCACCGGGTTCGCGCCCAGCGACAGCCTGGCCCGGCTGCGCGACGCCCCGCGGCTGGTCTCCCCGCCGCTGTCCGGCGACCACACCGCCATCGAGGCGCCCGAGGTGCACGTGCTGCCCACCCGCACGGCCGGCCCGCAGCGGGTCGACGCGATCCTGCTCGACGACCAGGATCTGGAGTTCCTGCCGCTGCTGCTGGACGGGCACCCGCTGGCCGAGGTGGCCACCGTGGTGCCGGGCCGGGACCGGCACCTGCTGACCGCGGCCGGCGGTGTGCTGGACCGGCTGCCGGTCGGCGCACCGCTGGTCTGCGCCGGGCCCGGCCTGCTCTACCTGCCGCTCGGGCACCGGATGAGCCCGCGGCTGCCACCGGCGGCGCGCACCGAGCTGTTCGAGGTCGACGACCGGCACGCCGTGGTGGTGCTGCCGGACGCGGTGCTCCGCTTCGACCTGGCCCGGCGGCGGCCCAGCTGGGAGCTGTGGGTGGGCGAGCCGCCGGAGTTCGACCTGCAGCTGCCCGGCTCGGTCACCGCCACGCTGGACAGCCTCACCCCGAAGAAACCGGCCCGTCCCGCCCCGCGCCGCGCGGAGGGCGCTGCCGTGCTGCGGCCGCTGCGCCGCGGCTGGGGCCGGATCACCCGGGACTCCGGTGCGCCGCGGCGCACCTGGCGCGACGACGCGCTGGACCTGGAGATTGCCGGGGACCTGGCCCGGGCCGCCGAGATGCACCGGCTGCACGGTGATCCGCTGCGGGCCGCCAACCTGTTCGAACGCGCCGCCCGCCAGTGAGAAACGCGCCGTCCGCCAGTGAAAGTGGAGGTCACCATGCCGGAGCTGTCCCTGCCGCCCCTCGACCAGCAACCGATCACCCTGGTACCCGAGCCCCTGGACGTGCGTGGCCCGGGCGATCCCGCGCCGGGTGAGCTGGCCGGGCGGCTGTTCCTGGGCGGCCCGCTCGCGGTCCCGCTGACCGGCGGGGCGGACGGGTTCGCCTACCGGCTCACCCATCTCGCGCTGACCGTGATCGCGGACGACGACGCGCCGTTCGAGTCGGTCACCCTGGGCGTCGAGCTGACCTGCGACGCCGGCGAGGCGATCGCCTGGTCGATGGCGCCGGACCGGGTCACCGACACCGCCCAGCTCACCGACCGGTTCCGGTTCGGGCCGCAGCTGAGCCTGCTCGGGGTGGAGGCGTCGCTCGGGTCGGTGGAGCGGACCCGGGTGCGGCAGGGGACGGAGTTGCTGGTCGAGGCGTTGCGTCCGCTGCGCGCCGACCCGGCCTGGGTGATCCGGCGGGGGCGGCACACGCCGGCGGCCGGGGCGTACCGGTTCGTCATGGTGGTGCGCAGCCCGGCCGGTGGCACGGTGCGGACCGGGATCACGGTGACCGCGCGGGTCCGCCGCCGCCGGCTGTTCGGCTACCGCACCAGCGAGCCGGTCATGGTGGATCTCCTCTGAGAAACCCCCCTTTCCTACGCTCTGGCGACGAACCAGGCGCAGCAGCCCCGTCCCGTGGCTCGGCGCCCGGTCCGCTTCGCTCGCGGGCCGCGACGCCGCGCCGGGCTGAATCCCGGGTGCGGGAAACGGTCACGGGTCAGCTCGGCATCGGATGCCACCGGCCGTCCTGCCCGTCCCATCGCCGCCGCAGCGATGCGCGCCAGGTTGCTCCCTCCTGTGGCGTCAGCACGCGCCGGTACGGAAGGGGTTCCGCGTGCAGTGTGGCCAGCCTCGTCCAGCGCGCTGGCTCCGAAGCGGCGGCGCTCATCGGCCATGACCTGCGCCGCGATCGTGCTGTGCGGCGGCGTGGTGAACATCGAGTCCGCCATCTCGGCCGCGGCGAGCAGAGCTCAGGTCAGGTCAGGTCCGCAACGCTATCGGCGCGGGTCCGTTGTCCGATGGCAGGTCGTCGTTCTGCGAGCCGCCGACACGCGATCATGTGGCGCCGCCGGCGAACCGTCCTACCGGTAGTCACCTGGCACCCGGCAGCTGCGCGACGTCCTCAACCGGCGATGGGAGGGCGTCGGCTGCCCCTCGAGCGGCCGGACCGGGCACCGGAGCGTGACGATCCACGTGGGTAGACTCCCGGGGCGCGAAAGCGGAAGGGGACAGATCCGAATGAGCACGCCGCTGCGCCCCGGGGACCCGGCCGGGCTCGGCCGTTACGAGCTGGTCGGACGGCTCGGTGAAGGCGGCATGGGCACTGTCTACCTGGGCCGGGACAGTGACGGTGGACGGCTTGTCGCGATCAAGATGGTGCGGCCGGAGTTTGCGCACGAGACCGAGTTCCGGGGACGGTTCCGCAGTGAGGTGAACCGGGCCAAGCAGGTGCCGTCGTTCTCGACCGCCGAAGTGCTGGACGCCGATCCCGATCATGAGCCGCCGTACCTGGTGGTGGAATACGTCGACGGGCCGAGCCTGGCGGTGGAGGTGCGGGAGCGGGGGCCGCTGTCCGGAGCGGCGCTGCAGGGTGTCGCCGTCGGGATCGCCACGGCGCTGACCGCGATCCATGGGGCCGAGGTGATCCATCGGGATCTGAAACCGGGCAACGTACTGTTCGCTCGCGGTGGCATCAAGGTGATCGACTTCGGGATCGCGCGGGCGTTCGAAGCCACCAGCCAGCACACCCGCACCGATCAGATGGTCGGCACGGTGTCGTACATGGCGCCGGAAAGGTTCGATCCGGTCAATGGGCGGCCGGCCACCCCGGCCGCTGACATCTTCGCCTGGGGCGCCGTGGTGGTGTTCGCGGCGACCGGCCGGAGCCCGTTCGCCGCCGATTCGGCCGCCGGGACGGCGATGCGCATCCTCACCAGTGAGCCGGATCTGACCGGGGTGCCGGAGTCGCTGCGCGGCGCGGTGGCATGGACGCTGGCAAAGGACCCGGAGGCTCGACCGACCGCCCGCGAGCTGCTGGATCTGCTGTTGGCGGGCGAGGCGTCACGTCCGGCGGCGGCCACCGCCACGGCCGCGGCGACGGAGAACGCGCCGGTTCCGGTCCCAGCGAAGCGTGGGCGTAAGGCCGCCGTGATCGCCACCGCGGTCGCCGTGCTCGCCGCGACCGGTGCCGGGCTGACGATCCGTGGTCTGCGCGATGACAGCCCGGCGACCACCGGCGCGACGTCCCCCAGCAGTGCCGTCGCCGCCAAGCCCGGCTTGGCCGGCACCGCCTCCGGTGAACCCGCCTCGGGCAGTGCCGCATCGAGCCGGCCGGCGCCGAGACCGTCGGCACGGTCGCTGTCACCGCTCGAGAAACTGCAGGCCATCCGGAACGGCAAACGCAAGACCCTGATTCACTCCGTGCAGCTCGACCAGGACCTGGCGATGGAGTCGCACTACACCGAGATCGAGGCCGGCGACGGCACCGGGCGGAAGTCGGAGTTCGCGCTGATCCCGGCCGGCGTCGACTTCCTGGTCCAGTCACTGGCCGCGTCGACACCCGGCCGTCCGGTGTGTCTCGGTGTCCGGCTCACCGAGGAGTCGGCGAAACTGACCCAGTCCGAATGTTTCACCGGGCCGGGAACACAGTTCGAGCTGATTCCCGCCGAGAAGAAGGACGACCAGGGCCGGCCGGCGTACTACATCTACAACGACTCCAGCGGTTACCTGCTGTGGGATGGTAAAAGCTTCTATGTCCAGGAGGTCGGCGACGGCGACCCGATCTACACGTTCAGTTTCGTCGACCGCGGCCCGCTGCCCAGCTGACATCCTCTTGTGGCAATCGCTGATCGAGACGGTGCCCAAGAGATCCTCGAGAGGCGGCAAGCTCGCCGGCTCCGACGGTCTCGCGCGGCCCTGTGCGGATGGCGCGACCCGGCGGACGTGTGCCGGTCAGCGGTCTCAGCGGCGCCACGCCTCCCTGATGTTGATCAGGAGGACCAGCACGGCCGCGAAGAAGAACGCGAAGTTGACCACGTACCGCCCGTCGAACCAGAGCAGCGCGAGCATGGCGATCAGCGCCCCGGCCAGCACCAGACGCAGCAGCACGGCGAGCAGTTTCTCCCGGACCAGGCCCTCCACCACGAGCAGCAGCAGGAGGAGGATCAGCGCTGTCTGCTTGCCGGCGATCGGCAGCGGCGACACCAGCGCGCCAATCGCCCACAGGATCAGCGGCGTGCTGAGCACCGCCCACCAGGACCGGGCCCGGCCGAGGAAGCCGGTCGCCGACTCCATCGGCAGCCGCCGGTGCATCAGGTGCGCGTGCGGGTCCGGGGTGATCGGCCCGGCGGTGGTGGCCCGCTGCTGCTCGTCGGCCAGCCGGGTGCGTTCCAGCCGCAGGCCGAGCAGCCGCTGCTCGGCGGCGGCGAGGGCACGCACCTCGGGCGCGGCGGCGGGCAGGCCGGCCGCCGCCTCCGCGAGGTCGTCGCGCAGGGCGCCGATCTCACGGTCCAGGGCCGCGAGCCGGTCCTCGTTCCGCTTCGCGCGGATCTCGACCAGCCGGCGTTCGGCGGCCGGGTTCGGTGCCACCTTGGCCAGCCCGGCCCAGCCCACCGGGTCCGCCCAGGACGGCCGGACCCGTCCGTCCCGCGCGTAGCGGGGACCGGCCGGCCCGCGTTCCCCGCCGAGCCGGTCCCGGGTGTCCCGGCCCCACAGCCCGCGGTAGTCGCGCACCCATGGCGTGTCGTCGTCGATCAGCACCGGGTGCCAGCCCTCGCCCTGGCCCGGCCCGATCGCCCGGCCGTCGCCACGGGCGTAGTCGACGTACGGGATCCCCAGCGTCCGCCGGTCCTCGGCGGACCAGGGCGCCAGCAGCCGCGCCGACCAGCGCAGCGCGGTGACCAGGCCGCGCAGCTTCGGCGGCCGCACCGTGATCAGGTAGTCGCCGGGCAGGTACGCCCCGGAGTGCGAGCCGGCCCCGACGAAGACCACCGGGTGCCGGTCCTCGGCCAGGGTCAGATCCGGGTCGTCCCAGCGGCGCCGCAGGTCGTCGCCGACCTCGTCGTGCGCGGAGAAGACCACCCAGCGGGCCGGCGGCAGCCCGTCCCGGTCGGTCACCCCGGTCCCGTCCAGATAGACGGTGACCTGCTCCCAGTCACCCTCGTGCTCGTTGACCCCGCCGAACGCCGAGCGCCAGTTGTTGAAGCTGTAGAAGTACCAGTACTGGCAGACGATCCACGGGTCGTCGCGCAGCACCCGGCCGTAGTAGGTGGGCCGGTGCGGCTCCAGGTGGTCGCGCTGCAGCAGGAAGGAGTGTGCGGCGCTGCCACCCGGCAGGCTGCCGCGGAACAGCAGCGAGAACCGGTTGAGCGCGTCGACCAGCCGGGCGGTCGGGCCGACCGAGGCGAGGCGGCTGGCCCGGGGCAGGTGCGGCGGACGCTCGCGCAGCGGGATGTGCGCCAGGTGTTTCTCGGTGCCGCCGATCCCGGACAACGCGCCGCCGCCGGCCGCGGCCAGCGTGTCCAGGGTCAGCTCGCCGGGCCCGGCCACCCGCACCGGTCCGGTCCCCGGCACGGTCCGCCAGAGTCCGGCCCGGCTCACATACCGCTCGACGGAGATCGGAAAGAACCACTCCCCCTCGGTGAACCGGGCCACCGGCTCGTAGGCCCGCAGCAGGAACAGGTCGTCCTCGATCCCCAAGCCAGTCCTCCCCCACGGCTGTGCCTGAGGTTATCCGCCGCCGCCCGGCCGGGCGGCGGCAGGTGGAAGACGGACCGGATCGCCGGCCTCACCCCTTACCGGTCAGGCGCACCTCCAGCTTCGAATGGCCGGGCCGGACGGTGACCACGGTGCCGGCCGGGTAGCGCAGCGTGTGGTCCCGATCCGTGGAGATCAGCACCACGCCGATCCGGTGGCCCGCCGCGAACACGTGGTCGGTCGTCTGCAGGTTCCACCGGAAGGTGTACTCGCGGCCGGCCACGATCGGGGTGGTCACCGACCGTGAGAAGCGGTTCCGTACGTCGAGCCAGCCGCGGGTGACGATCTCGTACGGGGTCGTCGCGGTCACGTACTCGCGCCGGTTGAAGCAGCCCGGGTCGCCCTCCACGCCGGGACCCACGCAGTCCTGCTCGGGCAGCGTGCGCAGCCCGGCGTACCGGTCCGCGGCGCCGTAGTCCACCAGCAACGCCGTCAGGTACGGCGAGTCACCGGCCAGCGACGCCCGTACGGTGATCTCCGGCGTCCCGGTCAGCCGGGTGTCCCTGGTCAACGGCGGGAACCGGTACGCCAGCCCGCCCCCGTCGGCGACGATGTCGTCGGCGGTCCGCGCCGGATCGTCGACGAACGTCTGCCGCCCCGCCCCCGGCAGCCGCAACGTGGTAGCGGCCGGCAGCGGCCAGGTCCGGGACGTCTGCCAGTGGTTCGGCGCGGTCTCCACGTCGGCCATCGGCTCCCGCATGATCCCGGTGTCGATCCGGTAGAGCCAGAAGTCGAACCAGCGTTGCAGCGTCGCCAGCCAGACGTCCCGCCGGACGTTGAACGGGTCGGTGTGCGCCGCCTGGTGCAGCCAGATCTTGCGGGGCACGTGCCGTCTGCTCAGCGCGTCCCACCACTGCCCGGCCTGCCCGGTACGCACGTTGAGGTCGTGCAGCCCGTGCACCAGGAACACGCTGGCCCGCACCCGGCCGACGTCGCGCAGGTAGTCGCGTTCCGCCCAGAACCGGCTGTAGTCCCCGGTCTCCCGGTCCTGCGCCTTCTCGATGGCGTCCATCACCGGCGCGCAGACCTCCGGGTTCTTCCGGGTCAGCACCGCACGGGCCAGCACGTCCAGATCCTCGCCCTGGAAGCCGCCGGGGGCGACGACGCCGCCGTTGGCGCGGTAGTAGTCGTACCAGCGGACCTGGACGTGCTCGCGAGAGCCGTGCTGACCAGGCAAAACGCAGAGTCAGTGCCGGGGCTGAGGTGTGCTTGGCGTGGTAGGAGGAACGGATGGACGAACGTCGCGTCCGAGCAAGTTACGCACGGTACATGCGGCTCAAGGGTCGGTCTGAGGAAACGATCGATCTCTACGAACGTGTGTGGAAACTATTCCGGACCACCTGTAGCGAAGCTCTAGAGGACATCACCCGCGCCGACGTGGAGGAATTTCTAGATCTACGCCGGGCCAGTGTGAAGGACACGACCGTCGCCCGTGACTGGTGCTGTCTGTCCCCGTTCTTCGCATGGGCGGTCCGTGAAGAATATTTAGAACGCAACCCGATGAAGCTGATCCCCATGCCTGGCGCTGGTGATACTCCCCCGCGTGTCCTAAGCAACGAGGAGCTAGGAAAATTGTTCAGGGCTACCCAGGGCACCAGTTATCGGCAACGTCGTAATCACGCGATCCTGAGGCTGATGAGTGAGGTAGGGGGACCTCGACGCTCAGAGATCTGCAACCTGCGGATGGATGACATTGATTGGTCGGCTTCTCTGGTCACGGTGTCAGGCAAGACCGGTACACGTCGGCTGGTGTTCGGTGACCGGACCGGGGCTGCGTTGGAAAGATTTATGAAAGTCCGTGACCGTATGTCGTGGGCCGGTACGGAGTGGCTGTGGCTCGGTAAGGCACCGATGGGCCACAACACCCTGGCATATATTTTGAAATCCACGTGTGACCGGGCGGGTATCGATCCGATTTCCGCGAAAATCCTGAGGCACACTGCGGCTCACCGGGCCATGGACAGCAAGGGTTTGAGCACCACCGATCTGCAGGTGGCGTTCGGGTGGAAGTCGGCGCACATGCTGAACGTGTACGGCAGGCAGTTGAAGGAGTCACGGAGCATGAACGCAATTAGGCGTCTGGGCCTCTCAGATCAATTCTGACGGCCTAACGTAGGATTAGGGTCCCCGGCTACCAGAGAGACCACTACAGGCTCTCACACGCAATCTGGTAGCCGGGGCTTTTCTTTAAAGAACATTTTTGGCGTAGTTGGTGAGTAGTTCCTCAATCTTCCAACTGTCATGCCGGTCCGGATAGGGCAGGTCTCGCAGAGATACGGCAAGGTCCACTAGCCCTTGCAGCTCGGCAGGCGTGATGTCGCTGGGAACGGTCACGGTAGCTTCGTGGGTGTTGGTCATGGGCACCATGGTTCGGGGCCGGGCCGGAATGGTCAAGAACCAGTTTCTAGAATTCCCGCCAGTCACTCTAGTTAACGCCAGAATTACCAGAAACACCGCTCGCGCTCGGGAATTAGAAGTATTTGGAGTCTAATTCCCGAGCCGATACAGTAGATATGTCACTCATCTGTCGGTGATAGGCGGGTCCAGGTTTAGTCCGAGCTTGGACCCGCCGCCTGGCAGAGGTGGCCCAGGTAATCGACAGAATTGAGATAACTTTATGAAGATTTCGTTTTATCCGGAACAGACACCGGAAGAAAAACGTGCGTCCCGCATCCGTAAGGGCCGACAGTACGCAAACAGGGCGCGAGCGGCTAAGTACGATCAGGCGCAAGCCAAGCTGACTACCGCTGAGAAGCGAATTCGGAAAATTCTAAAATCACCGTGGTCCAGGGCCTGGTATGCAAAAGTCCAGGATTACGCGAACGGTGACACGGGCGACTACAACAGCCGGTGGGATTGTCTACGGGACCTAGCGATCCGGGGACGGTCGCTGGAGCTGGCCGGGAACATCGACGACGAAGGTTCGTTCACCATCCTGGCGTGGGCCGGTCATGAGAATGGTGACTTTGAGGATCGGAACTTCCACCGAACCATCATGCGTGGTCGGGCCTACGCGGACACCAACCATCTAGAGGGTCTACACGGAAATATGCGCAATAGCATATGCGCAAGAGAAGTAGATATCTCCATTGGGTACCAAGTGCAGTCCCTAGCCGACTACACATCTACTACTTCCATGCCACGCGGAAGTAAAACCTTTGCCTACACGATCATGAATTACGCCAAGGCTTCCAATACCGATACGGTGACTTTGTCACTCAGAGTGATGGCTAAGGCGTTTGGGTGGAAGTCTGATAATTCTGTTCGTCAGCACATCGCCAAGGTGGAGAAGTTTGGAATCTTCACCCTGGATCATGGCCGGGAATACAACAAAGGGTCTGGTCCGCAATCGATAACTTTTCGTCTGGACCTGGATCGGTTTCCCGCTGAGCCGGTAGCGGAGGCCGTGGTAGACCTGGACCAGTTCAAAGACGTAGCTGAGGCGTTCCGGTCGGCTCGGAAGGCTCGGGCTGGTGAGGAACGTCAGCGTCGGGCGGATTACCGGAAATCTACAAATACGTCAGCGGTGGTTGATCCTGAACCTAAACCGGATCACGCGGATTTCACCGCTTGGCTTCACAATTTCGTCAATGGAGGTAATTCATGATTCATGAACCGGATCATTATCTATATCTTTACGGGGAACGCGCCAAGGGCTTAGTGCTCTACCCGAATAACCCGAGTACGTAGAGCTGGGCGAATTCCTGAAGCTGTACCCCTGGTCAGACGTTCAGTACCCGAACATTGTCCGTACGACATTCATCATCGATCCGAACTGGAGATAAACCATGGATTCTCGGAAATATTTCTAAGAAAGTTCCGCATAACGGCCCTAAACGCGCGGTTCAGTAGCTTCCAGATCCGATATTCCCTAATGACGATATTTATTCATCGCATTGGGTGGGTCTGGCATGGAAGAGATTTGGTTACCCCTGTTCGGGCAGACCTGGTACGAGGTGTCCAATCTGGGCCGCGTTCGTAGCTGGATCATCAACGCCCGGAGCCAGGAACGCCTAGAGGAACCGGTAATTCTAAATACTTGGCTAAGTAGCCACGGGTACCCATGTGTCAGCGCCGGGCCTCGTGGAAAAACACGCGCTCAGCAGGTACACACCCTGGTCCTGACCGCGTTCGCCGGTCCTCGCCCGGATGGGCCTGGTCGCTGGGAATGCCGCCACATCGACGGTGATAAAACCAACAACAGGTGGCCGGAAAATCTCAAGTGGGGTACCGCCAAGGAGAACGGCGAGGATCGCGCCCGTCTACATGAGATATCTCGTGGCGAGGAACGCCATAACAGCGTATTGACCGCTGAGGTTGTCGTACAAATGCGTGAACGCTACGCCCTAGGTGGAGTCACCTATCAGGAACTAGCCATTCAATACGGACTCCACAGCGACACGATCGGACAGATCATCCGTGGCACTCGCTGGAAGCATTTCGGCGGTCCGCGTACGTCACTCGGCAAGGGTCACGGGAGAGGCGGGAATCGTGGTAAAAATCCAGTTCCATCCACGGAACCAGATAAGACCTACGCGTTCGATAAGGACGGTCAGGGTTACTTCATCAACAAACATGGACGTCTCGTATGAGGTCACCGTCCACTGTACGTGTCTGGGCTTTGCGTACACAAAATGCTGTAAACACATTCTCCGAGCGATAGGAAAATCATGAAATATGATCTAGCGTCAAACGCCCCGATAGTAGTGGATATCGAGCTTCATGAAGGATCGGGGACAGCGATGGCCAGCGACGGTGTTACCACGCTAAAGATGTTCATGGTGGACACTTTGCTCTCCAATGGCTCGCGTGGCCCGGTGGTCTACTCCGCTGAGGCTATGTGGAAATTATTCTGCACGCTCCACGATCTGTTAGGCGCGCAGTTTCACCAGATGATCGACACTCCGGAATATGCGGAGTTCATGAAGGATTACACAACCGATGGAGGCCACCATGGCTAAGCGCACCAAAAAGGATGAAACCCCGGTAACTCTGGAATCACCGGAGGAACTACCGCAGGCGGATTCGTACACTCCCCCGTCCATGCCCAACGAAGCTGCCGACCCTGAAATGCCGCATGAGGAAACACGCCCTGAGACACGTGCAGAGCGACGGGCACGGCAACTGATGGGAATGGACGTAGAGAACGCTGAGACCCTGGAGAATTAGTCATGAGCGTACGCCACGCACTAGGAAGACGAGCAGCCCCGAAACGCCCTACCGGTCCCGAGCCTGTGACACCCACAGAGGACATAGATCATGAAATTGCGGAGGCTTACAGTCGTGCCCTTCACGCCCAGAGAAAACTACACGCACTGATAAAACTTGCCTGCCCTGGTGAGCATAAGTTCGTGCAGTTCCGCGATGGACGGAAAGCCTGGTGCGTGGTGTGCCACTACTCGATAGACGGAACGCGGGTGCACCGGTAATGGCTACATCACATCACTGTTCAGCGTGGACGCGACTCAATTCGCTATATCTGGATGGGATCACACTGTGCGCCTATGAATGTGGACGAGTAGCAGACACAGGAGATCATGTAATCCCCTGGTCAACCGGCACATGTGAAGAACTCTGCAACGAACAGAACTACTTGCCTGCCTGCCGGGTTTGCAACTCCAGTAAAAGTAACGGGCTACCTCCACGCAAACCCTACCGCTCCGAGCTGTACCTACAGATGAAAGAACAAAGCCATGGATGATAACGACTTCACCGAGTTCCGCAACGAAGTAGAACTACTGCGCCAAGCGTACGGAAACCTGGCGACCAGAGTGAGCGATCAGGAATACAAACTGAATAGATTACTGGACCGGGCACAAAACAATATCCCTAATCCACCTGCGGAATCCGAAACAAATCCAGAATAAACCCACGGTTTTTTCAGCCACGACGCTGCAACACCCCCGAATCCGTGAAAGCGAATCAGAGGCGAATGGAGTGTTGACATGGCGAATTGACGGGCAGGGGTACCTGAATGAAGGCGAGACGATACAAATGGCTCAGAGACAGCACCAGAGCGCTAAGGGGGGTTTGCCGGTAACCCTCGCAGACGGTGTCAGAAAATTCTGTGAGGACTATCCAGAGTGCATGAAGCCGGTGAACCAGCCGCTCTACCTCATCGTTCTCACTACCGCCATCCTGGTTGACCGTACGCCTAGCGCTGCTCTGATCCGTGAGTTCGGGATCAATAATACGAAGCTGCGGAAAGCGATTCTCGGTGAATCTCTGGATAAAGAACCGTCACTCGCTGATATTATCGCGGCGGCTGGTGATGAGTGATGACGCTGCTACTTCCACAGTTTCACACTTCCCCGCTTTCCGAGGATTTCACCAGCGCTGGCCCGAAGCTCCGCAAGGTTTTTGAGGCGGTCTGGAAAGATCCGCAGACGGGCAAGTTCATGAAACTGGACGAGTGGCAAGCCTGGCTGATCGACAGGATTCTAGAAACATATCCACCTGGTCACCGATTCGCGGGTGAGCTTCGCTATCGCCAAGTTGTCCTCTGTATTCCTCGCCAACAGGGTAAGAGCCTGATAGCCGCGTGCCTGTCGTTCTATTTCCTGTTCATGCATGTCCCGCAGGCGAACGTGATCGGGACGGCTGGACGTAACGAGAATCAGGCGAAGATTGTTTACAAAAGATTCCGTGACGCCATCCTGGCTAGCACGTTGTTGCGTAAAGAGTTCGGCCGGACACCGGGCATGGGCATGATGACGACGAAGAGCGGCTCGGCGTACAGAATCTATCCGTCCAACTCAGACGCACTTCAGGGTGAGCCGATCACGGGCGGCATCTGCGACGAGCTACATCTCATGAAACAAGATGTGTGGGATGCGGTGGTCTACGGGCAGCGTGCGCAGAACAAATCCATGTTGATCGGGTTGTCCACGGCGGGCGACGACAAATCCGAGCTACTGGAAAATCTGATCACGCAGGGGAAGGCCCTGACTGAAGAACACGATCCAGAGTCGCGGTTCGGGTTCTTTATGTGGCAGGCACCGGAAGATCTGCGGTGGGACAGTCCTGAGGCGGTGTTGTCCTGTAACCCGGCCGTTGCGTGTGGACGTGTGCCGGTGGAACGAATCCTGGAAGACCTGAAGACGACCATGCCGGAAGATTACCGGCGCTACACATTGAACTGGACCGCGAAGTCTAGATCCGGCTGGATGGATATGTCGCGGTGGCGTCTGGCTAAACGTAAGTGGCCGGAATTGCCCGTCAGTCCCACGGTGGCGGTCGCCGAGTTCACCCCTGGAAATACTTACGCGACGATCGTCCTAGCCGGTCACGACACAAATAACATGATCCACACCTACACCCTGCGGATCATCCTGGAGCCGACAAATGCTGAGGTGGCTGAAGACCTGGCCATGCTGCGATCGTTCTATCCGGACATTGTGATCGGGTTGGATTCGATAGACGGGCGAGACGTTACCGAGCGTCTGAAGAACGTGGGGATAGAGACCCGTCAAATATCTCTGGGGACCTACGCGAACGCGGCTGTCTGGCTGCTCAACGCAGTGGACAAGGGTAAGGCCACCCACGACGGTAATGGTCAGCTACAGCTACAGGTATCCAAAGCCGTGATGAAAGTTCTCCCGCGTGGAGGCTATCGTCTCGCCACTGCGAAGAACGGTCACGTAGACATGGTGAAGGCGACTGTAGAGGCTGCCTATATCGCGAACATGGTGAAGGACGAGCAGAAAGTAGAAATACCGCTCTACTTCTCGTCACCGTGGGGTGGATATTAATAACTTCCTGCCGATAGTCCCTTAGTGAATGCATTCATCACTTTTTGGTGGTCACTATGGGATTCTTCCGAGACATATTCTACGGTCCCCAACTACCACCTGCACAAAATATAGAAACACGGGCTATCACACCACCACAACCAGATATGGCCGCTCCGGTAACTCCACGGCAATTGGCCGCCCCGTACCGGGGTGTTTCTATTGAGGAAGCGCTACAGGTCCCAGCGGTCTACCGCTCGGTGAATACCGTAGCCACCCTAGTTTCCTCGCTCACCATCGACGCTGTCCGCAATGGTCAGCCGTTGAAAACACAGCCTGCGTTAGTGCGCAAACCTAACCTGGACTGTTCACGCCGGGCGTTCGTCTACGACACGGTTATGTCGATGGCGCTGCACGGTGAGTTCTTCTGGTACCACCCGCGCACAAATATTCTAGAAGTTCCATCGAATGTCGCCGTTCTGGCCCCTCTGGATGTCCAGGTCTATATGGATGACAACGGGATCGTTCAATATCGACGTAATACTTTTGCCGGCTGGGTCGAAGTTCCGAGGCTCCACATTACTCACGAGAAGCTGACTCGCCTGCCTGGCCTGCGTGGACGTGGACCAATCCAGACGGCCCCGCTCGTGATCTGGGGAGCGCTCAAGCTAGAAGAGTTCGTCGGGATGTGGTGGGACGAGAATCAAATCCCCGAGGGGCTGCTCTCCACCGATCAGGATATTTCACCGGACCAGGCACGTCGCTGGTCAGACGAGTGGATGAAAGCCCGGAGAGAAAACCGTACCGCTGTGCTCGGCAAGGGTCTGCGATACGAAGTCATCGAGATTGATCCTCAGAAAGCTCTCTACACAGAGGCTACAAAGCTTAAGACCGTCCAGATAGCTCAGCTATTCGGAATCCCGGCCGCGATCCTGGACGCCCCGTCCGGGGACTCGCAGACGTACGCGAACGTCCAGCAACGTCACCAGGCTCTACGGGATTACACGCTCCGTTCCTACCTAGACCCCATTGAGGGTGCGTGGGGGGAACTTCTACCTACCGGCACGTTCGCCCGGTTCCGCACCGACGAATTACTTCGGATGGACGAAGCCGCTCGGGCCACTTTCTATTCACAGGCTTCCGGAAACCAACCCTGGCTACTCGTAGACGAGATCCGGGACCGGGAAGGGCTACCGCCTATAAATCAAGAAACATCAGTAGATGGAGGCAGCAATGTCTGAAGAAATGATTCGGTACACGGCTGACCTACAGCTACGTGTGGCCGACGAAAATCCCGACGAACAAGATTCCACTAAGGGCAGGACCCTTGAAGGAATCGCACTCAAGTACAACGATCCCACCGAGCTAGGCCCTGGCGTTATCGAACGGGTCGCCCCTGGAGCATTTGAGGGATCGCAGCACGTTGTCTTGCGCGACGAACACGCCCGGACGATTGGAACCGTGGATTGGCGCGATGAGGACGACGCCGTTCGTATTACCGCTCGGGTCGCGAAGACTCAGGCGGGTGATGAAGCTTTGGAATTGGTCCGCAGTGGAGCGTATCACGCTCTATCAGTCGGCTTTCTTCCAAAAACCGGTGGGACCCAAATAGAACCAGACGGAATGATCACGCGAACCGCTGCGCGATTGTTCGAAGTATCCCTGACAGGAATCCCCGCATATGAGAACTCGAAGATTCTCGAAATGCGTAAAGCTGGGCAGCCAGCAACGAAAGGAAATATCATGCCTAACGATGAAAAGCTGGCAACTCTTGAGACAGAGGTATCCCAGCTCCGAGAAATGAACGAAGACCTACAACGACGGATGGCTACTTTCTCCGTCCCCGGCTCTTCAGGCCCCACCGTCCTAGGTGCGCAGTACCGGTCCGCTGGTGAATGGATCAAAGCCATCGCGAACGGTGAAGACGAAGCGATCGAGCTAGCGAACCAGTGGAAGAACCTGGAGACACGTGCCTACAACGGAACCACCACGGGCAACGTCGCCCCGGCCGGTGTCGTCCCGCCCGCATGGGTCACGTCCACCCTGGAGTTCGTCCAGCGCAACCGGGTGACTCAGGAAGTCTTCACCCGTCAGGCTTTGCCGGCTCAGGGCATGAGTGTGGAGTATCTGTCCGGCGCAGCGTCCACACTCCAGATTCAGGAGCAGGTCAACCAGGGTGACGTACTGGCCTTCGGTAAGTTGAGCTTCGACGCTTCCACCGCGCCGATCAAGACCTACGGCGGTTACACGTCCTTCTCCTTCCAGGCGATCCGTCGTCTACCGGTGAACGTCGTGGACATGGCCTACCAGGAGTTGGTCAACCAGGCCACGTTCCGCAGTAACGCTGCGACCCGTGCAGCTCTGGCCGCTCTGACTCCCACGACTGTCGCTCGTGGTGGAAACACCATCGCTAATTGGGAAGCCGCGATCATCAACGGTGTCTCTCAGATGGCGTCCAGCGGGATCGGTCGCCCCGCTGAGTTCCTGCTCGTGTCCCTGGATGTGTTCCAGGCCATGGCGGGTGTACGGGACGGCTCAGCCCGTCTGCTCACTCCTACCGGTGGCTCTGCCCAGCTCTCAGCCGGAAGCCTCAACGCTGGTGCTCTCTCCGCTGAGGTTCTGGGTCTGCCGGTCAAGGTAGACACCACCCTGGCCGCTGGTACCTGCCTGCTGGCGAACTCACAGGCACTCATCACCTTCGGGGATGCGACTCCTACCCGCCTCACCCAGGACGACATCACAAATCTCACCACTGAGATGAGCGTCTACTACGAACAGGCAACCGCGATCCCGTTCGCCGGTTCAATCATCTCTATCACCGCGTAAATCAAGATTCATGAGGGGAGGCAGCCATGCCTAATCTAGACGACGCCGAAGCGTATATCCGGGACAACGGCACGGTTGCTTCCAAGCTGGATACTGCCCGCGCGATGATTGAAGAATATGTCGGTGAAGCTTATGTTCCTGAGTCGGTTCTCAACGAAGCTACGTTAGCTCTGGCTCAGGAACTTTTCACCCGGCAGAAGTCCCCCGGTGGGTTCGTCCAGTTCGGGGGTTCAGAGGTGGCCGGAAGACTATCCCGCGATCCTATGGAGCCTATCCGTCCGATGCTCAAGCCCTGGCTTAGCCCGTTCGCGTAGGAGTTCATATGGATATAGATGCTGCACGCGACGATCTACGGACGGACCTGGAACCGCTCGGGATTCCTACCCACTTCGGACCGATGGATAAAGATCCGCTGGTGCTTCCGGCCCTGGTGATCGTTCCTGCTCGTACAGGTCCGTGGGTAGAGCCTGGCCAGACATTCACCGTGAACCGCTATCACTTTGATCTGATCTTTCAGTGCACGGGCGACGATACCGACGCTGCGATGAATCAGATCATCGACTTTGTTTCTAGATTTTCCAGGCTGCGTTCTACTTGGACTCACGGGTTCACGGTGGAAGCTCCGTATCAAGTAAATGCGGGTGCGGCAACCTGGGTTGAAATATTAATCCACGTATCTAACCAGAGGGAGGGCTAGAAATGGCTCCCGTATATTCACGATTGCTGGTCCTCACTCTCGGCGGTGTGGACGTATCTTTTGAAGTCACTAGCGCGAAGATCCGTAAAGCCGATGCCGATTCGGGTGCGGTCACATTGGCTGAGGCTCGGGCCGGTGGAAAGTATGACTACTACCTGGACGTCGCCTACCTACAGGATCTATCCACCAACTCCACCTGGTCACGTGTCTACGACCACGCTGGTTCCACAGTGGCCTACCGAATCGGTCAGGCCGATGACGACGGTGCTCTAGACACGACTCAGGCGTACATGAGCGGGAACGTCATCATTTCCATGGGTGAGGGGGACCTAGATCTTTATGGTGGCGAGGCGGATGCAGATCCGTCAGTCCGTCCCACCTCAGAGGTTTCCTGGAAATGTACCGCTAAGCCTGTAGTGACGAGGCCGTAATGGCAGGGGGATTGCAGGTAGAGGGACTGTCCAAAGCCATTAAGGCTCTGGAGAACCTAGGCGTATCCGTGGATGATCTCAAGGCAGCTTTCGCTGTTATTGGTGATGAAGCGAAGACGCAGGCTACCCGCTACTCCCCTCGTTCGTCCGGCCGTCTGATTCAGACTGTCAAAGTTTCTAAATCTAAAAACAGGGTCAACGTCAAAGCTGGATCGGCTCGCATCCCGTATGCGGGGGTTCAGAACTACGGTGATCCGAAAAGAAATATCAGTGCCGTCCGATTCATGCAGCGTGCGGATTCGGCTGTACGACCCATGGTAATACCCACGTTAGAGCGTGAACTATCAGCGCTCATCGAGAAGCAAGGATTATGAATATGAGTGTACGACCCAAAGTAGAACCCACGTACGACGCACCACTATCTGTTGCGATGAACGATCTCAACGGATTCGAGTACATGGGGATTCAAAAGAAGTTCGGTCAACCCTTTGAGAAGTTATCCGGTGCCGAGCGTGCCATGGGCGTGTATTGGGCTCTGGTTAACCGCAAGGAATCAACACCATGGTCCGTCGTGGAAAAGATACCCATGTACGAACTGGTGGGATATTTCCAGCCCGAGGATGAAGCCGACCCAAAAGAATAGAACGTAACGACGAAGCTCTAGAAATGGCTTCGTTCTGTCTACTGACGAACGTTGCCCCTAGCGAATACCGGTACCTGTCCATGTGGGAGCGGAAGGCATTTATCGAAAAAGCGCAAGAGCTAGCGAAGAAGAGGAAGTGAAGCCATGGCGGGTAATCAGATATCTATCGCGATCGTCGCTAACGCTCGCCCCGCTGTTCAATCGATGGCGGAAACATCCTCTGCCGCAGAGCGGATGGGAACGTCGTTCGATCAGTCATCCAGCCGCATCTCTAGTTCCGTCGATAAGATTTCGTCCAGCACAGGCGGTCTGGTTTCCAAGGTGGATAACGCGGGCCATTCGTTCGATGAACTGGGCGAAAAGATGGGTAACGGTGCTTCTAAATCCGCACAGTTCGCCGGTGGTATCGGTGACCTAGGTGGAGCCCTGGCACAAATACCCGGCCCGCTCGGATCTCTCGGTTCCGGCATGGAGGCATTAGGCCCATCGCTCATGGGTATCGTCGGTGTCTTCGATCTCCTAGAACTGGCCATGAATGCTAGTTCTCTGGCGTTCCTCCGGACAGCGGCTGCGTCGGTCGTTCAAAAGGCAGCAATGATCGGTGGAGCAGTGGCCACGGGGGTCATGACGGCTGCACAATGGGCACTCAACGCAGCCATGTACGCGAATCCGATCGGGCTGGTCGTCCTGGCCATCGTCGCCCTGGTCGCTATATTCGTCATCGCCTACAAGAAGTCCGAAACTTTTAGAAATATTGTGACCGCTGCCTGGGAGTCCATCCGGGACGCAGCCGTTGCTGTATTCGGATTCGTCGGTGATTTTATCGGTGGCGTTTTCGACGATATCGCTGGACTGTGGCAAAAATTGATGGATTTGCCGGCTAAGATGCAGGAAATCGGCGTGTCCATCGTAGAGGGCATCGGGAGCGGTATTCAGTCCGGCATGAACTGGATAAAGGATAAAGTAGGCGACCTGGCTCACCTGCTGCCTGACTGGCTGGAGAAAATACTTCAGATCCACAGCCCATCACGTCGCCTGTTCAAATCCGGTGTAAACGCGATCCGTGGTTTCGCCCTAGGCTTCCGGACGCTCACCGCTAAAGATATCGTCTCGCCGCTCGCTAAGGGTTTGTCCTCCACGTCGTTCACGATGCCCAGCGCACAGGCCACCCTGGACGCCACAGGAACCGTATCGGGTAGCAGCACCACAGTGGTTCACAACAACACGATCAACGTCCCGGACACAGCCACTAACCCGTACCTGTACGGGCAGAAGGTCGCAGAGGGATTGGCTTCGTATAAGCGGCTAGGCGGGGTGATCCCGACATGATCGAACAATATGATTTCACCAAGCTACGGGTAGAGCGTCAGATCTCCACGGGTGAATGGAAAGAAATCCCCACGGCTAACTTCACCTACACCGCGAATGTCGATCCTGATGAGAACGACGTATTCCTGTTCGGCTCGGAGACAGCCACGTCCAGCGTCACCAGATATTCCACTACTACGAACAGTTCGGTGTACGCACCCTGGAATGTGGGAGACAAAATCCGGTGCCGGTACGTGGATAGATCAGGGACCAGCCATATCGTCTCTGGGTCATATTTCATCGTGGACACAGTCAAAGTCACCCGCACACAAGGGATAAGCCCTAAGACATGGCGATACGACTTCAGTTGCACCATGGTCGGTAAATATGCCCTGGCCGCTTCCAAAGTTGTGTGTTACCCGGACCTGCCTAAAGAGTCCGCATACAAGCGGCTGTCCAGATTCGTGACTATCACGAATCTGGTCATGACCGAATCGGAATCTGAAGTGGAGGTGTTGGCAGATGGTAGCTAACGTCAACGTCGAGCACTATTACCCCGGCCAGACGATACCGCTCGGTGAACTTTCTTCCGGTGACGGATGGACAGCAACGTGGAATAACCGGTTCGTCTATGACTTACCGAAGCTGGCCCCTAACGATTCCTGGCTTCCTTGGTATGTCTACAACGAACCTGGTGGTGATTATTACCGCCCTACCGCTCAGCGTAATGGTGCATGGCATGTCCTGTTTAATATCACCGGTGAGGGCAAGGCCGTTGATTTCTTTCTACAGGCACAGCACCAGGGCTGTGTGATGACGATCTGGAAGCGCACCGGGATCGGTACGCAGGCGTTCCAGAAGTGGGAAGACCCTGCACACCCGACGAACACCACCTACTACCGTGATGAATGGGGTGGTGGAAACAACGGCCTGCCCTGGGTGTTCTATGCCTCCGGTACTCCGTTCTATCCGGACAATCCTGATGAGGGAGAATCACTGTCCACCTATGCAGCGTTACGCGTGACCCTGGAAGCCAACGAAACCTATTACATCGAAATAGGCTCGTCTAGCACAGATAACCGGCTGGGTGCTGGTGACCTCGGATATTTCCAGAATTTCCGGTTCAATGTGAAGTACACCGACATGCCGACCAACGATCTACGCGCTAACGCTAAGACTGTCAACATCGGAGCGTCCGGCACGTACAACGACATTGTCATGAACGAGGGATTCGGGCAGAGCTTTACGCCTGAGGACGACCCGACCCCGGATTACTACTACAATCGCCAATATCGTACGGCCTGGTGGAAGTACACACCCAAGGAATCAGGCCAGGTTACTGCGTCGTTCGCCCTGACCCCGGAAACTCTGGCCGGTACAGCGTTCTCTCTGGTGATGTGGCAACGAATCGAGCTGGGCCAACTAGTCGAACGGGCCAGAGTGGAGAATAATCCAGGTTCTCTGACCTACGACGTGGACGCTGACAAGGATTACTACTTCTCCATAGGCTTCCGTAACGATCCGCAGTATGTCCAGGGTGGGCAGCAATACCAGATATCCGTTCACGGCCCCAAAGCTGGCGACACAATCGGGACTGAAGGTGCACCGCCTGGTAACGACAAACGCGCTAATGCATGGATCATCCCCACCACGGGCGGGGTAACTGCTAACTCTGATATCACGTACGCCACTAAGGATACCGGGGACTACGGAGATCCATGGGCGTTGAAATACGAACAGAGTGTCTGGTGGAAGTGGACATGCACCTACGGTGGTCAGGCCGAAGTAGATCTGCGGTCCAGCCTGTACAGCTCTGACGAAATGCTGTGGATGCAAATCATTGACGCGTCCGATAACGACAACCTCGTGATACAGAGATCCATCGTCGATAGCCCCTTGCGGTTCAAAGTAGTAAAAGGACACACGTATTTCTTCTGCGTGGGGGTGGTCCAGCATTCCTCTCTCCCAAAACTCAACAACGTCTGGGTAGCGCTGACCCTGGACCCACCGATAGCTCTTCCGACCAAACCCGGCACGAAGAAACCGAACCCTAAAACACCGGTGAAACCGAAACCGCCTGCCTGCTCCACAATTCTTGATTTAGTGCGCGAGTACCAGAAAGCCAGCGGACACGGGGTCTGGTTCATCAACGCTACGAAAATTGCGGTGTTCGATCCGTTCGACCTGCCCACGCCCGCAAACTTTGACGAAGACCTGGGGACGTACTACTACCCCACTGTGGAGGCCACCAGCGCAGCGAAATCCAAAGTGCTACGCCTGGACGCCGGTTCCACTGATATGACCGCTAGAGCGGACCTGGAAACGAACGACATCGGGATTGTCACCGGGGATTGGAAACTTCCCATGCCTCTGCCGTTCCCTGATACCTACGCTCCCCCGGTCACCCGGATCACCATGTCATTCACGGCAGAGGGGTTCCGGGCTAGTGCAGAGTTCATGTTCACCGATGAACCATTGAGGATCAAAGCCACCGAAATAGGTAGCACCCAATATGATGATGAGTAGGAGTAGCACCCATGAAGACCCGAGAAAGATATCCCATCGTCATAGACGTGGGTACAACGTTTCGCATGGCGGTCAAGCCTGGTGAGTACCAGCAGGATCAGAAATATTATTACGACACGACCGAGCTGGCCTCTGTGACCTTCCAGATCCGCTCGGCTGAGTACAGCTACAACCACAAATATTCCATGAACTACCAGGATGGACTGTGGCACGTAGTCATCCCCAGCGCGGTCACCGGCACGTACGCCCCGCACAAATCCATGTACTACGTGATAGACGGGGTTTATGCGTCTGGTGACGTGAAACGCCTGTTGGAAGGTCCCGTGCAGATTCGGCCTATCGGTGGAACGGGGCGGTTCTAATGGATTTCATCGAAGTATACGAACTAGACCCCGGTGTGACGTTCGTAGAGGCAGCGACGCTCACCCCGACAACATTTATCGAGGGTAATCTGACCGGCCCGATGGGAAAGCCTGGCCCGGCTGGTCCCCCCGGCCCGCCCGGTGAACCTGGTCCCGCTGGCGGCCCGCCCGGTCCTCAGGGAATTCCCGGTCCGAAAGGCGATCAGGGCATTGCTGGCCCGCCCGGTGCTGACGGGGCTAGCGCAACGCTGGCCATCGGTTCTGTGTGGACTGTTGATCCTGGTAGTCAAGCGGTTGTAGAGAACACTGGAACGAATCGTGATGCCGTAATCAACTTCATGATCCCGCGTGGTGATCCGGGCTCGGCCGGGAAGAGTGCCTATGCGATATGGCTCGATGGAGGCAACCATGGAACCGAAGCAGATTTTCTTAGCTCTCTGCGAGGTGCGCCGGGTCAGCCGGGAAATCCAGGGGCTGATTCAACAGTGCCTGGACCTGCTGGCTCAGATGGAGAGTCAGCGTATGAAGTCGCTCTAGCTAACGGGTTTGTCGGTACTGAGGCTCAGTGGCTCGCGTCCTTGAAAGGTGAACGGGGTGACACAGGCCCGGCATCGACTGTTCCAGGCCCGCAGGGACCGCCTGGACCCGCATCTACGATTCCCGGACCTCCCGGTAAGGATTCGACCGTTCCAGGCCCGCAGGGACCGCCTGGGGCCGATTCTGTGGTGCCAGGACCGAAAGGCGATCCGGGCGCAGCCGCGACGATCGCTGTAGGCACAGTGACTACGGGTGCGCCCGGATCGAATGCGTCGGTGACAAATACCGGGTCAAGTTCAGCCGCAGTCCTCAAATTCACCATTCCGCAAGGGCCGAAGGGCGATGCGGGAAGTACTGGCGCTGCCGGGCCGGGCGTGCCGATTGGCGGTAGCCCTGGGCAGATTCTTTCCAAGGTTGATTCCACGGATTACAACACGATGTGGATTGCTGCTCCGAGCGGTAGCGGTTCTGGTGGTTTCAGCCAGAACGGAAACGCTGCCTGGATTTCCGGGAAGTGGGTCGATTCGCGGGTTCAGTACGGGGCGTACTCCTCTGCCGCCCGTACAACCAATCTTTTGCTAGCGACCACACTGGTAGTTCCAGTGACAACCACCTTCAATGCGATCAGTGTAAATCTTAGTGCGTCAGCAACGGGCAACCTTCGGATGGGTTTGTATAACGCCTTATCCAACGGTGTACCGGGTGCACTTCTGGCTGAAGCCACGGTGACGCTTGGCGCTGCTGGTCTATACCAGGCGGTTATCGATGTAACTGTTTTGCCAGGGCTTTACTACATCGCTTCCATCACTAATAGCACCAGCACCGGGTTTCCTCTGCTTTCTACCACTGGCGTACGGCCTGTATACAGCACGGATGCGGGTGCTGGCCCGAACAACAACATGTTCATGGTTTCAAACTCGGCCTACCTGACGGCCTTACCGAATCCGTGGCCCAACACCGCATATACAGGGCTGGCAGGCTCGCCGCCCATGATTTCACTGAAGATTGCCTAGGAGAGCGGCATGGCTATCACTAATGTTTTTACGTACAAGGATGGCGAACTTATCGGGACTGAGCAGATTGAGGTTCCTGACGAACCAGTAATCGATTCACGTACTGCGGAAGAAATCGCCTTGGATGAGATCAACGCAGTATCGACTACAGCAGCGAAAATAAATGCACTGGTCCGCTACATCGAACGGAAGGCGGCCGAAGGTAACGCAGAGTGACGATCCTTCGATCGGATAAGATGGAATCTCGCCCTACAGTTCGCCTGGTAGACAGGCCCTCTGGGGGCGAGTGACATATTTCTATAAGCGCAGCTCAGCCCTGGAAGCCGCCGGGCGCGACGACTCCGCCGTTGGCGCGGTAGTAGTCGTACCAGCTGGAGATGCCGGCGATCGGCACGATCGTCTCCAGCCCCTGGACGCCGGTGGCCGCCACCGCGTTGGGCAGCGTCCCGTTGTAGGAGACCCCGATCATCCCGGTGCGCCCGGTGGTCCAGCCGGCCCGCACCGGCTTGCCGGCCGCGTCGACGGCCCGGGCCCGCCCGTTCAGCCAGTCGACGACGGCCTTCATGCCGAGTGTCTCGTTGCGCCCGCCGGAGGTGGGGCAGCCGTCCGAGCCGCCGGTGCCGAGGCTGTCCGCGAAGACCACGGCATAGCCGCGCGGCACGAAGTAGTTGTCCAGATAGCCGGAGAAGACGATGTCCGGGGGCGCGGACGAGGCGAGACTCGCGGCACCGCTCCGGTCGACGTCGTCATGGTTCGGTACGTCGTTCAGGCCGGCGTAGTACGGGCTGGCCTGGAAGATCACCGGGACCTTGGTGCTGGTCGCCGGGCGGATGATCCGCACCGCCACCCGGTCCGGCCGCCCGTCCGCGTCACTGTCCACAGCGGTCTGCACCCAGACCTGCTCCCGGACGGCGCTCGCGTAGTCATACGTCGGCCGGGCTCCCGACGATGCCGAGGCGGGCGCCGGCGTCACCAACATGGCAATCACGGCAATCGATGCAGCGAGTCGCATCGCCACACCGTATCGTCACGCATCGATTAATGGGAGCCCTTCACGTTCTGGTAGTCCTTTCCCAGCACCGAAGGGGAGGACCGCCACCATGACCCACGGGCCCGAGCAGGCCATGCCCAATCCCGCGCGCCGGCCGCGCGACGTCACGCCGGAGGAGCTGGGCTTCACGCCGGCCCGGCCGGTCGCCTGGCTGTCCCCGGTGCAGCTGGCCGGCACCGGGCTGCGCGTCGCCCTCTCCTCGATCCAGGGCGGTTACCTGGACAAGCGGGAGCTGCAGGCGTCCTTTCCGGACGACGTGCACCGGGAGGCGAGTCCGGACGGCGACTGCTGGATCGACTTCGTGGCCGACCTCGGCGACGGGTTCGACGCCACCTACTCGGTCGCCTACCTGCTGGCCCAGGAGACGCTGACGGTCGGCGAGCGGGAACTGCCGCGCGGGCAGGCGCTGGTGCTGGGCGGCGACCAGGTCTACCCGACGCCGAGCGTGGAGCGTTACGAGAACCAGCTGGTCGGGCCGTACCACGCGGCGCTGCCCGGCACCCCGCCCGGCGGCCAGGGCCCGGCCATGTACGCGCTGCCCGGCAACCACGACTGGTACGACGGGCTCACCGCGTTCCTGCGCCTGTTCACCGGCACCCGCCGGACCGGTATCGGCGGCTGGCGGCTGCCGCAGCACCGCTCCTACTTCGCCGTCGAGCTGCCCGGCGACTGGTGGCTGCTGGCGCTGGACGACCAGGACTCCACCTACATCGACGACCCGCAGCTGGCGTACTTCAGCCGGGTCGCCACCCGGTTCGGCCCGCGGACCAAGGTGATCATCGCGTCGGCCAGCCCGACCTGGGTGCAGGGCGACGACGTACCGCAGGTCTACGCCTCCCTCGACTACTTCGTCCGCGCGGTGATCGAGCCGACCGGCGCCCGGATCCGGCTGATGCTCTCCGGCGACTGGCACCACTACGCCCGGTACGGCAACGAGAACCGGGAACTGATCACCTGCGGCGGCGGTGGCGCGTACCTCTACCCCACCCACCAGCTGCCGGAGACGATCGAGGTGCCGCCGGCCGGCCTGCCGTCGCCGGCCGAGCGGGAGAAGTACCGGCTGCGCTCCCGGTTCCCCGGCAAGCGCCTCTCCCAGGCGTACGCGGCCGGCATCGTCGCCCGCCTGCCCAAGGACAACCCGAGCTTCATCGCCATGGTCGGCGCCGCGCACACCGCGCTGATGCTCGCCACCAGCGGCGTCATCACGAGCGGCTTCGGTAGCCCGCTGCAGAAGTTCTCGCTGGTGCCACTGGTCATCCTGGTCGCCCTGATGATGTCCGGCTGCTACGCCTTCGCCCACCTCAGCGAGTCGGCGCTGGGCCGCTTCCGCCGGCGCGCGCTCGGCCTGCTGCACGGCGGCGCCCAGCTCGGCCTGGCCGCGCTCGGCACCTGGCTCTGGTGGGAGCTGCCATTGCACGACTGGCCCTGGCCGTGGTCGCTGATCGCCGCCCTCGGCGTCTACGGCGTCGCCTCCGGCCTGGCCGCCACCGAACTCACCGCCGTCTACCTGCTGATCGCCGCCCGCTTCGACGTCAACCTCAACGAGCTGTTCTCCGCCCAGGGCATCATCGACTCGAAGTCGTTCCTCCGCATGCACATCACCCCGGACGGCACCCTCACCATCTACCCGATCGGCGTCCGCCGCGCCGCCCGCAGGTGGACCGCCAACCCGGACGGCGCCCCGCACGAGCCGTGGCTGACTCCCGCCGACCGCCTGCGCCCGCACCTCATCGAGGATCCCGTCGTCATCACGGCCGACGCTCCGCTGGCGGCCCGCTGACCCCGGGCCGACCGGCAGCACGGGGAGATGAGCCGGTACTCCGGAGTCGTCCCGGAAGGCTCGGTGGGATCACCGGCCGCGGCGGCGGCCCGCTGGCGCTCCGGCCGGGTGTGGCGGTGCCCTGAGGTTCCCGGCGATGCCGCGCCCGGCATCCCGGCGCCCGTGCCCGGTGTTTCCGGCCGGGACCGTGCCCGGTGTTTCGGGGCGGAATGGTGGGGAATGCCGCGGGCATGACCACGACCAAGGAAGACCGGCAGGCTGACGAACGGCAGCAGAAGCCGCCCGGGCACACCACCCGGATGGACCGCAAGCCGGATCACGGCGAGGAGAGCTATCGCGGATCGGGGCGGCTGACCGGCAAGCGGGCGGTGATCACCGGTGGGGACAGCGGGATCGGGCGGGCCGTCGCGCTCGCGTTCGCGCGCGAGGGCGCCGACGTGCTGATCTCCTACCTGCCGGAGGAGCAGGACGACGCGCGGGAGACCGCGGCGCTGGTCGAGGCGGCCGGGCGCAAGGTGGCGCTGGCGCCCGGGGACCTGACCGACCCGGCGCTGAGCGCGAAGATCGTCGAGCAGGCGGTGCGGGACCTCGGCGGGATCGACGTGCTGGTGAACAACGCGGCGTTCCAGATGACCCACGAGACCGTCGAGGAGGTCACCGACGAGGAGTGGCAGCACACCTTCGACACCAACATCACCGCGATGTTCCGGCTGGTCAAGGCCGCGCTGCCGCACTTGGGGGCGGGTGCCTCGATCATCAACACCAGTTCGGTGAACTACGACATGCCCAAGCCGACGCTGCTGCCGTACGCCACCACGAAGGGCGCTATCGCCAACTTCACCGCCGGGCTGGCGCAGATGCTGGGCGAGCGCGGGATCCGGGTGAACGCGGTCGCGCCGGGGCCGATCTGGACACCGCTGATCCCGTCGACGATGCCACCCGAGCAGGTGGCGGAGTTCGGCAAGAACACGCCGCTGGGACGCGCCGGCGAGCCGAAGGAGGTGGCGCCGGTCTACGTGCTGCTCGCCTCCGACGAGGGCAGTTACATCTCCGGGGCGGTCGTTCCGGTGACCGGTGGCAAGCCGATCCTCTGAACGGCGTACCGGAAACAGGCCGCCGGAAGCACCGGCGGCCTGTCACGTTCGCGGGATCAGCGCTTGCCGCGTCGAGCGGCGGTCTTCTCGTCCTTGACGCCGGCGGTGACCAGCGTGCCGTCCGCCGACTCCAGGTGGGCGCGGACGAACCAGTGGAACTGCTCCAGCCGGCCGGCCTGCGCGATCAGCAGGTCCTGGGTGACCGGGTCGGGCTCGTCGGTCTTCTCGATGGCGGCCCGGTGCGACTCGATCACTCCGCCGTAGACCACGTCGAGCGCGGCCAGGTGCGCGTTGGTGTCCGCCCGGCCGATCGCGTAGTCGTCCCAGGAGCGCTGCGCGACCAGCGCGCCCGGCGTGCCGATCGGGGAACCGCCCAGCGTGGCGATCCGCTCGGCGAGGGCGTCGACCATCTCGCGGACCGCGTCGACCTGCGGGTCGAGCATCTGGTGCACCGCGATGAAGTGCGGGCCGACGACGTTCCAGTGCACATGCTTGAGGGTCAGCGCCAGGTCGTTCAGGGCGTTGAGCCGGTCCTGCAGCACCGCGATGACGTCACCGGCGACATCGGGCTTCATCCCCGGAACGGTGTAGCTCGGGCTGGTTGTCCGTTGCGTCTTGCGTGCGGCCATCGCTTCTTCACTCCTTCACCAGGGTTCACCGCTTCAGTGCCCGGGCCGGCGGAGGACGAAACGGCGGTGGGTACGCGTCACAGCGCGGGCCGGCCCGGCAGCCGGCCCGCGCTCGGTCGCGGGTGACCCGTGCCGCTCAGACGTGCTGCGTCTCGGTGGTGGCCGGGTGCAGCTCGGCGGTGGTCTTGGTGACGAACCGGCCGGTGCTGGTGCTGCGGTGCACCTCGCGGTCGCCGGCGCCGGCGCCGACGTGCTCGGTGGCCGTCGTCTTGGGTTCTCGCTCGGCGGTGGTCTGCTTGACGAATCGACCCGAGCGGGCGCTGCGGTTCACGTCATGTTCCTTGCGGGCCATGGCCGGTGCCTCCTGTTGATCGGGGGGGTGCTATCCACTTCTGTTCCCCTCCGAGCCGCCCGGAAACGCCGGGACCACGCTGACACCCCCCGCGCGCAGGGAGCGCAGCGCCGGATGCTCCGGGTCGGCGTCGGTGACGATCCCGGTCACCTCGGCCGGTGGCAGCACGGTGAACGGCGACGCGGTGCCGACCTTCTCGCTGCTCGCCAGCACGTAGGTGTCCGCCGCCCGGCCGGCTAGGGTGCGTTTCATGGCGGCCTCGTCCGGGTCGCCGGTGGTCAGCCCGGCCTCCTCGTGCACCCCTGTCACGCCCATCAGGAACAGGTCGGCGGAGATGCCCCGGGCCGCCTCGGCGGTCGCCGCGCCGCAGGTGACCGCCGAGTGCTTGAAGAGCCGCCCGCCCAGCACGTAGACGTCGACGGCCGGGTGGCCGACCAGCGCGGCGGCGACCGTGGGGCTGTGCGTGACGATGGTGGCGGCCAGGTCGGCGGGCAGGGCGGCGGTGACGGCGAGGGCGGTGGTGCCGCCGTCGAGCAGGACGGTGGCGCCGGGCCGGATCAGGGCGGCGGCCGCGGCGGCGACCCGCTCCTTGCTGGAGGTGGCGACGGTGGCCCGGGTCGCGTAGTCGGCCACCGCCGGGGAGACCGGCAGCGCACCGCCGTAGACCCGCTGGCAGAGACCGGCGGCGGCGAGCTCGCGCAGGTCCCGGCGGATCATGTCCTCGGCGACGCCCAGCTCGGCGGCGATCTCCTTGGCCACCACCTTGCCGGCGGTCCGCAGCCGGGACAGCAGCACGTCGCGACGCTCGGCGGCCAGCATCCGTGTTTCTCCTCATTATTGTCGAGTGTTGCGCGTTTCCAAGTGTACGGTGCGCTCATGACTAGGGCGATCGAGGGCATCGACGTGCCGGACGCGCGCGGCCGGGTGGGGCTGGACCGGGCCGGCCGGGACCTCACCGGCAACCCGGATGTGGTGGTCCGCGAGGTGGAGCTGCTCGCGGCCGCGTGGCACGTGCTGCGCCGGACCACGTACGACTACCGGCGGCGGGACGGGAGCTGGAGCCGGGAGCAGCGGGAGACCTACGACCGCGGGGACGGGGCGACGGTGCTGCTCTACCACCCGCACCGGCGGACGGTGCTGCTCACCCGCCAGTTCCGGTACCCGGTGTACGTGAACGGGCACCCGGACGGCATGTTCGTCGAGACGGCGGCCGGCCTCCTCGACGGCGACGATCCGGCGGCGGCCGTCCGGCGCGAGGCGAGCGAGGAGCTGGGCGTGGTGATCGGCGAGCTGGAGCCGGTCTTCGCGGTGTGGACCAGCCCCGGCTCGGTGACCGAGCGGGTGCACTGTTTCGCCGCGCCGTACAGCGCGGCGTCCCGGGTCGGGGCGGGCGGCGGCCTCGCCGACGACGGCGAGGACATCGCCGCCGTCGAGATGCCGTTCGCGACCGCCCTGGACCGGATCGCGAGCGGGGAGATCGCCGACGCCAAGACGATCATGCTGCTGCAGTGGGCGGCGCTGCGCGGCCCGTTCAGCCCCTCAGCTGCTGGATCTTGTCCTTGAACAGGGTGGTGGCGATCGACGCCCGGTTCGGCTGACCCTTGAGGAACGCGGTGGCGAACTTCTTCGCCTGCTCGTACGTGACCTTCCCGGGCAGCGGCGGCTCGTCCGGGTTGACGGCGACGTCGAGCAGCGCCGGGCCGTCGTACGCCAGCGCCTCCCGCAACGCACCGGGCACGTCACCGGGCTTGTCCACGCGTACCCCGAATCCTCCGCACCCGGAAGCCCACCCGGCGTAGTCCGGCAACGGCTCGCCGAAGCGGACCCCGTGCTCGGGATAGCCCAGCACCATCTGCTCCCAGAGGATCTGGCCGAGCGAGTTGTTGTTGTTGATGACCACCTTGACCGGCAGCCGGTAGCGCACCGCGGTGTGGAACTCGGCCATCAGCATGGCGAACCCGCCGTCGCCGACGTAGGCGATCACCTGCCGGCCGGGGAAGGCGTGCTGCACGGCGAGCGCGTAGGGCAGGCCCGGCGCCATCGTGGCCAGCGTCCCGGACAGGTAGAACTCCCGCCGCCCGCGGATCTGCCAGTGCCGGGCCGCCCAGGTCGCGACGGTCCCGGAGTCGCAGCACAGCACCGCGTCGTCGGCCGCCAGCACGTCCAGCTGGTGGGCGAGGTACTGCGGCGCGATCGGATCCCGGTCCGGCGCTTCCAGGGCGGCCATCGCGTGCTGCCAGTCGGCGAACCGTTCCCGGTAGTCGCGCAGGTGGTCGCCGTCCTTGCGGTCCAGCATCGGCAGCAGCGCCGCCAGGGTGGCGCCCACGTCGCCGACCAGCGGCAGGTCGGTGGGGATCCGGGTACCGGCCCGGGCCGGATCCAGCTCCACCTGCACGACCTTGGCCTTGCCGGGCTCCGGGAGGAACTTGGTGTACGGGAAGTTCGTCCCCAGCATCAGCAGCGTGTCGGCCTCCTCCATCAGCTCCTCGCTGGGCTTGGTGCCGAGCAGGCCGAGGCCGCCGATGACGTACGGCGAGTCGTCCGGGACGACCATCTTGCCGAGCAGCGACTTCACGATCGGCGCGCCGAGCCGCTGGGCGGCCTCCTCGACCAGGTGCCCGGCGCCGCGGGCGCCGATCCCGGCCAGGATCGCCACCTTCCGCCCGGCGTTCAGCAGGTCGGCGGCGCGGCGCAGGTCGTCGTCGTGCGGGCGGACCGTCGGGGACAGGTAGACCGGGGTGGTCGCCGGCGGCCGGACCGGGGCGACCGTCTGGTACGGGTCCTGGTGGGCCGGCGCGATCTGCACGTCGTTCGGGATGGTCAGGTGGGCGACGCCGTGGCGGGCGTACGCGGTCCGGATCGCGATGTCGACGAGCGCCGGCAGCTGCGCCGGGTTCATCACCACCTGGTTGTACTCGGTCACGTCCTCGAACAGCCGGTCGAGCGCCACCTCCTGCTGGTACGCGGTGCCCAGCACGCTGCTCTCCTGCAACCCGGTGATCGCCAGGACCGGCGCGTGGTCGAGCTTCGCGTCGTACAGCCCGTTGACCAGGTGGATGCCGCCCGGACCGGAGGTGGCCAGGCAGACCCCGATCCGCCCGGTGGCCTTGGCGTAGGCGGTCGCCATGAACGCCGCGGTCTCCTCGTGGTGCACCAGCACGAACCGCACCTTGCCGGCGTGCCGGCGCAGCCCTTCCATGATCCCGTTGATGCCGTCGCCGGGCAGCCCGAACACGGTGTCGACGCCCCACGCGGTCAGCCGCTCGATCAGGACTTCGGAGGTAATCTCAGCCACGCGAGAGCCCTACCCGCGATCCGGCGGCCCAATCGTCGAGCGCGCGGCCGGTCAGCTCTCGACCGACTTCGATCATCTCGGCCGCGCGATGGAAGTCCATCACCCGGCAGGCGCTGACCGGGATGGCGATCTGGATGTCCGGTGGCAGCCCGGCCATCCGGTACCGGGCGATGAGGTCCTGCATGGCGTCCAGCGACAGCGACAGCACGTCGGCGATCCGCAGGTCCGCGGGCAACGCGTCGGCGAGCGGCTCGGCCGCGGCCGGCTCGGTCGGCGAGCGCCGGAACACCTGCCGCAACCGGACCGCCCAATCCTCCAGCCAAGGCGCCTCGGCAGTCGCCCGCACCGGTGCCGCCGGCTCCGACGGCGGGCGCGGGGCCTGCAACGACACCGCGATGGTCAGGTCCGCGCCGGCCGCCGCGGTCGGCTCGATCGGCACCGGGTTGAGCATGCCGCCGTCGGCCAGCAGCCGGCCATTGATTACCACCGGGGTGATCACCCCGGGGATCGCGATCGACGCCCGCACCGCCGATCGCAGTGGCCCCTTCTGGAACCACACCTCACGCCGCGCCGCGATGTCGGTCGCCACCGCCGTGTAGGGAATCGGCAGGTCCTCGATCTGCACGTCGGTGAGGAAGTCGTTGAGCCGGTTGACCAGCCGATCCGCGGCCATCGCGCCGGGCGACGCCCACTTCGGGTCGATCAGCCGCACCACGTCGCGCTGTTTCAGCCCGGACGCCCAGTCGGCGAACTCGGTCAGCCGCCCGGCCGCCAGCACCCCGCCGACCAGCGCACCCATCGACGATCCGGCCACCGCGGCGACCTCGAATCCCCGCTCGGCCAGCACCTGCGCCGCGCCGACGTGCGCGTAGCCACGAGCGCCGCCCGACCCGAGCGCCAGCGCCACCCGCCTCGTCCGGGACATGCGCCGATGCTAACTCCCGGTCCGCTCGTCATCATCGCCAACCCGTTCCGGTACGGCTGGGGACACCACCGGCGCACCCGCCCGAACCGTGGCTGAGCGCCGGGTGTCCGCTGCACTCCCGGCCGCGAGGCGGTTCCGGGCTGAATCCCGGGTCGGGGAGGGCGCCGGCCGCGGTCCCGGCGAGATGCGTCGCGAAGCCTGATCCGGCCGGGAACCGCGGCCGCGCGGCGGTAACGGCCGGCCCACCGCGGCGGCGGTCGCGCCGGACGGCGGCTGGCCGGCCGCCTCCACCGATGCAACAAAATGCAAACGCCGAAGTTTCTTGTGCGTTAATCGACGTCGCTCCATACTCGGTGAGGAAAGCGCTTTCCCGCATCCCAATGCCTCATCCCCAGGAGCGCGAACCGATGACCAGACTTCGACTGGCGGCCGCGGCCGGCACCGCGATCACCGCCGGCGCGATAGCCCTCTTCCTGCCGAATCCCCAAGCCTCCGCGGCAGTGACCGGCAGCGCCACCGGCTTCGCCAGCGTCAACGGCGGCACCACCGGCGGCGCCGGCGGGACCACCGTCCGGGCGACCACCGGCACCCAGATCCATCAGGCCCTGTGCAGCCGGGCCAGCAGCAGCACCCCGATCACCATCGAGGTGAGCGGCACGATCAACCACGGCAACACCACGAAGGTCTCCGGCGCCAGCTGCAACACCGCGGCCGACAAGATCGAGCTCAAGGACGTCAGCAACGTCACGATCGTCGGCGTGGGCAGCGCCGTCTTCGACCAGCTGGGCATACACCTCAGGAACGCCAGCAACATCATCATCCAGAACGTGACGGTGCGGAACGTCAAGAAGTCCGGCTCGCCCACCTCCAACGGCGGCGACGCGATCGGCATGGAGACCGACGTGCACAACGTCTGGGTGGACCACGCCACGCTGATCGCCTCGGGCGGCGAGTCGGCCGGTTACGACGGCCTGTTCGACATGAAGGACAACACCAGGTACGTCACGTTGTCCTACAGCATCCTGCGCGACTCCGGCCGCGGCGGGCTGGTCGGCTCCAGCGACAGCGACCTGGCCAACGGGCCGGTCACCTTCCACCACAACTGGTACGAGAACATCGACTCGCGCACCCCGCTGCTGCGTGGCGCCACCGCGCACATCTACAACAACTACTACCACAGCCTCAACGAGTCGGGGATCAACGCGCGCGCCGGCGGCAAGGCCCGGGTCGACAACAACTACTTCACGGACTCGCGGAACCCGCTCGGCACGTTCTACACCGATCTGCCCGGCTACTGGCAGGTCTCCGGCAACATCTTCGACAACGTGACCTGGGAGGCCGCGGAGGACGAGAACCCGGCCGGCCCGAACCCGGTGTCGAACACCAGCGTCAGCATCCCGTACTCGTTCGCCCTGGACGGCACGTCCTGCGTCCCGTCGATCGTGCAGCAGACCGCCGGCGCGAACACCGGCCTGCGTACCTCCAACGGCGCCTGCTCGGCCACCACGAGCAGCCCGGCCGCCACGCCGAGCAGCAGCAGCCCCACGCCGAGCCCGAGCGTCAGCACCACCCCGACGCAGCAGCCCAGCGGCACCAACCTCAGCCTGGCCGCCGGCGCCGACGGGTCCAGCAAGGGCGGCGGCACGAGCTACGGCAACGTCAAGGACGGCAGCCTGGCCACCTACTGGTCGCCGAGCGGCACCACCGGTGACATCTCGATCAAGTGGGGTGCGGCCACCACCGTCTCCCGGATCAACATCCGCGAGGTCACCGGCGGCGTGATCGGCGCCTACCAGGTCCTCAACGGCAGCACCGGCGCGGTCCTCACGTCGGGCACCGGCGCCGGCGTGATCACCTTCCCGGCCACCGCGGTCACCAAGCTCACCTTCCGGATCACCGCCGCCGCCGGCACGCCGAAGGTGGCGGAATTCGAGACCTACGCCTCCTGAGCGTCCGGGACCGTGGGCCCGCGCGAGACCCGCCTCACCCGCTGATCGCCGATTTCCGGTACGGCCACCCGTACCGGAAATCGGCGATCGCATGCCGATCCGGACCCGGCGGCGGAAGCTACTGCCCGGTCCGCCCGTCGATGCACTCCCGCAGCAGGTCGGCGTGCCCGCAGTGGCGGGCATACTCCTCGATCATGTGGATCAGGATGTCGCGCACCGTTGACTTCTCGCCGTTCCACGAGAGCGTCACCTCGGCGCCCAGGTCGGTGGCCCGGTCAAGCCACTCGTCCGCCGCGGCGATCTGCGACTCCCAGGCCGCGAACGCCTCGGCGACCACCGCCGGGTCGGCCACCGCCCCGTCGAAGTCCACGTCCCGCACGTCCGCCGACCAGAACAGCCGCGGCTCGTCGACGCCCCGCAACGCCAGCTGGAACCACACGTGCTCGACCTTGGCCAGGTGCCGGACCAGGCCGAGCAGGCTCATCGTGGACGGCGGCACCGACCGGGTGGCCAGCTGCTCCGGGGTCAGCCCCTCGCATTTGAGGCCCAGCGTCCGCCGATAGTTGGTCAGGTACTCGCGGATCGTCGCCAGCTCGCCGACCGGGTTGCCGGCCTGCCGCGGGTCCTCCTCGGGCCGTGCCCACATGCCGCCGTAGCCCACCACGCGCTGCTCACTTGTCATGATCATGATCCTGGCCGATCCGCCCGGTCCGGCCAAGGGCAATTCACCGGGCCGGTATCAACGTCACGGTGACCTGGGCGATCGTGTCGTTCTCCAGCAGTTCCCGGCGCAGCCCGGCGACCCGCTCGACCAGCCGCTCCCCGTCGACGGGCGTGACCCACATGTTGATCAGCAACTGGGAGGGTCCGACCCAGACGGCGTGCAGGTCCTGGATGCCGGCGATCCAGTGCTCGGCCTCGACCCGTTCCCGGATCGGGTCCAGCACGTCGTCCGGCGCCGACTCGTCGAGCAGCAGGCCCTTCGAACGGCGGGCCAGCAGGTAGGCCACCACGATCAGCAGCACGCCGATCGACATGCTGCCGACCGCGTCCCAGCCGGCCCAGCCGGTGGTGGCGTGCAGGACCAGCGCGACGAGCGCGATGGCGAGGCCGATCAGCGCGGCGGTGTCCTCCAGGAAGACGGTGGTGGCGCTCGGGTCGGAGGCGTGCCGCAGGTGGTGCCGCATCGACCGGTCCCGCTCCCGCGCCTCCTTGCGCAGCTGCTTGTGCGCGGTGTACCAGGAGTAGCTCTCGAACCCGGCGGCCACCACCAGCACGCCGACGCCGACCCAGAGGCTCTCCACCGGCTCCGGCATCAGCATGCTGCGCACGCCCTCCCCGATCGACAGGACGCCGCCGATCAGGAAGATGCCGAGGGCCGCCAGGAAGGTCCAGAAGTAGCGTTCCTGCCCGTACCCGAAGGGGTGCCGGCCGTCCGGCTCGCGCAGCGAGCGTTTCAGGCCGACCAGCAGCAGGATCTCGTTGCCGGTGTCGGCGATCGAGTGGGCGGCCTCGGCCCACATCGACGCGCTACCGGTGAGCAGGCCGGCCACGATCTTCGCGATCGCGATGGCCGCGTTCGCGGCCACCGCGACGATGACGGTCCAGGTGCTCTCCCCCTGGTCCGGGGTCTTTTTGGTACGAACACCGCTGGTCTGATCCACACGCGACTCGTCTAGGTCCACGGTTGCGCGGTACCCGGGTTCGACTCGGCGCACACCCGATGGCCGGTGGATGCGCTCGTGGTGCCATCTCGTCACACCCGCCGGGTAGCGTTGCTTCCGCTCATGGCTCTCTCGGGGAGGTTCGGGTGACGGCGGTTCCCATCATCAAGATCGGCGATCCGGTGCTGCGGCGGCCCGCGGAGGCGGTGACCACGTTCGACGCCGAGCTGCACCGGCTGGTCCAGGATCTCCACCACACGCTGGCCGAGTCCCGTGGCGCCGGGCTGGCCGCGCCGCAGATCGGGGTGAGCCTGCGGGTCTTCGCGATCAACCCCGACCTGCCGGGCAACGATCGCAAGCTCGACCACCTGGTCAACCCGGTGCTCGAGTTCCCCGACGAGCAGGAGCAGGACGGCCCGGAGGGCTGCCTCTCCATCCCCGGCATCTACCTCGACACCAAGCGCCGGATGAACGTGGTGGCCACCGGCCTGACCAGGCACGGCGACCCGGTCCAGGTGGTGGGCGAGGGCCTGCTGGCCCGGTGCGTGCAGCACGAGACCGACCACCTGGACGGGATCCTGTTCATCGACCGGCAGGACGCGGCCGGGCGGCAGCGGCTGCTGGACACGCTGCGTGAGGCCGCGTGGTTCGAGGGCCTGCCGGCGCCGGAGGTGCGCGTCAGCCCGCACTGACCTTCCCCGCCGGGCGTCGGACTCCGAAACACGGGCTAGCCGAGCAGGCGTGGGGCGAGCAGGTCGGCGGGGATCGGGGCGGTGCCGATCCGCGCGACGAGGTCGCGGGCCCAGGTGGTCAGCGCGGCGACGGCGATCCCGTGCGGGGGATGTTCCGCGTACGCCGCGACGCGGTCCGCGGCCCGGGTCAGCAAGCGGACCGCGCCCACCTCGTTCCCCCTTCGCAGGTGGGTGATGCCGACCGCGAGCTGGGCCAGCCCCTTCCACAGTTCGCGGTTCTCGTCGTCGCACGCCTTCCACGCGCCCTCGAGCACCTCGTGAGCGTGGAACGGCCGACCGGCGTCGAGCAGCCGCTGCGCCTCCCGCAGTGCCTCGTCCGGCGGCAGGACCAGGTCCTCCGGCGTGGTCGGCACCCCGGTCAGGCCGTGCGGCAGCGGCCGTCCGAGCCCGTCCCGCGGCCGGGAGTTCTTCGCCCGCCCGGCCGCGTCCCGATCCCGCGCGAACCCCGGTCCACCCGTCTCCATGCCCACATACTGCCCGACCCGCGGCCCCACACCACCTCCCGGCGCCGCGCTACCCGCCGACACGCCACGATCCGGCCGGCCGGCCGGAGTGATCAAGCAACGCACGGCCCCACACCACCTCCCGCGCCGCGCCGCCCGCCGACACCCCGCGATCGGGCCGGCCGGAGTGATCAACGACGCTTTGACATGAAGCTGGCTTCAAGTTTTAGCGTCGCTTCGTGGATCTGGAAACTGTGCGGGAATCGGGTGTCGGCGAGCGGATGAAGAGTGCCTTCCGCCGCTACCCGACCGGGGTCGCCGTGATCAGCGCGCTGGGCCCGGACGGTCCCGTCGGCCTGACCGCGTCCAGCGTCGCGTCGGTGTCGGTCGATCCGCCGGCGCTGTCGTTCTCGGTCATGGGCACCCGCACCGCTCGGCTCCTGCTGGCCGCGGAGAGTTTCGTGGTGCATCTGCTCGGGGCCGGGCACGCCGGGCTGGCCCGGGAGTTCTCGCACAGCGGCGGTGACCGGTTCACCGCGGAGCAGGGCTGGAGCGTGCTGCCGACCGGCGAGCCGATCCTGTTCGACGCGGTGGCGGCGCTGCGCGGCACGCCCCTGCACCTGCTGCCGGTGGGCGAGTCGACGCTCGTCGTCGCGTCGATCGTGGAGGTCTTCCACGGCACCGAGGATCGGCCGCTGATCCACCACGCCCGGAGTTTTCTCACCCGGAAGCACATGGAAGGTCTCTGAGCCTGATGCGTTTCCTCCGCGACCAGGCGGGCCCGCCGATCCGACGCGACGCCCGGCTCCGGCCGGGTCGACAACCCGGGGAAGAGATCACCGTCGAAACCCGCTAAGTTGCCGGGCATGTCGGAACCGGCCGCCGAGGAGCGGCATGCCACCTGGCTGGAACTCTTCTTCGATCTCGTCATCGTGGCAGCGGTGGCCCAGCTCGCCCACCTCCTGCACGAGCCGGACGCCGAGCGGCTGCTGATCTTCGGGATCCTCTACTACGCGATGTGGAGTGTCTGGACCGGCTTCACCCTGTACGCGAACGTCGCCGCCAGCCGGATCCGGCTGATCACCATGCTCGGCGCGATGTTCGGGATCGCCGTGATGGCCGCCTCGGTCACCCCGCTGGTCGACGGCGACCGGCCGCAGCGGTTCATCATCGCGTACGTCGCCTGCCGGATGCTCGCCATCGCGTCGTGGAAGAAGTCGGCCGAGGTGATGACCGAGTGGCCGGGCGTGCACCAGGCGGTCGGGCTGATCCCCTGGGTGGCGTCGCTCGGCTTCGGGGCGCCGGTCCGGTACTGGCTGTGGGCGGCCGGCATCGCCTTCGACCTGGGTTACACGCTGCTGGCCGCCCGGCACCCGGACCGGCTGATCGCCGAGGAGCGCCACGAGCACGAGCAGCACCAGCGCCGGTGGGCCACCGTGCTGGCCCGGCGCAGGCCGGGGCGGGCCACCGCGCCGCCGGCGTTGCCCGAGCCGCATGCGGTGACCGCCGACCGGCCGCACCTGGGTGAGCGGCTCGGGCTGTTCGTCATCATCGTGCTCGGCGAGGCCGTGGCGCAGCTGGTGAACGAGGCCGCGGACGTGACGCTCTGGTCGTACGAAATCTGGTTTCTGGTGTTGACCGGTTTCGGTCTTCTGGTGGCGCTGTGGTGGCTGACGCTGCAGTACGGCTCGGCCGCCGCGCCGGTCTCCGGTGCCTGGACGCGGGCGCTGCGGGCGACCATGCCGGTGCACTATCTGACCACCGCGGCGATCGTGGCGATCGCGGCCGGGCTGGGCGGGCTGGCCGGCGAGGCGGAGCACGCGGATCCGGCGATGCGCTGGGTGCTGTGCGGCGGCGCGGCGCTGTACTTTCTGGTCGCCGGCCCGCTCGGGATCTCCGGCGCGGCACTGCGGTGGACGCTCGGCTGGGCGTTGCCGGCGGCCGCGGGCGCGATCCTGCTCGGCCTGACCGGCGCGCACCTGCCGGTCTGGGTGCTGGTCGCCGGGCTGCTGCTGCTCGCCCTGTGGCAGGTCGGCTACCGCCGGGTGCAGGCACGTCTGCGCTGATCAGCGGCGGTGGCCCGAGGCGGCTGGCTATGGTCGGGGCATGTTGTCGAAGACTGCTCGGCCCGTCGTCGAGGCCACCCTTCCGGTGGTCGGCGAGAACATCCACGAGATCGCGAACCGGTTCTACGCACACATGTTCGCGGCCCATCCCGAGCTGAGGGACGGCGTCTTCAACCGCGGTAACCAGGCCGAGGGCAGCCAGCCGAAATCGCTCGCCGGCTCGGTGGCGGTGTTCGCGTCCGCCCTGGTCAACCACCCGGAACGGCTGCCCGAGCGGCTGCTCACCCGGGTCGCGCACAAGCACGCGTCGCTGGGCATCCGCCCCGAGCAGTACCGGATCGTGCACGAGAACCTGTTCTGGGCGATCGCCGACGTGCTGGGCGACGCCGTCACGCCCGAGGTGGCGGCGGCCTGGGACGAGGTCTACTGGCTGATGGCCTACGCGCTGATCAACCAGGAGCGCGGCCTGTACTCGGCGCGCGGCGTCGCCCCGGAGCGGGTGTGGCGGCCGTGGCGGGTCGCCGAGAAGGTCCGGGAGACCGACGACGTGGTCACCTTCGTGATGCGCCGGATCGACGACCGGATCGTCAAGACGTCGCTGCCCGGCCAGTACGTCACCGTCCAGGCCCCGATGCCGGACGGCGTCCGCCAGCCCCGGCAGTACAGCCTGACCCGTGCCGACGACGGCGAGCACCGATACTTCTCGGTCAAACGGGTACACGGCGGCGGCAAGCCGGACGGCGAGGTGTCGAACTTCCTGCACGATCGGGTCGGCCCGGGCGACGAGCTGACCATGAGCCTGCCCTACGGCGACGTCGTCCTGGACGACAGCGGCCGCCCGGTGGTCTTCGCCTCGGCGGGCATCGGCGTCACCCCGATGGCCGGCATGATCTCCCACCTGGTGACCGCCGGCTCCCACCTGCCGGTCATGCTGCTGCACGCCGACGCGAGCGAGAGCAGCTTCCCGCTCCGCCGCCAGATCGTCGACGACCTGGCCCACCTGCCCAAGTCCGAGCTGCACGTCTGGTACGCGGACGGCCGCACCGGCACCCTGGCCACCACCGCCACGAACGCCGGCATGATGGATCTCGCGGACGTCACGCTGCCGGAGAACGCGGTCTACTACCTGTGCGGCCCACTCCCGTTCCTCAAGAACATCCGCGCCGGCCTGCTCGATCGCGGCGTCCAGCCCCGCGACATCCAGTACGAGATGTTCGGCCCCGACCTGTGGCAGGCCGACACCGAGTAACCGGCGGCGTGGGTGGCCGTACCGGAAATCGGACCGGCGGTGAGCCGGGCGGACCGTGGGTCAGAAGCGGCCTCGGTGGTAGGTGCGGCAGAGCAGGATCAGCAGGATCACCACGGCGGTCACGTTGATCGCGATCAGCACGCCGCGCGGGCCGAGGAACAGGCCCAGGAACGGCGTCGACAGGAAGGTGCCGACGCAGAGCACCGACACCGTCGGGAAGGCGCAGGCGGGCGGGTCACCGGAGCGCATCCGCCGGGCGAAGGCCGGGTCACCGGCGGACAGATGATGCTCGATGTCCGCGAGGACGCGGCGGTCTGACTCCTCCAGCACGGCTCCCCCTAGCTGGTCCCCCAGCCGGACAAAAGAGGAATAGCTGATCTGGCGCGAATTGATGCCTTAGAAGCCTATAACAGAGGGTGAGCAATAGTTCTCCGTATGTGCAGCCGAGGAGGCTGGATGACCACCGTCGCCGCGAGGCCGACCCCTGTCCGGCCCCATCCGGTCCGCCGGCAGGTGAGAGGATCCGCGCTGGCCCGGATCCTGCGCACCACCGATGCCAAGCAGATCGGCATCAACTACATGGTCACGTCGCTGATCTTCTACGTGGTCGGCGGCGTCATGGCCCTGCTGATGCGCGCCGAGCTGGCCCGGCCGGGGATGCAGATCCTGTCGCCGGAGCAGTTCAACCAGCTGTTCACCATGCACGGCACGGCCATGCTGCTGTTCTTCGCCACCCCGATCGTGTTCGCGTTCGCCAACTACGTGGTGCCGATCCAGATCGGCGCGCCGGACGTGGCGTTCCCCCGGCTGAACGCGTTCGCCTACTGGCTGTACCTGTTCGGCACGCTGATCGCGATGAGCGGCTTCGTGATGCCGGGCGGCGCCGCCGACTTCGGCTGGTTCGCCTACACCCCGCTGAGCGACTCGCTGCACTCGCCGGGCATCGGCGGCAACGCCTGGGTGGTCGGCCTGGCCATCGGTGGTCTCGGCTCGATCCTCGGCGCGGTCAACTTGATCACCACGATCCTGACCCTGCGGGCACCGGGCATGACCATGTTCCGGATGCCGATCCTGACCTGGAACATGCTGGTCACCAGCCTGCTGGTGATCCTGATCTTCCCGTTCCTGGCGGCGGCGCTGTTCGCCCTGGCCGCGGACCGGGTGATCGGCGCGCACGTCTTCGACGTGGACACCGGCGGGCCGATGCTCTGGCAGCACCTGTTCTGGTTCTTCGGCCATCCCGAGGTGTACGTCATCGCGCTGCCCTTCTTCGGCATCATCACCGAGGTCGTCCCGGTGTTCAGCCGCAAGCCGCTGTTCGGCTACAAGGGCCTGGTCGCGGCCACCATCGGGATCGCCGCCCTGTCGATGAGCGTCTGGGCGCACCACATGTACGCCACCGGCCAGGTGCTGCTGCCGTTCTTCAGCTTCCTCACCTTCATGATCGGCGTGCCGACCGGCATGAAGTTCTTCACCTGGATCGGCACCATGTGGCGCGGTCAGGTCAGCTTCGAGACCCCGATGCTGTGGGCCGTCGGCTTCCTGGTCACGTTCCTGTTCGGCGGCCTGACCGGCATCCTGCTGGCCTCACCGCCGATGGACTTCCACGTCTCCGACTCGTATTTCGTGGTGGCCCACTTCCACTACGTGCTGTTCGGGACAATCGTGTTCGCGGTGTTCTCCGGCATCTATTTCTGGTTCCCGAAGATGTTCGGCCGGATGCTCGACGAACGCCTCGGGAAGCTGCATTTCTGGCTCACCTTCATCGGCTTCCACACCACGTTCCTGGTGCAGCACTGGCTGGGCACGCGGGGAATGCCGCGGCGGTACGCCGACTACCTGCCGACCGACGGGTTCACCGGGCTGAACACGTTGTCGTCGATCGGTTCGTTCATCCTCGGCGCCGCGACGCTGCCGTTCATCTACAACGTCTGGCGGTCGTACCGGGTGGGCACGGTGGTCACCGCCCCGGACCCGTGGGGCCACGGCAACTCCCTCGAATGGGCCACCAGCACGCCGCCGCCGCTGCGCAACTTCGACACGATGCCGCGGATCCGCTCCGAGCGGCCGGCCTTCGACCTCAAGTTCCCGCACCTCGCGGCCGGTGAGCAGTCGCTGGCCGGGCCGCCCGAGGGCGGGGCGCGACCGGGCACCAGGGAGTCGGACGGCGGCGCCACCTACGCCGAGGACATCGCCTCCGACCGGGAGCGCAAGAAGAAACGCTGAGAGATGTCCGCCCACGCGCCTCGCGGTGCGTGGGCGGATTTTTTCGTACGCCCCCTCCGCGGCCTTCCGTCAGGCGGCCCCGTCGACCAGGCCGGCGATGCGGGTGACGCCCTCCACCAGGTCGGCGTCGCCGAGAGCGTAGGAGAAGCGCAGGTAACCAGGGGTGCCGAAGGCCTCACCGGGGACGACGGCGACCTCGGCCTCGTCGAGGATCAGCTCGGCCAGCTCGGCGGAGGTGGCCGGCCGGCGCCCCCGCAGCGGGCGGTTCAGCAGACCGGTCACCGACGGATAGGCGTAGAAGGCGCCCTGCGGTTCGGGGCAGACCACGCCGGGGATGTCGTTGAGCATCCGGACGATGGTCCGCCGGCGGCGGTCGAAGGCGGCGCGCATCTCGGCGACCGCGGACAGGTCACCGGTCACGGCGGCGAGGGCGGCGGCCTGTGCCACGTTGCAGACGTTCGAGGTGAGATGGGACTGCAGGTTGAGAACGGCCCCGATCAGGTCGGCGGGGCCGGTCATCCAGCCGACCCGCCAGCCGGTCATGGCGAAGGTCTTGGAGACGCCGTTCAGGATCAGCGTGCGGTCGGCCAGCTCCGGGACGAGGGCCGGCAGCGAGTGGAACTCGGCGTCGCCGTAGACCAGGTGCTGGTAGATCTCGTCGGTGAGCACCAGCAGGTCGTTGGCGACCGCCCACTTGCCGATCTCCTCGAGGCCGTCGCGGGGGTGGACGGCGCCGGTCGGGTTGGCCGGCGAACTCATCAGCAGGACCTTGGTGCGCGGGGTGCGGGCCGCCTCCAGCTGCTCGGCGGTCACCAGGTAGCCGGTGGACTCGTCGGTGCCGACCGGCACCGGGACACCGCCGGCCAGCAGGACCGCCTCCGGATAGGTGGTCCAGTAGGGCGCCGGGATCAGCACCTCGTCGCCCGGGTCCAGGATGGTGGCGAAGGCCTGGTAGACGCCCTGCTTGGCGCCGTTCGTGACGGCCACCTGGGCGGGCGTGACCTGGTGCCGGGCGGCGATCGCCTCGCGGAGCGCGGGCAGGCCGCCGACCGGGGTGTACTTGTGCGTCCACGGCTCGCGGCAGGCCTTCGCGGCGGCCTCGACGATGTAGCCGGGGGTGGGGAAATCGGGTTCGCCGGCCCCGAATCCGATGACCGGGCGGCCGGCGGCGCGTAATGCCTTCGCCTTCGCGTCGACGGCCATGGTGGCTGATTCAGCAATACTCGAAACACGTGCGGAAATGCGACCCATAACGGCGATCCTGTCAGCACCGAGCACATTGCGACAACCAATATAATTTGCGGCCCGAAACGCATTGTGCCGACGATTTTCCGTCCCTTGGGGCAGGGCGGCGCCGGGGTCGGTCGGGCGCCCCGCTCCCGGCCCGGCCGGGCCCCGGGGCCGGGGCGGCGCCGCACACCCGGCCACGCGCCCCGCTCCCGAACCGGCCGGTCCCCCGAGCCGGGACGGCGCCGCGCACCCGGCCACGCGCCCCGCACCCGAACCGGCCGGTCCCCCGAGCCGGGACGGCGCCGCGCACCCGGCCACGCGCCCCGCACCCGAACCGGCCGGTCCCCCGAGCCGGGACGGCGCCGCACACCCGGCCCGGTCGGTAGGTTGATCCGCATGGCGGGGGTTGATGTCGCGCTGCGGCCGGTCCGGGCGGCCGACTTCTGGATCCTGGAGAGACAGTCCGTCGAGCCGGACGCGGGCGGGATCTTCAACTGGTCGGGTTTCCGCGACGTGGCGGCGACCCGACGGCGCCTGACCGAGAACGGGCTGCTCGGCGAGGAGAACGGCTGCCTGGTCGTCTGGGCCGGTGACGAGGCCACCGGGACGGTGGTCTGGCGCCGGGTGCACTACGGCACCCCGAACTGGTCCTGCTGGAACATCGGCGTCTCGATCCTGCCGGAGCACCGGGCGAGGGGCATCGGCACGCGGGCGCAGATGACGCTGGTCCGCTACCTGTTCGACACGTCGCCGGTGCAGCGGATCGAGGCGCACACCGATGTGGAGAACGTCCCGGAGCAGCGGGCGCTGGCCCGGATCGGTTTCGTCCGGGAGGGGCTGCTGCGGTCCGTCCAGTTCCGGGAGGGACGCTGGCGGGACATGTACCTGTACGCGATGACGCGCCAGGACTACGGCGGCGTCACCCGGTAGTACCGGGCCCGCGCGCCAGCGGCGTCGACGCCCCGCGGCCAATCGCCGCACCCCTGGCCCAGCCGCTCAGGTGCCCACGGTGACCAGCCCGGTCTCGTAGGCGACGATGACGAGCTGGGCCCGATCCCGGACGTCCAGTTTCGCCAGGATCCGGCCCACGTGCGTCTTGACAGTGGCCAGGCTCAGCGACAGGTGCCCGGCGATCTCCGCATTCGACAGCCCGCGACCGATCAGGGTCAGCACCTCCCGCTCGCGGTCGGTGACCCCGTCGAGCAGGCGCGGAATCGGCCGGTCCGGCCGGGGCCGCCTGGCGAACTCGGAGATCAGCCGCCGGGTCACCGACGGCGACAGCAGCGACGCGCCGTCGGCGACGACCCGGATGCCGCGCATCAGCTCGGCCGGCGGCGTGTCCTTGAGGAGGAAGCCGCTGGCCCCGGCGCGGAGCGCTCCGTACACATACTCGTCCAGGTCGAACGTCGTCAGGATCAGCACCCGCACTCCCTGCAGGTCCGGGTCCGCGCAGATCTGGCGGGTGGCGTCGATGCCGTCCACGTCGGGCATCCGGACGTCCATCAGCACCACGTCCGGCCGGATCCGCGCGGCGAGCCGGACCGCCTCGGCGCCGGTGCCCGCCTCGCCGACCGTCTCGCAGTCGTCGCTGTGGTCGACGAGCACCTTGAAGCTGCCGCGCAGCAGCGCCTGATCGTCGGCGATCAGCACCCGGATCATGAACCGTCCTCCCGCTCGTGGCCCGTCACCGGCAGCAACGCCGTCACGGAGAACCCGCCGCCGTCACGCGGCCCGGCGCTGAAACTGCCGCCGTGCAGCGCCACCCGCTCCCGCATCCCGATCAGCCCGTGCCCGGCACCGCCCGCGCGGGGCGTCCGCCTGCCGTCGTCGTCGACATCGACCCGGATGTCCTCGCCGCCGACCACCACGCTGACCCGGCAGTGCGCCGGCGCCGCGTGCTTGACCACGTTGGTCACCGCCTCCTGGACGATCCGGTAGACCGCCAGCTGCACCGACTCGGAGATCGCCGCGGTCGCCGGGCGATCCACGGTCAGGGTGACCCGGGCGTCGCCCGCCGAGGCCTGCTCGACGAGCCCCGGCAGATCGTCGAGGCCGGGCATCGGCCCGTCGGGCGTCTCGTCCCGGAGCATGTCCAGCACCCTGCGCACCTCGACCATGGCTGACCGGCCGGTCTTCTCGATCACCCGCAGCGCGTCCCGGGCCTCCGCCGGATCCGTCTCGGCGACGACGTTGCCGATCGACGCCTTCACCACCATGAGCGTCACCGTGTGGGCGATGACGTCGTGCAGCTCGCGGGCCAGCCGAAGCCGCTCCGCCATCACCGCCTCCCGGCGCGCCTGGTCGCTGCGCTGGGCATTCTGCGACCGGCGCTCGCCGATCGCGAACCCGAGGATGAAGGCGGGCATGACGACCAGCATGCCGAAGAACGCGGTCAGGGCGTCCGACGGGACGTCCTCCGGCGGCCCGGCATGGTGCGTCCACAGGTCCGGCAGGGACAGACCGACGCTGATCAGAACGGCGCAGATCGTCTGGATGGTGAATCCCGGCGTGTCCCGCGAGACCGTCCCGAACGTATAGAAGGCCAGAACCAGCGGGAGGATGACACCTGGCGAGGCGAACGGCGGGATGAACTCGGTGACGAACGCGAACGAGCTGGCGGCCGTGACGATGACGGCCACCGAGGTGGGCCAGCGGCGGCGCACGGCGATCGGGAGTCCGATCGCGAGGCCGGTGAGCACCGAGACCCAGACCGGCTCGGTCGGCCGGCCGTCGCCCGGCGCCTCGAACGTGGCGGTGAGGCAGATCAGCACGGCGATCGCCGCGACCAGTGCGTCGAACGCGTACAGCTCGGCGGGGCGCAGGCGCCTGACGAGTTGAGCGACATCCATGGGCACGACCGTATCGGTCGCGGCCGGGCCGCGCGTCGGCCCACGGGCCGTCATCCCCAGGGATGACGACCACCCCGGTTTCCGGTACGACCTACCACCGTGGTCGGAACGCCAGGTGTCGTTCCTGGTCCGATGTGCGACCCACCCGCCGGACGGCATCGTTTGCCCCATGACGACACAGACGGCTGTTCTGCACGACGTGCGGGTCACCTACGGCTCGGGTGACCGGCGGCTGGTCGCCCTCGATGACGTCTCGGTGGCCTTCGAGCGCGGCACCTTCTCGGCGGTGATGGGCCCGTCCGGCTCGGGCAAGTCGACACTGCTGCACTGCGCGGCCGGGCTCGAGCGGCCGGCCGCCGGTTCGGTCACCGTCGACGGCGTGGTGCTCGACGACCTGACCGAGGACCGGCTCACCCGGCTGCGCCGCGACCGCATCGGCTTCGTGTTCCAGGCCTTCAACCTGGTCTCCGCCCTCACCGCCGAGCAGAACGTGTCTCTTCCCGCCCGGCTCGCCGGCCGCCGCCCGAAAGCCGCCGACGTCGCCGCGGCACTGGCCGAGGTCGGGCTGGCCGATCGCCGGCAGCACCGTCCGAGCGAGCTGTCCGGTGGCGAGCAGCAGCGGGTGGCGGTGGCGCGGGCACTGCTCAGCCGGCCCGCCGTGGTCTTCGCCGACGAGCCGACCGGCGCGCTGGACAGCGTGACCTCCCGGCAGATCCTGGATCTGCTCCGGCGGCTGGTCGACGAGCACGGGCAGACGGTGGTGATGGTGACCCACGATCCGGTCGCCGCCGCCCGCGCCGACCGGATCCTGTTCCTCGCCGACGGCCGGATCGTCGACGACGTCCGGCCGGCGCTGTCCCCGGAGCGGATCGCCGCCCGCACCGCGCGGCTGGTGGAGCAGTCGTGCTGAGCCTGCGCCGGGTGGCCGGTGCGCTGGTCGCCGTGACCGTCGGGATCGTCCTGGTCACCATGGCCCTGCTGCTACTCGTCGCCGGCCGGCCGGCGGTGCCGGACCGGCTGGCCGGGGCCGCCGTGATCGTTCAGGCTCCGGCCGGCCGGAGCCCCGCCGATCCGTTCCCGCCCGCCGTGCCCTGGCCCGGGTCGCACGCCGAGTGGTTGACCGAGCGGCTCGCCGAGGTGCCCGGTGTGGCGGCAGCGGTCGCCGACCGGTCCTTCTACGCGCAGGCGATCGTCGGCGGGCAGCCCTCGGAGGCCGCCGTGGTGGGCTCCGGATGGTCGTCGGCCCGTCTCGGTGGGGTGCGCCTGACCTCGGGCACCCCACCCCGGCAGGCCGGTGACGTGGTGGTGGACCAGGCTCTGGGACCGCGCCCGGGCGACCGGCTGACCCTGCTCACCGCTACCGGCCCGGAGCCGCACCGGGTGACCGGGCTCGCCGACGCGCCGGGCTTCCTGGTGCCGGACGAGGTGGCCGCGCGGCACGCGCCCGGAGTGACGGCGATCGGCCTGGTCCTGGAACCCGGTGCGGACGCCGGGGCGGTCGCCGCGGCGGCCGGCCGGATCGTCGGCGGCGACGGGCGGGTGCGCACCGGCGCGGACCGGGGCGAGCTGGAGCCACGTGGCGACGCCCGCACCCGCTGGATCGGCATGCAGGTGCTCACCGGCGTCGCGGCGCTCGCCGGATTCGTCACCGTCTTCGTGGTCGCGTCGACGTTCGCCTTCTCGGTCGCGCAGCGCCGGCGAGAGCTGGGGCTGCTGCGGACGGTCGGCGCGACGCCCCGGCAGGTGCGGCGCATGGTGTACCGCGAGGCCCTGCTGGTCGGCGCGGCCGGGGCGGTCCTCGGGGTGCTGATCGGCGCCGCGCTGGCCCCGGCCGCCGGTCACCTGCTGGTCACGTCCGGCTTCGAGCCGTCGACCTACCGGGTGCGGTACACCGCGCTGCCGATCGCCGGCGCGCTGCTGCTGGGCCCGCTGGTCGCGCTGGCCGGGGCCGGCTCGGCGGCGCGCCGGGCGGCCCGGGTGCGGCCGCTCGAGGCGCTGCGCGAGGCGGCTGTCGAGCAGCGCCGGATGAGCCGGCCGCGATGGATCACCGGCGGCCTGCTGCTGGCCGCCGGCGTCGCGCTGGCCGTCGGCACGGCCACCTCGGACGACGCTCAGGACGGGGCGAGCTTCGCCCTGTACGCCGCGATGGCGCTGGTCACCGGGATGGCCACGCTGGCACCGGCGACGATCCCACCGGTGGCGCGGCTGTGGCGCGGCGGCGGACCGATCGGCCTGCTGGTCCGGGAGAGCGCCCTGACCGCTACCCGCCGCACCGCGTCCACGGCGGCGCCGGTGCTGCTCACCGTCGCGTTCGCGGTATTGGTCTCCGGCATGGTGCGCACGTCGACGACGGCATACGCGGTCGGGCGGGCGACGGATGTCGCGACCGGCCGGGTCCTGGTGCCGGACCACACGCCGGGACTGTCCGATGCCGCGGTGGCCGGTGCCCCCGGAGCCGCGACCCTGCCGGCCACGGTGTTCGACCCGGACCGGCGGGCGCTGAGCGCGATCGGCGTCGACCCCGCCGCCTTCCTGGCGACCGATCGGGGTGCCCGGGTGGTCACCGGCGCCCTCGGCGGTCTGCGGGCCGCGGATACCACGGTGGTCACCGAGTCCGCCCATCTCGGCGTGGGCGCCGTCCAGCCGGTGACGTTCGCGGACGGGCAGCGGGTCGCGCTGCGCGTGGTCGCGGTGGTGGCCGACGGATCGATCCGCGCGGACCTGCTGCTGTCCCGGGCGACAGTGCGCCACCACGATCCGTCCGCGTTGACCTCGGCCGTCCACCTGACCGGTGACCCGGTGGCCGGCGCCGGGGCACGCGTCATCGACGTGGCCACCTGGGCCGCCGAGGCGGACCACGCCGAGGACCGGCTGGTCTGGCTGTTCACGCTGATGCTGATCGGGGTGTCCGCCGGGTACGGCGCGATAGCCGTCGCCACCACGCTGCTGATGGCCGCCGCGGGACGCGCCGCCGACCTGCGGGTGATCCGGCTGGCCGGGGCGACCCGGCGGCAGGTCGCCGGCTACCTGGCGGCCGAGTCGGTGCTGGTCGTGTCGATCGGGACGATGCTGGGCGGGCTCGTCGCATCCGGGGCACTGCTGGCCATCCGCGCCGGGCTCAGCGAGCAGGTCGGCGCGCCCGTTCCGCTGGTGGTGTCGTGGCCGGTCATCGCCGGGGTGGTCGGCCTCTGCCTGCTGCTCGGGCTGCTCGCCGGCCTGTCCGCGGCGCGCTCGGGCCGAAGGCTGCTCGGCGGCCTGTCCGCGGCACGCCCGGGCGGAAGGCTGCTCGGCGGCCTGTCCGCGGCGCGCTCGGGCAGAAGGCTGCTCGCGGGCACGCTCGGGCGGAAGTGAGCCGGGTCACCGTCACACGGCGGGCGGGGGCGGTGTCTGGTGAGCATGACAGCAGATACGCGTACCGACATCGTGGTTCTCGGCGGTGGCTATGCCGGTCTCACCGCCGCTCTTCGCCTCGCCCCGCGGCACCGGGTGACGCTGGTCGACCCCCGGGACCGGTTCGTCGAGCGCATCCGGTCGCACCAGGTGGCGGCGGGGCAGGACGGTGCGGTTCATCCGTACCGGAAGCTGCTGGCCGGCACCGGGATCCGGCATGTCGCGGGTCGCGCGGTCGCGCTCGATCCGGCCGGCCGCACGGTCGCGGTCGAGACGGGCGACGGGCACCGGCTCGACCTCGGATACCAGCGCCTGGTCTATGCCCTGGGCAGCCGCACCAGGGTTCCGGCCCTGGTCCCGGCGCCGGCCACGGCCGGCGCCACCCGGGTGTACAGCGCGGAGACCGCTGCCGCCCTGGCCGCCCGGCTGGCCGGCCGGGACGCTCCGGTGGGACGGCTCGCGGTCGTCGGCGGCGGGCTGACCGGGATCGAGATGGCCACCGAACTCGCCGAGGCGCACCCGGACCTGGAGATTCGCCTGCTCACCGCCGGCACCCTGGCCGCGACCCTCTCCGAGCCGGCCCGCGACCACCTGCGCGCCACGCTCGACCGGCTCGGCGTCGAGGTCGAGGAGGGCTCGGCAGTGGACGATCCGGACCGGGTCGACGCGGACGCCGTGCTCTGGTCGGCGGCCATGGCACCGGCCACCGAGCTGGCCGCCGAGGCGGGGCTGGCCCTCGACGAGCAGCACCGGATCCGGGTCGACGCGGCGCTGCGGTCGGTCTCCCACCCGGAGATCGTGGTGGCCGGTGACGCCGGGGCCGGCTGGCGGATGGCCTGCGCGACCGCCATGCCGACCGGTGCCCACGCGGCCGGCACCATCCTGCGGGAGGCGCGCGGTGTGCCGGCCCGGCCGTTCCACCTGAAATACGTCCTGGTCTGCATGAGTCTCGGCCGGTCCGACGGCCTCGTCCAGGTGCTGCACCGCGACGACCGGCCGCGCGACCTGGTGCTGACCGGCCGCCCGGCGGCCCGGGTGAAGGAGCTGATCGTCAGCGGCACTGCCGGCCTGCTGGGCTACGCCGGGAAGCACCCCGCCGCGCTGCGGGCGCTGCTGTTCTGACCGGCTAGCCTCGCGGCATGAGCGATGACGTGGTGAAGCAGGCGGAGCTGGTCGAGGTCCGGCCCGGGATTCACGCCTGGGTGCAGCCGGACGGGTCCTGGTGGCTGAACAACGCCGGCGCGATCACCACGCCGGCGGGGCAGCTCGTCGTCGACACGTGCGCCACCGCCACCCGGGCCCGGCGGTTCCTGGACGCGCTCGCCACGGCCACCGGCCAGGCGCCGAAACTGGCGGTCAACACGCATCAGCACGGCGACCACACCTATGGCAACAGCCTGCTTCCGGCCACCACCACCCTGATCGGCCAGGAGAAGATGCGGGAGGGCCTGCGGGTCGACCCGATCATCGACGGCTGCCCGCCGTTCTGGAGCCCGGTGCCGGACTGGGGTGACGTCCAGCGCCGCCTGCCGGACGTCACGATCACCGACGCGCTGACCGTGCACCTCGGCGACCGGCGGGTCGAGCTGCGGCACCCGGGCGGCCCGGCGCACACCACCGGCGACCTGATCGCCTGGGTCCCGGACGAGCGGGTGCTGTTCACCGGTGACCTGGTCTTCGCCGGGCTGACGCCGCTGGTCTTCATGGGGTCGGTGCCGGGTGCGCTGGCCGCTGTGGACTGGCTGGCCGGGTTCGGCCCGGAGGTGCTGGTCCCCGGGCACGGCCCGATCCTCACCGGCGACGAGATCGCGCGGGTGCTGGACGAGCACCGGCGCTACTACCGGCTGGTGCTGCGCGCCGGCGCGCACGGGACCGAGCAGGGCCTGTCCCCGCTGGACGCCGCGCGCGCCGTGGATCTGGGCGAGTTCGCCGGCTGGGCGGACGCCGAGCGGATCGTGCTCAACCTGCACCGGTACTACGCCGACCGGGACGGCACGGAGCTGGACCTGATCGCCGCGTTCTCGGACGCGGTGGCGTACCACGGCGGGCCGCTGCCCACGCACGTCTGATCCGGCACCTGGCCGCCCGGGGTCACCAGGGGATGGTGCCCTCGTCGTCGAAGAAGGCGCCGGTCGGGCCGCCGTCGGGCAGCGTCGCCAGGCGGATCGCGGCCACCGCGCCCTGCTCCGGGGTCCGGTGGCCGCGGAAGCCGTTCAGGTCCGTCGCGCAGTAGCCCGGGCAGGCCATGTTGATCAGGATGTTCGTGTCGCTCAGCTCCTTGGCGTACTGCAGGGTGACGGCGTTCAGGAAGGTCTTCGACGGCGAGTAGGCGGCGGCGATCGGGCCGGTGTCGTCGCCGGCCGCGCTCTGCCGGGTCAGCGAGCCGACAGTGCTCGACATGTTGACGATCCGGGGCGAGGCCGACCGGCGCAGCAGCGGCAGCATCGCGTTGGTGACCCGGATGACGCCGATGACGTTGGTCTCGACGACCGTCCGGATGATCTCCGGGTCGACCCGGGTCGGCTCCTGCGGCATGCCACCGGTGATGCCGGCGTTGTTGACCAGCACGTCCAGGCGGCCGAAACGCTCCTCGATCAGCGCGGCGGCCGCCGTCACGCCGGCGTCGTCGGTCACGTCCAGCGGCACACCGAACGCGTCCACCCCGGCGGCCCGCAGCTTCGCCACCGCGGCGTCCCGCCGTTCCGCGTCCCGGGCGCCGACCCCGACGGTCATCCCGAGACCGCCGAGCCCGGCCGCGATCTCGTAGCCGATCCCCTTGTTCGCGCCGGTGACCAGTGCGATCGTTCGTTCACTCATGCTGGTGATCCTGTCCGCGCCCGGCTCGCGGCGCCAACACCGATCGGGTAGCGCCCGATACCCGCCGGGTATCAGACGTAGCCTTTGTCCCCATGGAGACGCGGGAGTTGCGGTATTTCGTCGCGGTGGCCGAGGAGGAGCACTTCGGGCGGGCGGCGCAGCGGCTCGGGATGGCGCAGCCGCCGCTGTCCCGGGCGATCAGCCAGCTGGAGCGGCGGCTCGGCGTCGGGCTGCTGGAGCGGACCAGCCGCGGGGCGAGGCCGACCGAGGCCGGCCGGGTGCTGCTGCGGGAGGCGCGGGCGGTGCTCGACGCCGTCGAGGCGGCCGAGCGGCGTACCCGGCGGGCGGCGTCCGGTTCCCCGGCCCTGGTGCTGGTCGCCAAGGCGGGCGCGTCCAGCGAGCTGCTCGCGAAGCTGCTCGACGCCTATGCCGGCGAGCCCGAGGCGGTCCCGGTCGACGTGGTGCTGTGCGGGGTCGGCGAGCAGGAGCGGCTGCTGCGCGACGGGCGGGGCGACGTGGCGCTGCTGCATCAGCCGTTCGACGCGACCGCCGGGTTCGACGTGGAGCGGCTGGGCACCGAGGGCCAGGTGGTGGTGCTGCCGGCCGGGCATCCGCTGACCGCTCGCGATCACGTGCGGATGGCCGACTTGGAGGATCTGCCCGGCCTGCCGCTCCCCCGCTGGCCGTGCCCGGACGGCAGCTATCCGGACGGGCCGGGACCGCGGGTCCGCGACCAGACCCAGCTGATGCAACTGGTCTCGCTGGGCCGGGCCTGCGTGGTCATCCCGGAGTCGGCCCGGGTGCAGCTGCGCGACGGGCTGGCCGCCGTCCCGGTGCTGGACGCGCCGCTGGTGACCACGGTGATCGCCTGGCCGCCGCACAGCCGTTCCCGCGCGCTGGCCGCGCTGGTCCGGACCGCGACGCGCCTCTGACAGGTCCGGTCCGGATCAGACCCGCCCACCGGCGCGCGGTCCGCTTGGCGGAGCGGTCCACCCGCTTCCGGTACGCACGGAGCGCTCCCGCCGTACCGAAGCATGCCGCAACTGCCGGGCCGGGCCGCCGGCCGGGGGATCTCAGGAGGCGGCCGAGTCGTCGAGCAGGCGGCGCACCTCGCGCTCGTCGCCGCGTTTCGGCGCCTCGCCCTTCTCGTACTTGTCCAGCAGCCGCGGGTCGACGTACGAGGCCCGGGCCACCGCCGGGGTGTTGCCGAGCTTGTCGGCGACCTCCCGCATGGCCTGCGCGACGACCTTGCGCCGCTTGGTCCTGGTGGGTTGCGGGCCGGCCTCGGCGAGTTCCGCGGCGGCCGTCACCGTGCCGTGCCAGGTGCGGAAGTCCTTCGCGGTCATCGGGGCGCCGCTGATCTCCCGCAGGTACTCGTTGACGGCGTCGGCGCGGATCTCCTGCCAGGCCCGCACCGAGGAGTTCCAGTAGGCGAACAGCCGGTCCTCGCCGCGCCGGCGGCGCTTGAGCGCGCCGAGGACCTCGGCCACCTCGCCGTCGTCGACGACCCGCTCGTGCTCCACGCCCGACTTGCCGCGGAACTTCAGCATCATCTCGCCGCCACGGCGCAGGACATGCTCCGGGCGCAGCGTCGAGAGCCCGTAGGACGGGTCCTCGTCGCGGCTCGCCGAGGCGTCCCCGCCGACCCGGAACATGCCCAGGTCGAGCAGCCGGACGATGGCGGCGAGGACCCGCTCCCGGGTCAGGCCGCGACCGGTCAGGTCGGAGCACAGTCGGTCACGGATCTTCGGGAGGCGGCCGGCCACCTCCCGTACCCGATCGAATTTCTGCTCGTCGCGGGCCGTGCGCCAGGCGTCGTGGTAGCGGTACTGCTTGCGCCCGGCCGCGTCGATCCCGGTCGCCTGGATGTGCCCGCGCGGGTCCGGGCAGATCCAGACGTCCGTCCAGGCCGGTGGGATGGCCAGGCTCTTGATCCGGTCCAGCGTCTCCCGATCGCGGACCGGGGTGCCGGCGGGGTCCAGGTAGCGGAAACCGCTACCGGACCGCCGCCGGCTCAGGCCGGGCTTCTTCAGTACGCTTCGCCGCAACCGCTGACCCACGCGTCCCGCCTCTCCCGCTGTCCGGCCTGGCAGAACTGGTCAGGCGACGCTGGCCGGGAACCGCTCCCAGACCCGGTGCGCCGCCATCAGCTGCTGCACGGCGGCCAGCACCCCGGTGGCGGTGTCGTGGGTGACCACGCCCGGGGTCTCGGCCAGGCCGATCCGGTTCAGCAGCTCCGCGCCGGGACCCCAGCCGCCGATCGCCTTGGCGTGCCGCCAGCACTCGTCGATCATCAGGTTGACCCGCGGGTCGACGGCAGCGGTACGCGGCGCACCGGCCTTCTCGTCCCGGGCCGGGATCGCGTCCGGGGCCGGTACCGGCGCGGCGGCCAGCAGCAGCGCGTCGAACTCGATGGACCGGGCGGTGGCGAAGGTGCGCTGCACGGTCAGCCCACCCACCTTGCCGCCGTGCGGGGCGATGATCAGCGGAACCATGCCGGCCCCGGCGATCGCCTCGCGGACCTCGGCCACCCCGTCCAGGTCGGTGTCGTCGACGACGATGCCGACGATCCGGCCGTCGGCCGGCCACTGGTGGCCGACCTGGGACAGCGCCGGGCTCGGCGTGACCTGGGGCAGTTCGATGGTCGGCGCCGGCACGGGCAGGCCGAGACCGGTGGCCACCTGCTCGCAGAGCACCGGGTCGATGTTGGCCAGGCACTGCAGCTGGCGTTCCCGGATCTCCTGGTGGTAGCACTTGCCGAGCTCGAAGGTGTACGCCCGGATGATGTGTTCCTTCTCGATCGGCGACATGCTCTGCCAGAACAACCGCACCTGGGTGTAGTGGTCCTTGAAGGAGACCGGCAGGTCACGCACCTTCGGCGCCTCGGTCACCACGACCGGCACGTCGAGGAAGGCGTTCTCCTTGTCCCCCGCTTCGAACGGGTTGCCGCCGTCCAGCGAGTTCGGCCGGTACGGCGCCACCCCGCCGTGCACCGCCTGCTGGTGGAAGCCGTCCCGGAGCATGTCGTTGACCGGCGCGTGCGGCCGGTTGATCGGGATCTGGTGGAAGTTCGGCCCGGCCAGCCGGGTGAGCTGCGTGTCCAGGTAGGAGAAGAGCCGGCCCTGCAGCAGCGGGTCGTTGGTGACGTCGATGCCGGGCACCAGGTTGCCCAGGTGGAACGCGACCTGCTCGACCTCGGCGTGGAAGTTGGTGGGCGTCCGGTTGAGCACCAGCTTGCCGACCGGCTGCACCGGGGCGAGCTCCTCCGGCACGATCTTGGTGGGGTCGAGCAGGTCGATCCCGGCGAACGTCTCCTCCGGAGTGTCCGGGAAGACCTGCAGGCCCAGCTCCCACTCCGGGTACGCACCGGCCTCGATGGAGTCGTACAGGTCGCGGCGGTGGTAGTCCGGGTCGACGCCACCGGTCAGCTGGGTCTCCTCCCAGACCTGGGAGTGCACGCCGAGCTTCGGCTTCCAGTGGAATTTCACCAGCACGGTCTCGCCGGCGTCGTTGACCAGCCGGAACGTGTGGACGCCGAAGCCCTCCATCATCCGGTACGAGCGCGGGATGCCCCGGTCCGACATGTTCCACATGGTGTGGTGCTGCGCCTCGGTGTGCAGCGAGACGAAGTCCCAGAACGTGTCGTGCGCGCTCTGCGCCTGCGGGATCTCCCGGTCCGGGTGCCACTTGGCGGCGTGGATGATGTCCGGGAACTTGATCGCGTCCTGGATGAAGAACACCGGCATGTTGTTGCCGACCAGGTCGAACGTGCCCTCGTCGGTGTAGAACTTGGTGGCGAAGCCGCGGGTGTCGCGGACCGTGTCGGCCGAGCCACGCGAGCCGAGCACCGTGGAGAACCGGACGAAGACCTGGGTCTCCTTGCCCTTGTGCTTGAGGAACCCGGCCCGGGTCAGGTCCGCCGCGGTCCCGTAACTGGTGAACACGCCGTGCGCGCCGGCGCCGCGGGCGTGCACCACCCGCTCCGGGATGCGTTCGTGGTCGAAGTGCGTGATCTTCTCGCGGAAGTGGTGGTCCTGCAGCAGGATCGGACCGCGCGGCCCGGCCTTCAGCGAGTGGTCGGTGTCCCGCAGCCGGGCCCCCTGCGCGGTGGTCAGGAAGGCACCCTGCTGGGCGTGCGAGACCGGCGGCACCCCGGTCTCGGCGCCGGTCGGCGTCCGGGTGTCCGGCTGCCCCTGCTCGTGTTTCGGCGGCAGCGGCTCGGCCGGGGTGGTCGGTTCGTCGATCGTCGGGGTGCCACTGCCCGGCTTGCCGGGCACGTCGGGCTTGGTGCCGCCGGTCACCGCGTCCACGGCAGCCTCCGCGGCATCCTTGATCACTTCGGCGGGCGTTCGGGATTCCATCCGGACAAACTCCTCGATAAAGGCGATGCGGCCGTCCTCGCATACCCGAGCCGGTCGACGGCAAACTGGAATCGCCCCAAACAAAGCGCCGGCCGGATCAGGGCTTGAGAACGACCTTGATGCAGCCGTCCTTCTTCTTCTTGAAGATCTCGTAGGCGTGCGGCGCCTCCTCCAGGGGCAGCCGGTGGGTGACCAGGTCGTCCACCCCGAGCGGATCCGCGTCCCCGTCGAGCAGCGGCATGATGTCGTCCACCCACCGCTTCACGTGCGCCTGGCCCATCCGCAGCGTCACGCCCTTGTCGAACAGGTCGAACATCGGGATCGGGTCGGCGTTACCGCCGTAGACGCCGATGATCGAGACCGTCCCGCCCCGGCGTACCCCCTCGAACGCGGTGCGCAGCGCGGCCATCCGGTCCACACCCGCCTTCTCGATCGCCGTGCGGGCCAGCGGGTCGGGCAGCACGGTGGCCGCCTTCACCATCGCCGACTGCACCGGCGAGCCGTGCGCCTCCATGCCGACCGCCTCGATCACGCTGTCCGCGCCGCGGCCGTGGGTCAGCTGCAGCACCTCGTCCGCGGTGCCGACCACCTCGATGCCGTGCCGCTCCGCCATCGCGATCCGCTCCGGCACGTCGTCGATGGCGAACACCCGGGACGCCCCGAGGTGCCTGGCGATCCGCGCGGACATCTGCCCGATCGGCCCGAGCCCGGTCACCAGCACGGTGTTGCCCGGCTCGACGTCCGCCCACTTGACCGCCTGCCACGACGTGGTCAGCACGTCGGAGAGGAACAGGTAGCGCTCGTCCGGCGCGCCGTCCGGCACCTTGATCGGCCCGAACTGCGCCTGCGGCACCCGCAGGTACTCCGCCTGGCCGCCGGGCACCTGTCCGTAGAGCTTGGTGTAACCGAACAGCGCCGCGCCCTTGCCCTGCTCCCTGACCTGGGTGGTCTCGCACTGGGCGAAGAAGCCGCGCCGGCACATCCAGCAGTGCCCGCAGGAGATGTTGAACGGGATCACCACCCGGTCACCCGGCCGGATGTGGGTGACCTCGGCGCCGACCTCCTCGACGATGCCCATCGGCTCGTGGCCGAGCACGTCACCCTTGTCGATGAACATGCCGAGGACGTCGTACAGGTGCAGGTCCGAGCCGCAGATGGCGGTGGAGGTGATCCGTACGATGGCGTCGGTCGGCTCGTGAATCGTCGGGTCGGGGACCGTTTCCACGGACACCTTGCCGGTGCCCTGCCATGTCAGTGCTCGCATGCCCTGCTGCATGCCCCGGCCGGCCGGGTTAATTCATGAACTCCCGCAACTTGCCGAGCGCGCCGGTCAGCAGCCGTGACACATGCATCTGGGACACCCCGATCTTTTCGCCGATCTGGCTCTGGGTGAGGTTCCCGTGGAAGCGCAGCGCGATGATCTGCTGCTCCCGCTCGGTCAGCCGGGCCAGCGCGGGCCCCAGGGTGATGTGCAGCTCGGTCAGCTCGAAGCCGGGGTCGACGCCGCCGATGGAGTCGCCCAGCTCGGCGTCGCCGTCCGGGCCGATCGGCGTGGACAGTGAGGCCGGCCGGTACGCGTAGGCGCCCTCCAGCCCCTCGATCACTTCCTCCTCGCCGATCCCCAGGTGGGTGGCGATGTCCGCGACCGTCGGCACCCGGCCCAGCCGCTGGACCAGCTCACCGCGCGCCCGGTTGATCGCCATGTTGAGTTCCTGGAGCCGGCGCGGCACCCGGATGTTCCACATCCGATCCCGGAAGTGCCGCTTCAGCTCGCCCAGCACGGTCGGGATGGCATAGCTGGCGAAGTCGCCGCCACGCTCGGGCTCGAAGCCGTCCACCGCCTTGATCAGGCCCACCGTGGCGACCTGGACGAGGTCGTCGCTGTCCTCGCCACGGTTGGCGTACCGCCGGGCCAGCCGCCGGGCCATCGGCAACCAGGCGTTGATCACCCGTTCGCGCAGCACCGGCCAGGCCGGGTCCGACCGGGACGTCGCGGCCAGCTCTTCCAACGAGGGATCGTCGAGGTCGGCGAACGGAACTGCGGACGAGCGCATGACTTCCCCCTCACGCGGGCGGGGCTCGCGCGTGTGCCGGTTCTCCGCGGCCAGAGACGCAACCCGATGCCCTGGAGCGCACCTGGATGGTTCTCGGCACCCTGTTTGACCGATTGCCCGAACCCTAGCCGGGCAGGCTATGGAGCGCCAGCCGAAAGTATGAGGTCATGCAGATAGCACCCATTAGTTTGAACGGTGCGACTTTAGGGAATCGGCGCCAGCCACACTGCACCGCGACAGGGAGACAGGCAGATGGAGTTCGACTGCACGATCGAACGGCGCGACGATCGGGTCGTCGTCGTGCCCGAGGGAGACATCGACGCCGACAGCGCCGCCGTGCTCCGCCAGGTCCTGCGGCAGGCCGTGGAGACGACCGGCTTCGCCCACCTGGAGGTGGACCTGCACAAGGTCGCCTTCCTCGACTCCATCGGCCTCGGCGTCTTCGTCGCGGCCCGCAAGGCCGCCGAGGCACACGGCCTCTCCTTCCGGCTGCGCGACTTCGGCCCGATGGTCCGCATGCTGCTCCAGGTCACCCATCTGGAGGAGACCCTCACCGGCGAGCCCGCCACCAACCCATAGATCAACCCCCCATTCGGGTACGCCCCGAGCGCACCGCCACGGGCCGCTCCGCACCGGAGCGGCCCGCCGTAAATCCCGCACCGCCGAGCGCGGCACCGTGGCAGGATCCCACCGTGCAGCGGATCAACGAACGTCTCGTCAACTGGGCCAGCCTCATCGAGCCCGAGACCCTCCAGCAGGCCGAGAAGGCGTCCCGGCTGCCCTTCATCCACCCGCACATCGCCCTGATGCCGGACGCCCACCTGGGCAAGGGCGCCACCGTCGGCTCGGTCATCCCGACGCTCGGCGCGCTGATCCCGGCCGCGGTCGGCGTCGACATCGGCTGTGGCATGGCGGCGGTGCGCACCCAGTACCGGGTCGAGGACCTGCACCCGGACCGGAGCCGGCTGCGGCTGGCCATCGAGCGCGCCATCCCGCTCTCGGCCGGCGGCTACAACAGCCGGCTGACCGACTCGGCCCGCGAACGGGTCGGGCGGCTCAGCGCCCAGGCGAGTTTCGACCCGGCCGCCTACGCGCGGAACTGGCAGCTCCAGCTCGGCTCGCTGGGCAGCGGCAACCACTTCATCGAGGTGTGCCGGGACGAGCACGGCTGGGTGTGGTTGTTCCTGCACTCCGGCTCGCGCGGGGTCGGCAACAAGATCGCCAGCCACCACATCCGGGTGGCCCAGGACCTGATGACCCGGCGCGGCATCAGCCTGCCCGACCGGGACCTGGCCTATCTCGAGGAGGGCACCGAGGAGTTCGACGCCTACCTCACCGAGCTGCGCTGGGCGCAGAACTTCGCCCTGGCCAACCGGGACGAGATGATGGACCGGCTGATCGCGTGCTTCGCCGAGTTCGTCGGCGGCCCGGTCGAGCAGCGCGAGCGGGTGCAGTGCCACCACAACTACACCGAGCAGGAGACCCATTTCGGCAAGCGGGTCTGGCTGTCCCGCAAGGGCGCGATCAACGCGGAGAAGGGCCGGGCCGGCCTGATCCCCGGCTCGATGGGCGACGCCTCCTACGTGGTGACCGGCAAGGGCGACGCCACCTCGCTGAACTCCTCGCCGCACGGGGCCGGTCGGGCGTACTCCCGGTCGAAGGCTCGCAAGACCTTCACCCGCGACCAGCTCCGCACCGCGATGAAGGGCATCGAGTTCCGCGACACCGACGCCTTCCTCGACGAGATCCCGCAGGCCTACAAGCCGATCGACGTGGTCATGCGGGACGCCACCGACCTGGTCGAGATCCGGCACACCCTGCGCCAGCTGGTGAACGTCAAGGGCGACTGATCGGACGAAAGGGGCCATGAACACCACCCGACCAACGGTCCGATCTGTCGCCACCATGGCGGCCGATCCGAGCCGAGCGGCGGCCCCCGACGCGCCCCGACGGGACTAGCGTGGACACCGGCGGGGCGGCCGGACTGCTCGGTGCCGCGCGCCGGTCGGGAGGGAGGCGGGCGTGTCCGTACAACAGAGTGGTGACGGGCAGGTCCGGGTGGCCGAGTGCACCCCGGAGACGGTGACCGTGGCACTCACCGGCGACTTCGACCTGTCCAACGTGGCCCGGCTGCGGCAGGCCCTGGACGCCGTCCTGACCGAGCGACACCCGCGGGTGCTCGTGGTGGACGCCGCCGCCGTGGGCTTCTTCGACTGCGCCTCGCTGCGATCGCTGCTCGAGCTGCGGGACCGGGCCCGGGCGCCCGGCCTGGACTGCCAGGTGGTGATCTCGGCGGCGTCGTCCCCGCTCACCCGCCTGCTCGACCTGCTCGACCTGCTCGACCTGGTCGACCTGGTCGAGATGCTCGATTACCGGCCGGCCGGCGGCCCGGACAGGTCCGGCGAGCCCAGCGGGTAACGCAGCAGCAGGCGGGTCCCGCCGGGGCCCGTCTCGATGTCCAGGGCCGTGCAGATGCTGTTGATCAGCCACAGTCCACGGGGGTCCTCGGCGGCGCGGGCGGGCCGCTCGGCGGCCTCGCGGAAGTCGCCCGGGAGGCCCGCCCCGTGATCGCTGACCTCGGCGTAGACGTCCCCGTTCCGCCGCCACAGCAGGAATTGCCCGGCTCCGCCGCCGTGGACCACCGCGTTGGCGGCCGCCTCGTGCACGGCCAGGACGAACTTCGCCGCCGCCGGCGCCGGCAGGCCGTGCCGGATCAGGGCGGCATGCACCCCGCCCCGCAGCGCCGTCAGGGTGGCCAGCTCGAACCGGCGGATCAGCAGCATCCGCAGCCGGCCGCCGGCCGTCGCCGGGTCGTCGTAGTCGCCGGCGGTCACCGCGGCGGCGACGTCACCGAGCCGCTGACCGAGCCGGGTGGCCAGCCGGCGCAGCTCGTCGAACGCGCCGGCCATGTCCAGGCCGAGATACTCGGCGAGGACACCCTTCGCCTGTTCGAGGACCACCCTGCTGTTCATCGCGTTCTGCACCTGTTCAGCCAGGACTTGCCGGTACTCGACGTCGCGGTGCTGCAACAGGCCGAGCGTGGTGACGTTCGCCAGCGCGCGTGCGGCCTGCGCGTCGGCCGGACCCAACAGGCCGGGATGGACGGAGAACAGGATGAGTACCCCGATGGTCTCGGCTCGCAACCGCACCGGAACCGCGTGCACGGCACCGAACCCGGCCGCTTTGGCCTGGGCGGCGAACCGGGTCCACCGCCGGTCGGGAGTCGCCAGGTCCGGGTCGTCCACCGCCCGCCCGGTCCGGTAACAGTCGACGCAGGGGCCCTCGGCGGTCGCCGCCTCGACGAGCTCGAGCAGGTGGGCCTGCTCCGAGGAGGAGGCCATCACCCGTAACGCTCCGCGCTGGTTCCCGACCATGATGCCGGCGACCCGCACGTTGAGCAGTTCCACGCAGCGGCCGGCCAGGACGTGCAGGAACTCGACGATGTCGAATTCCGCGACCAGCGTGTCGGACAGGTCGACGAAGGCCTCTGCCCAGCCCTGTCCCGGTGACGCGCTCACGGCCACCTCCCGGTTCCGGTCGTCGTGATCAGTAGAGCTGGTCATCATTGTCCGCCTCGGTGAACCGCAGCCGGCGGGCGACCACGTCGGCGGCCACCTCGTCCAGGCCACGTTCGGTGACGTAGGCCTGCGCGCGCAGCCGGAGGAACGCCGCCGGGATCGGCACCTGCAACTGCGCGCTGATCATGCCGGTGGCCTGGTGCACGACGGCTCGGTGCGCGTACAGGCCGGCGCTGCCCGGCACCTGCCCGCCGGGCATCTGCTCGGCCAGCAGCAGCTCGGTGGCGGCGTCGGCGAAGGCCAGCGCCTCGGCCAGGTCGTCGCCGGTCAGCCGCCCCGGCCCCGGCCGGTACAGGTCGATCACGCCGAGGCAGATCGCGCCGACCCGCAAGGGCAGCGCGAACAGGGCACGCGCGCCGGCACTGATCGCGGCCGGCGCGAACACCGGCCAGCGCGACGTCCAGAGCTGGTCGTCCAGGTCCTCGACCAGGACCGGCCGGCGCGCGGCGAACGCCTCCTTGCAGGGCCCCTCGCCGAGCACCACCTGAAGGTCCTCGACCCGCGCGCTGACCGCGTCGCTGGTGTAGCGGATCTGCTGGGCCGGCAGCGTGGTCATCACCGCCATACCGGCCCCGCCCACCCCGGGCAGGCCGGCCACGCAGGCATCGCACAACCGGCCCAGATCCGGGCCGAACTCCGCCACGAGTTGCGCCACCCGGTCCCGATGATCGCCACTAGTCATGGCCATCGCCCGTTCGCGGCGACGACGGGCGGCTGCGCCAGGCATCCATCACAGCACCCCCGGTCCCGCGTCGGTGCACGCCGCCGCGGATGCCGGACTCGGCACCGGCATCCCCCTCAGCGGCGGACCGCTCAACGAAGCTCACCTCCACCGTAGGCCCACACCCCGGCCGCACAACCCGATCAAAACCGGCTTTCGGTACGACGCCTCCCGCTCACCGAGCACGCTAGCATCGCGGGGTGCCGGAGCGTGGACACCTCATTCGTACGCTGGCTGGTCTCGGGGTGGCGCTCGCCGCCGGCGGCGCCCTGCTGTTCGGCGCGCCCGCGCGGTCCGGCGAACCGCAGCCGCTCGCCCTGAGCGCCGCCTGGCCGCGGGCCCAGCGCGGCAGCGTCCCGTCGAAGCTTCCGGACGGCAACGAGTACTCCCCCGCCCTGTTCCTGGACGCGAAGACGTCGGCGGGCACCGCGCAGAGCCCGGACGGCCACACCCTGCGCCTGATCCTGAGGCAGGCCGACGGCACCCTGCGTGAGCTGCGTCGCGTCCCGTCCACCGACCGTGCCCCGTTCGCCGCCCTGACCAGCTACAGCACCGCCCCCACCGCCGCCGGTCCGGCCGCCTCGGCGACCGCCCCCGCCGCCCCGCTCTCCGCAACCTCCGCCTCCGCGGCCTCCTCCCCCGCACCGCTCTCCGCGACCTCCGCCTCCACGGCCGCCTCCCCCGCCGCCCCGCTCCCCGCGACCTCCGCCCCGCTCCCCGGGACCTCCGCCTCCGCCGCCCCTACCCCCGCCACCTCCGGCCCGGCCCCCGCCGTCCCTGACTCCGCCGCCTCCGCCTCGGCGGTCACGGCCCCCGCCCCGGCCGCGGCCGGCTCCGGCGACGGCCTGGTCTGGGTGGAAAGCGTCCGCGGCAAGCAGCAGTTGTGGACCGGCGGGCTCCGGCAACCGGCCCGGATGCTGACCGCCGACGTCGGCGCGATGCAGTTCTACGACTCGCAATACGACCTGGTGATCGCGAACGGCGCCGTCCACTGGGTGGCCGGCGGCGCGGCGGACCAGACCGAGTTCCGCTCGGTGGCACTGACCGGCGGCAGGGTCACGGTCACCCGCTCGGCGGGCACCTGGGCGCTGTCGGCGTGGCCGTGGGCGGTCGACGGTCAGACCTCCGCGCGTGGCGCCACCACGTTGCGCAACCTGACGACCGGCCGGCGGATCGCCGTCCCGTCCGCCGACCGGACGGTGACCGCGTGCAGCCCGGCCTGGTGCCAGCTGGTCTCGCTGAACGCCGACGGTTACGCCCGGATGGAACTGTCCCACCCGGACGGCTCGGCCCGCCGCAAGGTCGCCGAGGGCACGGTGGCCACCGCGATCACCGACGTAGCCGTGCTGGACCGCTTCGAGGTGCTGGCCCGCGTCGGCCCCCAGTCCGACCTCAGCGGCAACCAGGAACTGCTGATCCACGACCTGAGGACCCGCCAGACCGTCCTGGTCAGCCCGGACGCCGGAAACATCGCCTACCGAGCCGGTGTCCTCTGGTGGTCCACCGGCGACCAGTCCTCCTTCGTCCGCAACAGCCTCGACCTCCGCACCATCTGACCACCGGCTTCGCGCGCCACAGCCCCGACCGGCACCATCTGACCACCGGCTTCGTGCACCACAGCCTCGGCCGCCGCACCAGCTGACCGACCGGCGCGATCAGGCGTACGGCTGCTTCGGCTCGTCAATCTCCCGCCACGACCGCACGTCGAGGAAGGCCACCCGCGCCTGGTTCACCGGGTCGGTGCCGACCTGGCTGCTGTAGACGCCGGTCACCTCCACCCAGGCGTCCGGCGGCGCGTCGATCGGCACCCCGGCCAGCCCGACCTTGATCGGCCGTCCGTCCGCGGCGCAGCAGGTCAGCACCATCCGGGCCAGCATCGGCTTGCCGTCCGGTCCCGGGGTGATGAAGCCGGTCAGCTTCACGTTCCGCCCGGCCAGGCTCCGGCCGCTGTCGAAGACCGCCCGGGACGCGTAGTCGAGCAGGCTGACCTCGACCGGATCGCCGGCCGGCAGCGGCGGATAGTCCGAGGCGGCGGCCGGCCCGACACTGCCCGCCTGCCCCGCCGCGAACGACCCCAACGCCGGCGGCGACACCAGCAACAGCCCGAGCACCGGAAGCAGCAGCAGCCATCCGACCCGCGGCTCGTGATGCCCATGCCCGTCGCCGTGCCCGTGGCCGCCCCCGCCGCCGTGCCCAGCGCCGTCGTCGCCGTGCCGGCCGTCGTCGCCGCCTCCGCCGCCGTGCCCAGCGCCGTCGCCATCACCGTGCCCGCCGTCGTCGCCGTGCCCGTCGCCATCACCGTGGCCGGGACCGGGATCCGCCCCCGGGCCGCCCGGGCCGGCGCGGAGGTCGTACCACATGGTCATGATCGCGGCCGCGACCAGCAGGATGCCCGCGAGCAGCAGGAAGGGCCGCAGCCCCTCCTTCACATAGCGGAGGAACACGTCGGTGACCGTCGCCTTGATGATCGCGCCGCCGAACAGCAGCATGATCACCGCCTGCGTCATCCGGCTCACAGCAGCACCAGCCCGAAGGCGCTGCCCAGCACGATCGCCGCGACGAACGTGGCCGGCGCGAACCGCATCGCGAACCGGCGGCCGAAGACGCCGGTCTGCATCGAGATCAGCTTCAGGTCGACCATCGGGCCGACCACCAGGAACACCAGCCGTGAGGTGAGCGAGAACTGGGACAGCGAGGCGGCCACGAACGCGTCCGCCTCGCTGCAGATGGAGAGCAGCACGGCCAGCGTCGCGAGCGCGAGCACCGAGACGACCGGATCGTCGGCGAGGGACTGGAGCCAGGCCGCCGGGATCACCACGTTGATGGTGGCCGCGGCGGCCGCGCCGAGCACCAGGAAGCCGCCCGCGTGCATGACGTCGTGCCGGCACGCCGCCCAGAACGCCCGCGCCTTCGACGTGTCGTCCAGATCGGGCCGGTGCGGCAGCCGGATCCACTCCGGCTTGCCCAGCCGCAGCCACAGCCAGCCCATCGCGACCGCGACGACCAGGCTGGCCAGCCCCCGGGCGACGGCCATCCGCGGCTCACCGGGAAAGGCAATCACCGTGGCGGTCAGCACGATCGGGTTGATCGCCGGCGCGGCCAGCAGGAAGGCGAGCGCCGCCGCCGGCGTCACCCCGCGCCGGATCAGCGACCCGGCGATCGGCACGCTGCCGCACTCGCACCCCGGCAGGATGACCCCGGCCACCCCGGCGGCCGGCACCGCGAGCGCCGGATGGCTGGGCAGCGCCCTGGCCCAGAAGCCGCGCGGCACGAAGACCGCGATGACCGCGGACAGCACCACCCCGAAGACCAGGAACGGCACCGCCTGCACCAGCACCGAGACGAACACCGTCGCCCAGGTCTGCAGCCCCGGCCCGGACAGCAGCCCGGCCAGGTGCCCGCGCACCAGCACCAGGGCGACCAGCAACCCGGCCAGCACCTCGAGCGACCCGATCCCGGTGTCCTGCTCGGGCCGCACCTTCGTCGACGTGCTCACCAGCGGCTCCTCCTGTCCTCGGGCCGGCTTAGAAACTACCGCCCACCCCCGACAGAACCCGGACCGCCGGCCCGCCGACCGTAGCCGACCGCCTCCCCGTCCGGTTCGCCGCTTTCCGGTACGCCGGAACCGCCCCGCCGCGAGTCCCGCGTCGAACCAGGCGGCCCGGGCGCCCGCGCCCACATCCGGGCGGCGTGCCCCACAACGGCTCGGGACGGCGCCCGGTACAGCGGGTCCCGGAAGCACGGACATCGACGACCGTCTTGTTTCGGGAGCGTTAACACATCTACGATCGATGAGTGTCGTTATGAAACGTTTCAGATGCTCAGGAGGTCCGGATGAAGGGTTTGCTCGCGGCCGTGACGGCCGCACTTCTGCTGGTACCGGCGCCGGGGACGGCCGCGGCGGCGGATCCGCCGGTCGGGCTCGGCGGGGCGCACTGGATCTGGTATCCCGAGGGCGAGCCGGCGACCAGCGCGCCGGTCGCCACCCGTTACCTGCGCCGCACCTTCTCCGTCGCGGCCGCCGACATCCCGGACGCGCAGCTGGTCGTCACCGGCGACGACACTGTCGACGTCTGGGTCAACGGCACCCGGCTGGCCGGCTCCCCGCGCACCACCGACTCCTGGAGACGGGCGATCCACGTCGACCTGGCCGGGTCGCTGCACCCCGGCGCCAACACGGTCGCCGTCGCCGCGCGCAACAGTGGCGGGCCGGCCGGCGTCCTCGGGCGGCTGCGCGCCGGCACGGTGGACCTCGTCACCGACGGCTCCTGGCGCGCCGCTTCCGCCGTACCGGAGAACTGGGCCGACCCGGACTTCTCCGATGCCGCCTGGACCACCGCGCGGGATCTCGGCGCCTATGGCGCCGGGCCGTGGGGTGGCGGGGTGGCGCTGCCGGATCCGGGCGCGGCGTCGCCGGTGAGCGTCACCGGCCTGACAGTGAACCGGCAGGTCGACCCGGTCGGCGTGGACGGCGTGCGGTTCGGCTGGCGGCTCGCCTCCGAGGCCGGCGGCCAGATGCAGGGCCGCTACCAGATCACCGTGGGGACCACGCCGGGCGCGGCCGACGTCTGGGACAGCGGCACTGTCGCCTCGACGCGGCAGACCGACATCGGGTACGGCGGGCCGGCACTCGCCGGCAACCGCACCTACCACTGGCGCGTCCGGGTCTGGGACGCTCAGGGGCGGCCGGGAGCGTGGAGCCCGAGCGCCCGGTTCGACACCGGCATCACGATGACAGCGGCCTTCGTCGGCGCCCCGCCGGCCGGCGACCTGAGCGGCGCGAACTGGATCTGGTACCCGGAGGGCGACCCGGCGTCGAGCGCGCCGGTGGCGACCCGGTACTTCCGCCGGACGGTGAGTCTCGCGGCGGGCACCACGATGGTGGTGACCGGGGACGACACCGCCGACGTGTGGATCGACGGGACGCAGGTCTCGGCGAGTCCCCGGGTGACCGACTCGTGGAAGACCGCCGCGACGGTGACGGTGCCGGCCGGCACGCACACCATCGCGATCGCCGCCGCCAACACCACGGTGAGCCCGGCCGGCCTGATCGCCAAGCTCGGCGCGACGGTCACCGACGGCTCGTGGAAGTCCTCGACCGCCGGGCCGGGCGGCTGGCAGCAGCCCGGGTTCGACGACTCCGGATGGGCCGCCGCCAAGGTCCTGGCCGGTTACGGCAGCGGGCCGTGGGGCAGCCAGGTGCTGGTCTCCTCCCCCGCGCCCTACCTGCGCAAGGGGTTCACCGTCGGCAAGCCGGTGGCCCGGGCGCGGCTGTTCACCACCGCGCTCGGCCTGCACGACACCTACCTCAACGGGGTCAAGGTCGGCGTCGACCGGCTCGCACCCGGCTGGACCGATTACGACAAGCGGCTGCAGTACCGGGGGTTCGACGTCACCGCCGCGATCAGGCAGGGCGACAACGCGCTGGCCGCGCAGCTCGGCCGCGGCTGGTACGCCGGGAACATCGGATTCGCCGGGAGCCAGCGGTACGGCACTCAGCCCTGGTACGCCGCCCAGTTGATCGTCGAGTTCACCGACGGCACCTCGGCCACCGTGCGGACCGACGGCAGCTGGCGCACCACGCCGAGCAATGTCCGCGCCGACGACCTCTACGCGGGCGAGACACAGGACGCCCGGCGGATCGTCGGCGACTGGAACGCCGCGGGCTTCGACGACAGCTCCTGGACACCGGTGACGGTCCGGAGCGGCACCCGGCCCACCCTGGTCCCGCAGCTCGACCCGGGCGTGACCGTGCAGCGGGAGCTGCGCCCGGTCGCGATCACCCAGCCTCGGCCCGGCGTCTTCATCGCCGACCTCGGGCAGAACTTCGCCGGCTGGGACCGGCTGCGGGTCGGCGGCCCGGCGGGCACCACCGTCACCCTGCGGCACGGCGAGATCCTCAACGCCGACGGCACCCTCTACACCGCGAACCTGCGGGCCGCCCAGGCCACCGACCGGTTCACCCTGGCCGGCACCGGGACTGAAACGTTCGAACCCCGATTCACCGTGCACGGCTACCGGTACGTCGAGATCACCGGCTTCCCCGGCACCCCCACCGCGGACAGCCTCACCGGCCTCGCGGCGTGGACCAACGGCCCGGCCACCGGCACGTTCACCAGCTCGGACGCCACGCTCAACAAGGTCGGGCAGGCCATCCTCTGGGGTGCCCGGTCGAACCTGCTCTCCATCCCGACCGACTGCCCGCAGCGCGACGAGCGACTCGGCTGGACCGGGGACATCGCCGCGTTCGGGGCCACGTCGACGTTCAACTTCGACACCTACGGGCTGCTCGACAAGTTCACCACCGACCTGGTGGACGCCCAGCACGCCGACGGCGCGTTCACCGACGTGGCGCCGGACGTGCTCGGTGGCGCCGGCAAGGCGGGCTGGGGCGACGCCGGCGTGATCGTGCCGTACACGATCTGGCAGCGCTTCGGCGACCTGGGACCGGCCGACCGGGCGTTCCCCGCGATGACCCGCTGGGTGGACTACCTGCGGAGCACCGCCGGCGCGGACCTGATCCGCGACCAGGACACCTACGGCGACTGGCTGAACGTCGACGACGGCACCGGCAACGACCTGACCAGCACGGCGTACTTCGGCTGGTCGGCCCGGCTGGTGGCGCGGATGGCGGCGGCCACCGGGCGCGACGCGCAGGCCGCCTCCTACGGCACGCTGGCCGACCGGATCGCGACCGCCTTCACCAACCGGTTCGTCGCCGCCGACGGGACCGTCGGCACCAACAGCCAGACCGGGTACGTCCTGGCCCTCGCCTTCGGGCTGGTACCGGAGAACCGGGCGCAGGGGGTCGCCGACAAGCTGGCCGCCAAGGTGGCGTCCCGGGGCGGCCACCTCTCGGTCGGCTTCATGGGCGTGGAGAATCTGCTGCCGGTGCTGGCCGACCACGGGCACGCCGACACCGCGTACCAGATCCTGCAACAGCCCGGCTATCCCGGCTGGGGCTACATGATCTCGCGGGGCGCCACCACGATCTGGGAGCGCTGGGACGGCATCCGCCCGGACGGCAGCCCGCAGGACCCGGGGATGAACTCGTTCAACCACTACGGGCTCGGCTCGGTCGGTGACTGGCTTTACCGCCAGGTCGGAGGCGTCGCCCCGGCCGCGCCCGGTTATGCCCGGGTGCTGCTGGCGCCCAAGCCGGGCGGCACGCTGACGTCCGCGTCGTCCGACCTGACCACGGCTTACGGCCGGGTCGCGACCGCCTGGAGCCGGTCCGGGTCCGCTATCACGTTGCGGGTGGTCGTCGCCACCGGCACCACGGCTACGGTACGCGTACCCGGCGCCGCCGTGACCTCCGCGCCGGCCGAGGCGGTACCGGTCGGCGGTACGTCGTACGCCCTCGGCGCCGGCACCTACACCTTCACGTCGACCGTCTGACCGTGCGGGGAGGGCCGGTCCCCCGGCCCTCCCCGCCCCCGGTCACCCACCACCGAGTTGACCGACTGGTCAACTGCGCCTAGTTTTGACCGAACAGTCAAGTGGCCGGGCATCATCGGTCACTTTCCCCGTCGACAGCGGAGGTGGGCGATGGCGCGAGACACCCGCGAACGCATCGTGGCGGTGGCCCGCGACCTGATCCACGGCGCGTCGCTGGCCGAGGTCAGCACCGAGGACGTGTGCCGGGCCGCCGGCGTCCACAAGGGCAGCCTCTACCACTTCTTCCCGTCCAAGGAGGTGCTGGCCGGCGCGGTCCTGGAGCACAACTGGGACATGATGCACGCGATGCTGGAGGAGGCGTTCACCGGCGACGTCCCGCCCCTCGACCGGATCGACCGGTTCGTCGACGGCTTCGCGCGGATGCTGGCGGCGATGCGGGAGCGGTTCGGGGCCACGCCGGGCTGCCCGCTCGGCGGCCTCGCCACCGAGGTCGCCCGGCAGGGCGAGGACGGGCGGGCGCGGGCCGGGCGGGTCCTGAGCTCCTGGACGTCCTACTTCGCCGCCGCCGTCAGCGAGGCGAAGGGGCGCGGTGAGGTGCCGGCCGGCGTCGACCCGGCCGGCGCCGCCCTCCGGGTGCTGGCCCTGATGCAGGGTCTGGCCCTGCTCGCCGAGGCGCGCGACGACCCCGCCCTGATGCTGCTCGCCAAGGCCGACATCCGGCTGCTGCTGCAAGCAACCCACTGACCGGCGCCCCATCCGGGCGCCCTTCGCCATGCCCATCGAGTTGACCGATCGGTCAAGTACCCCACGGAGGAAGATCATGTCAGCGTCATCCCGGGTCAGCGTGCGGCCCATCGCCGTCGCCGGCCGGCACTCCATCAACGCCTACCTGCTGCTCGGCCGCCGGCCCGTGCTCGTCGACGCCGGCCTCCCCGGCACCGGGCGGCGGATCGTGGACGGGATCGCCGGGCACGGCGTCGACCCGGCCGACCTGGCCCTGATCGTGCTCACCCACGCCCACATCGACCACTTCGGCGCCGCGGCGCACGTGAGCCGGCTGACCGGGGCGCCGATCGCGGCGCACCGCGCCGACCTGGTTCCCTACCGGGCCGGGCGGGCGCGGGAGCCGTACCTGCCGACCGGCCCGTTCGGGGCGGTGATGAGCCGGCTGCCGGCGTTGCACCACACGGTCCAGCCGGTCGAGCCGGAGGTGGTCCTGGACGGTCCGCAGCGGCTCGACGACTTCGGGGTGGCCGGTTCGATCATGCCAACGCCGGGGCACACGGCCGGCTCGGTCTCGGTGCTCACCGACGCCGGCGACCTGGTCGCCGGGGACCTGGTGGCGAGCCCGTTCCTCGGCTCGATCACCGGCCGGCCGGCCAATCCGCCGTTCCACGACGATCCGGTCACCAACCTGGCCAGTCTCCGGGCCATGCTCGCCCTGAAGCCGGTGGCGCTGCACGTCGGGCACGGGGGCCGGCTCGACCCGGACCGGGTCGCCCGGTGGGCCGACCGCCAGGAACGCCGGCTCGACCGGCTCGCGGCCCGCGGCCGGATCCGGCACCGCCCCGCCGAGGCGTGAACCGCGTGCCTGCCAAGCTCCCGCAACAGTTCGCAGCGGCCCCGGCGCCGGCGGTCAGAGGCCGGCGGCGCGGGCCTCCGTGTGCAGCCGCTGGGCCACGGCGATCAGCTCCTTGAGGTCGCCGGCCGCCGAGGTCAGGGTCACGTAGGCGTGGTCGACACCGGCCTCGGCCAGCGCGGCGAGATCCTCGGCGATCTGCGCCGGGCCGCCGGTGTACGGCCGGCGTCCCGTGGCCGGGACCTCCGTCAGGTCGCGCACCCCCAATTGGAAGACGCAGCCGATCGCGGCCGGATCGCGGCCGGCCTCGACCGCCTGTGCCCGCAGCCCGGCGAGAACCTCGCCCACCTGCCGTGGCGGGATCCCCGTCGGCAGCCATCCGTCGGCCCGCCGGACGATCCGGGCCAGCGCCGTCCGGTTGCCGCCGGCCAGGAAGACCGGGATCGGCCGGGCCGGCTTCGGGTTCACCCGGCTGGGCGCCAGCCGGTACCGCTCGTTCCCGAACGTCACCGGGTCCGGCCCCCAGACCGCGCCGGCGACGTCCAGGAACTCGTCGAGCGCGGCACCCCGCTCGGCGATCGGCCGCGGCGCGGTGGCCGCGAACTCGTCGATCGACCAGCCGGTGCCCAGCCCGGCGATCACCCGCCCACCGGACGCCGCGTCCAGCGCGGCCAGGCTGCGGGCCAGCCGGAACGGCAGGTGCAGCCCCGGGATCAGCACCCCGGTCCCGAGCTCGACCCGGCTGGTCACCGCCGCCGCCAGGGTCAGGGTGACCAGCGCGTCGGTGGTGTGCGCGTAGCTCTCCGGCCAGGGCAGGCCCGGAACGCCGTAGAGCCCGTGCGCCCCGCTGGTGTCCTCCGGCGCCAGGATCCGCTCATAGGCCCACAGGCTGTCGTAGCCGATCTCCTCGGCCGCCCGGGCGAACTCGGTGACGTCACGCGCCAGGTCGAACTTGTTGGTCTGAGGAAGGTTCACACCGAGCCGCATCCCGCGCAGCCTAGCCGCCGGTCGGTCCACAGCGGACCCCGAGCATCCCGCTAGCCTGTCCCGATGCGGATGGAGCTGGTCACGTTGATCGTCGACGACTACGACCCGGCGATCGAGTTCTTCACCGGCCTGCTCGGCTTCGCGCTCGTCGAGGACTCGCCGTCGACGACCACCGACGGCCGGCCCAAGCGCTGGGTCGTGGTCCGCCCGCCCGGCGCGGAAACCGGCCTCCTGCTGGCGCGGGCCGACGGGGACCGGCAGCGCGCGGTGGCCGGCGACCAGACCGCGGGCCGGGTCGGGTTCTTCCTCCGGGTGGACGACTTCGACGCGGTCCACCGCCGCCTGCTCGACGCGGGCGTGACCTTCACCCGCCCGCCTCGCACCGAGCCGTACGGCCGGGTCGCCGTCTTCCTGGACATCGCGGGTAATCAGTGGGATCTCCTGGGGCCCGCCTGAACGGCGGGTCCGCTCGGCCGGTCCGGGTCCCTCGGCGCGCGCGCTGTTCCACCGGCCTCGGGCACTCGAGCGTGCACCAGCCCGGCCGGCCCTTTCCCGCTGCCCAAACGGCCCGGACCTGGTCGCTGACCATTGTGGAACATTGCTGGGCAGATATTTCCGGTTGGCACATTCGGGCACTGACGAAGGGGAATCAGGGGCGGTGCGGGTGCTCAGCGGGGCGAGCGGTTGCGGGCCACCCTGCCGTGCGTGCTGTTCGGCGAGCCGGCGCCGCAGTTGCTGCTGCTCGACGAGCCGACGAACAACCTGGACCTGGACAGCGTGGGACAGCTGGAGGGTGCGCTGACTGCGACCGGCCGGACCCGGTCACCGCCGCCACCATGCGACCGGCCGGGGCGGGAGCACCTCCCGCCCCGGCCGTCGGCTAGGGGGTTCGTCGCCTGTCGCGGGCGGTCAGGACTCGGTGAGAGCGGGCGTGGCGGTGCCCTCCACGGTCTTGGTGGACGTGCCCTCGACGGTCTCGTGCGGGGTGCCGGTGTTGATCGCGATGCGGCGCGGCTTGGCGGCCTCGGCGACCGGGATGGTCAGCGTCAGCACGCCGTCCTGCCAGGTCGCGGCGATCTTGTCGAGGTCCAGGCCGTCGCCGAGCGTGATTCGGCGCTCGAAGGCGCCGGTGGGACGCTCGCGGCGCAGCCACTGCACGTCGTCGTCGGTACGTGCGGACCGCTCGGCCCGGATCGTCAGTACGCGCTTGTCCACGTCGATCGCCACCGAGCCGGGGTCGACACCCGCCAGGTCGCAGTGCAGGACGAAGTGGTCGCCCGAGCGGTACAGATCCATCGGCATCGCCAGGCCGGCGGCAGCGCCGGTGCCCATCATCTGCCCGGCGAGGCGGTCGAACTCGCGGAAGGGATCGAAAGTCAGCACCACGAACACCTCCTCAGGACGTCCGCCGGACTCTCCGGCGGACCGTGGCGCTCGGCTAAAGATCAGATCTGCCGAGGTCGCGGCCGGTGGTCTCGCGGTGCATCACCGCGATCGACCAGCAGCGACAAGTAATTTTTTAGCACTCCTCCGCCAGGAGTGCCAAGCACTTCCGGAGAAATTTCCGGGGCGTGATCTTTACTGGACGGGCACGCCCCACCGGACCCGGAGGCCACCTTGCCCGCTGATCTGCCCACCCCCCACGTGACCGTCGACGCCGACGTGCTGGAGCGCAACCTGACCGCCATGGCGGCTCGGGCGGCGGACCACGGGCTGGCGCTGCGGCCGCATGCCAAGACGCACAAGTGTGTGGAGATCGCGCACCGGCAGGTCGGCCTCGGCGCCGGCGGGCTCACGGTGGCCACCGTCAGCGAGGCGGAGGTGTTCGCCGACGGCGGGCTGGACGACCTGTTCATCGCGTACCCGATCTGGCCGTCGCCGCAGCGTGCCGCACGCCTGCGGGCCCTGGCCGCCCGGGTGGCGCTGCGGGTCGGCGTCGACTCCGCGGAGGCCGCGGAGGCGCTCGGCCGGGCGGTGCCCGGCCTGGAGGTGCTGATCGAGGTGGACAGCGGGCATCACCGCAGCGGCGTCGACCCACGGTCCGCCGGTCGGGTCGCGGTCGCCGCCGATCAGGCGGGCTTGCGGGTACGCGGCGTGTTCACGTTCCCCGGCCACGCCTACGGACCGGGGCGGCAGCAGCCGGCCGCCGCGGACGAGGCGACCGCCCTGGCCGAGGCCGCCGCCGCGGTCACCGGCAAGGGCCTGGACGCCGGCGTACGCAGTGGCGGCTCCACCCCGACCGTCCCGTTCAGCGGCGGCGATCCGCTCACCGAGATGCGCCCCGGCGTCTACGTCTTCGGCGACGCCCAGCAGCTCGAACTCGGCGGCTGCGCCTGGGACGAGGTCGCCTTGACCGTGGCGTCCACCGTGGTCAGCCGGTCCGGCCCGAAGATCGTCCTGGACGCCGGGAGCAAGGTGCTGGGCGCCGACCGCCAGTCCTGGGCCACCGGTTTCGGCCGCCTGCTGGACCACCCCGACGCCCGCGTCACCGCCCTGTCCGAACACCACGCCACGGCGATCCTCCCGGACGGCGTGCCGACCCCCGCGCTCGGCGAGGTGCTGCGAGTGGTCCCCAACCACGTCTGCGCCACCGTCAACCTGGCCGACGACCTGGTCGTCGTGTCCGGCGGCGACCAGGTGGACCGCTGGCCGGTGGCGGCCCGGGGCGCCAACACCTGACCGCTCCCCGCGGATCACGTCGTCCCGCCCGGGGATCATCGGCGCCGGGCCGTCCGGGAACGCGACCACAACCGCGGGTCCTCGCCTGCGGGTGCGACGCGTGCTAGGCAGCGGGGTCACGGCCGCCCGCGGCGACCGCAGCGCGTGGTACCGGAGCCGTCAGTGGGCCGCCAGCACGTGGATGCGGCGGCCCACCGGGCCGTCCGCGATCAGGTACGTGACCGCCGGGCGGTCGATCTCGGTGCGGTCGGCGCGCCCGCGGGAGAACGTGGCGGCGAAGAGCGCGGACGTCGCGTTCAGCACGGTGACCTTCGCGGCGACCAGCTCGGTGCGGGCGAAGGCGGCCGCGCGCAGGGCGTCGACCTGCTTGCCCAGGACCCCGGCCACCTCGCCGGCGGTGGTCAGCGGGAACGCGCCGTCGCCGGTGGTGACCAGGAGTGGGACGGCGTAGTAGTCGAGCAGGGCGGCGGTGTCCCGCTCACCGCGGGCGCAGGCCGCGAACACCGCGAGGTACTCGTCGAACCATCGGTCCACATCGTCCACCCACCCGACGTTACCCCCGCGGTCCCGGCCGGGGCGGCGGGTGGTGACCTCCCGCAGGAAGAACACGTTGCCGGGCCGGCCGCGCGGCTCACCCGTGCGGCCGGCGGTGATAGACCGGCGCCTTCTTGAGCCGGTAGAGGCCGTGCCGGACCTCCGAGATGAAGCCGTCCAGTTCGGGCATGCCCATCCGGGTGGCGGCGGCGATCTCGGCCTCGCCGTCGTAGGGCACCCGGACGAACTGGACGCCGAACGGCGCCGGTTCGGCACCGTCGAGCACGCCTTCGAGGATGGTGTAGACCGGGGTCGGGTCGTCCATGGAGTTGCCGACGCTGCCGGTGTTGAACAGCGTGCGGCCACCCGGACCGACCTCGTAGAACGGGTCGTGGGTGTCGCCGTAACCGACGACAGTGGGCTCCGGGCCGGCGAGACCGGTCGCCTCGGTGTTGGCGAACATCCCGGCGAACTGCGCCTCGTCGTGGTCGAACCGGACCCGGTGGTGGACGCTGGTCGCCGAGGCGTGGAAGAGCCGCACCCACCGTCCGCTGAGCCGGAAGTCGTGGCAGAACGGCAGCGAGCGCAGCCACTCGCCCTGGCCGTCGCCGAGCTGGGCCAGCCACCACGCCAGGCCCTCGCTGTCGTCGACGCGGGCCGGGTCGGGCAGGAAGTCGTCCCAGTTGCCGCGGATGTTCACCGCGCAGCGCCGCCGGCACAGCTCGACCACCTCGCGGCCGCGCGGGCCCTTGCCGACGTAGTCGCCCAGGTTGTAGATCCGCTCGATGCCACGGGCGTCGATGTCGGCGAGCACCGCCTCGAGCGCGGTCAGGTTGCCGTGGACGTCGGAGATCAGCGCGATACGGTCCAGCACCCCGCGAATTCTATGGGCACCCGATCGACCCTGGCCTGCAACCAGCCTGAACTCCACATGATCGGCAGGAGACCGAAGCGGAGGTCGTGACCGGACGTCGTATCCCGAAGAACCGTGCCCTCGCCCTGAGCTGCCTGCTGGCGGCCGGCGTGCTGGTGCCGCAGGCGCCGGCCGCCGCCGATCCCGGCAGCCCGGACCTGGCCGGCCGCCTCGCCGCGGTCCGCACCGCGCGGACCATCAACTACTACCCGTCGGACGCCGGCTGGTCGGCGATGTGGACCCGGTTCGATCCGGTACGCGTGGACGAGGACCTGGCCAGGGCCGCCGAGCTGGGCGCGGACAACGTCCGCGTGGTGGTGTTCCCGCGGGTCTTCGGGTTCCCCGAGCCGGAGCCGGAGTACCTCGGCAAGCTGGACAAGTTCGTCAGCATCGCGGACTCGCACGGCATGACGGTGAAGCTCACCCTGTTCGACTGGTGGTCCCGGTACAAGGACACCCGCGGCAGCGCCACCTGGGCGAACGCGGTGATCGGCAGGTACGCCGACGATCCGCGGGTGCTCACCGTCGAGCTGAAGAACGAACTGTCGCCGGACGACCAGCCGGCGATCCAGTGGGTGCGCCGGCTGATTCCGCAGGTCCGCGTGACCGCCCCGGCGATGCCGCTCACCGTGTCGGTCAACAGTGGTCCGTCCGGCCTGGCCCGGCTCAGGCGACAGCTGGCGGACACCCCGCTGGACTACTACGACTACCACTTCTACGGCCCGTCCGAGCAGGCGTTCCCGGAGCTCGAGGAGGTCAGCGAGGTGGCCGCCCCGGACCCGGTGGTGATCGGCGAGACCGGGCTGAGCACCGCGGCCAGCACCCCCGGCGAGCAGGCCGCCTACCTGGCCCGGGTCTTCCGCGCGGCGGCGGCCGCCGGCGTACGGTCGGTGGCGCCGTGGACGCTCACCGACTTCGCCGCCGGCGCGATCCCGAGCAACGCGGCGGTCTCGCTGATGCCGGCGCAGTACCGGTACGGCCTGTACCGCACCGACGGCACCCCGAAGCCGGCCGCCTCGGTGGTCCGGGCCGCCTGGTCCGGCACCGACCCGGCGGTGGACGTGCTCGACCTCGGCTTCGAGGGGGACCCGGCCGACTCGCCGTGGCGCGACAACCTGCCCGAGTTCGGCACGGCCGAGCCCACCGGCGAGACGGCGCACGACGGCCGGCGGTCGGTCCGGTTCTCCGGCACCGGCCGGGACCGGCGCGGCCTGCCGTCGCTGCGCATCTCGCCGATCACCCCGATCCGGCCCGGCCAGCCCTGGCACGCGGCCGCCTGGGCCCGCGGCGAGAACGCCACAGGCGTCACCGAGATCGCCCTGAGCTGGTTCGACGCCGCCGGCCGGTGGATCGGCCAGGACGTGTCCGGCCGTCTCCCGCGCGGTACCACCGACTGGACCGAGCTGTCGGTGGACGCGGTGGCTCCGCCGGCCGCCGCCGGACTGCAGCTGCACCTCAAGTCCGGCGACAACGCCGGCACCACCTGGTTCGACGACGTCACCCTGGGCCAGCCCGCGCCGGCCGGCCGGCTGCCCGAGAGCCCGGACGTGACCGGCGACGACGGCCTCACCGGCGGCGGCCCGGACGACACCGTGCTGCCGGCCGTCCAGGACACTCAGCCGGCCACCGGCGACCAGGACGTGGCCGGCCGGCTCGAGCAGCTGCCGGAGGAGCGGTGACCCGGGGGGTGAGCCACCGGCGAGGCCGTGCCGGTCCGCAACCCCGCTCGAGCGGCGGGACTGGCCCTACGCTGGACCGGTGCGACTGCTGCTGATCTCCGACACGCACGTCCCGAAACGGGCCCGGGACCTGCCGCCGCCGCTGTGGGCGGCGGTCGACGCGGCAGACGTGGTGCTGCACGCCGGCGACTGGGTCGACGTGGCGCTGCTGGACGCGCTGGAGCAGCGGGCCGCGCGGCTGATCGGCTGCTACGGCAACAACGACGGGGCGGCGCTGCGTGCCCGCCTGCCCGAGGTGGCCCGTGCCTCGCTCGGCGGCGTACGGCTGGCGGTGGTCCACGAGACCGGACCGGCCGCCGGCCGCGAGCGCCGTTGCGCCGACCGGTTCCCGGACACCGACGTGCTGGTCTTCGGCCACTCGCACATCCCGTGGGACAGCACCGCGCCGGGCGGCCCGCGGCTGCTCAACCCGGGCTCACCGACCGACCGGCGCCGCCAGCCGCACTGCACCTACATGACAGCTGTCGCGGCCGGCGGCGAGCTGACCGGCGTCACCCTGCACCGCCTCCCGCCCCGCTGAGGCCGCCGTTTCCGGAGCGGCACGGCCACTTCCGTAAGGTGATCAACTGTGCGGGACGACGAGGTGGACGGGTGCACCGTCACGGTGTGCCGGGACTGCTGCTGCGGCAGCGTGAGCAAGCACCCGGCTGTTGACCATGATCGGCAGGTGGAACGGCTGCGGGCGGCGCTGGCGCCCGGCCACCGGGTGCGGACCAGCCTCTGCCTGGACGCCTGCGCCCAGTCCAACGTGCTGGTCGTGCAGCCGGCCGCGGCGGCGCGGCGGGCGGGAGCACGGCCGGTGTGGTTCGGCCTGGTGCTCGACGACCTGGTGCTCGACGACATCGCGGAGTGGGTGGCGGCCGGTGGTCCGGGACGTGCCGAGATGTCCGCGGCGCTGGAACTGTCCCTGATCACTCCGCCCTGACCGCGTACCGGAAAGCGTCATCCCGATCGGGAAGCGGCGCGGGAGAGGACCGCCTGCCAGTGCCGGTGCCGGTCGGCCTCCGGGGTCAGCACGCAGTCGCCGCAGGTGCCGCCGCCCGGGATGCGGTAGTAGAGGCAGCAGTTGCGCCGGACCAGGAACCAGCGCTCGTGCCGCGGGTCCGGCTGGACCGACGCCGCCGCACCGCGCAGCGGCGGCAGCCGCAGGGCGGCCTCGACGATGGCGGCGCTCCGGGCCGCGCACTCCGGGCGGCCGTCGGCGATCATGCCGGACGCGCCGCCCAGCGCGGAGGCCACGTTGCCCCAGAGGACCTGCGGCGACAGGGCGAACCGGTCGCGGAACACGGTCAGCAGCGGGCCGGCCAGGTCGAGCAGGCCGGTCTCGGCGATCCGCCCGGGCGTCCAGCCGGCGCACGGCTCGGCGGTCAGGTCACGGAAGGCGATCGGCAGCGGGCCGGCCGGCGCCGGCTGCCACCACAGGCGATCCGGATCGGGCAGCGGCAGCGCGCCGCCGACCGCGGCCGCCGCCAGCAGCGGTGACAGCAGCCGCGACGCCAGGCCGAGAAACGTGATCGAGGCGACCTCGCGCTCGCCGATCGCGGCCCGGTCCAGCCCGGACATCCGCGTCAGGGTGTCCCGGCCCAGGTCGACGCGTTCCGCCAGGACCCGCTCGTCGAGCAACTCGCCGAACGGCCGCCACGGCGCCCCGGCAGCCCACGGCTCCCAGGTGAAATAGGGGCCGAGCTGCCCGGCTGCCGCCAGCGCGGCCGACGCGTCCAGAACTGTCATAGGTCTCCACTATCGTCGCCGCGAGTCACGAGAGGAGACGGCGATGGGTGTGTTGTACGACTATTTCCGAGCGCCCGGCCCGGCCGAGGTCCGCGCGCACATGGACGCGCACGAGGCGTCCTCCCCGGTGCCGGAGGTGTATGAGGGCGTCGGGCTGAAGATGATCGACCCGGCCGTCTGCCTGGCCCAGCTGATCGGGTTCGTGACCGGGGGTCCGGGCGGGTCCGGGGAGCTGCTGGTCTGGCCGGCCGGCACGGAGGCCGACGGGGACTACCCGGGGCCGTGGGTGACGGTCCTCGGCGACGAGGCCCGCGACGTCCTGGCCGGCATCCCGGCCGAGCGGGTGCCCGAGCTCGCCGGGCGCTGGAGCGGCATCGAGGAGTTCGGCGGCTTCCTCGACGCCGATTTCCTGGGCGAGGTCATCACCGATCTCGCCGGGCTGGCCGCGCGGGCCCGGGAGCGGCACGAGTCGATCTACTGCTGGATCTGCCTCTGATCCGGAAACGTCTCCTACGCCACATCGGGATCGCTCAGACATTTGTCCGCACCGCCGATCACACCGACATGAGACTGGAACTGCGACGGCTGTGGCCGATCCTCGGCGCGCTGACCGCGTGTGTTCTGGGCTTCCTGCTGCTGCGGCAGGTGGCCACCGGCGCGTTCGGTGACCTCGAGGCCCGGCAGGTGGCCCAGGACGCGGACCGGATCCGGATCGGGCTGGACGGGCAGGCCCGGCTGCTGACCGCGTTCGGCGTGACGAACAGCATCTGGGACAACGCCTACCAGGACATCGCCAGGGGTGACCGGGACGCGTTCGCCGAGGACTTCCCACCGGACACCCAGCACGGCGCCAACGATCTGGACGGTGTGCTGGGCATCGGCCCGGACGGCAGGCCGCGGGTCGGCGGGCTCACCACCGCCGGCGCCGAGTTCGGCGCGCTGCCCGCGACACTCGACGATCCCGCGCTGCTCAAGACGCTGTACGACCCGGCCGCCGCGGCCGGCACCGCCACCTGCGGCATCCTCGACGCCGGCCAGCCCTACCTCTACTGCGGGCTCGGCGCCTTCCCGAGTTCCGGTGAGGGCCGCCCGTCCGGCGGGTTCATCCTGCTCAAGCAGCTCTCCGCGGAGCGGCTCGGCAGGCTCGGCAAGGACATCGGCCTGACCGTCGCCACCGTCGGCGCGGCCCGCCCGGGCGCGACGGCCCAGGCATCGCTGGACAGCGTGGTCGGGAAGATCGAGGTGCGCACCGCCGTGCTCGGCGACGACCGGATGGCGCTGGACGCGACTATGCCCACCGTCGGCGGCGGCACGCTCACCCTGGAGGCGGTCCAGCCACGGCCGATCTACCAGGCCGCGGGCAGCACCGCCAAGCGCCTGTTCGCCCTGATGGCGGTGGCCACCGTGCTGCTGGTCGGGCTGATGCGCTGGTCCACCCGGCGGGCGCTGCGCACCCGGGTCCGCCCGCTGCGCGAGACCACCGAGCGGATCATCGCGTCCGGCGACCACCAGCTGCGCATCGGCGCGCGAGGCGGTGACGACATCGCGGCACTCGGCCGGGCGATCGACGGCATGCTCGACAGGATCAGCGCCAACGAGGAGACGCTCCGCGGCGAGCAGGAACAGCGCCAGCGCGAGACCGAGCGGGCGCACGAGGAGCAGACCGCCGCCCACCGGCAGGCCCAGGAGGCCGCCCGGGAGCTGGTCACCAGCACCTCGACGGTGGTCAGTGGGCAACTCGCCGACGTGTCCGAGCGGGCCGGGACGGTCAGCGCCGCCGCGGCCCGGATCGAGGGTCAGGTGGGCGACGTCCGCTCGGCCGCCAGCCGCCTGCTGGCCAGCAACGGGTCGGCCACCGAGGCGGTCGGCGTCCTGCACGAGAGCCTGCGCCGGGTGGACGAGGTGGCCCGGTTCATCGGTGGCGTCGCCAAGCAGACCAACCTGCTCGCCCTCAACGCGACGATCGAGGCCGCGCGGGCCGGCGCGGCGGGCACCGGTTTCGCCGTGGTGGCCAACGAGGTCAAGTCGCTGGCGCTGACCACGGCGGAGTCCACCGAGACGATCACCACGACCCTCGACGAGCTGAACGAGCACGTCGAAGCGGTGGTGGCCATCATGGCGGCGATGAGCGCGGCGATCGGCGACATCGACGTCACCACCGCCCGGGCCCAGGACATGACCGCCGAGCAGGCGTCCACGCTGACCGACCTGACCGAGCAGGTGGCCGCCGCGATCCGGCGGCTCGACCAGCTCGCCTAGCCGGTCGCCGGCCGCCGAGGCGGCCGGCGACCGACGATCGAACGGGTCACGCGGCGAGCTGCGTCAGGAGCTGGTCGCAGAAGGCCGGCAGGTCGTCCGGCTTGCGGCTGGTGACCAGCGACCCGTCCACGTGGACCTGCTCGTCCACCCAGGTCGCGCCGGCGTTGGTGACGTCGGTGCGCAGGCTCGGCCAGCTGGTCAGCGTGCGGCCGTCGACCACGCCGGCCTCGACCAGCGTCCACGGGCCGTGGCAGATCGCGGCGACCGGCTTGCCGGTGCCGACGAAGTCGCGGACGAAGCGGACCGCCTCCGGGTCGGCGCGCAGGAAGTCCGGGTTGGCCACGCCGCCCGGCAGGACCAGGGCGTCGTACTGCGCCACCCGGGCGTCCTTGACCAGGCGGTCCACCGGGTACGTCCCGGCCTTGTCCAGGTGGTTGACGGCCTGGATGGCGCCGTCCTTGATCGAGATCAGCTCGGCGGTGCCGCCGGCGTTCTCCACCGCCTTGCGCGGTTCGGTGTACTCCACTTCCTCCACGCCGTCGGTGGCGAGAAAAGCGACCCGCTTACCGGTGATGGACGTAGGCATGCTGCCTCCCTTGTCGGCGTTGTCGGATACCGATTTCCTGCCCGGCACGTGGCGGGATAAACAACCGGCCGGGTGAACCCCGTCCCGGCGGGTAAGCCATCGGGCATGACGATTCCCACCTGGGTCAAGACCGCCGCCGCGGTGACCGCCGCGGCCGGTGCCGGATCGCTCGCCACCGACCCGAAGTCGGCGTGGTACCGCACGCTGCGCAAGCCGTCCTGGCAGCCGCCGCCGGTCGCCTTCCCGGCGGTGTGGACGCCGCTCTACGCGCTGATCGCGCTGGCCGGCGCTCGCACGCTGGACCGGGCCGGCGAGGCGGATCGGCGCGCGTTCGCCCGGGCGTACGGGGTCAATCTGCTGCTGAACGCGGGCTGGAGCGCACTGTTCTTCGGGGCGAAGCGGCCGAAGGCCGCGCTCGCCGAGATCGTCACGCTGAACGTCTCGAACGTGCTGTTGCTGCGCCGCGCGGCGCGGACCGATCGGCTGGCCGGCGCCGCCCTCGCGCCCTACGTCGCATGGTGCCTGTTCGCGACCGTCCTCAACGCCGCGATCGTGCGGCGCAACCCGGCGCGCTGAGGCCGACACAGCCACCTTCTTCAGCGACCACGCCGATGAGGTGCTCGCCGTCGAGCGCGACGACCTGGCCGCGCTGAACGTGTCCGACGAGCGGATCGCCGCCGACCCGATCGGCGCGGTCGGCCCGCGTCCCGAGGTGCCGCGGGGCAGCCAGGTGCACGCGCTGCTGCCGTCCGGGCAGCGGCAGCTGGAGCGGTTCTTCCCCGGGTTCGGGCAGCAGGCGGCGGACCCGGACCGGCGCGCTGAGCGCCACCAGTTCGTGGTGGACGCCGATCGGACGAGAGCCCCGGCCCGGCAGTGCCGGGCCGGGGCTCTGTCACCGGCAAGCCGGTCGTCAGCCGGCGACCGCGCGCAGCGGGATGCCCGCCGCCTTGAGCTCGGTCACCAGGTCACGGAGGAACGGGTGTTCGTCGGGCTGGAGGCCGTCCGGATTGGGGATGGTGAAGTAGGCCGAGCCGCCGATCACCGAGGCCGTCGCGGTGCTGGTGTAGCGGTTGACGACGGCCCGGGCGCGGGCCAGGTCGGCGGCGGCCACCTGGATCCGGGCCGGGCGCCACTCGCCGCCCAGGTTGGCTGGGGCCGGCAGGTTCGCGGCGGCGGCCCGGGCCGGGCCGGGGCTCGTGGCGCGCAGCGCGGACCCGGCGCCGGCCGGGGCGAGCAGCGCGTTGGCCACCAGTTGCTGGCCGCTCTCGTTGTAGCCGCGGAAGAGCGGGTTGAAGGCGAACAGCACCGCCCGGCCGGCGCCGGTCGGCTCGTCCACCACCACGGCGGTGCCCTTGAGCAGGTCCGATCCGACGGTGTAGCCGTTGTGCCAGAACGTGTCACCGCTCGGGTAGGTCAGCGCGTTCACGCCGGTGGTGCTCGGGGTCAGGATCGGGTCGTCGTTGTTGAACTCGAAGTCCTCGGCCGGGCGGCCCGCCCCGATCGGGCTGCGGTGGTCCACGTCGACCCGCAGGTGCGAGCCGATCACCAGGTAGTCGTCCGGCTTCGCCACCTCGGTGGTGGAGGTCAGGCCGGCGGCCCGGGCCAGCCGGGTGCCCTCGTTGCGCAGCCCCAGGTAGGTGTTGCCCCGGGCGATCCAGGCGCGCAGGTTGGCCTGGCCGGCGGCGGTGAGCCCGCCGGTCGCGTTGCTGCCGTCCGGGACGAGCAGCACGCCCCGGCCGGTGAAGGCGGGGGTGTTGTCGTTGATGTCGGCGGTGGTCACCGGCTTGAGGTCGAGGCCCCACCGGCTGCCGAGCAGGTAGCGGGCCTCGCCGTAGGAGCCGGCGGTGGTGGTGATGCCGGCGCCCCGGAACAGGCCGACGTCGGGCCGGACGAGCGCGGTCCCGGCGGCCGGCCGGCGGCTCGGGATGAGGGTGACACCGAGGGAGCGGGCGAGCCGGTCGGCGTCGCGGGAGACGGCCTTCGCCGGCACCCGGATCAGGTCACCGTCGCGGACCGCGGCGGCGCCCCGGCCGAGCAGGCGGAAGGTGAGCTGTGCGGCCGAGGCCGAGTCGAGCGGGTAGGAGTAGGAGCCCTTGGCCGGCGCGCGGCCGGTGGCACCGCCCTCGATCCGCTTCACCCGTACGGCGTGGGGCCGCAGGTCGTCGCCGGTGTAGAGGGTGTCGATGCCCATCAGCAGCGGGTTGCTCCACGAGGAGACGTCGTAGAAGTACGGGAACGGGACGTACGGGTCCTCGCCGAGGGTGGCCTGGATCCAGTGCTTCTGCGGCTGTGCCATCGGGATCCAGTAGGCGCCGGCCGGCACGGTGACGTTCTTCGCGGAGCGGCCGCCGAACAGGTGCGCGTCGCGTACCGTGATCGGTTTCTTGATCTCGTAGACCTCGACGTCCATGGCGCGCAACCGCTCGACCAGACGGCGGACGTCGCCGAGCTGGCGGTCCGGCAGCAGGACGTACGACTTGATCTTGATGTTCGGCACCGGGAACTGGACGGTGTTCCCCGGCTGCACCACCTCGTTGGGCTCGAGCGCGCCGGCCCGGCCCTCGGCCAGCGCGTCCGCCCAGATCCGGTAGTAGCCGTTCAGCACCTCGCGCTTGTTGGCGGCGGCCCAGCCGAGCGTCGCCCACTGGGTGTTGAACTGCTGCTGCACCCGGTCCTGGACCGCCGAGGCACTGCCTTTCTCGTACGTCATACCGGCCGCCCCGAATCCGGCCGCCGGAACGGTGTCGCCGTAACCCATGTAGAACAGGTCGTAGGTGTCGTAGTTGAAGTAGCACTCGGTGGTGACCGTCTCGGTGCAGGCGCCGTTGTAGCCGAACCCGGCCTTGTTCGCCGCGCCGATCCGGTTGATCCAGTCGACGGGCGCGTCGGCGATCTCGTGGTGGATCGGGTCCGCGTTCGGCGGGAAGAAGTACTGCCGGCCGCCCATCTCGTGGGCGTCGATGAAGACCTGCGGCGGGTACCGCCGGAGCAGATCGACCTTGCTGTCGGTCTCCGGCTGGGTGCGGGCGAACCAGTCCCGGTTCAGGTCGAAGCCGTACTCGTTCTGCCGCCGCGCCGCGTCCCGGCCGTCCGGGTTCTGGGTCGGCAGGATCACCGTGATCAGGTTGTCGGTGCGGTCCCGGACCGCGCAGGACAGCCCGGCGGCCAGCTCGTAGAGCGTCTTGAGTGAGGCGTCGGCGCCGCTGGTCTCGCCGCCGTGCACGTTCCCGGCGATCCAGACGATGGCCGGTTCGCCGGCCGCGGTCCGGCGGGCCCGGGTGGCCCCGGTCCGCCGCGGATCGCGCAGGTCGCGGATGTCGGCGAGGGTGCGCGGGGTGACCCGCCTGCCGGAGACGACGGCGTAGTCCAGCGGCTGGCCGAGGACGCTGGTGCCCATGGTGCCGGTGGTCACCCGGTCCGAGGCCTTGTCGACGGCGCTCAGGTAACCGCGGATCTCGGTGTTGGTGACCACCCGCTGCTGGCCGAGCCCGAGCGGGAAGCCGAGGAACTGTTCCGGGGTGGGCACCGAGCCGAGGTGGGCGGCGGGGTCGCTGCCACAGGGGGTGCCGGCGCTCGCCGGGGTGCCGGCGAGTTGCGGGGTCAGGGCAGCCACCAGGAGGACTGCCAGGGCCGAGGGTTTCAGGAGTCGCATCGCGTCACCGTTCGCTTGGCGGGAATGACTCGAAACGATCAGCAGCCTATGGCCCTCGATTTGCGACGGTCAATGTACCGGCGTGGCCGCCGGCACCAGATCGAAGGCGTAGCGACCCCGGCCGCCGGAGAGGCAGAGGCCGCTGCCGTCCAGCGGCCGGCGGCGATCGGGCCGTCGACCCGCATCCCGGTGAGCGGGCTCCTCGTCGAGGTGCCCAGGATCCGCACCGGCCCGGTGCCACCACCGCTGTCGCACACCGCGAGCAGCCGGGCGTCCGGCGAGGGGCCGGACGCGACGACCGGATGCCGGCTGGTCACCTTATCGTCGGGGGATGGTGCCGGGGAGATTCGGGGCGGATCGGGAGTGGGGCGAACGGGCGGCACGACCGCTGCGGCTGCTGGCCGGCAGTGGGGCGCGGCCGAGCGGGCCGGAGATCGCGGCGCTGCAGCGGGGCCTGAACCGGCGGGACGAGGTGGCGGCCGCGCTGGTGCGGGCGGTTCGCGAGACGCCCGGGATGACGATGCGGGACCTGGACCGGCTGGTCGCGGCGGGGCCGGCGGAGGGCGTACCGGACGCCTTGACGGCCTTTTTCCGGACGGTCCGCGAGCGGCCGGCGTGGGTGGACGACGCCTTGCTGGCCCGCGGAGCGGAGGCCTGCCGGACGTTCGGCATGGATGCCGGGCTGGTGCTGGCCTACGGCTCGCTGCTCGGCGGTTATCGGACCGGCGCGGCGCTGGAGCCGCTGGTGCGCACCGGCCGGCTCAGTGGCGGCGAGACGCTGCGCCGGATCATCGAGACCTCGCACTGGTGGCGCGCGGTGACCGCGCCGGGCGGACTGGCGCCGGGCGGCCCCGGCTTCACCGCCACCCTGCGGGTACGCGTCCTGCACGCCCTGGTCAACGCCCGGCTGGAGGCCGACCCGACCTGGGACCACGAGTTCCGCGGCCTGCCGATCAACCAGTACGACCAGGCCAGCACCCTCGGCATCTTCTCCACCAGTTTCCTGCTGCATCTGCGACTGCTCGGGGTACGCGTGTCGCGCGCGGACGCCCGGGCGGTGATGCATCTCTGGTGCTACGTCGGCTGGCTGCTCGGGGTGGACGAGGAGTGGCTGCCGTTCACCGAGCGACGCGGGCGGCGGCAGCTCTACCATTTCCTCTCCTTCGACCCGCCGCCGGACCGGAACAGCGTCGCCCTGGCCTGCGCCCTGATCGCGATGACCGACGAGTTCGCGTACGGCTGGCGGCGGGTCTACGAACGGGAACGCGCCCTCTCGGTGAGCACCTGGCTGCTCGGCCGGGCGGCGATGCGGGATCTCGGTCTGCCCTACCGGCCACCGTGGTACGGATTGACGCGCGTCGCGGCGAATCTGCTGATCAGCCACGGTCTCGGGCGCTTGCCGGGCGGCCGGCGGAGGCTGCTGGCGCGAGGCGAGCGGCAGGCGCTGGCCCAGTTCGCGCGCTGGGAGGCGGGGCAGCGGGAACGCCGTGACACCGGCAGGATGGCGGCATGACGGGGCAGAACGACAATCGACGACTCAGTGGACTGATGATCGGCTCGCTGGTCGCACTCAGCTTCGGCACGGTCTTCGTGATGGTCAACAGCGCGGATCTGCCGGCACCGTGGCGGCTGGTGATCCGGGTGGTGGCGCTGCTGATCGCGGCCGTGCTGCTCGTGCGGTTGTTCCGGACCGAGCGCGCGGTCGCGCCGACCAGGGAGAGCGACATCCGCGGCTTCGCCGACCGCAGGTACTGGTACGCGGTCCTCGGCGAGATCATCGCCCTGTTCGGCGGTCTCTACGTGATCAACGGGGTGCTGAAGAAACCGGAGGTCGCTGTCGCCTGGGTGGTGATCGTGGTGGGCGTGCACTTCTTGCCGCTCGCCTGGGCCTGGCGGTTGCCGCTCTTCTACTGGGTCGGCGGGGTGATGACGGTCCTCGGCGTGGCCGGCTTCCTGGCGTACGCGGCCGGCGCGTCGGCGGGCACGGTGGGACTGATTGCCGGGGTCGGGTCCGGCTTCACCCTCTACGCCGCCGTGCTGATGGGGATCCGGGACGCCCACGCCCGCGCCCGCCGGCCGGACCGCAACGTCGTCTGATCCGTTACCGGATCGATAAGGTACGGTCCTCGATCAAGCTGCCACGGGAGGACACGCATGGCCGAGATCGACTGGGTACGGGGCAACGGCTGGGTCCGGCGGATGGACCCGGTCACCGGCGGGGCCATGGTGCTGGCCGTGGAGGCGGTCGCGTTCCTGCTGATCGCGGTGATCGGGACGCCGTTCCTGGTGTTCTTCGTGGCCGACGACGACGCCTCGGTCAGCTGGCTGTGGCCGTTCGCGGCGGTGTGCGCCACCTCCGCGGTGCTCGGCGCCGCGGCGGCGGTGGCGGCCTTCCTGATCGGCTCCCGCGGCACCCAGCGGGATCGGCGGGCCGGCGTGGTGGCGGCGCTGGCCGTCGCGGCCGCCACCGGGGTGCTGACCGCGACCTCGGCCGCCTCCGCGCCGCTGCTGGCCATGGTCAGCGCGCTGCTCACGGTGGGCAACGTGGCGGCGGCCACCCTGCTGCACACGGCCGAGCCGATCGCCGAGCTCGCCGAGCCGGTGGCACCGGCGGTGCTGCCGGAGGTGTTCCTGCTTGCCGCGCCGCTGGCCGAGGCCGAGGTCCGGACCCGGGAGACGGTCGAGATCGAGGTCCGCCGGCCGGCCGCGGCCGCGCGGTGGACCACCGCCCGCCCCCGCCGCCCGCGCGGCCCGGCTGCGCTGCACACCCTGGGCGGCGTGCGGCTGCCCCCGCGGGCGCTGCGGAACCGCCGGCGTTAGCCCGGGACGGCGACCAGCGAGCCGCTCTCCATGGCGACCCACACGGCCGCGCCGGTCACCGCGAGACCGTGCGGTTCCTAGACCAGCGCGGAGAGCACGGCGACGGCGGCGCGGCGGATTCTCATGGACTCCATCCTGAGCCGGGCTCACAAGGGACCGATCAGCACGGGGAGCGCGCCACCGTCCACCGGACGAGGTAACGCTCGGCGACCCTGCCGACGTTCTTCGACAGCGCCTCGATCCTCCCGCATTTCCCGAGGTCACAGGTGGGTTGGGCAAACTTGGGGGAAGGCGCTCACCAGGCTCCGGCCGGCCGGCTTCCGGTCCGCTCCGGGTTCCGGTCCGCCGCTTGACGGTACGGCTGGAGCAGCCCGCCGTACCGAAAAACGGGCTGGCCCGTACCGGAGGCCGCCGTGAGCCGACCACTAGGCACTTAAATCGCTCGATGGGATGAGCGGGCATCCCCCGGTCGATCACGATTGTCCACTGTCTCCTTACCGACAGCAGACAACCGGCGAGCGCAGCCCATACGATGGCGGCATGTCAGCAGCGGTTCCGGTCGTGGCGTCGGGTACCGGGGACCACCTGAGCCAGGCCGGAGTCACCGGCGCCCGGGCCGGTGATGACCCTGCGTGATGGCGAGCGACCTCCGTCGGGCCCGGACGCCGAGGAGCGGCGGCGCATCATCAAGGCGGCGGTCGACCGGCTGCACAAGTCCGATACGCTGCGCGATTCACGCAGCCAGCTGCTGTTGCAGGACGAGCTGGAGCGGGCGCTGGGCATCCGCCCACAGTTCGCCGCGCTGCCCAAATTCCGGGCCCAGGTCGTGGCGCTGGCTACGGTGTGTGTCGATCACAGCGGCGGGCTCCGTCATCTGGCCGACTGCCTGGACATGATCGAGGCGGACGCCACCCTGGTGACGGCGCTGCTGCGGCTGGCCGACGAGTGGCAGGCGATCCAGTTGCTCGCCGGGCACGACTTCCACTGGATGCGGGTCGAGCTGGACCTGATCGCTGTCGACTCCTGGCTGCGCGATCTCGCCGGCCGGTACCGCGTCACGCCGGTCCCGGACTACTGCGAGTCGGCCTGGCAGGTCCTCGCCCATCTGACGGGTGACCCGCCGGTCCCGGGCGGCGGCCGGCCGGCCTGGCTGCGTTTCCTCGAACAGGTGACCGGGCGGATGCCGGCCGGCTCGCAGCAGAAGCTGCGGAAGCTCATCGAGGACCTGTCCACGGACTGGGACACCACACCGGCGGCACCGGCACCCATCCCGATCACCGGTCCGGTCCGTAGTGCCTATCTGGTGTTCCAGTTCGAGCAGTACGGCGCCGACGACGACGTGTTCATCATGTCGCACTGGTGGCAGTGGGCGTCGCCGACCTGGGAGCCGCAGCGCGGCGAGGACCGCCGCGTGCGACGGGACGAGCTGGAGGCGGAGGTCGACAAGGTGGTGCTGGAGACCGAGCGTCGCTGGGCGCATCTGGAGGGACCGGTCACGATCGAGTTCGTGCTGCCCAGTCAACTGCTGAACGAACCTGTGGACCGGTGGTGCTGGGAGCTGGACTCGGCCAGCCCACGGCGGCTGGCACTGCAGTTCCCGCTGGTGATCCGGAGCCTGGAGCGGATCCGCGCGGTCCAGTGGCACCGGGTCTGGCGGGGCCGGTGGCGGGCGGTCACCGAGGGTGTCGTCCAGCCGGGGCTTGTCCACCGGGCGCAAGGGCAGACGGACGTGCAACTCGAAGCCGCGTTGAATCGGGACGGCAAGGCGGTCGTTCTGGTCTTGAGCGAGCCACCGCTGCCGGACACGACAGGCGGGAGACAGCTCCTAGCGGGGTTTAGGTCCGGTTTGCCGGTTATCGTCTGGAACCGTAATTCCGGTCCACAGGAGGCGTTGTGCGAGGTTGTCGAATCGATGATTGAGGTCGGCCTGGATGATCAACCTCCCGGACTGGCGCTTTTGCCGCACGGTGTCGCAGAGTTGAGACGAACGGCGTGGGACGAGGATCCAGACGAACGGGAAGGACGGATCGGTCACGGATTAGTGATCTTGTGGGACGATCCTGAACGGCAGCCCGGCAGGGACACGGGAGAGGTTCGCGCATGACCGGGAACAGTCACCGGGGGAAGTGCGGCGACGTGGTCCGGTCATGGCTGTTCGGCTGCCCCCTGGCCGGAACCGGCCGGATGGCGGTCGGCCGATGAGCAACGGAGCACTCGCCCAGGTCACCCCGCCGGTCGTGGAGCGGCAGCTGCCGCCGGCCGGCTTGCGGCGCGAGGCGGTCATCGTGCTCGACGACGACCCGATCATGCAGTTCTGGTCGCTCGAGATCGAGGAGTACCGCACCCGCCTCGACGCCACCGGCGCCTTCTCGTCGATCACCATCCGCACGCTGGTCGTCCGGCGGGGCCGCCCGGTCGCCCTGGCCGACGGCGCCGACAACCCCGGCTCCCTCGGTGCCGGCCCGCTCGGCCCCCGGGCGGTCTTCCTGGTCACCCACGGCCGCTCGCTGGCCTGGCGCCAGGGTCAGATCACCGGCCTGCTGACCGACTGGGCCCGGGACGGCCTGGTCGCCGTGGTCAACCTGCTGCCGCAGGAGCGCTGGCAGAGTCACGGGCTCCGGGTCACCGACGTGGTCTGGACGCCCGGCACCCGGGCCGCGCCGACGGCCACCACGCCGTGGCGGGTCTCCGGGATGGATCTGCGGTCGGCCGAGGACCAGCGCGCCGACGCCCACCGGACCGCCGTGCCGATCCTGGAGCGCGGCGCCGACTGGCTCGATCGGTGGACCCAGCTGGCCGACGCGACGGTCGGCGGCCCGGTGCGGATGCCGGCACTGCTGGTCTCCCCCGGCGACACCACCGAGCCGGCCCCCGACCTGCACGCGCGACGGCAGGTCATCCGGTTCCGGGCCACCGTCTCGCCGACCGCGTTCCGGCTGGCCACCCGGCTGGCCGCCGCGCCGCTGAACGCCCGGGCGATCCGGGCGGTGCAACGCATGAGCCGGGACACCGGGCTGGAACACCTCACCGAGGTGCTGACCAGCGCCCTGCTCCGCACCATCCGGCCGCCTGCCGCCGGCGGCGGCGACACCCAGATCGTCTACGACTTCGTCTACGGGGTGCGCCAGCAGCTGCTCACCTTCGCCGTCCGGGACCGTATCCTCCAGGTGCAACACGTCGTGGAGAACACCCTCGGGCACGACGTCGAGGTCGTCCGCGGGCTGGCGCTGCGGGTCAAGGATCCGCGACGCGCCGACTACCGCCGGCCCAATCCGGCCACCCGGCAGTACCTCGAGGTCGAGCTGGCGGTCCATCTCGCTCTCGGCGGGCCCAACCTGAGCGCCGCGCAGAGCCTGCGGCAGCTGCTCGGCTCGGCCGTCCCGCTACGGCCCGGCCAGCCCTCCCCTCAAATCGCTTTGCCTGATTTACGCCAGGAGTCCGTTGTGTCTGAAGTAGTGTCTTCGCAGGGGTCCACGAACCCGCTCGTCGCCGGGCCGCCACTGCCGGGGACTGGTCATGATCTGGAAGGGAACACGGTGCCGGTCACCACCGACGGCTTGCAGACGACGCAGCGACGCGATTCCCGGCTCCCGGCCATCGTCGGCAATCTGCCCTTGCGCAACACGAACTTCACCGGGCGCCGTGAGCTGCTCGATCAGCTCCACCAGCGGCTGCGGATCGGCACGACCGCCGTGCTGCCGGAGGCCGTGCACGGTGCGGGCGGTGTCGGCAAGTCGCAGCTGGTGGTGGAATTCGTCTATCTCCATCAACAAGATTTCGACCTGATCTGGTGGATCTCCGCGGAGCGGCCCGCCCAGATCCAGTCCGCCCTGGTCGAGCTGGCCGGCCGGCTGAACCTGCCGGTGCCCGCGACGGCGAACACCGCGGTGCCCGCCGTGCTGGAGGCGTTGCGGCTGGGCAACCCGTACTCCAACTGGCTGTTGATCTTCGACAACGCCGAGGATCCGGAAGACGTCGAACGCTTCTTCCCCAAGGGCGGGCCCGGCAGCATCGTGGTGACCTCCCGCAACCCGGACTGGCGCGGCCGGGCCAGCAAACTGGAGGTCGACGTCTTCGACCGCCAGGAGAGCATCGAACTGATGCGCCGGCGTGACCCGGACCTGGCGTTCTCCGACGCCGACCGGCTGGCCGAGGTGCTGGGCGACCTGCCGCTGGCCATCGAGGCGGCGGCCGCCTGGCGCTCGGAGATGGGCGTGACCGTGCCCGACTACCTGGAGCACCTGGAGCGCAGCGGGCCGGAGCTCGGCGAGGACATCCCGCCGGAGGAGCGCGACTACCCGGCGCACGTGGCAGCGGTGTGGACCGTGACGCTCAACGGGCTGCGCGAGCGCGAGCCGCTGGCCCTGCGGCTGCTGCAGCTCTGCGCGTTCTTCGCGCCCGAGCCGATCAGCAAGGTGCTGCTCTCCAAGCCGCGCGGGGTGTCCATCGACCCGGAGCTGGAACCGCTGATCCGCAACACCAGCCGGCTCGACCGGGTGGTGCTGAGCATCGGCAAGCTCGCGCTGGCCCGGATCAACCACCGCAACAGCTCGTTCCAGATGCACCGTCTGGTACAGCGGGTCCTGATCCACCAGATGGACCACGAGACCCGGGAGCGGATGCGGCACAGTGCCCACCTGCTGCTCGCCGGCAACGACTTCGGTCAGCCCGACAACGCCGAGCACTGGCCGCGGTACGCGGAGCTGTATCCGCACATCGTCGCCTCCGAGGCCGAGCGCTGCCTGGACGACCGGGTTCGCGACCTGATCTACAACGAGGCCCGGTACCTGTGGCGCTGGGGTGAGCACGTCGAGGCCCGTAACCTGGCCAGACGCGCCTTCCAGGCGTGGCAGGCGCTGGGCCGCGAGTCCGACCCGGACAGCCTGCGGATGGCCTGGTGGCTCGGGTCGATGCACCTGGTGGTCGGGGACTACAACGAGGCCAGGCGGCTGAACGCGCGTACCCTCGACCTCTACCGCGAGGCGATGGGCGAGGACGACGAGCAGACCCTGATGGTGACCGGCGCCGTCGCCGCCGACCACCGCGTCTCCGGTGACTTCGCCGGCGCCCTCGAACTCTCGCTGACGGTCTACGAGAAAGCGGTCGCGAACTTCGGCGACGACGTCCCGTTCAGCCTGCAGGCGGCCCACAACCTCGCGGTGAGCATGCGGCTGTCCGGCCTCTACGGCCGCGCCCTGCAACTGGACAACCAGACCTACTACCGGCTTGTGCAGATCTACGGCACCGACCACTCGGACAGCCTCACCACGTTCGGTGGCATCAACCTCGATCGCCGCGAGCTCGGTGACTACGTCAAGGCGCACGCCGACCAGGAGACCGTCATCGCGACGGCCCGGCGGGTGCTCAAGTACGACGACCACCCCGACCTGCTCCGGCAGAACCACCAGCTCGCCAGCTTCCGTCGCAAGGCGGGCCGCCACCAGGAAGCCCTGGACCTGTCCAGCGACGTGCTGCGCCGGTTCCGCAGCCGCTACGGCGAGGGGCACCCGGACACCGTCCTCGCGCTCCTCGCCGTCTCGATCGACCAACGGGTCACCGGCGACCTCGCCGCGGCCAGGGAGAACGGGGAGAAGGCGGTCGAGGGCCTGCGGACGCTTTACGGCGACTCGCACCCGCACACGGCCGGCGCGCAGTCCGACCTCGCGGTGACGCTGCGCCTGCTCGACCGGTTCGAGGAGGCGCGCGCGCTGAACGAGGAGGCGACCCGGTCGCTGACCGAGCGGCTCACCACCTCGCACGCCCTGGTGCTGGCGGCCCGGATCAACCTGGCCAGTGATCACTTCGAGCTGGACGACTTCGAACGGGCGTACGAGCTGGACAAGGACACCTACGCCCGGTGCATCGAGCTGCTCGGCGAGGCGCACCCGACCACGCTGGCCTGCGGGGTGAACCTGGCGATGGACCTGCGCAACCTGGGCCGGAACCGGGTACCGGAGGCGAGCGCGCTGTTCGAGGAGATCATGGACAAGTTCCGGACCGGCCTCGGGGAGACCCACCCGGCCACCGCGGCGGCGGCCGCCGGGGTGCGGGCCAACTGCGACATCGACCCGCTGCCCCTCTAGAGCGTCCAACCGGCCGGTCTCGGATCACCGAGGCCGGCCGGCAGCGCGTCACCCAGCCAGCGGGCGACCGCCAGCGGATCCGGCACCGGCCCCGCCCCGGCCATCGCCACCAGCAGTTCCGGCCGGCCGAGCAGGGCCCGGGCGGCCGGATCGGCCCGCCGGTCCAGGGTGAGCCCCAGACCGATCCAGGCGTGCGGGTCCGCCGGATCCCGCGCCAGGTCACCCAGGTATCCCGCGCGGGCCTCGGGCAGCCGCCCGGCCACCAGGTCGGCATCGGCCGGGGTGGTCCCGGCGACCTGTCCCGGCACCCGGCCGGTCAGCCGGTGGCGGACCAGCACGGCGCGGCCGTCGAGCCACCGGACCTCGGGCAGCCGGACCACGCGCCGGTCCGCCTCGGCCAGCACCGGGGCCGGTGGCGGATCCCCGCGCCGGAACGCCGCGGCCAGCGCGGCACCGGCGGACGGGTCGACCCGGATGCCGGCCGCCCGCCAGCCGGCGTGGTGGTCGAGGGCCATCGCGCCGGCCGTCTCCTCGAGCTCGGGTGGCACCGGCTCGTCCTGCCAGGCGGCGAGCCGGTCGTGCAGGCCGCCGACGAACCGCCTGCCGTGCTCGGTGAGATGCCCGGAGCCGGTCAGCACCCGGGCCGCGCCGAGCGCCTGCCGCCGCCACAGGGCGAACTCGAAGTGGGCGAGTGCCGCCTCGGCCGGCGGCGCGTGGTGCCGGTGCACCCGCCAGAAATCGGTGATCCCGACGAACGCGTAGAGCCCCTGCAGCAGCCCGTCGAGCGGCCGTGGGTCGTCCCGCCAGGGCGCGTAGTAGCGGAGCGCTGGATCCGGCTCGGCCAGGGTGAACAGGTGCAACAGCGCGCCGAGCTTGTGGTGCTGTGCCTCGTGCACCAGGGTCACCGCGAGCTGGGTGGCGTCGTCCGGCTCGGAGAGCAGCACCCCGCCGAACGCCTCGGCCCCCGAGGCGGACAGCTGGCGGTAGGGCGCCTGCCGCGGCACCGGTGCCAGCGAACGGAGGCTGGCAGCGATCCCGGCTGCGCGTTCCGGCTGCTCGCGGGTGAGCAGCCGCCAGGCGTCGCCGAGCAGGGCCCGCCAGCGGCGGATCTCGGCCGGGGTCAGCGGGCGAGGCGCCGAGGGCCGGCGCAGGTCCCGGTACGCGTCGCGGTCGACCAGCGCGACGCTCAGGTCCAGCCCGCCGGCCGACAGGTCGATCCGCACCGGGTCGTGCCAGCCCGGATCGCCGGCTGCCGCGTGGACGGTGACGGTGCCGTCGTCGAGCGTCAGCACCTTGCCGTCGCTGTACGCCCGGGCGTGCCCCGAACCCGCCGGAAAGCTCGCCGCGCCGACGGTCGGCACCATCGCCACGCCGTGCCGGATCGGGACGGCCAGTTCGAACGGCACCCCGGCCCGTACCGCGCAGGCCACCGCCAGCGCGTGCAGGTACCCCAGGTCCGTCCAGAGTGGCGCGGTCCCGGGCTCGCCGGCCCGGCGCAGCGTGTACGCCGCCCAGACGCCCACCTGCGGCTGGGAGAGCACGTCCTCACCGGCCGAGGGATCCGCCCGGTACGCCTGGGACAGCAGATCCAGCGCGGTGTCCAGCGGCGGCAGCGGCCCGGTCACCCCGGGCCTGCCGGAGCACGCCTCGACGAGGGTGAGCAGCACGGTCAGCCGCCAGCTGCGCTCGGACGCCCAGAAACGGGACACCACCTGGCCGTCACCCCCGCCCGCGGCCAGGATCGCGAAGTGCCGGGGGTCGAATCTATGCCTCGACCGGGCTCCCACCCCGGTCAAGCGACATGGTCTTCCGCTTCCGAGCCGGCGTCCCCCGGGCGGCTCGTGAACGAAGGGTTGTAGCCGCTGATGCTGCTCTCTGCGTCGGCGATCCTCTCTCGCACCCGCGCGATAGCTGCGGTGATGCCGGACAACTCGACGGAGCGCAGGGTCGCCACGCTCTCCGCCGAGAGATCGAGCAGCTCGGACTCCATTGCGGCCGAGGTTTCTTCCATCCGCGGTAGCCCTCCAGGACAGTGATGTCGATAGCCATCATCGCCTATCTTCTGACTGCGACGATAGCGTTACGCGGAGCCACCCGGTTCGCCGCGCTGCGCCCGGTTCAGGTCTCGAGGCGGTGAGCCGCCTCCTCGAACCGATCGACGGCCGTGCCCTCCGGTACGAAGAATCGCACCGCCTCCACCAACTCCGCCAGACCACCCGAATGACGCGAACAGCCGCGAATGATCCCGACCGCGTCGAACCGGGTCTGATCGTTGCGCCGGATCGATCCGTACACCGAGGCGCTCAGCAGCGACAGGATGTGCTCGCGATCCTGCGGCCGGCGGAACTCGGGGAGGTCGACGAGAGCGTCCACCACCGGTTTCAGCTTAGTCGCCGAGGGCTCCGGACGCGCCCCCGAAGTGGACGCCCGGTGCCGGCGCAGCAACTGGCCCTCCTCCCGGCCGAGCGCGTCGCGGTACCACAGGTAGGTGGGGGTCTGGTCGATCGCGCCGCCGGTCCGCAGCCGGGTGAACCGGTCCTCGATCGCGGCGGACAGCCGGGAGAAGTCGCCCAGCAGGTCCAGTCCGCCGGTGTCCAGCAGCCGCAGCACCTCGCGGCTGAACAGGCCGGTGCGCCGCCGGCTCAGGTTCACCGCGGGCTGCCCGAGCGCGGCGGCCAGGTAGACCGCCTGCTGCCGGAACGGCACGTCGTCGCCGGCCTGGAAGGTCTCGTGCCCCGCACCGGGCAGGCCGTCCGGCTCGTGCACCTGGCAGACGTCGATCAGCCAGGTCTGCCGCTCCAGGCCGGGCACCTCGCCGGAGCGGTAACGGCGCAGCAGCGAGTCGAGGTCCAGGTCGATCGGGTCGGCCTCGGTGGCCTCCGGATAGAGCAGCCGGCGACGCCTGTCGAGGTCGACGAAACCGTGCCCGCCCCACACCACGTAGAGGTCACCGGCGTCCTTCTCAACACCGATCTCGCGTACGAAGACCTCCCGGATCGTCCCCCGGTCGGCGGGTCGCGAGTCCACCCCGGACGGCAGCCGGTCGGCCGTCACCAGCGGCGTGGCCAGCACCGTCACCCGTTCCGGCGGCACGCCCCGGGCGACGAAGAACTCGGCGAACCGGATCGCGTCGTCCACCGGCCCGTGCAGCGACCAGGCCGGGCCGCCCCGGTATTCATCGATGCCGACGAGGATGACGCGGGCGTCACGCGGATTGCGGGCGGGTTCCGTCATCTTTCCGACGATAGGCGGCGATGTCAGCCGGTGAACTCCGCGAGACGCTCCCGCATGTCCGCGGCGAGCGCGGCCCGGAGTCGCTCCACCTCGGCACGCAGCTCGTTGATCTCGTCGAGGGCGGCGGCCCGTTTCGCCTCGAGCCCGGCGACCGCCTCGGCGTGCGCGTGCCGGGCGTCGGCGACGATGGTGGAGGCTCGCAGCTGCGCCTCGCTGATCAGCTGGGCGGCCTTGGTGGTGGCCTGGTCCAGCACCGTGCCGGCCTGCTGGCGGGCCTCGGCCAGGTGCTCGTCGGCGGTGCGCTGGGCCAGCTCCAGCATCCGGGTGTCGACCGGCCGCCGCCACCGCTCGAGCTCGCCCTCCAGCATCGCGATGTGCTCCTGGACGTCGAGATACTCCAGCTGCAGGCGCCGGACCCGCTCGGCCAGGTCGTGCGGGGTGAGCTGCTCGCTGAGCGCGCGGTTCTCGCGTTCCAGCCGCCGCATCTCGCCGGCCACATCGGCGAGGAACGCGTCGACCTCGTCCTGGTGGTAACCCTGCGTCCCGGCGGGTGGGCGCCGGAACGCGACAGTGCCGATCTCGGCCGGGGTAAGCGGCACAGTGATACCTGCCTTCCCGTCAGTGCACGTTCCCACATGGCTGACGAGGCGACGGTGATCCAGCTCGACCAGGCCCACGTCGCCACGAAGTACACCCGCACCCACCACCAATGTCAACATCGCGTGGCGGTCAGACCCCCGTTGCGTGACCGGCGGCCGGAACGGCGGACAGCGCCTCCCCCACCATGGCGAGCAGTTCGACGGCGGTGAACGGTTTCTGCAGGATCCGGACCGCCGGGTCGATGCCGTGCTCGCGGCGTACCTCGGCGTCGCTGTACCCGGACATGAACAGCACCCGCAGGTCGGCGCGGCGGGACCGCAGGCGAGCGGCCAGCGCCGGGCCGGACCGGCCGCGCAGCACCACGTCGGTGATCAGCAGGGCCACACCCTGCAGGTCCAGGTCGGCCAGCGAGCCATCACCCAGCGCGGTGGCCCGGTACCCGTTGTCCCGCAGGATCCGGACCACCAGGTCGCGTACGAAATCGTCGTCCTCGACCACCATGATCAGCTCGCCGTGGCCGGGGGCCGGCTCGTGCTCCGGGCCGTCGGCCTGGCCGGCCGGCGCGGCGGCCGACGGCAGCAGGATCCGGAACGTGGTGCCGACGCCGAGCGCCGAGTCGACGCCGATGTGCCCGTTCGCCTCACCGACGATGCCGTAGACGGTCGACAACCCGAGCCCGGTCCCCCGGTCCGCCGGCTTGGTGGTGAAGAACGGCTCGAAGAGCCGGTCCCGCACCTCGGGGGTCATCCCGGTGCCGGTGTCGCTGACCACCAGCCGCGCGAAGGGGGCCCCGTCCTCCTCCACCGCGTCGGTCTCCACCACCACCACGCCACCGTCCGGCATCGCGTCCCGCGCGTTGATCACCAGGTTGAGCAGGATCTGGTCGAGCCGGCCGCGGTTGGCCCGCACCGGCAGCTCGCCGGCCGCCGGGCGGCTGACCAGCCGGATGTTGTCCCCGATGGTCCGGCTCAGCAGCTCGTCGGCCTCGGTGACCACCTGGTTCAGGTCGATGATCTCCACCTGGGTGGGTTCCCGCTTGGCGAACAGCAGCAGCTGCCCGGTCAGCGACTTGGCCCGCTCGGCGGCGTTGCGGATCCGGGACAGGTCCTCGGCGGCCTCACCGGTGACCTCGTCGGCCAGGAAGTCGGCGTAGTTCAGGATGATCGCGAGCAGGTTGTTGAAGTCGTGCGCGACGCCGCCGGCGAGCTGGCCCAGGCTCTCCAGCCGGTCGGCACGCGCGGAGCGTTCCCGGGCCTGCTTCTCCTCGGTGATGTCGCGCTCGGTGGCGGCCGCGGCGACCACGACGCCGCTCTCGTCGCGGACCGGCCAGACGTCGACCTGGACCACCAGCGAGGTGCCGTCCTTGCGGAGCCGGCGGGTCTCGTCCAGGTGGACCCGCCGGCCGGCGGCCAGGTCGGCCAGGGCGGCCTCCAGCGCCGGGCCGCGGTCCGGAGGCAGGAACTCGATCAGCGGACGGCCGAGCACCTCGCTCGCCGGCCAGCCGTACATCCGTTCCGCGCCACCGTTCCAGGCGGTGACGACGCCGTCGAGGGTGCTCGCGATGATGGCGTCGGTGGACTGCGCGGCGATCGCGCCGAGCATCTCCCGCTCCCGGGCCGCCTCGGCGGAGGCCACCAGCATCTTGTCGTAGTGGTGGGCGATGCCCCAGCCGAGCGCGGTGGCGGCGAGCACCACGGCCAGGCGGGCGAGTTGATCGACGGAGCCGAACAGACCCTGCCAGGACGAGATGGCGACGGCCAGCGCCATCGCGTAGCCGCCGACGGCGAGGACACCCCGCGGACTGGCCGAGGCCGCCGCCAGCGCCGGGCCCAGAGCGACCATGCCGAACATCAGCTTCTGTGGGGGCGCCGCCGCGGAGATGATCGCCAGCACGGTCACGGTCGCCATCGAGACCATGACGTACGACGATCGCAATTGACCGCCCATCCCGACCCCTTGTTCGATTTGCCCGGGTATTTCCCCGTAGATTAGTCCCGTTGGCGAGCACCCGGGCGGGACAACCGGCGATCCGCGAAACCGCCCATCGGGGCACGGCCCGGGCACCGGTGCCGACGGCGTCAGAACGGGCCGGCGAGCCGCCCGGTCCAGCCGTGCAGCACCGCCGCCGGGTCGCTGCCCAGCACGTCGGCCAGCAGCGTGGCGTAGACGTCCCGGAAGTCCACGGTGTACTTCAGGTCGCCGTCGTCGAGGTCGGTCAGGCTGGGCGGCTCGCCGAACATCCCGCCGGTGATCCCGTCGCCGAGCAGGAACATGTCCGACGCGGTGCCGTGATCGGTGCCGTCCGAGGCGTTGGCCCGCACCCGCCTGCCGAACTCCGAGTAGACAGCGATCACCACGCCCTTCCCGGCCATCCGTTCCCGGAACGCCGCGAGCGGCTTGTCCAGCCGGGCCAGGATCGCCTGCTGGGCCACCTTGCCGTCGGCGTGCAGGTCGAACCCGCCCAGCGACACCGAGTACACCCGGGTGGCCACGCCCGCCTCGACACAGCGGGCGACCAGGGCGAGCTGCTGGTCCAGCGGCGGCGCGCCACCACCGGTCGCGGTGGCCGGGGCGTCGTCGTCCTCGGGCTCGTCCTCCGGCGTACCCTCGGCGACCCGGTCCATCAGATCACCGACCCGCACCAGATCGGCGAAACAGGCGGCCGCCCGGGCCGCCGCCGGCGACTCCCCCGGCGCGGCCGTGCCCAGCTCGGCGACCTGCGCCGAGGTGATCACGCCGGGCAGCTTCAGTTCACCGCCCGGCACCGTCGCGCCGGCGCTGGTCGCCCCGGCCAGCAGCGGCGGCAGCACCGGCTCGAACGACACGGCCAGCCGCGGGTCGCCGCCGGCCGCGTCCAGCCAGCGCCCCAGCCAGCCGGTGCTCTCCGGCCGCTCCGGCTGGGCGGTCTGCCAGATGTCCATCGAGCGGAAGTGGCTGCGGTCCGGCTTCGGATAGCCGACCCCGCGGACGATCGCCAGCCCGCCGTCCTGGTAGAGCCGGTGCAGCCCGGCCAGGCCCGGGTTGAGCGCGAAATGCTCGTCCAGGCGGAGCAGCTTCTCCGGCTCGTAGGCCAGGTCGGCGCGGGCCGCGGCGTAGGCGGGATCGGCGTACGGAATCAGGGTGTTCAATCCGTCATTGCCGCCGTAGAGGGTGACCAGCACCAGGGTCTTCGCGGCCGGGTCGCGGTCGCCGGCGGTGGCCAGCAGTTCGCTGAGCCCGAAGGCGCCACCGGCGACGGCCGCGGCGGCGCCGGTGACACCGCTCGCGATCAGGAACCGGCACCGGGTGAGCGTGTCCATCTGCTTGGTCCCCTCAGTGCACTGTGTATTCGGGGCTGGCCAGGCCGAGCGCCAGCAGCCGCTTCGGGTCCGTCACGTCGCGCAGCACCGCCGCGGTCCGGTCGCTCCAGCGGTCCACGACCAGCAGGTTCGCCAGCGCTTCCAGCCGGTCGCCGCGGGCGACCCGCTCGACAGCCGCCGGCGCGGCGGCGACCAGCCGCTGCGCGGCCCGCAGCCGGACCACCGTCGCCGAGGTGGTCAGCCAGGCCCGGTCGACGGGCCAGCCGCCCACCGACGGCGGCCGCAGCGGCACCTGCCCGAGGCCGCGCAGCACGCCGACGGCCTGTTCGGGCACCGGGACGCCGAGCTGCCGGACCGCGCCGAGCAGCCATTCGACCGGCTGCTTCACCAGCGTTCCGCTGGTCGCCGGGAACTCCGGATCGGTGCAGAGCGCGGTGAGCAGCGCTGTCGTGTCCCGCCCGGCGGCGGCGATCCGGGCGGTGGCGGCCGCGGACGGCGCGGTGCCGGCGCCGTAGCGGATCCACAGGCGACGGACCAGGAAGGGCAGGTGGGCCGGATGGCGGACGAGCAGGTCGGCGTAGCCGTCCACGTCCAGCGTCCCGGTGTGCCCGAGCAGCGTGACCGGCCGCCCGTCGTGCCGTTTCGGCGCCAGCCGGGCGACCCCGGCGGCCCGGTCGACCTGCCAGCCGGTCAGCACCCGGGCGCCGGCCTTGACGTCGTCCTCGCGGTACGCCCCGATCCCCAGCGTGAACAGCTCCATGAGCTCACGGGCCAGGTTCTCGTTCGGCGCCTTGCGGGTGTTCTTCTGGCCGTCCAGCCAGAGGATCAGGGCCGGGTCGCGCAGCATCGCCCGGACCAGCGGCCCGGTGTCCCCGTGGCCGTACCTGCGGAAGGTCGCCAGCTGTCCGAGCATGAGCGGCGCCGAGCGCACCTTGCGGACGCTGGTCGCCCAGTGCCCGTGCCAGAAGAAGGTGAGCTTCTCGGCCGCGCCGCCGGTCGCCAGTCGCTCCAGCCACCAGCGGGTCGCCATGGTCACCTGGTCCCGCCGCTGCTTCTTGGCCTCCTGCTTGTCGCCGGCCTGCATGTCGCCGGCCTGCATGTCGCCGGCCTGCTTGTCGCCGGCCTGCTTGTCGCCGGCCTGCTTGTCGCCGGCCTGCTTGTCGCCGGTCGGGCCCAGGTCCGGTCCGGGCACCGGGGCGGCGGGGGTCAGCAGGGTTCGCAGGGTGGCGTCGTGGCCGGCCCGCACCGCGGCGTCGACCTCGGCCGCGGTCGGGCCGAAGGTGAGCCTCCGGAGCAGGTGCGACACCCGGGTGCGATCGGTCATGACGGCGAAGGTAGGCCGGCTTTGTAAGGGCGGGGTAAGGGCGGGATCCGGACGGTGTCCGGCCCTCAGCTGCCCGCCGGACCGGCATGGGCCGGCTCCGGGACGGCGTCGGCCGGCTCCTCCGGCCCGGCATGGGCCGGCTCCGGGACGGCGTGAGCCGGCTCCGGGACGGCGTGAGCCGGCTCCGGGACGGCGTGAGCCGGCTCCGGGACGGCACCGGTGAGTTCCGGGTCGCCGCCGGTCACGAAGGCTCGCCTCGGGTGCCGCACCGAGGCGAGGGACACGATGTCCCGGCCGAACAGCGCCGCGGCCAGCCAGATGGCCAGTACCCGGACCTTGCGCTCCCAGCTCGGCACCGCGAGCACGTGGTAGCCCCGGTGCATCAGCCAGGCCGGGAAACCCTTGATCACGACGAACCTCCATTCGAAGATGCCCCGGCCCAGCCCGAGCGTGGCGACCGTGCCGAGACTGTGGTGCACGTAGTCCTCGGTGCGGCGCCCGCGCAGGTCGGCGAGAAGGTTGCGGGCCAGGTGCTTGCCCTGGCGGACCGCGTGCTGCGCGTTCGGCACGGTCGTCCGGCCGTCGCCGGCCGCGAGGTCCGGCACCGCCGCGTCGTCGCCGGCGCCCCAGGCGTCCGGTACCGGCGCGTCGGCGGTGCCGACCCGCAGGTCGGCCCGGACGACCAGCATCCCGCGGTCGTCGATCGGCAGGTCGGTGTGGTTGTGCACCATCGGGTTCGCCGCGTTTCCGGCGGTCCACACGATCAGGTCCGAGTCGAACTCCTCGCCGGTGGAGAGCACCACGTGCCCGTCCTCCGCCGACCGCACCAGCGTGCCGAGGTGCACGTGGGCGCCCCGCCGCTCCAGGGACCGGACCACCCACCGGCCCGACTTGCCGGAGACCTCGGGCAGGATCCGGTCACGGGCCTCCACCAGGTGGAAGCTCAACTCCGCGGGATCCAGCTCGGGATAACGCCGGACCAGCGACTGGGCCAGCGACAGCAGCTCGCCGAAACCCTCGACGCCGGAGAACCCGCCGCCCACGAAGGTCACCGTGAGCAGCCGTCGACGGCGGGGACCGGGCGGCAGGGTGGACGCCCTGTCGAACGCGGTGAGCAACTGGTCCCGGATGGCCACCGCCTCCTCCACGTGCTTGAGGCCGATCGCCTGGTCGGCCACTCCGGGAATGGCCAGCTTGCGGGTCACGGCGCCGGCGGTCACCACGATCACGTCGTACCGCAGGGGGTAGGCGGGGCCCTCGGCCGGACGGATCGTCACGGTGCGTGAGGCATGGTCGATGCGGACCACCGTACCGGAAATGATCTTGGTCTTCTTGAGGTGTCGTCGCTGCGAGACCGCGGCGTGGCGGGCCTCGACCGAGCCGGCCAGCACCTCGGGCAGGAAGGGCTGATAGGTCATGTACGGCCGCGGGTCGACCATCACCACCCGTGCCTCGTCGCGGCGGAGTTTTCGCTCCAGCCGCCATGCCGCGTAGAACCCGGCGTATCCACCGCCGACAACCAGAATCGTTCGCACGACAGTAGGACAGGTCAGGGGTTCCGGGGTGTGACGCCGGGTCGCCTAGGTCACAGATCCGCGCGGTCCTCCTGCTTCGCATTCCCGCTACCCCGGTCTTCTTCCCTCCGGGGCCGTCGCTCGCCAACCGTTCCCCCACCCGACCCGTTTCCGGCCCGCCTCGTTCCAACTCGACCCGTTTCCGGCCCGCCCCCGTTCCGACCCGACCCGTTTCCGACCCGACCCGTTTCCGGCCCGACCCGTTTCCGGCCCACTTGTCTTCGCGGCCGCCCGCCTTCACGCGCCGCCCGCGGTCCGTTGCGGGTCGCGGTCGGGCATGCCAGGCCCGGGAGGCTGCTGGTCACGGTCGCGGCCGCCACCCCGCGGTCCGCAGCCGATCACGGCCAGACCGCCACGCCCGGAAAGCTGCCGATCACCGTCGCGGCCGCCACCCACGGTCCGCAGCCGATCACGGTGACACGCAATCCGGTCGAGGTCCGCGATTCAGGTGGCGGTCCGCGAGCGCCGGGGTCAGTGCCGGTTACGGTACGCCGCAGCCCCGCCCCAGCTCGCGCTCAGCGCCGTCGTCCAGCTCGCAGTCCCGCTCTGTGCGCAAGCCAGGAACCGCAGCTGGCAACCACGGTGGTCTCATAGCCCCGGACACCACCACCACAACCAGCCCCAACCCCGCAGCTGGCAACCACGGTGGTCTCAAAGCCCCGGACACCACCACCACAACCAGCCCCAACCCCGCAGCTGGCAACCACGGTGGCCTCAACACCCCGGACACCACCACCACAACCAGCCGGGGCTGATCTTGAGGGGTAGCGCCGGGTGGTCGGACGACGGCGTACCGGGAAGCGGACTGCGGCCTGGGGCGGACAGCGAACCACGAGCGGCCCCCGCATCGGCCACGATCAACGGCGACACGACCGCGATCGGCGGCACCCGAGCCGGGGGCGCGGGTTCACAGCGCGACCCGGAAGGAGCATCCGGGGCATCAGCGGTGGATCGCCAGTCCGGGAAGGCCGGGGGAAGATGCCCGGGCGCGGCGCTGGGGTCGCACGCACCCGGACACACATAGATACGGATTCTGTCCGAAAAAGTTCAACTCATTTCGCGCGGCGATCTTCAGCCCGACAGCCTGCCGCGCCACGACGACCGCGGCCCGCTCAGCACCGACGGCCCGCCGGCGAAGCACCACACCGCGATCACCGGATCGCAGATCGCGCACCCCAGTGACGAGTCGTGCAGCATCGGGATGATCGGGTTCCCGGCGCGGTGGTGCAGCACGTCCCAGCCGGTGTGCAGCAGCCAGCCCACGCCGAGCCAGTGCCACGACTCCAGCCCCCGGTAGGCGACATAGGTCATCACCGCGCCGAACACGAACTCCCAGGCACCCAGGCCCCCACCACTCCAGTAGACCGCCCCGGCACCCGCCACCAGGACTGCGTTGAGCCTCTGCCGCGGCTGATCCGCGAGCAGCGACATGAGAAGGACATAGGCGATCCCCACCAGGATCGGACCGGCAACCGACATGCCCCCGAACCTAGGAATCCCGGCCGCCCCGCGACAGCGGCTGGAATGACGCATCCCAACGGGATCTGGCCAGACGGTTGATCGGCGGCCACCGGGGTAACGCCGGGACATGCGTCTCACCGTGAACGGGGCCCAGCACCACCTCGTCGGGCTGGATCCGCGCACCACCCTGCTCGACGTGCTGCGCGAGCGGCTGCATCTCACCGGCACCAAGAAGGGCTGCGACCACGGCCAGTGCGGCGCGTGCACGGTGCTGCTCGACGGGCGCCGGGTCAACAGCTGCCTGATCCTGGCGATCAGCCAGCAGGACGCCGAGGTCACCACGGTCGAGGGGCTCGGCCACCGGGGCGAACCGCACCCGGTGCAGCGGGGTTTCCTGGAGCACGACGGGTTCCAGTGCGGGTACTGCACGCCGGGGCAGATCTGCTCGGCGGTCGGGATGCTGGCCGAGGTGGCCCAGGGATGGCCGAGCGCGGTGACCGAGGATGACGAGGACCTGCTCACCGACGCGGAGATCCGGGAACGGATGAGCGGCAACCTGTGCCGCTGCGGCGCCTACCCGAACATGATCCCGGCGATCCGGGAGGCTGCCGCCGGATGAAGACCTTCGAGTACCGCACCGCCACCACCCCCGCCGACGGCCTCGCGCCGAACGCCGTCTTCCTGGCCGGCGGCACCAACCTGGTCGACCTGATGAAGCTGGGCGTCGCCACCCCGGACATCCTGGTCGACGTCAACCGGCTCCCCCTGCACGAGGTGGCCGAACTGCCCACCGGCGGACTCCGGATCGGGGCCGGCGTACGCAACAGTGATCTCGCGGCGGACCGCCGGGTCCGGACCGCCTACCCGGTGCTCAGCCAGGCCCTGCTCTCCGGCGCGTCCGGCCAGCTGCGCAACATGGCCACCACCGGGGGCAACCTGCTGCAACGCACCCGCTGCCGCTACTTCATGGACGCCGGCATGCCGTGCAACAAGCACCGGCCCGGCTCGGGTTGCCCGGCCCGCGACGGCGATCACCGCAACCTGGCCATCCTGGGCGGTTCGCCGGCCTGCGTGGCCACCCACCCCTCCGACATGGCGGTCGCGCTCACCGCCCTCGACGCGGTGGTCCAGGTCGACGGTCCGACCGGCAGGCGGGAGATCCCGGTGACCGAGTTGTATCGGCTGCCGGAGGACGCGCCGGAGCGGGACACCACACTGGAGCACGGCGAGTTGATCACGGCGGTGGACCTGCCGGCGCTGCCGGTGGCGGCTCGCTCGGCGTACCGGAAGGCTCGCGACCGGGCGTCGTTCGCGTTCGCCATCGGTTCGGTGGCGGCCGCCCTGGCGATCGAGGACGGCCTGGTCAGCGACGTGCGGCTGGCGTTCGGCGCGGTCGCGGCGAAGCCGTGGCGGGCGAGTGTCGCCGAGGCGGAACTGCGCGGCGGGCCGGCCACCCGGGAGCGGTTCCTGGCCGCCGCGGAGGCCGAACTGGCGGCCGCCCGGCCGCTGCGGGACAACGCGTACAAGATCCCGCTGATCCGGAACCTGACCGCGGCAGTGCTGACCTCGCTGAGCGGAGATGTCCGATGACGTCCATGCTGTCGCGCGCCGTCGGCACGCCCGTCGCGCGCCTGGAGGGACCGGCCAAGGTCTCCGGCGCGGCCCGCTACGCGGCGGAATACCCACAGGACCATTTAGCGTACGGCTGGATCGTCCCGTCCCCGGTCCCCCGCGGCCGCCTGGACGCCGTCCTCACCGACCCGGCCGCCGAGGACGTGCTCGCCGTCCTCTGGCACGGCAACGCCCCGCGCCTGCGGCGATCCGACGATCCGGAGCTGGCCGTGCTGCAGTCCGACCGGATCGCCTACCGCGGTCAGCCGGTCGCCCTGGTCGTGGCCACCAGCCCGGAGGCCGCCCGGCAGGCCGCCCAGCTGGTCCAGCTGGACATCACCGCCGAGGACCACGACGTCGCGCTGCGCACCGACCACCCTGATCACTACCGGCCGGAGAAGGTCAATCCGGACGTGCCGGCCGACACCGCCGAGGGTGACGTCGAGGCCGCCCTGGCCGCCGCGCCGGTCAGCCTGGACGTCACCTACACGGTCCCGGCGCTGCACAACAACCCGATGGAGCCGCACGCCACGATCGGCCGCTGGGACGGCGACGAGCTGGTCCTGTACGACTCCAACCAGCACCCGTCCGGCATCGCCGAAGCCGTCGGCGCGGTCTTCGGTCTCACCGCCGAGCGGGTGCACGTGATCACCGAGCACGTCGGCGGCGGTTTCGGCTCGAAGGGCACCGCCCGGCCGAACGCCGTGCTGGCCGCGATGGGCGCCTGGGTCACCGAACGCCCGGTCCAGCTCGCCCTCCCCCGCCAGGCGATGTTCAGCGTCGTCGGGCACCGCGCCCCGACCGTCCAGCGGCTCCGGCTCGGTGCCGGCTCCGACGGCACGCTGACCGCCATCGATCACCAGACCTGGACGCAGACCAGCCGCCTCTTCGAGTTCGTCGAGTCGGCGTCGGTGGTGACCCGCTCGATGTACCCGGTACCGCACCTGCGCACCGCGCACCGGGTCGTCCCGCTGGACATGCCCACCCCGCGCTGGATGCGCGCGCCCGGTGAGGCACCCGGGATGCTGGCCCTGGAGTGCGCCGTCGACGAACTCGCCGCCGAGCTGGGCGCCGACCCGCTCGACTTCCGGATCCGGGCGGCGCGTCCCGGGCACGCCGCCTGCCTGCGCGCCGGCGGTGAGCGGTTCGGCTGGTCCGGCCGGGACCCGCGGCCCCGCCGGCGCCGCGAGGGCGACTGGTGGATCGGCACCGGGGTGGCCGCCGCGACCCATCCGGCCATGGCGATGCCGTCCACCGCGCGGGTCCGGGCCCTGCCCGACGGCGGCTATGAGGTGGCGATCGGCGCGGCCGACCTGGGCACCGGCGCGCGTACCGTGCTGGCCCAGATCGCCGCCGACGAGCTGGACGTGCCGGTCGAGCGGGTCCGGATCCGGATCGGCGACAGCACCCTGCCGGCGGCGTCGGTGGCCGGCGGCTCGTCCGGCAGCGCGTCCTGGGGCTGGGCCGTGACCGGCGCCTGCCGCCTGCTGCGAGCCGAGGATCGCGAGGAGGCGGTCTTCGACACCACCGACCTGGTCGAGCGGCAGAACCGCAAGGACCGGCAGGCCTGCGGCGCGCACTTCGCCGAGGTACGCGTCGACGCCGTCACCGGCGAGGTCCGCGTCTCCCGCCTGTTCGGCATGTACGACGCCGGGCGCATCCTCAACCCGCGCACCGCCCGCGCCCAGTTCGTCGGCGGCATGATCATGGGGATGGGCATGGCCCTGCACGAGGAGTCGGTCCTCGACCCCGCCGTCGGCACCTGGGTCAATCACGACCTGGCCGAATACCACATCCCCACGCACGCCGACGTCGAGTGGATCGACGCCGCCTGGCTGGACACCCCGGACGACGACCTCAACCCGCTCGGCGCCCGCGGCATCGGCGAGATCGGCATCGTCGGCTCCCCCGCCGCCATCCTCAACGCGATCTGGCACGCCACCGGCACCCGCATCCGCCACCTGCCCGCCCGCCCCGACAAACTCCTCGCATGACCGGCTCCCTCGCGCGGCGCTAGCATTATCCGGCAGACGGCGTCCCCGGCGAGGATGCCTGCTGGCCGGAACGAGGAGCGGCACGGTTGGATCTGATCGAGGCGCGTGGACTCGCCGCCGGGCTGATGGCCAGGCACGGGCTCACCAGGTGGCGACTCACCTTCGACGACGCCAAGACGCGGGCCGGCGTCTGCCGCATGGAACGCCGCGAGATCGGCCTGTCCCGCCCGCTGATCAGGCTGTACTCCGCCGAGCAGGTCACCGAGACGGTCCTGCACGAGATCGCCCACGCGCTCGCCGGCCCCGGTCACGGCCACGACGCCACCTGGCGCGAGATCGCCGTCCGGATCGGCTGTTCCGGGCGTCGCTGCGTCCCGGAGGACGCGCCCCGGGTGGACGGCGCCTGGGAGGGCGTCTGCCGCTCCGGCCACCGCACCACCGCCCACCGCCGCCCGGTCCGGGTCCGCTCCTGCCGCCAGTGTTCCCGCGCCTTCGACCGTTCCGCCCTGTTCGCCTGGACCTACCGCGGCCACCCCGCCCCGCTGCACCCCGGCTACGTCGCCGAGCTGGGCCGCCTGCGCACCGCCGCCACCCCGGCCCCGGGTCTCACCGTCGGCGCCCGGGTCCGCCTCAAGGGCGCCGGGAAATACGGCGGCCTGGTCGGCACCATCGTCAAACAGGGCCGCAGCCGCTACCAGGTGCAGACCCGGAAGGGCCTGCTCAACGCCTCCTTCGCCATGGTCGAGCCGGCCTCCTGACGCCGAGGATCCCCGGCACCGCGCACGGCCCGCTCCGCTTGCGCTCCGCCATTTCCGGTACGCCCGCAGCCGCGCCCCGCCGAGCCCCTCCACGAGACCGCCCGCTCCGCCACTTCCGAGACGCCCGCAGCCGCGCCTCTGCTCGTGGCCGCCCGCTCCGTCACTTCCGGAACGCCCGGAGCCGGGCCCCTCCGCGTGGCTGCCGCGCCCGAGGCCGCCACGCGCGCCCGAAACTGCCACGCGCGCCGGAGCCGGCCGGCTGGTCGACCGGCCGTGCGGGCCGGCCCGCTATTCGTTGATCAGCATTTCGCCGGCGGACAGGTAATGGCGGCCGAAATCCTGCGGCCGGGAATACGTCAGGGTCGATCGGGACAGCGCGGACATCTGCCGCACCGCCTCCCGCAGATCATTCCCGGCGTCCGGATTGGCGGCCAGGAATGCGGCGATCCGCTGTCGCCAATCGGTGCGGACGGCGTCCGCCACCGCCCCGGCGCCACCGCCGCGGGCCACCGGCACGTCGCCGCAGCCACGGGCCACCGGCACGTCGCCGCCGCCGCGGGCCATCGCCACGATCCGCTCCGCGCCGTCCAGCGCCTCCCGCACGCCGCCGGCCTGATCAGGGGCGTTGCGCTGCCACACCCCGGCGAGCAGCGACCGGGCCGGCCGCCACGCCGCGGTGCCCATCAGGGCGACGAGCGTGGTGGCGGCGGAGGTGGCGAGCATGTCGCAATCGGCAGCCATGGCGCACTCCGAGATGATGATCGACCGTGACGTGACGGCGAATTCTATGGCCGAGCCGGTCAAGGTCGTAACTCGAAACCGGCGGTCCACGGCTCAATCATTCTTTCCAGACCGTCGGGGGCCGGAGTGGTGCGGCGGGAACGGTGCTCCGGGCGTACCGGAAATGGGTCTAGAGGGACAGCAACTCGGAGACCTGCGGGGCATAGGTGGTGTGCAGGACCAGGGCGGCGGCGCCGACGACAGCGGCGTCGGCGCCGAGCGGGGAGACCTCGACCCGGACGGTGCGGATGTCGCGGGCCAGCGGGCGGGTGCCGAGGGCGTCCGCGACGGCTGTGCGGAATCGGTCTTCGAGGTGGCGCAGGCCGTGACCGCCGAGGACCACCAGATCGATGTCGAGGATGTTGGCGACGTTCACCACGGCGGTGGCGAGGTGGCCGGCGGCCGTCTCGACAGCGGCCACCGCGACCGGGTCGCCGGCCAGCGCGGCCTGCCGGACGGTGTCGTAGTCGGCCAGCCCGGTCGCCGCGACCAGTGCCTTCGGGCTGATCAGGCTCTCCAGGCAGCCGCGGTTGCCGCAGTAGCAGAGCGCGCCGCCGGGCTGCACCGACTGGTGCCCGAACTCGGCGGCGTTCATCGAGCCGCCGCGGTAGACCTGATGGCCGAGGATCAGTCCGCCGCCCACCCCGGCGCCGAAGAAGAAGTAGGCGAAATCGGCCACACCGCGCCCGGCGCCGGCCCAGCACTCACCGATCGCGGCGGCCGTGGCGTCGTTGTCCAGAGTGACCGGCAGGCCGGTGGCCTCGGCGAGCATGTCCTTGATCGGCACCCGGGTCCAGCCGAGCAGCTGTGGCGGCCCGACCAGCGAGCCGAGGGCCTGGTCGATCGGGCCGGGAGTGGCCAGCCCCAGGCCGAGCACCCGGCGGCGGTCCACGCCGGGCGTGCCGAGCACCTCGCCGACCAGCCCGGTGACCGCCGTGACCACCTCGCCGGGGGTGGCGCCCGGCCGGACCGGCTGCTGCCGGGTGACCAGCGGGCGGCCGAGCAGGTCGGCGACCACACAGGACAGCTGGGACGGGTCGAAGTGGACGCCGACGGCGAGCCCGGCGGCCGCGTTGACCCGCAGCTTGGTGCGCGGCTTGCCGCCGTTGGAGACGGTGGCGCCGTCCTCGCGGACGATGCCCTCGCCGATCAGGCGCCGGACGATGCCGGACACCGTCTGGGGGGTCAGGCCGGTCAGCTCGGCGATCTCCACCCGGCTGATGCCGTCGGCCAGCTGGATCTGATCGAGGACGACGGCCCTGTTGTACTGGCCGACTTTCGGCAGGTTGGTTCCTGTTCGCCGCACCGGAGAAACGCCTCCCGGTCTGCTTCCGTGACGCGTTACGAGATTGATGCCGACCATGATGCCACCGGCCCGTTGACTTAGTAAATAAATAAGATTTACAGTCTGGAAACGCCGACGTCATCGACTTCGATCTTTGCGTAACCCCTGTTGGGAGGCGGCATGGGTGCTGCTCCGCCATTGCTGGAGATGCGGTCGATAACCAAGACCTTCCCCGGCGTCACGGCACTGTCCGATGTGAACCTGACCGTCCGGGATGGCGAGATCCACGCGATCTGCGGGGAGAACGGCGCCGGCAAGTCGACACTGATGAAGGTGCTCAGCGGCGTCCATCCGCACGGGTCGTACACGGGCTCGATCGTCTATCGCGGCGCGGAGGCGAGGTTCCCCGACATCCGGGCCAGCGAACACGCCGGGATCGTGATCATCCACCAGGAGCTGGCGCTGGTTCCCGGCATGTCGATCACCGAGAACATCTTCCTGGGCAACGAGCCGCGCCGGTTCGGCCGCATCGACTGGAAGGCGGCGAACAGCAAGGCGCTGCGGCTGATGGCCGAGGTCGGGTTGAAAGAGGATCCGGACACCCTGGTGAAGGACATCGGGGTCGGCAAACAGCAACTCGTCGAGATCGCCAAGGCGTTCGCCAAGGATGTGCAATTACTGATCTTGGATGAGCCCACCGCGGCGCTGAACGAGACCGACTCCCGGCATCTCCTCGAACTGCTGCGCGGTTTCAAGAAACGCGGCATCACGTCGATCATGATTTCGCACAAGCTGAACGAGATCGAGGCGATCGCCGACGCGATCACCATTCTGCGCGACGGCAGGACCATCGAGACCATCGAGGTGGCGCGCGACGGCGCGGACGAGGACCGGATCGTGCGCGGCATGGTGGGGCGGGACCTGGGCAGCCGGTTCCCGGCGCACGAGCCGCGGATCGGCGAGGTGTTCTTCGAGGTACGCGACTGGACCGTCCGGCACCCGATCTCGACCGAGCGCCTGGTCTGCAAGAACTCCAGTTTCACGGTGCGGCGCGGGGAGATCGTCGGGTTCGCCGGGCTGATGGGGGCCGGGCGCACCGAGCTGGCGATGAGCCTGTTCGGCCGCTCGTACGGGGTCTGGCTGGGCGGGCGGGTGATCAAGGACGGCGAGGAGATCCAGCTGCGGTCGGTGCCCGAGGCGATCGCGCACGGCCTGGCGTACGTCAGCGAGGATCGCAAAGCCGTCGGCCTCAACCTGCTCGACGACGTGAAGACCTCGATCGTCGCCGCCAAGCTCTCGAAGATCACCCGCAACGGGGTGATCGACGAGGCGGCCGAGTACCACGAGGCCGAGGCGTACCGGCGCAGCCTGCGGATCAAGACGCCGACCGTCGACGAGGGGGTCACCAAGCTCTCCGGCGGCAACCAGCAGAAGGTCGTCCTGGCCAAGTGGATGTTCACCGACCCGGACCTGCTGATCCTCGACGAGCCGACCCGGGGCATCGACGTCGGCGCCAAGTACGAGATCTACGGCATCATCCAGCGCCTGGCCGCCGAGGGCCGCGGCGTCGTGCTGATCTCCTCCGAGCTGCCCGAGCTGATCGGGCTCTGCGACCGGATCTACACGGTGTTCGAAGGCGCCATCACCGGGGAGCTGCCGGGCCGGGACGCCGACCCGGAACTCCTGATGAAGCAGATGACCTCCACGAAGAAGCTGGCCACCTCATGAGTCGGATGACAGAGCTGCAGAAGAACCTGTTCGGGGGCACCACCTCGAACGCCCGCCAGTTCGGCATGATCTTCACGCTGATCGCCGTCATCGTGTACTTCCAGATCCGGACCGACGGGATCATCCTCACCTCCGGCAATCTGATCGCGCTGACCCAGCAGTACGCGTACATCTCGGTGCTGTCCATCGGCATGCTCATGGTGATCGTCGCCGGGCACATCGACCTGTCGGTCGGCTCGGTGGCCGCGTTCACCGGCATCGTGGTGGCCAAGGCGATGGCCGAGCACGACGTGCCCTGGCCGGCCGGGATCCTGCTCGGCCTGCTCGTCGGCGCGGCGATCGGCGCCTGGCAGGGCTTCTTCGTGGCGTACGTCGGCATCCCGGCGTTCATCGTCACGCTCGCCGGCATGCTGCTGTTCCGCGGCGGCAACCAGTACATCGGCAACGCCGACACGGTACCGGTGCCGGCCGGCTTCCGGACCATCGGCGCCGGCTACCTGCCCGAGGTCGGGCCGGACACCGGGTACAACAACCTGACCCTGCTGCTCGGGCTGGTCGCCTGCGTCGCGGTGGTCTGGCGGGAGCTGCGCGCCCGCCAGGTCCGCAAGCAGATGGAGGGCGCCCGGCCGACGCCACTGTGGATCTCGGTGATCCGGATGGCGGTGATGATCGGTGTGATCGTCTTCGCCACGCTGCGATTCGCCGGTGGACGGGTCGGCACCAGCTTCCCGATCTCCGGCATCATCCTGGCCGTCCTGGTGCTCGGCTACTCCTTCTACACCCGCAACACCTCCGGCGGCCGGCACATCTACGCGGTCGGCGGCAACTCCCGGGCCGCCGAACTGTCCGGTGTGAAACTCCGCCGCGTCAACTTCCTGGTCATGATGAACATGGGTGTGCTGGCCGCACTGGCCGGCATGATCTTCGTGGCCCGGTCCACGGCCTCCGGACCGCAGGACGGGCTGAACTGGGAGCTGGACGCGATCGCCGCCGTGTTCATCGGGGGCGCGGCGGTCGCCGGAGGGCTGGGCACGATCGGCGGCGCCATCGTCGGCGGTCTCGTCATGGCAGTGCTCACCAACGGCCTGCAGCTGACCGGCACCGGCACCGACATGATCCAGATCATCAAGGGACTGTTCCTGCTCGCCGCCGTCGCCCTGGATGTCTACAACAAGAAACAGGGCCGCTTCTCGATCGTCGGCGCCCTGATGCGCCAGTTCCGCACCGGCCCCTCGGCGTCGTCCGAGGAGGCCGCCGCACCCGATCGCGAGAAGGCCCGCATCTAGAAGGGTTGCATGCACGTGCGCACATTCCTGATCAAAAGTCTGGCTGTCGGCGCCACCGCGGTGCTCGCGCTGACCGCCTGTTCCAACGAACGCGACAAGTCCGGGAGTGACACCGGCGGCAGCGGCACCGCGGCCAAGGGCTTCCCCGCCGACTCGCTGATCGGGGTCGCCCTGCCGTCGAAGACGTCGGAGAACTGGGTGCTCGCCGGTGACCTGTTCACCAACGGCCTCAACGGCGCCGGCTTCAAGTCCGACGTCCAGTACGCCGGCGCCTCCACCACCGTCGCCGACCAGCAGAACCAGATCACCGCGATGGTCACCAACGGCGCCAAGGTGATCGTGATCGGCGCGACCGACGCGGCGCAGCTCTCCACCCAGGTGGCCGCCGCCAAGCAGGCCGGCGCGGTGGTCATCGCGTACGACCGGTTGATCACCCAGACGCCGGACGTGGACTACTACATCGCGTTCGACAACTTCAAGGTCGGCCAGCTGCAGGGCCAGGCACTGCTGGACGGGATGAAGGCCAAGAAGCCGAAGGGCCCGTACACCATCGAGCTGTTCTCCGGCTCGCCCGACGACAACAACTCCGGCGTGTTCTTCAACGGCGCGATGGACGTGCTCAAGCCGGCCATCGACAAGGGCGAGGTGATCGTCGGCTCCGGCCAGAAGGAGATCAAGCAGACCGCCACCCAGGGCTGGAAGGCGGAGAACGCGCAGAGCCGGATGGACGCCCTGCTCAACTCCACCTACACCAGCGGCAAGACGCTGGACGGCGTGCTCTCGCCGAACGACACCCTGGCCCGGGCGATCATCACCTCGGTCAAGGGCGCCGGCAAGCCGATCCCGGTCGTCACCGGGCAGGACTCCGAGGTCGAGTCGGTCAAGTCCATCATGGCCGGTGAGCAGTACTCGACGATCAACAAGGACACCCGCAAGCTGGTCGCCGAGACGGTGAACATGGTGAAGACCCTGCAGGCCGGGAACACGCCGCAGGTCAACGACACGAAGTCGTACGACAACGGGGTGAAGGTGGTGCCGGCGTTCCTGCTGCCGCCGGTCATCGTCACCAAGGCCAACGCCGCCCAGGCCTACGCCGACGACCCGAAACTGGGTCCGCTCACCAAGTAGCCACGATGCACGCCGGGGCGTCACCCTTCCGCGACGCCCCGGCCCGGCCCCGTCCCCCGCTGCCGGTAGGAAGCCCCGTCCATTCCGCACCCTGCCCTCCGGAGCCGGCGGGACCCGGCGACGGGCGTACCGGAAAACAGCGCAACGGAAGCGGGAGCGCGCCGTGAGTCACCGGCGGATCGGTCATCCCGGTGGTTTCCGGGATGAGTCGCTCGTATCACAGTGGGATACCTCAGACCAAGCGGTTTCCGGCCGACTGACAGGTAACTCGGCTCGGGAGAATCCATGCGTATCGGTGATATGAGCGTCGGCAAGCGGCTCGGCGCGTCCTACCTCGTCCTCACCACCCTCATCGTCACCTCGGCCAGCGTCGGCTGGTGGGGCATGCGGCAGCAGACCAGCACCGAGAAGAAGCTGGCGGCGCTGGAGCAGCTGCGTGACGACATCCAGGAGGTCAAGTTCAACGCCGCGGACGTGACCGGCTGGCAGGCCCTGGTCGTCGCGGACGCGGGCGCCTACGGGTACGCCTACGCCACCGGGCCGGACGGGTACAACCGGCAGGGCGAGATGAAGTCCAAGGACGCCATCTACGCCGGGCTCGAGTCGGCGCACACCGGTGACATGACAGCGGCCGAGCGGGCCCGGTTCGCCGAGCTCGGGCCGGCCTGGGACGGCTTCTTCACCTGGGACAGCAAGGTGATGGAGTGGCTGTCGTCGGACAGCCGAGCCGGCCGGGTCAAGGCGATGGACAGCATCAACGGCGGGGACGCCGGGGCGGCGTACGGAAAGGTCCTGAAGATCACCGCGGACCTGGACAAGTCGGTCAACGACCGGGCCGCCGCGTTGCGTGCCGAGGTGCAGCGGGTCCGCGACGCGGCGCTGCGGATGCTCGCCATCGCGCTGGGCCTGGCGGTGGTCCTGGCCGTGCTGATGGGCATCTGGGTGACCCGCTCGGTGACCGGCCCGCTCGCCCGGGTCGTCGCCGCGCTGAAGCGGCTCGCCGAGCGGGACCTGACCGTACGCGTCGTGCTCGACCGCCGCGACGAGCTCGGCCGGCTCGGTGAGGCGGTGAACCGGACCGCCGAGTCGCTCAGCGAGACGATGACGGCGATCGCCGGGCACGCCGGCACCGTCTCCACCGCCTCGGGTGAGCTGTCCGAGGTCTCCGCGCGGATCGCCGCGGCCAGCAGCGAGATGGACAGCCAGGCCACCGCGGTGGCGGACTCGGCCGACCACGTCTCCGGCAACGTGCAGACCCTGCAGGCCGGCAGCTCGGAGATGACCCAGGCGATCGACGAGATCGCCCGCAACGCCGGCGAGGCCGCCAAGGTGGCCGGCGAGGCGGTCGGCGTCGTCGACCGCACCAACCAGACCGTCGGCAAGCTCGGCGAGTCGTCCGCGGAGATCAGCAAGGTGGTCGCGATGATCACCGCGATCGCCGAGCAGACCAACCTGCTCGCGCTGAACGCGACGATCGAGGCGGCCCGGGCCGGTGAGCTGGGCAAGGGCTTCGCGGTGGTGGCCGGCGAGGTGAAGGAGTTGTCGCAGGAGACCGCGAAGGCGACCGACGAGATCAGCCGGCTGGTCCAGGCGATCCAGACCGACTCGGCCGACGCGGTCGGCGCGATCGGCCAGATCGGCGAGGTGGTGGCCCGGATCAGCGACTTCCAGACGCTGATCGCGGCGGCCGTCGAGGAGCAGACCGCCACGACCAGCGAGATGGGCCGCAACGTCGCCGAGGTGGCGGACAGCAGCAGCTCGATCGCCACCAGCATCGCCGGGGTGGCGACCGCTGTCGGCACCACCACGGCGGTCGTCAACCAGGCTCAGCAGAACGCGGCGAACCTCGCCCGGACCAGCAGCGAGCTGCACGAACTGGTCGCCGGCTTCACGCTCTGAGCAGCGGCAACAGCTGATCGCCCTGCCTCCCGATCTCCGGGAGGTAGGGCGTGTCGGACAGCACGAAGTGACTGATCCCCAGGTCCTGGTACTTGCGCAGGGACTTGGCCACGTCCTGCGCCGAGCCGACCAGCCAGGTGGTCCCGGCGCCGCCGCCACCGAACCGGCCCGGCGCGGTGTACAGGTTGTCGTCCAGGACCTCGCCGCGCCCGGCGAGATCGAGCAGCCGCTGCTGCCCGACCGCGCCGCCGCGGATCGGGTCCACCCGAGGCTCCCGGGCCATCTCGGCGACCTTCGCCTCGGCGTCCGCCCAGGCCTGCTCGGTCGTGTCGCGGACCAGCGTGGTCACTCGCAACCCGAACTCCAGTGGCCGATGTTCGCGGCCCAGCTCACGGCTGAGCTGCCGGAGGCGGTCGATTCTTTCCCGTACGCCATCCAGCGGCTCACCCCAGAACAGTTGCACGTCCGCCTCCGCCGCGGCCACCCGCTCGGCCGCCTCGGAGGCGCCACCGAAGTACAACCGGGGCGGCTCGGCCGGCCGGTGCACCACGGTGGCGCCGGCGACCTGGAAGTGCTCGCCCTGGAAGGTGACGTTCTCCTCGGTCCACAGCCGGCGCACGAGGCGCAGGAACTCGTGGGTCCGGGCGTACCGGTGGGCCTGGTCCCCCTCGGAGTCGCCGTAGGCGGCGAGGTTGTCCTTCCCGGACACCACGTTGATCAGCACCCGGCCGCCGCTGAGGTGCTGCAGGGTCGCGGCGGCCGAGGCGAAGTGCGCCGGCCGCCAGTACCCGGGGCGGATGGCGATCAGCGGCCGGAACGTGGTGGTGCGCGCGGCGACCGCGGTGGCCACCGTGAAGGTGTCCGGGCGCCCCCAGCCGGTGCCGAGCAGGGCACCGCCCCAGCCGTGCCGCTCACAGGCCAGCGCGTGGCTGGTCAGCGTGTCCAGACTGTTGTGCCCCTCGACCACGTCGTCGCCGCGGTGTCCGGGACGGTCCTGGTTGGGGATGTACCAGAGGAAGGTGGAACTCATCGGCGGCCTCCCGGCATATTTCCTATTGTCTCTATAGATAATATATGGAACCTCGCCGGCGCAACTCGCGCCCGGAGCGCCTCGGCCCGGCTTCGCGGCGGGTCACCGGTGCCATAACGTGACTCCATGACGTTCCGCGGCTGGCCGGTGGAGGCGCTCGAGTTCTACGAGGGGCTCGCCGCCGACAACTCGAAGACGTACTGGACCAAGCACCTGGAGTTCTACGAGCAGCGGGTGCGCGGGCCGATGGTGGAGCTGCTGGCCGCGCTGAAGCCGGAGTTCGGGCCGGGAAAGATCTTCCGGCCCTATCGGGACGTGCGGTTCAGCAAGGACAAGTCGCCGTACAAGACGCACCTGGGTGCGTGGCTGAGCGCGGGCGGGTACCTCCAGCTCTCCGCGGACGGGCTGGCGGCCGGCTCCGGGTGTTACCAGATGGATGCCGGGCAGCTGGAGCGCTATCGGCGCGCGGTCGCGGACGAGCGGACCGGCACGGAGCTGACCGCTGTCATCGCGGGGATCGAGAGGGCCGGGATCGGCGTGCGGGGGCACGGCAGCCTGAAGACCGCGCCCCGGGGCTTTCCAAAAGATCATCCGCGGGTGGAGCTGCTGCGCCACAAGGGCCTGACCACCTGGCAGGAGTGGCCACCGGCGGCGTGGCTGGGTACCGCCGCGGCCCAGAAGCGGATCGTCGGCTTCCTCCGCGGGAGCCTGCCGCTGCGGCACTGGCTGGACGAGAACGTCGGGCCGCAGACCGCGATTTAGGACGGACGGTGGCCGCAATTCGGGGCACGCTTACCGTATGAGTCTTGAGATTGCTCGCGAGGTTCAGATCACCTTCGACTGTGCCGACCCGGCGGGGCTGGCCGCGTTCTGGGCGGAGGCACTCGGCTATCGGCTCCAGGCGCCGCCGCCCGGTTTCGCGTCCTGGGAGCAGGCGCTGGAGGCGATGAACATCCCGCCGGAACGGCGCAACGACGCCAGCGCGGTGGTCGACCCGAAAGGCGCCGGGCCGCGGGTGTTCTTCCAGCGGGTGCCGGAGGGCAAGACCGCCAAGAACCGGGTGCACCTCGACCTGCGGGCGGCACCCGGGCTGGCCGGGGAGGAGCGGATGGCGGCCCTGGAGGCGGAGGCGGTGCGGCTCGCCGGGCTCGGGGCGACCCGGGTGAGCCGGCGGGAGCCGGCGCCGCCGCTGGAGGGCGGGCACATCGTGATGACCGATCCGGAGGGCAACGAGTTCTGCCTGGACTGAGCACCGGCCGCCGATCCGGGGCCGGGAGCGCCGCCGGCCCCGGATCGGCGCGCGGTGGGCGTACCGGAAAGCGGTTCACGGGTTTCGGGTCTTCTGGATGGTCTCGGCCAGGCGCCTGATGCGGCGCAGGCGGGCGTCCCAGGCGGAACCCACCGCGGTGAGCTGGGCCACCGCCCGGGCGAGTTGCCGGTCGTCCACGTGGTACCGCCTCTCCCGGCCGGCGGGCGTGGAACGGACCAGGCCGACCCGGTCGAGGACGCCGAGGTGCTTGGCGACCGCCTGGCGGGTGACGGTCAGCCGGCTGCTCAGCGTGGTGGCGGTGCCGCCGCCCTCGGCGAGCAGCAGGTCGAGCATCTGGCGCCGGGTCGGATCGCCGATCGCCGACCACAGATCGTCGTCGACGGCCGCGGTCACGACCGCGCCCGCAGGGTGGCGAGGTAGGGCTGGAGCCGCGGCAGGAAGTGATCCCAGCCGGTGACGTGCTCCCGGTAGCTCTGCTCCAGCACGGCCAGCGACCAGCCGCGCTCGCGGAATCCGGTCTCGGTCATCCGCAGCAGCGTCCCGCCCCCGGACGGCGTCAGCTCGAAGGTGACCAGGAACGAGTTGCCCTCGGCAGCCACCTCACCCCGCGCGTGGGTCCAGCGGAAGGCGAACAGCTTCGGCGGGATCGCGTCGACGACGGTGAACTGCTCCACGTGGCTGTCGCCGAAGGTGATCGTGCCGGTCCCGCCGGGCGACGGCTCGTAGTCGGCGTCGTCCGGCCACCAGCCCTTGACATGCTCGGGGCTGCTGACCACCTCGAAGACCACCTCCGGCGTGGCGTCGACGTAGATCTCCCGCTCGATCGTGCCCAGCTCCACGACAACCTCCCGCGACGTCGCTGAACCCCGCGGCTGGTGCTCATGGTGGTGTCCGCGGCGCGGACACCACCATGAGCACCAGCCCGGGGGTTGCGGCCCACGCTAGGCGACCCGCGCGCGATGCGCAACCTTTAGTTGCATGTATGGCGGGCGCGTCCAGCATGCGGACGTCTTTCCCGGCGCAACTATCGCACTGCGGACGTTCGCGCAGCTCAGGGACGCGCGGAAGGGCCACGGAGGTGGCGCAGCCGCGCAGGACTTCCACTTTTCCTATGAGGTTAATAGGTTTCTCGCCGTGCAGGGGATGACACCGCAACCGCGGACGACGGCGCTGACCGAGGCGCGCCGCCGCCGGGCCGACCGGGCCCGGCAGGTCGCCGACGTGCTGCGCCACCAGGTGCTGGGCGGGGCGTTCGGCGACGGCGCGCTGCCCGGCGAGGCGGCGCTGTGCCGCGACTACGCCGCCTCCCGCAACACCGTGCGCGAGGCGCTCGGGCTGCTCGCCGCCGAGGGCCTGGTGGAGCGGCTGCCCGGGGTGGGCACGCTGGTCGTCTCGGCGAAGTACGGGCACGGGCTGAACCGCCTGGCCGGGCTCGCCGAAACCCTGCGCGAGCACGGCGAGATCACCAACGAGGTACGCACGCTGACCGTGATCCGCCCGCCGGCCGTGGTGGCCCGGCGGCTGCGGGTGCCGGACGGCGAGCGGGTGGTCTACCTGGAACGGGTTCGCCGGCTCAACGGGGTGCCGGTCTCGCTCGACCTGACCTACCTGCCGCAGGACATCGGCGTCCCGCTGCTCGGCGAGGATCTCGCCCATCGCGACGTGTTCGCGCTGATCGAGGAGTCGACCGGGCAGAGCCTGGGGCACGCGGACGTGAGCGTGGAGGCGGTCAACGCGGACCCGCACTGCGCCGCCCTGCTCGACGTGACCGACCGGGCGGCGCTGCTGATGGTCGAGCGGGTCACCCATCTGGCCGACGGCCGCCCGGTGGACCTGGAGTGGATCCGCTTCCGGGGGGACCGGCTGACCCTGCAGACGCGGCTTCGCCGGGGTTCGCCGGGCCACCTCACCGCGATGCCACCCGACGCCCGGCACCGGGCCGGCTGACCCGGACAACGAGCGCCCGACGCCCCGCACCAGGCCAGGACAACGAGCTGCCCGACGCCCCGCACCAGGGCGGCTGACCAGGACAACGAGCGGCCCGGGACCGCCCGGGGCGGGAAGCCGATGCCGGCCGGACGGGTGCGGGGTTGGCACGTCGCAACCACCCGCGGACGTCGCCCTTGCGGGCCGGGCGTTCGGGACGCGCCAGCGTCCTGCCCGGCCCGCAAGGGTCCCTGGCGGGAGCGGCGATCAGTGATCAGCGCGGCCCGAGTCAGCAATCTCTTGATCTTGATAATCGAGACCGAAACATGGAGGAACAATGCTGGTCAACCAGCGGGTCGACGTCCCGGTGACGATCGACAGAAGTCTCTGCATCGACGAGTGCACGCTCTGCGTGGACATGTGCCCGCTGGACTCCCTGGCCATCGACCCGGAGACCAGCAAGGCCTACATGCACGTCGACGAGTGCTGGTACTGCGGTCCGTGCGCCGCGCGCTGCCCCACCGGCGCGGTCACCGTCAACATGCCGGTGCTGATCCGATGAGCGCGCGGAAGAAGGCGGGCGCCGCCGCGGGAAGCGGCCGGAGCACGGTCGCGGGAAGCGGCCGGAGCGCGGTCGTGGAAAGCGGCCGGAGCGGGATCAAGATCCTGGCCGCCGCGCTCACACTCTCGCTGGCCGCCGGCTGCACGGTCGCCGGGAACGCGGCCGAGGACGGCAAGGAGCAGATCGTCATCGGCTACCAGTCGAAGACCATCAACACCGTCACGGCCGGCACCCTGCTGCGCGCCCAGGGCTACCTCGAGAAGCGGCTGGGCGACAAGTACCAGGTGGTCTGGCAGGACTACGACACCGGCGCGCCGATCACCGCGCAGATGATGGCCGGGAAGATCGACATCGGCTCGATGGGCGACTACCCGCTGCTGATCAACGGCTCGCGGGGGCAGCAGTCCGAGCAGACCCGCACCAGGATGATCGCCGTCACCGGCTACAACCTGCACGGCGCCCTGAACACCGTCGTCGTCGCACCCGGCTCGCCGGTGCGGAGCCTGGCCGGCCTGCGCGGCAAGACCGTCTCCACCAGCGTCGGCTCGGCCGCGCACGGCCTGCTGGTGCAGGCGCTGCGCCGGGCCGGCCTGGATCCGGAGAAGGACGTCAAGGTGGAGAACCAGCAGCCGCCGGTCGGCGCGTCGGCCCTGCAGTCCGGCAACGTGGCGGCTCTGTCGCAGTTCGTCGCCTGGCCCGGCCTGCTGGTCGAGCGCGGCGAGGCGGAGGTGCTCTACGACGGCGGCGAGCTGAACGTGCCGACCCTGCACGGCACGGTGGTCCGCCAGCAGTACGCCACCGAGCACCCGGACGTGGTGAAGGCGTTCCTGGCGGCTCAGCAGGACGCCACCGAGTTCCTCTGGAAGCAGCCGCTGAAGGCCGCGGAGATCGTCGCCGGGCAGACCGGGCTGCCGGCCGAGGTGGTCTACCTCTACAACGGCGCGAACGGCATCGCCACCTTCGAGCTGCCGCTGACGTCGTCGCTGAAGCAGGCCCTGCGGAACGACGTCCCGTTCCTGAAGTCGATCGGCGTGCTCCAGGGCATCGACCTGGACGCGTTCGTCGACGACTCGTACCTGCCCGGGACCATGGGCACGAACGGCGCGGTCCTGTCCGGAACCGATCCGATCTGTAAGACGCCGATCGGCGCCGGCGCGGGCGAGCTCTGGCTCACCGGCGAGGAGACGACGCAGCCGGCCGCCGACCCGGCCTGTCTCCTGAAAGCCGTCAAGAACGCCGAGAAGTCCGGCAGGCAGGTCCGCGCCGCCTACGTCCCGGACACCAACACCGGCACCCGCTGGTTCGCCGACAAGAGCATCTGGGTCCACGACGGCACCCGATTCCTGCCCTTCACCACCCGGGCGGCCGCGGAGAAGTACGGAAAAGGCACCGTCATCAACTACGAGCAGGCGGTGGCCGCGGCATGACCACCCTGACCGCCATCAAGCCACTCATCCTGAGGAGCCGGGCGAAGCCCCGTCTCCGCTGGCTGATCCGAGCCGCCTCCCTGATCGGCGCCCTGCTCCTCTGGCAGTGGCTGACCAGCGCCGACGTCGTCCTGTGGCTCCGCTTCGACCGCCTGCCCACCCCGATCGAGGTCACCGACCAGCTGACCCGGCTGCTCCACGACCCGGTCTACTACCAGGACATCGCCCAGAGCCTGGTCCGCATCCTGACCGGTTTCGCCCTGGCCGCCGTGCTCGGCGTCGGTGCCGGCATCGCGGTGGCCCGCTCCTGGCTGCTCGCCGACGTGCTGCAGCCGCTCTTCGAGGTGCTCCGCCCGATCCCGGCGATCGCCCTGGTCCCGGTCGCCATCCTGGTCTTCCCGCGCAACGAGCAGGGCATCGTCTTCATCACCTGCACCGCCGCGTTCTTCCCGATCCTGGTCAGCACCCGGCACGCGGTCCGCGCGCTGCCGGAGGTCTGGGAGGACGCGGTCCGCACGATGGGCGGCAGCCGCCGGCGGGTGCTGTTCAGCGTGGTGCTCCCGGGCGCCCTGCCCGGCGTCCTCGGCGGCCTGTCGGTGGGCATGGGCGTCTCGTGGATCTGCGTCATCTCCGCCGAGATGATCTCCGGCGACTTCGGAGTCGGCTACCGCACCTGGCACGCCTACACGATCGTCGACTACCCCGCCGTCCTGGTCGGCATGATCACGATCGGCGTGCTGGGCTGGGCCACCGCCGGGGCGGTCGAGCTGCTCGGCCGCCGGGTCACCCGCTGGCTGCCGCGACACCTGAGGGAGCAACGATGAGCGGCCTGGCACTGCGCGCCGACCGGGTGAGTCTCGGCCACGGCTCCCGGTCGGTGGTGCGCGACCTCTCCTTCGAGGTACGCCCGGGCGAGGTCTTCGCCGTCCTCGGCGCGTCCGGCTGCGGCAAGTCCACCCTGCTGCGCGGCCTCGCCGGCCTGCTCCCGGTACGCGACGGCGCCCTGTACGCCGACGACCGGCCGATCGTCGCGCCGGCCCCGGAGCGGGCGCTGATGTTCCAGGACGACGCCCTGCTCCCGTGGCGCTCGGTGCGCCGCAACGTCGAACTCCCGCTGGCGATCCGCGGCCTGTCCCGCACCGCCCGCCGCCGGCGCGCCGAGCAGTGGCTCGACCGGGTCGGCCTGGGCGATCAGGCCGACCGGCTGCCCGCCCAGCTCTCCGGCGGCATGCGCCAGCGTGTCCAGCTGGCCCGCACGCTGGCCGGCGAGCCGCGCGCGGTGCTGATGGACGAGCCGTTCGGTGCCCTGGACGCGCAGACCCGCGGCGCCATGCAGCGGCTGCTCGCCGACGTGCTGCGCAGCACCGCCGCCACCGTCGTCTTCGTCACCCACGACGTCGACGAGGCGCTGTTCGTCGCCGACCGGGTCGCGGTGCTGACCCCGGCCGGCATCCCGACGCTGGTCGACGTCCCGGAGCCCCGGGACCCGGCCACCCGCGGCACTCCGCTGGTCCGGGAGGCCCGCGAGGAACTGCTGGCCGCACTCTTCGAGAGGAGCCCGGCGTGACCCGGGAATGGGAAACCGACGTCCTGGTGGTCGGCGGCGGGACGGCCGGCACCATGGCCGCGCTCTCCGCCGCCGAGCACGGCGCCCGGGTGCTGCTGCTGGAGAAGGCGCACGTGCGGCACTCCGGCGCCCTGGCCATGGGCATGGACGGCGTGAACAACGCCGTCATCCCGGGCAAGGCCACCCCGGAGGACTACGTCCGGGAGATCACCCGGGCCAACGACGGCATCGTCAACCAGCGCACCGTCCATCAGACCGCCACCCGCGGGCACGCCATGGTGCAGCGCCTGGAGCGCTACGGCGTCAAGTTCGAGAAGGACGAGTACGGCGAGTACGCCGTCCGCCAGGTGCACCGCTCCGGCCGGTACGTGCTGCCCATGCCGGAGGGCCGCGACGTCAAGAAGGTGCTCTACCGGCAACTGCGCCGCCGCGAGATGCGCGAGAAGATCCAGATCGAGAACCGGGTGATGCCGGTCCGGGTGCTGACCGGCGACGGGCGGGCGGTCGGCGTGGCCGGGTTCGACACCCGCAGCGGCGAGTTCGTCACGGTCCGCGCGAAAGCGGTCATCCTGGCCACCGGCGCCTGCGGCCGGCTGGGCCTGCCGGCCAGCGGCTACCTGTACGGCACCTACGAGAACCCGACGAACGCCGGGGACGGGTACGCGATGGCGTACCACGCCGGCGCCGAGCTGTCCGGCATCGAGTGCTTCCAGATCAACCCGCTGATCAAGGACTACAACGGTCCGGCCTGCGCGTACGTCGCCAACCCGTTCGGCGGCTACCAGGTCAACAACCGGGGTGAGCGGTTCGTCGACTGCGATTACTGGTCCGGGCAGATGATGGCCGAGGTGGCCCGCGAGCTGGACTCCGACCGCGGTCCGATCTATCTGAAACTGAGCCACCTGCCGGACGAGACGATCAGCGCCATCGAGGGCATCCTGCACACCACCGAGCGCCCGTCCCGCGGCACGTTCCACGCCGGGCGCGGCCACGACTACCGTACCCACGACATCGAGATGCACATCTCCGAGATCGGCCTGTGCGGCGGGCACTCGGCGTCCGGCGTCTGGGTGGACGAGAACGGGCAGACCACGGTGCCGGGTCTCTACGCGGCCGGCGACCTGGCGTGCGTCCCGCACAACTACATGATCGGCGCGTTCGTCTTCGGCGACCTGGCCGGGACGCACGCGGCCGGCAGCACCGCCGGGCACGCCGCGCTGCCGCACGATCAGATCGAGGCCGCGAAGGCGTTGATCTACCGGCCGCTGGACCACCCGGACGGCCCGCCGCAGCAGCAGATCGAGTACAAGCTGCGTCGCTTCGTCAACGACTACGTCGCCCCGCCCAAGTCGGCGGCCAAGCTGGAGATCGCCGTCGAGACGTTCCAGCGGATGGCCGCGGAGATCGACGGCATGGGCGCGCGTACCCCGCACGAGCTGATGCGCTGCGTCGAGGTCAGCTTCATCCGGGACTGCGCCGAGATGGCCGCCCGCGCCTCGCTGGTGCGCACCGAGAGCCGCTGGGGTCTCTACCACGAGCGCGCGGATCACCCGCGGCGCGACGACGCGGAGTGGCTCTACCACCTGAACCTGCGGCGCGGCCCGGCCGGCGAGATGGAGTTCGTCAAGCGTCCGGTGGCCTCCTACCTGTTCCCGGTCGACGGCTTCGAGCCCCCGCCGGGGCCCGAGCAGACCCGGGTCGAGGAGGTCCGTCACTTCGCGGTCACTTCCTCGACCCCGCTTTCGGTACGCCCGGAGCACGACGTCACCGCCGCACCCGCGGCCGACCGGATCGTGGCCGTCCTGGCTCTCGCGGACGCCCAGGCCGCGCTGGACGGTTTCGCGCCCTACCTGGCCGACCCCGACCCGGGCGTGCGGCAGACCGCTGTCGCCACGCTCACCGAGGTGGCCCCCACCGGGGTCGCGGACGCGCTGGTCACCGCGCTCGCCGACACCGACGCCGGGGTCCGGTCCGCCGCCGTGACCGGACTGCGCGAGCTGGCCGACGTGCTGCCGGCCACCGAGGGGCTGGCCCAGCGGCTGCGGACCGCCTACGCCGGCACCGACCCGGCGGTCCGCGAGGTGGTCGTCGAGCTGCTCCGGGTGATCGGGCTCGGCACCGCCGCCGACTTCCGGGCGGCCGCCGAGGACGTGGAGGTGGCGGTCCGGCTGCAGGCCGTCCGCGGCCTGGTCCGCCGCGACGAGGTGGCCGGCCTGGCCGCGGCCGCTCTCGACCCGGCCCGCGAGGTCCGGGTGGCCGCCGCGCACGGCCTCGGCACCGTCGGCGACCCGCGCGGCGGCGCCGCGCTGGAACGGCTGGCCGGCGACGGTGACCTCCTGGTCCGGGCCGCCGCCCTGGCCGCCGCGGCACCGATCGGCTGCCCGGCGCCGCTGGCCGGGCTGGCCATCGCGCGACTCGACGACCCGGCGTGGCAGGTCCGCGAGGGCGCGGCCAAGGCGCTCGGCGCGGCGCCGCCCGAACTGGCCGTGCCAGTGCTGCTGACCGCGGCCAAGGACGCCAACCTCGACGTCCGCAAGGCCGCGATCCGCTCACTGGCCGGCTGGCCGGACCGCGACGACGTCCGATCCGCCCTGACCGAGGCGAGCACCGACGGCGACGCCGACGTCCGCGCCTGGGCCCGCCGCGCCCTGGCCGGGTAGCGCCGAGCGCCTGTTCCGGAGTCCGGAACAGGCGCTCACACCGGGTCCCCTTGATCGACACGCGTGGTCTCCGGAACAGATTCCGGCAACCCTTGAATCGGTGTGCTGGCAGCCGATGCTCCGGCTATGACCAAGGAACTCATCCCGGGCACTGGCCCCGGCGATGCGGAACGACGTGCCTCAGGAGTTCTCTACGGCCGCAACGCCACCGAGGTCGCCGGGCGAATGGAACCCGCCGGTGACACCGTGGCCTATCGGCGGGTGCTCAGCCCAGCCGCACACCGGACCTTGATGGGCGTCGCGGCCGTACACATCGTGCTGGCCGTCGCCCTGACCATCTACCTGGTGGTACCGGCCAACCTGCCCCGGTTCGGCGCGGTGCCCGCCGCCGGCGGCATCGTGATGGCCGCCGGGCTGGGCCTGATGATCGTGCTGCAGCTGATCGTGGCGCTGCGCACCTGGGTGCTCGCCTACTTCGCGGCGCGGGCGGTCGACCCGGTCCCGATCAAGCCGGCCACCGGCCTGCGGGTGGCGGTGCTGACCACGATCGTGCCCGGTAAGGAACCGGTCGAGCTGGTCATGGCCACCCTGCGGGCGATGCTGCGGATCCGGCATGACGGACCGCTCGACGTCTGGCTGCTCGACGAGGGCGACGACCCGCACGTCGCGCGGCTGTGCGCGGAGATCGGCGTACACCACTTCAGCCGCAAGGGCCACCCGGAGTGGAACCAGGACAGCGGCCCGTTCCGGCGCAAGACCAAACACGGCAACCACAACGCGTGGCGGTCGATGCACGAGGCCGACTACGACGTCGTCGCCCAGATGGACCCCGACCACGTGCCATACCCGAATTTCCTGGAACGCACCCTGGGCTACTTCCGTGACCCGGACACCGCATTCGTGGTCGCCCCGCAGGTCTATGCGAACCTGGGCGACTCGTTCGTGGCCCGCGGCGCCGCCGAACTCGCCTACGTGTTCCACGGCATCATGCAGCGCGGCGGCAACGGGCACGCCGCGCCGCTGCTGATCGGCACCAACCACCTCTACCGGCCTGCCGCGTTCGCGCAGATCGGCGGCTACCAGGACTGCATCATCGAGGACCACCTCACCTCGATGGTCGTGTACGCGGCGGTCAACCCCGGCACCGGCAACCACTGGCGCGGCGTCTACACCCCGGACATCCTCGCGGTCGGCGAGGGCCCGGCGACCTATACGGACTTCTTCAGCCAGCAGAAACGTTGGGCGTACGGAATCTGGGAAATCGCCCGCCGGCACTCCCCGCGGCTGCTGCCCCGGCTGCCGCGCCGGGGCCAGCGCCTGGCGTTCTTCGCGTTGCAGTCGCACTACCCGACCACCGCGGCGTCGTGGGTGATCGGTGTGGCGCTCAGCGCGATCTACCTGGTCGGCGGCGTCTCCGTGACCCGGCTCCCGGCCCTGGTCTGGGGCGTGCTGTTCGCCGCGAACCTGACGGTCGGCCTGGGGTTCTTCCGCATCACCCAGCGCTACAACCTCGTCGAGCACGAGCGCCGGTCCTGGGGCCTGACCGGCATGGCCCTGGAACTGATGACCGCGCCGATCTACGTGGCCGCGGCCGCCGCCCAGCTCGCCGGCCGGCCCCTCGCCTACGTGGTGACCGCCAAGGGCAAGGCCGCCACCGGCGACACCTGGCGCACCTTCCGACCCCACCTGGGCTGGGCTGCTGTCGCCGCCGCCTGCATGACGGCCGGCGTGGTTCTGCACCACGACTGGTGGTCGCTCTACCTGTGGACCGGGATCAGCCTGCTCACCTGCCTCGCCCCGCTGGCCCTGCTCGCCGCTGACGGCATCGGCCGCCGGGTCCGCAGCGCCGCCGCCACGATCACCGGCCGCCGCCGCATCGGCGAGCAGTTGATCCGCCAGGGCCTGCTCAGCCGCCAGGAACTGGAGGAACTGCTCGAACTACAGGCCGGCGACGGTCGCGGGCAGCGACTCGGCGACCTCGCCGTCCAGCACGGCTACGTGCCCGCTGACCGGCTCATCTGACCAAGAGACTGACCATGCCCCTGCCCGGGGCCAGCTGAGGGGCGCCACCCTGGCGGGCGGCGCCCCTCTCCTGACCCGGGACGGTCGCACCTCGCTCATCGTCGCCGCCGTGGCCGCCGCTGCCCTCGCGGGCCGCTCGAACACCGAGGCCGCCGGCAGCGCGGCCCCGATCACCGCCGGGCCCGGCCGGTCCCCCGCCGGCGCCGGATCAGCCGGGAGAGACGTGCTCGTCCCAGCGGCTCGGCACCCGCATCATCGGTGGCCCCCTCCGCGCGTCCCCGCGCCGCGCCCGGGACGCTACCTTGAACCATCGATGATCGCCGACGGATCGGGGCGGGGATGGCGGATCAGCGGGTGGTGGATGTCCAGCTCGCCGGGGCGGCGCGCGGAAGAATTCCGGCTGGGCCGCGGTGACCGCGCCCGATCCGGCGATCTGCGCACGGTGGCGCCTGGTCCCCGGCGCGTTGCTCGGTGCCCGGTCCACGCACACCTGGGCGGTGACCCGCGACGGCCGTCCCCACATCCTGCAGCGGCTGGACCAGCCCGACTGGCGTTACCCGCTGCGGGTCGCGGCGGCCCTGCGCGAGCAGGGCTGGCCCACTCCGGAGCCGGCCGAGGAACCCTGGGCCACGCCGGGCGGCGTCTGGCTGCTCACCCACCGGCTGCCCGGCCGGCCCGTGGTGACCGGCGGCCCGGACACCCTCGCCCAGCAGCGGCACCGCGGACGGCTGCTCGCCGAACTGCACGCGGCGCTGGCCGCGACCGGGATCACCCGGCAGCGGGACGGGTTCCGCGAACCCGCCGGCCTGCTCGGGGACCCGGAGCTGGAGCGCACGCTGACGGCGTACGAAAGACTGCACCCGGACGACGGCCGCCTGTTACTGGCGGCTCGTGAGGCGACCCTGGCGTGGTTCGCCGCCAACCCGGCCGGCGCCGCCCCGCGCGGCGTGCTGCACGGCGACTTCACCCCGTGGAACCTGCTCTTCGAGGACGGCCGGCTGACCGGCGTGCTGGACTTCGAGGCCAGCCACCGCAATTTCCTGGTGGCCGACTTCGCGCTCGCCTGGCGCGGTTACCAGGACGCGGTGATCAGCGGTTACCACGAGGTACGCCCGCTGTCCGACCTGGAGCGCCGACTGATCACCCCGGTCTACCGCGCGTGGCTGTTCCTCGGCGTGGCCGGCGCCGACCCGGCCACCCTCGACCTCCGCTGGAACGTCGCTCACCTGCGGCGGAGCACTCCTTGACCGCGGCCACGACTTCCCTTCGAAAGCGATTTCCGGTACGACTCGGAGCCCCGTGCCGATCGGCTCGCGAGACCGCTCCCCCGCCGGACGGCCACGCGTGTCGTGCGGATCCGCTCCGGGTCACCGCGGGCACGTCACGGGCCTGACCGCCTCGCGGACCGGCCGGCGCCAGGATCGGCGGCCACCGGGGGCGCCACGCGTCTCGTCCGGGTTCACGGCCGGCTTCGGGCGCGCCATCGGGACGCGTCGACTCGGCGTCCCCGCGGGAGCCGCATGCGACGGCTCGGGATCGCCGTGCGGGTCGGCGGATCCGCACGAGCCGCGCCACGGCCGTGCGGGGGCCGGGCCTCGCGAGCCGGTCGGCACGGGGCTACGAGTCGTACCGGAGGAAGATCCGGAAGCGTGCGGGCGGCGCCGCGGCAGCGAGGGTGGTGTGCCGGAACAGGCGGCGCCGGTGTGGTGACATCGGGAAGATCATTGTTCGGCCTAGGGTGGTGGATGCTATGACGACGCAAGACCAGGACGCCGCTGAGGCGCTCGAGACGCGACCCTGTGCACACTGCGGGCGGCCGGTGCCGCAGCGGGCCTCTGCCGGGCGGCCGTTCCGGTATTGCCGGGACAACGACGGGGAGTGCCAGCGCGCCTCCCGCAACGTGCGGATGCGGCATCGGTCGTCGCCCGGGCTGGCCGGTTCGGTGGCGCGGACCTGGGAGGTGGTGGACCGCCTCGACCAGATGGTGGGCACGCTGACCGAGGCGCTGCATTCGGAGATGTCGCCGGCCGGGGTGGAGCGGCAGGTCGCCGAGGTGCGGGCGGAGACGTCGCGGGCGGTGGCGGCCGCGCACGGGGAACGTGACGACGCGCGCCGGGACGCCGAGCAGGCGGCCACCGCCACGGCGGCGGCCCAGCAGATCGCGGTGGCGGCCACCGCCGAGCGGGACGAGGCACGGCAGCGGGCCGTCGCGTCGGAGCGGGCCGCCGAGGAGGCCGGCAAGCGGGAGCAGGCGGCTGTCGAGGCGCGCGACGAGGCGGTGCGGGCCGCCACGGCGGCGGCGGCGCTGCGCGAACGGGCCGAGGCGGAGCGCGACGCCGCGGCCGAGGAACTGTCGGTGACGCGGCGGGAGCTGCAGGAGACCAAGGGGCAGCGGGACGCCGCGGAACGCGATCTCGCGGCGGCGCTGCGGGAGCACAACGAGTTCCGGCGGACGGCGGAGGAGGCGGCCGGGCGGGCGGAGGAGGCCCTCGCGGCGGCGCGCCGGGAGGCCGGGGACCTGCGGGAGGCGGCCGGGCGGGCGGATCGCCGGGCGCAGGCCGCCGAGACGTCCGCCGCCGAGGCCGCCGCGACCGCGGAACGGTCCGCTGCCGAGGTGCTCGAGGTGCGCGCGGAGCTGGCCTCGGTGGCGGCCGACCGGGACGGGTTGCGCCGGGCCGCGCAGGAGTTCGACCGGGTGCGGACGGAACTGGCCCGGGCCGGTGACGAGCGGGCCGAGTTGGAGCAGCGGCTGGCGGCGGCGCGGGCCGACGCGGACGCGGCGCACCAGCGGGTCGCGCAGCTGACCGGGCAGGTGAGCGATCTGGCGTCGGCGCTGGCCACACTCGGTACCGGCCGCCCGGCAGCGGCGCCGGCACCGGCACAGGCGGGCTCGCCGGAGGGCTGACCCGGGCCGGTCCGCCACCCCACGATCACCGAGCGAGACCCGGGGAGGCTACCGACGTCCGGGTTAATGGGTGGTGAACGCGCGAGTGACCGACATCGCACCACCTGCAGACGAGCCAAATCCGGGTAAAATGGACCAAGGTCCACTTCACGACCGTTCAAATTACGGTGTATGGTCGCTGGCCGGTTACGCTCATAGCGTTACATGCCCTTTACCGGGCGGGTAAGAGACCGATAGATACTCGGCGGGCGCAGGAATCCGGCGGCCGCCCCTTTCGTTACACCAACGAGAGCAGCACCACGAGCGAGGGGAAGCCGATCATGGGCGAACGCATGCTGCGCGGCAGCCGTCTAGGCGCAGTCAGCTACGAGTCCGACCGTAACACCGAGCTGGCGCCCCGACAGACCCGTGAGTACCTGTGCGTCAAGGGTCACCAGTTCGAGGTTCCGTTCGCCGTCGACGCCGAGGTGCCGACCACCTGGGAGTGCAAGTTCGACGGCAGCGTGGCCCGGCTGGTCGACGGCAGCGAGCCGGAGCAGAAGAAGGCGAAGCCGCCGCGCACCCACTGGGACATGCTGCTGGAGCGGCGATCGATCGCCGAGCTGGAAGACATCCTCAACGAGCGCCTGCAGGAAGTGCGGACCCGCCGGGGCCGCTGACCGCAGCGAGCACCAACGCGAAAGGGCCGTCCCGATCCGGGACGGCCCTTTTCCGCATGTCTCGTCGGCCGGCTAGCGGACGATCTCGCCCTCGATGGCGGCGGCCGGTTGGCGCGGGGGCGGCGGCACGTCGCCGACCACCGACGCGTCGACGACCGTCGGGTCCTCGACGCGGACCCGGACCCGGCGCGGGCCGAACAGGTCGCCGGTGGCCGCGCCACCGAGCCGGCGCTCGGCGAACCGCTCCACCGCCCGGCGCCCCAGGATCCGCCCCGGCGGCACCAGCAGGATCAGGCCCAGCGCGGCGGTCACGAAGCCGGGCAGCGCCAGCAGCAGCGCGCCGCCGAGGCCGACCAGCGAGTGAGCCACCCCGGCGCCGGGTGGCCGGCCGGCCGCCGCGGCCTGCTGGAAGGCCCGCCAGCCGCGGATGCCCTCCCGGCGCAGCAGCGCGAACCCGGTCAGGGTGAGCGCGGCGAGCAGCAGGAACGCCCAGCCCGCCCCGATCAGGTGGGCCACCGCCAGGAACGCCGCGACCTCGGCGACCGCGAGCAGCGGGAAGACGAAGGGAAGGTAGGCCATCCGGCTACGACGCATCAGAGTCCTCCGGTGTCAAGTGGTGCCCCTCCAGCATGACACCGGAACCTGCGACTCGGCTGAGTGCGGGCCGTCACGGCCAGGTCTGCTGCTCCTGCTTCGGCTTGCGGCCGAGCAGGCTCAGCAGGCTGTCCTTGCGGGCCTGAGCGCCCCACAGGGTGACCCGGAGCAGCTGCTCCTTGAAGATGTTGCCGCTCATCTTGCTGACGCCGTGTTCGCGCTCGGTGAAGGTGATCGGCACCTCGACGACCCGGAACCCGCCGCGGTAGGCGCGCCAGGCCAGCTCGACCTGGAACGAGTAACCGGTGGAGGCGACGCTCGGCACGTCGATGGCGTCCAGCACGGTCATCCGGTACGCCCGGTAACCGCCGGTGGCGTCCTTGAACGGCATGCCCAGCGCCATCCGGATGTAGATGTTGCCGCCGCGCGAGAGCAGCAGCCGGTGCATCGGCCAGTTGTGCACGCTGCCACCGGGGATGTACCGGGTGCCGAGCACCGCGTCCGCGCCGGCCAGCGCGTCGAGCAGCTTGTGCAGTTCCTCGGGCGCGTGCGAGCCGTCCGCGTCCATCTCGACGACCGCGTCGTACCCCTTGTCCTTGGCCCAGGCGAAGCCGGCCTTGTAGGCGGCGCCGAGGCCCTCCTTGCCGGCCCGGTGCAGCACGAAGATGTGGTCGTCGGCGAGCGCCAGCTCGTCGGCGATGTCTCCGGTGCCGTCCGGTGAGTTGTCGTCGGCGACGAGGATGTCGACGTCCGGGACCGCCTCGCGGACGCGCCCGGTGATCAGGCGGACGTTGTCGGCCTCGTTGTACGTCGGGATGATCACGAGGACCCGTCCCACTCCCGGGTACCCTTCGGCCTCGCTCACCGTTCCTCCACGCTCTCGTCGGTGCTGATGATGGTCCGCCGCCGGCGCAGGGGCAGGGCGACGGCCAGTGCGATGACGGTCAGTCCGACCGCGATCGTCTCGGGCCAGATGCCCGAACGAGTGGCAAGCGTACGCGAACCCCCGGTGGACATCGCATGCACCACCACTTTCGCGGTGTTGAACGCCGTCTCTCCGTGCACACCACCCCGAGTATCCACGAACGCCGATATGCCGACGGTGGAGACCATCAGCGAGTCGCGACCGTGCTCGACGGCGCGCAGTCGTACCATCGCCAGCTGCTGGCGGGCCTCGCCCTCGTCGAAGGTGGCGTTGTTGGTCTGCACCGCGAGGATCTGGGCGCCTTTCGCCACGGTGTCGCGGACGATCCCGTCGTAGGCCACCTCGAAACAGATCACGTCGCCGAGGGTGAGCGCGCCGGTGTCGACGACGCCGGCGTGGTCACCGGGCAGCATGTTTCTGACCAGGTCGACCTTGTCGCTGACCAGCCGGGCCACCGAGCGCAGCGGCATGTACTCGGCGAACGGGACCGGGTGCTGCTTGACGTACGTCTGGTCCAGGTCGGGACCGGTGAGCGGCATCCAGAGCAGGCCGGCGTTCTTGATGTCGCCCGGCGTGTCGGTGTGCAGCACCGTGCCGACCAGGATCGGCACCCCGATGGCGCGGGCCGCGTCGGAGATCTCCTGGGCGGCGTCGGCGTTGCGCAGCGGGTCGATGTCGCTGGCGTTCTCCGGCCACACCACCAGGTCGGGTTTCGGCTGCCTGCCGGCGGCCACGTCGGCGGCCAGCCGCCGGGTGGCGGTCACGTGGTTGTCCAGCACCGCCCGGCGCTGCGCGTTGAAGTCGAGGCCGAGCCGGGGCACGTTGCCCTGCACGATGGCCACGGTGCGGGCCGGGCCGTCCGGCGCGGACAGCGGCACCGCGGCCGGCGCGCCGATCAGCACCCCGGCGGCCACGGCGAAGCCGGCGGCGCCCAGCGCCGCGGACCGGTTCCACCGGCGCCAGGCCAGCGCGACCAGGGCTCCGCCGGCGGCCGCCACCGCGAAGGTGACCAGCGGCGCGCCACCCCAGGCGGCCAGCCGCAGCGCCGGGGCGTCGCCCTGGCTGAAGGCGAGCCGCCCCCACGGGAAACCGCCGAACGGCGCCCGGTCGCGCAGCGCCTCGTCGGCCACCCAGAGCAGGCCGGTCAGCAGCGGCCACAGCGCCCGCCGGCGGTCGACCAGCGGGGACAGCCAGGCGGCGGCCAGGCCGAGCAGGCCGAGCACCACCGCCTCGGCGGTGGACAGCAGCGCCCAGGGCAGCCAGCCGGCCGCGATCCGGGTCCACTCCAGCAGCGGGTAGAACAACACCGCGCCGGCCAGCGAGCCGAGCCCGAAGCCGGCCCGCAGGCGCCGTCGGTGCACGGCCGCCGCCAGCAGCGCGACGCCGGCCGGGGCGAGCCACCACAGGTCGTACGGCGGCAGGGCCAGCAGCAGCGCGAGGCCGGCGGCCACCGCGAGGGCGGCGGCGACCGGCAGCCGCAGCGGTCGCGGCCCGGCCGGCGCCGGGGTGCCGGGACCCGGCTGCGCGAGGTCGGGTGGCGGCATCGTCATTTCCACGCCAGGCAGGCTACCTGCCGGTCCGCGCCCGGTCGGCCGGGTAGTCGGCCGCGAAACGGTACCGAGCGGATGGGAATCGGCTGGGAGGGCGCCGGAGACTTGCGGAGGGGCGCGGCGTCCAGTGGCCACGCCCCTCGGGGTGCTTCTGTCCGTTCCGGCCGGTGTGCCCGGCGAACCTCCCGCTGACCTTCGGACCGACTCGCCGCGGGCTGGCTGCCCACGCCGCGCCGTTGTCTACTGGCCAGGCTCGGCTCGTCTCGACTCCCGGTGTCGCGACCCGGTCCGCGCCGCCCGCGCACCTGCACCCCCTGGACCTGGCTGAACGCGCGACCCCTGCGAGGACTGCGGGCCAGTGAGTGAAGGAACGAAGCGGATCACAGTCGCATGCCGTGAAACAGGACCTGAAGACGGTACGTCCGGACGGGGGCGGTCTGTCAACCGGGTGGTGCTCGTTCCGGCGTGTCGCGTTTCTCGGCGTGTCCGAAAATGCACTTCGTCGATGACGACGTCAGCGCACCAGCGCGTCCAACAGCCCGGCCGCCGCCTCCGGATGATCGACGGCGAGCAACCCGGCCGCGGCGAGGACGTATTCACTGTCGACGATGGTCCTGGCCCGGTCCGGCAGCGCCCATCCGCCGGCCGTGTCGGCCAGTACCGCGCCCAGCACGTGGTCGCCGCCACCGTGCCGCAGCACCCCGCCGGAACCGATGACGATCCGTACGTCGCGCAGGTCGCGGCCACCCGTGCGGGGTAGTCCGGGCCCGGCCGAGTGACCCCTGGCGTGCCGGCGCAGCGCGATCGTCGCGGCGGTGGCGGCGAGCTCCCGGTCGCCGCCGGGCGGGGGCAGTTTCTCGGTGACCGCCGCCGCCCGGGTGCCGTCGGCACCGACCGCCACCCCGAGGTCGCCCTCCACGGTCCGGGACCGCCACAGGGTGCCCGCCACGTCGCGGCGCGGACCGGTTTCCGCCTCCGCGTCCGGCACCAGCGCCGAGTACACGTCGGTGGTCGCCCCGCCCACGTCGACCACCAGGACCCCGGCGGCGGCCCGGTCGGCGAGCAGTTCCACGCCGGCCAGGACCGCGTCCGGGGTGGCCGACCGGACCAGCGACGCGAACCGGGGTCCCCGGGACAGGCGCTTGCCGCCGATCACGTGCCGGAGGAAGACGTCACGGATGGCCGCCCGGGCCGGCAGCGGATCGAGCACGCCGATGCGGGGCAGCACGTTGCCGGTCACGGTGACCGGCACGCCGCGGGCGGTCAGCACGGCGGCGCCCTCCGCGCGTACGTCGGCGTTGCCCGCCAGGACCACCGGCAACCGCAGGCGTTGCGCGGCCAGCCGCCGCGCGTTGTGCAGCAGCACCTCGCCGTCGCCGCCGTCGGTGCCGCCGACCAGCAGGATCACGTCCGGGCGGGCGGCGCGCAGCGCGGTCACCGCCGCACCGGTCAGCGGCCCGGCCGCCACGTGCACCACCTGCGCGCCGGCCGACAGGCCGACCCGGTGCCCGGCCTCCGCGGTGACCAGGCTCTCGTAACCGACCACCGCGAGCCGCAGCCCGCCGCCGGCGGACGAGCAGACGTACAGCGGCGCGTCCCGGCCGCCGACCGCGGCCACTGCCGCGTCCAGCCCCGCCAGGACGTCGGTGCCGGACGTGGTCGGCACCTCGGTCCGCCGGATCAGTTCGGCGCCGCTGAGGTCGATCCTGGCGGCTTTGGTGTACGTCGACCCGACGTCGACGCAGACGGCCTCCCTCACGCCTTGGGTGGCACGACGACAGTGCCCACCGCCGTCACCGCCACGATCGGCTCGGCGAGCACCCGCGCCGCCGAACCCCCGGTCCCCCGGCACACCACCGTCGACGCGAACTCGATCCGGCGGCTGCGGGTGCCCATGTGCACCACCCGAGCGGTGATCTCCAGGACGTCGCCGGCCTGCACCGGTGCCTTGAACTGCACGTCGTCGTACGAGGCGAACAGTCCCTCGTCGCCGTCCAGCTGGATGCAGACCTCGGTGGCGACGTCGCCGAACAGGCCGAGCGAGTAGGCCCCGTCGACCAGGTTCCCGGCGTAGTGGGCGTGCGAGTACGGCACGTAGCGGCGGTGCGTGACGGTGATCAATTCTTGCTCGCAATCAGTGCGTGGACCAGGTAGGAGGCGACCTCACGGGGCGTGGTGCCGCGGCTGAAGATCCGGTCGACGCCGAGTTCGCCGGTCATCAGCTCGTCGAAGCGCGGGCCGCCGACGATCAGCAGCGGCCGTTTCCCGGCTGGCAGCGCCTCGCGGAACGCCGCCGACATGGCCCGGGTGTTGTGCAGGTGCGCGTCGCGCTGGGTGACCACCTGGGAGACCAGCACCGCGTCGGCCTTCTTCGCCCGGGCCGTCTCCACCAGGTCGGGGACCGACACCTGCGCGCCCATGTTGGTCACCGACAGCTCGGAGTAGTACTCCAGGCCCTTCTCCCCGGCGATGCCCTTGAGGTTGAGGATCGCGTCGATGCCGACGGTGTGCGCGTCGGTCCCGATGCACGCCCCGACCACGTTGAGCCGCCGCCGCAGCCCCCGCTTGATCGCCGCGTTCACCTCCTTGGCGCTCAGCAGCGGGTAGTCCCGCTCGACGACCTGCACCTTGTCGGTGTCGACCAGGTGGGTGACCTTGCCGTAGACGACGAAGAAGGTGAACCCATCGCCCATCTGCTTGGCGTGCACCAGCATCGCCGGGTCCATGCCCATCTTGCCGGCCAGCTGCAGCGCGGCACCCTCGGCCCGCTTGTCGTGCGGGACCGGCAGGGTGAACGAGAGCTGCACCATCCCGTCGCCGGTGGTGTCCCCGTAGGGACGGACGATGCTCATTCCAGCTCCTCGGTGACCGGGTTGTAGTAGTCGGCTTCCTGCCGGGCCACGCCGTCGAGGCCCTTGCCCCGGTCGGCGGGGCGTTTCATCAGGCCGAACGTGCCGTCGGCGATGGCGTCCATCAGCGTGTCGTCGACGATGCGCTCCAGCAGGTCGATGGCCTCGCCGAGCACCTGGTTGGCCCGGCCCTTGATGAACGGGCCGGGAACGAAGTCCTCGTGCAGGTTGCCCGCGCCGTTGAGCACGTACTTCACGTTCTGCAGGGCGATGTCGCGGTCGGACAGCCACGGCGTGACGACCGCCTCGGTCATCATGCCGACCAGCAGGATGCCCTGGCCGGTGAGCGCGCCGGCCAGGTTGAAGAAGCCGTCCAGCAGGTTGCCGCGGAACACGTCGCCGGTCATGTGCTTGGTCGGCGGCATCCACTTCAGCGGCGCCTCGGGGAACAGCTCCCGGGCGAGCAGCGCGTGCGCCAGCTCCAGCCGGAACGAGTCCGGCAGATCCGGATTGATCTCGAACGCGTGCCCCAGGCCGAGCTGCCAGTCGGCCAGCCCCGCCTCGTGCGCGAAGTACTCGTTGAGCAGCTGCGACACCGTCACCGTGTGCGCGGCGTCGACGGCGTCGGCGGTGGTCAGGTAGTTGTCCTCGCCGGTGTTGATGATGATCCCGGCGCGGGCGTGCACCTGCCTGCTGAACCGCTGGTCGACGAAGGTCCGGATCGGGTTGATGTCGCGGAACAGGATGCCGTACATCGAGTCGTTCAGCATCATGTCCAGGCGTTCCATCCCGGCCAGCGCGGCGATCTCCGGCATGCACAGGCCGGACGCGTAGTTGGTCAGCCGGATGTATCGGCCGAGCTCCTTCGACGTCTCGTCGAGGGCGGCCCGCATCAGCCGGAAGTTCTCCTGCGTGGCGTAGGTGCCGGCGAACCCCTCCCGGGTGGCCCCCTCCGGCACGTAGTCCAGCAGCGACTGCCCCGTCGACCGGATCACCGCGATGATGTCCGCACCGGCCCGGGCCGCCGCCTGCGCCTGCGGGATGTCCTCGTAGATGTCCCCGGTGGCCACGATCAGGTAGATCCACGGGCGCTGCTTCGGGTCGCCGTACCGTTTGATCAGCCGGTCCCGCTCGGCCCGCCGCCGATCCACGATCTTGATGCCGCCGGCGGCGGCCTTCCTGGCCCGCCGCCGGGCCGCGGTCAGCTCGGCCTTCTTCTCCGGTACGGCGAACCGCACCGCCCCGGCCGCCGCCTTCTGCGCGAGCACGGTCAGGTCCTCGACGCCCGTCGTCGCGGCCGCGTGGAAGACCGGGACGGCCACCCCGTGCCCGAGCCCGACGTCCGCGCGCACGGCGTCCACCAGACGGTTCACCCAGGGGATGCCGTCCGAGTCGGCGCCGTGCACCCCGGCCAGGCGCAGCACCGCCCGCTCCACCGACACGGTGGTGTGCGACCGCGCGAGGTCGACGACGGGCTGCCCGGCCTTGACGGCGAGCGCCCGCGCCCGCGCGACGATCCGCGGGTCCAGATCCAGCTTCCCGGCCAACGAAAGAGCTCCTAGTTCTCGTAGATGGTTTCGCCGTGCAGCACCGTGCGGCGGCAGATCGGCCGCCGCGGAACCACACCGTCGATGTCCGGCAGCAGCGCCGGCAGACCCTCGCTGACGCCGCCCGGGGTGTCCCAGACGGCGAAGGTGGCCGAGGCGCCGGGCGCCAGCACGCCCACCCCGCTCACCCCGGCGCCGCGCCAGCCACCGCGGCTCGCGGCGGCGAACGCCGCCCGCACCTTCATCCGGTAGGCCGGGTTGCGCGGGGCGGCCGCGGCCACCACCGTCGCCCACGGGTCGAGCGCGGTCACCGGCGAGTCGGAGCCGAAGGCCAGGGCCACCCCGGTCGCGTGCAGGGCACCGATCGGGTTGGTGAGCATGGCCCGCTCCACGCCGAGGCGCTGGGCGTACATCCGGTCGGGGCCGCCCCACAGCGCGTCGAAGACCGGCTGCACCGAGGCGATCACGCCGAACTCGACCATCCGGGCGATCATCGCCTTGTCGATCAGCTCGACGTGCTCGATCCGGTGCTGCCCCTCCCGCAGGGCGTCCACGCCGACCTGCTTGGCGGCGAGCGCGAACCCGTCCAGGACGGTGTCGATGGCGGCGTCGCCGATCGCGTGGAAGCCGCCCTGGAACCCGATCCGGACGCAGTCGAGCAGGTGCTGCGCGGCCTGCTCGGCGGTCAGGAACGCCTCGCCGCAGCCGTGGTCGCCGTCGTGGTACGCCGCGCGCAGCGACGCGGTGCGGGAGCCGAGCGCGCCGTCCGCGTACAGGTCGCCGGCCGCGCCGTGCGCGCCCAGCTCCCGGGCCCGCTCGGCGCCGCCCAGCTCACCCCAGTACCCGAAGACCTGCGGCAGGCCCTGCCCGGACAGCGCCAGGACCGACAGGAAATCGGCCTCGCTGGAGGTGCCCGGGCCGCCGCACTCGTGCACCGCGGCGATGCCCATCGACGCGGCCCGGCGCAGCGCGGTGCGCTGCGCCAGGGTCCGCTGCTCCGGGGTGAGCGCGCCGAGCGCGACCGCCCGGACCGCGTGGTGCGCGTGCTCGCGCACCCAGCCGGACGGGTGGTAGCCGTCGACCCCCTCGGCCGCCGGCAGCAGCGCCGAGGACGCCAGGGCCGAGTGCACCGACGCCTGCGACAGGTACACCTGGCGGCCGCCGGCGGCCCGGTCCAGCTCGGCGGCGGTCGGCGGGGTCTGCTCGGCCCAGGTCGACTCGTCCCAGCCGTGCCCGTGCACCACGGCGCCGGCCGGCCGGGTGGCCGCGAACGCCGCGACCGCGTCCAGCAGCTCGCCGGCCGAGCGCACCCCGGACAGGTCGAGGCCGTCGACGGCCAGACCGGTGTCGGTGGCGTGCAGGTGCGCGTCGACGAACGCCGGGGTGACCAGCGCACCGTCCAGGTCGACGGTGCGGTCGGCGGCGGGGACGTCGGCCGTGTCACCCAGCCACGCGATGGTGCCGCCGCGGACGAGCATCGCTGTGGCGCGCGGCTCGGCGGCGGAGTAGAAGCGACCGTTGGTGTAGCGGACCAGGGGAATAGTCATGCGGTCAGTCTCCCGCGATCCGCTTGGCGAACAACTCCCGCACCGCGGGGGTGGTGCGCAGCAGGTCGACGGCGAACTCCGCGTGCCCGGGCACGTAGCCGTTGCCGATCAGCATCGTCACGTCGGCGGCCAGGCCCTCGGCGCCGAGCGCCGCCGCGGCGAAGCTGGTCGCCATCGAGAAGAAGATCACGGTGCCGCCGGGTGCGGTGGACAGGATCGCCCCGTGCTCGCAGCCCGGCACGTCCACGCAGACCACGGTGATGTCGTTCGACCCGGCCGCCGCCGCCAGCGCGACGGCGTCCCGCGCGTCGGCGATCGCGATGTCGTCGGCGAGCCCGGTGCCGCTGAGCGCGTCACGCTCCGCCGCGGAGACCACGATTGCTTTGGTACGCGCTCCCGCGCGTTTCGCCGCGGCCAGCGACAGGGAGCCGCTCTTGCCGGCACCGCCCAGGACGACGACGGTCGGATCCGGATACTTCCGGACGATCCGGTCGACCAGGGCCGGGGCGCCGCACACGTCGTAGACGGCCAGGGCCAGCTCCGGGGACAGGTCGTCGGGCAGCACCCCGACGATCGAGCGGCCGAACAGGATCGCCGTGCCGTCCGCCGGCACCTGCTCGGACAGCCCGTCCCAGCCCTGCAGGTCGTCGGTGATCCGCAGCGGCGTCAGGGTCAGGCTCACCAGCGTGGCGACCCGGTCGCCCACCTTGACCGGCAGCGGCGACTCGGGGCCGACCTCCTCGACCACGCCGATCAGCATGCCGCCCGAGCCGGTCACCGGGTTGTGCATCTTGCCGCGCGTCTCGACGATCTCCAGAACCTCGGCCCGGATGTTCTCGCCGTCTCCCGCATGTTTCTCGGCCAGCTGCCGATAGCTGGCGGCGTCGAGGTTGAGCCGCTGCACGCGGATGCGCACCTCGTCCGGGCCGATCCGCGGGGAGGCGTCCAGACGCCAGGCGGCCTGGGGCAGCACCCCGGCCGGCTCGAGCACCCGGTTCAGACCCACTGATCCCGCCATCAACAGCTCCCTCACGTTAAACCCTCGTCTGCAAGTGCCGCTCTACCGTAAATCTTTTGGACCTTGGGTTTCTAGACCGAAGATTCTCCAGTAGGTTGGGTTCTCGTCAAGCCGAGCACGTAAATCAGGTCGTGCCGCCGCCCCTGTGATCCAGGGCCGGCGAGACGGCTACGTCATCCAGGGAGGACGCGGTGGCCGAGCTTTCCGCCGGACAGCCTTACGAGTACCAGCGGCGCGAGCTGGTGGAGCCGGATTGGACCCGCTTCCCCGGGTGGCGTGACGTCACCGCCGCGCAGTGGCAGTCCGCCCAGTGGCAGCGGGTCAACTGTGTGAAGAACGCGAAGCAGCTGCGGGCGGTGCTCGGCGACCTGGTCGACGAGTCGTTCTACGCCGACCTGGAGGAGGACCAGCAGCGCCTGGCCACCATGTCGATGCTGATCCCGCCGCAGATGCTCAACACCATGGTGCCGGACCGGGTGCCGGACACCGCGTCGTTCTACGCCGACCCGGTGCGCAACTACATGCTGCCGGTGGCCAGCGACCGGCGCCTGGACTGGCCGTCGCACCCGAACGCCAGCCGCGACTCGCTGCACGAGCACGACATGTGGGTGGCCGAGGGCCTCACCCACCGCTATCCGACGAAGGTGCTGGCCGAGCTGCTGTCCACGTGCCCGCAGTACTGCGGGCACTGCACCCGGATGGACCTGGTCGGCAACAGCACCCCCACGGTGCCGAAACTCAAGCTGATCCAGAAACCGGTGGACCGCTACGCCGCCCACCTCGACTACCTGAAGACCCACCCCGGCGTACGGGACGTGGTGGTCTCCGGCGGCGACGTGGCCAACGTGCCGTGGAAGCAGCTCGAGGCGTACCTCATGGGTCTGCTCTCGGTGCCGACCGTGCGCGACATCCGGCTGGCCACCAAGGCGCTGATGGGCCTGCCGCAGCACTGGCTGCAGGACGACGTGGTGGAGGGGATGCACCGGGTCGCGGTGACCGCCCAGCGGCGCGGGGTCAACCTGGCCGTGCACACCCACGTCAACCACGTGAACTCGCTGACCCCGACGGTGGCCCGGGCCGCGCAGACGCTGCTCGAGATCGGCGTGCGCGACGTGCGCAACCAGGGCGTGCTGATGCGCGGGGTGAACGCGAGCACCGCCGACCTGCTGGACCTGTGCTTCGGGCTGCAGGGCGAGGCGGGGATCCTGCCGTACTACTTCTACATGTGCGACATGATCCCGAACGCGGAGCACTGGCGGGTGCCGGTCTGGCACGCCCAGCAGCTGCAGCACGACCTGATGGGCTACCTGCCGGGTTACGCGACGCCGCGGATCGTCTGCGACGTGCCGTTCGTCGGCAAGCGCTGGGTGCACATGGTCGCCGACTACGACCGGGAGCACGGCATCTCGTACTGGACGAAGAACTACCGGACGTCGATCGAGAAGGACGACAGCGAGGCGTTGTCGAAGCTCTACGCCTACTACGACCCGATCGACACGCTTCCGGAGTCCGGCCAGGACTGGTGGCGCAAGCAAGAGACCGCGTGAGAGAAGGGGCCCCGGATCCGGGGCCCCTTCTCGCGTGGTCTCACGGTCGCCCGGAAGGCGTCGCCTTCCGGGACCGTCGGGATGCGGCCTAGCTGAAGGCGTCGCGGACGTCGCGACCGGCGTCCTTGACGTGCTCGCCCGCCTGCTTGGTGTGCGCGGCGGCCTCCTGGGCCTCGCCCTCGGCGTAGAGGCGCTCGTTGTCGGTCGCCTCGCCGATGCCCTGCTTGGCCTTGCCGGCCAGCTCCTCGGCCTTGTTCTTGGCCTTGTCGGTGAAGCTCATCAGTCAACCCTCCGTGGTCGTTTACGGGGTGCCTCGACCCTTGAGGTGCCCATCCGGCCCGATCCCGAAACTCCCGGTGATCGCACGAGCAGTCCGCCGGCCGCGGGGGAACGCGAAATACGATCGCTTTCGTGTATCGTGACGCGATTCCGCCCCATGCTTCCCAGGCCGCCCCTTTCCCGGCCTCTGCCGCGCATTCCGCCCTGCCCGCCGCGGCTCCCACCTCGCCCTCCGCCGCCGCGGCCTCCGCCTCGCCCTCGCCCTCCGCGGCCTCCGGTTCGGGCGATCGGGCCGCTGCCGCCGCCTCCTTCGGGGTGGCCGCCGGTGCCTACGAGCGGGGCCGGCCTCCCTACCCCGAAGCCGCCCTCGACTTCCTGCTGCCCGCCGGGCGGCCGCGGGTCCTCGACCTGGGCGCCGGGACCGGCAAGCTGACCAGGCAGATCAGGGCACGCGGCCTGGACGTGACGGCTGTCGACCCGTCCGAGGGGATGCTCGCGGAGCTGCGCCGGGCCGTCCCCGGAGTGCCGGCCCACCTGGGCACCGCCGAGCGGCTGCCGCTGCCCGACGCCAGCGTGGACGTGGTGCTGGTCGCACAGGCATGGCACTGGGTCGACCCGGCCCGCGCCCTGCCGGAGATCGCCCGGGTGCTGACCCCCGGTGGCCGGCTCGGCCTGATCTGGAACCTGCGCGACGAACGCACCGACTGGGTACACCGGCTCGGCACCATCATCGGCCGCGAGGACCGCGCCCGGGACACCGCGATGGGTCCGCCGTTCGGCCCGGTCACCAGCACCCGGATCGGCTGGACACACTCCCTGCGCCCCGGCGAACTGCTCGACCTGGTCGCCTCCCGCAGCGGCGTCATCCTGCTCCCGGCCGACGAACGCGCCGCCGTCCTCGCTCAGGTCCGTCAGCTCACCGCCACCCATCCCGCCCTGCTCGGCAGCGACTCCTACGCCCTGCCGTACCTGACCCAATGCGCCTACGCGGAGCTGGCCGGCTGAGCGCGTCCCCCGGAACAACCGCGCCTGCCGCGGTCCGCGCCTGATCCGGCCATCCGGCACCGCGCCCACCTGTCCTTCAGGCCCCGCACCCCCACCCGGCCCCTCAGGCTCCGCGGCCCACCGGCCTCTCACGCCCCGCCTTCCACCCGCCCCTCAGGCCCCGCGTCCCCTCGGCCTCTCGGGCCGCGCCCCACCGGAGCCCGTCGTAGGGTCCTCCGGTCGGCCTCAAGGGGCTTCGACTGCGGAAATCCGATATTTGCTGACATCAGCCGACAGGAGTGGGGGCAGGTCGAGGGCCGGGCCGCCGGCGTTGCGGAAGGTGAGCAGGTCCTCGTCGGAGGACCAGCGCTCGTAGACCAGGATGCGGTCCGGTTCGATCGGGTCGGGTGTCTGGGCGAAATCGTGGCAGCCCGGGGCACCACGGGCGAGCCGCGCGACCTCGGCGACCCCGAGCAGATAGCGGTCGCGCTCCTCGGCGGCGACCCGCAGCTCCCCAGCGATGATGATCACTTGGCCTCCGGTGGATAGGGTCCGATCGTGGATGTTCACGCCTACCTGAACCGGCTCGGGCTCGGTGACCACGCCGGGCACCCGCCAAGCGTGCCCGCTCTGCACGCGTTGCACACCGCACACGCCGAGCGGGTGCCCTACGAAGTCCTGGAGATCTGGCTGGACCGGCCCACCACCATCGACCCGCTCGACTCCGCGCGCCGGATCGTGGCCGGGCGAGGCGGCTACTGCTTCCACCTCAACGGGGCGTTCTCGGCGCTGCTGCGGGCGCTCGGCTACCAGGTCACCCGGCACGTCGGCGGCGTACAGGGCACCGCCGGCGACCCGGCCGGGGCGAACGCCAACCACCTGGTGCTGACCGTCACCGGCCTGCCCGCGCCGGCCTCCCCGGACGGCGCCTGGCTCGTCGACCTGGGCATGGGCGACGGGTTGCACGGCCCGCTGCCACTGGTGGCCGGCGACTACGAGCAGGGCGGCTTCCACTACCGGCTGCGGCCGTCCGAGGCCGAGCCCGGCGGGTGGCGCTTCGACCACGATCCGCGCGGCTCGTTCCTCGGCATGGACTTCCGCGCCGAGCCGGCCACGATGGCCGCCTTCGCCGAACGGCACGAGCACCTGTCGACGTCACCGGAGTCCGGGTTCGTGCGCGTCGCCACCGCCGCCCGCCGCGACGCGACAGGCGTCGACATCATGCGCACCCTGATCCTGACCCGAGTCGGCGCCCAGCCGAGCCGCACCGAGCTGACCACCCGCGCCGACTACTTCGCCGCGATGGCCGACATCTTCGGCATCACCTTCGCCGACGTGAGCCGGGCGGGTCGCGACGCCCTGTGGTCCCGCCTCAGCACCGCACACGAGCAGTGGCTGACCCGCCGGGCGGCCAGCGGTGATCCGCAGCCGGCCGCCACTCCGCCGGCCACGGTCTGACTCCACTCACCATGGGTGCCCGGCGCCCGGTGCCCGGCTCACGCGAAGCGAGGCGCGAGGCGCGAGGCGTGGAGCGTGGGGCCGGTGTACGGGCCGGTGTGGCGCGCGGGCGTGGCGGGGGCGTGGCGCCCAGGGTGCGAGCGCGGGGCGCGGGGCGGCCCGGACCGCCACCCCGGGCACCGGCCATCGCCGGCCTGAACGAGGCGCGTGACCGTACTTGCCGCGTCGCGGGCGGCCGTGATCGGATGGCGGCAGCATCGCGTGTCGGCGGCGGACCGCGCCGGGCATGGAGGTGCGGAACCGAAGGGACTGCCCTCGTGGCCTCCCCCACCAGCGACCGGATCACGGCGCTCAGCAACCAACTCGCCGAAGCACACCAGGAACTGCGGCGGCGCCTGGCCGCCCTCCGGGCCGGCCGGCTCGGCCCGGACGACCTGCGCACCCACTGCCTGGCCTTCTGCACCGCCCTGACCACCCACCACCGGGGCGAGGACACCGGCCTTTTCGCCGCGCTGCTCCGGGAACGCCCCGACCTGGCCCCCACGATCGACAACCTGATCGAGGACCACGGCCTGATCACCGGCATCCTGACCCGCATCGCGTCGCTGGCCGGCGCGAACCCGGCCGAAGCCGGCGACCCCGCCACGATCCAGCGGGAACTCGACGGCCTCACCGCCATCATGGAGTCGCACTTCCGCTACGAGGAACGGGCCCTGGCCACCGCCCTGGACGCCGGGGTCCCCGACACCGGCTGGTCCACCCCGGTCCTGCGCCTGCGCCCACCCCGGTAACGCCGAGCACGGCCGTCCCGGAACGAAAGTCGGGGCGGCCGCCGGGTCGTCAGGATCCGCCGCCTCCCCCGCCACCGTCGAACGCCGGGCTGCGGAGCCCGGGGGCGAAGGCCGCCACCACCAGCCGGACCAGCTCCACCGTCGCCTGCCGGTCGGCGGCGACAACCTCGCCTGCGGCCTCGGGGCCCGCCACCGCGATCCCGGTCGCCCACACCGGGGGCTCCTGCGCGCCGTCCCGCCAGTCGACCATCAACCCATAGGCCACCCGGTCACCGAACCGGGCGTCCGGATCGGCCCGGCACGCCGCGATGTGTGCCAGCAGCTCGTCGAGCGCCGCCTGCCCCGCCGTCGTCAGCACCCGGGGCGCCGCCCAGTCCCGCAGCTGCAACACCGCGAGCGGCACCGCGAACGTCAGCCCGGCCAGCACCGCCGGTGACACCCAGCTCGGCATGAAGGCGGCCGCCGCCAGGGACAGCAGCCCACCCGTGACGGCGGCCAGCCCGAGCACCGCGACCAGGGCCCGCGGCACCGACACCGCCGTCCGCCACAGGCCGGCCTCCCGGGCCCGGCGCCGCCCCGCCCGGCGCAGCGGACCCGCCGCCGCCGCGAACCGCCCCCGGGTCAGCAACACCTCCGTGCGCCCGCCCGCGAACAGCACGGCCAGCAGCCCGCCCGCTGCCGCGCCGGTGGCCGCGCCCGGATCGGCGAGCGTGCCCACCACCCCGGGTCCGCCGGGCCGGACCGTCAGCACGCCGCGCTCCACCAGATCGATGAACTGGGCCGGTGCCGCCGGGCCGGCGGACCGGAAACCGGCCGGCTGTGCCACCTCGAGCAGCCACGCGTCAACCAGGCGATCTCGCACAGCGCCTCCCTCAGCCGGGACGAAACCCATGCCGGCACCCTACGAGACGCCTACGACAGTCCCGCCCGCCGAGAAAGATCTGCGCCAGCCCGATCAGCTGGCCGCTGGTCGCCTCGGCCGGAACCGCCCGCGGGAACGGCGCGAGGCCGCCCGGCGTGGTGATCGCCGGCGCGTGCCGGTGGTCCGGAATCGCCGGCACCCCGGCCGACCGCGCCGCCACCTGCGCAAGGTGGTCGGCGATCCGCCCGGGATCACCCCGGCAGCAGCGCGGCCAGCACCCGCTCACACCGCACCGGGTCGATGGTCAGCCCCCGCTCGACTCCCCAGAGCCAGTAGTCGACACACCGCACGATCACCCACCCGCGCGCCAGCTCGGCGTCCAGCCCACCCGCCTCGACCAGCGCCGACAGCAGGCCGGGGAGATCGGCGACCTCGTCGGCCCGGTTCCACATCAGCTCCGGAACCGCGTACTCCGGCGTCCCGCGCAACGGACGCGGGTCGATGGCCAGCCACGGCCGCCGGGTACCGGCGAGCACGTTGCCGTAATGCAGGTCCGCGTGGATCAGGACGTTCTCGCCGACTCCGGGCAGCTCCGCCGCGTACCGGAAAGCTCTGGCGAGAAAGCGGTCCGGAACCGGATCGCCCAGCCTTCGCTGCCGATCCCCCAGCGTCGCCGCGATGCCCGAACCGGCCTGCGGCAGACCGGCCGGCGCGGCGACGGCCAGGGTCCGGATCAACCCGCCGGCCACCTCGGCTGCCTGCAGGATCGGCAGGTCATGCAGGCTGCGCGTGTGGTCCAGCCGTTCCAGCAGCAGCGCGCCCGGCTCGGCGGCCACCAGCTCGACCACGCCGCGCCCGGCCCAGGCGCGCAACCCGGCTGCCTCCGTCGCGGTGGTCGGGTCCCGCGGCGCGCTCAGCTTGAGCACCAGCGGCCGGTCATCGCGCGTGACCAGCAGCACCAGCGCCTGAGCACCGTGCAGCGGCGCCGCGTCGTCGAGCCGGAGATCCCACTGCCCGGCCAAGCGCTCGACGCGGGCCGGCAGCGACGCGACCCAGGCCCGGCCCTCGTCGCCGTCGACGTGCGCCCGCCACCGCGCGAACGCCTCCGGCACCGTGACCATGGCGGGCAGGCTATCCCGCGGACAACCGCGCCGCCACGAAACGGAACGCCGCCGGAATGGCGGTGCTCCAGTACTCGAAATTGTGTTTGCCCGGCCCGAAGCTGCCGGCCTCCGGGGCGGCCGGCAACGACCGGCGCAGCGCCCGGACGTTCGGCAGCAGCGGATCCGCCTTCCCGCACCACAGGCCGACCGGCGTCCCGGTCAGCCGCGCCACGTCCCGGAACACCGGATCGCCGGGCGACACCGCCGGGGAGAACGCGGCGACCGCGCGCACGAACCGCGGAAACGTCTCGGCCAGCAGCAACGACCCGTAACCGCCCATCGACCAGCCCCACGCCGCCAGCCGGCCGGTGTCGAAGCCACGCGCCGCGCACCACGCCGGCAGCTCCTCGTGCAGCATCCGCTGCGGGTCGTCGCGCCCGCTCGGCTGCCAGGCCAGCCGGTCCCCGGTCGCCCCGGCCAGCACGAACGGCGCCGCTCCCCGGTTGACGGCGTCGGTCAGGAACCGGCCCAGCCCGATCCCGGCGAAGTCGGCCGGCCGTTTCGACCCGCCGTGCAGCACCAGGCAGACCGGTAGCCCGGCGCCGTCCCCGTGCCCGGCCGGAACCGCCGTGTAGAAGTCGACCGTCACCCCGCGGGCCTTCGAATATCGCAGCTCGCAGCGTTCCGGTCCGGGCGGCACGGACGGGACGCCGAGCGGCGTGACGGCCGCCTCACCGGACCGGTAGGCCCATGCGCCGGCGGCGGACGCCGAGGCCACCACCGCTCCGGCGGCCAGCAGGGTTCGTCGTCGCATGAGTCGTTCCGCCCTTCGGTCGCGTCGCCACAACAACAACGCGCACCAGGCGGACCCGACACGGGCATCACTCCACGGCGGCCCGCAAGGTCCACGAGGTGCGGCGCGGCAGATCGGGAAGGGCGATCCGGCCGGTGCACCAGAGCAGCGCCTGGACCGGGTCGCCGGCCGGATGGTCCGGGAAGAGGCGGGCCAGGACCGCGGCGCAGGCGGCCGCCGGTGGCCGCCACCCGATCCGCAGGCCCCGGGCGATGTCATAGGTGTGCAGCAGGATCTCGTTGACGCCGAGCGCGGCGAACCCGGACGGGTCGGTCGGCCCCCAGTGCCACGCCCGGTCGGTCGGCTCGGCCGCCCGCAGCTGGGTGGCGAGCAGGGTTCCGGCGGCCGCGACGACCCGCAGGATCTCCGCCGGGCCGGCCGACTCGCGGACGGTCAGGTCGAGCGGGAGATAGCCGTCGTCAGTCGCGCCGGCCAGCTGGGCCGCGTAAGCCAGCAGATCGTGGGCGATGTGCACGGCGGTGTCGCGGCAGCTCCAGTCCAGGTCACCGGCCCGGACCGTCCAGTCGCCGGCGGTGTGCGGGCCGAGTGCGCGCCGGAGCTCGTCCAGCGCCGATGCGACGTCGCTCGCTTTCATGCCTCTCAGCTTGCCAGCTCATCCGCGTCGCGGCGCACATCGTCCAGCGCGTCCTAGGAGGCTAGGCCCGAGTCATTCGGCGGGTGCGGGCGGTGCGATGCGAGGAGGCCGATTTTCGTACGGCGTGGAGAGCACCACCGTCGTGCGGGTGGTCACGTTCGCCGCCGTACGGATGTCCTGCAGCAACCGCTCCAGATCCGCCGGACTCTTCACCCGCACCAGCAGCATGTAGAAGTCCTCCCCCGCCACCGAGTAGCAGGAGTCGATCTCCGTGAGGTGCGCCAGGCGCTCCGGCGCGTCATCCGGCTGCGACGGATCGAAGGGGCGGATCGCCACGAACGCCGTCAACGGCAGGCCGAGCGCCTCGTAGGAGACCTTCGCCGTGTACCCCGAGATCACCCCACGCTGCTCCAGCCGCCGCACCCGCTGGTGCACGGCGGAGACGCTGAGCCCCACCCGCTCGGCCAGGTCGGTGTACGACAGACGGCCGTCCGCGGTCAGGGCGGACACGATCGCCCGGTCGATCTCTTCCACGCGGGTAAGAGTAACGACCGGGCGAGCGGCGAGCCTCAGCCGGTCAGCGACCGGGCGATCACCATGCGCTGGATCTGGTTGGTGCCCTCCACGATCTGCAGCACCTTGGCCTCCCGGAACCAGCGTTCGACCGGGTGATCGGCGCTGTATCCGTACCCGCCCAGGACCTGCACGGCGTCGGTGGTGACCCGCATGGCGGCGTCGGTGGCGAACAGCTTCGCTTTCGCCGCCTCGATCGAGAACGGCCGGCCGGCGTCCTTCAACCGGGCCGCCGACAGCAGCAACGCCCGCGCCGCCGAGACCTGGGTGGCCATGTCGGCGAGCATGAACCCGACGCCCTGGAACCGGCCGATCGGCTGACCGAACTGCTCGCGCTCCCGCGCGTACGCCGTCGCGTAGTCGATGGCGGCCTGGGCCAGCCCGACCGCGCACGCCGCGATGCCGAGCCGACCGGCGTCCAGCGCCTGCATGGCGATGGCGAACCCCTCGCCCTCCCGGCCGACCAGGCGATCGTGCGGGACCCGGGCGTCCTCCAGCACGATCTGCGCCGGCGCCGACGAGTGCAGACCCATCAGACGCTCCCGGGCCTGCGGCAACAGACCCGGCGTGGTCGCGTCGGCGAGCAGGCAGGAGATCCCCTTCGGACCCGGGCCGCCGGTGCGCACGAAGAGGTTGTAGAAGTCCGCGTACCCACCGTGGGTGATCCACGCCTTGGTCCCGTTGACCAGCCAGTCGTCGCCGTCCGGCACGGCGCGGGTGGCCAGGTTCGCCGCATCCGAGCCCCCGTGCGGCTCGGACAGGCAGTAGGCGCCGAGCAGCTCGCCGCCGAGCATGTCGGGCAGCGCCTTGCGCTGTCGCTCGCTGCCGAAACCGGCCACCGGGAAGCAGGACAGCGTGTGCACGCTGACCGCCTCGGCGATGCCGAGCCACGTTCCGGCGAGGATCTCCAGGACCTGGAGATAGATTTCATACGGCTGCCCGGCACCGCCGTCCGCCTCCGGATAGGGCAGGCCGAGCAGCCCGGAGCGCCCGAGCGTGCGCAGCACCTCCCGGGGGAACTCGCCGCGCGCCTCGTAGTCGTCGACCTTGCCGGCCAGCTCTCGGGTGGCGAGCTCACGCGTCAGGTCGAGCAGGTCGTGTGCCTCAGGGGTGGGAAGCAGTCGATCCACTGTCACCAGGCAAGCTTAACGCTCGTTCAACCCGGCGGCACAGCCCACCCACCTCTTCACCCGAGATGGCACGCCGGCGACCTCACCGCGGATGGCGCTCCGGCGGCTTCAGCCCGAGATGGCACGCCGGCGACCGGCCGCCGGGACCACGGCACGGACGCCCCGACCGGGATCCCCGTCCGGCCTCGTCGACGACGTCCCATCCGGGGACCATGGCCGGAAACCTGCCGCCGGGGTCCGGCAGGGATTTCAGGAGCCGGGCGTGACCAGCCCGGTCTCGTAGGCGAGGACCACCGCCTGCGCGCGGTCGCGCAGATCCAGCTTGGCGAAGATCCGGGCCACGTGCGTCTTGACCGTCGCCTCGCTGAGCGTCAGCTCGCCGGCCAGCTCGGTGTTCGACAGACCACGCCCGAGCAGGGTGAGCACCTCCATCTCACGCGGGGTGAGCGGCGACAGGTCCCGGTGCACGGCCGGCTGGCCGCCGGCGAACCGCTGCACCAGCCGCCGGGTGATCGACGGCGCGAGCAGCGCGTCGCCCGTGCCGACCAGCCGGACCGCCGCGGCGAGGTGGTCGGCGGTCACGTCCTTGAGCAGGAAGCCGCTGGCCCCGATGGCGAGCGCCGAGTAGACGTAGCGGTCCAGGTCGAAGGTGGTGAGCATGAGCACCCGGCAGTGTGGGCTGCGCGCCAGGATCCGCCGGGCCGCCTCCAGCCCGTCCATGGCCGGCATCCGGATGTCCATCAGCACCACGTCCGGCCGCAGCCGCCGCTCCGCCTCGACCGCCTCGGCGCCGTCGGCCGCCTCACCCACCACGTCGATGCCCCGCGCGGTCAGGATCAGCCGGAACCCGGCCCGGATCAGTTCCTGGTCGTCGACGACGAGCACGCGCGGGGCGGGCCGGCCGACGGGCGGCGGCGCGCTGCGGGAGGCTTCCGGATCATGGGGGTACGCCGTCATGCCCCCGCCACCGGGATCCGTGCCCGCACCCGGAAGCCCCCACCGAGCCGGCGCCGGGCGTCGAGCTGACCGCCGTACACCGCAACTCGCTGTCGCAAGCCGAGCAGACCGCGACCGGCGCCGGAGTCCTCCGCGCCGCCGCCTCGCGGCACGGCATCCCCGGTGAGCACGCTGGGCCCGGTGGTCAGCACCTCCACCCGCAGCGCTCGCTCGGCGTAGCGGATGGTCACCTCGGCCTTGCCGCCGGCGCCGTGTTTCAGCGCGTTGGTCAGCGCCTCCTGCACGACACGGTAGGCGGTGACGTCGATGCCGGACGGCAGCGGCCGGGGCTCGCCGGAGACCCGCACCTCGACCGGCAACCCGGCGAACGCGATCCGGTCGACCAGCGGACCGAGCGCGCTCAGCGTGGGCTGCGGGGCCAGATCGGCGTCGTCGTCGGCTCCGGCGGCGTCCGGCGCGAGCAGGCCGAGCAGGTGACGCAGCTCGGTCATGGTGGTCCGTCCGGCCTTCTCCACCTCGGTCAGGGCGGTGGCCGCGGTGTCCGGCATGGCGGTCAGCACCTCGCGCGCGGCGGCGGTCTGGACGATCATCACGCTCACGTTGTGCGAGACGATGTCGTGCAGCTCCCGGGCGATCCGGGCGCGCTCCTCGCCGACGGCGGCCCGGGCGGCGGCCTCCCGCTCCCGCTCCAGCAGCCAGCCGCGCTCGCCCATCGCCCGCGCGTGCCGGCGGCGGGCCCGGACCAGCGCGATCCACAGCCCGGCGGCGGCCAGCACGGCCGTCCCCAGCGCTCCGGCCAGCACCAGCGTCTCCACGGACAACACCTTGGCAGAACCGCGGCGCGGGCACATCCTCCCGTGCTCCGACACCGCATACATCCCTGGTACTACACCGGTGGGATGTCAGCCCACGGCCCGATGCCGGGCCGGGCCCGCCTCCGTAGCGTACCGGCCATGACGAACGAGACGGTGGTGCGCCTCGATGGGGTGCGCAAGGAGTATGGGGAGACCGCCGCCCTCGACGGGGTGTCCCTGGAGATCCGCCCCGGCGAGGCGGTGGCCGTGATGGGCCCGTCCGGCTGCGGCAAGTCCACCCTGCTCAACATGATCGCCGGGCTGGACCGGCCGACCACCGGCACGGTCCTGGTGCACGGCGAGCGCCTCGACACGATGAACGAGACCGGGCTGGCCCTGTTCCGCCGGCACCACCTCGGGATGATCTTCCAGTTCTTCAACCTGCTGGACGACCTGCCCGCGCTGGACAACGTGGCCCTGGCCGCCCAGCTGACCGGCAGCAAGGCCGGCCCGGCCCGCAAACGTGCCCTGGAGCTCCTCGACGAGCTGGGCATCGCCGACCGGCGCGACGTCTATCCGGCAGCGCTCAGCGGTGGCGAGCGGCAGCGGGTGGCGGTGGCCCGCGCGCTGATGAACCGGCCGGCCCTGCTGCTGGCCGACGAGCCGACCGGCGCCCTCGACTCGCACGCCGGCGAGCAGGTGATGGACCTGCTGCTGGATCTGAACCAGATCGGTCAGACGCTGCTGATCGTGACGCACGACGAGCGGCTGGCGCACCGCTGTGCGAGCCGGCTGGTGGAGATGCGGGACGGGCGGATCGCCCACGAGGCCGCGCTGGAGCGGGCGTGAGCGCCGTGTGGCGGGCGGCGCGGGCCGCGATCCGGCGCCGCAAGCTGCAGACGTTCCTGATCGCCCTGGTGGTGTTGCTCTGCGGCGCCACGACTGTGGTCTCGCTCGCCCTGCTCGACGCGTCGTCCGCGCCCTTCGACAGGGCGTTCGCGGCCCGGCAGGGCGCCCACTCGGTGGCCGCCTACGACCCCGGCCGGGTGACCGAGGCACAGCTGAGCGCGGCCCGGTCCGGGGTGACCGCCGCGGCCGGACCGTTCGCCCAGGTCGTGCTGGAGCCGGAGCACGGGACCGGGCGGCTGCCGATGCCGGGCCCGATCACCGTGGTCGGACGCGCCGATCCGGGTGGCGCCGTCGACCGGCTCGACCTGTGGCGCGGCCGATGGCCGTCCGCGCCGGGTGAGATCGTGCTGGCCTTCCCGCCGGACGACGATGTCGAGATGGGTCCGCTCGCCGGGCTCACCGAGGTCGCCGCGGGCGGGGTCACGCTGAAGGTGGTCGGGTTCGCCGACAGCATCAGCGAGTCGGCGGACGGCTGGGTCACCCCCGAGCAGGCGCGGGCGCTGCACCCGACCGGGTGGCAGATGCTCTACCGGTTCGCCGGTGACGTGTCGACGCGGGAGGCGGTGGCCGCGCGCCAGGCCGGGGTGGCCACGGGGCTCCCCGGCGGGGCGCTGATCGCCGCCGAGCCGTACCTCGCGCTCAAGGAGGAGGCCGCCCAGGACCTCGGCACCTACCTGCCGCTGCTCGGCGCGTTCGGGGTGTTCGGCCTGCTGGTGGCGGTGCTGATCGTGGCCAACGTGGTCTCCGGCGCGGTCGTCTCGGGGTACCGGCACATCGGCGTGCTCAAGTCGATCGGCTTCACCCCGCGCCAGGTCGTCGCGGTCTACCTGCTGATGGCCTCGGTCCCGGCGGTGGCCGGTGCCGTGCCCGGCGCGGTGATCGGCGCCCTGGGCGGCCAGGGGCTGATCGGCCAGGCGTTCCGCGGCTTCGGGTTCGGTGACACCTCGATCCGCTGGTGGGTGTGGCTGGCCGCGCTGCTGGGCGTGCCGCTGCTGGTGCTGGTCGCCGCACTGGTACCGGCCCGCCGGGCGCACCGGCTCTCCGCGGCGCAGGCGATCAGCGCCGGCAGCGCGCAGCGGCGCGGGCGCGGCCTGCGGGCCCAGCGCGCGCTCAGCGGCTCCCGCCTGCCGCGGGCGGTGAGCCTCGGCCTGGGCCTGCCGTTCGCCCGGCCCGGCCGGACCGCGCTGACCATGGCCGCGCTGCTGCTCGGGGTGACCACGGTGACGTTCGCGACCGGTCTGGGCAGCACGCTGAACCGGGTGACCGCTATCGACAACCAGGTCAGCGGCGACATCGGGGTGCGCGGGCTGGACCCGGCCTTCGGCGCACCGACCACCCGCACCGACGCCCGGGTCGAGGAGTTGCTGCGGGGCCTGCCCGGCGCCGCCCGGGTCGGGGTGTTCGCCAACACCGATCTGAGCGTGCCGGGCGGCAGCGACCCGCTCCCGGTCAACTTCGCCCGCGGCGAGGTGGCCGAGCTGGGCTACCGCGCCCAGCTGCTGCGGGGCCACTGGATGACGGCGCCGGACGAGGTGGTCGCCCCGTCGAAACTGCTGCTCCAGCGGGGGTGGAAGGTGGGTGACCCGGTCACCGTCGAGTCCGGCGGCCGGCGCACCACCTTCCGGATCGTCGGCGAGACGGTCCGCGGACCTTCCGGCCCGCCCGCGCTGCTCGCCGAGTGGGCGGCCCTGGTCACCGCGATCCCGGATCCGCACCTGGAGCCGAGCGACTTCCAGTACCAGGTGCAGGTCACCCCGGGTACCGACCTGGACGGGTACGTCGCCGCGGTGCGCTCGGCCGACAGCGGCCTGGACGTGTGGAACAACGTCGGCACCGACGACTTCGCGGTCATCGTGACCGGCTTCTCCACAGTGCTCGGCGTGCTGCTGGCCCTGGTCGCGTCGCTCGGCGTGCTCAACACGGTCGCCCTCGACGCCTTGGAACGCCGCCGTGACCTGGGCATGCTCAAGTCGATCGGGATGACCCCGCGGCAGGTGGTGACGATGATGGTCACCTCGATGGCGGCGCTCGGTGTGATCGGCGGGCTGCTCGGCCTGCCGCTCGGGATCGCCGTGCACCGCGTCGTGGTGGCGATGGTGTCCCGCGCGGCCCAGGCCCACCTGCCGACGTCGGTGGTGACGGTCTGGACCCCGGCCCTGCTCGTTCCGCTCGTCCTGACCGGCGTGCTGATCGCGGTCGCCGGGGCGCTGTTCCCGGCTCGGTCGGCGGCCCGGCTCACCATCGCCCGGGTCCTGCACAACGAGTGACCCAGAGCACCGGCTGCCCGGCACGAACCGGGCAGCCGGGCGATACCCGGCACGAATAGGCTCGGATCATGGACTACGGACGGCTCGGCGGGACAGGACTCCAGGTGTCCCGGATCTGCCTCGGCATGATGACGTACGGTTCGGCCGCCTGGCGGGACTGGGTGCTCGACGAGGAGGCGGCCGGCCCGATCGTGCGGCGCGCGGCCGAGCTCGGCATCACCTTCTTCGACACCGCCGACATGTACTCCGACGGGGTCAGTGAGGAGATCACCGGGCGCCTGCTGCGGTCGATCTTCGCGAACCGCGACGATTACGTGCTGGCCAGCAAGGTGTTCTTCCCGACCGGCCCGGGGCCGAACGATCGGGGTCTGTCCCGCAAGCACATCATGGCGGCGATCGACGCGTCGCTGCGCCGGCTCGGCACCGACCACGTCGACCTCTACCAGATCCACCGCTGGGACCACGGCACGCCGATCGAGGAGACCATGGAGGCCCTGCACGACGTGGTCCGGGCCGGCAAGGCGCGCTACATCGGGGCCTCCAGCATGTACGCGTGGCAGTTCGCCAAGGCGCAGCACGTGGCCGAGCGGCACGGCTGGACCCGGTTCGTGTCGATGCAGCCGCAGTACAACCTGGCGTACCGGGAGGACGAGCGGGAGATGCTCCCGTTCTGCCTGGACTCGGGGGTCGGCGTGATCCCGTGGAGCCCGCTGGCCAAGGGCGTGCTGGCCCGCGGCCGGGCCGCCGAGACCCGCCGGGCCCAGCGGGACCCGCTGGTGGCGCGGCTGTCCCAGGAGGAGGACTTCCTGGTCGCCGACGCGGTGGCCGAGGTGGCGGCGGCCCGGGCGGTGCCGGCCGCTCAGGTGGCGCTGGCCTGGCTGCTGGCCAAACCGGCGGTCACCGCACCGATCATCGGCGCGTCGAAGGAGCGGCACATCGACGACGCGGTGGCGGCCGTCGACCTGAAGCTGACCGAGGACGAGATCGCCCGCCTGGAGGCGCCGTACCGGCCACACGCGGTGATCGGCTACTAGCCCGGGCGTGGTGCTGTCTCAGGCGCGCAGGAATCTCAGCACGGCGAGGACGCGCCGGTGGTCGGTCTCCGTCTGCGGCAGGTCGAGCTTGGCGAGGATGCTGCCGACGTACTTCTCGACCGCGCTGTGACTGACCTTCAGCGCCTCCACGATCCCCGCGTTGGAGCGCCCCTCGGCCATCAGCCGCAGCACCTCCGCCTCGCGCGGCGTGAGCCGGTCGACCGGGTCGTCGCGCCGGCGTACCAGCAGCTGCGCGACGACCTCCGGGTCGAGCACGGTGCCGCCGGCCGCCACCCGGCGCAGCGCGTCGAGGAACTCCGACACGTGGGCGACCCGGTCCTTGAGCAGGTAGCCGACCCCGCTGGTCTGTACCGACAGCAGATCGGTGGCGTACCGCTCCTCCACGTACTGGGAGAGCACCAGCACGGCGATCTCCGGGTACTGGTGGCGGATCACGAGTGCGGCACGGATGCCCTCGTCGGTGTGGGTGGGCGGCATCCGTACATCGATCAGGGCCAGATCGGGCCGATGCTCGGCGACCGCACGCAGCAGCTGCCCGGCGTCGGGCACCGCGTCGACCACGTCGAACCCGCCGTCGGCGAGCAGCTTGGTCAGCCCGGCCCGGAGCAGCACCGAGTCCTCACCGATCACGATCCGCACGGCAGCTCCACAGTGATCGTCGTCGGCCCGCCGGCCGGGCTGTGCAGGGTGAACGTGCCGTCGACCGAGGCGGCCCGCTGGGCGAGCCCGCGCAGCCCGCCGCCGTTCGGGTCGGCGCCGCCGCGGCCGTCGTCGGTGACCGCGACCCGCAACCGGTCGCCGCTACGGTCGACGGTCACCTCGGCCCGGGTGGCGCCCGCGTGCTTGGCGACGTTGGTGAGCGCCTCGGAGACGACGAAGTACGCGATCGCCTCGATCACCGGCGAGCAGCGCGAGGCCACGGTGACCCGGACCCGCACCGGCAGCGGCGCACGGGCGGCGATGCCGGACAGCGCCGCATCCAGGCCGCGGTCGTCGAGCACGGCCGGGTGCAGGCCGCGGACGAATTCGCGCAGCTCGGCCAGCGCCTGGGTGGCCTCCTGGTGAGCGGCCTCGATCACCTGGCGGGCCGGCTCGGGCGCGTCGCCCAGGCCGGCCCGGGCCATGCCGAGGTTCATCGCGAGCGAGACCAGCCGTTGCTGGGCGCCGTCGTGCAGGTCCCGCTCGATGCGGCGGCGTTCGGCGTCGGTGGCGGCGACGATGTCGGCCCGGCTGCGGGACAGCGACTCCACCCGCGCGGCCAGCGCCTCGCTGCGGCTGGGCCCGAGCAGCGCCCGCGCCGCGGCCGTGTCGGCCCGCGCCACACCCCGGGCCACCCACGGCGCCGCGAGCAGCACCAGCGCGCCCAGCCCCAGGGTGACCGGCAGCGGCCGGTCGTCGCCCCGGAGGCCGGCCACCACCAGAGGAAGGACCAGCCAGAACCCGGCGCCGATGAACGGTGCGAGCAGGTGGTAGCCGATCTGCCGCCAGGTGCCGCGCGGGCCCGGCCGGGGTGGCGGGATCTCGGCGCCGAGCAGTGCCCGGAAGCGTCGTCGTTGCAGCGCGGTGAGGCCCCGCACGGTCCACCACAGCGGCACCGGTACGAGCACGGTGAGCACCACGAGCGTCGTGGTCAGCAGCCGGTCGCCGGTGGGCGCGTAGAGCAGGCTCCACCCCGCGCAGTAGGCGAGCCCGATCGGCAGGCCCCCGGTGAGCGCGAAGGCCAGCACACCCAGTGGCAGCCCCACGAGCGCGTGGCCGATGGCACGCCAGGTGCGCGCCGGCCACAGCGCGCCGGCCACTTCTGTCCAGATCACTTGATCACGGTAGTGAGCCTACGACGCGCGGACCAGGTGGCCCGCCCTCCCTCCGGGGTGAGGAAAACCGCACCCCGGACCGGCTGCCGGCCCCAGTGACGGCACGGCCGGTCCCCGGCATCGTGAGCACCGTCCACGGCAGCCGCGAACAGAGGAAACCCGCCATGCCCGAACGCCCCCCGGCCGTCACCCGCCGCCGGCTGCTCGCCGCGGCCGCCCTCACCTCCGGTCTCGGACTGGTCGCCGGCGCCGCGCCCGCCGTTGCCCGGCCCACCAGCCGAGGGGTCGTGCTTCCCGCGCCGACCGGCCCCGCGCACCTCGGCACCGTCTCCCTGCACCTGGTCGACAGCACGCGTACCGATCCGTGGGTACCGTCCCGCCCGGCCCGGGAGATCATGATTCAGATCTGGTACCCGGCGCGGCACGCCCGGGGCTGCCCACCGGCGCCGTGGCTGTCGCCGGGCGCGGTCCCCCACTTCGCCGAGGCCTTCGGCTTCCCCGCCGACGTCATCCGGGCGACCACCACGCACGCCCGGGTGGGCACGCCGGCGGATCACGGACGAGGTGCCCGCCCGGTCGTGCTCTACTCCCCCGGCCTCGGCGGCGACCGCGGCACCAGCACCGCCCTCGTCGAGGACCTGGCCGCCCACGGCTACATCGTGGTCACCATCGACCACACCCACGACGCCTCCGAGGTCGAGTTCCCCGGCGGGCGGGTCGAGGTCTCCGCGATCCCGCCCGAGATCGACGATCAGGTCATCGCCCAGGTCGTCGCCGTCCGCGAGGCCGACACCCGGTTCGTCCTCGACCAGCTCGCCGCCCTCAACGCCGGGGCCGGGAGACGTCCGCTCCCGCCCGGCCTGCGGGGCGCGTTCGACCTGAACCGGGTCGGCATGTTCGGCCACTCCCTCGGCGGCAGCACCGCCGCCGCCACGATGCACGACGACCGGCGTCTCAAGGCCGGCGTCAACCTGGACGGCACCCTCGTCGGGGCCGCCGCCGTCGCCGGCTCCGACCGCCCGTTCCTGCTGCTGAGCAGCGACCACGGCACCGACCCCGAAGATCCGACCTGGGACACCTTCTGGGCGAACCAGCGCGGCTGGAAACGCGAGCTGCGGCTGAGCGGCTCCACGCACGCCTCGTTCAACGACAGCGAGGTGTTCTTCCCCCAGCTCGCGGCGGCGCTCGGCCTCACCCCCGAGCAGGTGGCCGAGCAGATCGGCACACTCGACCCGCACCGCTCGATCACCATCCAGCGCGCCTATCTCCGCGCCTTCTTCGACCAGCACCTGCGGCGCCGCGCCGGTGACCGGTTCCGCGCCCCGGACCCCCGCTACCCCGAGATCACCTTCACCCGCTGACCCCGCGGCGCGGGCTTCGGCGCCCGCGGCGCGAAACCATCCTCTCGGCGCGGGGCCGATGCCGGTCGTCGTCCGTTTCCTTCCGTACGACGATGGAGCCGCCGTCGCGGTACCGGAAGTGTCGGACCCGTGTGGCAGGGTTAGCGCGTGACTCGACCACTGCTGGCCGTCGACGCCCCGAGCCTGTATTTCCGCGCGTTCCACGGCATCCCGGAGAAAGCGGCGCGCACCGAGGCCGGGGAGCCGGTCAACGCGATCCGTGGCTTCCTCGACATGATCGCCCAGCTGGTCCGGACCAGACGGCCGGACCGGCTGGTCTGCGCGCTCGACGCGGATTGGCGCCCGGCCTGGCGGGTCGAGCTCGTCCCGTCGTACAAGAGGCATCGGGTCGCCCACGGCGAGGTCGAGGAGGTCCCGGCGTCCCTGGAGCGGCAGGTCCCGGTGCTGCTCGAGGTGCTCGCCGCGGTCGGCATCCCGGCGTTCGGCGTGCCGGGTTACGAGGCGGACGACGTGCTCGGCACCCTCGCCGCCACCCAGGCCGCCCCGGTCGAGGTGGTCTCCGGCGACCGTGACCTGTTCCAGCTGGTCGACGACGCCCGCGGCACCCGATTGCTGTACTGCGGGCGGGGTGTCGCCAAGCTGGAGGACGCCGACGAGGCACTGGTCCAGGCGAAATACGGGGTTCCGGCACGCTTCTACGCGGACTTCGCCGCGATGCGCGGCGACCCGAGCGACGGCCTGCCGGGCGTGGCCGGCGTCGGTGACAAGACGGCGGCCCGGCTGGTCGAGCGCTACGGGGGGATCGCCGAGATCCTGGCCGCCCTCGACGACCCGGAGTCCGGGTTCGCGCCGGGGGTGCGCACCAAGCTGGACGCCAGCCGGGACTACCTGGCCAGGGCGCTGCCGGTGTGCCGGGTCGCCCTCGACGTCAAGTTGCCCGATTTCGATCCGGCCCTGCCACGCGAGCCGCGTGATCCGGACGCGTTGCTGGCGCTGGCGGAGCGGTGGAACCTGGCTGGTTCCGCGCGCCGTTTGGTGGACGCCCTGGCGGGTTGATCGACGCCGGGTCCGGCGGATCCGTCGCCGGCGCCCTGCGCCGGATCGGCCGCCCGCCACCGGCCAACCCTGGTCCCGCCGAGCCGGGCGGGTCGGCGGATCAGGATTCCGGTCGCGTCAGCCGGCGGCGAGTTCGGGTTCGCCGCGCAGGTGGCGGTCCCAGTGCGGCCGGCGGCCGTCAACGTCGGTGAAGCCGTACTCCTCGGCCAGGTCCCACGAGGTCAGGACCTGGCCGGAACGCTTCGCCACGGCCGGGTCGGCGGCCAGGGCGGCGACGGCCCGGCCCACGTAATGCGGTGTCTCCGAGGCCAGAAAGTGCGGATCCGTCAGTCCGCCGGCGCGCCAGTCCGCCTCGGTGACGCCGAAGTGGTCGAGCATCGCCTCGCTGCGCAGGAAGCCGGGCGTCACCCCGACCGCCGTGATCCCGTGCTCGCGCAGTTCCTCGGCCTGCCCCCGGGCGAGCCGGTTCACCGCGGTCTTGACCAGGTCGTACGCTAAATTGCCGCGATACTCGCGGCCCAGCCCGTCGGTGATCTCCACGATCAGGCCGCCCGGGGTGCGGAGCATCAGCGGCACCGCGTGCCGGCTGGTCACCAGGTGGGTGAAGACGGCTCGCTCCCACATGGTCCGGGCCTTGTCCAGGTCCATCTCCCAGAACGGCGTACCCCACTCGCTCAGCGGGTCACCGCCCCACACATCGTTGACCAGGATGTCCAGCCGGCCGTGCGCGGCCGCGATCCGGTCGACCAGGGACCGCACCTGGACCGGATCGCTGTGGTCGCACCGCACCGGGATGCCCTGGCCACCGGCCGCGGTCACCAGTTCGGCGGTCTCCTCGATGGTCTCCGGCCGGTCCATGTCCGACCGGGCCGCCCGGGTGCTGCGCCCGGTCACGTAGACGACCGCGCCGGCCGCACCGAGTTCGACGGCGATGCCGCGGCCGGCGCCGCGCGTCCCGCCGGCCACCAGCGCGATCCGTCCGGTAAGAGGGTGAGTTCGCATGGAGTTAGTGAACCATCATTTAGTAACATCGCCAACATGGCCCGTCCCCGCACCGTCTCCGATGACGAGATCCTCGACGCCGCCGCGGCGGCCGTCGCCGAGTCCGGCCCGGCCGCTGTCACGCTGTCCCAGATCGGCGCGCTCGCCGGCCTCACGGCCGGGGCGTTGTCGCAGCGCTTCGGCTCGAAGCGCGGGTTGCTGCTGGCCCTGGCCCGGCGCGACGCCGCCGCGCTGCCGGCCCGCATCGCCACGGCGCCCGGCCCGGCGGCGCTGATCGAGACGTTCGCCCGGCTGGCGGGCGGGATCACCGGTCCCGCCGAGTTCGCCAACCATCTGCAGTTCCTGCTGCTGGACGTGACCGACCCGGAGTTCCGGGAGGTCACCCGGGGTTACGCGACGGCGATCGAGGAGGCGATCGGCACCGTGCTGCGAAGCCCGGACGCCGGCCTGCCCCGCGCGGTGCACGCGGCTTACAACGGTGCCCTGATCACGTGGGGGATGACCGGCGACGGCACTCCCGCCGACGCGGTCCGCGCGGCCCTCACCCGCGTACTCAACCGGCCGGAAGAGATCACGGGTGACGCGGCGGCGAAAGATCGCGGATGACGCAACCGGGAGCGGTCGGGGAGGACACGGCCACGGGCGGTCGGGGAGGACATGGCCACGGCGGTCGCGGAAGACACGGTCACGGGCGGTCGGGGAGGACATGGCCACGGCGGTCGCGGAGGACACCGCCACCGGAAATCGCAGAGAACACGGCCGCCAGAGATCGCAGAGGACACGGCCGCGACAGATCGGGGATGACGTGCGCTGAGCGATCTCGTCAGCCCGCAGGGCGTGATCTCGTCAGCGCGGACGGGCTCTCCCCCGCCGCCTGACCGAAAGAGGTCACCACCGCCACGGTGGCGCGTCATCCACATCAGCGCCCTGTCCACAGCCCGGCCGTGGGATGTCGCGTTTTCCGGAAGACTGCTTTCAGGGCCGGCCCCCTGGGTGGGCGGGGACTGCGCAATGGGCGGCTGACCAGCGGATCCGTCGCTCAGCGCGGGTCAGGATCGGCCGGCAGCGACCGGTTACCCAGCGTCGGCGGCGTGAATGAGTCCGGCCTCGCGTTAGAAGCCGTCAGCGGTGGGCATCAGAACTACCGGGTGCTCAAACCCCCATGCATCACCACAAAGGACGCGAAGACGTAGAGAAACCCCCCAAGGATCGGAGACCCCCCAATGATCACGCAGGAGAACATCCGCACGCTGCAGGGCACCACCGTCTACGACCGTGACGGCGACAAGATCGGTTCCGCCGGCCAGGTGTGGACCGACGCGGCCGGCATGCCCACCTGGATCAGCGTGCGTACCGGCCTGTTCGGGCTGAACGAGTCGCTGATCCCGCTGCAGGACGCCGAGCTGCAGGGTGACCGCCTGGTGGTGCCATTCGACAAGGCGACCGTCAAGGAGGCGCCGAACGTCGACGCCGACCACGACGAGCCGCTCACCCAGGACGAGGTCGACCAGCTCTACGGCTACTACGGGCTGCGTCAGCACGACAGCTACCGGTCGTACCAGGCCGGCGCGACCGCCACCGGCGAGAACTTCGCGGGCGGCGAGGCCGCTTACGGCCGGGACACCGACCGCCCGGAGGCCACCGACTACGAGCTCGGGGCCGGCCAGGGCAACGGCCACTACCGGACCGGCGACGACGCGATGACCCGTTCCGAGGAACGGCTGGACGTCGACACCGAGCGGGAGCAGACCGGCCGGGCCCGGCTGCGCAAGTACGTGGTCACCGAGCAGGAGCAGGTGAGCGTGCCGGTCACCCGCGAGGAGGTACGGCTGGAGCGCGAGCCGGTCACCGACGCGAACCGCGACCAGGCCTTCAGCGGCCCGGACCTGACCGAGTCCGAGCACGAGGTGACGCTGCACGAGGAGCGTCCGGTGGTGAACACCGAGACCGTTCCGGTGGAGCGGGTGCGCCTCGGCAAGGAGGAGATCACCGAGGACCGCACGGTCGGCGGCGAGGTCCGCAAGGAGCGGATCGAGGCCGACCTGCCCGGCGAGGAGGGCCGCCGCCGGCTCGGCTGAGCGGCTCCCCGAACACTGGCCCCGTCCGCTGATGCGGGCGGGGCCTGCTGCCCTGTCAGCCTCGTCCGCTGATGCCGGCGGAGCACGGCAGACCCGTCCGCTGATGCGGGCCGGCCGTCTCCGCTACCAGGCTCCGTCCGCCGGCACCGGCGGGGCCGGCTCGTCGGCGAGCAGGCACACGGCCAGCAGGTGCACCGCCGGCCACGACGCCTCCCGCCAGTCCGTCCCGCCCGGCTCCGGCACCGTCCAGCCTCTCCTGGCCGCCGCGTCGGCGACCCCGTCCGCGTACGCCGCCAGGTTCACCACGTCCAGCCGCTCGCCGAGCGCCTCCCGGATCCGCGCCGTGTGCTGGTCCAGCAGCGCCACCAGTCCGGGTCGCGCGGTCAGCACCGCGGGGCCGGGCACCCCGAGGCGCCGGGACCACTGGTTGAGGGCCAGCCGCGCGCCGGCGGTCACGGCGGTCTGGTCGCGTTGATCGAGCTCCATGGCCGCCAACCGTACAAAGCCCCGGAAGCGTCGACAACGGCGGCAACGATGACGTAACCGACATTCGTCCGTTCGGCCGCCAGCGATGACCGACCGGACGACCCGCCCGGAAGCCGCCCACGATGACCGACCGGACGACCCGCCCGGAAGCCGCCCACGATGACCGACCGGACGACCCGCCCGGAAGCCGCCCACGATGATCAGCCGGGCAAGCCCGGCCGGAAGACCGGATTCAGCGGCGCCCGAGACGCCGCTCGCCCCCGGTACCGGGCACATAGGGCAGCCCGTAGTGCGCGAACACCTTGGGCTCCTCCCCCGCCGGCAGCTCACCGTCGAGTTCGATGGCCGGCGCCTCGGACGCCTGCTGCTTCGGGTACCTGACCCGCACCGCGTCCGGTTTCACGGTGGCCCCGGCCAGCGGCACGAAGACCAGCCGGTGCCGGCCGATGAAGCCGACCCGCACGGTGATGAAGGACGGCTCGTCGGTGGCCGTGTCGACGTAGACCGCCTCCAGGTCGCCGATCTTGTCGCCGTCCGGGTCGATGACCTTGTGGCCACGCCAGTCGCGCAGGTTCTCCGCCGGGAACATGCCGCTGCAGTTCCCGGCAGCGAACACGCCGAAACTCAGTTCCAGAGCGCGGCCGGCGACTCCGCGTCCGGGATCAGCAGCCGCGGCGCCCCGCCGCCGTCGGCGGGCACCGCCCACACGTCCGATCCCCGGGCCCCGCGCCGGATCGCGTACATCACGGTGCTCGCGTCGTACCAGGCGGCCTGATCGTCGACGCTGCGCGTCTCGGCCAGTGCGGTCCGCCGCATCGAGGCCAGATCAAGAACGGTCAGCCGCCACCCTTTCGCCGGGTCCCCGCCGATCGCCTCCTTGACGGCGAGCCGGGTCCGGTCCGGCGACAGCGACGGGCACTCCACGTTGGCCGCGAGGGTGCGCACCGACCGGGCCGCCACGTCCCCGGCCACCAGGTAGCGCTTGCCGCCGGTCGACATGGTGGCATAGAAGTGCTGGTCGTCGACGAACGTCACGCCCCAGAAGTTGGCGTCCGCCGCCCGGTACGGCCGCCCGTCCAGCGAGATCGACAGCAGCTCCAGCGAGTCCACCGTCTCCCCGGTAGCCAGGTTGATCATGCCGGCCCGGGTGGAGAACCGGCCGCCGTTGTAGGAGTCCCCGGTCACGAAGACGGTCCAGGCGACAACGTTGCCGCTCGGCGAGACGCGAGCCCGGTTCGGCACCCCGACCAGCGGATACGTGTCCTTCACCCGCAACGACGAGTCGAGCACGGCCAGCTGGTAGGTGGCCAGCGGACCGTCCGGCCGCAGACAGATCCCCCGGCCCGCCGCCGCATAGACCCGATCACAATCAAGACCGGACAATTTTCGTACGCCGGCCTCGCTGCCGCGGGCCACCGTCCCAACCGTGCCGTACCCGGCCGCCGCCGTGCTGCGGAACAGCACCCGGTCCCCGGGTCCGGCGTCCACCGCCGAGGCCGCGGCGGCCGGCGCGTCGCCACGGCGCCCGGCGGCCACCACGTAGGCGGCGGCGCCGCCGAGCAGCACCAGCGACGACAGCACGGCCAGCAGAAGGCGCCGCCGGTCAGCCACGAGCCCTCCTCAGCAGGATCGCCGACAGCGGCAGCGTGAGCAGGGCGAGCAGGGCGAAGGCGTGGATCGCCCCGGCCGCGTCCCAGCGCTGCCAGGCCAGCCCGAACAACACCGAGGACACCAGGTAGGCGACGGCCTGGCCGGTCTGGATCAATCCGAGCCCGGTGGTGCGCAGCTCGGCGGGAAGCAGCGGACCGGCGAGCGCCATCAGCACCCCGTCCGTGGCCGCGTAGTACCCGCCGTACAGAAAGAGAACGAGGACGACAGTGACCGGACCGCCCCACCCCGACCCGAGCAGCAGGTAGACCGCCAGCAGGGCGGCATAGCCGCCGAGGACGACCGGCGCGCGCCCGATCCGGTCGGCGAGCGTGCCGAACGGCACCGCCAGGATCAGGTAGGTCAGGCTGGTGCCGACGGCGAGCAGCGGGAACCAGCCGGTGGCGAGGCTCTCCCGGCGCTGCAGGAGCAGGTAGACGAAGCCGTCGCCGATCGTGCTCAGGCCCAGCAGCGCCGCGCCGAGCAGCAGCATCCGGACCGGGCGGCGGCGCAGCAGGGCGGCCGCCGCGGTGAGGCTCACCGGGTTCGCGGGCGGGCGCGGGCCCCGATGGTCGCTGACGAACAGCACCAGGACCAGCACGCCGATCAGCGCGACGCAGCCGCTGACCACGAAGACCGCGTCGTAGGCCTGGCCGGAGGCGGCCAGCACGGCGAGCGCGACCAGCGGACCGGCGAACGCGCCGGCCGTGTCCATCGCCCGGTGCACCCCGAACGCGCGGCCCAGGTCCGCCGCGGGCGTCGAGAGGGTGATCAGCGCGTCCCGGGGTGCGGTGCGCAGTCCCTTGCCGGCCCGGTCGGCGACGATCGCGGCGCTCAGCCAGGGCACCGAGGTGCCGGCCGCGAGCAGCCCGAACTTCATCGCCGCGGACAGGCCGTAGCCGATCCCGGCGACCGCCTTGCGCCGCCGGGCCCGGTCGGCGACATAGCCACCGACCAGGCGCAGCAGCGCGGTGGCCCCGGTGTAGAGGCCGTCGATCAGCCCGTAGACGGCGGGGCCGAGCCCCAGTCCGGCGACCAGGTACAGCGGCAGGATCGCCGAGACCATCTCGCTGGACACGTCGGTGATCAGGCTGACCGTGCCGAGGGCGAGGACCGTGCCGGCGAGGCGCTTGGTGCGGTCGGTCCGGCCGGCGGCCGGTCGCTCCACCGAGGCCAGGTACATGCGGTTACTGCCAGACGTCGGTGATCGGCGAGACGCTCGCGGCGCCGCCCAGCGCGGGCAGGCCGTACGCGGTCTCGATGGTCCGCAGCACCGTGTAGTGAGTGATCTTCTCGGTGTACGAGCCGACCTTCACGTGGTCACCGACGAAGAACGTGTACACCCGGTTGAGCGCCAGGTAGTTGTCCTCGTCGAAGGTGACGATCAGCAGGCTGTTGTGCGTCTTGGCCCACTGGGCGTACCCGTCCAGCTTGTTCTTGAGCCAGGTGTCGCCGGTCGCGATCGAGCAGTCGTGCATGTCGTTGCACATGTCCGGGCTGACGAACGCGACGGTGGGCAGCTTCGTGTAGTCGCTGGGGAAGCCGGCGAAGGTGCGGTTGCTGGCGGCCGGGACGTTGGCGAAGTCCACCCAGCTGTTGTGCTTGCGCCGGTAGGTGCCGCTGGAGCAGCCGGTGTAGCCGTCCGAGGGCATCGCCTCGGAGTAACCGGTGAAGCCGCGCCCGGCAGCGATCAGCTGGTTGCCCAGGTTGGCGCCGGTGAAGTTCTTCGGGCAGTCGTCGTTGGTGACGCCCTGGGTGCCACCGGAGAACAGCGCGATGTAGTTGGGCTGGCTGGGGTGGGTGATCGCGTAGGACTGGGTGAACTTGGCACCCTGCCCGGCCAGCGAGGTGAAGTAGGGAGCGGACGAGGAGGTGAGCTGCGAGGCGCTCTTGTTCTCGAACATCACCAGGACGATGTGGTCGAAAGCCGGTACCGCGGCGGCCGCCTGGGCCGGCGGCGGTGTGGCGGCACCGATGAGAGCGAGAGACGCGAGAGCGATCGCGATACGCCGAAGGGACATGCCCGCATCCTTTACAAGATCATCGACGGGTTTCGACACGGCACGTTGCCGAAAGGTTAAGTAAAGACGTCCGTCAATCGATTGCCAATGGGGTGCGACTCCCGGCAACCCCCTCAGACCGATGCCGCCCGCTCCGATAACGGCAGAGTCGGAACCCCCCTTCGAACGGAGTGCGCATGACGACGCGGGCCGCTCGCGCGTGCTTCGGCGCCTGGATCCTGGCGCTGGTCAGCCTCTACTACGCGTTCCCCGGCGCGCAGCTGTACACCTGGGCGCTGCTCGGGTACTCGTCGGCCGCCGCGATCCTGGCCGGAGTCCGCCTCTACCGGCCCGCCCAGCGCCTGCCGTGGTACCTCACCAGCGCGTCGCTGGTCTTCTTCACCACCGGCGACAGCTGGTACAACCTGGATCTCGCGCTCGGCCGGGACCCCGGCTTCCCCGGGCTGGCCGACGTGTTCTACCTGTTGGTCTACCCGCTGCTGACCGGCGCGTTCCTGATCTTCATCCGGGCCCGCCGGGGTCGCGGGGACAACAAGGCGGCGCTGCTCGACGCGCTCGTCCCGACCGTCGGCCTGGGCCTGCTGGCCTGGGTGTACTGGATCGCCCCGTTCACCCGCGCCGAGGAGCTCTCGACGCTGGAGAAGGTCGTCTCGATCGGCTACCCGCTCGGCGACGTGCTGGTGCTGGCGATGATCCTGCGGATGTTCACCGCCACCGGCAAGCGGCCGGCCGCGCTCGGCGGGCTCGGCCTGGCCATGGTCGGCCTGCTCGTCTCGGACGTCTTCTACGGCCAGTCCCAGCTGCGCAGCGACTGGACGCTGGGCGGCCCGGTCGACCTCGGCTGGATCGTGTTCTACGCGACGACGGGCTACACCGCGCTGCGCCCGTCGATGCGCGAGCTCAGCGAGCCGGCCGGCCGGTCCCGGGTGGAGATGGGCCGGCACCGCCTGGTCTGGCTGACCGTTGCCGCGCTGATCGCCCCGGCGGTGCTCGGCGTGGAGTACCTGCAGGGCCGGCCGGCCGAGATCGCCCGCGGCGGCATCGTCGACGCGCCGATCATCGCGGCCGCCGCCGCGGTGATGTTCCTGCTGGTGCTGGCCCGGGTCGCGGACCTGGCGACGGCCCAGCGGCGGGCGATGGCCCGGGAGCGGGCGCTGCGCGAGGCCGGGTCGCTGCTGTTCGCGGCCACCTCCGAGCGGGATGTCATCGCGGCGCTGCGCCAGGCGGTGGCCCGCCTGATGCCGCCGGACGAGCCGTACCACCTGGTGCTGCCGCCGCAGGTGCCGGGCACCGCCGAGGTGGCGGTGCACTGGCGGGCCGCGGCCGACCTGCCGGTGGGCGTCGACGCGGGCGGGTTCCCGCTGGTCCTGTTCGCCACCCAGCCGGTGCCCGGCGGTGAGCGGCACGGTCAGCTGATTTTGGGCGCGGCCGAGGACGTGCTGCACGCGGTGCGCCCGTCGCTGGAGACGCTGGGCGCGCAGATCGCCGTGGTGCTGGAGCGGATCTCACTGACCGCGGAGATCAACCAGCGGGACAGCGAGGCGTACTTCCGCACCCTGGTCCAGAGCACCGCCGACGTCATCCTGATCCTCGACGGCGACGACACCATCCGGTACGCCAGTCCGTCGGCCGTCAAGATGTTCGGCGCCATCATCCCGGCCGGCACCCCGCTGGCCGCCCTGATCACCGGCGACGCCCAGGACGCGCTGCGCGACGTGCTGCGCCGGCTGCGGCGCGGGCACGGCGAGCTGGCCGGCATCGAGCTGACCGCGCGGGGCGCCGGCGGCCGCCGGACGCTGGTCGAGTGCGACATGCGCGACCACCACGACGACCCGACGGTCAACGGCGTGGTCGTCACCCTGCGCGACGTCACCGAGCAGCGCCGCCTCGAGGACGACCTCACCCACCAGGCGTTCCACGACTCGCTGACCGGGCTGGCCAACCGGGTGCTGTTCCGCAACCGCCTGGAGCAGGCGTTCATGGTGGCCGAGCGGGACGGCGCCACGCTCGGCGTGCTCTTCGTCGACCTGGACGACTTCAAGGAGGTCAACGACACCCTCGGGCACGCCGTCGGCGACCAGCTGCTGGTCGCGGTCGCCCAGCGGATCTCGGCGATCATCGGGGCGGGCAGCACCGCGGCCCGGATGGGTGGCGACGAGTTCGCCATCCTGGTCGAGCAGAGCGACAGCGCGGACGCCGCCGAGGAGGTGGCGGCCCGGATCGTCGCCGAGCTGGCGGCGCCGCTCGAGGTGCCCGACGGCGAGGGTGCCGTGCACCTGGTCAGCGGCAAGGTCAGCGTCGGGGTCGCCACCAACCGGGGCGCCGAGCACGCCACCGAGCTGCTGCGCCACGCCGACCTGGCGCTGTACCTGGCCAAGGGGATGGGCAAGGGCGGCTGGCAGCGGTACCAGAGCGACCTGGCGCACGCCATGGTGCAGCGCCTGGAGTTGCGTACCCAGCTGCACGAGGCGATCGAGGACGAGCAGTTCGTGCTGCAGTTCCAGCCGATCGTCGAACTCGCCGACCAGCGGGTCACCGGCGTCGAGGCCCTGGTGCGCTGGCAGCACCCGGTCCGCGGGCTGCTCGGCCCGTTCCACTTCGTCGAGGCCGCCGAGGAGAACGGCGCGATCCTCGGGATCGGCGACTGGGTGATGCGCGAGGCCTTGCGCCAGATCGCCGCGTGGAAGGCAGCGGATCCGGACACCTCGCTGCGCTACGTCAGCGTCAACGTGTCGCCGCGACAGTTCCGCGCCCCGGACTTCGTCGAGCAGGTCCGCTCGGCGCTGGCCGCGGCCGGTGCCCGGCCGGAGTGGCTGCTGCTGGAGGTCACCGAGAGCCTGGTCCTCAAGGACGCCGACAAGGTGGTCCAGGACCTGCGCGCGTTGCGCGCCCTGGGCGTCCGGGTCGCGATCGACGATTTCGGTACGGGCTACAGCTCCCTCAGCTATTTGCGGCAGATGCCGGTGGACGTGCTGAAGCTGGACAAGTCGTTCATCGACGACATTCTGACCAGCCGGCAGCAGCACGCCCTGGTCGAGGCGATCGTCACGCTCGCCGGCAACCTGGACCTCGCCGTAGTCGCCGAGGGCATCGAGCAGGCCGGGCAGCGGGCCGCCCTGGACACCATGGGCTGCCGGTACGGCCAGGGCTACCACTTCGCCAAGCCGCTGTGGCCGGCCGACATCCCGGCGCTGATCGAGTCGCCGCGGCCGGCCGCGCTGAGCGCGTGAGCCAGGCCCGCCGACCGTGCAACGATCCACCTTAGGCCCGGGAAGTTCGGGCAACTGCCCACTGTCAGTAACTGAACATTCACTGACAGGGTGAGCCGGCGGGTTAACGACTGGCGCGACCGGCCCGGAAGGGGCAGGGTCACAGGGGTGCTGAACAACCCCGTGTGGGCCGCCCTCTCCGGGCCTCAGGCCGGTTATGCCGAGGCCGCCGGAGACGCCGCCCGATACCAGCCCGACATCGCTCCGTTCTGCGCCGTGGCCGACCCGGCCGACCCGGCAGCCTGGCGTGACCTGGCCACGCTGACCGACTACGCGCTGCTCACCGGGCCGTCGCTGGCCCCGCCGCCGGGCTGGGTGCCGGACGTCCGGACGATGGGCGTGCAGATGGTCGGCACCGCGATGACCGCCGTCGACGACCCGGAGGCCGTGCCGCTCACCGAGCACGACGTCCCGGAGATGCTCGAGCTGGTGGCCCGCGCGCAGCCCGGCCCGTTCCGCAAGCGCACCATCGACCTGGGCCGCTACCTGGGCATCCGCTCCCGCGACGGCCGGCTGATCTCGATGGCCGGCGAGCGTTTCCGGATGCCCGGCTGGACCGAGGTGTCAGCGGTCTGCACCGATCCGGAGTTCCGCGGCCAGGGTCTCGGCGCCCGCCTCACCCTCGCTGTCGCGGCCGGCATCCTGGCCCGCGGCGAGCTGCCGTTCCTGCACACCGTGCACGACAACGAGAACGCGATCCGCCTCTACGAACGCCTCGGCTTCGAGCACAGCGCGGACGTGGTGTTCGCCAGCTTCCGCTACACCGGCTGAGAGGTCCGCGGCTGGTCGCGGTCCGCTTCCCGCGCCGGATCGCGGTCTGATTTCTCCGGTACGACTCGGAGCCCCGTGGCGGTCGGCTCGCCAGGCCCGGCCCCCGCACGACCGCCGCGCGTGTCGTGCGGGTCCGGCTTCCGCCCGGTCACACCCACCCCGCTGGTCCTCATCGCCCTGTCACTGGCACGGATACGACGATGCGGACCAGCCGGGGACCGCGTCAGAGCTGACCGTGGTTCGGCGGCAGGACGCCGGCCAGCTCGTAGGCGGCGATGTGCGAGTACTTCCAGTCGAGCGGGTCGTGCACGCTGTGCGTGCGGGCGTTGCGCCAGTGCCTGTCGAGGTCGTGTTTCGCGGCCGCCGAGCTGGTCCCGCACATCTGGAAGAGCTCCGAGCCGGCCTCCACGGCGACCTCGCTGCCGAACGCCTTCGCGGCCGCCACCGCGAGGGAACCCCGCGCCGCGGCGTCCGCGTCCGCCGGGGTCAGTGTCACGTCCTCGAGGGTACGGGCGGCGGCGTCGAGCAGCGCCTCGGCCGCACGCACCCGGCTGGCCAGCCGGCCGTACCGATGCCGCACGTGCGGGTCGTCGGTGGCGGTCGACGCGCCGGCCCGCACCGCCTCGGTCGACGGGCGCGCCCTGGTCCGCAGGTACTCCCGGGCGTCGGCGAGCGCCGCCCCGGCGATCCCCACCTCGATCGCCGCGTGGTAGAGCTGCGCCCGCGCGCCGAGCTGCTGCGGCTGCTCGTAGGCGTGCGCGTAGTCCAGCCGCAGGCCCCGCTCCACCGGCACGTCGGTGAAGGTGGCCGTCCCGCTGATCGTGGCGCGCTGCCCGATCACGTCCCAGTCGGTGTCGACGGCCACGCCGGCGGCGTCCCGGGCGACGAACGCGAGCACCAGGCGGCCCCGCTCGTCGAGCGCGCTGACCGCGATCCAGGCGCTGGTCAGGGCTCCGGTGGTGTAGTACTTGACGCCGTTGAGCAGGCCGCCGCTGATCGTCGTACGCAAGTCCTGGGCGTGTTTTCCGCCGCGTTCCGCGAGCGCGTTGCCACATCGGCGGCCGGCCAGGATCTCGCCGTAGAGGCGCTTGCGGGCCTCCGGGGCGCCGTGCACCGCGAGGATGTCGACGATCAGGAAGTGCGCCTGCGGGACCTGGGCGATCGACGGGTCGGCGGCCGCGATGACCCGGGCCACCTCGGCGAGGGTGCGCGGGCCGAGCCCGGGGCCGCCGTCGGCGGCCGGGACGGTGATGGCGAGCAGGCCGGAGGCGTCGAGGGCGGCGAGCGCCTCGGACGGGATCACCGTCGCGCCGTCGCGGTCGCGCTGGATCGCGCCGGGGGCGAGCTCGGCGGCGAGCCGGTGGGCGGCGGTGACCGCCTCGTCGTGCGTCTGTGGAACGGACATCCACCGATCGTACGGTTGCGGCCACCTCTCAAGTGGTCCGCGCGGTGACCGATCAAAGGCGGGTCGGCACGGCGGAGGAGGGGCATTGGTCGAGGTCGTCGAGGGCGCGCTGGTCTTCGGGATCATCGGGTCGGCGCTGCTGCTCCCGGTGGCCCGGGTGGCGGCCGGCCTGGCGCGCAAGCCGGCGCGGAACGACGGGCTGACCGGGCTCGCCAGCCCGGCGCGGTTCCGGGCCGGTTCGTACCGGAACCTGGCCCGGGCCGCCCGGACCGGCAAGCACTCGGCCGTCCTGGTGCTCGACATGAACGGGTTCCAGGAGGTCAACGACACCCTCGGGCACCGGTCGGGCGACCAGGTGCTGGTCGAGTTCGCCGAGGTGCTCAAACGGTGCGTCCGCGCGCCCGGGCTGGCCTGCCGGATGGGCGGCGACGAGTTCTCGGTGCTGCTGACCGACCTGGACCACCCGGAGCAGGCGTACCAGGTGGCCGGCCTGATCGCCGCCGCGATGGGCCCGGTCGTCGTCGGCGACAGGCTGATCGACCTGGCGGCCGGCATCGGCGTCGCCGTCTCGGCTCCGGGCGAGCTCACCCACGACGAGCTCGTGCACCGAGCCGGCCTGGCGATGCACCGCGCCAAGTCGCTCGGCCCGGGGACCCGCTGGGCCGTCTGGCAGGAATCCGTGGAACACCAGGCCGCCGCGGCGGCCTGAGACACCGGCCCGGGCCCGGAGCGCCGTTAGGATGAGGTCCTCTCGGAGCCGCAAGGAAGACGGTTGGCAGACTCGCAGATCAGGCGGCACGTCCAGGTGATCCCACCGGCCGGCGCCGTTCCGGAGATTCCCCTGGACCGGGGCGGTTTCCTGGACCCGAGCGCGGCCGGCGTGATCCCCGCGACCACCCTGGCCGGAGCGGCGCACAGTTTCGTTCTGCTGGCTCCCGGCGGCGCCGGCAAGACGACGCTGCTCCACGAGCTCCGGCGCCTGGAGGACGGCGTCGCCGTCGACCTGGTCGGCCTGGAACGCGCCGAGATCGAGCCGGTCGTCGCCGAGGCCGCCGCCACCGGAAGACCGGTCTACATCGACTCCCTCGACGAGGCCGACTCGCTCGAACCGGCGATGTTCCGGCGGCTGCGACGCGCGATGCGGCAGCCCGGGGCCGCCGGCGTCACCTGGCGGCTCGCTTGCCGACCGGCCGCCTGGCACGACGTCCCCGCGCCGGCGCTGACCGCCTATCGGCTGCTCCCGCTCAGCCGGGACGCCGCAGCGGACTGGCTGGCCACCGCCGAGGTGGGCGAGGAGTTCCTGGACGCCCTCACCGGAGCCGGATCGCAGCGCCTGGCCGGGTCGGCGCTGCACTTCATCGCCGCGGCGAGACGCTGGCACCGGCGGGGCCACCTCTCGGCCCGGCCCGCCGACATCCTGGAGAGCGAGGTCCGGAGGCTGCTGGCCGAACGGGAGGAGGTTCGCGAACCGCTGCGCGTGCCGGCCGATCTGCGACGACGCGCCGCCGGGCGGCTCGCCGCCTTCGGCGTCTTCTCCGGCGTCAACCAGTTCGCGTTCCGCGGTACGCACGCCGGCACCGCGATCAGCGTGGGCGAGCTTCCGTCGGCGGCCGAGCCGGATCGCCCGGACTACCCGTTCGGACGCGAGGTCCACGAGGAGGTGCTCGGCAGCGCGCTCTTCGAGTCCGGCACGCCCGGCAGCGTCGTCTTCCGTCACCAGGTCTACGCCGACTACCTGGCGGCGGCGTACGTGTCCGGCCGCGAACCGACGTTCGGCCAGCTCTCGGTCGTGCTGGGGATGACCGGTGGGGTGCTTCCCCGAGCGATGAGCAGTGTCGCCGCCTGGATCGCCGCGCTGCGGCCGGAGGTCGCCGAGCGGCTGGCGGCGGAAAACGTCCGGGCGTTCCTCGAGTCGGGCGTCGATTTCCCGGCGTCCGTGCGGGCCGCCCTGGTCCGGGCGCTGCTCGCCGCGGCGCGAGAGGCGCGGCTCGACCCGGTCTGGTCGGTGGACCTCGCCGCGCTCGACCACCCCGGGCTCGCCGAGCAGCTCGCCGCCTACGTGGCGGGTCCGCCCGCCGGGGACCTGGAGGCGTGGTGGCTGTGCCGGATCGCGCTGGCGTGCCGGGTGACGGCGGTGGTGCCGTTCGCCATCGAGGCGGCGACCACCAGGGAGTGGTTCGCGTGGGCACGACGACCCGCCATCGCCGTCGTTCTCCGGCTGGGCACCGGCGGTGACCGGGAGGCACTTCACTCCCGGCTGAGCCTGCGCGCCGAGGACGATCCCGACGACGAGCTGCTCGCCGCGGTCATCGACGGGATGTATCCCGAGCACCTGCCGCTGGCCGAGATCCTGCCGATGGTTCACCCACCGAGGGCGGCGAACCACATCGGCGCCTACAAGTTCCTCCTGGCCGACCTCCCGAGGCGGGTTCCCCCCGCCGAGCTGACCCTGCTGCTGTCCTGGGCGGTGGACCGCCTGGCCGACGACGAGCTGTCCGGCGGGCCGTGGGACGAGGAGTTCGTGTCCGCCGCGGTCACCCGGGCGTTCGCCCATCTCCACGAACCGGGCCTGCTCGCAGCACTGAGCGACCTCCTCGTCGAGGCCCGCCTCGGCAGACGGTTCGACCCGCCGTGGACGGACCGGCCGGCGCAGCGCCGGGAACTCGCCGTGGCGGTGGCCGAGCGCAGCGGCGAGCACTGGTGGAAGCCACTGCACGCGGGCCTGCTCGTCGCCGGCGACGGCGACTGGCTGGCGGCGAACGCGGCGACGTTCCCGGCGGCGGCCCGGCCCGTTCTCGCGAGATGCCGGGCGAAGCTGCTGCAACCACCGGCGGAGGTCACGGAGCCCCGCGACGATCTCGGCACCGGGCGCGATCGCGCCCACCTCGCCGACGCGCTCACCGCGGCCCGCGGCGACGTCGCACTCTGGTGGCAGGTCGCCAACGCCCTGGCCGGCGACGACTCGCCGGAGATGGTCTCCTTCGACCTGACCACCCGGCCCGGCTGGTCGTGGTTGACGCCGGCGGAGCAGCGGGACGTCCTCGATCTCGGCCACCAGTACGTCATGCGGCACCGTCCGGAGCCGGAGTCGTGGCTCGGTCAGCCCTCGTATCCTCGCGCCGTGTTCCGCGACTGGACCGGCGTGTACCTGCTCGCCACGCTGGCGGAGCACGATCGCGAGCGACTGGCCACGCTGCCCGGCGCGATCTGGTCGCGGTGGGCACCGGTCATCGGCGGCGTCTTCCCCTACTACCTGGGCGAACCGCTGGAAGCACTGCTCGCCCAGGTTCCGGGCGACGCCAGGGACCAGGTTCTCCACACCGTTCGCGAGCTCATGGAGTCGCGGCCGGACTGGTGGCGCACGCCGCAGTACGAGTATTTCGCCGAGGAGCTCCTCCCCACGCTGGTCGGCTATCTGGAACAACGCCGGTTCGACGACGGGACCAGCGCCGACGTCCTGGACTTCGTGCTTCGGCACAGCACGGAGGACGTGCCGCGGATCTGTCGGGACCTGGCCGGCGACGACGACTCACGGCTCGCGCGGAGAGCACGGCGCCATCTCGCCGAAACCGAGCCGCGGCGGGTGGCCGAGTCGATCCTGGCGGACCGTGTCGATCGTGACGTGCTGCGGAAACGCGTCGCCGGGCTGCGCCTGACCGGGCTGGCCACCGACACGCTGGGTGCCCTCACCGAGCTGCTGTTCGACAGTTTCCCGCTCGCCGAGGATCCGGATCTGCCGGACCGCCTCGACGACCCGGCTCTCCAGGTGCGCTCCGGCGCCGTCGAGTTGCTGGCCGAGCGCGGTGAGACACGGATCCTGGAACGTCTCGCCCGCGACCGTATCGCCCATGAGGTCCGCTACCTGCGGCATTTCAGCGAGCGGGCCCGCGTGGTGGCCGCGGAGCAGCGCGCGACCCGGTTGTCCCCGGCTGACCTGCTCCTCGTCCTCGGCCGCGCCGACGTCCGGCTGGTCCAGAACTCGCGCGACCTGCTCGACGCGGTCGTCGATCACCTGACCGAGCTGCAGCACGAGCTGACCCATCGGAACGCGTTCCACGATCTGTGGTCACGCGACCTCACCGACCTGGGCAGCGAGGACGACATCTCCGACTGGGTGCAGCGGCACCTGGAGAAACGGCTCACCGGCGGCGTTATCGACCGCGAGGTCCAGGTGCAGCGGCGCAGCAAGTCCGGCATCGGTACTCGTACCGACCTGATGGTCTCCGCGCGCTCGGCCACCGCCGCGGTCGACGTCGCGCGCGTGGTGATCGAGGCGAAGCTGGTCAACAACCCGGAGATCCGGACGGCGACGCGGGACCAGCTCATCGACAGGTACCTCACCGCGATGGACCTGCGCCACGGCCTGCTCCTGGTGTACTGGGTGGACCCCGGCCAGCGTCCGAGCCGCTGGAACGAGCGCACGCCCGCGCATCCCGATGCCGCCGCGCTCCTGGCCGAGTTGCGGCGCCAGGCGGCGGACGCGCCGGCGGGCTACGACGTACGTCCCTTCGTCCTGGACGTCAGCCGGCCCGCTCAGCGCAGGTAACGCTCGACGGCGTGGCGGATCTGCTCCGGGGTCATCGGGTCGGTGGACAGGACGCTGTGCAGGACCAGTCCCTCGATCAGGGCGTCCAGCTCGCGGGCGGTGGTCGGGTCGAAGTGGCGCTCCAGGGCGTCGCGGCTGCGCTGCATCCAGGCCTGGGTGACCGCCCGCAGCGCCGGGTTGCGGGCCGCCGCGACGTACAGCTCCACGGCCATGACCAGATCGTTGGGCGAGCCGATCAGGTCGTCGCGGATCAGCGCGATGACCGCCTCGATGGCGCTGTCGCGATCGGTGGCCGCGCCCAGCCGTTCGTCGAAGACGTCGGCCGCCGCCGCGGCGTGCCTGCCGAACGCCTCGGCGAGGACCTCGTCGAGCGAGGCGAAGTGGTAGGTCGTCGAGCCGAGCGGCACGTCGGCGGCCCGGGCGATCTCCCGGTGCGTGGTGCCGGCGACACCGCGCTCCGCGATGACCCGACGGGCCGCGTCGATCAGCCGATCGCGCCGCCCCGGGTCGTGCCGCCGGGCCCGCCGGTCAGTCATCCGCGTCGATGGTACGGATCACCCGCGCCGGGTTGCCCACCGCCACCACGCCGGCCGGCAGATCCCGGGTGACCACCGAGCCGGCGCCGACCACGGTGTTCTCCCCGATGGTCACGCCGGGCAGGACGATCGACCCGGAGCCGAGCCAGACGTTGTCGCCGATGGTGATCGGCTTGGCCGCCTCCCACTTGTCGCGGCGCCGGCCGGGCTCGATCGGGTGGGTCGGGGTGAGCAGCTGGACGTTGGTGCCGATCTGCACGTCGGCGCCGATGGTGATCGGGGCGACGTCCAGCGCGACCAGCCCGAAGTTGGCGAACGTGCGGGCGCCGATCCGGATGTGCCGGCCGTAGTCGACGCGCAGCGGTGGGCGGATCTCCACCCCCTCGCCGACCTCGCCGAGCAACTCGGTCAGCAGCCGGCGGCGCCGGTCGCCGTCCCGGATCGGGGTGGCGTTGAACTCGTCCATCAGGTCGAAGGCCCGCAGGGCGGCCTCGGCCAGCTCCGGGTCGTCGGCGATGTAGAGCTCGCCGGCGAGCATCCGCTCACGCATCGAAGTCATGTGTACAAGCGTACACATAGACGCCCGCAGTTCCGGAACTTCCCCGGCCACGGGCGGATCCGCCCGGCGTGACCTGCGGCGATGCCGGAACCGCTGCCGGAACCGGTTCCGGGGAGCCATTGACACCGATCGGTGGCGAGGACACAGTGTCCGGCAAGAGAGCGATTTCTCAGCTTGTTCCCCAGCTCGCAACGTGTTCGTCACAATCCCCGTCCCCAAGGAGTCCCCGATGTCCCCTGCCCGAAAATGGGCCGTCGCGGCGACCGCGACCGGCCTGATCACCGCGCTGCTGGCCGTGCCGGGCGGCGCCCAGGCCGCCGAGACGCTGGTCTCGCAGGACAAGCCGGTCACCGCGTCCTCGGTGGAGTGGGCCGGCACGCCGGCCGGCGCCGGCAACGACGGCGACAACGGCACCCGGTGGTCCAGCGCGTTCGCGGCCGGCCAGTGGTTCCAGGTCGACCTGGGCGCGGCCACCTCGATCAGCCGGATCGCGATCAACTGGGAGAACGCCTACGCCAAGGCGTTCACCATCCAGTTCTCCACCGACGGCAGCGCGTACACCCAGGCCTACGCGACGACGACCGGGACCGGCGGGCAGCAGAGCATCCCGGTCACCGGCACGGCGCGTTACGTCCGGATCAACCTGACCCAGCGCGCCCTGGAGGCCTACGGCTACTCGTTCTGGGAGTTCCAGGTGTTCTCCGGCAGCGGCACGACAACCCCGACGAGCAGACTGCTTTCGTACGCCAAACCGGCGCGCGCCTCGTCCGAGCAGAACGACGTCAACTGCAACCCGTGCACCGCTGACAAGGCGTTCGACAACGACCCGGCCAGCCGCTGGGCGACCAGCTCGACCACCGGCTGGGTGGACCCGGGCTGGATCTACGTCGACCTGGGCGCCACCGCACAGGTCAGCCAGGTGGTGCTGCAGTGGGACCCGGCGTACGCGAAGTCCTACCAGATCCAGGTCTCCGGCGACGCCGCGAACTGGACCAGCATCTACTCGACCACCACCGGTGACGGCCTGAAGGACGTCATCACCGCCACCGGCACCGGCCGCTACGTGCGGATGTACGGCACCGCCCGCAGCGGCCCGTACGGCTACTCGCTCTGGGAGTTCAGCGTCTACGGCACCGGGGGCAACCCGGTCGACCCGCCCGCCAAGCCGGCCGACCCCATGTTCCCGGCCACCCGCCTGGTCTTCGCCGACGAGTTCAACGGCGCGAACGGCACCAAGCCGGACACCGCGAAGTGGACGTACGATCCGGGTGTCCCGCAGAACGGCGAGGTCCAGTACTACACGCCGAACAGCGAGAACGCGGCGATGAACGGCGCCGGCCAGCTGGTCCTCGAGGCACGCAAGCAGGACTACCAGGGCCGGCAGTACACCTCGGCCCGGATGAACACCAGCAACAAGTTCCACGCCCAGTACGGCCGGGTCGAGGCCCGGATCAAGGTGCCGAAGGGCAACGGGCTGTGGCCGGCGTTCTGGATGATGGGCGCCGACTTCCTCAACGGGCGGCCCTGGCCGTACAACGGCGAGATCGACATCATGGAGGTGCTGGGGCGCAACACCACCGAGGCGTACTCGACGCTGCACGCCCCGGCGTACAACGGGGCCGGCGGTTACGGCCAGAAGTACTCGTCGGTGGACCTGTCCCAGGACTTCCACGTGTGGGCGGTCGAGTGGGACAGCAAGGGCATGCGGTTCTTCCTCGACAACACGCTGGTCTTCAACGCCAGCAAGGAGACGGTGGAGAACACCCGGGGCCCGTGGATCTACGACCACCCGTTCTACATCATCCTGAACCTGGCGGTCGGCGGCGACTTCCCCGGCCCGATCGACGCGACCACCCCGTTCCCCAGCCGGATGCTGGTGGATTACGTCCGCGTCTACCAGTGAGAGATGCCGCGGTGGGGCTCGCCCCCTGGCCCCACCGCGGTCACCTCCACATCCCCGCGTCGGGGTCGTGAAGTGCGGCCGCAGCCGGTAGTGGACGACCTCGCTGGCCCAGTCGAACGCGTCCGCCCCGGAGAAGTCGCGCGGATGGTCCAGCAGGTCCCGCTTCACCGTCAGGTCGGCGGTCTCCGCACGGCCGTGCACGAAGACGCACAGATCATCGCCGCGCAGGTGCCACACGCTGGCGCCTTCGCGGCGGTCCGCGCCGTACCGAAGATCCAGCGGTCGTGCCCGTCGACGGCGCTGATCCGCGGCTCGCCCCTCGCGGTGACGGCGGCCGGCGACAGCGCGCACATGCCGGTGAGCACCGGGGTCACCCGCTCGGCGGTCAGCGTCCGCTCGGTGACGATCGACCGCAGGTGCGCTGTCGAACCGGACAGCGAGATCGCCAGCAGCCGCTGCGGCTCGGCCAGCTGCTCCGGGGTCTCGCGCACGGCCTCAGCGCGGGCCGCGCCGGTCAGCCTCAGCGCGGGACGCGCCGATCAGCCTCAGCGCGGGACGCGCCGATCAGCCTCAGCGCGGGCCGCGCCGATCAGCCTCAGCGCGGGACGCGCCGGTCGGCCGCGGCGTAGGAGGCGGCGGCGGTGATCGCCGAGACGGCCAGCACCGCGGGCCACGAACCGATCCGCTTGGCCAGCGGGTGGGACAGCCCGAAGGCCGCCACATAGGTCGCGGTCAGGGCGCCGGTCACCGCCGGGCTGGTGCGCTTGGACCACTCCCGGCCGGCCAGCACGCCACCGGCCGCGAGGACCGCGCCGCCCAGCGGCCGGACGCCGGTGCGCCGGGCGAGCTGCCAGCCACCGATGAGAGAGCCTGCGGTGATCACCGCGGTGGGAACACGCATCCCCCGACCCTACCGCGCCCCATCGACCGCGCTCCCCAGGTCCCCGCCGGCCGGGACGGTGGTTCCCAGCCCCGCAATACCACCACCCCTAAGAACCGGCTGGCCAGGACGGTGGTATCCGAGGCGCCGAGACCACCGTGAGCGCTAGCCACCCAACCCGGCTGGCCAGGACGGTGGTCTCCCGGGCACTGAGACCACCGTCAGCACCAGCCGCAGAAGCCGGCTGGGCGGGACGGTGGTCTCCCGGGCACTGAGACCACCCTGAGTACCAGCCACACAACCCGGCTGGCCAAGACGGTGGTCTCCCCGGCGCTGACACCACCCCCAGCACCAGCCACACAACCCGGCTGGCCAGGACGGTGGTCTCCCGGGCACTGAGACCACCGTCAGCACCAGCCGCAGAAGCCGGCTGGACGGGACGGTGGTCTCCCCGGCGCTGACACCACCCCCAGCACCAGCCACACAACCCGGCTGGACGGGACGGTGGTCTCCCCGGCGCTGACACCACCCCCAGCACCAGCCACACAACCCGGCTGGCCAAGACGGTGGTCTCCCCGGGCACTGACACCACCCTGAGCACCAGCCGCAGAAGCCGGCTGGGCGGGACGGTGGTGTCCGGGGTGCTGAGACCACTGTGGGCGCCAGCCGCTAGGGGCTTGGCTGGGCGGGACGGTGGTGTTCGGGGGGTCAGGAGAGGCTGGTGGCGGCTAGGGCGGTGGCGACCAGCAGGCCCAGGCCGTTGGTGGCCCAGTGCAGGGCGGCGGCGGCGAGCAGGCTGCCGGAGCGGCGGCGCAGTTCGCAGAGCAGCAGCCCGGCCAGGCCGGTGAAGGCGACAGCGCCGGCGATGGCCAGGACCCGGCCCAGGGCGCCGACGCCGAAGGCCGCGCCGACCGCCTCGTTGACCTGGGCCAGGCGCAGCGACGGCAGGATGTGCCAGAGGCCGAACAGGACCGACGACGTGATGCTCGCCCAGGTGGCGCCGCGGTGGTGGTCGACCAGGCCCATCAGCACGCCGCGGAAGGCCACCTCCTCCAGCAGCACGGTGCCGAGCGGGACCACCACGAACGCGGTGAGCAGGGCGGCGCCGGGGTGCAGGTGGTAGCGGACGTCGTGGAAGGCGACCCGGGTGGCCGGGATCGCGGCGCCGATCGCGTAGACCACGGCGACGACCAGGACCGCGCCGACGGCGTACTTGAGGCCGGGCAGCAAGGTGCGCCGGGACATGCCCAGGGCGTGCCAGGAGAGGCCGGCCCGGCGGGCGATCAGCACCAGGGCGAGGGCCACGACCGGGCCGGCGATCAGTCCGGTGTGGTGCGGGCCGTACTTGTCGGCGATGTTGACCGCGGCGAGGATCGCCACGACCGCGCCGAGCACGAGCGCCAGGCGACGGCGGGACGGGTGGTCTGCCGCGGCGCCGGCCGGGCGGGCCGACGAGCGGGAGACGGGCGGGGAGACGGGCAGGGAGACCGGAGGATGGTCGGCGGTGAGGTCTGACATGGCGCGGACGAAGCTACCTGGTGGTCGCCGCATGAACCAATTGTCACACCTGTCCGGGACGAGGCACTTCTTCGGTTTCGCCGAGCCGGCCGACTGCCCGCGAGGCGGGAAGGGCCGGCCGGAATCAGCGGTTCGTCCGGGTTACGCACGGTGATGGCCATCTCGGTGACGTCCCGCACGGCCGACACGGAAGCTCCTCGACGCCGCGAGCTCCAGGGACGGCCCGGGACTCCCCTCGACGGTCGGGCGCCGGAGGGACGACCCGGGACCCTCCTCGACGCTGCGGGCGCTCGGGAACGGCCCGGGACCCTCCTCGACGCTGCGGCAGGGCCGGCACCGAAGTTCCCCCGAACGGGTGGATGGCAGGACTGGGTGCGGCTGCCCTTGAAGGCCTCGACCCGGGATTCAGCCCGGCGGTCGCCGGGCGGCCCGGACCACAGCGGACCTCGCGAGTAGCCACGGGACTGTGGCCAGCCGTACCAAATGGGGCGGCCGTGATGGGAAGCGGTCAGCTACAGGTGTTGAGCATCCCCTGGAGGGCGGTCTTCTCGGCCGGCCGGCAGGCCGGCGATCAGCGCGGCGGTGGCGGCGGTGGCGAGGAGGCGGGTGACGAGACGCATGCGATGCCCCCGGGGCGGGGCGTGACGGGGACATCGAAGATCTACGGGGCTTTGACGACAATGGATGAATCGCGGTGTGAACTCCGCGTTTCCGAGGCGCGAAGATCATCTCGTGCGGGTGGCCGTGCGGCCGGTCGCCGACGTTCCGGGCGGCTCGCGCAGTAGCCTCGGATGTCCGGAATTTCGGGAAATTGGAGTGCTGATCGTGCGACTTCCCCGGCGCCGCCTCTTCACCCTGGGCGGCGCGGCCCTGGTCGCGACACTCCCGCCGCCGACCCGTGCCTACCCGTTCACGCTCGGGGTGGCCTCCGGGGATCCGCTGCCGACCGGGGTGCTGCTCTGGACGCGGCTCGCGCCGCGGCCGCTGGAACCGGCGGGCGGGCTGCCGCCGGTGCGCTGCCCGGTGTCCTGGCAGGTCGCTGAGGACAGCGCGTTCCGCACGGTGGTGCGGTCCGGGGACACCGTGGCCCGGCCGGAGTACGGCCATGCGGTTCACCTCGACGTGCAGGGGCTGCGGCCGGGCCGGGAATACTTCTACCGGTTCCGCAGCGGCGGCCATCTGAGCCCGGTCGGGCGGACCCGGACCGCGCCGGCCAAGAACGCGTCGCCGGCGTCGATGCGGTTCGCCATCGCCTCCTGCCAGGCCTACGGGGACGGTTACTACGAGGCCTGGCGGCACCTGGCCGCGGACGACCTGGACGTCGTGTTCTTCCTCGGTGACTACATCTACGAGGGCGCGATCGACAGCGCCGGCGGGAGCCGGATGGACACCGGGCTGCGGCTGCCGGACACCTTCGAGCTGGAGACCGACACGCTCGACCTGTACCGGATGCGGTACGCGCTCTATCGGACCGATCCCGACCTGCAGGCCGCGCACGCCGCCGTGCCGTGGGTGCTGACCTGGGACGACCACGAGGTGCAGGACAACTACGCGGCCGGGACACCCCGGTTCACCACGGTTCCGGCCGCCGACTTTCTGGTACGGCGGGCGAACGCCTACCGCGCCTACTGGGAGAACCAGCCGCTGCGGCCGCCCCGGCAGCCGGCCGGGCCGGACATGTCGCTCTACCGGCGGTTCCGGTTCGGGGACCTGGCGCACGCGTACGTCCTGGACACCCGGCAGTACCGGTCGGACCAGGCTTGCGGCGACAGCCTGCGGGCGAACTGCGCGGACCGGAACGACCCGGCCCGCACCCTGCTCGGCGTACCGCAGCGGGACTGGCTGCTGGCGAGGATGGGGCGGTCCGAGGCGCGCTGGAACCTGCTGGCCCAGCAGGTGATGATGGCCGAATGCCGGTACGGCGGACCGGCGAATCGCCTCGACATGGACAAGTGGGACGGCTACGCGGCGGATCGCGAACGGATCCTGGCGCTGGCCGCACGACATCCCGGGACGGTGGTGCTGTCCGGGGACATCCACTACAACTACGCGGCCGACCTGCGGGTCCGTCCCGAGGCGCCGGTGGTCGGCGTGGAGTTGGTGGGTACCTCGATCACGAGCGGCGGGGACGGCAGCGACACCACGCCACAGCTCGACATGCAGCGCGAGTACAACCCGCACCTGAGGCTCGCCAACGGGCAGCGGGGGTACGTGCGGTGCGAGCTGACCCGGGATCGGCTGCGGGCGGACTACCGGGTGATGTCCCGGGTGACCACGCGGGGCGGGACGATCTCCACGCGGGCGTCGCTGGTGTCCGAGCGGGCGCGTCCGGGACTGGTGACCGCATGAACCGGGCGGCGGCACTGCTGGTGCTGGGACTGGCGGGCAGTCCGGTTGCGGCCGGTCCGCCCCCGGCCCGCCCGCTGACGGTCACGCCCGGGGCGCTGTCGATCATGACGGGCCAGTGCAACGGACGGGATCTCGTCGTCGGGCTGGTCAACACCACGCGGAAACCGATCTATGCGGATGCGGCGCTCGAAGCGGACCCCGCACTGCATCTCCCCCGCCGGCTGATCTCCAGCTGGTTGCCGCCGGGATACACGCGCAGCGTTCCGGTAGCGGTACGGGCGGCGCCCGGCGCCGGTACCGGCACCCATCACGTGCGGGTCAGTGGCGGTGGCACGAGCATCGACGTCCCGGTGCGGGTGAGCGCGCCGCCGCCGGGCGCGGACCTGATGCGGCTGGCGGCGCGGGTCAGCGCCTCGTCCGCGCGGGCCACCGGTCCGGCGTGCGCGGCGATCGACGGGAAGACCGAGACGATCTGGAACGACGCGACCGGGAAACGCTGGCCGGACTGGTGGCAGCTGGACTGGGACGCGTCGCACCGGGTCAGCCGGGTCGAGGTGGTGACCACCGCGGAGTGGGGGCTGCGGGACTGGGACGTGCAGGTCGCCGTGCCGAACGGATGGGCGACGGTGCGGTCGGTTCGCGGCAACACCGCCGTCCGGAATGTCGCGATATTTGCGGCTCGTCGTACTAAGTCGGTGCGCATCGTGACGCTGGCCGGCAACGCGGTGAACGATCAGTCCCGGCTCGCCGAGGTCGTCATCCGGTAGCCGACCGGCTTGCCGGCGGCCACCGTCAGGACTCCGGAGCGGCTGTCTCGTCGAGGACCCACTGCAGGTAGCGGGGATTCCCACCGGCCACCGGCAGCGCCAGCACGCACGGCACGTCGTACGGATGCTCCCGCTCGGCCACCGCGACGATCTCGTCGACCAGCGACAACCGGGTGTGCAGCGCGACCCGGGCCTCCGCCTCGTCCTCCACCGCGCCCTGCCAGCGATAGATCGACCGGATCGCGGCGACGGCGTGCCCGCAGGCGGCCAGCCGCCGCTCCACCAGCCGCCTGGTGAACGCGGCCAGCCAGGCCGCGTCGCTCGCGGTGATCACTACCTCGCAGACGGTTTCTGTCACAGGGTCACACTAGTGTTCCGGCCATGGCGGATGCTGATGACGTCCGGCGGCTCGCGCTGAGCCTGCCCGGGGTGGTCGAGATCGACAGTGACGGCTTCGACTTCCGGGTGGGTGGCAAGGGGTTCGTCTGGTCGTATCCGGAGCGCCTGCCCGGCAAGCCGCGGGTGATCCGCACCGACATCGCGGTGCTCTACGTCGGCGACGAGGCGGAGAAACAGGCGCTGCTGCTCGGCGAGCCGGAGCTGTTCTTCACGGTCCCGGGCTATGACGGGTTGCCGCTGGTCATGCTGCGGCTGGCGGCGGTCGGCGGCGAGCGGCTGGCGGAGCTGGTCACCGACGCCTGGCGGATGCGCGCCCCGGCCGACCTGACCGACCTGGCCGACGATTCCGGAAGCTGACGGAGCGGCCGCGGCGGATGCCCGCCGACCTGGCCGACGATTCCGGGAGCTGACCGGGCGGCCGGCGGCGCCGTTCGCTCCGCCGGCCGTCGGCTCATCGGGATCCCGGCTCCCTGCTCACCAGCGGTCCTGGTGCAGGGCGGCGGCCAGCGGGCGGCGCTCCCGCCAGCCGTGTCGTTCCAGGTCGGGGACGTCCTGGAGGCGGCTGACCGGGCCGAGGCACAGCCACGCGACCGGCCGGATCCGTTCCGGGATGCCGAGCAGCTTCCGCAGGAACTCCTCACGGTAGAACGAGACCCAGCCGACCCCCAGTTCTTCCGCGGTGGCCGCCAGCCACAGGTTCTGCACCGCCAGGCAGACCGAGTACAACCCGGCGTCGGCGATCGCGTGCCGCCCGAGCACCGCCGGGCCGCCCCGCTCCGGGTCGTAGGTGACGACTATCGAGAGCGTCGACTCCAGGATCCCGTCGATCTTGATCCGGGCGAACTTCTCGGCCGCCTCCCCGGTCAGCGTGCTCGCGAAGACCTCCCGCTCCTCGTGCACGTGCCGGTGGAAGTCCGCCCGCACCGCCCGATCCCGGATCACCACGAAATCCCACGGCTGCGACAGCCCGACGCTCGGCGCCGCGTGCGCCGCGGTCAGCACCTTTTCCAGTACGCCGTCCGCGAGCGGCTCACCGGTGAACTCGCCCCGCACGTCCCGGCGGCGATGAATGACGTCATAAAGCAGACCGGACATCCCCCGACTCTTCCAGATGGATCTCCACCCGCTCCCGGCCCGTACCCCCCGTTCCGCGCCCACGGTGCCGGCCGGTCCGCGGTCAGCGGCGGCTGAGGGGCGTCTCGGTGGTGATGCGGGTGAGTTTCTCCGGGTTGCGGACGTAGTAGAGGCCGAGGATGCGGCCCGCCTCGACGCGGACCGCCATGATGCCGTCGATCTCGCCGTCGACGCGGACCAGCAGGGCCGGGTTGGCGTTGACCACCGCCGGCTCCAGGGTGATCGTCTCGGTGGTCTTGCGGAGGCCGCCGAGCATGAACCGGGCCACCTTGTCCGCGCCGACGATCGGGCGCACGGCCGCCTGTTTGATCCCGCCGCCGTCGCTGACCAGGACGATGTCCGGGGCCAGCACGTCGAGGAAGGTTTGCAGGTCGCCGGTGGCCAGCGCCCGCTGGAACGACGCGAGGGCGGCCCGGGTCTCGGCCGCGGTGACCGTCGCCCGCGGCCGCCGGGCCTCGACGTGCTGGCGGGCGCGGTGGGCGATCTGGCGTACCGCGGCCGGGTTCTTGTCCACGGCGGCCGCGATCTCGTCGTAGCTCAGGTCGAACGCCTCGCGCAGTACGAAGACGGCCCGCTCGGTGGGTGTCAGCGTCTCCAGGACCAGCATCAGCGCCATCGACACGCTGTCCGCCAGTGCCACGTCCTCGGCGATGTCCGGGGAGGTCAGCATCGGTTCGGGCAGCCACGGGCCGACGTAGGACTCGCGACGGCGGCTCAGGGCGCGCAGCCGGTTCAGTGCTTGGCGGGTCGTCGTCCGTACCAGATAAGCTCTTTGATCTTGAACCTGGTCGAGGTCGACCTGGACCCAGCGCAGCCACGTCTCCTGCAGCACGTCCTCGGCGTCGGCCGCCGAGCCGAGCATCTCGTAGGCGACGGTGAAGAGCAGGTTCCGGTGCGTCACGAACGCCTCGGTGGCCAGGTCACTCATCACTCTCCGTACCTTCCGGGGTCGTCGGGGTCGGGCGGCGTCACGCGGCGAAGGACTCGGGGCCGAGGCGGCCCCCCACGATGAAGATCGCGAGAGCACGGTAGAGGGCGTGCGGCAGCATCAGCTCGCTGATCCACAGCGTGACGTTCATGCCCACGAGACACCGCGCCCGGTGCCGCCGTGACAGGCCGTGAGACAGGTCACTCCCGGACGGCGGACGGCAGGCGGGTCAGCAGGGTGGGCAGGTCGGCCATGGTGGTGAAGACGTGGGTGGCGCCGGCCTCCAGCAGGACGCGGGGGTCCTGGTGCGCGGGGCTGTCCGGCGGGCAGTAGCCGAAGACGACGGCGCCGGCCGCGACGCCGGCGCGGACTCCGGTCGGGGTGTCCTCGACGACCGCCGCGCGGGCCGGGTCGACGCCGAACGCGGCGGCCGCGGCCAGGTAGACGTCCGGGGCGGGCTTGCTGCGCGGCATCTCCATCCCGCTGAAGATCTTGCCGGCGAAGACGCGGTCCAGGCCCACCTTGGTGAGCTGCAACTCGACCTTGGCGCGGTCGGCGCCGCTGGCACACGCCAGCCGCCCGTCGAACAGCCGGTCGATCTCGTGCGCCGCGGCCACCGCGCCGGGAATCGCCAGCAGGCCGGCGGCGAGGGCGTCGTTGCGCCGGCGGCGGAACTCGGCGAGCCACCCGGCGGTGACGGTGAACCCGGTGTTCGCGGTGATCACGCCGACCTCGTCGGCAAGCGCCCGGCCGACGAAGAGCCGGAAACAGTCCGCCTCGCTGATCAACCAGCCGAGTTCGTGCAGCATGGCGCGCAGCACGGCGTTGGTGATCCGCTCGGAGTCGACCAGCACCCCGTCACAGTCGAAGAGCACGGCGTCAAAGGCGGGGGCGGCGGGGTCGAGCATGCGGCGACGATAACCGAGGCCGGAGCCGGCGCCGATGAGCTGCGTCACCGGCCGGCTCAGGGCGAGGGACCGCGCACGGAGAAGCAACGGTCCGCTCGGCTCGGTGAAAGGCGCGTTCACCCAAGACCGAGGAGCTGACGGGTACGCGGGTCGGCGCCGTCGTAGTACCGCTCCAGGACCTCCCGGAACACCGCCGGATCGGAGGCGGCCTCGGCGAACAGCGTCATCGACGACCGCAGCTTGAGATCGTCCGGATAGCCGAAGATCTGCGACGCCGTACGCCCCCGCACCGCGAGGAGCGTGGCGGCGCACTCGGTCAGCCGCGGCCCGAGGACCGGATGGGCCAGGTAGGCGCGCGCCTCGGCCAGGTCACGGATCGCGTAGACCCGCGCGGTCGGACTGGACCCCAGCCCGGCCAGCTGCGGGAAGACGAACCACATCCAGTGCGACCGCTTGCTGCCCGCGGCCAGCTCGGCGAGGGCCCGTTCATAGACGCCGTCCTGGGCGCGGACGAACCGTTCCAGGTCACTCATCCGCCGATTCTAGGTCGCCGACCAGCCGGAACCGGTCAGGCGGGCGATGCGCGCGCCCGGGTCCCCCGGCACCGAGCGGCGGGCCGCACCCAGGCCGCTCACCCCCTCGACGGCCACCTCGACGATGTCCGCGTCGGCCAGCACCACCGTTTCGCCGCCGGTCGGCATGCGCAGGATCAGGTCGCCGTGGTCGCGGAGCTCGCCGTCCACCGCGGTCATCCCCGGGATGCCGGTCACCAGGTACCGGTCCAGGTGCGGGTGCGGGGTGGCGAGCAGGTGCTCACCGCGTACCGAAAGCATCCAGGGAATGCTGAGCGTGCCCGCCCACGGTGAGCCGTCGCTCTCCGGGCCGCCGACGCTGGCCAGGACACAGCGGCGGCCGGCCGCGTCGAGGAACGGCACGGCCGGGCCGAGACGGCCCCGGCCGAAGACACCCCAGGCGCGGGCGGTGAAGTCACTGTCGTCATAGACCCCGATGGCGTACGACGGGTCCGCGCCCGCCACCAGCAACACCCACTCGCCGTCCACCTCGAACAGCCGCGGGCAGCCCCACGACGCGTCCGCGCGTGCCGCGAGCACCCCGGTGTAGTCCCAGGTGAGCAGGTCGGCGGAGCGGTAGTGCAGGACCACGGAGCCGCCGTTGGGCGGCGTGGCCACGACCAGCATCCGCCAGCCGCCGGGGGCCGCCCAGACGAACGGGTCCCGCGCCTGGGCGAAGCCCTCCACGGCCGGGCCGAGCACCGGTTGCGCCGGCTCGGCCCGCCAGCCGCCGGGGCCCGGCGCGGCAGTGGTGCTCCAGACGCCCGCGTCCATCCGGGTGTGGAAGAGCACCGGACCGGCCGGACCGGCGACGACCGACCCGCAGCGCGGGAGACCGTGCTCGTCCGGCACCGGGGCGACCGGGCGTTCCCGCCAGATCACCAGGTCGTCGGAGACGGCCGAACCCCAGCCCATGTTCTCGTCGTCGGCGGTGCGGTGCTCGTAGAACAGGTGGTACCGGCCGTCGGCCCGGAGCACTCCGAGGACATCGCCGACCCGGCCGTCGCGCGGTGTGAAGTGCATCCGGGGCCGAAGCCCGGCAACCGGTCCGACATCCATGCCTCTGCGTAACATCGCCGGGTCGCCGGCGCCAGAGCGCGGAGTGCCAATGCCGGGTCAGTTGTCGAATTCGCCGTCCTTGGCGCCACCGACGAACGCGGCCCACTCGGACGGGGTGAAGAACAGAATCGGTCCGTCCGGATTCTTCGAGTCACGGACCGCGCGGCCGCCGTCCGGCAGGTCGGCCACCTCCACGCAGTTGTCCGAGTAGCTCCGAGTGCTCCGGCGCCAGGTCGCCGCCTGCCGGTCGAACGTCGCGGCATAGATCTTCTCTGTCATTTCGCACCTCCTGGCACATTCTGTGCATTGCCTCAGATCCCAGACTGTCCGAGATTTGTCTCGCGTCCGGGAACGGCACGATCGCTGCACGTGCGTCCGCGCGTGCGCCCACGCAACGGGCAAACCGCACACACCGAGCCGTCCTCAATCGGAGGAAACGCCCATCGAGGCGCCGTCGCACCCCGGGCGGATCGCCGCGCCGAGTCGGAAAGCGTTCATCCCGCGGCGGGCAGGTCGAGCGAAAGCCGCTGAGGCAGGCCCGCTCAGAACAGGGTCAGCGGCTCGTCGGGCACCGGCAGCGGCGGCGGCTCCGGCAGCGGCGGCAGCTCCGGCACCCGCTCACGCACCTCGGCGTGGAAACGGCGGGCCAGCTCCGGCGCGTCCGCGTTGTCCGGGGTGTGCACGAAGACCGTCGGCGACCGGCCCTCGCGCAGCCAGCCGGCGACCGTCGCCACCCACGGCTGCCAGCCGGCCACCGTCCGGGCGGTGTCGTCGCGGCCCAGGTAGCGGACCACCGGACGGTCGGTGAGGGCGGTGTCGCGGCGCGGCATGCGCGGCTTCTTGAGCCAGGCGTCACGCTCGGCGTCGCTGGTCGGCGGGCTGTCGAAGAACGCGACGGTGTCGAACGGGATCCACTCGGCGCCGTGCTCGGACAGGACCCGTTCCAGGGCGCGGGGGTCGGCGAAGAAATCCGGGTGGCGGACCTCCACGGCGTACCGGAAATGGGTCGGCAAGGAGCGCAGGAACCGGGACAGCACGGCGATGTCGGCGGGTCCGAAGGACCCGGGAAGCTGGATCCACAGCGCCGCGGCGCGCGGCCCGAGCGGCTCGATCGCGTCCAGGAACGCCCGCAGCTCCTCCTCGGCGCCGGACATCCGCAGCTCGTGGGTGATCCGCTTGGGGACTTTCGGGAACAGGCGGAAGTCCGGGGCGGTCTGCCGCGCCCAGGTGGCAACGGTCTCCCGGGCCGGGGTGGCGTAGAAGGTGGTGTTGCCCTCGACCGCGTTGCACCGGCCGGCGTAGGCGCGCAGTCTCTCACCGGCCGGCCGGGAGAACGGCCAGGACTTCAGGGACCACATCGCGCAGCCCACGTGCAGGGCCTGGACACCGGATCGCACCGGGCAACGGTATCCGGGTAGGTTCACCTCTTCCGACGGGGGAGGTTGGGATGCCGTACACGCCCGGTGAGGTCGCCGGAAAGATCGGCGTCAGTATCGACACACTGCGCTACTACGAGCGCATCGGGTTGCTGCACGGCATCGAGCGCACCTCGGGCGGCCAGCGGGTCTTCTCCGACGAGGACCTCAGTCGGATCGGGCTGCTGCGCTGCCTGCGCGACTCGGGCATGCCGATCGCCCGGCTGCGGCGCTTCGCCGAGCTGCTGCACGACGGCCCGGGCGCCGCCGAGCAGCGCGTCGAACTGCTCGCCGAGCACGACCGGGAGATCGACGAGAAGGTCGCGCGGCTGCGGCGGGAACAGGCCCGGGTACGCGACAAGATCGCCTGGTACCGTGCCGAGACCGCTCGGTTCGAGGAGGCTCAGTGACCCGGATCGCGATCCGCGTCGCCTCGGTGGCGCTGCTGCTCGCCGGTCTCGCCGCCGGCGTCTACGTGGGACGGCAGCGCCCGGCGCGGGACACCACGCCGGACGCGGCACAGGCCGAGATCTCCGAGATGCAGCTGCTCAAGGACCGGCAGAACGAGCACGCCGCGGCCCGCGCCCGGCAGACCGTCGCGGAGAACGCGGCCCGGCAGAAGGCCGCCGCGGTCGCCAAGACCGCCTCCGCCTATGCCAAGGACCTCGACAAGAGCGTCACCAAGGCGAAACAGGCGGCTGCCGCCGCCGCGGCCGGCCCGGTCGCCTACGCCGGCCCGATCCCCAAGTCCTGCAACGAGTTCAGCGGCAGCCGCGCGATCGGGTGCGCGCTCACGTTGCAGGCCGGCTTCGGGCTCGACCAGTTCGCCTGCCTGAACAAGCTGTGGGCCAGGGAGAGCGGCTGGAACTACCGGGCGGAAAATCGCGGCTCCGGCGCCTACGGCATCCCGCAGTCGTTGCCCGGCAGCAAGATGGCCGCGTTCGGCGACGACTGGAAGACCAACCCGGCCACCCAGATCAAGTGGGGTCTGGACTACATCAAGAAGCGCTACGACACGCCGTGCGGCGCCTGGGCCCACTCCGAGAAGTACAACAACTACTGACGTACGGCCTGGTCACGATCGCGGATCACGTTGCTGACCTCGGCATCGGGCGTCCATGTTGGTCGCCCTTGGTCGGCTTCGGTGATCCTCCGACGGCCTGGGTCCACCCTCGAAGGGAAGACTCGAACCCGCGTACGAGGGATTACATACATCCTGGTCGGATAGGTCTGATTGTACTGGTCACCAGTCGGCACGGGTGCCGTAAGCCCCTATGAGCGCCGGGTTCGTTGCCGCACTCCGCTGCTGTATGCACCTCTCGCGCATACATGGTCAGAGCCATCGTAGTTACACCGAGCATTCAATTATCTGCATTAAGCAGACAAGTAGGAAACTATCGGGTGATCTTAGTCGCTGCACTAAAGATCAGATCACTGCGATGACTTCCGGTTTGCGCGACGTAGGTAGCCGTGTAGCGTGAGACATACGCTTGTCTATCCCGGCGAGGGGGTCGGTTGGTGGGTACTTTCGGTTATCGCCTCTTTGTAATCCATCTTCGCGAAGGACAGAAACGACGAAATATCGATTTCGCATACGCCGACGATGACCACTTCATTAATCTTCTCGAAGCGGACCTTTCCAAGGGCCTCAATTCGATCATCAAGTTCGAGGATGCGCCCAAACCTGGCGACGATGGCACCACAACACCTGAAACCGGCACCGTCTTCCGCCTGACGGAAATATCCCGTGCTGGTTACGACCTCCGCCTAGAATTTGATCATGGCCCATACGGTGAGGATGGCACCCTCATTGATCCTGACGGTGTGGAATCAGATCAAGAGATCGACAAGTACGCTCTTGGGCGGCCCTACCGGGCACTGATTGCCTTTCCACCCGAAGGTGGGGCAGCGATCCTCGCAGTGGAGACGCACGGGCGAGCATGCCCCTATCGCCGAGTCGAAGCAGCGTTTAGGCGACTCTACTCCACAAATCTGCGGCTATATCTCGCGGCCGGCGTGGCAGATCGCGCAGCGGTCGCTCACTTCATTCGCAATGGCGTCGTACGGGAGCTTGAGGTTACACGGCATGAGACAGCCCGTGACGGTGAGCCTCTAGCGAGCCAGGTGCGCCTCAGCGTGAAGATTCCCGGCGCTTCCAAACTGCAGGAATCGATGCGTGAGCACGCTCTTCGTTGGGTTAACGAAAGATGGGAGAAACTCACAAACAGAGACGCTCGAGTAGAACTTGCGAATGATCTTGCTCGGACGGCTACCGGAGTCACCATTCCGCTCGATTTTGAGGACAGCCTACTGCGAGTAGATGGGCCGAACGACCGGAAGCGCTCATTGAAACCGTCTGCCGATATTGGTGAGTGGATCTACGACACGGGTGACTACCGGTACGATAATCAGAAGTGGTATGAAACAGTTTCCGAATCGGTGAGGGAGCTGTACCCGACGATCGCCGCTACGGAAGGTGTCATACCCCCCGACTAGACTGACGAGACCTTGGGGAGGTGCGCTGATGCGTAGTGGACTGTTTGATCGTTTCGACGTTCGACCGCTCATCCTGGATCACCTACGCTCGATGCGTCGAGTTCAGCTCGACGTCGAAGAGGATAGGCTGCGGCCCGACCTGGCAGCCCGCATCTTCTTGTACGGCGCCCCAGTCGCTGTCGGTGCCGCCGTGATGTGGCAGCAGTGCCGATTGACCGACCCCGGCTCAATCGGAGCCGGCTGCGCGCTCATGGCCGGCATCCTCTTCACGGCCTTTACGCAGTTAGCCTCTCTACGCGACAGGCTAGAGGACCGGCACGAGTCCATTACGGAATCGACTCGTAGGCTATTTCGAGAAACCGCTGCCCATCTACTTGTTGGCGCCCTCGCGTCCGCAGCCGAGTCAATGATTCTAATAATTGCGTCCGGCATGCGCAGCCACCCCGACGATAAGATGAGCGTGACATCGACTGCAATTGTTCTCCCAATCGCAGTCTACGTATTTCTTCTATTCGCAATGGCAATCAGAAAAATGTATGCAGCTTATCTACGGGTCTTCGAGGGCGGCCGTTACCTCCGAGCAACTAGAAAGACGTATCGCTAGCCACGACCGCTGAATTCGGCGTACAGTCCTGGTTCGTGCGCCGCCCACCAGGGCGGCGGTGATCCCCACCTATCTTTTAGGCGCTTATCGGCAACGGCGGTCAATGGTGACCGTCTGACGCCCTGGCAACGCTCTGAACCACTGTCCAGTCTGGGTCATCCCGGTCGCCTGGACTTCGCCATGCCATAACCGAACGTCCAGCCGCGTCCTCCCGGGAGACAACCCGTCCGGCAGAGGACAGGTTTCGCCTACTGCAAGACGCCGGACCCGTCACTTGGAGACTTTACGGCCGCTCGGACGGCCTGCATCCCTGTCAGGATGTTGGTGACGTGCTGAGCGAGTTCCTGACCTTGCGGGCTTCCGTCTAAATCTCCTCCGAAGATCGTCCATTGAGCGATCTGCCATGGGATCGAGGCTAGGAAATCGTCAGTGCTGCCGAACTCGGCAAACTCCGCGAAGTTGTTGTTTTCAACCATGCCTGAAACCTCCATGGGCAAGATCGAGTCGGCCGGAACACCGCTCCGCCTGGTGCCCTCTAGTATCCAGCGGCTCCAGCCGCGACGTGGACTTTTAGCTCGGTAGGTTCCTCTCTCACCGGAAAGCCCCTGCCCGCTCCCACATCGGGAGCGGAACAGAGGCTTTCATGCTTTGTCGCGCCTCGCCGGGCTAGAATCTCGGCGCAGGGGCGGGCTTCGCCGGGCCCTGCTGGGCGGCGCGCGCGGACATGAACGTTGTCGTGTCCCCGTTGAAGGTCAGCCCCATAGGCCCGGCCGACGCTTGAGGGCATGCAGCTCCAGCACGGCCGGGCTGGAGCCGATGACATTGATCCGTACACCACCGCGGTCGGCCCGCACCTGCCAGGCGACAGCCCGCACGGGTGGCTCCGGATCGATGAAAAATCCTACGCCGACGAGGAAGTTCCTGGTGCTCGCCTCACTGGTGAACTGCTTCGCCTCGCACGGCCAGCTTGCCCACGAACCCGGATAGGGATCAGCATCGGCACCCTCGCTGCCGCCGCAAAGCTTCCGCGCCACAGCGAACAGGGCCGCGTCACCAGCGGCAGTGCCCTCGGAGACACGATGTTCGCGCAGCAGCAGCGCCGCCACCAGGACGGCCGCGAGGGCTGCCATGGCAACGGATCGCTGGACCCACGGGGGCAGATCGAGGCTGCGGCGACTCATCGACTTCCCTTCGGCGATCGATGCCATGAGCGCACCACTCGCGGTGCCTCCGTCTTCCTATCGGCATCCGGATGAACGATCAAAGCGGCACCGGCCAGAATCCGGCGTACAGGCCGGCTCGTCCAGGTCGCGATCACCGGGGCGTCGTTGAGCAGGGGTCGAACGCCCCACCTTGCCGCCGTGCCGGCCATCGCGAGGCCTGAGCGTCCACCGAGGACGGTGACGTTACAACCACCGCGTGCCCCGGTCCGGGGCGCAGGCCCGGTCGATCGCCGCGCAGCGCCGCCGGCTTGCTTCGCCTCGCTTTGCGGTTGCTGATCGACGATCTGGTGGCGGGCCGGGCGAACCTCAACGACGAGATCGGAACACTGGTGTCGCAGGGGCTCGACCCGCGCGTCCGGAAGGCGATGGATGTGGTGCGCGTGGTGGGCGACAACGCGGTGCACCCAGGGCAGATCGACCTTGCCGAGCCGAGCGAGCTGGTCGGTTCGATGTTCGCTCGCCGTGTGCGAGCGCGCCGGGGCCCGGGACGTGAGCGGTCCCGAGGCGAGGCACGAGACCGCTCACGGCGTACCCGAAGCGGTTTTTCAGTAGCGGCAGCGGAGGACGACCAGGGCGTGGCGGATGACGTCGACGCGGGTGGCGGCTCGGGCGGTCTTGCGGCGGCGGGCGAGCAGCGGGTCCGCGGTGTGGGCGACGATCTCCCAGGTCTTGCCGTACTCGCGGGCCGGCAGGGTGAAGGAGACGTCCTCGTCGAGCGGGTTGAACAGCAGCAGGAACGAGTCGTCGGTGATCTCCTCGCCGAGCGCGTCGCGTTCCGGGATGCCGTGGCCGTTCAGGAACACCGTCATGGTCATGCCGCTGCGGGTGTTCCAGTCGGCCTCGGTCATCAGCTCGCCGTCGCGGCGCAGCCAGGCGATGTCCGGCAGCTTGTTCTCGTCGGAGAAGGAGCCGGTGAAGAAGCGGCGGCGGCGGAAGATCGGGTGGTCGGCGCGGAGCTTGGTGAGCAGCCTGACGAAGTGGGTGAGCACGTCCTCCTCGCGGGCGTCCTCCCAGTTCACCCAGCTCAGCTCGTTGTCCTGGCAGTAGACGTTGTTGTTGCCGCGCTGGGTGCGGCCGAGCTCGTCGCCGTGCGCGATCATCGGGACGCCCTGGCTGAGCAGCAGGGTGGCCAAGAAGTTCCGCTTCTGCCGCTCGCGCAGCACGATGATGTCCGGGTCCTCGGTGGGGCCCTCGACGCCGCAGTTCCACGAGCGGTTGTAGCTCTCGCCGTCCCGGTTGCCCTCGCCGTTGGCGTCGTTGTGCTTCTCGTTGTACGACACCAGGTCGTGCAGGGTGAACCCGTCGTGCGCGGTGACGAAGTTGATCGACGCGATCGGGCGTCGGCCGTCGTCCTGGTAGAGGTCGGAGCTGCCGGTGAACCGGGAGGCGAACTCGCCGAGGCTGGACGACTCGCCGCGCCAGAAGTCGCGCACCGAGTCGCGGTACTTGCCGTTCCACTCGGTCCAGTTCGGCGGGAAGCCGCCCACCTGGTAGCCGCCGTCACCGACGTCCCACGGCTCGGCGATCAGCTTCACCTGGGAGACCACCGGGTCCTGGTTGACCAGGTCGAAGAACGCGGCCAGCCGGTCCACCTCGTGGAACTCGCGGGCCAGCGCGGCGGCCAGGTCGAACCGGAAGCCGTCCACGTGCATCTCGGTCACCCAGTACCGCAGCGAGTCCATGATCAGCCGCAGTGACTCGTGGTGCCGGGCGTTCAGGCTGTTCCCGGTGCCGGTGGTGTCGTAGTAGTAGGTCTTGTCCTCCTCGACGAGCCGGTAGTACGCCGGGTTGTCGATGCCCCGGAACGACAGGGTCGGGCCCAGGTGGTTGCCCTCCGCGGTGTGGTTGTAGACCACGTCCAGGATGACCTCGATGCCGGCCTGGTGCAGCGCCTTGACCATCGACTTGAACTCCTGCACCTGCCCGCCGCCCCCGCCGAACGAGGAGTAGCCGTTGTGCGGGGCGAAGAAGCCGATGGTGTTGTAGCCCCAGTAGTTGGTGAGGCCGCGCTCGACCAGCCCGCTGTCGTGGACGAACTGGTGCACCGGCATCAGCTCGACGGCGGTGATCCCGAGTTTCTGGAAATACTTGATCATCTCGGGGTGGGCGAGGCCGGAGTAGGTGCCCCGGACGTCCTCGGGGATCGCCGGATGGTTGACGGTCATGGCCTTGACGTGCGCCTCGTAGATCACCGTCTCCCACATCGGGATCTTCAGCGGCCGGTCGTTGCCCCAGTCGAAGAACGGGTTGATCACCACGGAGCGGGGCGCGAACGGGGCCGAGTCGGCGTCGTTGTACGACGCCGGGTCACCGAAGTTGTACGCGAACAGCGCCTGATCCCACCGGTAGTCCCCGTCGATCGCCTTCGCGTACGGGTCCAGCAGCAGCTTGCTCGGATTGCAGCGCAGTCCCTTGCCGGGTTGGTACGGCCCGTGCACCCGGAAGCCGTACCGCTGGCCGGGCGTGACCCGGGGCAGGTAGCCGTGCCAGACCAGCGCCTCGCGTTCCGGCAGGTCGACACGGGTCTCGTTGCCCGCGTCGTCGAACAGGCACAGCTCCACCCGCTCGGCGGCCTCGGAGTAGATGGCGAAGTTGGTGCCGCCGCCGTCGTAGGTCGCCCCCAGTGGATACGGGTTCCCCGGCCAGATTTTCATGCCGCCTGCCATGCCCACATGCTCGCCGCTCGGAAACCCGGTGTCGATGTGACCCGCCGCTCAACATCGTCCGTCAAGGCCGGATATCATGTGATTTATTCGCGTTAACGACCAGCCGATCGTGATCGTGGGCTGTGGCGGCCACGGTCGGGAGATCTTCGGCGTCATCGCCGCCGTCAACGACGCGGGCGACGCGCCCGGGAAGGTCGTGGGCTTCGTCGACGACGCCCCGTCCGAGGACAACCTGCGCCTGCTCGACCTGCTCGGCACGTCCTGGCTGGGCCCGAGCGACCTGCTCCCCCGGCTCGACGCCTGCTTCGTGATCGGCATCGGCGACCCGCGGATCCGTGCCGCTGTCGCCGCCCGGCTCGACGGGGTCGCGCGGCCCGCCGCCCCGCTCGTGCATCCGGCGGCCACCGTGGGCCTGGCCAACTCCCTGGCCGAGGGCGTGGTGCTGTTCGCCGGCGCCCGGGTCACCACCAACGTCACGCTCGGCCGGCACGTGCACCTGAACCAGAACGCGACGATCGGGCACGACACGGTGCTCGGCGACTGCGTGCAGGTCAACCCGTCCGCGGCGGTCTCCGGCAGCTGCCGGATCGGCGCGGGCGCGCTGATCGGCACCAACGCCTCGGTGCTGCAGGGCCGCACGGTCGGCGCGGGCGCCACGGTCGGCGCGAACGGCTGCGTGGTCCGGGACGTGGATCCCGGCCGGATCGTCAAGGGCGTTCCCGCCCGATAGCCGCGGGTACAACTGTCGCGTGCCCCTCCGTAGCACCGGCGCCGGGGCCGCGAGCCCGCCCGCCTCGGCACTGTCCCGCTGACCACGCCCGAGCAGACCCGTTTCCGGTACGGCGGGGAGCCCCGCCCGCCGATGACGCGCGGACGGGGCTCCCCGCCGTACCGGAAATCGCTCGGCGCCGGACCGGCCGCCGGACCGTCAGGCGAAGCGGGCCGCGATCCAGTCGGCGACCAGGTCGGCGGACTGGATGACCGAGGTGTCGTGGGTGGCGCCCGCGATCGGCACGAAGGTGACCGGCTGGCTGTACGCCTGCAGCTGCGGGATCAGCAGGTCCGCGGTGACGAAGTACGGCACCGCGTCGTCGTCGGTGCCCTGCACCACGAGGATCGGGGCGCTCGGCGCGGTCTGCGCCGGGTTGTCGTACTGGGCGAACTTGGCGAGCACCGCGTCCGGCACGGTGCCGCCGACCACCAGGTCGGTAGCGGTCAGGTCCTGGTACGCGGCGAGGATCTCGTTGAGGCAGCCGGAGCTGAGCACGCCCAGCCGCGCCTTGGCCGGTGCGGCCAGGATGTTCAGCGGCTGCACCGAGGAGTCGACGGTGGCCAGGCCGAACAGGGCCATGACCAGGTAACCCTGCCCGGGGGTGCCGGGGATCAGCGGCACGATGGTGTCGGTGTTCGAGACCGGGGCGATCGACGAGGTGCCCTTGAGCACCAGGTTCCCGTCGTAGGCCGGGGCCAGCTGGCTGGCGAAGAGCGCGCCCTGGCCGCCCTGCGAGTGCCCGTCGATCGCGTACTGCGTGCTCAGCGCCGGGTCCAGGTTGCGGGCCGCCTTGACGCTGTCGATGATCGCCCGGCCCTCGCTGGCCCCGATCAGGTACGGGTGCGGCAGCACGGTGCCCAGGCCGGCGTAATCGGTCGCGGCCACCGTCCAGCCCCGGCTGAGCAGCTCGGCCACCGCGATCCGCGCCTCCTCCCAGAAGACCGCCTGGTTGGTCGAGGGCGCGCACTGGTCGGCCAGCCCGGTGGTGCCGTGCGCCCAGGCGACCACCTTGTTCTTCTTGCCGGACCTCGGGGTGAGGACCAGCCCGGTCGAGGTGATGGTGCTGCCGGTGATCGAGGTGGAGGTGTACTGGATGCGTTTTCCGGTCGCCAGCGCGGACAGCTCGGCCGGGAGGGTGGCGGGAGAGCTGGTCAGCACGATGCCTGGCGCGACAGCCGCGGCCGCGGGTTCGGCGATCGCCGGTTGGGCGGTCGCGGCGAGGACCCCGGCAGCGCTGAGGAACGCGGCCAGAATCGGGCGGACGATTGTGTTCATGGACACCCCAGTTCCGAAAAGCTCCGATGTGGATGATCGGCTGCTGATGGCTCAGCGTAATTCGGATAACAGTCGGAAGGGGACCAATCCCTGGCCAGGCATCCGAAACGATCATTCATCGGCGCACGTCACTAGGCTGATGGGCGGGCGCCATTGTAAAGATCGATTTAATCGCCTCTTCAATTGTGATTACACACCGCTCGGATACGTCTCCGGCTCGTGCGTATCGACCCGCAGGGTGTGCAGCGGCCGCAGCGCGTGCGACTCGTCGAAGAACAGGAACGCGTCGTACCGGTCGCCGAGCACCGTCGGGACGTAGTTCGACCAGCGCTCCCGCTCCGGGCGGTAGACCACCCCGATCGCCCGGTGCGGCAGCACCGTGGTGAGCAGGTCCGGCGCGTCGTCGCCGGCCGGGAAGACGAACAGCGACCGCTCCGGCGCGGTCAGGTGCAGGATCTCCTCCAGCGAGCCGGGCCGGCCGGGCGGCACCGGCATCGCCTCCATCGGGGCACCCCACTGCGGGCCGGCCACCACGCTGCCGCGATAGGAGCCCATGCCGACCAGCAGCACCTCGTCCCAGCCGAACCGGTCACGGGCCAGCTGCCCCAGGGTCACCTCGCCGTGGTCGGCCTGGTCGGTGGCGCGGGCGTCGCCGACGTGCGTGTTGTGTGCCCAGACCACCGCCTTGGCCGCCGGGCCGTAGTGGGTGAGCAACCGGTCCAGGGTCTCGTCCATGTGCCGGTCGCGGCCGTTCCAGGACTCCGGGCCGCCACGCACCATGGTCCGGTAGTAGTTCTCCGCGCCGGCCACCACCGCGGCGTTCTGCCACACCCCGAAGTCGGCGCCGCGCAGCTCGGCGAGCAGTCGGACGACCTTGTCCTCGCAGGTGGCGTTGACGAACTGGGTGGCCCAGCCGTACGCGTTCGGGTCCTCGCCGAACGGCTCGAAACAGCGGTAGGCGTCCAGCGCGACCGGGACCAGGTCCGGGTCGTGTTCGCGCAGCCAGGTGAGGATCTCGCGCATCGACTGCCACAGCGAGTAGACGTCCAGGCCGTGGAAGCCGACCCGGTCGCCCTCGGGGAGCACCGCGTTGTGCCCGTGCAGCCAGCGGGTGAAGTCGACGACCTCCTCGTTCGCCCACATCCAGGTGGGCCAGCGGTCGTACCGGATCAGTGCGGACCGCGGGTCGCCGGGCGCGCCGGGTTCGCCGCGGACCGCGGCGTCCACCCGGTCGCAGTCCGGCCAGTCGCCCTCCACGGCGACGAAGGAGAAGCCCCGCTCGGTGATCAGCCGCTGGGTGAGCGCGGACCGCCAGGCGTAGAACTCGTGCGTGCCGTGGGTGGCCTCACCGATCATGACGACCCGCGCGGAGTCCGCGCGGTCGAGCAGGATCTCCAGGTCGCCCGGGTCGTGCAGCTCCCTGGCGATCGACGCCACCTCGTCCCCGTACCGGATCACCTGCCGAGGGTTACCCGGCGCGGCTCGCCCCATACGTCTGACTTTGCCCCCCTTCCCGGGGGCCGCCGGCCTGCCATGATGAGGTGATGGAGCGCCCCACGCTTTTCGAAGCCGCCGGCGGAGCGCCGGCGATGCTCGCCCTGGCCACCGACTTCCACGCCCGCTGCCTGGCCGACCCGGTCCTGGAGCACCCGTTCTCGCACGTCGGCAACCCGGAGCACGTCCAGCGGCTGGCCGACTACTGGGGTGAGGTGCTCGGCGGCCCGCCGGTCTACTCGGAGCGGTTCGGCGGGCACCTCGCGATGCTGCGGGTGCACGCCAACCAGTGCGACGAGAACCCGTTCTCACGACGGTTCGCCGAGGTGTTCGACGAGGCGGTGGCGCACGCCCTGCCCGACGATCCGGAGCTGCGGGCGGCGCTGCACGACTACATGCACTGCGCCACCACCGAGGTCGCCACCGTCTTCCCCACCACGGCCACGGTTCCCGAGACGGCCGGGATGCCGCGCTGGTCGTGGTCGGGTTCAATGGCCCGGTGATCACCTGCGTGCTGCACTACACGATCGATCCCCGGCAGATCGACGCGTTCGAGCGCTTCGCCCGCGAGTGGATCCGCCTGGTCGGCGACCACGGCGGCATCCACCACGGCTACTTCCTGCCGGCCGAGGGGGCCAGCGACCGGGCCGAGGCGCTGTTCAGCTTCCCCAGCCTGGCCGCCTACGAGCGGTACCGTGCCCGGTTCGGCACCGACCCGGAGTTCATCGCCGCCGACCGCATCCGCGACGAGTCCGGCTGCGTCATCCGCTACGAGCGCACCTTCATGCGCCCGCTGCTGCCCTCGGACTGACGCGCCTCCGGTCGTCCGCGAGGTGCTCCCGGAGACGCGAGCCGGTCCGGGACCGGGCGCCCCCGAGGTGCACGCCGCTGTTACTTCTTCTTGAGCGAGGCCTGATCGACGACCTCGGCCGCCGGCGGCGCCTTGAGGTCGGCGAAGGTCTGGTTGAACTCGCTGAAGCTCAGGCCCTCCGGCGCCGGGCGCTCCATCTTGACCGGGTACGGCTCACCGGTGGTGGCGACGTACAGCACGGTCTTGGTGTCGGCGCTGTCGACCAGGCCGATCGCCGGCACGCCGTCGACGGTCTTGGCCTCGCCCTTGGTCACCGTGCCACCGGGCGTCAGCATCTCCTCGATGTCGGACGCGCCGAAGAAGAACGAGCCCAGGCTGGCGTCGCCGGCGGCCGGCTTGATCCACTTGTCGCCGACGGCCTGCTTCATCAGCTTCGCCGTCTTGCCCGACGAGTCGATCATCGTCCAGAACGCCTCGTCCGGCCGGACGTAACGGGTGCCGCCGACGGCGAGCATCTCCAGTTTCGCCCCGCTGAACGCGACGGTGCCCACCACGTCGGCGCCGGCCACCTTGAGGTCGATCTGGGTGACCTCGCCGTTCTCGCTCATCGCGCCCTTGACGTGGAAGGACTTCGCCGCCTTGAGCGCGGTCCTGGCCTTGTCCAGGATCGCGGCGGGCTCCGCGTCGGCGACACCGTTGCCGGCGGCCGCCGGGGCCTTGGTGTCGGTCTTGTCGCCGTTGCCGCAGCCGGCGAGCAGGGCGGCGGTGATGGTGAGCGCGGCCAGGCCGGCGCGGCGGACAGCCTTCATGACGTCTGTCACTTCCCTATTTCTGGCGGGCGTGTCACCCGGGTATGGCGCGTGACGATAGCCGCTGCGCCCGGTCCCCGCCGAACCGGAGTGACAATCGTCTCTGACCTGCGGTTCTCACCGATCAGAGATCAAGACCCCATTTGTGTACGACGATGGTCCCGGCCGTCCGGTCATGCAGCGTCCGCTGCCGGTCCCCGAAGACGAAGAGCACGTCGGCGACCGGGTAGAGCCCCAGCGTCAGCACGCCGAGCGCGCCGCCCAGCACCCACTTCACCAGCACCTCCCGCACCAGCATCCGCCCGAACCCGACCGGCCGCCCGGTCCGCACGTCGGCGACCGCGTGCCCGAGCAGCTGGCGTCCCGGCGTCTGCCCCCGGCCGAACACCCGCAACGCCCAGACCAGCCACCCGACACCGAGCGTGCCGACGAACAGCACCAGGTCGAAGAGCTGCGCCATCAGCCGTCCGAACGGACTCACCACCGGCGAGATCCGTACCCCGTCCGGGTGTGCGTAGGTCAGATCCGGCGATGAACTCGCCACGAGCGACCGCCCCCTCTCGTCCGTCCCCCGACGACGGGACGTGACGGTACTCGATTTCCGGCCCGCCGCGGGGACCGCGCCCGGGCCGGCACCGCGCTCAGCGAGCTGCCCGCCCGCCGCGACACCGGGGTGAAGCCACGATGACACCGCGCTGAAGCCGGGCCCGCGCACGCTGTCCCTCGCCACCACGGTGAGAGGGGATGACCATGACGATCGCGGTCAGCGGGCTGCGGAAGTCGTTCGGCGAGCGGACGGTGCTCGACGGGATCGGCTTCGAGGTACCGGAGGGCACGACGTTCGCGCTGCTCGGGCCGAACGGGGCGGGCAAGACCACGGCGGTGCGGATCCTGTCCACGCTGATCGGGTTCGACGGCGGGCAGGTGACCATCGGCGGGCACGACCTGCGCCGCGAGCCCGAGGCGATCCGCGCGATGATCGGGGTGACCGGGCAGTTCTCGGCCGTCGACGACCTGCTGACCGGCGCGGAGAACCTGGAGCTGATGGCCGACCTGCACCACCTGGACCGGGCCGGCCGGCAGCGGAGCGTCGCCGGGCTGCTCGACCGGTTCGACCTGGCCGAGGCGGCGGGCAAGACCGCTGCCACCTACTCCGGCGGGATGCGGCGGCGGCTGGACCTGGCGATGACGCTGATCGGGCGGCCGCGGCTGATCTTCCTGGACGAGCCGACCACCGGGCTGGACCCGCGCAGCCGCCGGATGATGTGGCAGATCGTGCGGGACCTGCTGGCGGACGGGGTCACCGTCGTCCTGACCACGCAGTACCTGGCGGAGGCGGACCACCTCGCCGACCGGGTGGCGCTGCTCGACGGCGGCCGGATCGTCGCGGCCGGCACACCCGCCGAGCTCAAGCGCCGGGTGCCGGGCGGCCACGTGCGCCTGCGCTTCGCCGACGCCGGAACGCTCGGCACCGCCGCGGCACTCTTCCCGGAGGGCGTCCCGGACGACGAGGACCTGTCGCTGCGGGTGCCCGCGGCGCGGCCCCGCGAGCTGCTGGAGCGGCTGGACCGGGCCGGGATCGAGGCGGAGGAGTTGTCGATGCGCTCGCCCGACCTGGAGGACGTGTTCCTGACGCTGACCGGGCAGCGGGCGGAGGCCGCGCGATGAGAGACGCGATGACCATGCTGCGGCGTACCGTCAGGCACACCTCCCGCAACCCCGGCGCGATCATCATGACCGTCGCCATGCCGGTCGTCCTGCTGCTGCTCTTCGTCGGCGTCCTCGGCGGCACGCTGAGCGCCGGCATGTCCGACGACGACTACATCGACTACCTGGTCGCCGGGGTCCTGCTGATGACCGTCGGGTACGGCTCGACGACCACGGCGCTCGCCGTCAACCGGGACATGACCAAGGGGATCATCAACCGGTTCCGCACCATGGCCATCTCCCGCGCCTCGGTGCTGACCGGGCACGTCCTCGGCTCCACGGTGCGCACCCTGCTCAGCGCCGTGCTGGTCGTCCTGGTCGCGCTGGCCCTGGGCTTCCGGCCGACCGGCGACCCGGCCCGCTGGCTCGCCGCGGCCGGCGTGCTGACCCTGCTCACCGTCGCGATGACCTGGCTCGGCGTGGCGGTCGGCCTGGCCGCGAAGACCGCCGAGGGCACCACCCCGTTCACCCTGATCACCCAGCTGCTGCCGTTCCTGAGCAGCGCCTTCGTGCGGCCGGAGACGATGTCCGGCACGGTCCGCTGGTTCGCCGCGCACGAGCCGTTCACGCCGATCATCGACAGCCTGCGCGGCCTGCTGCTCGGCACCGCGATCGGCGCCACCGGCCTGCTCGCGACCGGCTGGTGCCTGATCCTGGCGACCGCCGGCTACCTGTGGGCGCGCCTGCTGTTCCGGCGCGACCCCCAGTAGCGACGCGCCGGGAGAGCGGGCCGGGAGACCCCGGACAGCGACGCGGCCGACGGCTGCTCAGGAAGCGTCGAGCAGCGACAGCGCCGCCGCCCGCAACGCGCCGGCGTCCAGGCCGGCGTACTCCGCCACCGCGGCGGTGTACGCCGGCCGATCCGCGTCCCGGACCGGCTCGGCCGCGGCGGGCACCGACCGGAACGTACCGGAGAAGCCGAACCGGTCGGCGACCGCGACCAGCCGCGCGGCCTCCGCGGCGCGGCCGCCCGCCCCGGCGAACGCCGCGGTGGCCAGCAGCATGACGCCGCAGATCCGGAAAATCGCCACCGGGACGACCGGCAGCGCCGCCCGCAGCCGCCGGGCCACCTGCTCGGCGACGTCCGCGACCAGGCCGGAACACCCGTGCCGGCAGTGCACGATCACCACCACGGCGAGGATCTCGCTCGCCCACAACCCCTCGTCGCCGCGCAGCCCGGCGGCCGCCTGCCGCCACAGCCGCAGCCCGCCGGCCACGTCGCCGCGGCCCAGCCGGATCTCCGCCCGGGTGCACAGGTCGAACCGCATCGCCCCGGCCTCCTCGGTCAGCACCCCGCAACTCAGCTGGTCGAGACCCTGCTCGGCCCGGTCGAACGCGCCCCGCTGCAGGTCGGCCAGCACGATCGCCCAGCGGGCCCGCGCCGCGCTCGACCAGGCGCCCAGCTCCTCCATGATCGACAGTGCGATGTCGAGGTGCTGGAACGCCTCCTCCCCCGGCGCGGCCTGCAGGCACAGCTCGCCGATCCGGGCGTGGGCGAGTGCGCGCAGCCACGGGTCCAGGTCCGCCAGCCGGGCGAGCATCCGGCGGGCGGCGAGCAGCGCCGCCGCCGGATCGTTGGCGTGTTCGGCCCGATAGCTGCCCGCGTAGTACGCCAGCCCGGCCAGCAGCGGATCCGCGCTGTCGTAGAGCTCCCGCACGTCGCCGGCGCCGAGCACCGCCTGCGCGGCGCCGATCAGCGAGCCGGGCGCCGGCGGCGGCAGCCGGCGCAGGACGGCCAGGGCCCGCAACGGCCGCGGGCCGCGGGTGACGAAGGCGGTCATCGCGCACCAGACCGCTGTGGTCCGGGTGGCCTCGACGTACGCCGGGCCGGGCCGGAACCGGGCCAGCACCACCGGCACGTCGGCGGCCAGCGCCGCCAGCCGGGCGATGTCGGAGTCGGTCAGCCAGAGGGTCCCGAGCAGCGCCCCGGCCGCCGCCACGGTGGCCGGGTCGGACCGGTCCATCCCCAGCCGCAGGGCCAGCACCAGGTTGTCCTGCTCGGCCCGCAACTCGTCGGCGGCCTCGATCAAACCGGCCGCGTAGTCCCCGCCGTCCCGGATCGCCAGGTGCCGCGCCCAGTCCAGGAACCGCTCGGTCGCGGCCTCCGTCTCGCCGGCCTCCTCGCGCCGCGCGGTGCTGAACTCGCGCACCGTCTCCAGCATCCGGAACCGGGTGCCGGCCGGACCGTCCAGCACCTTGACCAGTGACTGGTCGACGAGCTGCGCGACCACCGCGTCGTCGGCGAGCACGTGCCGCACGGCGTCGGCGGAGAAGCCACCCGGGAAGATCGACAGGGCGCGCATGGCGGCTCGGCCGTCCGCCTCCAGCAGGTGCCAGCTCCAGTCGATCACCGCGTGCAGGGTGCGGTGCCGTTCCGGCAGGTCGCGGCCGCCGCCCTGGTGCAGGCCGAACCGGCCGGCGATCTCGGCCGGGGACATGGTCCGGATCCGGGCGGCGGCCAGCTCCACCGCCAGCGGCAGCCCGTCGAGGCGCCGGCACAGGTCGCGGACCGCCTCGGCCGGCAGCTCGGCGCCGGGCCGGGCCGCCCGGGCCCGCTGCGTGAACAGCTCCACGGTGGTCGGCAGGTCCAGCTCGGGCAGCTGATGGACCGACTCCGCCGTCAGGTCCAGCGGCGCCCGGCTGGTGGTCAGCACGGTCAGCCCACCGGCCAGCCCGATCAGCGCCCGCACCAGCGCGGCCACCCCGTCGATCACCTGCTCGCAGTTGTCCAGCACGAGCAGGGCCGGCCCGGGTTCGAGCGCGGCGGCGATCCCGGCGGCCCCGGCCGTCCCGCCGAGGCCGAGGGCGGTGGCGACCGCGCCGGCCACCTCGGCGTCCCGGGTCACCCCGGCCAGCTCGACCAGGTAGACCAGCCGGTGCGCGGCGCGCCGGGCGACCGCCTGGGCCAGCCGGGTCTTGCCCAGACCACCGGCACCGACCACCGAGACCACCCGCCGGGTGCGCAGCAGCCCGGCGACGGCGGCGACGTCCGCGTCCCGGCCGAGCAGCTCGTTCGGCTCGTACCGCAGGCCCTGCCGGACCACCGGCGCGTCGCTGAGCAGCAGTTCCCGGTGAACGGCCCGCAGCGCAGCGCCCGGCTCCGCCCCCAGCTCCTCGCGGAGCCCCCGACGATAGGCGTCATACCGCGCCAGCGCCGCCGCCGGTCCCTGCGCCGCTGCCTCGCACCGCAGCAGTTCCACCAGCACTTCCTCGTCCCGCGGCCGCTCCGCGAGCACCTCCTCGAGTGCTCCGGCGGCGGGCCGGCCCAGCCGCGCCAGGGCGAGTGCCCGCGCCCTGGCCAGCTCCCGCCGGGTCGCCGCCCGCGCCGCCCGCAGCCGCGCCAGCGGCCCGTCCCCCGGCCCGCCCGACGGCCCGGCCCGTCCGGACGGCGCCGGCCCCGCCTCGGCCCCCGCGAACAGCTCGAGCCCGGCCTCGGCCTCGGCGAGCGCGGCGGCATGCTCCCCGTCGCCGGCATGCCGGGCACAGGCCGCCGCCCGGAGCAGCACCGCCGACGCGTCCACCCGCTCCGGGCTCAGGGCGAGCCGATATCCGGCCGGGGTGCTCCTGACCAGATCCGCACCCAGCCGGGCCCGCGCCCGGGCGACCAGCGTCTGCAACGCCTTCGCGGGATGCGCCGGCCGCTCCCCCGGCCACAACGCGGCGATCAGCCGAGCCGAGTCGCACCCCGCCGGCTCGCCGGCCAGCAGCGCGAGCAGATCACCCAGCCGGGACCCGCCGATCTCCACCCCGCGATGACGCACCCGCGTCAGCAGCGTCAGTTCCACGTCCATCGACGACGACGCTAGCGCTCCGCGCGAACCGGACGCAGCCCCGGCCGCCGGCGCACGGCCCGCTCGCCCCGCGGTCCGCCGATCTCCGGTACGCCCACCGCCCACCCGTGGCGGCCGCCGCTTGCCGGCGTACCGGGCATCGCCCGCGGACCCGGACCTATCCGCCCGCGGTCTCCAGCAGCGCCAGCGTCGCGGACAGCTGCGAGTGCCGCGGGCTGGGCAGGTCGTCCGGAGCGCACCAGGTCAGCTCGTCGAACTTGTGCGGCTCGCCGATCCGGACGGCGGCCGGATCGACCCGCACCGCGAAGACCACCGCCACCCAGTGCGACGGCGGATCCTCGCGCAGCACGTTGCGCACCCCGAGCTGAGTGATCTCCAGCGGCCGGGCGACGTACTCCTCCACGACCTCGCGGGTCACCGCCGCCTCGAAGGTCTCGCCGAACTCCAGCGCGCCCGCACCACAGTCCCAGGTCCCCGGCTCGTCCCGGGCTTGCCCGGAACGCTTGGCCAGCAGGATCCGGCCGGCACCGTCGTGGCAGACGAAGACACAGGACACCGATGGTTTCACCGGGACATCCTGTCAAACGCGGCGGCGCGGAGGATCATGGGCGGCATGGATGAGATCGTGATCGGCCCGGCGGGCCCGGCCGACGCCGGCGAGATCCTCACCCTGCAGCGGGCCGCCTACGTCGTCGAGGCCCAGCTCTACGACGATCCGCACCTGCCGGCCCTGGTCCAGCCGCTGGACGAGCTGATCACCGAACTCACCGGGAACCTGGCGGTGAAGGCCACCCTGGGGCACCGCGTCGTCGGCGCCGTCCGGGGCGAACTGGACGGCCCGGTCCTGCGCATCGGCCGCCTGGTCGTCGCACCGGACCAGCAGGGCCGCGGCATCGGCACCCGCCTGCTAGCCGCCGTCGAGGCCGCCGCCGACGGCCGGGCCGAGTGGTTCGCCCTCTTCACCGGCCACCTGAGCGCCGGCAACATCCGCCTGTACGAACGCTGCGGCTACGCCGAGACGCACCGCGAGCCGATCCGCCCCGGCCTAACCCTCGTCCACCTGATGAAAGAGCATCGCTAACCCCCCGTCGAGCAGGTCGAAGGCGCGGTTCGCCCGCTCGACCGCGGCCGGGTGGACCGCGTCGGCCGACTCGCCGGCCAGCAACCGGTCGCGGTTCTCCATCACCAGGACCATCCGGGTCGCGGCGATCTGCGCCGCGGCCAGCCGCGCGAGATCCGCGTCGACGAGCGTCGCCAGCTCGGCGGCCAGCAGCTGCTGGCCGCGCGCCGTCGCCGTGTAGAGCCGCGGCGTCAACGCCGGAGTGCCGAGGATCAGCTGCTGCACCCGCAGCACGTTCGGCCGGTCGCAGAGACCCGTCGCGGCATCCCGCGCGGCCAGTGCCGCCAGGAAGTGCCGCCGCAGTGCCGCCACCGGCGACTCGCCCGGCGCACGCTCCCGGACCACCCGGGCCGGCTCGTCGACGTGCTCCTCCAGCGGACCCAGGACCAGGTCCTCCTTGCTGCCGAAATAGTTGAAGACGGTGGTCTTGGAGACATTGGCGGCGGCCGCGATCTCGGCCATCGCGACGTTGTCGAAACCGCGCTCGACGAACAGGTCGATGGCGGTGGTCCAGAGCACCCGGCGGGTCTCCAGCTTCTTGCGCTCCCGAAGGCCGACGTCCATGCCCGAACTTTACCAGAGTCAAATTTGGTCACAGACAAAACCTTGACCCAGACCAAAATTCTTGCGTACGGTCGCCGCATGACCGAGATGAGCAAAGTGGAGCGCGGGATCGGGATGATCCTGTGCCTGGCGACGATCGTGCTGGCGATCCTGGATCAGAACATCGTGTCGGCGGCCATCGTCCCGATCGTCCGGGACCTCGACCCGGTGCACGGCGTCGACCAGGTGGCCTGGCTGGTCGCGGCGTTCACCCTGGCCGCCACGGTGGTCCTGCCGCTCTACGGACGGCTGTGCGACGTGTGGGGACCGAAACGGGTCTTCCTCGGCACCGTGCTGCTGTTCCTGTTCGGCTCGGTGCTCTGCGGCACGGCGCAGACGATGGGGCAGCTGATCGCGTTCCGGGCGGTACAGGGCCTGGGCGCGGGCGGCCTGATGAGCGTCACCATGGTGGTGATGGCGCACCTGCGCCGGCCGGGCGACAGGCAGGGCCCGGGCGGGATGGCCGGTCTGGTCGGCGGCTTCGGCATGGCGATCGGCCCGCTGATCGGCGGTTTCTTCGCCGACCACGGAGATTGGCGCTGGATCTTCTACGTCAACGTGCCGCTCGGCGCGGTGATCGTGACCGGCGCCCTGCTCGTGCTGCGGCTGCCCCGGCACGGCACCGGCACGCACGTCGACCTGTTCGGGGCCGGCCTGGTCGCCGGTTTCGCCGGCGCCCTGCTGCTGGCCTGCGACTGGGGCGGCGACCGGTACGCCTGGTCGTCGCCCACCATCCTGGGCCTGGCCGGCACCGCGGTCACCTGCCTGGCGGCGTTCCTGTGGTGGCAGCGCCGCAGCCCGGACCCGATCCTGCCGCCCGGCCTGTTCCGGATCCCCACCGTCCGGGACAGCTTCGTGATCCAGGCCCTGGTCGGCGTCGCGCTGGTCGGCGTGATGGTCTACCTGATGGTGTACCTGCAGGTCGGCCGCGGGATCAGCGCCGGCGCGGCGGGCACCTACCCGGCGTTCCTGGCAGCCGGGATCGCGCTGTCCGGCGTGGCGTTCGCCCGGCTGGGCTGGCCGCTGCGCACCACCATGGTGGCCGGCACCGGCTGTGCGGCACTGGCCCTCGGCGCCCTCGCACTCACCCGGGCCGACACGTCACTGTGGCTGATCCGCGCCGAGCTGGTGCTGCTCGGCATCGGGTTCGGGCAGCTGCTCGGCAAGCTGATCATGGCGGTGCAGCTGAGCGCGCCGCGGCATCAGCTCGGAGCGGCGACCACGGGGATCCGGTTCTTCCAGTCGCTGGGCGGGGCGATCGGGGCGGCGGCGTTCGGGTCGCTGCTGACAGCCGTCGTCCAGTCGCGGACCGGCGGCCTGACGGTCACCGCGGCGGCGGCGCGGCCGGCGGCACTCACCGCCGGGGTGGACACCGTCTTCGGGGTGGCGGCGGCGCTGATGGTGCTGGCCGCCCTGCTCGCGACCCGCCTGCGGCCGGCGGCCCCGGCGGCACCGGCCACCGACCCCATGCCAGCAACCGCCTCCCCGGCCCCACCGGCCACCGACCCCGTGCCGGCAACCGCCTCCCCGGCCCCACCGGCCACCGACCCCGTGCCGGCAACCGCTTCCCCAGCCCCACCGGCCACCGAGTCGGTGCCGCCGGCCGCGCGGGGCGGCCGGCACCGGTGAAAGCGCCGGCGGTCAGTCCCGGTAGACCGGCGCCGGCGGTGCCGGAGCCGGCCCGAGCGGCGTCAGCCACCGGTTGTAGATGCTGGTCCAGGACCCGTCCGCACGCATCTTGTCGAGCACCCCGTTGGCGAACCGCACCAGATCGGGCGAGTTCTTCGCGATCCCCACGCCGGACGGCTCGTCCGAGCTGAACCTGCCGACCACCTCGGTGCTCGGGTCCTGCGCGGCCAGCCCGGCCAGCAGCACGTCGATGGTGGACACCGCGTCCACCTGCCCCTGCTGGAGCATCACCAGGCAGTCCAGGGTGCTGTCGGTGGCCACCGGGATCGGCTTGGCCGGCTGCTCCGCGATGGTCACGATGCTGGTACTGCCCCGGGTCGCGCAGACCTTGCGGCCACCCAGGTCGGTGAACTCCCTGATCCCGGAGCCCTTGCGGACCAGCAACCGCTGGTGGGAGGTGAGGTACTCGGTGGAGAACGACACCTGCTGCCAGCGCTCACAGGTCATCGTCATGGTCCGGACCACCATGTCGGCCTTGCCGCTCTGCAGCACCGGGATCCGGTCGGCAGTGGTGATCGCCAGGAACTGGATCTTCCGGGCGTCGCCGAACAGCGCCTTCGCCATCGCCCGCGCGATGTCGATCTCGAAGCCGACCAGGTCGCCGGTGTTCGGGTCGCGGTATCCGAACAGGTACGCGTTCTGGTCGATGCCGACGATCAGCCGGCCCCGGGCGACGATCCTGGCCATGGTCGAGCCGGCCGGCATCCGTCCCGGTGCCGGCAGCGCGCCGGTCGGCCGCAGGCTGGCCCGGGGGTCGCAGTCCGGGGCCGGCCGGGCGCTCGGGATCTCGGCCGGATCCTGCACGTTCTCCGGCAGCGGCAGGGCGGCGCGGACCCCCGTGGCGGAACCCGGTCGCTCGTCCGCCGAGCCGCAGCCGGCGAGCGGGGTGAGCAGGACAAGCGCGGCCAGCGTCGCGACGACCCGTTTCATCGGTACTCCTTGAGCCGGGGACGGAACCCGAGGATCACCGCGGCGACCAGGCCACCGGTGAGCAGCAGCAACGCGATCTCCAGGCCGGTCAGGGCCGAGCCGCCCCGGCCGGCCTGCCGGTCCACCCGCTCGTTCGCGGCGGCCAGGGCGGTGGTCACCGCGGTGTCCAGCTGACCGAAGACGGCCGGCAGGTCGGCCTTGCCGGTCGCCGTCGCGCTGGCCACCGCGGCCAGGTAGTCACCCCGGTCGTCGAGCTGGCGCAGCTGGCGGTGCATGTCGTACCACCGGTCGGCCTGCTCGCGGGCCTGCTCGATGAGCTGCCGGTCGGCGGCCGGGGCGTGTCTCAGGGCGGTGCCCATCACCCGGTCCAGATCCGCCATCACCGTGACGTAGTCCTTCTCGAACGCGGCGCCGCTGCCCCGGGCGATGAGCGTGAGCGCCTCGTCGGCGCGGGCCTGCAGGGCGAGCCGGCGGCCGTCGGCGAGTGCCGAGACCAGCGCCGAGCCCTCGCCACGGCCGGCGTCCACCCGGCTCGCCGCGGCGCTCAGCGCGGTGACCGGCCAGGCCAGCAGGATCAGGGCGACCAGGGCGGCGGCGACCAGTCCGACGTTGAACACCCGGTTGGTCCGGCGGGCGACCAGCACCTGCGCCCCGACCAGCCCGGCCACGGTGAGCAGGCCGAGCAGCAGCACCGGCCACGGGAACCCGGTGGCGTCGCGCTGCGCGGCGTCCACCCGGTCCTGCGCCGAGGTGAACAGGCCCTCCGCCTGTGGCAGCAGGGTGTGCCGCATCAGCGCCGACGCCTCCCGCAGATAGGCGCCGCCGAGCGGCGTGCCGAGCCGGTTATACGACCGGGCCGTCTCCACCAGTCCGGTGTAGACCGGCAGCTGGGTGGTGAGCACCGCGAGCCGGGCCGCGTCCGCGTCGTCGGCGTCGCGGGTGGCGACGGTCAGCGCGGCACCGGCCCGGGCGAGGTCGTCGAGGTACCGCTGGCGTAGCTCGGTCCGCTCGGCGCCGTTGCTCAGGAACGCGGTGGCCGCCGTGGCGTCCGCGTCGGACAGCGACCGGTAGAGCTCCTGGGCATCGACGCTGAGCGGCCCGCTCACCGTGGTGATGTCCTCGGTCAGCGCGGCACGGTGGTGCACGGTGGCGAGCGCGGTGCCGCCCAGGCCGACGCCGAGCGCGATCAGGGTGACCGCGATCAGGCGATACAGGTCCGGCGTGGCGAGACGGCGCAGGACTGTCGGCAACGCCCACCCCCTGGTTCACAGACGACTGCCGATGACAGTACGGGGTACCGACAACGCGATACGTGACCGGTGCCGGGCTCGTGGTCAGCCCGGGAACGGCCGTTCCCCGGTCACCGACCACACCTCGGCGATCCGGTCGCCGGCCAGGTGCAGCAGGTCGATGCCGCCGACGTGCACCCCGGCCCGCTGGGCGGTCCACCGGATGGCGAACCCGGCGTCGCCCGCGACCGGCGGCCCGTCCAGGGTGAACCGCAGCCCCGGCCGCTGTTCCCGGAAGTCCTCGACATAGGCGGCCATCTCGGCCGGGCCGCGCACCCGGTCGCCGGCCAGCGCCGCGTCGTTGCCGCCGGCGAAGTGGATCCGGAAGCCGCTGGACAGCAGGGTCCCGGCCCGGGACAGGTCGCCGTTCCAGAACGCGACCCAGGCGGCCGCCAGCTCGTCGGCACGCGACATGGTGAGTTCTCCTCGCTCGCGGGAATCGCTACCACCCCGATCCTGCGCGGACTCGGCGACACCGTCCTGTCGGTGTTTCGCCGGCGAGCGTGGCTCGCGGACCAGCCGTACCGGAAAGCGCCGGAACCGGGCAGCGGACCTAAGCCGTGTTTCGGAGTCCGGCCTAGCGGCGGGTCATCAGGTGGCGCAGGTCGCGCGTGTGGCCGGTGGACGGGCGGACCGCGAGGATGCAGGTGTCGTCGTCCGGATTGGCCCGCCGCAGGCGCCCGACCAGCTCGGCGAGCGGCTGCTGCGGCGCGGCGCGGACCGCGTCGTCGACCGCGCGGATCACCGCGTCCAGGCCGGTGTCCAGGCTCTGCCCGCGGTACTCCACCAGGCCGTCGGTGTAGAGCAGCAGCACGTCGCCGGGGCGGAAGTCGGTGACCGCCGTGGCGTAGCGGGCGTCCTCCAGCACGCCGAGCATCGGTCCGGCCGGGCGGGCCAGCGTCGTGGTACGCCCGGCCCGGCACAGCATCGGCGGCGGATGGCCGGCCTGCGCCCAGGTCAGCTCCAGGCGGTACGGGTCGAATCGGGCGATCACCGCCGTCGCGGCCAGCTCCGGCGACTCCCGCTCCAGCTCGCAGGTGAGCCGGTTGAGGTGCCCGAGCAGGGTGGCCGGGTCGCTGTCCAGCACGGTCAGCGCGCGCAGCGCGTGCCGCAGCTGGGCCATGTTGCTGGCCGCCTGGGTGCCGTGCCCGGTGACGTCGCCGACCGCGAGCAGCACCGTCCCGTCGCGCAGCGCTGCCGCGTGGTACCAGTCGCCGCCGACCATCGAGTCCTGCCCGGCCGGCAGGTAGCGGATCGCGGCCTTGAGCCCGGGCAGCTCGATCGGCTCGTCCGGGATCGGCAGGATGATCTCCTGAAGCCGCAGTGCCAGGTCGTGCTCGGCGTCGGCGGCCCGGCGCTGCTCGTCCAGCTTGTGCTCGACCTCGGCCAACTGCTTCGCGCTGACCTGCTGCTCGGTGACGTCCTGGACGATGCCGAAGAGCCGGATCGGCCGCCCGTCGGCGTCCCGGACGGTCTCCGCGATCGTCCGCAGCCGCCGGATCCGGCCGGCGATCCGGACCCTGGTGAACAGCTCGATCCGATCCGACCCGCGCGCCGCGGCCAGCGCGATCTCGCGCAGCGAGTGCTCGCCGTCCACCGCCGCGTGCCGTCCCTCGGCGTGCGAGTGCGGGCCGAGCGCCGGGTCCCGCTGGTAGATCCGGTACAGCTGGGGCGACCAGTACACCTCGCCGGTGACCAGGTCCCACTCGCCCCAGCCGAGGCTGGCCAGGCGCTCCACCTCGGCGAGCCGATCAGCGACCTGCCGCCGATCGCTCAACGTCTCCGCGAACGCCTGATGACCCACCGACCAACCTCCCCGCCTGCCCTGGCCTCCTGCTTACGCCAGCGCACCGGGCGGTCGTATCCCCCGATCATCCGGGGCTGCCGCGCTGCCTGCCCATCGATCCACACGTCACCCGGTCGGGCGTAAGGCTTTCGGGGGCTGGTCCGGCGTGATCGGCGGTCACAGCTCGAAGAGGTCCCGGATCGCCTCGGCCAACCGGGCCATGCTGGCCCCGGTCACCATGCCGATCCGCTCGGCGCCGACCGAGGCGGGCAGCCGGCGCATCCGGTTGACCACCACGACGCCGGTGATCGGGTCCTGCTCGGTGAGGGCCACCGCGTACGGTGGGAGCTCGGTCACGCCGCGCTGACGGACGATGGGAGCGCAGTAGGGCGAGGCGTTGTCCCGCTCGTTGTAGCTGTCCGCGGAGAGCACGAGCACGCGGTACCGCAGATCGGAGCGATCGCCGATGGTCCAGATCTCGCCCCGGCGCACGTCAGCACCGACCGGATGACGGCACGGTCCGGTTCGGCATGGCTGGAAGCGTACCGCCGCGCCGATCTACGCCGCGTGCACCCCGTTGGCATGTCGCGGTGCCCGGCGGGCCGTCACCTCCGCCGGCGCCACCGGTGTTCACCACGTGGACGTGATCGAACTCAACGCCCCCGGATCCCGTAGAAACTAACGCGGGGCCCGTCACGGGCCGGTTACGAAAGGACGTAGGGATGTCGCAGAAAGCGCAGATCGGAGTCACCGGCCTTGCGGTGATGGGCCGCAACCTGGCCCGCAATTTCGCCCGGCACGGACACACCGTGGCGTTGCACAACCGCTCCTACGGCCGGACCAAGGAGCTGGTCGAGGAGTTCGGCCACGAGGGCACCTTCCTGCCCGCGGAGACCCCGGAGCAGTTCGTGGCGAGCCTGGAGCGCCCCCGCCGCGTGGTGATCATGGTGAAGGCCGGGCCGGCCACCGACGCCGTGATCGACGAGTTCGCGCCGCTGCTCGAAGAGGGCGACATGCTGATCGACGCGGGCAACGCGCACTACGCGGACACCCGCCGCCGGGAGGCCGCGCTCAAGGCCAAGGGGCTGCACTTCGTCGGTGCCGGCGTGTCCGGCGGCGAGGAGGGCGCGCTGCACGGCCCGAGCATCATGCCGGGCGGGCCGAAGGAGTCGTACGACGCGCTCGGGCCGCTGCTCGAGGACATCGCCGCCAAGGTCGACGGCGAGCCGTGCTGCGTGCACGTCGGCCCGGACGGCGCCGGCCACTTCGTCAAGATGGTGCACAACGGCATCGAGTACGCCGACATGCAGCTCATCGCCGAGGCGTACGACCTGCTGCGCCAGGTCGGCGGGCTGTCCCCGCAGGAGATCGCCGGCGTGTTCGGCCAGTGGAACGAGGGACGGCTCGGGTCGTACCTGATCGAGATCACCGCCGAGGTGCTCAAGCAGGTGGACGCGTCGACCGGCAAGCCGTTCGTGGACGTCGTGGCCGACCAGGCCGAGCAGAAGGGCACCGGCCGCTGGACCGTGCAGGCCGCCCTGGACCTGGGCGTGCCGGTCAGCGGCATCGCCGAGTCCGTCTTCGCCCGCGCCCTCTCCGGCGGCGCGGACGTGCGCAAGGCGGCCGCCGACGCCGGCCTGCCGGGCCCGTCGGCGGGGTCCGAGCACGTCGGCGGTGACCTGCGCGCGGACGTCGAGCAGGCACTGTTCGCCTCCAAGATCGTCGCGTACGCGCAGGGCTTCCAGCAGATCCAGGCGGCCAGCAAGGAGTACGGCTGGGCGATCGACCCGGGCGCGATGGCCAAGATCTGGCGGGCCGGCTGCATCATCCGGGCCAAGTTCCTGGACTTCATCAAGCAGGCCTACGACAAGAACCCGGAGCTGCCCACGCTGCTGGTCGACGACTACTTCCTGGACGCGGTCAGCGGCGCCCAGGACGCCTGGCGGCGCGTCGTGGTCACCGCCGCCCAGCAGGGCATCCCGGCCCCCGGCTTCTCCTCCGCGCTGGCCTACTACGACGGTCTGCGCGCCACCCGCCTGCCGGCCGCCCTGATCCAGGGCCAGCGCGACTTCTTCGGCGCGCACACCTACCGCCGCGTCGACAAGGACGGCTCCTTCCACACCCTCTGGGCGACCGACGACCGTTCCGAGATCGACGCCTAGACCACCACCGCTTTTCGGTACGCGTGACGCCCCGGCCGCCCAGCCGGGGCGTTTTCGTCGGCGCGCACCGATCCGCGACGAGCCCCGCTCCGTAGTCATGGTCGACACCACGGCCCCTGGAGGAGCGATGAGCGACGATTCGGCCGGCACGCGCCCGCCCGACGCCGGCCGGCTGGTGCGGGCCCGCCCAGGCGACCAGCCGGTCCCCGCACCCCGCCCGGCCACCCTTGCCGAATCCGACGACTCCCCGGCCGTCGTACCCCACCCGGGCTCGATGGCCGAAGCCGAGCACTCCGCGGCCCTCGCACCCCACCCGGGCTCGGCGGCCGAAGCCGAGCACTCCGCGGCCCTCACACCCCACCCGGGACCGGCGGCCGGATCGGCTCAGCCCTCCGCTCCCGCCGCCGACCTCGAGCCGACCGGTGCGTGGCCGGCGCCCGATCCGGCCGAGTTCGCCGAGGAGGACACCGACCCGACCGGGTTCGCTCCCGTCGCCGGGCTGCCCTATCCCCCGGCCACCGACCCGTTCGACGATCCCGGTTTCACCTCGGCCTATCCGCTGCCCGGCTGGACCGCCCCACCGGACCTCGAACCGCTCCCCGGCACCGCCCGCCGCCGGAAACCGGTGCTGCTGGCCGCCGCCGCGCTCGGCCTAGCCGGCCTGATCGCCGCGTTCCTGCTGGTCCCCCGGCAGGACGCCGACGCGCCACGCGCCGCGGCCGCCACCGCCGCGGCCACCACCCCGGCGCACCGGGCCGCCAACCCGCCGGCCGACAACGCGCCGCCCGGCAGTCAGCTCACCGCCCCGGCCGACGGCCGCACCGAGGCCTCCTTCGACCTGCTCGACAGCGCCACCCTGGTCGAGCTGAGCGCCGCCGACCTCGGCGACGACCTGTTCCGGATCAGCACCCCGCCGAACAGCGGCCTCACCCCGTCCGCCGAGCAGGACCACGACGCGGTCCGGCTGCGCCTGCGCTCGGACGGCAGCGGCGGCTCGGCCGCCGTCACGATCGTGCTCAACGCGGCGGTCCGCTGGACCCTGCGCCTGGACGGCGGCGTCACCCACAGCCGCCTCGACCTGACCGGCGCCGACCTCGCGGCCCTGGACCTCAACGGTGGCGCCAGCCGCATCGACCTGTCCCTGCCCGAGCCGCGCGGCCTGGTCCCGGTCCGGATGACCGGCGGCGTCGACCAGTTCCGGGTCACTCTCCCGGACACCACACCGGTCCGGGTCCGCGTGGAGTCCGGCGCCGGCCAGGTCACCGTCGGGGGCACCACCCACCGGGGCATCGCACCGGGCCGCTCGTTCACCACCCGGGGCTGGGGCACCGGTGACGCCGGCGTGGACCTCCAAGCCGTAGCCGGTCTCTCCACCCTGACAGTCACCAACTGACCCTGCGCCGGCCCGGGAGCTGGTCGTCACGGTGCTCTCCGCACCCCGGAGACCACCGTCACCACCAGCCCACGACACCAGCTGGTCGTGGGAGTGCTCTCCCGACCCCGGAGACCACCGTCACCACCAGCCCACGACACCGGCTGGTCGTGGTGGTGCCCTCCCGACCGCGGAGACCACCATGACCGCCAGCCCGGCCCGGACACGCACCAGCGCCGACCGGGCGGGGCGGGTGGGCGTACCGGAAGCGGGTTTCAGGCGGACGTGAAGCGAGCCGGAACCGGCGTGGCGGACATCAGCGCGCCGCATTCCTCGGCCGGCAGTGGCCTGGCCATGAAGTAACCCTGGCCATAGCGGTAGCCCATCTCCCGCAGCCGGTCCCGCTGCTCCGCGTTCTCGATGCCCTCGGCGACCGTTTTGAGCTGCAGGTACTCGGCGAGCTGGGCGACCGCCGCGGCGACCGCGAGCCGCCCGCGGTCGGCGCCCGAGGCGATGCCGTCGACGAACGACTTGTCCAGTTTGAGGACGTCGACGGGGAACTCGCGGAGCAGGCTGAGCGACGACTGGCCGGTGCCGAAGTCGTCGAGGGCCAGCCGGACGCCCATCTCGTGCAGCGCCCGCAGGGTGTCCCGGACCTGCCAGCCGTCGACCACCGACGACTCGGTGACCTCGAGGATCAGGTTGCCGGAGGTCAGGCCGTGCTCGCTGAGCACCGCGGCCACCTCGTCGACGAAGCCGGCCTCGCGCAGCTGGCGGACCGCGACGTTCACGTTGATCGACTCGATGGCGGCGGCACCGTGGGCGGCCCGCCAGCGGGACAGCTGGGCGCACGCCTCGCGCAGCACCCAGGCGCCGAGCGGGACGATCAGGCCGGAGCGTTCGGCGACCGGGATGAAGTCGGCGGGCGAGACGAAGCCGCGCACCGGGTGCTGCCAGCGGACCAGCGCCTCGGCGCCGGCCAACCGGCCGGTGACCAGGTCGAAGACGGGCTGGTAGACCAGGCGCAGCTCGCCCCGGACGATCGCGTTGTGCAGCTCGCTGGCCAGCCGGGCGTGGTGCACCATGTCCTGGCGCATCCGCGGCTCGAAGCGCACCCAGGACGCCTTGCCGGACTCCTTGGCGGCATACATCGCGATGTCCGCGTTGCGCTGCACCTCGTCGGCGGTCTCACCGGTGCCGGCCACCGCGATGCCGGCGCTGGCGTGCACCAGGAGCTGCTGGTCACCGACCCGGAACGGCTCGCCGAGCGCGGCCAGCAGCCGGGCCGCGGCCGCCTCCACCGCCGCCGGCTCCTCGTCCGGCAGCAGCACCGCGAACTCGTCGCCGCCGAGCCGGGCCGGCAGCTCGCCGGGCAGGCAGTGTTCGCGCAGGCGCTGCGCCACGTGGTAGAGCAGCTGGTCGCCGGCGGCCGGGCCGAGCGTGTCGTTGATCATCTTGAAGTCGTCGACGTCGATCAGCAGCGCGGTGGCCGGCTGCCGGTTCTCCAGGCGGTCCGCCAGGGCGACGCCGAACCGGGTGCGGTTGGGCAGGCCGGTCAGGGTGTCGCTGAGCGCCAGCCGTTCCAGTTCGGCCTGCTGGCGGCGGATGCCACGCAGCGCCAGGGTGTTCTCGCGCAGGCTGAGCAGCTGGCGGGCGACGACGAAGCCGGCGATCAGCACCGCCCCGACGATCACGGTGCGCTGGCGGGCGTTCATGTCCCGGGCGCTGACGCTGATCACCAGGACGGCGGTGGCGGTGACCGCGACGAACGGCAGCAGGTTGAACACCGAGCGGCCGGCCGTACCGGTGGCCGGGCGGGCCGGCGCGCCGAGCGAGCGCCGCTGCAGCAGCGCCGCCCCGGTCACGGCGAGCCCGACCAGCGGGAGCGCCAGCACGGACAGGGCCAGCCGGCCCGCGTCCGGGCCGGTGATCAGCAGGGCGCCGCTGGCGACGCCGGCCATCGGGGCGACGGTGAGCAGGCGCAGGGACGCCGGGTGCACGGCGGCGCCGGGTGCCGCGGCCGCCTTGCCGATCACCACGAGCAGCAGCACGCCGCCGACCCCGACCGCCGCGGCGGCCACCCGGGCCACCAGCGAGGTGCCGGCCGGGGCCAGGTCGAACACGACGTACCAGAAGACGAGCGTGCCGGCGACGGCGACGGTGGCGCCGTCCAGGAGGGCGCGGCACCATCCGAGCACCGTGCGCTCGCCGATCGGCAGGCGCAGGAACGCGACGATCAGCAGCAGGACGCCGAGGAGCGCCGGAACACCGATGTACGGCGACAGCCCGGTCTCGTTGTTCGCCCGGCACAGCGCGATCACCCCGGCGGCCAGCAGGAACGTGCACGCCACCTGGAGTTGCCGCCAGAACGACCGGACCGGCCGGGCCAGCCGCACCTGCGAGCCGATCGCCCGGCAGGCGACGATTGCCGGCACCATGGCGACCGGGGCGCCGGCGAAGCCCCAGTACAGGGTGCCGGGGGTGCCGGCCAGCAGCCAGAGCAGCACCGCCAGGGTGGCGGCGAGCGCGACGGCGGCGGGCGCGAGGCCGCCGGCTCGTGGCCGGTCACCGGCAGTCTCGCGTCCGCTCATGATGGCTTACCAGTCGGCCGTCCGGGCCCGGATCTGAGCCGAACGGTCAGCCGCGGAGTGCCGCGGACACCACCGCGCGGGCCTCCTCCTGGATCCGGGCCAGGTGGTCCGGGCCGTGGAACGACTCGGCGTAGATCTTGTAGACGTCCTCGGTGCCGGACGGGCGGGCGGCGAACCAGCCGTTGCCGGTCACCACCTTGAGCCCGCCGATCGCCGCGCCGTTGCCGGGCGCGCTGGTCAGCACCGCGGTGATCGGCTCGCCGGCCAGCTCCTTCGCGGTCACCTGCTCGGGCGACAGCTTGCCGAGGACCGCCTTCTCCTCGCGGGTGGCCGGTGCGTCGATCCGGGCGTAGGCCGGCTCACCGAACCTGGCGGCCAGCTCGCGGTAGTGCTCGCTCGGCGTCCTGCCGGTGGTCGCGATGATCTCGGAGGCCAGCAGGTCGAGCAGGATGCCGTCCTTGTCGGTGCTCCACGCGCCACCGTCGCGCCGCAGGAACGACGCCCCGGCGCTCTCCTCGCCACCGAACCCGATCGACGCGTCCAGCAGGCCGGGCACGAACCACTTGAAGCCGACCGGCACCTCGATCAGCTTGCGGCCCAGGTCGGCGGCGACCCGGTCGATCATCGAGGAGGAGACCAGGGTCTTGCCGATGCCGGCGTCAGCCCGCCAGCCGTCGCGCACCCGGTAGAGGTAGTCGATGGCGACGGCGAGGTAGTGGTTCGGGTTCATCAGGCCGCCGTCAGGGGTGACGATGCCGTGCCGGTCGGCGTCGGCGTCGTTGCCGGTGGCGATCTGGAAGCGGTCCTTCTGCTCGATCAGGGAGGCCATCGCGTACGGCGACGAGCAGTCCATCCGGATCTTGCCGTCCCAGTCCAGGGTCATGAAGCCGAAGCGCGGGTCGACAGCCGGGTTGACCACTGTCAGGTCGAGCCGGTGCCGGTCGGCGATCTCGCCCCAGTAGGCGACGCTGGCGCCACCGAGCGGGTCGGCGCCGATCCGGACGCCGGCGCTCCGGATCGCCTCGATGTCGATCACCGAGGGCAGGTCGTCGACGTAGCTGCCGAGGAAGTCGTAGCCGGAGACGCTGGCCGACTCACGGGCCTGCGCGGCGGTCACCCGGTGCACGTCCTTGAGCCCGCCGGCGATCAACTCGTTCGCCCGGTCCTGGATCCACCTGGTGGCGTCGGTGTCGGCGGGGCCCCCGTTCGGGGGGTTGTACTTGAAGCCGCCGTCGGCCGGCGGGTTGTGCGAGGGAGTGACCACCACCCCATCCGCTTTAGCCCGATTTTTCGTGTTGAAAGCCAAGATGGCGTGGGATACCGCCGGCGTCGGGGTGTACCCGTCACGGCTGTCGATCAGCACCGTGACACCGTTGGCGGCGAACACCTCCAGCGCCGTCACCTGGGCCGGCTCGCTCAGCGCGTGGGTGTCCCGGCCCAGGAAGAGCGGGCCCTCGATGCCCTGCTCCCGCCGGTACTCGACGATCGCCTGGCTGGTGGCCGCGATGTGGTCCTCGTTGAACGCGGTGCCCAGACTCGATCCGCGGTGCCCGGAGGTGCCGAACGCGACGCGCTGACCCACCTCGGCCGGGTCCGGATGCTCGGTGTAATAGCGCGAGATGACCTGCGGCACGTCGATCAGGTCGGACGACTCGGCGGGCTTGCCGGCACGGGCGTGGACGGACATGGCGTGGCCTCCTCGGGGTTTCCCGGATCGTATCCAGCCGCGGGCATCTTGAACCTTTCCGCACCCCGATCCGAACTATCCTGCGTGACCGGGAGACTTCCGCGCCTGTTTCTACTGCTCCTGATCGCCCTCGGCGCGATCCTGGCGATCCCGGAGCCGGCTCTCGCGCACGCCGCCACCGTCGGGTCGAGCCCGGCGCCGGGCAGTGTGGTGGGCACCTCACCCACCGAGGTCACCGTCACCTTCAGCGAGGCGATCACCCCGGTCGGCGGGCACATCCAGGTGGTCGCGCCGGACGGCGAGCGCATCTCCGGCCTGGCCACGGCCCGCGGCGCGGTGCTGCACATCCCGGTCCGCACCGCCGCGCACCCGCTCGGCACGTACCTGATCAGCTTCCGGGTGATCTCCGCGGACAGCCATCCGGTGGGTGGCGCCATCACCTTCTCGGTCGGCGCGCCCTCGGCGCGACCGCAGGCCGCGGCCGCGATCGGGACCCATCCCTCGGTCCGGATCGCCGTTCCCACGATCCGTTTCCTGGGGTACGCCGGACTGACGCTGATCGTGGGCCCGCTGATGTTCCTGCTCTTCCTCTGGCCACCGCGCCGTTCCCGGGCGGGCGCGATCCGGCTGGTGTGGACCGGCCTGGCGCTGACCGTGGTGGCCACCCTCGGCGCGCTCGGCAGCCAGGCGCAGCAGGGCAGCGGTGCGGCGCTCTGGCAGGTGTCCGCCGGCGAGTTGGGCGAGGTGGCGGCCAGCAGGTTCGGCCTGATCCTGCTGGCCCGGCTGGCGATCCTGCTGGTCCTGGGCGGGCTGCTCGGCGCCCGGTTCGCCCGGGAGCGCCGGCCGCTCGCGGACCGGGCACGGGAGCCGCGCCGGGAGCAGCCGCGGTGGGCGTACCCGAATCGGATCTTGATCGTGCTCCTGGGTCTGGCCGGACTGGCCACCTGGCCGCTGACCGGGCACGCGATCGCCGCACCGATGCCGGCCGTCACGGTCACCGTCGGCGTGGTGCACCTGGCCGCGATGGGCGTCTGGATCGGCGGCCTGGTCACGCTGCTCGCCATCCTGCTGCGCGGCACCGACCGCCGGGTGCTGCGGGTGCTGCTGCCGGTCTGGTCCCGCTGGGCGACCCTGTCGGTGATCTGGCTGGCGCTGGCCGGCGTGGTGCAGGCGGTGATCCAGGTGGGCACGCCGGCCGCGCTGACCGGGACCGGGTACGGCCGGCTGCTGCTCGCCAAGCTCGGCATCCTGGTGCTGGTGCTGGTCGCCGCCGCGGTGGCCCGGCGGTTCGTGCGCCGCTCCGAGGCCGGCCCGGGGCTGCGCCGCACCGTCGGCATCGAGGTGGCCGCCACCGCGGTGATCCTGGCGCTGAGCGCGGTCCTGGTCCAGGTGGATCCGGGGCGCACCGCGGAGGCCCAGGCCGGCGCGGTCACCGGCGACGGGGTGTCGCAGACGCTCACCTGCCCGCTCTACACGCTGCAGTTCAACATCTATCCGGTGGAGCTGGGCGAGTACAACACGGTGCACGCGTTCCTCTACACGCCGGAGGGCAAGCCGCTGCCGCCGGCCGAGTGGCAGATCAGCACCCAGCTCGCCGGCCAGGGCCTGGAGGCGGTGAAGGAGCCGCTGCTGGGCCTGAACCCGCCGCACCACGCGCTCGGGTCGGTCTCGTTCCCGCTGCCCGGCACCTATGAGATCGCCTTCACCATCCGCGTCGACGACCTCAACCGTGCCACCGTCAAAACCACCGTCACCGTGCCCCCGAAGCCCTGACCGGCTGGCCCTCACGGTGGTCTCCACCGCCCTGAGACAACCCCCACCACCAGCCGCACCCAGCGCCGCACGACCGTCACCCCCGGGCTGGTCCTCACGGTGGTCTCCACCGCCCGGAGACAACCACCAGCACCAGCCCGGAAGCAGCAGCCCACGGCCGCCACCCCGGGCTGGTCCTCACGGTGGTCTCCACCGCCCTGAGACAACCGTGCCGACCAGCCGGGGTCAGCGGCGGGAGGCGGTGACGGCGGCCGAGGTGTAGCTCATGACGAAGGTGCCGCCGAGCTGGTCGATCCGCTCACCGACCGCGTCCAGGATCTCGGCGAGCTGGGCCGGGGCGACCCGGGTGAGCGCCCCGGACGTGGGGAGCTGGTCCAGATACTCCTCGCGGGTGTACTCCCGATCCCAGTCGACGTGCCACAGCTCGGGCTCGCCGAAGCCGCCGGCCGCCCGGATGCCCTCCGCCGCCCGGTCCAGGATCGGCCGGTATCCGTCCAGCGCCGATCCGGCCGGCATCCGGCCGAGCTGGAACGGCGAGTCCGGCACCAGCCGCCGGTAGACCTCGCCGAACCCGGCCGCCAGCTCGTCCGGCAGCTTGAACGTGTGCCAGAACGGGGCCAGCCGGCCACCCGGGCGCAGCACCGCGGCGGCCTTCGCGGCACCGGCCACCGGATCGATCCAGTGCCACGCGGTCCCCGCGACGACCAGGTCGAACGTGCGACCGGCCGGATCCCAGTCCTCCAGCGTGGCCACCTCCGCGGCGATCCCGGTGGACCTGGCGAACGCCGCCATCCGGGGATCGGGCTCGACCCCGAGCACGGTGCAGCCGAGGTCGCGCAGCTGCCGGGCCTCGATGCCGGTGCCACAGCCGGCGTTCAGCACGGCCCGGCCCGGGGACGCGTCGAGGATCCGCCGGAGCAGCTCGGCCGGGTACGGCGGACGGGTGCGGTCGTAGCGCGCGGCGTCGACGCCGAACGACTCGGCGGCCTGGCGGTACCGATGAGTGGGCATGCGCCCACTCTAATGGGCAAGCGCCCACTACGGAAGGCGGTAGGTTGACCTGGTGCCAACCGGGGTTGCCCTGCGCGACGTGCGCCGCCAGCTGTTCGAGGCCGCCGACCGGATCCTGCTGCGGGCCGGGCCGAGCGGGCTGACCAGCCGGGCGGTGACCACCGAGGCCGGCTGCGCCAAGGGTGTCCTGCACCGGCACTTCGACGACTTCGACGCGTTCCTCGCCGACTACGTGCTGGACCGGGTCGAGCGGCTGGCCCCGGAGGCGGCCGCGCTGCGCGAGACGGCCGGCAGCGGCACCGTGGCCGGCAACCTGACCACCACGCTGACCGCCGTCTTCGAGTCGGTGGCGGTGGCCATCGTCGCGCTGGTCACCTTCCGGGACGGGCTGCGCGCCCGGCTGCGCCGCACCTGGCCGGCCGGGGTGCCGGTGCTCACCGAGGCGGCCGAGATGATCGCCGGTTACCTGGCGGCCGAGCGCGACCTGGGCCGGATCCCGGCCGGCGCCGAGGTGGAGACGATCGCCGCGATGCTGATCGGAACCGGGCACCTGCTCTTCGCCGACCGCACCGGCGAGCCGCCCGGCCCCGAGCGGGTGCACCGGATGGTCACCTCGGTGCTCAGTCAAACCTCCCCGTAGTGCTGAATATTCGGGCGAAACCGAGTCCCGCTCCGGTTCCTGGGCACACCGGGGGCATGTTCGTCTCGTTGAACCACCGGGCCGGCGCCGTCGTCGCGGAAGTCCGGGGCAACCTCGATCTGGACAGCGCGCCGGAGCTGGCCGCGTGCCTGAACGAGGCACTCGCCGCGCCGCGCCCGCACATCGTCGTCGACCTGGCCGGGGTGGAGTTCTGCGACTCGATCGGCCTGAGCACGTTCGTGGTCGGCCACAACCGGGCCGAGGCGGCCGGCGGATGGCTGCGGCTGGCGGCACCGGGCGAGTTCCTGGAACGGTTGCTGGACACGCTCGGGCTGGCCACCCGGCTGGGTGTGTACCCGACGGTTGACGACGCGCTGGCCGACCGGCCCGAAGTGATGTGACGCCGCTGCGGGCGTACCGGAGAGCGGGCGGACCGGACGGGACGCGGGTCCGCGGGCCGCGAGCCGCCGGCATGTCCTAGTGTCGCGGCGTGCTGATCCTGTTGCCGCCGTCCGAGGGGAAGACCCCTGCCACCACCGGGGAACCGGTCGACCACACCACGCTGTGGCTGCCCGAGCTGGGCACCGCCCGGGCCCGGGTGCAGAGCAGGCTGGTGGCGCTGTGCAAGCGGACCAGCGCCCGCTCGGTGGCCGACTCGCTGCGCGTGCTCGGGCTCAGCGAGGGGCAGCGGGGTGAGCTGGCGCGCAACGCGGAGCTGCCGGTGGCGCCCGCCGCGCCGGCCGTCGAGGTGTACACCGGGGTGCTCTACGAGGCGCTGGACGCCGGGTCGCTGGACGAGGCGGCGCGCAAGTGGCTGTTCGAGACGGCCGTGGTCTTCTCCGGGCTGTGGGGCGTGGTCCGGCTCGGCGACCGGATCCCGGCCTACCGCTGTTCGGTCGGGGTGACGTTGCCGGCGCTGGGCGGGCTGACCGCGTACTGGAAGAAGAATCTGCGGAAGGCCCTCGACCAGGCGGCGGCCGGCGGACCGGTACTGGATCTGCGGTCCGGCGCCTACGCGGCGATGTGGGCGCCGCCGGTCGAGGCCGAGGGTCGCGTCGCGGCCCTGCGGGTGCTGCACGAGCGCGTCGTCGGCGGGGTGCCGAAGCGGTCCGTGGTGAGCCACTTCAACAAGGCCACGAAGGGGCGGCTGGTACGCGCGCTGGCCACCGAGGGCGCGTCGCCCGGCTCGGTGGACGAGCTGGTCACCACGATGCGGGAGCTGGGCTTCACCGTCGAGGAGCGGCCGGCGCCGGCGGGGCGACCCCGCCAGCTCGACATCGTCGTCGCGGAACTCTGACCGGCCGGACGCCTACCTGGCGTCGAGGATGTCCACCACGAAGCGGAGATCCTGCTTCTGGTACGCGAGCGCGGCCGGCACGTCCAGCTGGATCCGGCTGCCCACCCGCTGCCCGGGGATGCCCTGGTCCCAGCCCTTGATCAGCTGGCCGGCCCCGACCACCGAGGTGAACGGCTCGTGGCGGCTCCACGACGAGTCGACGACGGCGCCACCGGCGTACGGGATCAGCTTGTAGTTGAAGGTGACCGTCTGGCCGACCTTGACCACCGGGCCGGTGCCCCGCACCAGCGGCGTGATCACCAGCTTGCGGAGCGGGCCGCCGGTGCCCGGCTTGACCTCCGGCTCCTTGGACAGCTCGGGGGAGAGCGAGCCGGCGGCGCCGCTCGGCGCCGGTTGCGGAGCGGCCGTCGTCGCGTCGGCGGCGGCGGTCGCGGGGGCCGCGGCGGTGGCCACGCTCGGCTGCTTGTCGTCGCCGCCGGAGCGCACCACGAAGAAGACGATCGCGAGCACCGCGACGACGAGCGCGCCGGCCACCCCGCCCGCGATGGCCTGGCCACGGCGTTTGCCCGCCGCTACGGTCCGGTCACTCATCCGCCAGCTCCTCCGGTGATCAGTTCGGAAACTTCGGACACCGTACTCGCAGGCGGCAGAAATGCCACGAAGAACCTCCGCCGAATCACCGAGGCGGTTGATCAACCGTACGGGCGGTACCCGATCCCGCCCTTCACCCTGCGCGGGGAAGATGAGATCGTTTCACCGCCTCCCTTTCCGTGAGTCCCACGCCCCCGCCACTGGAGAATCGTTGCGCCGTCGACGCCCCGAGGTGCCGGATGTGCTGCTGGAACCCGGCAGACCGCGCTGGCGGGACCATCTCGGCCCGGCCGCGGTGATCCTGGTCGGCGTGCTCGTCGTGGTCGCCGTCGGCCTGGTCCTGCGGGCCGGCCGTGCCGAGGAGCCGGTGCCCGCCGAGCCGGTGGTCGCCGAGGTGACCGATCCGCCGGTGGCACAGGTGCCGATCCCGCTGCCCAGCCCGTCCCCCTCGACCAGCCCGAAGCCGGTCGACTCGATAGTCGTGGAGCAGGGCGGGGTGCCGGACACCGTCGACCTGGCCGCCGAGGGCAAGATCGACTGGGTGCACTGGGGCGAGGGCGGCCCGTACGCGCTGGAACGCAGCGCCAAGGGCGGCTTCGCGATCCTGGAGGGCACCCCGGACGCCCCGCGCGAGCGGCACACGCTCAGCCCGCAACGGTTCCGGTGGAGCGGCGGGACCCCGGCGGCCGGCAACCGGGGAACGACCAGCGGGATCCGCACCTGCGGGGCGGGCAACGGGTTCACGCTCTCCGCGCCGGCCACCACCAACCCGATGCGGCTGCGCCTCTATCTGGGCGTGTCAGCGGCCCGGGGACTGCTGCGACTCCGGCTCTCCACCGGCGGCAAGACGCTGACCTCGGCGATGGTCCAGCGCGGGAACGAGCTGGAGACCGCCAAGTACACCATCGACTACCAGGCCACCGAGGCTGGCAAGATCTCCATCGAGTGGATCACCGAGGAGTCGTTCGGCTCCGGATGCGGTGGGGTGGCCCTCCAGGCGGCCACTCTTTTCTGAGCATTTTTCGTGACTAACCGGTGTCCGCCGGGAAAGGGGAACAGGGTGTTCGCGGGCTGGGGATCGCGGGTCGCCCGCCTCCGCTGGCCGGTGCTGATCGTCACGCTCGTGGCGGTTCTCGGCGCCGGACTCTGGGGCGTGGGCGTTTTCGGGCAGCTCACCGAGGGTGGCTACGCCGATCCCACGAGCGAGTCGGCCCGGGCCGCCGACGTGGCCGCGGCGGCCATCGGTGGCCAGGGCGGCGACGTGATCGCGATCTACACACCGGCCGGGGGCACCGCGATCACCGACGCCGCGCTCGGCAAGCGGATCCGGGCCCGGCTGTCCTCGCTGCCCGCCGGCGCGGTCACCGCGAGCACGTCGTTCTGGGACAAGAGGAACCCGGCGTACGCCGCGAAGGACAAGTCCAGCGCGGTCGCGGTGATCAGCCTGGCGGGCGCGGACGACGCGGCCAAGGCCGACGCGTACGCCGAGATCGAGCACCGCCTCGCCGTCGACGGCGCCACCGTACAGCTGGCCGGCAGCATCCCGCTCGCACACGCCTCCAACGAGCGGTCCACCGACGACCTCGGGTTCGCCGAGATGGTCTCGATGCCGGTGGTGCTGATCCTGCTGCTGGTCATCTTCGGTTCGCTGGTCGCGGCGTCGTTGCCGGTGCTGATCGGCGGCTGCTCGGTGCTCGGCGCGCTGGGCGTGCTGCACGCCGTCGCGCTCGGGCACGAGGTGAACTCGTTCGCGGTCAACGTGGCCAGCCTGCTCGGGCTCGGCATGGCCATCGACTACGGGCTGTTCATGGTCGGACGGTTCCGGGAGGAGCAGGCCGCCGGGCACGAGCCGGGCGAGGCGGTACGGCGTACCGTGGCCACCGCCGGCCGTACCGTGGTCTTCTCCGCGACCCTGCTGATGACCGCCCTGGCCACCCTGCTGCTCTTCCCGCAGGGCTTCCTCAAGTCGCTGGCGTACGGCGGTCTGGCCGCCGTCTTCCTCGCCATGCTGCTCTCGCTCACCCTGCTCCCGGCGATCCTGGCGATCCTCGGCCCGCGCGTCGACAAGCTGCCGATCCGGCTGCCGTTCGCCGCCCGGACCGGCAGTGGCTGGCAGGGTCTCGCCGCGTTCGTGCTGCGCCGCCCGGTAGTCGTGGCGATCCCGATCCTGGCCGGCCTGATCGTGCTGGCGCTGCCGGTCAAGGACGTCAGGTTCGGCGAGAACGACGAGCGGGTGCTCCCGGCCGGCGACCCGGCCCGGGTCGCCGTGGAGACGCTCAAGTCGTCCTACCCGCAGTTCAGCAGCGACGGCGTGCAGGTCGTGCTGCGTGGCCCGGCCGGCCACCTGGCCGCCGACATCGCCAAGATCCCCAGCGTCGCCGCTGTGGACCGGACCGGCGCGGCGCGCGACGTCACCGTCCTGAACGCGGCCCTGACCGGCACCGACTCGTTCAGCGCCGAGTCCCGGCGGGTGGTCGAGGCGATCCGCGCGCTCCCGGCGCCGGCCGGAACGCGGATCCTGGTCGGCGGCGTCACCGCCCGCAACGTGGACAGCCTCGACGCGATCGGCGACCAGCTGCCGCTGATGATCGGCCTGCTCGCCGGGGCCACCCTGCTGCTGATGTTCCTCGCCTTCGGCTCGATCCTGCTGCCGATCAAGGCGGTGATCATGAGCGCGCTCAGCCTGAGCGCCACCTTCGGCGTGCTGGTCTGGCTGTTCCAGCAGGGCCACGGCTCCGGGCTGCTCTCGGTCACCCCGGCGCCGCTGGAAGCCGGCATCGTGGTGCTGATGGCCGCCGTGGTGTTCGGCCTCTCCACCGACTACGAGGTGTTCCTGCTGTCCCGGATGGTGGAGGCGCGCACCCGCGGCGCCAGCACCAGGGACGCCGTCAGCACCGGCCTGACCAGCACCGGCCGGGTGATCAGCGCGGCCGCGCTGCTGCTGATCGTGGTCACCGGCGCGTTCGCGCTGTCCGCGATCACCACCATGCGCTTCATCGGCGTCGGCATGATCATCGCGCTGGTGCTGGACGCGACGGTGGTCCGGATGCTGCTCGTGCCGGCGGTGCTCGCGCTGCTCGGGGACGCGGCGTGGTGGGCACCCGGGCCGCTGCGGCGCCTTCAGGAGAAGGCGGGCCTCGCGGAACACTCGGATCCGGATCCGCTGCCCGCTCCCGGTTCGCCGGCTGCGCTTTCCGGTACGCCGTCAGCCGCCGACGCCGCGACGGAGGTGCTGGACTACGCGGCGGTGGCGGCGCACCTGTCGGCTTCCAACGCGGTGACCACGGTGCTGCCGGTGATCAAGGCGGACGAGGAGCCGCTGGTGGCCGCCCCCGACGAGACCTCCATCCTGGTCTGGAACGGTGACTCCGCCGACGAACCTTCGCCGGCCTCCGACTCTTCCTCCGCCTCCGACTCTTCCGCCACGTGCTCCGACTCCGACGCCGGCTCCGACTCCGACTCGTCCGTTTCCTCGGATCCTGCGGCCGAATCGTCCGCTTCCTCGGATGACGCCTCCGCGCCGGTCGATGCACACTCGGCTTCCCCGGATGACGCAGCCAGCGACGAAGAGCCCTCTGCCGACGAACTCATAGCGGACAATCCACCCGCCGACGCCACCCAACTCCTTCCTCTCTATCAGCCGGATCCCGTCGCGGCCTCGGCGGACGACGCCGACGCCCTCCCCGCCGAACCGGTCGAGTCGGCTGAGCCCTCCGAGTCCACCGAGTTGTCGGACCCCACTGAGCCCGCTGAGCCCTCCGAGCCCGGTGAGTTGGCGGAGCCTGCTCAGCCTGCCGAGTCCGCCGTCGAGACCCTGTCCGAGGCGGAGGAGAGTCCGTCCGAGGTCGCCTCCACCGACGACATTCCGCCCAGCGACACCACCACCGACGAGATCCCGCCCAGCGACACCACCACCGACGACATTCCGCCCAGCGACACCACCGCCGACGCGAGCCCGGCCGACGACACCGCCACGGACGAGATCCCGCCCAGCGACACCGCCGACGAGAGCCCGGCCGGCGACACCACTGGGTCCGGCGCGGCCGCCGAGCCCGCCACGTCCCGGGAATCCGCACCCGCGGCCGACGCCGAGCCCCTCGCGGAGCCGGCCGCTTCGAAACCCGCCCCGGAGCCGGACCCCGCCCCGGTCAGCGCGATCCCCGCGGCGGTGGCCGACGCCTTCACCTGGATGTCCGACCCCCGGATCGCCGGCATCGTCGGCGGCCAGGAGCCCACCGGCGAGTCCGCCCCCGACTTCGCCTGGTTGACCGGCCCGACAACCGCCCTGCCCACCACCACGTCGAAGTCCGCCACTCCCGCGGAACCTGAGACCGCCCCGGAGCCGCCGGACCTGCGCCGCCCGCAAACCCTGGACGACTGGCTGGGCACCGCGCCGGCCGCCGACGCACCCGCCCGGCCGAGCCGTCCCTCCACGCTGGGCGACCTGCCCACTCCCCCGCCTCGCAGCGCCGAGCCCACCCCGGTCGAGGAATCCGCCGCCACCGAGGCACCTACCTCGCCGGACCTCCCGCCGGCCCCGGCCGAGCCCGTCGCGGAGGCCCAGCCGGAGCAAGCGCAGGGCCTCCAGCCGGCCATCGACACCGCCACGACGCCCGCCGACCCACCTCTGGAAACGCCGGCCGTCATCCCCGCCCCGGATGCCGCTCCCGTCAGCGCATCCGGCCGCCGGCCGCAGACCCTGGACGAGTGGCTCTCCGGCGCCTCGCCGCTCGTCACCCCACCGGCCGGCCCGGTCCAGCCCGAACGACGTCCGCAAACCCTCGGCGACCTGTCCCCGGTCAGCTCGATCCCGGTCAGCGCGGCACCCACCCGGCGCCCGCAGACCTTGGACGAATGGCTGCACGGCAACCCCGCCCAGCCCCGCCCGCAAAGCCTCGACGACTGGGTGACCGGCGAGAACCGCGAGGTCACCCCGCGCACCCCGGCACCGGAAGCCCCGGCCGCGCGCCCGCGGACCCTGAGCGACCTGCCGGCCGACGACAACCGCCCGGTCAGCTCGGCCGCCGTCCGCCCGCGGACTCTCGGCGACCTGCCGACCGGCGACAACCGCCCCACCAGCTCCGCCGGCCCGCGCCCGCAGAGCCTCAGCGATTGGCTGACCGGCGCGACAGCACCGGCCCGCCGCCCCGCCACGCTGGCCGACCACTCCCCCGGCCCGCATCGCCCACGCCCGGCCAACGGCGACCGCACCGGGGGCAACGACAACACTCCACCCGGCGACCACCCGGCCACCAACGACCGCGCCGACGGCGGTGACCCGGCCGAACCCGGCGATCGCCCCGCCAACAGCGGCCCCGCCTCGGCCGGTCGCCGCCCGGACCGCGAGGCCGACCCGGACCCGACCGTGTCCTGACCCCTGACCGAGCATCCCGCCGCCTGCCCGCCCGGTCCCGCCCGGCGGGCCGGCGCGTATCGGGGCCCCGGGGCGTCGGCCGCACCGCGCGGAGCGCCGCCGCCGCCCATTTGTGGTGACCGAGACCCCTTGGGGGACGCGCGTGGCGGCCGATAGGAGCGCCGGGTAATACAGTGCCTCCGTCAGTGCGGTGCAGAGGGGGAAGTTACGGATGACCGGCAGTGACCCGACCGTGGGCGTGGACCCGGACCGCCTGGCGGTCTGTCTCGCCGTGTTGGCCGAGGTGGAGGCTCTGCCGCCGGAGCATCCGGACGCGGTGTCCGTGCGGCGTGCGACAGCGGCCCTGTTCAAGACCGTGAAGCTCCAGCGGCGCAAGGACCGGCGCCAGGCGGTGCTGGACAACGACCGGGCGGTGACCGCGGCGACCGCGACCGGGGCGCCGGGCCGGATCGACGACGAGACCGCCGGGATCCCGCTGAAGAGCGCGACCGCCGGGGCGACCGCCGGCGTACTGAAGCAGGCTCGTGGCTGCTACGTGTGCAAACAGCGCTACACCGTGGTCGACGCGTTCTATCACCAGCTCTGCCCGGACTGCGCGAAGCTCAACCACGATCGCCGCGAGGCGCGGACCGACCTGAGCGGGCGGCGGGCGCTGCTGACCGGCGGCCGGGCCAAGATCGGTATGTACATCGCGCTGCGGCTGCTGCGGGACGGGGCGGATCTGACGATCACGACGCGGTTCCCGCACGACGCGGTGCGGCGGTTCACCGCGATGCCGGACAGCGCGGACTGGATCGACCGCCTGCACGTCGTCGGGATCGACCTGCGCGACCCGGCGCAGGTGGTCGGGCTGGCCGAGTCGGTCGCGGCGCGCGGCCCGCTGGACATCCTGATCAACAACGCGGCGCAGACGGTACGCCGGACCCCCGGGTCGTACGCGGCGATCGCGGCCGCCGAGGCCGAGCCCCTGCCCAGCGGCAAGCTGCCCGAGTTGGAGTACTTCGGCACGGCCGGGAGTTCGCCGGCGGCGGTGCTGACCGCGGGGACGTCGGCGCTCACCGCGCAGCAGGTCACCGAGCTGGCGCTGACCGCGCGGTCGGTGGCCATCGACGCGGGCGGGCTGGTGCCGGACACCACGCCGACGAACAGCTGGAGCGACCGGGTGCACGAGGTCGACCCGCTGGAACTGCTCGAAGTCCAGCTGTGCAACGTGACAGCGCCGTTCATCCTGGTCAGTCGCCTGCGGCCGGCGATGACCCGATCGAAGTTCCCCCGGCGGTACGTCGTGAACGTCTCCGCCATGGAGGGGATCTTCAACCGCGGGTACAAGGGCGCCGGCCACCCGCACACCAACATGGCCAAGGCCGCGCTGAACATGCTGACCCGCACCAGCGCCGTCGACATGTTCGCCGACGGCATCCTGATGACCAGCGTGGACACCGGCTGGATCACCGACGAGCGCCCGCACCCGACCAAGATGCGCCTGCACGAGGAGGGCTTCCACGCTCCGCTCGACCTGGTCGACGGTGCCGCCCGCGTCTACGACCCGATCGTCCGCGGCGAGCAGGGCGAGGACGTCTACGGCTGCTTCCTCAAGGACTACGTCCCGGTCGCCTGGTGACCACAACGGCCGCGGGCCGCGCCCCTGGGGGTGCGGCCCGCGTGCCCGTTCACGGTTGCGGCCAGCCGGCCTTGTCGCCGGGACCCTGCGGAGGCATCCCCTTCGGTGGCATGTCCTTCAGATCCTTCGGCCCGTTCGGCATCCCCTTGGGGCCGCCGTGGCCCTTGGGACCGTCGTGGTCGTCGTGACCCATCGGCCCGTCGTGGTCGTCGTGACCCATCGGCCCGCCCATCGGCCCGCCGTGGTGGTCGTGACCCATCGGCCCGCCCATCGGCCCGCCGTGGTGGTCGTGATCCATCGGCCCGTCGTCATCGTCGTGACCCATCGGCCCGCCGTGGTGCGGGAAGCCGAACGGACCACCGTGCGGCCTATGGTGACCGCCGATGTGGAACGGCCGCCCCAGGTAGTCCGGCCGGTACGGCCAGTCCCCCGGCCACGACCCGCGCCAGTCGTCCCATCCCCAGTCGTCCTCGTCGACGACCAGCCGGAACACCCAGCCGCGCCAGCCGTAGCGGATCGGGTCGCAGTCGTAGTCGTACCAGGCGCCGTACCGCTTGCCGGTCCAGCCGGCCCGCTCGCACGACCACTCGGTGCGGTAGTAGCCGACCACGTGGTCGTCGCCCCAGTCCGACGCCCGGGTGGCGCTACCGCCGCCGGAGGACGCCTGGGTCGTGGACGGGGCGGCCTGTGCCGGGCCCATGCTGATCATCGCGCCGGCGGCGAAACCCATGCCGGCGAGCGCGAGGAAACGCTGTGCCTTGTTCATGTCACACCTTTTTCGGACATAACGCCATTACGAGTTCAGCGCATCATGGCGGCCCGAGCGGTTTCGGGGTTTCCCCGGATCTAATCCGTTCGGCCGACCCCCGGCGTGTCCGAAAGGTTTCGGAAGGCGGCACGAAGCACCTCGTTTATGGGACGCCCGTGATGCGTGAGCCGGGGCGGATCGAGCTGGTCGAGCAGCGCGTCGGACCGCCCGCCGGAGACGGCGTGATCAGGCGGTTCGGCGAGATCGAGGAAGGTGCCCCAGAACGCGTCGGCATCATCGGCGTCGATCAGCCCGGCCTCCGCCCGCGCGGAGCTTTCCGCCTCGGTGGCAGTTTTGGCAGCACCGGCGAACCCGCCCTGTCCCGGATCGGCACCGGCCGAGGCCGCACCGGCGTCGTCGACGGCCGCCGCCTCCCGCAGCCGCCGCAACCGCATCAACAGCTCGTCCCGATGCCGCCCGCGCCAGGTGAACACCTCGAACGGGTCCGTCTCGAACGCCCGGGCCAGCGCGTAACAGGTCGCCGCGAGGTGCGTGCACGGCATCGGCCACCGCTCACAGGTGCAGTCCATCGCCACCTCGTCCAGCGACAGCGGCAGCAGGGTCAGCCCGGACTCGGCGAAGACCGCCTCGATCCCCGCCGGCATCCGCCCGTCGAGCAGATCGGCCACATAGCGCGCCTCCTTGACCAGCGCCGACTCCACCCGCGCCCAGTCGGCGGCGCCGAACGCGCGGACCGCGATCCGGGACCGGAACGCCGTCGAATCGTCCGGCCCGCGCACCTGGGCGACCGCCAGGCTGGACGAGACGGTGAGGCTGCGGACGTGCCCGGCCCGCTCGTCACGGCGGCCGCGGGAGAACGTCGACCCCATCCGCAGCGACTCGAACATGCCGAGAAAGGCGGGTGCGAAATCAGTCATGGATCGCCTCCGGGGAAGGGAGCACAACGGGTCCGGGCTCAGTCAACGATCGCCTCCGGTGCCAGCGCGAACAGGTCGCGCAACTCGCTGGTGGACAACGCCGTCAACCAGCCCTCCCCGGACCCGACGACCCGCTCCGCCAGCACACCCTTGTCCGCCAGCAGCTGGTCGATCCGCTCCTCCAGGGTGCCGAGGCAGACCAGCGTGTGCACATGCACGTCCCGATGCTGCCCGATCCGGAACGCCCGGTCGCTGGCCTGCGTCTCGGTGGCCGGGTTCCACCAGCGGTCCACATGCACCACATGGTTGGCGGCGGTCAGGTTCAGCCCGGTGCCACCGGCCTTGAGCGACAGCACGAACACCCCCGGCTGCCGGGCCGCCTGGAACTCGGCGACCATCGCGTCCCGGGCGCCGCGCGGGGTGCCGCCGTGCAGGAACGGCACCCGCACCCCGAACCGGGCCGCCAGATGCGGCGCCAGCATCCCGCCGAACCGGGCGAACTGGGTGAACACCAGCACGCTCTCCCCGATCCCGAGCGCCCGGTCGACGATCTCCTCCAGCCGGTCCACCTTGCCGGACCGGCCGGGCAGCGCCGACCCGTCCTTGAGCAGCAGCGCCGGGTGCACGCACACCTGTTTCAGCTTGGTCATCGCGGCCAGCACCAGCCCCTTGTGCCGGGCCTGGTTGCGCTCGGCGAGGCGTTCCAGCAGGTCGTCGAGGACCGCCCGGTACAGGCTGACCTGCTCGGTGGTCATCCCGCACAGGTGCCGGACCTGCCTTTTCGCCGGCAGGTCGCCGGCGATGCCGGGGTCGGCCTTGGTGCGCCGCAGCAGGAACGGCCGGGTCGCCTGACGCAGCCGGGCGGCGGCCTCCTCGTCCTCGTAGCGCTCGATCGGGACGGCGAACCGGGCCCGGAACGTGTGCGCGGAGGCCAGCAGCCCCGGGTTCACGAAGTCCAGGATCGACCAGAGCTCGGCCAGCCGGTTCTCCACCGGGGTGCCGGTGAGCGCGATCCGGTTGCGGGCCGGGAACCGCCGGACCGCCCGGGCCGCGGCGCTCGCGCTGTTCTTGATGTGCTGCGCCTCGTCGAGCACCACCCGGTCCCACTCGATGGCGGCCAGGGCGTCGGCGTCCAGCACCGCCGTGGCATAGGTGGTCAGCACCAGGTCGGCATCGCCGGCCGGCGGTGACCGGTCGGCGCCGTGCAGCACCCGCACCCGCAGGCTGGGCGCGAACCGCTCCGCCTCGCGCTGCCAGTTGCCCAGCACCGACAGTGGGCAGACCAGCAGGGCCGGCCCGTCCCGCCGGTGCAGCAGCAGGGTGAGCAGCTGAATCGTCTTGCCCAGCCCCATGTCGTCGGCGAGACACGCGCCCAGCCCCAGCGAATCCATGAAGGCCAGCCAGGAGAAACCCCGCTTCTGGTACGGCCGGAGCGTCGCCCGGAGCTCGGCGGGCGGCTCGATCAGCTCCAGCCGCTCGTCCAGCTCCCCGCTGAGCAGGTCGGCCAGCCACCCCTCGCCGCGCGCGTCGGTCACCGGCAGCGGCAGCTCCTCGGGCGGCAGCAGCCGGGTCACCCGCAGCGCGTCCCCGGCGGTCATCGTCCCACCGCCCCGGCTCAGGAACGCCAGCCCGGCCGCGAGCCGCTCGGCGTCCAGGAACACCCACCGCCCGCGCAGCTTGACCAGCGGCACCTTGGCTTTGGCCAGGTCGGTCAGGTCGTCCTCGGTGAGGGTGCGGCCGCCCAGCGCCAGGCCCCAGCGATAGTCGACCAGGTCGCGCAGGCCGGTGGTGCGGTCCCGCATGATCCGGGCGATCGGCTCCCGCCCGCGCACCTGCAGCGACAGGCCGAGCCCGGACCTGCGCCGCCACCAGGACGGCAGCAGCACGCCGTAACCCGCCTCCTCGAGCAGCGCGGCGTGGCTGAGGAACCCGTGCGCCCCCTCGGTGTCCAGGATCATCCCGGCCGGGTGGGCGGCCCGCAGGGCGTCGCCGAGCGCCGGGTAGAGCCGGGCGGCCCGGCCCAGCCCGGCGAGCAACCGCTCCTGCGGGTGCAGGGTCCACCGGCGCAGCGGGGCGAAGCTGTCCCGCCACAGGTCGGCGGCCGGGACCAGCACGCTCGGCTCGTCGACGGCCTGCAGCAGGAACTCCAGGCGCCACGCGTCAGCGGGCAGCCGGACCTCGCCGGGCAGCACCGGCTCGTGCTCGCGCGGGTCGCTGAGCCGGAAGCAGACGCGCACCTCAGCGCCGCGGGCGGCCTGCGCGAACCAGGCGTCCAGGGCCCGGACCAGCTCGTCCAGCTCGTCGGCCGGCGCCCGGAACTCGGGCTCACCGGTCAGCGCGGCGAGCCAGCCGTCGCCGGCCAGGGTCACCCCGGTCTCGGCCAGCCGGGTGCGGACCAGGCCGTCGACCAGCCGCTCCAGTGCGGCGGTGAGCAGCTCGGCGGCGCTCGCGACGGCGGCACCGGTGTCGCCGGCGCGGACCGGGCGGGTCTCGGCGCCCTGGGCCGACTCGGCGCGGCAGGCCGGCGGCATCCGCTCCAGCAGGGTGGCGTGCCGGGCCGCGTCGGCGCCGATCAGGACCGGTCGCCACCACGCCACGGGCCGCGGGCCGTCGAGCCGGACGCCGGGCAGCACCCGGCCGCGGCGGACCAGGCTCGCGGCGAACCCGCACAGCTCGAGCAGCCAGCGGACGCTCGGCGCGAGCCGCCCGTCGAACTCGGCGGCCAGGTCGGCGTCGAGGAACGGCACGCCGACCGCCGGCACCCGCCAGACCCGGGCGCGCCGCACGCCGCGCCGGGGCGGCACGCCGACCTGCGGCGACGGCAGCGGGCCGGCGCCGGTGGAGGGCAGGAGCAGCAGGGCCGGGTCGCGTGGCTCGCCGGCCGGCAGCTCACCGGCCGGCACGGCGAACGGGTGCCCGGGCACCCCGCGGCCGCCGGCCACGCCTGTCGCGCCGCCCTCCGCCCACAGGTTGAGCGACCCGTCCCGGGAGACGAAACCGTGCAGGACTCGGACACCGGTCTCGGCAGCGGGCAGCAGGTTCGGCACGCGCACGACTCTAGGCCGCCCCACCGACACTTTCCGGCACGGCCACCGTCATTCCAGGGTCCAGGCGATCACCGGCGGCCGGACCCGGGCACAGCGCGGATCCCCCGCCCCGTCGGTCAGCGTCAGCCGCCCGACCAGTACGCCCTCCTCCTCGAAGGCGGCACGGAGCAGCTCGGTCGGGATGTCGCCGAACAGCAGCTTGGCCCGCCGGAACATCACGAAGTCCGCCCCGTGCACCGCGCCCCAGCTCAGGTAGAGGAAGCGGGCCCCCGGCGGCCCGTGCACCCACGGCCCGCCGACGTCCAGCAGCCCGTCCACCTCCCGCCCGGCGACCTCCATCTCCCAGACCGCGTCGCTCTCGGTCACCGGCACCCGCCCGACCACCTCGGACCGCCGCTGCACCCCGACGTGCACGTTGTTCAGCCGCAGCTCCGGCGACTGCGGAAGCTCCCGCCCCTCGATCCGGATCCGCACCCCTCAACCCTAGGCCGCCCGCCCACTCCCGGCCCGCTCCCCATCCGGTCCGCACTTTCCCGGTACGCCCGGAAGCGGCCCCCTCCGCACCCCTCCCGTCCACCCCCGCCCGTGCACACGCCGCCCATCCGCATCACTGCCGTCCGCACCACTCCGTTCCCGCAGCACCCCGACGCATCGGCCCTGCTGCACTACGGCCCTCTCGCCGCCCCCGCAGTCCCGCCCTCGATCCGTCCGGGCGGGCGCCTCACTGCTCCAACGCCGGGCGGGCCGGGACTAGGGAGTGACGGCCGGCCGGGCGGCTGTTCCGGTGAGGCCGGGATTCAGCCCGGCGCTGCGTCGCGGCCCGGACGGCAGGCGAACCTGGCGCTTAGCCACGGGGAGTTTGCGTAGGCGTACGAAAAAGAGGAAGACGCCTACCGTGAGCGCACATATTTCCGATATGTCGCTTTTATGATTGACGGGTGGCGGAGGTCTACCGGAGTGCGCACGCGGCGGCGACCAGGAGAGCCGAGGTCTATCGCAGTGCGCACGCGGCCGCAGCCGGCGCGGCGGCGGAGAACGAGCGTGGCGAACTGCTGCGGCGGGCCGGGCGACCGGCGGAGGCGGCCGAGTGTTTCGGGCGGGCGCTGGCCGCGCTCGACGGGGTGGCCGACCCGGATCCCGGAACGCATTCGGCGATCCTGAACAACCTGGCGCTCAGCGCGCACGAGCGCGGGGAACTCCCGCTGGCCAGGCGCTATCTGGTGCGGTCGCTGGAGGTGGGGCCGCTGGTCGGTGATCCGGTGGGGCGGGCGATCACCTACGACAACCTCGGGGTGGTCGAGGTGGAGCTGGCCCGGCTCGCCGGTGAAGTGCCGGCGGCACGCCCGGAGGAGGCGGCGTGCCCGGACGAAACAGCTGCCCACCCGGACGGGACCGTGGCGGATCCGGACTCGGCGGATCCGGACTCGCCGGACGGCGACTTGGCGGATCCGGGGCGGGTGGCGGCGCGGGGCGGGGCGGCGAGGTTCGCGGCGGTGCATCTGCGGGAGGCGGAGGGGCACTTCGCGGCGGCGGAGCGGCTGTTCCGCAGTGTGCTGCCGGAGGCGCTCGACGACTATCTGCGGTCGGTGCTGAACCGGGCGGACGCGGCCGGGTTGCGGCGCGACACCGGCCGGGTGGATCGGCTGACGCGGCACGCCGCGGAACTGGCCCGGCATCATTCGGTCGGCGCGGAGAACGCGCTCGAGGCGGTCACCATGCGCGGCGACTTCCTGCATCGGCGGCGCGGGCGGCCGCGGGCGGCGGTCGAGCTGCTCACCGCGCGGTTGCCGGCGCTGCTGCCCGGGTGCGCGGCGGAGCGGAGCGCGGCGGCGCTGGCAGTGCTGTTGCGGGCCGCCGCGGCGACCGGGGATCCGGCGCTGGTCGACGACGTGACGGCCCGGATGACCGAGCTCGGGATCCCGGCGAGATCGGCGGAATCGGCGGGCCGGCGTTAATGTGCGTGCATGGGAGCGGGCCGGTGGCGCAGGATCCGGCTCCCGCTGCCCCGGCTGCACACCACCGTCACCGCCAGTGTCTGGTCACCTGACCAGCGCACCGACCGGCTGCTGGTGGCCCACGACGGCCCGGAGTACGCGGAGCGCGGCGGGCTGGCCGCCCACGCGGCCGCGGCCGGCCGCTACCACCTGGCGCTGCTGCCGCCCGGGGACCGCCTGGACTGGTACGCGGCCTGTCCGGCCTGGGCCGACTCGCTCGCCCTGGACATCCTGCCCCGGCTGCGGGCGCGGCTGGGCGCCGGCCGGGCGGTCGGCACCGGGGTGAGTCTCGGCGCGCTTGCCATGCTGCACGCGCAGCGATCGCATCCGGCCGGCTTCGCCGGTCTCTTCCTGCAGTCCGGCAGCTACTTCCAGCCGCGACACGACCGGCAGGAGGCCGGGTTCCGGCATTGGGCGCGGATCATCCGGTACGTCCGGCGGGTGCGCACCGCGGACTCGGGGCCCGCCGTGCCGGCCACGCTCACCTGCGGCTCCGCCGAGGAGAACCTGGCGAACAACCGGGACATGAAGGATGCCTTGGCGAAACACGGGTATCCCGTGGATCTCGCCGTCACCCGGGGCGGGCACGACTGGGACAACTGGCGAAACACCCTTGATCCACACCTGACCACCCTGCTGGACCGGGTCTGGCCGGACTGAATCGGAGGCGACCGTGGCCGACGTCGAGCACACCATCGGACTGTTGCTGGGTACCGAGGACGACTGGCCACGTGCCTACGAGGCGTTGCTGCGCCGGCTCGGCAACGTGAGCGCCGCCGACGGGCGCACCCACCGGACCCGGCCGGTGCGGGTCACCATCGAGCCGTTCAACCTGCGCGACCAGCCACGGCACGAGCTGGTCATCGACCGGCTGGCGTACTGGTACTACCACCCGCGCGAGTGGCTCAAGAAGATCGCGCTGATGGACGACGTGTACCTGCTGAACAGCCCGTTCACGTTCCAGTCGATGGAGAAGCACGCGGCGTACTGCGCGATGATGCGGCTCGGGCTCAAGGTGCCGGAGACGGTGCTGGTCCCGTTCAAGAACCCGCTGGACAACTCGCGGTGGGCGTACACCGCGGCGCGCTACAACAAGTCGTTCGACCTGGAGGCCACCGCGGCGTCGATCGGCTATCCGCTCTACATGAAGCCGTACGACGGCGGCGCCTGGGTCGGCGTCTCGAAGATCCGCAACACGGACGAGCTGCACGCCGCGTACGACGCGTCCGGTGAGCGGCTGATGCACCTGCAGGCGTCGGTCGAGGACTACGACGTGTTCGCCCGCTCGCTGACCATCGGGCCGGAGACCATGGTGATGCGGTTCCAGCCGGACCAGCCGATGCACGCCCGCTACCAGGTCGACCACAACTTCTTGTCGGACACCGCGGGCGACGAGGTGGTGACGGTGTCCCGGCTGGTCAACGCGTTCTTCAGGTGGGAGTTCAACTCCTGCGAGTCACTGGTGCGCGGCGACGACGTGTTCCCGATCGACTACGCGAACGCCTGCCCCGACGTGGCGCTCACCTCGCTGCACTACTACTTCCCGTGGGCGATGACCGCGCTGGTGCGCTGGACGGTGTTCTGCGTGGTGACCGGGCGGCGGATGCGGCTGGACACCGACACCCGGGACTACTTCGCGATCGCCGACGACCCGTCGCGGACGTACGCCGACAAGTTGTCCGGCTATCGGGAGCTGGCCGACCGGTATTTCGAGATCGACAGGTACCGCGAGTTCTGCGACAAGCACCTGAGCAACCTCGACGACATCGTCTACGACTGGGTGACCTCGGAGGAGTTCCGCTCGCTGCTGCGCGAGACGGTGCGGGCCACGTACCCGGTGCACGAGCACGAGAAGTTCCTCGCGCACTTCGGTGGCCTGATCGACGCCTGGATTCGTGACCAAGGGCGTTGACGTGGCAACACACCGGTCATCAGTATGTCTCCATGCATCTATGGGAGCGCTCCCTCGCCATCAGTGCGACAACCCTCTTACTCGTCGGCGCCGCCGTCGTCCCCGCCCTGGCGGACGAGGTCGAGCAGGTGGTCAACGGCGGTTTCGACAGCGGTACCGACCCTTTCTGGTCCACGTCCGGCATGCCCATCGCGCTCAGCGACGGGCAGGCCTGCGTGGACGTGCCCGGCGGCACCGCCAACCGGTGGGACGCCGCGATCGGGCAGAACGACATCGACCTCGTGGCCGGTGAGACGTACCGGTTCGCCTTCGACGCGAGCGGCGACGCCGGGCACGTGGTGCGGGCGGTCACCGGGCTCGCGGTCAGCCCGTACGACACGTACTTCGAGCAGTCGCCGGCGCTCGGCGGGCTCCAGCACTACGAGTACACGTTCACCGCCTCGACCAGCACGGCTCAGGGGCAGGTCGCGTTCCAGGTGGGCGGCAGTGCCGAGCCGTGGCACTTCTGCGTGGACAACGTCTCGCTGGTGGGCGGGGTGCCGCCGGAGGTCTACGTGCCGGACACCGGGCCCCGGGTCCGGGTGAACCAGGTCGCCTACCTGCCGGCCGGGCCGAAGGGCGCCACGCTGGTCACCGAGGCCACCAGCGCCCTGCCGTGGCACCTGTCCGACGACAACGGCAAGGTCGTGGCGAGCGGGCGGTCGGTGCCGCGCGGCGTCGACGCCTCCTCCGGACAGAACGTGCACAGCATCGACTTCTCGCGCTTCACCAAGCCGGGCAGCGGTTACACCCTGACGGCGGACGGCGAGACCTCCCGGCCGTTCGACATCGGCGCCGCCGCCTACGACCGGCTGCGCGCCGACTCGCTGAAGTTCTTCTACACCCAGCGCTCCGGTATCGCCATCGACGACGCCCTGCGCCCCGGTTACGGCCGCCCGGCCGGCCACGTCGACGTCGCCCCCAACCAGGGTGACGGCGACGTCCCCTGCCAGCCCGGCGTCTGCGACTACCGCCTGGACGTGCGCGGCGGCTGGTACGACGCGGGCGACCACGGCAAGTACGTGGTCAACGGCGGCATCTCCGTGTGGGGCCTGCTCAGCGAGTACGAGCAGTCCCGTGGCGTACGCAAGGTGAGTCTGAACATCCCGGAGAGCGGCGACCGGATCCCGGACATCCTCGACGAGGCCCGCTGGGAGCTGGACTTCCTGCTCGAGATGCAGGCGCCGGACGGCATGGTGCACCACAAGATCCATGACCAGGCGTGGACCGGCCTGCCGCTGCTGCCGTCGGCCGACCCGCAGCCCCGCGAGCTGCACCCGGTCTCCACCGCGGCGACGCTGAACCTGGCCGCCACCGCCGCCCAGGCCGCCCGGATCTACTCGCGGTACGACCCGGCGTTCGCCAAGCGGGCGCTCGCCGCCGCGACGAAGGCGTACACCGCCGCCAAGACCCACCCGATCGCGCTCGCCCCGGAGTCCGACGGGGTCGGCGGCGGCGCGTACAACGACACCAAGGTGACCGACGACTTCTACTGGGCGGCCGCCGAGCTCTACCTGACCACCGGCGAGAAGCGGTACGCCACCGACGTGATCACCTCGCCCGAGCACACCGCCGACTCGTTCGGGCCGGCCGCGTTCGACTGGGCCGCCACCGCGGCCCCGGCGAAGATGGACCTGGCGCTGCTCCCGAACAAGCTGCCCGGCCTGAACGGGGTCAAGGCGCAGGTGGTGGCCGGTGCCGACAAGTACCTGGCGGTGCAGCGGGCGCATCCGTACGGCGTCGCGTACGCCCCCGCGAACAACGTCTGGGACTGGGGCTCGAACAGCATCATCGCCAACAACCTGGTGGTGCTCACCGCGGCGCACCAGCTGACCGGGCGCGCCAAGTACCGTGACGGCGTGCTCACCGGCCTGGACTACCTGCTCGGCCGCAACGCGCTGAACCGGTCCTACGTCACCGGGTACGGCGAGGTCAGCGCGCAGAACGAGCACAGCCGCTGGTACGCCGCCCAGCTCGACCCGGCGCTGCCGCACCCGCCGGCCGGCAGCCTGGCCGGTGGCCCGAACTCGTCGATCCAGGACCCGCTCGCGCAGGAGAAGCTGAAGGGCTGCGTCGGGCAGTTCTGCTACATCGACGACATCCAGTCCTGGTCCACCAACGAGCTGGCCATCAACTGGAACGCGGCGCTGGCTCGCCTGACCGGGTACGTCGCCGAAATCCACTAGATCACTTACCGCGACGGCGGCGTCTCGTGGCGTAACGTGCCCAGCATGCAAGCGCTGCGATTCGCCGCCGCCCTGTACGGCCGTCAGCTCGCCATCAACTACTGGGGCCGGGTGCGGCGGGATCCACTGTCCCGCCTGCACCTGGCCGAGGGCCGGGAGAATCCGTACGCCGTCTACGACGAGGTGCGGGCGTACGGGCCGCTGATGCCGACCCGGCTCGGCAACTACACGACAGCGACGCACACCGTCTGCAACAGCGTGCTGCGCGACAGGCGGTTCGGGCCGCGCGCGGTGGCGATGAACGGGCCGGGCGCGCCGGGCGACGAGATCGACATGTCGTTCCTGGACAAGGACCCGCCCGAGCACACCCGGCTGCGCCGGCTCGCCCAGCCGGCGTTCAGCCCGAAACAGATCGCCGGTTACCGGCCGCGTGTCGAGCGGGTGGTCGGCGAGCTGCTCGACCGGGCCGCCGCCAAGGGCACGTTCGACCTGGTCAGCGACTTCGCGGCACCGCTGCCGATCGCGGTGATCACCGACCTGATGGGCATACCGGACGCGGACGCCGAGGCGTTCGCGGCGCACGGCGCGGTCGTCGGCAGCGCCCTCGACGGGGTCCGCTCGCTGCGCCACGCGGCCCGGCTGGTGGCCGCCAGCAACGCCATCGACGAGGTCTTCATCCGGCTCTTCGTGCTGCGCCGCCGCGAACCGGCGGACGACGCGGTGAGCCGCATCCTCGCCGCCGAGGGTGATCAGATCCAGTCACACGAGCTGCTGCCCATGTGCCGGCTGCTGCTCGTGGCGGGCTTCGAGACCACCGTCAACCTGATCGGCAACGCCGTCAACGCCCTGCTCGACCACCCCACCCAGTGGGCCGCGCTCGGCGCCGACCCGGCCGGCCTGGCCGACGCCGCGGTCGAGGAGACGCTGCGCTGGGACCCGCCGGTGCAGCGCACCGCCCGCTGCGCCCGCGAGGACGTCGAGATCGCCGGCGTCCCGGTCCGCCGCGGCCAGTTCGTCGTCGCCCTGCTCGGCGGCGCCAACCGCGACCCGTCCGTCTACTCCCGCGCCGACCAGTTCGACATCCACCGCGTCCCGGAGGCCGACCACCTGGCCTTCTCCAGCGGCATCCACTACTGCGTCGGCGCTCCCCTGGCCCGCCTGGAGGCGAGCATCGCCCTGCGCATGCTCGCCGAACGGATGCCCGACCTGCGGCGCGCCAGCCCGCTCCGCCGCCGCGACGCCAGCATCATCCGGGGCCCGCTCTCCCTCCCGGTCCGCGCCCGAGTCCTGGTCAGCCACTGACCCCGGCCAGTCCCCACCGCTCCGCACACCACCGTGACAACCAGCCGAACACCCGGCTGGCACCCAACGCCCTATCCCGGCCCCGCACACCACCGTGACCACCAGCCACACACCCCGGCTGGCACCCAACGCCCTATCCCGGCCCCGGACACCACCGTGACCACCAGCCACACACCCCCGGCTGGCACTGAGCGCCCTATCCCGAGCCCGGACACCACCACCACGACCAGCCGGACAACCCCGGCTGGCACTGAGCGCCCTATCCCGAGCCCGGACACCACCGTGACGACCAGCCGGGCGGTGCGGGGCGGGGTGGTGGCGGTGCCGGGCGTGGGGCGTACCGGGAATGTAGGGGCTCGGCCGGAAAGCCGGCCCACGGACCGCACACCAGATCGGGCCAGATCGTCGGCGGGCCGCGACCGGCGGCCGGGACCGCGACAAACAGCCCCCTGGCCTGGCAGCCCAACCGCAACCAACCACGGACCACGACCGGCGGCCGAGACCGCCACCAACAACCCCCTGGCCTGGCAGCCCAACCGCAACCAACCACGGACCACAACCGGCGGCCGAGACCGCCACCAACAACCCCCTGGCCTGGCAGCCCAACCGCAACCAACCACGGACCACAACCGGCGGCCGGGACCGCGACCAACAACCCCCAGGCCGGACCGCGACCGGCCGCGGACCCTGAGCAGCCCCGGGTGCGGCGAAAGAAGGAGTGCAGACCCGCGAGCAGGGGTCAGATGCAGCCGAGGAGCTCGGTCAGCCCGGTCACGCGGAGCTGCCGATGGACGAATTCGCTCGGGTTGCGCAGCTGGAAGCGGGTCCCGATGTCGCGGGCCGCACGCTGGCCGGCGACCAGGGCGCCGATCCCCACCGAGTCCATGAAGGTGACGTACGTCAGGTCGACGATCATCGCCGTGGGACGGTCGCGCTGCAGAGTCTCGCGCAGGAGCTCGCGCAGCGAGTCGACGGTCGCCGCGTCCAGGCTGCCTCGTACGTCGACGACCATGGCGCCGTCGGCCTGCTGCCGTGTCGTCATCACGGCCTGCCCCATCGTGACCTCGCCCCACGAGAAGCCCGGCAGAAGCCCGAGCTGACCAGAAACTCCGAGCCGACCGGAGGAACCCATCTGGACGTGGCCAGAAGCTCCGAACCGGGCAAAAACTCCGAGTCGGGCGTTTTGCCCGACCTACCCACCGTACCCGCCCCGCCGTACCCCTCGCAGGCTGCCGCGCGGTTTGTCGGGGACGGCGCACACCGCGTACGCCGAAGGTTTTTTCATCCACCGGGTCTGTCCGGGGGCAAGCCGGGAAACCGAACTTCCCACATCGCGCCGATCGTCTCCCCGTTCCGCTTGCGGTCGGGGTGATCGCGGGATGACGGTGATCTGACGCAGCGGAAGGGGGCACGGCATGGCCGGATCCGGACTGTTCGCCATCCGGGACGTGGGGTCGCTGATCCACGAGACATCCGAGGAGGGCAGCGAGCTCAAGAAGGCGGTCGGGGTGACCCAGCTGACCGCGATGGGGGTCGGCGCCATCATCGGTACCGGGATCTTCGTGGTGATCGGCAAGGGGTCCGGCATCGCCGGGCCCGCGGTGATCCTCTCGTTCGTCCTGGCGGCGGTGGCCTGCACGTTCTCGGCGCTGTCCTACGCCGAGCTGGCGTCGTCGATCCCGGTCTCCGGCAGCGCGTACACCTACACCTACGCCACCCTCGGCGAGATCGTCGCCTGGATCATCGGCTGGGACCTCATCCTGGAGTACGGCGTGTCGGTGGCCGGCATCGCCATCGGCTGGGGCGGCAACCTGAACGCGTTCCTCGACGCGGCGTTCGGGGTCAGCCTGCCGGACGCGATCGCCAAGTCCCCGGAGGACGGCGGCATCTTCAACCTGCCCGCCGTCTTCGTGGTCCTGGCCATCACGTTCCTGCTGGTCCGCGGCGTGACCGAGAGCGTCCGGGTGAACCTGGTGATGGTCGTGATCAAGCTGGTCGTGCTGGTCTTCTTCATCGTGGTGGCGTTCGCGAACTTCGGCACCGGCAACTTCCACCCGTTCGCACCGGCCGGGGTGGACGGGATAACCGCGGCCGCGGCGATCATCTTCTTCGCCTACATCGGGTTCGACGCGGTCTCCACCGGCAGTGAGGAGGCCCGCAACCCGGCCCGCGACCTGCCCTGGGCGATCATCGGCTCGCTCGCCATCTGCACGGTGTTCTACGTGCTCACCACGGTGGGCGCGCTCGGCATCGCCACCCCGGACCAGATGAAGGACAGCGACGCGCCGCTCGCCGCGGCCCTCGACCAGGGCGCCGGGATGAGCTGGGCGGCCGGGATCCTGGCGCTGGGCGCGGTGGTCGCGATCACCAGCGTGGTGCTGGTGATCTTCTACGGTCAGACGCGGATCTTCTTCGCGATGTGCCGGGACGGTCTGCTGCCCCGCCGGATGGCCACCGTGCACCCTCGGTACGGCACCCCGGCCAAGCTGACCTTCGTCCTGGGCGGCCTGATCGCGATCCTGGCCGCGCTGGTCCCGCTGGGCACCATCGTGGAGCTGGTCAACATCGGCACGCTGTTCGCGTTCGTGCTGGTCAACATCGGGGTGATAGTGCTGCGCCGGACGCGGCCGGAGATGCCCCGGCCGTATCGGGTGCCGTGGTCGCCGGTGCTCCCGCTGATCGGCGTGGCGTTCGCCGTCTACCTGATGTCCGACCTGCCCTGGGACACCTGGCTCCGGTTCGTGGTGTGGCTGGCGGTCGGCCTGATCATCTACGGGCTCTACGGGTACCGGCACTCCCGGCTCCGTAACCGGGAGGGGGCCGAGTCATGAGCGGGCCGGTGGTCGTCGGGGTGGATCACAGTCCGGGTGCGGCCGACGCGCTGGCCCTCGGACGCTGGCTGGCCGAGGCCCGGCAGGCGCCGCTGGTCGTCGTGGTCGTCCACCCGGCACCCTCGGCCATCGGCTCCGGCCGGGTGGACGCCGAGTGGATCGCCGACCGGCACCGGGCCGCCGAGCGGATCCTGGCGCAGGCCCGCTCCACGCTGGGCGACCCGCCCGGGGTGGAGTACCGGATCGTGGCGTCCAGCTCGGCGGCGCACGGCCTGCACGACCTGGCCGAGCAGACCGGGGCGGCGATGCTGGTGGTCGGCTCGGGTGCGGCGGCGCCGGCCGCCCGGCTCTTCGCCGGCAGCACCGCCGAGCGGCTGCTGGCCGGCAGTGTCTGCCCGGTCGCGGTCACTCCGGCCGGCGGTCCGGCGGCGCCGGGCAGCGCCGGGCGGATCGGGGTCGCCTACGTGGACACCCCGGACGGGCGGGCGGCGCTGGACGCGGCGGCCGAGTTGGCCCGGCGTACCGGGCTCCCGCTGCTGCTGGTCACCGTGGTGGCCGCGGGCGACGCGGCGCTGCCGTTCCTGATCGGTGACGACGCGGAGCGGGCGTTCCTGGACACCGCCCGGGAGACGTACGAGGACGCCCTGCGCAAGGCCGCCGCCAGTGTCCCGGACGTGCCGGTGGAGTGGGAGTTGCGGGCCGGTGACGTGGTCGAGGAGCTGGCCGCGCTGACCGGACTGGACCTGCTGTTCTGCGGGTCCCGCGGCTACGGCCCCGCCCGGCGGGTGCTACTCGGCGGCGTGTCGGGCCGCATGCTGCGTCGGGCGGGTCTGCCACTGGTCGTGGTGCCGCGGGCCTGAGTAGGTCGGCTCCTCCATCGCCCGCCGGTCCCAGGTCGGCGGCGCCGGATCGAGATCGGACATCGGTACGTACACCCGCGCGTCCACCGCCTCGGCCAGCAGCAGCGCGGCGACCAGCGCGGTGGGCCGTTGCGTGGGATCGCGGCGCAGGCAGCGGAAGCACAGGTCGAGCACCTCGGGCGGCAGCCCGTCCAGGCGCGGCAGCGGCTCCGGGTCCCAGTACCGCTGGGCGTGGATCAGCTCGGTGTGCGATTTCGTGGTCCACGGCACCCGGCCGGCCAGGCAGTGGTAGAGCAGCGAGCCGAGCCCGAACATGTCGGAGGCCGGGGTGGCCGGGCGGCCCTCGAAGCGTTCCGGTGCGACGTAGGCCGGGGTGCCCATCACCGGGCCGTCCGGGTCCGGCTCGGGGGCGCCGACCGCCGCGGCGATCCCGAAGTCGAGGACCTTGGCGCCGCTGGGCGTGAGCATCACGTTGGCCGGCTTGATGTCGCGGTGCACCACCTGCTCGGCGTGCGCGGCGGCCAGGGCGGCGGCCACCTCGGCGCAGATCCGCACCCCGATCCGCCAGTCGAGCGGGCCGAGCGCCAGGTGCTGGCCCAGCGTCTGGCCCTCGACCAGCTCCATCACGATGTACGGCACGTCGCGCCGCCCGGGCGCCGGCGACGTGCCGAAGTCGTGCACGCCGGCCACGTTCGGGTGGGCCAGCCGGGCCGCCGAGCGGGCCTCGGCGCGGATCAGCTCGACGCCGGCCGCACCCAGGGTGCCCTCCACCGCCGGCGCCATGATCTTGACAGCGACCGGGCGATCGAGGACCTGGTCGTGCCCGCGCCACACCTCGGACATGCCGCCCAGGCCGATGCGGTGCACCAGTTCATACCGCCCGCCCAGCGTCCGCACCGGCGCTCCCTCCCATGATTTCGATGGTGTCGCCGATACCCTCGCGCTCCGGACACAAACGTCGCTGTCCACCGATCGGGACGAACAATGGACTCCACAGTGGCCGAAGAATTGTCGTCCATCTATTCCGCAGAAATGCGAAGGCGGAACCGGGCCTGGTGAGCCCGATTCCGCCTCATCGACGCGCCGTCACTGTGCGCAACCGCCAGCGCCGTGCTCCACGCTATGCCGCAGCGCTCCGGCCGCTACTCAGCGCCCCCACGGAGAGTGACAACCCTCTCAGACCTTTTCGGTACGCAAGTCGTGCGCCCCGTCCGCCCGCGTCGCCTCGTAGTACAGCCGCCGGCTCCCGTCCGGCGCGTCGGCCAGGCTCAGGTAGCGCAGGCCGTACGGCGGGTGCGGGCTGCCCACCGGCTCGTGCTCCTCGGCGGTGAGCGCGCCGAACGTGCCGTCCGGCAGGCGGGTGCCGCGGGCCACCCCGGTCCGCTCCTCCCAGTTCTCCCCCGCCGTGGCCCGCCCGTCGTAGGCCACCGTGATCTCGTCGCCCACCACGTGCACCGAGGACACCCGCACCCCGCGCGCGTCCCACCGGCCCGGCCGCCCGGCCAGCGCGGTCCGCCGCCAGGTCCAGTGCACGCCGTCCGGGCTGGTGGCGTACTCGGTGGTCATCCGGTCGGCGTCGTCCCAGGACTCCAGCGGGTGCACCGAGGCCCACAGGTGCCAGCCGTGCTCGTCGTGGTGCAGCACCGGGTCCTTGACGCCGGCGGTCTCGTCACCGGCCAGTACGGTCCGGGGGGTCGCGGTGGCCAGCCCCTCCGGGGTGTCCGCCTCGAGCAGGTCGACCCGCCAGTGCTTGGTGCCCGGGGTGGCCGCGCTGACGTAGAGCCGCCAGCGCCCGTCCGGGGTGTGCACCAGCGCCGGCCGTTCCAGCGACTCGGCGCCGAAGCGGTCCTTGCTCACCTCGGCCACCACGGTGAAGGCCAGCCCGTCGGCGGACCGGGCGACCACGTTGGCGATGCCCCGCCCGGCGCCGATCGGCAGCCGCAGCCGGTACGCCAGGTAGACGTGACCGTCCACGGTGATCGTGCTCGGGGCCCCGGACCAGGCTCCCGGCTCGGTGCCGGGCGGCTCCACCACCACCGTGGAGTCGTCCCAGCTGGGCAGGGGCAGGGTGGTGGTTCCGACGGACAACTTCGCCTCCCGGTCATTTCGGTACGACGGGCACAATGGTGACATAACCTATTGAATTGGTGGAGTATCTGCGGTCCGGGCGTGTCGGTCCACGCTGAGCCAGTCGTCGTACCGCTCACCGGTGACGTCCTGCAGCAGCGCGATGTCCGCGGCGAAGTGCGGCAGCAGCTCGGCGCGCTCGGCCGGGGTGGTCACCGGCCGGGTGCCCGTCTTGCGGTGCAGCAGGGTGAGCAGCGGGCCGCGGGCGGCCAGCCGCAGGGGCACCGGGAAGCGGTGGCCGAAGTTCCCGCCGGAGCGGAGCAGGCCGCGCAGCACCCGGTTGACAGCGGTGTCCTCGACGACGTGCCGGTTCACGTTCTCCCGCGGGATCGCGCCGAGCAGGCCGGTGCGCACGCCGAGGAACGCGCAGACCCGGTCCAGGGTGGCGCGCGGCGCGTCCTTCAGCTCGCGGTACCGCAGCAGCAGCACCTGGTCGCGGGAGAACCGCTGGTAGAGGTGCTCCACCTGGTGGCCGTACCGGCCCAGGTCGAGGTAGTGCCAGAACTGCGCCCAGCCGGCCGCCCGGCGACCCGGCTCGGCCCGGCAGGCGGCCAGGAAGTCGGCCTCCGGCTCCAGGCCCGCGTTCCACAGGTGGGTCCAGTTGGAGTGCGCCCGGTCCACCGGGTCGCGCAGCAGCAGAATGATCCGCACGTCCGGGACCAGTGCCTTGATCCGGTCGTGGGCGGCCAGGTCGTGCAGGTAGAACGGGGTGGCCTCGCCCTTCCTGGCGCCCGGCGGGGCCGGCGCGAACAGCGCCTCGTAGTCGGCGCGGCGCCAGACGTGCTCCTGGTAGGTCTGCACGTCACCGGGTCCGCCGTGGGCCGGGGGCGGTCCGTCGGAGAGGAAGAACTTGGGTTCCTTCACCGGCGGCAGGAACAGCTGAGGGTGCGCGGTCAGGGCCGCGTGCAGGGCCGTCGTGCCCGCCTTGGGGACTCCGGCGATCAGGAAGTCGGGAAGTGACATGGTGCCTCCCTGCGTCAAAGTGAGCTAAGCCTACAGAACTAATAGGCTTTCGCCACCCGGGCGCTCAGGAGGCCGGCAGGAACCGCCGCCACCAGCGCGGACGCCGGAACCGCGGGCACCGCTGAGGTCCGCAGAAGGTGCACTCGCTGCCCGCCCGGTAGTGCTGGTGCGCCTCGAAGGGGTGCCCGCACACGCAGCCGGCGGCCTCGCTCGTCATTCCCACTCCCTCAGGGTGCCACCTCACGCGCCGTCACACGCCTCGGGCTCGCCTACCCAGTGTGACGATATGCCAACGTATCGCGAATATCCGACAGATCCGTTTTTCTGGCGATAGGAAGACTCGCGCCGGGATCGCCGGGAAGATCCACCCAGCGCCGGTATGTCAGTTACTCAACGTAGCGGTGTGACCAAGATCGCCCCTCCGTCGGACAGATCTCACGCTCAGACGAACGGCTGTGACGTGAGACCAACTCGTCGGCTGTTGACGCAGCGTAATGCGTTGCTAAATTCGTTGCCTGAAGCGAGCGGCCACGCGGACTTCGATTCAGAATCCGCGCCATCGGCCGTATTGCCGCCCCCGGAAGGGACCGACATGGAGCTTTCGCACGTGCCCACGAGTACCGACAGTGACCGCCCCCACTCACCGACCGTAAGCGTGGTCATTCCCGCGCTGAATGAGGAGCGGAACCTGCCCCACGTGTTCGCGAAGCTCCCGCCGATGATCACCGAGGTGATCCTGGTCGACGGCGGATCGAAGGACCGGACCGTCGAGGTGGCTCGCGAGCTGCGCCCCGACGTGGTGGTCGTGCAGCAGACCCGGATCGGCAAGGGCAACGCCCTGGCCTGCGGCTTCGCGGCCTGCACCGGCGACATCATCGTGATGATCGACGCCGACGGCTCCACCGACCCGGCCGAGATCCCGCTGTTCGTCGCCAAGCTGACCGGCGGCGACCAGTTCGTGAAGGGCACCCGGTTCAACTTCGGCGGCCACAGCCACGACATCACCCGGCTGCGCAAGCTCGGCAACGACGGGCTCAACCTGGTGGTCAACGTCCTGTTCAAGACGAAGTTCACCGACCTCTGCTACGGCTACAACGCGTTCTGGCGCGACGTGGTGCCGGCCCTCGACCTGCCCGCCGTGGAGCTGCCCCGGCCGGCCGACGGCAGCAAGCTGTGGGGCGACGGCTTCGAGATCGAGACGATGATCAACATCCGCGCGGTGGCCGAGCAGCTCAAGGTCGGCGAGGTCGGCAGCACCGAGCACGAGCGGATCCACGGGCAGAGCAACCTGAACACCTTCCGCGACGGCTTCCGCGTGCTGCGCACCATCTTCAGCGAGTTCGGCCGCGCCCGGTCACGCCGTAAGGCCGGCGTCGAGCTGTTCGCCGTGAAGCTGGCCAAGCAGACCGCCGCCCGCCAGGCGACGAACGCCAGCGGGCCGCACCCGGTCGACCCCCGCGGTCACGTCAACCGCGCCGCCCGTACCGCCCAGGACATCAACAAGCCGCGGCACTCGGCAGTGGACGACCTCGGCAACCAGCCCACCCGAGACCTGCGGTCGCGGCAGAAGTAGGACGGCACCCCCCTCGTGACCCACCCCACCACGATCGTCATCCCCACGTACACCGAGAAGCGCTGGGGTTACCTGCTGCGCACGCTGGAGTCGGCCCGCGCGCAGACCCACCGGCCGGACGAGATCGTCGTGGCCGTCGACCACAACCCGGACATGTACGCCCGGGCCAAGGCCGAGCTGACCGGCGTCACCGTGTTGCCGAACGCCTACCCCCGGGGCGTCTCGGGCAACCGGAACACCGGCGCCGAGCACGCGGTTACGCCGCTGGTGGCGTTCCTGGACGACGACATCATCGCCGACCGGCACTGGCTGGCCCGGCAGATCGAGCCGTTCGCGGATCCGGCGGTGGTCGGCACCGGTGGCGCCATCGTCCCGGCGTGGGAGGGTGCCGAGCCGCGCTGGATGCCCGCCGAGTTCCTGTGGGCCGTCGGCGGGTCGTACGCCGGAATGCCCACCGAGACCGCACCGATCCGCAACGTCTGGTCGGCCAACATGATCGTGCGGCGGGACGCGTTCCTCGCCGTCGGTGGCTTCCGGCTGGGCTTCGGCAAGCTCGGCGACCGCAACCGGCCCGAGGACACCGACCTCTGCCTGCGGATGAGCCAGCTGGCCGGCGGCCGCTGGATGTACGTGCCGAGCGCCGTCATCCAGCACGAGGTCCCCGCCGAGCGGGCCTCGTTCCGGTTCTTCGTGCGCCGCTGCTACGCCGAGGGGCGGGGCAAGGTGCAGATGGCCGGCCTGCACGACAACGACGCCCTGGGCGCCGAGCGCAGCTACCTGTGGTCGCTGCCCAAGGCGTTCCTGCGGCACCTCGCCGGCGCCGCCCGCGGCCAGGGCCTGAACCAGCTGCTGCGTGCCGGCGGCGTGGCCGCCGGAGTGGCCGCCGCCGGCGTCGGCGGCGTCGTGGAAACCGTCAGTTCGCGCCGGTCCGCCCGGCGCCCCGCAGTGAAGGCCGCCCCGTGACCACCGCACCCGTTTTCGAGACGGACACCCCGCTGCCCGCCGTCGTGCTCGACCTGGAACTGTCCGAGCCGCTGCCGCGGGTCGGCCCGGCCACCGCGGACGGCCGCCGGGTGCAGCAGGCCTGGGCGCTGGTCCGGCTCTTCACCGAGCCGCTCGGCACCATCCTGGTGGACGTCCCGGAGTACGGCCTGAGCCCGGTCGACCTGGCCGCCGCCATCGACGACGAGCTGGGCGACGTGGTGCGCCCCCGGCTCGGCGGCGCCGCCATCCCGGCCAACGGTTTCACCCCGGCGACCGAGCCGGCGTTCCTGGCGAGCCGGCGCGCGGTGCTGGCCGTCGCCCCGGACATCACCGTGGTGGTCTGCACCCGGGAACGGCCCGGCGCGCTCGCCCGCTGCCTGGACAGCCTGCTGGCCCAGCGGTACCCGAACTTCACGATCCTGGTGGTGGACAACGCCCCGGTCACCGACGCCACCGCCGAGGTGGTCCGGTCGGCGGCCCGGCGCGGCCCGGTCACCTACCTCAAGGAGCCCAAGGCCGGCCTGTCGTTCGCCCGTAACGCGGCGGTCGCCGCCTGCCCGGGCGAGATCATGGCCTGGATCGACGACGACGAGCTGGCCGACCCGCACTGGCTGGCCGAGGTGGCCCGGGCGCTGGTCGAGCACCCGGAGGCCGACGTGGTCTCCGGCGTGATCGTCCCGGCCGAGCTGGAGACCCGGGCGCAGATCTGGTTCGAGCAGTTCGGCGGGCACAGCAAGGGCCGCGGGTTCGTCCCCGACGTGTTCGGCCCGCGGCACCCGCAGAGCCCGCTCTACCCGCTGCCGCCGTTCGGCACCGGGGCGAACATGACGTTCCGGCCCGGCGTGATCGAGCGGGTCGGCGGCTGGGACACCGCGCTCGGCGCCGGCACCCCGGCGATGGGGTCCGAGGACACCCTGGCCTTCACCCAGGTGCTGCTGGCCGGCGGGACGATCGTCTACCAGCCGACCGCGGTGACCCACCACTTCCACCGGCGGGACTTCGCCGGGCTGGAGAAGCAGATGGTCGGGTACGGCACCGGGCTGACCGCGGCGTACACCAGCCTGCTGCTGGGCCGGCCGGGGCTGATCTGGCGGCTGCTCAAGCTGGCGCCCACCGCGTACCGGGATCTGACCGGCTCGGACAGCCTGCGGGTCTCCACCCTGCGCGACGACTTCCCCCGTGAGCTGCTCGGCGCCAACCGCAAGGGGATGATCGCCGGTCCGCGCGCCTACCTGCGGGGGCGGCGGGCCGCCCGGGCCAAACTGCGGGCCGCCGGGAGCTGACCGCGGACTCGCGGATTGCCCGGAAAATCCGGCATATCGGCTCGTATCATCGCGAGGAGTGATGCGGGCCGTCCCACCCTGCTCGATCGAGACATACCGTGGAGGCTCTTTTCATGGGGGACCAGCCGACGTCCGACCCGAAACGGACGCCGGAAGACGTCACCGCCGAGTCGAAGCCGCCGGTGGGCGAGCAGACACAGGTGATCCCGAAGCTCGAGCCGGCGAAACCGGTCGGCGAACAGACCCAGGTCATCCCGAAACTTCCGCCCGAGAAGCCGGTCGGCGAACAGACCCAGGTCATCCCGAAGCCCCAGCCGGCGAAACCGGCCGGCGAGGAGACCGTGATCATCCGGCTGCCCGGTGTCGACTCGGTCCCGCTGGCGGGTCGCACGCCGAGACCGGACGACACCGCGATCATCAGCCTGCCCGCCGGCGGCGTGCGCAAGCGGCCGGCCGGTGACGACACGGTCATCATCCGGCTCCCCCAGGGCCCGAAGTCCCAGTCCGGCAAGGCCAAGCCGCGCGGCTCCGCCCCGGTCACCGAGCCGGCCGACGACACCGTCATCATCAAGCTCCCGCACAAGGAGCCGAAGGAGAGGGCCGCCGCCCCGGCGGTGGTGGTCGAGGACGACCCGGCGGCGACCTCCGCCGGCCTCGGCTACGCGCCCTGGGTGCTGCTGCTCTCCAGCCTCGGCGTGGTGCTGGTCGCCATGGCGTACGTCGGTGGCCGCGCGGGCAACGACGTGGCCCTGACCGCCTACTGGACCGGCCAGGTCATCGTCTTCACCCCCGTGGTGTTCCGCCTGCTCAGCCGGATGCCCGGGGCCACCGAGTCGTTCGTGCTGGTGATCGGCCTGGCCGCGAACCAGTACATGCTGAAGTGGATGTACAGCCCGGACCAGTTCCGGTTCCCCGACGAGCTGCAGCACTGGCTGGCCACCACCCTGATCACCGAGACCGGCGAGCTGTTCCGGCCGAACGCGGCGCTGCCACCCGCGGTGCACTTCCCCGGACTGGCCGAGATGGGTGCCGCGCTCGCCGAGCTGACCGGCCTGCCGGTCACCGCCGCCGGCATCCTGGTGGCCGGGGTGACCCACCTGGTCTTCGTCGGCCTGCTCTTCGTCACCGTGCTGCGGGCCAGCAACTCCCCCGCGATGGCCGGGGTGACCTGCGTGACCTACGCGACGGCGATGCACTACCTGTTCTTCAACTCGATGTTCCTGTACCAGACCGCCGCGCTGCCGTTCTTCATGATGACGATCTGGGCGTCCCGCCGCTGGCGCACCGGCGGCGGGCGCCGCTTCCTGGTGCTCGGCTCGGTCGGCGCGGTGATGACCACGGTGAGCCACCACGTGACAGCGTTCGCGCTGGTCGCCACGCTGGTGCTGCTGGCCGGCACGGAGCTGGCGATGCGGCGGCCGCGGCCGTGGAACGCGCTGATCCTGCCCGGCGTCTCGCTGATCGTGGTGCTGGGCTGGATCCTCTTCGTGGCGCACGACGTGATCGCCTACCTGGAGTCGCCGGCGCAGCGCATGATCGCCTCGCTGCGGACCATGTTCGGCGGCGCGGCCGGCGCCGACTCCTCGGCCTCGGTGCCGGTGCCGCTGATCCAGCTCGCCGTGCAGGGCCTGGGCCTGCTCGGCCTGCTGGTGCTGTTCCTGGCGGTGGCCCGGGACATGATCCTGCGCCGGGACCGGGACGTCTGGCGGTGGGCCGCACTGATCGGCGGCGCGGTCTTCTTCGCCGGCAACGGCGCCCGCTTCCTGGGCACCAACGGGCCGGAGATCGCCGGCCGGCTCTCCACCTTCACCTACATCCCGATCTCGATGGTCGCGGCGAGCGCGATCGTCTACGCCGTACAGATCATCCCGCCCAAGGACGAGCACGGCCGGCGGTGGCGCTCCGCGCTGGTCCCCGGGTACTCGATCACCACCGGCCGCCGGTTGTCGCAGCAGGTCTGGCTCGGCACCGCGCTGATCACCATCCTGATGATCGGCGCCCGGACCGGCGGTTATCCCCCGGTCTCCGCGCTGCTGCCGGGCGACTACCTGCCGGCCGCCTACGAGCGGTCGGTGGACGCGTACGGCGTCGAGGCGGCCTACTGGCAGAAACGCACGCTCGGCCCGGGCAACCGGGTCGGCGGCGACCTGACCGCGGTGGCGCTCTCCTCCACGTACGGCCGGCAGGACCCGGTCCGCGAGGTCGGCGAACTCTTCTACGCCCGCACCTGGGGCACCGCGCAGGGCCGGCTCGCCGAGGCGTTCGGCCTGGACTACCTGGTGGTCGACGAACGGCTGGGCGACGCGCTGCCGGCCGAGGGCGCGTACTTCGAGGCCGACCCGAACGCCGGGCGGATCACCGAGCCGCTGACCGCCGCCCAGCTCGGCAAGTTCGACACCGCGGCCGGCCTGTCCCGGCTCTACGACAACGGGAACGTCCGGATCTACCAGATGGGAACGTCGTGAACGCGGTGCGTGCCGGTGTGCTGACCGGCCTGACCGTGGTGTCCGGGGCCGCCGTGCTGCTCGGCCCGCTGCCGGTGTCGGCGCCGGCCGGGTTGCTGCTCAGCCTGGTGCTGCCGGGCGCCGCCCTGGTCGGCGCGCTGTTCCGCCGGGACCGGCCGGACGACCTGGGCGGGGTGGAACGGCTGGTGCTGATCCCGGCGCTGAGCCTGGCCACGCTGGTGCTCGGCGGGCTGCTGCTGTGGGCGGTCGGCGGCACGCTGAACCGGGTCGGCTGGCTCGGCCTCAGCGCCGCCACCACCCTGGTCGCGGTCGCCGTGGCCGTCGCCCGGCAGCGCTGGGGCGCCCCGGCCGGCGACCGGCCGGAGCCCGCCGGGGACGGCCCGGCCGCCCGCCGGCCGCGCCTGACCCGCCCGCGGCTGGTCCACGAGGTGCTGCCGCTGGTGTTCGTGGTGGCGTTGCTGGCCGGGTTCGGGTGGTACTCGTTCCGCGACTCGGAACGGACCTACAACATGGCGGTGGTGTCCCTCTCGGCCGCCCCGCCCGGGCCGGTGGCCGCCGACGGCAATCGGGCGGTCCGGCTCAGCGTGACCGGGCTGACCGGCGCCGGGCCGTACACGCTGGTCGCCACGGACAGCGTGGGCGAGCAGATCGACCGGCGCAAGGTCGAGGCGGACGCGCGCGGCTCCTGGTCGGCGACCGTGAAATACCCGGCCGACCAGCGGGTCACCGTCAAGCTGCTCACGGGGACGCCGGCCAGGGCGTACCGGGAACTCGTCATCGCCGCGGCGGCGGCCGCGCGGCGGTGAGCGAGGCCCGCGGGCGCCGCCGGCTCGCTCTGCTGACGCTCGGCATCGCCGCCGGGGTGCTGGCCGCCGGGGTGGTCCTGGCGACCGGCGGCGACGAGCGGGCCGGCACGCCGCCGGCCCAGCCGTCCGCGACCCCCCAGCCGTCGATCTCGGTGCCCTCGCTGAGCGCGGCGAGCCGGCGGCTGCGCTCGGCCCGCAGCCAGGTCACCCGCGCCCGGACCGCCGGCAGCTGGCCGGGTACCGCCGGGCTCTCCGGGGTGAACGGCTATCCGCTGCTGACCGGCGCCGCGGTACGCGAGTTCTGCACCGCCCGGGAACGGGCCTGCACCGTCGCGCAGACCTACACCGACCGCACCTCGTACGCCTCGATGACCAGCGGGACGGGGTGGACGTTCGCCGAGTTCGCTGACTTCGACGGGGTGCTGGTGGTCTCCCAGGGGCTGGTCCCGGACGGCGGCGAGGACCTGCTCGCCGGTTGCGCGGCCGGCCGGTACGACGACCGCTGGCGCGCCTTCGGCAGCCTGATGGTCGCCGAGGGCCGGGGTGACTCGATCGTCCGCCTCGGCTGGGAGATGAACGAGCCGACGATGGCCTGGCGCGGCCGGGACACCGCCGATTACCTGGCCTGCTACCGGCACGCCGCCGACGCGATCCGGGCCACCGACCCGGACGTGCTGCTGGACTGGACGATCAACGCGCACACCACGCCGAGCGGCCTGTGCGGCGGGGTCAGCACCGGCTGCTACCCGGGTGACGACTACGTCGACATCGTCGGCATCGACAACTACGACCACTACCCGTGGTCGCCGACGAAGGCCGACTTCGCCCGGACCGCCGCCGCCCCGGAGGGCCTGGACTGGCTCTACGCGTTCGCCCGCCGGCACGGCAAGCTGTTCTCGGTCGGCGAGTGGGGCGTGGTGCCGACCGGGGACGCCGGCCGGGAGAACCCGGACTTCGTCCGCTGGATGTACGACTGGTTCGCGGCGCACGCGCCCTACCTGGCGTACGAGGCGTACTTCCAGCGGTGCGACGGGACCGAGGCGCAGTCCAGCCTGCTGCGCCCCGACGACCCGGACTGCCTGCCGAACACCGGGTCGTCGGAGACGTACCGCTCGCTGTACCGGCAGCCCTAGGCGCTGAACCGCGGCGTGCGGCCCATCGCCTTGAACGCGGCCAGCGACGCGCTGTCGGTGTCGATCCGCCAGCGTTCCGCGTAACCGGGGTGCGTGTCGGTGTCGAACCAGACCACCGCGCCGATCTTCGGCCGGGTCCGCATGTACCGGCTGAACTCGGCGATCCAGTCGGCCTTGGTGGAGCCGCCGTGATCGACCGCGCCGATCTCGCTCAGGATGATCGGCTTACGCTTGGCGTACGCCCGGTAGATCGGGTCGTACAGCGTGCCGGGGCGCTCGCCCTCCAGGTTGTAGCCGGAGACGCCGACCCAGTCGACGTACTTGTCGCCCGGGTAATAGCTCGCGTAGACGTTCCAGTCGGTACGCGGCCAGGAGTTCCAGTTCGGACTCCACACCCAGGCCACGTTGGTGGCGTCCTGCTCCTGGAAGATCCGGTGGATCCGCCGCCACGCGGTGACGTAGCCGGCCGGGTCGTCGCCGTTCCGCGCGCCGCACCAGTCGAACCAGTTGCCGTTCATCTCCCAGGCCCAGCGCAGCAGCACCGGCCGGCCGAACCGCCTGAGGTTGCGGGCCGCCGCGGCGATCAGCTTGTCGCTGCGTCCGCTGGTGATCTCCGCGTACGCCGTGCCCCGCCAGGACACCATCGGGATCGCGTGGTCCGGCGCGTCCGGGATCGAGCTGGGCAGCGTGTCCGCCCACTCGTAGAAGACGTGCGCGATCCGCGCGTCCCGGCCGAGCTGCTTGTGCCGCAGCGCCAGCGCCTGCGGGTACGACATCCCGTCCAGGGCCAGGTACGACCCGAGCAGCGCCTTCCCAGCGGTGAACGGCACCGGCCCGCCCCACACCGGCGCCGCGGCACCGGCGGTGACGGACGGCGGCGACGGCGCCACCGACGGGGCGACCGAGAGCGCCGGGGACGGCGCGGTGGTGGCACCGGCCCGCGGGGCCGCCCGATGCGATGTCGCGCAGCCGGCCAGGGGCAGCGCGGCGACCAGGCCCAGGAAGGCGCGGCGGGTCATGTCAGATTCCTTCCCGCCGCGCGGGCGAGTGTGCGGACCATGCGCCAGCCGGGCTGGGCGTACCTCTTCAGCGTCGGCACCACGGTCGACCCGTGCCCCTCGACCAGGGCGACCAGGTCGGCGCCGGTGTGATCCGGGGTGGGCTGGAAGCGCGGCACCGCGAACCGCCGCTCGCGCGGGGTGTGCGCCCGGTACCCGACCTCGGTGGCGTTGTCGTGCCCGGCCGCCGCGACCACGTCGCGAACCCGGCGGCTGTGGTAGCCGTGCGGGTAGGCGAACGAGCGCACCGGCAGCCGCAGCCGCTGCTCCAGCTCCTCGCGACTGCTGTGGATCTCCTCGCGCAGCACCGCCGGGGGCAGCACGTCGAGCGGGTGGTGGATCAGGCTGTGGTTGCCGATCTCGATGCCGCTCGCGGCGACCTCGGCCAGCTCCTCCCAGGTCAGCATCGGGCCGAAGTCGGCCGACCACCGGCCGAGCCAGCCGGCGTGCCCACCCAGGTGGCCGACCGACGCGTACAGGGTGGCGCCGGCGCCGGCCGCTCGCAGCGCGGGGACGCCGGCGGTGAGGAAGTCCCGGTACCCGTCGTCGAAGGTGACGGCGAGCAGTTTCTCGGTGCTGCCGGCGTGTAGCTCGTCCAGCGCCTGGGTGAGGCCGGTCAGGCGGTAGCCGGCGGCGGTGAGCGCCTCGAGCTGCTCGGCGAGCCGGTCCGGCGGGACCGCGAGATCACGCAGCGGGCCGTCCACGGCGGAGACCGAGTGATACATCAGCGCCGGCAGCGTGCTCCAGCCCACAAAACCCCCTTCGGCAAGGCCATTCGGCAACCCACCGTACCCAAATCCTGATCTTGCGACCTCATCCTTTCGCCCTAGCCAATTTCCGCTACACGGAGTAATCTCCGATTGCTTCCGGCCCGCCTGCCAGCGCAAATGCAGTCACCGATCAGTGACCCAGTGTGATCGCTGAACCATTGTGCCACGGCTGACGTACCGGAGGACGACACCGAATTCGCTTCACCCCCCGGGAGCGTGCACCATGTTCCGGCTCATCCAGTTGCACACCGAGGCCGGTGTGCCACGCATCGGCGTCGACCCGGACGGCTATGTCAGCGCCCGGGCCGCGCTGGCCCGTTACCGCACCGCCCCGGCGACCTACTTCGCGGTCGGCCGGTTCGACCACGAGGGCACCCTCACCGAGGTGATCCTCGACCCCTCCTGCGGCCTCGACGGCGCGTGCCAGCGACCCGCCGCGGTCATCCACGCCACGACGTTCCAGCGGCTCTGTGAGGGGTGCGCGGCCGGGCTGGACGTGCTCACCGTCCCGCAGCTGGCCCGCCGCCTCGGCATCGCCTGCCGGCTCGCCCCGCCGATCAGCCGGCATCGGCAGAGCACCCTGGGCGGCCTGCGCTCGCCGGCCGGCAACCGGATCGCCCGCGAGTTCGCCGACCACGTCCACGACCCGGCCTGGCGCGCCGAACTCTGCGACGAGCTCGGCCAGACCCCGACCGCGCTCAACGGCCTGCTGATCGGCGCGGGGGCGCTCAGCCACCGCCAGGTCCTCGACCTCTATCCGGCGCTCTGCGCGCTCGGCGAGGAACTGCCCGACACCGTCCGCACCGACCTGGCCCGGGCCACCGCCCGCCCGCTCTCCCCGGCCGGCGTCACCGGCCTGCGGCTCGGTCTCGGCTGACCGGCCCGGCGGGACCGCGGGCCGGCGCGAGGTCCGCCGGTCGCCGATCGGGCCACCGGTACGGTCGGCGTATGACAGGCACGTTCCCCGATCTGGTGAACCGGGCCCGGTCCCTGGTGGCCGGCGGGCGGCGTGCGGTGCTCGGCATCGCCGGCCCGCCCGGCGCCGGCAAGACCACCCTGGCCGAGTCGCTGCTGGCCGCGCTCGCCCCGCGGCCGCCGGCCGGGCTGGCCGCCGGCAGCTGGGTGGCGCACGTGCCGATGGACGGCTTCCACCTGGCCGACGCCGAGCTGGACCGGCTGGGGCTGCGCGAGCTCAAGGGCGCGCCGGACACCTTCGACGGCTGGGGTTATGCCGCGCTGCTGCGCCGGCTGCTCGACGACCGGGACGAGATGATCTACGCGCCGGGTTTCGAGCGGGTCCTGGAGCAGCCGATCGCCGGGGCGATCGGGGTGCCGCGGCAGGCCCGGCTGATCCTCACCGAGGGCAACTACCTGCTGCTCGGCGACGGCCGGTGGGCCGGGCTGCGGGAGGTGTTCAGCGAGGTCTGGTACACCGACCTCGACCCGGCCGAGCGGCTGCGGCGGCTGGTCGCCCGGCACGAGCGGTTCGGTAAACCCCCGGCCGCCGCCCGGGCCTGGGCGACCGGGACCGACGAGCGCAACGCCACGCTGATCGCCGGCACCCGAGACCGCGCCGACCTGGTGGTGCCGTCCGCGCTGCTGTGTTCGCTGGGCGCTGATCCGGCACACGGGTGTTTGTCGTGACGCGGTGGCATGCTTGCTCGCATGGCGGTGGATGAGGCGGCGGTCGAGGCGAAGCCGCGACGGCGGCGGCGGGCGGGTGCCCGGTTCGGTGTGCTCCTGGTGGCGGTCCTCGCCCTGCTCTTCGGGGTGCCGTGGGCCACCCTGGTCTGGTCGGGCAACGCCTGGCCGGCCCCGGCGTTCGTCGCGGCCACGCTGCTGTTCGTGCTGGTCGCGGCGGGCTTCCCGGTGCTGATGTTCCGCGGGCACGGCCGGCGTGACGACCGCGCGTCCCGGATCGCCGACACCACCCTCGGCGTGGTCTGGGTGCTCTTCGTCTGGTCGATCCTCGGCCAGCTCCTCGGGCTGGCCCTGGCACTCGCCGGGGTCGCCGATCCGGTCCGCTCCCGGGTGGTCACCGCCGCGGTCCTGACCGTCTCGGTCGCGCTGCTCGTCTACGGCTACGTGGAGGCGATGCGCGTCTCCCGGGTCCGGCACGTGGACGTCACCATCCCGCGGCTCGGCAGCGGGCTGGACGGGCTGCGGGTGGTGCTGATCACCGACACCCACTACGGCCCGATCGACCGGTCCCGCTGGTCCCGCGGCGTCACCGAGGTGATCAACTCGCTGGACGCCGACATCGTCGCGCACACCGGTGACATCGCCGACGGCGAGGTCGACCAGCGCCTCTCGCAGGCGTCGCCGCTCGCCGACGTGCGGGCGTCGATGGCCCGGGTCTACGTGACCGGCAACCACGAATACATGAGCGGCGCCCAGGGCTGGGTGGAGTTCATGTCCTCGATCGGCTGGGAGTCCCTGCACAACCGGCACCTGGTCGTCTCGCGCGGCGGCGACTCACTGATCGTGGCCGGTGTCGACGACCGCACCGCGGCCGGCTCCGGCGTCCCCGGCCACCACATGGACCACGAGGCCGCCCTGGCCGGCGCCGACCCGCGGCTGCCGGTGCTGCTGCTCGCCCACCAGCCACAGCAGATCTCCGGCGCCGTCGCGCACGGCATCGATCTGCAGCTGTCCGGGCACACCCACGGCGGTCAGATGTGGCCGTTCCACTACCTGGTCCGCATCGACCAGCCCGCCCTGCAGGGCCTGTCCCGGCACTCGGCACGCACGCAGCTCTACACCAGCCGCGGCACCGGCTTCTGGGGGCCGCCGTTCCGCATCTTCGCCCCCAGCGAGATCACCCTGCTGACGCTGCACGCGGAGCGGTGACAGCGCGCTGAGACCATGATCACCTCGGGGTGCGAATGGCGCCCCGAGGTGACGACTTGCCGGAAATAAACCGGTTGAGCGGGGTCACCGGGGCTGCGCAGGATGGGGTACCGCCTTTCACCCATCGTCCAGAGGACTTCGTATGCGTCTGCTCAGCGACCTGTGGGTTACCTCCCGAAGTCGCACGGCGCTGGCCGCTTTCCTGATCGTGCTCGGCGCAAGCGGATCGGCCACGGCCCTCGCGCTGGCCGGCTCGGTGCTCGTCGACCGGTCCGGGACGCTGTTCGCGGTGCTGGCCATGGCGCTCGCCGCGGTGGTGATCAGTGACGTCGTCGTGGGGCTGGTCGCGGCCCGGCTCACCGCCGACTGGGCGGCCCGGGTCCGGCGCGGCCTCAACCGGGTGGCGTTCGGCCAGGACATCCCGACCCTGGAGAACACGCCGGTCGGCGAGCTGCTCGACCGGATCGACTCCGACGTCTACCAGGTCGCCTCGGAGCTGCGCGGCAGCGGCGTCCGGATCGCCCAGTCGATGGCGGTGGCCACACTCTCCATCGTCACCGCGTTCCTCGTCTGGTGGCCGGCCGGCCTCGCCATGATCGCCGTCGCCGTGCTGATCTTCGCGACCATGAACAAGCCGATCCGCCGGATCGGCCCGGTGCGCATCGCCGAGGAGGAGGCCTGGTCCGACCTGGCCGCCGTGATGGAGGAGGCGATCCACGGGCAGGACGACGTGCGTACCAGCCTCGCCGCGCCGTACGTGCACCGCCTCTTCGCCGACCGGGCCCGCGAGGTGCTGACCCGGGGCCGCCGGGTCTGGCGCTCCTCGTCGCGGATCACCATGTGGGCCGGGACGATCACCCGTTCGCTGATCGCCTCACTGGTCCTGGTCGGCGCCTGGGCGCTGGTCACCGGGCACATCGACGGCGCCCGGCTGACCGGGGTCTGGCTGCTCGCGCTCGGCTTCGGCGGCACCCTGGAGCAGGTCACCCGCATGGTGCCCGAGCTGCAGAACGCGCTCGGCGCCTGGGGCCGGGTGCAGATGCTCGCCGCGGTGCCGCAGGAGCCGGCGCAGGGCGTGCCCCCGGTCGACGGCGACCTGGTGGTCCGCGACCTGACCTTCCGATACGGCGAAGCGGACAGTGGTCGCCCACCGGCCCTGCGCGGGGTCAGCCTCACCTTCGCCCGGGGCCGTTCCTATGCGCTGATCGGGCGTACCGGCTCCGGCAAGTCCACCCTGGCCAAGGTGCTCACCCGGGCCGTCGACGTGCCCGCCGGCACGGTCTTCCTCGGCGATGTCGACATCAACGGCATCGCCGTCGACGGCCTGCGCCGATGGACGGCCATCGTCCCGCAGCGCACCGAGATCCTGGCCGGCACCCTCGCCGAGAACATCGCGCTCTTCGACCAGGAGCTGCTGCCCCGGGCCGGTGCCGCGCTCGACGAGCTCGGCCTGGCCTCCTGGGTCGAGGGCCTGCCGGACGGCATCGACACCAAGCTCGGCGAGGGCGGCTACAAGCTCTCGGCCGGCCAGGAGCAGCTGGTGGCCTTCGCCCGGATCCTGGTCCGCGACCCGCAGGTGGTGATCCTGGACGAGGCGACCGCCCGGATGGATCCGGTCACCGAGTCCTGGGTGCAGCGGGCCACCGACCGGCTGCTGGACGGCCGGATCGGCGTGATCGTGGCACACCGGCTCTCCTCGGTGCAGCGCTGCGACGAGGTCGTGGTGCTCGCCGACGGCCGGGTCCTGGAGGCCGGGCCGCTGCGCGAGTCCCGCCGGTTCGCCGAGCTGATGGCGAGCAGCAACCTGGCCGTCCCGGCGCGGACCACGTCCGCGAACGGTGGCGGGGTGCCGGCCGGCACCGGTCCGGCCGGCGCGGAGGAGCCGGGCGACTGGGACACCGCCGTGCGGCTGGAACTCGGCGCCGACGCGCTGAGCAACCCGTTGCCCACCGTGGACGCGCCACCGCTGCCCATCCCGCCGCCGACCCGGACGATGCGCGAGATCGCCCGGCTGGCCACCAACGACGCCCGGTACGGCCTGGGCGCCGTCGGCCTGTTCGTGCTGCTGGTCCTGTTCGGACTGGACGGGGTGGTGCTGCCGCTGCTGTGGTCCGACGTGGTGGACGGCGTGGGCAGCCCGGTGCCGCCCGCGATCGGCATCACGGTGGCCCTGCTCGCCCTGATCCCGACGCTGTACTACACCGGCGCCTGGTTCCCGGAGTGGTGGGTCCGCCAGATGCTGCGGATCAGCCTGCGCCTGGTGCACGGGCAGATCGGCCCGCGCCGGGTCAGCAAGCACACCCCGGCCGAGGTGGTCGCCCAGGGCGGCGACACCGAGCGGGTGGTGATGCTGGCCGACAACCTGATCGACAGCGGCGTCGCGCTGATCGTCGCGGTGGCCATGACGGTGACCTCCCAATCGCCGGTCCCGGCCCTGTTCTTCCTCGGCACCATGCTGGTGTCCGGACTGGCGGCGACCCTGTTCGGGCCGCGGCTGGAGCAGGCGGCCCGGCGTACCGTCGCGGCCCGCGCGGCGTTCGCGACAGCGCTGGTGTCGTCGCTGTCGGCGGCGCGCACGGTGAAGCTGGCCGGCGCCACCGAGCCGGTGCTGAGCCACCTGGCCCGGCTGGACGCGAAACGCAGCGAGCTGCAGTGGCGGGAGATCGCGATCCAGGTGTGGGCGCGGTCCACGCCGTCGATCGTCAGCGGTCTGCTGCCGATCGCGGTCTGGTCGCTGTACCTGTCCGACCGGCTCAGCTCGGCGGCGACGCTGATCGCGGTGGCGACGCTCGGCTCGGCCCGGTGGTTCGCGTGGACGACCGCGTCGCTGGTGTCGCACTACCCGTCGGCGAAGGTGTGGACGGCCCGGACGGTCGCGATGACCGGCTCCGCGGAGTACTCGTCGGACATCACCGGGGTGGACATCTCGGCCGGCACCGCGCCCGCGCCGCCGGCCGCGCCGCGCAACCCGCTGCGCACGCTGGAGTTGCGCGGCTTCAGCGCGGTGCACGAGAACGGCGCCCAGGGTGTCCGGGACGTCGACCTGACCGTGCAGCGCGGCCAGCTGGTACTGGTGGTCGGCCCGGTCGGGTCCGGCAAGTCGTCGCTGCTGCGCGCGCTGGCCGGGATCGTGCACCACACCGGCGAGCTGTGCTGGAACGGCGAGCCGGTCCGCGAGCCGGAGCTGTTCCTGCGGCCCAACCAGGTGGGTTACGTCGCCCAGCTGCCCCGGGTGCTGTCCGGGACGGTGGCCGACAACATCCAGCTCGGCCACCAGGTGGACGCGGCCGACGCGGTCTCGGTGGCCCAGCTGGAGCACGACCTGACCGCGTCCGGCGGCGGCCTCGGGCTGCTGATCGGGCACAAGGGCACCCGGTTGTCCGGTGGCCAGCTGCAGCGGCTGGCGCTGGCACGGGCGCTCGCCCCGCGTACCGAGTTGCTGATCGCCGACGACGTGTCGTCAGCGCTGGACGTGACCACCGAGTTGGCGTTGTGGCGGGCGTTGCGCTCGCACGGGGTGACGGTGGTGGGATCGACCTCGAAGCGGGCGGCGCTGGCGCAGGCGGACCGGGTGGTCGTGCTGATCGGCGGCAAGGCGGAGGACCAGGGCACCTGGCCGGAGCTGGAGTCCCGCTGGGGCCACCTGGCCGGCTGAGGCCGGCCCCGGCGCCGGTCGGGCCTGAGACAGGGCTGAGAAAACTGCGTGCCCCGCACTTTTGCGGGGCACGCAGTTTTTGCTATGGTCGTGGGCATGGGACTCCGGGAGACCAAGAAGCAGGCCACCCGGACCGCGCTGAGCTGGGCCGCGATCCGGCTCATCGTCGAGCGCGGCTACGACCGGGTGCTGGTGGAGGACATCGCGGCGGCCGCCGGGGTGTCACCCCGCACCTTCAACAACTACTTCGCCAGCAAGGCCGAGGCGGTCGCGGCCCGGCACCGCGACCGCTGCTTCGCCGTGGCGGACGCGCTGCGCGGGCGGCCGGCCGGCGAGCCGCTCTGGGACGCGATCACCCAGGCCGTGCTGGACTCGTTCGCCCCCGGCCCCGAGGTCACCGCCCACCCGGAGCCGGACATGGAGCTCTGGCGCTCCGGGGTGCGCGAGATGGTGGCGGTGCCCGCCATCCAGGCGGAGATCCTGCGCGGCGGCGACGACGCGGTGCGGGCCATCGGGGCGGCCGTCGCCGAGCGTACCGGGCTGGACGTGGAGCGCGACCTCTATCCGAAGCTGGTGGCGGCGGCGGTGCTGGCGGCCAACAACGTGGTGGTCCGGCAGTTCCAGGCGCAGGGCGGGGATCGCTGGGACACGGTGCCGGAGCTGCTGACCGAGGCGTTGGGGTTGATCCGGGCGGGGCTGCCTCAGCCCTGAAGGGCTCCGGGAAGGGATTGGTGGCCGGGGTGCTGCGCCTGATCGGCGCGGGACTCGCCCGGCTCTGACGCGAGCGCTTACGCAGGCCCCCTACGCAGGCCCCCACCCTCCCGGGGGGCACCCCTGCAGCCATTATCCCGCGAAGCCGCGGCCCCCGCGAACGACCTGTGGACAACCCCCGGCTGTGCACAACCGAACGATCCCCACCATCCAGGCGACGCCGTCACCTGCGGTTGGCGCGCGCCCACCTCCGTACCCGAAGAGGGGTTTCATCATGTCCTCTGATGTCGTGATCGTCGGAGCCGGACCGAACGGCCTGATGCTCGCCTGCGAACTCGCCCTCAACGGCGTCCGCCCGCTGGTCCTCGAACGCCGCACCGGCCCGTCCACCGAGCAGCGCGCGAACGGCCTGGTCGGCCAGATCGTGCCGATGCTGCACCGGCGCGGACTCTACGAACGACTCACCGGCCGCCCGGGTGGGCCGGAACCGACCCCCGGCCACGTCTTCGGCGCCTTCCCGTTGCGGCTGGCCGGCCTGGCGGACAATCCGATGTACACACTGCTCGCGCCGCAGCAGAAGATCGAGGCGATGCTCGGCGAGCGCGCCGCCGAACTCGGTGTGGAGGTCCGGGGCGGGCACGAGCTGACCGGTCTCGATCAGAAGGACGACCGGGTGGTGGTGGACGTGTCCGGTCCCGGCGGCCCCTGCCGGATCGAGGCGCGCTACGTCGTCGGCGCGGACGGCGGGCGCAGCATGACCCGGAAGCTGACCGGTTTCGCCTTCCCCGGCGTCACCGACGACGATGCCGTGTCGCGCACCGCCGCTGTCGACGTGCCCACCGAGCTGATCGACCCGGAGAGCGGCGGCCTGCGGATTCCCGGCTACGGCGTGGTGCCGCCCTTCCAGCACCACCGCACCGAACGCGGCATGGTCGCCTTCGCGCCGTTCCCGGACGGGCGGAATCTGATCACCGCGGCCACCACCGCGCGGCCGGCCGGCGACGAACCGGTGACGCTCGCCGAGGTCCTGGAGACGCTGCACTACGTGCTCGGCGCCGAGGTGCCGCTGCTGCCGCCGACCGGTCCCGGGCCGCACACCCTGCGCCGGCTCGCCGGCGGCAACACCCGGATCGCCGACAGCTACCGCAGGGATCGGGTGATCCTGCTCGGCGACGCCGCGCACGTGCACTCCGCGATCGGCGGTCCGGGCCTCAACCTGGGCCTGCAGGACGCCGTCAACCTCGGCTGGAAGCTCGCGGCACTGGTCCGCGGGTGGGCGCCGGCCGGGCTGCTCGACACCTACGAGTCGGAGCGGCGGCCGGTGGCCGAGCGGGTCGTGATGCACACCCAGGCGCAGGGCCTGCTGGCCGGGCCGGGGCCGGCGGTGACCGCGCTGCGCGCGCTCTTCGCCGAGTTGATGGAGGAGGAGGCGGTGGTCCGCCGTCTGGCCGCGCTCATCGCGGGGACAGATTTCCGGTACGACGGGATGGGCGGATTCGCGCCGGACCTGGGTCCCGTGACGCACCGTGCCCGTCCCCTGCTCGTGGACAACACCGGAACGCTGGCCGGGGCGGTCGCACCCTGGCGGGACCGGGTGGACCTGGTGACAGTGCCGCTGCCCGCGGAGTCCGCGATGCTGGTCCGGCCGGACAACTACGTGGCCTGGTCGTCGTCCGGACCGGCGCCGTCCCCGGACGGACTGGTCGTCGCGCTCCGCCGGTGGTTCGGCGCCCCTCAGCTGTCGAGCTGAGCCTCAAGCTGCTTGACGACGCTGGTCACGGTGCCGGCCGGGATCGCGAAGCCGAGGCCGACGCTGCCGGTGCTGTCGCCGGCGGTGGCGATGGCGACGTCGATCCCGACCACCCGGCCGGAGGTGTCCACCAGCGCGCCGCCGGAGTTGCCCTGGTTGATCGCGGCGTCGGTCTGCAGCAGGCCGGTGAGCTGCTCGTCACCGGTGTCCAGGCTGCGGCCGGTGGCGGAGAGGATGCCCGAGGTCACGGTGCCCTCCAGGCCGAGCGGCGCGCCGAACGCCAGCACGGTGTCGCCGACCGCGACGCTGTCGTCGCCGGCGAAGGTGACCGGGGTCAGCCCGGACAGCCCGGTCGCCTGCACCAGCGCCAGGTCGTGCGTGCTGTCCGCGGCGACCACCCGGGCCGGGACGGTCCGGCCGGTGGACAGGCGCACGCTCACCGTGCCGTTCGACGAGATCACGTGGTTGTTGGTGAGGATCAGGCCGTCGGCGCGGAGCACCACGCCGGAGCCGAGCGACGACTCGCGTGCCCCGTCGACCAGCACCGTCACGATGCTGGGCCGCACCTTCGCGACGATCGGGGCCAGCTCGTCGTCCTCGGCGACGGTGGTCGCCGCGACGGTGCTGCCGGTGGTGCCGCTGGTCGCGGCGGCCGGGGCGCGGTCCAGATACTTCTCGGTGAGCAGCGCGCCGGTGGTGCCGCCGCCACCGACCAGGACCAGGACCGCGGCGCCGCCGGCGAGCCGGCGCTTCCACCGGGGGCCGCGCGGCGGGCTCACCATCACCGGCGGGATGTGCGTGAGGTAGGGGTGTCCGGCGGGGCGGTTCAGCGGATCGCTCATGTCCACCAAGGTGGCTCCGGAATGTGTCCCGAGCCGGTGAGCGGTCTGTGACTTCGCTGTGTGGCAGCGGCGTGCCGGGCCGTCCCGCACGGCCCGATGCTCTACGGTCTTTCGGGTGATTTATGGTCGTATTGTCAGTTACGTAGGCGTTGGTATGGTCCTGCTCGGCTCGGTGGCGGGCTGCTCAGATCCCGCACCCGTCTGGCTGGAAGGGCGCGCCTATCCCTCCGCCTCCGCCTCGGCCGGCCCGAGCGGTCCGGACGGCCCCGCGGCCGCCGGCCCGTCCGCTTCCGCCTCCGCCACACCGGGTGATCCGGACCGTTTCGTGGCGGCTGTCCGCCGGGAGATGCCGGAACTGGCGCTGGACCGCCGGGACGAGGAGATCGCCGACCTCGGCACGCAGGCCTGCACGTCGAGCACGACCACCCTCACCTCCTTCGGTGTCTCCGCCGCACAGGCCCGCCGGCTGCGAGAGGTCGCGCGCACCGACCTCTGCCCGAGTTAGTCCCCGGCCTTCCCGTCCGCCCGCGGTTCCCTCGCCGGCCACCGGCTCCGGCTCGACCCCGAGCCGGCCGGGCCGTACCCCGAGCGGCCTGGCCTGCGGGAACTCCGGCCCACCCGGACCTCGCGGCCACCGGGTGGTCCTCGCGGACCGCCGGCCCGGTCGGCCGAAAGTAGGAGAAGGGCACAGGTGATCGAGACCCTCGGCAGATGTCGGTGACAGCGGAAATCCCGATCCTGGAATCACGAAGCGAATCCGGGAGGTAACGATGACCGCACGAGGAATGCTCACCGTGGTCGGCACCGCCGTCGGCGGCCTGATCGGCTGGTCCGACACCCGGCCCACGGCGGATCCGGAAAGCCTGCGCTCGCTCTTCGCCGACTTCGGCGTCCAGGTCGGCCCGGCCCCCGCCGACCTGGCGGAGGCGGTCCGCGCCGTCCAGTCCCGGCTCGGCCTGGAGGCCGACGGCGAGGCCGGCCCGGAGACGGTCCACCTGCTCGCCCGCTACGCGGCCGAGGCCCGCGCCCTGACCGCCTTCCGCGACGCCGCCTGACGGCCGACCCTCCCGGGTCGCACCCCGGCCGCCAGGCCACCGACTCGCTGCTGGACGTCCCGGTCCGACCGCCCACAGACCGCCTTCTCCGGTACGCCCGTACCACCAAGATCAGCCCCGGCTGGCCCTCGTGGTGACCTCCGAGCCGCCGACACCACCACCAGCATCAGCCCCGAGACCCCGGCTGGGCATGACGGTGGCATCCAAGCCCGCCAGACCACCACCAGCACCAGCCCCGAGGCCATGGCTGGGCGTGACGGTGGTATCCGGGGTCGCGAGACCACCATGGGCGCCAGCCGGGGTCCGCCGGCCGGTCCGGCACACCGCTTGGGCGGCGGGGCGTGGCGCCCCGGCCCGCCCGGTAACTTCGGTACCGATGAGCGTCGACCACCACACCGCCGAACTGATCACCTACTACGACGACGCCGCCGGCGAGCGGACCGGGCTGACCGCCGCCGAGCTGGGCTCGTGGAGCGCGGCCACCGCGGCGCTGCTGGTCGCGGAGTGCGGTCTGCGCCCCGGTCACCGGGCCGGGGTGCTGCTGCCACCGCACTGGCAGACGGCGGCGGTGCTGCTCGGGTCGTGGGCGGCCGGCCTGGAGGTGTCGTTCCGCGGGTGGGGCGCCGCGGGACTGGGCGACGCCGGCCCGGAGCTGGACGTGACGTTCGTGGAGCGGCGGCGGGTGGGCAGCTGGCTGGAGCACCTCCCGGCGGCACGGCATCGGTTCGTGCTGGACTTGGCGCCGGCCGGGGCGGGTGCCGCCGACGTACCGGAAGATTGCCGGGATTTCCTGCCCGCCGTGCGCGCGCATCGGGGCGCGGCCCCGCCGCCGCATCGCGCCTCCGTCACCGACCCGGCCACCCCGGACGGGACCACCTTCGGGGAGTACGACGCGGTCGCCGCCGAGGTCGCGCGGTCGCGCGGCATCCGGCGGGGTGACCGGGTGCTGGTCGACGCGGCCGGCTCCGAGGAACCGCTGATCTGGCTGCTGGCGCCGCTGAGCGCCGGCGCGTCGATAGTGCTCTGCGCCAACCTGGACCGCTCACGCCTCGACGACCGGATCGCCGCCGAAGGCGTGACCCGGGTATTTTGATCTTCTTCTACTGTGGAACGGGGGTAACCCGGGCGGTAGCGTTCGCGCATGGAGGTTTTCGATCACATCGCTGAGAAATATCAAGGCGAGCACAGCCATAACCCCTACCAGGCCGCGCTGCTCGAGAAGATCAGCTCGCTGCTGCCGGCCGGCGCCTCGGTGCTCGACCTGGGCTGCGGCACCGGTGTTCCCACCGCGAAGGTTCTGACCGCGTCCGATCATCGGGTGGTCGGTGTCGACATCGCCGAGAGGATGCTGCGGCTGGCCCGCGAGCAGGTGCCCGCCGCCGAGTTCGTGCACGCCGACTTCGCCGCGCTGCCCGACGACTTCGGGAAGTTCGACGCCGTCACCGCGTTCTTCTCGCTGCTGATGCTGAGCAAGGCGGACATCGAGCGCACGCTGGACAAGATCGCCGGCTGGCTCCGGCCGGGCGGCTACTTCGCGATCGGCATGGTCAACTTCGACGCGGACAGCATTCCGATCGAGTTCATGGGTGTCCCGGTGACCGTCTCCGGCTATCTGGAGCCGGACCTGAAAGCGGTGCTGGAGGCGCACGGGCTCCCGGTCGAGACCATCGAGACGGTCTTCTTCACGCCCACCGACGGCCCGCAGGAGAGCCAGATCTTCGCGCTGGCCCGGCTTCCCGAGTGAGCCATCGGTCCGGGGCTTCGCACCGGGGCTCCGGGCCGGTGCTCTAGGGTCGTGGTCGTGCCGAGCTACACCGGGTTCGACGGAACGCCGCTCCACTACGACGACAGCGCACCAGGCGACCGGCCGCCGGTCGTCGTGCTGGCCGGTGGGGCCGCCCGGCACCCCGACTATCTGGGCGATCTCGCGGGGCTCGCCGAGCGGCACCGGCTCGTCGTCCCGCACCTGCGGGGTGTGGGCCGCTCCGGTCTCGGCAGCGAGCCGGCCGGCTCCTACTGGCAGCAGGCAGCCGATGTGGACAAGCTGCGGGAGCTGCTCGGCCGGGACCGGGTGGTGGTCGTCGCGCATTCGGCCGGGACCCGGCTCGCCACGGCCTTCGCGGCCCGGTTCCCGGATCGCGTCGCCGGCCTGGCCCTGGTCACACCGCCGGCCACCCATCTGGTCGACACCCCGCCGGACGCCGAGCAGCTGATCGCCCGGCGGCGCGGCGAGGCGGCCTTCGACGCCGCCGAGGCGGCCGCCAAGGCCGGCCCGGACCTGTCCGACGAGGCCGCCTTCAACGCCTGGGCCCGAGCCTGCGCACCCCTGGGGTACGCCACCTGGGGCCCCGCCGAGCAGGCGCACGCCCGGGTCGGCAGGTGGGCGCTGCCCGCCGTCCAGGCCTACTTCAGCGTCGACCCGCCGGCCGATTTCGCCGCCCGCCTGGCCCGGGTCGGCGCCCCCGTCCTGGTGATCGCCGGCGCCGAGGACTGCCTGACCGGTCTCGCCCCGGTGGTGGCCCTCGCCGGCCTCTTCCCGGCCGGCCGCGCCGAGGTCCTGCCGGCCTGCGGCCACTACCCGTGGGTCGAGCGGCCGGACGCGTTCCGGCGGGTGCTCGACGAGTATCTCTCACTCGTCGAAGTCGACCACCACCTTGGCTGACCCGGCGGTGCTCTGACAGGTCAGCACGAAGCCGGCGGCCAGCTCGGCCGGTTCCAGCGCGAAGTTGCGCCGCATCGTCACGTCACCCTCGACCACCCGGGCGCGGCAGGTGCCGCACACCCCGCCCTTGCAGGCGAACGGCAGGTCGGGCCGGGACCGCTGCAGCCCGTCGAGCAGGGTGACGCCCTCCTCGACGGTGACGGTGGTGGACCGCCCGTCCAGGTGCACGGTGACCTCGCTGCTCGGGCCGTGCGACTCGGTATCGGGCCGGACCGGTTCGGGCGGCGCCTCGTCCACCCAGAACAGCTCCCGGTGCACCCGCTCGGGCGCGACCCCGGCCTCGCCGAGCACCTCGGTCGCGTCGGTCACCATGCCGAACGGCCCGCACAGCCACCAGTGGTCCACCGCCGGCACGTCGATGAGCAGCGGCAGCAGGGTACGCAACCGGGCCGCGTCGAGCCGCCCGGAGAACAGGTCGGCCTCCCGCGGCTCCCGGGACAGCACGTGCACCAGTTCCAGCCGGGACGGGTAGCGGTCCTTCAGGTCGGCGAGCTCCTCGGCGAACATCACCGTCTCGGCCCGGCGGTTGCCGTAGAGCAGGGTCACCTCGGTGTCCGGGCGGCGCAGCAGTGACGCCACGATGGACAGCACCGGGGTGATCCCGGAGCCGGCCGCGATCAGCACGTGCCGCCCGCCGGTCGCCAGGTCCGGGGTGAAGGTGCCGGACGGCGGCATCACCTCGATCTCGTCACCGGGCCGCAGGTCACGCACGATCCAGCTGGACACCGCGCCGCCGGGCACCGCACGCACCCCGATGCGCGGTGCCGATCCGAGCGGCGCGCAGATCGAGTACGTCCGGCGCTCCTCGAAGCGGCGGACGGTGAGCGACTGTCCCGGGCGGAAGGCGAACCGCTCGGCCAGCTCAGGCGGCACGGCCAGGGTGACCGCGACCGCGTCCGGGCAGAGCCGGTCGACCGCGGCGACCCGCAGCGCGTGGAACTCGCCGATCGCCACCTCAGATCTCCTTCATGTGCTCGAACGGCTCCCGGCAGTCCGGGCAGCGGCGCAGTTCCCGGCAGGCGGTGGCGCCGAACGCGGCGATCGCCTCGGTCTCGGCGGACCCGCAGCGCGGGCACCGGACCGCTGACGACCGGGGCGTCAGGGTGAGCGGAATCGGTCCGGCGCCGCGGCGCGGCGCGGCGCCGGGCGGGGCGATGCCGGCCTCGGCCAGCTTGCGGCGGCCGGTTTCGCTGATCCAGTCGGTGGTCCAGGCGGGCGACAGCACGGTACGCACCTCGACCGTCCCGAACCCGGCCCGCCGCAACGCCGTGCCGATGTCCGCGCGGATGCTCTCCATCGCCGGGCAGCCGGAGTACGTCGGGGTGATCGTCACGACCACCCCGTCGCCGTCCTGCCGCACCTCCCGGACGATCCCCAGCTCGGCCAGGGTCACCATGGGCAGCTCCGGATCGGTGACCGTGTCCACCACGGCCCGCGGGTTCACCAGGAGCCTCCGGGTACCGCCCGGGCCAGCTCCTGCATCTCGGCGAGGATCTCGGTCAGCGCCTCGGTGTGCCCGCCCCGCCGTCCCGCCGGGATCGCCGGAACCTCGACGGTGGCGGCGGCGAGCACCTCGGCGAAGACCGCCTCGCACTCGGCACGCAGCTCGTCGTCACCCTCGAACAGCTCGCCGGCCAGCGGGAGCACCGCGGCGACGGCGGCGGCCATCCGCTCGTGCGACAGCGCGGTGCCGTCCCCGAGCCGGACCACCCACTGCGCCGCGTAGTCCCGGTGGTAGGTCATCTCCTTGACGCCTTTCGCCGCGATCGCGGCCAGCACCGGATCCTCCGCCGAGGTCAGCCGGTCGAAGAGCGCCAGCCGCCAGGTGGCGAACACCAGCAGCCGGGCCACCAGGTGCGCGAAATCCGGGTCGGCCAGTTCGGCGAGCCGGGCGTTGCGGAACTCGTGCGGCTCCCGCCGGTACGCCAGGTCGTCCTCGTCCCGCCCCGCCCCCTCGGCCTCGCCGGCCCGGGTGAGCAGCAACCGGGCCTGCCCGAGCAGGTCCAGCCCGATGTTGGCGAGCGCCAGCTCGTCCTCCAGCTCGGGCGCCCGGGTCACCCACTGCTGCAGCCGGTGCGACATGATCAGCGCATCGTCGCCGAGCATCAGGCAGTAGTCGGCGAGTGCGGCCCGGTCCACCCCGTCCGGGATCGCGGCGGGCACGCCCTGGAGCGGATCGGTGAAGCCGGTCCCGTACGCCCAGCGGGCGTCGTCGTCGTGGTCGGTTAACGCACCGTAAGCTTCGTCGAAGGCCATCAGATGTGCGGAACCGAGTCGGGGATGGCGTAGTACGTGGGATGCCGGTACACCTTGTCGGCGCTCGGCTCGAAGTACGCCGCCTTGTCGTCGGGGTCGCTGGCCACCACGTCGTCGGAGCGGACCACCCAGATGCTCACCCCTTCGTTGCGCCGGGTGTAGAGGTCGCGCGCGTGGTGCACCGCCATCGCGTGGTCGGCCGCCCGCAGCGAGCCGACGTGCACGTGGTTGAGCCCGCGCTTGGCCCGCACGAACACCTCGAACAGCGGCCACTCGTGCCGGACTTCCTCGCTCATGATCCACTCCTGTGCTTCGCCGCGTGCGCGGCCGCCGCCTCGCGCACCCACGCCCCGTCGCTGTCCGCCTGCTTCCGGCGAGCGATCCGCTGCCGGTTCATCGGGCCGTCCCCGGAGATGACCTGTTTCAGCTCGGCCCAGTCCGGCTGGCCGAAGTCGTGACTCCCCCGGGACTCGTTCCACCGCAGCTCCGGGTCGGGCAGCGTCACGCCCAACGCCGCGGCCTGCGGCACCGTCATGTCGACGAACCGTTGCCGCAGCTCGTCGTTGCTGTGCCGCTTGATCTTCCAGGCCATCGAGCGGGCCGAGTTCGGTGAGTCGCCGTCCGGCGGGCCGAACATCATCAGCGACGGCCACCACCAGCGGTTCACCGCGTCCTGCACCATGTCGCGCTGGGCCGGGGTGCCGCCCATCATGGTCATCAGCAGCTCGTAGCCCTGCCGCTGGTGGAAGGACTCCTCCTTGCAGATGCGGATCATGGCGCGCGCGTACGGCCCGTAGGAGCTGCGGCAGAGCGGGACCTGGTTGCAGATCGCGGCGCCGTCGACCAGCCAGCCGATCACGCCGACGTCGGCGAAGCTCAGCGTCGGATAGTTGAAGATCGACGAGTACTTCTGCCGGCCCTCGATCAGCCGCCGGGTGAGGTCGCCGCGATCGGCGCCCAGGGTCTCGGCGGCGGAGTAGAGGTAGAGCCCGTGCCCGGCCTCGTCCTGCACCTTGGCCAGCAGGATCGCCTTGCGCCGCAGGGTGGGGGCGCGGGTGATCCAGTCACCCTCCGGCTGCATGCCGATGATCTCGGAGTGGGCGTGCTGCGCGATCTGCCGGATCAGCGTCTGCCGGTAGCCGTCCGGCATCCAGTCGCGCGGCTCGACCCGCTGGTCCTTCGCGATCGTCTCGGCGAATGTCGACTCAGACATGGTGCCGCGACTGCAGGGTGAAGAAACGCCCGGACACGAAGTAGTCGTCGGTCAGCGACGCGGTGGCCGCCGGATTGGCGCCGGTCCCGTGCAGGTCGCTGAACGCCGCCGTCTGGTTGACGAACACCCCACCGGTCAGGTTCTCCGACAGGTGCACCCCGGCGTCCAGCGCCGCCTCCCGGGCCGCCGCCAGCACCTGCGGCGACGTCGAGTGCACCAGCGCGGTCAGCGCCCCGTGCGCCCGCACCGTCTCCGTGAAGATCCGCAGGCTGTGCTCCGTCGACTCGGTGGTGATCAGGAACGACACCGGCCCGAACCACTCCCGCGTGTACGCCTTCTCGTCGGCGGCGTCGAGCCGCAGCACCACGGGCGTCCGGATGGTGGCGCCGGGGAACTGCTCGTCGGTCACCGCGGCCGACGGGTGCACCACCCCGGGCGACCCGGCCGCCTCGGTCAGCCGGGCCAGCACGCCGTCGTTGACGATCGCCCCCAGCGTGCCGGCCGCCCGTTTCGGGTCGCCGAGCAGCTTGTCGAGCGCGCCGGCCAGGTCCGCGCCGAACTCCTCGGGCGTGCGGTGGCCCGCGTCGGTCTCGATGCCGTCCCGCGGCATCAGCAGGTTCTGCGGTGTCGTGCACATCTGTCCGCTGTAGAGCGACAGCGAGAACGCCAGGTTGCGCAGCAGGCCCCGGTAGTCGTCGGTGGAATCCAGGACGACGGTGTTGAGACCGGCCTTCTCGGTGTAGACAACCGCCTGCCGCGCGTTCGCCTCCAGCCAGTCCCCGAACGAGCTGGACCCGGTGAAGTCGACGATCCGCACGTCCGGGTGGGTGGCCAGGGTCGCCGCGATGCCGTCGCCGGGCTCCTCGGCGGCCAGGGTGACCACGTCGGGGTTGATCCCGGCCTCGGTGAGCACCTCGCGGCAGATCTGCACGGTGATGGCGAGCGGCAGGACCGCGCCGGGGTGCGGCTTGACGATCACCGGGTTGCCGGTGACCAGGCTGGCGAACAGGCCGGGATAGCTGTTCCAGGTGGGGAACGTGGTGCAGCCGATGACCAGGGCGACACCCCGGCCGACGACAGTGCCGGTCTTGGTGAGCGCCAGCGGGTCGCCGCCGCGCTGCGGCTTGGACCAAGACGCCCGGGCCGGCATCCGGGTGGTGGCGGCCAGCGCGTAGGCGATCGCCTCCAGCGCCCGGTCCTGCGCGTGCGCCCCGCCGGCCTGGAAGGCCATCACGAAGGCCTGGCCGGAGGTGTGCTGCACGGCGTGCGCCATCTCGAAGATGCGCGCGTTGATCCGCTTCAGGATCTCGGCGGCGATCCCGGCGCGGCCCTCGGGACCGACCGCGCGCCAGGCCGGGATGGTGGCGCGGGCGGCGGCGACCAGGGCGAGCGGGTCGGCCTTGGGGTAGCTGACGGCGAGCTCGATACCGTACGGCGACTGCTCGGTCGACACGCTGCCGGTGGCACCCGGCACGTCGATCGGGAACTGCTTGCCGAGCAGGGCGGTGAAGGCCCGCTCACCGGCCGGCGCGGCATCCTCGCCGTAGACGGCTTTGCTGGGCGACTCCGGGAACGCGGACCAGTAGTCGCGGGCTGCGGCTGCTGCGATGGCGCGCTCGAGTAGCTCACGGTGGGTGGCGTACAGGTCTGCGGGTGAGGTCACCTCTCCGTTTTACCAACCCATCGGTCGGTTATTCAAGCCCTAAGGTTTCTGGTCATGGACTCCGCTCGACCCGCCCCCCGTCGCCGCGGCCGCCCCGGGCACGATCTGGACGCGGTGCTGGCCGCCGCGGTCCGGCTGTTCAACGCGCGCGGTTACGACGCGACAAGCATGTTCGACGTGGCCGAGGCGCTGGGCATCACCAAGTCGACGCTGTACCACCACGTCAGCGGCAAGGAGCAGCTGCTGGCCATGGCGGTGGACCGGGCGGTGGACGGTCTCTTCGAGGCCGCCGCGCAGGTGCGCGACCAGCAGAACACCGCTACGGTACGCCTGCAGGAGCTGGTCCGGCGCAGCGTCCTGGTCCTCGCCGAACGCCTGGAGTTCGTCACCCTGCTGCTGCGCGTGCACGGCAACAGCGAGGTGGAGCAACACGCCCTGGCTCGCCGCCGGGAGTTCGACGCCCTCGCCACCGACCTGGTCAAACAGGCCCAGGCGGAGGGCGGCATCCGGGCCGACGTCGAACCGGCGACCGCGGCGCGACTGCTGTTCGGCATGGTCAACTCGCTGATCGAGTGGTACCGGCCGGAGCGCGGCCACCCGGAGACGATAGCGGCGACGGTGGTCCGGCTGGCTTTCGACGGACTTCGGACAATCGACACAACAGATGATCAAGACGAGCAACAAGAACAATGAGTTAACCTTGCCCCAGGTGGGCATGAAACCCTCGCGGGACGGTTCCGCCGCCGACCGGGTGTCATCGCCGCCAACGGCGTCGGCGATGACACTCCCGCGCTCATCTCACTTCTTGGGTACGCGTCAGGCCCGCGCCCGCTCGTCGCCCGGGCGAGGCCGCTCGGCCAGCGTGACGGTGACCCGCTCGCCGGTCCGCAGCGCCCGCACCGCCGCGTCCGAGACGGCCGCCGCCGCGTATCCGTCCCAGGCACCCGGCCCGTCCGGCACCCCGCCGGCCGCCGACACCGCCCACTCCCGCAGCTCGACGTCGTAGGCCGCGCCGAACCGGTCCCGCCAGTCCCCCGGCACCGGGCTGGCCACCCGCCCGTCGCGCCGCACCGCGACCAGCCCCGGCTCGCCCAGCGCGACGGTGCCGTCCTCGCCCAGGATCTCCCCGCGGATGTCATATCCATATCGGACATTCACCGAGATTTCCACGTCGACCAGCACGTCGTTCGCCAGCTCCAGCACGAGCAGCAGCGGGTCGGGCAGCTCGCCGGCGTGCCGGCTGACCCGTGGCCGCAGCACCCGGACCGCGACGATCTCGCTGCCGAACATCCAGCGCACCATGTCGATCTCGTGGACCGCCGTCTCGGTGATGGTGTACTCCGGCTCGTAGAAGCCGGGCACTCCGGCGTTGCGGTGCGCGCAGTGCATCATCAGCGGCGCGCCGATCACCCCGCTGTCCAGCACCTTCTTCAATGCCCGGTACGCCGCGTCGTAGCGCCGCATGTAGCCCACCTGCACCAGCCGGCCGCCGTGCCGGGCCTCCGCCGCCACGATCCGCAGGGCCGCCTGCGGGCTGGTGGCCAGCGGTTTCTCGCAGAACACCGGCTTGCCGGCGGCGATCGCGGCGAGCACGTACTCCTCGTGCGTGCCACCCCACGAGCAGACCACGACGGCGTCCACCCGGGGCGAGGCGATCAGGTCCAGCCCGTCCGGGTGGGTGACCGCGCCGAGGCCGGCGGCCACCCGGGCAGCCAGCGCCGCGTCCACGTCGGTGACCGCGACCACCGACACGCCGGCCTGGACCGTGCTGAGCCGCCGGATGTGCTCCCGGCCGATCATGCCGGTGCCGATCACGCCGACCCGCAGGCCCGTCACGGGCGGTCCAGCTCACGGGAGAGCTCGGCGAGCTCGTCGCCGCCGGCCATCTGCGTGGTCAGTTCCGCCAGCGTGACGGCGCCGCGCTGGGCGTCGAGGACCGCCGCGCCCAGCTTGAGGATCACGAAGTGGTCGCCGACCAGGTAGGCGTGCTGCGGGTTGTGGGTGATGAAGACGACCCCGAGGCCGGCGTCCCGGGCCGCCGCGATGTACTTGAGCACCACGCCGGACTGCTTCACGCCGAGCGCGGCGGTCGGCTCGTCCAGGATCAGCACGCGGGCGCCGAAGTAGACCGCCCGGGCGATCGCCACGCACTGCCGCTGGCCACCGGAGAGGGTGCCGATCGGCTGATTGATGTCGGACACCGCGATGCCCATCTTGCGCAGCTCCCGGTCCGCGATCCGGCGCATCTCCCGGATCCGCATGCCGGCCAGCGGATGCCGCCCGCCGACCAGTTCGGAGCCGAGGAAGAAGTTGCGCCACACCTCCATCAGCGGCACCACGGCCAGGTCCTGGTACACCGTCGCGATGCCGAGATCGAGCGCCTCCCGCGGCGAGGAGAACGACCGGTCCACACCGTCCACCTTCAGCGATCCGGAGGTGTGCGGGTGCAGCCCGGAGATGATTTTGATGAGGGTCGACTTGCCGGCCCCGTTGTCGCCGAGCACGCAGGTCACCTCGCCGGCCGCGACCCGCAGGTCGACGTCGCGCAGCGCGCTGATCGGGCCGTAGCTCTTGCCCACGCCGATCAGCTCGACCAGCGGTTCGCCGCGGCGCAACCCGCGGTCGGCGTGGCCGGCCAGGGTGTCAGTCACGGCCGCCCTCCTTCCCGGACGCCGCCGGAACCGGGGTGGGCGGCCCGGCCGCCGGGGCGGCCGCCGCCGGCGCCGACGAGGACAGCCGTTTGACGTACGTGTTGACCAGCACCGCCAGCAGGAGCATGACGCCCAGGAACGCCTTGAACCAGTTCGGATCCCACCCGGCGTAGACGATGCCGAGGCTCGTCGTACCGAAGATGAAGGCCCCGATCGCGACGCCGAAGGCGTTGCCGAACCCGCCGGTCAGCAGCGTGCCGCCGACCACCGCCGCGATGATGTAGAGGAACTCGTTGCCGACGCCGTTGCCGGCCTGCAGGGTGTTGAACCGGTACAGCAGGTGCATGCCGACGAACCAGCCGAGGAACGACACCGTCATGAACAGCGCGATCTTGGTGCGGACCACCGGCACGCCGACGGCGCGGGCGCTGTCCGCGGCGCCGCCGACCGCGTAGATCCAGTTGCCGGCCCGGGCCCGCTGCAGCGTCCAGGCGGCCAGGGCGACGAAGAGCGCCCACCACAGCACGGTGATCCACACCGTCGCCGCGCCGAGCGCGAAGCTCCACGCGAACACCGCCCGCAACGAGGTGAACCCGTCGATGGCGCTGATGTCGCGGCTGGACACCGAGCCGGTGACCAGCTTGGTCACCCCGAGGTTGGCACCCTGCAGGACGAAGAACGTGCCGAGGGTGACCAGGAAGCTGGGTATCCCGGTACGCATCACCAGCCACCCGTTGAGGAAGCCGACGAGCAGGCAGAACGCCAGCGACAACGCGGCACCGGCCCACAGGTTGACGCCGAGGTACCAGCAGAACATCGAGTTCACCAGGCCGGCGCTGATCGTGATCACGCCGGCCGACAGGTCGAACTCGCCGCCGATCATCAGCAGGCCGACCCCGACCGCGACGATGCCTATCGTCGACGACTGGTAGAGCACCGTGGAGAACGCGGCGAACGACCGGAACGACGGCGCCACCGCCAGGAAGAACCCGAAGATCACCACGGCCGCCACCAGCGCGCCCAGCTCGGGGCGCGCCAGGAGCCGGAGGAACCGCCTCACCGGGTGTTCTTCTCGGTGAACGGCAGGATCTTGTCGATGTTGCCCTGGTCCACAAAGGACGGGCCGGTCAGCACCGGCTTGCCGCCGCCGATGTCGTTGCCGTTCTTCAGGTACAGGTAGAGCGAGGTGACCGCGAGGTACCCCTGCACGTACGGCTGCTGGTCGACGGCGAACTCGACCTGACCGTCCTTGATCTTCTTGGCGATGTCCGGGTTCAGGTCGAAGGTGGCCAGCTTGGCCCGCGACGAGGCCTGCTGCTCGGCGTTCAGCACGTCCAGGGCGACCTGGGCGTTCAGCGCGACCACGTAGTCGATCGACTTGTCCTGCGCCAGCTTGGCCTGCAACGTGGTGGTGACGGCGCTGTCGTCGGCGCCGTTGACCTGGATGTTCTCGGTGCCCGGCACGGCGCTCTTGACGCCGGCGCAGCGCGCCTCGAGGGACACCGAGCCGGTCTGGTGGATCACGCAGAGCGGGTGCTTGACGCCCTCGCCGGCGATCCGTCTGCCGAGGCTGGTGCCGGCCAGCGACTCGTCCGAGCCGAAGTACATCAGCGCGCCGAGTTTCTGGTACTGGTCGATGCCGGCGTTCAGCCCGACCACCGGGATGCCCGCCGTGGAGGCCGACTTGACCGCGCCGGCCAGGGCGTCCGGGGTGACCAGTGTGGTGGCGATCCCGTTCACCTTGGCGTCGACAGCGCTCTGGATCAGCTGGGCCTGCTTGGCGGCGTCCGGGTCGTTGGAGTACTTCAGGGTCACCCCGGTGTCCTTGGCCGCCTGCTCGGCCCCGGCCCGCACCTTGTCCCAGAAGGTGTCGCCGGGCGTCTCGTGGGTCACGAAGGCGACCGTGAAACCGGAGCTGCCGGCGGCGTTCCCGCCACCGCCGCTGTCGGTCTTGGTGGCGTCCCGGCCGCCGCCGCTGCACGCGGCGAGGGCGAGGACAGCCACGGCGGCCACGGCGAGAAAAGGCCTCATGTGTCGAAATCTCCTGTCTCCTCGAGGTACCTACGGGTGCGGACGGCGATCGGCAGCGGAACGTCCGGGTCCACCGGGTACATGTCCTGCTCGACCACGCAGAACAGGTCGGCGCCGAGGGCGGCCAGCGCGGCCAGCACCTCGGGCATGGGGGGCGCCCCGGCCGGCGGCGCGACGCTCACGCCGAGCCGGACCGCCTGGGCGAAGGCGAGATCCTCGGCCTCCGCGCGCAGGGCCAGCTCCGGATCCATCTGCTTGAGGTGCACATAGCCCACCCGGTCCGGATACTTCCGGATCAGCCCGAGGACGTCCGCCCGGCGGTACGCCAGATGCCCGGTGTCCAGGCACAGCGACACGAAGCGCGGATCCGTCCCGTCCAGGAACCGCTCGATCTGATCCTGATTCTCCACCTGGTAGTCGGCGTGCGGATGGAATCGGAGGTTCAGCCCGTACTCCTCGAAGACCATCCGGCCCAGCGTGCCGGTGTTGTCCAGCAGCGCGCGCCACTGGTCCGGACCGAGGGTGGCGGCTTCGAGATAGCCGCCTGTCGCGTCGTCCCGATAACCCGGCACCGGCACGAACACCAGGTTCCGGCCACCGGCCGCGGCGGTCAGCGCGGCCACCCGCCGGGTCTCCGCCAGCACGGCGGGCAGGTCGCGATGCGGTCCGCCCACCCCGCCGACCGTGCCGGCGGCGCACCGCAGCCCGCGCGCGGCCAGTTCGTCGGCCAGCCGGGCCGGATCGGTCGGCAGGTAGCCGTACGGGCCCAGCTCCAGCCAGCGGTAACCGGCCGACGCCAGCTCGTCGAGGAACCGCGCCCACGGGGTCTGCGCGGGATCGTCGGCGTACCAGACGCCCCACGAGTCGGGGCAGCTGCCCAGCCGCAGGCGGCGCATCCCGCTCACCGCGCCGTCGGGAAGTGCAGCGACGCCCCGGACAACGCGTCCTCGCCCGGCCATCGCTGGGTGACCACCTTGGCCCGGGTGTAGAAGGCCACCCCCTCCGGCCCGTAGATGTGGCTCTGCCCGAACAGCGAGTCCTTCCACCCGCCGAACGAGTGGTACGCCATCGGCACCGGGATCGGCACGTTGATCCCGATCATCCCGACCCGTACGCCACGCTGGAACCGGCGCGCGGCGGCGCCACTGGCGGTGAACAGGGCCGTGCCGTTGCCGTACGGATTGTTGTTGATCATCGTGATCGCCTCGTCCACATCGGAGGCCCGCAGCACCGACAGGACCGGCCCGAAGACCTCCTCGCGGTAGACGTCCATCGTGGCGCCCACCCGGTCCAGGACTGTCGGGCCGACGAAGAACCCGTTCTCGTACCCGGGAACCTTGACCCCGCGCCCGTCGACGGTGACCGTCGCGCCCTGCCGCTCCCCCGCCGCGACCAGGTTCTCGATCCGCTCCTTGGCGGCCGCGGTGATCACCGGGCCCATCTCGCTGGCCGGATCCCGGCCCGGCCCGACCACCACCTCGCCGGCCTTGCGGCTGACCCGGTCGACCAGCTCGTCGGCCGCGGAGCCGACGGCGACCGCCGCGGAGATCGCCATGCAGCGCTGCCCGGCCGAGCCGAACGCCGAGGCCGCCAGATGGTCGGCGGCGAAGTCCAGGTCGGCGTCGGGCAGCACCACCGCGTGGTTCTTGGCGCCGCCGAGCGCCTGCACCCGCTTGCCGGCCAGGCTCGCCTGCTGGTGGAGGTACCGGGCGACCGGGGTGGACCCGACGAACGAGACGGCGGCGATGCCCGGGTGGGCCAGGATCGCGTCGACGGCGACCCGGTCGCCGTGCACTACGTTGAAGACGCCGTCCGGCAGCCCGGCCTCGCGCCACAGCTCGGCGACGAAGCCGGACGCGGACGGGTCCCGCTCGCTGGGCTTGAGCACGAACGTGTTGCCGCAGGCGATGGCGATCGGATGCATCCACATCGGCACCATGGCCGGGAAGTTGAACGGGGTGATGCCGGCGCAGACCCCGAGCGGCTCGCGGAAACCGAACACGTCGACGCCCGCCGACGCCTGATCCGAATAGGCGCCCTGGACCAGCGACGGGATGCCGCAGGCGAACTCGATCACCTCCAGGCCGCGCTGGACCTCGCCGGCCGCGTCGGAGAGCACCTTGCCGTGCTCGTCCGAGACGATCTCGGCGAGCCGCCCGGCCCGCGCGTTGACCAGCTCCCGGAACGCGAACAGCACCCTGGTGCGGCGGCTCAGCGACTCCTCGCGCCAGCCCTCGAAGGCGGCGGTGGCGGCGGTGACCGCGGCGTCCACATCGTCCGGTTCGCCGAGCAGCACCTCGTGCTGTTGCCGGCCGGTCGCCGGCTGGTACACCGGCGCCCGGCGGGTGGACACGCCGGCGGTGAACCGGCCGTCGATCCAGTGCTCGATGGTGGTCATGCCGCCGCCTCCGCCGCGCGCCGGCGTCGCCGTGAGCGGATGACGGTGCCTGATTCGGTCGCGAGCTCCCTCATTGATCAGCCTCCGGGTCGCAGGTGATGCCGCTGGTCGCGCTTGCCCTCCAGGTATCCGGTGCGGGCGTGCCGGGTGCTGTGCAGGGTGGCCACCTCGGCCACCGGGACGTCCCACCAGGACTCCGAGCTGGGGCCGTCGGCGAGCGGGTCGGTCTCGATGTGCACCACCGTCAGCCGGTCCGCCTCCCGCGCCCGCTTCAGTCCCTCGGCCAGGTCGGCGGCGGTCCGGCAGCGGATCACCGCGGCGCCCAGGCTCTCCGCGTTCATCGCCAGGTCGACCGGGAGCGGCGCGCCGTCGTAGTCGCCGGTCTGCGCGGTCTTGAACCGGTAGCTGGTGCCGAACCGCTGCGAGCCGACCTGCTCGGAGAGCGCGCCGATCGAGGCGAACCCGTGGTTCTGCACCAGCACCACGATCAGCTTCACGCCCTCGGCGATCGCGGTGACCAGCTCCTGCGCCATCATCAGGTAGGAGCCGTCGCCGACCAGCGCGTACACCTCGCGGCCCGGGTCGGCCAGCTTGATCCCGAGGGCGCCGGCGATCTCGAAACCCATGCAGGAGTAGCCGTACTCGACGTGGTACTGCTTGGGGTCGCGGGCCCGCCACAGGCGTTGCAGGTCGCCGGGCAGGCTGCCGGCCGCCTGCACCACGACGTCGCGTGCTCCGCACGCGTCGTTCACCACGCCGATCACTTCGGCCTGGGTGGGCAGGTGGTTGCTCTTATTTCCCCGGTACGCCCGGTCCACCGTCGCGTTCCAGGCGGCGACGTCGTCGTGGAAGTCGCCGGTGAACCGCCGGCCGTGCAGCGCCGGTCGCAACGCCGCCAGCCCGGACCGGGCGTCCGCCACCAGCGGCAGCGCGCCGAGCTTGCCGGCGTCGAAGGAGGCCACGTTGAGGTTGACGAACCTGACCTGCGGATGCCGGAAGGCGGTCCGGGAGGCGGTGGTGAAATCCGAGTACCGGGTGCCGATGCCGAGCACCACGTCGGCGTGCCCGGCCAGCCGGTTCGCCACCGGGCTGCCGGTCGCGCCGAGGCCACCGACGGCGTTCGGGTGGTCCCAGCTGAGCGCGCCCTTGCCGGCCTGGGTGTCGGCGACCGGGATGCCGGTCTCCCGGGCGAACCGGTCGAGCTGCGTGGTCGCCTCCGCGTAGATGACTCCGCCGCCGGCGACGATCAGCGGGCGCCGGGCGCCGCGGATCACCGCGGCCGCCCGCTCCACGGCGAGCGGGTCCGGGGCCGGCCGGGTGACGTGCCAGGTGCGCTCGGCGAAGAGCTCGTCCGGGAACTCGTACGCCTCGGTCTGCAGATCCTGCGGCAGGCAGACGGTCACCGCGCCGGTCTCCACCGGGTCGGTCAGCACCCGCATCGCGCCGAGCAGCGCGGCCGGCAGCTGCTCGGGACGCCAGACCCGGTCGAAGAACCGCGACAGCGGGCGGAACGCGTCGTTCACCGACACGTCGCCGGACCGCGGGTCCTCCAGCTCCTGCAGGACCGGGGCGGCGATCCGGGTGGCGAAGACGTCGGAGGGCAGCAGCAGCACCGGGAGCCGGTTGACGGTGGCCAGGGCGGCGCCGGTCAGCATGTTCGTCGAGCCCGGGCCGATCGAGGCGGTACAGGCCATCGTGGACAGCCGGTTGCGCATCCGGGCGTAACCCACCGCGGTGTGCACCATGGCCTGCTCGTTGCGGGCCAGCACGTAGGGCATCTCCGGGGATCCGGTGCGCTGCGCCTGCAGCAGCGCCTGCCCGATGCCGGCCACGTTGCCGTGCCCGAAAATGCCCAGGAACCCGGCGACGGCCCGCTGCCGGATGCCGTCGCGCTCGGTGAACTGGTTCGCCAGGAATCGCACCACCGCCTGCGCCACGGTGAGCCGGTGCTTCACATCCGCCTCCGCTCCCGGGCCGTGGTCAGCGGCAACCGAGGATCGATCTGCTGGGTCGTCCAGGTGCCGCGGACCCAGCCGTGCGCCGGGTCGTCGCGGATCAGCCAGCGGCGCTCGCCGGGGCCGGCCATCACGTTCAGGTAGTAGAGGTCGTAGCCGGGCGACGCCATCGACGGGCCGTGCCAGCCGTACGGGATCAGCACCACGTCCCCGCTGCGGATCTCGGCGCACACGTCGATCGGCCGGCCCGGGTCGCCGTAGACCCGCTGGTATCCGCAGCCCGCCCGGCCGGACGGGGACGGCGCCACCTCGAAGTAGTAGATCTCCTCGAGCCGGCTCTCCTCGGCGCTCTCCTCGTCGTGCTTGTGCGGCGGGTACGACGACCAGTTCCCGCCCGGCGTCAGCACCTCGACAGCGATCAGCGCGTCGGTCTCGAACGACTCCGGGGTGCAGAAGTTGTTCACCTGCCGGCTGGCCTGCCCGGCGCCGCGCAGCTCGACCGGTACGTCCTCGGCCGGGCCGTACCGGAACGGCAGCTGGCTGCGGGCCCGGGCGGCGGGCAGCGCGAACCGCCCGCCGTTCGGCGCCCGCAGGGTGATCACGGTGTCCCGCGGGAGATAGGCGAAGTCGGTGACCCGGGAGAAGACCGACCGGCGGCCGGTCAGCGTGAGGCGCTCGTCGTCGCAGGCCACGTCGCAGCCCCCGGACAGCGGCAGGACCAGCATCTCGTCGTCGCCGGTGGCGAACTTGACCCGGCCGCCGACCGGCAGATTCACCACCCGCAGGCCGCTGTGCAACCAACCGGCGTTCTCCGGGTTGATCACCACCTCGAAGGGCCGCTCGGCGGTGCTGCCCCGCCGGACCAGCGGGTTGACCCGGGTCTCCGCCATGCCCAGCCCCCTTTTGGGTCCGGGGCGCCGACCGCCGTCGGTGATCGTCCAGCGACGCTGAGTGGACCTGTGTCCGATGTAATTACGGCGCTGCGCCCACGTCAATACCCGCACCGCAACGGAACGGGGGCACGAGCCCCGGCTCGTACCCCCGCGCGCGGGCGATCCGATCAGGACGCGGGACGCCACATCCGGTAGAACGGGGTGCCGTCCGGGAGGTGGATCTCGAACGGGTCCATCGCGGTGTAGCCGTGCCGGCGGTACAGCCGCACGTTGTTCTCGTTGGTGGCCTCCAGGTAGGCCGGCAGGCCCTGCGCGTCGAGCAGGTCGTGCACGTTGCTCATCAGCGCGCCACCCAGCCCGTGTCCCTGCTCGTCCGGCCGGACCGCGAGGAACTGCAGGTGCCAGTGCGGCTCGGTGGGGTGGTTCTTCTCGAACAGCTCGCCCAGCGCCCCGAACCGCTCCAGATGCTCGCCGGCCAGCGCGGTGAGCCGCTCCAGGTAGTCCGGGAACTCGGGCAGCGGGGCCGTCCGGTCGTACCAGACGGCGGCGGCCGCGAGCCCGCCGTCCGGGTGGTCGACGACCTCGACCTTGCCGTGACCGGACGCGTACTCGGTCTCCAGGGTGAAGAAGTCGGCCATCACCCGCTCCCGGTCCCCGGGAACCGGCACCAGGTACGCGTCGGCGGCCAGGTGATCGAAGGAGTGGGAGATCAGCGCGCCGACCGCGGCGAGCTCGCCGGCGCGGGCCGGCCGGATCAGGTCGCTCATCGCAGGGCCCCCGGGTCGGTGGTGTCGTTCAGGGCGGCGGCGAAGCCACCGCTGGTGGTCGCGCTGCTCGCGCCCAGGCCGATCCCGGCGTACACCTGCGGGCGGGCGCCGCGCAGGAAGAACGCCCACAGCACGCCGCCGAGCAGCAGCACCCCGAACGACGCCGGCACCACGACGGCCGGCTTGCTGCCCGGCGCGACGCCCAGCAGCGTGGCGATGTTGTCCAGGGCCAGGTAGGAGACCACCACCAGGAGCATCGCGCCGATCACCGGGGCGACGATCCGGTGCAGCACGTCCTCGCCATCCGGGTGGCGGGCGAAGTAGCCGATGACGGCGAACGCGGTGAGCGTGATCAGCAGCAGCACGCCGAGGCCGCCGGCGGTGCCGCCCCAGAAGAAGAGCTGCACGAGCGGGTCCCACCCCATCACCGCGTAGAGCACGACGACGAGCAGGCCGACGGTGGACTGGGCGAGTGAGCCGTTCTTCGGCGCGCCGGTGCCCGGCACGGTACGGCCGAACAGGCGGGGCAGCACGCCCTCGCGGCCGAGCGAGAACATGTACCGCGAGATGATGTTGTGGAAGGAGATCATCGCGGCGACCAGCGAGGTCAGGAACAGGATGTGGCCCAGGTGCAGCGCGATGTCGCCCAGCGGGCCGGAGGCCAGGTTGAAGAAGAGCTCGGGCCCCTGTTCGGCGGCGTTGCCGACCACCTGGTCCGGACCGGCCGCCGAGATCATCGCCCAGGAGGCGAACGCGTAGAGCACCGCGATCAGCGCGATGGCGATGTAGGTGGCGCGCGGCACCGTGCGGCGCGGGTCGCGCGACTCCTCGCTGAACACCACCGACTGCTCGAAGCCGACGAAGCCGGTGATCGCCATGACCAGCAGCGCTCCGGAGCCGGCGCCGGTCAGGCTGGAGACGTCGACCGGGGCGGCCGAGGCGTGGAAGCCGCTGGACAGCACCTCGGCGACGCTGAAGACCACGGTGAGCGCGATCTCGGCGACCAGCAGGGTGGCGAGCACCTTGCCGTTGACCGCCACGTCGCGGACCCCGAGGACGCCGACCAGCGCCCAGGCCACCAGCGCGAACGCCCACCAGGGCGCGTCCAGTCCGAACCAGTCCAGGAAGAGCGGCGCCGCGATCGCGCCGAAGCCGCCGTAGGACGCGACCTGGAACATGTTGTAGGCCAGCAGCGCCACCCAGGAGGCGCCGACGCCGGTCGGGCGACCCAGGCCACGGGCCACGTAGGCGTAGAACGCGCCGGCGTTGGAGATGTGCCGCGCCATCGCGACGTAGCCGACCGAGAAGATCGCCAGCACCAGCGCGACGGCGACGAAGGCGATCGAGATGCCGGTCAGGCCGGTGACGGCGAGGCCGGTCGGCACCACGCCGGCGACGACGGTCAGCGGGGCGGCCGCGGACATCACGAAGAAGACCACGGCGGCGACGCCGAGACGGTCCCGGGCCAGGGCGTTGGAGAGCTGACTCTCCGCGGGTTGGGTTGCGGTCGAAGACACGCGGATCTCCAGTTTTCTGAGGGGGGGGAGAAGGGATGGTCAGGCGCGGCGGGCCATCACGGCGTCGCCGACGGCGGCCTCGGCGTGCGCGACGAGATGCTGGAGCATCGCCGGGAAGAGCCGGCGGAACTGGTCGAACAGCCGGGCCCGGTCACGGGCGTTGAGGGTGGCCAGCACGTGCTGGTCCAGGCCGGTGGCCAGGATCAGCCCGGCGAGCAGCAGGTCGGCCACGTCGAGCTGCTCGTCGCGGGAGACCTTGGTGCGGATCCGGGTGGCCGGCCAGCCGGCGGTCATCGAGTCGGCCGGCACCATCGAGATCTTGGTGCCGAGCAGGCCGCGTTTCTCCTGCCGCCGGATCAGGCCGCCCCGGGCGAGACGGCGTTCGACCAGCTCGGTGGCGATGCCGGTGGAGAGGTAGGCGATCCAGTCGCGCACGCCGTGCTGACCGGCCTCGCGGCGGATCTGCTCCAGCAGCGCGGTGGTGGCGGCGTCGCCGGTGGGGCGCTCGTCGATGACGAGCAGCTCGGTCTCGATCAGGTCGACGCGGCGCCACAGCATCAGCTCGCCGAGCAGCGCCGCGCCGAGACCCAGCCCGAGGGTCGCCGGGGACAGCAGCGACTTGCCGCGGATCGTGTCGTGCGCGGTCAGGTACAGATCGTCCGCGGGCGGTAGCTGCGGCGGTAACGCCACGGCTGATTCTCCTCTCGTCGCCTGGGAATGCCCGCGCAGTTCACCGAAAGTAGTCAAGGTGACGTATCACGAACACTTGCACGGCGCTCCCCGCAGCGCGACGCGTGTAGCCTGCCAAACCCGATCGGACTTGGCAACGTCCACAGCGGATCAAACGGTGCTCCACAGTGGGCGAGGTTGATCACAGCTTCTGCCTGGGATTTCGAGCGTCGATCAATAAACGCCGACGATCAACAACAGCATCCCCGGCAGCAGACCCATTGACATTCGTCATCTTGGACGGAGCGTCACCAATCAAGATCAAAAATTACGGTACGTGAGCGCCGGTGCTGATAGTTGAAGAATCAACCATCTCCCCGTACGGTGGTGTCAGATAGTTGAAGTTTCAACGGAGGTTCCCGTGCGGATGCCCACCCTGTTCCTGAGCCACGGCGCACCGCCCCTGGTCGACGACCCGACCTGGGTCGCGCAGCTGCGCGAGCTGGCCGCCACCCTGCCCCGGCCGAAGGCGATCCTGATGGCCTCGGCGCACTGGGAGTCGGCTCCGCTGATGCTCGGCGCCACCGAGACCGTCCCGCTGGTCTACGACTTCGGCGGCTTCCCCCAGCACTACTACCAGGTCGAGTACCGCGCGCCCGGCGCACCGGTGCTGGCCGACCAGGTCGCCGCGCTGATGCCGGACGGCGAGCCGGTGGCCCGCACCGACCGCGGCCTCGACCACGGGGCCTACGTGCCGCTCACCGTGATGTACCCGGAGGCCGACATCCCGGTGCTGCAGATGTCGCTGCCCACGTGCGAGCCGGACCGCCTGCTCGACCTCGGCGCCCGGCTGGCCCCGCTGCGCGACGAGGGCGTGCTGATCGTCGGCTCCGGCTTCACCACGCACGGCCTGCCGTTCCTGCGCGACTGGCGCACCGACGCGGTGGCGCCCGGCTGGTCCCGCGAGTTCGACGCGTGGACCGCCGAGACCCTGGCCCGCGGCGCTGTCGACGAGCTCGCCGACTTCCGCGCGGTCGCGCCCGGCATGCCGTACGCCCACCCGACCATCGAGCACTTCGCGCCGATGTTCCTCACCCTGGGCGCCTCCGGCACCCCGGACCAGGCACCCGACCAGCCCATCGACGGCTTCTGGATGGGCCTGGCGAAACGGTCCTTCGTCACCGCCTGACCACCGGCCGGGCCGCCCGGCACCACCGGACCACCCGCCGGCCCGCCCCGCACCACCGGACCAACCCGCCGGCCCGCCCCGCACCACCGGACCACCCGCCGGCCCGCCCCGCACCACCGGACCGCCCGGCGAGCCACCCCACGTCCGGGCCCCGGCGAGCCGGCCCACGCCACCATCCGGCCCCCTGCCCGGCGGGGCCGCCCGCGACTCCCCTCGCGGCCGGCCCCGCCGCCCGGACCGGGCGTGCCCGACGACGCCCGGGCGAGTCGGCAGGCGGCGCCCGGCCCCTTCCGTCCCACCCCGGTCCGGCGGAATCCGCTGATCACCGCCGCGATCGCGGCGGACGGAAAGGCGACTGCCGCCTTCCCCGCACGGCCACGGGTGCCTACCGTCGTTGATGGTCGGCCACGGCCGTACGGCGCCGACGCCGATCCCAGGTGGGTGGTCGGCATGGCTGAGACGATGACACTGCGGGACGCATTGGGGTGGACCCGTGACGTCATGCGCCAGTGGCGGCACTGGACGCGTGCCAACTGGCGCCTCACCGTGGCCCTCAGCGTGCTGGCGTTCTTCACCGGCTGGGCCTGGAACACGTACGCCATGGCGGTCGGACTCGAGGGCAGCGAGGTCACGCCGGGCGACGCGACGACCGCCACGGCCGACGGGCACACCGGCAACGGGCTGTTCTGGCTGATCCTGTTCACGATGGTCAGCGCGGTCATCACGTACGCCTGGACGCGTGGCTGGACCGCCTTCAAGGCCGACGTCGCGGAGTTTCCCCGGCGTGTCTCCGCCGCCATGTCGGACCACCCGGCAGGCGCTGCCGCCATGCTGCTGTGGGGCCTGGCCGTCGCCCTGGTGATCGCCACGGCGATCTCCTCGGCGGTCGCCGCGGTGCTCGCGCTGGCCCTGGTGGCACTGGCCGCCTCACCGATCGGTGTGGTGCTGAACTTCGCGCTGATCCGGGTGTGGCGCGGCCTGTGCGGGATCGTGGCGCCCAAGGCCGGGCCGCGGGTGGCCGCGATGATCAGCCCCTTCATGGTCATGCTCGGCGAGGCCACCGGCCTGCTGCTGGACGGTGTGATCGACAACTGGCCGATCAAACTGGGTCTCGGGCTGGTCGCCGCGGCCGGCTCCGTCTCGCTGGTCCGCGGCGGGATGCGTCCCCGCGCCGCGATGATCCTGGCGATGGCCGGCGCGACGGTGGCCGTGCAGGCCCTGCGGGTCCGCGGCGCCTACGCCGACGACGGCGGCTGGCTCGAGTGCGTCACCGCCGACGGCCGCCCGTGCTCGGATCTCGGGCTGGCGGGCGTGCTCGCCTGGATGCGGTCGGACGGCGCCGCACACGTGCTGACGATGGCCTCGATCGGCGGGGTGTCCGCCGCGCTCGGCGTGCTGCTGGGCCTGGGCCTGGGCGCCGCGGCGGCCGTCGCGCACGCCCGCACCGGCAGTGACCGGGCCGGCAACGACCCCCGGCCGCGGATCCCACGGCCACGGCCGCATCCCGGACCACCCCCGGAAGCACACCGCGACCGGCCACCGCCCGCCGAGGCACACCCCGATCGCCTGTCGCCCGCCGAGGCACACCCCGACCGCCCACCGACCGCCGAGCCACATCCCGACCGCCCGTCGCCCGCCCAGGCACATCCCGACCGGCCACCGCCCGCCCAGGCACACCCCGACCGCCCGCCACCCGGCGGAGCACACCCCGACCGCCCGCCGCACCACCACGCACCGCTGCCTCCCCGCCAGCCCCCACTGCCGGAGACGCCGGATCCACCGCCGGCCGCACCCGCATCATCGGCCCGCCTCGATCGCGAGGCGCCGTCGCGACCCCGTTCCGGGCCGTGGCCTCGCCCCGACGGCTCCGGGGCACCGCCGTGGGAGGCGCCGCCAGGCGGCCACCACCCGCGGCCCCGCCCCGACGGCTCCGGAGCACCGCCGTGGGAGGTGCCACCGGGCGGGCACCTGGCGGGTACACCTCCCCACCCCCAGCCCGGGTCGGGCGAGGGCGGCACGATCTACCGGTCCGCCACCTACGAATCCGCCGACCCCGGTCTCGGACACGTCTACCGATCGGCCGCGGCAGGCGTCCACCCGATCCCGCATCCCCCGGCATCCGGTCCCCCGGCGACCGGCCGGTCACCCGGCGTCGACTGGGACGACCTGGAGGACTTCATGCCGGACGCACCCGAACGCCCGGAACCAGCCGGGCCGGGCGACGCTCACCGGCCACCGGCCGACGAGGAGGCACAGCGACGGCAGGCCGGCGAACGACCCGGCCGGCACCGGGACCACGACGAACAGCGCAGTACCGACAGCACCCCACAGCCGGACGACCGGCCCGCACGTGGCCGCGCCGACCCCGGCCCGCGCTACCGCATCCGGCCACCGGTGCCCCCGCAACAGCCATGACCACCGCCGCCCGGCGCCGCATCACCCCGGAACGCCCGCCGCACCCCTGGCCCGCACGTCTGGCGGTCGCCCTGCTCTGCGGCGGTTCCATCGCGGCGCTGCTCGCCGACCTCTACGGTGTCGCGCCGATGCACGCCGTGTTCTGGCTGGTCTCCGTCCCGGCGATGGCCGTACTGGCGCTCCTGCCGGCCCTGCCCGGCGTCGGCGCGGACCTGCGGGCCAGGATCCGGGTCGGCGCGGTCGCCGGTGCCCTGGGCACCCTCGGCTACGACCTGGCCCGGATCCCGTTCGCGCTGGCCGGCCTGCGGGTCTTCGCGCCCGTCGAGACGTACGGCATCCTCGTCGCCGACGCCTCCGCCTCCTCCGCCCTCACCACCACCCTGGGCTGGCTCTACCACCTGTCGAACGGCGTGACGTTCGGCATCGCCTACGCGGTGCTCGCGGCTCGCCGGCCGTGGCCCTGGGGCGTCGGGTGGGGACTGCTGCTGGAGACGGTGGCGATCCTCGGCCCGTTCGCCACGCGCTACGGCCTGAGCGGCCACCCCGTGCCGATCGTGATCGCCTACGGCGCCCACGTGTGTTACGGCTGGCCGGTCGGCCGGCTGGCGCAGAACCTGGACGCCACCGACGCCGCCCTGCGCCGGATGGGCCGGCACAGCGTCGCGGTCATCCTGGTCCTCGCGGTCGCCGCCGTCGTGCTCTGGCACCGGCCGTGGCAGGTGAGCGCGCCGGAGCGCGCGGCGGCCGCCCTGTCCCGCGGCGGCCCGCCGGTCACCGTCGTCCGGGTCGACCGGTTCCGGCCGGAGTGGTTGCGCATCCGGACGGGTGGCTGCGTGCTGGTCGACAACCGGTCCGCCCGCTCCTATGCCACACCGGCCGGAACGGTGCCCGCGCGGGCGCGCGGCACGCTCTGCTTCGACCGGCCGGGCGTGTACCGGATCCGGCTCGGCACCCACCCGTACTCCGGCGGTTTCGTCTACGTGGACGCCGGCTGACACCGGTTTACAGGGATCTTGCAGCGAAGTCCCGGCACTTTTTGCAGAAACTTTAGGGATGCTTTGAGCATGCTTGAGGTCACCGCGCTCGGCTGGACCCTGACGATCGGCGTCATCGTCGCCCTGCTCGCCCTCGACCTGACGTTGGGGGTGTTGCGTCCACACGTCGTCGGCTTCCGCGAGGCCGCCGGCTGGTCGATCTTCTACATCGCCGTCGCTGTCGCGTTCGGGCTGGTGTTCGCACAGGTCGCCGGCTGGACGTATGGCACGGAGTACTTCGCCGGCTACATCGTCGAGAAGAGCCTGTCCGTCGACAACCTGTTCGTCTTCGTCATCATCATGAGCACCTTCGCGGTGCCGGAGCGTTACCAGCAGGAGGTGCTTACCTTCGGGATCATCATCGCGCTGGTCCTGCGGGTGGTCTTCATCGCGCTCGGCGCGACGCTGCTCAACCTGTTCTCGTTCATGTTCCTGATCTTCGGCCTGATCCTGATCTACACGGCCGTGCAGCTCTTCCGGCACCGCGACGAGGATCCGAGCATCGAGGACAACGCCCTGGTCCGCGCCGGTCGCCGCTTCCTGCCGGTCACCGACGACTACGTCGAGGGCAAGATGATCACCCGGGTCGGCGGGCGACGGATGGTCACCCCGCTGTTCCTGGTACTGCTGGCGATCGGCAGCACGGACATCCTGTTCGCGCTCGACTCGATCCCCGCGGTGTTCGGCGTGACCGAGGAGGCGTACATCGTCTTCGTCGCCAACGCCTTCGCCCTGCTCGGCCTGCGCGCCCTTTTCTTCCTGGTCAAGGGCCTGCTCGACCGTCTGGTCTACCTGTCCACCGGGCTCGCCGTGATCCTCGCCTTCATCGGCGTGAAACTGGTGCTGCACTGGGCGCACAAGTCGCTGAACGACGCGTTCCCCGAGGTCAGCACGCCGGTCTCGCTGATCGTGATCATCGGCATCCTGGTCATCACCACCGTCGCCAGTCTGATCAAGTCGCGGCGCGACCCGTCCCTGACGGCCCACGCCGGCAGCCTCCACGCCCACCCCGACCGCCGATCCGAGGACTGATCAACCCTTTCCGGTACGCCCACCGCGCGCACCCCAACGCGACGTCCACCGGCGGCGCCGCACTCGCCGAGATCCACCGCGGCGCCGCCCTCCACCCGCTCCACGGCCGCCAACGCAAAGCCGCCCGGACAGGTGAAACCGCCCCGCACGGGAGCCCGGGCAGGGAACCGCCCCGCAGGTGAGCCCGGGCAGGAATCGCTCCGCAGGTGAGCTTGGGCAGGTGAAACCGCCACCGCATGAGAGCCCCGGGCAGGTGAAACCGCCCCGCACGTGAGACGGCCCGGGCGCGAGAAATGGATCCGGCACGAGAAACGGCCCCGGACGTGGAACCGCCCCCGGCGCACGGGGTGCCGGGGGCGGTCGCGGGCCCGCCCGCGCAGTCCGGGGACGGTCCGGACGCGCGGCGTAACCCACCCGGGTCGGCCAGCGACCCGATGTTCAGTGTGGGGTCAGGCGCGGAAACCGCCAACGCCGGACTGCACCGTGGCGTGGTTGCGGCGCCCGGCGTCCTGCTGGGCCAGGATGGCCTCGATCTCCCGGGTCTGCTCGGCGGTGTGCCGGCCCAGCATCAGGTCGAGTTCGGTGCGCTCGGCGGCGGTGCGGAACGCCGCGAGTTCCTCGCTCAGCCGGCGGTGGGCACGGCGCTCGGCGAGACGGTTGACGATGGAGGTTCGGATCCTACGGATTGACGGCATCAGGCGCTCCTAACGGATAGTGACGGAGAAAGCCTCGTCGCTTCCGCCCACAACAATGCCGATCCCGTGCTTCATCCCCAAATCGACCTGGTAAAACCTGGAAGACGAAAGTGACCGCCGCCACCGGATCACGGTTATCCAGGTCACTCTGCGTCGCGGAGTTCCTGGTCAGGACGGTGGGGTGACCTCGGGCACGAGGAGGCCGGGATCACGCCGGTGAGGTGGGCTCCGGGAGCGGGCCGGCGTCGACCGCCTGCAACCGGGAGGAGAGCTGAGTGCGGGAGCGGACGCCGAGCTTGCGGTAGACGCGGGTCAGCGTCGCCTCGACCGTCTTCACGCTCAGGTACAGGCGGGAGGCGATCTCGCGGTTGCTGGCGCCGTCCCGGACCAGCCCGGCGATCCGCAACTCGGTGGAGGTCAGCCCCTGCTCCGGGGCGATGCTGCCCTCGGTGCGCGCCAGGGCCCGCTCGGTCTCCTCGGCCCACGGCCGGGCATCGGCGGCCAGGAAGATCGACAGAGCGGCGCCGATCAGCAGGCGGGCCGCCGCGTACCGGCGGCGGCGGCGTTCCGCTCCCCCGGCCACCAGCAACGCGTGGCCCTGCTCCACCGGCTGCCGCAGCTGTTCGAAGAGGGTCGCGGCGGCGGTGGACAACTCGACCGCCGAGTCCGCCTGGCCGCTCTCCGAGTGCACGATGGCGGTGGCCCGGTCCAGGTATCCGGCCAGCGCCGGGGTGCTGCCCAGTCGCTCGGCGGCCTTGCGCGCGCCGGCCAGGGTGTCCGCCGCCTCGACGTGCTCGCCGAGGGCGGCCAGGCCGGTGGCCAGGTCGGCGTGCCAGCGGACGATCATCGGGTCGGAGCTGCCGGCCTCGGCCTCCAGCTCGCGCAGCCGGCGCAGGGCGGCCACCCCGGCCCGGGTGTCGCCGGAGCGCAGCTGCGCCTGGCCCAGGGCGTGCAGGTTACGGCGCAGGTAGAGGTTGTCGCCCTCCTGCTCGGAGGCGCGGATGCCGCGCCGGGCGAAACCCGCGGCGGCGGCCAGGCTGCCACCGGCCAGCTCCGCCACGGCGGCGGTGTACCAGGTGGGACCGGGGCTCAGGCCGGCCTCCTGCGCGGCTTGCACCGCGCGGTGGGCGTACCGTAAGGCCTCCCGGCAGCGGCCGGCCCGCGCCGCCACCTCGGACAGGCTGCGCAGCACCTCGACCCGGGCCTCGCCGATCCGGTCGTGTTCGGCGACCGCGAGCAGGCGCAGCAGTTCGGCGCGAGCCTCGTCGAGCCGGTCGTCGATCAGGGCGAACCGGGCGGCCATGTAGTGCGGGCCGTAATGCAGCCAGTCCGGCGCCGGCGAGGCGGGCAGCGCGAGGGCCCGGGCCAGCGAGTCGCGCCACTGCGGCTCGCCGCGCATCCGCTGGATCTGGGCCAGGCCGCTGAGCGCCATCGCCTCGCTGGTGGCGTCGCCGGCCCGGCGGGCGATCCCGGCGGTGGCGCGGGCCTCGGAAGCGGCCCGGTCCGGATCGCCGGTGATCATCGCCTGCCAGGTGAGGCGCAGCCGGACCGGGGCGAGCAGCGCCGGGTCGTCGCCGGCCTCGGCGAGCGCCGCCGCGAACATCTCCCCCATCTCGCCCAGCGCCTGCCCGGCCAGGTCGATCAGCACCACCCGGGCGCGGACCCGGTGCCCGGCCGGCGCGTCGGCGGCGATCACCGCCTCGGCGGCCCGGCCGGCCAGGCCGGGCGCGCCGCCGGTGAGCGCGGTGCGGGCCGCGGCGACCAGCCAGTCGAGCCGCGCGGCGGCCAGCTGGTGCGGGCTGCGCTCGGCGGCGAGCAGGTAGAACTCGGCGGCGGTCCGGTCCGCGCCGCGCGCCACGCATTGGTCGGCGGCGGCCGCCAGCCGCCGGGCGGTGGCCGCGTCCGGGCGGGCGCTGCGCAGGGCGCGATGCCGCAGGGCGTCCAGGGGGTCGAGCGCGGCAGCGGCGAGTGCGGCATGAGTTTCGGTACGCCGGGAAGCCGGCGTCTCCTCGATCAGCACCTGCGCGATCAGTGGCGGCGTGAACCGGATCGCCTCGCCGGTGATCTCGACGACCCCGGCCGCGGCGGCCAGTCGCAGCTCCCGGTCGGCGTCGTCCCGCCCGGCGCGCAGCAGCAGGGTCACCGTCGGGTCGGTGGCCAGCGCCGCCACCAGCAGCGTCTGGTTCACCTCGGCGGACAGGCAACCGAGGCGTTCCCGGGCCAGGTCACGGGCGATCTCGGGCAGCGGGGCCGGCCGCCAGGCGGCGCCGTCGCCACCGGTGCTGCCCAGCGCGAGGGCGAGGAACGGGTTGCCGGCGCTGGCCCGGTGCAGTCCGCTGGCCGTCCGGCAGGGCAGGCCCCGGGCCTCCAGCATGGCGCTCAGGTCGTCGGGGGCCAGCGGCGGCACGGCCAGCTCGGTGACCGGGGACGGGCAGAGCCGGGCGGCACGGCGACGGTCGGCGCGGTCCGGCCGGCGCTCGGCGGTGAGCGCCCGGATCCGCGGGCCGGGGCGGCGGCGCATCGCGAAGGCGAGCAGCGCTGCCGACTCCTCGTCGAGCCACTGTACGTCGTCGAGGACCAGCAGTACCGGGCCGCTGCGCGAGCAGTGCGCGAGCAGGGCCGGCAGGAGCAGGCGCCGGGCCAGGGCCGGCCCGCCGGTGCGCGGCGGCCGGCCCTGCCGGAGGGCCGCGAGCGCGTTGCGGGCGGCGGGTGGGAGGGCCGCGACCGCGCCCGGCGGCATCTGGCGGATCAGGTCGGCGACTCCCGCCCAGGCCAGCATGCGCTCGCCGCGCGCCGGCCGCAGGCGCAGGACCAGCTCGCCCCGGACGGTCGCCTGCTCGGCGACGGCGTCCAGGAGAGCGGTCTTTCCGATGCCGGACGGCCCGTACAGGGCCACCCCGCCGCCGGCGGCGAGCCTCGCGTCGATCTCCGCGAGCAGCGCCTCCCGGCCGTGCAGTGTGGGCAGGTCGCGCTGCACGCGGCTCACCCCCTAGATCTGGGCTCAGCCTAGGGAGCGAGAGGCCTGGTCATCAATGGCTAGTTCGTCACTTGCGTCGCGAGGTCACCGAGGTCGCGGTGACCGAGCCGTCGGTGCCGGTCTCCCCCTCGATCGTCACCGAGTCGCCGGCCTTGACGTCGCTGAGCTTGCCCTTCTTGGCGGTCGCCACGGTGGTCCCGCCGTCGGTGCGGACGGTGACCACGGTGCCGTCAGCGGTCTCCACGTAGATGGTCTTGCCGTTGACGAGCTTGACCTTGCCGGTGGTGCCGGCCGCGGTGGTCCCGGTGCTGCCCTGGGTGCCAGTGCCGGTGGTGCCGCCGGTGGTGCCGCCGCCACCGAAGGCGCCGCCGCCGGGGAAGCCGCTCGCGCTCAGGCCGGACGGGAAGCCGCCGGACCGGTTGCCGGCGCCCGGGAACCCGGCGGTGGCGGACGTGGCGGTGCCCCACTGCTTCTGCGCGTAGACCCCGCCGAGGAAGCCACCCATCAGCAGCAGGCCGACGCCGAGCCCGATGGTGCCCCTGTCCCACCACCTCTTCGGCGCGGCCGCGGCGAGTTCCTCGGCCAGGCCCTCGTGGCCGGCGTCGCCGGGTCCGGGCGGGCCGGCGGGGGCCGGCACGGACGAGCCGGCGGGGATCGGCCCGGAAGAGCCGGCGGGGGCCGACACGGCCGGCAGGATGGCGGTCTCGTCGTTCATCCGGTTCACAGCGGAGTCCTCACTCGTAGCGCAGCGCGTCGATGGGACGCAGGCGGGCGGCGCGGGCGGCGGGCAGGCCGCCGAAGAACAGCCCGATCGCGACGGACACACCGACGGCGAGCCCGATCGAACTGGGCACGATCACCGGTTTCACCCCGACGATCGTGAAGTGACTGCCGATCAGCGCGGCCGCCACACCGAGGGCGCCGCCGAGCACGCTCAGCAGGGTCGCCTCGATCAGGAACTGGGTCAGGATCACCCGGCGGGGCGCGCCGAGCGCCTTGCGGATGCCGATCTCCCGGGTCCGTTCGGTGACCGTGACCAGCATGATGTTGGTGATGCCGATGCCGCCGACCAGCAGGCTGATCGCGGCCACCGCGCCGAGCAGGGTGGTGAACGTGTCGGCGGTCTCGGTCTGCGTCTCCAGCAGCGACGACGCGTTCTGGATCCGGTACGGCGTGCTGCTGGTGCCGGTACCGGACGAGGAGGTCGCCGACTTCACCTTCAGCTGCTGGTCGAGGATGGTGGCGACCTCGCTCTGCACGGCGTCGACCCGGTCCGGGTCCTTGGCCGCCACGATGATCGAGGTGAGCGAGCCGTACCCGGCGAGGACCTGCTGGACCGCGCTGAGCGGGGCGACGGCGGTGTCGTTGGAGTCCTGGAAACCGGTGGAGCTCTTCTCCTTGAGCACGCCGACCACGGTGAACAGCGCGCCGTTCACGGTGACCTGCTTGCCGACCGGGTCGATGCCGGGGAAGAGCTCCTCGGCGACGGTCTGCCCGATCACCACCACCCGGCGGCCCTGGGCCACGTCGTCGGCGGTGAATGACGCGCCCCTCTCGACCGGGGTGCTGGACGCGCCGAACCAGTCCGGCGTGGTGCCGACGAAGGTGCTCACCGCGTGGTCGGTGCCCTCGTACGTCATGGTCGCCGACGACGCGCTGACCACCGGCGAGACCGACTTGATGTCCGGGGCCAGTTCCGGGTCGACCAGGGCGTCGGCCATCTTCCTGGTCAGCGCGGTGCTGCTGGAGCCGCCCCGGCCGGTGCTCAGCACGGTGACGGTGTTGGTGCCCAGCGCCTCGATCCGGTCGCTGATCGCCTTGGCCGAGCCGTTGCCGACGGCTACCAGCAGGATCACCGCGGCGACACCGATCAGGATGCCGAGCATGGTGAGCGCGGAGCGCAGCTTGTTCGCCGAGAGCCCGCGCAGCGAGAACCTGACTACCTCGAAGAAGTTCACGCGCCGTGCCGCCCACCGGACTGGTGGACCGAGGCGCGGGCAGCCACCCCGTGGCCGGCCGCGAGATGCCCGGCCGCGACCGCCCGCACCCTGGCGTGCGCGGCGGCGGCGCCGACCGGCGCCCGGTCGATCGGGGACTGCCGCACGTCGGTGACGATCGCGCCGTCGACCAGGCGGATCAGCCGCTTGGCCCGGGCGCCCACCTCGTCCTCGTGCGTGATGATCACGATGGTCCGGCCGGCCGCGCTCAGGTCGTCGAAGACCCGCAGCACGTCGTCGGTGGACTTGCTGTCCAGGTTGCCGGTGGGCTCGTCGGCGAGCAGCAGGGCCGGCTCGGTGACCAGGGCCCGGGCCACCGCGACGCGCTGCTGCTGGCCGCCGGAGAGCTGGTTGGGCTCGTGGTCGGCGCGGTCCGCGAGACCGACGATGTCCAGGGCCGCCATCGCGCGGCGGCGCCGCTGTCCGGGACGCACCCCGGCGTACGCCAGGGGCAGCTCCACGTTGGCCAGGGCGGTGGTCCGCGGGATGAGGTTGAACGCCTGGAAGATGAAGCCGATCAGCCGGTTCCGGGCCAGCGCGAGCTGACCGTCGGAGAGGCTGCCGACGTCCACCCCGTCCAGCAGGTACCTGCCGTGGCTGGGTACGTCGAGGGCACCGAGGATGTTCATCAGGGTGGACTTGCCGGAGCCGGACGAACCCATGATCGCCACGTAGTCGCCGCGGTGCACCGTCATCGACACGCCACGCAGGGCGTGGACGGTGGCCTCACCCGTACCGTAGATCTTCTTGAGGTCCCGCACCTCGAGGACGGGGCGGCTCATCGGCCACCGCCCGGTGCACCGCCGCCGCCGAAGTTCCCGCCGCCGCCGAAGTTCCCGCCGCCGCCGAAGGTGCCGCCGCCCGGGAAGCCGCCGGTGGTACCGCTGCCGCCGCTGGTCGAGGTGGTCTTGACGACGACCTGCTCGCCGGCGGTGAGCCCGGAGGTGATCTCGGTGGCCGTGTCGCCCGCCAGGCCGACCTCCACCGACCGGGTCTCCTGGACGCCGCCGGCGACGACGGTGACCGTGTGCCGCTTGCCGGCGGTGGTGATCGCCGCCGAGTTGACCATCAGGACGTTCGTCTTGGCGCCGGTGGTCACCACCACCGAGACGGTCTGCCCGACCTTCGCGCCGGCCGGCACCTTGTCCAGGCTCAGCGTGACGCCGTAGGTGACCACGCTGTTCGAGGTGGTGGCGGCCGGGTCGATCGCGGTGACCTTGGCGCTCTGGCTGGTGCCGCTCAGCGCGTTCCAGGTGACCGTGGCGACCTGGTTCTCCTTGAGCTGGGTGGCATCCGCCTCGGCGAAGCCGGCCGAGACGGACATCCTGGTCAGGTCGGCGATCTCGATGAAGCCCGTGGAGCTCGCGCTCGACGAGGAGCTGCCGCCCTGCGACGAGCCGCCGCCCTGCGCGCCACCGGAGGACGAGCTGGCCGAGCCGGTGCCGGCGGCGGAACTGCCGATCGTGCCGCTCACCGAGGTGACGGTGCCGGCCATCGGCGCCTTGAGCACCGTGCCGGCCACCCCGGCCTCGGCGTCGTCGACAGCGAGCTGGGCCTGCGCCACCTGGTTCTCGGCGTCCGAGGTGTCCGAGCCGGCGTCCTGCGCGCGGTCCAGCGCGTCGTTCGCGGCGTCCAGGTCGGCCTCGGCGGCGGCCAGGGTGCGCTGGGCAGCCGCCGGGTCGACCTTCGCCAGCACCTGGCCCTTCTTGACCTTGTCACCGACCCGCACGCTGATCGCGGTGACCGTTCCGCCGGTCTCGAAGCTGGCGCTCGCGGTGGTCGAGCTCGCCACGGTGCCGTCCGCGGTAACGGTCTTGGTGACCGTGCCCCGCTGGACGGTGACCGTGCGCTCGGCGGCCACCGCGGCCGTTCCCCCGTCGTCGGATCCGGAGAACGTCTCGTACACCGTGCTGGCCCCGGCTACGAGCATCACGCCGATCACGGCGTTGACCACCAGGGACGGGTGGCGGCTCAGACTTACCCTCATGGCCACACTCTCGGGGAGCGGCCTTGGAGGACTTTGTGGGAAACCTCGGAGCCAGCTCGGAATCTCACGCCGCGTCACCGGCGGACGGGAGCAGGACACGGAACGTGGCGCCGCCGCCCGGCGTCTCGTGCAGCGCGACGGTGCCGCCGTGCCCCCGCACGATGGTCGCCGCGATGGCCAGCCCCAGGCCGGATCCGCCGCCGCTGGCCCGGTTGCGGCTCGGGTCGGCCCGGTACAACCGCTCGAAGATCCGCGGGGCGTGCTCGGCGGGCACGCCGGGGCCGTCGTCCTCCACCTCCAGCACCGCCATCGGCTCCGCTGACCCGCCGGTGTGCCCGACCCGGACCGTGACCCGCGTGCCGTCCGGGGTGTGGTGCAGCGCGTTGGCCACCAGATTCGTCACCACCTGGCGCAGCCCGTGGTCGTCGCCGAGCACGGTGGCCGGCTCGAAGGTGTCCGCGTCGTCGCTGAGCCCGGCCAGCAGCACCTGGCGGCCGGGTACCCGGGCGTGCGCGTCCCGGATGGTGTCCGCGGCGATCTCCAGCAGGTCCACCCGGCGCAGGTCCAGGGTCCGCTGCCGGTCCAGGCGGGCCAGCATCAGCAGGTCCTCGACGAGTACGCCCATCCGGCCGGCCTCGCCCTCGATCCGGCTCATCGTCTCGTCCAGCAGCGGGCCGGGCGGGGCGCCGCCGCGCCGGTACAGCTCGGCGAAGCCGCGGATCGAGGTGAGCGGGGTCCGCAGCTCGTGCGAGGCGTCCGCGACGAACTGGCGCAGCCGCTGCTCGGCAGCGGTGCGCTCGGCAACCTCGGCCTCGATCCGGCTGAGCATCAGGTTGAGCGCCAGGCCGAGCCGGCCGGGTTCGGTGTGCGGGTCGGCGCCGGGCACCCGCCGGGTGAGGTCGCCGCCGGAGATGTCCGCGGCCGCGTGCTCCATCTCGGTCAGCGGGCGCAGGCCGAGCCGGACCACGTAGGCGGCGCCGAGGCCGAGCAGGGCCAGGATCAGCAGCAGCACGCCGGCGTCGATGACCAGCAGCCGGTCGCTGGTCTGCCGCACCTCGGCCAGCGAGGAGCCGAACAGCGCGTAGCCGCCGGTGGTGCCGACCGGCAGCGCGATCACCCGCCAGCCGGTGCCGTCCGGGGCGGTGACGGTGTACGGATCCGCGGTGGCCGCCCGCTTCGCCAGCGCGTCGAACGACGGGACCGCCGGCCGGGTGTCGCCGGCCGGGTAGCTGCGCCCGGTGTCCAGTGTGCCGTCCGCCCGGTAGAGGTAGGCGACCTGGTCCGGGCCGACCCGGAAGAAGCGGTTGCGCGGGCCGAAGCTGTCGTCCTGCTGCTGGGTGGCGAACTCCATCGGCCGGGCCATCCCGGTGAGCTGCTTGTCGATCCGCTCCACCAGGTAGCCGCGGATCAGCACGACGCCGGCGACGTTCGCGGCGATCAGGGCGATCGCGGCGAGGATGCCGACGACCAGGACGAGGCGGGACCGCAGCGTCCAGTGCCGCCAGCGGGTCGGTCCCCGCCAACCGCCCCGCGCGTCACCCGGGATCGGCATCGGACCCTTCACTCTTCGCGCGGCAGCCTGAGTGCGTAGCCCACGCCGCGCACGGTATGGATCAGCGCCGGCTCGGTCTTGTCGATCTTGCGGCGCAGGTAGTAGACGTACGACTCGACGATCCGGCCGTCGCCACCGAAGTCGTACTTCCACACCCGGTCCAGGATCTGTGCCTTGCTGACCACCCGACCGGCGTTGATCATCAGGTACCGGAGCAGGTTGAACTCGGTCGGCGACAGCTCGATCAGGCGACCCGCCCGGCGTACCTCGTGGGCGTCCTCGTCCAGCTCCAGGTCGGCGTACCGGAGCATCCCGGTGTCCGGTCCCGGCTCCGCCGGCCGGCTGCGCCGCAGGATGGCGCGGATCCGTAGCACCACCTCCTCGAGGCTGAACGGCTTGGTGACGTAGTCGTCGGCGCCGGCCGAGAGCCCGAGGATCCGGTCCTCGACCGTGTCCCGGGCGGTGAGGAACAGCACCGGGGTCCGGTGCCCGGCGGCGCGCAGCCGGCGGGCCACCTCGAACCCGTCCACGTCCGGCAGCATCACGTCGAGCACGATCAGGTCCGGCTCGAACGCGCCCACCGCCAGCAGCGCGGCGGTGCCCGTCCCGGCCACCCGCACGTCGAAGGCGACGAGCCGCAGGGTGGCGCTGAGCAGCGCGGAGATGTTCGGCTCGTCGTCCACGACGAGGACGCGGGTGGGCCGCGCCGGCGTGTCGCCGACGGTCCTGGGGTAGCGGGTCTCGGAAAGCACCGCACAGATGTATCAACGTTTTCTTTGAGCCGGCTATGAGCCGGCTGTCACCAGGATCGGGACACCACATCACCCTCGGTCAGCCCCGAGGTGATCTCGGTGTACTGGTCACCCCGCAGGCCGATCCGTACCTCGACCCGGGCGCCGTCCCGGCGCACCGTCCCGCTCGCGCCGGCCACGTCGTGCACCGCGGTGCTCGGCACCCGGAGCACGTCCCGCTTGCTGCCGGTGGTCACCCTGACCTGGGCGGTCTGCCCGACCAGCAGATCCTTCGGCGCGTCGACGAAGGAGAGCAGTACGCCGAACGTGGTGAGCGTGCCGTCGCTGGTGCCGACCGGGTCGACCACCACCAGGGTGGCGTCGAACGTCTCGCCCGGCTTGTCGGCCAGGGTGATCACCGCCTTCTGCTGGACCGCCAGGTGGTCGGCGTCGGCCTCCGGGAAGTCGGCGCTGATCTGCATGTCGTAGACGTCGGCCAGGGTGATGAAGGTGGAGCCGGAGTCGACCTGGCTGCCGACCTTGCCGCCGACGGTGAGGACGCGGCCGGCGATGGGTGCGGTGATGGTGGCGCCCACCAGCGCGTCCTCCTTCTCCTCCAGGGTGGTCTCGGCGGCGTTGACCCGCTGTTGCGCGGTGAGGATGGCGTCGCCGTCGCTCTGCCGGCCCTGCTGAGCGGTGTCACCGCCGCCGGTGGTCCCGGCGGCGCACGTGGCCGTGCCGCCACCCGTCGCCCCGCCGCTCCGCTCGGTCCCGGTGGCGGCCGGAGCGGCGGTGGTGGCGGCCGGTCGAGCCGATGCCGACACGCTCGGGCGGGACGAGGCCGACGGCGACGCCGACGCGGAGGCCGGCACCCGATAGGCCGCCGCGGCGGCACACCCGGTGGTGCCACTCGTGGTCGCGGCAGCCGCCTCCTTGGCGTCGGCGAGCGCGTCCCGTGCCGCGTCCAGCGCGTCCCGTGCCTCGTCCACCGCGTCCCGCGCGTCGTCGTCGTCCACCTTCGCGAGCACCTGGCCCGCCGTCACCGTGGTACCCGCCCGGACCTCGACGCTCTCCACCGTCCCGTCCACAGCGAACGACAGGCTGCGCGTCTGCGCCGCCTGCACCGTCCCGGTGGTGGCCACCTCGGTGGTCACCGCGCCCCTGTCGACGGTGGCGGTCTCGGCCGCCGCCGGCTCCCGCGCGCCGTCCGCCGTCAGTACGCGCAGCACGCCGAAGGCGAGCGAGGCGAGCACGACGACCAGCACGCCGAGCCAGATCGAACGCCGGCGACCGGCCAGTGCGATACCCATGGCCGAGGAGTCTGGCCAGCCGTCCTCGCCACCGGCTCGGTCCTGCCTCGGAGTTCGCTGGGAGCCGCCGGACGCCACTCAAAGGCAATTCCTAGCCCCGTCCGATCTTCCGCATAGGAAGGCCGGGTTCGCTGTGCCGTCGTACCCGCTCATGACCAAGGAGGCGCTTGTGCCGGTAGTCAAGTCGAAGGTGGCCCGCCGGGTCGCGGCGTGCGCGGCGGTGGCGTTCGTGTCGATGGCCTTCACCGCGGCGTGCGGCGACAAGGACGACAGCGGCGGCGCGGCGACCGGCACGGCCGGCCAGAACGGCGGCGGCAACTCGGCGTTCGCGGCGTACACCGCATGTCTGTCGGAGAACGGCGTGACCGTCACGATGCCGTCCGGCGGCCCGGGTGACGGCGGCACGCGCCCGTCCGGCGCGCCGGACGGCGCCCGGCCCTCCGGGATGCCGCGGCCCTCCGGCAGCTTCGCCGGCGGCCGTGGCGGCTTCCCCGGCGGTGGCGGCCCGCAGAAGCCGGACGGCGTGGACGAGGCGACCTGGACCAAGGCCCAGCAGGCGTGCGCCTCGGTGCGGCCCAGCTTCGGCGGGCGCGACACCGGCGGCGGGAACGGCGCGAACGCGGCGTACCTCGACTGCCTGAAGGACAACGGCGTCGCCGACACCGGCAAGCTCGACGAGTCGGACGCCACCACCAAGAAGGCCGTCCAGACCTGCGAGGTGCTGCGGCCCTCGGCCGCCTCGTAGGCGAAGGACCCCGTGCCGGCCTCGTTCGTCCCCCCGTCGTGACGAGGCCGGCACGGTCATCTCCCGGAAAGGTTCAGGACAGCGGGCAGCTGCTGCGGTAGTCGGAGATCGACGTGCTGCTCGGCCCCGGGCAGATGAACTTGTCGTAGCGGGTGTCGTTGTCCACGAACCGCTTCAGCCAGGACACCGCCTGCACCGCCGTGGGCGTGTTCACCGTCTGCGGGAAGAAGTGGCTGGCCCCGTTCAGCTCCAGGTAGGACTTCTCGGCCGACGCCGGGATGCTGTTGTAGAACGGGATCGAGTGGCTGGCCACCGGCGCGACGGTGTCCGCCTCGCCACCCACGATCAGCGTCGGGACGCGCAGCTCGGTCCACGACTTGTCCAGGTCCCAGGGCGCGAGCGGCACCGCGGCCTGCAGCGTCGGCCGGTCGCTCGCCGCTTCCAGGCTGCCGCCGCCACCCATCGAGTGCCCGGCGACAGCGAGCCGGCCGGCGTCGATCCGGCCGCGCACCGAGCTGCGGGTGGTCAGGTAGTCCAGCGCGGCGAGCAGCTGGTCGCCGCGCGAGTCCGGCTGGTCGGCGGTGGTCAGCGTCTCGATGCCGATCACCACGAAGCCGTGCGACGCGAGCCGCGGTCCCAGCCACGAGATGCTGGACCAGTACGCGGTGAACCCGGGCGAGATGGCGATCGCCCCGAACGTGCCGTCGGCGGTGCTGGTCGGGTAGTAGATGGTGCCGCCGCCGAAGCCGACGGCGCTGAGCCGGGAGACCGAGGTGGTCGAGACCGCGTAGGGTCCGCGGCTCGCCTGCAGCGCGGCCAGCGTCGGGTCCGGGCCACGCTGGTAGGGGTTGTCGGCCGCGTGCGCGGCGGTGGCGCCGAGCGGTGCGGTGAGCGCGATCGCGGCGGCCACGCTCACCAGCACGCGTTTCCAAGTCCGGTGCACGTCGAATACTCCTTCACCTGGGGGGACGGTTCGACGAGCGCCAGTCTGCGCAGCCCCCGCGCGGGCACGCATCGGCGAAATCACCGGCCTCGCGTTCATCACCCTGCAACATCCCGGAAATTTCACCCCTTGCACGACATCGACGCTCTTCTTTCGAACCGGGCCCGGTCGCGTAACACTCTCGACATGTTTCATGCACCACTAGTGCAAGAAGTCGAGCGCCTCCTGCACGCGGCCGCCGACGGCCGGGGCGGCGGGCTCGTCCTCCGCGGCGGTCCCGGCTCCGGCCGCAGCAGCCTGCTGCGCTCGGCCCTCCCGCACGCCGCGCACTGGACCGTGTGGTCCGTCCCCGGGCACGCCGCCGAGCGTTCCTTCCCGTGCGCCGCCCTGCGCCGCCTCACCGACCGGATCGCCTGGCCCGCGGCCCGCGACGCCGCCGCGGTGGTCACCGCCGGCGATGCCCTCCTGCGGCACCTGCGGACGGCGGCGGCCGACCGCCCGCTGCTCTGCCTGCTGGACGACGCGCACCTGCTCGACACCCCGTCCCGTGAGGTCATCGCGTACGCCGCCCGCCGGCTCGCGACCGACCGGATCGCGGTCCTGGCCGCCGGCCCGCCCGGCCTCACCGGCCTCGACCTGCCGGCCCGCCACGTCCCGCCGCTCGACCCGCCCGCCTGCCGCGCCCTGCTCGCCGAGCACGCCCCCGACCTCGCCGACGACGTCGCCCTGGCCCTGGCCGGCCTGTCCGGCGGCAACCCGGCCGCGCTGATCGACCTCGCCACCGATCTCTCCCCGGAGCAGCGCCGCGGCTACCGCCCGCTGCCCGCCGAGCTGCCCGCGCACAGCCCGCTGCGCCGGCGTCTCCGCACCGAACTGGCCGCTCTCCCGGCGACCACCCGCCGGCTGCTCCGGCTGGCCGCCGCCGATCCGCCGGCCCCGCTCCCCGACCTGCTGGCCGTCGCGACCGGCGCCGGACCGGCCGACCTCGGTCCCGCCGAACGCGCCGGACTGATCACCGTCGACGGCACCGCTGTCCACTTCGGGTCGGCCGTCGCGCGCGGGGTGGCGTACCGGGAGATGTCGTCGGCCGACCGGCGGACAGCGCACCTCGCGCTGGCCGGGGTCGCTGCCGCTCGCGGCCGGAGACTGGACGCGCTCCTGCACCGCGCGGCGGCCTCGGCCACCGCCGACCCCGCGCTCGCCGCCGAGCTCACCGAGGCTGCCGCGCCGGCCGCGCCGTCCGACGCGACAGCGGCTTTCCGGTACGCCGCGCAGCTCACCCCCGACCCCGCCGCCCGCGACGCCGCCCTGCTCGACGCCGCCCGCTCGGCCTGGCTGGCCGGCCACCCGCACCAGGCCGGCCCGCTGCTCCGCCAGGTGACCGCGGCGCGGACCCGGGTGCGGGCGCGGGCCCTCGCCGCGGAGATCCGGCCGGACGAGCCGGCGTCGCGGGACATCCTGCTGGACGTGGCGGCCGACCTCGCCGACAGTGATCCGGTGGCCGCCCTGGACGCGTTGTCGCTGGCCGGCGAGGCCGCCGGCCTGGACCAGGAGCAGGGGCGATACGCGGCACTGGCGCGCCGGGTCGCGGCCGGGCGGCGGGGCGACGAACCGGCGGCGCTGGCGATGGCCTATCACCACGTGGCCGGGCTCGCCGACATCGCCTGCCGGGACGAGGCGGCCGCGTTCGCCCGGCTCCGGCGGGAGCTGGACCTGGCCGTCGAGGTCGCCGAGCCGGTCCCGCTGATCCGGGCGGCGACCGCGGCCATCCTGGTCGGCGACGCCCGGCGAGCCACCACCGCGGCGGCACGGGCGGTGGTGCTGGCCCGCGAGGCCGGCGCGCACAGCCTGGTGCCGCGCGCGCTGGAGCTGGCCGCGCTGGCCGGGATGGCGTCCGGGGACTACGACGCGGCGACGACGGCGGCGCTCGACGGCGTGGCGACGGCCCGGGGCACCGGCCAGAGCGCGCTGGCCGGCACCCACCTCGGGATCCTCGCGGTGCTGGCCGCCCTGGTCGGGGACCGGGACAGCGGACAGACACGGATCCGGGCAGCGACCGGAACCGATCAGGCGCGCCCGCTGTGCGAGTGGGCCCTGGCCCTGCTGGACCTGGTCGACGGGCAGCGCCGGGCCGCCGCGGAACGGCTGCACCTCGTGGTGGCCGGCCCACCCGGCCACGGTTCGGTGCTGCTGCGGGTGGCGGTGGTTCCGCACCTGCTGGAGGCGGCCGGCCCGGAACCGGCGCTGAACGCGGTGGCCGCCGCGTTCGACGGCTGGGCCGGGCGGACCGGGCAGGCCGGCTGGCTGGCGCTGCGCGACAGGTGCCGGGCGCTGCGGACGCGGGACGGCGAGGCCGCCGAGGCGCACTTCCACGCGGCGCTGCGGCGGGTCGGCGAGGCCGGCTTCCCGCGGGCGCACACCGAGTTGCTCTACGGCCGGTTGCTGCGCCGCCGTCGCCGGCACGTGGCGGCCCGCGAGCACCTGCGCCGGGCGGCGGACACGTTCCGGCTGCTCGGGGCCGAACCGTGGGCGGCGCAGAGCGTACGGGAATTGCGGGCCGCCGGGGAACGCGCCGGAAGCGAACGGCGTGCCGCGGCCGAGCGGTCCGGGCCGAAGGCGTGGGAGGGCGTCGAGCTGACCGCCCAGCAGGAGCGGATCGCGACACTGGTGGCGGAGGGCGCCACCAATCGGGAGGTCGCCCAGGAGCTGCACCTCAGCCCCCGGACCGTCGACCATCATCTGCGGAACGTCTTCGCCCGGCTGGGGGTGCGCTCCCGCACCGAGATGGCACACCTGCTCGCCGCCCGCTGACCCGCCGGGGCCACACCGCCCCGCAGGCCCGGCGGGGTCAGCCTCACCGGGTGGGTCGAGCGGGCCACGTCAGGCGGGCCGAGTCAGGCGGACCAGGCCGGGCTGGCCGGGCTGATCGGGTCGGGCCGGCCGGCTCGGGCGGGTCGGGCTGGCCGGGTCGGGCTGGCCGGCTCGGGCGGGTCGGGCTGGCCGGCTCGGGCGGGTCGGGCTGGCCGGCTCGGGCGGGTCAGGCGGGTCGGGCTGGCCGGGTCAGGCAGGGTCAGGCGGGTCGGGCTGGCCGGGTCAGGCAGGGTGGGGCAGGTCCATATTGGCCCAGCGCTCGGCGAGCTGGCGGCGGCAGGCGACCAGGTGGCCGGCCAGGATCGCCGGGTGGCCGCCGCGCACGCAGACGTCCGCGCCGGCGGTCAGGACGCCGGCCACCAGCTCGGCGGGCGCCCACTCGTCGATCAGCGCGACGACCCGGCTGGCGCGGGGCAGGACCGCCCGGGCCAGCCGCACGTCCTCGGCGCGCGCGCCGCTGAGCAGCACCAGCTCGCCGGGGCGCGCGTCGTCGATCGAGCCGAGCTGCCGCATCTGCCAGCCGGACGGCAGGTGGGGCGGCAGGGCGGCGACCCGGCTCTGCTGACCGAGGACGGCGACGACCGGATCGGCGGCCGGGGCCGGTGCGCGGGTGGTGACGCCGTCGGCTCCGCGGTTCCACTCGGTGATCATGGTGCTTCCCCTCGACTGGGTTCCCCTCGTGATGCCCTTCACGATTCGCCCCGGGCCTGAAACGACCATGTGCCGTACCTGTGCGTTCGTTGTCAGCGCGCGGCCGGCCGCCGAGCCGGCCCGCGGCGGGCTCAGGCCGAGTCGCGCACGACGACACGGATCAGATCGGCGGTATGCGGGATCGGGGCGGAGCGGCCCGCGGCGGACTCAGGCCGAGTCGCGCACGACGACACGGATCAGGTCGGCGGTGTGCAGGATCGGGGCGGGGCGGCCGCTGACCGCGGCCACCACGGTGGTGGCCAGGTGGGCGGCGAGCGTGCGCTGGTCGGTGGTCACCGTGGTCAGCGGGGGGACGGCCAGCCGCGCCGCCGGGATGTCGTCCACCCCGATCACCGCGAGCCCGGTCATCGCCAGCGCCCGCGCCCCGGCGAGCACGGCCAGGGCGACCTCGTCGTTGTAGGCACACACCCCGGTCACCCCGGCCGCCCGCCACCGTTCCACCGCCGCCGCGGCCGGTGCGACGTCGAGCGGCACCACCTCGACCAGCGGCTCCGGCCCGGGGGCGCCGCCGTCCCGGACGACCACGGCCGGCTCCGGAGCACCACCCTCCCCGACCGGGGTGGCCGGCTGCCGGTCGACCACCGCGCGCACCCCGGCCAGCCGCGGCTCCGCGAAGATCTGCAGGCGCGGGTCGTCCGGGTAGGCGTAGCCCAGGCGGGTGTGGCCGGTAGCCAGAAGGTGTTCCGCCTGTCGCCTGCCGACCAGCTGCTGCGGCACCTCCAGCTCGCGCCCGTGCCGCCCGGCCCGCCCGAGCAGCGCCACCACCAGCGCCACCCCGGCCGCCCGCATCGCCTCGGTCTCCGCGTCGGAGAAGTCGGTGAAGGACAGCACCGCGGCCGGCGTGATCGCCTTCCAGATCTCGGCGATCGGCCGGTCGGCCCGGCTGCCGGGATGGACCACGAAGGTGAGCCCCTCCCGGGCCAGCGCGGTGGACAGGTTGCCGAGCAGGTCGCCCACCTCGTTGCCGATCGGCCAGTCGGGCAGCAGGCAGAGCACCACGTCGGAGCGTCCGGTCCGGAGGGTGCGCGCGGCGGCCGACGGCGCGTAGCCGAGACCGGCGGCGGCCCGCAGCACGCGGTCGCGGGTGGCCGGGGAGATGCTCTGGCCGGGGGTGGCGTTCAGGACGTAGCTGACCGTCGCCCGGGACACGCCCGCGTGGCGGGCGACGTCGGCGCTGGTGATCCGGCGGGTGTCGGGCATGGGGTGACTTTACTACTTACACGTGTCAGTATGAGACGCATGACACTCGACCTGGCTACCAAGGTCGCTCTGCTCACCGGCGCGACGACGTTCACGCTGGCACCCCGCGGCCGGATCGGGTTGCCCGAGACCCGGCTCTCCGGTGCTGATGCCTGGCTGTCCCGGATCGACGCGGTGCTCTGGGCCGGGCCGCCCGGTCAGGAGGCGGGCATGCGGTCGCGGCGGCGCTGCCCGGTGACATCGAACCGGCCGGGCGGCTGGTCACCACAGTCCCGGCCGCCGATGAGAAGTCGCCGGCCTGGTCGGTGACGCCGATGGAGGGCCCGGCTGGCGTACGCCGCAGGCCCGTTCCTCGGTTACCGCGAGGTCGTCCAGGCCTACCCGCGCCTGGACGACCCGGTGCAGCCGGTCCGGCTGGCCGGCTGGACCGCCGTCACGGCCGGGGCCGGCGAGTCGGCCCGGGTCACGATCACCACCGACGCGCGGACGTGGCGTGTGTGGAACACCACGACCGGAGACTGGGAGCGTGCCTCCGGTGCACAATTGCTGATCGCTCGCGGCCTGGGCGACATTCGAGCCACCCTGTGACCGGGCCGGCCGGCCCGTCATCGCAACCGTCCTGCGATGACGGGCCGGCCGCCCGACGACGGCCGGTCAGCAGGGCGCGTTCCAGGTGCTCAGCACCGGGTCGGCGCCGTGCTCGAAACCGAGCGTGGACACCGTCGCGGTGTCCAGCCGGAGCAGGCCGCCGGCGCTCGGCGGCAGCCCGATCCAGCGCGCCCCGGCCACCCGCAGGCTGTGCCCGTGCCCGACCAGCGCCACGTCCCCGTCCCACTCCCGGGCCCGCGCCAGCACCCGGTCGAGCCGCGCGCCGACCTGCTCGGCCGACTCGCCGCCCGGGCACCCGTGCTCCCACAGCGACCAGTCGGGCCGCCCGGCACGGATCCGCGTGGTGGTGATCCCCTCGTACTCCCCGTAGTTCCACTCGGCCAGGTCCTCGGTCACCTCGGTGACCGTCAGCCCGGCCAGCTCGGCCGTCCGCAACGCCCGTTTCCGGGGACTGACCAGCACGGCGGCGAACCGCCGCCCGCCCAGCCGCTCCCCGGCCCGGCGCGCCTGCGCCTCACCCTCCGCGGTCAGCTCCAGGTCCGTGTACGAGGTGTGCCGCCCGTTCGCACTCCACTCGGTCTGCCCGTGCCGCACCAGCACGATCTCCGTCATCCGCCACCCCTTCGTCGCCGGGCTCCACCTTTCCACCCGGCTCCGGGTCCCGCCCGCGCGACGCCTGTGCCGCTCACCACCCGCGGCCCGCTCCGGCCCGCGGTCAAGGCTTTCCGGTACGCGGCGGCGCCCGCACACGCGGCCCCGGGTGAGCCGGGGAATCGTCATACCGGCCCGCGCCAGCTCCGGGGGTGAGCCGGGGAGCCGTCACACCGACCCGCGCCAGCTTCCGGGGTGAGCGGGAACGTCACACCGACCCGCGCCAATTCTCGGGGTGAGCCGGGGAACCGCCACACCGACCCGCGATAGTTCCCGGGGTGAGCGGGGAGCCGTCACACCAACGCGCGACAGCTAGCGGACGGGCCCGGGGACCCGGGCGGACGCGTGCCCACGGCGGGGTGCCGTGGGCGTACCGAAAGAATCCGACAGCGGTCTAGTCGGTCGCCGGGCCGATCTCGCCGGGCAGCCGCATCGGATCGCGGGCCTCCTCGCGGGCGGCCAGCGAGGCCATCGCGGTGCGGTACTGCTCCGGGCTCAGCTCGTCGCGCAGCAGTTGGACGACCAGCAGCCCCTCGGTGCTCTCCGCCCGCGGCACCGGCGGCGGGCCGGCGACCACAGCGTCCGGCAGCAGGACGGTCGAGAGCGGGCCGGGACCGATGGCCGGACCGGCCGGGCCGCCTCGCCGGTACGGCCAGAAGGCCAGCGTCAACGCGGCGATCACACCGGCGCTGAGCACGGACAACAGCATCTCGATCATCCCCCGGACAGTCATGGTCGCCCCTCGATACCCCGAGGCCACGGTGCGCACACCTGGAATCTGGGAGCGAGCCCACTGATCATCTCCTCAGGGGCGGTAGTCGCGGGGCACCGACATCGGATGCCGTCGCTCGTCGCGGGCGGCGATGCGCTCCAGGGCGCGCACATACTGCCGCGACGAGATCTCGCCGGCCAGCAGCTGCCCGGTGAGCACGCCCTCCAGGCTGTCCGGCAGCGGCGGCGGGGGCGCCACCAGGCGGTCGACGTGCCGGGCCGCGGGCCGCCGGCGCGGCCACGGCGAGAAGGCGAGACCGAGCGCGATCACCAACCCGATCAGCGCGACGACCACGATCATCATCATCGGCACCCCCGTACCTGAATCCCCGTTCCGGACATCCTCGCCGAGCAACCTGGGTGCCGCGTCCGGCATTCTTCCGACAGCAGCCGGTGACCTGGGCCTTCATCACCATCACCGGGCTGCGGCGCTATGGGTGTATCAGCAGATGGCGAGCATCCGGACGCGTCCGGGCTGGACGGTGCGATGCTGCCAGAGACGCCACACCCGAACGGAGGCAGCCACATGATCGCGCGTGAAGGGGACCAGCTCGTCATCAACGGCCGGCACGTCGGTGACGGCACCAAGGTGGGCACCATCGTCCGCCTGCGTCATCAGGACGGCACGCCGCCCTATGAGGTGGAGTGGGCCGACGGCCGCACCGGCCTGTTCTTCCCCGGCCCGGAGGCGCACGTCGTCCCGGGCCACGACCGCTGACCGGAGCCCGAACCGGCCCGGAGGCGCACGCCGTCCCGGGCCACGACCGCTGACCGGAGCCCGAACCGGCCCGGAGGCGCACGCCGTCCCGGGCCACGACCGCTGACCGGAACCGGCCCGGAGGCGCACGCCGTCCCGGGCCACGACCGCTGGCGGGACTACCGGGCCGGAGCCGGCCCGGTGCTGTCCCGCTGCCGGATGCTGATCGCCGGTCCGGGGTGCTCCCGCCCTGGGCCACCCCGGACCAGGTCCAGCACCGCCCGCCCCAGCGTCAGCCCGTGCTCGTGCACATCCGTGCTGAGCGCGGAGAGCGGCGGCACCGCCAGCTCGCACAGCGGTGAGTCGTCGCAGGCCAGCAGGCTGACCTGGCCGGGCACCGGCACCCCGGACCGGATCAGCTCCTGCTCCGCCGCCACCGCCATCACGTCGTTGTCGAACACGATCGCGGTCGGCGCCGGCGACCCGGCCAGCAGCTCGCGCAGGCCGCGCACGCCGGCCTCGGCGCTGTAGTCGCCCTCGACGATGGCCACCGTGACGCCGTGCGCCTCGGCCGCGGCGCGGATCGCGATGGTCCGCTCCGCGGTGTGCACCAGCTCGGCCGGCCCGCTCACCCGGCCGACCACCCGGTGCCCGAGGCCGCTGAGCGTCTCGACGGCGGCGGTCATCGCCCCGGCGTCGTCGGTGACCACCTTCGCGTACGGCCCGGGGTGCTTGCCGGCCAGCACCGCGGGCAGGCCGAGCCCGGCCACCTGGTCCGGGCGGACGTCGTCGTGCACCAGGTTGACCACGACCACCGCCGCCACGGTGCGGTCCCGCGCCCAGCGCCGGTAGGTGGCCAGCTCGGCGTCCAGGTCCGGCACCACCAGCAGCAGCACGGTGGCGCCGGCCGGGGCGAGCGCCTCCTCCATGCCGGCGATCAGCTCCATGAAGAACGGCTCCACCCCGATCCGGTCGGCGCTGCCGGTCAGCACCAGCCCGATCAGCCCGCCGGCCACCGCGGTCAGGCCTCGGCCGGTGCGGCGAGCGCGTTGGCCGAGCGCAGCACCGCGGGGGTGCGGAAGGCTCGCGGGTCGGCCGACGTGGTGCGTACCGAAAAGGTGTGGCTCTCGCCCGGCAGCAGGTCGACGAGCATGTCGTCGACCTGCGCGGCAGGGTCGATCTTGTCGGCCAGCACGGCGATGTCACGGGCGAACGAGGTAGCGGTCACGGTGATGGAGTATCCGCCCTCGACCGGGCTGATGTCCGCCGTCAGCGCCGCCGGGTCGTACGCGAGATCGAAGTCCTCGGCGAACAGGTGGGTGGCCCGCAGCCCGTCGGCGTCCGCGACGAGGACCTCCCGGGTCACGTCACCGGGCGTGGTCAGCGCCGGGTCCAGGGGGACGGCGGCCACCGACCGGGGTGCCACGTCGATGTCGAGCTCGGCGGAGGCGAGGACCGGGCCCTGGAACCCGGACCGGCGCAACCGGACCGTCGCCCGCCACGGGTCGGGGCTGTCGTTGACCACCACCAGCTCGCCGTCGCGGAAGGCGAGCAGCCGCGGCGCGTAGCAGCGGCGCAGCGCGTACCAGGCCGGCTTGCGCCGCCCGGCGCCGTCGACGACCGCCCACGAGGTGACCGGCCAGCAGTCGTTGAGCTGCCAGAGGATGCTGCCCATGGTGCGCGGCGCGTGGCCGCGCAGGTGCGCGATCGCGTACGCCGTGGCCCGCGCCTGATTCAGCTGCGTCGCCCAGTGCCACTCCTCGAAGCCGGCCGGCACCCGCATGTGGCGGGCCACCCCGCGGTTCAGCTTGCCGTTGCCGTCCTCGGCCTTCTGGTGCAGCAGGAACGCCGGCGAGTCCTGGTCGAAGTCCTCCGGCGCGAGCGACTCGCGCAGCGTCGACCAGGTCGGCGGCGCCTGCCAGCCGAACTCGGAGCAGAACCGGGGCAGGAAGTTGTCGTGGTGGGTGTAGTCCTCCCGGTTCCACGCCTCCCACTCGTGCCGGGTGCCATACCTGTCGTCGTTGGGGTGGACCACCTCGGGGTCGTGGCCCGGGCTGGACGGGCTGCCCGGGTGGTACGGCCGGGTCGGGTCCAGCTCGGCCAGCAGCGCCGGGAAGTCCTCGTAGTAGTACCTCGCACCCCAGGTCAGGTCGCCCAGCTGGGACTTCCAGTCCCAGTCCTGGTGTCCCCAGATGTTCTCGTTGCCGCCGTTCCACACCGCGAGCGACGGGTGCGGGGTGAGCCGGGCGACGTTCTCCCGGGCCTCGGCGAGGATCTCCGAGCGGAGCGGCTCCTCCTCGGCGTAGGCGGCGCAGGCCAGCGGGAAGTCCTGCCAGACCAGGATGCCGCGCTCGTCGCAGAGGTCGTAGAAGTCCTCGCTCTCGTAGATGCCACCACCCCAGACGCGCAGCAGGTTGGTGTTGGCCTCGATCGCCCGGTCGATCGCCGCGGCGTAGGTCTCCCTGGTCAGGCGGGTGAGCAGATGGTCCTCGGGGATCCAGTTGAGGCCGCGCACGAAGATCGGCGTGCCGTTGACGTGCAGGGTGAACGCGCTGCCGATCTCGTCGGGCGTCTCGTCCACCGTCACCGTCCGGAAGCCGACCCGGACCTGCCGGGCGTCCCGCTCGCCGGTGTCGTCCAGCAGCCGGACCCGCAGGTCGACCAGCGGTTGATCGCCGTAGCCGATCGGCCACCAGGCCGGCGCGTCCGGCACCGCGATCTCGGTCCGGCCCGAGCTCTCGCCGGCGGCGATGGTGAACGTGGCCTTCTGCTCGCCGAGGGTGACGTCCACGTCCAGGTCGGCCGCCGCGGACAGCCCGGATCGCTCCACATCGACATGCAGCACCAGCCGGCCGGTCCCGTCGGCGTCCAGCGTGGCCAGCGGCCGCACCGAGGCCAGCCGCGCGACCCGCCACCGCTCCACCCGCACCGGCTTCCAGATCCCGGCCGTCTGCAGGTCCGGCCCCCAGTCCCAGCCGAAGGAGCAGGCCATCTTGCGTACGGCGTTGAACGGGTGCTGATACGGCCGGGGGCGTTCGCCGATCACCTTCTGCAGCTCCTCGGCGTAGTCGAGCGCCGAGTCGAACCGGACCGCCAGCGGAACCCCGCCGTCGCGCAGCCGGTCCCGCACGTCGAACCGGTAGCTCCGGTGCATGTTCGCGGTCCGCCCCAGCTCGCCGCCGTCCAGGGTGATGGTCGCGACCGTGTCCAGGCCCTCGAAGACCAGATCGACCCGCTCGTCGGCGGCGGCCGGCGCGGCCCGCAGCGTCGTCTCGTAGAGCCACGCCGCCCGGTGGAACCAGACCAGGGCCGCCTCGTTCTCGCCCAGGTAGGGGTCCGGGATCAGCTCGGCGTCGAGCAGGTCGGTGTGCACCGTGCCGGGCACGGTGGCCGGGACCGGCTCGGCGGCGATCTCCGCGGGGACCGGTCCGCCGGCGGCGCGCACGGTCCAGCCCGCGTGCAGGTCGGTTCTGATCATTCCAGTGGCTCCTGTCGTAGTGCCGCCGCAGGCGGGGCGGCTAACATTCTTAAGCAACTGAACGAAGTCCGTCAACGCTGGTAGGGAGTCACCGATGGGGCCGGAGCTGTTACACCTGAGCGCCGCCGGGGTGAGCCTCGTGCTCGACTGCCGGGGCCCGGGGCTGCCGTCGGTGGTGCACTGGGGGGCCGCGCTCGACGACGAGGAGATCACCGCCGGCCTGATGCTGGCGGCCGCCCCGCAGCCGATCGGTTTCTCGGTGGACGGCGCGGTGCGGGTGTCCCCGGTTCCCGAGCAGTCGTCCGGCTGGCTCGGCACGCCGGGGCTGGCCGGGCACCGGGACGGGCGGGCGTGGGCGACGGCGTTCCGGGTGTCCCGGATCGAGCGGGACGCGGCGGGCGTACGCATCCTCGCGACCGATCCGGAGGCGGCCCTGGACCTGGCCATCGACCTGGAGTTGCACCCGTCCGGGGTGCTGCGCGCGCGGGCCGCGCTGACCAGCACGGCGCCCGGCACCTACTGGCTGGAGCACCTCACGATCTTCCTCCCGGTGCCGGAGCGCACCGCCGAGTTGCTCGACTTCACCGGTCACCACCTGCGCGAGCGCCAGCCGCAACGGACCGCCTTCACGCACGGCCTGCGGGTCCGGGAGAACCGCACCGGCCGCACCGGCTACGACTCGGCCTACCTGCTCTGCGCCGGCACGTCCGGGTTCACCGACCGCGGCGGCGAGGTCTGGGCGCTGCACACCGCGTTCTCCGGCGGCGCCCGATCGATCGCCGAGCGCACCTATCACGGCTGGTCCGCGCTCGGCGGCGGTGAGCTGCTGCTGCCCGGCGAGGTGAGTCTGGCCGCCGGCGAGACCTACCGGACCCCCTGGCTGTACGCGGTGTACAGCGCGACCGGCCTGGACGGCGTCTCCGACCGCTTCCACCAGCACCTGCGCGCCCGCCCGCGGCACCCGGCCACGCCCCGCCCGGTGGTGGTGAACACCTGGGAGGCGGTCTACTTCGACCACGACCTGGGCCGCCTCACCGAGCTGGCGAAGGCCGCCGCGGCGATCGGCGCGGAACGGTTCGTGCTGGACGACGGCTGGTTCGGCTCGCGCCGCGACGACACCTCCGGCCTGGGCGACTGGTTCGTCTCCCCGGAGGTCTGGCCGGACGGCCTCGGCCCGCTGGTCGACGTGGTGCGCGGGCTGGGCCTGGAGTTCGGCCTCTGGGTCGAGCCCGAGATGATCAACCCGGACTCGGAGCTGGCCCGGGCGCACCCCGACTGGATCATGGCGACCGGGGCGCGGCTGCCCCGGACGGCCCGGCAGCAGCAGGTCCTCGACCTGGCCAACCCGGACGCCTTCGACCACATCCTGGGCCGGCTCGACGCGCTGCTGACCGCATACGACATCGCCTACCTGAAGTGGGACCACAACCGGGACCTGGTCGAGGCCGGGCATCCGGGCAGCGGGCGGGCCGGCGTGCACGACCAGACCCGGGCGGTCTACCGGCTGCTCGACGAGCTGCGGGCCCGGCACCCCGGCGTGGAGATCGAGTCCTGCTCGTCCGGCGGCGGGCGGGTCGACCTGGAGATCCTGGAGCGCACCGACCGGGTCTGGGCGTCGGACTGCATCGACGCGCACGAGCGGGTGATGATCCAGCGGTGGACCAGCCTGCTGATCCCCCTGGAGCTGATCGGCTCGCACATCGGCGCGCCGGTCTCCCACACGACGCACCGGAACCTGCCGCTGTCGACGCGCGCCGGCACCGCGATCTGGGGGCACCTGGGGATCGAGTGGGACCTGACCCGGGCCTCGCCCGCCGAGCTCGCCGAGCTGGCGGCCTGGGTGGCCCTGTACAAGCAGGTGCGTGAGCTGCTGCACACCGGCACGCTGGTGCACGCCGACCCGGCCGACCCGGCCTTCCAGGTGACCGGCGTGGTGTCCCGGGACGGATCCGACGCCCTCTACGCCCTGATCGCCACGGCGACCAGCGCGTCCTACCCGCCCGGCACGGTCGGGCTGCCCGGCCTCGACCCGGCGCGCACCTACCACGTACGCCCGCAGCCGCCGGGTGACGTGGCTGACGGTAACGCCGCCGCCTGGGGCGCTGAGTTACCCTGGTGCACGCCCCGGGGGATCCGCCTGAACGGCCGCACGCTCGGCACCGTCGGGCTCCGGCTCCCGGTGCTCTTTCCCGATCGCGTCCTTCTCGTACGCGTCACGGCGGTGGAGGAAGCGTGAGAGAAGCAGTCGGCGCACCCGCGCCGGCCGGGCGCCCGGGCCGGGGCCGTCGTCCCGGCGCCCGGGAGAGCATCCTCGACGCCATCCGCGCCTCCGAGCCGCTGAGCCGCGTCGAGCTGGCCCGGATGACCGGGCTCACCGAGGCCGCCGTCTCCATGACGGTCCGCCGCCTGCTGGAGGAGGGCCTGGTCGTGGAGACCGGGCGCACCCCGACCGGCGGCAAGCCGCGCACCCTGCTGCGCCTCGACCCGGCCGCGCGGCTGGCGGTCGGGGTGCACCTGGACGAGGACGCCACGACGTACGTGCTGACCGGCCAGACCGGCGGTGTCATCTCCCGGCTGGCCCGGCCGGCCCCGCTCGGCGACGACCGGGAGTCGGTGCTGAGCGCCCTCGCCGCCGACATCGACGTGCTGCTCGCCGGCTCCGGCGTCGACCCGGCCCGCTGCCTCGGCGTCGGCATCGTCTGGCCCGGCCCGCACAGCGGCGGCCTGCCCTCCGACGACGTGCTGCCGCACCTGCGCGGCCTGCGCGGCGACGACCTGGGCCGGCGGCTCGCCACCGCGACCGGCTGGCCGGTGCTGGTGGAGAACGACGCGACAGCCGCCGCCGTCGGCGAGTACTGGGTGGCCCGGGTCGGGCCGGACCGGGCGTTCGCGGCGCTCTACATGGGCGGCGGGATCGGCGCCGGGATCGTGGTGGAGGGCCGGGCGATGCGCGGCAGCCACGCCAGCGCCGGCGAGTTCGGGCACCTGTGCCTGGAGGTGTTCGGCCCGGAGTGCTGGTGCGGCAGTCGCGGCTGCCTGGAGGTGCTGGCCGGCCCGCGCACGGTGGTGACGGCGGCCCGCGCCGACCGGGTCGCCGCGGCCGAGGCCGGTCTCGACCCGGACCAGCCGATCCGCAGCGTGACCACCGACTTCGGGGCGGTCGCCCGGGCCGCCCGGGCCGGTGCCCCGCACTGCCGGTCGCTGCTGGAGTCGTCCGCGCGCTACGTGGCGGCGGCCGCCGAGTCGATGGTCAACCTGCTCGACATCGACCTGGTGGTGCTGACCGGGCCGGGGTTCGCGGCGGCGTCGGCGATCTACGGCCCGGCGATCATGCGGCGGCTCGCCACCGCCGACGACCGCACCTGGCACCGCGGCGTGACGGTCACCGTCTCGCTGGCCGCCGCCACCGCGTCCGCGACCGGCGCGGCGGCCCTGGTCCTCCAGTCCCACCTGCGCGCCTGACCGGCTCCGGGCCGCACGCCGCCGGCTCGCGGCGTCAGGCCGCCGCCTCTCCGGCCGTGGCGGTGCCCACGCGCGCGCCGTGGCACTGCACCGCCAGGATCAGGCAGGTACGGATCGCCTCGCCGTCGACCACCGCCTCGCACCGGCCGCAGGTACCGTCCGCGCAGCCGGGCCCGGCCGGACCGCCTCGCTCCCGCAGCGCCGCCGCGAGGCTGCGATGCGGTTCGACGTCGAGTTCGCGGCGGATGCCGTTCACCACGAGCGTCACTCGCACCTGATCACCGTCCGTTCCCGGGCCTGAGAGAGTGCCCTGCGGGTCAGCGTCCGCAGGGCCGGCCGCCGCGCGGTGCCGGTGGCATCGGTCTCGGCGGCGGTCGCCGCCGCGGCGGCGATGGCCGCGTCCGAGAAGTCCGAGCCGACGAGCGCTCGCTCGGCGGCCCGGGCGCGCACCGGGCACGGCCCGGCGTTGACCAGGCCGATCGAGGCGGCGACGACCCGGCCGCCGGCTACCGTCACCGCGGCGAACGCGGCGGCCTCCGGGAAGATCGTGGTGCGCCGGTCCTCGGCGTAGCCGATCCCGGTCCCGGCCGGCAGCACCGGCAGGCGGCACTCGGCGAGGAATTCCTCCGGGCGGCGCGCGGTGCTGAACGGACCGGTGAAGAAACTCGCGGCCGGCACGGTCCGGCACCCGGCCGGCCCGGTGAGCACCAGCTCGGCGTCGAGCGCCACGGCCACCACCGGCCACTCGGCGGCCGGGTGGGCGTACGCCAGACTTCCCAGCATCGTGCCGCGAGCCCGGATCGGCGGATGGCCGATGTGCCGCACCACCACGCGCAGCAGGTCGCCGAGCGGGCCGCCGACCGTGTCCGACTCGAACGTCCGGTGCCGGACCAGCGGGCCGACGCGCAGGAAGCCGTCCGCCTCGGCCAGCGTGTCGAGCCCGGCCACCCGGTTGATGTCGACCACCCGGCGGGGCGGCGCCTCCGCGGCGGCGAGTTCGAGCACCAGGCTCTGTCCCCCGGCCAGCACCGAGGTGCCGCCGTCGGCGAGCGCCGCGATCACCTCGTCGAGATCGGTGGCGGCGAGGTATTCGAACGTCTGGGTCATGACCGCGTCGCCCTCCCCGGTAGGCGGCTTCCAGCAGCGGTCACAGTCTGGGACACCGCGCCGGGTCACGGGGAGGGCGTCACCCGGCCGGGCGACACCCTCCCGTGGTCACTTGCCCCGTCCGGTCCTCTCCTGCAGCTCGTCGATGCGCTCCGAGGCCTCCGCCTTGGTCAGGTTGTCCGGGACGTCCTCGTGCGCCTCGGTGGCCAGGGTGTGCAGGTACGACTCCTGCGCCCCGGTCGCCGGCTCGTCCCCGGTCGTCCAGTCCTGCGGATCCTTCACCCGGTTGTCAGCCATGCCGTCACCCTCTCGATCCGGCTCGTCGAACGCCCGTTCTACTACCCACCGGACCGGAACTCACACCGGCCCCCGGGACCCCGGTCGAGGACGGTCACGCCTCGGGCAGGTCCTTGACGAACACGATGCCGTCGCAGGCGGTGAGGTGGCCGGGGTCGAGCGGGGCGTAGCCGAACCACGGGGACTCCCGGGGTGCGGACGGGACCGGCAGATCGCGCGGGTCGACGAGGCAACGGTCCGCCGGAAGGCCGTACAGGAAGCCCTCGACGGTGTCCGGGGGCGGGGTGTCCACGCCGCGGTGCCGGATGGTGCCGACCGCCGTCGCCACCACCGCGTAGTCCGCACCGAGCCGGGCGCCGGCGATCGCCCCGGCACTCCACCAGCCGACCGGCCGGCCGCCCAGGTTCATGCTGCTCCGGGGCCGTTGCAGGTGTCCGTTGTGGGCGAAGACGAGCATCGGCCCCCGCTCGGCGAGGGCGAGCAGGTTGTCGGCCATCATCGAGGCGCGCACGGCTAGCAGCCAGGGCAGCCGGGCGGGCGAGGCGTCGGCGAACCAGGAGTGGTAACGCAGCAGGCCGGTGGCGGTCCGCGCGTGGAGACGGGCGAGCTCGGTGCCGGCCGCCGGCGTCGCGGCGAGCAGCGCGGCCAGGTCGTCGGCGAGCGACCGCAGCCGGACCGCCTCCGGTGACCTGCCCACCGACCGCGCCGGGTCCATCATCGCGGCCGGCTCGGTCCACCGGTCGTCGTCGCCGAGCAGGGCGTCGAGCGTCTCCGCGGTGCACGGCAGCAGATCGGCGCCCACCACGCCGGCCAGGTGCCGGTGCAGCGCGGTGAGCGCCTGCCGCGGGCTGTCCGCGGCGACCGTCTCCAGCGGCCCGTCGAAGCCGGCGAACCGCACCCGCTCCGGCTCGGGCCGTCCCTCGTTGTAGGCCCGCATCCAGCGGACCAGTTCCCGGTTCGCCGGCGAGCGGCCGAACTCGTGGCTGAAGCCGTGGGCCATGACGTCGTCGAGGGTGCCGGCGCCGGACGTCACGTAGTCGTCGACGATCAGACCGCGCAGGCAGTCGCTCTCGATCGCGATCGTCCGGTACCCGGCCTGCTCGACGAGGGGCCGGAACAGCTCGTTGCGTACGTCGAGCAACACGTCCTCGCCGTGCGTGGGCTCACCCAGGGCGAGCACCCTGGGCTTGGCCGGCAGCATTTCCAGCAGCTTGGCAGCATCCATCATGACCTCAACCGTATCGTTGAACCAACGGTGGAGACTTCTGCCGGATTACTGCAGCAAGTTCAGGAGTAACCCTCAAACAGCGAGCAGCGCCGCGGCGGCTCCTCGCGCGACGCGCGCCGGTTCCGCACTGCCCCGGATGCCGGCGGTGACCATCGCACCCTCGGCCAGCAGGAAGAGTTGCTCGGCGAGTTCCGGCGAGCGGCCGGCCGCCGCCACCCACCCGGCCAGTTGCCCGGCGAAGGCCCGCTTGTGCCGCTCCACCTGCGCGGCCACGGCCGGTGAGGTGGCGCCCGCCTCGCCGAACGCGTTGATCCACGCGCACCCTCGGAACCCCGGCTCGGCAAACCACTCGCCCAGCCAGTCGAAGACCGCCAGCAGCCGCTCCGCCGGATCGTCGACCCGCTCGACGAACGCCGCCAGCCGCCCCCGCCACCAGCCGTCCCGCCGCTCGAGGACCGCCTCGACCAGGGCGTCCTTGCTCGGGTAGAGCGCGTAGAGCCGTTTCAGGGCGACCCCGGAACCGGTCCGGACGTCGTCCATCCCGACCGCCCGGATGCCACGGGCGTAGATCAGCTGCTCGGCGGCGTCCAGCACCCGGTCGCGCGCCTCGTTGACTTCGAGAACCATGGTTCTCTAGCCTACCGGAGAACCGTCGTTCTCCCGGAGGTCGTCATGTCAGCACTTCTGCCCCCGTTCACCGCCGAGTCGGCCGCCGCGAAGGTCCAGGCCGCCGAGGACGCCTGGAACACCCGTGATCCGCAGCGCGTCGCCCTGGCCTACACCGAGGACTCGGTCTGGCGGAACCGCGACGCCTTCGTCACCGGCCGGGCCGCGATCGTCGAGTTCCTGACCGCAAAGTGGGAGCGCGAGCGGGACTACGCGCTGCGCAAGTCACTGTGGGCGTTCACCGCCGACCGCATCGCCGTCCGCTTCCAGTACGAGTGCCGCGACGCCACCGGCCAGTGGTGGCGCAGCTACGGCAACGAGCTGTGGGAGTTCGACGAGCGCGGCCTGATGCGCCGCCGCGAGGCCAGCATCGACGACGTCCCGATCAGCGAGGCCGACCGCCGGATCCACGGCCCCCGGCCGGCCGGCGACCGCACCGGGATCCCGCTGCGCTGAGCGCCCTCACCAGTGCAGCCGGGCGTGGAACGTGGCGGTGTCGTTGAGCCGCGGGAACTCCTCGTCCGGCACCGGCCGGCCGAGGAACTCGCAGAGCGGTCCCCAGCCCTGCTCCACCCGGAACTCCAGGAGCCGCTCGGCCGGCACCACCCGTCGCACCTCGTCGTTGTGCCGCCGGTACACCTCGATCGCGAAGTCCCGGTCTCCGAACCGCCCGTCGAACATCCCGGCGAAGTTGGTGGCGTCGGCCATCTCCCGGAACGCCTCCATCCCCGGCGGGGTGGGCCGGTTCGCGGCCGCCCAGATGGTGCGCTCCGCGCTGGCGTACCAGGCCTGCGGGTCGCGGACGGACAGCAGCACCTTGGCCTCCGGGTACTGCTCGACCAGGCGCCGCCAGAAGTAGACGCCCGGCCAGTCCACCGTGGACCGGAAGCCGTCCAGCGCCTTGTCCAGGCTGCCCGGATCGCCGGCCGCCGCCGCGCTGAACAGCCGGCAGCGGTCCGGATCCGCCATCAGCGGGAGCATGTGCGCGCAGGGCCCGTAGCCGAGCCGTTCCAGGGCGGCCTTGAGGCTGAGGGTTCCGGTCCGGCCGAGTCCAACACCGATGACATCCACGCCCTCCTTCCTACTCGCACCTTGTCGGCCGGAAAAGTGAACATTCACTGTCGTCGCTGTCCGATGGCGGACGGCACCGCGCCGGCTCCAGGCCCCGGCATCCGGCGCGCCGCCGCCGCGGCTGACTTGCCGGGCCGGGTGTCGGTCACCCGACCCGGTGAGCGCCGGCCGGCCGGCCGCCCCCGAGGTGATCATGGCGGGACCCTGGGGACATGACGATTTCGCAGGTAGTCCGGGGAGTCGCGGCCGCGACCTCACTCGTGGGTCTGCTCGCCGCCGGCGCCACCCCGGCGACGGCGGGCCAGCGACACGAACCGCCCACCGGCACCCCCGCGGCGGGCCAGCGGCACGAACCGCCCACCGGAACCCCGGCCCATCACCGGCCGCGCCCGCAGCACCTCACCGACGCCCAGCGCAAGATGCTGCTCGACGCGACCCACCGGTTCCGCGACGTCCGCCAGGCGGTCAAGGCCGGTTACGTGCCCACCGAGGACTGCGTGCCGGGCATGGGCCTGCACTATGCCAACCCGGCCCGCGTCGCCGCCGCCCACGTCGACCCGGCCAAGCCGCCGATCCTGCTCTACCTCCCCGGCAAGCACGGCAAACTCCAGCTCACCGGTCTGGAGTACTTCCATGCCGACGCCGACGGCGACCTGCGCACCGATGGCGACCGGCCGGACCTGTTCGGCCACCCGTTCGACGGTCCGATGGAGGGCCACCCCATGCCGGTCCACTACGACATGCACGTCTGGCTCTACCTGCCGAACCCCGAGGGCGAACTGACCACCCTCAACCCCAAGATCACCTGCTGACCGCACGGTCCGCCGGGCTCGCGTCCGCCATTTTCCGGTACGCCCACCGCGCTCCCCCGCTCGCCGGCGGGCGCCGCACCGGCGTACCGGAAAGTGGCGGACAGCGGACCGCGGCGGACCGCTAGTCCGTGTTTCGGAGTCCGGCCGGGGCTGCGTCCGGACTCCGAAACACGGACTAGCCGCGGGAACGGTCGGCGACCGGCACGGCGGTCAGATGGCGGGTGCGGGCCGTGGGCATCGGATAGCCGGCCGACGGCCCGTTTCGCGGGACCATGAACTCGGCCGGGCCGTGCCGTGGCTGCGGGCCCGGGTGGGCCGGCCGGCTGTCCAGCGCGGCGAAGGCGCCCCCGGCCGCCGCGGCCACGGCGACGACGGTGAGCAGCGCCCACAGACCCGGCTGCCGTCGCGACCCGGCCGGGCGAGCGACCGGCGCCGCTCGCGGACCGGCAGGCGGCGCGATCGGGCCGCCCTGGGGCGGCATGGAGCCAGCAGGCGGCATGAACCCGGCGGGCGGCATGAAGCCAGCGCGCGTTATGGAGCCGACGGACGCCATCGGGGCGGCGGGCGGCGGGATCGGGTCGCGCATCGGCGTCATCGCGGCGCACCCGAGGCTGCCATCGCCATCAACCGGCCGAGCACTACGTCGCCGGCCACCCGCAGCGCGTCGTGCTGGTACTCGTCGGTGACCCAGGTACTCAGGTTGCCGATCATGCCGGCGGTGCGCAGCGACAGCTCGGCCGGCACATACATGTCGTCGGCGTAGACAGCGGCGAAGACCGGCACCTCGTTCGCCGCCAGCCGGGCCGTGTCGTAGAGCCACGGCCAGTCGTCGGCGGCGGCCAGGATGTCGGCGGCCCCGGCGAACGGGCGCAGCGCCGCGATCTCCCGGAACATCCAGGGGTACATCATCTCGCCGGTGAACAGCAGCGGATCGGCGTCCGCGGCGAACTCCGGGTGCCGCTCGAGCGCCCGGTCGGCGGCCCAGGCGGTCGGCCTCGAGCCCTGGCCGAAGGTGAACTCCTGCAGCGCGAAGATCGGCACGTCGACGAAGGCGGTCGCGCGCAGCACCTCGTGCCGGAACGTGTCGGAGAGCTCGGTCCCGTGCCACGCCTCGTCGAGGATCCAGTGCAGCTGGGCGTACCCGGTGCTGCCGCCGAACAGGTTGCCGAGCAGCCGCAGCCGCTGGGCGGTCAGCCGGTCGCCGTCGGGCAGCAGCACCTCCCGCTCGGTCAGGTGGTCGGCGATCCGCCGGACCTGTGCCGCGTCCTCGGGGAAGGCCCGGTAGAACTCCGCGTTGCGGGCCGCGACCAGCGGATAGGTGATCGCGTAGACGTCGTCGGCGTGCACGTCCAGGCCCGGCAGGCCGCCGGTCAGGTAGCAGGTCCGCAGCGCGTGCGGGGCACTCGCCAGGTAGTTCAGGGTGATGAACCCGCCGTAGCTCTGGCCGAGGGTGTCCCACGGGGCGCCGCCGGTCAGTTTCGCCCGCAGGATCTCCGCGTCGGCGACGATGCTGTCGACCCGGAAGTGGCGCAGGTAGGCAGCCAGCTCCCGGTCGGACCGGCCGGCGACGGTACGAGCGGTCACCGGCGTGCTCCGGCCGGTGCCCCGCTGGTCGAGCAGCAGCACCCGATGCGTGCGCACCGCGTGCCCGATCCAGCCCTCCGCGCGCAGCGGCCGGGGGCCCTTGCCGCCCGGCCCGCCCTGCAGGTAGAGCAGCCAGGGCAGGTCGTCGCCGGCCCGGTCGGCGGCGACCACCTCCCTGGCGAACACCTCGATGGTCGCGCCGTCCGGCCGCCGGTGATCGAGAGGCACGGTGACGGTGTGGTCGATGAAACGGAGTCCCGGATGAGCGATCACGCGCCCACCGTAGTCACCGGTCACCAGAACCGGCGACGGTAATGTCCGTGGTGCCGGTAGTGCCCGTGATAGGCCGGTCCGGGGTGGTACTGCGGACCGTAGTGCGGATAGCCGGCGTGCGGGTGACCCCCGTGCCGGCCGAGCTTGTGGTTCACCTCACGCAGCATGCTGTGCACCATCGGGTTGTTGCTGTGCTGTGCCCGGCGCTCCAGTTTCGACGCCACCACGGACAGCACCATCCGCTTGAAGAAGCCCACCGCAAGTCTCCCACCTGCCGGAACGTTGCTTACCACGGTAGCGTCGCGGCACAAGTACCCGGTGTGACGGAGCGTCAGCCGGCCTGCCGGAGCTGCCCGATCCGCCGTTCCGGGTTGGGTGCCGCGTCGGCGAGCGTCCTGGTGTACTCGTGCCGCGGGTTCAGGATCACGTCGTCGGCCGGTCCCCGCTCGACGATCCGGCCCTGGTACATCACCAGGATCTCGTCGGAGAAGTGCCGGGCGGTGGCCAGGTCGTGGGTGATGTAGAGAACGCCCAGGTCCTCCTCGCGTTGCAGGGTGGCGAGCAGGTTGAGCACGCCGAGCCGGATGGAGACGTCGAGCATCGACACCGGCTCGTCGGCGATCAGCACCCCCGGTTCCGGTGCGAGGGCGCGGGCGATCGCGACGCGTTGCCGCTGGCCGCCGGAGAGCTCGTGCGGGCGTCGTTTCGCCACCGTGCCGGCCGGCGTCAGGCGCACCCGTTCGAGCAGTTCGAGCACCCGCGTCCGGACGTCCGCGTCGCTCATCCCCGGATGATGCAGCCGGATCGGCCGGGCCAGATGATGCCCGATCGTGTGATAGGGATTCAGGCTGGCGAACGGATCCTGAAAGACCATCTGCACGGTACGCCGGTAGGCGGCCAGCCCGGACCCACGCCGCGCCACCGGTTGCCCGTCGAGCAGGATCTCGCCCGTCGTCGGCCGTTCCAGCTGGAGCAGCAGCTTGGCGACCGTCGACTTGCCGCTGCCGCTCTGGCCGACCAGCGCGATCGTCTTCCCGTGGTCGAGGGCGAAGCTCACGTCGTCGACGGCACGCAGCGTGCCGGCCCGCCACCCGTGCCGCAGCCGGTACTCCTTGCCCAGCCCGCGCACTTCCAGCTTGGTCACTTGTCGTCCCCCACCTTCACCGCGTCCAGCGCCAGCAGCCGGTCGTCCATCGCGCCGCGGACGAACGAGCCACGGTCGCCGGTGAGGCTGGGGAAGGACGCCAGCAGTTGCTTGGTGTAGTCGTGCTTCGGGTTGGTGTAGAGCTCGGCGGCGTCGTCCAGCTCGACGATCTCCCCGCTGCGCATCACCGCGATCCGGTCGCTGATCTCCAGCAGCAGCGGCAGGTCGTGGGTGATGAAGATGACCGCGAAGCCGAGTTCGTCGCGCAGCCGGGTGATCTCCCGCAGGATCTCCCGCTGCACCACCACGTCGAGCGCCGTGGTCGGCTCGTCCATGATCATGACCTCCGGCTCCAGGGCCATCGCCATCGCGATGATCACCCGCTGCCGCATGCCGCCGGAGAGCTCGTGCGGATAGGAGGTGAGCCGCCCGCGGTCCACGCCGACGCGTTCGAGCAGCTCGGCGCAGCGTTCGCGACGCTCCTTGCGGCCCATCCGGGGCCGGTGCGTGGTGAAGACGTCCTCGAACTGGTCCCGGATGCTGATCACCGGGTTGAGCGAGTTCATCGCGCCCTGGAAGACCATCGAGATCTTCTCCCAGCGGTTGGCCCGCAGTTCCTCGGCGTGCAACTCGTTCCAGTCGATCTCGTGGCCCTCGCGGGAGTGGAAGACCGCCCGGCCGGAAGTGATCATCGCCGGCGGTTTCAGGAGCCGGATGATCCCGTACGCCAGCGTGCTCTTGCCGCAGCCGCTCTCCCCCGCCAGGCCCAGCACCTCGCCGCGCTGGAGTTCCAGGGAGACGTTCCGGACCGCGTGCACGACCGGCTCGACCAGGTAGTCCACGCTGAAGTCCTCGATGGACAGGACCGGAGTGCTCGTCACAGCGTGGCCTCCTTCGCCTTGTGCAGCTGCTCGCGCGACATCCGCCAGCCCTTGCGGGCGGCCCGGGTCTGGTTGCGCAACTTCGGGTTGATGATCTCGTCGATCGAGAAGTTGATCAGCGAGAGCGCGGCGCCGAACAGGGCCAGCATCAGGCCCGGCGGCACGAACCACCACCAGGCGCCCAGCCGCAGGGCCAGGCCGTTCTGCGCGTAGTAGAGCATGGTGCCCCAGGTGAACGAGCCGCTCGCGCCGAGGCCGAGGTAGGAGAGGCCGGCCTCGCCCAGGATGGCGAAGATGACAGCGAACACCACCTGCGAGGCGAGCAGCGGGATCAGGTTGGGCAGGATCTCCACGGCCAGGATCCGCCAGCGTTTCTCGCCGGCCACCTGGGAGGCGAGCACGTAGTCGCGGTTGCGCAGGCTCAGCGTGTAGCCGCGCAGCACCCGGGCGGAGCCGGCCCAGCTGGTGATCGCCAGCACGATGGAGACCAGCCAGATGCTCTTGTCCGGGACGTAACTGGAGATCACGATCACCAGTGGCAGGCCGGGGATCACCAGCGCGACGTTGGTGAACAGCGAGAACGCCTCGTCGACCCAGCCGCCGGCGTAGGTGCCGACGACGCCGAAGAACGTGGAGAGCAGCAGGGTGAGGATGCCGACGACGGCGCCGACGGCGAGCGAGCCGCGGGTGCCGTAGGCGAGCTGGGCCAGGACGTCCTGGCCGGTCTGCGTGGTGCCGAGCCAGTGTGCCGCGCTCGGCGGGGTCAGTCCCTCGTCGTGCACCAGCGACGGGTCCTGGCAGAACAGCGGGCCCAGCAGGCCGAAGAGCAGGATGGCGCCGCCGATGATCAGTCCGGCCAGCAGCTTGTGGTTGGTGAGGCGGATCTTGCGTACGCCAGTCGCTCTTGACGTCGCATCCACGCTGGCGTCGGCCAGCTCGGTGGTCATGGTCATGGCTGGCCCCTCCTAGGCCCGGGCGCGGGTGCGCGGGTCGATGACCGAGTACAGGAGGTCGACCAGCAGGTTCGCGCCGAGCACGGACAGCGTGATGACCAGGAAGATGCCCTGCATGAGGGCGTAGTCGTTGCCGCCGACCGCCTGCAGCAGCGCGGAGCCGATGCCGGGGTAGGAGAAGACCGCCTCGGTGACGATCGAACCGGCCACCACGAAGCCGAGCGAGATGGCGAAGCCGGAGACCGACGGCAGGATCGCGTTGCGGGCCGCGTAACGGCGCATGATCCGGCCCGGCCGCAGGCCCTTCGCCTCGGCGGTGACCATGTAGTCCTCGGAGAGCGTGGAGACCATCATGTTGCGCATGCCGAGCATCCAGCCGCCGACACTGGACAGGATGATGGTGAGGGCCGGCAGCGCGCCGTAATAGATCACCGAGCCGATGAAGTCCAGGCTCCAGCCGGGCTCCACGGAGTAGACGTCGTACCCGCCGTTGAGCGGGAACAACGGCCAGGTGCTGCCGAACAGGAAGAGCAGGATCAACGCCAGCCAGAAGTACGGCACGGACTGGAACATCGTGGTGACCGGGATGAGGTTGTCCAGCCAGGAGCCGCGTTTCCAGCCGGCGGCGGTGCCCAGACCGACGCCGACCAGAAACGAGATCACCGTGGCCAGACCGATGAGGCCGATCGTCCAGGGCAGGGTCTGCTCGATGATCGAGCCGACCGACGCGGGGAAGAACGTCACCGAGACGCCCAGATCCCCGTGTGCCAGGTTCCCGAGATACTCCAGGTACTGGCTCCAGAGCGGCTTGCCGCTGCTGGTGCCCAGCAGGGCCTCGGTCGAGGCCCGCATCTCCGGGGTGACCGGCCCGCGCTGACCCAGCTTCGAGAGCAGGATGTCCACCGGGTCGCCGGGCATCAGGCGCGGGACGAAGAAGTTCACCGTCAGCGCCGCCCAGAGGGCGACCAGGTAGAACCCCAACTTACGGAGCAGGTAGCGCACGGTCGGCAGTCCTTACTTCGCGGGCTGCAGGTTGCTCAGCACGACGCCGTTGTCCCAGCTCTTCCAGGAGGCGGGCAGGGCGTACTTGTTCTCGTTGCTCGGCCAGCCGACCGCGTTCGCGGTGCTGAACTCGGTGAGCATCGAGTTCACGTAGATCGGGATGTACGGCAGGTCCTTGACGATCTCCTGCTGGACGATCGCGTACTGCGCCTTCTGCGCGGCCTCGTCGTTGGTGTTGGTCGCCGCGGCGATCGCGGCGTCCACCTTCGGGTTCTTGTACCGCGAGTAGTTGCCGCTGTTCTGCGCCGACTCGCCGACCTTCGCCGTGGTCACGGTGGTGTACTTCAGGTAGGTGAAGTACGGGTTCGTCGACGCGCCCAGGCCGATCGAGTCCAGCGACAGCTGGAACTTGCCCTGCACCTGGTTGTTGTTCCACTCGTTCCAGGACAGCTGGGTCGGCTTGATCTCGATGCCGACCTCCTTGAGCTCCTGCTTCATCGCGTCGTTCAGCGAGATGTAGTCGCTCCAGCCGGTCACCGTCTGGATGGTCATCGACAGCTTCTCGCCGCCCTTGGCCCGGATGCCGTCACCGCCCTTGACCCAGCCGGCCGCGTCCAGGATCTGGTTCGCCTTGGCGACGTCCGGGGCGCCCGGGGTGGTGGCGTTCGCCGGGTCGGCGATCCACTTCTTGTCCCGCTCGGGCAGCAGCAGGGTCGGCGACGCGGTCTCCGCGAAGCCACCACCGGCCAGCTTGTTCAGCTGGTCGCGGTTGAGCGCGTAGTAGATCGCCTGACGCACGGCCGGGTCGGTCTGCGGGCCCTTGCAGCCCAGCTCGGCGCCGGCGCAGGTGAAGACCGACGTGGTCATCGCCGGGGTGTTCACGTAGGTCAGGTTCTTCTGGTTCTTGAGCAGCTGCTCCAGGCCGGGCAGGAAGGCGCTCATCCAGTCCACCTGGCCGGCGGTCAGCGCGGCGGTCGCGGCGTCGGCGGTGGCCAGCGCGACGTAGCGGACGTTCTGGATCTGCGGCTTGCCGGACTGCCAGTAGTTCGGGTTCTTCTCCATCACGTAGCTCTGCGCGGAGAACGTCTTCAGCTTGTACGGCCCGGTGCCGACCGGGGTCGGGTTGATCGTCTTCGCCGGGTCGTCGATCTTGCTCCAGACGTGCTCGGCGACGATCGGGGTGTTGGCGATGACGGCCGCCTCGGCGGTGAACGACGGGACCTCGAAGGTCAGCACCGCCGTCTTGTCGTCCTTGGCCACCGACGAGACCAGCTTCAGGCCGCTCGCGTTGATCGCCGGGGTGCGCTTGACCAGGTCGAAGGTGAACGCCACGTCCTTGGCGGTGAACGGCTGCCCGTCCGACCACGTCACCCCGTCCCGGGTGGTGATGGTCAGCACCTTGCCGGTCTTGTCCCACGAGTAGGCGGTGCCCAGCATCGGGGTCGGCTCGGACTCCTTGGCGAAGTTGAACCAGTACAGCGTCTCGTAGATCAGGCCCTGGGTGGGCTGCAGCAGGGTCGGGCTGAACGGGTTCCAGTTCTCCACGATGGTGCCGGTCGACCCGTTGAAGATGGTGATCGAACTGTTCCCGGCGTTGCCCTTGGTGGTGCCGCCGTCGCTCTTGTCGCCCGAACAACCGGCCACGGCCAGCGTCAATGCGGCAGCCGCAGCCACCGCGGCCTTCAACTTGAACATATGCGGATACCTCGATTGTGATCGCCACCGTCTCCGGCGACGAGGTAACGGCCCTGGGTCGCCCGCGCCTGCCCAGCCCACGCGCGAGGTTCACCTTTGACGGGGCCATTATTAAGTGGCTTAAGTTTGCAATGTCAAGAGGAGATGTCGGGTCGTCGCCCGGTGCGTCATTTCCCGGCACGGCCGCGAACCTGGAGGTTCCCGATGGGCGATCACCCCGTTCTGTGCACCGGCGACAGCATCACCGACTGTGGACGGCGCGACGATCCGGCCGGCCTCGGCAACGGCTACGTGCGGCTGCTCGCCGAGGCTCCGGCGCTGGCCAGGACCCGTGTGATCAACACCGGGGTCGGTGGTGACCTGTCGTCCGACCTGGCCGCCCGCTGGGCCGGCGACGTGCTGGCGCACGAACCGGCGGTGGTGTCCGTCCTGATCGGCATCAACGACGTGTGGCGGCGGTACGACGGGGCCGGGCGGGTCACCGGCACCGCCGAGTTCGAGGCGAACCTGCGCCGGATGCTGGGAACGCTGGCGCCGTCGGTGCGGCTGGTGCTGATCGAGCCGTTCGTTCTGCCGGTGACCGCCGAGCAGCACCGGTGGGAGGCGGACGACCTGGGCGCCAAACGTCTGGTGATCCGCGAGTTGGCGGCCGAGTTCGGCGCCGCCTTCGTGCCTGCTCAGCACGTGTTTTCCGCGGCCGCCGAGGAGCACGGGGCGGCCGCGCTGGCGAGCGACGGGGTGCATCCGACGGCGCTCGGGCACGCGGTGCTGGCCGCCGCCTGGCTGGCCCATTCCTCGGTGAGTTGCTCTTGACCGCCCATCTGAGCCCGTTTAGATTCCGTACGCCGGGAGCGCTTCCACGCCGCCCGGTCCGTCCTGTCCGGAGGCGCCGTTGAACTGATCGCCCTCGATCTGCGTACCCCTGGTCGTCGCACCCCCGGGGGACCGGAAGAGGACCACGTGATGAGCGATCGCACCCGCATCGACCTGGACATCCTGCGCACGATCACCGACTGCCTCCGGCGGGCCAACGAGACGGCCCGCCGCGTCAGCGGGCCGGAACGACCGGCCCCCTCGGTGGGCGGCGGTCACCCCGCTGCCGTACGCCCCGCCACTCCGCTGGCCCGCCGGATCAGGCGGCCGCGATGACCCTCTACTTCGACCTTCCGCGCACCACACCGGTCACCGCCGACCCGTCGCCGTGGCGGGACTGCCGGCCGTCGCCGCGGCTGGCGCAGGCCGCCGTCGGCAGCGGATTCCTGGCGGTACTGCTGCTCGCCGCCACGGTGTGGTCGATCGTGCTGGGCGATGCCGGGGCCGCGCTGGCCTGCGGGGTGGCCGTGCTGATCCTCGGACACCTGTTCGGCCTCCTGCTGCACCTCTGGGTGCGCCCGCACAACACCGGCGACCGGATGCGGATCACCCGGATCGACGACGGGACGCCGGGGCTGACCTTCGGGTACTCCGGGCGGCTCTACTACTGGTATGCGAGCTTCCTGACCCTGCTCACCCTGGCGCAGGCCGCCCTGGCGTTCCGCACCCCGCTGCTGCTCGCCGGCGCCCTGCTCACCGGGGCCGGGCTGTACGTCCTGCTCCGGCACGCCCCGGGACGGCTGGCGCTCACCCCGGACGGTGTCTACCACCACGGCGTCTGGACCCAGCAGTTCCTGCCGTGGCAGGCGATCCGGGAGATCCTCCCGGGCGAGCAGGCCCGAATCCCGGTGATCGCGCTCCCAGCGGTCACTGCCGCGGAGCCCCCGGTCCCCTCCCCGGCGGACGCCTTCCCGGTGGGCGATCACGCGGAGGCCACCGCCCCGGAGATCCGCACCCGGCGGTCCTGGTTCCGCGCCCCGGACCGCGTGACGATCCAGGTCCCGTGGCTGGCCGCGGACCCGGCCCTGGTCCTGCGGACACTGCGCTGGTACCACGCCAACCCGGCCCACCGTTTCGAGCTCTCCTTCCAGATCGCCGTCGACCGAGCCCGCCAGCGCGCCTGGTACCTGCACTGACCACGAGCCACCGCGGCCGGTAGCCGCACCGGTGGGTCACCGCACGCGCGCCTCCCACCCGTCCGCTCACCGGCACAGCATGCCGAACCGCTACCGCCCACGGCCGTCACCGCCCCGCCTCGCCGCCCAAGCCGGGAATGCCCGGTCACGCCCAGGGGCCGGCACCGGCGAAACAGCGCGGCCTGCCGGGGATGAGGCCGGCAGGCCGCGGGTCAGTTCCTCCGTGATCGGATGTCCGGTGGCACGCCGGACATCCGGGATCAGGAGCGGGCGGCGGCCGGGTGGCGGCCCACCGAGAGGACGTCCAGCAGGAGCGCCGCCAGCGCGACCACCCCGAGCAGGGCCAGCCCGAGGGCGTAGGACTGGAAGTGGCCGTAGATCACGCCCATCACCAGCGGCGGGACGAAACCGCCGAGACCGCCGGCCGCGCCGACCACGCCGGTGACCGAGCCGACCTGGCTGGCCGGGGCGAGCTGGGCCACCAGGGCGAACGTCGCGCCGCTGCCGGCGCCGAGCGCGGCGGCCATGGCCAGGAAGGCCACAGTGCCGGCCGGGGCGAGCCCCGGGGTGAAGGCCTGGGCGACCGCACCGGCGATCACCACGCCGAGCGCCACGGCGAGCACCCGGCTGGCGGCGAACCGGTCGGCCAGCCAGCCGCCGACCGGCCGCATCACGACGGCGAGCAGGACGAAGCCGGCCATCCGGTTGGCCGCGTCGGCCGGGGTGAGCCCGTAGGCGGTCTTCAGGTAGGCGGGCAGGTAGACCGAGAAGGCGACGTAACCACCGAACGCGACGGCGTACAGCGCCGCGGCCTGCCAGGTGACCCGCAGCCGCAGGGCGGCGCCCAGCCGCTGGGCCAGCGGCGCCGACGGGACCACCCGGTCCGGGGCGTCACGCAGCAGCAGCCAGGCCACGGTGGCGTACCCGACCAGCACGACAGCGGTCAGGACGAACGGGGTGGCGGTGGTACCCAGGTTCACCAGCCGGACGGTGGTGAGCGCGCTGATCGCGGTGCCGCCCATGCCGGCGCCGAAGATCCCGACGGCGAGGCCGCGGCGCTCCGGCGGGAACCACGCGTTCACGAACGGGACGCCGACCGCGAACGCCGTCCCGCCGATGCCCAGGAAGAACCCGCCGACCAGCAGCGCGGCGAGCGAGTCGTGCCCGAACAGGCCGAGGAAGAGCACCGGGACCACGGTGGCCAGCGACACCAGCGGGAACATGATCCGCCCGCCGAACCGGTCGGTGAGCGCACCGACCGGGATCCGGCCCAGCGAGCCGACCACGACCGGGACCGCCACCAGCAGCGCCTGCTGGAACGAGCTCAGCCCGAGCGCCGCCTGGAATTTCACCGCCAGCGGGCTGAGCAGCGCCCACGCCCAGAAGTTCACGGCGAACCCGATCGTCGCCAGGGCCAGCATCAGCCCCCGCCGCGCGGTGTCCGGTGCCGACTCACTGGGCCGCGCGGCCGGGGCCTCGGTTCTGCTCATGGTCCACTCCACTGTCCGTCTTTCGCCCCGGCCACCGGCCGGGCCTTACCGGATCAGCCTCACGGCTGCCGACCGGTGCGGACAGGGACCTTGGACCCGTTTCACCGGGACCTCGCGGGCCCGGGACGGCACGGGTCAGGGATGGCGGAGCAGCGCCACCAGGAAGTCGGACTCCGGGGTGAGGGGCCGGAGGTCCCACGTGCTCAGCAGCAGGTCCGGGACCAGCCCGGCCGTGGCGGCGTCCGCCAGGAACTCGTCGAAGGGGTAGTCCCGGCCGGCGCCGAAGCCGATCGCCGCCCGGCCGGTGGGAGCGAGGTGCCCGGCGAAGCGGCGCAGGATCTCGACCCGGGTGTCCGGCGCCGCGAAGGTCATCACGTTGCCGGCGCAGACGATCGCGTCGAACGGCGGCCCGGGCAGCGACAGCTCGGCGAGGTCACCGACCAGCCACCGCGGGCCGGGATGGTCGGCGACGGCCGCGGCGATCAGCTCCGGATCCAGGTCGACGCCGGTCACCTCGTGACCGAGCGTCGCCAGGTGGCCGCCGACCCGGCCGGGACCGCACCCCGCGTCCAGGATCCGCGCCCGGCGCGGCACCATCGCGTCCACCAGGCGCGCCTCACCGGCCAGGTCGTGCCCCTGGGCGGCCATGTCCCGGAACCGCTTGATGTACCACTGGGAATGCCCCGGGTTCTCGGCGCGCTTCCGCAGCCACCCGTTCTGTACCGTCACTGCGCCTCTGCGACTTTCTCTGTCCGGCCCATCGCGACGACCCGCGGTGGGGAAGGGTCCATGCTCACGGTACGGCCGATCAGGCGGCCGCGAAGCTGACCTCAGCGGTCGGCACCGTCCCGGCGGTGCGCCCGGGCGCGCTCGTGTAGTCCCAGTACAGGTTGGTGTGCGCGACCACCAGCTCGGGACCGGGCGCGCCCCACTGGCTCAGGTCCCCGGTGGTGTGCGCGTCGCCGACCAGCGTCACGTCATAGCCGCGGGTGAACGCGCCATGGATGGTCGACCGGATGCAGGCGTCGGACGACGCGCCGGTCACCACGAGCCGGCCGGCCCGCCGCTCGGCGAGAAGCTCCTCGAGCTCGGTGGCCTCGAAGGCGTCCCCATATCGCTTGTGCACCAGCGGCTCGCCGTCGGCCCGGGGCAGCTCCGCCACATACTCCCACTGGGGGCTGTGCAGCGGCAGGTTGTGGTCGTCGGAGTGCTGCACCCACACCACCGGCACCCCCTCGGAGCGGGCCTTCGTCACCAGGGCGGCGATGTTGGCGATCACGGCGTCCCGCTGGAACGCGCCCTCCAGCACGCCGTTTTGCATGTCGATGACCAGCAGGGCGGTGCCGGGCCGGTCGGACAGAGTCGTCATGGCGAACCCTCCAGGGAAGAAGTCGCTCCCACCCTAGGACGACCCACCGACATTTTCCGGTACGCCCGGACCGGCTCCGGGCGTACCGGAGAGCTCAGTGCGCGGAGCGGGCGGTGGGCCGCTCGGCGTCCCGGACCACAGCGGGCGCGGGCGGACCGGCCGGCACCGGGCCACGCCGGGCGCGATAGACGACGTAGGGCCGCCAGAGGTAGGCGAGCGGCGCCGACCAGACGTGGACCAGCCGGGTGAACGGCCACAGCGCCAGGAAGAGGAACCCGCCGATCGCGTGCAGCTGGTAGACCAGCGGCGCACCGGTCATCAGCTCGGTCCGCGGATGGAACCAGAAGACGCCCCGGAACCAGACGGCGATCGTCTCCCGGTAGTCGTAGCCCGAACCGAGCAGGTTCTTGCCCACCGTCGCGGTCATGCCGAGCACCACCATGGCCGCCAGAAAGGCGTAGAGGACCTTGTCCATCCCGGTGGTGACCCGGCGGATCCGGCCGCTGACGAACCGCCGCGCGATCAGCAGGACCAGCCCGGCCACCATGACGATCCCGGTGATCGTGCCGCCCCAGACCGCCACCTCGTGGTAGAGGTGCTCCGGGATGCCCAGCGCCCCGGTGAGCGACGCCGGGATGAGCAGGCCCATCGCGTGCCCGCCGATCACCCCGAACGCGCCGAGGTGGAACATCGGCGACCCGAGCCGCAGCAGCCGGCTCTCCAGGAGCTGGCTGGTGTGCGTGGTCCAGCCGAACTGGTCGTGCCGCCACCGCCAGACGTGCCCGGCCACGAAGACGGTCAGGCAGGCATAGGGCAGCACCACCCAGATCAGGGTGTTCATCGGACGACCTCCGCGGTTCCGCAGGTGGCATAGGGGGCGAGGTCCGGCCCGCGACCGACCGAAGCGAGACCCACGGTCTCGACCGGCGGACCGTCGAAGGCGAGGGCCGCCAGGGCGGCACGGTCGGCATCGGAGAGTTGCGGCAGGACGGCACACACGGCGTCCAGGACCTTGGCGTACGGCGTTCCGGTCTCCCCCAGCGCCGCGCGCAGCAGCTCCAGCCCCTGCCGATGCTGCCGCAGCGGCGCCTCCCCGTCCCCCGGCCCCACGGTCGCGGCGAACTCGAGCACCACGGGCAGCAGGTCGGGCAGTTCCCCGCCGGCCAGCCGCAGCCCGTGTGCGCGGTACCGCTGCTTGAGCATGAGCAGCGCCATCCCCCGCTTGCGGGTGTCGCCGTGCAGGTAGTAGGTCAGGTACAGCCCGGACTTGCGCCGCAGGTCGAAGGTCCGCACGTAGTGCCGCTGCGCCTCGATCGGCGGCCAGCCGAGGAACTCGTCGAGGAACCCGGTCAGCGCGGCTCGCGCGACGTGATCCTCGACCAGAGCGGCCGCCTCCCGCAGCGCCGGCCCGGCCGAGAGCAGCTCGTCGTCGGGGTAGGTGAGCAGCAGCGCGGCGAGCTGGAAGATCCGCGCGCGGTCCGGGGCGCTCACGACCGCCCCCGCACCGGGTTGACGGTGAGCTGCCGGCGGCCGTCCGGGGTGGCACCGCCCATGCCCGGCCCGCCCTCGCCGTCCAGCGAGCAGCCGTCCCGCGCGGTGGCCTGGGCCTCCAGCTCGGCCGCCTGCTTCGTGTGCGCGACCGGGACGACGTACCGATCGTCGTACTTGGCGATGGCCAGCAGCCGGTACATCGCCTCGACCTGGTCCCCGGTCATCCCGATCCCGTCGAGCAGTTCCGCGGCCACCGTCCCGTCCAGGGTCCGGGCCCGCATGTACGACCGCATCGCGGCCAGCTTCATCAGCACCCCGCCGACCACCTCGGCGTCCCCGGCGCTGAACAGCTCGGCCAGGTACTCCACCGGGATCCGCAGGTCACGGATGGTGTGGAAGATGTCGTCGGCGTCGGTGTCGTCGCGCCCGGCGGCACCTGCCGCGTCCAGCACCGGCGACAGCGGCGGCACGTACCAGACCATCGGCAGCGTCCGGTACTCCGGATGCAGCGGCAGCGCGATCCGGTACTCGCCGATCAGCTTCCAGACCGGCGAGGCGGCGGCCGCCGCGATCCAGTCCTCCGGCATCCCGGCGTCCCGGGCGGCCTGCTGCACCGCCGGGTCGGTCGGGTCGAGGAAGACCGACCGCTGCGCGTCGAGCAGGTCCGCGTCGTCCGCGACGCTGGCCGCGGCGAGCACGGCGTCCTCGTCATACCAGAGCAGGCCGAGGTAGCGCAGCCGGCCGACGCACGTCTCCGAGCAGATCGTCGGCTGCCCCGCCTCCAGGCGCGGGAAGCAGAACGTGCACTTCTCCGCCTTGCCAGTGGCGTGGTTGACGTAGACCTTCTTGTACGGGCAGGCCGAGACGCACATCCGCCAGCCGCGGCAGCGGTCCTGGTCGACCAGGACGATGCCGTCCTCCTCGCGCTTGTACATCGCGCCGGACGGGCAGGCCGAGACGCAGGCCGGGTTGAGGCAGTGCTCGCAGATCCGGGGCAGGTGGAACAGGAACGTCTTCTCGAACTCGAACTTGACCTGCTGGGCCATCCGCGCCAGGTTCGGGTCGTCCTGCGCTGTCGACCCGCCGAGCGAGTCCTCCCAGTTCGCGCCCCAGGTGATCGCCATCGGCTCGCCGGTGAGCTTGGAGTAGGGCTTCTTGACGGGCGTGTCGGCCAGGCCGCCGGGCGCGTCGACCAGGATGTCCTTGTCGAAGCTGGCCGGCTCGTAGTAGTCGTCGATGCTCGGCAGGTCGGGGTTGGCGAAGATCCGCGACAGCCGCTTCAACCGGCCGCCGGACCGGAGCACCAGCCGCCCGGAGCCGTCGAGTTTCCAGCCGCCCTTCCAGCGTTCCTGGTCCTCGTAGTGCTTCGGATAGCCGATGCCGGGCTTGGTCTCGACGTTGTTGAACCAGACGTACTCGGTGCCCTCCCGGTTGGTCCAGGTCTGCTTGCAGGTGACCGAGCAGGTGTGGCAGCCGATGCACTTGTCGAGGTTCATCACCATCGCCATCTGGGCGCGGATCCGCATCAGTACTCAACCTCCTGGGTACGGCGGCGGATCACGGTGATCTCGTCGCGCTGGCTGCCGATCGGGCCGTAGTAGTTGAAGGCGTAGGTGAGCTGGGCGTGCCCGCCCGCCAGGTGGGTCGGCTTGATCAGCAGCCGGGTCATCGAGTTGTGGTAGCCCCCGCGCCGGCCGGACTTCTCCGCCTTGGGGACGTTCACCGTGCGCTCCGGCGAGTGGTACTGGAAGACGGTGCCCTCGGGCATCCGGTGCGAGACGACCGCCCGGGCCACCACGACGCCGTTGCGGTTGTGCGCCTCGATCCAGTCGTTGTCCCGGATCCCGATCTTCTCGGCGTCCCGGACGCTCATCCAGATCACCGGGCCGCCGCGGGACAGCGCGAGCATCAGCTCGTTGTCGTGGTACATCGAGTGGATCGACCACTTGGCGTGCGGGGTCAGGAACCGCACTGTGACACCGCCGTCGACCGCCTCGCCGGGCTTGCCGAAGTGCCGGGCCATGTTCAGCGGCGGCCGGAACCCGGGCAGCTGCTCACCCAGCTCGGCCACCCAGTCGTGCTCGACGAAGAAGTGCTGCCGCCCGGTGACGGTGTGCCAGGGCTTGAGCCGCTCGACGTTGATGGTGAACGGGGAGTAGCGGCGGCCGTTCTTCTCCGAGCCGGACCACTCCGGGCTGGTGAAGACCGGCTGCGGCGCCCGCTGGGTGTCGGCGTAGGTGATCCGGTCGTCCTGGTGGCCCTCGACGTAGTCGGTGAACTTCTGCCCGGTACGTTTCTCCAGCTCCTCGAAGCCGGCGTGGGCGAGACGCCCGTTGGTGGTGCCGGAGAGGGCCAGGATCGCCTCGCACATCCGGTCGGCCGTGGCGATCGAGGGACGGCCGTCGAGCACCCCGTTCTGATGCTTCAGGTAGGCGATCTCGGGCCGCACGTCGACGGTGATGGCCTTGGTGGTGGTGCCCAGTTCGTCCAGGAGCGGGCCGACCGTACGCATCTTCCGGCCGAGCTGCGTGTAGTCCCGCTCGATCGTCACCAGCTTGGGCATGGTCCGGCCCGGCACCGGGTCGCACTCGCCGGCCTTCCAGTCCCGGACCCGCCCGCTCGGCATGGCCAGCTCGTCCGGGGTGTCGTGCTGCAGCGGCGCCGCGAGCACGTCGGTCCGGGTGCCGAGATGCGTCACCGCCAGCTCGCTGACCTTGTCGGCCAGGGCGAGGAACGTGTCGTAGTCGGTGTGCGCCTCGCCGGCCGGCTCCACCGCCGGGCTGAACGAGTGCACGAACGGGTGCATGTCGGTGGTGGAGATGTCGTGCTTCTCGTACCAGGTGGCGGCGGGCAGGACCAGGTCGGCGTGCAGGCCGGTGTTGGTCATCCGGAAGTCGATCGCGGTGAGCAGGTCGAGCTTGCCGATCGGTGCCTCGTCGCGCCAGGCGACGTCGCGGGGGCGCTCGCCGGGACCGCACTCGGTGGCGGTGGCCGAGCCCTCGACGCCGAGCAGGTGCCGCATGAAGTACTCGTTGCCCTTGCCGGAGGAGCCGAGCAGGTTGGCCCGCCACAGCGTGAGGCAGCGCGGGAAGTTGGCCGGATCGTCCGGGTCCTCGGCCACCGGGGTCAGCCGGCCGGCCCGCAGCTCCTCGACGATGTAGTCCTGGACCGGCTTGCCGGCGGCCGCGGCGAGATCCGCCAGCTCGAGCGGGTTGCGGTTGAAGAACGGGTGCCCCGGGCTCCAGCCCATCCGCTGCGCGGCGGCCACCGTGTCGGCGAACGCCATCCCCTTGAACCGGCCGGTGCCCAGCGGCGACGCCAGCTCGTCGGCCGGGACCCGCTCGTAGCGCCACTGGTCGGTGTGCAGGTACCAGAACGGGGTGGCGGCCTGGTGCCGCATCGGGCGCTGCCAGTCGAAGGCGAACGACATGTGCTGCTGGCCGGTGACCGGGCGAGCCTTCTCCTGGCCGACGTAGTGCGCCCAGCCGCCGCCGTTCACCCCCTGGCAGCCGGTGAGGGTGACCAGCGAGATGAACGCGCGGTAGGTCATGTCGGAGTGGAACCACTGGTTCGCGCCGGCGCCCAGCACGATCATCGAGCGGCCACGGCTGCGCTCGGCGTTGCGGGCGAACTCGCGGCCGATCCGGGTGGCCAGGGCGGCCGGTACGCCGGTGATCCGCTCCTGCCAGGCCGGAGTGTGCAGATCGTCCTCGCCGCCGACGTTGTACTGGGCCAGCACCAGGTCGTACACCGTGGTGACCAGGTGCTCGCCGACGCGGCGGACCGGCACGCGGCGGGTGACGGTGGCGCCGCCCTCGGTCTCGCCGACGTCGAAGCGGGCCAGCTCGATCTCCACCGTCTCGTCACCGGGGATGCCGAGGGCCGGGACGACGTCGCCGAGGTCGAGGTTCCAGCGGCCCGGTTCGGCGTACCGGAAACCGAGCGAACCGTTGGGGACGACCACCTCGCCGGTAGCCGAGTCGAGCAGCACCGTCTTGTGCGATCCGTCCGGATCGCCCAGGTCGGCGGCGGTGAGGAAGCGATCCGCCTTGCCGTCGGCGACGGTCACCAGGAACGGCAGGTCGGTGAACCGCCGGACGTAGTCCTGGAAGTAGGGCACCTGACGCTCGACGAAGAACTCCTTGAGGATCACGTGGCCCATCGCCATGGCCAGCGCGCCGTCGGTACCGGGGTGCGGCGCCAGCCAGTCGTCGGCGAACTTCACGTTGTCGGCGTAGTCCGGGCTGACCGCGACCACCTTGGTGCCCTTGTAGCGAGCCTCGGCCAGGAAGTGCGCGTCCGGCGTCCGGGTGACCGGGATGTTCGAACCCCACATCATCAGATAGGTCGCGTTCCACCAGTCGCCCGCCTCGGGCACGTCGGTCTGGTCACCCCAGATCTGCGGGGAGGCGATCGGGAGGTCCGCGTACCAGTCGTAGAAGCTGAGCAGGGTGCCGCCGAGCAGCGCGTGGTAGCGGGTGCCGGCCGCGAACGAGGCCATCGACATGGCCGGGATCGGCGAGAAGCCGACGACGCGGTCCGGGCCGTAGGTCTTCGTGGTGTAGACGTGCGCGGCCGCCGCGATCTCGATCGCCTCGTCCCAGCTCGCCCTGACGAAACCGCCGCGGCCGCGCTGGGACTTGTAGGCCCGGGCCTTGAGCGGGGTCTCCACGATCTCCGCCCAGGCCAGCACCGGGTCGCCGAGCCGCTCGCGGGCCTCACGGAACATCTCGGCGAGGGTGCCGCGCAGGTAGGGGTGGCGGACGCGGGACGGCGAGTATTCGTACCAGGAGAAGGAGGCGCCGCGCGGGCAGCCGCGGGGCTCGTAGTCCGGGGCGTCCGGGCCGGTGCCCGGGTAGTCGGTGGCCTGGTGCTCCCAGGTGATCAGGCCGTCGCGGACGAACACGTTCCACGAGCAGGAGCCGGTGCAGTTCACGCCGTGGGTGGAGCGGACGACCTTGTCGTACTTCCAGCGGTCGCGGTAGAACGCGTCCCAGTCGTTGTCGCTGACCTGGTGCAGGGTGCGGCCGTGGTCGGCAACCGTCTCCCGGGTGAGGAAGCGGCGCGCGGCCAGCAAGGGGGCTGCGGGTTCGGGTGACACGTCGGGCACTCCCAGGTCGGTGACGGGTGGCTCGCGCTCAACACTCGTCGATCACGGGTCCCGGTCTCCAGGGCGGCGGTCCCGCGCCGGCTGGGACCAAAGTCCCGAACCCGGGGCCCGGACCCGGGACACCGTGCCTGGCCGGCGGGGCACCGGCTCGGGTTCACTGGGGGCCATGCGAACGACGCGAGCGGGACTGGCCGACGTGGCCCGGCGGGCCGGGGTGTCGCCGGCCACCGCGTCCCGGGTGCTGTCCGGTTCCGGTCCGGCCTCGCCCGCCAGCCGGGCCGCCGTGCTGGCCGCCGCCGAGCAGCTCGACTACCGGCCGCACCCGGTGGCCCGGCAGCTGGCCGGCGGCTCCGGCAGCCGGGTGGTCTTCGCGGTGCGGGACGAGCGCGCGGACATCCTGCGGGATCCGTTCGTCACGCGGGCCACGGCCGCGATGGCCGCGGCACTGCTTCCGTACGCGATGGGCGTCGCCCTGCGGCACGTCGGCCTGGACTGCGCCGCCGACCTCGACGAGCTCGCCGGCGACCGGGGCCTCGCCGCGCTGGTGCTGGCCGGGCACGACCGGGCGATGCCGGCCGCCCTGCCGCCCCGCCTGCGCGGCCGCACCGCCGTGATCGGCGCGGGCGGCGCCGACGTGGACAGCGCGGCGGGCGTCGGGGTCCTGCTCACCCACCTGTACCTGCTCGGCCGTCGCCGGATCGCGCTGATCGCCGGGCCGGCGTGGCTGGCGGCGTCGGCGGCGCCGGTCGCGGCCTATCGGGAGCTGACCCGGTCGGCGGGGCTGCCGGCCCGGATCGTGCGGGGCGACTTCACCAGTGCCCGGGGGCGGGTCGCGGCCCGGGCGGTCCTGCGTCGCTGGCCGGACACCGACGCGATCGCCACGGTCAGCGACGCCACCGCGCTCGGTGCGCTGCAGGCCCTCGCCGGGCTCGGCATCCGGGTGCCGGACGATGTCGCGGTGACCGGTTTCGACGATGTCCCGCTGGCGAGCGCGGTCTCTCCGGCGCTGTCCACGGCGACCCATCCGGTGGAGGAGATCGCGGCAGCAGCGGTGCGGAGCGCGCTCGGGGAGGTGGTGCCGGTGACGTTGTTCCCCAGTTCGCCGGTCTTCCGTGCCACGGCCTGACACCGGGACCGCCCGGTCTTCCGCGCTGCGCTCTGGCCGAAACCGCCCGGCCTCTCCACCACGGCCACCCGGCCTCCCTCACCACGGCCTCTTGCGGTGGAAGCGCTTCCACGGCCTAGCGTGCTCGGGTGCCTGAGATTCGCCACTACCGCCCGGCCGATCTGGCCGCGGTCTACGACATCTGTGTCCGCACCGCCGACGCCGGCGAGGACGCCCGCGGGCGGTACTCCACCGACGACCTGATGGGTGACCTGTTCGCCGGACCCTACGTGCACCTGGCGCCGGAACTCGCGTTCGTGCTGGACGACGGCGGCGACGCGGTGGGCTACGTGGTCGGGACCGCGGACACGGCCGAGTTCGTGAAACGCTACCGGGACGAGTGGATCCCGCTGATCGGCGACAAGTACCCGGTGCCGCCGCCCCCGCCGCGAACTCCCGAGCAGGACATGGTGGCGCTGCACTTCTGGCCGGAGCGGATGATCGTGCCGGAGCTGGCGGCGTGGCCGGCGCACCTGCACATCGACCTGCTCCCGCCCTACCAGCGACAGGGTTTCGGCCGCCGGCTGATCGCCGCGTTCGAACGCGCGGCGGCTGCCGCCGGGGCGCCGGGCGTACACCTCGGCATGCTCACCTCGAACGTGCGGGCCCGCGGGTTCTACGACCGTCTCGGCTTCACCGAGCTACCGGTCCCCGACCCGGGCCCGCTCACCTACCTGGGCAAACCCTTGACCGGGTGAGATCCGGGCACCTCGGCGCCCGGACTCGTCCCCACGCCGGTCACTCCGGGGCTTCGATGATCTCCGGGACGTCGGCGACCTGCGGGACCTCGCGCAGGTGGCGGTTGTGCCGCGGCTCCTGCTTGGTCTTCGCGTCGTTGAGACGGCGGCGCAGGTCGTCGCGGACGTCCATGATCGCCGCGTGCAGGTCCTCCTCCGACGAGGTGGTGACGATCTTCTCGCGACCGCCGATCCAGCACTCGAGGGTCACCTTCTGACCGCGGGCGGCGCGGTCCTTCACCATGATCTCCAGCTCGGTGGCGTCGGCGTGGAACGCGGCGAGCCGGGCGTCGAGCGGGCTGAACTGCTCGGCGAGCCAGTTCCGATCCCCCTGCGAGAAGCCGGCGCCGACCCGCAGACATTCCTGAACGGTGGCCGGGTTCGCGACTGCGGTCATCAGAGCCTCCTGCATCCGGTGATAACGGGACACCCTTCCTGTACCCAGTTGATCAATCTTGAACCCGGCCGGAGGTCACCCGATCGCCCATACCGGTCATGAACCCGGCCCGCGGTCACCGGGCTCAGCGCCGGATCCGGTCCCCTCGGTGGTGAGCCCGGCCCGCGGCCACCGGGGTCAGGGCCGGATCCGGTCCACCAGGCGCAGGCCGGTTTCGGTCACCTCGTCGGCGGACCATTCCAGGGCCGGCGCCAGCACACTGATCTCGGCCATCGCATGTCCCGGCAGTTCGGCGTGCCGCCAGCCACCGGCGAACCACACCTTCTCCTCCTCGGCGAGCACCAGCGCCGCCTCGTTGAGCCGCTCCGCCGGGTACGGCAGCCACAGCCGGAACTGGTGGGTGTGCGGCGGCTGCGGATGAACGATCGCGCCCGGCACCCGGGCCAGCGCCGCCGCCACGGTCCGGGCGTGCCGCACGTACTCCGGGACTCTCGGCAGCTCCCGGTCGATCCCGGCCAGCGCGGACAGCACCGCCGGCCACTGCTGGAACACCTGCCCGCCGTGCCGATGCCGCCAGGCCCGCGCATATCCGGCGAAGGCGGCGGTCCCGGCCACCGCCGCCCCGCTCAGGCCGCCGAGCGTCTTGTAGAACGAGACGTACGTCGAATCGGCCAGCCCGGCGATCTCCGCGAGCCCCCGTCCCAGGTACGGCGTCGACTCCCACAACCGCGCCCCGTCGAAGTGCACCCGGGCCCCGGCCGCCCGCGCCGCCCCGGCCGCCTCGGTCAGCTCCGCCCAGGTGGGCAGCACGAATCCGGCGTCCCGCAGCGGCAGCTCGAACACCACGGTGCCGACCGGCTCGTCCAGCGCCGCGATCTCCGCCGCCGTCGGATGCCGCGGCGCCGTGGTGGGGTGGACCGCGCGCAGCCCGGTCAGGTCGGCGTAGGCCCGGCGCTCGTGCACCTCCTGATGCCCGAGCGGGTGCAGCGCCACCGTCCGCAGCCCGGTGAGCTCCGCGCCGTACCGCAGGGCCACCTGCTGCGCCATCGTCCCGGTCGGGAAGTACACCGCCGCCGGGGTGCCGAGCAGCCGCGCGACCCGCTCCTCCAGCTCGGCGACCAGCCCGTCCCCGTAGTAGTCGGGCATCAGCGCGGGCCCGGCCACCTCACCCAGCTCGGCCAGCCGCTCCCGCACGGTCGCCGGCCGCACCCCGGCCAGCAGCCGGTCACATCCCCGCATGGCGGCGATCCGCCGCGCTCGCACATCCTCAGCCACCGAAAAATGATCGCAGACTTCCGAGCGACTTTCTTGTACGATCGTACTTGTACGAACGTACAAGATGAGGTGCATAGCAGTGCCGTACGTCCTTCTCGCTCTCGCCATCGGGAGTGAACTTCTCGCCACCAGCCTGATGAAGGCCACCGACGGCTTCAGCCGGCTCTGGCCCACCCTCGCCGTCCTCGCTGGTTACGCCATCTCGTTCGTCGCCCTGTCCCACGCGATCAAGGGCGGCATCCAGGTCGGCGTCGCCTACGCCATCTGGTCGGCGGTCGGCACCGCCGCGATCATCGTGATCGGGGCACTGTTCCTCGACGAACCGGTCACGCTCGCTAAGGTGGGCGGCGTCGCCCTGATCATCGCCGGCGTGGTGATGCTGAACCTGACCGGCGCGGAGGCACATTGACCGAGCACCCCGTCCAGCACAGCCCCGACGCCGGGCTCGACGAGCGCGGAGGCGCGTCGAGCGCGCACCCCACCCGTCAGCATCCCGACGCCGGACCCGACCAGCGCGGAGGCGCAGTGACCGCGCGCCGCACTCAGCGGACCCGCGATCCGGAGGCGCGCCGTGCCGCGCTGGCCGTGGCCACCATGGAGGTCATCGCCGAGTCCGGCGTCGGCCGGACCACGCACCGGGCGGTCGCGGCCCGGGCCGGGCTGCCGCTCGGCGCGACCACCTACTACTTCCCGACCCTGGACGATCTCATCGCCGCCGGGTTGCGGCACGCCGCCGACGCGATGCGTGCCGATCTGGACGAGTGGGCCGGCCGGCTCGCCGCCGCATCCGACCTGCCGGCCGAGTTGACCACGCTGACCAGCGAGTACCTGGCCGACCGCCGGCAGGTCCGGATCGAGTACGAGCTGTGCGTCGCCGCGGCACGCGACGCCGCGCTGCGGCCACTCGCCGAAACCTGGATGGACGGCCTGCCGGAGATCCTGGAGCCCGCCGTCGGCGCGGCCGCCGCCCGCGACGTCTGCGCCCTGCTCGACGGCATCATCCTGCGCGCGCTGGTCACCGAGAGCGACCTCGACGCACCCGGCCTCACCGCCGCGATCCGCCGCCTGATCCCGGCCGCGTGACCCACGGACCACGGGCGGGACGTCGCTCCGGCCGTACCCGAAACTGGTTTTGATCTTTCAACGGTCGGCGCGGAGCAGGGCGCGGATCCCGTCGACGTAGGTTCGGCGGTCCATGTTGCCGATCAGGACGCGCTGCAGGATGTAGCCCTGGATCAACCCGAAGATCGCGGACCCCACGCCGAACGCGTCGGCGTCGGCCGGCAACTGGCCGGTGGCCTTGGCGCGTTCCGCGGCCCGCACCATCCGGTCCCGGATCCGGCCGTAGACGTCCCGGACCACCTCGGCGACCTGATCGTCATAGGTGGCCTCGCCCCACACCTGCACCGCGATCCGCACCGCCTGATCAGCGCTCAGCGTCGCCTCCACCTGGGTGATCACCTCGTCGAGGAAGACCTCCAGCGGCGGCATCGGGTCCAGGCCGAGCAGGCGATCGAGGGTGCCGGTGACTTCGGCGATCTTGGTGCTGGCGATCGCCATGATCAGCTCGTTCTTGCTCTTGAAGTAGCGGTAGAACGCGCCGACCGAGAGATCGGCTTCCTTGATCACATCCTGCATCGAGGTCTGGTGGAAGCCGTTGCGCACGAAGCAGCGCACCGCCGCGTCGAGGATCTGCTGGCGGCGGGCGGCGAGGTGGGCTTCCGAGACGCGAGGCACCGGACCAGCCTACCCGCAAAACGAACGGTCGTTCCGCCAGCGGGCCGGCCCGGGAAGCCGCGGACCGGCCGGAAACCGCTGCACCGCCCGGGAAGTCGGTGAGCCGGCCCGATCAACGGGTCAGCCGGCCCGGGAATTCGCTGAGACGGCTGGCAGGTCAGCGGGCCAGGCGCATCCGGCCGGCCTGATAAACGGCCATGCCCGCGTCGTCGAGTTCCACCGTCGCCGCCGGGAAGTCGCCACTGATCCGCAGTCGCTGCGGGCTCACCAGGTGATACGTCACCTGCCCCGGCACCACGGTCAGCGACGGCACCTGCACCCGGACTACCGGAACCGTCACCGGGCCGGACTTGGCGGTCAGGCCGAGCCGGCGGACCGCCCACGACACGAAGATCGGCGAGTCGGCGAGACGCAGCAGCGCGGCCGGGTCGAGCGCGTCGAGCTGCTCGGTACCGGCGAACGGCAGGTCACCGGCGTCGCCGGCGTGCTCCGCCCGGCAGGTCCAGCCGGTGGCGGCACGGCCCAGCCGCAGCTCCCGGCTCCAGCCGTCACCCCGGGTGGTGACGTGCAGCGCATCGACCTCGGCGGCGCCGGACAGCTCGGCCTGCCAGGTCAGCGCGTAGGGGCGCTTGCCCGCGACGATCGCCGACCCGCTCGGCCGTGACCCTCGCGGAAAGACCAGCTCGGTGCCGACGATGTCGGTCCGCTGCCAGGTCAACGGGGTCGACGGCAGGTCGGCGCGAGGCCGTTCCGCCAAGGCCGGTCCCCGTGCGCCGGTCATGGTCATAGCGCCTCCTTTGCCGCTGTCCGATGCCCCATGGTCGCATTGTGCAAACGGTGGCATCGGCGAATCCACCCCTGTCCGGGGGATCCGGTACAACCTTCGGTTAACGGACGACCTCGGTTCGGGTTCGTGACCCGGGCGGCCGCCGGTGTGTCGCACACCATACGGGCGGCCTGGAGCGGCCCGGTCGGCGACCCACCCCTCAAGATCAACCAGCGGATCAGGCCAGCCGGAAGACGAAGACCGCCGCGCCGCCGCAGAGCAGGGCGAGCATCGCGAACGAGGCGAGCACCGCCAGCACCGAACGGGAGGCCGGCGCCTCGGCGACAGCCGGTGTCCCGGCAAGAACCGGCGGCTCGGCGGCGGTCAGCGACTCGACAAGAACCGGCGACTCGGCGACAGCCGGTGTCCCGGCAAGAACCGGCGCCTCAGCGGGAATCGGCTGCTCTGCGGCGGTCAACAGCTCGGCGAGAACCGGCGCCTCAGCGGGAATCAGCTGCTCTGCGGCGACCAACGGCTCGGCAAGAACCGGCGACTCGGCGACAGCCGGCGGCTCGATGAGAACCGGCGTGAGGACCAGCGTGGGTTCGGGGTCGCGGGACCGGCCCCGCGGGATGGCGACCAGGTGCCGGTGCACCGCCGCCCGGCTGACCGGGCGGTCGCGAGGGATGGCGACGAGATGCCGTCGGACCGGCTCCACCCGACCAGCTTGAACAACGGAACGTGTCTTAGTCGACGCACTCCGTATGCCAACCGGGGAAACGTTCGCGTTGCCGGCCTGACGAACGAGGCGGCCCGGCATCTCGCCGGGCCGCCTCGTCAGATCGTCAGAAGCTCTTGAGCATGTCCTCGAAGCTCTCGGTCAGCGCGAACGGATCCGTCACCGTCGCCGGTGCCCGCCGCTCCAGCTCCCGGGCCAACTCCCCGGCCGCCCGCTCGATCCGCCCGCGCAGCGGACCCTCCACCGAGTTCGCGCCCCAGTCGTCGCTGGCCGCGAAGACCGCTGTCGGCAGCGGCAACGCCCGCAGGTAGGCGAAGAGCGGTCGCAGCGCATGCTCCAGCACCAGCGAGTGCCGGGCGGTGCCGGCCGTCGCCGCGAGCAGGATCGGCTTGTCGACGAGCGTGTCCTTCTCCAGGACGTCGAAGAACGACTTGAACAGCCCGGAGTAACCGGCGCTGAAGACCGGGGTCACCACGATCAGGCCGTCGGCGGCGGCCACCGCGTCCTGCGCCTGCTTCAGCGCGGCCGGCGGGAACCCGGTCAACATGTGATCGGTGATCCCGTGGGCCAGGTCGCGCAGCTCGACGACCTGGACGTCCACGGTGACACCGAGCTGGGCAGCGGCCCGCCCCGCCGCCGCGGACAGCTGGTCAGCGAGCAGGCGGGTGGAGGACGGCTGGCTCAGGCCCGAGCTGATCACCACGAGCGAGCGCTGCTTCATGCCTGCACCTCTTTCTTCTCCTCGGCGTTCTCGGCGATCTTGGCGGCCAGCAGGGAGGCGTGGGTCGGCGCGTCTGGCACGTGCGCCGGCTTCAGGGCCGCGAACTCCTTGCGCAGCACCGGGACGACCTCTTCGCCCAGCAGGTCGAGCTGCTCCAGCACGGTCTTCAGCGGCAGGCCGGCGTGGTCCATCAGGAACAGCTGACGCTGATAGTCGCCGACGTAGTCGCGGAACTTGAGGGTCTTGTCGATGACCTGCTGCGGGCTGCCGACCGTCAGCGGAGTCTCCCGGCTGAAGTCCTCCAGCGACGGGCCGTGGCCGTAGACCGGGGCGTTGTCGAAGTACGGCCGGAACTCGTTGACCGCGTCCTGGCTGTTCTTGCGCATGAACACCTGCCCGCCGAGGCCGACGATGGCCTGGTCGGCGGAGCCGTGCCCGTAGTGCTCGAACCGCTCGCGGTACAGCTTGATCATGCGCTGGGTGTGGGACGCCGGCCAGAAGATGTGGTTCGCGAAGAAGCCGTCACCGTAGTAGGCGGCCTGCTCGGCGATCTGCGGCGAGCGGATCGAGCCGTGCCAGACGAACGGCGGGACGTCGTCGAGCGGCCGCGGCGTCGAGGTGAACGACTGGAGCGGCGTGCGGAACTTGCCCTCCCAGTCGACCACATGCTCGCGCCACAGCTTGTGCAGCAGCCCGTAGTTCTCGATCGCCAGCGGGATACCGGCCCGGATGTCCTTGCCGAACCAGGGGTACACCGGCCCGGTGTTGCCGCGGCCGAGCATCAGGTCGACCCGGCCGTCCGCGAGGTGCTGGAGCATCGCGAAGTCCTCGGCGATCTTCACCGGGTCGTTCGTGGTGATCAGCGTGGTCGCGGTGCTGAGCTGCAGCGTCGTGGTCCGCGCGGCGATGTAGGCGAGCGTGGTGGTCGGCGAGGAGGAGAAGAACGGCTCGTTGTGGTGCTCACCGAGCGCGAAGACGTCGAGGCCGACCTCCTCCGCGTGCTTCGCGATCGTGACGATGTCCTTGATGCGCTCGGCCTCGGTCGGGGTCTTCCCGGTGGTCGGGTCGGTGGTGATGTCGCTGACGCTGAAGATGCCGAATTGCATGACCCGCTCCTGAAAACCTCCGGCCGGGGCTTGTCGTCCCGGACTGCCCCGCACAACGTTGTTGACGCAGAAACTATTTCAGATTCAAAGAACTTGGGCTGCGGCGGGGGTCACACCGCCCGCCGGTTGTCGTCACGCCGGCGCGATGCGGGTGGCACGGCGCGCGGACAGGCCGCGGGCGGCATGGCGCCCGGGTGGCGCGGCGCGCGGGCAGCGCCGATGGCGCGGCGCGCGGGCAGCACCGGTGGCGCGGCGCGCGAGTGGCACGGGTGGCGCGGCGCGCGGGCAGCACCGGTGGCGCGGCGCGCGAGTGGCGCGGGCACAACAGGCGGCACGGCGCGGACCGGCGGCGGGCGGCGGGCGGCGGGCGGCGGGCGGCGGGTAACTCGGGCATGCGGCGAATGGCGCGGGCATGCGGCAGGCGGCGCGGGCGGCGGGTCAGGTGAGGAAGAACCAGAGGGCGGAGGTCAACCAGACGCCGGCGAGCGCGGCGAAGACCAGGCCGCCGGCGAGGGGCAGGGTCCACGGCCGGCCGCCGTCGGGCTGACTGAGGATCAGCATCTTGGCGACGAAGGCGCCGTAGAACAGGCAACCGAGCAGCGAGTGGGCGAGCACGCGCGGGCTGTCGAAGCCGAACCCGAGGGCGTAGAGGCAGTGGATCGCGACGGGCAGGGAGAGCACCACGGCGAGGCGGCCGCTCCAGCGATGCAGCACCGGCGTCCACGGCCTGGACGGGAGGCGGCCGTAGATGGCGAGGGCCGAGACCAGCTGCACCACGGCGAGGAAGGCGGCGCCGCTGGACAGGCCCGCCTTGATCGCGATCGGGCGGCCGAAGGCGTCGAACAAGGCGAGCGCCGACGGGTGGTGCAGGCGACCATAGACGCCCAGCCCGACAGCGACGCCGACACCGGTCACCGCGGGCAGCCACACCAGCGGCCGTCGCGCGGTCACCGGCGCCGTCACCTCAGAACCCCGTGCCGGTGTCGGCGTCGATCGCGCCGACCTCGATCTCGGTGCCGTTCACGGTGGTGGTGCGGCTGGTGACGTCGAGCCGGGGAGCGGGGCCGATCTCGTCGCCCTCGGTGAGCACCCCGACCTGGCGGCCGTCGGGCAGCACGATCCAGGAACCCGCCACCTTGGCGCCGCGCACCCGGGCGGAGGCGCGGTACAGCCCGGACGGTTTCTTGACCGTTGTCAGGGTGAAGCCGTGGGTCTTGCCGAGGATGGTGAGGTCGCCCTGGGCGCCGCGGGCGCTGAACGTCCCGACGATCTTGGTGCCACCCTTGCCGGCGAGCCGGAGTTTCCCGTCCTGGGCGGTGCCCCGCAGCCAGGCCTCGACCTTGTCACCGTCGCAGACGTAGGCGATCGCCTTACCGTCCCGGATCGACATCGCCAGGGTGCCGGCGTCGTCCTCGACATAACCGGCCAGGGTGACCCGGATGGCGGCCGGGGTGGTGGTGGCGGCGCTGGTCGCCACCGGGTCGGTGGGCAGCGTGGGGTCCTGCCCGGCCGCCGCGGTCGGCTCGGTGACGACGGCCGGGGCACTTGTCACGCCGGCCACGTTCGCCGCACGGCCGGCCCGCTCGTGGGCGGACCGGTAGACGTTGGCGCCGATCAGCGCGGCGGCGATCACCAGGACCACGCCGAGGGTGACCAGGGGACCACGCCGCCAGCCCCGCGGGCCGCCGCCGTCCGGTGGCGCCGCCGGCGGTTGCGGCGGAGGTGTCACGCCGGGCCGGAGCGGGGTCTCGCGCACCTCGACCGGCGGCCCATTACCGAACTGCCCGGCCCACAGCCCCACGTGGTCAGGCGCGCCGGGCGCGGCGACGGGCGGCGCGGCGACCGGTCCGCTGGCCGCCCAGCTTCCGGCGCCGGGCCACTGCCAGGTCCCACCGGCCGCCGGAGCAGCCGCGGCACCCGCGCCACGCAATGTGGTCTGACGGGAGACCGGCGTCTGCCCGGCGGCATCCGCCGCCGCGGGCCCAGCCGCCGCGGGCCCAGCCGCCGCGGGCCCAGCCACCGAGGGCCCGGCCACCGCCGAGAACCCGGCCGCCGAGGCAGCACCAGCGGCCGCCGCGGCACCAGCCACGAACGGAGAACCGGCCGCCGTCGGCGGACCGGCTGCCGGTGCCTCGCCGAGGACGCCGGAATCGACCAGCGTGCGCAGGTAGGAGGCGAGCCGGCGGGCGGTGGGACGCCGCCGGGCCTCCGGGGCCAGGCACGACCGGGCCGGACCGGACAGCTCCTCGGGCAGCACGTCCGGGTCCCCCCCGATGTCCCCGGTGATCAGCTCGACCAGGAGCACACCGAGCGAGTACACATCGGCCGCCGCCGTCGGTGGTGCGCCGTGCCAGATCTCCGGTGCCGTGTAGCCGGGCGTGCCCCCGGCCACCCCGCGCTCGGCGTCGAGCAGCAGGACGGCGACACCGAAGTCGGTCACCCGGGCCACGGGCGGGTCGGTATCGCGTACCAAAAGCAGGTTTTCGGGTTTGAGGTCCAGGTGGACGACGCCCTGGGCGTGCGCGGCCGCGACCGCGCCGGCCACCTGGGCCATGATCGTGGCGGTCTCCGGCACGCTCAGCCGGCCACCCCTGCCGATCAGGTGGCGGCGCAGATCCGGACCGTCCACGTAGTCCATCACCAGGGCCAGGGTGCCGCCCTCGACGACCAGGTCACGCAGGCCGACGATGCCGGGATGGTCGAGGTCGCGGAGCGCCGCCTCCTCGCGCAGGAAGAGCTCGCGGACCCGGCGGTCGCCGGCCACCTCGGGGCGCAACAGCTTGGCCGCGAGTGACGGGCCGCCGGAGCGCCGGGTGGCCCGCCGGACCACCGCGAGAGCGCCCCGTCCGATCTCCTCGTGCAGCAGATATTCCCGGCCGAGCGCTTCCTGATCGGCCATCCCCGCACCCTTTCCAGAAATGATCTAAAGCGCCGGACGACCGATTATGATCCAACGCCGACGGTCATGATTTTTGCGACTGCTCGCGCGACTGATGCCATTCCTGTTCGGCCTTGTCGAGGGCGGCCGTGACCTCCGGCCACGTCCGATCGCGGAACTGCTGGGCCGGTGGACCGTCCCGGACATCCAGGTGGACAGCGTCTTTCCCGGCGCGTCGAGCTGGGAGATCTGATCGGTGAGACCACCATTGATGATCGCTTGAACATGCTGGATAGACGTCTTGGCCCGGTCAGTCGAGAGTACTCGTCCCAGCATCGGTCCACTCCCCCGAATTCTGACGCGGCTTTCCCGGACTGCCATTGTCGTCACAGGAGAGGTGCCACCGCAAACACCGTCACCCCGGCCCCCGCCACCGGATCGAAGATCACATAAGACGGCTCTCCCATTGTGGAGCGGCAGCCCCGAGGCGTGCGTCGCAGCGTGATCTCACGCCGGCTCGGAACCGAGATGAAGTCGCCGAGCGGCTGGTCTCGGTTTCTCTGCGCTTCGCGGCCGGCGAAGCAAGATCCCTAGTGCCTTCCAGCGTCGGCGACGAGCACAAACCGGTTGCCGGTCCGCGCCTCGCGGGATAGATCTAGGGGATGGCGAAACTTGACGATCCGGGACTGTTCGGGCGGCAGTGGGCGGCCCACTACGACAGCCCCGCCCTGCCGGACCCGGAGCCGGCCGTGGCTTTCCTCGCCGGGATCGCCGGCGACGGCCCGGTGCTGGAGCTGGCCATCGGCTCCGGCCGGGTGGCCCTCCCGCTCGCCGCACGAGGCGTCCCGGTGGAAGGCATCGAGGCGTCCCCCGAGATGGTCGAGCTGATGCGCGGCAAGCCGGGCGGTGATGCCATCGCCGTGCTCGTCGGCGACATGGCCGACGTCCCGGTCCGCGGCCCGTACCCCCTGGTCTACCTGGTCTTCAACACCCTGTTCAACCTCACCTCGCCGGGCCGGCAGGAAGAGCTGTTCCACAATGTGGCCCGGGTCCTCGCGCCCGGCGGCCGCTTCGTGATCGAGGCGTTCGTGCCCGACCCGGCCGACTTCGACCGGGACGAGCAGCAGGTGCAGGTGCGGTCGGTGACCGAGGAGGCGGTGACGGTGCGCCTGCATCAGTACGACCGTGCCGCCCAGACGTTCGTCCGGCAGACGCTCACGTTCACCGACGGCGGGGTGCGGTTGCAGCCGTTCGGCATGCGTTACCAGTGGCCGGAGCAGATCGACGCGATGGCGACAGCTGCCGGCCTGGTGCTGGAGGACCGGTTCGCCACCTGGGAACGGGAGCCGTTCGGCGCGGAGAGCACCGACCACATCAGCGTTTACCGCAAGCCGGTCACTCCGGGATGACCGGCGCCCCGTCCCCGTAGGGCCTGGTCAGCGTGTCCAGCACGGCGAGCCGGTCGATGTCGTCGAACTCCGCGCGCCTCGCCGCCAGCCCGGCGGCAGAGAAACGCCCGGCCCGCCTCCAGCCCGGCGACCAGCACCATCTCGTAGGGTGGCGGCATGGGCGGACCGGAACGCGGTGGCGGCCCGAGGTTCGGCACCGCGCCCTCGTGCGGGCCGGAGTCCTCGATCGGCGTCGAGGTCTCGACCGGACGTCCGTCCACCGTGGCGTTGCCGGGGTCGGTGACCCCGAGCGTACGAAAAAGATCTGCCAGCGTGGCCTCGCGGCTGCGTGGCCGCACTCGGCCAGGCCGACCATGGTGATCGATCGTTTTGGTTGTTGACCTCTGACCCATGGACAACTCTCGAGGGAGACGGCATGGCACGGCTGATCTGCACCGGGATCACCTCGCTGGACGGCTACATCAACGACGAGCGGGGCAACTTCGACTGGAGCCAGCCGGACGAGGAGGTGCACTCGTTCGTCAACGATCTGGAGCGGCCGATCGGCACCTATCTGTACGGCCGCCGGCTCTACGAGGTGATGCGATTCTGGGCCGATCCGCACGTGGGGCCGGACCCGTCGCCCGCGGCCCTCGACTACGCCGCGATCTGGCAGGCCGCCGACAAGATCGTCTACTCCACGTCGCTGGAGTCCACCGACACCCCGCGCACCCGGATCGAACGTGCCTTCGACCCGAAGACCGTGCAGGCCCTGAAGGACACCGCCGACCGGGACCTGAGCATCGGCGGCCCGCACCTGGCCGCTCACGCCTTCCGGGCCGGCCTGGTCGACGAGGTGCAGCTGTTCGTCTCGCCGGTCTCGGTCGGCGGCGGCACCCGCTTCCTGCCCACCGGCGTCCGGCTCGACCTGAAACTGGCCGAACAGCAGCGCTTCGCCAACGGCGTGGTCTACCTGCGCTACCAGGCCGCCTGAACGACGATCGCCGGCCCGGGGACGGTCCGGGCCGGCGATCGGGGAGTCAGCGAGGTCAGCGGCCCTGCAGGGCCTTCACGTTGTCGCCGAAGGTCCAGCCCTTCGAGCCGTCCCAGTTGATCGACCAGGTCATCAGGCCCTTGATCCCGGGCACCGAGTTGTACGCCTGGGAGACCAGCGACGGCGCCATGTACCCGCCACCCGCACCGGACTGGGCGGGCAGCCCCGGAACCTGCTTGTCGTACGGAATCCTGACCGTCACGCCCTGGATCGTGAGCCCGTTGTTCAGGCACTGGGTCTGCACCGTGAAGCCCTGCACGGTCCCCGCCGAGTACGAGTCACCCGAGCACCCGTACATCGAGCCGTTGTAGTACTGCATGTTGAGCCACCACAGCCGCCCGTTGTCCAGGTACTTCTTGATGATCGGCAGGTACGAGCCCCAGATCGATCCATAGGTCACGCTGCCACCGGTCACGTACGCGGTCTCCGGCGCCATGGTCAGCCCGAAGTTCGCCGGCATCTGGGCGAGCACCCCGTCGATGATCCGGATCAGGTTCGACTGGGAGGTGGAGAGCGTGCCGATGTTCCCGCTGCCGGAGAGCCCGGTCTCGATGTCGATGTCGATGCCGTCGAAGTTGTTGGCCTTCAGAATCGGCACGATGCTGGCGACGAACTTGTCGGCGACCGCGCTGGAACTCAGGTCGATGCCGGCCGCCGCGCCGCCGATCGACATCAGGACCGTGGCGCCCTGGGCCTTGGCCGCGCAGATCTCCGCGGGGGTCGGCACCTTGACGCCGGCGTCCATGCCGTTCTCCCAGAGCACCGTGCCGTCCGAGCGGATCACCGGGAAGGCCGCCATCAGCACGTTGTATCCGTGCTGGGTGATCCGGCTGTCGTTGACCGGGATCCAGCCCAGGCCGGGGTGCACGCCGTTCGACGCGCCGTCCCAGTTCTCCCAGTAACCCTGGAGCACCTTGCCGGCCGGGCGGCCCTTGGTCGCGCAGCCGGTCCCGCCGGTCGAGGTCGGCGTGGGCGAGGTCGGCGTGGGCGAGGTGGGCGTGGGCGAGGTGGGCGAGGTGGAGACCGAGGGAGAAGGCGACGGCGGCTTACTGGTGGTCACCGACACCGACGGGCTCGGCGTGCCGCCACCACTGCACGCGCCGAGGTCCTTCCACAGGGTTGGTGTCGCCGCCGGGTTCCAGCCGGCCCCGGCGTACGCGGTGTGGGTGACCAGCGCCTGGTAGAGCTTGGACTGATACGTCACCTGCTGGCCGGCGGTGTAGGTCACCCCTTCCGCCCAGACCGTCGACGAGCAGGCGACCGCGGCCTCACCCGTCGCGGCGAACGCCACGACCGACCCGAGTGCCACCCCCACCCCGGCGACCAGTGCCAGTACCTGGCGGCGAACACGCATGGGAACTCCTCGACGATGACGACAGTGAAGGTGACCTGTGACACCAGATGATGTCGCTCACGTTCACAAATATCAAGGGTTCTTAACAGTCCGTTATCCAAGTTTCTTTACAGTTACTGGCAGCCCGACAAAAGCCCCGAAGGGCTGCAGGGCCTCCTCCACCCGCACCCAGTCCGCGGCCGTGAGGTCGGCCAGTGGCGACACCAGCACGGACACCGCCTTCTTCCCCAGCGTCCGCTTCCAGACGGCCATCACCCTGCCGTCGCGCACCAGCGTCGACTGGAACACCCCGTTGCCGCCGGGGACGATGCTCTTCAGCTGCTCGACGGTGGCCATCATCGACCGGTCCTTGTAACCCAGCATGTACTCGTCGAAGCCGGGCAACGCGCGCCAGCCGCGCACCGGCCCGGCGTCGAGGACCGCCGGATCGGCCCACATCTCGGTGCCGTCGACATCCACCGCGACCAGGCCGGCCGCGGCGATCCCGGCTCGGGCGTCCTTCATCGGCAGCATGGTCCAGCCGGCGAAGTCCTTGGCGGTGGCCGGGCCGTGCCCGCGGAAGTACCGATGCGCCAGGATGCCCAGGGCCTCCTCACGCGACGGCGAGTTGCGCGCGCCGGCCCACTCGTCCAGCAGCACGAACGTCTGCTCGGCGCCCTCGTTGGGAGCGATGGCCGTCACGCCGCGCTGACTGGCGTACCAAAGAAGGTGGTAGCCCAGCTGACCGCTCACCGCGACGCCGCCCTCGTTGATCGCGGCCACGCAGGCCGATCGCGTCAGGCGGCCGCCGCCCGCGAGGGCGGCGCCGAGGATGTCCGCGGCCTTGTCCGCGTCGCTCTCCGTCAGGCCCAGGAACTCGCGGCGTTTCGCCGCGCCGGCCAGCGCGCGCACGCCGGTGAGCTCGAGCATCCAGTGCGCGTCGGCGGACGGGATCAGGTGCACGGTGCCCCGCATCGGCCAGGTCCGCACCACGTCGCGCCGCTCGGTCTCGGCGACGATCTCGGCTCGGGTGCGGCCGGGCAGGCGGGCGCCGAGCGACCAGAGCACGCTGTTGAGATCCTGCGCCTGCATGGCGCCGAACCACTCGGTGATCCCGAGGACCGAGTCGCGGCCGACGCCGCCGAGGAGCAGGCTGGTCATGCGAAGGCTCAGTGCCGTGTCGGTGTCCACGGCACTGAGCCTAGAAGCAGGGTGTGACAGAAATCAGCGGCCGCGGGCGGCCCGGTACCTCTTGATCAACGCGTTCGTCGACGAGTCGGCGTCGTCGGCCGGCGCGGAGGCCGAGGTCAGCTTCGGCGCGAGCTGGTTGGCCATCACCTTGCCGAGTTCGACACCCCACTGGTCGAACGAGTTGATCTCCCAGATCACGCCCTGGGTGAACGTGATGTGCTCGTAGAGCGCCACCAGCTGCCCGAACACCGCCGGGGTGAGCTTGTCGGCGAGGATCGTGGTGGTCGGGTGGTTGCCCTGCATCACCCGGTGCGGGGCGACGGCCGGCTTGGTGCCCTCGGCCTGCACCTGCTCCAGGGTCCGGCCGAAGGCGAGCGCCCCGGTCTGGGCGAGGAAGTTCGACATGAACAGGTCGTGCATCTCGCCGATGTCGTGGTTCGGCTGGCTGAACCCGATGAAGTCGGCCGGGATGAGCTTCGTCCCCTGGTGGATCAGCTGGTAGAACGCGTGCTGCCCGTTGGTGCCGGGCTCGCCCCAGAAGACCTCGCCGGTCTGGTAGGTGACCGGGTCGCCGGAGAGCCGCACCGACTTGCCGTTGCTCTCCATGGTCAGCTGCTGCAGGTAGGCGGCGAAGCGGTGCAGGTACTGCGCGTAGGGCAGGACCGCGTGCGACTGGGCGCCGAGGAACGTGTCGTACCAGACGTTGAGCAGGCCGAGCAGGGCCGGGACGTTCCGCTCGATCGGGGTGGTCCGGAAGTGCTCGTCGACGGCGTGGTAGCCGGCGAGCATGTCGGCGAACTGCTCCTTGCCGATCGAGATCATGACGGACAGGCCGACAGCGGAGGGCAGCGAGTAGCGGCCGCCCACCCAGTCCCAGAAGCCGAACATGTTGTCGGTGTCGATCCCGAAGTCGGCGACCTTCTCGGCGTTCGTGCTGACGGCGACGAAGTGCTTGGCCACCGCGGCGTCGTCGGACAGGCTGCGCAGCAGCCACGAGCGGGCCTCCCGGGCGTTCGTCAAGGTCTCCTGCGTGGTGAACGTCTTGGAGACGATGATGAACAGCGTCGAGGCGGGGTCGAGATCGCGCGTCTTCTCGTACAGATCGGTGGGATCGATGTTGGAGACGAACCGGCACTCGATGTCGCGCTGCGCGTAGTCCTTCAGCGCCTCGTAGGCCATCACCGGCCCCAGGTCGGACCCGCCGATCCCGATGTTGACCACGGTCTTGATCCGCTGCCCGGTGTGCCCGACCCACTCCCCCGAGCGGATCTTGTCGGCGAACGCGCCCATCCGGTCCAGCACCGAGTGCACGTCGGCCACCACGTCCTGGCCGTCGACGACCAGCGACGCCGACCGCGGCAGGCGCAGCGCGGTGTGCAGCACGGCACGGTCCTCGGTGATGTTGATGTGCTCGCCGGCGAACATCGCGGCGATCCGCTCGCTCAGTCTCGCCCGCCCGGCCAGCGCGAACAGGGCCGACAACACCTCATCGGTGATCAGGTTCTTGCTGTAGTCGACATACAGGTCGGCGACCTCGGCCGCGTAGCGCTCGCCGCGCTGCGGGTCGCTGCCGAACAGGTCACGCAGGTGGACCGCCGAGAACTTCTCCGCGTGGCCCTGAAGTGCCTGCCACTCGGCGCTGTCGGAAACGTGTTCGCTCATCTCTCCCACTCCGGACCGGGACACTCGCACACTTCGCCCATCGTGGCACGTACCCCTGCCGGACGCGGGCGAACCGGGGCTCCCGGACGGAGCACGGAATGATCGGCGAGCCGTCCGGGAAGCCCAAAGGCGAGGTTAGTCCCCTGACGACGACCACCCGCCAGCGCGTCCCCTTCGTCCCACTGCTGCCGGCCACCGGCATAAGACCGGATATATCTCCGTTTCAGGTGATCCGCCGGATGGTGCGGTGGCCCTCTCCACCATCCCGGATCACCACCGCGGCGGTCGCTCATTTTTGTCGTACCCACGTTCTAAGTTCTCGCGCATGGTTACCGCGGCTTACGCCTACCTAGGATCGTCGACTCTGGACGACGAGCTCACCCTGCAGACCTCCGGCGGGCCGGCGGCGCACCCGCGCTTCTTCACCGGCTTCCTCACCTCGCCGGCCGCCGCGGCGACCGGCCTGCTGGCCGTGGCCGAGGTGGCCCGCACCCGATATTTCCGGCCGCTGCCCCCGGCCAGCCTCGACCCGGTGGTCACCGCCGGCTCCGACCGGCTGCGGTTCGAGTCGTTCTCCGGCTGCTGCGGGGTCTATGCCCGGCTCGACGTGCTCCCCGGCGGGCTGGACGGCGAGATCCTCGCCCACGGCACCACCAACGTCGACGTCAACCTGCCCCTGCAGCGCGCGCTGACCCGGGTCGGCCGGTCCGACCCGATGCACGTCGCGGTCGGCCCCGACGACCTCACGGTGACCACCTTCGACGGTCCCCTGGTGGAGAGAAAGGTGCCGCTCCCGACCCGCTGGCTGCGCGGTTTCGCCGAGGCGCAGGTGCTCACCGCCCGTTTCGACCCGCGTGCCGAGATCGGCGTCGCCGAGGCCCGCGCCCTGCTCAACCGGCTCCCCGCCACCGACAAGTCGGTGCTCTGGGCGGTCCCGGCCGGTCGTTCGCTGCGCTTCACCTCCCGGCCCAGCCCCGGCGCGGTCTGCCTGCCCGGCGCGGGCCGCCTGTCCGCCCTCAAACCCTTCCTTCGGTACGCGGTGAGCCTGCGCGTCCACGGCCCGGCCGTCGCCGCGGGCAGTCAGCCGGTGGCCAGCACGTGGGAGCTGACCACGCCGGCGATGCGGCTGTCGCTGACCCTGTCGCCGGAGCCCTACCGTGGCTTCTCCGGCGAGGGCGCGGTCCTGGAGTCGCTCGCCTCCGACGAGGTGGCCGACGACGCCGACCTGATCAGCGCGCTGCTCTCCTGGGACCCGACGATCGACGTGGACGCCCTGGCGACCGCGTCCGGGCTGGACGCCGCCCGGGTGCGCGACGCCCTGACCCAGCTCGGCACCGCCGGCCGGGTGGGTTACGACGTGGCCGAGGCCGGCTATTTCCACCGCACCCTGCCCTACACGGCCGACGCGGTGGAGCGGATGAACCCGCGGCTGACCGCCGCCCGCGCGCTGCTCGCCGGCGGCGCGGTCACCCTCGGCACAGACGTGTCGACGGTGGTCAGCGGCGACGAGACCTATCACGTCCGGCACGAGTCGCAGTCCTGCACCTGTCCATGGTGGGCGAAACACCGTGGCGGCCGCGGCCCGTGCAAACACGTCCTCGCGGTCCGGATGGCCCGTGCCGGCGAGACCGCCGAGACGATCGAGAAAGCGGAGGCCTCGGTATGACCACGCCCGCCCCGGCAGACATCGACCCCGCCCCGGCGGAGGAACTCACCTGGGACCGGCTGGACCAGCTCGCCCGCCAGGGTGACCTGGACGAGCTCACCCGGACGTTGCTCGCCGCGTCCGAGGCCGAGCGGGTCGCCCTGGCCCCGGCGGTCGACGCCGGCCTGCGAGGCGCCGACCCGGACCGCTGGTGGGGCCGCGGCGGCAGCCCGAACCCCGGCTACGCGCTGATCGTGATCGGCTGCATGCCGTCCGCGGCCCGGGCCGCCGCCGCGCTGAACCGGCGCGGGATGCGCCTCTGGACCCAGCAGCCGCCCGGCCACTTCCTGGAGATCGCCCGGTCCCGGCAGCTCACCTGGCTGGGCGACCTCGGGCGCCGCCTGGCCGACCGGCTTCCGGCGCGCGACCCGTGGATCGTCGACTGGCGATTCGTCTCCGCGGTGCTCCGGGCGAGCGACACCGAGCCGCCGGTCACCGAGGGCTTCGTCCGTGGCTGGCTCGAGGACCTGTTCGAGTTCCCCGGGCGGGGCCGGAGCCGGCCGCCGCTGGTCGATCGCCTGCGCCACGACCACTATCTCCCACTGCTGCTGCCCGCCGTGTTCGAGATCGACCGGCTCGGCGGCGTCGTGGCCGGCGTCTCGTGGAACGAGGAGACCGACGGCTGGGACAGCACGCCCCGGCTGCCCGGCGTCGTGGCCCAGCTGGCCGCCGAGGGCACCCTGGAGCGCAAGACCATCCTGGACCTGACCGTCGACCGGCTCGCCCGCGGCGGCAAGCCGTACGACCTGCGCCCGTTCACCCTGCTGCACGACGAGCTGAAGCCCACGCTCGACGAGCTGGCCGGCTACGCCCTCGACTACGCCCGCCTGCTCCCGGACGCGCCGGGCGCGGTGGCGACGCTGGCGCAGAAAGCGCTCCGCACCATCGACGACGCGGGCCGTCTGGAGCTGGAGACGCTGCTCGACGCCAGTGGGCCGACCCTGGTCCGCAAGGAGAAAACCCTCGTCAAGGCCCAGCTCTCCTGGCTGGAGCGGGTGTCCCGCCGGCAGCCCGAGCGGGCCGGCGAGGTGCTGGAGACGGTGGCCGCCGCGTTCGGTCACCCGGCCCTCGATGTGCAGGAGCGGGCGCTCACCATGATCGGCAAGCAGGTCGGCCGGCTCGACGCGGACGTCGTGGCCCGGCTTGCCGAGGCGTCCGCCATGCTCGCCGGCGACCTGCCACGGCGGGCCGCCGAGCTGTTCGGCACGGTCGCCGAGGCACCAGCCGAGATCCCGGAACTGCCGCCGGCCGGACCGCCGGCGGAGCTGCCACCGGCGATCGCCAGCCCCGGTGAGCTGGCCGAGGAGCTGGTCGCGCTCTGCCACGAGGAGACCGCGATCCGCTGGGAGCGGGTGCTGGCCGGGCTGGTCTCGCTCTATGCCACGGCGGGCCCGGCCGCGCTGGCCGGCGCGCTGCAGCCGGTGCTCGACCGCTATGCCGCCACGTTCGCGCAGGACACGTGGAACCGCACCTCCCCGCGGTTCTATCTCGGCGAGGCGATCCGGGCCGCCGTGGACACCGAGCGGCCGGGCGTGTTGCGGCGGATGCTGGCCGGCATCGAGGGCCGTCGGCTGCGGGTGTCGCAGCGGACCTTCGACGCGGTGCGCACCGCCTGGCAGGGCGGTCGCCGAGGCGGTGCGAACGCGGCCTTCACCGCCACGCCGGACGGCGTGCTGGCGCTGCGGGTCGCCGAGGTGGCGGTGCAGCTCACCCGCGCCCTGGTGCCGGCGCTCGTGGCCACCCCGACCCACGCGACCGGCAGCCTGGACCCGGCGGTGCTGCTCGACCGGTTGCGCCGGGCCGAAGCGGAGGGCTGGCAGCCGTGGCAGGTCGACTTCGAGCAGGCGCTGCTGCGGCTGCCCCGGCGGTCCGATCCGGCGGTCGTCGCCCGGGCCGCCGAGCTCACCTCACCGGCCGGCCGGCAGTTCGCCGCCTGGCTCGCCGACGGCGGCCTGCCCGACCCGGTGAGCCAGCCGTTCGAGCAGCGGCCACAGCCGGCCCCCGACGGGTGGACGACGCCGGTCGCCCGCCGGGTCGTCGCCGCCCTGAGCCCGGCCCGCGACGGCGGCCTGCGGCTGGAGCGCCAGCTGCTCACCATCGCACCCGGCCCGGGGATCCGCGGCTGGTCGACGGTCTACACCGGAAGCGGCGACGTGCTGACCGCGGTCCTGCCGCATCATCGGGAGGCGATCGCCGCCTGGATGCTGCCGGAACTGGCCGGGCTGGCCGATCTCGACCAGCGCGGCGGCGAGGCGGTGCTGCCGCTGCTCGCCGAGTGCTCCGGCCCGATCGGCCCGGCCCTGACCTACGGCCTGGCCTACGCCCTGGGTGCCCGGCACCAGGAGAGCCGGATCGCGGCGGTCGACGCGTTCCTCACCCTGGCCGCCCGGGGCGAACCGTTCGCTCCGGCGGTCGGCGCGGCCCTCGGCGACGTCTGCGCCGACGGTTTGGTGAAACTGTCCCGGCTCGTCCCGGCGCTGACCGAGGCACACCTGGCCGGTGCCACGGTCGCCGTGTGGGAGGTGCTGGCCGCCGCGCTGCCGGCCCTGCTCCCGACCAGCCAGCGTGGACTTCCCGACCTGCTCGAGTTGTCCGCTCAGGTGGCCGGGGCGCTGGGCGCGCGCACCGAGATCCCCGGCCTGTCCGAGCTGGCGGCCCGCTCGGCGACCACTCGCCTGGTGAAGGAGGCGAAGCGCCTGCACAACGTCCTCCATCCCTGAGCCCGGCAGGACACCGCCCGGCCGTCGTAGGCATCCCGCCAGGACACCGCCCAGCCGGCACCGGGCGCCCTCGCTACGACCACCCAGCCGGCACCACAGCCCGCTACGACACCACCCAGCCGGCGCCGGCCGGCTCCGCACCCCGGGCGGCAGACCGGAGGGCGTGCCCGGGTCCGAGACGCCTCGTTTCTGACCCGGGCGCACAGGATCCGGGGCTGCGGATCCGGGAGCCGCGCCGGATCCGGTGCTCGACGCCAGATCCGGCGCTCGGTGTCGGGGCGAACGCTCCGTAAGACGGGAAAGCGAAAGCGCCGCCCGGGCGGGGGACCCGGACGGCGCTTCCTCAGGGGGTGAGTAGAAGATCAGCCGATCTTGACGTTGAAGATCGGGTTGGCGGCCAGCTTCTTGAACGACGCGAGCGAGGCCGAGGTGCTGTCGATGCTGATGTCGCGGTCGCCCTCGTCGTCGTGCTTGGTGTCGAAGTGCACGATCGCCTTGATCGCGGAGCGCTTCTTCAGCTGGTCGATGACGCTGTTGTAGACGAACGACTTGTCGGCCTTCTTGCCCACGCGGTGGTAACCGCCCCACTCGGCGATCATGACGGGCTTGCCGGCGTGCTTGGTGGTGGCCCAGTCGTACCAGCCCTGCGCGGCACCCTTGGCCTTGCGGTCGAGCAGCGCCGAGAAGTCACCGTAGTGGTAGTAGCCCTTCTCCACGGAGACGTAGGAGTCCAGGCCCATCCAGTCGACGACGTCGTCGCCGGGGTAGAGGTCCTTCCACCACGACTGCGCCATCCACTTCTCGTTGCCCATGTAGGCGAGCACGTTGACCACGTTGGTCACGCCCTGGGCGCGCAGCCGCAGGATGGTGTGCCGGTACATGGCCGCGAAGTCCTTGGCCTCCATGCCGGAGCCGGCCCGCGCGACGACGTCGTTCTCCGGCTCGTGGTTCAGGACCAGGAAGAACTTCTTCCCGTACGCCTTGGCGCGCGCCGCGAAGGCGTCGATGCGCTTGTCCTGCTGACCCTTGGCGACCGCGGCCCAGGTGGTGCCGTACGCGATCTTCCAGTTCTCCAGCAGCACCCGCGGGCGGGCGGCGTCGCTGGTCATCGCGATCTCGGCCTTGGTCGGGAACGGCTCGTTGCCCTTGTGGTACTGGTGGAAGATGCTGGCGGTCCGGCCGCTCGTCTTCTCCCACGTCTTCAGCGCCTCGTCGCGCGGCGCGCTGGTGAAGCCACCAGCCGCACCGCCCCACAGAACGCCACAGGTCGGGACCAGCTTCGCGCCGGTCACGCATCCCGCGTCGGCGGCTGGCGCGGCCTGTGCCGGCGTGGCCGCGACGGCGCCGGTGACACCGGCGGCGAGGGCGGTCAGCGTCAGTACGGTCTTACGCAGCGTCGAACGCATCAAGATTGAGAAATCCCCCCGTTTGTCCAGCGGCCGAGACCGCCGGGCCTGTCCAGCGGGTGTTGGCCGCTGGGCACCTGTCCGGCGGTGTCCCGCCGGGCATGGGAAAGAGATTCCAGGGCGTGGGGTGCACGGCAAGTGCCATTGCCGGTGCGGGAAGGTTGCGGGCGTCGTCACCGCGGGTAACAGACCTGGGCGGCGCGGAACGCACCGCCCAGGGCAGCCGGCCTGTTTGGTAGGGCCGGAAGTTTACGGATCCGCCGGGGCCCGACTGGTGGGTTCGGATGCCGGGGACACCGGCGGATCAGCCGACTCACCACCGTAAAACTTCTTGGGTTTCACGACGACTGCCGGATGACGAGCGGTGTGGCCCGCTCGACGATGAAGATCATATGGTTTTCCGGCGGCGGGTCCAGCTGTGGGTAGCGCTTAGTGACGATGCTTACGGCAGAGAACTCTAGTGCGGGCCGATGGCAGCGCTCGGAGGGGTGCCGGTCCCCACGCACACCGCACGACATCTCACTTTGAGTGATCGTCCTCCGCGGCCGCCTCGCCCTCGGCCACCGGCTTGCGCGGCGCGGGAGCGGCCTTCGGCGCGTCCGCCCGGCTGCCCGGCACGTCCGCCCGGCTGCCCGGCACGTCCGCCCGGCTGCCCGGCGCATCCGCCCGGCTGCCCGGCGCATCCGCCCGGCTGCCCGGCACGTCCGCCCGGCTGCCCGGCGCATCCGCCCGGATGCCCGGCACGTCCGCCCGGCTGCCTGACGCCGCCTCCGACGACTCTTCGCGCACGACCGAACCAGCCTCCGAGGGCTCCGCACGTGCGGTCGAATCAGCTTCCGGGGACTCCGCACGAGCCACCGAAGCAGCCTCCGGCGACTCCGCACGAGCCACCGAAGCAGCCTCCGGCGACTCCTCCCGGAACGGGACGGTTTCCGGCGGCAGGCCGCTGCCGATCGCGGCGAAGACCGCCGGCCGGTCACGGCGCAGCCGGCGGCCCCACCAGACGCCGAGCAGGTAGACGATCAGGAACGCCAGCGGCGGCGACCACACCTTGAGCGGGTTGTCGGAGTCCAGCAGGTCGCCGAAGAACGCCACCGACAGCAGCAGCATCAGGGTCAGGAAGACGGTGGCGATCCACGGCGCGACCGAGCGGCGCCACCGCGTCTCGCCGTACGCGTCCCGGCGGAAGAACCGGACCACAGCGAACGACGCGATGGTCATCAGCGCGAGGACGCCCAGGCCGCCGGAGACCGTACCGAAGAAGAACAGGTCGCTCGTCGGGTTCAGCACCAGCGCCGCGAAGACCAGCAGCACCGCCAACGCCAGCCCGGACTGGGCCATCGAGGCGGCGACCGGCACGTCGTCGCGGGTGCGGGCCAGCGCCGGCGGCAGCACGCCCTCACGGGAGACGGTCAACGCGTACCTGGCGACCGTGTGGTGGAAGGCGAGCATCGCGGCGAACAGGCTGGTCGCGAAGAACACCCGGGCCAGGTCGGTGATCGCGCTCGGCAGGAACGGGTCGGGCAGCACGAAGAACAGGTCGTTGAGGTACCGCGCGGCCACGTCGATGATGTTCTCCGGGCCGGCCACGACCGACATCGCCCAGGCCGACCCGCCGTACAGGATCGCGGCGACGCCCAGCGTCATGAAGATCGCCCGGGCCACCGTGCGCCTCGGGTCGCGCGCCTCGGCGGCGTAGACCAGCGGCGCCTCGAAGCCGACCATCCCGGCGACCGCGCCGACCAGCAGCGACACCCCGCCGGCGCTGGCGATCAGCCCCGGATTGAGGGTGTCGAAGGCGACCGATCCGCCGGCCGGGTGCGCCACCATCACCAGGTCGAGGGTGAGCACGATGAGCACCTCCGCGCAGACCAGGACGGTCAGGATGCGCGCGTTGAAATCGATCTGCCGCAGGCCGAGCACGGCGATCACCGCCCAGCCGAGCAGCGCCCAGACGATCCACGACATCCTCAGCCCGAAGATGGCCGCGGCGTTGTGCGCGGCCACACCGAACGCGCCGTAGAGACCGATCTGCATGGCGTTGTAGGCGAGCAGCGCGATGAACGCGGTGCCGACGCCGGCCGGCCGGGTCAGGCCCTTGGCCGCGTACGCGTAGAAGGCGCCCCGATTCGACACGTGCCGGGCCATCGCGACCAGCCCGACCGTGAAGATCGCCAGCACCGCGGCCACCAGCACGTAGGCGACCGGGATGCCTTTCTCCTTCACCTCCCCATAGCCCAGGGGCAGCGCTCCGGCGACGACGGTGAGTGGCGTCATCGCGGAGACCGCGATGACGAACACGGACCAGGTGCCGAGTTTGTGGGTTTTCAGCTCGGTGAGCCCCGTATCCGACACGGCGCCTCCTGTCCACAGCGGATCAGTGCCAGACGCCGAACATATCGAAGTTACCCGATCTTGGGGCGGCTTGTTTCCGCTCCGCCCCACACGGGTAGATTTCTGCCCATGCCCATCGGCCCGCAGCCGCGCGGTCGCCGCGGCACCGTCGAGGAGCCGTACAGTCCGCTGAACCTACGGCTCGTCCTCGCCGCCGTCGGCCTGGTGGTGTGCACCGTCCTGTCGGTCCTGCTGTTCCGCGCCGGCTGGACCGTGCCGGGCTGGCTGCTCGCCGCCTGGGCGGTGGCCGCCGTCGCCGACCTGGTGGTGATCCAGCTCCGGCGCCGGGCCCGGAGCCGCGCCGAGGGCGGCAAGGGGCACAGCCTCTTCGAGTGAGCCCCGGCCACGAGCCGCCGATCCCGACGGCGCGTTTGCCGACAGGCAAGGATGTCGACGGCGCATTTGCCGACAGCACGGATGCCGACAGCACGGATGCCGACAGCGCGTTTGCCGACAGCACGGATGCCGACAGCACGGATGCCGGCAGCGCGGATGCCGGCTAAGCCAGGCCGGCGTCGTGCACCAGCAGGGCGATCTGCACCCGATTGTTCAGGCCGAGCTTGGTGAGCAGCCGCGACACGTGCGCTTTCACCGTGGCGACCGACATGAACAGATCCGCGGAGATCTCCGCGTTCGACTTGCCCTGCGCCACCGCCAGGGCCACGTCCAGCTCCCGGGTGCTCAGCTGATCGAGCCGGCGGCCGGCCTCGCCCCGATCCGGGGACGGCCCGGCGGTGACGTGGGTGATGAGCTGCCGGGTGACGCTCGGCGACAGGGTGGCCTCACCGCGCGCGACACGCAGCACCGCGTCCCGGATCTGGCCGGGCGGAGTGTCCTTGAGCAGGAAACCGCCGGCCCCGGCCCGCAGCGCGCGGAGCACGAACTCGTCGGCGTCGAAGGTGGTGAGCACCAGCACCTCGGGCGCACCGGGACGCCGGCGCAGCGCCTCGGTGGCGGTCAGGCCGTCCACCCCGGGCATCCGGATGTCCATCAGCACGACGTCCGGCCGGTGCTCGGCGACAGCGGCCGGCACCTCGCCGCCGTCGCTCGCCTCGCCGACCACGCGCACGTCGCCGGCGCCCTTGAGGATCATCGACAGGCCGGCCCGGACCAGCGGGTCGTCGTCGACGATCAGCACCCGGACCGGGGTCACCTGGTGGCCGCCCAGGGCAGGTGGGCGGTGAGCCGGAACTCGGCACCGTCCGGGCCATGGGTGAGGCTGCCACCGGCCAGCGTGGCCCGCTCGGCGAGGCCGATCAGGCCGACACCCGTACCGGGAATCGGCGGTCTGCGGGGGATGCCGACCGGAAGCGGATTGGCGACCTCGATGTGCAGGCCGGCGCCGCAGGCGCCGCCGACCGTCACCCGGACCGCCGCGCCCGGCGCATGCTTGCGGGCATTGGTCAGGCCTTCCTGGATTATCCGGTACGCGGTACGCCCGGTCCCGGCGGGCACCTCGCCGAGGTCGACCCGGATGTCGAGGTCGACCTTGTCACCGGCCAGGCGCGCCTCGCCGGCCAGCGCGGGCAACCCGCTCAGCGTGGGCTGGGGCCGCTCCGGGGCGGCGTCCGCGCCGGCCGGCCCGGCACGCAGCACGCCGATCACCGCGCGCAGGTCCTGCAACGCCTGGTGAGCGGTGGCCCGGACCACCGAGGCGGCCCCGGCGATCTCCGCGGGTGGCGCGTCCGGCCGGAACTCGAGGGCGCCGGCGTGCAGGCTGAGCAGGGAGATTCGGTGCGCCAGCACGTCGTGCATCTCCCGGGCGATCCGGGTGCGCTCCAGCGTGCGGGCCTGCTCGACGCGCAGCTGCTGCTCGGCCTCGGCGCGGGCGGCCCGCTCGCGCCAGGAGGCGAGCAGCTCGCGGCGGGCCCGGACGACCATCCCCCAGAGCGAGATGATCACCACGATCGTCACGCCCCACCACACGGTCTCCCAGTAGCCGCTGGTGCGGTCCGGCCGGATCGCCGCGAAGATCAGGTTGGTCGCGGCGCCGGCCGTGACGTAGGCGGCGAGCACCGGGAACCGGCAGTGCACCGCCACCGTGAGCATCATGATCATCAGGGTCACCGCGCCGGCCACGCTGAACGTGGAGAGCACGAGGGCCAGGAGCGCCAGCTGCCGGAGGAAGCGGCGGCGCCACCACAGGCCGATCCCGGCGATGCCGCTGAGCAGCCCGTCGATCCAGATCACCCAGCCGGCGTCGGGGTACCACTCGCGGACCACGCCGGTGCGCCACCCGAGCAGGTCGGCCGTGGCGAGCACGGTGAAGCCGAAACCGAGCACGAAGCAGAGGCTGTCGACGACCCAGTCGCGGGTGGAGCGGCGGGCCGGCGCGTCCGGCTCGGCGGACAACGCGGCCGGCAGCAGCCAGCTCATCTCCACCGTTCCCACACGTCGACTCTACGAGTACCTCGACGACGCCCGATACCGACCAAAGTCGTAATCGGCCGGTAGCCGAAGGTTTCCGGGTGTCGACCGACGGCCGAAGCGGCGGCCGCCGGCCGCCCCGCAGGCTAAGGCCATGATTGCGGTTGAGAACCTCACCAAACGGTACGGCGACCAGCGTGCCGTCGATGACGTGTCGTTCACCTGCGAGCCCGGCACCGTCACCGGCTTCCTCGGCCCGAACGGCGCCGGCAAGTCCACCACCCTGCGGATGATCTGCGGCCTGACCCCGCCGACCGCCGGCTCGGCCACCGTGTGCGGCCGGCCCTACCGGCAGCTGGGCAACCCGGGACGGCACGTGGGCGTGCTGCTCGACGCGTCGGCCCAGCACGCCGGGCGGACCGGGCGGGAGACCCTGGCGCTGGCCGCGCTGACCATGGGCCTGGACACCGCCCGGGTGCCGGAGCGGCTCACCCGCGTCGGGCTGGACGCCACGGCCGGCAAGCGCCGGTTGCGTGCCTACTCGCTGGGCATGCGACAGCGGCTCGGGCTGGCCTACGCCATGCTCGGCGACCCGGCGGTGCTGATCCTGGACGAGCCGGCCAACGGGCTGGACCCGGAGGGCATCTACTGGATGCGCGGGCTGCTGCGGGAGTTCGCCGACCGCGGCGGCACGGTGCTGCTCTCCTCGCATCTGCTGCGCGAGGTGGAGGCGGTCGCCGACCGCCTGGTGGTGATCGGCAAGGGCCGCATCCTCACCCAGGGTGACAAGAACGCGCTGCTCAGCGCGGCCGGGACGGTGGTCCGGCCGGCGGACCCGGCGGCCTTCGACGCGGTGCTGCGGACGCTGGACCTGGCCGGCACCCGCTCGGCGGACGGCACGGTGCTGGTACCGGCCGAGCCGGCGGCGATCGCCCGGGCCGCGGCCGGGGCCGGGGTGGTGCTGCTGGAGCTGCGGCCGGCCGGCGCCGGTGGCCTGGAGGAGATGTTCCTGCGCCTGACCAGCGGCGCCGACCTTGAGGAAGTAGCGCGATGACCGTCACCGCATCCCTGCCGCCGACCCGGCTCACCGTGGTCGAGCTGCGCAAACTCGCCGACACCCGAGCCGGCTTCTGGCTGCTGGTGGTGGTCGGGCTGGCCACCGCCGGCACCTCGGCGGTGATCCTGGGATGGGCGCCGGACGAGCAGATGACCTTCGGCGACTTCTTCGCCTTCGGCCTGGTGCCGTCCGCGGTGCTGCTGCCGGTGCTGGGCACCCTGTCGATCACCAGCGAGTGGTCGCAGCGCACCGCGCTCGCCACGTTCACCCTGGTGCCGGCGCGGAGCCGGGTGCTGCTCGCGAAGATCGCCGCCGGCGTGCTGATCGCCGTCGCGGCCACCGTGGCGACCGCGGCGCTCAGCGCGGTCGCCAACGTCATCGGCCGGGCGGCCGGCGGCGACGGCTCCTGGCACGTGGACGCGTCGCTGCTCTGGCAGGGGCTGCTGCTTCAGGTGATCTTCGTGCTGATGGGGATCGGGTTCGGCGCGCTGCTGCAGAACACTCCCCTGGCCATCGTGCTCTACTTCGCGCTGCCGATGATCTGGTCGGTGCTCGGCGGCATGGTCAAGGGGCTGAAGTCGGCGTCCGGGTGGCTGGACATCAACGTGACCACGACCCCGTTGTCCGAACCGGACATGACCTCCGGCGAGTGGGCCCGGCTCGGCGTCTCGGTCGCGGTGTGGGTGCTGCTGCCGCTGGCCGCCGGGGCGGTCCGGGTGTTGCGGCGCGAGGTGACCTGATCGATTCCGGGTCGGCGTGGCCAGTGCGGTGCCATCCTGAGAGGTGGCCGGTGTTCATGATCGACTGCGCGTGTTGGGGTCATTCGCACCTTTATGCAGGTAACGTCCGCTTCGTGAATCGCACCGGTTTTGCCAGCGTCGCGGTATTCGTGGCCCTGACCCCGCTTCTCACCAGCCCGGCCGAGGCAGAGCCGCGGCCGCACGCCACCGCCGCACCGCGGTATGCGGGGGTGCTCCCGGCGCAGGACGGCCGGGGGCTCACCCGTACGCATCTGAAGTTGCGGGGAAAAGCGCTGCCGGCGGCGCGTTATCGGCCGCAACCCACCGCCCGCCGCGCGATCGCGGGGACGCCGGCGATCGGCACGGTGCGCAGCTGGGTGGGGCTGAACGACATCGACGGTGACCTCTACCGCAAGGACTACACGCTGCGGGCGATCGGCCGGCACATCGAGGTGTGGGTGGCCAAGGACATCGCGTTCCCGGCCGGCGACTGCCGGCAGAACGCCACCGAGGTGACCGACGCGCAGGTGGCCGATCTGGTCGAGCAGTTCGACACGGCGATCTACCCGAAGGAGACGGCGGCGTTCAGCACGCCGCCGGACCGGGCGGGCGCCAACGCGAGCATGGACGGCGACTTCACCGGCGACGGCGACAAGACGGTGACGCTCGTCGACAACGTCCGGGACGACAACTACTTTCACTTCCCGGAGCGGCCGACGTACATCGCCGGGTTCTTCTCGGCCCAGCTCAACGAGCTCTTCGACCGCAACGTGATGACCATCGACGCCTACGACTGGCAGCACCGGCTGGGCGCCGATCCGAAGAACGAGCCGACCGACGACCTCTGCACCAGCCGGCCGGCCCGGCCGCGGATGTACGAGGGCACCTTCGCCCACGAGTGGCAGCACCTGCTGGAGTACTACGCCGACCCGAGCGAGTCGGACTGGCTCAACGAGGGACTGTCCGATTACGCCCAGACCGTGGTCGGGTACGTCGACGCCCGGCTCGGGGTGCACCACGCCGGCTACGACAGCCACCTCGCGTGCTACCAGGGGTTCGGCAACGTCAAGACGATCTACAACGCGAACCCGCGGGAGTGCGGCGGCCCGCAGAACTCGCTGAACCTCTGGGACGAGGGCGACGCCAACGAGGTGCTCGCCGACTACGGGATCAGCTACGAGCTGATGGTGTACCTGCGCGACCGGTTCGGCGCGAAGCTGCTCTCCCAGCTGCACCGGGACAAGGACCACCAGTCGCTCGACGCGGTCCAGTCGGTACTGCCCGACGGCGTCAAGCTGACCGACGTGCTGCACGACTTCCAGGTGATGACGCTGGTGGACAAGGAGGTCGGCAAGCCCGGCGGGACGATCACCGGGGTGGCCCGGGACCGGGTCACCGCGGCCGGGCTGCGCTCGACGGTCAACCTGGCGAACAAGGCGTCGTACGACAAGCCGGGGGCGGCGCCGAACGGGGCCGACTTCGTCCGGCTGCCGCGCGGCAAGCTGTCGTCGGTGACCTTCAGCGGGGCGGCCACCCTGCCGCCCACCCCGCTGGCCTGGAAGCCCGACTCGGGGCTGTTCTTCTCCGGGAACACGCCCGGCACCGACGAGACGGCGGCGCGCCAGGTGGAGGTGCCGGCCGACGACCCGGTGCTGCGGTTCACCACGACGTACGGCCTGGAGAAGAACTTCGACTACGGCTACGTGACCATCTCGGCGGACGGCGGCCGGACCTACCAGGCGGTGGCCGGCGACCGGACGGTCAAGGGACCGCTGGGCCCCGCCATCACCGGGGTGGCCGCCGACGTCAAGCTCAGTTACGACCTCAAGGCGTACGCCGGCAAGAAGGTGCTGCTCGGCTTCCGTTACGTCAGTGACGCCGCGGTGCAACTGGGCGGGTGGCACCTGGGCGAGGTGTCGATCGGGACCAACGCCGTGCCGACCGGATCGGTCGACGGGTGGAAGTCACCAACCCAGTGGTACCCGGTGGCGGTGCGGGGCTGGCACGTCACGCTGGTCGGACTGGGCGAGAAGCGGGCCGCGGTGGTGCCGCTCGAGGACGTCGCGGAACTGCGCGGTTACTCCAAGGTGGTGGCGATCGTGGGTCAGGACGACCCGACCGGCACGGTCACCCAATACGCCCCCTACACGCTGACGGTGGACGGGGTGGTGCAGCCCGGAGGCGGCGGCAGCACGCCGTAGATGAGCGCCGTCGAGCCGGAACCGGCTCGGTTGATCTGCCCGCCACACAGGACCCAGGCTCCGGTGGCGGGCAGATCCGTCAGGTGGGCGAGCACCTCCAGGCTGATCCGGCGACGCTGATAGACCAGCTTGGAGACGGTGAAATCGGCGTCGGTGCTGACATCCGGGCTGAACGCGTCGGTGCCGGTGCCACCCCGCTCCCCCAGCCGGCCGGTCTCCACCAGCCAGCGCACCGTCTCCGGCGCGAAGCCGGGGTGGCGGCCGAAACCGGCGGTGCCGAACCGCTCCTCCCACCCGGTCCAGATGATCACCACGGACTCGTCCGGGATGCGGCCGTGCCGCTCCTCCCACGCCCGCAGGTCGGCGACGGTCACCGCGTAATCCGGGTCGGCGGCGCAGGCCGCACGGACGTCGACCCGGACCGCCGGCCGGAACAGATCAGCCGGCTCCAGGTCGTCGGCGAGCCGGCCGCCCGCGGTGAAGTGCCCCGGGGCGCCCCAGTGCGTGCCGGTGTGCTCGGCGCCGCGGACCGCCTGCAGATAGAAGCCGTCCTCGTCCAGGGTCGCCACCGGCTCCAGCTCGAAGGGCGGATCACCCGGGAAGACACTGATCCGCCCGGGATCGTTGACGTGGGACAGGCTCACCAGCCGCAACCGATCCAGCATGCCGCCATCCTCGCACGAGACATTGACACTGTCACCATGACAGTGTCAGACTCGCCGCATGTGGACGATGGAGGAGCTGGTCGATCGGGTGCGTGCCGCGCTCGCCGCGGAGTATTCCGGGGCGCCCAACGGCCGCGTCCGTGATCTGCCGGACCCCCGCTCGATCCGGTGGTATTCGACGATCGGCCTGGTCGACCGGCCGCTGGGCACCCGCGGGCGCAACGCGCTCTACGGTCCCCGGCACCTGCTCCAGCTGGTGGCGATCAAGCGGCGGCAGGCCGCCGGCCGCACCCTCGCCGAGATCCAGGCCGAGCTGGCCGGGGCACCGGAGCAGACCCTGACCGAGGTCGCCCGCGTGCCCGCCGAGCTGCTCAGCACCGATCCCCCACCCGCGCCGGAGGCGGCCCGGCCACCGTTCTGGAAGTCAGCGCCCGCCGCGCCGGCAGCGGACTGGGCCTTCCCCGCCGATCACAACCCCCCTTTCGGTACGCCACCAGGCGCACCCGACGTCCTCCCACCGCCCGCCGATCCGGGCCTGGCCCCGCTCGCCGCCGACGCCCTGCTCACCGGCGTCCCCCTCGGGCTGGGCGTGATCCTGCTGGTGCCCGGCGCCCTGCACGCCGGCCGGCTCGATCGCGCCGAGCTCGCCACCGCCGCCCGGCCACTGCTCGACCTGCTCGCGTCCCGTGGGCTCACCGATAGGAGAGATCAGTGATCATCTACGTCAATCCGATGGGCGCGGGCGAGCTGGAACGCGTCCGGCAGGTGCCGGAGTCCGGCTTCGGCTCGATGCGCACCGAGCGGGGCAACCTCCCGCTGGACCGGCTCGACGTGTCGGCAGCGATCAGTGGTCTGGTCGCCCGCACCGAGGTCACCGCCGAGTTCGTCAACACGCACGACACCCCGCTGGAGGCGACCTACGTCTTCCCGCTGCCCGACCGTGCCGCGGTGACCGGCATGACGATGACCGCCGACGACCGCACCGTCACCGCCGAGCTGCACGAGCGCGGCGCCGCCCGCGAGCAGTACGAGTCGGCGATCGCGGCCGGCCGGCGCGCCTCGATCGCCGAGGAGGAGCGGCCCGACGTGTTCACCATGCGGGCCGGCAACATCCTGCCCGGCGAGCGGATCGTGGTGCGGTTGCGGCTGGTCGGCCCGCTGCCGTTCGAGGACGGCGCGGCCACCTTCCGGTTCCCGCTGGTGGTGGCACCGCGCTACATCCCGGGCGCGGCCCTGCCGGGACCGTATGCCGGCGACGGCCAGACCCCGGACACCGACGCCGTGCCGGACGCCTCCCGCATCTCACCGCCGGTGCTGCTCCCCGGCTTCCCCAACCCGCTGCGCCTGTCGCTGAGCGTGACCGTGGACCCGGCCGGTCTGGAGCTCGGCGAGGTGCGTTCCAGCCTGCACGCCGTCACCGAGCAGGACGGGACCCTGCGGATCACCCCCGGTGAGCGCGCCGATCGCGACTTCGTCCTACGCCTGGCCTATGCGCCTGGTGGCCAGACCGCCATCGCGGTGCCCGACGAGGAGGGCGACGAGGGCACCTGGCAGCTGGTCGTGCTCCCGCCGGAGGACGCCACGCCGCCGCGCCCCAAGGACGTGGTGCTGCTGCTCGACCGGTCCGGCAGCATGGGCGGCTGGAAGATGGTGGCCGCCCGGCGCGCCGCGGCCCGGGTGATCGACACGCTCACCACCGCCGACCGGTTCGCCGTGCTGACCTTCGACCACCAGGTGGAGCGGCCGGCCGGCCTGGAGTCCGGGCTGAGCGAGGCCACCGACCGCAACCGCTATCGCGCGGTCGAGCACCTGGCCCGCGCCGACGCCCGCGGCGGCACCGAGCTGCTCAGCCCGCTCGCCACCGGCCTCGGCCTGCTGGCCGACAGCGCCGGGCGCGACCGGGTGCTGGTGCTGGTCACCGACGGTCAGGTGGGCAACGAGGACCAGATCGTCCACGAGGTCACCCCGCTGATCGGCGGCACCCGGCTGCACACCATCGGCATCGACCGGGCGGTCAACGCCGGATTCCTCGGGCGGCTGGCCGCGCTCGGCGCCGGTCGGGCCGAGCTGGTGGAGAGCGAGGACCGGCTGGACGAGGCGATGGAGCACATCCACCGCCGGATCGGCGCCCCATTGGTCACCGGCCTGTCCGTGGCGGCCGACGGATTCCTCCCGATCGAGGGGACCCGGACGCCGCAGCGGCTGCCCGGGCTCTACCCCGGTGTCCCGCTGGTGCTCTCCGGGCGCTTCGCCGGCGCCGCCGCGGGCAACCTCACGGTCACCGGCCGGACCCGGGACGACCAGGACTTCCGCACCACGGTCGCGGTGCGGGAGCGGGCCGAGCCGGCGGTCACCACGCAGTGGGCGCGGGCGCGGCTGCGGGACATGGAGGACGCGTACACGGCGGGCGACGACACGCTGGAGCCGCGCATCGTCGCGACCTCGCTGCGGTTCGGCGTGCTGTGCCGCTTCACCGCGTTCGTGGCGGTCGACGAGCGGGTGGTGAACGAGGGCGGTCAGGTCCGCAAGGTCACCCAGCCGGTCGAGATGCCGTCCGGCTGGGAGCCGCCGGCTGCGCCGATCGCCGCCGCCGGGATGATCCTGTCCGCCGCTCAGTCGCCATTCCCCGGTGGCCCGGCCGGCGTCGCTCCGCGGATCATGCCACCGTCGCCGCCGGCACCGGGCGCGCCGCGATTCGCCGCGGCCCGGGCCGAGAGCACCAGGCACACCAAGTCGGTCCCCACCAGCTTCGACGACGCGGGGGCACCCGAGTTCCTGGCCGGCCCCGCTCCGGCGGCCGCCTCCCCGGCCGGTCAGGCCGGACGGCCGCCGGTTGCCGGTGGCGTTCGCGGCTTCGGCCGGTCCCGTCGTCCCGCCGGCGCCGGCGAGATGTCCTTGGCCGAGGTCCGTGACCTGGTGGCGGTCGAGGTGGGACGGTTGCGCGACGCCGCCGACCGGCCCGCTCACGAGCGCCGAGACCTGCTCGACGATCTGGCCAGCCGGCTCACGGTGCTGCTCACCCCACTGACCGACGAGCAGTTCTCCCCGCTGCGGGCCTTGGCCGGCCTGCTGACCGGGGACGCCCCGCTCGACGAGAAGTGGTCCACGGCCGTGCGCGTGCTGACCGACTTCGGCGCGGCGCCGGGCAAGCCCGGCCCCAAACCCTTCTGGAAACGCTGACGGACCGCCGACACGGAACGGCCGGGCGGCTTCTCCTCCTGGAGGCGCCCGGCCGCCTGAACGCGACTCCGGCCAGGCCCGCTCGCGCGCTTCCCGAAACGCTGGCCGCCTCCGGCTGGGCTCGCTGACCCGCTTCGCGAAACGCCGGCCGGTTCCGGATGGGCTCCCTGGCCCGCTTCCCGAAACGCCGGCCGGCTCCGGCTGGGCTCGCTGGCCACCTCTCACCACGCTGGCCGGCCGGCCCGCCGACCGGCCTTCGGAATATTGACCGGTTCCACTGACACGCCTGTCGGCGACCTGACTTTGCCGGTGTCATGCAGGCCACTCCGGCATCGGGGGTGGCTGCGCGACCGGGCCGCATGCTCGCAGCTCACGACCCCGGCCGTACCCTCCGGCGGCCACCGCCGGAACAGCCGGCGGACCCGGCTGGGCGGCTCGGCCGAGGCCCGCTCCGGCGGACGGACCCCACGCCGGCCCGCCGGTGCCGGTAAGTTGGTTCATCGATTGCCGACCGGGGGTGCACACCGTGGACGACGAGGACTTCGGTACCGACCGAGACCCGTTGTTGGTGCGTCCGTTCGTCGTTCAGGACGGCGAGCCGACGGAGTCTGGTTCGTCCGGGGCCACCTGGCCCGCGGGCACCGCGTCCGACTCGCCCACCCAGATCCTTCCGGTGTTCTCCGGCACCGCGGCGCGTAAGCCGCGCGGGCCGCGGCGACGACGGCGGCCGCTGCTGGTGGCGGGCGTCGGCGCCGGGGTGGTCACCGTGCTGGCGGTGGCCGGGTACACCGCGCTGCGCCCCGTGTTCGAGCCCACCCTCTCGGCCGACCTGCCCGACCGTCCACTGCCCGCGGTGACCGGCCCGGCCGCCGCCTCGGCGTCACCGTCCCCGGGTGATGACGCGGCCGGGGCGACCACCGGCAGCGCCGGCAGCACCGGGACCGGCGGCGACAGCGGCCACACCCGGGACCCGAAGCCGACCGCCTCGGTCGCGGCCAGCTCCGGACCGGCCACCACGGCCACCACCCCTGCTACGCGGACGACCGCCTCGGCCGAGGCGGGCTCGACCGCCGGGTCCGGGACCACCGCCCCTTTGCCGGCGGCGATCGCGCCGTCCCCGCTGACCGCCGGCACCGGCGCGCTGGTCAGCGGAAACGGCCTCTGCCTGGACGTGCCGAACGCGATCCCGTCGGACGACAACAGCATGCAGGTCTTCGACTGCAACGGCTCGATCGCCCAGGTGTGGACACTCGCCGACGACGGGACGCTGCGGGTGATGGGCAGGTGCGCGCTGCTGGTCGGCGACGACACGGTGCACCTGGCCGACTGCGACAGGCGTACCCCGTCCCTGTGGCGGACCACCGGCGCCCACGAGGTGATCAACATGGCGAGCAACGAGTGCCTCACCGACCCGTCCGGCGGCGCCCGCCCCGGCACCCGGGTCGTCGTCGTCAGGTGCACCGGCGAGTCGCACCAGCGGTGGTCCCTGCGCTGACCGCTCACCCGTGCGTCGACGCGCCCTTGAGCACCTTGTCGACGGGTCGGCGCCCCCGGCGACGAACCGGCCGCCGACGACCTGCTCGCGGTGTCCCTGGAGCGCCTGCGGGTGCACCTCGGCGCGCACCCGGTCCCACCACCCCACCGCGGCGCCGCACACAGCCTCCGCGACCTGCTCGAATCCCACATCGTCGCCGGCCTCCCGCTGCGCACCGCCGCCGACCGGCTGCACTTCGCCCCGGCCCACCTGGTCCGCTCGTTCCGCCACGAGTTCGGCATGACCCCACACCAGTACGTCATCTCCCGCCGGGTCGACCGGGCCCGCCGCCTGATCCTCGCCGGTCAGCCGCTCTCCACAGCCGCCACCCGGAGCGGCTTCTACGACCAGCCCCACCTGACCCGCCACTTCAAACGCATCCTGGGTGTCACGCCCGCCCGCTTCGCCCCGTGACCGCACCGGCCGCTCCCGGTCCGGGCGGCACGCACCCACACCGACCGGCACGTCGATGCTGAATAGGACGACCGCGACCACCAGCACGCACCCGCGACAGCCGCGAGCCACACCCGCGAACCCACAGACACACCCGTGAGTCGCTGGTCGGCCCCGGGTGGCACCGCCTCGCGGGTTGGCCCGGGACGGGCTCGGTGCGCCTGGGGGAGCCCCAGGTCGTACCGAAAAGGGGTTAAAAGCGGTAAACACTCCCACCGACCACCGTGAGCGGCACCGGGGACTCGGCGAACTCATCGGGGCCGGCGGTCAGCGGATCCACCTCGAAAGCCGACAGGTCGGCGCGGAAGCCGGGAGCGATCCGGCCCGCGTCGGACTGGCCCGCCGCCTCCGCGGCCTGTGTCGTGAAGCCCTCCAGGGCCATCCGGGCGGTCAGCGCCTGCTCGGGCAGCACCGGTGCGATCGACGGCTCGCCGGCCGGGCGGCGCAGCCGGGCCGCCGCCATGATGCCGCGCGGGTCGAAGTGCGCGATCGGCCAATCCGAGCCGAGGGCCAGCCGCGCCCCGTGCTCGCGCAGGTCACGAGCCCGGAAGCCGCGGTCGGCGCGCTTGTCGCCGAGACGCTGGGACCAGTTGTCGGTGTGGTCGGCGCGGGTGTAGTGCGTGCAGTGGGTGGGCTGCATGCTCGCCGTCACGTCGAGTTCGGCGAAGCGGCCGAGCAGCTCGGCGGGCATCGTCTCGAGGTGTTCGACGCGGTGCGGGAGGCGCGGGCGCGGCAGGCGGCCGAGGGTGTCCAGGACGAACCGGATGCCGGCGTCGCCGATGGCGTGCGTGACGATCGGGATGTCGCGGCCGGCCAGCACCTCGACGGCCGCCGCGTACTCCCGCGGGTCGGGCCAGAAGCAGGCGGTCGACTCGCCGTGCGTGTCCGGTTCCTTCAGCCAGGCGGTGCCGCCGTCGATGGTTCCGTCGATCATGAACTTGGCGCCCTCGACCCGCCAGCGGCGGCCGCTGAGCCGCTGCTGCTCGACCACCTTCGCCAGGCCGTCGCCGGGCATCACGAACGGGGCGCACCGCCAGCGCAGCGGCAGCTCGCCGTCCGCCTCGAGGGCGGTGAACAGCTCCAGCGAGTCCAGCCCGAAATCCATGGCGTTCGCCGCCGTCAGTCCGCTGGCCGCCATCCGGTTCATCAGGTCGCGCAGCCGGGCCCGCCGGTCCGCGGGCGGATCCTCGGGGAGCATCTCGTGCACCACCATCGCGGCTTCCAGTTCGAGCAGGTGCCCGGTCGGCGTGCCGTCGGCGTCGCACACCACGCTGGCGCCGGAGGCGAACGCGCGCGGGCCGGTGATCCCGGCGATCTCCAGCGCTCGGGGGCTGACCAGTGCCGAGTGCGCGTCGAAGAGCACCAGGAAGACCGGCACGTCCGGTCCGAGCGCCTCGACCAGCGGCGCGTGCGTGACCGGGGCGCCCTCGAACGCGTCCGGGTTCAGCCCGTAGCCCTCGATCCAGCCGTCCGGGGCGGGTGCCGCCCGCAGCGTCCGCACGAGCTGGTCCCGGGTGCGCACCGGAGACAGGTCGACGCCCCGGGTCATGCTCAGGCCCATCACCGGGTGCGCGTGCCCGTCGACCAGGCCGGGGGTGATGGTGGCCGGGCCCAGGTCGAGCACCTGGGTGCCCGGGCCACGCCAGTCGCGGGCGTCCGCGCGCCCGCCGACCGCGGTGATCGTCCCGCCGGCGACGGCGATCGCGGTCGGTGGTGGACCGGGCAGCATGGTGTGGATCCGGTCCGCCATCAGGATCAGGTCAGCGGCGGTCATGCGGAGGACTCCTCACCGAGGGTGGTCACACGGTAACCCGGCGACCTCATCCCGCGGGGATCATCCAATCCAGCACCGGCGTCCCCTGCAGGGTGACCAGCACACACATGAAGAACAGCAGGATGCCGCTCCACAACACGACCTTGCGGAAGATGTCGCCCTCCCGGCCGGCCATGCCGACAGCTGCCGCGGCGATCGCCAGGTTCTGCGGGCTGACCATCTTGCCGAGCACGCCGCCGGAGGAGTTGGCCGCGGCGAGCAGCAGCGGGTCGAGCCCGGCCTTCCCGGCGGTCTGCACCTGCAACGCCCCGAACAGCGCGTTCGACGAGGTGTCCGAGCCGGTCACGGCCACCCCGATCCAGCCGAGGATCGAGGAGAGGAAGACGAAGACGCTGCCCGCGGTGGCCAGGAAGGCGCCCAGGGTGTTCGTCTGGCCGGACTGGTTGAGCACGTAGGCGAGGGCGAGCACGGCCATCACCGTGACGATCGCGTGGCGCAGCTCCACGTAGGTGCGCCCGTAGGCGCGCAGCGCCGCGCCGGGACCGACGCGCAGCACCATGGCGGTGAGGATGCCCGCGAAGACCATCAGGGTGCCGGCCGCGGCCAGCCAGCCGAAGGTGAAGTTGGTGGAGGCGAGTGGCTTGCCGTTGGCACCCAGGACGTCCAGGCCGGGCCACTTGACGACGACGGTCCAGGGTTCCTCGGCGAGGGCCCGCTTGATCGGCCCGAGGTTGGCGATCGCGAAGATCACGATGATGATCAGGTACGGGGCGTAGGCGCGCAGCACCTCGACGCCGGCATCCCGCCGGACCGCGGTCCGGACGCCGCCGGTCTCCACCGCGCCCTCAGCGAGGTGCGGGCTCTCCCGCGGCCGCCACACCCGCAGCAGCAGCACCACAGCGGCGGCCGCGGCCAGCGACGCGATGATGTCGGTGAGCGGCACCGAGATGTAGTTGGACGCCACGAACTGCCCGACCGCGAAGACCACCCCGGCGACCACCGCGGCGGGCCAGGTCTGCTTGACGCCGCGGCGGCCGTCCACCACCGACACCAGGACCAGCGGCACAATGACCGCCAGGATCGGCGTCTGCCGCCCGACCATCGCGCCGATCGTGTCCGGGGTCAGCCGCGGGTCGCCCGACGCACCGGACGCCACCGTCCCGAGCGTCGTGATCGGCGTGGCGAGGGCCCCGAAGGCGACCGGTGCGGTGTTCGCGATCAAGGCCACCGAGGCCGCCCGGATCGGCGGGAACCCGAGCGCCATCAGCATCACCACTGTCACCGCGACCGGCGTGCCGAAGCCGGCGAGCGCCTCGAGCAGCGCGCCGAAACAGAAGGCCACGATGATCGCCTGGATCCGCATGTCCGGGCTGACCCGCTCCATCGAGCGCCGCAGCACGTCGAAGTGCCCGCTCACCACCGTCAGGTTGTAGACCCAGATCGCGTTGATCACGATCCACAGGATCGGGAAGAACCCGAACGCCGCACCCTCCGAAGCGGACAGCAGCGCCTGCCCGACCGGCATCGAGTAGACGGTCACCGCGACGATCAGCGCCACCGCGAGCGCCACCAGCCCGGCCAGCCAGGCCCGCACCCGGAACACCCCGAGCAGCAGGAAGAGCGTCAGCAGCGAGAGCACGGCGAAGATCGCCGACAGCGCCACGGAGTCCGCGACGGGATCGGTGACGATCTGGAACTGTTCCGCGAGCAGGGCATCCGCCATGGCAGCCATCCAGACATGTCGATCACCTTTCCCGCAATCTAGCCCGTGCCCCGCGGAAACGAAACCGGTCCGCCGCGGCCCGCCGTCAGGTCGTCCCCGGTACGCCCGGAGCGCCCCCGCGCATCGCGAGCCAGATGCGGTCGGCGGTGAACGGCAGCTCGGTCATCCGCACCCCGATGGCGTCGCGCAGCGCGTTGGCCAGCGCCGGAGCCACCGGGTTGAACGGGCTCTCGCTCATCGACTTGGCGCCGAGCGGCCCGATCGCGTCCGAGGTGTCGGCGAGGTGCACCTCGGTGACCGGCGTGTCGGCGAACGTCGGCAGGTGGTACTGCCGGGAACGTCGTGGTCGTCACCGCGCCCGACGGGCCGATGTCCAGATGCTCGGCCAGGGTCGCCCCCAGCGCCTGGGCCACCCCGCCCTCGATCTGCCCGCGCAGCTGCAGCGGGTTCAGCACCGTCCCGGCGTCCGCGCTGTGCACACTGCCGAGGATCAGCAGCTCCCCGGTGGCCGGGTCGACCGCCACCCGGAACCACTGGGCGTTGAACGCCACCGACCGCGGCGTACCGTCGCAGTGCCCGTGCGCCACCTCGCCGCCGGTGAGCCGCAGCGCCCGCGCCGCCCGCAGCACCGCCTGCCCGGCGACCACCACACCGGTCGACGCGAAGGCGCCGGTGTCGTGGCGTACCACGTCGGTGTCCGACTGCCGGATGACGATCCGGTCCGGGGTCGTGCCCAGCTCGTCGGCGGCGATCTGCGCGTGCACGGTGGTGCTGCCGTTGCCGAACTCGGTGGTGCCCACGGACAGCTCGTACCGCCCCTCCCCCAGCGCCCGGATCGTCGCGTCGGCGAAGTGCCCGCCGGGCGGCCCGGCCGCGATCATCGCGATCGCCATGCCGTCGCCGGTCAGCCAGCCCGCCGGCGCCTCCGGTGCCGAGCCGGCGGCGGTCCGCATCCTGGCCAGGCACTGATCGAGCCCGTAGGAGGCGATCCCGAGATCGTCGACGTGATCGCCGGGAGCGGTCAGGTCGTCCCCGGGCCGGACCACGTTCACCTCACGGAAGGTGACCGGATCCATCCCGATCCTCCGCGACAGCTCGTCGAGGACGGACTCGACGGCGAACGTCACCTGCCCCAGCCCGTACCCACGGAACGCCCCGGCCGGCACCGTGTTGGTGTAGACGCACCGCGCATCCGTCCGCATCGCCGCGCATCGGTACACCGCCACCGACTCGTGGCACCCGTGGAACATCACCGAAGGACCATGATTTCCGTACGCCCCGGTGTCCACCAGCACGTCCAGCTCCACCGCCGTGAGCGTCCCGTCCCGCCGCGCCCCCGCCTTCACCCGCACCGTGAACGGATGCCGGGTGGTGGCCGCGGCGAACTGCTCCGACCTGGTGAACTCCCACTTCACCGGCCGTCCGGTCCGCAGCACCGCCAGCGCCACCAGGTCCTCGGCCAGCATCTCCTGCTTGCCGCCGAACCCGCCGCCGACCCGCCCGGTCAGCACCCGGACCCGGTCCAGCGGTAGGTCGTAGAGGGCGGCCAGCGCCCGCCGGGTCAGGAACGGCGTCTGCGAGCTGGTCCGGATGACCAGCCGCTGGTCCTCGTCGAGCCACCCGACCGCCCCGTGCGTCTCCAGCGCGGCGTGCTGCACCCGGGGCGTGCGGAAGGTCGCCTCGTACACCTCGTCCGCCGCGGCGTACCCGGCGGCCAGGTCGCCCATCGTCGCGTGCAGTTCAGCCACCACGTTGCGGTCCCGCTTGTCGCCGTGCACCAGCGGCGCGTCCGGGGCGAGTGCCGCGACCGGGTCGAGCACGGCCGGGAGCGGCTCGTACTCCACCCGCAGCCGCCGGCAGGCCTCCTCGGCGGCCGCCTCGCTGACCGCCACGACGGCCGCCACCCGCTGCCCGGCGAACCGCACGACGTCGTCGAGCACCCGGGTGTCCGCCGGGTCCTCGGCCACGTTCTCGTGCCGCGCCGTGGAGAAGAGCCGGTCCGGGGCGTCCTGGTGGGTCAGGATCAGCTCGACGCCCGGGACCCGGGCGGCCTCCGCGGTGTCCACGGCCACGATCCGGGCGTGCGCGTGCGGCGACCGGAGCACCTTGAGGTGCAGCACGCCGGGCACCTCGACGTCGAAGGTGTACCGGGCAGTCCCGGTGACCACCTGCGGACCGGCCGGGGCACCGAGCGCCGAGCCGACGGCCGGGCCTTCGGTCCACACGTGACACCGGCCGGCCAGGGCGTCGGCGACCGCGCGGTACCCGGTGCACCGGCACAGGTTGCCCTTCAACGCGCGGGGCAGGTCGGCGCGCTGCTCCTCGGTGAGCGCGGCGGTCGTCATGATCAGGCCGGCCGTGCAGAAACCGCACTGGAAACCCTGCGCCCGCAGGAAGGCCTGCTGTACGGGGTGCGGGTCGTCCACCGTGCCGAGGCCCTCGACGGTGGTCACCGAGCGGCCCTCGGCGCGGAAGGCCGGGTAGACGCAGGAGTGCACCGGTTCGCCGTCGACGTGCACCGTGCACGCTCCGCAGTCGCCGGCGTCGCAGCCCTTCTTCACCCCGAAGCAGCCCTCCTCGCGCAGGTAGGTGCGCAGGCACTGGCCGGGGCGGGGTGCGCGTTCGTGCGGCGTTCCGTTGATCTCCACGCTCACGCGCTCAACTCCGCTCTGATCTGCTCCGCGTAGTGCCCGGTCAAGTGCCTGCGCCAGGCCGGGCTGCCGTGCACGTCGTCGGTGAAGGCGCCGGCCGGGATGCCGGCCAGGGCCGCTTCCAGCTCCGCCGCCCGCGGCGGCTCCGGGAAGCGCAGGACCCAGGGCCGGCGGGTCGCGGCGGTCACGGTCAGGGCCAGACCCCCGGTGGGCTCGGCCCGGCCGATCAGCAAGGCCGCGGACCGCCCATGCCGATGCAGCGACCCTTTCCGGTACGACGTCCGGCCGGCCAGCGCGTACCCGGGCAGGAAGAGCGAACGCAGCAGCTCCCCGTCCCGTAGCACGGTCCGCCCCTCGCCGGTCACGAAGTCCGCCACCGGCACCCGCCGGACCCGGCCGTCCGCGCCGATCAGGGTGCACACCCCGGCCAGCGCCGCGCCCAGCGAGATCATCGGCCCGGCCGGCAGCGCGGCGCACAGGTTGCCGCCGACCGTGGCGACGTTCCAGATCTTGAACGAGGCCAGGAACGAGTGGCAGCACTGCTGGACGAGTTCGTGCTCGCGGAAGTGCCCGGCCAGCGCGGCGATCGTGCAGGTGGCCGCGATCTCCACCCCGTCGTCCCGGACGGTGATCGCGGGCCAGCCGGCCGACGGCAGGTCGAGCAGCCGGGTGAGGTGCGGGCGTGGCTCGCCGAACAGCGCCGTCCCGCCGCCGAGCCAGACGTCACCGGGCCGCCACATCCCGGGTCCGGCCGAGGTGATCACTTCGGTCACGGTGTGCAGGTCCACGTTCGCACGCTACGCGCCGCGTGTTTCCGATCATGACGCTCCGCGCGGCGCATCCGGCCGGGCGTTCAGGGGAGGCCGGCGCCGGAGCGCGGGAGCCGGACGCCGGTCTCCGGGCCCGATCGTCTTCGATGACGCCGGAGTCCGCCACCCCCTTGCCGGGGGACGGCGCCGCGCCGGAACCGTTGCGTAGCGGCCCTGAGAGCCACGCTGCCGCCCCGGACCGGCCGACCGGTGGCTCCGGATGCGAATCCGGCTCGGAAACCGTGACGGCGCTCTCATCGTCCGGTGCGGGATCTCCGGACCGGTCAGGACGCCGGCATCGGCACCGGGGCGGGCACCGGCACGGCCGGCAGGGTGATGGTGAAGGTGCTGCCCCGGCCGACCACCGACTGCACGGCGATGCTGCCACCGTGGTCCCGGACGATGTCCCGGACGATCGCCAGGCCCAGACCGGGCCCCTGCACCGCCTGGTCCATCGCGTTGCCGGCTCGATGGAACGGGGTGAACAGGCCGGGCACGTCCTCCGGCGGGATACCGATGCCGGTGTCCGTGACGGCGACCGTCACGGCCCGCTCGTCCGCGTCGCAGTGCCAGGTCACGCTGCCGCCGGCCGGGGTGAACTTGATCGCGTTCTCCAGCAGCTTGCGCAGCGCCCGCCGTAGCTGGGTCTGGTCGCCGCGCACCCAGGCCGGCTCGGCCTCGAAGCTCACCGTGAGGTTCTTGGCGTGCGCCGCCGCCTCCAGCTCGGCGTGCACCGCGGTGGCCAGCACCGCCACGTCGAGCGGCTCGGTGGCGGCGCCCGCCGCGTCGGCCGGCCGGTCCAGCAGCAGCAGGTCGCCGATGGTGTCCTGGAGCCGGTGCGCGTTGCGCAGGATGGCGTTGACCGAGCGGCGCTGCATCGGGTTCAGCTCGTCGTCCTGGTCGGCGATCATCTCGGCGTACCCGAGGATGCTGGTCAGCGGCGTGCGCAGCTCGTGCGTGACGGTCTGGATGAAGACGTCCTTGCGCTGGTCGAGCATCCGCAGCTCGCTGATCAGCAGGTCTTGCTGGGTCCGGATGCTCAGCTGCCGCAGCGCCCGCTCGATCTCCCGCCCCACCCTGGTCAGCAGCCGGTGCTCCGGCTCGGTGAAGCCCGGCAGGAAGTCCCGGACCACCAGCAGATGGCCGCCCGGGCACTCGGCGTCGCCGCCGATCGACACGGCCAGGCCGCCGGCGCACGGTACCGGCCGGCCGGGCGGCACGGCCCGCAGCTCGGCGCCGGCCACCGCGGGCAGCTCCGGCGCCGTGTCCGGCCAGCGCACCGCGACCTGGCCGGTGCCCGGCACGAACAGGTCGCCGTACACCGCGTCGGCGCCGAGCGCGCCGCCGATCCGGGCGGCCACCCGGTTGCCGAGGACCGCCGGGTCGACGCCCTCCCGCTGCAGCTCGGCGACCACCGCCTGGGACAGCCAGGCGCGGGCGGTCCGGGCCTGCTCGGCGGCGAGCAGTTCCTCGGTCTGCGCGGCCAGGTCGTTGAGCGCCTCGATCACGGTGCGCAGCTCGGCCGCACCGGCCGCCTCGGCGCGGGCCGACCGGTCGCCGGCCGCCTGCCGCCGGATGGTGTCGCCGACCCGGGCCAGCGGGACCAGCAGCTGCCGGTGGCTGACCCGGACCAGCAGGTAGCCCGCGCCCAGGACGGCGAGCACCAGGACGCCGGAGACGACGGCGAGGAGTCGTCCGGTACGCCGGGCGGCGGCGTTCTCGGCCCGCCACTCGGCCTGGATCGCGTCGTCGGCGGCCGCGTTGATCGCCCGGAGCCGGTCGAAGAGCTGCTTGCCCAGGGGGTTGTCCCGGGCGCCGCCGCTCGCGGCGGGGTCGGCGAACTCACGGAGCCAGTCGTCGGCCGCCTGCTGCTCGGCGCGCAGCAGGTCGCGGGTCTGCCGGTCAGAGGTCTGCGCGGCGGCCCGGGCCAGCGCCGCGAGGCCGGCGCCACGGCCGCTCTGGTACGGCTCCAGGAAGAGCCGCTCGCCGGTGAGCTGGAAGCCGCGCACCCCGGTCTCGGCGTCGGTCATCCGCTGCAGGGCGAGCCGGTTGGCCTCACGAGCGGCGTCGATCCGCGCCGAGCGCCGGTCGTGGTCGTCGCGCAGCCGCGCGCCCATGCCGACCTGCACCACGAGGAACGCCGTGAACAACGCCAGCAGGGCGGCGAAGCCCCGGTTGAGCCGGCGCCGCAGCCTCACCGGCCGCGCTCCTCTGAGGCGATCATGTTCCTCACATCGGCAGGGCCCGGGCCGGAGATGAGGCGGCCCGGCCATTCAGCGGAGATCGGCCTCCGCCGAATCGGTGGGCCGACTCGCCTTAGCGGCCCGAGAAACCGGTTGCTGAGAGTTCACTGGATTTCGTTACCGATCCGTGACCGGTCGAGCGGCATTACCTGTGGTTACCGCCACACCCATGAATATCGGCTGGTTGTCCGCTTTGTAGCTGGAATTTCGGACACGGCGGACAGCAACATCACGCTGCGTAAGCAAGATCAAGTGATGTGGGTTACTGACTAGTAGCTCCGGCCCTTGTAGTCACCGTGCAGGGGCGGCAACATTTCCCGAACGTTACGACGACGGCATCGACTTGCCTCACTGTCGGCGGTTGGCAGAAGTGTCGCCCGTCGATACGAGCCCTTGGCGGTGTGGTTTGAACAGCCGTCATCTCTTTGATAGGAGGATCCGTGGAGGATTCGCAGAGCGTCACCGCCGCCGGGCGCACCAACTGGCGCCGGTTCGCGGTGGCCGTGGGCGTTCCCACCGCCGTGGCCACCGGTCTCGTCGTTGCTCTTGCTCAGGGCGCCCTTGCCGCGAACATCACGGTGTCGGGCACGCAGTTCAAGCTGACGGCGGACCACCTCGAGGGCAGTGGCTTCACCCAGTACAGCGGGCAGCTGAAGGACGCTGACGGCAAGCCGATCCTGGCGGCCATGTCCGGTATCAACCACGCCGACATCTACAACCTGTGCCAGTCGGTTCTTGCGCCGGGCGGCATCGCCACCCTTAAGATCACGGCTGCCACGACCGCCAAGTTCGACGCCGGCAACCCGAATGGCTCGGCGGCGAACGCGGTGCAGGCTGACGACCTGCTGATCGGCATGTCGGAGCTGGGCGGCGACGCCACGTTCAAGGACATCGAGATCGGCCGGGACGCCTCCCTGGTCGACGCTGACGGCGCGAAGGAGCACGGCGCGAAGGGCGGCTTCGCCCAGCAGGCGAGCGGCGTGAGCATCGACAAGCTGCAGCAGCAGGCGTACCTCACCACCGCGTCGAGCTTCAAGCTGAAGGGCATGAGCCTCAAGCTGCTCGGCGGCAAGCAGGAATGCTTCTGATCTAGCTTTACCGGGGCTCGTGGAGCAGTGTTCCGCGAGCCCCATCCCTTTGCGAGACGGCAAGAGAAACACTGGAGGAAGAGTGGCGACGGACAACTTCTGGGGCAAGTTCCGCCGGTGGCGGCGGAGCAGGCCGTTCTGGGGTGGCCTGTTCCTTTTGTGGTCCGCCTTCTTCCTGTTCCTGAGCTCGAACCTCTCGCTTCTGACCGAGATGCGGCTGGAGATCCACGTCGGGCCGCAGGGCTTCCTGTCCTACGTGCTGCCCGTCCTGATGCTGCTCTGCGGCCTCCTGGTCTGGTTCACCCCGGCCCAACGCATGTTCTACGGCATCATCGGCCTGCTCACCGCGGTCTACTCGTTCATCGGCTTGAACTTCGGTGGCTGGTTCATCGGCATGCTGAACGGGATCATCGGCGGGGCGCTGGCGATCTCCTGGACCCCCCGTCCCACCCGGCCCGACGTCCCGAAGCTGGGTCCGACCGACGCCACCGGCCCGGACAACCACGCGCAGGGCCCCTCCGGCGACCCGCTGTTCCCGGGTGAGAACACCGAGGCCATCCAGATCGCCGGCCACGACGACCGCCCGCACGAGACCTCCGCGGTGCGCCCGCCGGCGCAGAGCGACTCGAGCATCCTGCCCGGTTTTGATCAGCCGCGGGGCGACCTCCCCGGGCCGCGCCGCGGTCTCAACCGCAAGGCCCTCGCCATCATCATGGTGCCGGCGCTCGTCGGCGCCACAGTGGTGATCGGCAGCCGTGTCCCGGCCAGCGCCGACGACTGCCCCGAGGGCCTGCCGTCGATCGCCACCTCGGTCTCCCCGTCGGCCACCGCCTCGACCAAGGCGTCCGCCACCAAGTCCGCCGACTCGCCGGCCTCCGCGAAACCGGACGGCAAGCTGACCACGACCGGCGCGGCCGACTCGGGCAAGGAGAACACCACCCCGGCCTCCGCCTCGGCGTCCGCGTCCGCCTCCGCCGCGACGGACGACGACGGCAACCCGATCCTGGACGGCATCTCCGACGTGGTCGACGGCGTCGGCAACCTGCTCGGCCTCGGCGACGACGAGGCGTCGTCCTCTCCGAGCGCGTCGCCGTCGCCGTCGGCGACCGAGACGGCCAAGCCCACCACCGAGCCGACCGACGCCGCGACCACCACCCCGGCGACCGGCGGCGCCACTGCCGCGACCAGCGCCCCGGCCAAGAGCACCAGCGCGACCCCGAGCGTCAGCGCCAGCACCGACGTGATCCCCTGCCTCGGCGCCCGCCAGGAGAACAAGATTGCCGACGACGGCGGCATCCCGAAGTCGGCGATCAAGCCCGGCAAGATGAAGGTCAGCTCGCTGACCCTGTACAACTCGACCTACGAGGGCGTCGCCGACGTGCCCACCCAGAACGGCGTCATCAAGGCTCTGCAGCTCAACATGACCAAGGCGGTCAACGAGCCGTTCAGCCTGGAGATCGACGAGCCGGGGAACGCGGTCACCACGGTCAAGAGCAAGAAGCTGGTCACCGAGGGCAACGTCAAGTTCTTCACCCCGAAGATGACCGGCAACCTGTTCGGCCTGATCCCGATCACCTTCACCCCGGAGCAGCCGCCGCCGCTGACCCTGCCGCTGCTCTGGTTCACCAACGTGACGATCGATCTGGCCTACGTCAGCTGCGACACGCTGACCGCCTCCCCGATCACCATCACCGAGAGCTGATCCCCACCAGTTCACCGACGGCCCGGCTGATCACAGCCGGGCCGTTCTCGTATCCGGCGCCTTTTTCGTACGCGCTCATCGCCCTCGTCCGCGCTCATTGTTCAGCGGGGTCCCTTCCCTCCGGCGGACGCTCCTCGCCCGGCGCGGCCCTCTCCCTTCGCGCTCGCTCGGCTTTGCTTCCGAGCAGGCGGGCGAGACGTCGCCGTCTCGGTAAGGCGGGCGACGGCCCGGACTCCCCGATGGCACGGGGGCTGGCACGGGCCGACCAGGCCGCGACCACCGCGTCGGCGTCCAGCGCCGGCAGGATCACCGGCGGCCCGTCGAGGTGACCACGCCGCGCCTTGCCGATCCGCACGTTCAGCTCCGCCACGTGCTCCCGGACCGCTCGCTCGGTGTGCAGCCGGTCGACCACCGTCTCCAGGTCCTCCACGGCCCGGCGCAACGCCAGCGTCGGCGGGATCACCCCGGCCGTCGCGCCCTCGCGTCGCAGCCAGTCCTTGACCCACCAGTCCTCGTCGTACTCCCCGCCGTACCCGGCGAGCGGCTTGCCCGCGCTGGGCAGGGTCTCGAACTCACCGCGCTCGGTGGCCTCCCGCAACTGCCGGTCGATCGACGACTCGTACCAGTACGCGCCCATGCCAATGAGGCTAAAGCTCCTAAGAGGGCGTCCGATCCCGACATATCCGTACAATGGGGAAATTCGAGTTACTCAGCGCCAGGTTTGGGGGGGATTCTTCGGTCAGTCTGAGCATGATTGTGCTAGACATCACCCATTGGACCATCGCCACCGAACGCTGCGGGAGTGCCTCGTAGTCGCGGACCAGGCGACGGTGCTGCATCAGCCACCCGAAGGTCCGCTCGACCACCCATCGACGCGGAAGGACATGGAACCCCTTCTCGGCACGGCGTGGCACCACCTCGACGTCGATGCCGAGTCCTGCCCCGTGGCGCAGCACCGTGTTCTGGTAGCCGCCGTCGACCCAGACCTTGCTCACCGTCGGATGCTCGGCAGCGAGGGTGCTCAGCAGGCCCTTGCCGGCGGCCGAATCGGATACCGACGCCGCCGTGACCACGACCGCCAGCAGAAGTCCGAGGGTGTCGGTGGCGATGTGCCGTTTGCGTCCTTTGATCTTCTTCGCCGCGTCGATGCCCTGCTCGGACTCCTTTACGTTGCAAGACGTTTTGACGCTCTGGGCGTCCAGCACCGCAGCGCTCGGCTTAGCATCTCGGCCCTTGGTCTCGCGCACCTGAGACCGCAGAAGATCGTGGATGCGAGCCGTTGTGCCGTCGGCCTCCCACTTGGCGTAGTAGTCATAGACGGTTTTCGCTGGCGGGAAGTCGTGCGGTAGGCACTCCCATGCCATGCCGGTCCTCGCTACGTACAAGATCGCGTTGACGATCTCCCGTAGATCGTGCACCGGCGGCTTGATCCCCAGGCCCCGCCGGGCCTCACGCCACTGCACCAGCACGGGCTCGATCAACGCCCACCGGGCATCCGACAGGTCCGTTCGATATGGAATTCGCTCCATCCCCATGCCTGACCAACGAACGATCACAGCCGATGACGTGCGCAAACGTGAACTATCCCCTTAGAGGATCAGACGCCCTCTAAGAGGATCTCCGACCGGGTCCAGTTGATCAATCTGCGCCAGCAGATCAAGACGCCGACGGGTGCTCATGAGGCTGTCGTGAATGTCGAGTCGGCGTTTCCAGCGAACGGCAGCCGGCGCAACTGATGGAGCAGGATGAAGGTCTGGTAAAACGACCTAGCGCAGCCCGCCAAGGCTCCCGATTCCGGCGGCCCTGGACTTCGGGACGATTGGTCCGGTGCCGCGTTCGCAGCAGGCCTGGCGGAAGGTTTTGCTGCTGTAGGCTCTGCCGACCAGCCCGCGCCTTGCTCACGACTGCCGAACGAGCTCGATCTTCACCTCACGATGATGATCAACTCCGATTCAACAGATCATGTTGGCGAATTTTCTCAAGCATCCACCAAAAGGGGCTTGCCGAACGCCACGGAGCGCAGTGAAGAAATTGCCATGCCCGCCGGCGCCTAGATTGACGACAAAATCCCCGAGCTGTACTGATCCTCGCCAGCCAGCGATGACAACCATCAATCAGCTGACCAGACTGCATTGGGGATCTAGGCTTCTAGATCGCGGCACGGTCGACTCCGATTCAGGAGTCTCCCTCCAAACCCTAAGACATTCGTCAGAAATGATCAACGTCGCTGGAAGGTGGGCGTACCATCTGCTCCCCTCGAGCAGCACCGACGAAACCACGCCACCAATTGAACATCGCCCCGGTTTGCGCAGCAAACCGAACCCATGGAAGCTGAGCCACTAGCCGATATGTCACGGGTGCTGGCAATTCTGCCAGCAACATCTGCAGCGGTCGTGGCGCATCGTCGCCGCTCAAGCCAAGCCAGGCGAAAGCTGCCCCCACCCGCACACCAGCAGGCGCTTCGCTATTTGACCATAGCGATTGCACCCACGCTGTCGATTCATCAATACGGCCACATTCGCGGTCATGCTGCGCAGCGGCAATGACGAGACTCATCTGCACAACCGCGTCGGCCTCGGTTTCGAGCCTCGCCTTGATGATCTCGGAAATAATTCCGTCCGCAGGCAAACAAGCGGCAATCACGTAGGATGCAGTCTTTCGCACCGCCGGATCCGCATCATCAAGTCCGGCCACCAGCCGTCCCCGGTTCCGCCCTATCATCATCCGAACCGCCTCGACAGACCAATTCGCCAGATATCCGGATTGATCGAAAACAGCGAATGGAAAAGTTACCTGCAGAAACACCTCACGATTCGGGATGCGAGCACTATCGAGACGTGCCAGGTCTCCAACCAGCTGCAAAACGCTGGCGCGCGCTACGGATCTATTGGCATCCGCAAAGCGAATCAAGGATGCCACAACATAGGCTCCGAAAATACGAGTTATGCCATCACTGCAAGTGAGATACCGAATCCTCTCGACACACTCAAATAAGGGTCCATCTTCAGCGGAAGACAATCCTTGAAGGGCATCAAGAATTTCCGGCAGTACCTGCGCAGCCCCAGGCGTCCCGCTCCAGGGAAAATCTTCTATTTCTGATGAGGCGCCCTCGACAAAAACTATCTCACGTACGTCGAAAGCCGGCCCCCACCCATCAAAGGTTGAATCCCTTTCCCAGTCGCCTTGAGTCATTCCCACACCGAAGCTCCATAGTCGCAGCTGGCCGACTCACGCGCTTCGGCAAGAGGCCGTGGCGGCAGGTCACACTTCACTCTAACAGACCTCTCCCGTAACGGGTCGGGGCCTTGATTGGGCCAGGGTACCAGATATCCATACTATAGCCTGGCGGCAGAATAGCCTCGGTGTTCTGCATACATCCCTTATCGTAACCATCGTATGGACATGGCCCTCTCGGGTGATTTATGACAACATTGAAATGGGTACCTGGAAGCCTTCTAGAGTTCACTCGAATCAACCAGGCGAATTTCGTCTCCACATCCGACGAGGCCGGATATAACGCTTGAGGAGGGACACCGTTGGTATTCGCATGCTGGTGAAGATAGCGACTCGCCGCCTGCGCGGTGGAGCCTTTCATGTCTCCACTTGTAACCTCCCAGAAGTCAATAGGTCCTCCGTAGATGTCCTCGTCTATCAGGTTGCCATCCTGATCAAAAAGACGCCCCGTCGTCCTATAATCCCCTTTGATATCTTCGAGGGCATCAGTGACGAAATCAGGGCTATCACAAACCCACATGCCGCCAGAACGGGAGCCGTCGGTGCGCTGATATGCCCCCTGAAAGCAGTCGTCTTCACTGGGAAGGGGCTGCGATGAGATAGAGCTTGCATCGGCAGACGGGTCTTCACCGGGCGCGATATTCTGCTGAGCCTGCTGACCAGGCGCTCGATCAGCATTTCCTGTTGCGCCTGTAGCCTTGACTGGCCCCTTGGACCTTCCCTTAGCCTTCTGCTTTGGCTTTTCGGGCGCATTGCCAGACACACAACTAGCAGTTTTTCCCGCGGCAAGCCCGAACATCGACTGGTAAAGAACTGAAGCTGTCGCGCCAACGGCGAAGGCAACAGTTCCTGCCGCATTCCAGAAGGTCTTGTTCGTAGCGACGCTCTTTATATCATTCCAAGCGTCACTCGCATCATAAGTGGGAGGCTCGTAAAGGCTACCCCAGGACGAAGAGCCGCCGGTGTACCCGCTGCCATTGTTGGAGCTAGTGCTTGAGCCCCCGCTTCCTGCGTCCGCGTTGCCACTGGAAGGGTTGGAGCCGCTACCTCCGTTTCCACCGCCGCCACTGGTATTCCTTTCGACCGGAGGCCCGATGGCTTGCTTCCGGAGGGGCGACAGCCAGAACTTCCGCCAGTCTGGGTGCAGACCCGCATAGATAGCCGCCTTCATGGCAGCAACGGTGGCGTTGTACGTACCGCAGGCATCGTGACCGGTGGGGTCAGCGTGACTTAACGGGTCATCGTTGCCGTAGGCATACGGATTCGCGTTGACTGCTGGCGTCGGCGGATTTTGCTGTGTGTCAGCGCTGGTGAAGCCGCCGGTTCCCGGGTTGTACCAGCGAGATGCGGCGTTAACGAAGTTCGTAGTGGGATCAGTCCAGCCGCCCTGATAGCCGAGGTTGACTCGAGTGCCCGCCGCGTTGGTGACCTTGCCGTATGGATCATAAGTGGCCGAGCTGCTGAGACTAGTCCCGTCCGCGGCGAAGGTGCCGGTGACGTCGCCGTGCTGGTCGACGTTCAAGAACGATGCCGTTCCACCGACCTTGGCCGACAGTGGAGTACCGCCGACGGTGCGCCCGAAGATCTGCGTGCCGTCATTGACGACGTTGTTGGACTGCCCCTGGTAGTTGAATGTCCTGGTCGTGTTGCCGTCGACTCGGGTGGCTACTCTGCCGAGCGCGTCGTAGTCGTAGCGAGCTGCGCCTGCAGTGATCTGTTGGTCGAACGCGTCCGAAGCGATAGCAGTGGTAGTGCTGCCACTAGTGATCGCTGAGGTGGTACCGCGACTGGTGTAGCTGTAGGCCGTGTTAGTTGACCCGGTGGTGGCTGAGGTGAGCTGCGAGCGGGCGTTGTACGTGTAGCTGGTCGGCCCAGCCCGAGTCCTGTTACCAGCAGAGTCGTAGGTGTACGGGGTGGTTACGGCTCCGGCAGTCCAGGAGGCAAGTCGGCCGGCATCGTCGTACGTGTAGGTATTGCTTCCGGCTCCGGCAACGCCGGCGGTGGTTTTCGAGGTGAGGTGCCCAGCGTCGTCGTAGCCGTACGCAACGGAGGCCATGATCTCGCCCCCGGCGTTCTTCAGCACGTCGGTCTTGAGCTGGTGCAGCGGATCGTAGGAATACGTGCGCGTGGGTCCGCCGTCGCCGTAGCTGACACCAGTTGCCTGGCCGACTTTGTCGTAGGCGAAGGTGACAGTCTTGCCAGTAATCGGGTCCGTCTGGCTGGTCTGCCGGTTGGCGTCATCATAACCGTACCGGGTAATTCCGGACGGGTCGGTCTGGCCGATCAGGCGACCGGCGTCGTCGTAATTGAAGGTCGTGTCCCAACCAGCCATGCTGGCGGTTCGCATCAGGCCGCGATCACCGTAAGTGTAGGCCGAGGTGCTGGTCGGGTCGGTGGCTGTAGTGAGGTGGTCGGCGGCGTCGTAGCCGTAGGTCCGCGTTTCGGTGACGGCTTCGGCGCCACTACCGCTTTCGGTGATGAGCCGCCCGGTCTTGTCGTAGGTGTAGGCGATGGTGACGTTGCCCGGTCGGGTGATCGAGGTTTGTCGGCCGCCGACGTCGTAGCGCAAATATGTGGTGCGATCAGCGGCTGCCGTCTGCCCTGCCACAGCCGGCACCATCGTCGACTCGGGAAGTCCGAGGTTGTTGAAGGTGTAAGTGGTGGCGTTGTTGTTCGGGTCGGTGTAGCGGGTGGTATTGCCGTCCGCGTCATAGCCGAAGGAGGTGGTGATGGTCTGACCTGGGGTGCTCGGCTGCACCTGGCTGACGATGCGGTTACGGGCGTCGTAGGTCGTGGTGATGGTCTTGCCGAGCGGATCGGTCGTCGAGGTTTGGTTGCCGGCGACGTCGTAATCGAACGAGTTCGTGCGCAAAATCTTGCTGTTGGCGTCCTGCTGGGCGGAGCTGGTAAGCCGTCCGGCTAGGTCATACGCATAGGTGGTGGCGGTGCCGTCGGCTGCAGTCGTTCTAGTCGGCTGGCCGGCGTAGTTGTAGTCGGTCGTTGACTCGTTGCCGAGCGCGTCGGTTTCGGCGGTGAGCAGATCGACACCGTTGTAAGTACGGTGGACTGTCTTGCCGAGCGGATCTTTGACACTGGTCAGATGACCCGCCGCGTCGTACCCGTAAGAGGTGGTGTAAGCCGCCGGCGGGGTACCGCGTTCGATCTGGGTGGCGGTGACCGTCTGGCCAAGGGCGTTGTAAGTAGCCTCGCTACGTGCTCCGAGCGGGTTGGTCACCGAAAGCGCTTCACCAACGGTGTCGTAGGTGATTCGGGTGGTACGGCCATCTTGCAATGTTTGGGTGACCCGGTTGCCGAGCTGATCGTACTGGTAGGACTGCTCGTTTCCGAAAGGGTCGGTCTGAGTGATCAGCTGACCCAATTTGTCGTAGGCATAACGGACTACCGGGGTGACTGTGGTGCTCGTGCCAGGCGCGGTATAGGCCGCCCAGGCGCTAGCAGTTAGCCGACCGCCAACGTCGTAGGTGTTCGCCTGGATCTTGCCGGTTGGGCTCTTCGTCTCAACCTGCTCACCGAATGTGTTGTAACCGGTCAGCACGGTGGCCACGGCCTTAACGGCGGTGCCGCCTTCGTTCTCTGTTTTTACCGGTGGGCTGCTGACTGCAATCTGCCGGCCAACCTCGTCGTAACGATAGCTGGTAGTGAAGTCCGAGGGTGTCGCACCGGTCAGGTTGCCCCGCGGATCGATTTGAGAGGTGAGCAGGCCACGTTGATCGTACGTGTTTTTCGTGGTGATTGTCTGGGCGCCGGTGTCAACCGAGCTGGTGGCCAAGCGTCCCGCGGTGTCATAGGTATAGATTCTTCTGCGAGAGTCGGATGCGCCCGCACCCGTCAGCGTTTGGGTGAGCACGTTGTCGTTGTTGTCGAACGTGCTGGTAATGCTGGTCTTCAAACCCGCCGGGTCGATGACGGTGCCGGTGATCCGGTCGGCGTTGTCGACGGTGTAGTTGACCTGCCGGGCGCATCCAGCATTGGTGGCGTTCAGGCATTCGCTGATTAGATGCCCGGCAGCGTCGTAGCCGTACCGTGCGGCGACAATGGCGTCGGGTGTGCTGGCGGCCTTAGTGACGGATTCGAGACGGTCATCGTCGAAGTAGGTATAGGCCGTGGTTCGGCCCATGGCGTCGGTGACCGAGGCTAGCCTGCCTGCCGGGTCGTAGGCACGTGATTCCAGGACGAGATCGTTTGCCGTACTAGGCGCGTTGGGGTCACCAATCCAGCCGGTCAGTGTGGTGGTAAGCACTTCCCCGACCCCAGAGTAGGTATTGCGGTAGACATTCCCGTCTGGCGTGGTGCTTTCGGTGTTCCAGCCGTTGGTGTCGTAGCTGTGCCGAGTAACATTCCCGAGTGGGTCGGTGAGCGTCTCGATCCGGTTGCCCGCGTTGTAGGTAAAGCTGGTGCTACGTGGCGCGTCCAGGCCGGACTGGCCCGGAACCGAAGCCTTGATTGACGTGATTCTGTCGTCGACGAAGTCGGGGTCGTGGGCGAGGTACTGGTCCTCGAGTTGTCCCCAGTCCTCAGCAGCCTGTTTGGTGATGTTGCCGTCGACGTCGTACTGCAGGATCACATGGGGCGTGTGTGTTCGCTCGGTCACGGCGTCCGTCGTGGTCGGCCCGAGCTGGGATGTCAGTCGATTGCGATCGTCGTAGTTGAATATGGTTCGGACACCGTTGGGATAAGTATCCGAAGTTACAGTGACCTGCTGAACAGTGCTGCGGAGCGCGTTGTACAAATACTCTCTCGTGAGCCCAGAAGCCTCGACAACCCGACGCAGCATGCCGAACTCGTCGTAGCCGTATACGGTCTTCTGCCCACGGGGGTCGGTGACCGACTCGAGCAAGCCAGGTTCGGTCGTTTTCACCGCGCTGTCAAAAGTCTTGCTATCAGCAGTTGTATAACTGTAGGTGGTTTTACGGCCGTTGGGCGCCTCAGTTGTAGGCGGTGTTATGACCGAAGCGACATCACCAGTAGCGGTGTAGGCATAGGTGGTGCGATATGTGGTATTTGCAGCCCCGGAAGTCCCGGCACGTGCATCAATCTTTGTCAGGATTTTGCCGTTGCGCGGATCAGCTAGGTTTGCATTGTCCCAGTAAAAGGTGTAATTCGTTGTTTGACAAGATTTAGCGGTTTGGCAGGTCGTTTCTTGAACCGCATTGCCATTCTTGTCGAACACTCGGCTGATGGAATGTCCTGCCGGGTCGGTAATACCGACCCGGTTGCCAAGAGTGTCATAGGTGTACGCCGTCGTCTGCCCAAGAGCATTAGTGACAGCGGTGATACGCATGCCGTTGACCGGATCCATGGCGACCGTGGAGGTTGCATTATTCGGGTCGGTGATTGTAACGGTGGTGGTAGGCATCGGGCTCATCGCCGAGCCCTTCGCCTGAAACAGGTAGGCCGCCACGCCGGGCGTAATCTGGTCAATGTCCAAGCTATAGACAGCGACCTGAGCAATGTCGCCATTGAACCTGCTTTGACCGGCGGTTGCAGGACGGGACGGCCATCCACCTCCGAGGTAGCCAGCGCCGACGGCGACAACGTTCTGAGCGGCAGCGTTCGGGCGGGCGGCGCTGCCCGTCCGGGTACCCTGTGCTACCCCATCAAGCCACAGCTTCTGCGTTGCACCAGCCGCCGTGATCAACGCCATATGCCAATTGCCGTCATTGACTGCGGCGAGTGAGGTGATCGGCGAGGCGGTGCCGTCGTATTGCTGGCCGCGCAGCTTGCCGTCGGTCCCGATGTAAAGCAGCGGAGTGAAGTATTGCGGCACGGTGTCGTTGATCGGGGTGTTCTGGTACGAGAAAAGGACTCCACCGGCAGTTTTGGTTCGGAACCACAGACCGACTGATGCGCTGGTGTTGACGTCGACGGAGCCTGGCGGTAGCGATAGGTATGAGGAGGAGCCGTTGAAGGATGCTGCGGTGTCACCATCGTCACCGAAGATGCCGGGAACGCCGAGAACCACATCGTTGTAGACGCCATCCTGATGATCATCGGTTGACGGGTTGAGGCCCAGCAGGTTGCGAGCAACCGTGCCGGATTCTTCGTTCAGCGGATAGCCGAGGATCGGCCGGGTGCTCAGAACGGCACCGCGGTAGTAATTCGTTGAGCCGGACGTCGATGGAAGGCTGAATCGGGTTGTCCCACCGTCTCCAGTTGTCACGGAGTTCACCCGATCGGCAAGTGCGTCGTACGTGACTACAGCAGCGGTCTTGCCTGATGGCAGTTTGGCGGTCACCAGCTCCCGAGCCGCCGTGATTCCAGCGGCGTACTGCTGCTGAATCGCCGGCAGACCAAGCGGCTTGTTGATGTAGAAGACATCCTGGATCTGCCCAGCGAACCAGCCAAGCGAGTTATTGGTCGGGCATGCCGCCCAGCCGCCGGCGCATCGGCCCGCGCCCACCGTAACGTATGGCTGACCCGACGAGGCAATCGTCGCACCACTCAATGACGCGGCTTCCGCACCGTCCAAGTACAGCTTCTGTTTGGTGGATGCTCCGGCCAGTACCGCATAGTGCCACTTACCGTCGTTGACTGCTTTCGTGGTGACAGCTTGTGGGGTGGCACTGCCGTCCCAGAATTTGCCGTGGAGTTTACCTTCAGTGCCGATATAGAGAGCCGGCGTGAAAACGGGAGCTGCCGTACCGGCCGGTTGGCTCTGGTAGCTGAACAGCGTCCCACCAGCCTGAGTGGTCTTGAACCACATGCCCACCGTCATATTGCTACCGGAAACCAGGTCGTTCGGCAGGCTCATCTTGGAGCTGGTGCCGTTAAATGCTGCGGACGTAGCCGGAGTCCCCGGTAATGCGCCTGGCTGGCCGAGCGTGACGCTGGTCAACATCGCATCGAAGGTGCCAACATTGGCAGCGACCTGGTCGACGGCGCGAGTAGTCCCCCCAGCATCAGTCAGGCGCCAGTAGCCAAGCGGGGACGCGTCGGTAACCATCGCCGAGAAATGCGAACCGGAATTACTTCCAGAGGTATACGAATAACCCGTGCAGGCGGCGCCGTTGTCCGGTGGACACACCGACGTAAGGTTATTTGCAGCGTCATAACCATACGTCCACTCCCTGACCCGGAATTTGCCGCCCAGGCCATACTTGAGTGTCACTAGGCTGACCTTGCTGACATGCGGGGCCAGGGCCATTCTGCCCGAACCGGTGACAATGCTTGCGGCACCCCAACTGAAGTCCAATTCGTTGCGCGAGCCGAACGCACCGCGTTTTTCTGAACCACCAATAATGGAGCTGGGCAGCAACATCGATGCCGTTACCCCGTCCGCGCCAGCCACCTCGAACGTGTCGTACGACAAAGAAACGGCGCGCCCGTTTCCGTCCACAACCCTTTGTAGGCTGACATAGGTTTGGCCGGAAACAGAATCGACGCGCTCGTTTGCAAACTCGTAGACAAGACCAGACGGGTCCCTCAACTGGTAGTGGCCGGAACCCGCAGGGGTTTGTACGAGTTTCTGTCGTGCACCGGGCGGCGACGTGTAACTGCCGTCCGCGTTGAGTCCGAAACGCTCTTCGCGGCCGTTCGGCAAGACCACGACTACACTGCTGGTGCCGTCGTTATCAGGGATCAGTCGCGAGTCGAGCAGCGAGGACCACCCGGCGCCGAAAGCGTTCTCCAGCCTGGGATCCATGCTGTTGTAGGTACGCCGGATCTCGAGCTGTTGCGCTGCAAGCCCTGCAGGCGAGGAAGCGTCGACGACCTCGGTGGAATAGTTGCCTGCGGTCGCTGATGCGCCGTTGACAGTCGAGCTGGCCGAAGCTGCACCAAGGTGGCTAGTCACCAAGGGCTGCGGCGGTGCTGGAACGCTGAAGTAGCCGGGCTGCGACCACGCGGAGGCCGTAGTGCCGTCAGTGACCTGGGCACGCCAGTAGTAGGTGCTGCCCCAAGATAGTTTCCCAGCCGGAACAGTCCAACTCGCCGAAGTGGTTGTTCCAGAGGTGGCGAGAACCGTGGCGGAGCCGTTGATGTAAAGGTTATAGGTATACTTCAGCCCAGTGTTGGGATAGGCGTCGACGTCATGGGCGGTCATGTACAACTTCGGCGTCAGCGAATATTGAGTCGAGTTGTTGTACGGGAACAATGAGTCGATGACCGGCGGATTGTTAACGACATCCAGCGCGTAACAGGCTTGCGGGATTCCAAGACCAGAGAAGTACTGACCGTTGTGCACCATGTCCCAGCAAACCTGGTAGGTCTCTCCAGGAGACAGCGCCGGCAGCGTAGCCGTTACCGTGACTGAGGTGTTCGGTGCCACATTCCTAGGCATTGCGGTCAAGTAGTTCGACGTGGAATAGAGGGTACGCGCACCATTAGCGACGGTGTAAATCTGGTAGCCAAGTTTGTAACCGTTGGTCGGTGTCCAGGTGGCCGATCCTTCGTTTTGGATCGTCACCTTGGCCCAACCGGTCTTATTATTCCATGGCGATGCATACAGGGTCTCGGAGTACGACGCACCAGCGCCATCCGCAGCGTATTCGATTGCCAGGTAAGCGTCGTCCGGGTTGAATTCCTTCCACGCTGTCGCCGTATACGGCGCGGTGATCGCAAGCCCGTAGTTCGGGGCCCAACCGTGAGCCCAGTTGGTAAAGGTCCGTGGCTTCAAGGCGATACCTGCCCAGACCCGGCCGTTCTGGCAGTTAACACCACCCATGAAGGTGCTGCTGCCGATAGCCGTCCCGCTGGACGGGCCGGGATAGGACTTGAGCGTGGCCGGATTCCAGGAGGAAGTGACGGGAGCAACGCTGACTGGCGCTGCCTGGCAGAACCCGGCACTGGTGTCGCCGAACTCAGTGTCCAGATACAGGTTGGCGTTGAGGATGTAGGCATTCTGGAACTGCGTGGCAAAACCGTCAAATTTAATGAACGAGTTGTAGTTGTGCCCGTCGTGCGTACCAACATAAAGGGCATTGTCACTGCTAAAGTTCTCGTTGACGCCGGACTTCACGTAGGTGCTGTCGGAGGTGGTCCTCTGCCCGGTCGGATTCGTCACCGCTGCGGCCAGCGTGGTTGCCGAGGCCGCCTGGGTCGCCGATCCTGTGAGTGCCTTGTCTGGGACCCATCCGCCAGCACTGTCCGGTCGGTTGACTGCGGCGCGGTGGATCTCTGCGGTGAACGTGCCATCAGTGTTCTCGAAGACGGTCGTGGTCGCAGTGCTCAGGTCAGGCCGGTTGCGGCTCCTCTGCCTGCTGAATGCACGGGCTTTTGATTGAGGCACCGATTTGGCAGCCGGGTCCTCATGCAGAAGTGAGCCAGATGACACGGGCTTGCGTTTCGGCTCGTGCAGCGTGACCTCCGGCACGGCCCCGGCCGGGCGCGCGACCTTGGCGCCAGGAGCGACCTTGGCTCCTTTACGAGGCGCAGTAGCAGCAGCCGTCGTACGGTGCGCCTTATTGGCCGCAGTTCCGTACACCTGGTCAGGGGTATCCGGGCTGCCCGACGGGGCATTTGGCGACGCAAGCGGCGCGGCAACTACCGCGCCTGGCTCCATCGCCAGCACCAGGCACGATGTCAGCAGGAATGACAGCCCAACTCGGATGCTGCGAACGCTACCGCGCACGTCGCTCACTCCCCCATACGGCCGAAGCCTAAGTGACGCCTAAGTGCCCGCCACTTGGCCGCAAGAAGAGTCCCGCACGGCAGACTGCTCGCACTTTGCCATTTGCGGATCACCCGAGGTCAACCTCGGGTCAGTGATGAAAATCACTTTGCTGCGCCCATCCGAAAACCTTTATGTTCACCTGATGCACCCACGCTTCCGCCTGGCGGCATGGGCCGCAGTCGCGCTTATGGCAGTCCAGGTGAGCGGACATCCTGCGATGGCACACCCAAGGCCTAGCGGTCACCGTGACCCCTTGAATCCCTCTTCCCATCAGTGGCCGCTAGACGATCAACACTTCGACGTCAAGCGCCTATGGCCGCTGAGCACCGGCCATAAGGTCACAGTTGCCGTCATCGATAGCGGCGTTGACGCCCAGCACCCGGACTTAAACGGCCGAGTCCTAACAGGTGCAGACTTCACCGGTCAAGGCACCAGCGGCCGGGTGGACATCTCGAGCACCGGGCACGGAACAGCCGTCGCCAGCATCATTGCCGGCACAGGCAACGGCCCCGACGGCGTCGTAGGCCTCGCACCCAATGCGATGATCCTGCCGGTCCGTATCTCCGACGATCTGGCTAGCTCCCCGACAGCCGAGGCACAGGGCATCGCATATGCGGTCGACCACGGTGCCAGGGTAATCAACATCTCGGTTTGCTCACCGATCGCTAATCCCCAGGTCAGGGCAGCGATCGCTGATGCCATCGGGAAAGATGTCGTTGTGGTCGCGGCTGCCGGGAATGAGGGCTCGTCCACCAACTTGCCGCAGTATCCAGCCGCCTTTCCCGGCATTGTCGCGGTCACCGCAACCGATGAAACGGGCCACCTTTGGTCCGATGTTTCGTCCGGCCCGTACCTGGGGGTCGCCGCACCCGGCGTCAACATCTACACCGCCGGCCGGGAGGGATCGCGCACATCGATGACTGGAACCAGTTTCGCTGCCCCTCAAGTGTCGGCTGTAGTCGCACTGCTGCGCGCGAAGTACCCGGCCGAGACGGCGAATCAGATCATCGCCCGGCTCACGAGTACTGCTCACTCCCCCTCGCCGGGACGCAGCCAAAATTGGGGATTCGGGCTCATAGACCCCTACGCGGCACTGACGACCCCGGAGCCTGCATCGTCGGCCCCAAATCCCTTAATGGACCCGATTGCAGCCGCCGAGCCCGCGGTAAGTGAGCCTCAGACAACCTACTGGACCGTGTGGGTCGCTGCTACCGCAGTTGTTCTTCTGACGGTTGGAGCCTTGGCGTTCATCCGGCGAGGACGCAGCGCAGAATCCAAGGGGCGACCGCAACCGCGTCGCTAACGACCTCGACCTAGGTCGGAACCTTCCTGCATTAGGCTTCCTGATCGGCGGCGCGGTCGGCGGCTTCGCGCCGCCTCGGCAGGCTCACCGGAGCCGACTCGGCCGCAACCGCCGGCGAGCCGAGGCGCAGTCGCGGGTCGAGCACGCGCAGCACGGTTCCGAGCAGCGCCGCGATCAGCACGGCCATGGCCAGGTTGATCAGCACCTGCACATATCCGAGGTCCGTGACGTCGGCGAACGGGTAGGAATACCAATCGGTGACCACACCGTGCGCCAGCGTGTAGCCGATCCACAGCGCCGGCCAGAGCGACGCCCAGGCCAGGGTCCGGGCGTCGATCCGCGGCCGCGGGCCGAACAGCAGCCAGCCGAGCAGGGCCACCCACGGCGCGATGTAGTGGAAACCCAGGTTGGCGAGATAGGCCGCGCCGTGCAGCTCGACCTGCCCGGCCAGGATGGTGGCGTAGACGATCCCGGTGATCACGATGCCGAGCAGCGCGTCCAGCCGGATCACCCGCCAGACCCGCCCGTCCCGGCCATGTTTCACGGGCTGGCGCGACATTGGCGATCAGCGCCGGCACGGCTTCCCGGCATCGCATAGATTCACGAAGACGTACGGTCACTGCCGAGGGAGACACCCGTGTGCCGCAACATTCACCAGCTGCACAACTTCGAACCCCCAGCGACGCCGGACGAGGTGCATGCCGCCGCGCTGCAGTACGTCCGGAAGGTAGCCGGCTCCACCCGCCCGTCCCAGGCCAACCAGGCCGTCTTCGACCAGGCTGTGGCCGCGATCGCCGCCGCCACCCAGGAACTGCTGGACGGCCTGGTCACCACCGCCCCGCCCAAGGACCGCGAGGTGGAGGCCGCCAAGGCCCGGGCCCGCGCCGAGAAGCGCTACGCGTCCTGACCCCCGGGCGGCCTCATCGCCCCGGTTCCAGCACCAGCACCGCGCGGACGTAGAGCAGGTCGAAACCGCGGCGCTGGGCGTTCTGCTGCGACGCGGAGCCGGGCTGGACGGTGACCACAGCGATGTCGCAGCCGGCGGTCGCGGCGTCGGCGAGCCGGGCCGCCAGCAGGGCGCTCTGGATGCCACGGCGGCGGAACCCGGGCGCGGTCCCGGCACCGGTCAGCTGGGCGACGCCGTCGGTGAGGTGCATGCTGCCGCCACCGGCCGGCACGCCGTCCAGCCGGGCCAGGTAACGCCGGACCAGGCCGGCGGCGTCACGCTCGGCGTTCTCCAGCACCTCGCGCGGGAATTCCTCCTGCCACGGCACCCCCTGAGCGTCCGGGTGCAGGGACGCCTCCACGACCACGTCCAGCCAGGTGTCGAGTTCGGCATCGTCGCTGGGGCGTACCTCGACCCCGGGCGGGGTCACCGGGCCGGCAGCTCCTCCGCCCAGGGCGTGGCCCAGGACGTTCTCGACGGACACCAGCCGGTAACCGCGCTCGGCCAGCAGCTGGAGGACCGCGGGGTCGGCGAGGCTCGCGACCTCGGCCTGGACCGGCGCACCCCGAGCGGCGTACGCCTGCTCGACCGCGTCCAGGGCGGCGGGGTCCGGCGGGCCGGCGAACCCCAGACCGGCCACTTTGTTCAGTGGCGAGTCCGGCTCGGCGTAGCCGGCGACCCCTCCCCCGATCGGCATGCGGAAGCCGCGCCGATCGCCGCGGCGGCGAGCGGCGGCCTCGCCGCAGGCGGCGATGAACCGCGCCTCGGCTCGCTCGATGCGGCCGGCCAGCGTGACATCGCAGAACAGTGGCGTACGGGCGGTCTGCTCGTTCATCGGCGCTCCTCGAGTTCGAAGACGGGTTCGCCGGCTCGACCCACCGGGCCGCCCAGCAGCAGGGCGAGCGCGATCACGATGGCCGCTCCGCCGGCGATCTGCGCCGGGGAGGGCCGGTCGCCGAGGAAGACGACGGCGGTCAACGTGCCCACCACCGGGGTCAGGTTGCCCAGTTGTCCGGCGCGGGCCGCCGGCACGCGGGCGATGCCCCGATTGAACGTCACGCCACCGACCACACCACAGCCGACCACCGCGAGACAGGCCAGCCACCCGGCCGGGCCGGCGGTGTCCAGCCGGGTGCCGCCGGTGGACCAGGACACCACCAGGAACGGCACCACGCTCAGCGCGCCGCCGGCGTTCTGCCAGGCGCTCTCGCCGAGCCCGTCGCCGGTGTTGAACCGGCGGGTGGCGACCAGGTAGAACCCGACCGCCACCACCGCCAGCAGGACCAGCCCGTTGCCGAGCGTCGTGTCGGCGCCGGACGGGCCGCCGGGCCGCACCGCGACCATCGCCCCGCCGGCCAGGCCGAGGGCCATCGCCCCGGCGGCCCGGCCGGTCAGCCGTTCGCCGAGCACGACCACCGCCAGCAGGACCGACAGCAGCGGCTCGGCGGCCAGCAGCAGGCTGCCGCTCGACGCGCTCGTGCGGGCGAGGCCCAGGTCGCCGAAGAGGAAGGCGAGGCCCGGCACCAGGACGCCGATCAGCATCTGCCGCGGTGCGCCCGGCCACCGGAGCCGCCCGCGGACGGCCGCGGTGACCAGCAACGTCACCGCCGCGCCGCCGACCTCGACGGCCAGCAGGTCGGCCGGGCGCACCGCGCGCAGCGCGACCACCGAGAGGGTGGTGCTCACGCCGTACACCGCGGCGGAGAACAGCAGCGTGGGCTCGCCCGAGCGCCATCCTGTCCAACCCACCATGTCGACCTCCCCTGACCGGCCGCGCCGTCGCGGCCCGGCAACCACTGAAACCGTTACACCGGTTACCGACAGGAGCAACCGATTAACCCTGTACGGTGGTTACATGGCACTCCCGTCCCCCCGGCCCGAACTCGGCGACGAGGAGTTGCTCATCGCCGTCGCCAACACCGCTCATGCCGAGGCGGACGAGTTCACCGACGCCGCGTCGGTGCGCGACTGGTGGGGCGGGCTGACCGCGTCGGCGGCCGAGCGGGCTCCGGTGGCGCCGGAGGGCGTCGCGATGCTCCGCGCCCTGCGCCGTCTGATCCGCGCCCTGGCGCTGCGCAACAACGGCCTCGAGCCCGATCCGGGCGACACCTCGGGCCTGGACGCGCTCTCCTTGCGGCTGGACCTGAGCGGTGCGCCGTCGCTCCGCGCGGACGAGCCCGGCGACCTCGCCCGGGACGTCTGCGCGGCGACCGTGGCGGCGTTGCTGCGTGCCAGCGCCCGGCCGAGCTGGCCACGGATCAAGGCCTGCCGCGGCGAGGACTGCCGGTGGGTCTTCCTCGACGCCTCGCGAAACTCCTCCCGGCGATGGTGCGCCATGGCCGACTGCGGCAACCGTGCCAAGATCGCCGCCTTTCGCACCCGCCATCGAGGCGGGCCGGCGCGCTCAGTGCGTCCCGCGCCGCACTGACGCGCGGCGCGGGTACGCCGTCTACATCGAGCCCATCCGGCGTTCGAACGCCGCCGGGTCCGCCCGCCAGGCCTGGTGCCCGGCCTGCGCCATGGGATCGGGGAAGATGTTCTCCGCGCCCGCCTCGACCCCGTCGAGGATCGCGGTCGCCACACTGGACGGTGTGGCCTTCGGCATCGCCATGCCGCGGATCATGTCGGTGTCCACGGCTCCCGGAAAGACCCCGTGCACACTGATCTTGCGATCGAGCAACTGGGCGCGCAGCGCCTGGGTGGCCGAGGCAGCGGCGGCTTTGGCGGCGCTGTAGCCGCTCATCGCCGGCACCGCGCCGAAGACGACCAGGCTGAGCATGGTGACGATGGCGCCGCCACCGTTCCGCTCGATCACCGGGACGAACGCGCGGGTTGCCGACAGCGTACCGATGAAGTTGGTCCGCAGGTCCACCTCGATCGTGGCGAGGTCCCCGGTCAGCGGGTCGGCGAAGCCGAGCGAGCCGCCGTTGTTGATCAGCAGGGTGGCGTCGGAGGCCACCCGCGCCGCTCGAGTGACCTGTTCCGGGTCGGTCACGTCCAGCCTCAACGGCCGGACCCGGTGGTCGCGGGCGACCAGGTCCTCGACCGTCTCGGGCCGCCGGGCCGTCGCATAGACGACCGATGCGCCACCGGCCAGGAGCGCTTCGACGAGGGCGCGGCCGATCCCGCGGTTCGCGCCGGTGACGACGGCGATACTGCCGTTCACGTGCATGGGAGTCTCCTCAGAGCGATGGATGCCGGGTTCACCCCACCACCGTCGCGCCGGTCACCGGGTCCACCCAGGGCTCCGTCCGACCGTCGTTCGCGCCGACCGTAGGTCTGACAGAACCACGTTGCGGCGACCGGCCGGAGCCATAATCGCCGCATGGACCGGCGCACCGAACTCTCCGAGTTCCTCCGCACCCGCCGAGCCCGGATCGCTCCGGACGCCGCCGGCGTCGTCGCGTACCACGGGCGGCGACGGGTCAGCGGACTACGACGCGAGGAGGTGGCCCAGCTCGCCGGGGTGAGCGTCGACTACTACGTACGTCTCGAGCAGGGACGCACCACCAACGTCTCCGAGGCGATCCTGGACGCCGTCGCCCGGGTGCTGCGACTCGACGACGGCGAACGGGCTCACCTGCTCCGTCTGGCCCGGCCCGGCCGCGAGTCCCGCCGGCCGGTCCCACCGCAACGGGTGCGACCCCAGGTGCGCCATCTGCTCGACGCGATGACCGACGCCGCCGCCTATGTGGTGGGACGCCGCACTGACGTGCTGGCCTGGAACACCCTCGGCGCCGCGCTGATCGCGGACTTCGCCACGCTGCCGGTCCGGCAGCGTAACTTCGCCCGGCTGCTGTTCACCGACGAGGACGCCGCCCGGGCGATCTTCGTGGACTGGCCGGCGAAAGCGCGCGACCTGGTGGCCTTCCTCCACGTCGACGCCGGACGCCGGCCCGATGACCCGCAGCTGGCCGAGCTGATCGGCGACCTCGCCATCCGCAGCGAGCTGTTCCGGCGTCTGTGGGCGCAGCACCCGGTGCACGACAAGGGCCACACCGAGGCCAGGCTGCGCCACCCGATGGTCGGCACGATGGACCTGTCCTACGAGGCGCTCCGGATCCCGGGCGACCCCGACCAGTTCGTGGTGACCTACAGCGCGGCGGCCGGCTCCCCGGCGGCGGCGGCCCTGCGTCTGCTCGGGTCACTGCACGCCGACCGGCCCGCTCGCAGGTCCGCCGCGCCCGATGGAGCCACCACCGCCGATCCCTGGTCATGACTCCCCGACCGGTGAACGGTCGCACCGGTGACCTGGCCGCCATCGAACCGCGGCCCTCGGCCACGTCGACGACGTGGGTCGTATCATCGGCACCAGCACCACTGCGGAGTGAGCCCGTCGACCGGAGAGGACGGACCTCGTCAGGAGTCGCCACGGGCAGCGCGGTGGCGCTGGTAGTGGCGTGCCGCCCGGGCGCGGTTGCCGCACGCTGCGGAACACCACTCGCGCCGGGGATGATCCTTGACGAAATAGAGCACGCAGCCGGGCGCGGTGCAGGCGTTCAGCACGCCGTCGGGTTCGGTGAGCAGCGCGATGGCCTCGACCGCCACGGTTGCCAGCGCGGCGGCCGGGTCCGCGGCAGGTGCGGCGGGACGGCGGCGGAGCCGATCGCCGACCAGGTCCAGGGCGTCCGGCCGGACGGCGGCCGCCGCCTCGTTGACCACCCACACGGCGACCTCTAGGTCCGGCATCGCGGACCGTGCCGTGGAGCGGGAATCCGCGGTTCGCAGGGCCGCCAGACGTCGTAGCGCGTCGCGCAGGCTGATCGCGGCTCGCAGGCCGGCGGCCGTCACGACGGGATCGGCCGGCAGAAGATCCGCTGCCGCCAGCCATCGTCCGAGGTCGGCCGGGGTCCCGAGGGCGTCGTGCACCCCGCCGCGGTCGGCCCAGACGGTGTTCATCAGGCGGACCGGCCGCGGTTCGGACGGCAGCAACAGCACCGTGCTCACGTCCGCAGCGCTTCCCTCATCCATTTTCTAACGGTAACACCACCTTGTCACCGTGAGAACTTGTCTGCTACAACTTCTAACGGCAAGCGACCACGCTTCCCGTTAGAAGAACTCATCGCACCGAGGAGCAACCATGAGCACCCTCCCCCTGATCGACCCGGCCACCGCCACCGGCAAGGCCGCCGATCTGCTCGCCGCGGTGCGGCAGGGCCTCGGCGTCGTCCCGAACATGACCAGGGCGATGGCGAACGCCCCCGCCCTGCTCGACGGCTACCTCGCCCTCTCCGGCGCGCTCGGCAGGGGAGCGCTCAAGGCCGCCACCCGGGAGCGCCTCGCCCTGGCCGTGGCGCAGGACAATGCCTGTGACTACTGCCTGTCGGCGCACTCCTACCTCGCCGAACACGCCGCCAAGCTGTCCGCCGACGACATCGCCGCCGCACGCAAGGGCGACAACGACGATCCGAAGACCGCGGCGCTCCTCGCCTTCGCGGTCAAGGTCAATGCCACCCGTGGTGATGTCAGCGCCGACGACATCGACCCGGTGCGGGCGGCCGGGGCCGGCGACCAGGAGATCGCCGAGGTGATCGGCCATGTCGCGCTCAACGTGCTGACCAACTACTTCAACAAGGCCGCCGCCGTGGACATCGACTTCCCGGTCGTGACCGCCTAGCCCGGCCTTTCCGACCGGCACCTTCGCCAGCAGGGAGAGTTCTCGTGCACGTCGCTGCGCTGTGGCGTTACCCGATCAAATCGCTGTCCGGGGAGGAACTGGAGCAGGCCCGGCTCACCATCGACGGTGTCCACGGCGACCGCCTCGTGCACGTCCGGAACCATCGGGGCCCGCTGACCGGGCGGACCCGGCCCGGGCTGCTCACCCTGCCGGCGAGCACCGGCGCGGACGGTGTCCCACGGGTGGCCGGCCACCCGTGGGACACCCAGGCCGCCGCCGCACTCGTCCGCCGGCGCGCCGGGGACACGGCGGGACTCCGCGCCTACGCCGGTCCGGAGCGCTTCGACATCGGCAACCTGCTCGTCGCGACCGACGGTGCCGTCTCCCGTTTCGGGCACGACGTACGCCGGCTCCGCCCCAACCTTCTCCTGGCCGGCGTCCACGCCGACGCCGAGGCCACCTGGCCCGGCCGGGCGCTGCGGATCGGCGATGCCGTGATCGGCTTGCACTCCCTGCGGATGCGATGCGTCGTGACCACCATCGACCCGGACACCGGCCGTCAAGATCTCGACGTGTTCCGTCGCCTGCGCGGGGAGTTCGGTGGCCGGCTGGCCCTCAACGCCTGGGTCATCGCACCCGGCACCGTCCGCGTCGGCGACCAGGCCCGGCTCGTCGACACCGACGCCACTCCGGACCACCTGGGCGGCTGGATCGTCGGCGCACCCTATCCAGAGTGATCGGCCCAGATCGCCGGCCGGTGGCCCGCACGGCGCCCCGGCGAAGACGTCCACCTGGCCGCCGCCGCTCTCCGGCAGCCATACCGGCGTGGCGCCGGACAGGCCGGATCCGGCCTGAGGTGGAAGCCCGCGCACCGGGCGGCACGCATTTTGGCGGTGCCGCGCGGTCCCGCTGCGGCACCGCAGGTCGACCGATCGCGCGCCGTGTCCAGCGGCCCTCTCGCTCGTTGGGCCTACATCGTCCCCGTGGTCCGAGGTAGGAGCATCGATGCCGCGCGAGACCCAGGAAACACGAGCTCCGGCCGACCAGGAGAAACCCAGCGCGGCAGACCGGACGGACTCTCGTCAGTGGAGTTGGCCGGTGTTCCTGGTGGTCACCGCTGTTGTCACCTTCCCGGCTCTGGCCGTCGCCGATGAGGTCGGCATTCTGGACGCACCACTGATCGCCGGCCTGTTCGACACGTTCGACAAGGCGTCCTCCCAGTGGGGCACGCTCGTGGGGATCGGCGCCCTCCTGTTCGCCAGCGGCAGTTGGATCTGGGTGCGGCGTACGCCCGATCGGCGTCAGCTCAACGTTCGCCGTCCTGTTTGCAGCGGATTGGTCGCCGGCCTCTGTATGGCGGTCGTGGTCGGCGTCGGGATGCGGCTGGCGGAGCGGCCGTCAGCCGGAGCCGCATCCGGGAGAACCGGCATCACGGAGAGCGCCGGCCAGGACAGGCCGGACACCTGGACCGATGATCCGCACGTCGAGCGCGTCTTCGAGTTCCCGATGCGGGGCGGTCACGCCTACGACCTCGACGTCGATCCCGGCCGGGCGCCGGTCATCAACGGCGGCGGCGACGCGGTCAGCGACGATCTGTATCGCAGCGGCGGCGAAACGGAGCTGATCGCCTGGCAGGTCTACGCGCCCCGGGCGCCGAAACGCGACAAGAATCCAGCGGCCTTCCAGGTGATGGATGAGCAGGCCATGCCCGCCGACTGCGGGAAGACCGGCGCGGTCGCCACCCGCGGTGACTCGTTCGATGCCACGCTCACCAAGGTGGGCGCGCAGGCATGCGTGACGACCTCGGAGGGTCACCGATTGATGATCATAATGTTGAGCCGGCCGCGGGACGGGGACCCCTTCCTGCGGATCAGAGTGGCGGTGCTACGGCCACGATGATGCGATGCGGCGGCTGCGCCACCGGGCGAAGTGGGACGCCGACGCGGTGCATGCCGATCTGGGGCAGGTCGTCGTCGACCGGTTGGGTGACCCCGACGGCGTTCTGGTGGTCGACGAGCCCGGCGATCTGAAGAAGGACACCACGGGGCCGGGCCATGCTGCCGGCGATGACTCATGTGCAGGCCGCCGCCGTCCGGAACGCGTCGTACTTCGCGACGACATCGTCGTGGTCTGCCTTGAGGTTCTCCCGCGTGGTCGAGTCCAGCGTGCCTTGGGCGATCTGCGCCCGGGCGATGAGCACCTGAACGTTGTAGCCGGTGACCTCTCGCTTCAGCTCTTTCGACGCCTGGTCGTCGTAGGCACGCACCACATCGGCGAACGCGTCCCCCGCCCCGATCGCCGCATCGACGCCGCGCGCGGTGAGGGACGTGTTCATCTTCGCCCATGCGGTGTAGACCTTCTTGATCGCGGCGCACTGCGCCCGGCTGCCGGAGGCAACACTGGACGAAGCCGGGGTAGCCGCAGCGACCGACGTGGCCCCGGCTGACGGCGAAGCAACGGCCGAACTCGCAGTAGCGGCCAGAGAGCTCGGAACGGCCGCCGCATCCGAGGAGTCGGTCTCGGAGCCGCAAGCCGCCAGCAGAAAAACGGTCACGGTTCCGGCGATGACGGAGCGCATGTACATCGCCGGAGGCTACAAGATGACCTAGCAGATGATCGAATCGTCAGCGTCAGATCAACGGGTATCACCGCGGATGCCGGCCCGACTGGCGCAGACATCCCCAGGCAACATCGGCACCACGAAAAACAGGTTCAGCGCAGGCATCATGTGTCGCGCTGGGAGACAGACTCCGCGCCGGACCGGGAACGCGGTACCACCGGAGCCGCCTGCGCCGCGGCCTCCGGCGCCCCCGCCGGCAGCCGCCTGTCGAGCAGGCGCAGCGCGGTGGCCAGCACCGCCGCGATCAGCACCACCATGGACAGATTGATCAGCACCCGGGCGTACCCGAGCGTCGTCACGTCGGTGAACGGGTAGGGGTACCAGTCGGTGACCGCGCCGTGCGCCAGCGTGTAGCCGATCCACAGCGCCGGCCAGAGCGACGCCCAGGCCAGGGTCCGGGCGTCGATCCGCGGCCGCGGGCCGAACAGCAGCCAGCCGAGCAGGGCCACCCACGGCGCGATGTAGTGGAAACCCAGGTTGGCGAGATAGGCCGCGCCGTGCAGCTCGACCTGCCCGGCCAGGATGGTGGCGTAGACGATCCCGGTGATCACGATGCCGAGCAGCGCGTCCAGCCGGATCACCCGCCAGACCCGCCCGTCCCGGCCGTGATCACGGGCCAGCGCCACAGTGGCGATCAGCACCAGCAGATTGCTCTGGATGGTGAAGTAGCTGAACAGCCGCACGAACCGGGTCACCGCCGCCTCGTGCACCACCGGACCGGCGTGCGGCGCGGTGTCCGTCGCCGTCAGCACGATCTGAGTCAGCAGTGACGCGAGAACGATGAACGCCAGCGTGCCGTGCCAGATGCGCGACTTCATGTTCTCTCCCGGCGCCGTCGTCGATCACCCTTGATGATCTTCGTGCTGATCTTCCGCGGCAGCGTAACGCAGGTCAACGGGCCGGCGGGTCCGGGCAGTCCCCGACCCGCCTCCCGGAAGACCGGCAAACGACCCGCTCTGGCACGGACCGCCGGCCGAGCTCCCCGGCGACCCGCTGCGCGGCGGATCGGCCAGGGTCCGCTTCAGCTCGCGGACGGCTTGCCCGGCGCGGCGGTTTCCGGCTTGCGACCGGCTTTCGCGTACGCCAGACCGGCCAGCACCAGCGCCAGCAGACCGGCGATGAGCCCGGCCAGCGCGAGGCCCTTCCCGCTGTCCGAGTCGTCGTCAGCCGTTTTCGCGGCCGGCGCCACCGCGCCCGCCGAAGGCGCGGCACTGCCGTTCGCGGCCGGCACGATCTTCAGGACCGGCGCCGGGCTCTCCGGCTCGGTGCCGTCCGCGGTCGGCTCGTCGATCCAGCGCACCACGTTGCCGTCCGAGTAGGTCTGCAGCGCCTTGAACACCAGCTGCCCCGACTCCGGCAGCGCGCCCATCGACACGTCGAACTCCTGGAACTGCCCCGGCTTGATCTCCGAACCCTTCGCCGCGGTCCAAGTGATCTTCGAGACCGCCTCGGTGATCTCGGTGTCGTGCGCCTTGATCGGCGTGGCCAGCTTGCTCTTCACCGCGACCGCGGTCCAGCCCGGGATCGGCTTCACCGAGACCGAGGCGACCGGCTGGTCGGCGGGGAGGTTCACCTCCAGCTTGGTCGTGGCGGCACTGTCCGACTCGTTCGGCACGCGGAACGAGACCTTCGCGTATCCACCGGCGGTGGCCGTGCTCGGGTTGACCGTCACGTGCGCCGAGGCCGGCCCGGCCAGCGCCAGGGTCAGCAAGCCGGCTGCGGCAACCACCACTGCGGAACGCTTGAGCAGCGACATCGTTGGGGGAACCTTCCGTCGTATCGTCGCCCGCTGACGGGCACGCTCCTTGGTCGGCCCGATGATCCGGAAAGTTCCCGCGGATCCCGGCGTTTTCCGCACCGATCACTCGTCCGTGCTACCACCGCGCCCGCAGCGCCGCGGCAGGCGTACCTCCACCCGCAGACCCGGGTTCGCGTCGCCCAGGGTGACCGAACCGCCGTGCCGGCGCACCAGCTCCCGGACGATGGCCAGCCCCAGCCCCGACCCGCCGGCGTCCCGCGCCCGCGCATCGTCCAGCCTGGTGAACCGGTCGAAGACCCGCTCCCGATCGGCCGCCGGGATGCCCGGTCCGTCGTCGGTGACCGCGATCAGCAGGTCGCCGCCGTCCGCCACGGTACGCACCGTCACCGCCGACCGCTTGTGCCGGCAGGCGTTGTCCAGCAGGTTCGCCACCACCCGGGCGAGCGCGTCGGGCTCGGCCACCAGCGGCAGCGGCCCGGCGGCGTCTTCGTGCACCACCTCCGGGTAACGCGCCGCCACCTCCCCCACCAGCTGCCCCACGTCGATCTCCTCCGGCCGCCCGGCGACCGCCCGGCCCGCCCCGTCGTCCGAGCGGGCCAGCAACAGCAGGTCGTCCACCAACCGGGACAGCCGCTGCACGTCGGCGAGCAGGTCGTCGGTGAGCGCGGGCCAGTCGGTGTCGTCCGGCAGCCGCTGCGCCACCTCCAGCTCGGTACGCATGTTGGTGAGCGGGCTGCGCAGTTCGTGCGCCGCGTCCGCGACGAACGCCCGCTGCCGCGCCCGCGCGGTGTCCAGTCGCTGCAGCATGTCGTTCAGGGTGATCGCGAGCCGCCCGATCTCGTCGTGCGAGCCCGGCACCGGCAACCGTCCGGCGCGGGTGCCTCCGGTGATCTCCTCGGCCCCGGCCCGCAGCGCGTCGACCGGTCGCAGCGCCGCTCCCAGCGCCCGCCACATCATCGCCGCGAGCAGCGCCACCAACAGCGGGAACGCGATCAGCAACGTGACCCGGAGCAGGTGCACGCCCTGGGTGAGCTGGCTGGTCGACCGCGCCACCAGGATCCGCAACGGCTGCGTCGCCGGCCCGGCGGTGACCTTGACGACCCGGGCCGCCCCGTCGAAGCCGATCCGCTCCCCCGGGATGACCTTGCCCGCCTTGTCGGGCAGGTCCCGCAGCTCGTCCTCGTACAGGATCGGCACCAGCCGGTCCGCTGTCGCGGACACCGCCCGGACCCGCCCCTGCTCGTCGATGACCTGCACCTGCACTCCGGGCGTGACCGGGATCGGGTCGGTGAGCTGCCCCTGGTCGACCAGCCGGGCCACCCCCTCAGCCGTCTCCAGCGCCTCGGCGTGCACCGCCCGCCCCTGCGCGAAGGTCAGCACCGCGACGAGCAGCACCCCACCGGCGACCAGCCCGAACGCCAGTGCCGCCGTCGAGATCAGCAACAGCCGGGCCCGCAAGCTCAGCTCCCGCACCCGCCGGCGCATCTAGCGCCCCGCTCTCAGCGTCTCGGCACCCACAGCCGCCACCTCTCACCGTCACCAAGCCTGGTCGGTCACCGTCACCCGAAGCCCGTCAGGCCCGCGCATCCGGCACCGTCGCCGCCGCGGCGACCAACCGGTAGCCGGCGCCCCGGACCGTCTCCAGCCGCTCCCGGCCGATCTTCCGGCGCAGGTAGCCGATGTACACCTCCACGGCGTTCGGCGCGGTGTCCAGTGCGGCGTCCCAGACGTGGTCGAGCAGCTCGGTCTTGGAGACCACCTCGCCGGGGCGGCGGATCAGGTACTCCAGCAGGGCGAACTCGCGGGTCGTCAGGGTCACCTCGGTGCCGCCGACGAGCACGCGTTTCTCCGCCGGGTCGAGCTCGACGTCACCACACGCGAGGACCACCGGGCGGGCCTGGGTGCCACGACGCAGGAGGGCGCGCAGCCGGGCCAGCAGCACGACGTACGAAAAAGGTTTGGTCAGATAGTCGTCGGCGCCGCAGTCCAGGCCATCGGCCTGGTCATACTCGCCGTCCTTGGCGGAGAGCATGAGCACCGGCAACCAGTGCCGCTCGGCGCGCAACTGCCGCACCACCCGGTATCCGGAGAGCCGGGGCAGCATGACATCGAGAATCATCGCGTCATAACCGCCGTGCCGAGCCATCTCCAGGCCGTCCTGGCCGTCGTGGGCGACGTCCACCGCGAAACCCTCGGCCTGCAGACCGCGACGCAGCGCGGCGGCCAGCCGTTCCTCATCCTCCACCACCAGCAACCGCACGCACCCACCTTGGCACGCCGCCTTCCGCTCGGTACATCGGCTCTCAGTCACCTCACAGCCCGGTCCCCTAGAGCCCGGCCCTTACGGGTCCCTCTCAGCCTGGTCACAGCGGTGCCGAAGCACGATTGCTGCATACCAACGGGAGGTGGACATCGTGTCCGTGTGGAAATCGAGGCCGGCGCTCCGCTGGCTGGTGCCGGGGGCCACCGCGCTGGTCGTCATCGGGGGTGGCGCGGCGGCCGGCACGATCGTGGCCAGTGCCGACCCGTCGCTGCCGGACCGCAGCGCGGCCCAGTTGCTGGTGGATCTGCAGGGCGCCAACCCGGCCGGGCTCTCCGGCACCGTGGTGCAGAGCGCCGATCTGGGCCTGCCCGGCGTCGCGGGGCTGGCCGGCAGTCTCGGCAAATCGACCGGCGGCAACGGCCTGACCAGCCTGATCGCCGGGAGCAACACCGCCCGCGTCTGGTACGCGGGACAGGACAAGGTGCGGGTCGCCCTGCAGGGGACGCAGGGTGAGACCGACGTGATCCGCAACGGGTCGGACGTGTGGCAGTGGAGCAGCTCGGACAACACCGGCCGGCACCTCACACTGCCGGCCGACGCCGGCAAGCCGGCGAAGCACTCGCTGCCCAGCGCGGTGCCGTCGACGCCGCAGGAGGCGGCCGACGCGGCGCTCGCCGCGATCGACCCGACCACCAAGGTGGAGACGACCGGCGCGGCGCAGGTGGCCGGGCGCAACGCGTACGAACTGGTGCTCAGCCCGAAGGACACCGAGTCACTGGTCGGCCAGGTGCGGCTGGCGATCGACGCGGAGCAGCACATCCCGCTGCGCGTCGAGGTGTACGCCAAGAACGCGGTGAAGCCGGCGATCCGGGTCGCCTTCGACACGATCAGTTTCGCCGTGCCGGACGCGGAGCAGTTCACCTTCAACCCGCCGCCGGGGGCGAAGATCGACGAGACCGGTCCGAAGGAGCTCGGCTCCCCGGGCACCGTCAAGAAGCCGGTCCCGCACCCCGCCGCGCCCGCCGGGTCGAACCAGGCCGAGCCGAAGGTGATCGGCAAGGGCTGGACCACCATCGTCACCGCCTCGGTGCCGAAGGACGGTCTCGCCGAGCTGACCAAGGCCGGCAAGGGCAAGGGCGAGGAGGCCCAGCAGGTCCAGGCGCTGCTGAGCATGCTGCCCGAGGTCAGCGGGTCGTGGGGCAAGGGTCGGCTGCTGAGCGGCTCGCTCTTCAGCGTGCTGATCACCGATGACGGCCAGGTGCTGGCCGGCCTGGTGACGCCGGAGGCCTTGTACAAGGTCGCCTGACCCCCTCCCCGAAATAGTTATAGAACTCTGTCGCCCAGCATGGCATGCTTGGGCGGCAGAGTTCTATAACTTTGGAGCGGCAGATGTCAGGAACAGTAATGTCAGGGACCGAAGTGGCAACCATGAGCGCGCCGACCGCAGCCGGCCGGTTCGGGCAGTTCGGCGGGCGATATGTGCCGGAGTCCCTGGTCCCGGCCTGCGCCGCCCTGGAGGCGGCCTTCCGCGAGGCATGGGCCGACCCGGCGTTCCATGAGCGCCTCGCCCGCCTGCGTGCGGACTATGCCGGCCGCCCCACCGCGCTCACCCCGGCGGAGACCCTGTCCGCCCAGCTCGGTGTGACGCTCCTGCTCAAGCGGGAGGATCTCGCGCACACCGGCTCCCACAAAATCAACAACGTGCTGGGCCAGGCCCTGCTGGCCCAGCGGATGGGCAAGACCCGCCTGATCGCCGAGACCGGCGCCGGTCAGCACGGCGTCGCCACTGCCACCGCCGCCGCCCTGTTCGGCATGCGGGCCACCGTCTACATGGGCGAGCGCGACATCGCCCGGCAACGGCTCAACGTGTTCCGCATGGAGCTGCTCGGCGCCGAGGTCGTTCCGGTGACCAGCGGCAGCCGCACGCTGAAGGACGCCACCAACGAGGCGATGCGAGCCTGGGTCGCCGCTGTCGACGAGGCGCACTTCTGCCTCGGCTCGGTGGCCGGCCCGCATCCCTACCCATGGCTGGTCCGCGAGTTGCAGCGGGTGATCGGCGAGGAGGCCCGGGCGCAGACACCCGTGATCCCCGACGTGGTGGTGGCCTGCGTCGGCGGCGGCTCCAACGCGGCCGGCACGTTCGCCGGGTTCGTCGACACACCGGCCCGGCTGATCGGCGTGGAGGCGGCCGGCGGCGCGGCGATGACCAACGGCACGCCCGGCGTCGTGCACGGATATCGCTCCCTGGTGTTGCAGGACACCCACGGGCAGGTGCGCGAGGCCGAGTCGATAGCGGCCGGCCTGGACTATCCCGGCGTCGGCCCGGAGCACGCCCATCTGGGCACCAGCGGCCGCGCGGAGTACCGGACCGTCACCGACGCCGAGGTGCTCGACGCGCTGCGCCGGCTGGCCCGCAGCGAGGGGATCATCTGCGCGCTGGAGTCGGCACACGCGGTGGCCTGGGTGCTGCGCGCGGCCGGCACCCCCGACCTGCCGACCGGCTCCACCGTGCTGCTGACCCTCTCCGGGCGCGGCGACAAGGACATGGCGACGCTGGCGGGTGAGGTCCAGTGAAACGGCTCAACCCCTATCTGACCGGCGGCATCACCCCGGACTGGATCGATTACCTGCTCGCCTTCCAGGCGGCCGGCGCCGACGCGGTGGAGATCGGGCTGCCGTTCTCCGACCCGATGCTCGACGGTGCCACCATCCAGCAGGCCTCCGATCAGGCGTTGCGGCGCGGCGCCACGGTGGCGTCCATTCTCACCGACCTGACCGAGGCTCGCGAGCGCATCCACCTCCCGCTGATCGCGATGACCTACGCCAACCTCGTCTTCCGCGGTGACCCGTTCACCACCAGCCCCGCCACGGGCGGCGGCCCGGAGGCGTTCTGCCGGCGGCTCGCCGACGCTGGACTCTCCGGTCTCATCGTGCCCGACGTGCCGATCGACGAGGTGGACCGCCTCGAGGCGGCCGCCACGGCCGCCGGCATCGACCTGGTGCTGCTGGCCGCGCCGGTCACCCCACCCGATCGGCTGGCCGAGATCGGCCGGCGCAGTCGCGGCTTCATCTACGCCGTGAGCGTCATGGACACCACCGGGGAGCGCGATGCCCTCGCCACGACCGCGGCGCCTCTCGCCGCGCGGATCAAAGCGGTCACCGACCTGCCGGTGCTGCTCGGGTTCGGCATCTCCACGCCCGACCAGGCCGCCACGGCCGCGCGAGCCGGGGACGGGGTGGTGATCGGCGCCGCCCTGATGCGTAGGGTTCTGGACGGTGCGTCACCCGATGACCTGCGAGGCGAGGTCGCCGCGTTCCGCGCCGCTCTCGACCAGGTCGACCAGGAGGTGCCCGCTGCCCACGCGCACGCCCAAATATCAGGTGATCGCCGATGACCTGACCAGCAAGATCAAGGACGGTGAGTGGCCGCCCGGGACCGCGCTGCCCCCGCAGAAGGAACTCAGCACGCGTTATGGGGTCACCCTGGCGACGCTGCGGCAGGCCCTCAAGCGGCTGGAGGACGAGGGTCTGCTGTCGCAGGAGCCGGGGCGGGGCACGTTCGTGTTCCCCCGGGCGAAATACCAGCTCACCACGCTGCACGGGTTCGCCGACGACCTGCGGGCCCAGGGCCACACGGTGACCACGGAGATCCTCGATCAGGCCGTCGGCACCCCGCCGGACTGGGCAGCCGCGGCGCTCGGTGACCGGCCGGCGCTGCGCCTGGAGCGGGTGCGGCTGGTGGCCGGGCGGCCCGCCGTGCACCAGATGTCCTGGGTGCGCGGCACCGAGCTGGTCACCGCGGACCTGAGCGACACCTCGCTCTACGCGGTATTGGTCGACCACGGCCACCTGGTGCACCGGGCCTCCGAGGTGGTGCGGCCCGGCCTGCTCGCCGAGCCGGTCGCCGGCCTGCTGCGGCGGCCCTCGGGCGAGCCGGTGCTGGTCTCCGAGCGGGTGACCTATGCCCTGGACGGCTCGGCGCTGGTCGTCGACCGCGCCACCATGCTCGGCTCAGCCATGGAGATCCGCACCGAGCGCGCCGCTTCCGGCCTGTCCGTCCACTGGAGCCGCCCCACGACCTGACCAGCCACTACACGTTCATCGTGCCGATCGGCGCGTCACCGGCCAGCCGGCGACAACCAGCTCAACGGTCACCTGACGACCCCACACGGGGAACCGGTCCCCCGGCCAGCGGCGAGCCGAGCGGCTGAGCGAGCGGCTGAGCGAGCTGTCACTTGCGGAACCACGGGGTCAGTGCCACCTCCACCGCCACCTCGACCGCCCGCTGGACGGCGGCCGGGTCGGTCGGCTGCTCCACGTCCTCCATCAGGACCTGCAGCGCCCCGGTGACCGCGCCGACGAAGGCACCGGTCAGGGCCGCCGCACGAACCTCGTCGATCTCGCCGGGGAATGCCGCCGCCAGCCGGCGGGCGATCTCCCGTTGCATGTCCATCTGGACCTGCAGCCCACGCCCGCGCACCGCGGGAACCGTCCGGATCAGCCGCATCCGCAGCACGCCGATCCGCCCGGTCAGGTCGTCGGTGTCCTCCCCGACCCGGCGCAGCGCCTCCAGCAGCACCTCGGCCGGTCCGTCCGCCGGGCCGCGATGGGCGATCGCCTCGACCGCGGCCCGCAGCCGCCCGTCGGTCTCCGGGAAGAGCAGATCCTCCTTGCTGGCGAAGTAGCTGAAGAACGTCCGGGTGCCGATCTCCGCGGCCGCCGCGATGTCCGCGATGGTCGTCGCGTCATAGCCGCGCGACTCGAACAGGTCGGCTGCGGCGGTGACGAGGGCCTGCCGGGTGCGGGTGCGTTTGCGATCACGGAGAGACACGCTTCGCACTTTACCGCATCAACTGCAAATCGGCACTGGTTGCATTTCTGCACTCGATGCGTTTTTCTGAAGTCGCCATGCGGGATCGACACCCCCACGGGAGGACACCGTGCAGCGCACCGCACTCATCTCCGGCGCCGGCATCGCCGGCACTACCGCCGCCTACTGGCTGGCCCGTCACGGCTGGCAGACCACCATCGTCGAGCGGGCCGCCGGCCTCCGCTCCAGCGGCAACCCGGTCGACGTGCGCGGACCGGCCCTCCCGGTCGCCGACCGGATGGGCATCCTGCCGAGCCTGCGCGCCCTCGCCACCCACGCGAGGGGCATCCGCGTGCTGGACCCCGGCGGCCGACCGATCGCCCGCCTCCCGATGGGTTCCGACGACGGTGACGTCGAAATCATGCGCGGCGACCTGGCCGGGGTGCTCTGGTCGGCCGCCCGGGACGACACCGAGCTGATCGTCGACGACACCATCACCGCGATGGATCAGGACGCGGACGGCGTCGACGTCACCTTCGAGCGGTCCGCCCCGCGCCGGTTCGACCTGGTCATCGGGGGCGACGGCCTGCACTCGGCGGTGCGCCGGATCGCCTTCGGCCCGGAGCCCGGGTTCTCCGAGTTCCTCGGCCTCTACGTGGCGACCGTCCAGTTCGGCGGCCCGCCGGCGAACCCCGACGAGGTGGAACTGCTCAACGTTCCGGGCCGCCTGCTCGCGCTGCACCCGGCACGCGGCGAGGCCGGCGCCGCGTTCATCTTCCGGCACCCGGAGCTGACCGCCGCCGACCGGCGCGACACGGCGGCACAGCAGCGGGTGATCACGAAGGCCTATCGGGGCGTCGGCTGGCGCGTACCGGAAATCCTCGACCGCCTGCGGGAAGCCGACGACATCTACTTCGACGCGGTCGTCCGGGTCCGCCTGGACTCCTGGACCCGCGGCCGGATCACCCTGCTCGGCGACGCCGCGTCCTGCGTCTCGCTCTTCGGCGACGGCTCCACGCTGGCCATCGCCGGGGCACACCGCCTGGCCACCGCGCTCGCCGGCAGCCCCGCCGACCCGCGGGCCGCGCTGCGCCGCTACGAGGCCGAGCACCGCAAGCTGACCACCCCGAAACAGCGCCGCGTCCACCTGGCCGCCACCCTGCTGGTCCCGGCTCACCGCCTCACCCTCGCCACCCGCAACACCGTCGCCCGAGTCCTCAGCCGCGCCTAGATCAAGACCGATTTCCGGTACGGCGATCAGCGCGCACCCGGGCATCACGCGGCGTGGCGTTTTTGAAATGAAAACCGTTTCCAACAAGATGGGTGCATCGGGTTCACCGTCGAAAGGAAACAGTCATGTCGCTCAACGTGTCGCCGGATCTGCTCGCCGTCGCGGAACGCGGAGAGGTCACCGACGCCGAGTTCGTCGCGTGCGTGCGCGAGTCACTGCCGTACGCATGGGAGGTGGTCACCACGGTGGTGACCGACCTGCGGGCCAACGGCGCGGACTTCGCCGATCATGAGGTCCCGCCGCCCTCCGACCTGGAGCGCGGCCAGCTGCTGCGGGCGCTGGCCAGCGACGCCATCCGCGGTGGCCTGGAACGCCACTTCGGCGCCAAGCTGGCATTCCAGAACTGCCACCGGGTGGCCGCCTTCGACTTCTCGGCGGTGGGCAGCGAGCGGTTCCAGCGCTTCGTCTCCCCACGCGGCCAGCTGCTCAACCAGTCCCCTGAGCTGCGCAACTGCTGATGAGCCGGGCCGGGCGGCCCACCCGCCCGGCCCCGCACCCTTCCACCCGGCCCGCACCCCTCAAGCCGCCACATCCGTCGGCCGCCCAACCGGAGGGAACCGCCCGGCCCGCACCCCTCCACCGCCACCACACCCGTCGACCGCCCAACCGGAGGGAACCGCCCGGCCCGCGCCCTCCACCGCCACCACAGCCTCGACTGCCCAGCCGGAGGGAACCGCCCGGCCAACCCGCGCCCACGCGAGCGGCCCCTCGCTCCGCTGGGCCTTTCTCCACGAGCAGCCCCTCGCCCGCCGACGCCTCCTCCGCCAGACCGTCGTTTGGTCCGCAGGACTGACCCCGAAGCGAATAGCCGACCGCCGCCATAGCCGTGGGTTATCCACACCAGCGCCTTGTCCACAGCCCACCCGCGCAAGGCCCGCCTCCGGCACCACACTGTCTTCGGGGACGGCCCCCTGGGTGGGCGGGGACTGGGAGGTGGCGGGGACTGGGAGGTGGCGGGACTGGGAGGTGGCGAAGACCGAAACTCGGCGGGGACCCGGAGACGGCGAGAACCGCGGCACGGCGGGAACCCGGACACGGCGAAGACCGGGAGACGGCGGGTTGGCTGGGAAAGATCGCGGGTAGGCAACGATATGCGAGACTTCGGCGGGTTGATCGCGTACCGATGACCAATATGCCCCAGAATGCCCGGCGTGACCGTTGAAAAAATGGCGGAGCAAACGCACGTCCGGCTGGTGGCCGGGCTGGGATCGGGTGGCCAGCTTGTCTACGAGACGGTGCTGACCCGGACCATCGAGCCGGATCTGCACCTGGTGCTCGGCACGCCCGCGTTCGTCGAGGGGATCGCGGCGGGCGATCAGATCCGGGTACGCGCGGGCGGCGGCTTCGAGGTCGTCCACCGCGGCGGGAACATCTGCCTGCTGGTGGTCCCCGGCGACCCGCCCGCGCCGGAGGACCTGGCCCCGCTCCGGGACAGCTTCGACGACCTGGGCGGGATCGTCGAGCTGCCCGCGGACCGCCGGTTCATCGTGATCACCGTGCCGGCCGCCGCGGGCTTCGACGCGGTCGAGGCGGCCATCGACGCGTGGACCACCCCGCGTGGCGACCACTGGGAGTACGGCAACGTCTACGACCCGGACGGCAACCCCCTGAACTGGTGGGACTGAGCCAGGCAGCTACGAGCGCGGACGAGACGGGTTCAGCGGCCCAGCACGGTCAGCGCCGCGTCGACGATCGAGCCGCTGTCGATGCCGTGCAGGCGGTACGCCTCGGCGAGGCTGGAGGACTGGCCGAACGCGGTCACCCCGAGACACCGGATCCGGTCGCCCCGGGCGCCGGCGAGGAAGGCCAGCGTGTGCGGGTGACCGTCGAGCACGGTGACGAGCGCGGCCGGATGCGCGGCCGGGAACAGTTCGTCCAGGATGCCGCCGCCCAGCCCGGCCGTCCGGCTGCCGCGCTGCTGGAAGGAGCGGAAGACCAGATCCGGACTCGTCAGGCAGACCACGCCGGCCTTGACGTGCTGGTCCGCCAGCGCGTTCGCGGCGGCGATCACCTCGGGCATGATCGCGCCGACGCCGACCAGCGTGACCTGCTCGTCCTGCGGCGGGTGGCCGGCGGGGAGCCGGTAGCCACCGGCGACCGCCTGCCGCCGGCGGCGTTCGCGGAGCGCCGGGTCGTCGGGCACCTGGGCGAGCCGCGGGTCGACGGGCCGGGTGGAGAGCCGGAAGTAGGCGGACGAGCCGCCCTCCACGCCCACCCCGCTCATCGCGTGCAGGAAGCACCACTCCAGGTCCTGGGCGAACGCCGGCTCCCAGGCGACGCACTCGGGCTGCTCCAGCCCGATCGACGGGGTGGTGATGGACTGGTGCGCCCCGCCCTCCGGCGCCAGGGTCACCCCGGACGGCGTGCCGACCAGGATGGACTGCCCGCCGGCGTAGATGCCGTAGGACCAGGGTTCGAGGGCGCGGCTGACGAACGGGTCGTAGAGCGTGGCGATCGGGATGAGCCGCTCACCCCAGCGGGACCAGGTCGCACCGAGCTCGCCGGCCAGGGAGACCAGGTTGACCTCGGCGATGCCGAGTTCGATGTGCTGGCCGTTGCTGTTCTCCTGCCAGCGCAGCACGCGCTCGGCGTCGTCGGCGAACCAGTCGTGCCGGTCCTCCACCGACCACACGCCGGTCTTGTTGATCCAGCCGCCCAGGTTGGTGGAGGAGGCGACGTCCGGCGAGCAGGTCACCACCCGGGCGGCGGCCTCCGGGGCGTCGCGTGGCAGGTCGGCCAGGAGCCGGCCGAGGGCGGCCTGGGTGCTGACCGGCTTGCGGTATCCGTGGCCCAGCTCGGCCGGCACCGGGATCGGCGCGGTGGGTGCGACCTTCTCCCGGCGCAGCGCGCCGGCCCGCTGCCGGCACAGCTCACCGGCGGCGGTGCCGGCCGGGAAGCGCTGCCACGGCGCCTGTCGGTCCATGCCGCAGGAGACCGCGAGGGCATCCATCTGTACGGCGGACAGCAACGCGGAGTGGTTGTTCGGATGCCCCTCGGTGGGCAGGCCGCGTCCCTTGACCGTGTAGGCGAACACCACGCTGGGGCGGTGCTGGTCGACGCCGCGGAAGGTGTCGACCAGCAGCTCCAGGTCGTGACCGCCGAGGTCACGGACGGCCTCGGCCAGCTCCTCCGGCGAGATCTCCGCCAGTAGCTCCTTGAGCTGCGGGTCGTCGCCGCCGGCGAGGATCCGCTCGGCGATCTGCGCCGGCCCGACCCGCAGCATCCGCTGGTACTCCTCGTTCGGCATGGCCTCCAGCCGGGCGCGCAGCGCCGGACCGCCGGGACGTTCGAACAGCCGCGAGATGACCCGGCCCCACTTGAGGACGACGACCTGCCACCCGGCGGCGGCGAACATGCCCTGCAGCTTGGCGATCTGGATGTCCGGGACGACCCGGTCCAGCGACTGCCGGTTGAGGTCGACCACCCAGAGCAGCTCACCGAGCTTGGCGACCGCCGGATCCATTACGGCTTCCCAGATGGCGCCCTCGTCCAGCTCGGCGTCGCCGAGCAGGCTGACGAACCGGCCACCGGCCGGCGCGCCGGGGAACCGGGAGCCGAGGTAGCGGTGCGCCATGGCGGCCCACAGCGCGGCCGTCGCCCCGATGCCGACCGAGCCGGTGGAGAAGTCGACGGTGCCGGGATCCTTGCGCCGGGACGGGTAGGACTGCAGGCCGCCCTTCTCGCGCAGCCTCGGCAGGTACGACTCGTCCAGGTCACCGAGCAGGTAGTTGATCGCGTGCAGCACGGGCGAGGCGTGCGGTTTGACCGACACCCGGTCCCGGTCGGTCAGCTCGGCGAACCACAGGGCGACCATGATGTCGACCATCGACGCGCTGGACGCCTGATGGCCGCCCACCTTGACGCCGGAGTCGTTGGGCCGGCCGGCGTTCGCCGCGTTGACTATCGACGCCGCCAGCCACAGGACGCGGCGGGCGATCTCGCGCAGGGTCGCGGCGTCGGGCTGCACGGCGGTCGGCAGGTGGGTCATCGGTGTCTCCGGTGGGTGGTCGCTATCGGGTGGCAGCGTGTACGGGCGCGCCGGCGGTGGCCGCGAGCGCCTGATCTAGATCCTGCAGCAGGTCGTCGCAGTGTTCCAGGCCAACCGAGAGTCTCACCAGTGCGGCGCACGGCCGCGCGTCGGCGGCGACCGGCCGGTGCGTCAGCGAGGCCGGGTGCTGGATCAGGGAATCGACCCCGCCCAGGGAGACGGCGTGGGTGAACAGCCGGGTGCCGGTGGTGAGCGCGGCGGCGGCGTCGAACCCGCCGCGCAGGGTGACCGACAGCATGGCGCCGGTGCCGCGCATCTGCCGGCCCAACAGGCCCCGGGGGTCGCCGTCGAGACCGGGGTAGAAGACCTGGTCGACGGCCCGGTGCCCGGCCAGCCAGGTGGCGATCCGGGCCGCGGTGCCCTGCTGGGCGCGTACCCGGATGGGCAGCGTCGTCAGGCCGCGGTGGAGCAGGTAGCCGCCGAGCGGGTGGAGCAGGCCGCCGGTGACCGCGCGGACCTGGCGCAGCCGGGCGGCGGTGTCCTCGTCGCACGCGATGACGCCGGCGACCACGTCACCGTGCCCGCCGAGGTACTTGGTGGCGCTGTGCAGCACCATCGCCGCGCCGAGGGCCGCCGGGTTCTGCAGGATCGGGGTGGCGAAGGTGTTGTCGACCAGCACCGGGACGCTTCCGGCCCGGTCCACGACGGCCGCGATGTCGGCCAGGTCCAGGCTCGGGTTGGCCGGGGTCTCCAGGATGACCAGGCCGGTGTCCGGCCGGATGGCGGCGGCGACGTGCGCCTCGTCGCAGAAGCTGACCTCGGTGCCGAGCAGGCCGGTGGCGAGCAGGTGGTCGGTGCCGCCGTACAGCGGGCGTACCGCCACCACATGACGCCGGCCGGTCATCGTGGTGTGTGCCAGGATCGCCGCGGTCATCGCCGCCATCCCGGATCCGAACGCGACGGCGGTCTCGGTGTGCTCCAGCTGGGCCAGCGCCGTCTCGAACCGGGCCACTGTCGGGTTCCAGAGCCGGGCGTACACGGCGCCGCCCTCCGGGAGGGGATGGCCGCCGGTCGCCATGGCCTCGTAGGACTCGCCGCCGCGGAGGATGTCCGGCAGCGGGTTCGTCGACGAGAGGTCGAGGGGCAGGGCGTGGACGCCGAGCGCGGTGAGATCCTCACGGCCGGCGTGCACGGCGAGCGAATCGCTGTGCAGTGAGCTGGTCATGCCAGGAGGTTTCCGCTTATCGCAAAGTTTTCCTAGACTCTTCGTGGAATCCACGAACAGGTACGCCGAACCTGTCTTTTCGAGCAAGTTCGACCGGAGTTGGGAGCGATGTCATTGCGGAATGCGCAACCGGCACGGGGCGCCGCTCCGGCGGGCACCGTCGACGATCTCGACCGGCTCCTGCTGAGCCTGCTCACCGAGGACGCCGCGGTGACCAACAAGGCCCTCGCCGATCGCCTCGGGCTGGCCGAGTCCACCTGCGCCTACCGGGTCCGGGCACTGCGCGAGGCCGGGGTCATCACCGGCACCCGGGCGCAACTGGACCTGGCGCTGCTGGGCTACCCGTTGCAGGCGATCGTCAAGGTCCGGCTGGGCAGCCACACCATGGCCAACGTCAGTCAGCTGTACGACGCCCTGGCCACCGCCCCGGGCGTGATCCAGGCCTTCCACCTGGCCGGCGCCGACGACTTCCACCTGCACGTGGCGGTCGAGGACGCCGAGGCGCTGCGGGACTTCGTGTTACGGCACGTCACCACGCATCGGGTGGTGCGGCAGACCGAGACCCACCTGGTCTTCGAGGTGCGGCGGGGTGCCGGGGTGCTCGCCGGCGGCGGTGACCGCGGGAAGCGGTGACGGCGCCACCGCGCGTTTCCCGAGCCGGTCGAGATCTTTGTCGCAGGTACCCTTCACCGGCGTTCATCCCCTTGGCGAGACGCCTCGGGCGCCGGGCTCCGGATAGCCGTCGATGCTCATCGAGTTGTGCAGCCGTGCGGTCTTGGTGGTGAGGCGCAGCAGGGCCCGGCCGGGCGCGGCCGGCAGCGCGGACAGCAGGCGAGCGCCCTGGACCAGTCCCGACACCCCGAGGCGGGACCTGGGTATCAGGGTCCTCGCCGCACTCAGCGCGGCCGCCCGGCACGTACCGCGCCATCGCCTGCTCGTATGCGGGAAACGCGCGCTCGTGGTCGCCGCCCGCCCGCGCCAGTTCCCCGGCGAGGACGTAGGCGCCGACGACGGCCAGGCTGGTGCTGCCGCCGACCGCCGGGCCCGGGCAATAGCCCGCGTCGCCCACCAGCGGCACCCTCCCCCGCGACCAGATGTCCATCCGCACCTGGGTGATCGAGTCGAAGTAGAACGCCGGGGTGCGGTCGAGCTCGTCCAGCCAGCGGTCCACGTCGGCGTGCAGGCCCGTGAACGCGCCGCGCAGCAACTCCTTCTGCCGGTGCGCGTCGTGGCGGTGGTAGTCGAGCTCACGGTCACTAGGCGTTCCTGGCCGCGCAGGAGGCGCGGGGCGAGGTCGAGCCCCGAGCCCTGCTGGAGGGCTACTTCGACTTCCTCTACCGCCACCGCGAGGAGCTCATGCTCATGCTCCGCGAGCTGACCACGCTCGCCGACCTGGGCCTCATCGGCCTCGTCCTGGACTGGCGCGCCCGGCTGGGCAAGCTGCTGCACGGCCCGGAACCCACCCTCGCCCAGGCGACCCGGGCCGCAGTCGCCGTCGGTGGCCTCCAGGACTGCGCGCTGCAGTTCCCCGACGCGCCCGAGGACGACCTCCGCCGGGCGGCCGTCGATGCCGCGTGCGCAGCCCTGGGCCTCGACCGACACAGCTAGCCCGCGTTTCGGAGTCCGACCGGGGCTGCGGCGTGGCCGCCGGCTCGGGCGAGGACGCCGCTCGGCGTAACGGGCTAGCCGCGCAGCGCCGGCTCGCGCAGTTCGGCACGCTGCCGGGGCACCACCACGGTCCCCGCTCCGGCCACCGGCCGATGGCCGCGCACCACCGCGTACGCCAGGGCGAGCAGGACCAAGGCGGCGATCGCGTCCAGCCAGTAGTGATTGCCGGTGGCCACCACGACCAGCAGGGTCACCACCGGGTGCGCGAGCCACCACCCGCGCCACCGTCCCGACGTGGCGGCGATCAGGGCCACCGCCACCACCACGGCCCAGCCGACGTGCAGCGACGGCATCGCGGCGTACTGGTTGGAGAGCTGGTCGGTCTCCGGGGCGCCGTAGACGGCGGGACCGTAGAGCCGGCCCAGGTCGAGCATGCCGGTGTCGGCGAGCATCCGGGGCGGGGCCAGCGGCATCACGAAGTGCACCAGCAGCGCCGCGCCGGTCACCAGGGCGAGCACGTTGCGGGTCCAGCGGTAGTGGGCCGGCCGGCGGAGGTAGAGCCAGATCAGGCAGGCCACGGTGGCCGGGAAGTGGATGTACGCGTAGTAGCAGTTCGCCACCTCGACCAGCGCGTGCCAGGAGAGCAGCCGGTGCTGGACGCTCAGCTCACCCGGCAGATGCAGCCACCGCTCCAGATCCCACACCCGGCGCGCGTTGCCGAACGCCTCGCCCACGTGCCCGTTCGCGGCCAGCCGGCCGATCTTGTAGATCACGAACATGACGGCGACCAGGCCGAGCTCGCGGAGCGCGGCGAGCCATCGGGACCGGGTGGCGGCAGGTGGGGCGACGGTCACACCAGGCTCCTCGGCGGCGAGAAAGGCGTTGAAGGTGACGATGAAGCGGGGCAGGAGCTGGTGAAACCGGGAAAGTCGCTACATCGCTGGCGGAGGGCGACCTGGCGGGACACCGGCGCGACCCTAGTACCGACTCGCAACACCACCGCTGACGTGCGGTTTCTTCAGGAGGGCGAAGCCCGGGTGTCCACCGGTCAAGCGGAACCTGAATCAACCATGACGCCCAGCATCGGTCGATCTTGCCGGGAGTGCAAGATTCATCGGGCGAATAGTGACGTTCCCCTCGCGCCCGAGACACTCGAAACCACAAAGCCGAGACACTCGGAACCGAACGGCGGAGACGCTCAGAACCGACGACCCGAGACGACCAGCGCCACGGTCGCGACCCCGGCGGCCACCAGCGGCAGCCACATCGCGCTCATCGCGTACGCGACAAGGAGCGCGACCGACAAACCCGCCGCAACCCCTCCGCCGATGACCGCGCGCCGCGGCAGGAACCGCAGGCACCGCCACGGCAGGCGTCCGGCCGGCAGCAGCACCCGGGCCGTGAAGGCGACCATGACCACCGCCACGACCAGCGCGACGCCCTGCGCGAGCAAGGCGGCGAGCGGCCAGCGGACGGCCGCGAGACGCACCCCGAGCACCAGCGGCACGCCGGCCGCGAGCCCGTGACGCAGCCCGGCCAGCACGCCCAGGATCGGCCACGCCAGCGCTTCGCCGCCGAGCCGGGCCGGCTGATCCGCGGCCAGTTCGCGCAGACCGCGCATGGCGTCGGCGACGTGCAGCCGTTCCGCGTCGAGCAGCGCGGCCAGCCAGCGTCCGCCGGGGCTCGCCGGATCCTCGGCCAGGGCCGCCCGGGTCGCGCGCGCGGCGGCCCGGCGCCGGCCGGCGACCCGCTCCACGTCGGCCAGCGTGAGCAGGCTCGGCACCGAACGCGGGTCGACGGCGAGCGCCTGCCGGGCGGCGGCCCGGGCCCGCCGGAAATCTCGCGCCGCGGCGTGCGCGCGGGCCAGGACGCGGTGCGCCTCAGGTTCGCCCGGACACGACCGGACCGCTTCGGTCGCGGCCGCGACGGCTTCTCCGGTACGCGTGAGCACGATCAGGGTCTCGGCCCGTTCCGCGTGCCCGCCCGCCGCGCCGGGTTCCGCCACGATCGCGGCGTCCGCGGCGGCCAGGGCCTCGTCCGGGCGGCCGGCCAGCCGGAGTACCGCGGCGAGCAGCGTCAGCAGTCCCGGATCGCCGGGCCGGTCCAGCAGGGCGAGGCGCAGCTCGGCCTCGGCCTGGTCGAGCCGGCCGAGCTCGGCGAGCAGCCGCGCCCGCGAGGCCGCCTCGGTCACGCGGCGGCCGGCCGCACGCGCCGCCGGGTCGGGGACGGGGCGGGGATCAACGGGGCTTGCGCTTCTTGAGGTAGGCGGCCAGGTCGTCGTACTCGCCGTTCTGGTTGGCGAACATGGCCACGTTGCGGGCGGTGCTGAACCAGGCGTCGGTGGAGGGCCGGATCTCGGCGGCGGCGGCCAGCATGTCCGCCTGGTTGATCATGCGGATCTCGCCGGTGGCGATGGAGTCGCGCATCGCGAACTCGGCGGCGGTCTCGCACAGGTGGGCCAGGTCGGCGCCGGAGAAGTTGTCGGTGGCCGCGGCGACCGCGTCCAGATCGACGCCGGCCACCGGGCGGTCGCGCAGGTGGAACTCGACGATCGACGCGCGGGCCGGCCGGTCCGGGGGCAGCACCAGCACGGTCCGGTCCAGGCGCCCCGGCCGGCGCAGGGCGGCGTCCACGTCCCAGGGTGCGTTCGTCGCGGCCAGGACGAAGACGCCGTCGTTGCCGCCCTGGACGCCGTCGAGCTCGGTGAGCAGCTGATTGACCACGGTACGCATGGCCGAGGAGTGCAACTGGCTGCGCTTGTGGCCGAGCGCGTCGATCTCGTCGAGAAACAGCACGCAGGGCGCGTGCCCGCGAGCCGACTCGAACAGGTCGTGCAGGTTGCGCTCCGAACTGCCCACCCACATGTTGAGCACGTCGGTGATCGAGAGCGAGACGAACGCCGCGCCCATCTCACCGGCCACCGCCCGGGCCAGGAACGTCTTGCCGCAGCCGGGCGGGCCGTAGAGCAGCAGGCCGCCGCGCAGGCTCTTGCCGAACAGGCTGCGCAGTTTCGGGTTGCGCAGCGGGCCGAGGAAGGAGACCTCGAGGCGTTTCTTGACCTCGGCCATGCCACCGACGTCGGCGAGGGTGACGGTGGACCGCTCGACGTCGAAGGCGCGGTCGGCGTGGCCGGCCACCGGCTCCGGCTCGTCGCCGGAGCGGGCGAACCTCGGCGGCACCGCGTCGCCGAACTGCTGCTCCAGCGCCGCCCAGTCGACGCCACCGGCCGGCTTCCCCGGATCCGCCGCCGAACCGGAGGCGGTCGCCGGCGGCGGGGCGGCCGCGGCTGGGGCCTGGCCGGCGGACGCGGGAGCCGGATCGGACGGCGCCGCGGGAGCCGGGGCCGGGCCGCCGCCCAGGGCGGACGCCATCAGGGTGCGGGCTGCCGCGTTGCCCGGCTCGCGGGTGAGCACCTGAGCGGCATGCTCGATCGCCTCCGCGCCCCGCCCGGCCGCGACCAGGAGCTCGGCCAGGTGCAGCCGCAGCGGCAGGTCGTCGGGGCGGGCCTGGACCGCCGCGGTGAGGCTCTCGATCAGGGCGTCGCTCATGAGAGGCGATTATGCCCGCGTCCGGCCCGCGCACCGCCTCCGGCTGGCGCCCGGGGTGAGTCCGCCGGCCGCTTCCGGGACGGCGGCGAGTCGTCCACACCAGCGCGTTGTCCACAGCCCCGCCCCGGGAGGGCCCGTTTCCGCGCCACACTGTCTCCTGGGACGGCCCCCAGGGCGGGCGGGGACTCGAGAGCGGCGGGGACTCGAGAGTGGCGGGCCACCTCGCACTCAGCGGTTGTCGAGGGTGCGGAAGAAGCTGATGACGTCCGTGGCGAACAGGTCGGGGACCTCCAGGGCGGCGAAGTGGCCGCCGCGCGGGAACTCCGTCCAGTGCCGGACGTCGTAGCGCTGCTCGACGAGCGGCCGGATCGCCTGGGTGATGTCGCCGGGCAGGACCGCGACGCCGAGCGGCGCGGCACAGGTCACCGGCACGTTCACGCCGCTCTCCTTGACCAGCCGGGCGGATGAGCCGGCGGTGCGGTGGAACCAGTGGTGGGCGACGTCGGCCAGGATCCGGTGGTCGGGCACCGGGGTGGCCGGGTCGGCCCAGCGGTCGAACTTGTCCGCCCAGAAGGCGAGCAGGCCGGTCGGCGAGTCGGTGAAGGCGTACGCCGGGGTCTGCGGCCCGGTGGCGAACAGCATCTGGTGCGGGTGCCGGTTCTTGGCCAGCTCCATGGTCTTCGCGAGCCGCGCCTGGTCGGACGGCGACAGCCCGTCCGGCGAGCCGGCCGTGGGCAGGTAGTTGACGTGCACACCGGCCACGTTCTCCGGCGCCAGGGCGGCCAGGTGCCGGGAGATGCCGGAGCCCCAGTCGCCGCCCTGCGCGCCGTACCGCCGGTAGCCCAGGGCGGCCATCAGCTCGGCCCAGGCTCCGGCGACCCGCTGCTGGCTCCAGCCGCGCCGGGTGGTGGGCCCGGACAGCCCGAAGCCGGGGATGGCCGGGACGACCACGTGGAAGTGCTCGGCGAGCCGGTCGACGACGTCCAGGAACTCGACGGTGGAGCCGGGCCAGCCGTGGGTCAGCACTATCGGCAGGGCGTGCGGGTCGGCGTTGCGCAGGTGCATGAAGTGGACCCGGTCGCCGCCGATCTCCGTGACGAACTGCGGGTACGCGTTGAGCTCGGTCTCGTGGGCGCGCCAGTCGAACGTCAGCCACTGGTCGGCGAGGGCGCGAACCCGGGCGAGCGGGATGCCGTACTCGTCGCCGGCGCCGGGCAGCTCGTCGGGCCAGCGGGTGCGGGAGAGCCGGTCGGTGAGGTCGTCGAGGTCGGACTGCGGCAGCCGGATCCGGAATTCATTCATGCGGCTAACGTTAGTCGGCCTAACGTTAGTTCGTCCAATGTTATGGTGGACACATGGACCATCTACCGAGCTGGCTGCTGACACAGGCCGCCGCGCACGCGCACCGGCTGGTCGGCGACGGGTTCGCCGAGGTGGGCGCGCGCGGTTACCACTACCGGCTGCTGGAGTCGCTGATCGCCGACGGCCCGGCCAGCCAGGCGGCCCTCGGGCGACGGACCGGCGTCCACCTGAGCGACCTGGTGGGCGCGCTCAACGAGCTGGCCGCCGACGGCTACGTGGCGCGCTCCCCCGATCTCGGCGACCGGCGGCGCAACGTCATCACGGTGACCGAGCCGGGCCGGGAGCGGGCGCACGAGCTGGCGGAGCGGGCGGCGGCGATCCAGGACGAGTTGCTGGCGCCACTGAGCGCGAGAGAGCGCGACGAGCTGGCGGCGCTGCTGCGCAAGGTGCTGGCCGGGGCTTCCCGCCGTACGCGAAGGGTCTGAAAAAGCAACCGCTCCCGGCGGAAACCGGGAGCGGTTGTGTCACCTGGACCGAGGGCCTAGCCCGCGGGCCGGCGATAGCCGGCGATCGGACCACGATCGATGGTCGCCATCCGCACGTGGTCGCCCGTGTGCGGCGCGTGCACCACCATGCCACCACCGATGTAGATGGACACATGGTGCACATCGGAGTAGTAGAAGACCAGGTCACCGGGTCTCAACTCACTGCGGCTCACCGGTTTCGTGGAACCCCACTGATCCTTCGTGTAGTGCTCGAGGTGCACGCCGACGGACGCCCACGCCTCTTTCGTCAGGCCCGAGCAGTCGTAGCTGTCCGGACCCTCGGAACCGAAGACGTAGGGCTTGCCGATCAGGTCGCAGGCCTTCTGCGCGGCCCGGCCACCGATGTCGTTGGTGTAGTCGACCGGGCACGGCCCGGTCTTGTACGGCCCGTCGTCGGCCTTGCCGTACGCCTTCACCCGCAGTTTCTGCAGGGCGGTGATCTCCTTCTCGATCGCCGACTTCTTGGTCTTGAGGTCGGTGTCCCGAGTGGCGATCTCGGACGCCAGAGCGTCCAGTTTCTCCTTGTCAGCGGCGTACTTGTCGCGCAGCTTCACGACACCGCTGATCGACTCGCGGCGGTTGGCGGCCAGCTGCTCGAGGAGCGAGAGCTTCTCGGTCAGGCCGGTCGGCGAACCGCTCAGAATCGCGCCCATGGCGCTCGGCGGACCCTGCATGTAGGCGTCCGACGCGAGGCCGCGGACTTCGGCCAGTGCCACGTCCACTTGTTTCTGCAGCGGAGCGAGCGTCTTGTTCAGCTGCTTCTGCTGCTTCTGCAGCTTGAGCAGCTTCCCGTGGGTGTCGTTGAAGTCCTCGATCACCGGCTCGAGTTCGTTCCACTGCTTGTCGATCTGGTCCTCGACGCTGGACGGCGAGGGCGTGGCGTGGGCAACGACAGGTCCGGTGACAACGAGTCCGGCAGCGGCAACCGCACAGAGCAGGCCGCGTAGTACGCGCTTCACGTAGGTGCGTTGTCCTTTCTTCCACTCGGCCGCCGACCGGGTTAGCTGACGGGTTCGGGCGGGAAGCACGCCCGGCCGCTCTCCAACGGCTTCACCCCACCTACCTGGGTCCCCGGCTCGCCGTCGCGGCGATTGGGCGGTGGTTCGTCAGATCGGCCGGATGGACGATGGGGGGCTGCCGAACCGGGGACCACCGTACTCGGATCATGCGGGCAAATGAAGCTTGCCCGCGCGGCGAAACCGCGCGCACAGCGCCCGGCACTCACAGTGACCGGAATGGCCACGCCTCCAGGGCCTGGCCGAGCCAGGGCACCACCAGGATCACCGTGGGTAACACCAGGAGACCGGCCGCGGCGAGTCCGGCGAGCACCGACAGGCCCGTCGAGGTGGGTGCCGGACCGGTCAGCCGGGCAAGCCTGCGGGAGCGGGATTCACCCGCCGGGTCGTCCGGGACCTCCTCCGCGAGCGGTACGGCGTCGGAGAGCCGGGCCAGCGCGGCGCGCAGCGGGGCCGCCCCGGTACGCCGCCGGGCAGCGTCGTCGGACACCATCTCCAGCAGCAGGTGCACCGCGTCGAGCGGCGCCCGGGACCGCAGCGGGCGCGGCACCGCCCGGTAGAACGCGGTGAACGACTCCATCACCAGCTCGTGCCGGTGCCGCAGGTGCGCCTGCTCGTGCGCGAGCACCGCGTCCACCTGCTCGCGGTCGAGGATCCGCAGCACCGCGTCGCTGAGCACCACCCGCGGCTCCCGGCCGGGCACGCAGTACGCCAGGGGCAGCGCCCCGTCCAGCACCCGCACCTCGGCACCGCCCAGCTCCCGGTGCCGTTCCACCCGGTCCAGCAGGTCGACCAGGGTCCGGTGCCGCTCCCGGCGGGCACGGGCCCGGACGCTCACCCGGATCAGTGAGATCAGCAGCCGGATCACGATGGTGGCCGCCACCGCCAGCGAGAACAGCAGCGCCGCGACGGTCCACGGGTGATCGGCACCGGCCGCCCGGGTCAGCTCCTCCGGGGCGGCCAGCACCACCCCGAGCGCGCAGAGCACAGCGGTCAGGGTGAGCGCCTGCCAGAGCAGGACGGCGGCGACCGGGGCACGGTCCGGCCAGCGGGCGCCGGCCAGGATGCCCGGGACGACCAGCGAGAGGGTCAGCCCGAGGGCTCCCAGGAGGAGTGCTGTCACGTCTCTTTCGGTGTGGCGTCCAGGGCGGCTCGGATCGCGCCGGGCGGTAGCTGACCGAGGAAGTATGCCAGCGCGGCGTCCCGATCGGGTGACGCGCTCAAGGCGTCGAGCATGACGGCCGCCGTCATCTCCTCGCGCGTCTGCGCCGCGGCGTACCGGTACGCCCGGTCGGCCTTTGTCTGGACGACCATCTTCTTCTTCGACAGCCGGTCCAGGACCGTCATGACCGTCGTGTACGCCAGATCCCGACTCTTACTTATGTTCTCGTGCACCTGTCGCACTGTCAGCGGCTCGGGAGCGTCCCACAACTGCGTCATGACCTCCCGCTCAAGATCTCCAAGTGCCATGTGACCCATCCTACTAGGGCCAGTAGTACTACGTCTCGTAGTATCTACTACGAAGAGTCGTAGAGGGGACACCCGATGGACGTGCTCGACCTGACCCGGCTGCAGTTCGCCGTGGTGACGATCTATCACTACCTGTTCGTGCCGCTGTCGATCAGCCTGTCGGCGGTCGCGGCCGGGCTGCATCTGGCCTGGCTGCGCTCCGGCGAGCAGAGGTATCAGGACCTGACGAAGTTCGTCGGCAAGCTGCTGATCGTCACGTTCGCGGTCGGCGTGGTCACCGGGCTCGTCCAGGAGTTCCAGTTCGGGCTCGGCTGGAGCGCGTTCGCCAAGTTCTACGGCGACGTGTTCGGGCCGACCCTCGCCGTCGAGGGGATGCTCGCGTTCTTCCTGGAGGCGACGTTCCTCGCGCTCTGGTACTTCGGCTGGGGACGGCTGCCCCGCAAGCTGCACGCGGCGACCATCGTCGTGGTCGCGGCCGGGACACTGCTGTCGGCGTACATCATCCTGGCGGCCAACTCCTTCATGCAGAACCCGGTCGGCTACGAGCTGGACGCCGCCACCGGGCGCGCGCACCTGACCAGCTTCGCCGCGCTGATGACCAACGAGGTGGTGCTCGCCGCGTTCCCGCACACGATGGCCGGCGCGGCGATGGCCGGGGGCGGCCTGCTGCTCGCCATCGGGGTGTGGCGGCTGTCCGCGGACGCCGGTTTCCGGCAGCTGGCCCGGCTCGGCGCGTGGCTGACGCTGATCGGCGGGGCGCTCACCGCGCTGACCGGTGACCACCTCGGCAAGGTGATGACGGCGGTGCAGCCGATGAAGATGGCGGCCGCCGAGGCGCTCTACGAGACCACCACCGGGGCGCCGTTCTCGGTGCTCGCACTCGGGAAGCTCGGGCACGACAAGCCGTTCCTCACCGTGGAGATCCCCCGGCTGCTGTCCTTCCTGGGCACCGGGTCGTTCGACGGGACCGTGCAGGGGATCGACGACCTCCAGGCGCAGTACGTGACGCAGTTCGGGCCGGGCAGCTACGTGCCGATGATCCCGGTGGCGTTCTGGACGTTCCGGTTGATGATGGGTGCCGGGATCGCCGGGATGGTGCTGGCGGCGTACTACCTCTGGGCCTCGTCGGACCGGAAGGTGCGGCTCGCGTTCCTCCCGGCGGTCCTGCAGATGGGCGCCGGAGTACCCGGCTGGGCCAGGCGGATCCTGCTGCTCGCGCCGCTGCTGCCGGCCGCGGCGAACACGTTCGGCTGGATCTTCACCGAGACGGCGCGGCAGCCGTGGCTCGCGTTCGGGATCTCCAAGGTGTCCGACGGGATCTCGCCCGGCTTGACCGGCGCCGAGGTGATCGCGTCGCTGGCCGGGTTCACGGTGGTCTACGGGTTGCTCGCGATCGCCTGGTACCGGCTCGTCGTCCATCTCGCCCGCAAGCCGCTGTCCGAGGTGCCGGCGGAATCGCCCGTCGCCGAACCGGCCCCGGCCTACTAGGAGCCCGCGCATGATCACCTTCTGGTTCGCGATCCTCGTCCTCGCCTGGGTGCTCTACTTCGTCCTCGAGGGCTTCGACTTCGGTGTCGGCGTGCTCGCCCCGTTCCTCGGCCGCGACGAGCACGAGCGCGGCGCCGCGATCCGCACCATCGGCCCGTTCTGGGACGGCAACGAGGTGTGGCTGGTCGCGGCGATCGGCGTCACCTTCGCCGCCTTCCCCGACTGGTACGCGGTCCTGCTCTCCGCCCTCTACCTGCCGATGGTCGGGATCCTGCTGCTGCTGGCGGTCCGCGGCACCGCCCTGGAGTTCCGCGGCAAGCACGACTCCCCCGCCTGGCGCCGCCGCTGCGACCTGCTGCTGGCCGGCTCGTCGGCCGGCGTGGTGCTGCTCTGGGGCGCCCAGCTCGGCGTCTTCGTCGACGGTCTCCGGCTGGGCGCCGACGGCGTCGTGATCGGGAACGGTCTCAGCCGCAGCCTCTCCCCGCTGCTCACCCCGGCCGCCGGGCTCGGTGCGCTGGCGGCGCTGCTCGCCACGGTGCTGCTCGGCGGGACCTTCCTGGCCCTGCGTACCACCGGGCCGGTGCGGCGCCGCGCGACCACCCTGGCCCGGCACTGCGGCAACGCCGGCGCCGCCGGCCTGCTGCTCGCCGGGATCGCCACCGGCTCACGGCTCGCGCTGGTCGCGGCGGTGCTGTGCTTCGTCGCCGGGATGCTGGCCCGGCGCGGGCGGGAGGGCGCGGCGTTCGCGGCGACCGCGGCCGGGGTGGCCGGGGCGGTGGTCGCGGTCTTCACCGCGCACGGGCCGGTGGTGCTGCGCAGCACCCTCGACCCGCGGTGGTCGCTGACCCGGGAGGCGGCCGCGGCCAGCCCGTCGGCACTCAAACTGATCACTGTCGCGGGTGTGCTGATCCTGCCCGGGGTGCTGGCCTATCAGGCCTGGTCCTACTGGGTCTTCCGGCGCCGGATCGCGAGCGAGCGGGTGCCGTCGTGAGCCCTCGGGCGGCGGTGCGGGCCGCCGGCTCCGCCGACCTCCGTCTCGTGTCCCGCCTCCGTCTCGTGTCCCGCCTCCGGACCGCTTCCCGCCCCCGGCTCGCTTCCCGCTCGCGGGCCGTCTCCGCAAACCCCGATCGGGGTACGCCCACAGCACCCGGCCGCCGCGTGGCGCGTGGACCGGTCGACCCGCGTCTGCTGCGTCACGCGCGGTCGGGGCGCGCCGGAGTCGCCGCGCTCGCCCTGATCGGAACCGGGCAGGCGGGCGCGACGCTCGCCATCGCTGTGGCGCTCTGCTGGGTGGTCGCCCCGTCGCTCTCCCGGTCGTTCCCGCTCGGCGGGTCCCGGCCGGCCGCGATCGCCCTGCTGGCCGGGGCCTTCGCGGCGCGCGGCCTGCTCTCCTGGGCCGAACAGGTGGTGGCCCGTCGCACCGCCGCCCGGGTCACCGACGAACTGCGCCGCTCCCTACTCGCCGCCGTCGTCCGGCGCGGCCCGGCCTGGGTCGCCTCCTACGGCGCCGGCCGGCTCACCACGGTCCTCGGCACCGGGCTGGACGCGCTGCGCCCGTGGTTCTCCGGCTACCTGCCGTCCCTGGTCCTCGGCGTGCTGCTGCCACCCGCGGTGATCGTCGTGATGGCCCTGGCCGACCCGGCCTCCGCGGTGATCGCCCTGCTCACCCTGCCGCTGGTCCCGCTGCTCGGCGCCCTGATCGGCTGGGCCACCCGGTCCCGCGCCCGGCAACGCTGGGCCGCCGACGCCCGCCTGGCCGGCCACTTCCTCGACGTGGTGCGCGGCCTGGGCACCCTCCGGGTCTTCGGCCGGGCCGAACGCCAGATCGCCGTGATCGCCGGCCTGACCGACCGGCACCGCCGGGCCACCCTGCGCGTGCTGCGGGTGGCGTTCCTGTCGTCGACAGCGCTGGACCTGGTCGGCACCCTGTCGGTGGGGCTGATCGCCGTGCAGGCCGGCGTCCGGGTGGCCGACGGCTCGATGCCGCTGGCCCCGGCCCTGCTGGCGATCCTGCTGGCGCCGGAGGCGTACCGGCCGCTGCGCGAGATGGCCGCCCGCTACCACGCCGCCACCGACGCCACCGCTGTGATCGCCGACGTAGACGAGATCCTCGCGGCTGGCACTCACGGTGGTATCAACACACCCGAGACCACCGTGACGACCAGCCAGAACCACGCGGCTGGCACACACGGTGGCATCAGGGCGCCGGAGACCACCCTGACGACCAGCCAGAACCACGCGGCTGGCACGAACGGTGGTAACAAGGCGCCGGAGACCACCGTGACGACCAGCCGGGGGTCTGCGGCCGGGGTGGGGGCTGCGGACTGGGCCGCGTTGGCGGCGACCGGGCGGTGGGGGGTGCTCGCGGCCGGGGTGCGCGCCGGCTACCCCGGCGTGGGCGGCGACGCGCTGCACCTTCGCGAACTGGCGGTCCGGGCGGGCGAGATCGTCGCGCTGCGGGGACCGTCCGGGGCGGGCAAGAGCACGGCGTTACGGGTGCTCGCCGGGCTGCACCCGGCCGGCTCGGGGGCGATCGCGGTGGGGCGGGCGTTTCATCTGTCGCAGCGTCCGGCGTTGCCGTATGCGCGGACGATCGGTGAGGCCTTCGCCGCGGACGCCACCGACGACGAGGTCCGGGATGCGCTGCGGATGGTCGGGCTGGACGGCGAGGTCACCCCGGCCACGCCGCTCGGCGAGCACGGGAACGGTATCTCCGCCGGTCAGCGGCAGCGGCTGGCGCTGGCCGCGCTGCTGCACCGGGCCGGGCGCGCGATGGCCCCGGCCGAGCGGGCTGCCGACTGTCGGCACCGCGACGGAGCCGGGCCGAGACGCCGCCCGGCGCCGGTGGTCACCCTGCTGCTCGACGAGCCGACAGCGCATCTGGACCCGGATGCCGAGGGGGTGGTGATCGCGCGGTTGCGGGAGTTCGCCGAACGTGGATGCGCCGTTCTGGTGGTCGCGCACCGGCCGGCACTGCTCGCCGCCGCCGATCGCGTCGTCGACCTGCGGCCACCGGCTCGCGAGACGGGCGTGATGCCGGCTGCTTTCTCCGCGGCGGCGAACAGCGGGCCGGACGCCGGGCCGGCTGGGGACGACCGGCGTGGCGACGTGGGCACGGGCGAGGCCGCGGCGCCGTGGTGGCGGCGGGTCTGGGTGGCGGTGGCGCTGGGGGCGGCGGCGGTGCTCGGCGGGCTGGTGCTGACCGGATCCGCGGCGTGGCTGCTGGTGCGGGCCGCGTCGTTGCCGCCGGTGCTGACGCTGTCCGCGGCGGTGGTGCTGGTGCGTGGGAGTGCGGTGGCCCGGCCGCTGCTGCGGTACCTGGAGCGGCTGGTGGCGCACGACGTGGCGTTCGCGCGGCTGGGGCGGCGGCGGGCCCGGATCTACGCGAGTCTGATCCCGCGGGTGCCGGGGCCGCTGCTGCACCGGCGCGGGGACCTGCTGACCCGGCTGGTCGACGACGTGGACGCGCGGGTGGACGGGTTGCTCCGGGGCTGGTTGCCGGCCTGGACCGCGGCGGTGACCGTGGTGGTGGCCGCCGCGGCGGCGGTACTGATCTCGCCGGCGGTGATCGCGCCGCTCGCGATCGGGCTGCTGACGGCCGGGGTGATCGCTCCGCTGGTGGCCGGCTGGCAGGCGGACCGGCAGGAGGCGGCGACGGCGGTGGCGCGGGCCGCGCTGCGGGACGCCATGGTGGAGACGGTGGACGGGGTCGAGGAGCTGGCGGCCGGCGGCGGGCGCTCCGGCGTACCGGAGGATCGCAGCCGCACCCTCGCGGACCTGGAGGCGCGAGCGGCGCGGACTGCCGGACTGGCCACGGCGATCGCGCATCTCGGGTGGGCGGTGGCGGCGGGCGGGACCGCCCTGCTTCTGGCCGGGGCCGGGATCTCGGCGGAGTGGAGTGCGGTGCTGCTGCTCGGAGTGATCGCTCTGGGCGAGCCGGTGGTGGCGCTGCCCGACGCGGCGATCGCCCGGCGGCGGGCGGCCGGCGCCGAACGCCGGGTCGCCGCCCTGACCACGACCGACCGGCGCCTTCCCGGCCCGGACCCGGCACCCACGACGGCCCTCGCACCGCTGGACGCCGGATCGCGGCCGGACGACGGATCGCGGCGAGACGACCGAGCGCAGCTGGATGCCGGATCGCGGCCGGACGACGCATCGCGGCGAGACGACGGATCGCGGCGAGACGACGGATCGCGGCGAGACGGCGCGGGGGTCGCGGACGGGGTGGTCCGGGTATCGGGGCTGGTGGCGGGCTGGGATCCCGCCGCGGAACCGGCGCTCGACGGCCTGGACCTGACCCTGCCGGCCGGCGCCAAGGTCGCGATCACCGGCCGGTCCGGTTCGGGGAAGTCGACGCTCGGGGCGGTGCTCGGCGGGCTGCTGGCGCCGCGGGCCGGCGATGTCCGGGTCGGAGGGAAGGCCCTGCTGGTCGGGGGCGAGACCGGGCATGTGTTCGCTTCCACCGTACGGGAAAATCTCCGTCTCGCGATGCCCGCCGCGACCGATCCGCAGCTTGTCGCCGCGCTGCGGCGGGTCGGTCTCGGCCCGTGGCTGGCCGGCCTGGCGGACGGCCTGGACACCTGGCTGGGTGCCGGTGGCAGCACGATGTCGGGCGGGCAGCGGCGGCGGCTGGCGACGGCCCGGGCGCTGCTGGCCGATCCGGCGCTGCTGATCCTGGACGAGCCGACCGAGGGCATCGACGAGGCCGGGGCGCGCGAGTTGATGGCCGACCTGCTGGACGCGGCGTCCGGACGTACCGTGCTGGTCTTCGCGCACCGGGCGGAGGGCCTCGACCTTGTGGACGAAATTTACGAACTGTCCAGCGCTAAGCTAAATGTCGGAGTCATCTAGGCTGGGATCATGGCACGTACGCCGGTCCCGGGTACCCGCGACACCATCCTGACCGCGGCCGCCGGGCTGTTCTACCGGTACGGCGTCCGCGCCGTCGGCATGGCCCAGGTCGTCGAGGTCGCGGGTTGCGGCAAGAACCTGCTCTACCGGCACTTCCCGAGCAAGGCGGACCTGGCCGCCGCCTACCTCACGCTGGCCCGGCGGGAGCGGGAGCAGGCCACCGCGGCCGCGCTGCGCTGGGCGAACGGCCCCGCCGAGCAGCTCGTCGCCCTGGTCGCCGAGATCGCCGAGAGCACCCGCCGCCCGGGGTATCGCGGCTGCGCCTTCCGCAACTACCTGACCGAGTTCCCGGGGGCGACCGACGAGCCGGCCCGGGTGGCCCGCGGCTATCTGGCGGACAGCCGCGCGGTGGTGGATCGGCTGGTGGCGGAGCTGGGTGGCGACGCCCTGCTGGCCGATCGGATCTGGCTGATCGTGGACGGCTTGCACAGCGGGCCGCCGGAGCAGGCGCGGGTAGCCCTGGACTGGATCACCGAGCTGGTCCGCCGGTGACCTCCCGTGGGTGAGGGCACGCGGCGATCCCCTCACGTCCGGTAGGCCGCCACCGTGGCCTGCAAGTCCGCGGCGGTCCGGGCCAGCTCGGCAGCCGTCTGCTGCGTCTCGGTGGCGCCCGAGGTCACCTGGGCCGCCGCCTGCGCCACCCCGGCGATGGTCCCGGCGATCGCCGTGGAACCCTCCGCCGCCTGGCCGACGCTGCGGGCGATCTCCGCGGTGGTGGCGGTCTGCTCCTCCACCGCCGCCGCGATCGTCGTCGCGTAGTCGTTGATCGTGGCGATCACCGCGGCGATCTGCTGGATGGCGTGCACCGCGCCGTCCGTCTCGGTCTGGATCGCGGCCACCTGAGCGGTGATCTGCTGGGTGGCCCGCGCGGTCTCCTGCGCCAGGTCCTTGACCTCGGCCGCCACCACCGCGAACCCCTTGCCCATCTCGCCGGCCCGGGCGGCCTCGATGGTCGCGTTCAGGGCGAGCAGGTTGGTCTGCTCGGCGATCGAGGTGATCAGCGCGACCACCGTGCTGATCTGCGCGGACGCCTCGCCGAGGCGGGACACGCTGGTGTTGGTGTGCTCCGCGGTGCGGGCCGCATCGGCTGCCACGCCGGCCGCCTCGTTGGCGCTGTTGGCGATCTCCCGGATCGAGACGCCCATCTCCTCGGCACCGGCGGAGACCGCCTGCACCCCCTCGGACACCCGGCCGGCCGACTCGGAAACCGTGCTGACCTGCGCCGACGTCTCCTCAGCGGAGACCGAGAGCTGGGCCGAGACGGTGGACAGCTCCTCGGCGGCGGAGGCGAGCACGTCGGCGCTGGTGCGTACCCGGTTGACCATGCCGTCCATCGCCTCGGCGGTGTGATCGAGCGCCTCCGCCATCCGCCCCACCTCGTCGCGGCTGTGCACGTCGGCGCGGGCGGTCAGGTCGCCGTCACGCAGCCGGTCGAGCACCGCGACGCAGCGGGACAGCGGCCGTACGATCATCCGGCTCGCCGTCACGGCCAGCGCCACCCCGACGAGCGCGGAGAGCGCCAGCATGATCAGTACCCGCCACTTGGTGGACTGATAGCGGCTCTCGGCGTCCGTCTCCTGGACCGCGGTGGCCTGGACGGTGAGGTCGGAGAGCGTGGTCAGCTGGGTGCGTACCTCGGTCATCAGCGGGGCGACCTGCGACGCCCGTACCGCGTCGACCCGGGCCCGGTCACCGGTCCGCGCCAGTGGCAGCAGCGTGCCACCCACCAGATCCCGGTACTTCACCCACACCGCGCTGAAGGCGGTCAGCGCCGACGAGGCCGCATCGCCGATCGGATAGCTGCCGTACTTCGTGGCGTACTGATCGACCTGCTCCTCCGCGGTGCTCAGCGTGGACGTCGCGGCCGACCGCCCGGCACTGTCGGCGGCCAGCAGATCGTCGCCGACCGCCAGCCACACCCGGTTCACCGCGCTGCGCAGGTTCCCGATCGCCTCCAGCTCCAGGCTGTGCTGATAACCGGCCTTGACCTGGTCGTTCGTCGTGCCCAAACTGTCCATCGCGAACAGGCCGTCGGCCACGCTGAGCAGCGCGACGACCAGCACCGCGAACATGATCTTGGTACCGACCCGCCGGTCGGCGAGCAGACGAGTCACCCGTTCACAGTGGCATCCCGGTAGCCGTCGCGGGCGATCTCCAGACGATCCCGGGTGAACTCGCGCGGATCCCGGCGATACCGGGCCCGGCCGGCAGCGGTCCGGAACGCCGACCGGGGCACCGCCCAGCTCCCCAGCATCCGTCTCCGGACGAAGAGCAGCACCTCGTCGACCGCCGCGGCGGCCCGAGCCCGGTCCTGCTCGGCGAAGCGGTCGGCGACCAGCATCCACTGGCCCGGGTCGAGCAGCTGGGACGGGGTGACCCCGTCGCCCCAGCGGAAGATTTCCCCCTGCCGGGGGAACGGTTCCGGCTCGCCCGGGGTACGGAACGAGTACTCCCGATACCGTCCGCAGCCGGGGCAGCTCCAGTCGTACCGGAGGGTGTTCTCCTCACCCACGTCCAGCACCGTGGCACTCCAGGGCAGGCCGCGACCTGGGAATTCGCCGTTGCCGCAGGCGCACGGGGACAGTTCCAGGAACAGCGTCGTCTCGGTGCTGGTGCGCGCGAGAGGGATCCGCATGCGCAAACGCTAGCCAGCCCGGCCCGGGTCCGCGACCAGCTCTTGTCACGTCGGCTACCAGCGGTCATCGGCTCTCGTCAGGTCGGCGACCAGCTCTTGTCAGGGTCGGCTGCCAGCGGTCATCGGCTCTCGTCAGGTCGGCGACCAGCTCTTGTCAGGGTCGGCTGCCAGCGGTCATCGGCTCTTGTTAGGGTCGGCGACCGTGAGCGACATCAGTGGCGCCCGGGTCATCGGCGACCGGACCTTCGATTTCTCCCGGCAGGTCGTCGTGATGGCGATCGTGAACCGGACGCCCGACTCGTTCCACGACAAGGGCCGCACGTTCGCGCTGGAGAAGGCGACCGAGGCGGTCCGGGCCGCGGCCGCCGACGGCGCCGACTGGATCGACATCGGCGGGGTGCCGTTCGCGCCCGGCCCCGAGGTGACCGCCGCCGAGGAGCTGGACCGGGTGCTGCCGGTGGTCGAGGCCGCCCAGAACCTCGCCGTGGTCTCGGTCGACACGTTCCGTCCCGAGGTTGCCGCCGAGGTGATCAAGCACGGCGCCGGCGTCGTGAACGACACCTCCGGCCTGCGCGACCCGGAGATGGCCGACGTGGTCGCCGGCACCGACGCCCAGCTGGTCATCTGCCACAGCCTGGCCGCGCCGCGCACCCTGTACCCCAGCCCCCGCTACGACGACGTGACGGCCGAGGTCGGCGCCTTCCTCCGGGAGAAGGTGGAACTGGCCCTCTCCCGCGGTGTCCGACCGGAACAGATCATCATCGACCCGGGCCACGACCTGAACAAGAACACCCTGCACTCGCTGGAGCTCACCCGCCGCCTCGACGAGATCGCCGCCATCGGCTACCCGATGCTCGCCGCTCTCAGCAACAAGGACTTCATCGGCGAGACCCTGGACCGCCCGCAGCAGGAACGCCTCGCGGGCACGCTCGCCACGGTGGTCTTCAGCATCCTCCGCGGCGCCCGCATCATGCGCGTCCACGACGTCCGCGCCGCCGCCGACGCCATCCGGATGACCGAGGCCATGCTCGGCTGGCGCGAACCGGCCTACCTCCGCCACAACATCTGAACTCTCAGACCGCTTCCGATCAGGCTCAACCCGCTTTTGTACGCTCTCGGGCCGAGACAGGCGCACCCACCCGTCCCGTGCCTGCCCGCGACGTCCGCCCCACTCATGACCGCGACGCTACCCCGGGCTGAATCCCGGGTCGGGGACACCGCGCCGCTCCGGATCAGCGCCTCGCCAGCGGTCCGCGGTCGGTCAGGGTCCGAGCGCCAGGCCACCGTGGGCTGCTGGTCACGGTCCCGGCCGCCGGTGGCGATCCGTCGCTGACCCGGTCGGTTCCCGTGCGCACCGAGTCCCGGCGTAGCCCACTGCCCGGCCGCAGCGCTGCCCGGCTGGCCGTGACGGTCCTATCCGGGCAATGCCGCGCAGTTAAGGGGTTTGGGTGGTTGGCGACACTCGTTCGGTGGATAGGGCTGTATGAGGAACGGGACCTCGCGGTAGGCAGGTAGTCGACCAAGATCTATCTGCTGTCCGGGAGGTCCCGTTGTCTGTCGAGTCTGTCACGGTCACCTTGATGCGTTCTGTCACTGTCGCGGCGGGTGTGTTCGCGCCCGGGCATGCTGGGGAGTTGACTCGTTTCCTGCCGTTTGAGCTGGTGGATGATGTGTTGGCGGGGACCGGGCGGGTGCAGCGGCGGGTACGGGTTCTGCCGTCACGGGTGGTCGTCTATTTCGTGATCGCGTTGGGGATGTTCCCTCATCTGGGGTACGCGCTGGTGTGGGCGAAGATGGTGTCCGGGCTCAAACAGCTGTCGTTGCCGTCGCCGTCGGAGTCGGCGTTACGGCAGGCCCGCCGGCGGTCGGTCCGGCGCCGTTACGGGCGTTGTTCGAGGTCGTGGCCGGTGCTCTGGCCCGGCCGGACACGCCGGGGGTGTCGTATCGAGGGATGCGGACGGTGGCATTCGACGGCTGCTGCTCGTTCAAGAGTGCGGACAATCCGCGGCAGCGGGGCTGGCTCGGCAAGGTCCATCACCGGCTGGGCTGGGCCGGGTATCCCCAGCTGATGCTGATGGCGCTGGTCGAGACCGGCACCCGGGGACTGCTCGGTGTCAGGTTCGGGCCGCAAGGTCCTGGCGGCGAGCCCGGCTATGCCCGCCGGCTGCTGCACCTGCTCACCGCGGACATGCTGGTCCTGGCCGACCGCGGGTTCGACGGCGACGAGTTGCTGGCCCAGATCGCTGCGACCGGGGCCCAGTTCCTGGTCCGCATCGGCGGGAACCGCCGCCCGCGAGTAGACCAGCCACTGCCCGACGGTTGCTATCTGACCCGCTTCGGTGACCTGCGGGTACGAGTGATCGAAGCCGGCGTGAGCAGTGTCATGGCCGACGGCACCACGATCAACACCGGTTACCGGCTGGCCACCACGCTGCTGGATCACCACCGGCACCCGGCAGTGGTGCTGCTACGGCTCTACCACGAACGCTGGGAGATCGAATCGGCGTTCTACGCCCTCAAACACACCCTGTTCGCCGGCCGTGTCCTGCGCTCGGGCAGCCCGTCCGGGCTGGCACAGGAACTCTGGGCCCTGCTCACCCTCTACCAGATGATCCGCGCCGCGATGGTCGAGGCCGCCGAACACGGACACCGCACCGACCCGGACCGCTGCAGTTTCACCACCGCTCTGGAACACGCCCGTGACCAGGTCATCCACGCCGACGGCATCCTGCCCGACAGCACCGGGCCCACCCTGACCGGCACGGCCAGCCGCAACACACTCGGCCAACGACGCGACCGCACCAGCGACCGCAGTGTCAAATGCCCGGTATCACGCCACAGCGGCAAAGCCGCCCTCGATCCACGCCCGACCGCCAGCACCACCATCATCGAGCGCACCTACACGATCCAGACCCGAACCCACACCCCAGCGCCCACCGAACGGCCCCACCGCCGCCAACCCACCGGCATGCTGTCACGGCACATCCTCGACTACCTCACCACCCGCCCTGACCAGCCATACAGCATCCACGAAATCGCTGAACACGCCGGTATCAGCTACACCCAAGCCCGCAACAAACTCCACGACATGATCAAAAGGAACTACATCACCAGACCCCGCCGCGGCCACTTCACAGCATCACCAACACGAGTGTCGACAACCACCCACAGCCCTTAACTGCGCGGCCTTGCCTATCCGGGCCCGGGACACCACCGCGAGCACCAGCCGCAGACACCCGGCTTGGCGCGACGGTTGCATCCGGGCTCGGGACACCACCGTGAGGACCAGCCGGAGACGGCCGGCTGGCCGTGACGGTCGTATCAGGGCTCGGGACACCACCGTGAGGACCAGCCGGAGACGGCCGGCTGGCCGTGACGGTGGCATCCAGGCCCGGGACACCACCGCGAGGACCAGCCGGAGACGGCCGGCTGGGCGTGACGGTGGCATCCAGGCCCGGGACACCACCGCGAGCACCAGCCGCAGACGGCCGGCTGGCCGTGACGGTGGCATCCAGGCTCGGGACACCACCGCGAGGACCAGCCGGAGACGGTCGGCTGGGCGTGACGGTGGCATGCGGCCTACAAGGCGGGCGGTGACGACGAGGCGGGACGGGGTGCGGGGTGAGGGGGCGGGGCTTCCGGGCGTACCGGAAATGGGCGGTCGTGAGGGGAGACGGCCGTGAGGGGGCGGGGTGGTTCTAGTGCTCGGCGGGCGGGTCGGTCTGGTCGTGGAAGGTGCTGAGCAGGGACGTCATCCAGGGCTGCGGGGCGACCGAGTCGGGGCCCAGCACCCGCATGGCGCCCAGCACGGTGATCAGCATGCCCATGGCGAAGAAGTCGCGGGCGTCCTCCGGCGAGCAGCCGGTGAGGTCGCGAACCGTCTGATAGAGACTGCCGTAGCAGGCGCGGACGGCGTCGCCGACGACCGGTTCCTCGGCGGCGGAGAAGCCGTGCAGGAGGACGACCAGGAGTTCCCGCTCGGCCAGCAGGTCCTGGTAGGCGCTGCCGAGGCTGGCCAGCGTGGGCTCGCGCTCGGCGGCGGCGCGCCAGGTGGCTTCGATGCGCCGGCCGGCGTAGCGGACGGTGGCCAGGAACAGCTCCTGCTTCGAGCCGAAGATCCGGATCACGTACGGCTGTGACACACCGGACAGTCGCGCCACCTGGTCGGTGGACGTGCCGATGTATCCGCCCTGCGCGAAGGCCTGCAGGGCGGCGTGGACGATCTGCTCCTGGCGTTCCGATGCGGTGAGGCGGCTCCGAGTCATGTTGACATGTTATCAGTCGATGCTTACCGTGCTTAGTTATCAGCCGATAACAACTTCTCGGCGCGCTTCAGGGGGAAGACGTGACCACTCTCGTTTCGGACAAGCCCGTCACCCGGGCCCGAGCCGCCCGCCCGCTCGCGGCAGTGCTCGCCGCGGTCGGCATCCCGACCTTCATGGTTTCGCTGGACAACCTGGTGGTCAGCACCGCGCTGCCGGTGATCCGCACCGAGCTGCACGCGTCGATCACCGACCTGCAGTGGTTCGTCAACGCGTACACGCTGCCGTTCGCGGCGTTCTTGCTCACCGCGGCGGCGCTGGGCGACCGGCTCGGCCGGCGGCGGATGTTCCTCGGCGGCATCCTCATCTTCACGCTCGCCTCCGCGGCGGCCGCGCTCTCCACCGAGGCGTGGCAGCTCACCGCCGCGCGGGCGGTGCAGGGCCTGGGCGGCGCGGCGATCACCCCGCTGGCACTGACCCTGCTGGCCACCGCCGTGCCACCACGCCTGCGCAACGCCGCCGTCGGCATCTGGGGCGGCATCACCGGGCTCGGCGTCGCGGTCGGCCCGGTGGTCGGTGGCGCTGTCGTCGACGGCCTGCACTGGTCCTGGATCTTCTGGCTGAACGTCCCGGTCGGCGTGGTCGCGGTGGTCCTGGCCACCACGGTGCTCGACGAGTCACGGGGCGACGGCCGCCGGCTCGACCCGCTCGGCCTGGTGCTCTCCGCGAGCGGCATGCTGCTGCTGATCTGGGGCGTGGTGGACGGCCCGGACAAGGGCTGGACCTCGGCGCGGGTGCTGACCATGCTCGGCTCGGCGGTCGCGCTGCTCGCCGGGTTCCTGTTCTGGCAGGCCCGCAACCACACCCCGATGCTGCCGCTGCGGCTGTTCCGCAGTCGCGGGTTCAGCCTGGTGAACGCGGTGACCCTGACGTTCTCCGCCGGGGCGTTCGGTTCGGTCTTCCTGCTCGCCCAGTTCTTCCAGGTGGTGCAGGGGCTGAGCCCGCTGGAGTCCGGCCTGCGGACGCTGCCGTGGACCGCGGCCCCGATGATCGTCGCCCCGCTCGCCGGCCTGTTCGCCGGTCGCGTCGGTCAGCGCGTACTGATCTTCGCGGGTCAGGTCTTCCTGGCCGGCGGCCTGCTCTGGATGGCCCTGGACCTGTCGGTGACCGCCTCCTACCCGTCGCTGATCGGCGCGTTCGTGCTGGCCGGCATCGGGATGGGGCTGACCTTCGCGCCGACCAGCACGATGGTGCTGGCCAGCGTGGACGTGACCGAGCAGGGCGTGGCCTCGGGCACCAACAACACGATCCGCGAGTTCGGCGTGGCGGCCGGGGTGGCGGCGCTGTCCTCCATCTTCAGCTCGCTCGGCGGATACACCAGCCTGGACTCATTCCTGGACGGGACCCGGCCCGCGGTGCTGACCGGGTCCGCGATCATCGCGGTGGGCGCGGTGGCGGCGCTCTTCCTGCCGCGCCGCGCCTGAGGATCGGACCGGCTTCACGGTACGGCGCGAGGCGGCCCGGACTTCCGGCCGCCTCGCGCCGCCTTCACCGCCGGGCGTCCGCCGCAGCCGCCTCGCGCCGCTCCACCCCGGCCGCCCGGCAACCGCCTCGCGCCGACTGATCGAAATGAGTCAAGCCGAAACAATCGCCTGGCGAACTGTTGCACTCGCGCAACATGGCTGCAACGATGACCATCAATTCCGAGCCGCCTGGTCACCGCGAGGACACCGGCTTCGTCCGGCCGGTCCCACCCCTGAGCCCCGCACCGACCGCCTGCGGCACGGAGCGCCGCTCACCGCCCCCGGCGAGCGAAGACAGCGTGTGCCGGACCTCCGACCGGCACACGCTGTATCTTTCCCGAGCCCGGCCCGGACCCCGATCGGCACACGCCGCGCCTCCCCCGGGCCGCGCGGCGGGACGAATCGAGGCAGGAAGCCCGGGACGAATCAAGGCCGCGCGGCGGGACGGATCAAGGCCGCGCGCGGCGGGACGGATCAAGGCCGGCCCCGGCGCGACGGATCAGGGCAGGACCAGGAAGTCGGTGACGAAGGACGCCACCTCGCCGGAGGCGGTCCGGCCGACGTAGGTCGGGTAGTAGCCGTCCCCCCACCCCGACTCCACCATGATCACATTGCCTCCGGTCCGCTTGTCGATCACCCAGTCGAAGTGGCCGGGCACCGGCTCGTCGGGGAACTCGTCCGGGTCGAACACCTCCTCGAACTCCTCGGCGTCCCACCGGGCCAGCGCCTGCGACACGGTGATGTCGGCGAACGCGCCGGCGCCGGTGTCCACCCCGTAGCCGTAGAACTCGCCCTCCTCCAGCCCGTCCGGGTCGTCGCCGTCGACCAGCGCGAGCTCCCACGACACGACCGGCTCGTCGCGGATCACCAGCTGCAGGGCGGCGACCCGGCGCTGCCACTCGCGGTCCTCTTTCTCCAGGACCGCGACCCAGCCGACGGTGCGATACCGCCCCGGGGGCACGGCGATCGTGAACGGCTCGTCGTCCTCGTCGGTGACACCCGGGTCGAAGGCGGCGAGCTGCCCGGTGGGCAGGGTGAGGTGGCCCAGCGGGTGCGACTCGACGACGTAGGTCACGTCGTCCTGGACGTGGCGGGCACCGGCCTGGAGGAGGCGGTCGAGATCAGGCATGCGCGCAAGGTACCGGACCGGTGTGACAGTTATCCGATGTGCACCCAGACGTCATCGAGAGTTCCGTGGAACTGATCGTTGTTGACGCCGACCCCCTTGCCACCGACCGTCAACGGCGCGCTGGTGTCCACCCCGGCGTCGACCGGGACCGGGACGCCGGCCTGCAGCACGTCGTCGACCAGGATCGACAGGGTCGGGCCGGTGCGCCGGCACTCCAGGCTGTGCCAGTTGCCGTCGGCCACCGACACCCGGCTGCGCGCCAGATAGACGGTGTCGGCGCCGAAACCGCAGCTGGGCTTGCCGGAGACGCCGTCGACCTGGAGCTTGTACTGGCCACCGCCGGTCGAGTAGCCCTTCTGCATGATGTTCTCACCGCTGGACGTCTCGGCCGGGGAGAGCAGCACGCCCGCGCCGTACCGTAAGGGTTTGGTCCCGGGATTGAGATCCGGTGAGCTCTCGCCCTGCAACACCAGGCGCGGACAGGCCGCGCCGGTGCATGTGGCCGGGAACTGCAAGGCCTGCCCGTTGCCATGCGACACCAATTTCGGTACGCCACCCGCGCGCGCCACCATCCGCAGCAGGTGTCCCCGCCCCGACCCGTCGTCGAACGTCCCGTCCGCGATCGTGGTGTCGAAGTTGTAGGCGGCCACGTACTGCGGGGTGGCCGGCGCGTCCTCGGTCCGCGGGGCGAGCGCGCCGAACTCCGCGTAGCGCTTGCGCGGCAGCCCGCCGACGACGGTGAAGTCTCCCGCCGCGCTGATCGACCCGAGTTCCGGGCTGGCCGCCAGGGAACGGGTCCCGGCGACGCCGTTGGCCTGCGGCGCCCACTCCAGGAGGTTGCCCTGCGGGTCGACGGCGGCCAGCTTCCCGCGGATCGCCGATCCGTCCGTGCAGATCCCCTTGACGCCGTTGTTCGTGGTGGTACACGCCTTGTCGAAGTGCCCGCCGACGTAGACGGTCCCGCCCAGCACGGTGATCGCCTGCGCGTCCCCGTCGAACACCCGGGTCCAGCGGGTCGCCCCGTCCCGGGTGTAGGAGACCGCCCGGCCGCCCTGCCCGCCCAGCGCCGCGTACACCCCGTCGTCGGCGATGTCGTTAGTGGCCAGGGCGAACACCTGGGACACCGGCTTCGGCAGGAACGTGCGGTCGAGCACCCCGGTCTCCGGGTGCACCGCGCTCAGCCGCAGCGTCGACCGGGCCCCGTTGGTCTTGTGGAAGCGCCCGCCCAGGTAGATCCGGTCGGTCCCGGCCGCGAGCGCGTTCACCGTGTCGTCGGTGGTCGGCGCCCACCCGTCGAGCGCCCCGGTGGCGGTGTCGAACGCGGCCAGGTTGGCCCGGGGCGTCCCGTCCACGGCGGTGATCCGGCCGCCCAGGTAGACCCGGCCGTGCCCGGTGGCCAGGGCGTTCGGCTGGCCGTTGACGGTGTGCTGGAGCGGGGTGAGGGCGCCCTCGGCGGCGGTCAGCCCGGCGATCGCGTCCCGGGGTTCGCCGTTGATCCGGTCGAAGTCACCGGCGGCGTACACCGTGTCGCCGTCCACGGCGAGGGCGCGCACGTTGGCGTCGGCGCTGGGCTTCCAGTCGAGCAGGGCACCGGTGCGCGAGTCGAACGCGGCGAGCCGGGTGCGTGCCACGTTGTGGCCGTCCACGATGGCCCGGGTGAAGTCGCCGCCGACGTAGACGGTGCTCCCCCGGTAGGCGACCGCGTAGACCGATCCGTTGAAGGAGGGGGACGTCACCGGGCTGGACGAGACGATCTCGGCGAAGGCAGTGCCACCGGCCGCGACGAGGGTAGTCGCTATTCCGGCGATAAGGGCTTTTTTCGGGAAACTGGCCACGTCCGTAGCTAACTTCCCATCCGGGCAAAGGTGGCGCACAGGATGGGCGACTGCCGGCGGGTGGAACTATGCTGCCGCGTACGCGATAGAGAAAGGGGAATGCCGTGCCGATGCTCCGCCGTGTCGCCGCGTCCGTCACCCTGCTGGCGACCGCGGCCCTGGCCGCCGGTTGCGAGATCGAGCTCAACCCCGACTCCATCCCCGCGCCGTTCAGCGTCGCGCCGGTGCCCTCCGCCTCGGCCGGTCAGCCGAAATACGTGTGCACCGCGGTCTACAAGATCCTCACGGACGGCGCGGTCAAGGCCGCCGGCTGGGCCACGCACAAGGGCGACGACGCCAAGGCCGGCCTGCAGAAAACCTTCGCCGACATGGCCACCCAGGTCACCGCGGCCGGTGCGCAGAGCTCCGACCCGGCCCAGCGGGCCGCCGTCGACGAGGTGGCCGCCGCCCTGACCCGGGGCAGCCAGTCCGAGGACCCGAAGGCATTCCTCAACGGCGACTTCGTGACCGTCGGGCAGAAAATCGACAACACCTGCCCGTAGGCTTTCTCCATGATCGATAGGCCGGTTCGGATCGGGCTGCAACTGCAGCCGCAGCACATGGACTACCCCACCATCCGGCGCACCGCCGCCGAGGCCGAGGAGGCCGGGGTGGACGTCCTGTTCAACTGGGACCACTTCTACCCGCTCAGCGGCGAGCCGGACGGGCTGCACTTCGAGTGCTGGACCATGCTCGCCGCCTGGGCCGAGTCCACCTCCCGGGTGGAGATCGGCGCCCTGGTCTCCTGCAACAGCTACCGCAACCCGGAGCTGCTGGCCGACATGGCCCGCACGGTGGACCACATCTCCGAGGGCCGCCTCATCCTCGGCATCGGCTCGGGCTGGTTCGAGCGCGACTACACCGAGTACGGCTACGAGTTCGGCACCGCCGGCGGCCGCCTCGACGACCTGGCCGAAGCTCTCCCCCGCATCGAGTCCCGCTGGGGCAAGCTCAACCCGCCGCCCACCCGAAAGATCCCCGTGCTGATCGGCGGCGGCGGCGAGAAGAAGACCCTGCGCCTGGTCGCCAAGCACGCCGACATCTGGCACTCGTTCGCGACCGGCGAGGCGCTGGAGCACAAGCTCACCGTGCTCGGGGAGCACTGCGCGGCGATCGGTCGCGACCGCGACGAGATCGAGGTCTCGGTGGTCGCCAAGCCGGACACCCGGGAGGCCGCGCGCGAGCTGGGCGCCCGCATGTTCACCGTGCACGTCGGCGGCCCCAAGCCGGACCTGGGCGAACTGCGCGAGTGGCTGACCTGGCGCGACGACGTCAACAAGTAGCGGCTACGCCCGCCGTCGCGCGGGCTCCATGACCGCACTCACCGCGCCCGCGACGGCCAGCGCCAGCAGCACGCCCCACCGGCCGTGGGCGGCGGCCCACCGGTCGTCGCCGGGCGGCACGTAGAACGCCAGCGCGGGTGGGAACTGGCTGGCCGCCGCGACCAGCGCCAGCACGGCCGGGGCGGCCACGACGCCGCCCCGGGGACGGACGGCCGCCACGGCGAACGCGGCGGCGCCGAGCGCGGCGGCCTCCACCGTGACGCCGCCCAGCGGGAGGCCGGCGGCGGTCCCGTGCTCGGCACCGGCCACGGTGACCGCCAGGGTCAGCGCCCACCACGCCGCCAGCGGAGGCAGCGCGACGCCGGCCCGGGCGGCGTACCGGACCGGGCGCGGGGTGGGCACCGTCGCGATGGTGGCCGCGGCCGGGTCGTCGAGGAGGAACGCGACGCCGAGCGCCCCGCAGACCGCCGCGGCCCGCAGCAGCCCCACGAGATCCGCTGGGGACAGGGTCACCGAGAGGACGGCGGGCACGGCGACGATCGCCAGCCCCACGCCGGCCGCGGCCAGGAACGCCACCCACGGCGTGGCCCGCGCGGCCGGGCGCAGCAGCAGGGCGAGGACCCGCACGCTCATCCGTCGCACCGGATCCGCTCCTCGGCCCGCGGCAGCGGCGGCACCGGAACGCCGAACAGCTCCCCGGCCCGGTCGGCGGACGTGCCGGCGGCGGTCAGCTCGCCCCAGGAACGCGCGACCACCGCGGCGACATCGCCGGTCGGGCGCTTCAGCAGGGCCCACGCCACCGCCATCTCGCGGTCCGGCACCGAAAACCCCACCGGGAACTGCATGTCGCCGAACGGCACGCCGCCCCAGCTGGTGGCGTCCGCCTCGCGCAGGCCGGCGGCCGTCTCCGGGGTCGCCTGCCCGGCCAGCCAGGCGATCAGCACACCCCGCGCGCCGCAGACCGGGCCGTGCGCCGGTGCCGGCTGCCGCGTGACGATCCGGTGCGCGACCAGGCCGGCCAGCCCCACCTCGGACAGGTCGTCGCCCCACCGGGTGCCCACCGTGACCGCGTCCGGGGTGCCCGCGCCCGCCTCCACCCGCTGCCACGCCAGCGCCGCGGCGGCGCCCTCCTCGGCGGACACCATCCGGCCGTTGGTCAGCTGATCGACTGTGGACAGCCGTTGCCTGACGACGAGCGGCCGGCCGGCCACCTCGGCCGGTACCGCGCGCAGCACGCCGTGCACCACGGCGTCCCACCCGCCGGTCCAGGACGCGAAGTCACCGAACGCGCAGTAGGTGACCGAGCCCACCGGGCGGCACCGCTGCATCGCGGCGGGACGCTCGGCGGCGGTGGCCCGGGCGTCGCGGACCGCGCCGCTCATCGGCAGCAACTGGACCGATCCGGCCAGGACGGCAGCGGCCAGACCGGCGGCACCGGCCACCATCAGGCGGCGCCCCCGCGCGCCGGCGACGGCCAGCGCCGCCACCGAGACCAGGGTGACCAGGCCAGCGACGTACGCCAGATGCCAGCCGGCCGGCCGGGACATCAGCGCGACCGGCACCGGCATCGGCGGTTCCTCCACCGCCACCGGGAGCAGCCAGCGCACCCGGCTCGCCCCGGACGACAGGCCGGCGGCGAAGACCACGACGGCCGCGGCCAGCAGCAGCAGGGGTGCCGCGATCATCGTGCGGGCCAGCCGGGCCAGCAGCACGCCCGCCGCGCCGAACAGCAGCGCCACCGCGGGGAGCAGGGCCAGCTCGTACGGGTTGGGCCGGCCGGCCGCACCGGGCAGCGCGGCGAGCAGGGCGATCCGGGCACCGGCCAGCGCCGCGACCACTACCGCGAACGGCACCACGGACAGCAGGAACCCGCCGGTACGCCACGACGGCGGCAGTACCAGCGTGTCGTACCACCCGGTGGTGGCGTGCCGGTCGGCGCGCAACGCCGCCAGGTTGGCCCCGATCAGCGCGCCACCGCCCAGCACCAGCAGGGCGAGCAGTTGCGGGGACCAGTCGGCGTCCTGCAGCACCGGGAATCGGTCGGCCCGCCCGGTCAGCCACCGGAGCACCTCCGGACCGGCGAACAGCAGCAGGCCGGCGAGCACCGCCGGGTGGCGCAGCAGCCGAGCCGCCTCGACCCGGGCGAGCGCCAGCATGGCCCGGCGCGGGTCGCCCGGCCGCTGCGGGGCGTGCACCGGCCGCTCGGCCAGCGCGGCGGTCATCGCCGGTCCTCCTCGCCGGCCGGCGAGTCCACCAGCGTCAGGTAGCCGTCCTCGACGGTCGGTTCGAGCAGCTCGGCCCCGTCCGGCGGAGCACCGACATTGCGGTACCGCCCGTCGCCCGCCCGCCAGGACGCGAGCGCGCCGGGCGCCCGGGAGCCGCTAGTCCACACCCGTCCGCGGGCGTGCGCGGCGAGGCCGGCCGGCGTGCCCTCGAACCGGACCGTGCCCCGGTCCAGCACGACGACGCGCTGGCAGAGCGCCATCACCTCCTCGGTCTGGTGGGTGGAGAGCAGCACCGCGCGGCCCTCGCCCAGCTCGGCGATCACCTCGCGGAACCGCAGCCGCTGCTCGGGGTCGAGGCCCACCGTCGGCTCGTCGAGGATGAGCAGGTCCGGGTCGCCGACCAGGGCGGCGGCCAGCGCCACCCGCTGGCGCATCCCGCCGGACAACGCCCGGATCTTCCGGCCGCTCCGGCCGGTCAGCCCGACAGCGTCCAGGACCCGGCGTACCTCCTGGTGGCGGGCCCGGCGGTCGGTCAGCTCCTTGAGGATCGCCACGTAGTCGACGAACTCGAAAGCGGTGAAGCCCGGGTGGAAGCCGGGGTCCTGCGGCAGGTATCCCAGCCGCCGCCGCACGGCGAGCCGGCCGGCTGGGGTCCGCGGGTCGGCGCCCAGCACGCTGAGCGCGCCCCGATCGGGCACGAGCGCGGTGGCGACGATCCGCAGCAGCGTCGTCTTGCCCGCGCCGTTCGGGCCGAGCAGGCCCGTCACCCCGCCGTGCAGCGTGACTGACACGTCGGACAGGGCGGTGGTGCGGCCGTACCGCAGGGTCAGGCCGGACGCGTGGACCACTGACGTGGCCGCGACGACGGTCACCAGGACCTCCTAGGGGTGTCGAACGCTTGGCGGACGCGTACGAGGACGATCGCGGCCAGCACCGCGGCGATCGCCGACGCGAGCTGACCGGCCGGGACGAAGACGGCGGCGTGCGTGGCGACCAGCACCGCGAGCCAGCCGGCACCGACCGAGGCGGCGGCGAGGACCGGGCCGAGCCGGGCGGTGAGCGTGAGGCTGAGCAGGGTCAGCGTCAGCGCCGGCAGGAACCAGCCGAGGGCGGCCAGGCCGACGTGCGGCACCGCGAGGCTGGCCACGGCGCTCAGCGCGGTGGTGACCGACAGCACTGCCGCGCAGCGCAGCAGGAGCAGCCGGAACATGTGCGTCGGCGCGACCACGGCGATCTCGTACGTCGGGTCGACCCGCGGGCCGAACGACAGCGCGACCCCGCAGACCGGCAGCAGCGGCGCCACCGCCAGGAAGACCACCGGCGGCGAGACGGCGGCGAGCAGCGCCGTGAGCGCCAGCGTCGACACGACGGCGGCCAGCCAGGACAGCCGTAGCACCGGCGTCGCGGCGAGCAGGCGGGCGGTGTGCCCGGCCACGCCGGCCCGGATCAGCAGGCGCTCGACCGCACCGGGCACCGGCGCGTCCAGCTCGGCGTCCAGCCGCTCCCAGCCGGCCCGCACCAGCTCCGGCTGGTCCGCGGCCAGCCGGTCCCGGCAGGGCACGCACGCCACCAGGTGCGCTTCGACCGACCAGAGCACCGGCGGAGCCAGGGTCCGTTCGCCGTACCGTCGCAACTGTTCGTCAGGCAGGTGCCAGGATTCGTCGGTCATGTCAGCTCCTCGCGCAACTGCCGGCGGGCCCGCATGGCTCTGGTCTTGACCGTCCCCCGGGGGATGCCGAGCAGCACCGCCGCCTCCGCGGTGCTCAGCCCGTCGAGCACCGTCGCCTGCACCACCGCGCGCAGTTCCGGGGAGAGCCGGGCGAGCGCCCCGCCCAGGTCGCCGTGTTCCACGCCGACCAGCACCTGTTCCTCCGCGGAGGGTGCCTCGGCGGACCGCCGGCGCGCCAGCAAGCCGGCCAGTCGCTGCCGGGCCCCGTGCCCCCGCAGCGAGTCGACCAGCCGGCGCGACCCGATCCGCCACAGCCACCCGGCCACGTCGTCGCCCTGTTCCCGGTACCGGGCGGTACCCCGCCACACGGCCAGGAAGGTCTCCTGCACCACGTCGTCGACCAGGGTGGTGTCGAGGCAGCGGTAGCGCAGGCGCAGCACCAGCCAGGCCGCGTGGCGCCGGTAGAACGCCTCAAAGGCGCTGCGGTCGCCGGCCCCGATGCGGGCCAGCAACTCAGCGTCGGTCGTCCCGGTCATACCCCATCATCGGATCGACCGCTGCCAACGGTTCACGGTCGCCGGGAGTTTCTCAGACCACCAGGCTGAGCAGCATCACGCAGGCGAAGCCCACCACCGAGATGATCGTCTCCATCACCGACCAGGTCTTGATGGTCTGCCCGACGGTCATCCCGAAGTACTCCTTGACCAGCCAGAACCCGGCGTCGTTGACGTGCGAGAAGAACAGCGAGCCGGATCCGATGGCCAGCACCAGCAGGGCCACCGTGGGGTTGTCCAGGGTGCTGGCGAGCGGGGCGACGATGCCGGCGGCGGTGATGGTGGCAACCGTGGCCGACCCGGTCGCCACCCGGATCCCGACCGCGACCAGCCAGCCGAGCACCAGCGCGTTGAGGTTCGCGTCGCGGGCCGCGTCGGCGATCACGTTGCCCACCCCGCTGTCGACCAGGACCTGTTTGAAGCCGCCGCCGGCGGCCACGATCAGCAGGATGCCGGCGATCGGCGGCAGCGCCCCGCCGAGGACCGCGTTGGTCTGCCGGCGGTCCATGCCGACCCGGTGGCCGAGGGTCCACATCGCCAGGAAGACACCGAAGAGCAGGGCGACGACCGGCTGGCCGAGCACCTCGAGGACGTCGCGTACGTCGTTGCCCTTGTCGATCGTCAGCTCGGCGACGCCGCGGGCCAGCATCAGCACGATCGGCAGCAGGACGGTCAGGATGGCAGGCCAGAAGCCCGGGTCCCGCCGGACCCCCTCGGCGCGGTCCGGGACGCCGTCGGCGTCGAGGTCGGCCGGGTGGCCGGGCCCGCCGGCGGCGCGGTTCGCGTCCACGTCGGCGTTGTCGGCGGACTGCCGGACGATCCCCCGCTCCGGGACCGTGACCGGCACCCGCGCCGCGATCCACTTGCCGTACACCGGTCCGGCCAGGATCACCGTCGGGATCGCGCAGATCAGCCCGAACATCAGGGTCAGCCCGAGGTCGGCGTGCAGGCTGTCGATAGCGACCAGCGGTCCCGGGTGCGGCGGCACCAGACCGTGCAGCACCGACAGGCCGGCCAGCGCCGGGATGCCGATCAGCAGCAGCGGGACATCGGTGCGCCGGGCGACGAGCAGCACCATCGGCACCAGGAGCACCACGCCGACCTCGAAGAACAGCGGCAGGCCGACCAGGGCCGCGACGCCGGCCATCGCCCAGGGCAGGGCCGCGCCGGACACGCCGACGACGATCCGGCGCACGACCCCGTCGGCGCCGCCCGACTCGGCCAGCAGCACCCCGATCATCGAGCCGAGCGCGATCAGGACGCCCACACTGCCGGTGGTGTTGCCCAGGCCGGTGGTGAACGAGGTGATCACCTTGCCGGGCGCCGCGCCGGCCACCAGGCCGAGCACCCCCGACCCGGTGATCAGGGCGAGGAACGGATGCCATTTCGCCCAGGCGATGAGCAGGACCACCGCCGCGATGCCGAGGACCGCGGCGACGATCAGCTGGCCGGTGCCGGCATCGGTGATGGTCGACATGCCGCGCGGTTACCCATCCGGCGAAGTTTTCACTCCTGTTCGCCGAGCACCTTTCCCAGGGCCTTCGCGACGGTTGCCGCCTCGGTGGCGGACATCGCCCCGGTGAAGTGCCGCCGGATGCCGTCCAGGTAGACCGGCGCCGCCTCGCGCAGCCGCCGCCGCCCGGCCTCGGTGATGGCGGCGTGCGCCGACCGGCGATCGTCCGGGTTGGTCTCCCGGACGGCCAGGCCGGCCGCCACGAGCTGGTCGACGACCCGGCTGACCCGGGTGCGGCTGACCACCGCGCGCTCCCCCAGCTCGCCCATGCCGAGCCGGCCGTCCGGCGCGTGGTGCAGCTCCAGCAACACGTCGTACCAGGTCAGCGGCAGGCCACAGGCGGACTGCAGGGCGCGGTCGAGGACCGGCACGACGGTGGCGTGCACCCGCAGCAGGGCGGCCCACGCGGCGGTATCGGTGTCGCTCATCACCACAGCGTACCCAAATCTTGTGCGTGCGCACGCACTGGGCGTAGAAATGTGCGTGCGCACGCACTCCGCTTCGACAGCGGAACCGGTCACCTAGGAGAGATCATGAAACTGCTGCACATCGCCGCCTCCCCGCGCGGCGAGCGGTCCGAGTCGCTCGCCATCGCCCAGACCTTCCTGACCGCCGCCCGGGCGACCCGGCCCGACCTCGACACCGAGGAATGGAACCTGTGGGACGGCACGCTGCCGCCCTTCGGCCCGGACGCCGCCGCCGCGAAGATGACGATCTTCGGCGGCCAGGAGCCGACCGGCGCGGCCGCCGACGCATGGGCCGCGGCGCTCGCCACGTTCCGCCGCTTCGACGCCGCCGACCACTACCTGTTCAGCGTCCCGATGTGGAACGCCGGCATCCCGTACATCCTCAAGCAGTTCATCGACGTGATCAGTCAGCCCGGCCTGGTCTTCGGCTTCGACCCGGCCGCCGGCTACTCCGGCCTGCTGCACGGCAAGAAGGCCACGGTGGTGTACACCAGCGCGGTCTACGGCCCGGACCGCCCGCCGGCGTTCGGCAGCGACTTCCAATCCACCTACTTCGCCGACTGGCTGCACTGGACCGGCATCCACGACCAGACCGAGATCCACTTCCGGCCGAACCTGGCCACGGCGGACGCCGAGACGGACCGGGCGGCAGCCCACGATCGGGCTCGGGAGCAGGCCAAGCTCTTCGTGCAGCCCTGATCGCCCGCGGAGACGCCGCGTCCGGCCCGGCCGAGGGACCGCTGATCGGGAGCGGTCAGCTATCGGCTGGGCCGGCGGGCGGGGTGCGGTCCGCTTCGGCTTGCGCTCACCGATTTTCGGTACGGCGGGAGCCGGGTCGCCCTGATCACCAGCGCGTATCCACAACTGGGAGTTGTCCACAGGCCGCCGGGCGCGACCCGCGATCTCCCGTCACACTGACTTTCGGGGGCTCCCCCTGGGAGGGCGGGCCTTTGGCAGGCTTTGCGACGATCGGGATTTTCGCCGGATTTGCCGACGTCGTCCGGTCAGACGCACGAGCGGCGGGCACGGCAGCGATCAGATCGACCGCACACCGACGAGGACGGCCTTTCCCGGCGCCGGCACGATCGGGCGGACCGCACACCAGCGAGATCAGCCACAGCGACCCACACGATCAGGCGGACCGCATACCGGCGCGAACAGCCACAGCGACCCGCCACGATCAGGCGGACCGCATACCGGCGCGAACAGCCACAGCGGCCCCGCCACAATCAGGCGGACGGCACACCGGCGAGGGCGGCCTTGACGGAACGGGTGACATCGTCCGCGAGGACCTCCGGGGCACCGGCGGCCACCGCGTCCAGGGCGAGCTTGGCGACGACGGCGGGGTCGGTCTTGCTGTCGGCGGGGACAGTGGCGGCCATGTCGGTGTCCATGTAGGCCACGTGCAGGCCGGTCACCGTGATGCCACGCGGGGCCAGCTGCTCGCGGGTCGCGTTGGTGAGCGCCCAGGCGGCCGCCTTGCCCGCGGAGTAGGAACCGTAGGCCGCCGGGTGCAGCCAGGACAGCACCGACAGGACGTTCAGCACCGCTCCCCCGCCGTTCGCCTCGATCAGCGGGGCGAAGGCTCGGGTGGCGGCGAGCGCACCGAAGAAGTTGGTCTCCAGCTCGGCTCGGATCAGGTCGAGGTCCCCGCCGAGCAGGGGCTGGCCGGTGGACACGCCGGCGTTGTTGATCAGCAGGGTGGCGTCGGCGGCGGTCGCGGCGGCCGCGGCAATCGACGCCGGGTCGGTGACGTCGAGGCGCAGCGGGACGGCCCCGGGCAGGTCGACGGACTCCGGGCGGCGGGCCGCGGCGTAGACCTTGGCGCCGCGTTCGAGCAGCTGGGCGGCGAGGTGGCGACCGAAGCCGCGGTTGGCTCCGGTGACGACGGCGATGGCGGTGGTGAGTTCCATGCGGTTTAGATTACGGGCGTCATCTAAGTTGCGCAAGTAATAGATGACACACGTCATCTATAGTGGGGGCATGGGACGGGTATCGCAGGCGCAGGCCAGGGAGAACCGGGAGCGGGTCGTCGCCACCGCGGCGGAGTTGTTCCGGGAGCGGGGCATCGCCGGGGTGAGCGTGGCCGACATCAGCGCGGCCGCGGGGCTCACGCATGGCGGGTTCTACAAGCAGTTCGAGTCCAAGGACGCCCTGGTCGGCGAGGCGATCGCGTATGCCTTCGCCGAGCAGGCCGCCCGGCTCACGGAAGGCCCGGCAGGAAAGGAGCCGGCGGCACGGGAGACGCCGGAGCACGAGGCGCGGAAGCTGGACGAACCGGAGGCGCTGGGACCGGAGGCGCGGCGGGCGCTGCTGGACGCGTACCTCTCCAGGGAACATCGGGATGAGCCCGCCGTGGGCTGCCCGACCGCCGGATTCGCCGGCGATGTCGCACGCGCAGCGGGCGGCGAGGCGGCCCGGCAGGCCTACGCCGCCGGGGTCGAGGCCTACGCCCGGCTGCTCGGCACGACCGGCGAACCGGATCTGGCAGCGGTCAGCACCATGGTCGGCGCACTGCTGCTGGCCCGCGCCACGGCCGGCACGGCGCTCTCCGAGCGGATCCTCGGCGCCGCCCGCGCCGCGCTAGGTGAGCGGGAGGCCCCGCTGGAGTAGGCCGAGGGCCTCGATCAGCCGGTCGAAGTCGGCGATGCCGATGGCGGGCTGCCCGGTCATCCGGCCGGGCGGCAGGATCGCCAGCGCCACCCCGCCGATGGCGCCGCTCATCGCCCGGACCCGGAGATCGTCGGCCGGCAGCCCCGACCGCTCGGCGATCACGTCGCCGATCAGGTCGAGGGCCGCCGCCATCTGGTTCATCGCCCGGGCCCGCAGCTCCGGCACCTCGGCGAAGAGCTTCTGCCGGCGGCGCTCGCTCTCCCACGCCTCGGGGGTCAGGCTGTCGAAGACCTCGCGCATCGCGCGCCGGATCGCCTCGATCGGCGGGACCTCCGGCGGCTGGGCCCGGGCCGCCTCGACCAGCATCGGGTCGTATTCGTCGATCAGGATCACGTCCTCCTTGGCGGGGAAGTACCTGAAGAACGTGCTCGGCGAGACCTCGGCCGCCTCCGCGATCTGGTCCACGGTGGTCGACGCGTACCCCTGCTCCTCGAACAACCGCATCGCGTGCTCGCGAATGGCGATCCGGGTCTTCGCCTTCTTGCGTTCGCGCAGGCTGGGGGTCGCTGTCATACCCCCGATTCTGCCAGGGCGGCCGGCTCGGCAGTCCCGGCCGGGCGGCGGGTGTGCCGGGGCAGGATCAGTACCAGCAGCACCCCGGCGGCGGCGACCGCGCCGGTGGTGACCAGCGCGACGTCCAGGCCGTGGGCGAACGCGTGCCGGACCGTGTCGAGCATCCCCGGGTCGCCGGACTGCTGCGCGACAGCGACCCCGGAGGCGGCACTGTCCCGGGCGGCGCCCGGCAGTCCGGCGGCGTCGACCCGGTCGCGGTACCCGGCGTTGAGCACGGTGCCGAGCACCGCCACTCCGATCGCGCTGCCGACCTGGCGCATCGCCTGGATCAGGCCGTTGCCGACGCCGCTGCGCTCCGGGACGAGCGCGCCGAGGGCGGCGTTCATCGACGGCGGCAGGGTGAAGCCGAGCCCGATGCCGGCCGCCGTGATCCAGGCGGCGACGTAGCCGTAACCGGTGGCCGCGCCGGTACGCGAGCCGGCCAGCAGGGCGGCGGCGATCAGGGCCAGGCCGCCGCCGATGACCAGGCGGGCGCCGAACCGCTCGACCAGCCTGTCGCTGAGCCGCGCGCCGACCAGCAGGCCACCGATCACCGGGAGCAGGCGCAGCCCGGAACCGAACGAGTCCGCGCCGCCGACCGCCTGGAACAGCTGCGGCAGGGCGAACAGCAGGCCGAAGAAGGAGAAGCTGGCCACCGTGGCGAGCACCGCCCCGCCGGTGAAGCCGCGCGAGCGGAACAGGTCGAGGTCGATCAGCGGCGCGGCGGCGCGGCGCTGCCACCAGGCGAGCAGGAGCAGCGCGACCAGGCCACCGGCGACCGGGTACAGCGCGCGCGGGTCGGTCAGGCTGCGCTCGCCCGCCTCGATGATCCCGTAGGTGAGCCCGACCAGCCCGGCCGCGGAGAGCAGCACGCCCGGCAGGTCGAGGCGGCGGTGGCGGTCGCCGTGCGACTCGGGCACCCACGCCATGATCGCCAGCAGGCCGAACACCACGATCGGCAGGTTGATCAGGAAGACCGAGCCCCACCAGAAGTTGTCCAGCAGCCAGCCGCCGAGCAGCGGGCCGAGCGGGATGCCGAGCGCGTTCGCGGTGACCCAGATGCTCAGGGCGCGCGGGCGGTCCTTCTCGTCGAAGACGACGGTGAGCACCGCGCCGATCAGCGCCATGATCACCGCCGAGGAGAGGCCGAGCACGGCCCGAGCGGTGATCAGCTGACCGCTGGTGGTCGCGTAGGCGCACCACGCGGAGGCGGCGCCGAACAGCGCCAGGGCGCCGAGGAGGAAGCGCTTGCGCCCGTACCGGTCGCCGAGCATCCCGGCCGGCAGCAGCACCGCGGCCAGCACCAGCAGGTAGGAGTTGGTGAACCACTGCAGGTCACCGGTGGAGGCGCCGAGGTCGCGGGCCAGAGTCGGCAGCGCGACGCTGAGCACCGTGCCGTCGAGTCCGACGGCCAGGGTGCAGAAGCAGAGTGCGGCGAGCGCGAACCAGCGCGCCTTGGAAGTAGCCATGAAATGACAGTAACTATCAAATCGGAGCTACTTCCAGTTTCCTCAGAGTCCTCTCAGGTTTGGCGTGCCTCCCCCGGAGTCCTCCCGGGCTGTGTGAAGATCTTGGATGGCCATGTGGGGGGTGGGGATTGCCATGAAGAAGGTGCTCGGCTGGGTCCTGCTGTTCCTGCTGATCTTCTGGATCGGCACGAGCCCCGGACCGGCCGCCGACGTGGCGCGCGGCATCTGGGACGGCATCGCCAACATCTTCACGAACATCGGCACGTTCTTCGTCGAGCTCGCCAAGGGCTGACCGCCGACGGCCGAGAACCCTTTCAAAATCTTCATCTACGCAGGTCCGCCGGGGTGCGGACCGCATGCTCCCGCGCGGGCCGGGCACGGCGATCTGGCCGCTGCGCGTCCAAAGCGATCGCCGTGCCCTTCATTGTCCGCGGGTGGTCACCGAAAACCCTGGACCGCCCGAGCGAGCGAGCCGGCTCGCCACCCCCGGGCACCGCTCATCCCGGCCCGGAACCACCGCTCATCCCGGCCCCGGGCGCGCGGAAGTGTCGGACCCGGCTGGTATCTCTGTGCGCATGGAAACCGAGCACGCCGATCCGGCCGTCATCGCCGAGCTGCGGGAGGCCCTGCACGTTGACGACGGCGGCGCCTCCGCGCTGGGCTGGCCCGCGGTGCACGCCTTCGAGGCGGCGCACCGGGTGAGCCTTCCGGAGCCCTACCGCACATTCGTCGCCGAGGTCTCCGACGGGTCGGTCGCCGGCCCGCCGGATTACGGGCTGGTCGCGCTCGCCGAGCTGCCGGCGGACTGGGGTGACGACCGGCCCGCGCGGGTCCTGGCGGAGCCGTTCCCGCTGACCGCCGAGTGGCTGTGGGAGGAGGACGACGATCCCGACTACCAGGCGATCGAGCGGGTCTATAACAACGGCTCGATCGTGCTCGGCACGGACGGCTGCGGGATGTATTGGCATCTCGTGGTCACCGGTCCGCACCGTGGCCAGATCTGGATGATCACCGGGGAGGGCGCGGTCCCGTTCGGTGCGGAGTTCGGCCGCGGCGGCGGTGAGCCGGGTTTCGCCGGTTGGGTTCGGCACTGGGCGGCGGGACAGAGCTGGTTCGGCATGGAGTGCCCCGGGGCCGCCCGGCGGAGCGAGCGATCGTCGCCCTCGGTGAGAGAGGGCTGCCCGGACGCGGGACGGGACGGCGAAGCGCGGCCCCGGAGGGCCGCGCTTGCGTTCGGTGGGCGGGCGGTCAGACCGTGCGGGCCAGCCGGTCCGCGAGGAGCTTGGCGAAGCGGGCCGGGTCGTCCAGGTCGCCGCCCTCGGCGAGCAGGGCGGTGCCGTACAGGAGCTCGGCGGTCTCCGGCAGGGCCGGGTCGTCGGCGCCCCGCTCGTAGGCCGTGCGCAGACCGGCGACCAGCGGGTGGCTCGGGTTCAGCTCCAGGATCCGCTTCACCCGGGGGCCCTCCTGGCCCATCGCCCGGTACATCTTCTCCAGCGCCGGCGTGATGTCGTCCTGGTCGCTGACCAGGCACGCCGCCGAGGTGGTCAGCCGGTGCGACAGGCGTACCTCCTTGACCTGCTCGTCCAGCTTCTCCTTGAGGAAGCCGAGCAGCGGGCCGAAGTCGCCCTCCGGCTCCTTCTCCTCCTCGTCCTTCTTCAGGTCGACCGAGCCGCGCGCGATCGAGCGCAGCTTCTTGCCCTCGTAGTCGGGCACCGCGTCGACCCAGATCTCGTCGACCGGGTCGGTGAGGATCAGCACCTCGTAACCCTGCTCGGCGAACGCCTCCATGTGCGGGGAGTTCACCACCTGCGAACGGGACTCGCCGGTCAGGTAGTAGATCTCCTCCTGGCCCTCCTTCATCCGCTCCACATAGGCGGCCAGCGTGGTCGGCTCGTCCTGCGCGGTGGTGCCGAACGACGCGATCTCCAGGATCGGCTTGTGGTTGTCCGGCTCGCTGAGCAGGCCCTCCTTGACCGCCCGGCCGAACTCGCGCCAGAACGTGGCGTACTTCTCCGGGTTGCTGGTCATCAGGTCCTTGATCGTGGACAGGACCTTCTTGACCAGCCGCCGGCGGATCATCTGGATGTGCCGGTCCTGCTGCAGGATCTCCCGGGAGATGTTCAGCGACAGGTCGGCCGCGTCCACCACGCCCTTGACGAAGCGCAGGTAGTCCGGGATCAGCTCCTTGCTGTCGTCCATGATGAAGACGCGCTTGACGTACAGCTGCAGGCCACGGCGGGCGTCCCGCTGGAACAGGTCGTGCGGGGCGCGCGACGGGATGAAGAGCAGCGCCTCGTACTCGAAGGTGCCCTCCGCCTTCATGTTGATGATCTCGAGCGGGTCGGTCCAGTCGTGGCTGATGTGCTTGTAGAACTCGTGGTACTCCTCGTCGGTGACCTCGCTGCGCGGGCGGGCCCAGAGCGCCTTCTGCGAGTTCAGGGTCTCGTCGCCGAGCCGGATCGGGAACGAGATGAAGTCCGAGTACCGCTTGACGATCTGCTTGATCCGCCACTGGTCGGCGTAGTCGTAGAGCGCGTCCTCCTCGTCCTTCGGCCGCAGGTGCAGGGTGACGGTGGTACCGATCGGCGCGTCCGGCGCGTCGTCGATCGTGTACGTCCCCTCGCCCGCGGACTCCCAGCGGGTGCCGTGCCCCTCGGTGCCGGCCTTGCGGGTCACCAGGGTCACCTTGTCGGCGACCATGAACGTCGAGTAGAAGCCGACGCCGAACTGGCCGATCAGCTCCGCCTCACCCTTCTTCTCGGTCGCCTCCTTGAGCTTGGCCAGCAGGTCGGCCGTGCCGGACTTGGCGATCGTGCCGATCAGCGCCACGACCTCCTCGCGCGTCATGCCGATGCCGTTGTCCCGGACGGTCAGCGTCCGCGCCTCGGTGTCCGCCTCGATCTCGATGTGCAGATCGGAGGTGTCCGCCTCCAGGCCGTCCTGCAGCTTGGCCAGGCGCAGCTTGTCCAGCGCGTCGGACGCGTTCGAGATCAGCTCACGCAGGAAGATGTCCTTGTTCGAATAGATCGAGTGGACCATCAGCTGCAACAGCTGGCGCGCCTCGGCCTGGAACTCCAACGTCTCCATCGTCACCCGTTTCCGTCCTTGTCCGGTGTTTCCCGGCCGATCGTATGACGACCGCCGGACCGTCCGGTGAGCACCACGGCAAAGACCCGTCGAACCACATCACTCTGTCCGTTCGCCGATAGCCAGACATCGACGACTGCGATGGGGTTCTCCCAGATCGACTTTGGGGGGACATACATGCGTGTACATGGTGGGTGGTGGGCCAGGATGGCGGCCACCCTGGTCATGTGTTTGATAGCCGGGATCGCCGTGGCACTGCACCGGCCCGGGCCGGCCGGCCCGCCGGCCACGCCGGATCCGCACGCCGGGCACATCATGCCGCGGGCCGTGCCGGTGGCGGTGACCACACCGCTGCCGCTGCCGCGGACCGGCTGGGTGGTGACGGCGGACAGCGGGCAGTCGACGGCCGCCCGGGTGCTCGACGGGGACAGCGCCACCGCGTGGCTCAGCGGGACCGGCGCCCTGCCGCACCGGCTGACTCTGGACACCGGCAACCGGGTGGCGGTCAGCGGGCTCACCTACCTGCCGCGGCCGGGCATCGCGAACGGGCGGATCGGCCAGTACCGGGTGGAGACCAGCGACGACGGGACGACGTGGGGCGCACCGGTGGCCACCGGCACGTTCGCCGACGACGCGACACTCAAGACCGTCACGTTCGGCACGGTGATCACGCGGTACGTCCGGCTGACAGCGGTGACCGAGGCGGGCGGGCGCAGCACCCGCTCGGCGGCCGCCGAGGTCAACCTGCTCGGCGGCACCGATCCGGCGCTGCCCCGGACCGGGTGGGCCGCGGTGGCCGACAGCGAGGAGACCGCCGCCGAGAGCGGCGCCGCGGCGAACGCCCTGGACGGGAACACCGCCTCCATCTGGCACACCGCCTGGAGTGTGGCGCCGCCCGCCGCGCTGCCGCACACGTTCACCGTGGACATGCGGGTCACCAACCTGGTGTCCGGGCTGAGCTACCTGCCCCGGCAGGACGGCACCCGCAACGGGCTGATCGGCCAGTACCGGATCGAGACCAGCATGGACGGCGCGCTCTGGGCGCCGTCCGCGGCCACCGGCGCGTTCCTGGACAGCAAGGACGCGCAGACGGTGACCTTCGCGCCGGCGCTGGCCCGGTTCGTCCGGCTGACCGCGCTCAGCGAGGCCGGCAACCGCGGCCCGTGGAGCAGCGCCGCCGAGATCAACCTGCTCGGCCGGCCCGACCCGACGCTGGCCCGCACCGGCTGGACGGTGGCCACCGACAGCGAGGAGACCGCCCAGGAGAACGGGCGGGTGGCCAACGTGCTGGACGGCGACCCGGCCACCATCTGGCACAGCGCGTGGAGCAGCACGCCGCCCGCGCCGCTGCCGCACACGGTGACCGTCGACCTGCACGCGTCGACGCTGGTCGGCGGCCTCGCCTACCTGCCGCGCCCGGCCCCGGCGGCCAACGGCCGGATCGGCCGCTACGAGATCGCCACCTCCACCGACGGCAGCACCTGGACCGACCGGCTGACCGGTGGCGCGTTCGCGGACAGCCCGGCCCGCCAGACGGTGATCTTCCCGCCCGCGACGGCCCGGTACGTCCGGCTGACCGCGCTCAGCGAGGCCGGCAACCGCGGCCCGTGGAGCAGCGCCGCCGAGCTGGATCTGCTCGGCCCGAGCGGATCGGTCGTCGCGAAGCGCGGCGTGTGGAGCGCGCCGGTCGGCTTCCCGCTGGTCCCGGTGGCCGCCGCGCAGCTGCCCAACGGCAAGATCCTCACCTGGTCGGCGTTCCGGCCGGACTCGTTCAGCGGCGGCACCGGGCAGACCCTGACCGCCACCTACGACCCGGCGACCGGGGTGGTCACCCAGCGGATGGTCACCGACACCGGGCACGACATGTTCTGCCCCGGCATCGCCACGCTGCCGGACGGCCGGGTCGTGGTGACCGGCGGCAACAACAGCGAGAAGACCAGCATCTACGACCCGGCCACGGACGCCTGGACGGCCGGGCCGGCGATGACCACCCCGCGTGGCTACCAGGCCAGCGCGACGCTGGGCGACGGCCGGGTGTTCACCATCGGCGGTTCGTGGAGCGGTGGCTGGGGCGGCTACAACGGCAGCCCGCACAAGGCCGGTGAGGTGTGGTCGCCGTCGGCCGGGTGGACCGCGCTGCCCGGTGCCGACGCCGCGCCGATGCTGACCGCCGACGCCAATCCGAACGGCGACTACCGCAAGGACAACCACGCGTGGCTGTTCGCCTGGTCCGGCGGCAAGGTGCTGCAGGCCGGGCCGAGCAAGGCGATGAACTGGTACACCACCAGCGGCACCGGCGGGGTGAGCCCGGCCGGGACGCGGGGTGACGACGCCGACGCGATGAACGGCAACGCCGTCATGTTCGACACCGGCAAGATCCTGACGGTGGGCGGGGCGCCGAGTTACGAGAACAACAACGCCACCGCCAACGCGTACGTGGTCAGCATCGACGGGACCTCGGTGACCACCCGCAAGGTCGCACCGATGGCGAACGCCCGCGCCTTCCACAACAGCGTGGTGCTGCCGGACGGCAAGGTGGCGGTCTTCGGCGGGGAGAACTATCCGGTGCCGTTCTCGGACAACACCGCGGTGCTCAGCGCCGAGCTGTTCGACCCGGTGACCGAGTCGTTCAGCACGCTGTCACCGGCGGCGATCCCGCGGACCTACCACAGCGTGGCGCTGCTGATGCCGGACGGCCGGGTCTTCACCGGTGGTGGCGGGCTGTGCGGCGAGGGGTGCGCGACGAACCACTTCGACGCGGAGATCTTCACGCCGCCGTACCTGCTCACCGAGGACGGCAAGCCGGCCGCCCGGCCGTCGATCACCACGGCCCCGGCCACCGCGGCGAACGGTGCCACCATCACGGTCGGCACCGACAAGGCGGTGAAGTCGTTCGCCATCGTCCGGATGGGCACCGCCACCCACAGCGTCGACACCGACCAGCGGCGCCTGTCGCTGGCACCGACGGCGGTCACCGGCGGTTACCGGCTGACCATCCCGGCCGACCCGGGCATCGCCGTGCCGGGTTACTGGATGCTGTTCGCCCTGGACGCCAAGGGCGTCCCGAGCATCGCCAAGACCATCCACATCGGCTGACGCCGGGTCCGGGGTTTCGATCTCCGGAACCACCCGCGGACGGTGAAGGGTGGGCTGATCGTCTTGGCCGCGCAGCGGCCAGATCAGCCCGCCCGCCCCGCGCGGGAGCATGCGATCCGCACCCGGGCGGACCCGCGAAGATGAAGATCTGGAAGTTGCTCCCGCGCGGTAGCCGAACCCGTCAGCAGCCCGGACCGGCCGCCACTCCCTTGACGATGCGATAGCGGGAGATGTCGCCGTCGACATACGGGCGCAGCTGCGTGATCGACGTCGGATCGGTGCCGTTCATCGCGATGAAGCCGACGATGGCGGTGTTCACCGTCCGGCAGGTCGCCTTGTTCGCGACCAGCCGGGCCTGCGCCTCCAACTGAGCCGGGTTCAACGCAGAGTAAGAAGCAGCGGAGATACTCATCGTCACCGCACAGGCCGTTGCCATCTCGATCAAGCGCACGGATGCAGGCTACTGACGATCACAGGGCGTAACACTGGCCCGTTCGGGCGAGATCATCGGTACAGAAAGCAACGCAGCGTACGGGCGTGCCATTCCGGAGGAATGAATGCTCGTGAGCCTTTACGCGACGGCTGCCGCTTTCGTACCTTGATTACTCGGAGCAACGGTCTGATAACGCTGGAGGATCCCATGCGTCGTGCCGCTGTCGTTCTCGCCCTCGTCCTCGCCGGTCTCTGGATCGCCTCCCCGGCGCAGGCGTTCGCCCACAACAACGTCCACAACACCTACCTGCACGCGGTGCTCGACGGCCTCACCCTGCTGGTCGTCTCGGCGCCGGTGTGGACCGCGATGCTGTGGAGCGGCCACCGCAAGTGGCTGCTGGCGGCTCTGATCGCGGTGGTGCAGATCCCGGTCGCGGTGATCGGTTTCGTGCCGATCGTCAACCCGTACCTGCACCTCGCGCTCTTCGTCACGGCGATCACGATGACCGCCGTGTCGCTGCGGATCGTCCGCAACCAGGCCCGCGCCGCGGCCGTGGCCCCGGTCCAGAGCTGAACCCGCTCAGGGCGGAGCCCATCGAGGGCGAGCCCGCTGAGGACTAGGTCGTGTTCGGAGTCCGGCCTAGTTCCGCAGGGCGCGCACCCAGTCCCCGGTGGACGCGCGAACGGCCAGGCCGACCACGGCCTGGCCGTTCGTTATCAGCTCCACCTCCGGGCAGCCGTCGGCCGCCGGGTGCCAGCCGCCCGCGGCGTCCCGGACGGCGTTGTGCCGGCAGTGCTCCTCGTCGACGTAGCCCCAGGCGAGCAGCAACTCCCGGTCGCCCAGCGAGTACCGGCCGACGCTGGCGATCCGGTCGCCCTCGGCGCGGCGGAAGAACTCGGCGCGCAGCCCGGGCACCCGCCGGCCCTCGAAGGCCGCGTCATCCTCGGTCCGATGCGCCACAAATTCCGACATTTCGGGTAATTCCACGAGCCGAGTCAACCACACCCGGCGCTTTGTGCTGGCGCACCCGGTCACATCGATCTCGTCATCCGTTGTGATCCGGTTTTAACCTGACTGTCGGTAAGCGCGCCCACAATGGCCTGGTGGTGACCGAGACGATGATGCCGGTCAACGGCATCCAGGTGTGCCTGGAAACCTTCGGCGAACGCACCGACCCGCCTCTCCTGCTGATCGCCGGGGAGGCCAGCTCGATGGACTGGTGGGACGATGAGTTCTGCCGGCGGCTGGCCGCCGGTGGCCGCTTCGTGATCCGGTACGACCATCGCGACACCGGCCGGTCCACGGCGTTCCCGGCCGGCGCCGCGTACTCGGGTGCCGACCTGATGAACGACGCGCTCGGCCTCCTCGACGCTCTCGGCGTGCCGGCCGCCCACCTGGTCGGCCTCTCCCTGGGCGGCGCACTGGCCCAGCGGATCGCCGTCGAGCATCCGCACCGGGTGCTCACCCTGACGCTCATCGCGACCAGCGCCGGCCTCGGCCCGGACAGCGTCCCGGTGCTGGCCGGCGTGGGCCCGGTAGCGGTGCGCACCCCACCGGCCACCGAGGTACGCGTGCGCCCCGCCACCGGCGAGGTCGACTGGTCGGACCGGCGGGCCGCGGTGGCCGGGCTGGTCGCCGAGATCAAGTCGCGCGGCGGCCCGTTCACCCCCGACGACCCGCAGCTGCGCCGGCTCGCCGAGCGGGTCTTCGACAGGTCCGCCGATCTGGGCGCGGCCCGGCTCAACCACCGCCGGGCCGGTTACGGCGCGCCGGTGCGCGACCGGCTCGCCGCCATCGAGGCGCCCACCCTGATCCTGCACGGCACGCTGGACCAGCGGTTCCCGGCCGAGCACCCGCGCGAGCTGGCCCGGGTGATCCCCGGCGCGCGGCTGGTCTGGCTGGAGGGCGTCGGCCACGAGGTCCCGCCCCGCGCGGTGTGGGGCCGGGTCCTCAGCGAGATCCTCGGGCCGGCCTGAGTCAGGGCCGCCGCATGCCGGCGAGCAGCGTCAGGCCGGCCACCGCCGAACCACCACAGGCCACCAGGTAACCCAGCAGGAGTGCGACCCCGGCCCCGGCTCCCCACCCGGCCAGCACCAGCGTCACCAGCAGCGCGACCCCGGCCGACCCGGCGGTCAGCAGCCACCCGGCCGCCTTCTGCGCCACCGTCCACCGGGGCGACCCGGTGGCGATCAGCATGCCCGCGGCCGGACTCACCCCGGGCATCAGGAACGTGCCGCCGATCAGCAGCGCGACCGCCGCCGCCTCGGAGCCGCCGACCACCGACACCCGGGCCGGCGCCGACCCGGCCGGCGGCGCGGCGATCGGCGCGGGCAGGCGCAGGTGCAGCGGGAGGTACCCGCGCCGGGTGACCTCGGCCAGCTCGTCCGGCGGGCCCAGCCGGGTGAGCACCGGCGTCGGGTCGGCACCCGGCTCGTGCCGCATCGCCAGGTAGTCGGTCACCGTCTTCATCAGCTCGTCGCGGCGGGTGGGCGGCAGGTCCTCGCTCGCCGCCCAGAGCGCGGCCAGGTAGTCGAGCACCAGGGTGTCAGCGTGGGCCAGTGGCGCGGTCGTCATCTCGGTTCCCCCTTCGAGCGTGCGAACGGTGGACCTCAGCATCACCGCGTCACCGCGCGCGCACATCGCACCGGAGACAGAATCCGGGGAGCCCATATCAGACTTTTGGCCTACCCGAAGGCCTACTGTCGAGGTATGCGCCTGGTGTCCCTGCTGCCCTCCGCCACCGAGATCGTGTACGCCCTCGGGCTCGGTGACGACCTGGTCGGTGTCACGTTCGAGTGCGACGAGCCACCGGCCGCGCGCTCGTCGAAGACGGTGGTGGTCGGCGGGCGGGACACCAGCGGGATGACACCTGCCGAGATCGACGACTACGTGCGCACCCAGATGGCGGCCGGCGGCGACCTGTACACGCTGCACGCCGACGCGCTCGCCGGGCTGGCGCCGGACCTGATCCTCACCCAGGACCTGTGCCGGGTGTGCGCGCTGCCGTCCGGGCACGTCGGCGAGGCGCTGGACCATCTGGGCTGCAAGGCCGAGGTGCTCAGCCTGGATCCGTACTCGCTGGCCGACGTGCTGGCCAGCTTCGTCGAGGTGAGTGCGGCGACCGGGGTACCGGACCGCGGCCGGGAGCTGGTCGCCGCCTTGGAGAGCCGGCTGGCCGCGGTGGCGGCGGCGGTCGCCGGCCGGCCGCGGCCGCGGGTGGCGATCGTGGAGTGGGTGGATCCGCCGTTCACCGGTGGGCACTGGGTGCCGGATCTGATCACCGCGGCCGGCGGCGAGGCGGTGGCCGCGCGACCCGGCAAGCGGTCGGTCCGGGTCTCCTGGGCGGAGCTGGCCGCCGCCCGGCCGGAGATCGTGCTGGTCACGCCGTGCGGCTATCACCTGGACGGCGCGGTGCGGCAGGCCGAGGCGCTGCCGGACTTCCCGGACGCCCAGGTGTGGGCGATCGACGGGGACGGCCTGGTCGTCCGGCCGGGTCCGCGCCTGATCGACGGCGTCGAGGCGATCGCGGCGATCCTGCATCCGGACGTCGTTCCGGCCGCCAGGCCGGGCACCGTCGCCCGGGTCCGGTGACTGTCGCTCAGCGGGCCAGGGCGGGGTGCCGGGGTGCCGACCAGCGGGACTGGGCGGCGACGCGGATCCGCTGGGCGCGCTGGAGCCAGACGACGTCGCGACCGAACGACCAGGTCAGCGACGCGAGCGCGACGGCCAGCACGGCGACGGCGGCCCAGGCCGGCAGCAGGCCGGTGGCGACCACCGCCAGCAGGACGCCCTGCTGGGCGGCGACGACCTTGCGGGAGAAACGCGGCGGCAGGGCGGCGTTCAGCCACTGCCACACCCACGAGGCGGCGACGAAGGCGTACCGGAACGCGCCGATGGCCAGGGCCCACCAGCCGTACTGCACGGCCGCGTAGACGCTGAGCACCAGGATCAGGAACGCGTCCACCTCCATGTCGAACCGCGCGCCGAACGCCGAGCTGGTCCCGGTCCGGCGGGCCACCTGCCCGTCCACCCCGTCCATGGCGAGCGCCACGGCGGCCAGCGTGACCAGCAGCCAGACCGGCACCTGGTGGCCCAGCACCGCGCTGGTCACCAGCGCGGTCACCCCGCCGGCCAGGATCGCCCGGCCGTAGGTGACCAGGTTGGCCCAGCCGAGGAAGGTCATCCCGGCGCGCTGCAGGGCGGCGCCGAGCACGCCGCAGAGGACCACACCGTACGCGATCCCGGCGATCCCCCCGCCCAGCGTCAGTCCCGCTGTCCCGGCCAGCACGGCGAGCAGCACCAACTGCGCCGCGAACCCGGCGAAGGGCGCCCGGGACGGGGTGGTCGTGGTGGCGGTACTGATGGTCACCGTGCCTCCTGGACATAGGGTCTAACCGCTGTCCTCCACTCACACGCTTGTCGAGGACTTTCGGTTCAGAGGAGTTGGTTCGTGTTCGACGCGAGGGCCTTTTGGTTGGCTTCCCCCGGTAAGGGGGAGATACGCACCGGATCGGTGCCGGATCCCCTTCCCGGTGAGGTGATGGTGCGCACTCTGCACTCCGGAGTGAGCCGTGGCACCGAGACGCTGGTCTTCCAGGGCCGGGTTCCGGAGAACCAGTGGGCCACCATGCGGGCACCGTTCCAGGCAGGGGATTTCCCGGCCCCGGTGAAGTACGGCTACCTGAACGTCGGCGTGGTCGAGGCCGGCCCCGCCGAGCTGCGGGACCGGACGGTCTTCAGCCTGTACCCGCACCAGACCCGATATGTCGTCCCGGCCGAGTCGGTCACCGTCGTCCCCGACGGCGTCCCGGCCGCCCGGGCCGTGCTCGCCGGCACGGTGGAGACCGCGGTGAACGCCGTCTGGGACGCGAACCCGCAGCTCGGCGACCGGATCACCGTGGTCGGCGGCGGCATGGTGGGCTCCTCGGTCGCCGCCATCCTGGCCGGTTACCCGGCCGCCGACGTGCAGCTCGTGGACGCCGACCCGGCCCGCGCGGCGGTCGCCGAGGCGCTCGGGGTGGCCTTCGCCGTACCGGAACGGGCGGCGGGCGAGCGCGACCTGGTGATCCACGCCAGCGCCAACCCGGCCGGGCTGGCCACCTCGCTGAACCTGCTCCGGACCGAGGGCACCGTCGTCGAACTCAGCTGGTACGGCGACCGGACGGTCCCGCTCCAGCTCGGCGAGAACTTCCACTCCCGCCGGCTCACCATCCGCAGCAGCCAGGTCGGCGGCATCGCCCCGGCCCGCGACCGCTCCTACGCCGAGCGCCTGCGGCTCGCCCTCGACCTGCTGCGCGACGACCGCTTCGACGCCCTGATCACCGGCCGCTCCGCCTTCGACGAGTTGCCCGAGGTCATGCCGGCGCTGGCCGACGGCAGCCGGCCCGGGCTGTGCCACGTGATCGACTACCCCGGAGTGAATTGATCTTCCGGGTACGGGTACCCGTTAGTGCAGTAGAGATCCGCCAATCGAGGAGTGAGCCCTTGTTCAGCGTCACCGTCCGCGACCACATCATGATCGCGCACAGCTTCTCCGGCGAGGTCTTCGGACCCGCGCAGCGGCTGCACGGCGCCACCTTCGTGGTCGACGCCACGTTCCGCCGCCCGGAGCTGGACGAGGACAACATCGTCGTCGACATCGGCAAGGCAAGCGAACAGCTGCACACCATCTGCTCCGGCCTGAGTTACCGCAACCTGGACGACGACCCGGAGTTCTCCGGCGTCAACACCTCCACCGAGTTCCTGGCCAAGGTGATCGCCGACCGGCTCGCCGTGCGGATCGCGGCCGGCGAGTTCGGCCCGGGCGCGACCGGCCTGACCGGCCTCCAGGTCACCCTGCACGAGTCGCACATCGCCTGGGCCAGCTACGAGCGAACCCTGCGGTGAGACCTCCGCTCCACGTGGTGCTGCCGGCCGGCGTCGACGACCCGGCAGCACCGAGCGGCGGCAACCGTTACGACCGCGAGGTCCTCAACCGCCTGCCGGCCGCCTTCGCGGAGATCACCGGCGCCGGGCCCCGCCCGATCGCGGAGAGCACCGTCCCGGGCGCCTGGCCGAGCCCCGCCCCGGCCGACCGCGACCACCTCGCCCGGGTGCTCGCCGGCTGTCCGGACGGCGCGACGGTGCTGCTCGACGGCCTGGTGGCCGGCGGGGTGCCGGAGGTGCTGGAACCGCACGCCGCCCGCCTGCGCCTGGTGATCCTGGTCCACCTGCCGCTCAGCGACGAGACCGGCCTCTCCCCCGAGCGGGCCGCCGGCCTGCGCGCCATGGAACGCCGTGCCGTGCACCTGGCGGCCGGCGTGATCGCCACCAGTTCGCAGGCGGCGGCACACGTGGCGGCGATGCACGACCGCACCGGGGTGCACGTGGCCGCGCCCGGTGTCGACCTCGCCGAACCGGCCGAGCCCAGCCCGGCCGGCCACCGCCTGCTCTGCGTCGCCTCGCTGACCCACCGCAAGGGCCAGGACCTGCTGATCCAGGCGCTGGCACAGCTGGGCGACCTCGCCTGGGAATGCACCTTCGTCGGCGCCGGCACCATCCCCGATCACCCTGAGGACGGACGAATCCGGTTCGCCGGACCGCTGGCGGGTGCCGAACTGGAAGCCGCCTACGCCGGCGCCGACCTCTTCGTGCTGCCCTCCCGCGCCGAGACCTACGGCATGGTGATCACCGAAGCCCTCGCCCACGGCCTCCCGGTCGTCGCGACGGCGGTCGGCGGCGTCCCGGAGGCGCTCGGCGAGGTGCGCGACGAGATGCACGGTGAAGCCGGCAGCGCCGTCGGCGAGGCAGACTGGTCGCACGGCGAGACCCGATCCGGCGGACCGCGCGCGGCCGCCGGCCGGGAGCGACCCGCCGTACCGGGAAGTCTCGTGCCGCCGGACGACCCGGACCGCCTCGCGGCCGTCCTGCGGACCTGGCTCACCGATCCTGACCTGCGCGCGCGCTGGCGAGCCCGGGCGAGAGCCCGCCGCGCGACCCTCACCGGCTGGGACGACACCGCCCGCCGGCTGGCCGTCATCCTGGACGACATCGAGAAAGGCACCACATGACCGGAGAATTCAGCCCCGACTGGCTAGCGCTGCGCGAGCCCGCCGACGCCGACGCCCGCTCCCTCGACCTGCTCGGCCTGCTGCCGCGACCGGTCAAGGTGATCCGGGACCTGGGCTGCGGCACCGGCTCGCTGGGCCGCTGGCTGGCGCCGAGGCTGCCGGTCCCGCAGTTCTGGATCCTCACCGACCGCGACCACGACCTCCTGGAGATCGCCGCCGACCGGATGCCCGAGGGCGTCAACGTGGCGATCGACGAGCGGGACGTCACCGCGCTCACCCGCGACGACCTGACCGGCGCCGACCTGGTCACCTGCTCGGCGCTGCTGGACCTGCTGACCGCCGCGCAGATCGACCGGCTGGTCGAGGTGTGCGCCCAGGCCCGGACGAACGCGCTGTTCACCCTATCGGTCACCGGCGACGTGCGGTTCACCCCGGAGGATCCCCGGGACGCCGCGGTGCGCGACGCGTTCAACGCCCACCAGCGGCGGGACTCGCTGCTCGGGCCGGACGCCGGGGACTACGCGGCGGCGGCGTTCGAGAAGGCCGGGGCCCGGGTGACCATCCGGGAGAGCCCGTGGCGGCTCGGCCCGCAGTGTCCGGAACTGACCGCCGAGTGGCTGCGCGGCTGGGTCGGCGCCGCCGCCGAGCAGCGCCCTGACCAGGGGTTCGAGGCGTTCCTGGCGGACCGGTCGGCGGCCCTGCCGCACGTCACGGTCGGGCACAAGGATGTTTTAGCGATCTTCGAGTGAACCAAGGCCCGGCGGTCGGGCGTACTAGTCCCTGAGGATCGACGAGGGGACGAAACAAAGTGAGCCGATCGTTCTGGGCTTGGGTCCGCCTGCTCGGCGGCGCCGGGATCATCGCGCTGGTGCTCTGGCGACTGGGCACCGGCGCCTTCCTGGCCGGGCTGCGGGTGCTGGACACCGGCACGCTCGCGCTGGCCTTCGGGATCGGCGTGCTGACCACGGTGCTCAGCGCGTGGCGGTGGTGCCTGGTGGCCCGCGGGCTCGGCCTGCGCCTGTCCCTGAAGGACGCGACCGCCGACTACTACCAGGCGCTCTTCCTGAACGCGGCGCTGCCCGGCGGGGTGCTCGGCGACGTCGGCCGGGCCGTCTCGCACGGGCGCGAGGAGGGCGACGTGGGGCGCGGGGTGCGCGCGGTGGTGCTGGAGCGTACCGCCGGGCAGGTCGTGCTGCTGGTCGTCGGCGGGGCGGTGCTGGTGACCGTACCGTCGCCGGTGTTGACCTTGATCGGGGAGCACGGGCCGGTGGTCGCGGTGACCGCCGCGAGTGTCGCGGTCCTCGCGCTGGCCCTGATCGCGGTGACGAAGCGGATGCGGCGCGGCGGTTCGAAGCTGTCCGGCGGCGTGCGCACCGGTGCCGCCGAGATCCGCTCCGGGCTGCTGGCCCGGCGCAACTGGCCGGGCGTGCTGTTCGCCTCGGCCGTGGTGCTCGCCGGGCACCTGGCGACGTTCCTGGTCGCGGCCCGGGTGGCCGGCAACGGCGCGTCGCTGCTCAAGCTCGCCCCGATGCTGCTGCTGGCGCTGCTGGCGATGGGCATCCCGCTGAACGTCGGCGGCTGGGGACCCCGCGAGGGCGTGCTGGCCTGGGCGTTCGGCGCGGCCGGGCTGAGCGCCGAGCAGGGTGTGACGATCGCCGTCGCCTACGGGATCTGCGCCTTCGTGGCGGCGGCGCCGGGCGCGATAGTGGTCGCCGTCCGGGCCGCCGGCAGGCTGCGCCGGCCCGCCCCCACACCGCCGGCCGCGGCGACGCCCGCGACGTCCGCCCCGGTCCGGCCGGTTGCCGCGGCGTCCGCGCCGATCCCGGTCCGGGTCATTCTTCCGGTACGGACTCCGGCGCCCGCCTCGCGCCGCCGCCTCCACCGGTCCTCGACGCGCGAACGGGTCGCGGTTTGACCCGGGAGTCCTCAGGCTTCGAAGCGGTCGGAGAGCCCGTAGCGGAGCAGCACGACGTCGCCGATCTGGCGCACCTCGGCCAGCCGCGCGCGGTTCTGCGGCCCGGCCGGGAAGGCGCCGTCGTGCACGAAGCGCGGCGCCCGCGAGTCACCGACGAAGAACGGCGCCACCACCAGCTGCAACTCGTCGGCCAGGTCGCGAGTGAGGAACTGGGTGTGCATGGTGCCGCCGCCCTCCACCATCAGCCGGCGCACCCCGCGCGCGGCCAGGTCGGCGCTGACCAGGTGCACGTCGACCGGGTCACCGCCGTCCACCACGGTGGCCACCGCGCCGAGCCGCTCACGAGCCTGCCCCAGCGCCGGTGTGGCGCAGTACACGAGTTTCTCCGCGTCGCCGGCGCCGAAGAACGACGCCGCCGGGTCCAGGTCGCAGCGGCTGGTCACGGTTACCTTGACCGGGTTCTCCGGCAGGCCGCGGGCCACCCGGGCGGCCCGGCGGGCGGCCGAGCGGACCAGCAGGCGCGGATTGTCCTGGCGGATCGTGGCCGCGCCGACCAGGATGGCGTCGCAGCCGGCGCGCACCTCGTCGACCCGGTCGAAATCAGCATCGTTCGACAGGAGCAGCCGCTCCCCGGTGGTGTCGTCGAGATATCCGTCGATCGACATCCCACAACTCAACAAGGTGTAAGGACGCTCAGCCATCGTGGCGTCCACGATAATCCGCGGTGTGCGGCGACCGGTCTTCGGGCACAGCTTCCGCTTGCGGCATCAATGAATGGGGAGGACCGATGATCAAGGCCACCGTCCGGCGGCAGGTGACCGTTCCGCTGCGGTTTTCCGACGGGTACGCCACCACCGCGCAGGTGATGACCTTCGACTCGCTCGCGGACGGGCGGGAGCACCTGCTGCTCGGTCTCGGTGACTGGCGGCGGGCGCTGACCAAGTCCGCCGCGGGTGGCCGGGCACCGCTGGTCCGCCCGCACAGCGAGTGCCTGACCGGTGACGTGTTCGGCAGCCAGCGCTGCGACTGCGGCCCGCAGTTGCGCGAGGCCGCCGAGCGGATCACCGAGCAGGGCGGCTTCCTGCTCTACCTGCGCCAGGAGGGCCGCGGCATCGGGCTGTACGCGAAGCTGGACGCGTACGCGCTGCAGGACGACGGCATGGACACCTACCAGGCGAACGTGGCGCTGGGCCGGGGCGAGGACGAGCGGGACTACACCGCCGCGGCGCAGATGCTGCTGGCCGTCGGCGCGGACCGGATCCGGCTGCTGAGCAACAACCCGGACAAGGCGCGGCAGCTGGCGACGCTCGGCGTCGAGGTGACCCAGCGGGTGCCCACCGGGGTGCACGTGTCGGCGGCCAACGTCCGCTACTTGCGGACCAAGGCGTCGCACACCTCGCACACCATCGAACTGCCCCTGGCAGAGTGACGCTTGGGTCCGGCTAGCGGCATTTCCGGCACGATGGCATCGTGACCGAGGTGAACATACCGGAGGCGGGCGATCTGGACGCCATGCTGGCCGCGGTCGACCAGCTGCCGTTCATCGTCGCGGTCTTCGAGGGTGACGAGCTGCGGCTGGCCGGTTGGAACGCGGCCACCCGGGCGGTGGTACCGGGTCGGGACGCCATCGGCCGGCCGATCGAGGAGGTGCTGTCCGACCTGGTCGGGCAGCAGTTCGTGGACGCGTACCACGAGGTCTACCGCACCGGTGAGCCGATCGCCGGGCGGCAGTGGCGGGCGCACCTGGACCAGCCGGACGGCTCGGTGCACGAGATGTTCGCGACGTTCACCATCGTGCCCTGGCGGGACCCGGATGGGTCGGTGCGCGGGGTGATCGGCGCCGCGTTCGACGTGACCGAGCTGGCCCGGACCCGGCAGGCCGCCGAGACCGAGGCGTCCCAGCTGCGCCGGCGCTACGAGCAGAGCCGCGACGTGATCACCGAGTTGCAGCGGGAGCTGCTGCCGGCCGGGCTGCCGGTGCTGCCCGGGCTCCAGCTGGCGGCCAGCTATCTGCTCGCCGACGCGGAGACCGCCGCCGGTGGGGACTGGTTCGACGCGGTACCGCGCGCCGACGGCCTGGTCGCCCTGCTGGTCGGCGACGTGGTCGGGCACGGGATCACCGCGTCCGGGGCGATGGGGCAGCTGCGAGCGGTGCTCCAGGAACGGCTGGACTCCGGCGCGTCGATCGGCGAGGCGCTCGCGGCGGCCGACCGGTTCGCCGGCCGGATCCGGGCCGCCCACGCCACCACTGTCTGCCTGGCGCTGCTCGACCCGGTCAGCGGCGAACTCACCTACTGCACCGCCGGTCACCCGCCGCCACTGGTGATCTCGGCGGCCGGCCGGAGCCGGTTCCTGCCGCCCACCGGTGGCTCGCCGCTCGGGACCGGCGGGGTGTTCCCGGTGCGGCAGGACCGGCTGGCGCTCGGCGACCTGCTGCTGCTCTACAGCGACGGGATCGTGGAGCGGCCGCTGGGCGGCGCCTCGTCCATCGCCGACCTGACCCGGGTGGCCACCGACGCGGCGGTCGGCCGGGCGCTGCACGACCCCGGGGCGACCGCCGCGGAACGGGTCTGCGGGCAGACCATCGAGCTGCTGGTGCGGACCGGCGGGCACGCCGACGACATCACCCTGCTGGCGGCGCAGCGGGTCGAGGTCGTACCGGAACTGGTTGTCGATCTGCCGGCGGACCCGGCGGCCCTGCGCGGCACGCGAGCCGAGCTCGGCGCCTGGCTGAGCGCGCTGGGCGCGGCCGAGCACGACGCCTTCGTGCTGCAGCACGCGCTCGGCGAGCTGACCACCAACGCCATCGAGCACGCGGGCAGCACGGACAAGATCAGGGTACGGGCGGTGCTCACCGCCGCGGGCCGCGTCGAGGCGACCGTCACCGACTACGGCGGGTGGCGCGCGCCGGAACGGCAGCCGATCCGCGGCCGGGGCCTGGCGCTGACCGCGCAGCTGGTGGAGAGCCTGCGGGTGGAACCGGGCGAGCACGGGACGGTGGCCACCGTGCGGCACCCGCTGAACCGGCCGGCCCGGTTGCTGGCCCGCTTCGGCGACGCCCCGGGCACCGCCTCGCTGCCGGCCGAGATGTCGATCACCGAGCTGCCCGGGGACGACGAGGCCCGGGTGCGGGTGGACGGGCCGATGGACGCCGAGTCGGCGGTGCTGGCGCGCCAGGATCTGCTGCGGCGCAGCCGGGGCGGGACGGTGCCGATGACCGTGGACCTGACCGGGGTGACCCACCTGGCCAGTGCCGGGGTGGCGGCGCTGTTCCAGATCGCCGAGCGTCACCACGAGCAGAAGGCGCCGTTGACGCTGATCGCGGCGCCGGGCAGCCCCGCCCGCCAGATCCTCGACCTGGTCGGCCTGCCGGCCAGCCCGTGACGCCTGGCCGGGCCTTCGACGCCGCTTGCCGCCATCCCCTCACTCCGGCCGGCCTCCTCCACGGGCGTCCCGTCACTCTCCCGGGTTATCCACAGGGCTGGGCAGAATGTCGGTCCGGCTCTCTACTATCGCGGGGTGACTTCGGCTCCCCCCGTTCCCGTGTCCAGTGCCACCGACGCGCTCAACCGCATCTTCGGTTACCCCGAGTTCCGCGGGCAGCAGCGCGAGATCGTCGAGCACGTGATCGACGGTGGCGACGCCCTCGTCCTGATGCCCACCGGCGGCGGCAAGTCGCTGTGCTACCAGATTCCGGCGCTGGTCCGGCCGGGCACCGGCGTGGTGATCTCGCCGCTGATCGCCCTGATGCAGGACCAGGTCGACGCGCTGCGCACCCTCGGCGTCCGGGCGAACTTCCTGAATTCGACCCAGGACCTCGACGAGCGCCGCCTGGTCGAGGCCGAGTTCGTCGCCGGTGAGCTCGACCTGCTCTACGTGGCGCCCGAGGGCCTCGGCACGCCGGGCGTGCAGCGGCTGCTCGACCGGGGCAAGATCTCGCTGTTCGCCATCGACGAGGCGCACTGCGTGTCGCAGTGGGGTCACGACTTCCGGCCCGACTATCTGGCCCTGTCGATGCTGCACGAGCGCTGGCCGGACGTGCCGCGGATCGCGCTGACCGCCACCGCGACCACCGCCACCCGCGACGAGATCGCGTCCCGGCTGCGACTCACCGAGGCGCGGCACTTCACCGCCAGCTTCGACCGGCCCAACATCCAGTATCGGATCGTTCCGAAAAACGAGCCGAAACGGCAGCTGCTCGACCTGCTGCGCACCGAGCACCCGGGCGACGCCGGGATCGTCTACTGCCTGTCCCGGGCGTCGGTGGACAAACACGCCGAGTTCCTCACCCAGAACGGGATTCCCGCGCTGCCCTATCACGCCGGCCTCGACCCGCGGACCCGGGCGCGCAACCAGGCCCGTTTCCTGCGCGAGGAGGGCCTGGTGATGGTCGCGACGATCGCCTTCGGGATGGGCATCGACAAGCCGGACGTGCGGTTCGTGGCCCACCTGGACCTGCCGAAATCCGTGGAGGGCTACTACCAGGAGACCGGGCGGGCCGGCCGCGACGGGCTCCCGTCGACGGCCTGGCTGGCGTACGGGCTGCAGGACGTGGTGCAGCAGCGCAAGATGATCGACAGCTCGGAGGGTGATCTCGCGTTCCGCCGCAACGCGGCCCGGCATCTGGAGGCGATGCTCGCCCTGTGCGAGACGGTTTCCTGTCGCCGGGGGCAGCTGCTGGCGTATTTCGATCAGGAGGCGCCGGCCGCGTCGTGCGGCAACTGCGACACCTGTCTGACCCCGCCGGAGTCCTGGGACGGCACGGTCGCCGCGCAGAAACTGCTGTCCACCGTCTTCCGGCTGAAGAAGGAGCGGAACCAGAAGTTCGGCGCCGGCCAGGCCATCGACATCCTGCTGGGCAAGCGCACCGACAAGGTCGTCCAGTTCCGCCACGACCAGCTCTCGGTCTTCGGCATCGGCACCGAGCTGCGCGACACCGAGTGGCGCGGCGTGGTCCGCCAGTTGCTGGCCGGCGGTTACCTGGCCGTCGAGGGCGAGTACAGCACCCTGGTTCTCACCGAGCGCAGCACCACCATCCTGCGCGGCGAGGCCACCGTCATGATGCGCCGCGAGATCCCGGCCCAGCGCCTGCGCGCCGGCTCCCGCGGTTCGTCCTCGTCCTCGTCGTCCCGGGCCGCCGCGGTGGCCCCGGCCGACTTCCCCGCCGAGGCCGAGCCCCTCTTCGAACGCCTGCGTGCCTGGCGCGCCGCCACCGCCAAGGAGCAGAGCGTCCCGCCCTACGTCATCTTCCACGACAAGACCCTGCGAGCCATCGCCGTCCTGTCCCCCACCACCCTCGACCAGCTGGGCACCGTCAGCGGCGTCGGCCAGAGCAAACTGACCAAGTTCGGCGACGACGTCCTGTCGGTGATCCGCGGCGACGACCCGGCCGAGGCCGGCGCCTCGGCCGCCGACGCCGCGAGTGACTCCCCCGGCTCGCTCTCCTACGCCCGCGACGACGACCAGCCGGCCGACGACCTGTTCCCGCCGCCCGAGGAGCCTTACGACTACTACGACGGCCCGGAGGAGTAGCCCGGCCGAGCACGCGCGTCGGCTCGGCCGAAGGGCCGGTCGACGCGGGCCACACGCCCGTGCCGTGCCACACGCCCAGGCCGGGCCATACGCAGGCGCACGCCGCACGCCCGGGCACGCTGCACGCAGGCGCGCGGGCGGGCCGAGACCACGGGCCGGACCGCATGCACGAGCCGGACCGCACGCCCAGGCCGGGCCACACGCCCGGGCCGGACCGCACGCATGCACGCCGCCGCCCATGCACGCAGGCGCGCGTGCGGGCCGCACGCACGGGCAGGCCGCACAGACCGGCCGCACGCCCAGACCCGCCCGGATCCGCCGCACGCCCAGACCCGCCCGGATCCGCCGCACGCTCAGACCGCTCGGATCCGCCGCACCTGCGGACTGCCTGGCCCCGCGGGCACGGACCGCACACCGGCCGGCGGCGGCTGGGCCGTGCGGCGCGGGCGGTCTGAGGGCGCGGGCCTCCTGTGGGCAGCCACGGGACTGGGCTGGCGTGGGTGGGGCATGCGGCGTGGAGCGGTCTGGGGGCGCGCGGCCTCGCGTGGGCGGCCACGGGACCGGGCTGGTGCGGGTGGGGCGGTGCTCCGGGCGTACCGGAAAGCGGTTCCTGTCAGGAGGCGACCACGTTGATCATCCAGGGGACGCCGAAGCGGTCGGTCAGCTGGCCGAACTCGTCGCCCCACATCTGTTTCTCGAAGGGGACGTTGATGGTGGCGCCCTCGGCGAGTTTGTCCCAGAACTGGCGCAGGTTGTCGCCGGCATCGCCGGAGATGCTGACCGTGCTGGTGGTGCCGGGGTTGAACGGCATGCCGGGCGGGGTGTCGGAGGCCATCAGGGTGTAGCCCTGCGGCGTCTCCAGCATCGCGTGCATCACCTTGTCCTTGATCGACTCGTCGGGGGCGCCGAACTCGCCGAACGTGCTGACCCGCAGCTCACCGCCGAAGATCCGCTGGTAGGCCTCCATGGCCTCGCGGGCGTTGCCGTCGAAGGACAGGTACGGGTTGAGGCGTGACGCCATCACAGGCTCCTTTGCGTAGAAGTTGCCGTCGAACGCTGTCACCCCGGACGCTAGACCGACCCCCCGACATTTTTCGACGGATCGACGCAGCCCTAACCCGGACGAGACCAGGGAGGCCGGATGGCCCACGACGAGACGATCCACGACGAGGCGACCTTCGACGAGGCCACCCAGCACGAGGTGACCCAGCACGAGGCGACCTTCGACGAGGCGACCGAGCAACGCATGGCGGCCATCGCCGCGAACTGGGACGAGCGCACCCCCATCCACCTGAACAGCCGGTTCTACGACGTGGCGCACCGCGCCCCGGAGAGCTGGTTCGCCGACTACGAGTGGGACGACCTCGGCGACCTGACCGATGCCGACGTGCTGCACCTGCAGTGTCACCTGGGCACCGAGACCGCCGCGTTCGCCAGGCGCGGGGCCCGCTCGGTGGTCGGGCTGGACCTCTCCGAGGCGGCGATCCGGGAGGCCCGCCGGCTGGCCGCCGCGTCCGATGTCGACGTCGAGTACGTGCGGGCCAACGTGTACGACGCCCGGGAGGCGCTGGACGGGCGCACGTTCGACGTGGTCTACACCGGCAAGGGCGCGCTCTGCTACCTGCCCGACCTGGACCGCTGGGCGAGGACGGTGGCCGCGCTGCTCAAGCCGGGCGGCCGGGTGTACGTCGTGGAGTTCCACCCGGTGCTGCGCTCGCTCGGCCTGGTCCCGCGCGGCGAGGACGACCGGGCGCTGGTGCTGCGCAACGACTATCTGGAGGGACGGGGCGCCATCGAGCTGGACGCCACGTACACCTACACCGACGGGCCGCCGCTGACCGCCGCGACGACCAGTTACGAGTGGGAGCACGGGCTCGGGGAGATCGTTTCGGCGCTGGTGGGTGCCGGGATCGGCGTACGCAAGATGCGCGAAAGCGATCGGATCCCCTGGCCGCGCTGGCCGCACATGGTCCCGGCCGGCGACGGTTTCTGGCGGCTGCCGGACGACCAGCCACGCCTGCCCCTCTTCTTCGCCCTGCTGGGCGCGAAGGCCCGATAAGAAACGAGCGGGTCCGGAAGGAAGCAAGCAGGCCCGGAAGGAAAAGGGATCTCACCCGCCTGGTGGGTGCCAAAACGCGGGTGAGATCCCTTTCGAAGAGCGGCCCCGCTTCCGCCGCGTATGGTCGCGGGGCCGCCCGGTCTTGATCAGCGGTGGTCGGAACCCTCCGACTCGACCGCCGCCCGCCCGGCCTCCAGCCGCGCGATCGGTACCCGGAACGGCGAGCAGGACACGTAGTCCAGCCCCACCTCGTGGAAGAAGTGCACCGAGTCCGGGTCACCGCCGTGCTCGCCGCACACCCCGAGCTTGAGTCCCGGCCGGGTGGCCCGGCCCTCCTCGGCGGCGATCCGGACGAGTCGGCCGACGCCCTCGGTGTCGATCGACTCGAACGGGCTGATCCCGAAGATGCCGAGCTCCAGGTAGCGCCAGAAGAACGCGCCCTCCACGTCGTCGCGGGAGAAGCCCCAGCCCATCTGGGTCAGGTCGTTGGTGCCGAAGGAGAAGAACTCGGCCGCCTCGGCGATCTGCCCGGCGGTCAGCGCCGCCCGCGGTACCTCGATCATCGTGCCGATCAGCACCTCGACGCCGGAGTCCCCGATCACGTCGGCGATGATCTTCTCGGCCTCGGCGCGGACCGTCTCCAGCTCCTGCACCGCGCCGACCAGCGGCACCATGATCTCCGGCCGCGGGTTGCCGCCCTCCGCGGCGAGCGCCACGGCGGCCTCCGCGATGGCCCGGACCTGCATGGCGAAGAGTCCGGGAATGACCAGGCCGAGCCGGACTCCGCGCAGGCCCAGCATCGGGTTCTGCTCGTGCATCCGGCGGACCGCGGCGAGCATCTGCTCGTCGTGCTCGACCCGCTGGCCGTGCTCGTGCGCGACGGCGACCTTGACCGCGAGCTCCTCCAGGGACGGCAGGAACTCGTGCAGCGGCGGGTCGATCAGCCGGACGGTGACCGGCAGCCCGTTCATCTCCCGGAAGATCTCCAGGAAGTCGGCCCGCTGCAACGGCTGCAGGGCGGCCAGCGCGTCCTCCCGTTCCGCGTCGGTGCGCGCCAGGATCAGCCGTTCGACCAGCTCGCGGCGGTCGCCGAGGAACATGTGCTCGGTACGGCAGAGCCCGATCCCCTGGGCACCGAACCGGCGGGCCCGGGCCGCGTCGGCGCCGGTGTCCGCGTTGGTCCGCACGCTGAGCCGGCGTTTCTCGTCGGCGTGCGTGATGATCCGGTGCACCGCCGCCACCAGCGGGTCGTTGGCCTGTGCCGGGTCCAGGTCGCCCTCGAAGTACTGCACCACCTCGCTGGGCCGCACCGGCACCTCGCCGAGGTAGACCCGGCCGGTGGTGCCGTCGATCGAGATGACGTCGCCCTCGTCGACCCGCTGTGCGCCGACCGTGAAGTAGTCCGGCCCGACCTCCATCTCGTCGGCGCCGCAGACACACGTCTTGCCCATGCCGCGCGCCACCACCGCGGCGTGTGACGTCTTGCCGCCGCGGCTGGTCAGGATCCCGTTGGCCGCGATCATGCCGGGCAGGTCGTCCGGGTTGGTCTCCCGCCGGACCAGGATCGCCGCCTTGCCCGAGGCGGCGACCTCGGTGGCCCGCTTCGAGGTGAAGACCACCTCGCCGTAGGCCGCGCCGGGGGACGCGCCGATGCCGCGGGTCAGCGGCGCGGGATCGCCGCTGAGGTCGAAGCGCGGGAACATCAGCTGGCCGAGCTGGCTGCCGGTGACCCGGGTGAGCGCCTCGTCCAGGTCGATGACGCCCTCGTCGACCAGCTGCGCGGCGATGGTGAAGGCGGCCGCCGCGGTCCGCTTGCCGACCCGGGTCTGCAGCATCCACAGCTTGCCGCGCTCGATGGTGAACTCGATGTCGCACAGGTCGCGGTAGTGGCCCTCCAGGGTGGCCATGATCCGCATCAGCTCGTCGTAGCTGCGCTTGTCCAGTTTCTCCAGCTCGGCCAGCGCGAGCGTGTTGCGGATGCCGGCCACCACGTCCTCGCCCTGCGCGTTGGCCAGGTAGTCGCCGTAGACGCCCTGCTCGCCGCTGGCCGGGTCGCGGGTGAACGCCACGCCGGTGCCGGAGTCGGTGCCGAGGTTGCCGAAGACCATGGCGACCACGTTGACAGCGGTGCCCAGGTCGGCCGGGATCCGCTCCTGCCGCCGGTACAACACCGCGCGGTCCGCGTTCCACGACCGGAAGACGGCCGCCACGGCCAGATCCATCTGCTCGCGCGGATCCTGCGGGAAGTCATGCCCGGTGTGTTTCACAAAGACCTTTTTGTACGCCGTGACCAGCGCCTTCAGATCGTCAGCGTCCAGCTGGACGTCGTCCTTGACACCCTTGGCCGCCTTCGCCTCGTGCAGCGCGTCCTCGAACTCGTCGCCCGGCACGTCGCACACGGTCTTGCCGAACATCTGGATCAGCCGCCGGTAGGAGTCCCAGGCGAACCGGTCGTTCCCGCCGGCCTGCCGGGAGAGCCCGGCCACCGACGCGTCGTTGAGCCCGACGTTGAGAACGGTCTCCATCATGCCGGGCATCGAGAACTTGGCGCCGGAGCGCACCGACACCAGCAGCGGGTCGTCCGGGTCACCGAGCCGCCGCCCCATCTTCCGCTCCAGCGCGGCCAGGTGCTCGTCGATCTCGGCGGCCAGCCCGGGCACGTGCGTACCGTGGCGCAGGAACTCCTGGCAGGCCTCGGTGGTGATGGTGAAACCGGGCGGCACCGGCAGGCCGAGGTTCGTCATCTCCGCGAGATTGGCGCCCTTGCCACCCAGCAGGTCTTTGAGGTCCTTGTTGCCCTCATGGAAGTCGTAGACGAACTTCATGCCGCACCCACCTCCACCTAAGAATCCGCGGCCGAATACGTTCGTGCCCCGAGATTCGTAAGGCTAAGCACGTCTACGGCGAATAGTTAACAGTCGCGTGGACTTTTCCACACCCCTGCGAAGGTCCCTGATCAGATCACGCTCTCTCCGCGCAGTTACGAGCATCGAGCACCCACCGGGTACCGTTTCGGTAATGGAGGGTCTGCGCCGGCGTTGCGAACGGCGGCTGCGTGGCATCCGCGTCCCGCACCCCTTCGACCTCGACCTTTTCAGCGCTGAAGTGGCGGCGCGGCGCGGCCGCCCGCTGCATCGGCGGCCGCTGTCCGGGCTGGGCACCGGCGCGCCCTGCGGACTGTGGCTGGCGCTGCCCTCGGCCGACCACGTCTTCTACGATCCGGGCACCACCCCGCTGCACGCCGAGCACATCGTGCTGCACGAGATCGCGCACATCCTCTGTGACCACTCGGCCGGCCCGGCGTTCGCGCACCTCTTCCCGGATCTGGACCCGGAGCTGGTGGTCCGGGCGCTGGGCCGCAGCGGGCACACCACCGCCGACGAGCGGGAGGCCGAGATGCTGGCCTCGATGATCAGGACGGCCGCCATGCCGGAGCGCGACGATCCGCTCGGCCGGTTCGCCGGCGCCCTGGGCGCACACCCGTTGTGACAGCGGGCAGCGCACTCGCCGCCGTTCTCTGGCTGGGGGTGCTGGCCCGGTTGCCGGCGATCCGGCAGAACCGGCGGCAGCGGCTGCTCTGGGGCAGCCTGCTGGCCGGCGCGCTGGCGGTCACCGCGGCGCTGCCGGCGCTGGACGCCGGGCGGGACGTGCCGGTGCCGGCGCATCTGTTCGGGGTGCTCTCCGCGTACCTGCTGCTGCGACTGATCTCGCTGGTCACCGGGTCGGGGCGGGCGTCCCGGCAGCGGGCGCTGACCGCGGCGGTGCTGGTCTTCCTGGGGCTCGCCGGGTGGCATGGGATGCCGGCCAGCCCGGACCGGCTCACCGCCGGGGTGACCCCGCTGCAGACGGCGTACTGGGTGGTGTTCGAGGGCTATCTGACGCTGGTGCTGCTGCTGGCCGGCTGGGCGTGCGCGACGGTCCGGCGGGCCGCGCCGGCCGGGGCACTGCGCGACGGGCTGCTCGCGATGGGCGCCGGCAGCCTGCTGCTGGCCGGGTACTCCGTCGGCACCCTGGTGCTGGTGCTGGGCCGGGGCTGCGGGGTGCGGGTGGACTTCGGGACCTGGGAGGTGTACCCGGACGCGCTGCGCGCCGCCGGGGTGGTGCTGTTCGTGGCCGGTGGCACCGCTCCACCGATGGCACGGCTGCGGGCGACGTTCGACGCGTACCGGTCACTGGCGGTCCTGCGGCCGTTGTGGAACGCGATCCGGCAGGCGTTCCCCCAGGTGGTGCTGATGCCCCCGGCCCGGTCGGCGCTGACCTTCCCGGGCTCGGCAGGTGCCCGGCTGCGGGTGTACCGCCGGGTGATCGAGATCCGGGACGGCATGCTGGCGCTGCGCGAGCACCTGCCGGCCGGCCCGGCCGCGCCACCCGGGGAGGACCCGGCGGTGACCGAGGCCCGGGCGTTGATCGAGGCGCTGCGCCGGCGGGCGCTCGGCGAACCACCGGCCGAGCCGGACGGTTCCTGGGCGGCGGTCGGCCCCGAGATGGCCGACGAGGTGGCCTGGCTGTCCCGGGTGAGCACGGCGTACCGCGAACTCAGCCGGCCGGCGGGTGCTCGGACTCCCAGACCTGCCGGATCGCCTCGCTGATCGTGGCCCGGCCCCGCGGCGACACGTCGGCGGCCCGCAACGCGATCTCGGTGACCCCGGCGGCGCGCAGGCTGCGCAGCAGCTCCAGCTGGGCGTCGACCCGCTCGGCCAGCTCGTCGTCGAGGAAGTAGGCGACCGGGACGCCGAAATAGGTGGCCAGGGCGGTCAGGTGCTGCACCGTCGGGTTGTCGCGGCGGCCGGTGCGCAGCTGCCAGATGTAGGTGTGCGAGATCGGGACACCCTGTCCGTCCCGGATCGCCTCGGCGACGGCCATGTGGCTGGGCTCCGCACCGCCCGTGGTGCGGAAGAGCCGGTCCAGCTTCCCCGCGATCGAGAAGACCCCCCCTGCAGCGGCCACTCCGCACCACCCCCCACCGGTGACTCTCCCAGATGGACGCCATGAGCAGCAACGACGCCCTGTGCGGGCGGGCTGATGCACATCCCCCGATGCCGGCGCCCATAAACTGAGGTTGATGAGCCAGGCATGAGCCTAGGCGACGGTTGAGCGCTGCTCAAGGTTCGCCGCGAGGAAGTGCCCGGGAGAGGGAAAAGTTTCACCGGAGTGTCCGATGGTGGCACCAAGTTTCGCCACCGCGCCCGGCGGCGGGCACAATAAGGGCGCCGCTGCGAATTCCACGGGGGAAGAACTCGCAACGGCGCACCGCGAACATTAGACCAAGCGCGTCCGCCTGTCTATCCCACCCGCTGGACGACTGATCCGACCAGCTTGCGCCAGTCCGCCTCGAAGCCGGGCGCGGTCACCGACTTGTTCAGCTGGTAGATCGCGTAGGTGTCGACGAGCACCACGTTACGGGTGGTCAGCACGGCCACCGCGGTGTCCGCGGTGCCGGGGTGGGCCGCCTCGTACTTCTTGTGCCGGATCAGCACGAACCCGGACCAGCCGCCCTCGTCGAGCTCCTGCACGTCGACCGTCTCGGCATAGGCCGGCTCCGACTTGCCGGTGGTCGCCGTGGCCGGCACCGAGACGGTGGGCGGGCAGCCGTCGGCGACAGCGCGCAGCAGCGCCTGCCCGGCCTGCGCCGCTTTCTGATCCGGATAGACCAGGGCGAGCTGCTCCAGGGTCTGCGCGCCGGTCTCGCCCTCGTCGGCGAGCGACGAGGACACCGGGTCGGCGCCGGGCGGCAGCGCCGGCGGGGTGCTGGCGCCGCCGCAGAAACTCACCATCTGCTGCGGGTCGGCGCTGGTCTCCGGCGCACTCCAGGTCGGGCCGACGTCGGCCGCCTGCAGGAACGCGCCCCGCATGGTGGTCACCTCGATCCGGCCGGCGTCCGGCGCTTCGTCGTCCGAGCTGCAGCCGGCCACCGCGACCAGGGCGAAGGCGGCGGCGACGGCGACCCGGAGCGGTCTGGCGGTCACGAGCATCCGGCCATAGTGACAGACCGCGGCCGCCCCGCGAAAAGCCTGTCCACAGCTTCGACACGGCGTGACGCCACGCCCACCGAGGGCTGCCGGGTTTTCCACAGAGCGCGAGACGACCATCGCGCGCCGCAGCGATCACCGATAGCGTGGCGGTAGGCGTCAGCGAGGAGGCCTGCGATGACCAGCATCGATGCTCTGGCGGCTCGGCTGCGGGCCGCCATCGGTTCGTCCCGGGTCCTGACCGACCGGCAGGAGCTGCGGACCTACGAGTGCGACGGCCTCGCTCACTACAAGGTCATCCCGGCCCTGGTCGCCCTCCCGGCCACCGCCGCTCAGGTCGCCGCGGTGGTCCGGGAGTGCGCCGCGGCCGGCGTGCCGTTCGTGGCCCGTGGCTCCGGCACCGGCCTGTCCGGCGGGGCACTCCCCCATGCCGAGGGCGTGCTGATCGTGACCTCCCAGCTGCGCGAGATCCTCGACGTCCGGCCCGACGACGAGCGTGCCGTCGTCCAGCCCGGCGTGATCAACCTGCAGGTCACCAAGGCCGCCACCCCGCACGGTTACTACTACGCCCCCGACCCGTCCAGCCAGCAGATCTGCTCGATCGGCGGCAACGTCGCGGAGAACTCCGGCGGGGCGCACTGCCTGAAATACGGCTTCACCACCAACCACGTCACGGGCGTCGAGGTGGTCACCCCGGACGGCGAGTCGGTCCGGCTCGGTGGCCTCGCGCCGGACGTCCCGGGTTACGACCTGCTCGGCACGTTCGTCGGCTCGGAGGGCACGCTCGGGGTGGCCACCGAGGTCACGGTCAAGCTGACCCGGCTGCCCGAGGCGGTCCGCACCCTGCTCGCCGGGTTCGCCTCCACCGACCAGGCCGGCGCCGCCACCTCGGCGATCATCGCGGCCGGCGTGGTCCCGGCCGCGATCGAGATGATGGACGCGCTGGCCATCGAGGCCGCCGAGGCCGCCGTCAGGTGTGGCTATCCGGCGGGCGCGGGCGCGGTGCTCATCGTCGAGCTGGACGGGCCGGCCGCCGAGGTGGACGCCCAGTTCGACGAGGTCAGCGCGCTCTGCGTGGAGCACGGCGCGTTCGAGACCCGGATCGCCGCCGACGACACCGAGCGGGCGCTGATCTGGCGGGGCCGCAAGTCGGCGTTCGCCGCTGTCGGCCGGATCAGCCCCGACTACATCGTGCAGGACGGGGTGATCCCGCGGACCGCGCTGCCCGAGGTGCTGCGCCGGATCGGCGAGGTCGCCGCCGAGCACGGCGTCCGGGTGGCCAACGTGTTCCACGCCGGCGACGGCAACCTGCATCCCCTGGTGCTCTTCGACGACGCCGTGCCCGGCCAGGCCGAGCGCGCCGAGACGGTGTCCGGGGCGATCCTCGAGCTGTGCATCGAGCACGGCGGTTCGATCACCGGCGAGCACGGCGTCGGCGTCGACAAGGCGACCTTCATGCCGCGGATGTTCAGCGACGCCGACCTGGACACCATGCAGCTGCTCCGGTGCGCCTTCGACCCCGACGGGATCGCCAACCCGGGCAAGGTGTTCCCCACCCCCCGGCTGTGCGGGGAGCGCCCCGGCCGCCGGCAGGGCACCCATCCGCGGCACACCCCCGACGTCGCGGAGATCTTCTGATGCCGGCCCTGGACGAGCTGACCACCCCGGCCGGCGCCGGCGACACGGTCGGCGGGGTGCCGGCCCGGCTGGTGGCCGCGCCGCGGGACACCGCCGAGGCGGCCGCGCTGATCACCGCCGCCCGAGGGCTCAGCGTGGTGATCCGCGGCGGCGGGACCAAGCTGGACTGGGGTGTCCCGCCCCGCGAGCTGGACCTGATCATCGACACCCGGCGGCTGACCGGGGTGGTCGAGCACGCCGCCGGCGACCTGATCACCGTGGTCCGGGCCGGCACCCCGATGGCCGAGCTGCACGAGCTGCCCGACCAGCAGCTCGCGCTGGACGCGCCACCCGCCGCGACGGCCGGCGGCACTGTCGCGGCGAACGCGTCGGGTCCGCGCCGCCTGCGTTACGGCACGGCCCGCGACCTGCTGATCGGCATCACCGTGGTGCGCCCGGACGGGACCGTCACCAGGGCCGGCGGCAAGGTGGTCAAGAACGTCGCCGGTTATGACCTGGGCAAGCTCTACACCGGCGCCTTCGGCACCCTCGGGCTGATCACCGAGTGCGTCTTCCGGTTGCATCCGGTTCCGGCCGCCGCCCTTTTCGTACGCGCTACCGCCCCGCCCGGCCACGCCGCCCGGATCCTGGGTGGCCAGTTCGCCGCCAGCGCGTGCGAGGTGAACGCGGCGCCCGGCGCGGAGCCGGAGCTCGCCGTGCTCCTGGAGGGCACCGCGACCGGCGTGCGGCAGCGGGCCGCCGCCGTCGCCGCGGTGCTCGGCGGCGAGGTGTCCGATACCCGGCCGGAGTGGTGGGACGTGCTGCCCTGGCCCGCCGGCGGCGTCGGGATCAAGCTGACCGGCACGCTGTCACAGGTCCCGGCGCTGGTGGCGACGGCGGTCGGGGCCGGCGCGACGGTCCGCGGCTCGGCCGGGGCCGGAGTGCTCTACGCCGGCTTCCCGCCCGGCGGCGCCTGCCCGGACGCGTGTGTCGAGGCCGGGCGAGCCGTCGAGCTGCTGCGCGCGGCGGCGGTCCGGGCCGGCGGGCACGCGGTGGTGCTGACCGCGCCGGCCGGGGTGCGGGAGACCCTCGACATGTGGGGGCCGGTGCCCGGACTGGCGCTGATGCGCCGGGTGAAGGACCAGTTCGATCCGGGGCATCGGTTCGCGCCCGGCCGTTTCGTGGGAGGCATCTGATGGCTGATGTGGACGCCACCCGGGGCACGGGGCCGATCCCACCGGAGGCCACCGGCGGCGGACGGACACCATCGGACGCGCCGGCCGCCGCCGGCACCGGAGCGACACCACCCGATACGCCGGCAGCCACCGGCAGCGGAGCGACACCATCGGACGCGCTGGCGGCCGGCCGCGGTCCGGCGGCACCGGACGTGCTGCGGGCGGCCGAGGCGGGGGCCGGGGTGGGTGCGTTCGACGACGTGCATCCGCCGAGCGCCGCGCTGGTCGCCGACTGCGTGCACTGTGGGTTCTGCCTGACCACCTGCCCGACCTATGTCCTGTGGGGGGAGGAGATGGACTCCCCGCGTGGCCGGATCCATCTGATCGCGCAGGGCATCGAGGGCGAGCCGCTGACCGAGTCGATGGTCACCCACTTCGACAGGTGTCTCGGCTGCATGTCCTGTGTGACAGCGTGCCCGTCCGGGGTGCGGTACGACCGGCTGATCGAGGACACCCGGGCGCAGGTGGAGCGGCGGCATCCGCGGACGGTGCGGGAGCGGGCGCTGCGCGGGGCGATCTTCGCGGTGTTCCCGTACCCACGGCGGCTGCGGGCTCTGCGGGGGCCGCTGTGGGCGTACCAGAAATCGGGTTTGCAGAAATTGATCGCGCGCAGCGGTCTGCTGGACCGGCTCGCACCCACCCTGGCCACGCTGGACGCGCTGGCGCCGCGGCTGCGCGGGGTGCCACGGCCGCCGCGCCGGGTCGCCGCCCGGGGCACCCGGCGCGCCGTGGTGGGGATGCTGACCGGGTGCGTGCAGTCGGCGTTCTTCCCGGACGTGAACTCGGCGACCGCGCGCATCCTCTCGGCGGAGGGCTGTGACGTGCTGATCCCGGCCGGGCAGGGGTGTTGCGGGGCGCTGAGCGTGCACAACGGGCGGCGGGCCGAGGCGGAGCGGTTCGCCCGGCGGCTGATCGACACGTTCGAGAGCACGGGCATGGACTACTTCGTGGTGAACGCGGCCGGATGCGGGTCGTCGCTGAAGGAGTACGGCGAGTTGCTCGCCGACGACCCGGCCTACGCGGCGCGGGCGGCGGCCTTCGCGGCGAAGGTGCGGGATCTGGCGGAGCTGCTCGATGAGCTGGGGCCGGTCGCGACGAGGTATCCGCTGCCGGTCACCGTGGCCTATCACGACGCCTGCCATCTGGGGCACGCGCAGGGCATCCGGGCCCAGCCCCGGGCGCTGCTGCGCGGCATCCCGGGGCTGGAGCTGCGCGAGATCGCCGAGGCGGAGATCTGCTGCGGCTCGGCCGGGGTGTGGAACGTGCTGAACCCCGAGCCGGCCGCTCAGCTGGGCGATCGCAAGGCCGCGGCGGTCCTGGACACCGGGGCGTCGGTGCTGGTCACCGCCAACCCGGGTTGCCTCATGCAGGTGGCGGCGGCGGTCCGGCGGCGGGGCGGGGAGATCGCGTTGGCGCACACCGCCCAGGTCCTGGACGCGTCCCTGCGCAATCTGGGGGCGGCCGCCCTGACCGGCCGCTGACGGATCGACCGCCGAACGGACCGGCCCCTGACAGACCTGCCGCCGAACGGACCTGCCGCCGAACGGATCGGCGGCTGACGGACCTGCCGCCGATCGGACCTACCGGCCAGAACCGGCCCCGTCGGACCTGCCGTCCATCGGACCTGCCGCTCGGCACCGGCCGCCGATCGGGCCTTTCGGTTGGGGCCGGCGACTCAGCGGGCCGGCGTTGAGAGCTGGCCGGCGGCAAACCGGCTGGCCGCGCGGGGCTGCGGCGGAGGCGCGATACGTCCGCTCATCGATGTATGTTGATGGGAGCGCTCCCAAGGCCATGCAATGCGGAGGTCAAGACGATGCATCGACGACGGCTGGCTGTCCTCGCCAGCGCCTGCGTCCTTCTCGCCGGCTCGCTGTTTGCCACTGCCACCAGGGCTGAGGCGGCGACCGGGTGTGCGGTGAAGTACACCGTGTCCAGTCAGTGGCCGGGCGGGTTCGGGGCCGCGGTGGAGATCACGAACCTCGGGGACCCGGTGACCTCATGGTCGCTGGGGTTCCGGTTCACCGGCGGGCAGACCATCACTCAACTGTGGAACGGGTCGGTCAGCCAGTCGGGCGCGGCGGTGACCGTGCGCAACGCCGCCTGGAACGGATCGCTGGGCACCGGCGGCACGGCTTCGATCGGGTTCAACGGGTCCTGGACCGGGTCGAATCCGGTACCTGCCGATTTTTCGGTGAATGGCATGGCGTGCAACGGCGGGGTGACCCCGTCGTCGCCTTCCATCCCGGGCACCCCGTCGACCTCACCGGCCACCTCGCCGTCGGCTTCGACCTCGCCCTCCCCCGCGACGAAGACCAAGATCATGGCGCTCGGGGACTCGATCACCGGCTCTCCCGGCTGCTGGCGCGCGCTGCTCTGGCAGAAACTCCCGGCCGAGCGGGTCGACTTCGTCGGGACGTTGCCGGGGCAGGGCTGCGGCTTTCCCTACGACGGGGAGAACGAGGGGCACGGCGGGTACCTGGTCACCAACGTCGCCAGTCAGAACCTGCTGGCCGGCTGGCTGGCGGCGACCGACCCGGACGTCGTGCTGATGCATTTCGGCACCAACGACGCGTGGAGCAACCTGCCCACCTCGACCATCCTGGCCGCCTACACCACACTGGTCGGGCAGATGCGCGCCAGCAACCCCGGCATGAGGATCCTGGTCGCGAAGATCATTCCGATGAACCCGTCGACCTGCGCCGATTGCGCCCAGCGGGTGGTCGAACTCGACGCCGCGATCCCGGCCTGGGCGGCCGGCCTCACCACGGCCGGCTCGCCGATCACCGTGGTCGACCAGTGGACCGGCTTCGACACGGCCACCGACACCTACGACGGCGTGCATCCCAACGACGCCGGCAACGTGAAGATCGCCAACCGCTGGTATCCGGCGGTCGCCGCCGCCCTGTCCTGACGGTCCCGGCCGGGCCCGGCGAGGCCCGGCCGGGCCACCGTAGACCCGCCGGGGCTGCCGGGACGTGGGCGAGTCGAGGGGGCGGCCGGGTCAGTGGTCCACTGCCATCTCGCCGAGTTCGGCCCACCCCTGCTGGTCCACCGACTGGCTGACGATCTTCGGGGTGGACATCAGGTAGCGGGGCAGATCCTGCTGCGCCTGCTTGAAGTGGGCCGATCCGACGTGCTCGGCGCCCGCGGCACCGTCCCTGAACGCTTCGACCAGCACGTACTCCTGCGGGTTGTCCACGCCGCGGGACCATTCGAACCACAGGCAGCCCAACTCGGCCCGCGTCGCCTCGGTGAAGGGCGCGGCGATCCGCGGCCACTCGTCGGCGTGCTCCGGCTTGATCAGGAACTTCGCGGTAATGAAGATCATCGCTGTGTCCTTTCGCGCTATCGGTTACCCGGGTTCCCCCATCATCGACCCGGACGCGGCCTGACGGGCTGCCCCTCGACGACGTGCGGGTCGGTGCGGCGCCGACCTCGGCCAGCACGTCGAGCGGGCCGGCCACCACGGGTTCCGGCACGTCGTCGACGGAGGGGTGTTTCCGGTATGCGGGTACGCGGACCGCCTTCAACCCTTCCGGCGACTCCGCTGGGCGCTCACGCACGGTCCAAGCCCGCGTTCAGACTGTGACAACGCGCGAGGTCCGCTCCGGCTCGGGCCGCCGATTTCCGGTACGCCGCTCAGCGCGTACCGAAATCGGATGGCCGGAAGCCGGAGCGGACCTCGCGCGGGCCGGCGGTCTCCGGGGTCAGTCGGAGTGCGGCGTCAGGACGGCCGGCGCCGGGGAGACCGGCGCGTCGACGGCCGGATCGTGGCGGAACAGGGCGCTGGGCCACCACATCCAGCGGCCGACGTCCAGGTTGAGTGCGGTGACCAGGACCGACCTGACGATCAGGGTGTCCAGCAGGACGCCGAAGGCCACCGCGAAGCCGATCTCGGCGAACGCGACGAGCGGCAGGCTGCCGAGCGCCGCGAACGTGCCGGCCAGGACGATGCCGGCCGAGGTGATCACGCCGCCGGTGGCGGCCAGGCCGATCAGGGCGCCGCGCCGGGTGCCGTGCTCGCGGGCCTCCTCCCGGACCCGGGTCATCAGGAAGATGTTGTAGTCGATGCCCAGGGCGACCAGGAAGACGAAGACGAACAGCGGGAACGCGGTGTCCTCGCCGGCGAACCCGAACACGTGCCGGAAGACCAGCGCGCTGACCCCGAGCGCCGCCGCGAACGACAGCACCACGGTGGCGATCAGCAGGATCGGGGCGATCAGCGAGCGCAGCAGGACCGCGAGGATGACCAGCACGACCAGCAGCACCAGCGGGATGATCACCCGGTTGTCGTGCTTGTTCGCCTCGTTGATGTCCAGGGTCAGCGCCGTCATGCCGCCGACCTTGGCGTCCGCGCCGGGGATCGGATGGACCGCCGCGCGGACCGCGACGACGGTGTCCTCGGCCGCCTGGCTGTCCGGCGCGGCCTGCAGCGTCCCCTCGAACTGGACCAGGTCGTTCTTCACCACCGGGTCGCTCACCTCGGTGATGCCGGGGACCGCGGCGAACGCGTCGTGCACCGCCTGCTGGTGCGGCGCGTTCGCGATCACCACGACCGGCTGGCCCTGCCCGGCCGGGAAGTGCCGGGACAGCACCTGCAGGCCGGTCACCGACGGCTGGTCGCTGGTGAACGAGTCCTCCTGGCTGAGGCCGTTCGCGTCCAGCTGGAGCAGGCCGAGCACCATCGCGCCGAGCACCACCGTGGTAGTGATCCAGACGGTGCGCGGGCGGCGGGCGATCCGGTTGCCCATCCGCGCCCAGAGGCCGGTCGCTGTCGGCTCGGGCGTGCCGTACCGCGGGCGGACCGGCCAGAACAGCCACCGGCCGCAGATCACCAGCATGGCCGGGAGCAGTGTCATCATGGCGAGCAGCCCGACAGCGATGCCGAGCGCGGCGACCGGACCGAGGCCCCGGGTGGAGTTCACCTCGGCGAGCATCAGGCAGGACATGCCGATCGCCACCGTCGCGGCGCTCGCGATGATCGCCGGACCGGCCCGGTGCAGCGCGAAGATCATCGCCTCGTGCCGGTCGGCGTGCCGGCGCAGTTCCTCGCGGTAGCGGGCGACCAGCAGCAGGGCGTAGTCGGTGCCGGCACCGAAGACCAGCACGGTGAGGATGCCGGCGCTCTGCGCGTTGACCACCAGCCCGGCGTGCTCGGCGAGCAGGTAGATGACCGCCTGGGCGGTGGTCAGCGCGACGCCCGCCGTGATGATGGGCAGCAGCCAGAGCACCGGGCTGCGATAGGTGACCAGCAGGATCACCGCGACCACGATCAGCGTGGTGTAGAGCAGGGTGCCGTCGATGCCCTCGAAGGCACTGGCCGAGTCGGCTGCCACGCCGGCCGGGCCGGTGAGGTGGACGGCGAGACCGTTCTCCCCCGTACCGGTAATGGTCTTGATCTCGTCGACCGTGCCGGCGATCTTGTCCCAGCCGTCGGTGTCGATCTTGATCGGCACGATGACCTGGAGCGCGGCCTTGTCCTGCGACGGGAACGGCCCCTGGATCTGGCCGGAGACGCCGGGCACCGAGGCGATCGCCTGGGCGTCGGCAGCGGCCTTCTGCTGGTCGGCCGGGGTGATCCCGGTGGTGCGCTCGTAGACGATGATGGCCGGCACGATGTCGTCCGGCTGGAACTGTTTCTGCAGGTCAGCCACCTGGGTGGCCTCGGCGTCGCCGGGCAGCCAGGAGGCGTTGTCGTTTTTCTCGACGCTGCCGAGCTTGCCCGCCTGCGATCCGGCGAACACCAGAATCACGATCCACAGTGCCAGCACCACCCACTTGGTGCGGCGCCCGCAGACCAGCCGGGCGAAGGATCCGGTTGTCATCGCTTTCCCCCCAACAACTCTGACGGGCGGAGCGTAAGCACGCCGATAGATCGATCAGAACCCCGGGACGGGCGAATCAGGGATACCTCAGGGGCGGGGTAAGCCACCGGGCGTACGAGCCGGAGTGTCCAGTACGGACGACGGCGTACGGTCCGGGGCGGCATAATCGATCGGGTGACCAATTGGGAGTATGCGCGGCTGGAGTACCGCGCGGCGGGCACTCTGGGCACCGACCGGTTCATGGACTGGACGGCCACGTTCCATCACCCGGGCGGGGTGCTGCGGTGGGGCACCGACGAACGCTTCGACGACCTGCGTCATCTGAACCGGGCGGGCGCCGCCGGATGGCAGGCGTACAACCGGGCGGTGATCCATGTGCAGGGCGAACCACACCGGCTGAGCAGCGTCACCTATTCGATGCGCCGCCCGATCCCGCCCCTGGAGTAAAGGTCCCGGGTGATCGCTAACCTCTAGGGGTGGCCAAGGAGACCGGGACCAAGCTGATCGCCTCGAACAAGAAGGCACGGCACGACTACGCGATCCTCAAGACGTACGAGGCCGGGCTGGTGCTGGCCGGCACCGAGGTGAAGTCACTGCGCCTGGGCCGCGCGTCGCTTGTCGACGCGTTCGCCCAGGAGCACGAGGGCGAGCTGATGCTGTACGGGCTGCACATCGCCGAGTACGGCTTCGGCAGCTGGACCAACCACGCCCCGCGGCGCACCCGGAAACTGCTGCTGCACAAGACCGAGATCGTCAAGATCCTGAACACGCTGCGGGACGGCACCGGGCTGACCCTGGTGCCGCTCTCGATGTACTTCAAGGACGGCTGGGCGAAGGTCGAGCTGGGGATCGCGCGTGGCCTCAAGTCGTACGACAAGCGGCAGGTGATGGCCGAGCGGGACGCCAAGAAGGAAATCGCCCGCGAGATGGGCCGCCGCCTGAAGGGCCGCCGCTAGATAATCAGCCGGTGACCGAACGCCTCGACTGGATCGACCCCACGCTGCGCGAGTGGGACTGCACGGTGCTCTCCAGCGACCCCGAGGGCGGGATCGTCCTCGATCGGTCGGCGTTCTACCCCGGTGGCGGCGGGCAGCCGCCGGACCACGGGGTGCTGCTCTGGGAGGGCGTGCAGACCCGGATCGTCGACACCCGCAAGGGCGACGACCAGTACCTGATCCCGGCACCCGGCGACCCGGTGCCGCCACCCGGGACCACGGTGCGCGGCGCGCTCGACGACGAGCGCCGCAGCAGCCTGATGCGTACCCACTCCGGCCTGCACATCCTCTGCGGCGCGGTGTTCCGCGACTTCGGCGCGCTGGTGACCGGCGGCAACATGCAGCCCGGCGAGGCTCGGATGGACTTCAACCTGCCGGAGGTGCCGGCCGGGTTCAAGCAGGCGCTGGAGGACGCGGTCAACGCGGAGATCGTCGCGGACCGCAAGATCGTCGCCCGGGTGCTGCCCCGGGAGGAGGCGCTGCGGATCCCGACGCTGGTGCGTACCCAGGACGCGCTGCCGCCGCTGGAGAACCCGGAGATCCGGGTGATCGACATCGTCGGCCTGGACGTGCAGGCCGACGGGGGCACCCACGTGGCCTCGACCGCCCAGGTGGGCCGGGTCGAGGTGGTGAAGGTGGAGAGCAAGGGCCGGCAGAACCGGCGGGTACGGATCCGGATCGCCGGCCCCCGCTCGTGATCACTTGGCTTGCAGGCCGTACCTCTTGCAGGCCTTAATGAACTTGGCGGTGCAGATGTCCTTGGTGGTGACGAAGCCGTCGGCCACGACCACGCTCATGATGTTCGCGGCGGTGATCGACTTCGGCTCCAGCAGCACGGACGCGATGTAGGCACCCGACTCGGGGTCCTTGACCTTGTCCCGGGCCGCCTTCTTCTGGCCCTTGACCAGCCCGATGGCCAGGTCCGCGGCGGCGTTCGCCTCGTCCTTGGTGGCCTTGTACACGGTCATGCACTGGTCACCGGTGAGGATGTTCTGCAGGCCCTCGACGGTGGCGTCCTGGCCGGTGACCGGGACCTTGCCGTTGAGGCCCTTCTCCCGGAGCACCTCGATCGCCGCGTTGCCGAGACCGTCGTTGGCGGCGAGCACCCCGCCGATGTTCGGCCAGGTCTTCATCATCTGCCCGAAGATCTCCTTGCCCTCGTCGTTGTCCCAGGCCGGGACGAACTGGTCGGGGCCCTTCACGAACGCGCTGTTGTCGTACTGCTGCTGCAGGATCGAGTCGTAGCCGGCCTTGAACAGCGTGGCGTTGTTGTCGGTCGGCGAGCCGTTCAGCTCGGCGATGACCGGCGCCTTGGCCGGCTTCTTCGCGTTCAGGCAGCTGATCAGGCCCTGGGCCTGCTGCTTGCCGACCGTCTCGTTGTTGAAGCTGACGTAGTAGTCGGCGCCGCCGTTGAGGGTCAGCCGGTCGTAGTCGATCACCGGGATCTTGTGCGACCTGGCGTTGTCGATCACGGCCTTGCCGCTGACCGAGTCCAGGTTGGCGATCATCAGGACCTTGACGCCACTCTTGATCATGGCGTCGGCGATCCCCTTGAACGTCTCCTTGTCGCCCTCGGCGTTCTGGATCTCGTAGGGCACGCCGGCCCGCTCGAACGCGGCCTTGAGGTACTTCGGGTCGTCGTTCCGCCACCTGGCGGAGCTCTTGGAGTCCGGCAGGATCACGCCGACCCCGTTCCGGCCCTTGCCCGAGGAGGTCGCGTTCGACGAGGTGGTGCTGCTGTCGCCGGAGTCACCGCCGTCCCCGCCGTCGTCACAGGCCGTAAGCGTGACCGACGTCATCAGGCCGGCGGCGACAAGTGCGAGCAGTGCCTTGCGCATGGCAGTAGAAGTCCTCTCAGGGGTGGATCCCGACCTGCGTGGGGGGTTGCCGGGAAGCCCGCCAAGTATCGGCTAGCGCGCCGCGGCCGCAACATCGGGTGTAGGCCTGAGTGCAAGATTATTCACTTGGCCCGGCGTCACCGGCAAGGCATCACGGTCGGTATCGACAACTTCCTTTGTCGGAAACCGGGAAACCGGGCGGTAACCGGGACGGCGGCCCGCTCGCACGGGCCGCCGTGAATCCGCTCTCAGATCAACCCGCGCCTGATCAAACCGGGCGAGAACGCCGAAAGGGCGAGGCCGGAGCCGCCAGAAGGCCGAACCCACGCCGCTGAACGGTCCAGCACCTCGCGGCCGGTACGTAGGTCAGCTCGGTACGGAGCGGCTGCGGGTCCCGCCACGCGGGGCAGGCGCTTTACGCCGCCGCCGGGATCGAGTGGTACCTGCTGGTGGAGCCGGACCAGGACACGATCAACCTGCGGCTGTTCGGTCTGGACGGAAGTCATTAGCAGGAGCACATGCACGGGGAACGGCTCGTCGTGACCGAGCCGTTCCCCTTCGCGATCGACGCGGAGGCGCTACTCCGCCGCCGCTGACCTACCAGTTCACCGCGATGTACTTGGACTCCAGGTACTCCAGGAGGCCCTCGTGGCCGCCCTCCCGGCCGATACCGCTCTGCTTGACGCCGCCGAACGGGGCGGCCGGGTCGCTGACCAGCCCACGGTTCAGCCCGACCATGCCGGCCTCGATCCGCTCGCTGACCCGCAGGCCGCGCGCCAGGTCGCCGGTGTAGACGTACGCGACCAGGCCGAACTCCGTGTCGTTGGCCAGCCGGACGGCCTCGTCCTCGCCGGTGAACGTGACGATCGGGGCGACCGGGCCGAAGATCTCCTCGCGCAGGATCGCCGCGTCGGCGCCGACGCCGGTGAGCACGGTCGGCGGGTAGTAGAACCCGGGCCCGTCCGGGCGGCTGCCGCCGGTGAGCGCCGACGCCCCGGCCTCCACGGCGCCCCGCACCAGCGCGTCCACCTTCGCCACGGTGTCCTCGTTGACCAGCGGGCCGACCTGGGTCTTCTCGTCCGTGCCCCGGCCGACCACCAGCGCGGACATCCGCTGGGCCAGCCGCCTGGCGAACTCGTCGGCGACGCTCGCCTCGACGAAGAACCGGTTCGCCGCGGTGCACGCCTCGCCGCCGTTGCGCATCTTGGCGATCATCGCGCCGTCCACGGCGGCGTCCAGGTCGGCGTCGCCGAAGACCACGAAGGGCGCGTTGCCGCCCAGCTCCATCGAGGTGTTCACGACGTTCTCGGCGGCCTGGGCGAGCAGGATCCGGCCGACCTCGGTGGAACCGGTGAACGAGATCTTGCGGACCCGGGCGTCCCGCAGCATCGTCGAGACGACCTTGCCGGAGCTGCGCGAGGGCAGCACGTTCACCACGCCCTCGGGTACGCCGGCCTCGGCCAGGATGCCGGCCATCGCGAGCGCTGTCAGCGGGGTGTCGCTGGCCGGCTTGAGGATCACCGTGCAGCCGGCCGCGAGCGCCGGGCCGATCTTGCGGGTGGCCATCGCGGCCGGGAAGTTCCACGGCGTGACCAGCACGCACACGCCGACCGGCTGGCGCGTGACGAGGATCCGGTTGGTGCCACCGGGCGCGGAGGTGAGGTTGCCGTCGATCCGCACCGCCTCCTCGGCGAACCAGCGGAAGAACTCGGCGGCGTAGGTGACCTCGCCCTTGGCGTCGACGAGCGCCTTGCCGTTCTCCAGGCTGATCAGCCCGGCCAGCTCGGCGGCCCGCTCGGTCATCAGCTCGAAGGCCTTGCGGAGCACCTCACCGCGTACCCGAGGGGGTGTCGCGGCCCAGCCCGGGCCCGCGGCCGCGGCCGCGTCCACCGCGGCGATCGCGTCCACCTCGGCGCCGTCGGCCACCGAGGCGATCGTGTCGCCGGTCGCCGGGTCGAGCACGTCGAACCGGTTCCCGGAGGAGGCGGCAACCCACTTGCCGCCGATGAAAAGTTCCGTCTCCACAACATGCTCCTCACGCAGTGCTCCGCCGGGATTGGCAAGCGCCAGACCGGGCACTTACCCCGTTGATGGCCGATCGATCCTGGTGGCGGGACGGGGTCGTCTACCAGGTCTATCCTCGTTCGTTCGCGGACGCCAGCGGAGACGGGGTAGGCGATCTTCCCGGGCTGACCGCCGGTCTCGGCCGCCTCGCCGGACTGGGCGTCGACGCGATCTGGCTGACGCCGTTCCAGCCCTCGCCGCAGGCCGACCACGGGTACGACGTCAGCGACTACACCGGCGTCGATCCGCTTTTCGGCGATCTCGCCGCCTTCGACGCGATGCTGTCCGAGGCGCACCGGCTCGGCTTGCGGGTGCTCATCGACATCGTCCCGAATCACTGTTCCGTCGAACACCCGGTGTTCCGGGCCGCGCTGGCCGGGGATCCGTCGGCCCGCGCCCGCTTCCACTTCGCCGCGGAGCCGAACAACTGGCCCAGCGTCTTCGGCGGTCCGGCCTGGAGCCGGACCCCGGACGGCGCCCACTACCTGCACCTGTACGCGCCGGAGCAGCCGGACTGGAACTGGCGGGAGCCGCGCACCGCGCCGTACTTCGACGAGGTGCTGCGGTTCTGGTTCGACAGGGGTGTGGACGGGCTGCGCGTCGACGTCGCGCACGGCCTGTTCAAGGCGCCCGGGCTGCCGCCGCTGCCGCCCGGCAGCACGCCGGAGCCGGGCCGGCTGCGCGGCAATCCGCTCGCCTGCGACCAACCCGAGGTGATCGACGTCTACCGGCGCTGGCGGGCGATCGCCGACAACTACCGGCCACCGCGGGTACTGATCGGCGAGGTCAACCTGGAACCGGAGCGGGCCGCCCGCTACGTCGGCCCGGATCGCCTCCACCAGGCGTTCGCCTTCGGCTTCCTGACCGCCGCGTGGGACGCCGAGGCCTGGCGGGCGGCCGGGGAACGGCAGCTGCGCCACCGGCCGGTGACCTGGGTGGTGGAGAACCACGACGTGGTTCGGGCACCCACCCGGTACGGCAACCCGGCGCGAGCCAGGGCGGCGCTGCTGACGATCCTCGGGCTGCCCGGCGCGGCGTACCTCTACCAGGGCCAGGAGTACGGGTTGCCGCAGGTGGACGTGCCCCCGGAGGCTCGGCAGGACCCCGCCTGGCGGCGCTCCGGCATGTGCCGTGACGGCTGCCGGGTGCCACTCCCGGGTTTCGCGTCGCCGGGCGGCGCGCCACCCTGGTTGCCGGTGCCGCCCGGCTGGGAGAGTCATCTCCGGTCGCCCTCGCTCCCCCTCTGCCGGCGCGCGATCGAGCTGCGTCGCCGGCTGGTCACCGGCGACGACCAGGTCGACTGGTCGATCGGCCGGGACGCCCGGCTGGTCGTCCGCGGCCCGCTTCTCACCCTCGTGGTGGCGATGGGCAGCGGGCCGGTCCCGCTGCCGCCCGGCGAACTGCTGCTGGCCAGCGACCCGTTGACCGGCGACGGCCGGCTCCCCGCCGACGCGGCGGCCTGGCTGCGGTCCGAGCCGTAGCCGCCGGGCACCGAGCCTGGCGATCCGCTGCCACGCTTCCCCGATTGGACCTCTCGCGCGCTCCCGGCGACGTCTAGCGTGAGCTGGGTGACCGTGGGATTTCTCGGGCTGGGCGTGATGGGCCGGCCGATGGCGCTCAACCTGGCCCGGGCCGGGACGGATCTGGTGGTCTGGAACCGTTCCGCGGCCGCCGCCGAGACGCTGCGGGAGGCCGGGGCGGAGGTCGCCGCCGACGCGGCCGGGGTGTTCGCCCGCTGCGACGTGGTGCTGATGATGCTGGCCGACGACCGGGTGGCCGACCTGGTGCTGGACCGCGACGGGCCCGGCTTCGAACGGCTCGTCGCCGGGCGGACGCTGGTGCACATGGGCACCACCTCGCCGGTCTGGTCGCGCGGGCTGGACGAGCAGGTCCGGGATGCCGGGGGCAGCTATGTCGAGGCGCCGGTCTCCGGATCCCGGGTGCCCGCCGAGCAGGCCCAGTTGGTGGCCATGCTGGCCGGAACCGATCAGGATCTGGATCGGATCGCGCCGCTGCTGGCCCCGATGTGCCGGGAGACCGTCAGGTGCGGTCCGGTGCCCAACGGGCTGCTGATGAAGCTGGCCGTCAACACGTTCCTGATCAGCATGGTGACCGGGCTGGCCGAGTCGTTCCACTTCGCCGCCCGCCATCACCTGGACCAGGCCACCCTGCTGGCCGCGCTGGACGCCGGGCCGATGGCCAGCCCGGTCTCCCGGATCAAGGCCCGCAAGCTGCTCGACCGGGACTTCTCGGTGCAGGCCTCGATCCGCGACGTGCTCTACAACAACCACCTGATCGTCGAGGCCGCCGAGACCGCAGGCATCCCGTCCCCGCTGCTCGACACCTGCCTGGAGCTTTTCGCGGAGACCGCGTCCGCCGGGCACGCCGCCCAGGACATGGCCGCGGTGATCCACGCGCTGGAGTCACGCTGCGGCTGACCCGTGTCCGATGACAACCAGGCGTCTGCCGCGGCGTCAGACCAGTTTTCGGTACGCCGGTCAGCACGCTCGCCGTGCACCGCCCCACCTGGTCGAGTCACGCCCCGGCACAACTCGGCTGGCACTCATGGTGGCCTCAACACCCCGGACACCACCACCACGACCAGCCGCCGCCCGCACGCCTGCGGCTGGCACCCACGGTGGCCTCAACACCCCGGACACCACCACCACGACCAGCCCCGGCCCGCACGCCTGCGGCTGGCACCCACGGTGGCCTCAACACCCCGGACACCACCACCACGACCAGCCCCGGCCCGCACGCCTGCGGCTGGCACCCACGGTGGCCTCAACACCCCGGACACCACCACCACGACCAGCCCCGGCCCGCACGCCTGCGGCTGGCACCCACGGTGGCCTCAACACGCCGGAGACCACCGCCACGACCAGCCCCGGCCCGCACGCGCGCGGCTGGTACTCACGGTGGTCTCAACACGCTGGAGACCACCGCCACGAACAGCTGGGACGGGGCCGTGGGCGTACCGGAAATGGGGAGATTGTGGGGCGGTCAGCTGGCGGCCAGAGCTCGGCAGAGCTCGGGCAACGACGGGGGCTCCAGGACATCCGGCAGGCCGGCGAAGTCGTCCGGGTGGATCCAGGCGTGGCCGAGCAGTTCCTCCCGCTCGTAGGGGAGCAGGCCGTCCTGCCCGATCACCGGCTCGGCGGTGGCGTACCGGGCGGTGAAGAACTGCTCGGGGCCGACCATCCGGCGCCCCTTCCACACGCACTCCCGCTCCACCACGACGAACGCCGGGTCGATCGCGTCCGGGTCGAGGCCGGTCTCCTCGGTGAGTTCGCGCCGGGCGGCCTGCAACGGCGTCTCCCCCGGGTCGATGCCACCGCCCGGCGGTTCCCAGAGGCGGTGCCCGTCGATCGGATCCTGCCAGTTCAGCAGTAGGACGCGGCCGTCCGCGTCGAAACAGACGATGCGCACGGCGGGGCGGCGAGCGATCTCCATGACCCTGACCCTACGGCCCGGGGGAAGGGGCATAAGCTGCGACGAGTGGCGAAATACTTCGACGTGCACCCGGACAATCCGCAACCGCGCAGCATCCAGCAGATCGTGGGGCTGATCCGGGAGGACGGACTGATCGCCTATCCGACGGACTCGTGCTTCGCGCTCGGCTGCCGGATGGGGAACAAGGACGGTCTCGACCGGATCCGGGCGATCCGGCACCTTGACGACAGGCACCACTTCACGCTGATGTGTCACGACTTCGCGCAGCTCGGGCAGTTCGTGCAGATCAACAACGCGCTGTTCCGGGCGGTGAAGGCGAGCACGCCGGGGCCGTACACGTTCATCCTGCCGGCCACCAAGGAGGTGCCACGCCGGCTGCTGCACCCCAAGAAGAAGACTGTCGGGGTACGGATCACCGCACACACCACCGCCCAGGCGATCCTCGCCGAGCTGGGTGAGCCGCTGGTCTCCAGCACGCTGCTGCTGCCCGGCGAGCCGGAGCCGATGACCCAGGGCTGGGAGATCAAGGAAGCCCTGGACCACGCGGTGGACGCGGTGGTGGACTCCGGCGAGTGCGGCACCGAGCCGACCACGGTGATCGACCTGTCCGAGGGCTCGCCCGAGGTCCTCCGGGTGGGCGCCGGCGATCCGGACCGATTCAGCGCCTAGCCTTCTTCCGGCACCGCCAGGCGGCTCAGCGCGGGCTCGCGTTCGGCCGGGCTGAGCAGGCTCTCCGCATAGGCGCGGAGCAGCTCGTGCATCATCCAGCGGCCGGTCCGGTGCTCGGTGAGCAGGCTGGCCGCGACCAGCTCGGCCAGTTCGGCGGTGACGTCCTCGCCGGCCAGCGCGGTGGCGGCGGCCAGGTCCAGGTCCGGCTCGGTGACCGCGCCGATCAGCCGGAACAGCCGGGCCGCGCCGGAACTCAGCGACCGGTAGGACCAGGAGAACACGGTCCGCGGGTCGGTGGCCGCGTCGGTGCTGCGCATCCCGTCCAGGCGGGACGCGGCCAGTTCGGCGGCCAGCTCGGCGAGCGGCTGCCCGGGGCGCAGCGCCGCCCGGGCGGCCACCGTGACCAGCGCCAGCGGCAGCCCGGCGGTCGCCGCGGCGAGCGCCGCCCCGGCCGCCGGTTCGGCCGCGAGGCGGCTGCCGAGCCGGTTCGCGAGCAGCTGCCGGGCGTGCCGCTCGTCGAGGGCGTCCAGCGTGATCGGGGTGGCGCCGTGCGAGGCGATCAGCCCGGTGAGCCGGTCCCGGCTGGTCACCACGACGGTGGGGCCGGCCGCGCCGGGCAGCAGCGGCCGGACGTGCATGGCGTCCCGGGCGTTGTCAAGCAGCAGCAGCACCCGGCGGCCGGCCAGCAGGCTGCGCAGCAGCCCGGTACGGGCGTCCAGCCCGGCCGGGACCGGGCATCCCGGGTCGAGCGCGACGATCAGGGTGCCGGCCGCCTCCTCGGTGCTCATCGCCGTCGCGCACCTGTCGAAGCCACGCAGGTCCAGGTACAGCTGGCCGTCCGGGAAGCGGGCCCGGTGCCCCCAGCCGACGGCCAGCGCGGACTTGCCGACGCCGGGCGGTCCGGTGATCACGGTGAGCCGCGGCCGCTGGTCGAGCAGGTCCAGCTCGGCGGTGCGGCCGGTGAATCCGGGCGCCGGGGCGGGCAGCTGGGCCGGGGTCACGGTGCGGGTGGCCGGGGCGCGCAGGATGCGGGTGTGCAGCTCGGTCAGCTCCGGGCCGGGTGCGGCGCCGAGCTGGTCGGCGACGGCGTCCCGGGTGCGGGCGAACGCCTCCAGCGCCTGCGCCGGCCGGCCCGCCTCGGCCAGCGCGGCCATCAGCACCGCGACCAGGCCCTCCTCGGTCGGGTGCTCGGCGGCGAACGGGGCGAGCCGCTCGGCCACCTCGTCGGCCCGGCCGACAGCCAACCCGGCCCGGCCGAGCTGGGCGAGCGCGTCCAGGAACTCCCGGGCCAGGCCGATCCGGACCCGGTCGGCCCAGGCGCCGGGCACGCCGGCCAGGGTGATCGGCTCCCAGCCGTCCAGGGCGGTCAGCAGCAGGTCGCCGGCGCGCTGGTGGTCGCCGGTCTCGGCGGCCGACCGGGCGTGGTGGATCAGGACCCGGGCCCGGTAGAGGTCGACCTGCTCGGGCGGCACGTCGAGCAGGTAGCCGCCGGTGGTCCAGCGCAGCGTGTCCGGGCCGAGCAGCGGGTCGAGGACGCGGCGCAGGCGGGTGGCGTACGGCGCGAGCGGCGTCCCGGAGCGCGGCGGGGTGTCACCCCAGAGCCGGTCGACCAGGACGCCGGCCGGCACCACCTGGCCGGGGGTGATCAGCAGCGCGGCGAGGAGGCAGAGCTGCTTGCCGGTGCCCGGGTCGATCTCGGAGCCGTCGTCGCCGATCAGGCGTACCGGGCCCAGGAGCCGCCACCGCATGTTCCCCCGCAAAGAGTCCTCGCCGTCGCGGCACACGATTCCTCAGGTGCAATGGTTTTGCAAACGATCTTGGGCAGGATGTCGCGGCGTCCACGGGCCACGGGGGGCCGTGGGCGCCCGAGCGGGTGCGGTCCGGCGGCGGCGTGCCTCAGCGCAGCAGCGCGAGCGGGACGGCGGAGGCCAGGGCCAGCATGCCGGCGTCGTTGGGGTGCAGGTGGTCGCCGCTGTCGTAGCCGGGCCACATCCGCTCCGGGTGCGCGCCGTCCCGGATCGCGGCATCGAAGTCGATCACCGCGTCGTACTCACCGCTGCCGCGGATCCACTCGTTGAGCGCGCCGCGGGCGAGCCGGTACGCCGGAGCGTCGCGGCCACTGCCGCCCATCGGCAGCAGGGTGCCGCCGAGCACGGTGAACCCGGCCCGCCGGGCCCTGGCGATCAGCTCGCGGTGCCCGGCGATCAGCGGCGGCGCGGCGGTGCCGTGCCGGATGTCGTTGATCCCGATCAGGGTGATCAGATAGCGGGCGCCCGGCTGCTCCAGCGCGTCCCGGTCGAGGCGGCGCAGCCCGGCCGGGCCGATGCTGACGTTGTCGACCACGGCGGTCGGCGCGGATCCGCCGGATCCGCCGGCGCCGGCCGGGGCCGGCAGGTCCGGGCCGGCCACCAGCCGGTTACCGTTGATGCCGGTGTTCAGTACGCCGAGCGGCAGCCCGGCGGCGCGGATCCGGTCGGCCAGCCGGTCCGGCCAGCGATGGTTCGCGCCGAGCGTGGTGCTCGCGCCGCAGGTGATCGAGTCGCCGAACGCGACGACCGCGGCGCTGTGCCCGGTGGTGCGCACGCTGACCCCGCCGAGCAGCAGGTAACGCGTGCCGGCCACGCCGCCGGCCGGGTCGGGGGCGGCAGCGGTGTTGCCCGGCACGATCCGGTTGAGCTGGTAGGCGTGGGTGCCGACGGTGCCGATCCGGGTCGGGTCGGGCAGGTAGTAGGCGATCACCAGGTCGGTGCCGGGCGGCAGGGGCAGGTCCGGGACCGGGTCGCTGAGCAGGGTGCCGCCGGCCGGGAGCAGGGCGTCGGCGCGGCCGCCGAAGGTGACCCGGCGGATGGTGGCCGGACGCATCGCGGTGCTGTCCGGGCCGCCGGCGCGTACCCCGATCGCCACTTCGCCGAGGCGTACCGGGGTGGGGCCGAACTCGTTGGTCAGGGTGAGCCGGGGCTGGACGCCGCCGAGGCTCAGGTGCACGACCTGACGGACCGTCCGGCCGGCCGGCAGCACCGGCTCGCCGGCCGGGGTCGCCGTGTTCGCGGTGGTCCAGGCGCCGGTCCAGCGCGGCTTGGCGCGGGCCGGGACGAGCGGACCGGCGATGCCCGGGGTGGCCGCCAGCGCGGCCGCCGCGGCACTGCCGAAGAGCAGGGCGCGCCGGGTGGTGGCGCGCCCCAGGCCGGGGGGAAAAGATTTTCGTGAGATAGCCGCAACGTAGGAAACGGGGTCAAGTCCCGTCAAGTCGGCCGCCGCGAATGTGATCCGGGAGGTGACGCGAAGTCACCCCCCGGATCCCGGGATCACCCGGTCGAGCAGGACAGATTCTGCAGGGTGGCGGGCGCCGTGCCGGAGCCGAGGAACCCGAATGTGGTGTAGTCGCCGGCGGCGACCGTCCCGTTCCAGGTCTCGTTGCTCACCGAGACCAGTGAGCCGCTCGCGGTGGCCTTGCCACTCCACACCGAGGCCAGCGTCTGGCTGCCCGGCCAGGTCCAGTTGACGTGCCAGCCGTTGACGGCGGTGGTGCCGGCGTGCACCATCACCTGGCCCTGGAACCCGCCGCTCCACGAGGAGACGACGTTGTACATGGCGGTGCAGCCGGTGCCGCCGGGCGTCGAGCCGGACGGTGACGGGCTGGGCGGTGCCGGGCTGGACGGCGACGGGCTGGACGGCGTGGTGCCGATCCCGGTCACCTCACCGTGGCCGCCGTCGAACACCACGTCGGAGCAGCCGTAGAAGGTCTCCGTGCTGTCCGAGCGGGACCAGACCGAGTAGATCAGGTGCTTGCCGGTCTTGTTCGACGGCAGCTTCCCGGTCCAGTAGTAGTGCCCGTCGTCGGTGCCCGGCCCGCCGTTCGCGGGCGGGTTGGTCACCTGGTCGAACGGCGTCGGCTCGAGGTCGCCCCAGGCGAGCGGCTTGGTCGGGTCGTAACCGTCCTTGGTGATGTACAGCGAGAAGGTGCCGGGGTGCTTGGCCCAGTCGTTGTACCGGAACTCCATGGTGGCGCCGGCCGTCAGGTGGGTGGTCGGCCAGTCGGTCCGGGCCAGGTTGAACCCGGTGAAGTTGTACGGACCGCCGGTCCCGCCGCTGCACAGCTGGCCGTCCGGGATGAACCCGGACACCCGCCCGGCCCCGTCCGAGCGGAGCACGGCGAACCAGTTGTACAGCGACGTGACGCCGCTCTGGGCGACCGCCGCGGCGCAGGCCGCGTTCTTCGGCTCGATCGCGCCGGTCGTCGGGTTGCGGCCGTCCTGGTAGCAGAACCACGTCCGGCTGCCCGGTACCTGGATCGCTCCGTGCGCCTGGGCGGCACCGGGCATCGCCAGGACGCCCGCCGCCGCGGTCAGTGCTATCGCCGCGATGATTCGGACAATGCGCATGTGATCACCCGTTCGGGAAGAGCCGGGCGTAGTCGGCGTAGCCGGTGGCGACGTCGACCTGAGCCCAGAACCGGTGGTAGTTGAAGGTGGGCGCGGCCCCTCCGTTCAGGTACGCCTGGACCTTCGGGAAGTCCGGGTCGTTCTTGTAGAAGGAACGGATGTCGAGGAACGACACCCCGGGCTTGATCACGTCGCCGTTGGGCATCTTGCCGGTCCAGCCGTTGGGGATGTAGATGCCCTGGCCGGTGGTGGCGTTGTAGGTGTCGTCCATCCGGTTGTAGTCGGCCCGGGTCTCGGTGACCGAGACACCCTTGGCGTCCTTGTGCGTCCAGATCGCGTCGAGCAGGTCCTTGGCCGCCGTCTTCGCCGCCGTGTTGCCCGACTTGGCGGCGTAGTAGGTCAGCAGCTTGGCGAACGAGCCCGCCACGCCCAGGTCGGTGCCCTTGCTCTTCACCGTGACGTGCAGGTTGGTGTTGGCCGCCGGGCTGGACGCGTTCCAGGTGGCCGGCGCGCCGGACCAGGTCAGGTCGGACGGGATCTCGAAGCTGCTGGCGGTGATGGTGGAGTTGGCCAGCGCCCAGGTCACCCACTTGTCCAGGACCGTCTTGGCCTTGGCGTCACCGGTCGCGTAGTAGTACTCGGCCAGCCGCTCCAGGGACCAGGTCTGCATGCCGAACCACTGGTTGGACGGCGGGTCGGCGTAGACCGGCGCCTCGACGTACGCCATCCCGTAGAAGGTCGGCGTGCCGGCCGGCGGGGCCGAGTAGCTGCCGTTCCAGCTGTTCGTCGCGCCACCGGCGATGGCGCCCTCGCTGGACTGCAGCCACTGGTAGAACTCCAGCTGCCGGCTCAGGCTGGCCTGCCAGTCGGCCTTGCCGGTGGCCGACTTGGGGGTGAGCGCCGTGGCGTTGGAGAGCGCGTACGCGGCCATCGGGTTCTGGTAGCCGAAGTGGCTGGTGCTGGAGCCGATCCGCCACGCCCAGCCGGCCGACGTGTCGTAGGCGCCGCCCCAGGCGTAGTACCAGGACAGCAGGTTGCTGGAGCTGTTCTTGCCGGTGCCCGCCGCGCACGAGGTGGACGTGCAGCCGGGCTGCTTGAAGTACTTGTCGTAGAACGCGTACCGCAGGTAGTCGCCCATCTTGGCGGCGTTCGCCACGGTGCCGGAGATCTGCGACTGCTTGCCCTGCGCGGTGGCCCACTGGTTGGCCCAGTACGCGACCTGGATGGACCGGGCGTCGGCGTCCGGGGCGTTGGTGTACTTCCACTGCTTGGCGTACGACGAGTCCTTGGTGAACAGGTCGAGGTAGCCGTTCGGGCCACCGAACTTGAACGTGTCGCAGGACGGCTGCGGGACGGTCTCGAAGGTCGACTCCTGCGGGCCGCGCTGGAACGTGTTGATGTACGTGACCCGGCTGGTCCCGTCACCGCAGTGCCCGAAGCCGTAGACGTTGTCCACGTCCATCAGCCAGTGCGTGCCGTAGATGTCGTCGGTGTTGTAGGTGCTCTTCAGCTCGGCGGCCAGCGGGTCCGACCCGACCGACACGCTGCTGTCCAGCTGTGACGGGTACTGCGACGGCGACGGGTACTCGGCCGCGTAGGTGGCCGGCTTCGACGCGTTGTAGTTGGCGTTGGTGGGCTGGTCGGCGTGCGACGGGATGATGTACTTCTCCATCGTCGACCAGGCGCTGTTGAACGGCGCCCAGTCCCCGGACACCTGGCCGTGCTCGGCCTCCAGCCACAGCCAGTAGCTGAACGCCTCGCTGGTCGTCTCGTGCCCCTGGTCGGGCGCCTCGTCGATCAGCGTCTCGATCGAGTGGTAGGGCACGCCCTCCTGGCTGAAGTAGCCGTTCGCCGGGTTCTTGATGTCGTTGTACATCTGGGTGAACCGGGCGTCCACCGCGCCCGCCTTGACCACGTTGACGGCGACGCTGGCCGCGGTGTAGCCGCTGGCGGTGGCCGTGATGGTGGCCGTGTCGCCGACTGTCGCCGAGCTGGCCGCCGCGATCGTCACGGCCTGGCCGGTGCTCCAGTTGGCCGGGGTGAAGGTGAGCGTGGCCGGGGTGGCGGTGACCGACGTGCTGCCGGCGCTGCGGGCCACCGCGACGGTGACGTTGGCGCTGGGCGCGGCGCTCAGCGCCAGCTTGAACGACCCGCTCGCGCCCGGCTCGACGGTCGCCGAGGTGGCGTCCGCGACGATCGCCGGCGTGGTGGCGGCGTCCACGAAGACCGGGACGTCGGCGGTGCTGCTCTTGGTGCCGGTGCCGTCGTACGCGATGGCCTGCAGGTGGTAGGCGGCGGTCTGGGCGGGCACCCCGGACCAGGTGTACGCGTACGGCGCGCTGGTGTCGGTGCCCAGCAGCAGCCCGTCGTGGTAGAACTCGACCTTCGCGATGCTCTGCCCGCCGGCCGCGGTGGCGGTGGCGCTGATCGGGATGGACGCCGGCGCGGTGTACCGGGTGTTCGCCGCCGGGCTGCTGATCGCCACGGTCGGCGCGGCGGTGGCGCCGTTGCAGGCCACCCCGTTCACGCTGAACGCGGTCGGTACCGGGTTGGCCGAGCCGAACGTGCCGTTGAACCCGGTGCTGGTGGTGGCGCCGGTGCCGAGCGAGCCGTTCCACGACGCGTTCATCACGGTGACGTGCTTGCCGCTCTGCGTGTAGGTGCCGTTCCAGCCCTGACTGATCTTCTGCGCGGCGTCCGGGAAGTCGTACTCGAGCTTCCAGGACGTCAGCGGGTCGCCGGAGTTGGTGATCGCGATGTCGCCGGTGAAGCCGCCGTTCCACTGGCTCTGCACCTTGTAGACGACGGTGCAGCCGGCGGCGGCGTAGGCCGGCGGGCCGCCGGCGACGAAGACCGCGCCGGCGCCGAGGACGGCGACGCCGAGGACGGCCAGCCTGCGTCGCAGGCGCTGATGTTTCGGTCTCACGGAAAGTCCTCCTAGGGGACGCGGGAGCAGGAGACGGGAGACGGGACGGGGTTCGTGGTGCCGGTGGTGCCGCCGAGGAATCCGACAGTGGTGGAGGCCCCGGACGCGAGGGCGCCGTTGTACGACGCGTTGGTGACGGTGACCGCGGCGCCGGACTGGGTGGCGGTGCCGCCCCAGCTCTGCGTGACGGTCTGGCCGGCCGTGTAGGCCCAGGTGACGGTCCAGCCGGTGGTGGCGGTGGCGCCGGTGTTGGTCACCGTGACCTCGCCCTGGAAGCCGCCGGTCCAGGAGCCGGTGACCTGGTAGGTCGCCGTGCAACCCCCGGCGGGAGCCGGTGAGCTGGACGAGGCCGACGGCGACGGGCTGGACGGTGCCGGGCTGGACGGTACGGGACTGGACGGTGCCGGGCTGGAGGGCGACGCGGAGGACGCGGACGGCACCGGGCCGGTCCGGTCGGCGTAGAGGATCCCCCGGCCGTTGGTGCCCAGGTAGACACGACCCCAGATGCGCGGGTCGCCGGCCAGGGCGTCGCCGGCGTTGCCGTACTGATGCTTGTCGTCGTTGATCCGGACGAAGGTCGCGCCGCTGTCATCGGAGCGGAACACCCCGTCCACGCCGTCGACGGTGCCGACCAGGAAGACGGCCGGGTGGGAGGCGCCCGGCGCGGCCTTGCCGAAGGCCACGTTGACGCCCTCGGTCACCCGGGGAAGCGCCGTGAACGTCTTGCCGGAGTCGGTGGAGCGGAACAGCCCGGTGCCGGCGGCCACCCAGACCTCGCCGGCGATCCCCGGAACGGCCTTCAGGTGCAGCCGGCCGGTGCTGGGCAGGGCCACCGACTGAGCGGTGAACGTGGCGCCGCCGTCGGTGCTCGTGTAGAACTTGCCCCCGGCGTACGCGAAGAAGGTCTTGGGGTTGACCCTGTCGGATTCCACGACGGCGCCCGCGGGCAGGCCTGTGGACGCGGTCCAGCTGCTCCCCCGCGTGGTCGAGTAGTGGACGCCGGTCCCGGCCGGCGACCAGACCACGTAGTTGGCGTCGGCGCCGACCGCGACGGTGCCGCCGCCGGTCACGCCGGACGGCTCCTGCCCCGGGTACCAGTTCTTCCCGCCGTCGTTGGAGACGCCGATGTGCGGCGCGGCGTCGGCGTTGCCCACCCGGACGAAGAACGACGGGCTCAGCTCGGCGAAGTCCAGGCTGGTGTTGCTGCCCAGGCTCGGGGTGTCGTGGAAGTTGGCGGGGACCGCGTCCAGGTCGGCGTGGTAGAAGCCGCCGATGTCACCGAGCGCACTGACCAGGGGTGCACCGCTGGGCGGGCTGGCCAGGTCGAGGACCGCCGTCTCCTCGATGCCCCGGGCGGCCGGCTTGATCGTGATGGTGCCGCCGGAGTCCCACTTGGTCAGGTCGGTGGTGCCGTACAGCGTGGCGCCGGTGCCGTAGAGCATCCGGTTCGAGTCGAACGGGTCGATCGCGAGGGACTCGTTCATCCAGCCGAGCTTGGGGCTCTCCTCCGGCGCCTGGGCAGTGCTGTTGAAGTCCAGCCAGGGGTCGGCGGAGATGTCCAGGGCGTAGCGCTTGGAGCGGCTGGGGTAACTGGTCCAGTCCCAGGCGCGGGTCCAGGTGGCGCCGTAGTCGGTGCTGCGGAAGAAGATCGCGTCCGGCCACCAGGAGATCTGGGTGGCCACCATCAGCGTGCCGGGGTGCAGCGTGTCGACGGTCAGACCGGAGTAGCCGTAGTAGCGGTCGGCGACCGGTGTCGGCGAGATGTCCGTCCAGGCGCCGGTGGTGGTGTCCAGGCGATAGACCTGGCCGGCCGCGCCGTCGTAGGGGCCGCCGGTGTCGCTTGTTGCGATATACAGATACTTGCCCTGTATTACGCCTTTGTGAGCGATATACCCGGTAGGTTGTCCGGCCACCCGTTCCCAGGTCGCCCCCGAATCGAGCGACCGGTAGACCGGGTTCGCCTTGTCGGCCACACCGACATAGATTTGCGTCCCCTTGAAGGACACCCAGGTCAGCCCTTGGTTCTGACTCAGGTAGCCGTTCGTGTCGGTCGCATCCTGCACGTAATTTCCGGCATTGGGGAAATTCGCCACCTTGGCCCACGTGGCGCCGTAGTCGGTGCTGCGCCACAGTCCGTTACCGCCCTCGGCGGCGAAGTACACATTTCTGTTGTTCGCCGGATCGACGGCGAGCCGCTCCCCCATCCCCCGGCCCGGCATGTTGCCGCCCACCTTGAACGGCAGGCCGGTCTGCTGCCAGGTGGTGCCCTTGTCGGTGGAGCGCAGGATCGCGCCGTTGTTCGGATCCCAGCTGTTGGTGTACATGCCGACCGCGGCGTACACCCGGTTGGTGTCGACCGGGTCGGCGGCGATGCTCAGCACGCCGTTGTGCCCCCAGTCGTCCTGCCCGACCCAGTCCAGCAGCGGGGTCCAGCTCTGGACGGCCTGGTTCCAGCGGTACGCGCCGCCGATGTCGGTCCGGGCGTAGATCAGGTTCTTCTCGCCCGGGTTGAAGACGACGCCGGGGACGAAGCCGCCGCCGTCGATCCGGACGTTCTTCCAGGCGTACGGGTCGGTGCCGGCAGCCGTGGCGGAGATCGGCTGGGAGATGACGGCGACCGCGGTGGCGGCGGCCACCAGGGCGGCGGCTAGCGAACCGCCGACGGTTTTCCTCATGGGGGACCCTTCATAGACAACCGTGAGCCTGGGAGCGCTCCCAAAGCGTCTGTCCCCGTCACCTGTCTGTCAAGAGTCGGAAACAACAGGCACCGGTCGCCGCACGGCTACGCAGCGCGACAATCGGCGAGAACGACGCGATTCGATCTTTGTGACCTGGGTAAACCCTCAGGGAGGCGTCGTGAGCAGCGACAAGGTGCTGGAGGGGCGGCTGTGTATCATTCGGCGGAACGCGCGGGCCAGCGCTCCACGGACCGGTCCGCAGCCAGTCGGCGGGAGAGGTACCGGTACACGGCGTGACATCGGCCAGGTGTAGCGGTGGAGGAGATTGCATGAAGGTTTGCGTTGTCGGTACCGGTTATGTCGGTCTGACCACCGGAGTCAGCCTGGCCTTCCTCGGGCACGAGGTGACCTGCGTCGATCTCGACCAGCACAAGGTCGACATGCTGCGCGCCGGGAAATGCCCGATCTACGAGCCCGGGATGGAGGAGCTGCTCGCCGAGGCGGCGGCCAACCTGAGGTTCACCACCAGCTACGCCGAGGGCGTGCCCGGCGCCGACGTGGTGTTCGTGGCGGTGCAGACCCCGTCCGCCGCCGACGGCAGCCCGGACCTGCGCTTCCTGCGCTCGGCCGCGGAGAGCGTGGCCCAGTCGCTGGACCACGACTTCACCGTCGTGGTGAACAAGTCGACGGTGCCGATCGGCAGCGGCAACTGGGTGGACGCGATCCTGCGCGAGTCGTTCGCGCAGCGCGCGGCCCGGCCGGCCGGCGTCGAGTTCGCCGTCGCCTCGAACCCGGAGTTCCTGCGCGAGGGCAACGCGATCGCCGACACCCTGTTCCCGGACCGGATCGTGATCGGCTCGGACAACCCGCGCAGCCTCGAGGTGCTGAACCGGCTCTACCGGCCGATCATCAACCAGACCTTCACCCCGCCCACCTTCCTGCCCCGGCCGGAGGACGCCACGGCGGTCCCGCTGGTCTCCACCGACCTGGCCTCGGCCGAGCTGATCAAGTACGCGGCCAACGCGTTCCTGGCCCTCAAGATCAGCTACGTGAACGAGATCGGCCAGCTGGCCGCCAAGGTCGGCGCGGACATCACCGAGGTGGCCCGCGGCATGGGCCTGGACCAGCGGATCGGCTCCCGGTTCCTGCAGCCGGGCGTCGGCTGGGGCGGCTCCTGCTTCGGCAAGGACACCAAGGCCCTGGTGGCCACCGCGAGCGAGTACAACCTCGAGATGCCGATCGTGAAGGCGGCCCGCGACGTCAACCAGCGGCAGCGGGCGATCGCCGTGGAGCGCCTCCAGGACGAGCTGCGGATCCTCAAGGGTCGCAAGATCGGCCTGCTCGGCCTGGCGTTCAAGCCGAACACCGACGACCTGCGTGACGCGCCGGCGCTGGACATCGCGAGCCTGCTGCTGGCCCGCGGCGCCCGGGTGAAACTGCACGACCCGATCGCCGGCGAGCGGTTCCGCCGCGAGCACCCGGAGCTCGCGCCGTACCTGAGCGAGACCCTCGACGGGGTGTTCGACGACTGCGACGCGGTGGTGCTGGTCACCGAGTGGGCGCAGTACCTGGAGCTGGACTGGGGCAAGTTCGTCGGCCTGATGCGCAACCCGCTGGTGCTGGACGGCCGGCACGCGCTGGACGGCGACCGGATGCGCCGCCTCGGCTTCAAGTACGTCGCCGTGGCGGGCTGACCGCCCGCCCGTCGTCCCGTTGCACGATCAACCGCCGTGGCCACCGCCACGGCGGTTTCCTTTTTGCGGAGTAGGGCCGATTCTGCCGGTTCCCGCGAAGCTCAACAAAACCGACTCACCCGCAGTATCATGACCGCTATGTCCGGTTAAAACGGCCTATAGGGCGTGCGGTCCAATAGACTCTTCCGCCAATCTTCTTAACCGGTTAAGGTGCGGGCCCGTCGCAGCTATATCGTTACCGACTCGATCACGCGGAAATCATTGCGCAACGTGGCGGTTACCTCTTGACTGTTGGTCAAGAAGCGCTTCGGACGGCGGCGTCGCCAGACGCCGGAGGCGCTCAAGACATAGGGAGCAGCATGTTCGGTCTACGTGGGAGTTCGCGATCCCGAGTCGCGCTCGCAGGTGCCCTCGGCGTCGGGCTGGTCTTCAGCCTCGCCGCGTGTGGCGGCGACAAGGACAAGGACTCGGGTTCCACCGACACGGCGGCAGCGGCGGGTATCGACTGTTCGCAGTTCAGCTCGTTCGGTGACCTCAAGGGCAAGACGGTGTCGATCTACACCGGCATCGTGACCCCGGAGGACACCCCGCACAAGAAGTCGTACGAGCCTTTCGAGAAGTGCACCGGCGTCACGGTCAAGTACGAGGGTGACAAGTCCTTCGAGACCCAGGTCCTGGTCCGGGCCAAGGCGGGCAACCCGCCGGACGTCGCCTTCGTGCCGCAGCCGGGTCTGCTGCAGCAGCTCGTCGCCACCGGCAAGGCGGTCGAGGCCCCCAAGGAGGTCTCGGACAACGTCGACAAGTGGTGGGGCAAGGACTGGAAGGCGTACGGCACGGTCGACGGCAAGTTCTACGCCGCGCCGCTCGGTGCCAACGTGAAGTCCTTCGTGTGGTACTCGCCGAAGGAGTTCGCGGACAAGGGCTACACCGTCCCGACCACGCTGGACGACCTGAAGGCGCTCAGCGACAAGATCGCCGCCACCGGCGCCAAGCCGTGGTGCGCGGGCATCGGCTCCGGCGACGCCACCGGCTGGCCGGCCACCGACTGGGTCGAGGACTTCGTGCTCCGCACCGCGGGCGCCGAGACCTACGACAAGTGGGTCAAGCACGAGATCCCGTTCAACAGCCCGGAGATCACCGCCGCGTTCGACGCGGTCGGCGGCTACCTGAAGAACGACAAGTACGTCAACGGCGGTCTCGGCGACGTCAAGTCGGTCGCGTCCACCACGTTCCAGGACGCCGGCCTGCAGATCCTCGAGGGCAACTGCTCGCTGCACCGCCAGGCCAGCTTCTACGCGGCCAACTTCCCCAAGGGCACCAAGATCGGCAAGGACGGCGACATCTTCGCCTTCTACCTGCCCGGCAAGGACGCCAGCACCAAGCCGGTGCTCGGCGGCGGTGAGTTCACCCTCGCGTTCGCGGACCGCCCCGAGGTCAAGGCGTTCCAGTACTACCTCTCCACCGACACCTGGGCCAACATCAAGGCCAAGGCGTCGACCGGCTGGGTGAGCGCCAACAAGGGCCTCCAGGTCTCGAACCTGAGCAGCGAGATCGACCGGCTGTCGGCCGAGACCCTGCAGGACCCGAACGCGCAGTTCCGGTTCGACGGTTCCGACATGATGCCCGCCGCGGTCGGCTCGAACGCGTTCTGGAAGCAGGCCACCGCCTGGATCACCGGCCAGGACACCACCACCACGGTGAACAACATCGAAGCCGCATGGCCCAAGAAGTGATCTGAGTTTCTCCGAGGCCGGTCGGGACGCCACGTCCCGGCCGGCCCTCGCCCTCTTTCCCCTCGGAATCACGAAGGAGGTCCGGGCCGCGTGTTTCAAACTGCGAGCACCACCCCAGAAAAACTTCTGCAGATGCTCTCGGCGCTGCTGCTGTTCGCCGCCGTGCTGGGTGTCGTCCTGTTCTTTGCCAGCCGGGTGCGCGGCAAGCGCTCCGACAACTGGGTCGGTTACCTCTACCTGCTGCCGGTCGTGCTGCTGCTGGCCGTCGGCTTGGTCTACCCCGGCCTGCGCACCATCTACCAATCGTTCTTCGACGCGTCGGGCAAGGCCTTCATCGGCGTCGACAACTACAAGACCATCTTCACCGACGGCGATCTGCTCACGGTGCTGGGCAACACTGTCGTCTGGGTGCTGATCGTCCCGCCGCTGGCCACCGGGATCGGCCTGATCTACGCGATCCTGGTGGACAAGTCGCGCTTCGAGTCGTTCGCCAAGGCGCTGATCTTCCTGCCGATGGCGATCTCGATGGTCGCGGCCGGCGTCATCTGGAAGTTCATGTACGAGTACCGCCCCGACCAGGCCACGGTGAAGCAGATCGGCCTGATCAACCAGGTCATCGTCTGGCTCGGTGGCAAGCCGGTCCAGCTGATGATCACCGACACCGGCAAGCTGAACACCCTGCTGCTGATCGTGGTGTTCATCTGGATCCAGGCCGGCTTCGCCATGACGATCCTGTCGGCGGCGATCAAGGCGATCCCGGACGAGATCGTGGAGGCCGCCCGCCTCGACGGCGTCAGCCCGTGGACGATGTTCATCAGGATCACGCTGCCCAGCGTCCGGACCACCGTCGTGGTGGTGCTGACCACGCTGGCCATCGGCACGCTCAAGGTCTTCGACGTGGTCCGCACGATGACCGGCGGCAACTTCAAGACCAGCGTCATCGCCAACGAGTTCTACAGCCAGCTGATCCGGGCCAGCAACCAGGGCCTCGCCGCCGCGCTCGCGGTGGTGCTGTTCGTCCTGGTCATCCCGATCATCGTGTACAACATCCGCCAAGTCCGTCAGGAGGCATGATGACGGTCACCCCGCTGACGACCACGCCGGAGATCACTCCGGTCCAGCTGAGCGCCGCCGCAGTCGCGAAGAAGCGGCTCAGCTCGCCGTGGGCGTCCCTGGCCGCGATCGTGATCGCGATCCTCTGGACGCTGCCGACCTTCGGGCTGCTGCTCTCCTCGTTCCGCCCGGAGCTGGCCATCAAGCGGACCGGTTGGTGGACGTTCTTCACCGACCCCCAGGTCACGCTGGACAACTACCGCGCGGTCTTCGACAACGACACCGGTGTCAACCTCGGCACCTACTTCGTCAACTCGCTGATCATCTGCATCCCCTCGGTGCTGATCCCGGTGTCGGTGGCGGCCCTGGCGGCGTACGCGTTCGCCTGGGTCAACTTCCGCGGCAAGAACATCCTGTTCGTGGCGGTCTTCGCCCTGCAGATCGTGCCGCTGCAGGTCACCCTGATCCCGCTGCTGACCCTGTTCGTCAAGATGGGCATCGCCGGCACGTTCTGGCCGCTGTGGCTGGCGCACACCACGTTCGCCCTGCCGCTGGCGATCTACCTGCTGCACAACTTCATCAAGGAGATCCCGGCCGGCCTGATCGAGGCCGCCCGGGTGGACGGCGCGGGCCACGTGGCGATCTTCTTCCGGGTGATGCTGCCGCTGCTCACCCCGGCCCTGGCCGCCTTCGGCATCTTCCAGTTCCTCTGGGTCTGGAACGACCTGCTGGTGGCCCTGGTCTTCGCCGGCGGCGGTGACACCGTCGCCCCGATCACGCTCCAGCTGGCGAACCTCACCGGCACCCGGGGCACCGCCTGGCACCTGCTGGCGTCCGGCACGTTCGTCTCGATCATCGTGCCGGTCACCGTGTTCCTCCTGCTCCAGCGCTACTTCGTCCGCGGCCTGCTGGCCGGCAGCGTCAAGGGGTAGTCGGTATTTCCGCTTTGCCCGGGGTCGCACCGTCTGGTGCGGCCCCGTTCCTCTTCTGCGCCGGTCACTCGCTGTCCGGCCTTTGAAGATCAAATTCAAGGGCTTGCTGACTCGGATCCGCGCTGATCACTGATCGTCGCTCCCGCCAGGGACCCTTCCGGGCCGGGCTGGCCGCTGCGCGTCCAGAACGCCCGGCCCGCAAGGGCGACGCCCGCGGGTGGTGACGACCCGCCAAAAACCAAACCCACCCCCGGCTGGTCCCCCGCCGGAGCCGAGCCCCACTCCAGGCTGGTCCTCAGGGTTCTTTCCGGCGACCGGACACCACCACCACGACCAGCCGGGGGTGGCGGCGCACCGGCGGGGCCCGAGATCACGGCGGGTGCGGACGCCAGCCGCCCGAGCCGAGCCGCCCCACGCCAGGCGGCGCCGGCGGCTGCCCGGTTGCCGCGGGAGGCGTCGCCGGCGGCTGCCCGGTTCCGGCGGCAGGCGGCGCCGGCGGCTGCCCGGTTGCCGCGGCAGGCGGCGCCGGCGGCTGCCCGGCTCCGGCGGGGCTCGACGGGCGTCAGCGGGCGTAGGGGCGGTCGCGGCGGGCGGTGCGCAGGGTGGTGGCCCACCAGGCGAGTTCGTGCAGGGCGGCGTCGAAGGCGGCACCGGTGGCGGCCGGCGGCTGGAAGCCGGCCGGGCCCAGCTGCTCCCACGGGCGGGACAGGCCGACGCCCCGGCGGGTGGTCACCACGTGCAGCTCGGCGAAGACGCCGCGCAGGTGCTCGGCGGCCAGCAGGCCACCCTGGACCCCGTAGCTGAGGATGGTCGCCGGCTTGAACATCCACTCCCGGTAGTGCCAGTCGATCAGCCGCTTCAGCCCGGCCGGATAGCTGTGGTTGTACTCCGGAGTGACGATCACGAAGGCGTCGGCGGCGTCCAGGCGACCGGCGACGGTTGACGCCTCGCTGCCGCCGGGGCGCAGCGCGCCGTCGTCGGGCAGGCCGGCCTCGGCGCAGTCGATCAGGTCCACCTCGACGGCCCCGGTGGCCGCGCGGAAGGCCGCCCACTCCGCGACGGCCCGGCTCATCCGCTGGTCACGCACGCTGCCGGCGATCACCGCGAGGTGCAGCGGCTCGGTGCTGTCGTGATCGGTACCGGTCGGGACGGTGGGGCGGGTGGCAAGATTCGTTTCGCTCATGCGGACCACACTCGGCCTTCAATATATGTTGAAGTCAAGCGGTGCCCGGGGCAGGATGAGGCGATGAGCCTCACGCTGACGTCGCCCGGTTTCGTGCTGACGGTGAGCGAGGTGGCCGCGGCGGCCGGTGTCGCGCCGTCCGCCGTCCGCTTCTACGAGCAGCACGGCGTGATCCGGGCCGAGCGCACCGCCGGTGACCAGCGCCGGTTCGACGACGCCGCGGCCTGCCGGATCAAGGTGGCGAAACTCGCCCAGCGGGTCGGCCTGACCGTGCGCGAGATCGCCGAGATCTTCGCGAGCCTGCCGGACGAGCCGGCCTGCACCGACTGGGGCCGGGTCGCCGAGACGCTGATCGCCGAGGCGGAGGCCCGCACCGCCGCGCTCAAGGCGCAGCTCGCCGAGATGGGCTCGGGAGCGCGACTCTGCGAGCTCTGACGAGACGCCCTTCACGATCAGGATCCGTTTCCGGTACGACCGACGCGGGCCGCGCGTCGGCCGTACCGGAAACGGGTCTCAAACAGACTCGATCAGGCGGCCGTCGCGCAGGGTGAGGACGCGGTCGGCCCGGTCGATCAGGTTCGGATCGTGCGTGGCGACCAGGGCGGTCATGCCGCGGGCGTCGACGACGGCACGCAGCAGGTCCATGATGGCGCGACCGGTGTCCGAGTCCAGTTGGCCGGTGGGCTCGTCGGCGATCAGCAGGTCCGGGTCGTTGGCCAGGGCCCGGGCCAGCGCCACCCGCTGCTGCTGGCCGCCGGAGAGCTCGCCGGGACGCTGGTTCGCCTGGCCGCCGAGGCCGACCAGTTCCAGCAGCACCGACACCCGTTCGTCGCGGGTGCCCGGGGCATGCCTGGCCAGGCGCATCGGGACGCTGACGTTCTCGGCGGCGGACAGGATCGGGATCAGGCCGAACGACTGGAAGACGAAGCCGATGGTGTCCCGCCGCAGTTCCAGCAGGTCGGCCTCGGAGGCGGCGGTGACGTCCCGGCCGGCGACCGTGACGGTCCCGGCGGTCGGCCGGTCCAGGCCGCCGATCAGGTTGAGCAAGGTGGTCTTGCCGGCGCCGGACCGGCCGCGGACCGCGACGAGTTCGCCCTTCTCCGCGCTGAACGAGACGGCGGAGAGGGCGTGCACCACCCGTTCGCCGGAGCCGTAGTCGCGGGACAGCCCGGACACCTCGACGACGCTCATGCGGACTCCCCGGGACGGACTTCGACGTGATCGGGTTCGAGGTTGAGGCGGACCCGGTCGCGCAGGCTCAGCGCCTCGACGAACGCGGCCGGCAGCTGGAGCCGCCCGGCCCGGTCCAGCACCGCGTACTCCTCGGTGACGTGCTGCTCGGTGCCGTCCGCGGCGAGCCGGGCGGACCGGCGTACCTCGGAAGCGGTCTTGCCGTCGCGGATCGCGACCGCGCGGCGGACCTGTTCCGCCACGTTCCGGTCGTGGGTGACCACCACGACGGTGACGCCGAGCTCGGCGTTGACGGTGCGCAGCGCGCCGAACACCTCGTCCGCGGTGGCCTCGTCCAGCTCACCCGTCGGCTCGTCGGCGAAGAGCACCTCCGGGTCGTTGGCCAGGGCCACCGCCACCGCGCAGCGCTGCTGCTCGCCGCCGGACATCTCGGCCGGGCGGCGACCGGCCTTGCCGCCCACCCCCACCATGTCGAGCAGTTCCTCGGCCCGCCTGCGCCTGCGGTTGCCGGCCAGCCGCATCGGCAGCTCGACGTTCTCCCGCGCGGTCAGGTACGGCAGCAGGTTGCGCGCGGTCTGCTGCCAGACGAACCCGACGATCTTCCGGCGGTATTCGAGGCGTTTCCTGGCGGTCATGCCCAGCAGATCGAAACCGGCCACCTTGGCGATGCCGGCGGTCGGCTCGTCGAGCCCGGACAGGATGTTGAGCATCGTCGACTTGCCGGATCCGGAAGCACCGACGACGGCCAGCAGCTCGCCGCGGTCGACCACCAGATCGAGGCCTTGCAGGGCCATCACCTCGACGCCCTCGGTACGGAAGATCCGGACGAGGCCGTCGCAGACGATGTGCCCGCTGAGCCGGTCCTGTCCACCGGCCCGGGCGGCGGCGCGCTCGGCCGCCTTCCGTTCCAGATCGGCGAGATCGGTCACGACTGCTCCTCTCCGAGCCGCAGCACCGTGCCGAGGCGCAGGCGGCGGTTGGCGACGTTCTCCACGGCGAGCGCGGCCAGCACGGCCAGCGCCGCCACGGCCAGCACCCCACCGGCGAACCACGGATCCAGGGTGGTCCCGGCGGCCACCCCGGAGGTGAAGCCGCCCAGTCCCAGCGCCGGGCCGATCAGCGCCGGCAGCGCGAACCCGGCCAGGCCACCGGCCAGCACGGCCACCCCGATCAGCGGCAGGATCTCGAAGACCAGCAGGCGCCGGCCCTGCCGCGCGGACAGGCCCATGGTCCGCAGCCGGGACAGCGTCCGGCCGCGAGCCGGCGCGCCGGTCAGCACGGCGAGCGCCACGGCGGTCAGCGACAGCGCCGCGGCGGCGATCATGCCGGCCGCGAAGGTGAAGCTGAGCGCGCCGTTGACGCCGCGCTTCTCCAGCGAGGCGCGGTAGTCGGACCGGGTGGTCACCACCGCCGGCACCGCCAGCTTCCCGTCCTTCTGCGGGCTGCCGGTCAGCGAGGCCAGCTGGGCACGCTGACCGTCGTCGGCGGTCTGCCGCACCCGATCCGGGTCGAACCCGTCGCCGGCGACCAGGATCCGGTTGGGCAGGATCGGCTGGAAGTCCGGGATCGGCATGGCCTGCTGCGGCAGCACCATGAAGTCGCGGGCCTCGGTGCCCAGCCCGGGCACCGCCGAGCGGACCTGGGCCACGGTGAACCGGTACTCCCGCCCCTGCACCTCGACGAACCCGCCGCCGGCGAGCTGCGCGGCCAGCCGCGGCGAGACGATCGCCGGGACCGCGGCCCCGCCGGGTCGCGCGCCGGTCAGCGCGGCCGGCAGGTCCAGTCCGGCGGTCGCCGCGTCCACCACCATCGCCAGGGTCTGGGTGAGCAGCGGCGTGGTGTCGCCGCGCACCCTGGCACCCTGGTAGAGCAGCATCGAGCTGGCGCGGGTCACGTGCGGCAGCGCGGCGATCCGCTGGGCGGTGTCGGCGGCGAACCGGTAACCGGTGACCGTCGCGTCGCCCGGGATGGCCAGCTCCGCCGCGTGGTCCCGGGCCGCGCCGACGGTGCTGGTCACGGTGCCGGTGAACAGCCCGGTGGCGATCGCCACGACCAGTACCGCGAGCGGACCGGAGTGCAGCGGGGCGCGGCCGGCGCCGCTGAGGCCGAGAAAGGCGATCGCACCGCGGGCCCGGGCGGCCAGGTTGCCTGCCCAGCGCAGCGGGAACGGCACCAGCCGCAGCGCCACCACCGAGGCGGCCAGGGCGAGCAGGACCGGCACGGTGATCAGGTACGGGTCCACCCCGGCCCCGGCGTCCAGCCCGCGCCGCCGCAGCAGGGCGATCCCGCCGGCCGCGAGCAGCACCAGGAACGCCTCGGCGGTGAGCCGCCGCGGGCCCGGCCGCAGCGACGCCACGTCGGAGCGGTGCCCGGAGAACGACGGATGCCTGGCGACCAGCGCGGCGTACCCCGGAGCGGCCAGCACGGCGAGCAGCGCGACGGCGAGTACCAGCAGCGGCTCCCCGTCAGCGGGCCGGCCGGGCAGCTGGGTCCCGGCCAGCCAGCCGGCGGCCACCGCGATCGGGACCACGATCAGGGTTTCCCGCAGGGTACGGCCGGCGACCGTGCGTACCGCCCCGCCCCGCGCCCGGACCAGCGCGAACTCGGCCCGCCGCCGATCGGCCATCAGCCGCGCGGCGAGCAGCACCAGGCCGGCGGCGGTGGCCAGGATCCCGGCCTGCACCACGGCCAGCAGCGCCCGCACCGCGAGGACCTGCTCGTCGAACCGGGCCAGCGTGGTGTCCAGGCTGCTCTGCAGGGAGGTCCGCTCCGGCGGCCGGCGCCGGGCGCCGGCGACCGCCTTGGTCAGGTCCCGCACCCGGTCGGCGGTGATCCTCCGCTCGTCGAGCCGGAACCGCCACCGGTCGCCCAGGTTCTCCAGCCTGGCGCCGATCGCGACGGCGCCGCCCTGGTCGGTGAGCAGCACCGCCTCGCTCCGCTGCCCCTCGCGCGGGTCCGGGCAGGCGCTCGGGGCCAGCTCCTGGTCGGCCCAGATCGGGTTCGCCGCGTCGAGCGGGGCGAACACGCCGACCACCGCGGCCTCGGCGGTGCCCTGCGGGGACCCGAGGCTGACCCGGTCGCCGACCTTGATGCCGAGCGCCGCGGCGGCGTCCCGCCCGATCATCAGCTCGGGCGTCGCCCGCGACCGCGGGGCCCGGCCGCCGACCAGCTCGACGGCCCTGTCGGCGCCGGTCTGCCAGCGCACCCGGACCAGGTCCGGGCACTGGCCGGGCTCGATCCCGGCCGGGCGGATCGAGGACAGTTCCGTCTCGGCGATGTACCAGCCGTCGCTGACCAGGCCGGGCAGCGGGGCGGGCAGCCCCCGGCGGATCGGCTCCAGCTGGGTGGCGCCGGTCGCCCGGTTGGGCTCGCCGATCATCCGGATCCCGGAGTAGGTGAGGTCCCGGCTGGCCGCCGGCAGTTTGCCGATGTCGCCACGCAGGCCGTCGTCGGTGCGGCCGTTGGCCAGCCGGACCGGCCCGGAGACCAGGAACGCGGCCAGCGCGCCGAGCACGGCGAGCAGGGCGAGCTGACCGGCGAACGCACGGACCCGGTGCAGCACGCTCATCGGTCCTCCCCCAGTCGCAGACGGGTTGCCGGCAGCCGGCGGGTGGCGGCCAGCGCGGTGGTGGCGCTGACCGCGAGGGCGACGGCGACCAGCAGGGCGGCGCTGCCCAGGGTGCGGCCCCAGAGGATCTGCAACAGCGCGGCCGGCTCCGGGCGCCCGGCCGCCGGCGTGAGCACCAGCAGCGGAGCCATCGCGGCGGCGACCAGCAGCCCGACGCCGAGGCCGGCGAGCGCGCCGAGCCCGGCCAGCAGTGCCTGTTCGACGATCAGGGAGCGAGCCAGCAGGCGCGGGCCGGCGCCCAGGGTGTGCAGTACGGCCAGCTCCACCGAGCGGTGCCGGGCGGTGGCCCGGGCGTCGGCCGCGATGCCGGCCACGGCCAGCAGCATCGCGCCGAGCGCGGCCCCGGACAGCGCGATCCGGGCGGCCGTCCCGTACGCGTCACCGGTGGTCGCCAGCTGCCGCCGGTCCAGCACGCGCAGGCCGGAGAGCCCGGCGGCGTCCGGAGCGGTCCCGCTCAGCCACCACTCGTTGGTGTCGTGCACGACGCCGAAGCCCCCGAAGAGCCGGGCGTCGAGCGCGGCCCGGTCGGCCAGGATCGCCGCGCCACCGCCGGTGCCGGGCATCCGGTTGATCACGGCGACCACCGTGACCGGCACGCCGGCCCGGCCGATGTTCAGGAAGCTGATCTTGCCGAACGCGGCCTGCACCGCCGGGGTGATCGCGATCGGGACCGGCTTCCAGGCCGCCTGGAACGCCACCGTGAGGCCACCGGTGACCTGGTACGCGCCGTCCACCGGGTCGACCAGCGAGCCGGCCTGGTCGGTCGCCCGCCAGGTGCCCTCCTGGCTGGTGATCCGCCAGCGGCCGGTCCCCTCCACCTTGAAGCCGAGCAGGCCGGGCCCGGCGGCGGTGAACGACCGCGGCCGGCCGCGGTCGGTGAACCCGAGATCGACGCGCCGCCCGCCGGTGAGGATCGCGATCGTGTGCAGCGGCGCGGAACTGCTGATCCGGCCCGGCCGCAGGGTGCCGGCCTGGCCCGGGCCACCGGCGGCGGCGAGCTTGCCGAGCAGCTCGGCGGGCGGGCCGCCGAGGGCGTCGTCGCGGGCCTGCACCACGTCCCGGCCGGCCGCCGCGTCCAGGGCGATCAGCTCGGCCGGTTCCTCGCCGGCGGTCAGCGGCACGAAGTCGCGCCAGGCCGGCACCACGGCGCGTACGCCGGGCAGTGCGGCCAGCTCGCCGGCCCGGCCGGCCGGTGCGGCCCCGCCGGTCTCGACCAGCCGCAGGTCCGCGCCGGTCTGCTGGACCGCCTGGTCGACGCGGGACTGCTGGGCGGTGGCGGCCAGGCACCAGGAGACGGTGGCCGCGGCGACCGCGAGGGCGACCATCACCATCGGGCCGGCGTGCGCGCGCCGGCCGGCCTGCCAGGTGCCGAACAGCGCGGAGCGGGCCCGGCCGCGGTTCAGCCGGCCGGCCGCGAACCGGGCCACCGGCGGCAGCAACCGGACGGCCAGCACCGCGCCGGTCAGCACGCCGAGGGTGGGCGCGGCGGCGAGCAGCGGGTCGATGCCGAGGCCACCCGCGCCGGTCGGTGCCGAATACTGCCGCAGTTGCAGCCAGCCGAGCACGGCCAGGGCGACGACGACCAGGTCCAGCCCGGCGCGGCGGACCGTCGACAGGCGTTTGCGACCGGCGGTCTCCGCGACGTAGGTGCCGCCGCGGCGCATCGCGGGCAGGCTCAGGGCGAGCACGCCGCCCAGCCCGACCAGGGCCGCGACCAGCCAGACGCCGGCATCGAGCCGGGCGTCGGGGGCCTGCGGCCGGACCAGCGCCACGGCGAGCGGCGGCCCGGCCAGCACGCCCGGCAGCACCAGCCCGGACGCCTCGAGCGCGGCCAGGCCGGCGAGCTGGCGGCGGGACGCGCCGCGGGCCCGCAGCAGCGCGGTCTCACCGCGCCGGGACTCGGCCAGCAGCACCGCGACCAGCGACAGCGCGTAGCCGCCGAGGACCACCACCAGCAGCAGCGGGGTGACCAGTGTGGAGCGGCGGACCAGGTCGGCCCGGACCAGGCGGTCGGCCAGGACGGGCAGCCCGGTGCTCACCGTCGCCGAGGTACCCAGGCCGGTCGTCTCCGGCAGGGTCGTGCCGGTGGCCTCGGCGTGCTCCACCGCCCGCCGGACCGACGCGAGTGTCGGGCTGTCCAGAGCGGGCCGGATCAGCCAGCCGCCGGACGCCCCGGTGAAGAAGCCCGGGTCGGCGGCGACGATCGGGCCGTACGTCGCGGTCTGCGGCAGATGCCCGGCGAACAGGTCCGGGGTGAGCAGCCAGTACGGGTCGGCCGAGTCCCGCGGCCGCCAGACGCCGCTGACCCGGCGCGCCACGGTCCGCTTGGTGTTCCGGTCGAGCAGCCGCAACGTCGCGCCACTGTGGAGCCCGAGTGCGGTGGCGGCCGGCTGGGCCACCGCGACGTCGCCGTTCCCGGCCGGCCAGGAACCGCTGACCAGGTCGGCGTGCTCGTGCAGGTCGTCGAGCTGGACCAGGGACGCGTAGACGATGCCGTCCGCGTCCGGCACCGCGGTCCCGGTGGCGCCACGCACGGCCCAGCCGGAGCCGTACCGCGCCGAGTTCACCCGCGCCGGCGCGTACGCCTGCCGCACCTTGGCGTCGCGGGCCTGCGGATCGGTGCCGAGCGCCCCGCGCACCAGCACCGACCGTTCGTCCGGGTCGGCGGCCTGGACCGCGGCGCGCAGTCCCGCGCCGGCCGAGGCGGTGGCGTACGCGGTCAGCCCCGTGAGCAGGAGCACCGCGGCCAACATGACCGCGGCCGCCGCGGCGAGCAGTCCCCGAGCTGCCGCCGCACGCCGGAGGATCAGCGCCATCGGCGCTCCGGTTCGAGCATGCGCCGGATCTTGCCAGACGTGATCACGCCGCGGGTGCCCCCTCCAGTGGCGCGCCTTTGCCTAGGGTGATCACCGTGAATGAAGCGGCTTTGGAGATCCGTGGCCTGACCAAAACCTTCGGGTCCTACCGGGCGGTGGACCACGTCGATCTGACGGTGCGGCCCGGGACGTTCCACGGGATCGTCGGGCCCAACGGCGCCGGCAAGTCCACCACGATCGGTATGGCGGTCGGCCTGATCACCCCGGACGCGGGCACCATCCGGCTGCTCGGCGAGGACGCGCTCGCCGACCGGGCGCGGGCCCGGGCGCTGACCGGCGTGCTGCCGGACGGGCTGGACTTCCCGGAACGGCTCACCGGCGCCGAACTGCTGCACTACTGCGCGGGACTGCGCGGCGTCGCCTCCCCGGGGCGCCGGATCGCCGAGCTGATCGAGGTGCTCGGCCTGGCCAAGGGCGCCGCCACCCCGCTGGCCGACTGCTCCACCGGCACCCGCAAGAAGGTCGGGCTGGCCCAGGCGCTGCTGCACGCGCCGCGCCTGCTGGTGCTGGACGAGCCGTTCGAGGCGGTCGACCCGGTGTCCGCGGCAGCGATCCGGCGGGTGCTGCGCCGCTTCGTCGCCGGTGGCGGCAGCACGGTGCTCTCCACCCACTCGATGCTGCTGGTCGAGCAGATGTGCGACGACGTCACGGTGATCCACCGCGGCCGGGTGGTGGCCGCCGGGACGGTCGCCGAGGTGGCCGGCGAGGCGGGCCTGGAGGAGCGGTTCGTCGAACTGGTCGGCGCCGACGCGCCCGGCTCGGCCGACCTGGACTGGCTGATCGCCGGATGACCGCCACTGTGGAGGTCCGGCCGGCCGGCCCGCCGGCGGCGGTCGCGACACTGGTCCGGATGCGCGCGACGATGCTGCGGCGCGCGCTGCGCGAGAACCCCGCACCGCTGGTGGCCGCGGTCGCCGGCCTGCTCGCGGCCGCCTGGCTGATCCGGTACGCGGTACGCGGCGACCCGCACACCCTCACCGTCTTCGGCGGCGCCTGGGTGCTCGGCTGGATCGTGCTGCCGCTGCTGCTCGGCGGCACCCGTGGCCGCCTGCGTCCCACCCAGCTGCGCCTGGAGCCGATCACCGCGGGCCCGATGACCGCCGGCCTGCTCGCCGCCGCCGCTGTCGGCATCGGCCCGGCCGTGTCGCTGGTCGCGCTCTCGTCGCTGCCGGTGCACGCCGCCGTCCGGCACGGAGCCGGCCCGGCCGCGATCGCCGCGGCCGGCGCGCTCCTGCTCTGGCTGATCGGCCTCGCCGGCTCGGCGGTGGCTGTCGAGGCGGTCGGGCGCGCCGCCGGCCCGGTCGGCGCGGTACTCACCGGCACGTTCACCGGCGTGGTCATGGGCGTCTCCGGCTCGGTGTGGGCGGTGGCGCCGTGGATCGGCCGGCTGCTGGAGACCGGCCCGCCGCCGGGCGCCGTCGCCGTGCTGGAACGGCTGCCCAGCGACTGGCCGCTGGCGGCGGCGACCGCTTCGCCGGGGGTGGCGGCCGGACGGCTGATCGGGTTGGCGGTACTGGCCGGCGCGCTGGTGGGCGGGTATGCGGTGCAGGTGCGGCGGGTGCTGGCGGCGGGCACGCCGTTCCGGCGGCGCGGGGGTGGCGGATCAGCGGTTGTCCACAGTGGCGGGGTGTCCACAGAGGGCGCGGCGGACGGCGGGAACACCGGGCACACTGTTCTGCGGGGGCGCCCCCAGGGAGGGCGGGTCACGCCCGACGCGGTCACAGCCGGCCCGATCACGCCCGACGCGGTCACGCCCGACGCGGTCACGACCGGCCCGGCCACGCCCGACGCGGTCACAGCCGGCCCAGTCACACCCGGCCCCCAGAAACGACGGCTCACGCCCGCCCGACCGACCCGCCGGACCGCTTCCAACTCCACCATCCCCGGACCGCTGCGCGCCGTCACCGTCCGCGAGCTGATCTCCTGGGTACGCCATCCCCTCCGTCTCCAGTACCTCACCTTCGCCGTCGTCTACGGCCTGCTGCTCGCCCTGTTGCCGCTGGCCGCCCACGTCACCCTGCTGGCGCCCTGGGCCGGCGCGCTCGCCGTGCTCTGGGCCTCCGCGATGGCGGCGAGCCTGGTCGGCCTGGACGGCACCGCGCTGTGGATCCCGCTGCTCGCTCCGGGCGGGGAGACCGCCGAGACCCGCGGCCGGGCACTGGCCTGGCTGGTCCTCGCGCTGCCGATCGGCGGGTTGCTGACCGTCGCCGGGCTGCTGATCGCACCGGACGTCGATCCGCTCCCGGTGCTCGCCGTGCTGCCCGCCCTGCTGGCCGCCGGGGCGAGCACCCCGGTCTGGGTCGGGGTGCTGCGGGTCAAGCCGGTGCTCGACGCCCGGCACCCGACCGCCGCCGACAACCCGACCGACATCGTCAGCGTGCTGCTCGCCCTGGCCGGTCCGCTGGTCGCCGCGGCGCCGGCGTTCGCCCTGGTGGTCTGGGGACCGGACGGGCTGCGGTGGCTCGGCCCGGTGGTGGGTCTGGTCGCCGGTGTCGCTGTTGGCCGGGGCGCGCTGTGGCTGGCCGACGACCGGCTCGCGCGGCGGGGCACCGAGGTGCTGGCCGCCGCCGGTGACCGCAGCGCGCCGCCGGCCCCGGCGGTACCGCTCACCTGGGATCCGCAGTGGTACCGGGAGAACCGGGCCACCGCCTGGGCCCTGCTCCTGCTGACCGCCGGCTGGTTGCCGGTGCTTCCGCAGGGTCTGCTGGTGCTGGTCCTCGACGCGCACGGGGGCTGGATCGTCGCCTCGCACCTGGCCGGCGGGGCCCGCACCGGGGTCGCGCTCGGAATGGTCGCGCTGGGCGCCGGCATGCTGCTGGCCGGCCTGGTGCTGTGGGGCCGCCGCCCGGTGAAGTAATGCGTCGCCGCCCGGCGGATGCCCCATCGGCCATTCGGACAGAATTGGTCGAAGAAAGTACTATTTTCCCTGATTTAGGCACATTAAACCGTGATGCACCGGAACGGTTCCCGGCGTACCGGGAAAGGTCCTGGAAATGGCCGAGGGCCGCATCCTCGCGGATGCGGCCCTCGGCCGGAAAAAGCGCTGGTCAGTTCTTCTGCCACGGACCGTGGCCCGGGCCGTCGTGGTCGGGGAAGTCGCCCGGGAAGCGGTGGTCACGGTCGTGGAAGTCGCCACCCCAGCCGTAGTAGACCTTCAGCGCCCAGTAGCCACGGCGGAAGCCGTGCCGGATCGGGATGCAGTCGTGGTCTTCCCAGCGGTCGCGCCACTCGCCGATCCGACCGGCCCGGTGGCACGCCATCGGGCTGCGGTAGAAGTCGATGATGCGGTCCCGGAGGTGGGCGTTCGCCGAGGCCTTGGCCGCCGGCTGCGGCGCCGCGGAGGACGCGGTGGCCGGGCCGGCGCTGATCGCCAGGCCGGCGGCGACGGCGAAGCCGGACATCGCGAGACCGCGCATCAGCTTGTTCATAGGGATCACCTTTTCGGTAAGAAAGGTAATTTCGGACAAACTGATCATATGGATCGGGCGGCTTTCGGCTTGGCGACACACGACCACGATCGAGTGATGCGGAGACTAATTCGATCTTCGATGCCTCGTGATCGACAAAGCATTTCCGCAGCTCATTCAATAGTTTCCCAGTGTCAAGCAATCTGCCGGACAACAGGTGCGGCCCGGCGCGTGCGCGCCGGGCCGCACCGGTGTGCGGAAGATCAGACCGCGATCGTCTCGCGGGCGCCGGGGCGCAGGTAGACCGTCCAGGTCACCAGTACGCACAGCGCGTAGAACCCGATGAACGCCAGGTACGCCGCGTCCGCGTCCTTGTATGTCAGGAAGGACTGCCGGAAGGCCAGGTTCACCAGCACCCCGCCGATGCCGCCGAGCGCGCCGGCGATGCCGATCACCGAGCCGGAGATCCGCCGTGCCTGGTGGGCGTCGCCGGCGTACTTCGACTTGAAGATCGCCGGGATCATCTTGTAGGTGGACCCGTTGCCCAGCCCGCTGAGGATGAACAGGCTGATGAACCCGGCGATGTAGAGCGGCAGGGACCGCTGCTGCGCGGCCACCAGCACCACGCTCGCCCCGGCCGCCATCGCGATGAAGTTGACGAAGGTGACCTTCGCGCCGCCCAGCCGGTCGGCGAGCGCGCCGCCGAGCGGCCGGATCAGCGAGCCCAGCAGCGGGCCGAGGAAGGTCAGGTAGGCCGCCTTGATCGGGGTGTTGAACTGGGTGGCGAACTGCACCTGCAGCACCTGGCCGAACGCGAAGCCGAAGCCGATGAACGAACCGAACGTGCCGATGTAGAGCAGCGACATGACCCAGGTGTGCGACTCCCGGAGCGCGTCGCGCATCCCCCGCTTCTCGTTGCGGGCCTGGGACAGGTTGTCCATCCAGATCGCCGAGCAGACCGCGGAGATCACGATCAGCGGGATGTAGAGACCGGCCACGATGCCCGGGTGCCCGGCGCCGAAGACGGCGAGCACGAACAGGCCGACCAGTTGCACCGTGGCGACGCCGATGTTGCCGCCACCGGCGTTGAAACCGAGCGCCCAGCCCTTGCGCCGCTCCGGGAAGAAGGCGTTGATGTTCGCCATCGAGGAGGCGAAGTTGCCGCCGCCCACCCCGGCCAGCGCGCCCAGGATCAGCAGGGTGCTCAGCGAGACGCCCGGCTTGACCAGGAACGCGGTCAGCACCGCCGGGACGAGCAGCATCGTCGCGCTGATGATCGTCCAGTTGCGGCCACCGAACTTGGCCACCGCGAACGTGTACGGGATCCGCAGCCCGGCACCGACCAGCGTCGGCACCGCGGTGAGCAGGAACTTCTCCGCCGGCGCGAAGCCGTAGGCCGGGCCGAGGAAGAGCACCAGCACCGACCACAGCGACCACACCGAGAAGCCGATGTGCTCGGAGAAGATCGAGAAGTACAGGTTGCGCTTGGCGATCTTCTCGCCGCCGTTGGCCCAGAACGTGCGGTCCTCGGGGTTCCACTCGTCGATCCAGTGGCCCTTCAGGGTTCTGGCGGACGGCCGGGTGGTCTCAATGGTGGGCACAGTCGCGGTCATGTCACTCTCCCAGAAGGATCTGACCGTCGTCTTCCCGGACCGGGTAGACGTCGATCGGGGCTTGGCCGGACTGGGAGCACCCGGTGGCGAGGTCCCAGGCGAACAGGTGCAGCGGGCAGACGACGATCGAGTTGTCGATCTGCCCGTCCGCCAGCGGGCCGCCCTTGTGCGGGCAGACCGCGGAGACCGCGCGCAGGGAGCCGTCGCGCAGGCGGAAGACGGCGATCATGTCCCCGTCCACGGCGTAGGTGCGTCCCTCGCCGAGCGGGATGTCGGCGACCGGGCCGAGAACGGTCGGGGTCGAGGAAGCAGTGGTGATGGTCATGCGCGCACCGGAACCTGGGGGAGAACGGTCAGGGGAAGGGAGGTACGGAACTGGCCGGGCGTGACCGGCTCGGCCCGCTCCTTCCAGGGGTCCTTGTAGGCCTGCACGGCCTCCTCGACGGCGGCGTCCAGGGCCTCGGCGATGCCGTCCGAGTCCTCGACGACGATCTCCCGGATCCGGTCGATGCCGATCCGCGGGACGAACGCGTAGGTGCGCTCCAGCCAGTTGGCGTTCTCCCGGTAGTACTGCAGGAACCGCCCGGTCAACTTGATCACCTCTTCGGCCGAGTCGACCGTGGTGAGCAGGTCACCCTTGCGGATGTGGGCGCCGGCCGCACCGCCGACGTAGATCTCCCACTTGCCGCCGTCGATGGCGACGACACCGAGATCCTTCACGTACGCCTCGGCACAGTTGCGCGGGCAGCCGGTGACGGCGAGCTTCATCTTGCCGGGGCCCTCCAGCCCCTGGTACCGCTCCTCGATGGCGATGCCCAGCGCGGTGGAGTCACCGACCCCGAACCGGCAGAAGTCCGAGCCGACGCAGGTCTTCACGGTGCGGAAGCTCTTGGCGTACGCGTAGCCGGACGGCATGTCCAGGTCCGCCCACATCGCCGGGAGCTGTTCCTTGGGCACCCCGAGCAGGTCGATGCGCTGGCCGCCGGTCAGCTTGACCATCGGCACCCGGTACTTCTCGGCCACCTCGGCGATCCGCTTGAGCTCGGCCGGGGTGGTGACGCCGCCCTTCATCTGCGGGACCACCGAGAAGGTGCCGTCCTTCTGGATGTTGCCGTGCACCCGGTCGTTGATGAACCGGGCGTCGCGCTCGTCCTCGTACTGGTCGGCCCACATCATCTTGAGCAGCGAGGCCAGGCCCATCTTGCTCTTCGCGTCGTGCTGCCCGCCGGGGACCAGCTTGTCGAAGACCGCGGAGACGCTCTTGAGCTCGTACTGGCGGATCGCGGCCATCAGCTCCGGCTTGGGCATCGGGACGCCGGGGACGTACCAGGACGCCGCCGGGTCCTCCTCGACCGCGCCGCCGTTGGCCCACTCCACGATCCGCTGGACCAGCGGCTTGCAGGTGCCGCAGCCCTTGCCGGCCCGGGTCTTGTCCATCACGCCGCTGACCGTCTTGCACCCGGACGAGACCGCGCCGCAGATCGCGCCCTTGCTGACCCCGTTGCAGTTGCAGACCTGCGCGTCGTCGGCCATCTCGGCGGGCGACACCTCGCCGGCCGGGCCGCCGATGTCGAAGATCAGCCCGGCCCGCTCCTCCGGCAGGGCGGTACCCCTGTCGAACGCCTGGATCAGCGACGCCGCCTTGCTGTTGTCGCCGACCAGCACCGCACCGACCAGCACGTCGTCGCGGATGATCAGCTGCTTGTAGACGCCCTTCTTGGGCTCGTTGTAGACGACCACCTCGTCGTCGTCGGTCTCCGGGGCGATCAGGCCCATCGAGGCGACGTCGATGCCGGCCACCTTGAGCTTGGTGGAGAGCTTCGAGCCGTGGTACGCCGCGTCCGGGTTGCGCCCGGTGATGTGGTCGGCGAGCACCTTCGCCTGGTCCCACAGCGGGGCGACCAGGCCGTACAGGTTGCCCCGGTGCTGGGCGCACTCGCCCACCGAGTAGATGTCCTGCTCGCCCTGCACCCGCATCTGGTCGTCGACCACGATGCCGCGCTCGACCGGCAGCCCGCTGTTCGCCACCATCTCGGTGTTCGGCCGGATGCCGGCGGCGATCACCACCACGTCGCACTCGATGACCGTGCCGTCGGCCAGCTTCACCCCGGTGACCCGGTCCTTGCCGAGGATCTCGGTGGTCATCGCGTTGGTGATCACCTTGATCCCGAGCTTGCCCTCGACGCTGGCCTGCAGCATCTGGCCGGCCTTCGGATCGAGCTGGCGTTCCATCAGGTGGCCCATGGCGTGCAGCAGGGTCACCTGGCTGACGTGGTTCTGCAGGCCGCGCGCCGCCTCCAGGCCGAGCAGGCCGCCGCCGATCACCACCGCCCGCTCGTGGTCCCGGGCGTAGCGGATCATGCCGCGGGTGTCGTCGAGCGTCCGGAACGCGAAGACGCCCTGGTGGTAGCCGCGCTTCGGGTTGTGCACGTTCTTCATCGGCGGCGTCCACGAGTAGCTGCCGGTCGCGATGATCAGCTTGTCGTACGGGGTGGCCACCCCGTTGCTGTCGTGCACCAGCTTCTTCTTCGCGTCGATCCGCTCGACCTTGACCCCGGCGTTCAGCGTGATGCCGTTCTCGGAGTACCAGGCCAGATCGTTGAGGAAGATGCCCTCCTCGGTCTCCACCCCGGCCAGCAGGTTGGAGAGCATGATCCGGTTGTAGTTGCCGTACGGCTCGTCACCGAACATCGTCACGGTGAAGTCGCCGTTGCGGGCGAGGATCTCCTCGACCGTGCGGGCGCCCGCCATGCCGTTGCCGATCACCACTAAACGCTGAGTCACTGGTCGGTCCCTTCTGGTGTGCCGGCACGCGCGATGGCCACCGCGCACACCTTGAAAGCGGGCATCTTGGAGTGCGGATCCAAGGCCGGATTGGTCAGCGCGTTCGCGCCGGGCCAGTGGAACGGCGCGAACACCGTGTCCGGGCGGATGCCGTCGGAGAGCCGGGCGCGCAACGTCGCGGCGCCTCGGCGGCTGCGGAGCTCGACCAGGTCACCGTCGGCGATGCCGTGCCGGCGGGCGAGGTCGGGGTGGATCTCGGCGCGGGGTTCGGGCAGCGCCACGGTGAGCGCCTTCACCCGCCTGGTCTGGTTGCCGCTCTGGTACTGCTGCATGTTGCGGCCGGTGGTCAGGACGTACGGAAAGGTCTCGTCGGGGACCTCGGCGGGATCGCGGTGATCGACCCGGATGAACCTGGCCCGGCCGGAGGCCGTGGGGAACGTCTCGGCGAACAGCCGCGGCGTGCCCGCGTGGTCCTCGCTGGGGCACGGCCAGAAGACGCCGTCCTCCGCCTCGATCCGCTCGTAGCTGATCCCCGCGTAGTCGGCGACGCCGCCCGCGCTGGCCCGGCGCAGCTCCTCGAAGACCGCGCGCGGCTCGTCGGTGAAGAACTCGCCGCGGCCCAGAAGGCCGGCGAGGTCGGTCAGCACCGTCAGGTCCGTCTTGACCATCGGCGGCGGCGGCAGCGCCATCTTGCGGCGGATCACGCGACCCTCGAGGTTGGTCATCGTGCCCTCCTCCTCCGCCCACTGGGCGGTGGGGAGGACCACGTCGGCCAGCTCCGCGGTCTCCGACCGGAAGATGTCGGAGACCACCAAGAAGTCCAGGCCGCGCAGCTTCTCGATCACGTTGTTGCTGTGCGGGGCGGAGACCACCAGGTTGCTGGCCAGCACGAGGAGGACCCGGACGCCGCCTTCGGCGCCGAGGGCATCGATCATTTCGTACGCCGAACGCCCCGGTTGCGGGAGCTCGTCGGCGTCGACGCCCCACACCTTCGCGACGTGTGCCCGGGCCGCCGGGTCGTCCAGCCGGCGGTAACCCGGCAGCTGGTCGGCCTTCTGCCCGTGCTCGCGGCCGCCCTGCCCGTTGCCCTGGCCGGTGATCGTGCCGTACCCGGCGAAGGGCCGGCCGACCAGGCCGAGCGCGAGGGCCAGGTTGAGCCAGGCCTGCGCGGTGTCGGTGCCGTTGCTGTGCTGCTCGGCGCCGCGAGCGGTCAGGATGATCGCCGGGCCCTCGGTGGCCAGCAGCCGCACGGTCTCGCGCAGCTGGACCTCCGGGACGCCGGTGATCCGCTCGACCCGCTCCGGCCAGTAGGCGTTGGCCGCCGCCTTCACCGCCGCGAAGTTCTCGGTGCGGCTCGCGATGAAGTCCTCGTCGAGGAAGCCCTCCCGGATCGCGATGTGCAGCAGGCCGTTGGCCAGCGCCAGGTCGGTGCCGGGCAGCGGCTGCAGGTGCAGGTACGCGCCGTTCGCCGTGTTCGTGCGCCGGGGGTCGACGACGATGTGCTTGGCGCCGTTGGCCCGGCCGGCGTCCAGGTACTGCATGGACGGCGGCATGGCGTCCGCCGGGTTCGCGCCGACCAGCAGCACGGTCCGCGCCTCGGCCAGGTCGGCGAGCGGGAACGGCAGGCCGCGGTCGATGCCGAGCGCCCGGTTCGCCGCCGTCGCCGCCGACGACATGCAGAACCGGCCGTTGTAGTCGATCGCCGAGGAGCGCAGCGCGACCCGGACGAACTTGCCCAGGGCGTACGCCTTCTCGTTGGTCAGCCCGCCGCCGCCGAACGCGCCGACGCTGTCCGGCCCGTAGTGCTCCTGACTGTCCCGGATCGCCGAGACGATCCGGTCGTACGCCTCCTCCCAGGACGCCTCCCGCAGGGGCGAGTCCCGGTTGCCGGGCTCCTTACGGACCAGCGGCGTCAGCAGCCGGTCCGGATGGTCCAGCAGGTCCGCCGCGGTGAAGCCCTTGGCGCACAGGCCGCCCCGGTTGACCGGGAAGTCGGCCGGCTCTAGCCGCACCCGAGGGATCCCGGGCGTCAGCGTCATCCCGCACTGCAGAGCGCAGTAGGGGCAATGCGTCTGGGTCGCCGTCACGAGAGGAACTCTGTCGGCCCGGCGTTAACCCGGAAGACCACTTGCGGTGACGCTGTTGTTCGGAAATCCCTACAACCGGGCCGCCACCGATGTGACTACAAGCGGCTACCGACGGTTGTGAGAACCTGTTTCCCGCCGTTTACAAACTCGCCATCGAATCGACTCAGGACCAGGTCGGCCACCGCAACATCGTGGCACAGGGGCGGGGTCACCGTGTCCGCGCCGGCATCCCGCAACGACCTGTAGAACAGCCCGTCGGCCAGCAGATACGCGGCGATCGCGATCCGTTGCGCGCCGGCGGCGCGCAGTTGCGCGACCACGTCCGGGACACGCGGCCCGGTACCGGACACGTAGGCGACCCGGGCCGGCCCGGGCAGCCGCGCGGCGACACCCGCCACATCGGCGCGCCACCGCGGATCCGACGATCCGGCGGCCGCCAGCACGACCGCGTCGGCCGCCGGCAGGTTACCGATCAGGCTGTCCAGCAGCACCGGGTCCGGTCCGAGCGGCGCGGTCACCGGGATGCCGGTGCCGGCCACCGCCTCGGCGATGTCCACCCGCACGTGATAGCCGCAGGACAGCAGCAGCGGCACGACTACCGCGTCGGTCACCGCCGGCACGACGTCGGCGACCTTCGGCTCCTGCACGTCGACGTAACAGAGCCGCACGTCCAATCCCGGCCGGCGCCGGGCCACCGCGGCGGCGAGTTCCCGCAATTCCCGCCGCCCGGTGGCCGAACGGGTGCCATGGGCGACAGCGATCAAGGTAGGCATCGGCCCTCCAGGTCTCACTCAGGGTCACATTCACGACATTGATGACTCGGATCCGCGCTGATCACCGATCGCCGCTCCCGCCAGGGACCCTTCCGGTCTGAGCTGGCCGCTGCGCGTCCAGAACGCTCAGCCCGCAAGGGCGACGTCCGCGGGTGGTCACGACGTGCTGAACCCGAACGTCAGAACCCGGCAACTCATCGGGCGTCGGGGAAACAATCCGGCTTCGTCGCCGGGGTCCTCGGCGGGCCTGGCATCGTCATCAGGCTCCGCCGCACGGGTTTTCTCTCGCTCAGCGGCCCGGACAGGCATCGGGCCGCTCACTCCGGCTTTCCGTCTTCACTTTCTCAGCGGCCCCGACTGGCGGTCAGGCCACTCACTCCCGGCTCTCCGTTTTCACTTTCTCAGCGGCCCCGACTGGCGGTCGGGCACTCACTCCGGCTCTCCGTGGTGCCGCGGTCAGGCGGCCTCGTCCACCCGGAGGCGGTAGCCGCGTTTGATGACCGTCTCGATGTGCTTGCCGGAGCCGAGCGCGGCCCGCAGCCGGGCCACCGCCACGTCCACCGCGTGCCCGTCGTTGCCGCGCGGCAGGGCGGCCGCCAGCTGGTCCTTGGAGACCACCGCGCCCGGCCGGCGGGCCAGCGACGCCAGGATCGCCATCGCGGCCGGCGCGAGAGCGTGCGGGACCTCGTCGATCAGCACCGCATGCCCGCGCACCTCCAGCGTGGTACCGGCGACCCGCAACCGCACCGCCCGCCGGGGCAGCTCGTCGGTGACCGTCTTGATCAGCGCGCCGAGCCGGTAGCGCTCCGGCATCACCACCGGGATGTCCAGGTCGAGCAGCGGGGCCGCGGTCACCGGACCGACACAGGCCGCGAGCGTCTTGTCCCGGAACGCGGCGGCCACGTCGGCGCCGCCCTCCCCGGCGACCCGCAGGAACGCCTTCACCGCGGGGGCGCTGGTGAACGTCACCGCGTCGATCTGCCCGGCCGCGACCTGCTCGGCGAGCCTGCGCACCGGGGCGATGTCGGGCGCGAGCGCCCAGCGATACACCGGCACCTCGACCACCGCCGCCCCGGCCGAGCGCAGCGCGTCGACGAACTCGGTCTGCGGCTCGCCGTGCTCCTGCACCACGATCCGCCGCCCGGCCACACCGTCGCTGAGCAGCCGCTCCAGGACCTCCTCGGACGCCTCGGTCTTGGCCGCCCAGTCCTCGGTGAGCCCGGCCGCCCGGATCGCCCCGCACGGCTTCGGCCCACGGGCGATGATCTTCGCGCCGCGCAGCGAGGCGCGCAGCGCGTCACCCAGTCCCCAGCCCTCGGCCGCCTCCAGCCAGCCGCGGAACCCGAACCCGGTGGTCGCCACCACCAGGTGCGGCTCCAGCCCGATGCAGGCCTCGGTCGCGGCGCGCAGCGCCTCGTCGTCGATCAGCGGCACGATGGTGATCGCCGGCGCGCTGACCACCCGCGCGCCCCGCCGCTCCAGCAGGGCGGTCATCTCACTGCGGCGTCGTTCCGCGGTGACCGCCACGGTGAAGCCGGCCAGTGCACCCTCGGTCATCCGGTCTCCATCCCATGTCACCGTTTCCGCTGCAAGAGTCCTAAGACCTCATTTCGGGACCGGCAAGCGAATGTTTCCGCCCTGATAACGGCCACTCACTTCCGGCGCCCTCCACCGTGTGACTTGTTGATCATCTCCTGGCCACAAGCCGATCCGGCGGAGCCGCCACGCAGTGCCGCGCCCCGCACATCGTCCCTCGCCACGATGCCCGGCGTGTTACGAACCCGAGTCGCGCCGACACTCCTGGCCGGACGCACGAAAGGCGCCGGAGCCGCTCCATCAGCAGCACCCGGCGCCTGGGGTGAGTCACGTCTCACCACGCGTCGTGCCCTCGCCGCGCGTCGTCGGCTCGGCACGTCGCCCGGCTCGGCGCGGCGGCCGGCTCGGCGCGGCGGCCGGTCCAGCACGTCGGCCGGTCCAGCACGTCGGCCGGCCCAGCACGCCGCCCGGCCCAGCACGTCGCCCGGCCCAGCACGTCGTCCCGCCTCAGCGCGGGTCGTCGAGGATGCCGCGGAGTTGCTTCTTCATGTGGAAGGCGGCGATGCGGCCGTCCAGCAGGCCGATCCGGTAGTCGGCGCCCAGCACGGGGTCCTCGGCGATCTGCGGGTCGCGGAATCCGGCTGCCCCGTCCACCCGTCCGGCGTTGTAGGCCACCAGCGCGTCGTCCATCGATCCCTCTCCCCATCCGGCATGCGTCGGGCGACAATCTCGCACGCCGCCGGCCGCCGGGCCCACCGCTCTTCGGCCCCCTTCGCTCCGCCCGCCGGATGGTCCCCCTCCCCCGCTCGGCGCCCGCCAACCGGCAACCGAGCTGAAACCGTCCCGCACCCGGGCGACGTCGCTCACTCCCGGCCCGCCGGCGAGGCGAGCCGGGGGCCGCGACCAGTGCCGGCCGCCTGTGACGGAGGGCTCGGTGCGGGGACTGATCGGTGGGACGGCGGCTCGGTCACCGCGGGCCGATGCGAGCGGGCGCGGCGGGTTCTCCCATCCGGGACCGCCGCCGCGGCCTCCGCCCACGACTGGCCGGCGATGACCGGGTCAGGCCTCCGGTTTCGTCGCGACCGTGATGTTGTAGCTCCAGGCGTCCTGGTGCTGGAACATCTCCACGCCGCTCATCGCGTTCACGGTTTTCTCCACCTTGCCGATGGCCCGGCCGACGAAATAGGGGAAGACACCCATGATGTAGAAGGCGCGCACCATCGGCATCATGCGCCTGGTGACATCCTCGGTGGTGACACCGGTGAAACCCGCGGCTTTCACGAGCTCGTCGAGCACGCCGTCCTCGAATTCGAGCCAGGCGGGCATGGCGGCGAGCCGGCACACGTCCTGCAACGCGATCCACGAGGACGCGCGCATCGCATTCTGCGGCGGGTGAGCATATTCGAAATGGACCAGACGGCCGCCCGGCCGGAGCACCCGGTGGAATTCTTTCAGCACCGCCGTGGGGTCCGCGGCGTGCACCAGAGTCTCCATGGTGTAGACACCGTCGAACGATTCATCGGGGAACGGCAGCTTGTGATAATCGCCCAGATGGAACTCGGTGCGGTCCTGGAGCCCGGCCGCGGCGGCCCGCTCCCTGGCCATCCGCAGGTTCCAGTCCAGGATGTCCATCCCGGTCACGTGCAGGCCGGCCCGCGAGGCGAGAGCCCGCGCCACCGCACCGGTCCCGCACCCGGCGTCCAGGACCTTGGCGCCCGACGGCAGGCCGAGCCGCCTGGCCAGCTCGTCCTCCATCCGCTCGAGCGCGCGGCGGAAGGACCACATCGACAGGCGCCCGTCGTACCAGCCGAAATGCTTGGTACCGCCGAGAATGTAGTTATAACCTAATCTCGACTCGGTCCGGTCATAATATCGCCGGACTTTCGCCAGGTTACCCGAGTCGACATCATCATTCATAAAACCCTCCGTTTCACCGCAAATTATACTATGCGGCCTCTAGCGCGCCTGAAGAATGAAGCCGACCACCGAACCGACAACGGCGGCGACATATTGCACCACCACCGCCGATCCGTACGGAAGATTCGGCGCGGCCGCAACGGCGGCATAAGCGGTCAGCGAATCGGCGAGTTCGGTGGTGTTCCGCCGCGCCGGCCGCATGAACCTCTCCTGCGGCCACAACAGATCCTGGTCGACCTCCATGTAGCGCATCACCGCCAGCTTCTTGCGGCGCGTCAGCATGTAGATGAGAGTCTGCGTCATGGCGCCGATCCACAGGCTCAGCAGGAGCAGGGCGGCATAGACCCACTTGGCGAACGCGTTGTCGAACAGCGGGTGCCAGGGGACGCCGGGGAGCACCACGAACACCGCACCGGCGATCAGGAAGAGGGCGGAGAACCCGTACCCCTCGGCGAAGGTACGGATGCCCGGTGTCCGCGCGGGGTCGTGCCAGATCAGGTTGAGGTCGTCCCGGCCGGCGATCCGGATGATGATCAGCGGCGGGACGAGCAGCCACCAGATGTCGTTCCCGACGATCAGCAGGGTCCACGCCACGGCCAGGCACTCGTAGCAGAACACCAGGTCCGCCCGCCCGCGCAGCAGGCCGTCCAGCAGGACACCCAGCGGGATGAGCGCGAGGCCGAGGGGCAGCACCAGCTGCGCCCGCACCGACATCGCGCGGTACACCGGCCGCATCGCGCTGTCCCGCACCGCGCAGGTCGACAACAGGGCGTCGACGGACGCGCCGTTCTTCATCGCGAAGCTCCAGGCGAGCGCCGCCGCCGCGAGGGCGCCGCCGTTGAGCAGGGCGAGGATCTCCAGCAGGTCCCAGCGGATCGACGACCACGAGCAGGCCCAGCCGAACGGGAGGAGCGGCAGCAGCAGCGCGAGGACCAGCGGCCCGGCCGAGGCGAGCAGCCACGGCAACCAGGTGCGGGGCTCACCGCGGCGGACGTTGCGCAGCAGCTTGAGAACCAGGATCTCCTGCCAGCCCCGGTGGAAGGCGTCGGAGAAGCCACTCCACGCCGGTCCGGCCAGTCCCCCGTCGGTCACACGCCCTCCCCACGGCTGATGTGATCGGTGGAGCGAGCGGAGTCCCGCCGGCGCCCCGGGCCTCCGGTGTCCACAGAGGCATCCAGGACGATATCGGCCACCGACGATCAAGGCATCAGCGGTACGGACGAGTCCGGACAGGGCACCGGCGAGCAGGCCGGGACCGCAGCGACGCCGGCGGCGGGGACGGAGCCGGAAACCGCGCCGGCGAGTGGAGCGGGGCCGGAAAGGCACCGGCCCGCGTCTTCGGAGGACGCGGGCCGGCGCTGTCCCGGGCCGGTCACCCGGGACGTCGGGGAATCAGCGGGGCAGCAGGCCGGACGCCTTCCACAGGGTCTTGGCCGGGCCACCGCCGATCAGATCGAGATCGGACAGGTACGCCACGATCCGCTCCCCCGCCCAGCGCATCGTCTCCCGGTGGTAGGGGTTGGCCCGGGCCGCCCGGCGCCCCTCCTCCGGATCGATGCCCACCGCCCGGTAGACGCGCGGGTCGACCAGCCGGGTGCCGGTCAGGTACGCCGCCCGCCCGATCACGATCTTGTCGAACGCCAGCCGGGACCGCCCCGCGACCCGGATCTGCCGGGCCAGCTCCTCGCGGGCGAAGCGGACGTGCCGGGCCTCCTCCACCACGTGGATCCGGGAGACCATCCGGACCAGCGGCTGCACGCTCTCGTCGGCCATCGCCTCGCGCTGCAGGGTGTCCAGGATCTCCTCGGCGATCAGGATGGCGGCGAACATCCGCGGGCCGGTGGCGGTGTGCGCGATCCAGTTGCCGAGCAGTTGGTCGATGCCGTGCGGGCGGTAGACCGGGGTGTCCAGCCGGGCGATCATCTTGCCGAACATGATCGAGTGCCGGCACTCGTCGGCGATCTCGGTGAGCCCGTACTGCGCGTGCGCGGCGGTCGGGTCCTGCTTGAAGTAACCGCGGATCAGCAGCTGCATCAGGATCGTCTCGAACCAGACGCCGAGACCGGCGATGCTGGCCACCTCGTGCTTGGTCAGCTCGATGCGCTGGTCCTCGGTGAGCCGGTCCCAGAGCGCGGTGCCGTAGAGGCTGGAGCGGTGCGGCGGGACGAAGTACTTCCCCTCGGCGAACGGGGCCTCCCAATCGATCTCGATCAGCGGGTCGTAGGAGTGCTCGGCCGAGGATCGCAGCAGCCTGGTGGCGGTGCGGTCCCGGTCAGGCGGGGTCACAGTCGTCATCGCGCCCTCCAGAAGGCTTGACGTTCCCGGCAACAGCTTGACGTAGCCGGCAAAGGCTTGACGTTGCCGGAAAAGCTTGACGTGCCGGCAAAAGCTTGACGTGCCAGCAAAAGCTTGACGTTACCGGCGGTAACAGTTACTTCTAGTACTATGAACTCGGTCACTCCGCCCGTCAACACCGACGGCCGCCGCAATCGCTGGGACGGCCATCGTGAGCAGCGCCGCGCCGAATTGACAGCGGCCGCGATAGAGGCGATTCGGCAGCACGGGCCGGAGATCGGCATGGAGGCGATAGCGGCGCACGCCGGCGTCAGCAAACCAGTCCTCTATAGATATTTTTCCGACAAGTCCGAGTTGTGGCTGGCGGTCGGGCAGGCGGCCGGCGCGATGGTGCTGGAGGCGATGATCCCGGCGGTCGCGTCGGTGCGCGAGGAGCGCGCCGCGATCGCCGCCGCCATCGACGTCTACCTCACGCACATCGAGGCCGACCTGAACCTGTACCGGTTCGTGGTGCACCAGCCGGACATCGCCCGGCACCGCGACGTGGTCGCCGACGTGGTGGACACCGTGGCCAGCGGCCTGGCCCGGATCTTCGGTGACCGGTTGCGGGCCCGCGGGCTGGACTCCGGCGCCTCGCTGCCGTGGGCGTACGGGGTGGTCGGTTACGTGCAGTCGGTCGGCGACTGGTGGCTCCGGCAGCAGCAGCCGATCAGCCGCGAGGCGCTCGGCGAGTACCTGACGGCGTTTCTGTGGGGCGGTGTCTCCGGGATCAGCCGGGCCGCCGACATCCCGGGTGGTTTGGCGGCTCAAGAAGGGTGGGCGAGATAGTGACGGACGAAGAGGAGTATCGGGGTCCGGCCACGCTGCGGCTGGCGGACGGCCCGGTGGCGGTCGAGGTGCGGATGTCCGCGCACTTCGAGCCGATCGAGGGCCGGTTCCGCTGGGCCGGGCGCACCAACCCGGTCGACGACCTGCGGGAGCGGGTCAGCGGCGGGCTGCGCCAGGCGACCATCGCGATCCCCGGCGCGCCGGAGACCGCGGTGAAGCTCAGCGAGCCGGACCCGTGGGGTGGCGTCCGGATCAGCGGCGCCGGCACGCCGCCGTGGTTCCCGGAGGTGGCCGGTGAGTGACTTCGACGTCCTGATCATCGGCGCCGGCCTGTCCGGGATCGGCGCGGCGTGGCGGTTGCAGCAGCAGCGGCCGCGGGACACCTACGCGATCCTGGAGGCGCGGGACGCGATCGGCGGCACCTGGGACCTGTTCCGCTACCCCGGGGTCCGCTCCGATTCGGACATGTTCACGCTGTCCTACCCGTTCCGGCCGTGGCGGGAGCCGGAATCCCTGGCGTCCGGCGACAAGATCCGCCGGTACATCGAGGAGACCGCCGCCGAGGCGGGGATCTCGGAACACATCCGTTTCGGCAAGAAGGTCGTCAGCGCCGACTGGGCCGGTGACCGCTGGACGCTCACCACCGCTGACGGCGATGTCCACACCGCCAGATTCGTGTACGCCTGCGCCGGCTACTACAGCTACGCCGAGGGCTACCAGCCCGACTTCCCCGGCCTGGACCAGTACCGGGGGCGGCTCGTCCATCCCCAGTTCTGGCCGGCCGACCTGGACTACACCGGCAAGCGGGTGGTCGTGATCGGCAGCGGCGCCACCGCCGTCACCCTGGTCCCGGCGATGGCGGGCGACGCCCAGCACGTCACCATGCTGCAGCGCTCCCCGACGTACGTGATCCCGCTGCCCGACCAGGACCTGATCGCGAACGTGGCCCGGCGCGTCCTGCCGGCGCGCGCCGCGAACCGGGTCGCCCGCGCCAAGAACGTCCTGGTCACCCAGCTCTTCTACCAGGTGGCGCGCAAGCGCCCGAAGCAGGTGCGCAAGGTCCTGCAGGGCCTGGCCGCCCGGTTCCTGAAGAACCCGGGCTACGTCGAGGAGCACTTCACGCCGCACTACGAGCCGTGGGACCAGCGCCTCTGCGTGATCCCGAACGGCGACCTGTTCAGGAGCATCAGCTCCGGCCGGGCCTCGGTGGTGACCGACCACATCGACACGTTCGTCCCGGAGGGCATCCGGCTCCGGTCCGGCACGGTCCTGGAGGCGGACATCGTCGTTTCGGCGACCGGCCTGTCCCTGCTGCCGGTCGGCGGGGTGCGGGTCAGCGTCGACGGGACACCCGTCGACCTCGGGCAGCTCTCCGCGTACCGCGGCCTGATGCTCTCCGGCGTGCCGAACCTGGCCTACTGCATCGGTTACGTCAACGCCTCCTGGACGCTGCGCGCCGACCTCTCCACCCGGTACGTGCTCAAGCTGCTCGACCACATGGAACGGCACGGGTACGCCGTCGCGACGCCGACCCGGCCGGCCGGCTCCGGCCGGCCGCTGCTCGACCTCTCCTCCGGCTACGTCCAGCGCGCCCTGGACAAGTTCCCGCGCCAGGGCGACCGCGACCCGTGGCTGGTCCGGCAGAACTACCTGCGGGACGTGGTGTCCACGCCACGTGCCGACGTCACGCAGGACATGACCTTCGCCCGGCACACCGCTCCCATCCCCCACACAGAGGTGGTCTGAATGGCCCGTCTTGATCCCTACCGGTTCGCCGGTCGCACCGCGGTGCTCACCGGCGCGGCCAGCGGCATCGGTGAACAGCTCGCCTACGGCCTGGCCCAGCGCGGCAGCCACCTCGTGCTGGTGGACGTCGACGCGGCCCGGCTCGACCCGGTCGCGTCCCGGATCCGCGGCGCGCACCCCGGCCTCGACGTGCGGACCATCGTCGCGGACCTCGCCGACCGGACCGCCGTGCAGGGCGTCGCGACCCGGGTCCGCGCCGAGCACCCGGCCATCGGCCTGCTGATCAACAACGCCGGGATCGCCCTCGGCGGACGGTTCGACCAGGTCAGCATGGAGCAGTTCGAGCAGGTGCTGAACGTCAACTTCCGGGCGCCGCTGCTGCTCACCCACGCGCTGCTGCCCAGCCTGGAGTCCGGCGGCCACCTGGTCAACGTGTCCAGCCTGTTCGGCCTGATCGCGCCGCCCGGGCAGAGCGCCTACTGCGCCAGCAAGTTCGCGCTGCGCGGGCTGAGCGAGTCGCTGCGCGGCGAGCTGATCGAGAACCGGGTGGGTGTCACCACCGTGCACCCGGGCGGGATCCGGACCCGGATCGCGGAGAGCGCGCTGATCGGCGACGGCGTACCGGAATCGGAGGTCGCGCCGACCCGCAAGCTCTTCGCCGCGCTGCTCTCCTTCCCCGCCGACCGGGCCGCCGAGCAGATCCTGCGGGCCGTCGCGAAGCGCAAGGCCCGGCTGCTGATCGCGGCCAACGCCAAGGGCCCGGACATCTTCGCCAGGCTGGCCCCGGTGCTCACCGCCAACGTGCTCCGGTCGCTGACCGCCGCCTCGGTCAAGGCCGCGACGCGGCCCAGGGTCGGTGCCGGGCGATGAACTACGTGACGGTACGCGGCAGCCGCATCCGCTTCCACGAGACCGGTGACCCGGCCGCCCCGCCCGTGCTGCTGCTGCACGGCATCGGCCGCAGCCTGGAGGACTGGTCGGCGCAGCACTCCCGGTTCGACGACGGGTACCGGGTGATCAGCCTCGACATGCCCGGTTTCGGGCTGTCCCAGCGGATGCCGGCGCCGACCACGCTGCCGGTGCTGGCCGACGGGGTGTGGGCGACGCTCGACGCGCTCGGCGAGACCCGCCCGGTGCACCTGATGGGCAACTCGCTGGGCGGCGCGGTCTCGATGACCATGCTGGCGTCGGTCCCCGAGCGGGTGTCCACGCTGACCCTGGTGAACAGCGCCGGGTTCGGCAAGGAGGTGACCTGGGCACTGCGCGTGCTGGCCCTGCCCGGGCTGGGCCGGGCGATGCTGCGCAACATCAACCGGGTGTCCGCGCCGCGGGTGGAACGGACCCTGTTCCGCGACCGGGCCCTGGTCACGCCGGAGCGGGTGGCGATGGCCATCAAGATCGCCAGGCAGCCGGACTTCGCGCCGGTCTACCTGGAGGTCGCCAAGGCGCTCGGCGGTTTCCGCGGCGTCGCGCCGGCCTGGCGTACCGCCCTGCTGGCGTCGCTGGCCGAGCTGGTCAAGCCGACCCTGATCGTCTGGGGCGACCGGGACATGATTCTGCCCAGCACCCACCTGGCCGCGGCCCGGGCGGCGTTCCCGCACGCCAAGTCGCACATGTTCCCCAACACCGGTCACATGCCGCAGATCGAGCGGCCGGACGAGTTCGCCGGGCTGGTCCGGCCGATGCTCGCCGAGGTGGCCGTCTGAGAAGCCGGGCCGGGCGGCGGTAAGGGGGCGCCGCCCGGCCCCTCCCGGTGCGCCCCGCGCGGTGCCCACCCGGCACGCCGGGGTGGGCGTCGGTGGGGGCGCCCGGCTGCTGGTCGCCACGCCGCCCGGGGCGGAACTCGCCTGGCTCACCCGCTGACCGTGCTCGCCGGGAGGCGGCTCGCGGCGTACCGGAAAGCGGTGGCCGCGATGACAGCGGTCCGGAGGGGACGGGCGTACCGGAAAGCGGCGGTCCGGGGAAGAGGCGGCCGTGAGCGGGCCGGAGGGTTCGCGGCCGGCGGCCGGGTGGGCTCACTAGGCTGCGGGCATGACCACTCCCGCGCCGCACGAACTGCCCCTGCTGGAGGCCTTGCACTCCACCCCGGCCCGCCGCTACCTGTCGGACCGGCCGATCGACGACGAGATCATCCGGGCCATCCTGGACGCCGCGATCCGCGGGCCGTCGGCCGGCAACGGGCAGTTCTGGGCGTGGATCGTGGTGCGCGATCCGGAGGTCAAGAAGCGGATCGCCGGGTGGTACCGGGAGGGCTGGGAGCGGCACTACGGATCGCGCCGGGAGGAGATCCTGAACGCCACCGACGGGCCGATGAGCAGCCGCAGCTTCCTGGCCGCCGACCACCTGGCCAACCACATCGAGGAGGCGCCGGTCTGGATCGTCCCGGTGGTGCTCGGCGCGGCGGCCTCGAAGAACCCGCGGCTGGGCTCGTCGATCTACGGCGCGGTGCAGCAGCTGATGCTGGCGGCCCGGGCCTACGGCATCGGGTCCACGCTGACCACGCTGCACATCGGGCACGAGGCGGACGTCCGTGAGCTGCTCGGGCTGCCGGAGGACGCGCTGACCATGGCGATCGTGCCGCTCGGGTACCCGGCCAGGGGACGGTGGGCGCAGCCGAAGCGGCGGCCCCTGGAGGAGGTCGTGCACTTCGAGAAGTTCTCGGCGCGCTAGCTAGGCCGGGCCGCGGCGTGGCCGGACGCCGCGACGCGGTCAGTCCGGCTCGCGGATCGACCAGCTCGGGCCGTCGTCGCCGGTGCCCGTCGCGTCGAGCGTGACCACGAGGCGGTGCTCGCCGTCGGCGGACACCGTCTCGTAGGTGAACCGCTCGTTGCTCAGCTGGACCGGGACGATGGTGGCCCGGTGCAGCCACGGGTGCCGGCGGCGCAGGCTGATCAGCTGCTGGTGCAGGTGATAGGTGGGCCAGCCGTACGGGACCAGGTCGGCCGGCGTGTCCGGGAACGGCGGGCGGACCTCGTCGTCGCCGAACTCCCGGTCCCGTTTGACGCCCCGGAAGGCCTGCTCGTCGCCGGCGTAGACGCTCGGGACGCCGCCGACGGTGAAGAGCACGACCAGGGCCAGCGGCAGCTGCCGCACGTCGGTGAGGACGCTGGCCAGGCGGGTGACGTCGTGGTTGCCGACGAAGGTGAGCGGCGGCTCGGACAGCTTGGCGTGCCGGTCCAGGGCCCAGGCGAGCTCGTAGAAGTTGCGGTCGTTGAGGCTGCTCCAGATGGCTTTCCAGAGCTCGTACTGGGTGACCGCGTCGAGGGCGCCGTCGTGCAGCCACGACTCGTAGTCGCCGTGGATGACCTCGCCGGCGAACCAGGCGCCCGGGTGGGCGGCGCGGGTGCGCGAGACGGTGTCCCGCCAGAACGGGACCGGGACGGCGTACGCGGCGTCCAGTCGCCAGCCGTCGGCGCCGAAGGCCAGCCAGTGCCGCATGACATCGGTGACGTAGTCGGCGACGGCCGGCTCGTCGTGGTTGAGCGCGACCAGGTGGCGATGTCCCTCGAAGTCGGCGTAGTCGAAGCCGCCGTCGTCGTGGAAGGTCAGCTTGAACCAGCTCGCGTAGGCCGAGTCGCGGCCGTGCGCCAGCACGTCCTGGAACTGCGGGAAGTCCCGGCCGACGTGGTTGAAGACGCCGTCCAGGAGCACCCGGATCCCGCGGCGGTGGCACTCGTCGAACAGGCGGCGCAGGTCCTCCTCGGTGCCCAGGCGCGGGTCGACACGGTAGTGGTCGATCGTGTCGTAGCCGTGCGTGGCGGAGGCGAAGACCGGGCCGAGGGCCAGACCGTTGCAGCCCAGCTCGACCAGGTAGTCGAGCCACGGCTCGAAGCGGCGCAGCCGCGGCACCGGCGCGGTGCCGGGCGGCAGCGCGTCGCGCTCGGCGCCGGTGAACGTCAGCGGGTGGGCGTGCCACCAGATCACGTGCTGCACCCAGTCGGTCATCGCGACCATGTTAGTTGTCCCGGCAGCGCAGTGCCGGAATGGCGGCGTCCGGGTCGCTCAGCGGCAGGTCCTGGCTGCAGATCCGGCCCTTGGTGAGCACCTCGACGGTGATCTTCTCGTTCTCGGTGGTGGCGGCGAGCGCCGTCCGGGCCACGCCGTCCGCGCCGGCCGGGCTCAGCGAGCGGCCGAGAGCGAACGAGCTGCCGTCGAACGCGTAGCCGGTGAGCAGCACGTCCATCGGCTGGCCGGGGCTCAGGCCGGGCGTCACCACCTGGACGGTCACGCCGCCCGGGTCGCCCTTGCCGGTGGTCTGCGCGCTGATCCGCGGACCGTCCGCGGTGACCGGCGCGGGCCGGTCCAGCGCCGTCACCAGCCCGGACGCGACGATCAGCACCAGTCCGGCGACGCTCAGGGCACCGGCGGTGACGGTGCTCGCGACGGACCGGGGCCGGGTCAGCGCGCGGAGCCCGCCGAGGACCGCGGCCGCGGTGGCCAGGGTGCCGGCGCCGATCCCGGTCGCGGCCAGGATCTCGGTGGCGGTGGTGCCGGCGTGGCGCAGGGCGAGCCCGAAGCCGGCTCCGGCGACGAGCAGACCGAGCAGGCCGATCGCCGCCGCGGTGGGACCGGTGGCCCGGATCGGGCTCGTCCCCGGATCCTGGCCGGCTGCCGTCTCGTCCATCGACATTCCCCCGTGCTCGCGGTGTTCGCCCGGGCTGCCGGGCCCACGGAGAATGCCACATGTCGCCCCGTTTCCGGCCCTCGCGTTCACATGATCACAGCGGGCCGGCCGGTCACCGCGGTGGGCGGCCGGAATACTGGCCGGTCGGACGGAAACGGGCGGGCCGGTTGGCGTACTCCTCCAGGGCGTGCGCGAGCCAGCCCGCGGTCCGCGCCACCGCGAAGATCGCCTCGCCGGCGTCGGCGGGCATGTCGTGGCGCAGGGCGAGGGCGGCCAGGGCCAGGTCGATGTTGGGCGGGATGCCCGACCGGGTGCGCACGGCGTCGGCCAGCCGGAGCGCGGCGTCGGCTGCCGGGTGGCCGGCGAGCAGGGCGAACAGCGTGGTGGCCCGCGGATCGCCGGAGGGGTAGAGCGGGTGGCCGAAACCCGGGAGGTCGCCGCCGGTACGCAGCCGCTCGGAGATGATCCCGATCGGGTCGGCGCCGGTCAGCGCGTCGGCCAGCAACGGGTACACCTGCTCGCTGGCCGCACCGTGCAGCGGGCCGTCGAGGGCGGCGAGCCCGGCGCTGACCACCGCGTAGGGGTGCGCCCGGGTCGACGCCGCCACCCGCGCGGCCAGCGTGGACGCGGCGATGTCGTGGTCGGCCAGCAGGATCAGCGCCGCCTCCAGGACCCGCCGCCCGGCGTCGTCGATCGGCTGGGCGGTCAGCCTCGGCCAGAGCAACTCGACGAGCGTGGTCGGCTCGCTCTCCGGGGCCTCGACCGTCTGCTCGACGTCCCCTGGCCGGGCCGGGCCGGGCCCCGCGGAGCGCGGCGGCAGGGCGTCGACCATGGTGGCGATCAGGGCGCGGCCGGTGGCCAGGACCGCGGCCGGCGTGGTGTCGAAGCGGAGCGGGTCGGCGGCGGCGATCGCGGCGACGGTGACCCGGAGGCGGTCGACGAGGCGGGCGGCCGGTGGCAGCTCGGCGCCGATCCGGCGGGCCAGGGCCACCTGGGCGGGGTTGCGCGGGAACGGCTCGTGCCCCGGCTCGCCGGTCCACAGCAGGCCGGCGACGGCTTCGAAACCGCTGGTCCGGGCCAGCTCGGTGGCATCCCGGCCGCGGTAGAACAGTCCGCCGTCGCGGATCAGCGTGATGCCCGTCTGGATGTTCGGCGTGACCCGTTTGCGGCCGGCGATCAGCGCGTCCACGTCGGCCTTGTCGAACAGGCTGCCCTTGCCCGCCGCGTTGCGGCGGCTGGGCAGCAGACCCCGGCTCACGTACGCGTAGACCGTCGCCGGCTTGACCCCGAGCCGCTCGGCGACCTGATCCGTGGTGAGCAGCTGAGCGACCATGTGCACATCATCTCATGTTGACTGGATCAACATTGACCGCCATGCGATCAAGTCGAATCGTGGAGTCATGTTGACTGTCAATCCAGGACTCGCCGGTGTCGTCGCGTTCGACACCGAGATCGCCGAACCGGACCGCGACGGCGGCTCGCTCCGCTACCGCGGTGTCGACATCCGTTCCCTGGCCGCCCACGTCTCCTTCGCCGACGTCTGGGGGCTGCTCGCCGACGGCGGTTTCGACCAGCCGCTGCCGCCGGCCGAGCCGCTGACGCTCCCGGTGCGCTCCGGCGACGCCCGCGCCGACGCGCAGGCCGCGGTGTCGCTGCTGGCCCCCCGGTGGGGCCTGCGCCAGCTGATCGACATCGACGACGCTCGGGCGCGCGACGATCTGGCCCGTACGTCGGCGATGGTGCTGTCCTACGTCGCCCAGGCCGCCCGAGGCACCGCGGCACCGGTCCCGCAGCGCCTCGTCGACGCCGGCCGCAACGCCACCGAGCAGTTCCTGATCCGCTGGCGGGGCGAGCCGGATCCCCGGCACGTGGCCGCCCTCGATCGCTACTGGGTGTCCGCCGCCGAGCACGGGATGAACGCCTCCACGTTCACCGCCCGCGTCGTGGCCAGCACCGGCGCCGACGTGCCGGCCTGCCTGTCCGCGGCGATCTCGGCGCTCTCCGGCCCGCTGCACGGCGGCGCGCCGGCCCGGGTGCTCGGCATGATCGAGGCGGTGGAGCGGTCCGGCGACGCCGCCGGTTACGTCCGGAGCGTGCTGGACGCCGGGCAGCGGCTGATGGGGTTCGGTCACGCGGTCTACCGGGCGGAGGACCCGCGCGCCCGGATCCTGCGGGACGCGGCGTTCGAACTGGGCGCGCCGCGTTTCGAGGTGGCCCGCGAGCTGGAGCTGGCCGCGCTCGCCGAGCTGCGCGAGCGCAAGCCGGACCGGGTGCTCGAGACGAACGTGGAGTTCTGGGCGGCGGTGGTGCTGGACTTCGCCGGGGTGCCGGCCGAGCTGTTCACGTCGCTGTTCACCTGCGCGCGTACGGCCGGCTGGAGCGCGCACGTGCTGGAGCAGAAGCGCCTCGGGAAGATCATCCGACCGTCCGCCGACTACGTGGGGCCGGGCGCGCGGGAGGCCGCCGAGGTGCCCGGCTGGGCGGCCGCGGTGCACCGCAACCGATGAGCGCCGTCGACTTCGGGCGCACGGCGGCGGACTACGCGCGGCATCGGGCCGGCTTCCCGCCGAGCCTGGTGCGGCGGCTCGCGGCGTACGGCGTGGGCGGCCCCGGGCAGGCCGTCCTCGACCTGGGAACCGGGACCGGCAGCCTGGCTCGCCTGTTCGCGCTGGGCGGCGCGGCGGTGACCGGCCTGGACCCGGCCGGGCCGCTGCTGGACCGGGCCCGCCTGCTGGACCGCGAGGCCGGCGTGGACGTCACCTACGTCGTCGGCGAGGCCGAGCGCACCGGGTTGCCGGACGCCGCCTTCGACGTGGTCAGCGCCGGCCAGTGCTGGCACTGGTTCCGCGCCGGCGAGGTGGCCGCCGAGGCCCGCCGGCTGCTGCGGCCGGGCGGCCGGATCGTGATCGCGCACTTCGACTGGCTGCCGTTGCCGGGCAGCGTGGTCGAGGCCACCGAACGCCTGATCCTGGCGCACAATCCGGCCTGGTCGCTGGCCGGCGGCACCGGTCTGCACCCGCGCTGGCTCACCGACTTGCGCACCGCCGGGTTCACCGGGGTGGAGACGTTCTCCTACGACGTCGACGTCCCGTACACCCGGGCCGGCTGGGTCGGCCGGATCCGGGCCAGCGCCGGGGTGGCGGCCAGCCTCCCGGCGCCCGAGGTCCTGCGGTTCTCGGCGGCGCTGACCGCCCTGCTGGCCGACCGGTTCCCGGCCGAGCCGCTCGCCGTCCCGCACCGGGTGTGGGCGGTGGTGGCCACGAGCTGACGGTCAGGAGGCGAGGGTGGCGTACCGGCCGCCCTCGGACAGCAGCGAGTCGTGGGTGCCCGACTCCAGGATCCGGCCGTGGTCGATGACCACGATCTGGTCGGCGTCGCGGACCGTCGACAGGCGGTGCGCGATGGTGACCGTGGTGCGGCCGCGCGACAGCTCGTCGAAGGCCTGCTGCACGGCCCGCTCGGTCTCGGTGTCCAGCGCGCTGGTCGCCTCGTCGAGCACCAGGATGCGCGGGTCCCGCAGCAGCGTGCGGGCGATCGCGATGCGCTGCTTCTCTCCGCCGGAGAAGCGGTGCCCGCGCGAGCCGACCATGGTGTCGTAGCCGTCCGGCAGGGAGGCGATCAGCGGGTGGATCTGCGCGGCCCGGGCAGCCGCGACGATCTCCTCGTCGGTGGCGTCCGGCTTCGCGTAGCGCAGGTTCTCCCGGATCGTGGCGTGCAGCAGGTAGGTCTCCTGGCTGACCACGCCCACGATGTCCGACAGGTCGGCGAGGGAGAGGTCGCTGAGCGGGACCCCGTCGATGGTGACCCGCCCGGACGTCGGGTCGTGCAGCCGGGCGATCAGGGCGGCGATGGTGCTCTTGCCGGAGCCGGTCTCCCCCACCAGCGCGAGGGAGGTGCCCGGCGGGACGTCGAGGTTCACCCCGGCCAGGGCGGCGGCGGTGCTTCCGTCGTACGCGAAGGTGACGTCCTCGAACCGCAAGTGGCCGCGCACCTCGCTCAGGCGGACCGGATGCACCGGGTCGGCGATCTCGACCGGCAGGTCGAGGTATTCGAAGATCCGGGCGAACAGGGCGAGCGAGCTGGTCATCGTCACACTCACGTCGAGCAGGCTCATCAGCGGGCGGAACAGGTTGCCCTGCAGCGCGGTGAAGGCGACCAGGGTGCCGATGCTCATCCCGACGGCGGCGAACGGCAGCCCGGCGGCCAGGTAGATGGTCGCCGGGATGACCGCGAAGATCACGCTCATCGCCGCCATCCGCCAGCGACCGGCCAGCTCGGAGCGCAGCTCCAGGTCGATCAGCCGGGTCGACGAGGCGGTGAACCGCTCGACCTGGGCGGCGCCCGCGCCCATCGTCTTGCTGAGCTGGATGCCGTTGATCGACAGCCCCTCCTCAATGATCACGTTGAGCTCGGCCAGTTCCCGCTGGCGCTCGGTGGTGATCTGCTGGCGCATCCGGGCGACCCGGCGGGTCAGGTAGATCGCCGGCGGCAGCACGACCAGCGAGATCAGGGTGAGCTGCCAGGTCAGCGCGACCATCGCGACCACGGTGGCGACCACCGTGGTGAGGTTGGCCGCGATGCTGGTGGCGGTCGAGGTGACCACTGCCTGCATGCCGCCGATGTCGTTGGTGATCCGGGACTGCACCTCGCCGGTGCGGGTCCGGGTGAAGAAGCCGACCGACTGCCGCTGCAAGTGCCGGAAGACGTCGATGCGCAGCCGGTGCATCACCCGCTGGCCGACGGTGGTCGAGATCCAGGTCTGCACCACGCCGAGCACCGAGGTGATCGCGGCGACCACGATCATGCCGAGCACCAGCCAGGACAGCAGGCGCAGGTCGCTCTGCGGCAGGGCGACGTCGATGATCTCGCGAAGCAGGAACGGCGTCGCCATGCCGAGCACCGACGACACCACGATGATCGCCACGACCAGCGCGAGCTGCCGGCGGTGACCGATGAAGAGCGCGCCGACGCGGCGCAGCGAAACCGTGCGGGCCTGCGCCCGCTCCGCCGGGGTCACGGTGCGTCCCGCGCCCCGGCCTAGTCCTCCAGCCAAGAGCAGAAACCTTTCTCGTACGCGATAAGCTGAGGTTACCTCAACATGAGGGAGCAACGGTAATCGCTGTTACCTTGTTCCCGTGGAGGAAGAGTCACTGCACGAGGCGTTCTGGGCGGTCAGCCGGCGGCTGCGGGAGCACGCCAAGCGCGAGATGGAGCCGTGGGGCATCGCCCCGTCCCAGTTCCGCGCGCTGAACGTGCTGCTCGGGCACGGCGAGATGCGGCTCAGCACGCTCGCCGAGCATCTCCGGATCGCCCCGCGCTCGGCCACCGAGGTGGTCGACGACCTGCAGCAGCGGGGGCTGGCCGAGCGCCGGCCGGATCCGGCCGACCGGCGGGCGACGCTGGTCGCGCTGACCGATCAGGGGCGGGCTACCGGGGAGGGGGTCCGGGGGGCTCGGGCGGCGGCCAGTGAGCGGTTGTTCAGCACGCTGTCGGCGGAGGATCGGGCGGAGCTGGGGCGGATCCTGCGCAAGCTCGCCTGAGCCGGGGGGTCAGTGGGCGGTGGCGGTTCCGGGTCGGCCAGGCCTGGTCGCTGATGGTCACGGCCGGTGGGTTCGCCGAGCCAAGCCGCCGGCGGTCATCGCCGGTGGGTTCGCCGAGCCAAGCCGCCGGCCGTCACGATCAGCGGGTTCACCAAGCCAAGCCGCCGGCCGTCACGATCAGCGGGTTCACCAAGCCAAGCCGCCGGCCGTCACCGCCGGTGGGTTCGCCGAGCCCGGCCGCCGGCGGTCATCGCCGCAACCGCCACCCACGATCCGCGACTGGTCACCGCCCGGGGCGCCAAGCCCGGCCGCCGACGGTCATCGCCGCAACCTACTGCCCGTGACTGGGTTACCGCCCGGGCGCCAAGCCCAGCCGCCGACGGTCACTGTCCCGGCCGCCACCGCACGGCCCGCGACCGATCACCGTGGGGGCGCCAAGCCCGGCCGCCGACGGTCACCGTCCCGGCCGCCACCGCACGGCCCGCGGCCGATCACCGTGGGGGCGCCAAGCCCGGCCGCCGACGGTCACCGTCGCGGCCGCCACCCGAGGCCCGTGAGTGGTCGCGGTGGGGCGCCAAGCCCGGCTACTCCAGGTCACCGTGGCAGCCGCCACCCGAGGCCCGTGAGTGGTCGCGGTGGTCCGGGTTGCGATCCGCGATCCGGATTGCTGTCCGCAGGTGCCCGAGGAGCCCCCGATCCCGGTACGCCGAAGCCCTCCGCCAGCGCCAGCCACGGTCCGTGGCTGGCACTCACGGTGGTATCCGGGCCCCGGACACCACCACCACAACCAGCCGAGCACTGCCGGCTGGCACTCACGGTGGCATCCCAACCCCCGACACCACCACCACAACCAGCCGAGCACTACCGGCTGGCACTCACGGTGGCATCCCAACCCCCGACACCACCACCACAACCAGCCGAGCACTACCGGCTGGCACTCACGGTGGCATCCCAACCCCCGACACCACCACCACAACCAGCCGAGCACTACCGGCTGGCACTCACGGTGGCATCCCAACCCCCGACACCACCACCACAACCAGCCGAGCACTACCGGCTGGCACTCACGGTGGCATCCCAACCCCCGACACCACCACCACAACCAGCCGAGCACTACCGGCTGGCACTCACGGTGGCATCCCAACCCCCGACACCACCACCACAACCAGCCGAGCACTACCGGCTGGCACTCACGGTGGCATCCCAACCCCCGACACCACCACCACGACCAGCCGGGGACTGCGGCTGGCGCTCGCGGTGGTATCGACGGTTCGGTGGGTCAGAAGCGGCGGCGCAGGGCGGGGCGGAACAGGACTGCGGCACAGGCCGCGGAGGCGCCCAGGACGAGCAGGACCACGTACAGACCGGCCGGGACGGCGACGATCGAGGTGGCGCTCAGCACGCCCAGGCCCAGCAGGAAGACCAGGCACCAGATCACGGTGACCCGGGCGGCGTAGCCGAGCGCGTCGCGGGCCAGCACGGCCCGCTCGTCGACGCGGCCGCTGGGTCCGACGCGCATCGACTGGGCGAACTCGTCGGCGGCCTGGGCCAGTGACGACGCGTCCACCACGGACCGCATGGCGATCTCGAAGAGGGCCAGCGCGCGGTGCGCGCCCTGGTGGCCGGGTTCCAGGGCGAGCGCCCGGTTGATCGACTCGCGGGCGCTCAGCGGGCGGCCGGCGGCGAACAGCGCGCGGCCGTGGCTGACGTGCAGGTCGGCGTCGTAGCCGGCCAGCTCGACGGCGATCCGCAGGCCGTCGAGGGCGTCGCCGACCCGGCCGGCCGCGAGCTGGGCCTGGGCGAGCCGGTTGTGCAGGCGCGGGTTGCCCGGGTCCTGGCGGCAGGCGGCGGCCGCGGCGTCGATCGCCTCGCGGTGCCGGCCCAGCTCGGTGGCGGCCCGGCTGAGCCAGTACAGCGTCTCCGGGCCGTGCGGGTCGAGCTGCCAGGCCGCGGTGGCCGAGCGCAGCGCACCGTCCGGGTCGCCCATGTCCAGGTGCGCGCGGGCCATCCGGTGCCAGGCGTCGACGTTCTCGGGTTGCCGGCCGACGATCGGCGCGAGCAGGTGGGCGGCGTTCTCCGCACGACCGCGGGCGAGCAGGTCGTCGGCCTGGGAAAGCAGGGGCTCGGTTCGCACGAGCCTGTTGATCGGCTCGGTCCGGGCCGACTTTGGCGAACCACGTGTTGCGGCCCGGTTGCGTCTTTACGAGCGCAGCTCGTCGCGGTAACCGGTCAGCGCGTCCACCATGCCCTGCACGAACCGTTCCACCACCTGCAGCTCGGCCACGTCGAACCGGGCCATCACCTCGTCGGTACGCGGCGCGAGCGGGGTGAAGAACGCCTGGGCGAGCGCCATCCCGGTGTCGCCGTACCGCAGGTGGACCACCCGGCGGTCGTTGCTCTCCCGGAGGCGGCGCAGGTGCCCGGCCCGCTCCAGGCGGTCGATCATCGCGGTGGTGGCCCCGGAGGAGAGCCCCATCACCTCACCCAACCGGCCCGGGGTCAGCGGCGCGCCGGCCCGCTCGGCGTGCATCACCGCGAGCAACGCGTGCAGGTCGGGACCGTGCAGCTGGTTGCGCCCGGCGAAGGCGTGCCCGATGTGATTGGCCTCGCTGGCGTACGAGTTGAGCAGGTCGACGAGCCGGGAGCGCAACCGCTGCCGTTCCGCCGTTGGGTCTTTCAGGTCCTCCACGAGGGTAAGTGTTGCAGATCCCACCCATGTGGGTAAGAATCTCGACTATAGAGATTCTTTACCTTGGAGGATTCATGAGACGCGCATGGGCGTCCCTGCTCCTGGCACTGGTGCTGGGTGGCCTGGTGATCGGCCTCGCGGGGTCGACCAGGGTCACCAATGACCCGAACGCGTCGCTGCCGTCGTCGGCCGAGTCCACCCGGGTGGCTCAGCTGCAGAAACAGCTGCCGTCCGGGCGGACCAACGCCGCGCTGGTGGTGGTCGCCAAGGACGGCCGGGCGCTCACCGACGCCGATCTGGCCGCCGTCACGCCGCTCGGCCGGCCGATCGTCAGCCAGGACCGGAAGGCCGCGATCATCTCGGTGCCGCTGCCGGCCGACCTCTCCTCCGACGAGACGATCAAGCAGGTCGCCGACCTGCGCGCCAAGGCGCGGCAGGGGCTGCCGGCCGGGGTGACCGCGCAGGTCACCGGCGGCGCCGGGTTCACCGCCGACCTGGCCGACAGCTTCACCGGGGCGAACACCCGGCTGCTGCTGGTCACCGTGGTGGTGGTCGCGGTGCTGCTGCTGATCACCTACCGCAGCCCGCTGCTCTGGCTGGTCCCGCTCGCCGTGGTCGGGCTCGCCGACCGGGTCAGCACCGGCGTCATCGCGCTGATCTCCCAGCACACCAGCCTGCCGGTGAGCGGCTCCACCACCGGCATCGTGACGGTGCTGGTGTTCGGCGCCGGTACCGACTACGCGCTGCTGCTGATCTCCCGTTACCGCGAGGAGTTGCACGGGCACGAGGACCGGTTCGAGGCGATGCGCCGGGCGCTGCGCGGCGCCGGGCCGGCCATCGCGGCCAGCGCCGGCACGGTGATCCTCAGCCTGCTCACCCTGCTGCTGGCCAGCCTGGAGAGCAACGTGTCGCTGGGTGTCACGGCGGCCGCCGGCGTCGCGGTCGCCGCGCTCTTCGCGCTGCTGGTGCTGCCGGCCGCGCTGGTGGTCTGCGGGCGCGGGCTGTTCTGGCCGTTCGTGCCGCGGGTCGGTCGGGCCGGCGTCGAGGCGGAGAAGGGCGTCTGGGCCCGGGTCGGCCGGGCGGTCGCCCGCAAGCCGGTCGCCGTCACCGTCGTCTCGATGATCGTCCTGGGCGTGCTGTCGGCCGGCGGCCTCGGCACCCGGCTCGGCCTGTCGCAGACCGAGCAGTTCCGGGTCAAGTCCGAGTCGGTGGCCGGCTTGGAGACGCTGTCGAAGTACTTCCCGGCCGGGGCGGCCAGCCCGACCGTGGTGCTGACCAGCCCGGAGCGGGCCGACGCGGTGCTGGCCACGGTGTCCCGCACGGAGGGGGTGGCGCAGGCCCGGATCGCCGAGCGCGACGACACCCAGGCCGGCATCCAGGTGATCCTGGACGCGGCGCCGGACACCGGCGCGGCGTTCGACGCGATCCGCGCGCTCCGGGAGAATCTCGGGGACACCGCGCTGGTCGGTGGCAGCGTGGCGACCAGCCTGGACACCCGCGACGCCACCCGGCACGACCTGCGGGTGATCGTCCCGGTGATCCTGCTGGTGGTGCTGCTGGTCCTGGTGGTGCTGCTGCGGGCGCTGGTCGCGCCGCTGCTGCTGATCGTCACGGTGATCGTCAGTTTCCTGGCCGCGCTCGGCGCCGGCTCGTTCCTGTTCGGCCACGCGCTGGACAACCAGGTGCCGCTCTTCTCCTTCCTGTTCCTGGTCGCGCTCGGCGTGGACTACAACATCTTCCTGGTCACCCGGGCCCGCGAGGAGGCCGGCAAGCGCGGCACCCGGGACGGCATGGTGCACGCCGTCGCGGTCACCGGTGCGGTGATCACCAGCGCCGGCATCCTGCTCGCCGCGGTCTTCGCGGTGCTGGGCGTGCTGCCGGTGATCACGCTGACCCAGATCGGGGTGATCGTGATGATCGGCGTGCTGCTGGACACCCTGCTCGTGCGTACCGTGCTGGTGCCGGCCCTGGCCACCATCCTCGGTGACCGGTTCTGGTGGCCCGGCCGGCTGCCCGCCGCGGCGCAGCGCGGCGCCGCGGCGAAGAACCCGGAGCCGATCGGCGCCTAGCGTGCGGCGGACGGGACACCGGCGAACGGGATCGCCGCGGGGCTGGTGTCCCTCTCCCCCGCCGGGTGCCGCCAGAGGCCGCGGCGGCGCAGCTCGGGCAGCACACCCTCGCCGAACCAGTACGCCTCCTCCAGGTGCGGATATCCGGAGAGGATGAACTCGGAGATGCCCAGCGCGGCGTACTCCTGCAGCCGGTCGGCGACCTCGGCGTGGCTGCCGACCAGGGCGGTGCCGGCGCCGCCGCGGACCAGCCCGATGCCGGCCCACAGGTTCGGCGAGACGACCAGGCCGTCGCGGTTGCCGCCGTGCAGGTCGAGCATCCGGCGCTGGCCCTCCGACTCGCTGCGCCGCAGGCCGGCCTGCACCGTCGCGATGTCCCGCTCGGAGATGTTGCGCAGCAGCCGGGCCGCCTCGGCCCAGGCCTCCTCGGCGGTGTCCCGGGTGATCACGTGCAGCCGGATGCCGAACCGCATGTCCGGTTTCAGGCCGCGGATCCAGGCCAGCTTCTCGGCCACCTGGGCGGGCGGCTCGCCCCAGGTCAGGTAGACGTCGGCGAAGGAGGCGGCGACCGGGCCGGCCGCCGGCGACGAGCCGCCGAAGTAGATCGCCGGCGGCACCTCGGGCACCCGCGCGAGACGCGCCCCCTCGACCTGGAGATAGGTGCCGTCGAAGGTCACCGGCGAACCGCGCAGCAGCGGCCGGACGATGCCGAGGAACTCCGCGGTGCGGGCGTAGCGCGCGTCCTTGTCCAGGAAGTCACCGAACTGGCGCTGCTCGCTGGACTCCCCGCCGGTCACCACGTTGAGCAGCAGCCGCCCGCCGGAGAGCCGCTGGAACGTGGCGGCCATCTGCGCGGCCAGGGTCGGTGAGATCAGCCCCGGCCGGAACGCGACCAGGAACTTGAGCCGCTCGGTGACCTCGGTCAGCATCGCCGTGGTCAGCCAGGCGTCCTCGCACCAGGCGCCGGTCGGGGTGAGCGCGCCGACGAAACCGAGCTGCTCCGCGCCGCGCGCGATCTGGCCGAGGTAGCCGATGGTCAGCGGCCGCACCCCGCCCGCCGAGCCGGCCGGCGTGCCGTGCCCGCCGCCGACGATGTCGCGGCTGTCGCCGTTGGTGGGCAGAAACCAGTGGAAGTCCATCCGCGGAGACTACCCACAAGTCCCATCGGCTCGATAGGATGCCCCCCATGATCGATGAGGCTGCGTACGACGAGGCCCGACTGCGCGACTGGCTGGCCGGCCGGGCCCGGGGATTCTCCCGCCGCGACCTGTTCGCCCTGGCCGCGGCCGTCGGCGCGGCGGGTGCCGCGGGTACCGCCGGCCTGCCGCCGAGCCCGGCCACGGCCGCCGGGTCGCCGATCGTCAAGCCGCTGCCGCCGGAGCTGTTCCGGATCCTCGGCACCAACGCGGAGACGAGGTGGTCGGCGCTGAGGGATCAGGGCTACCTCGTCCCGATCGACCGCTTCTTCGTGCGCAACCACACCAGCACGCCGATCATCGACGCCGCGACCTGGAGCCTCGAGGTCGCCGGCTCCGGCCTGCGCGGCGCCGCCGCCCACTTCACCCTGCGCGACCTGCGCCGCCTGCCGGCGGAAACCCACACGGTCACCGTCGAGTGCGCCGGCAACGGCCGCGGCTACTACAGCTCGCAGCAAGGCCAGACCGTTTCCGGTACGGCCTGGGGCCTCGGCGCCGTCGGCGTGGCCCGCTGGCGCGGCGTCCGCCTGTCCACAGTGCTGCGCCGCGCCGGGATCCGCCGCGACGCTGTCGACGTGCAGCCGAGCGGCCTGGACCCGGACTACGTCACCGGCGGCGTGGACCTGGGCCCGGTCCGCCGCCCTTTCCCGATCGCCAAGGCCTTCGACGACGTCCTGCTGGCCTACGAGATGAACGGCGAGCCGCTGCCCGCCGACCACGGCTACCCGGTCCGGGTGATCGTCCCGCACTGGGTGGGCATCGCCAGCATCAAGTGGGTCGGGCGGATCGAGGTGTCCGCCGAACCGCTCTTCTCTCCGTGGAACACCCAGTGGTACCGGTTGTTCGGTCCGGAATTCCCCGCCGAGGGGCAGCCGTTCGACCGGCAGGTGATCAAGAGCGCGTTCGAGCTGGAGGCGGGGACCACGTTCGCGGCCGGCCGCCGGACGACGCTGACCGGCCGGTCCTGGTCGGCCGGTGGGCCGATCCGCAAGGTCGAGGTGAGCACTGACGGCGGCGCCACCTGGCGGCGCGCCCGGTTCATCGGGCCGTCGCGGGAGGGCGCCTGGCAGCGCTGGGAGCTGGACTGGCGGCCCGCCGCCGGCGCCCACGAACTGCTGGCCCGGGCCACCGACGTGCACGACACCACCCAGCCCGAGGTGGCCCGCTACAACACGCTGGGCTACCTGTTCGACGCCGTGGTGCGAGTGCCGGTCAGCGCCGCCTGAAGCGGGCGCGGGCCGGGGCTTGTGCCCCGGCCCGCGCCCGTCTCACTCGGTACTCGCACGTCTCACTCAGGACTTGAAGGCGTCCTTGATCTTCTCGCCGGCCTGCTTGAGGTTCGAGCCGGCCTGGTCGGCCTTGCCCTCGGCCTCGAGCTGCTCGTCGTCGGTGGCCTTGCCGACGCCTTCCTTGACCTTGCCGCCGATCTCCTCGGCCTTGTTGTCGACCTTGTCGTCGAAAGCCATCGCACACCTCCGGGGGCTACTGGTCTCTGTCTCGTCCTGGTGATACCCGCCCCCGGCTCATCCGTAACGCATGAGGCCGGATCGGTCGCCGCGCCGGATGCTGGCCTCATGCCGGACTTCCCGCTCATCGCCGACCACGGGCTGATCGGTGACCTGCAGACCGCTGCGCTGGTCGCCACCGACGGCACCGTCGACTGGTTCTGCGCGCCGCGCTTCGACTCGCCCAGCGTCTTCGGGGCGCTGCTGGACTCCGAGCGCGGCGGCCACCTCACCACCCGCCCGGCCGCGCCCACGTTCACCGCCAAGCAGCTCTACCTGCCGGACAGCGCGGTGCTGGTCACCCGATTCATGACCGACACCGGGGTCGGCGAGATCGTCGACTTCATGCCGATCTCGGACAGCACCACGGCGACCGACCGGCACCGGCTGGTCCGGCTGATCCGCTGCGTGCGCGGGGAGATGGCCTTCGCGGTGCACATCGCGCCGCGGTTCGGGTATGGGCGCGACCCGTTCCGGACCCGGGCGAGCGATCAGGCGGTGCTCTTCGAGACCGATCGGGAGGCGCTTACCGTACGCCTGATCCGCGAGCCGTTCGAGGAGCCCGGCCGGTCGTGGGTGGACGCCGACGGTGACGTGCGGGCCGAGCTGCGGCTGCGCGCCGGCCAGCGACGCGGCCTGGTGCTGGAGACCGGGCCGGCCGGCCAGCTGACCCAGTTCCCGCTGGCCGAGGCGCTGCGGCTGCTCGACCAGACGGTGGATTTCTGGGAGTCCTGGCTGGGCGGCTGCACGTACCAGGGCCGCTGGCGGGAGATGGTGCACCGGGCGGCGATCACCATCAAGCTGATGACCTACGCGCCGACCGGTGGCCTGGTGGCCGCGCCGACCGCGGCACTGCCCGAGCAGGTCGGCGGCGAGCGCAACTGGGACTACCGCTACACCTGGGTACGCGACGCCTCGTTCTCGGTGTACTCGCTGCTCTCCCTCGGCTTCACCGACGAGGCGGCGGCGCTCGGCAGGTGGCTGCGCGACCGGGTGCACGAGCGCGACGAGAAGGGCGACCACGGCCCGCTCAACATCATGTACCGGGTCGACGGGTCGAGCGACCTGGTCGAGGAGCTGCTGCCACACTGGTCCGGCTACCGCGGCTCGAGCCCGGTCCGGATCGGCAACGGCGCGGCCGGGCAGTTGCAGCTGGACATCTACGGCGAGGCGATGGACAGCATCTACGTGGCACAGCGCAACGGCCTGGCGCCCGGGCACGAGGGCTGGCTGGCGATCCGGGACATGCTCGACTGGGTGTCGCGCAACTGGTCGCAGCCGGACGAGGGGATCTGGGAGACCCGCGGCGGGCGGCAGGACTTCACGTACGGGCGGCTGATGTGCTGGGTGGCCCTGGACCGCGGGCTGCGGATGGCCGCCGAGCACGGCCGTCCGGCGCCGCTGGACGAGTGGCGGCGGCAGCGCGACGCGATCTACGACGAGATCATGGAGCGCGGCTGGAGCCCGGCCCGGCAGGCGTTCCGGCAGCACTACGACACCAACGTGCTGGACTCGTCGCTGCTGCGGATGCCGACGGTCGGGTTCATCACCCCGCACGACCCCCGCTGGCTGTCGACGCTGCGGGCGATGGAGGACGAGCTGGTCACCGACAGCCTGGTCTACCGGTACGACCCGGCCGCCTCCCCGGACGGCCTGCGCGGCGCGGAGGGCACCTTCTCGCTGTGCACGTTCGCCTACGTCACCGCGCTGGCCGGCGCCGGTCAGCTGGACAAGGCCCGGGTCACCTTCGAGAAGATGCTCACCTACGCCAACCACCTCGGTCTCTACTCCGAGGAGATCGGGCTGACCGGTGAGCAGCTCGGCAACTTCCCGCAGGCGTTCACCCACCTGTCGCTGATCGACGCCGCCGTCACCCTGGACCGGCAGCTGGACCGGTTCCCGCGCGCCGCCGCCCGGCGGCACACGGTGCTGCCCGCCGCACGCCTCGGGGACGCCGCACCCGCCTGAGTTATGGTGAGCGCTCAGACCAGGGAGCGTGCATGCCGTCGAGGAAGCCGAGCAGCGCCTCTGCAAAAACTTTCAAAAGCGGCAAGCCGACCTCAACCGACGTGGCCAAAATGGCCGGTGTGTCGCGTTCCGCGGTGTCGTTCGCCTTCAACAACCCGCAGCGGATCTCGACGGCCACCCGGGAGCGGATCCTCGCGGTCGCCGACCAGCTCGGGTACACGCCGAACACCCTGGGCCGGATGCTGCAGGCCGGCACCACCAACTCGATCGGGGTGCTGCTGCCGCAGGGTCTCGCCCAGATCCTGGAGAACCCGTACTACGCGCGGTTCCTGATGGGCACCGGGCAGGTGTGCGACCGGGAGGGTTACACCCTGCTGCTGACGCCGCCGCTGCAGGACTCGGTGCTCAAGGCGATCCCGTACGCGGCGGTGGACGGGTTCGTGGTCTGCGGGCTGGAGATCGACCGCGGCGAGGTGGCCGAACTGGATCGGCGCGGCATCCCGTTCGTGCTGATCGACTCGGACCGGCACGAGGGCGCCCCGCACGTCGAGGTGGACGACCGGGGCGGGGCCCGGGACGTGGCGCGCTACCTGCTGGAACTCGGGCACCGGCGGCTCGCGGTGCTGTCCATCGGGCCGCGGCCGGCGGCCGACGCCGGGCATCGGGGACCCCTGGCCCGGCGGCTGGCCGGGATCACCGACGCGCTCGCCGAGGTGGGGATGACCCTCGACGACGTGCGGCTGGCCGAGGCGCCAGTGACCCGGGCCGACGGCTACAAGGCGACGAAAACCCTGATGTCCGGCCCGGAGCCGCCGCCCACCGCGATCCTGGCGCTCTCCGACATCCTCGCCTACGGGGCGGTCGACGCCCTGCGGGACCTCGGCGTCGACGTCCCCGGCGAGGTCTCGGTGACCGGTTTCGACGACCTGGCCGAGTCCGCCTGGTTCCGCCCCCGGCTGACCACGGTCCGGCAGCCGATCGTGACCAAGGGGCGGATGGCCGCCGACTTCCTGATCTCCGCCATCCGCGGCGAGGACCAGCACCCGCACCAGATGCTCGGCACCTCGTTGATCGTGCGGGAGTCAGCGACAAATCCGGCATAAGCCAACGCTGCAAGAACTTGCTGAAAGAAATCATCCGCCGGGCTATGTAACACGTGTTAGTTGCCTGCTACCGTTCCTCGCCATGACAGATCAATTGGTCGCACCGCCCACCGTCGAGGCGCCGCCGGCTTCCTGGTGGCGCAACGCGGTCATCTACCAGATCTACCCGCGCAGCTTCGCCGACTCCAACGGTGACGGCATCGGTGACCTGCCGGGCATCAGCAGCCGTCTGCCGTACCTCAAAGATCTCGGCGTGGATGCGGTCTGGCTCTCCCCGTTCTACGCGTCGCCGCAGGCGGATGCGGGTTACGACGTCTCGGACTACCGGACCGTCGACCCGATCTTCGGCACCGTCGCGGACGCCTCCGAGCTGATCACCGGGGCGCACGCGCTCGGCCTGCGCGTGATCGTCGACCTGGTACCCAACCACTCCTCCGACCAGCACGAGTGGTTTCAGAAGGCGATCGCCGAGGGCCCCGGTTCGCTGTTCCGCGAGCGCTACCACTTCCGCCCCGGCAAGGGCGAGAACGGCGAGCTGCCGCCGAACGACTGGCCGTCCATCTTCGGCGGACCGGCCTGGACCCGGGTCGCCGACGGCGAGTGGTACCTGCACCTGTTCGCCCCCGAGCAGCCCGACTTCAACTGGGACCACCCGGCGGTCCGTGACGAGTTCAAGACCATCCTGCGGTTCTGGCTCGACCTGGGCGTCGACGGCTTCCGGGTGGACGTGGCGCACGGCATGGTCAAGGAGGCCGGCCTGCCGGACGTCGGCGCGGACGCCGAGTGGCACCTGCTCGGCGTCGGCGAGAGCCCGTGCTTCGACCGGGACGGCGTGCACGAGATCTACCGCTCGTGGCGGCAGATCCTCGACGAGTACCCCGGTGAGCGGATCGCGGTGGCCGAGGCCTGGGCGCCGAACCTGGCCCGGGTCGCCAACTACGTCCGCGACGACGAGCTGCACCAGGCGTTCAACTTCAGCTACCTGGGCACCGCGTGGAACACGCACGAGCAGCGTCAGATCATCGACGCCTCCCTCGAGGCGATGAGCGCTGTCGGCGCGCCGACCACCTGGACGCTCTCCAACCACGACGTGGTCCGGCACACCACCCGGCTGATGCAGACCGCCGAGGGCGAGGTGGCCGGCCGCAAGGCGGTCGCCGTCGACGAGGCGGCCGGGCTGCGCCGGGCCCGGGCGGCCAGCGCGCTGATGCTGGCGCTGCCCGGTTCGGCCTATCTCTACCAGGGCGAGGAGCTGGGCCTGCCGGAGGTCCTGGACCTGCCGCCGGAGGTACGTCAGGACCCGGCGTTCCACCGGGCGACCGGGCAGGACGGGTACCGCGACGGCTGCCGGGTGCCGATCCCGTGGAGTGGTGACGTGGCGCCGTACGGCTTCGGCCCGGAGGGCGGCGCCAGCTGGCTCCCGCAGCCCGCGTCGTGGGCGAAGCTCAGCGTGGCCGCGCAGGCCGACGTCCCCGACTCGACGCTGGAGCTGTACCGCAAGGCGCTGGCGGTGCGCCGCGGCCACCCGGCGCTCCAGCCGATCGACAACCTGCGCTGGGTGACGGCGCCCGCCGGGGTGCTGGCGTTCGACCGGGTGGTCGAGGGCGCGCCGGTGTTCCGCTGCACCGTCAACATGAGCGACCAGCCGGTCGCCGTCGGCCGGCCCGGCGAGCTGCTGCTGGCCAGCGGCCCGGTCGAGGGCGGCCCGGACGAGGTCGTGCTGCCGCCGGACACCACCGTCTGGTGGTCGATCCCGAGCTAGATCCATCCCTCCCACCCGCGGACGGTGCGGGTGGGCGGGCGATGCGGGCGTGACACGGACCGGGGGGCACGTGTCACGCCCGCACTTTCTCTCAGCTCACGCTCGCGCCCACCGATCAGGCACATGACCTGAAGGCGGTGGAGCATGCGATCGGTGGACGGAACGGCGCGTACTGCCGGGCGCGTGCTGATCCTGGCGGTCGTCTGGGCGGTGCTGAGCGTCCTGCTCGGGGTGGCCGGCCTGCTCGGTGACGCGCCACCGGCCTGGTTGCTCTGGCCGGCCGGGATCGCCGCGGCCGGCACCGCCGGCTACGCCGCCCTGGTCGCCGCCGCGTCGGCCGGCGAGGGGATGGCCCGCCGGTTCTGGCAGCGCCTCGCCGCCGCCGTCGGCCTGCTCACCCTGGGCACCGTCGGTCACGGGCTGGCCACCGCCCTGGCCGGGCACCCCACCTCGATGAACGCGGTCAGCGCGACCTGCTACCTGGGCTCGGTGGCCGGTATCGCGTACGCGATGGTGCGCCTGCCGCACCCGCCCCGCTCGTGGCGGGCCAGCCTCGCCATGTACCTGGACATCGCCGTGGTCGGGGTGGCCGCCGCGCTGGTCACCACCCACTTCCTGTGGAGCTTCCCGGTGCCGCTGCCGGGCGGCCCGGACGGCCCCGGCGGGCATCCGACACCCGGGCTGGCCGCCGGCCTGATGCTGATCGTGCTGGTCACCGCGATCACCGCGGTGGTCGCCGTGGTCCGGGTCGGGATCACCGGCGCCGGCCCGGTGCACGGCCCGGCGCTCTGGTACCTGGCCCCGCTGGGCCTGCTCGCCCCGGCCTGCTGGCTGATCTACCCGGTCGTCGAGGACCACCCGCACCTGAGCGTCACCGCGATGGCGATGCAGCCGCTCGGGGTGCTGTTCGCGCTGGCCGCCCGCTCGCAGGTCCGCTACGCCGGCCGGCCGCCCCGCGCGGTCAGCGCCCGCTGGGTACGCCGGTGGCGCCGGATCAGCGTGGTGCCGTACGCCGCCGTCGCGATCACCGTGGGCATGCTGGTCACCGTCACCCTGCACCTGGGTTACCTGCCGCCCGGCCTGGCCGGCGGCTCGGTCGTGCTGATCACCCTGGTGGTGATCCGCCAGCTCGCCGCCCTCTCCGACAACACCGACCTGCTGGACCGGCTCGAGGAGCAGGCCAACCACGACGACCTGACCGGCCTGCCGAACCGCCGGATGTTCGCCGCCACCCTGCAGGCCCGCACCGCGCCGGCCGTTGTCGCCGTCTGCGACCTGGACGGTTTCGGCACCCTCAACGACCGGCTCGGCGACGAGCGCGGCGACGAGTTGCTGCGCGCCGCGGCGACCCGGCTCACCGAGACGTTCGGCCCGGACGCGTTCGTGGCCCGGCTGCTCGGCGACGAGTTCGGCGTGCTGATCGACGGCGACCAGGAGCACCTGGGCGAGCGCCTGATCCGGGCGTTCCGCATGCCGCTGCGGGTGGACGGCCACGACCTGCTGGTCACCGCGACCGTCGGGGTGGCGGCCGGCCGCGACGAGGCGCTGCCCGACCTGCTGCGCCGCGCCGAGCTGGCGCTCAAGGCGGCCAAGCGGGCCGGCGCGAACCGGTACGCCGAGCACACCGCCGAGCTGGACAGCACCGCGCAGCACGACGCCGACCTGGCCGCGGCGCTGCGCCGGGGCCTGGACATGGGCGAGTTCCGCCTGGTCTACCAGCCGATCGTGGAACTGCCCGGCGGCCGGATCACCGGGGTCGAGGCGCTGGTCCGCTGGCATCCCGCGGGCGGCGACCCGGTGTCGCCGGCCGAGTTCATCCCGGTCGCCGAGCAGACCGGGCTGATCCTCGACCTCGGCCTCTGGGTGATCGAGACGGCCTGCGCCGACGCGTCGCGCTGGCAGCTGCGGCACGGCAAGGACGCGCCCCGGGTCAACATCAACGTCTCGGCCCGGCAGCTGCTCGACCCGGACCTGCCGGACCAGGTCGCCTCGACCATCGCCCGCTACGGCCTGGACCCCGACAAGATCACTCTGGAGATCACCGAGACGTCGGTCTTCGGTGGCGGCGCCGCCCTGAGCACCGTCCACGAACTGCGCGACCTCGGGGTCGGGGTGGCCCTGGACGACTTCGGCACCGGCCAGTCGTCGCTCACCCTGCTGCGCACCTGCCCGGTCACCACCCTCAAGGTGGACAAGTCGTTCATCGACGAGCTCAACGGCACCGCCGAGCAGGAGGCGATCGCCACCTCGCTGAGCACCATCGCGGCCACCCTGGGCCTGCGCGCGGTAGCCGAGGGCGTGGAGACCCAGGCCCAGGCCGCTCGCCTGGAGGCCCTCGGGTACCGCTACGCCCAGGGCTACTTCTTCGCCAAGCCGGGCCCCGCCGCCCTGATCGACAAGGCCTTGGAATCCGCCGCGGTCCCCGACTGAAAGACCTTTACGGTACGCCCGCAGCACCGTCCCGCCCGAGCCCGCCGCGAGGCCGCCCCCGCCCCCGGCCCAGCCGCGCCCGCCCCCGGCTGGCCCTCACGGTGGTCTCCACGCCCCCGACACCACCCTCACGACCAGCCAGCCGAAACGCACGGCCACACCCGGCCCAGGGCTGGTCACCACGGTGGTCTCCACGCCGCCGAGACCACCGTGGGGACCAGCCGCGGGCGGGACGGGGCTCCGGGCGTACCGGAAAGGGGTGTCAGGCGGGGGCGCGGTCCCGGATCGCGTGGCCGACCTCGGCGCGCAGCGCGGCGAACTCCGGTGAGCCGCGCAGCTCGCCGGCCGGGACGCCGGTGCGGGGCAGGTCGATCGGCAGGTCCAGGGCGATCCGGCCGGGACGCGGGGTGAGCACCACGACCCGGCTGCCGAGGAAGACCGCCTCGTCGACGCTGTGCGTGACGAACACGCAGGTACGCCCGGCGGCCGTGCTGACCTGGCGCAGGTCGTCCTGCAGCCGTTCCCGGGTGAGCGCGTCCAGGGCCGCGAACGGCTCGTCCAGCAGCAGCAACGGATTCTCGACGGCGAGCGCCCGGGCGATCGCCACCCGCTGCTGCTGGCCACCGGAGATCTGCCAGGTGCGCCGCCGCGCGACGTCGTGCAGGCCGACCCGGGCCAGCAGCTCGTCCACCCGGGCCGGGGTGGCCGGCTGCCCGGCGTAGCGCAGCGCGAGCGCGATGTTGCCGCCGACCGTCTTCCACGGGAACAGGCGCGGCTGCTGGAAGACCAGGCCCGCCCCGCGTCCCGGCACCGGCGCCGCGCCCGCCGTGCGGACCGTGCCGGTGGTCGGCTGCTCGAAGCCGGCGACCAGGCGCAACAGCGTGCTCTTGCCGCAGCCGGACGCGCCGACCAGCACCAGGAACTCGCCGGCCGGCACGGTCAGGCCGACCGGCCCGACAGCGGTGACGTCGCCGTAGGAGCGGGTCACCGCGTCGAGCACGACAGCGGGTTCAGCCGAGGACACCGGGCAGGCCCTTGACGTAGATCGCCTTCCGCACGTCGGCGAGGGCCGGCACGGCGTCGATCTTCTGCTGCGCCTCGAGGAACTCGGCGGCGCTGACCAGGTTGTCGGCGAGCTTGCCGACGCTGCCCTCGGTGCCCAGCCACTCCGGCGACGAGAGGTCCGCCGGCTTCAGGAAGACGCCCTGCTTGAGCTGGTGGAGCGCGTCGCCGGCCGGGAGGTTGAGCTCGGCGCCGACCGCCCGGGACGCGGCCGCCGGGTCGTTCGCGATCAGGTCCAGGGCCTGCGCCTCGGCCTTGCGCCAGGCGTCGACCGCCTCCGGGTGCGCCTGCGCGAACGGGGTGGCGACCACGCCCAGGTCGAGGGTGGGCTTGCCGGCCGTGGCCAGCTGGCGGCTGCTGATCAGCACCTTGCCGGTCTTCTCGATCTCGTCGAGGACCGGCAGCCAGGTGTACGCCGCGTCCAGGTCACCACGGGCCCACGCGGCCTGGATGTCCTGCGGCTCCAGGTCCACGATGTCGACCTCGGACTCCTTGACGCCGGCCTGGTCGAGCGCGGCCAGCAGGCTGTAGTGCGAGGTGGACGCGAACGAGGTGGCCACCTTCTTGCCCTTGAGACCGGCGACGCCGGTGATGCCGCTGCCGTCGCGGGCGACCAGTGCCTCGTTGTCGCCGGCGACGTCCAGCACGAAGGCGACCTGGTAGGGGATGTTCAGCGGCGCCGACAGCCCGCGCGCGACGGGGCTGGACCCGATGGCCGCGATGTCCAGGCTCTTCGCCACGAAGGCCGTGTTGATCGACGCCCCGGAGTCGAACTTGGTCCAGGTGATCTTGTAGTCGGGCAGCGCCTTCTCCAGCAGCCCCTGGTTCTTGACGATCAGGTCGCCGCTGGGGAAGGCCTGGTAGGCGATCCGGATCGACTTGCGCGAGGCGTCGCCGCCCCCGGCGGCCGCGCCGTTACCGCAGGCGGCGAGCAGAAACATGCTGACGACGGCGAGAATTCTCTTCATTGATCGTTTCCTTCAACTAATGCCGCGCCACGGGATCAGCTTGTCCGCGGCGATCCGCAACAGGGCGTCGATGAGCAGGCCGGAGAGGCCGATGGCGAACAGGCCGAGCACCACCACGTCGGTCTGCGAGTAGCGCTGCGCGTCGCGGATCATGCCGCCGATCCCGGGCACCCCGTTGATCGTCTCGGCGGCCACCACCGACGAGTACGCGACGCCGACCGCCAGCCGGATCCCGGTGAAGATCTCCGGCAGCGCGCTGGGCAGCACCACGTCCCGGATCGTCCGCCAGCGCCCGGCGCCGAGCGCCCGGGCCGCCTCGACCAGCCCGGCCGGCGCGCCGTGCACGGCGGCGGCGGTGGCCACCGCGACCGGCGGCAGCGCGGCGATCGAGAGCAGCCACAGCTTCGGCGTCTCGTCGATGCCGAACCAGATGATGAACAGGCTGAAGTAGGCCAGCGGGGGCAGCGCCCGGACGAAGGTGACCACCGGCTCGGCGATCACCCGCAGCCAGGCGACGGTGCCGAGCAGCACGCCGGCGATCAGGCCGCCGGCCACGCCGATGGCCGAGCCGATCACGATCCGCCGCAGGCTGACGCCGAGGTGCTCGACGAGCAGATGGCCGCTGTAGCCGCGGACGCCGTCGTGGGTGGTCGAGGTGAGGACGAGCTGCCGCCAGACCGCGCCGGGCGACGGGATGAAGGCCGGGTTGCCGACCGAGCGCGCGGTGATCTCCCAGAGCACGCCGAGTGCGAGCAGCGCCAGCAACCGCAGGGCGATGCGGCGGCGCAACCCACCGCCGGGCGCGAGCGCCGGCGTGGCGGCGCTCTCCGGCGCGGCGGCCGGGGCGAGCAAGGTGGTCACGGGGAACTCCAGGCAGAGGTACCGGGCAATGCCCAGTATTCCTATCGTGCCGATGGAGTTAATGGCAATACCGGGGTGCCGTCGTCCCGCCCCCTGGAATCAGGCCGCCGGGCTCACCGCGGGTCGGCGGTCAGCACGTGCCGGCAGGCTTGGACGGCCGAGGTGAGCGGCCGGTCCCGATGATGGATCAGGCCGATCGGCGGGTGGGCCGGTGCCGCGTGCAGCTGCCGTACGGTGATCGCCGGCCCGTCCGGTCCCTCCGCCACCGAGCGGGCCAGCAGCGCCACCCCGAGACCCGCCGCGACCAGCTCCCGGATGCTCTGCGGGCTGTGCGTCTCGAACTGCACCCGCGGCGTGAACCCGGCGGTCCGGGCCGCGTCGTCCAGGATCCAGCGCAGTCCGCTGCCCTCCGGCAGGCAGACGAACGCCTCGTCGCGGAACTCGCCGAGGGTGAGCCGCCCGGTCCCGCTCAGCGGATGCCCGACCGGCAGCGCGAGCACCAGCTGCTCCTCGACCAGCGGCAGCGCCTCGAACCGGGCCGGCAGGTCGGCGTGCACCGGGCCGATCACCAGGTCCACCTCGCCGCCGTCGAGCGCACCGAGCAGCCCGGTGATCAGCCCGGACCGCAGCCGCAGCGCGATGCCGGGGAACCGGTCGTGGAACCGGGCCAGGGCGCGCGCCAGGTCGTACGGCCCGAGCACGGCGGTGGCCCCGACGCTGACCCGCCCGGTGACCACCGTGGTGATCTCGCCCATCTCCAGCCGGGCGCCGTCCAGCTCGGCGAGCACCCGGCGGGCCCGCGCCACGAACATCTCCCCCGCCGGGGTCAGCGCGACCCGGCGCGTGGTGCGCGCGAACAGCGTCACGCCCAGCTCCGTCTCCAGGGCGCGGACCTGCGCGGAGACCGCCGACTGGGCGACGTGCAGCCGCTCGGCGGCCCTGGTGAACCCGCCGTACCGGGCGACCGCCTCCACGTAGCTGAGTTGTCGAAGCTCCACCGGTTCATCGTGCCGCACGATGAATGCCATCGTGCATGTGTCTTGGACATATCAATCCGGCGGGATCAGGCTGGACGCATGTTCACCACGCGCATCGGGCTGGGCTGCATGGGGTTCTCCCAGGCGTACGGCCCGGCCGACGACGAGCAGTCGATCCTCACGATACGGGCGGCGCTGGACCACGGCGTCACTCTGCTGGACACCGCCATGAGCTACGGCGCCGGCCACAACGAGCGGCTGGTCGGTCGCGCCATCGCCGGTCGCCGCGGCGAGGCCGTGCTGGCCACCAAGTTCGGCATCGTCCGCGGCCCGGACGGGGTGCGCCTGGACGCCCACCCGGACCGGGTCCGCGACTACTGCGACGCCTCCCTGCGGCGGCTCGGCGTCGACGTGATCGACCTCTACTACCTGCATCGGATCGATCCCACGGTGCCGATCGAGGACACCGTCGGGGCGATGGCCGCCCTGGTCGCCGCCGGCAAGGTCGGCCGGCTCGGGCTCTCCGAGGTCGATCCGGCCTCCTTCGCGCGGGCCGCCGCGGTGCATCCGATCGCCGCGGTCCAGCTGGAGTGGTCCCTCGCCTGGCGGGAGCCGGAGCGGGACATCATCCCGGCGGCCCGGGCCGGCGGTGCCGCGATCGTCGCCTACAGCCCGCTCGGCCGCGGACTGCTGACCGGTGCGCTGCCCGCCGGGCCGTTCGAGCCCGGCGACTTCCGGGCCGGCGACCCCAGGTTCGCCGGGGAGACGCTGGCGGCCAATCTCACCGTCGTCGAGGCGTTGCGGTCCACCGCTTCGGCGTACGGCGTGAGCCCCGGTCAACTGGCCCTCGCCTGGCTACTGGCCCAGGGCGACGACGTCGTCCCGATCCCCGGGACCCGCGACCCGTCCCGGATCGCCGCGAACGCGGCCGCCGCCGAGCTGGTGCTGCGCCCCGCCGACCTGGCCTTTCTCGACGGGCTGGCATGGCACGGCGACCGCCGCTCGTTCGCCGCCTATGGAACCTCCCGATCCACCTGATCCATGATCGGAGGCATGTCCTTCGATCCGATCATCGCCGGCTTCCACCCCGACCCGACCGTGTGCCGGGTCGGCGACGACTACTACCTGGCGACCTCGTCGTTCGAATACGTCCCCGGCGTGCCGCTGTTCCACAGCCGGGACCTGACGTCGTGGCGGCGGATCGGGCACATCCTGACCCGCCCCGAGCAGCTCGACCCGGACGAGCTGACCCCGTCCCGGGGCATCTTCGCACCCACCCTGCGGTACCACGACGGCCGCTTCTGGATGGTCACCACGAACACCAGCCGGATGATGTCCGGGCAGCTCATCGTGCACGCCACCAACCCGGCCGGCCCGTGGAGCGACCCGGTGTACGTGCCCGGCGCGCTGGGCATCGACCCGGATCTGGCCTGGGACGAGGCCGGCGACTGCTACCTGACCTACGCCAGTTACGGGATGCGGGCGCCGGCCGGCATCACCCAGGTGCGGATCTCACCGGCGACCGGCGCCGAGCTCAGCGAGCACTACCCGGTGTGGCAGGGCACCGGCCTGGCCCACCCCGAGGGCCCGCACCTCTACCTGATCGACGGCACCTGGTACCTGATGCTGGCCGAGGGCGGCACCGAACGCGGCCACGCGGTCACCATCGCCCGCGGCCCGGGCCCGGCCGGACCGTTCACCGCCTGCCCGGCCAACCCGATCCTGAGTCACCGCAGCACCGGGCACCCGGTGCAGAACACCGGGCACGCCGACCTGGTCCAGGCCGCCGACGGCGGCTGGTGGGCGGTGCACCTCGGGGTCCGGCCGCGCGGCACGACGCCGCACTTCCACGTGCTGGGCCGGGAGACGTTCCTGGCCCGGGTCGACTGGGCGGACGGCTGGCCGGCGCTGACCACCGTCTCCCGGCCGGGCGGTCCGGCCGACCACTCGTTCGGCGTGACCGACGGCGTGTTCGACTCGCGCTGGGTGGCGCCAGGCGCGGACCCGGCCGCGATCGCCGCGCCGCATCCGGAGGGCGGCGCGCTGTTGCGGTCCGCCGATCTTCTTTGCGTACGCGTCACCGACCGGTCCTGGACCGCCACCGCCACCTTCGCCGGTCCCGGGCGTCTCGTGCTGCGCCTGGACCACCGCCACTGGTACGCCCTGCACGTGTCGGACGGCGTGGCCACCGCGATCGCCCGGATCGGGGACCTGGAACAGGTGGTCGGCACCGCCCCGGCCGGCCCGCTGCGGATCTCCGCGGTGGCCCCGGCCGGCGACGACAGCGCCTCGGCGTCCGGCCCCGACGACATCGTCCTGTCGGCGGCCGGCACCGAGCTGGCCCGGCTCGACGGCCGCTACCTGTCCACCGAGGTGGCCGGCGGCTTCACCGGGCGGATGCTGGGCATCGGGACGCTGGGGACGTCCGAGACACGCCTGGTCTCGTTCACCTACCGCGGCGAGGGCTGAACGAGCGCCACCCGGCGCGACGCTGCCCGCCGTACCAAAATCCGCTTTCAGACGGTCAGCTCGTGGAGGTGATGCTCGGCCCACTCGCGCAGCCCGCGCAACGGGACGGTCAGGCTGCGGCCGACGGCGGTCAGCTCGTATTCCACATGCAGCGGCACCGCCGGGTAGACCGTGCGGGTCAGCAGGCCGGCGTCCTCCATCCGGCGCAGGGTCTGGGTCAGCACCTTCGGGCTGATGCCCTCCAGGTGCCGCTGCAGGGCGCCGAAGCGCAGCGGCCCGGACTCGAGCGCACCGACCGCCAGGGTGGTCCACTTGTTGGCGATCAGGTCGAGCAGGCCGCGGCAGGGACACAGCGCGGCGAAGACGTCGTGCTTGTCGTGCTCGCCGGTGGCGCAGGTGACAGTCATCCGACCTCCTTGGTTACCAAAGGATAGTAGCCTCCCTTGCGGGTAACTACCGTCGCCGGGATAGCTTCGGCGACGTGCGAGACAACATGCGAGCAGTGACACAGCAGGAGTTCGGTGGGCCCGAGGTGCTCCGGATCGCCGAGGTGCCGATCCCCGAGCCGCTGCCCACCGAGGTGCGGGTGCGGGTGATCGCGGCCGGGGTCAACCCGGTCGACCACAAGACCCGGGCCGGCGCCGGGATGGCCGGGGTGCTCGGGGAGCCGCCGTTCATCCTCGGCTGGGACGTCTCCGGGGTGGTGGAGAAGGTCGGCTTCGGCGTGCACACCCTCGCCGTCGGCGACGAGGTCTACGGGATGCCCTGGTTCCCCCGGCAGGCCGGTGGCTACGCGGAGTTCGTGACCGCGCCGTCCCGGCAGTTCGCCCGCAAACCGGCCAGCATCGGGCACGCCGCGGCCGCCGCGGTGCCCCTGGCCGCGCTGACCGCCTGGCAGGCGCTGACCGCGGCCACCACGATCACCGCCGGCCAGCGGGTTCTGGTGCACGCGGCGGCCGGCGGGGTCGGGCACTTCGCCGTGCAGTTCGCCAAGCACCTCGGGGCGCGGGTGATCGGCACCGCGCGCGCCGAGAAGCACGACTGGCTGCGCTCGCTCGGCGCGGACGAGCTGATCGACTACACCACCACCCGGTTCGAGGAGGTGGCCAAGGACGTCGACGTGGTCCTCGACCTGGTCGGCGACGAGGACACCGGGGTGCGCTCGGTGGCCGCCCTGGCGCCGGGCGGGCTGCTGATCGCCGTACCGTCCGGGGTCTCCGCCGCGGTGTCGCAGGCCGCCGAGCGGGCCGGGGCACGGGCCATCGGATTCCTGGTCGAGCCGGACGGGCCGGCGCTGGCCGAGATCGCCGCGCTGATCGACGCCGGGCGGGTGCACGTCGAGGTCGCCGGGGTGTTGCCGCTGGCCGAGGCCGGCGAGGCGCACCGCCGGCTGGCCACCGGGCGGACCCGGGGCAAGCTGGTCCTGGAGATCTGAGTCGGCTCGCCGGGTGGGCGTACCGGAAAGCGGCGGCCGGAAGCCGGGGCGGACCGATCGCTAGCCCGCGGTCCGGTAGCGGTTGACGGCGACCGGCAGGCCGAGCCGGTCGCGCAGCGTGCCGGCCCCGGACGGCCGGAACAGGCCCCGCCAGCGCAGCTCCGGCACCAGCTCGCGGATCACCGTGAGCAGGTCGCCGCGCAACCGCACCCCGTCCACCCCGCGCTGCGCGGCGGCCAGGATCCGGACCATGGCGTCCCGATGCCGGCCCGCACGGACCGTCAGGTCCGCGAAAACCTTCCGGCCGGCTCGCGCCTCGGCCCGCTCGGCGGGAACGAACAGCACATCGGCCGCCGCGTCCGGCGCCTCGCCCTCGGCCACCGCCAGCACCGGCCGGCCCTGCGGCGGGCGCGGCACCGTCGACGGCCCCTTCACCGAGAAGTACCGGCCGGCGAAGTCGACGTGGTGCAGCCGGTCCCGGTCGATGAACCGGCCGGTGGCGACGTCCTTGATGATCGCGTCGTCCTGCCAGCTGTCCCAGAGCCGCCGGACCACCTCGACCACGTCGGCGGCCTCGGCGAACAGCTCGTCGCGGTCCAGCGGCGCCCGCCGCCCGAGCAGCGCCGCCTCGGCCGGGTCGGCCGACACCCGCACCTGCCAGCCGGCCCGGCCGTGGCTGACGTGGTCGAGCGTGGCCAGCGCGGTGGACAGGTGAAACGGCTCGGTGTGCGTGGTGGTGGCGACCGGGACCAGCCCGACGTGCCGGGTCAGCGGCGCGACCCGGGCCGCGGTGAGCACCGCGTCCGGTCCGTACCGGCCGAAGTCGTCGTCGAAGGTGAGCAGGTCGATCCGGGCGTCGTCGGCGTGCCGCACCGCCTGGATCCAGTCCCGGGCCGCGAACGAGTCGCCGTCCAGGGCCACCGCCAGCAGGATCGTCATCGCAGCGAGCCCCATTCCTTGGCGAGCAGTTCGAACGAGCGGACCCGGTCGGTGTGCCGGTGGGTGATCGTGGTGATCAGCAGCTCGTCGGCGCCGGTCACCCTGCGCAGGGTCCGCAGCCGCTCGGCGACGGTGGCCGGCGAGCCGACGAACTGGGTGTCCACCCGGTCGGCGACCAGGGGCCGGTCGGCGTCGGTCCACTCGTGGGCGAGCGCCTGCTCGATGCTCGGGAACGGGATCGCGCCCCGGCCGGTGCGGATGCTGTGCACCCACAGGGCGTAGGGCAGCGCCAGCCGCCGGGCCGTCTCGTCGTCCTCGGCGACCACCACGTCGGCCGAGACCATCAGGTACGTCCCGCCGGCCGACCGGAACGCCGCCACGGCGTCGAGCACCGTGGCCGGCGCCACGTGGTAGTTCGCGACGAACGGCAGGCCCCGTGCCCCCGCCGTGCGCGCGCTCTCCCCACCACTGCTGCCCAGCAACCAGAGCCGCAGGTCGGCGCCGGCCCCCGGTACCGCCGTCACCTCGTTGCCCCTGCCGTCCCGGTACGGCCCGGCCAGCAGCGTCTCGATCTGGTCGAGGACCTCGCCGAGCGGCGGCGACTCCGCGCCCGGCTGCTGGAGCAGCCGGGCGGCCAGGGCGCTGCGCTCGGAGGCGAGGATCGGCGCCCAGGAGAAGTGCCGCGGGATGAGCAGCCCGTCGACCTCCCGCTCGCCGGCCGTCGCCACCTCGGCCCGCTCGGATCGGGCCTGGCCGGATCGGCCGAGCCCCAGGTCGAACCGCCCCGGATACAACGCGTCCAGCAGCCCGAACTGCTCCACGATGGACAACGCCGTCTGATGTCCGGTCTGCACCGCCCCGGAGCCGAGCCGGATGCGCTCGGTGACCGCGGCGATCTGGCCGAGCAGCAGCGCCGGCTGCGCCGACGCCACACCGGGCGTGAAGTGGTGCTCGGCCACCCAGTAGCGGTGGTAGCCGAACTGTTCGGCCCGCCGGGCCAGGTCCAGGGTGCGCCGCAGGGCGTCACCGGTGTCGCCGCCCGCGACCAGCGGCGCGAGATCGAGAACAGAGAGCGGTACGCCCATGGTCAGTCCCCACCGAGGCCGAGGTGGCCCCGCAACGTCGTGGTCGTGTAGGCGGTACGCAGCACGCCCCGCTCCTGCAGCAGTGGCACCACCCGGTCGACGAAGTCGTCCAGGCCGGTCGGGGTCAGGTGCGGTACCAGGATGAAGCCGTCACAGGCGTCGCTCTGCACGTACTCGTTCAGCTCGGCGGCGACCCGATCCGGGGTGCCGATGAAGTTCTGCCGGCCGGTCACCTCGATGATCAGGTCCCGGATCGACAGCCGCTTCGCCTCCGCCAGGGCCCGCCACTCGGCGGCGGTCCGCAGCCGGTCCGGGTACATCCCGGCCCGGCCCTTGCTGATCGTGTCGTCCTCGTCGAGCAGCGGGTCGATCTCCGGGAGCGGGCCGTCCGGGTCGTAGCCGGACAGGTCCCGGTTCCACAGCTGCTCCAGCAGCAGGATCGCGGTCTGCGGGCTGACCTGCTGGCGCCGGATGTGGTGGGCCCGCTCCTGCGCGTCGGCGTCGGTGTCGCCGAGGACGTAGGACACCCCCGGGATGATCTTGAGCTGGTGCTCCGCACGCCCGTAACGGACCAGCCGGTCCTTGACGTCGCGGTAGAACCGCCGCGCGTCGGTGAGCCGATGGTGCCGGGAGAAGACCGCGTCGGCGTAGCGGGCGGCCGTCTCCCGGCCCTCCGCCGAGTCACCGGCCTGAATGATCACCGGGTGGCCCTGCGGGCTGCGCGGCGCCCCGAACCGCCCCCGGATGCCGAACTGCGAGCTGCTGACCGCGAAGTCCCCGCCGTCCGCGTCCCACAGCGTGCGGGCCGCCTCGATGAACTCGCCGGCCCGGCGGTACCGGTCGGCGTGGTCGAGGAAGCCGCCGCGCCGGAAGTTCTCGCCGAAGAACGCGCCGTGCGAGGTCACCACGTTCCACGCGGCCCGGCCGCCGGAGAGGTGATCGAGGGTGGCCAGCTGGCGGGCCAGCTCGTACGGCTCGTGGAAGGTGGCGTTCAGCGTCCCGGCCAGCCCGAGGTGCTCGGTGACCGCGGCCAGCGCGGCGAGCACGGTCAGCGTGTCCGGCCGGCCGACCACGTCCAGGTCGTGGATCCGGCCGCGCTGCTCGCGCAGCCGCAGCCCCTCCGCCAGGAAGAAGAAGTCGAATCTGCCCCGCTCGGCGGTCCGGGCCAGATGCTCGAACGACGCGAACGCGATCTGACTGCCCGCGGCCGGGTCGCTCCACACCGTCGTGTTGTTCACCCCGGGGAAGTGCGCGGCCAGGATGATCTGCTTCGGCACGGTCGGCCTCCCTCCTGCCCTCTTTTCCTATCGGCTCGATAGGTATTTGGCAAGGGGTCGAGCGACCCGGTTCCGGTCCGTGGGTGCCCGAGGCGCCGCTGCTGTTCTCCGCCGCGATCAGGAACGGTCGAAGCGGATGTAGCCGGGCGGCAGCACCTTCATTGCCACCGCAATCCCGGCGGGGAACAGCAACAGCACCATCGTGGCCAGCCAGACCGGTGTCGCGCGGCCGTCGTGCGTCAGCAGCACGCCGAGCAGGATCGACGCCAGGATCAGCCCGGAACCGGTCAGGGCATAGAAACGCCGGGAGTACCAGCGGGGCGCGGGCTCACGCGTATCGGTCAGCCCCGGGTTGGCGGCGCGCCAGCGCTCGACCACGTCGGCCGGAACGTGGTTGAGCCGCAACCCACCACCCCGCTGCGGGCACGGCATCTGCGGCAGCACCCCGGGGCCGGGCTGCAGCCAGACCGCCAGCATCGAGACACCGACCGAGGCGAACCGGAGCGCATCCCAGCCCCGGGGCGCCCAGAACAGCAGCACCATCAGTCCGGCCAGGCCGAGCCACTGGACGGCCGCGACGTACGGCTGGATCCGGATCCGCCAGCGGGCCCGCCGGGCCGCCCGCGGGCTCATCGGCAGGCGCAGTGCCGGAGTACGCCGCCCCCACCGATCCAGCGGCCAGTCCACCCACTCCGGATCCGCGGCGCCGGTGTCCAGCGCCACGGGCGGAATGTCCAGATCACCGACCCGCTCGGCGGGAATGACGAGAGTCGTCCGGTCTGTCAACCTGCTCACCCCTGTGCTGACCTGCTAAAACGATCAACACCGTACGGGACGGTCACGATGTTGAACCATCCGCGCCGGGCATGCGTTCCCTCAGACGTGCCACAAACTGACCTCGCCGACGAGCAGAGCCCGGAACCGGAGATCACGGAGGTCTCGGACGAGCAGAGCCCGACCCCGGAGATCACGGAGGGCACCACCGACGCCCCGGACACCGGGATCACCGAGAACACCGCGGACCCGGCGGCCGAGCGGCTCGACGCTCCCGGACCGAAGCAGCCCGGCCGCGTACGAAGATTTCTCCGGCACCGCTGGATCAGCCGCGGCCTCACCGTGCTGGCCTGCCTGATCGTCTTCGCCGCCCTGCTCTATCCGAACGTGCTCAAGCGCCTCACCCCGGGCAGCTTCACCCGGATCCCGGTCGAGGCGGCGATCGGCATCGCCGTCCTGATCGCGCTCCCCCGCCGCCCCCGGCGGGTCACCGCCGCGCTCGGCGGCGTCGTGCTCGGCTGGGTGGTCCTGGAGAAGTGCCTGGACATGGGCTTCTTCCAGGTGTTGAACCGGCCGTTCGACCCGGTGCTGGACTGGGTGCTCTTCGACGACGCCTACGACTTCGTGCACGAGTCCTACGGACCGGCCGGCGCGTTCGGCGCGGTCGCCGCGATCGTCCTGCTGGTCACCGTGGTGCTCGGCATCACCACCTGGGCGACGCTGCGGGTCACCACCCTGCTCGGCGAGGACCGGCGCAAGTCCGCGTTCACCGCCGGCGGCATCGCGACCGCCTGGGCGCTGTCCCTGGCGTTCGGCATCCCCACCGTGCTGCCGCACGTCCCGCTCGCCGCGCGCACCACGCTCAGCTACGCGTGGGACCGCGCCAGCCAGGCCCGCGACGGCATCAGGAACGAGGCCGCGTTCGCCCGCGAGGTCAAGGTCGACGCCTTCCAGAACGTCCCGCCGACCCAGCTCCTCACCGGCCTGACCGGCAAGGACGTCATGCTCACCTTCGTCGAGAGCTACGGCCGCAACGCCGTCGAGGCACCCAACCTGGCCCCCGGCGTCGACCCGGTCCTGCAGGCCGGCACCGCCAAGCTCAAGGCGGCCGGCTTCACCTCCCGCAGCGGCTGGCTCACCTCACCCACCTTCGGCGGCGGCAGCTGGCTGGCCCACTCCACCACCATGTCCGGCCTGTGGATCAACAACCAGAGCCGGTACCGCAACCTGACCGCCAGCACCCGGCTCACCCTGCCCAGCCTGTTCCGGTCGGCCGGCTGGGACACCGTCAGCGTCATGCCCGGCGCCACCCGGGCCTGGCCGGAGGGCAACTTCTACGGCTTCAACCGGGTCTGGGACTCCCGCAACCTCGGTTACACCGGCCCCAAGTTCAGCTGGGCGCCGATGCCCGACCAGTACACGCTCAAGAAGTTCTCCGAGGTGGAGTACACCAAGGCCGGCCGCAAGCCGCTCTTCGTCGAGATGCCGCTGGTCTCCAGCCACACCCCGTGGGCGCCGATCCCCGAGTTCCTCGACTGGGACCAGGTCGGCGACGGCTCCGTCTACAACGGCATCGTCGCCAACCAGCCGACGAAGGCCGAGATCTGGACCGCCTCCGCCAAGGTCCGCAAGGAGTACGGCAAGTCGATCCAGTACACGGTCACCACCCTCGTCGACTGGATCACCAAGTACGGCAACGACAACCTGGTCATGGTCTTCCTCGGCGACCACCAGCCGTCCCCGGTGGTGACCGGCGACAACGCCAGCCACGACGTGCCCATCACGATCGTCGCGAAGGATCCGGCGGTCATCGACCGGATCGCGTCGTGGAACTGGACCGACGGCATCAAACCGGCCACCGACGCCCCGGTCTGGCCGATGAACACCTTCCGCGACCGATTCCTGACCGCCATGAGCGAAGGCTCCCACTGACCATCCCCCGAAGCCGGCGACCAACTTTTGAGCGAAGCCGGCGACCATCTCTTGAGCGAAGGCGGTGACCATCCGCTGGGCGAAGGCTCCCGGTGACCCATCAAGATCAAATGCTTGATGACTCGGATTCGCGCTGATCACCGATCGTCGCTCCCGCCAGGGACCCTTGCGGGCTGAGCTGGCCGCTGCGCGTCCAGGACGCTCAGCCCGCAAGGGCGACGCCCGTGGGTGGCCACGACCGCCAAACCCAACACCTCAACCCCGCCCCCGACCGGTGCTCACCACCCGCCGGCCCCAAGCACCTCAGCCCGCGCCCCGGCCGGTACTCACGACCCGCCGACCCCCGAGCACCTCAGCCCCGCCCCCCGGCTGGTGCTCACCACCCGCCGATCTCCCACCACCTCACCGTGCGCCCCACTGGTGCCAGGACCGCCAACCCCCGCTGTCCGGGCCGTCGGCCACCACCCGGCCGGCACGCAAGCTGGCCAGCACCGCGAGCCGGTCCGCAACTCACCCCCGCAGCCCAGCTCCCGCCAAGCACCGCACCCCGCGGCTGGTGCTCACGGTGGTCTCCGCGCACCGGAAACCACCGTGAGCACCAGCCCGGCAGGGCGAGCGCACCGCCTCGCCGGGACAGACGGAACTCGCACCGTGTCGGCGGGACGGACGGGACCCGCGCCGCGTCGGCGGGACGGACGGGGCCGGCTCGGTCAGGGGTGGAGGACGGGGCGTAGGGCGTCGAGGACCGCCGGATCCTCGATCGTGGACGGGACCGGGGCATCGCCCGTGTCGGCGATCCCGCGCATGGTGCCTCGGAGGATCTTGCCGGACCGGGTCTTGGGGAGTGCGGCGACCACGTCGACGCGGCGCAGCGCGGCGACCGGGCCGATCTGGTCACGGACCCGGGCGATCAGTTCGGCCGCCACGCCGTTCGCCTCGGCGCCGGCCTTGAGCACCACGAACGCCCGGGGCGCCTGACCCTTCAGCTCGTCGTGCACGCCGATCACCGCGCACTCGGCGACCGCCGGATGCCCGGCCAGCACCTCCTCCATCGCACCGGTGGACAGGCGGTGCCCGGCCACGTTGATCACGTCGTCGGTGCGGCCCAGCACGTACAGGTAGCCGTCCTCGTCGAAGCGCCCGCCGTCGCCGGTCAGATAGTTGCCCTGGAACGCGGTGAGGTACGACCGCACGTACCGCTCGTCGTCCTGCCACAGCGTCGGTAGGCAACCGGGCGGCAGCGGCAGACCGATGACGATCGCCCCCTCAGCGCCCGGCGGCAGATCATTACCGGACTCGTCGACGACCCGCACGCGGTAACCGGGCATCGGCAGCGAGGGCGAGCCCGGCTTGGTCGGCAACTCCTCGATCCCCCGTGGACTCGCCGCGATCGGCCAGCCGGTCTCGGTCTGCCACCAGTTGTCGATCACCGGCACGCCGAGCAGGTCACCCGCCCACCGGTAGGTCTGCGGGTCCAGCCGCTCCCCGGCGAGGAAGAGCAGGCGCAGGGCGCTCAGGTCGTACCCGAAGAGGTGTTTGCCCTCCGGATCCTCCTTGCGGATCGCGCGCAGTGCTGTCGGCGCGGTGAACATGCTGGTCACCCGGTGTTGCGCGGCCACCCGCCAGAACGCCCCGGCGTCCGGGGTGCCGACCGGCTTGCCCTCGTAGAGGATCGTGGTCGCGCCGGTCAGCAGCGGCGCGTACACGATGTACGAGTGCCCGACCACCCATCCGACGTCGGACGCCGCCCAGAACACCTCGCCTGGGCGTACCCCGAAGATGTGCTCCATCGACCAGCGCAGCGCGACAGCGTGCCCGCCGTTGTCCCGGACCACGCCCTTCGGCCGGCCGGTCGTCCCCGACGTGTACAAAATGTACAGCGGGTCGGTCGCTCGCACCGCCACGCACTCCGCCGGTTCCACATCGGCGACCGCTTCCGCCCAGGTCAGGTCGCGCTCGCCGAGCATCCCGAGGGGTTGCTCGGGGCGTTGCAGGATCACGCAGCGGTCCGGCCGGTGCGCCGCCTGCCGCAGCGCCGCGTCCAGCATCGGCTGGTACGGCACCACCCGGCCGCCCTCCACCCCGCACGAGGTCGCGACGATCACTTTCGGCCTGGCGTCGTCGATGCGGGCCGCCAGTTCCCGCGCCCCGAACCCGCCGAAGACCACCGAGTGCACCGCGCCGAGCCGGGCGCAGGCCAGCATGGCGATCACCGTCTCCGGCACCATCGCCATGTAGATCACCACGCGGTCCCCGCGCCCCACCCCGAGCCGCCGCAGCGCCCCGGCGAACACCGCCACCTCGTCGCGCAGCCGCCGATACGAGTACGTCCTGGTCACCCCGGTCACCGGACTGTCGTAGACCAGCGCGGCCCGCTCGCCGTGCCCCTCCTCGACGTGCCGGTCCAGCGCGTTGTAGCAGGTGTTCAGCTCCGCGTCGGGAAACCACCGGAAGATCGGCGCCTCACTGTCGTCGAGGATCCGCGTCGGCGCGACGTGCCAGGAGATCGCGGCCGCGGCCTCCCGCCAGAAGCCGTCGGGGTCGCTGATGCTGCGCTGGTAGGTCTGCCGGTAGTCAGCCATGATCTGACGCTGCCGCCGCCGTCTCCGCTTGTCCACCCCCGTTCACTCCCCGGAAGTTCCGGCACATCCGCTAGCGCATCCTAGGAGGCTAGGCGAATCCCCCTCGCCGCCGTGCCCTGGTTGAGCGCCGCCGGAGTTCCACCCCCGCCCCACCCTCGCGGCTGGCCGTGAGGGTGGTGTCCGAGCCCGGGAAACCACCCTCCTTGCCAGCCGCAGGCGCGCGGCTGGCACTCACGGTGGTCTCCCACGGGCCCAGACCACCACCACGACCAGCCACCACCGCCAGCTGGCACCCACGGTGGCCTCCCACGGGCTGAGTCCTGGTCTCGCCACCCCTGGCACCACCACAACCAGCCGCGAACCGACGGCTGGCACCCACGGTGGTCTCAACACCCCGGACACCACCACCACAACCAGCCGCGAACCGACGGCTGGCACCCACGGTGGTCTCAACACCCCGGACACCACCACCACGACCAGCCGCGAACCGACGGCTGGCACCCACAGTGGTGTCGCAAGCCCGGACACCACCACCACGACCAGCCACGGCCACACGGCTGGCACTCAGGGTGGTCTCGGACGGACTGAGACCACCGCCACGACCAGCCACCACCGCGGGCTGGCACTCACGGTGGTCTCGCGCGGGCTGAGACCACCGCTACGACCAGCCCACGGCCGCTTGGCTGGAGGTCACGATGGTGGGGCGGCGACTGCGGGGTGGGCGCCGCTAGGGTCGGGGGATGGGGGACCGTTACGAGGCACGGTTGCTGCCGAAGTGGCGGCGGGCGCTGCTGGTGCTCGCCGCGGTGCTGGTCTCCCCCGCGCTCTGGCTGGTGACCACCGAGGCGCTGCCGCCGGTCGCCGGGCGCGGCCTAGCGGTCGGGCTGGCCGTGGCACAGGTGGTGGCGCTGCGCCGGCTGGCCCACGTGATGGGCGAGCACGACGGTGATCAGGACCAGGCGCCGCGCCAGCTGGCCCACGTGACCGGCGAGCACGACGATGGTCAGGACCGGACGCTGCGCCGGCTGGCCCACGTGACGGGCGAGCACGACGGTGATCAGGACCGGACGCCGCGCCGGCTGGTGATCGCGCTGATCCTGGTGACCGGTGCGGCCCTGCAACTGGTGGTGCCCTCGCTCGGGCCGGGACTGGTCTTCGTGGTGCTGTGCACCTACGCGTGGGCGCGGCCGGCCGGCGAGAGCCTGTGGGCGCTGGCCGGTACCGTCCTCGCGGTGTGCGGCCCGGCCGCGGCGCAGCAACGGTGGGCGGCGGCCGGGATGTGGCTGGCCGCTTCGCTGCTGGCCTGGAGCTGGGGCGCGCTGGGCCGGGCCCGTGCCGCCCGGCGGGAGGCGGAACGGCGGCAGGCGGTGCTGGAGGAGCGTGGCCGGATCGCCCGGGAGTTGCATGACGTGCTGTCCCACACGGTGTCGGTGATGGTGGTGCAGGCCGCGGCCGCCGACGACGTCTTCGAGATCAACCCGGGGCAGGCCCGGGACGCGATCCGGCGCACCGAGACGGCCGGGCGCGAGGCCCTCGCCGAGTTGCGGTCCTTCCTGCGTGTCGTGCGGGACGGCGACCAGGGCGGTGCGCCGGACGAGCCACCGCTGCCGGCGCTCGGGGATGTCGGGCGGCTCGCCGAGACGATGACCGGGGCCGGGCTGACGGTGACGCTGCGCCGGGAGGGTGCGGCCGAGCCGCCGGCCGGGGTGCAGTTGTGCGCCTACCGGATCGTGCAGGAGGCGCTGACCAATACACTCCGGCACTCCGGCGCCGGACGGGCCGAGGTGCTGGTCCGGGTCACCGACGCGGAGGTGGAGCTCGAAGTGCGCGACGACGGTCACGGCGGCACCGGTGACGGGGCCGGCAACGGTATCCGGGGCATGCGGGAGCGAGCCGCCACGGTCGGCGGCGAGCTGACCGCCGGACCGGGCCCGGACGGCGGCTTCCTGGTCCGGGCGCGGCTGCCCTGGCAGGGCGCCACGCGGCGCCGGACCCGGCAGTCCGGACCGGGCGCGGCGTGAGCATCCGGGTGCTGATCGTCGACGACCAGGCGCTGGTCCGGGTCGGGTTCCGGATGATCATCGAGGCGCGCGAGGACCTCGAGGTGGTGGGTGAGGCGGGCGACGGCGAGCAGGCGCTCCGGCTCGCGGCGCAGACCCGGCCGGACGTCGTACTGATGGATGTCCGGATGCCCGGGATGGACGGCCTGACCGCGACCGCGCGGCTGACCGCCGGCGTGCCGGCGCCCCGCGTGATCATGCTGACCACCTACGACCTGGACGAGTCGCTGTACTCCGCGCTGCGCGCCGGGGCCAGCGGCTTCCTGCTCAAGGACGTCCGCCCGGGCGACCTGGCCGAGGCGATCCGGGTGGTGGCCCGCGGCGAGGCGCTGCTGGCCCCGACCGCGACCCGCCGGCTGCTCGACCACTTCGTCGCCGCCGACCTGCGCCCGCCCGGCGCCGACGCCCGCCTGGACCGGCTCACCGGCCGGGAGCGCGAGGTCCTGGAGCTGCTCGCCCGCGGCGCGTCGAACGCCGAGATCGCCACCCGGATGACGGTCACCGAGGCCACGGTGAAGACCCATGTCTCGGCCGTCCTGCGCAAGCTGGACGTCCGCGACCGGGTGCAGGCGGTGGTCCTGGCCTACGATCTCGGCGTGGTCCGGCCGCGGCCCTCATCCTGAAGTCGTAGGCGGGAGACCCGTCCCCGGCCGGAGGATCGGGCCGGCCGGAATTCCTAGCGTTTCCGGTATGACCCCGACGACCCGCACCGCGGCGACCAGAGCCGTTGTCACACTGGTCATCGCGAACCTCGCCGTCAGCCTGCTGTTCGCCGTGCTGACCCTGGCCGGCCACGACACCGTGCTGGCCTACCAGCAGCGGCACCACCCGGGCGCCGACCCGGCCGCCCTGGCCCGGACCCTGTGGTCCCGCCCGGTCACCGTCTTCTGCGTCGCCCTGCTCTACGTCCGGATCGTCCGGCAGCTGCGGGCCGGCACCGCGCGGGCGCTGCGCCGGGTCCGGATCGTCGCGCTGCTCGGGCTGGGCGGGCTCGGCTGGCTGCTGGTCAGCGCGGAGTACCCGGCGTGGCTGCGGGTGGTCGAGGCGGTGCAGGTGCTGCTGCTGGCCGCGCTGGCGGTCACCACGAACCTGCGGACCGTGCGGTCCGCCTTCGACGCCGCGGCCCCGGCCGACCCGCGCCCGCGCCACCGCGGAGCCGCCTGGACCCTGGTGCTGCTCGCGCCGGTGGTCGCCGAGCTCTCGCTGGGGCTCATGCCGCTGCGGGTGGCTTACGTGTTCTTGCTCTTCGTGCCGCTGTACGGCGCCGGGGCACTGCTGATCCGGGAGACCGTCCGCCGCTTCGGCGGCGGGTTCCCCAGTCTGCTGCTGCTCGGTGTCGCCTACGGCCTGGTCGAGGAGGGTCTGGTGCTGCAGGGGCTGACCAGCCCGCACCTCTACGGCGCGGCCGACTGGGCACCCCGGCTGGTCGGCCTGAACACCGCCTACGCCGAGCTGAACCTGGTCTACCACCCGGTCTTCAGCATCACCATCCCGATCGTCCTGGTGGAGTTGCTCTTCCCCGGGCACGGGCACCGGCCCTACCTGCGCCGCGGCGGTCTGATCACCACCGGCGTGGTCGCGGCGCTCGGCGCGCTGCTGCTGCGGGTCGGCATCCCGCCGGTGGAGGACCCGGGCTACACCCTCGCGCCGGTCGCGGCCGCGGTCATCGTCACTGTCGCGCTGCTGGTGACGGCCGCCGCTTTTACCGTACGCGACAAGCACCTCCGCCCCGCGAACCCGCCGCGTGCCCTGCCCGCCCCGGCCACGACCGGGCTCGCGGCCGGGGCCGCCGCCCTCGCCTTCCTCGCGCTGATCTTCCCCTTCGCCGGCGCGGACCAGCCGTTCTTCACCCACGGTGCCTGGTCCCTGGTGCCGATGGCGGCGGCCGCCCTGCTGGTCCTCGGCACCGGTGTCACGCTGCGCCGCTGGCACGCCCACCCCGCCTGGACGCCGGTGCACCTGCTCGCCGCGGCGATCGGCGCGACCGCCGGCCACACCGTCTTCGGGCTGATCGGCAACGCCGACTCGTGGACCGACCGGCTGTTCCTGGCCGTGCTCGCGGCACTCACGGTGCTCGCCGGCCGATGGATCACTGGCCGGCTGCGCGCCCGCGGCGGGAGCGCCGAGGTCGTACCGGAAACGGGTGTGACCGCCGCGGTGGATGCCTGCCACTGATTGCCGACAGTGGGGCCGGATCGGTCGGCCGCACGACATCGCGGCCGGCTCTTCCTGGTCCCGGCCCGGTGGACCGGGCAGGGCCGTCCCCTGGTCGTCCCCTACGACGACGAGGTCCGGATCCGGCTCGTCCCGGCGCGCTGACCGGTCCGAGCTAGCCGGTGGCCTGCGGGAAGACCTTCTCGACCATGGCGAGCAGGGTGGTGGTGAGCAGGGTGTGCACCTGGTCGCGGGTCAGCGCGCCACGCTGCAGCCACTCCCGGGCGGTGTAGGTGCACATGCCGACGTAGGCCCGGGCCATGCCGCGCAGGGCCTCGCCGGAGCGTGCGGTGACGCCGACAGCGGCCAGGACGCTGTCCGCCGCGACGTCGATGGCTTCGGCGATGACCTGGTCGACGTCGGTGTCGCCGGCCATCCCACCGGCGGTGATCGCGGCCAGCCAGGACGTGCTGTGCCGGGAGACCACGTCGAGGAACCACGTGACGATGGCGTCCACCCGTTCCGGCGGATCGCCGCTCGGCAGGCGCTCCAGGGCCACCTCGGGGACCGTCAGCATCACCCGGACGACCTCCAGGTAGAGCTCCTTCTTCGTCCCGAAGTAGTGGTTGACCAGGCCGCGGGCCACGCCGGCGTCCCGGGCCACGTCGGTGGTGGAGACCTCCGCGTACGGGCGTTCGCCGAACAGCCGCACCGCCACCGACATGATCTGCTCGCGCCGGGCGTCCGGCTCCAGCCGCCGGCGGCGGTGCGCGGCCGGGGCCGGTGGGCTGGCTGGTGACGACACAGCGGTGACCTTACGGCACGTCGATTCATCGGATTCCGAGATCGGTGTTCCGTCGATGTTTTCAGCGCCGGGTCAGATGGATGACGCCAATTCATCACAGTCTTGTTGACACAGCGCCAATAGTGATCGAGGGTGTATCGATGCCAACACCCGGACTGGAGGGCTACGCCGAGCCGTGGCGCAAGCCGGAACACGACGACCTGGCCGAGATGGTCCGGTCCTTCTTCCTCAACGAGGTGGTGCCGCACGCCGCCCGCCTCGAACAGCAGGGTCATCCCGACCGCGCGCACTACCTGCGAGCCGGCGAGCTGGGCCTGCTCGGCCTCTCGGTGCCGGAGCAGTACGGCGGCGGGGGCGGTGACTTCACCCACGAGGCGGTGCTGCTGCACGAGCAGACGCTCGCCGGCGAGGGCAGCCTCGGCCTGGCCGTGCACAGCGGCATCGTGACCGGCTATCTGGCCGCCTACGGCACCGAGGAGCAGAAGCGGCGCTGGCTGCCCCGGCTGTGCGGCGGCGAGCTGATCGGCGCCATCGCGATGACCGAGCCGGACGGCGGCTCGGATCTGCAGGCGATCCGGACCCGTGCGGTCCGCGACGGCGACGACTACCTGGTGAGCGGCTCCAAGACCTTCATCACCAACGGGTATTTGGCGGACCTATTGGTCCTGGCCGTGAAGACCGATCAGTCCGCCAAGGCGCACGGTATGTCGTTGCTGGTCTGCGAGCTGGACGAGGACGCACCCGGCTTCCGGCGGGGCCGCAACCTGGAGAAGATCGGGCTGCACGCGAACGACACCGCGGAGCTGTTCTTCGACGACTTCCGGGTGCCGGCCGCCGACGTGCTGGGCGGGCCGGAGGCCGAGAACACCGGCTTCTACCAGCTGATGCGGCAGCTGCCGCAGGAGCGCCTGGTGATCGGCGTGGGAGCGGTCGCCGCCATGCAGCGGGCCCTCGCGCTGGCCACCGCGTACGCGAAGGAACGCACCGCCTTCGGCAAACCGCTGGTCGGCCACCAGAACACCCGCATGGTGCTCGCCGAGTGCGCCACCCGCACGCGCGCGTCACGAGTTTTCCTGGACGACTGCATCGTCCGGCACCAGCGCGGTGAACTGGACGTGGCGACCGCCGCGATGGCCAAGCTCTACCTGACCGAGGGCCAGTGCGAGGTCGTCGACCGCTGCCTGCAGATCTTCGGCGGCTACGGCTACACCACCGAGTACCCGATCGCCCGGATGTACGCCGACGCCCGGGTCCAGAAGATCTACGGCGGCACCAACGAGATCATGAAGGAGCTGATCGCCCGTGCCCTCTGAGGCTTATATCTACGACGCGGTACGCACCCCGCGCGGGCGCGGCAAGGAGAACGGAGCGCTGCACGGCACCAAGCCGATCAGCCTGGTCACGGGACTGATCGACGCCGTACGGGAAAGGAATCCCGGTCTCGACCCGCAGCGGGTCGAAGACGTCGTGCTGGGCATCGTCACGCCGATCGGTGAGCAGGGCGGCGATCTGGCCCGCGCCGCCGCGCTGGTGGCCGGCCTGCCGGACACCACCGGCGGGGTGCAGCTCAACCGGTTCTGCGCGTCCGGCCTGGAGGCGGTCAACCAGGCCGCGTCCCGGATCCGTTCCGGGTGGGAACACCTGATCCTGGCCGGCGGCGTCGAGTCGATGTCGCGCAACCCGATGGGCTCGGACGGCGGCGCCTGGTTCCTCGACCCGGAGACCGCGCTGGCCACCAGCTTCGTGCCGCAGGGGATCAGCGCCGACCTGATCGCCACCCTGGAGGGCTTCACCCGCGACGACGTCGACGGCTACGCGATCCAGTCGCAGGAGCGGGCCGCCAAGGCGATCGCCGGTGGCGCGTTCACCCGCTCGATAGTGCCGGTCCGCGACCCGAACGGCCTGGACGTCCTCACCGTCGACGAGCATCCGCGGCCGGACACCACCCGGGCCGGGCTGGGCAAGCTGCGGCCGTCCTTCGCCGGGATCGGCGAGCAGGCCGGGTTCGACGCGGTGGCGCTGCAGAAGTACCACTGGCTGGAGGCGATCGACCACGTCCACCACGCCGGCAACTCGTCCGGGATCGTGGACGGCGCGGCGCTGGTCATGATCGGCTCGGCCGACGCCGGACGCGAGCTCGGCCTGACGCCCCGGGCGCGGATCGTCGGGGCCGCGGTGAGCGGCGCCGACCCGACGCTGATGCTGACCGGGCCGACCCCCGCGACGGAGAAGGCGCTTTCCACGGCCGGCCTCACCACCGCGGACATCGACCTGTTCGAGATCAACGAGGCGTTCGCCGCGGTGGTCCTCAAATACATCCGCGACCTCGGCCTCGACCCGGAGAAGGTGAACGTCAACGGCGGCGCGATCGCCCTCGGCCACCCGCTCGGCGCGACCGGCGCGATGCTGGTCGGCACCGTGGTCGACGAACTGGAGCGGCGCGACCTGCACCGGGCCGTGGTCACCCTCTGCATCGGCGGCGGCATGGGCGTCGCGACAGTCATCGAGCGCGTTACGGAGTTCGCCAAGTGATCTCTTTCGAGAAGGACGACGCCGGGATCGTCACGCTGACGATGGATGACCCGGACCAATCGGCCAACACGATGAATGCCACCTACGTGGCCGCGATGTCCGCCGCCCTGGACCGCCTGGAGGCCGAGAAGGACCAGGTCACCGGCGTGATCGTGGCGAGCGCCAAGAACACCTTCTTCGCCGGCGGGGACCTGCCGACGATGAGCAAGGCCCGGCCGGAGGACGCGCCGGCGCTGTTCGAGCTGCTCGGCACGATCAAGCGGGACCTGCGCCGGCTGGAGACGTACGGCCGGCCGGTGGTAGCGGCGATCAACGGCGCCGCGCTCGGTGGCGGCTTCGAGATCGCGCTGGCCTGCCACCACCGGATCGCGCTGGACGCGCCCGGCACCCGGCTCGGCTTCCCGGAGGTGACGCTCGGGCTGCTGCCCGGCGCCGGTGGCGTCACCCGGACCGTGCGGATGCTGGGCATCGCCCCGGCCCTGATGACCTGGCTGCTCACCGGCAAGCGGTTCAAGCCGGCCGCCGCCCGGGAGGCCGGGATGATCGACGAGGTGGTCTCCGCCCCGGCGGAGCTGATCACCCGGGCGAAGGAGTGGATCGCCGCCAACCCGGACGCGGCCCAGCCCTGGGACCGGCCCGGCTACCGGATCCCCGGCGGCTCGCCGTCGACCCCGAAGCTCGCCGTACAGCTGCCGGCCTTCCCGGCCACGCTGCGCAAGCAGCTCAAGGGCAACCGGATGCCGGCGCCCGAGGCGATCCTGGAGACCGCCGTCGAGGGCGCTCAGGTCGACATCGAGACCGCGTTCGTCATCGAGACCCGCAAGCTGATCACGCTGCTCACCGGCCGGATCGCGAAGAACATGATCGGCGCGTTCTTCTTCGACATGAAGGCGGTCAACGGCGGCGCGGCCCGGCCGGCGGTCTCCGTCCCGCCGGCCACCAAGGTCGCGGTGCTCGGCGCCGGGATGATGGGCGCCGGCATCGCCTACGCCTGTGCCCGGGCCGGCCTGGAGGTCGTGGTCAAGGACGTCTCACCCGAGGCGGCCCGGCGTGCCGTGGCCGACGGCGACCCGGCGGTGCTGGCCCGGATCACGCCGACCGCCGACGTCGAGGACCTGCGCGGCTGCGACGTGGTGATCGAGGCGGTCTTCGAGGATCCGGCGCTGAAGAAGCAGGTGTTCGCCGAGGTGGCCCCGGTGCTCGCGCCCGGCGCGCTGCTCGCCTCGAACACCTCCACGCTGCCGATCACCGGCCTGGCCCAGGGCGTCGACCGACCGGCCGATTTCATCGGCATGCACTTCTTCTCCCCGGTCGGCAAGATGCCGCTGCTGGAGATCGTGGTCGGCAAGCAGACCAGCGACGAGGCGATCGCCCGGGCGTTCGACCTGGGCCGCACGATCGGCAAGACGCCGATCGTGGTCAACGACGGCCGCGGCTTCTTCACCAGCCGGGTGATCGGCCAGTTCATCAACGAGGCGGTCACCATGGTCGCCGAGGGGGTGCCGGCCGCCTCGGTCGAGCAGGCCGCGCTGCAGGCCGGCTACCCGACCGGTCCGCTGGCGCTGGCCGACGAGGTGACGCTCACGCTGATGGCGAAGATCCACAAGGCGTACCTGGCGGCCGGCGTGAACGCCGGCTACGACAAGGCGCACGCGCTGGTCGCGACGATGCTGGAGACCCACGACCGGCCCGGCAGGTCGTCAGGTCGCGGTTTCTACGCGTACGAGAACGGCCGCCGCACCCGGCTCTGGGACGGCCTCGCCGAACTGGCCACCGACGAGGGTCGTGCGGTGCCCTTCGCCGACCTGCAGGAGCGGCTGCTGTTCAGCGAGGCGCTGGACGCGCTGCGCTGCCGGGCCGAGGGGGTGCTGCGGACCGACGCGGACGGCAACATCGGCTCGATCCTCGGGATCGGCTTCCCGCCGTGGACCGGTGGGGTGCTGCGGTACGTGGAGCAGCACGCCGACTTCAAGGGGCGGGCGGCGGAGCTGGCGGCTCGCTACGGGGAGCGGTTCGCGCCGGCTTAGGGGTCATGATCACGCCGAGTCGCCCAGGCCCCCGCCCTCCCTGGGGGGCACCCCTGCAGCCAGTCTGACAGCGGGCCGGGCGACTCGGCGGGCACCCTGTGGACATCGCCCCGCTGTGGACAACCTCGACCACCACCAGACAGGAGCAACGATGACCGCGCTGACCGGGATCCGCGTCGTCGAGCTGGCCGGGCTGGCGCCCGGCCCGTTCGGCTGCATGGTCCTCGCCGACCTGGGCGCGGACGTGGTGCTGGTGGACCGGCCCGGCGGCACGGGACCGCTCGTTCCGCAGGCCGGCCCGTTGCAGCGCGGCCGCCGCACGGTGACCCTCGACCTCAAGTCCGAGGCGGGCCGGGACGACCTGCTCCGCCTGATCGAGAAGGCGGACGTGCTGGTCGAGGGCTATCGGCCGGGGGTCGCCGAGCGTCTGGGCTTCGGCCCGCAGCGGTGCGCGGAGCTCAATCCGCGGCTGGTCTACGCCCGGATGACCGGCTGGGGACAGGACGGCCCGCTCGCCGCGACGGCCGGGCACGACATCGACTACCTGGCGATCGCCGGCGCCCTGGAACCGCTGGGCCGCGCCGGTGAGCGACCGCACGCGCCGATCAACCTGCTCGCCGACTTCGCCGGCGGCGGCATGCTGCTCGCCGTCGGGATCCTGGCGGCGCTGCTGGAACGCGAGCGCTCCGGCCGGGGTCAGGTGGTCGACGCCGCCATGGTCGACGGGTCGGCGCTGCTGACCACGTTCCTGCACGGGATGATCGGGGCCGGTCAGTGGCGCGGCGGGCGCGGCGAGAACCTGCTCGACGGCGGGGCGCCGTTCTACGACACGTACCGGACCGCCGACGGCGGCTACGTCGCCGTGGGCGCGCTCGAACCGCAGTTCTACGCGGCACTGCTCAAAGGGCTCGGGCTGGACGACGACCCGGACCTGCCGGCTCAGTTCGACAGGCGGGGGTGGCCGGAGCTGAGGCGGATCCTCACCGAGCGGTTCGGGAGCCGGAGCCGGGACGAGTGGGCCGAGGTCTTCGACGGGCTGGACGCCTGCGTCAGCCCGGTGCTGACGCCCGCCGAGGCGCCCGGGCACCCGCACAACCGGGCGAGGTCCGCCTTCGTCGAGGTGGGCGGGCAGCTTCAGCCCGCCCCGGCGCCGCGATTCGGGCGTACGCCGGCAAGCGTGCCCGAGCCGAGCAGGGCCGCGACCGTACCGGAGATCTTGGAATCCTGGAGCTGAGGGCGCGGGGCCGCCCAGCCGGACCGTTTGCCGGACCGACCCGGCTGGGCGGCGTCTTGAGCGCGCGGATGGATCAACGCGTGCGTGGGCGATAGGTAGCGCCACGACGGCGGATCATCAGATGGTGCATCATGCCGCCCGCCGGGTGTGCTTCTCGCGGTACATGGCGGCGTCGGCCTCGGCGGTCAGCGTGTCCAGCGCGGCCGTGCCGTCGGCCGGGCGGACCGCCAGGCCGACGCTGACCCCGACGGTCACCTCGCGGCCGTCGCCGATCTGGATCGGCCGCCGGATCACCTCACGGATCCGGTCCGCCACCCGCGCGGCCCGCTCCGGGTCGGCGTCCGGCAGCAGCACCAGGAACTCGTCGCCGCCGAGCCGGCCGACCAGGTCGCCGGAGCCGATGATCGCGCTCAGCCGCAGCGCCACCTGATGCAGCAGCTCGTCACCTGACGCATGCCCGTAGGTGTCGTTGACCTGCTTGAACCCGTTGAGGTCGAGCAGCAGCACGCCGAGCCGGCCGGTGCAGGCCGCGGCTCGCTCGGCGAGCCGGGCCCGGTTCGGCAGGCCGGTCAGCGGGTCGTGGGTGGCCTGGTGCTGCAGCTCGCTGCGCACCTGCTGCAGGGTGGCCAGCTGGCGGGCGAACGCGGTCGCCTGCGTTCCGGTGACCAGTGCGATCAACAGGTTGATCAGGGCGGAGAAGACCGCGTCGCGCGGTTGCGCCGGGCCCGGTGAGATCGCGACGACCAGCCCGAACCAGATCGAGGTGAACGCCCACACCGTCAGCGCCCCGCCCAGCCGGTGCCGGATGGCGGCGACCACCACCGGAACCGCCATGATCGGCCAGGTCACCTGCCCGGTGTAGCCGTCGGAGAAGGCCACCAGACCGGCGATCACCGCGCTGTCGAGGGCCACCTGACCGGCGCTCTGCGCGCTGTACCAGCGGCTGCCGGGACGGCGCCAGCCCGCGAAGGCGAGCAGGTTGGCGGCCGCCATCGCGACGATCCCGGCCCACAGGCTGCGCTCCAACGCCGCCGGCACCGGCCCCGCGGCCTTGAGCTGCACCAGGTAGACGACCGTGGACAGCCAGCCGAGTCCCCGGCTGACCAGGGCGGAGGCCTCGACGGTCCGGCGGCGCGTCAGCAGGGACTGATCCGACGCGACACGCATGTGAGCTTCATCGGCAGCGTGGGCCCGGACATGAGAAGAGGGCCGGTCGCGCTCGGCGACCGGCCCTCGTCGTGCCCTTCTCGGTACCGCTCAGAACGTGAAGCCGGCCACCAGTGCGCGCAGCTCCTCGGCGGTCCGGGAGACCTCCTCGCTCGCCTGACGGGTTTGGTTGACGCCGCTGACGGTGGCCTGGCTGGCCGACGAGACGTCGTTGATGTTCGCGGCGATCCGGCCGGATCCGGCGGCCACCTCGCCGATGCTGCGGCTCATCTCGCCGGTGGTGGCGGTCTGCTCCTCGACCGCCGAGGCGATGGTGGTCTGGAAGTCGTTGATCTGCGCGATCACGTCGGAGATCCGGTTGATCACGTCGACCGCGCCGCTGGTGTCCTGCTGGATGGCGGTGACCCGGGCGCCGATGTCCTCGGTGGCGCGGGCGGTCTCCTGGGCCAGGTCCTTGACCTCGCTGGCGACCACGGCGAAGCCCTTGCCGGCGTCGCCGGCCCGGGCCGCCTCGATGGTGGCGTTCAGGGCGAGCAGGTTGGTCTGCTCGGCGATGCTGGTGATCAGCTTGATCACGTTGCCGATCTCGGCGGACGACTCGCCGAGCTTGCGGATGGTCTCGGTGGCCATCGCGGCCTCGGCCACGGCGACCGAGGCGACCTGGGCGGCGTCCGCCGCGTTGCGGGAGATCTCCCGGATCGACAGGCCCATCTCCTCGGAGCCGGCCGCGACGCTCTGCACGTTGCGCGAGATCTCGTCCGCCGCGGTGGCGGCCGAGCTGCTCTGCCGGTCGGTGTTGTCGACGGCCGCGGCGATCTCCCCGGAGACGGCGGCCAGCTGGGTGGAGGCGGTTGCCAGGGCGTCCGAGTCCTTGGCGATGGTGACCATCGACTGGCGCAGCTTGTCGAGGGTGCGGTCCAGGCTCTGCGCCATGGTGCCCAGTTCGTCGGTGGTGGTGATGTTGCTGCGCTCGGTGAGGTCACCCTGGTCCAGGGCGTCGATCACCTTGCCGATCCGCCGGATCGGGCCGAGGATCGAACGGACCATCGGAACCGCCATGCCGATCAGCAGGATCAGGCCGAGCGCTGCCACCACGATCGAGGTCCAGCGGGTCGACGTCACCGTGTCGGCCATCGCGGCCTTCTGCTCGGCGACCTGCTTCTCCACCATCTCGGTGAGGGTGTCCAGCTCGTCGTCGGTCTTGTCGTTCGCCGGGCCGATGTCATCGGTCTTGTCGACCACCGATTTCGGGTCGGCCACACCGGCGGCCACGAAGTCCGAGATGAACTTGTTGAAGTCCTCGAAGTCCGGGGCGTAGCTCTTGAACTGGTCGGTGATCGCGGCCGGCAGGCCGCAGGAGTGCACCGCGTCGGCGGCCTCGACCGACGACTGCACGTCGTCCTTGACATCCTGCAGGACGTCGTGGCCGAGGGCGGCCCGGTAGGCGTCCACCTTCAGCTCGCTCTGCCGGTTGTTCAGGTGGTTGAGGGCGGCCTGACCGCACTGCAACTCGCTGACCCGCAGGCTCTTGTCCGCCAGGCGCTCCTGGCCGACGAGCGTGATGGTCGCCATCCCGCCGAGCGCTACCGCTCCGGTGGCGACGATGACGCCCAGCCGCTTGGCTGTGCCGATGTTCTCGAGGCCGAGCATCTTCCCCCCACTGTTGGCTGACTGACCACCAATTCGGCGGTGACCTTCGTCAACTGAGGGAGGTGCGGAAGCGTGGGCGGTTTGCCGGGTTTCTTTCTGGTTGCGCCCGCTTGTGTCAGATCTTTACCGCCCGGCTGCTCGTGACGGCCGGGGCCGCCCGGCGGAACGGGCTGACCGCGTACCGGAAAGCGGTTGGCGTTTATCTGTTGATTTTGAAGCGCCAGTCGGCGGGGACCGCGCCGGCCGGGCCGGGGGTGGGCTGGTCGGCCGGGCGGCTCGTCGGGGCGGCCAGCTCGGGGCCGGCCAGCGCCGCCTCGGTGGTGTAGTCCCAGAACCAGTCCTCGCCCGGCTCGAAGGACTGGATCACCGGGTGACCGGACTCGCGGAAGTGCGCGGTGGCGTGCTGCGCCGGGGAGGTGTCACAGCAGCCGACGTGCCCGCACTGCGCACACCGCCGCAGGTGGACCCACCAGCCGCCGGATTCCAGACACTCCACGCAACCGGTGCCGGACGGCGGGACATCGGGCTGAATCGACGCGCTCACGGGTGGAACCTATCGTCGTACGCCGCCTGCGCGACCCGAACTTGACCGATCTCACTCTCCAGCAGATCGATCAGCTCCTTGAGCTTGCCGGCCACCCGGGTGCCGAGCGGGGTCAGGCTGTACTCCACCCGGGGTGGGATGGCGGCCTGCACCTCGCGCACCACCAGACCGTCCCGCTCCAGCGCCTGCAGGGTCTGGGCCAGCATCTTCTCGCTGACGCCGTCGACGCGCCGGCGCAGCGCGTTGAACCGGTAGCTGCCGTCGTGCAGCGCGGCCAGCGCGAGACCGCCCCACTTGCCGGTGACGTCCGCCATCACGTGCCGGGAGGTGCAGTCCCGGGCGAAGACGCTGGGGATCAGCTCGTCGGCGGGATCAGTCATGCGTCACAGAGTACCTCCCCAGGGTTGGCACTTTCGAAAAGTTAGTGCATTCTCTGATGCAGCACTCACCAACGAACCTCTAGGAGTTCGCCATGACCACCATCGCTGTCACCGGCGCCACCGGGCACCTCGGCCGTCTCGTCGTCGAGGCCCTGATCAGCCGGGGCGTCGAGCCGGGCTCGATCGTCGCCGCGGTGCGCACCCCGGCGAAGGCGGCCGGCCTGCTCGCCCGCGGCGTGCAGGTGCGCGAGGCCGACTTCGACCGGCCGGAGAGCCTGGCCACCGCGTTCGCCGGTGTCGACCGGCTGCTGCTGGTCTCCACCAACGCGGTCGGCAACCGGGTGGAGCAGCACGTCGCGGCGATCGAGGCGGCCAAGGCGGCCGGCGTCGGCTTCGTGGCGTACACCAGCGTGCTGCGCGCCGACACCACCCCGATCCTGCTGGCCGCCGACCACAAGGCGACCGAGGAGGCCCTCGCCGCGTCCGGGCTGGCCCACTCGTTCCTGCGCAACGGGTGGTACTTCGAGAACTACACCGCGCAACTGCCTACCGTACGGGCGACCGGTGCGTTCCTCGGCAGCGCCGGTGACGGGCGCATCGCCGCGGCGGCCCGGCAGGACTACGCCGAAGCGGCCGCCGCGGTGCTGACCGCCGCCACCCCCAAGCCGGTGTACGAGCTGGGCGGCGACTCCCCGTTCACGATGGCGGAGCTGGCGGCCGAGGTGAGCCGGCAGCTAGGCACCGAGATCGGCTACACCGACGTGCCGGCGGAGCAGCTCGTCGAGATCCTCAGTGGGGCCGGCGTGCCGCAGGGCTTCGCCGCCATCCTGGCCGACACCGACGTGCACGTGCGCGACAACGGTGTCCTGGACAACCCGGGCAGCGACCTGCGCGACCTGATCGGCCGCCCGACGACGCCGCTCGCGGACGCGGTCGCCGACGCCCTCAAGGCCTGACACCGGCCGGTCACGCCGCGCGATCGGGTCCCGGCTTGCCCGGCGGGGACGCTCTCCCGGCCGGCCAGGGACCCGCCGCAGCCGAGACCCGGGCTGGTCCTGGTGGCCCTGTCCCGGGCCCGGACACCACCACCACAACCAGCCCAGCACCACCGGCTGGCACCCACGGCCCTATCCCGGGCTCCGACACCACCACCACAACCAGCCCGGCACCACCGGCTGGCACTCACGGCCCTATCCCGGCCCCGGACACCACCACTACAACCAGCCCAGCACCACCGGCTGGCACTCACGGCCCTATCCCGGCCCCGGACACCACCACCACAACCAGCCCAGCACCACCGGCTGGCACTCACGGCCCTATCCCAGCCCCGGACACCACCACCACAACCAGCCGGTCGAGGCGGGGCGGTGCCGGAGCGCGGGGCGTACCGGGAATGTCGGAGGGCGGACAGGAAGCGGATCGCGGACCGCAACCCATCGCACACCGGATCTGACCCGGCCATCCGCGGACGGCGACCGGCGGCCGGGACGGTGACCAGGAACCCCGTGGCCTGGCGGCCAGGCCGCGACCGACCGCGGACCGCACGCGGCGGCCGCAACAGTGACCACGAACCCCATAGCGCGAGCAAGCCGCGACCAACCGCGGACCGCAAACGGCGACCACGAACCCCGTAGCGCGCGCAGGCAACAACCGACCACGGACCGCAAACGGCGACCACGAACCCCGTGGCGCGAGCGGGCCGTGACCGGCGGCCGATGTCCGAAGGAAACCCAGGACGGAGGGTCACCGGGCGAGAACGGCCCGCTCGGTGACGTCGGCGAAGGTGCCGCCCAGCGCCGCGACCGCGGCATCGGCCGGGACCCGCAGGGCCACGCCCCGCTCCCCCGCGCCGAGGCTGATCGTCCGGCCCTCGACGCTCGCGTCGGCGATGACCGGCCAGGCGGTCGTCGCGCCGAACGGGGTGATGGTGCCGCGTTCGTACCCGGTGGCCGCCCGGGCGGTGTCCGCGTCCGGCATCGACAGGCGGCTGACGCCGAGCAGGGCGCGCAGCTTGGGCCAGGAGATCGACCGGTCGCCGGGCACCAGGACGAACAGGTAGTCGTCCGGGCCGCGGCGGACGACCAGGGTCTTCACCAGGTCGCGGAGTTCGACGCCCTGGGTGGCGGCGGCCTCGGCGACGCTGCCGACCGGGCCGTGCCGGACCACCTCGTGGCTGATCCCGGACTCGGTCACGGCGGCGATCGCGGCGGTGGTCACCGGATCACCGTAGTAGTTTCGTAAGCGTCCAAGGCAGGAGGGGATCTTCGATGACAGACCGGCCGAGGAAACAGCCCGGTCCCGACCACCCGATCACCATCACCCCGACCGGGAAACGGGTCGTGGTGACCGTCGCCGGCAAGGTGGTGGCGGACACCGGGGACGCGCTGAGCCTGCGCGAGGCGACGTACCCGGCGGTGCAGTACGTGCCGCTCGCCGACGTCGACCAGACGCTGCTGGAGCGCACCGGCACGCGGACCTACTGCCCGTACAAGGGCGAGGCCAGCTACTACTCGATCACGGCCGGCGGCGAGCGGTCCGTCGACGCGATCTGGGAATATCAGGCACCCTACGACGCGGTCGCGCAGATCAAGGACCACGTCGCGTTCTATCCGGACCGGGTCGACGAGATCAAGATCGGCTAGCCGGTACGCAAGGCGCTGCGGACCGCTGCCAGCTGGTAGCGGTCCGCCTCGTACGGGGTGTACAGCGAGATGCGGTCGATGGTCGTACCGAAGCGGGCCCGCAGACCGGCCGCGACGGTGGCCGGGTCGCCCGCGACGGCGAACGTGTCGAGCACGTCGTCGGGGATCTCGGCGGCCATCGCCGCCCAGTCCTGCCGGCGCGACATCACGTTGAGCCGGTCGGCCAGCTCGCCCCAGCCGTGCAGGTCGAGCACCGCGCGGTACGCCGGGGTGGAGGCGTAGAACGCGATCTGGCCACGCACCGCCCGCTCGGCCCTGGCCCGCTGCTTGTCGTCGGCGCCGAGCACCACCATGGCGCTCAGGCCCAGGGTGAAGTCGTCGAGGTCACCGCCGCGGGCCTCGCGCAGGCCGGGCACGATCCGCTCGGTCAGGTAGGTGACGCTGGTCAACGGGTGCACCAGCAGGCCGTCGGCGACCCGGCCGGCCACCGCCGTCATCCGCTCCCCCACCGCGGCCAGCTCCACCGGCGGGTTGCCGTGCGGGTTCGGCCCCGGATCGAAGAACTCGGTCATCAGGGTGTGCTTGTAGAACTCGCCACGGAACGCCAGCCGCTCGCCGGTGGCCCAGGCGTGCCAGATGGCCCGGAGCGCGGCGACGAACTCCTCCATCCGCGCCGCCGGCCGGCTCCACGGCATCGCGAACCGGCGCTCGATGTGCGGCTTGACCTGCGAGCCGAGGCCGAGCCGGAACCGGCCCTCGGAGATCAGCCGCAGGTCGTTGGCGAGCACCGCCACGGTCATCGGGTTGCGGGCGAACGCCACCGCGATGCCGGACTGCAGCGAGATCCGCTCGGTGGCCCGGGCGACCAGGGCGAGCGTGGTGAAGACGTCGTGCTTGGTCTCGGCCGCGGCGAAGCCGTCGTAACCGACCTGTTCCGCCGACACGGCGGCGGCTTCCGCCTCGGCGGGGGACGCGGCGACGGGCGCGCTGAAGTCAACCAGCATCACACAGTGATAACACCAGCACGATCCGGATGATCCTCAGGGGTGGCCGTCCGCCCCCGGACCGGGGGTGACGGCGGCGCGGATCGCCGAGGCCATCACCTCGGCGGTGACCGCGCGCAGCAGATCCAGGTCGACGCCCTCGGTGACCTCGCCGGTGGCCAGGGCCACCACGGCGTCGCCGTCGTAGCGCGAGTGCGCCGGGTGCAGGGCCCGGGCGAACCCGGTGTGCCCGCTCTGCGCGAGCAGGTGACAGTCCGCCTTGCCGAGCGCGGCGTCGGTGAGGACCACGGCGATCGTGGTGTTGTCCCGGCCGAACGGCGCGGCCGGCCGGTAGGTCTCGTCGCCGCCGAAGACCGGCTCGCCGGCCGGGGTCAGGACGTCGCCCCAGGCGTTGACCACGGCCAGGACGGTCACCCGGGCCGGGCCGGCGTGCCCGTCGGCGCGGCCCAGGCCGCCCGGGTCGAGGCGGCCGCGCCACTTGCCGGTGGTCGCGCCGGCGCCGGCGCCGGCCCGGCCGAGGCCGAACTCCGTGCCGGCCAGGGCGGCCAGCGCGGCGTGCCGGCCGGCCGCGGCACCGGGCGGCTCGGTGGCGACCGAACCGTCGAAGATGGACATGCCGACGACGATCGGGACCGGCCCGAGCGGGGTCGGGTAGCCCAGGCCGCGCTCGCGGAGCACGGCCATCACGCCGTCGGCGGCGGCCAGGCCGAACGCGGAACCGCCGGAGAGCACCACCGCGTCCACCCGGCCGACCGTCCGGGACGGGTGGAGCAGGTCGAACTCCCGGGTGGCCGGGGCGCCGCCGCGAACCTCGCCGGAACCGACGGTGCCCGGTGGCGGCAGGATGACGGTGACGCCGGTGCCGTCGCCGGTCCAGTTCCCGGCGTGGGCGGAGAGAAGCTGCACCGGACCAGCCTAGAACCGGTGCCCCGGGCGTACCCGCATCAGCGGATCCGGCGCAGGGTGCGGCGACCGGCCAGCAGGGCGGTGCCGCCGAGCACGACCAGCAACACCACCCCGGTCAGCACCACACTGATCACTCCCGGCCACCCCGGGCGTGGCAGCGGCGACGGATCCACCCCCGCCAGCGGCAGCGCCCACCCGGTGGCCGCCCAGCCGCCGAGCGCGATCGCCAGCCCGGCCGGTACCGCCGCCGCGACCAGCATCGGGTACGCCCACAGCGCCGCCCGCCGCACCTCGGCCCGGCTCAGCCCCTGCGCCCGCAGCGCGGCCAGGTCCTCGGCCTGCCGGTCCCGGCCCGCCGCCGCGGTCAGCACCAGCACCCCGGCGGCCAGCACCACCACCAGGACGCCGACCAGCCCGGCGTAGCCGAGCGCGACGGCCGGGCCCTGCCGGTCCAGCCGGGTGGCGATCTGCGCCGCCCGCAGGTCACCGACGATCTCCACGCCTTTCGCGGCGAAGCGTTCCCGCGCGTCGGCGGGCGCGTTGCGGGAGAGCCAGATCTGGCCGCCCTGGATCGGCGCGCCGTCGGTGGAGACGAGATCGGCGTACTCCAGGTCGATCAGCATGGCCGGCGTGCCGACGGCCGGTACGGCGGGCAGCCGACCGGCCACCGTGACCGGGACCGGGCGGTAGTCGAGACCGGACACGGTGCCCGGAACGAACGTCCCGGTCGCCACCATGGGCAACGGCCACGGGGTGGACACCGGCTGCACGTAGATCCCCTCCGGCCGGCCGTCCAGGCTGGTCACCTCGACGCGCAGCCCGTCCGGCGCGGCGCCGAGCCGGCCACCACCGGAGATCCGCCAGCGGGCCGGGTCGGCGTCGCCGAGGTGGTGCACGGTGATCACGCCGTGGGTGCCGAGCGACTGGCTGCCGGAGATCCGCAGCGCGTTCACCCGGCAGCCGCCGGCGCACTGGGCGACGCGATAGCGGTAGGTGTGCCGTCCGGGCTGGACCACGCCCATCGGGACCACCTGGTCCGGGCCGCGGCCGTCGGCCGGGGCGACCGTCACGTCCAGGCTGACCGCCTTACCCGCCTCGAACTCCGCGGCGGTCAGGTCGAGGGTCACCTCCGGGCCGGCCACGACCAGCGGCCGCGCCGGGGCCGGGTGCAGCGCGCGGGCGATCCGCCGCGGGTCGGCCGCGCCGCCGGGCCAGTTCGCCACCGTGGCCAGCCGGCTGTCGCCGGTGTCGACGGCCAGCAGCGGCGGTTGCCCGGCCTGCTGCGGGATCCGGACCGCGGCCATCGCGAACCGCTGGTCCGGGTCGACCGCGCGGACCGCGGCGATCAGCTGGCTGCGGCTGATCGAGCCGGCCGAGAGCACCCGGTCGGCGCCGGCGCCCAGATCGGCCTCGACCTGCCGGCCGCGGGCGGCCACCTGGGAGGCGGCGACCATGTAGCCGCTCACCGCGACCGCGGCGATCAGCAGCGCCAGGACCCGTCCGGTGGCCCGGCGGCGGGACAGCAGCAGCCCGGTGAGGCCGCGGCCGAGCCGGCCGCGCTCCAGGGCCCGGTGCCCGGAGCGGGCCGCGAGCGGGCGCACCGCACGGGCCACCAGCAGCGCGGCGGCCAGCATCACCAGGGCCGGGGCGGCCGAGTCGATCCCGGCCAGGTCACCGCCGCCGAGGGCGAGCTGGGCGGCGGCGGCCACCGCGAGCGCGGCCACCAGGATGTCGACGGCGAGACCGGCGTAGCGGCCGGGCATCGGGGCGCGGCGCAGCAGCTCGGCGACCGGGCGCAGCATCGGGCCGCCCTGGGCGACGAGCACGGCCACGATCACCGCGGCGGCCGCGAGCGGGGCGTACTCGAGCGAGGCCGGGTCGGGGTCGGCGCCGACGCCCGGCCAGCGGACCGCGACGACCGCGTCGACCAGCCACTGCCCGGCCAGCACCCCGGCGATCGCCCCGGCCAGCACCGCTACCAGATTTTCGCCGGCCGCCAGCCACCAGCGGTAGGGCAGCCGGACACCGCGCAGCGCGATCACCGCGGTCTCCGGGCGGCGGGCCTCCGCGCCGGCCCCGACCGCGAGCAGGATGGCCAGGCAGGCGAGCACGATCAGGGCGACGGCGGGGACCGGGACGATCCGGCGGGCGGCGGTGTGCCCCTCGTCGATCCGGGCCATCAGCGCCGGCATCGACGTCTCCAGCTGGAGCGCGCCACCGGCCCCGACGCCACCGGCGGCGCCCAGGTCGGCGACGCTGGCCTCCAGGTGGACCAGGGCGTCGCGCAGGGCGGGCAGGTGATCCACGTCCAGGGCACCCGGTCCGGCGTAGCCGTCGACGCCGATCTCGACGTCGCCGTGGTCCATCAGGTCGAGTGTGGACAGGCCGGTGAAGGCCGGCTCGCCCGGGCGGCTGCCGTCGGCCGACTCCTCCGGCGCGAAGTAGCTGTGCGCACCCCAGTAGGGCCCGCCCGGATCGGGCACCCGATAGGTCCCCGCGACGAAGAACTTCTTCGGTACGCCGTCCGCCTCGTACATCATGGTGTCCGGGTCGGCGTTGAAGCGGGCGAACGTCAGGCTCACCGACTGCCCGGCACGCAGATGCTGCCGTTGCGCGGTCCGCTCGCCCACCACCAGGTCGCCCTCGCCGAGCAGGCAGCGCCCGGTCACCATGGTCAGGTGCGCGCAGGCGTCCTGCCGGTGAGCCAGCCGGGTGCGGTACCGGTCGTCGGACTCCAGGCCGATCACCGGGTACTCGGCGGCGTACACGTATCGGAAGCCGGGCAACTCGCCCAGGGTGGAGCCGACGGCGGTCAGGTCGACCCCGCCGGCCCCGCTGCCGCCGCCGCCGCGCCGGTCGTGGTCGACGGCGTGCAGGCTGATCGCCCGCTCGGCCGGGTCGGCCCCGGCGACCTGCCCGGCGGCCACCACCCGGTCGGCGGCGCGCAGGTAGGCCGGGGCGGCCACGGCCGGTGCCACCGCGAACGCGGCGAGCACGGCGAGCACGACGGCCGGCCCCCGCCGGGCCCAGACCATGGTGAACACCAACGCGATCACTTCGGCCCGCCTTCGCCGGCGGCCATGGCGGACACCGCGGCCAGCCCGGTCAGGAAGAGCATGGTGAGCAGGGCGGAGACGAGCAGTGGCGGCCAGCCGAGCACCTCGGGTGGTGGCAGCAGCCGCCAGCCGTCCTCGAAGTAGGAGCCCGGTTCGCCGGTCAGCCGCCGGGCCAGCACCGCGGCCAGCACCCCGCCGGCCACGCCGCCCACGACCAGGACGAACGGGCCGAGGTAGCGGCTCGCGGCGGCGGTGGCAGCGGGCAGGCCCTGCACCCGCAGCGCGGTCGTCGAGGCGCGCTGCGGCCCCCTGTCGACAGAGGCGGCGACCGCGCCGACGGCGGCCGCGGTGAGCACCGCCAGCACCGCGCAGAGCAGCGCGAACGAGCCGGCCGGCGCGGTGCCCCGGCCGGCCGTGCGGCCGGCCCGGGCGGCGGCGGTCTCGTCGGTGAGCACCAGCACCCCGGCCTCCTTCAGCCGGTCGACCACCGCGGCCGGCGCGTCGGCGGTCAGCCAGACCTGGGTGACGCCCGGCGCGCCGGCCTCGGCGGCCACCCGGCGCAGCGCGTCGAAGTCGGCGAGCACGCCGCTCGCGCCGAGCACCGGCAGTGCCGGGACGGTAGCCGTCACCCGGGCCGGGACCAGGGCGCCGCTCACGTTGAGGGTGGGCTCGCCGAGCCGCCACGGCACCGGGACCGGACCGGCCTGCAACAGCGGCAGCGGTAGTGGGGTGTCGACCGGGAACACCCGGTCGGCGCCGGGTTTGGCGGCGCCCGCGCCGGCCGCGACGGTGAGTCCGTCCGGGCCGCCGGCCAGGCTCAGGCCGACGTCGTTGCTGCCGGTCCGCCACCGGGTGGCGTCGGCGAGCAGGTCCGCGCCGAGCAGGCCGGCGTCCGGGCCGCGTTGCGCCAGCGAGTGCAGGGTGACCGGCTGCGGGACCGGGACGCCGTCCGGGCCGAGCCGGGCGGGCAGCTCCCAGCGGGCCAGCCGGCAGCCCTCGGCGCAGCCGGTCAGCTCGGCGGTGACGGTGTGCTCGCCCGGCGGCACCGGGCCGAAGCTCACCGAGACCTTGGCGCCGGTCGTCTCGTTCTGCAGGACCGCGTCGACGTCGGCGGGGGCCGCCCGATCGTTGCGGACCCGCAGCACCAGGGCGTGCCCGGTGATCGGCGGGACCGGGTCGGGTTCGTCGGCGAGGGCCGGGAGCGGCCCGAACTCGGCACGCCAGGCGCCGGCGGCGGCCAGCCGGCCGGTGTCCACGGCCAGGACCGGCGGGCTGGACCGGGCGTCGACCGCGGCGGCCATGGCGTACCGCCCGTCCGGGTCGGCGACGGCGACGGCGTGCCGCAGCGCGGTCCAGTTCGCCGCGCGGACCGTGAGCACCCGGTCGGCGCCCAGCTCGGCCTCGGCCCGGGCGGTGTGCGCGGCCCGGTCGGCGGCGGCCGCGCCGGTCGCCGTGACCAGCATCGCGACCGCGACGGCGAGCAGCGCGAACACCCGGTCCAGGCCGGCCAGCCGGGACATCCGGACCGCGGTCAGGCCGAACCGCAGCTGCCCGGCCCGCAGTGCGGCGCCGCCACCGCGGTCGGCGGCCCGGATCAGCAGCCGGGCCAGCAGCACCACGGCGGCGACGCTGACGGCGAGCGGGGCGATCGCGCCGACGCCGGTGTCCGGGCTGCCGGACCGGGCCTGGTAGGCGGCGGCCACCGCGAGCGCGATCAGCAGGACGTCGGCGAGCAGCGCGGCCCGGCCGGCCCGGGCGGCGGGCAGCTCGCGCTGCAGCACCGCCACCGGGGTGCGGATCAGCAGCAGGTCGGCCACCACCAGGATCACGAACGCGCCGAGCAGCACACCGGCGACCGCCGCGAGCGACCACCCGGCCGCGGCCGGCGAGCCGCCCCCGGCGAGGATCCGGCCGGCCGCGATCCCGGCGGCGGTGCCGACCAGCCCGCCGGCCAGCAGCGGGGCGACGTGCTGCCCGGAGAGGAGCAGCAGCAGGCGTTTCCGGCTGCCGCCACGCATCTTGAGCAGGGCCGCGTCGCGCCGCCGGTCCCGGGCCGTGTACCGGCCGGCCAGGGCGATCGCGTACCAGCCGAGCAGCAGCACCGGGAGCGCGGCGAGCAGCACCGCGCGCAGCAGCCGCACGCCCGCGTTGGCCAGCTCGGCGCGGAGCGGGCCAGTCGGGTCGGTGACCTTGCCGATCGCACCGGACTGGGCGACCAGCTCGCCCAGGTCGTATCCGTCGTCGCCGCGCAGCAGCGGCACCGGGACCTCGGCGGACCAGGTGAAGACCGGCTCGCTGAGCGGGCTGCCGGTGAAGGTGCGCGGCACCGTGAAGATCGGGTCGAGGCCGCTGTCCACCTTGAACAGCGAGTCGGCCCAGTGGCCGGCGGCCGGATCGGTGATCTCGTAGAGCGCGGTGACCCGCATCGGGATGCGCCTGGCCTCGGCGTCCACGCTGCCCCGCACGACGAGCGTGGCACCCGGCCGCACGCCGAGCCGCTCGGCGACGGCCTTGGTGATCGCGGCGTCGCCGGCCCGGGCCGGGCAGTCGCCGGTGAGCCGGACCCGGTCGCAGAAGCCGGCCAGGTAGTCGACGTTGATGTGGTCGGCGGCGCCACCGGGGTCGACCACTGTCATCGCCCGGCTCAGGCCGAGCGCCCCGTCGGCGCCGGGCATCGGCAGGGTCTGCGCGACCTTGTCGCCGAAGGCGTCGAGCGCGGCCTCCGGGTCGACGCCGGTGTCGCTGTCCCAGTGCACGATCACGGTGCGCTCGGCAGCCGGCACGGTCGCGGTCGTCGCCGCGGCGTCCCGGCCGGCCGTGGACAGCGCGTACCACGGCGCGGCGGCGGCCGCGGCGGCCGGCAGCGCGGTGAGAACGAGCAGCGTGAACGTCTGCGCGGCACGGGAACGCACCGCGGCCCAGAGGATCGTGAACATGCCCCGTCTCACCCCCTGGGAGCCAGCCTCGCGCCCGGGCGGCTCCGGCGCATGCCCCAAGGGTCAGACCGTTATCCCTCTGATATGGACGGCGCGCCGGCGATCCGGTCCGGGCCGGTGACCGCCGGGTGGCAGACGGCGGACCGGCCGTACCGCTCGGTGGTGGCGGGTAAGCCGGTGGCGGACCCGAACGCCCGGGAGTCGGCGGCCGATTTCTCTTTCATCCCAATAGGAGAACTTCCTCAAATGGCCTGGCCGGCGGCCGCCATCGGTCACGCGTTCCTCCCAGGTGCCAATTCGGGACACCGCGCGGGGCACCACGGGCGGCGACGCCGGTGCCACCCTGTGTCGATGTCCGCACCCCGGCACAGCGCACGGCCCCGCGTCCGCACCGCTCCCCCGGCGGACGACCCGCCCCGGTGGCGTGATCCCGCGGCGTCCCGGCCCGGGCAGACGGTCTGGCAGTTCATCTCGCTGTGGATCCTGGGCGGCTGCGTCCCCCTGGTGCTGACCGGCATGGCCCGCGGCTTCAAGCTGGGCGGCACCGGCACCACGGTGGCGACCGCGGCGCTGCTCACGGTGGCCGTACTGGTCTTCCTCGGCCTGCTGGTCCTGCTGGTCCGGGCCACGCCGGTGGTCACCCCGCTGGGGTCAACGCCGGCCCGGCGGCTGCTCTGGGCGCTGCTGGTGGCCTCGGTCGGCGCGCTCACCTGGCTGGCCGGGCGGGCGGTGGCCGACGCGCACGGACTCGCCTTCAGGCACGACGGGCGGCTCACCGTCTTCCTCGGCGGCGCACTGATCATCCCGGTCGCGGCGGTGCTGGCCCGCGGCTGGTGGTTGCGCACCCCGGCGGCGCTGGTGCTGGTGGCGCTGGCCGGGGCCGGGCTGCTGGCGTTCCGCGACAACGGCCCGAGCGACGGCGACCTGCGGGTGGCCCGGTTCAACGCGCTCCCGGTCGAGGCGTGGGTGGTCGACGTCCCCGGCTATCGGCGCCAACGGCAGACCTTCGGCCTGGGCGAGGGCGGCGACGAGTACACCGCGGCCGGCTCCGGCCGCCGGATCCACCTGATCGCCTCCCCGGTGGACGGGTCGTGCCCGCCGTCCCGGTGCGAGGAGCCGGCGGACACCGGCCGCCCGCGCCTCGCTTCCGGCGGCGCCGGGCCGACCGCCGTGGTCCGCCACGGCGCGGTCTACCTCGAGCTGGCCGCCGATCGCGCGGTCGACGGGAGGCTGCTGGTCACCGCCCTGGACAACGCCCGCCCGGCAAGCGAGGCCGAACTCCTCGCCAGCCTTCCCGAGGCCCCCGGCACCGGCTTCCCCGAACACGCCCGCAGCTGGCTACGCCGGCACACCTGACCCGCGCCCGCCGTCGCGCCGCCGGGTGCGCGCGGCTGCCAGGATGTCGGGAATGGACGACGATCCGGTGGCCGGCCCGGCGGTGCGTGTCACCGCGCAACTGTTCGCTGTCTGGCTGTTCGGGGCCGTCGCGCCGCTGGTGAGCGGCGGGTTCCTGCTCGCCGCGATCTGGGGTGGCGGCGCGGCCGGCCAGCTCCTCGTGCCGGTGGTGCTGGCCGCCGACGTGGCGGTGCTGTTCCTGGTGGTCCGGCTCACCCGGGAGGCGACCTGGCTGGGCGCGACCGCCGGCCGGCGACTGCTGTGGGCGGTGCTCGTGGCCGGGCTGGGCGGCGCGCTGTGGGGCCTGGGCTGGGGTGTCAGCGACGCCGCCGGGTTCGGCCTGTCGCACGGCAACACCGGCATCCTGTTCTTCGGTGGTCTGGCGTTCGTCCTGGTCGCCGGTCTGCTGGCGAAACCCTGGCCGGTACCGGTCGTCTCCGCGGTGCTGCTGGCCGTGGTGGCCGGCGTCGGACTTCAGGGCTTGCGCGCGTCCGCCCCGGACGACCTGACCGAGCGGCTGGCCCACGCCGGCAAGCAGCGGGACGACTTCTGGGCGCTCCGCGTACCCGGATACCGTCCGGTCGGCGCCCTGCGATACGGCCCGGAGTTCGGCGGCGACCGCTTCGAACCGGTCGACCCGGCGCTGATCCCGCAGGCCCGCTTCTACACCGTCCACACCCAGCCGTTCGAAATCGGCAGGCATCCCGAGACCTGCGCCGCCCACCTGCTGTACGCGACCCGCTCCGGCGCGTTCGGCAGCGACATCGGCAAGTGCGAGACGGAGTCCGGCGGCCTGCTCCACGTCACGTCGGCGAGCGGCACCAGCCACGCCTACCTGCGCCGCGCCGGCGGGACGCTGATCACCGTGGAGGGCACCGACACGGTCAGTCGTCCCGCGCTGCGCGCGGCGGTCCGCGCCGCGCGACCGGCCACCAGCGCCGAACTGGCGGCGCGCCAGGCCACCGGCGAGCGCGAGTACTTCGTCGCCCCGGCTCCCGGTTATCGCCTGCTCTACTTCGGTTCCGGCGGCACCGAGTACGAACCCTCGGACGGCATCAACGGCATCGAGGACGCCATGATCGACCTGCGGGTGGCGAAGCCGACCGGCCCGGTCACCTGCTCGCTGGAATACACCTGCGCCGCGGAGCCGGGCGGGCTGACCTACGAACGCTCGACGGACCAGCAGGGCTACCTGCTCCAGCGCCTCCCCTACCTGATCCACGTCACCGGCGGGCTGGCCGTCGACCGCGACCGCCTGCGCGAGGCGGCCCGGAACGTCCGGCCGGCCACCGACGCCGAACTGCGCGCGCTGCTCCCGGAGCCAGCACCGCGCGGGCCCATCGACGCGCTGCGCCGCCGCCTCCGCTGATACCGGCCTCGCGACTCGCCACGCGGCGGCCGCCATGGCCCGCCGGCACTGCCGCCGAGGCCGCCGGCGCACCGGACGGGAATTGGTGTGACACCCGAGACGGCAAGCCGCGGCGGGCGCCGCGGCCGTACCGGAAAGGGGTTTGCTCCGGGCCGGCGGTGGGCGGCTTCCCCGAGCCCGGAGAGGTGCCGCTCGGTAGGTTGTTTGCATGAGCATGAAGTTTGGGGTTTTCGTGCCGCAGGGCTGGCGGATGGACCTCGTGGAGATCGACGATCCGGTCGAGCAGTACGAGGCGATGACCGCCGTGGCCAAGCTGGCGGACGCGGGCCCGTGGGACTCGGTGTGGGTGTACGACCACTTCCACACCGTGCCGGAGCCGACGGTCAACACGACGTTCGAGGCGTGGACGGTGAGTTCGACGCTGGCCCGGGACACCAGCCGGGTGCGGATCGGGCAGATGGTGGGGTGCAACGGGTACCGGCATCCGTCGCTGTTCGCGAAGATCGCCTCGACGGTGGACGTGGCGAGCCACGGACGGCTGTACGCCGGGCTGGGCGCCGGCTGGTACGAGCACGAGTGGAAGGCCTACGGGTACGAGTGGGCCGACGTCCCGGAGCGGATGCGCGCGTTCCGGGAGGCCGTGGAGATCGTGCACCGGATGTGGACCGAGGAGGCGCCGGTCTTCCACGGCGAGCACTACCGGATCGACGGGCCGATCAACCAGCCGAAGGGCGCCGGGCAGCGCAAGCCGGACCTGTGGCTGGGCGGCGGCGGCGAGAAGGTGACGCTGAAGCTGGTGGCGAAGTACGCTGACGCCTGCAACGTCGGGGGTGGCGACCCGGCGGTGATCAAACAGAAGCTGGACGTGCTGCGCGGGCACTGTGACCAGCAGGGCACCGACTACGACCGGATCATCAAGTCGACCAGCCTGCACCTGGAGCCGGGTGAGTCCACCGCGTCGATCCGCGCGCGGGTGGAGCAGGTCGCCGAGGCCGGCGCGGACTACGTGATCACCTACATTCCGCGGGTGGCGTACGACCACGAGCCGCTGCTCGCGTTCGCCGAAGAGGTCATCCCCCGGTTCTCCTGACGGCGTGGGGAGCTCCGGCTCCCCACCCACAAATGATCATGACGTGCGTCACCGCCTGTTCGCTGAACGGACATGGCGGCTTTTGCCGTGCTTCGCTGCAGCGCTGCAACCCCCAACCCGGCGTTGACCTGGGCAGTGTCGTCCACTGACGTGTTCGTGGAAGCGCTCTCCGGAAGTTTCGGGGCTTTCGCCGGAAGCGCTCCCACGGGAAAACCGCTGCTGAAGCTTAACCGGTTAACTCAAAACGGGTGGTTTCCAGCGTGTTGAAGTGATGCCCGGGCATGGCATGATTTCGGGGCCGGGTCCGGAAGTTGCAGACATCGCAGGCGGCCAACGCTGCACCCCGGCGGGTAAGGAGCGCGCCCCCATGGTTGCCGGCAAGCAACGCGTCACCATCGCGGCCATCGCGGACGCCGCGGGCGTCTCCGTGCCGACCGTCTCCCGGGTGCTCAACGGACGCTCCGACGTCTCGCCGCAGACCCGTGAGCTCATCGAGCGGCTGCTCCGCGAGCACGACTACCGTCCCCGTAACTCTCGGCATTCCGGCCGGGCCCGGCTGATCGACCTGGTCTTCAACGACCTGGACAGCCCGTGGGCGCTGGAGCTGGTCCGCGGCGTGGAGGACGTGACCCACGCGGCCGGCGTCGGCACCGTGGTGTCCCAGGTGCACCGGCGGACCACGGCGACCCGGCAGTGGCTGCAGAACCTGCGTGCCCGCGCCTCCGACGGGGTGGTCTTCGTGACCTCGGACGTTGCCGAGCCGGTGCACACCGAGTTGCACCGGCTGCGGGTGCCCGTGGTGATCATCGATCCGGCCGGCGGCGCCGCGACCGACGTGCCGACGATCGGGGCGACCAACTGGTCGGGCGGCCGCACGGCCACCGATCACCTGATCAGCCTCGGTCACCGGCGCATCGGGTTCATCGCCGGGCCGAAGGACCTGCTGTGCAGTCGCGCCCGCCTCGACGGGTTCCGGGCGGCCATGGAGGCGGCCGGCGTGCCCGTCGACCCGAGCCTGATGGAGCAGGGCGACTTCCGTAACGAGTCGGGTTTCCAGGCCGGCGGGCGGCTGCTGGAGCGACCGGACCGGCCGACCGCGATCTTCGCGTCCAGCGACCAGATGGCGCTCGGGGTCTACGAGGCGGCCCGCCGCCGGGGCCTGCGCGTGCCGGATGACCTGAGCGTGATCGGTTTCGACGACCTGCCGGACGCCTGCTGGTCCTCGCCGCCGCTGACCACGATCCGTCAGCCGCTGGCGGAAATGGGAGCGCTCGCCGCGCGGACAGTCCTGCGACTGTCGCGCGGCGAGACGATCGAGACTCCCCGGGTGGAACTGGTCACCAAGCTGATCGTGCGGGAGAGCACGAAGTCACTTGCCGAAACCCGCGGTCAGGCCACTGAGTAGCTGACGGCGGCCGATGACGTACAGCGTCAGGATCGGCAGCGTGGTCAGCACGACGGAGGCCAGCACGGCAGGGATGTTGATGTTGTACTGCCCCTGGAACGCGGTGAGCGCCAGCGGCAGGACCCGCCGGTCCGGGCTCTGGGTCAGGATCAGCGGCAGGAGGAATCCGTTCCACACCTGCAGCCCCTGGTAGATGGTGACGGTCACCAGCGCCGGGCGGGTCAGCGGCAGCGCCAGCCGCCACAGCGTGCCCCACTCGGTGGCGCCGTCGATCCGCATCGACTCGAAGAGCTCCTTGGGGATGTCCCGGATGAAGTTCGAGAGCACCAGCACCGAGAGCGGGATGGCGAAGGCGATCGAGGGCAGGATGATCGCACCCAGCGTGTCGTACATCTTGAGCTTGATGATGATCAGGTAGACCGGGATGATCACCGCCTGCAGCGGGACGGCGAGACCCATCAGGAACACCGCGTTCACCGAACGCAGGAACCGGCTCGCCGAGCTGCCCCGCACGATCGCGTACGCCGCCATGAACGACACCACGATGGCCGGGACCACCGCGCCCAGCGTGACGGCCACGCTGTTGAAGAAGTACCTGACGAAGTCGTGCTCCAGGACGAACCGGTAGTTCTCCAGCGTGGGGTCGGACGGCGGGGCCAGCGGGTTGGTGGAGAAGTAGTCGGCCTGCAGCTTGAAGCTGGTGATCACGATCCAGTAGATCGGAACGATCACCACGCCCAGCCAGAGCCAGCCGGCCAGACCGCCGAGCCAGTTGTACTGCGACAGCTTGGAGCGCCGGCCGGTCGACGGGGGCGCCGTGTGGGCCGCCTTCCCGGACTGCCGGCTGTCGAGCATGGTCGTCATGTCAGGCTCCTTCCAGCTGGCTCTCGGTGGCGTCGCGGCCACCGAGCCGGCGCAGCAGCAGGGCCAGACCGAGGCCGAGCAGCACCAGGATGACGGCGATGACGCTGGCCGGGCCCATCAGGGCGGCCTTGAAGCCACGCTGGTACATGTCGACCGCGAGCGCCCGGGTGGCGTCGCCGGGACCGCCGGCGGTGAGCACCCAGATCAGGTCGAAGAAGGTCAGTGAGCCGACCACCATCAGCGTCGACGATGTGATGATCGTGTACTTCAGCTGCGGCAGCGTGATGCTGAAGAACTTGCGGACCCGGCCGGCGCCGTCGATCTCCGCCGCCTCGTACATCGAGGCCGGGATCTGCCGGACGCCGCCCTGGTAGATCAGCGAGTGGAACGGGATCCACTGCCAGGACACCACGAAGATGACCACGCCGACCGCCAGCGTGCTGTCGCCCAGCCAGTCCTGCTGCAGGAACTCCAGGCCGAGACCGGCGCCGAGACCGAAGTTCGGGTCCAGCAGCATCTTGTAGGTGATCGCGATGGCCGCCTGGCTGAGCAGCAGCGGGATGAAGAAGAGCACCGCGAGGACGCCGCGGTAGCGCGAGTGCGCGGCGATGAAGACGCCGAGCAGGATCGAGATCGGCGTCTGCGCGATCCAGGAGAGCGCCATGATCAGGAAGGTGACCCAGAGGGCGTGCGGCAGGCCGGGGTCGGTCAGCACGGACTTCCAGCTGTCCAGCCCGGCGAACGGGATCTCCTCGGTGAGGCCGTTCCAGGACGTGAAGCTCAGGTAGAGCACGCCGATGAGCGGGATGACCCCGAAGATGGTGAAGGCGATCAGCGCGGGCCAGGCCATCCAGGAGACGGAACCGCTCCCCCCACCGCGCGAAGCGGTGGGGGGAGCGGTCCGCACTACCGGGGGTGCGATCGTCATTTGCCGATGACCGCGTTCATGTTGGTGGCGAACTCCTGCGGCGAGATCTTCAGCTGGAACAGCTTGGCGATGTTCTCCAGCAGCGTCTCGGCGGCGGTCGGGCTCAGCGCCTGGTCCCAGGACTGGGCGAAGTTGCCGGCCTTGCTGGCCACGTCGTAGATGAAGTTGAGGAAGTCCTTGTCCGGGGAGCTCGCCAGCTTGGCGTTCGAGCCCTGGACGATCGGGACGCCGCCGCTCTCGATCCAGCCCTGCTGCTCGGTGTCGTCGAGCAGGGTCTTGAAGAAGTTCTTCGCGGCTTCCTTCTGCTTGTCGGAGGCCTTCGAGTAGATCGAGAGGTACTGGCCGGCGTTGCCGACGGTGTTCGTCGGGTCGCCCTTGCCGCCCTCGACCGCCGGGAAGTTGAAGAAGCCCAACTTGCCGTCCTTGATGAAGTTGCCGCCATCGGCCTTGATGATGCCGTACGACCAGGAGCCGTGCAGCTCCATGGCGGCCTTGCCGCGGTAGAGCAGGGCCTGGTCGGCGTTCGAGTCGGCGGTGACCGACGCGAAGCCCTTGATGAAGCCGTTCGCCTTGATCAGGTCCTGGATCTTGGTCAGGCCGTCGATCGCGGCCGGGTTGCTCCAGGCGTCCTTCTGGCCGTTGTAGGCGTTGCCGAAGACCTCCGGGCCGCCGATCCGGTCGAAGAGGAACTCCAGCCACATCATGTTGGTCCAGCGGGACTGGCCGGCCAGCGAGAACGGCGCGATGCCCTTGGCGTTGAACTTCGGGACCAGCGACATGAGCTCGCCCCAGGTCTGCGGCGGGTTCTGCACGCCGGCCTTCTCGAAGGCCTCCTTGTTGTACAGCATGATGATCGGCTGCACGGTCTCGGCCGGCATCGCGTAGATCTTGCCGTCCACGGTGGCCGGGCCGAACGACGACTTGAACAGCCGGTCCTTGACCGCGGCGTTCTGAGCGAACCAGTCGGTCAGGTCGTCGACCTGGCCGGCCTCGACGTAGCTCTTGAGGCCGCCGCCGCCCCAGCCCCAGATGATGCTCGGGGCCTGGCCCGCGCCGAGCGCGGTCTTCAGCTTGTCCTTGTAGGTGTCGTTCTGGAACGTGGTGACCTTGATCTGGCCCTGGCCGGTCTTGTTGAACCGGTCCACCGCGCCCTGCCGGATCGGCTCGCCGGGCGGGCCGCTGAGGAACCAGTAGCTGGCGGCGTCGGCGCTGCCGGAGCCACTGCCGCTGCCGGTGTCGGACGGGCCGGAGCTGCCGCACGCGGCGAGACCGGTGGCCGCGGCGGCACCCGCGGTGAGACTCAGAAAGTTCCTGCGCTTCACGCTGTTCTCCGTAGTCGAAGCAAGCCGCGGCGAGCCGCGGGAGGTGATAAAGCGATGGCGACGGCGGTCACTGAGTTCCGGAACTTTCGAGTGACAGCCGCAAATTAACGCGAGGTTTCGTTAACGTAGGGTTTCGCTGTGACGGGTGTCAAGGCCCTTGCCCTAACCGTGCCCTGAGCGCCAGAGTAGGCACCGTCGGCAGGCACTTTCGTTATGCCGGCGCGCTCGTCAAGGCCCCCGAAACTTTCGGGAACCGTTCGGAGGAAACGTTGACCACAGAACAGGTGACCCAGCCCTGGCGCGACCCGGCGCTCCCCGTCGCCGACCGCGTCGAGGCGCTGCTCGCCGAGATGACCCTCGAGGAGAAGGTCGCGCAGCTGGGTAGCCGCTGGGTCGGCAACGACATGGGTGACTCCGCGCAGGAGGACGGCTACGACCCGGAGGAGCAGCACAACGTCGCGCCGATGCAGGACGTCTTCGCGGCCGGCGGCTCGGTCCCGCTGGAGGCCGCGGCCCGGCACGGCCTCGGCCACCTGACCCGGGTGTACGGCAGCGTCCCGCTCTCCCCCGCCGAGGGCGCCGCCGAGCTGGTCCGCCAGCAGCGCGTCGTGATGGCCGGCCGGCTCGGCATCCCGGCGCTCGTGCACGAGGAGTGCCTGACCGGGTTCACCGCGTTCGGCGCCACCGTCTATCCGGCGGCGCTCGCCTGGGGCGCCACCTTCGACCCGGACCTGATCGAGCGGATGTCCGCGGCGATCGGCCGGGACATGGCCGCGCTCGGCGTGCACCAGGGACTGTCGCCGGTGCTCGACGTGGTCCGCGACTACCGGTGGGGCCGGGTCGAGGAGACCATCGGCGAGGACCCGTACCTGGTCTCGATGGTCGGCTCGGCCTATGTCCGGGGGCTGCAGAGCGCCGGGGTGATCGCCACGCTCAAGCACTTCGCCGGATACTCCGCCTCCCGCGGCGCCCGCAACCACGGCCCGGTGCCGATGGGCCGCCGCGAGCTGATCGACCTGATCCTGCCCCCGTTCGAGACCGCCGTGCGGATCGGCGGCGCGGGCTCGGTGATGAACTCCTACTCCGACGTCGACGGTGTACCGGCCGGCGCCGATCCGTGGCTGCTCACCGAGGTGCTGCGGGACGAGTGGGACTTCACCGGCACCGTCGTCTCCGACTACTGGGCGATCCCGTTCCTGGCCACCATGCACGGCATCGCCGGCGGCAACGCCGACGCCGGCGCGCAGGCGCTGGCCGCCGGCATCGACGTCGAGCTGCCGGACACCATCGGGTACGGCGCCGAGCTGGTCGCCAAGGTCCGCCGCGGCGAGGTGCCGGAGGAGCTGGTCGACCGCGCCGCCCGCCGCCTGCTCACCCAGAAGGCGCGGCTCGGCCTGCTCGACCCGGGCTGGACGCCGGAGGACTCGGTGCTGGCCGCGCCGGTCACCGACCTGAACGCGCCGGCCAACCAGGCGCTCGCCGCCGAGCTGGCCGAGCGGTCGATAGTGCTGCTCGACGCGGGCAGCGCGCTGCCGATCACCCGGCCGCTCCGGATCGCCGCGATCGGCCCGTGCGCCGACGACGCGCGGACCTTCCTGGGCTGCTACGCCTTCCCCAACCACGTACTCCCCCGGTACCCGCAGCTCGGCCTGGGCCTGGACATCCCCACCGCATTGGACGGCCTGCGCGCCGAGTTCGGCGCCGGCGAGATCACCTACGCCCGCGGGTGCGAGGTGTCCGGCGACGACCGGGGCGGCTTCGCCGAGGCGGTCGAGGCGGCCCGCGGCGCCGACCTCGCGGTGGCGTTCGTCGGCGACCTGGCCGGCCTGTTCGGCAAGGGCACCTCGGGCGAGGGCTGCGACGCCGAGGACCTGCGGCTGCCCGGCGTCCAGCCGGAGCTGCTGGCGGAGCTGCTGGCCACCGGCACCCCGCTGGTCGTGGTGGTGGTCTCCGGCCGGCCGTACGCCCTGGGCGACCTGGACGGCCGGGTGGCCGGTCTGGTCCAGGCGTTCATGCCGGGACAGGCCGGCGGGCACGCCATCGCCGGGGTGCTCAGCGGCCGGATCCAGCCGACCGGCAAGCTGCCGGTGCAGATCCCGCGGCACCCGGGCGGGCAGCCGGGCACGTACCTGCAGCCGATCCTGGGCGCCACGCACAGCGGGGTCAGCAACCTCGACCCGACACCGCTCTACCCGTTCGGCTTCGGCGGCTCCTACACCACCTTCGCCGTCGACGAGCTGCGGCTCAGCGCCGAGTCGGTGCCGACCGACGGCGAGTTCGCCGTCACCGTCCGGGTCCGCAACACCGGCGAGCGCGACGGCGCCGAGGTGGTCCAGCTCTACCTCGCCGACCCGGTCGCCCAGGTCACCCGTCCGGTACGCCAACTGTCCGGTTTCCATCGCGTCGAGCTGGCGGCCGGCGCGGGCGCCGACGTGACCTTCCGGGTGCACACCGACCGCACCGCGTTCGCCGGTCGTGACCTGCGGCGCGTCGTCGAGCCCGGTGACCTGCGGGTTCTCGTCGGCACCTCGGCCGGTGACCTGCCCTGCGCGGCGACCGTCCGGCTCACCGGCCCGGTCCGGCCGGCCGGCGCCGACCGCCGGCTGGTGACCCCGGTGGAGGTCCGGCCGCTCGAATCGTAACCGCTCATCGCCGTCCGCCCAGGTGAGCGGACACTAGGCTGACACCGTGCCCCGACGCATCAATGACGACGAGCGGCTGCGGCGGTTCGAGGCGGTCACCGATGCGGCACTGTCGCGCCTCGACGTCTCCGACCTGATGGACGAGTTGCTGGATCGGATCCGCGACCTGCTCGACGTGGACACCGCGGCGATCCTGCTGCTGGACGAGCACGCCCAGCAGTTGGTCGCCACCGCCGCCAAAGGGCTGGAGGAGGAGGTCCGCGCCGGTTTCCGGGTCGCCGTCGGGCGCGGTTTCGCCGGGCGGGTGGCGGCCGGGCGGCGACCGGTGCGGATCGCCGACGTCACGCCCGCCGACGTGGTCAACCCGATCCTGGTGCGCAAGGGGATCCGGTCGCTGCTCGGCGTGCCCATCCTGGTCGGCACCGACCTGGTCGGGGTGCTGCACGTCGGGACGCTGACGCCGCGGCGGTTCGGGGCGGACGACGTACGCCTGCTGGAGCTAGTCGCGGACCGGGCCGGGATGGCCGGCCGGATCCAGTCGGACAGGCTGGACCAGGCCGCCGCCCTGGCCCTGCAGCGCAGCCTGCTGCCGGCCCGGCTGCCGGAGATCCCCGGCGTGGAGATGGCCGCGCGCTACGTCCCCGGGCACGCCTTCGGCATCGGTGGCGACTGGTACGACGTCTTCGCCCTGCCCACCGGCCACCTCGGCGTGGTGATCGGCGACGTCTCCGGTCACGGCCTGGCATCGGCGGTGGTGATGGGCCGGATCCGCAGCGCGCTGCGGTCGTACGCGCTGATCTGCGCCGACCCGGCCGAGGCGCTCACCCTGCTGAACCGCAAGGTGCACCACTTCGAGGCGGGCAGCCTGACCACCGCCCTGTACGCGATGATCAGCCCGGACCGCGGGCGGATCGTGATCTCCTCGGCCGGGCACCTGCCCCCGGTGCTGGCCTGCCCGGACACACCGGCGGCGCTGGCCGGGATCGTGATCGACCCGCCGCTCGGCGTCGGCCCGCGCATCTCCGGCCGGCGCAGCACCAGCCTCGACTTCCCGCCCGGCGCCGTGCTGCTCTGCTACACCGACGGCCTGGTGGAACGCCGGGACCAGGTGATCGATACCGGATTGGAGCGCCTCACCGGGCTGGTCCGGGCGGAGAATGCGGAGACGGTGTGCACCGCGGTGATGAGCGCGGCGGGCACCGAGCAACCCGGGGACGACGTCGCGGTGCTCACCGTCCGGCGCCATCCCTGAACACGGAAAAATGCCTGTGACCCCTTGTTCGCTACGGATTCAGCGGAAAAGATGGGGCGGCATGCACTGATCCCGAAGCTGGAGGCCGGATGACCGCCAAGAAGGTACTGCACAATTTCGTCGCCGGCGCCGCCGTCGCGCCCGCCGACGGCAGGTATGCGGACCTCGTCGACCCGACCACCGGCGAGGTCTTCGCCGCCGCCCCGGTCTCCGGCAAGGAGGACGTCGACCGCGCCATGTCGGCCGCCGCGTCCGCGTTCGACCAGTGGCGCAACACCACGCCCGGCGACCGGCAGAAGGCGCTGCTCAAGTTCGCCGACGCGGTCGAGGCGCGGGCCGACGAGCTGGTCGCCGCCGAGTCGCAGAACACCGGCAAGCCGCTCGGCCTGACCGCCAGCGAGGAGCTGCCGCCGGCCGTCGACCAGATCCGGTTCTTCGCCGGCGCCGCCCGGCTGCTCGAGGGCCGCTCCGCCGGGCAGTACCTGAACGGTTTCGAGAGCTACGTGCGCCGCGAGCCGGTCGGCGTCTGCGCCCAGGTCACCCCGTGGAACTACCCGCTGATGATGGCGGTCTGGAAGATCGCGCCGGCCCTGGCAGCGGGCAACACGGTGGTGCTCAAGCCGTCCGACACCACCCCGGTCACCACCGTCATGCTGGCCGAGATCGCCGCCGAGTTCCTGCCGGCCGGCGCCTTCAACGTGGTGCTCGGCGACCGGGACACCGGCCGTGCCCTGGTCGAGCACCGGACCCCGCAGATGGTGTCGATCACCGGTTCGGTGCGGGCCGGCATGGAGGTGGCCGGCTCGGCCGCCGCCGACCTCAAGCGCACCCACCTGGAGCTGGGCGGCAAGGCCCCGGTCGTGGTCTTCGAGGACGCCGACATCGCGGCGGCCGCCGCGGACATCGCGGTCGGCGGGTACTTCAACGCCGGTCAGGACTGCACCGCGGCCACCCGGGTGCTGGTCGCCCCGGCGGTCTACCGGGACTTCGTCGCCGCGCTCGCCGAGCAGGCCAAGGCGACGAAGACCGGCGCACCCGACGACGAGGACGTGCTCTACGGCCCGGTCAACAACGCCGGCCAGCTGGCCCGGGTCAACGGGTTCATCGACCGGCTGCCCGACCACGCCTCGATCGAGGCCGGCGGTACCCGGGTCGGCGACCGCGGCTTCTTCTGGTCGCCCACCGTGGTGGCCGGCCTGCGCCAGGACGACGAGATCATCCAGAACGAGGTGTTCGGCCCGGTCATCACCGTGCAGCAGTTCACCGACGAGGACGACGCGGTCCGGCTGGCCAACGGTGTCGACTACGCCCTCGCCTCCAGCGTCTGGACCAGGGACCACGGCCGGGCGATGCGGATGACCCAGCGGCTCGACTTCGGCTGCGTCTGGGTCAACTGCCACATCCCGCTGGTGGCCGAGATGCCGCACGGCGGCTTCAAGCACTCCGGGCACGGCAAGGACCTCTCGGTGTACGGCCTGGAGGACTACACCCGCATCAAGCACGTCATGCACCACGTGGGGGCGTGATGACGTCGTCATCGTCCGAGGCGCTGCACAAGCGGCGGGTCGCGGCGGTCGCCCGCGGCGTCGGCTCGACCATCTCGTCCTACGTCGCGAGCGCCGGCGGCGGCACGCTCACCGACGTCGACGGCCGGGAGTGGATCGACTTCGCGTCCGGCATCGCCGTCACCAACGTCGGCAACGCCGCGCCCAAGGTGGTCGAGGCGGTCCGGGCGCAGGTGGAACGGTTCACCCACACCTGCTTCATGGTCGCGCCCTACGAGTCGTACGTCGCGGTCTGCGAGCAGTTGATCGAGCTGACTCCGGGCACGTTCGAGAAGCGGGCCGCGCTGTTCAACTCCGGCGCCGAGGCGGTGGAGAACGCGGTCAAGATCGCCCGGCACGCGACCGGCCGGCAGGCGGTGGTGGTGTTCGACCACGCGTACCACGGCCGGACCAACCTGACCATGGCGCTGACCGCGAAGAACATGCCGTACAAGCACCGGTTCGGCCCGTTCGCGCCCGAGGTCTACCGGGCGCCGATGTCCTACCCGCTGCGCGACGGCGGGCTGGACGGCGCCGAGGCGGCCCGCCGGGCGATCGACGTGATCGAGAAGCAGGTCGGCGCCGGCAACGTGGCGGCCGTGCTGATCGAGCCGATCCAGGGCGAGGGCGGCTTCGTCGTCCCGGCGCCGGGCTTCCTGCCGGCCCTGGCGGCCTGGGCGGCCGAGGCCGGTGCGGTGTTCATCGCCGACGAGATCCAGACCGGGTTCTGCCGGACCGGGCAGTGGTTCGCCGCCGAGCACGAGGGCCTGGAGCCGGATCTGATCACCACGGCCAAGGGGATGGGCGGCGGACTGCCGATCGCCGGCGTGGTCGGGCGGGCCGACCTGATGGACGCGGTGCACGCCGGCGGGCTCGGCGGGACCTACGGCGGTAACCCGGTGGCGTGTGCCGCCGCGCTCGCCGCGATCGAGACCATGCGGGAGCTGGATCTCGCCGCCGCGGCGCGGCGCATCGAGGTGGCGATCACGACGGCCCTGTCCGATGTCCCGGGCATCGCCGAGGTGCGGGGGCGCGGTGCGATGATCGCCGTGGAGATCAACAAGTCGGGGAGCCTGGAGCCGGATCCGGCCCGGACCGCGGCGGTGTCGAAGGCCTGCCACGACGCCGGCCTGCTGACCCTCACCTGCGGCACCTACGGCAACGTGCTGCGCTTCCTGCCACCCCTGGTGATCTCCGACCAGGACCTCCACCGTGGGCTGGACATTCTGCGTGACGCCCTGCGGAACTAGCCCGGGAGCACGCTCACAGGGAAGAATCGCGCCGTGAGCGAGACGGGGCTGGACGACATCAACAAGCGGATCATCGACCACCTGCAGCGGGACGGGCGGATGTCGTACGCCACGCTCGCCAAGACGATAGGTCTCTCGGAGGCCGCTGTGCGCCAACGCGTACAGCGGCTCCTGGACAACGGCCTGATGCAGATCGTCGCCGTGACCGACCCGCTCACCCTGGGCTTCGCCCGGCAGGCGATGGTCGGCCTGCGGGTGAACGGCGACCTCCGGGAGATCGCCGACGAGCTGGCGTCCATCCCCGAGGTGGACTACGTGGTGATCTGCGCCGGCCGCTACGACCTGCTGGTCGAGCTGGTCTGCACCGACGACGAGCACCTGCTGGACCTGCTCAACGAGAAGGTCCGGACGATCCAGGGTGTCGCCGCGGTGGACACCTTCATGTACCTCAAGCTCGCCAAACAGACCTACGCCTGGGGAACCAGATGACACATGAGCTTCTGGCTTGAGTCGCTCGGCCCGGTCGAGCGACGCTCCGCCCTGCCCGGCGACCGGGACGCCGACGTGGCCGTCGTCGGCGGCGGCTACACCGGGCTGTGGACCGCGTACTACCTCGCCCGGGCGCGGCCCGACCTGCGGATCGTCGTCCTGGAGGCGGAGTTCTGCGGATTCGGCGCGTCCGGCCGCAACGGCGGCTGGGCGTCCGGCCTGTTCCCGGTCTCCGAGGCCACGCTGACCCGCCGGTGCGGCGCCGACGCGGCCAAGGCGATGCACGCCGCGCTGGCCGACGCGGTCGACGAGATCGGGCGGACCGGCATCGAGTGCGACTACGCCAAGGGCGGCGTCATCTCGCTCATCCGCACCCCCGGCCAGCTGCGCCGGGCGCCCGCCGACCGGCTCGACGCCGCCGCGACCCGGGCGATCTGTGACGCCACCGGCGTGCTCGGCGGCGTCTACAGTGAACACTGCGCCGCCCTGCACCCCGCCAAGCTGGTCCGCGGACTGGCCGAGGCGGCCGAGCGGCTCGGGGTCACCATCCACGAGGACACCCGGGCGCTGACCGTGACGACCGGCGAGGTGGTCACCGACCGCGGCACGGTCCGGGCCGATGTCGTGGTCCGCGCCCTGGAGGGCTACACCGCCGAGCTGCCCGGGCACCGCCGCGACCTGGCCCCGATCTATTCCCTGATGATCGCCACCGAGCCGCTGCCGCCCTCGGTGTGGGACCGGATCGGCCTTCGCCGCCGGGAGACGTTCACCGACGAGCGCCGCCTGATTATTTACGGCCAGCGGACCGCCGATGATCGCCTGGCGTTCGGCGGCCGCGGCGCGCCGTACCACTTCGGCTCCCGGGTCCGCCCCGAGTACGACCGGGTCCCGGCCGTCTTCGGCAGGCTGCGGCACACCGTCCAGGAGCTGTTCGGCATCGAGGTGCCGGTCGCCCACCGCTGGGGCGGCCCGCTCGGCATCCCCCGCGACTGGATGCCGAGCGTCGGCCTGCGCGACGGCGTGGCCTGGGCCGGCGGCTACGTCGGCGACGGCGTCGCGGCGTCCAACCTGGCCGGCCGTACCCTCACCGACCTGATCCTGGGCCACGACACCGACCTCACCCGGCTCCCCTGGGTAGGCCATCGCTCGCGCCGCTGGGAACCGGAACCACTCCGCTGGCTCGGCATCAACGGCGGCCTGCACGGCACGGCCCTGCTCGACGCCCTCGACCGCTGACGATCAGAAGCGGACCGCTGCCCGGGATCACTGTCCGCTTCCCCTGCGCTCCGCCATTTCCCGGTACGGCTACGGCTCCGCCCCTCGCCGCCGCACCCGTCGCACAAGCCCCGCCCCTTGCCGGTCCCCATAGCCCGGTCCTCGGCCCGCCCGGCTCTCGGGCTGGCACGCACGGCCCTATCCCCCACCCGGACACCACCACCACGACCAGCCCCAGCGCTCGGGCTGGCACGCACGGCCCCATCCCCCACCCGGACACCACCACCACGACCAGCCCCAGCGCTCGGGCTGGCACGCACGGCCCCATCCCCCACCCGGACACCACCACCACGACCAGCCCCAGCGCTCGGGCTGGCACGCACGGCCCCATCCCCCACCCGGACACCACCACCACGACCAGCCGGCCGGCGCGGGCGGACGGGAACAGCTACGGGCCCGCCCCCGCGCGGCGGCTCACCCGTGGAGCGGGAGGCGGACGCCGACCACGGTGCCGGTCGGGTGGTTGGCGCCCAGCCGGATGGTGCCGCCGTGCAACCGGACGATCGCGCGGGCCAGGCTCAGCCCCAGCCCGCTGCCGTGGGTGCCCTGGTGCCGGACGTTGCTGCCGCGGAAGAAGCGGTCGAACACCCGGTCGCGCTCGGACTCCGGGGTGCCGATGCCGGTGTCCGCGATGCGCAGCTCCGCCCACCCGTCGGCGCTGCGCAGCGTCACCCGGATCGGCGCGCCGGGTGGGCTGTACTTCACGGCGTTGGCGAGCAGGTCGTCGAGCACCTGGCGGAGACGGTCGGCGTCGGCGGGCAGGAGCAGCTCGCCGGGCAGCTCGGTGATGATCGTGGAGCGGGCGGCGGTCACCGCCTCGGCGACCAGGGCGGCCAGGTCGACCCGGCGTTTCTCCAGGCCCAGGTGCCCGCCGTCGAGGCCGGCCAGGTCGAGCAGGGACTCGGCGATCCGCTGCAGCACCGCCGCGTTGCGGGCGATGGTCCGGGCCATCTGCCGGCCGTCGTGGTCCAGGCCGGCCGCGTCCTCGGCGAGGATGGTGGCGTTCGCGGTGATCGAGGTGAGCGGGGTACGCATCTCGTGCCCGATCAGGTCGACGAAGTCGTTCTGCGCCCGGGCCAGCTGCCGGGCCAGCTCCTCGGCCCGGCGCAGCGCCACGAACACCCCGATCTGCGCGGCCACCCCGTCCACCAGCACGGTGAGCAGATCCTCGTGGCGCTCCTGGGCACCGGCATAACACGTCAGCACGCCGAGCAGGGTGTTGCCGTCCTTGACCGGCACGGCCAGCACGGTACGGATCCCCCGCTCGATGCAGATCCGCGCCCGTTCCCGCTCGTGGGCGGTGCGAAGCTCGAGGTCGGCCCCGATGTCCGGCAGCCAGATGGCCTGCCCGGTCTCCCAGACCCGCCCGGTTATCCCCTCCCCGCGCCGCGGCCGGTGCCCGAAGAACTCATCCGGCGTCGTCGCGCCGGCGGTGTCCCAGTGCCCGACCGAGCGCAGTGCGCCGCCCGCCGAGTCGTCGATCAGGAACAGTTCGGCGCACGGCCAGCCGAGCGTGACGGCTACCGCGCGGAGCACCTCGGGCGCGGCGGCCTGCACCGTGACGGACTGCTTGAGCACGTGCTCGACGGCGAGGTGGCAGGCCCGGAACCGTTCGGCGCGGCGCAGCGCTGTCACCTCGTGCGCCACCGAGACGGCGCCCAGCAGCTGGTTCTCGGCGTCGAAGATCGGATGAGCGGTGCAGGCGAAACAGCGCACCGGGTGACCCGGCAGCCGGATGCAGACGTCCTCGGCGACCACCCGTTCGCCGCGCAGCGCCCGCATCACCGGCGTTTGCTCCCAGCGCAGCGGGCGCATGTCCGGCGTGGTCATCACCGCCTCGGACACCTCGGCGTAGTCCTCCGGCACCGGGCCGTCCAGGGGCAGGCCACGGATCTCGCGCATCGCCCGGTTGACGAAGACCAGCCGGCCCCTGGCGTCGCAGGCCACCACCCCGACCGACAGGCTCTGCAACAGGACACCGAGGAACGCGTCGCTGTCCGGCGTGACCACAGCGCCCAGCATCACCATGTTCGGCTCACTTCTCAACGAGGGCCCGCGCCGTTGCGGACCCACGCCCTTTATACACCGATATGTACGATTCAGCCCAAACAGCTCTGGTCGTGTTCGTGACTGAGCAGCTCGTGGATCGCCGCTATCAGGCGGTCGTTCGGACAGGGCTTGAGCAGCACCGCGCAGGCCAGCTCGGCGGCGCGGGGGTCACCGGGGGTGAGCTGCCCACTCAGAATGGCCACCGGCAGGTCCCGGGTCTCCGGATCCGCGCGGATCCGCTCGATCAGCGCCCAGCCGTCCATCCGCGGCATGCCCAGGTCGGTGAGCAGCGCGTCCGGCTTCTGCTGCTCGATCATCTCGAGGGCGGCCTGCCCGTCCGGCGCGCGGAGCACGGTGACACCGGCTCGCTTGGCCACCCGGGTCAGGACGGCGGCGATGTCCTCGTCGTCCTCGGCGATCAGCAACACGGCCATTCCGTCAGCATGCGCCCGGCAATGAGCGCGGCGTGACCTTTTTCAGCAATGTCGCTTGCCGCTATCACCTGGAAATGCCGAGCTGGAAACAAGACGTGCCGAAACCGAGTATCGAGAGTGACCGATACCTGAGGAGGGCGACATGAACAGACGGACCCTCGCCGGCGTCACCATGTGCGCGCTTGCCGTCGCGCTGCTGCCGGGCGCCGCCACGGCGGCCACCACGCCACTCTATCGAGACGCCCGGCAGCCGGTGGAGAAACGCGTCACCGACCTGCTGGGCCGGATGAGCCTGGCCGACAAGATCGGCCAGATGACCCAGGCCGAGCGCGGCGCGGTCGCCACCGACCCGTCGCTGGTCACCCGGTGGCGGCTCGGCTCGGTACTCTCCGGCGGCGGGTCGGTACCCACCCCGAACACCCCGGAGAGCTGGGTCGCGATGGTCAACGAGTTCCAGCGGGCGGCGCTGGCCACCCCGCTGGGCATCCCGATGATCTACGGAATCGACGCGGTGCACGGGCACGGCAACGTGTACGGCGCCACCGTCTTCCCGCACAACGTGGGCCTCGGCGCCACCCGCGACCCGCGCCTGGTCGAGCGGGTGTACCGGGCCACCGCGGCGGAGGTCCGGGCGACCGGCATCCCGTGGGACTTCGCGCCGTGCGTCTGCGTCAGCCGCGACGAACGGTGGGGCCGCTCCTACGAGAGCTTCGGCGAGGACCCCGGTCTCGTCGTCCGGATGCGTACCGCTGTGGACGGCCTGCAACGCGGCGGCGTACTGCCCACGGTCAAGCACTACGCCGGCGACGGCGACACCGAGTACGGCACCGGCAACGGCGACTACACCATCGACCAGGGCATCACCGTCACCAGCCGGGCGGACTTCGACCGGATCGACCTGGCGCCCTACAAGAACCTGCGTGGCGTGTACACCGTCATGCCGTCGTTCTCCAGCGTCGACTGGACCGAGGACGGCGTCGGCAACCCCACCAAGATGCACGCCAGCCGGGAGCTGATCACCGGCACGCTAAAGGGCCGGCTGGACTTTTCCGGCTTCGTGATCAGTGACTGGGAGGGCATCCACCAGCTGCCCGACGAGACGGTGCCGGCCACCGAGCCGCGGCCGACCGCCAAGCAGGTCCGGGACGGGGTCAACGCCGGGATCGACATGTTCATGGAGCCGAACACCGCGGCCCGCTTCGAGGAGTTGCTCACCGCCGAGGTGCGGGCCGGGCGGGTGCCGATGAGCCGGATCGACGACGCGGTCCGCCGGATCCTGCGGGTCAAGTTCCAGATCGGACTCTTCGAGCATCCGTACGCCTCCACCGCGCACCTCGGCGAGGTCGGCAGCGCCGCGCACCGGGCGCTCGCCCGGCAGGCCGTGGCCGAGTCGCAGGTGCTGCTCAAGAACCGCGGCGATCTGCTGCCGCTGAGGCGCGACGCCAAGCTCTACGTGGCCGGGCGCAACGCCGACGACATCGGCAACCAGGCCGGCGGCTGGACCATCGACTGGCAGGGCCGGTCCGGCGACGCCATCCCGGGCACCACCGTCCTGGGCGGATCCGGCAGGTCGCCCCGCGAGCGACGATCACCTACAGCAAGGACGCGTCGGCGCCGATCGGCAAGGACGACATCGGCGTGGTGGTGGTCGGCGAGACCCCGTACGCGGAGGGCTTCGGCGACGTCGGCGGGCCGGTCTGCTCCTGGTGCACCGAGCCGCAGCACGAGCCCAAGTCGCTCAGCCTGCAACCGGGCGATCAGGCGGTGGTCGACAAGGTCTGCGCGGCGGCCGCCAAGTGCGTCGTGCTGATCGTCTCCGGCCGGCCGCAGCTGATCACCGACCGGCTCGGCGAGATGGACGCCGTGGTCGCCTCCTGGCTGCCCGGCAGTGAGGGGGCCGGGGTCGCCGACGTCCTGTTCGGCCGCGAGCCGTTCACCGGGAGGCTGCCGGTGACCTGGCCGCGCTCGGCCGATCAGGTGCCGATCAACATCGGCGACAAGAACTACCAACCCCTTTTCCGGTACGGCTACGGCCTGCGCACCCGCCGCTGACGGCGGCCGGCCGCACCGCCCGGGGCGGCACCCGCTCGGCGCTCGTGTCGCGGCGGGAGCGCTCCGGGCGTACCGGAATGGGGTGGTTGGGTAATGCGAAAATGCCCGCCTTTCGCGAGGAAGGCGGGCATTCTCCCGGGCTGTCAGAGGCGGTTCCACGCCTCGGTCAGGACCGAGCGGAGGATCTGCTCGATCTCCGCGAACTGCGTCTCGGTCGCGGTCAGCGGCGGCGCGAGCTGGATCACCGGGTCGCCCCGGTCGTCGGCGCGGCAGTAGAGACCGGCGTCGAAGAGGGCGGTGGAGAGGAAGCCGCGCAGCAGGCGCTCGGACTCCTCGGCGTTGAAGGTCTCCTTCGTCGCCTTGTCCTTGACCATCTCGATGCCGAAGAAGTAGCCGTCACCGCGGACGTCGCCGACGATCGGCAGGTCGAGCAGGCGCTCCAGGTACGACCGGAAGACCGGGCTGTTCCGGGTGACGTGCTGGTTGAGCTGCTCGCGCTCCATGATGTCGATGTTGGCGAGCGCCACGGCGGCACCGACCGGGTGGCCACCGTAGGTGATGCCGTGGGCGAACATGTTCTCGCCCTTGCGGAACGGCTCGGCCAGGCGCTCGGACGCGATCATCGCGCCCAGCGGCACGTAGCCCGAGGTCAGACCCTTGGCGACGGTGATGATGTCGGGCTGGTAACCGTACTTGTCGGCGCCGAAGAACTCGCCGAGACGGCCGAACGCGCAGATCACCTCGTCGGAGACCAGCAGCACGTCGTAACGGTCGCAGATCTCCCGGACCCGCTGGAAGTAGCCGGGCGGCGGCGGGAAGCAGCCACCGGCGTTCTGCACCGGCTCGAGGTAGACCGCGGCGACGGTGTCCGGGCCCTCGAACTCGATCATCTCGGCGATCCGGTCGGCGGCCCAGATCCCGAACTGCTCCGGCGTCATGTCCGGGTCGGGGCGGCGGTAGTAGTTCGTGTTCGGCACCCGCATGGTGCTCGGGATCAGCGGCTCGAAGTCCTGTTTGAACGGCGGGATGCCGGTGATCGACAGGGCGCCCATCGAGCTGCCGTGGTACGCCACGGCACGCGAGATGACCTTGTGCTTCATCGGCTTGCCGACCCGCTTGAAGTACGACCGGGCCAGTTTCCACGCCGACTCGACGGCCTCGGAGCCGCCGGTGGTGAAGAAGACCCGGTTCAGGTCGCCGGGGGCCATGTCGGCCAGCCGGCCGGCCAGCTCGATCGCCTTGGGGTGCGCGTACGACCAGATCGGGAAGTACGCCAGCTCGCCGGCCTGCTTGGCGGCGGCCTCGGCGAGCTCCTGCCGGCCGTGGCCGGTCTGCACCACGAACAGGGCGGAGAGCCCGTCCAGGTAACGCCGGCCGGTGGAGTCCCACACGTAGCAGCCGTCGCCGCGGGTGATCACCGGTACCGGAGCGTCCTGGTACGCGGAGAGCCGGGTGAAGTGCATCCACAGGTGGTCACGGGCGGTCGCGGAGAGTGCGTCCACGTCATCGGGCTGTCGGTCGGTCACGATTTCTCCACTTACCACTAGTTCCTGTTGTCGCTCTCGATCCTGCCTACGGATTCCGTCGCACACAACCCCTCGCGCAACTATTTCCGCATTGTTTCTGAGTGGGCGACCAAGGCCCGGCGGAGCGCGTTCCCGCTCCCGGACCGACACGGCCAGGGCACACGACAATGAGGCCGCCCCGCCGGCACGGCCGGCGGGGCGGCCTCGAGCCGCTCCGCCGCCGACCGGAGAGCACGTCGGCGGCGGCTGCTGGGACGGTGGTCCGCGCCGCGGTATCAGTCCCGCTTGGCCTTGGACCGGGAGCGCAGGCTGGTGACGACGGCGATCAGGATGCCGGCCGCGAAGATCAGCGTGCCCATCACGTTGACCTGCGGGGGCAGGCCGACGCGGGTGGCGCCCCAGATCCACAGCGGGAACGTCACGGTGGTGCCCGCGGTGAAGTTGGTGACCACGAAGTCGTCGATGGAGAGGGCGAAGGCGAGCATCACGCCGGAGAAGACGGCCGGCAGGATGATCGGGAAGGTGACCTTCCAGAACGTCGTCCACGGGCTGGCGCCGAGGTCGGCGGCGGCCTCTTCGATGGACCGGTCCAGGGTGATCACCCGGGCCCGGACCACGGTGGAGACGAACGAGATGGAGAACATCACGTGCGCGATGGTGATGGTCACCGCGCCGAGCCCGATGCCCGCCGAGACGAAGAGGGTGAGCAGCGAGATACCCATGATCAGCTCGGGCGAGGACATGGTGGCGAACATGATCAGGTTGAGGCCGTCAGCACCGCGGAACCGGTAGCGGCCGAGCGCGTACCCGATGCCGGTACCCAGGGCGCCGGCCAGCAGCGAGCTGATCACGGCGATCCCCAGCGAGATGACCAGGGCCGACGTGAGGTCGCTGATCGCGAAGACGTCCTTGTACCACTTGAGCGTGAAGCCCTGCCAGGTCTGGTTGTACCGGCCCTTCGGGTTGTTGAACCCGAACGCGATCATGATCAGGATCGGCACCACGAGCCAGGCGATGATCAGCCAGGTGTAGGCGAACATCGCCCGCTCGCCGGTGAGCCGGAACCGCCGGCGCGGGGCCGGGGTCGCCGCCGTCGCGGGCGGGGTGAGGGTCTGGGTCGTCATCGGGCCGCCGCATTCATGACGTCCTCGGTGCCGAGGACCCGGGCATAGCTGAAGACGCCGGTCAGCAGGACCGCCATCAGGAAGAACGAGAGGGCCGAGGCCATCGGGTAGTTGGAGTTGGCCAGCGCCTGGGCCTGCACGACCTGACCGATCATGGTGGTCGACGAGCTGCCCAGCACGCCCGAGTTGACGTAGTCCGAGCTGGCCGGGACGAACGTCATCAGCACGCCGGCGAAGACACCGGGCAGGGCGAGCGGGAAGACCACCTTGCGGAAGACGGTGAGCGGCTTGGCGTACAGGTCGCGGGCCGCCTCGACCACGCGCGGGTCGATCCGCTCCAGGGCCACGTAGATCGGCAGCACCATGAACGGCAGGAAGTTGTAGACCAGGCCGAAGATGACCGCGTACGAGGTACCCAGGATGTGGAAGCCGGGCGAGAGCAGCCCGGCCTCCTTCAGCGGGTGCAACAGCATGCCGTCGTCGGTGAGGATCTGCCGCCAGGAGATCGTCCGCAGCACGAACGACACGAAGAACGGCAGCAGGATCAGGAACAGGTAGGTCGACTTGCGCTTGCCGCCGTAGAAGGCGATCCAGTACGCGACCGGGAAGCTCATCACCACCAGGGCGACCGTCGTGATGAGCCCGTACACCAGTGAGCGGATCAACTGGGTCTGGTAGTTCGTGATCGCGTCGACGTAGGTCTGCCAGTGACCCGTGAAGACGTACCCGTTGACGATGTCGCCCTGCTGCAGGGAGAGCGAGAACATGGTGACCATCGGCACCACGAAGAACAGCAGCAGCCACAACCCGCCGGGAAGCACGAGCAGGTAGGGCGCGAGTGTACGTTTTACCCGGTTCATCGGCGACTCAGCTCAACGTGATCGGTTCGAAAATGCCGGCGAAGGTCTGCTGCTCTTCCGCCGTGTCGAAATCGACGTAGTAGTGCAGCTTGGCGTAGTCCGCGTCGCCCGGGAACACCAGCGGGCTGCCGGCGACCTCGGTGAGCAGCGCCTTGTCCTCGCCCGAGGCGGCGGCCGCGTCCTTCGTGATCTGCGCCTGTGCGGCCGGCACCGGGCAGACGTAGTTGATGTACTCGGCCAGCGACGCGGCGTTCTCGACCTCGTAGAAGAAGTCCATCAGCATGATCGCGTCGACCGGGTTGGCGGCGGTGACCGGGATGGCGAAGTTGTCCGTCCAGATCGTGCCGCCCTCCTCCGGGATGACGAACTTGAAGTTCGTCCCGTCCGAGACGTTCTTCTGGAAGATGTCGCCGGACCAGGCCTGGGTCAGCCAGACCTCACCCTTGCCGAGGGCGTCGACGTAGCTCTGGTCGTAGTAGTTGCGGACCAGGCCCGCGTCCTTCTGCTCCTTGAGCTTGGCGGCGGCCCTCTTCCACTCGCCCTCGCCCGAGTCGCCCGGCTTGAGGCCGGCCGCGAGCAGGCCGAAGTTGGCCAGTTCCTGGGTGTCGGCGAACATGCCGACCTTGCCCTTGAACGCCGGGTCCCACAGGTCGGCGAGCTTGGTGATCTCCCGGCCGGTCTTCTTCGGGTCGTAGGCGATGCCGGTGATGCCGGACGCCCACGGGATGCTGAAGACGTTGCCCGGGTCGAACGACTCCTGGGAGTACTTCTTGGCGGCGTTCGCGGTGTAGGTGGGCAGCTTCGAGTGGTCCAGCGGCGCCAGGAAGCCGCTGTTGCGGAACTGTCCGAACTGCAGCGAGTTGGTGATCACCATGAGGTCGAAGCCGATCGACTGGCCGGCCGAGAGCTGGGGCTGCACCTTGGCGAACCAGGGACCCATCTCCTGGATGACCTCCTGGTAGTTGACCTGGATGCCGGTCTTCGCGGTGAACTTCTTGAGTTCCGGCTTCTTCGGGTCCATGTAGAGCGGCCAGTTGGCGAAGTCCACCTTGCCGTTCTTGACCTTGCCGCTCCAGAACTTCTGCACGGCGTCGGGTGCGACGCTGGCCTCCGGCTTGCCCTTGCCCGCTACGCCACAGGCCGCGAGGAAGGCACCAAGAGCCGACGTACCGCCGAGGCGCAGCGCGTCGCGACGGCCGAACCGTCGCTGCGTCATGCCGCGGAGGACGGAGGGATCCGGCTGATTGGTCGGGAACATCAGACTCCGATCGGGTACGAGTGCTGCGGGGCCCAGGTGAGGAAGACGCGCTCGCCACGAGACGCGACGTCCTCGGCGTCCTGCGCGTTCTGGTCGAACACCACGAAGTCGGTGCCCGCGGAGGTCGCCACCGTGTAGTTGGTCGACGTCCCGTGGTACACGACCTCGGTCACCGTGCCGGCCAGCACACTGCCGGCGACCTGCGGCGGCGTCGCGCGGTGCAGATCGATCTTCTCCGGCCGCACCGACACCTCGATGGGCTCGCCGGCCCGCACCGAGCCGGGAACCGCGACCACGATCCGGCCCTCCGAGCCGAGGTCCAGGACGGCGTACCCGTCCTCCACCCGGCTCACCTGCCCGTCGAGCAGGTTCGAGGTGCCGATGAAGCCGGCCACGAACCGGCTGGCGGGCTTCTCGTAGATCTCCCGCGGCGTGCCGAGCTGCTCGATCAGTCCGTCGTTCATCACCGCGATCCGGTCCGACATGGTCAGCGCCTCACCCTGGTCGTGGGTGACGTAGACGAAGGTGATGCCGACCTCGCGCTGGATCCGCTTGAGCTCGATCTGCATCTGCTGCCGCAGCTTCAGGTCGAGCGCGCCGAGCGGCTCGTCGAGCAGCAGCGCCCGCGGGTGGTTGACCAGGGCGCGGGCCAGCGCGACCCGCTGCTGCTGGCCGCCGGACATCTCCTTGGGGTGCCGCTTCTCCATGCCGGTCAGCGACACGATCTCGAGGATCTCGCCCACCCGGCGCTTGATCTCCGACTTGGCGACCCGCTTGCGCTCCAGCCCGAACGAGACGTTCTGCAGGACGTTGAGGTGCGGAAACAGCGCGTACGACTGGAACACCATGTTGACGTCGCGCTTGTTGGCGGCGACCCCGGTGACGTCCTTGCCGTCCAGGAACACCTGGCCGGTGGTCGGCTCCTCGAAACCGGCGATCATCCGCATCGTGGTGGTCTTGCCGCAGCCGGACGGGCCGAGCAGCGAGAAGAACTCCCCCTGGCCGATCGTCAGGTCGAGGCTCTTGACGGCGGGCACCGCCTCACCGTGCGACAGGTATTCCTTGCGCACGCCGACGAACTCGATCGCCGGATGCCCGGTCCGCTCGCCGGTGGCGGACGGCGCCGTCACGGCCTGGTGCGGGGGAGACGTGGTCATATCTTCACCTCGGAGGCGGGGGTGGTGATTTCTGCGGGGCCGGATCAGCCGTGAAAACTCATCACGTGTTTGATCCGGGTGTACTCCTCGAAGCCGTACATGGAAAGGTCCTTGCCGTAACCGGAGTGGCCGTAGCCGCCGTGCGGCATCTCCGAGACGAACGGCAGGTGCGTGTTGATCCAGACCGCGCCGAAGTCGAGGCGGCGGGAGACGCGCATCGCCCGGCCGTGGTTCTGGGTCCAGACGCTGGCGCTCAGGCCGTACCGGACGTCGTTGGCGTACCGGATCGCCTCGGCCTCGTCAGCGAACCGCTGCACCGTGACGACCGGCCCGAACACCTCGTCCTGGACCATCTCGTCGCGCTGCCGCAGACCGGCCACCACCGTCGGCTCGAAGAAGAAGCCGCGCTCGCCGATCCGGTGGCCGCCGGCCACCACCTCGGCGTGCGCCGGGGTGCGGTCCAGGAAGCCGGTGATCCGATCCAGCTGGTTGACGTTGTTGACCGGGCCGAAGAACGCGTCGGTGTCGGACGGCGCGCCGACCCTGGTGTTCCTGGCCGCGGCCGCCAGCGCGGCGGTGAAGTCGGCGGCGATCCGCTCGTGCACCAGGACCCGGGTGGCCGCCGTGCAGTCCTGACCGGCGTTGAAGAACCCCGCGCCGGCGATCGCCTCGGCGGTGGCCGCGACGTCCACGTCGTCGAAGACCACGACCGGGGCCTTGCCGCCCAGCTCCAGGTGCACCTTCTTGAGGTCGGGGGCGGCCGCCGCGGCGACCTCCATCCCGGCCCGGGTGGACCCGGTGATCGAGACCAGCTGCGGCGCGGGGTGCACGACCAGCGCGCGGCCGGTGTCCCGGTCGCCGCAGACGACGTTGAGCACGCCGGCCGGCAGGAACTCGGCGGCGATCTCGGCGAGCAGCAGGGTGCTCACCGGGGTGGTGTCGGACGGCTTGAGCACCACCGAGTTGCCGGCCGCGATCGCCGGGGCGAGCTTCCAGATCGCCATCACCAGCGGGTAGTTCCACGGGGTGATCTGGGCGCAGACGCCGATCGGCTCGCGGCGTACATAAGAGGTGTGGTCGCGCAGGTACTCGCCGGCGGCCTTGCCCTCCAGCATCCGGGCGGCGCCGGCGAAGAAGCGCAGCTCGTCCAGCACCGGGCCGATCTCCTCGGTCCGGGTCGCCGCGACCGGCTTGCCGGTGTTGCGGCACTCGGCCTCGATCAGCTCCTCGGCCCGCGCCTCCACGGCGTCGGCGATGCGCAGCAGCGCCCGCTGCCGCTCGGCCGGGGTGGTGTCCCGCCAGATCTCGAACCCGGCGGTCGCGGCGTCCACAGCGGCCTCGACGTCCCGCGCCGAGGAGACCGGCGCGTACGCGTAGGTCTCCCCGGTGCTGGGGTCGACGACCGGCGAGGTCCGCCCCTCCTCGGTGTCGGTGAAGGACCCGTTGACGAAGTTGCGCAGCACGGGAAATGCGGTGCTCACGGGGGTGGCGCCTTCCGATCGGTGTGGTGGTGCTCACCAGAAGTGGGGGAACCTTGTCACACCCCGGAGGGACGTGACAAGGGAATCCGAAGTAATTTCCAAGCTGGAAACAGAATTCAGAAGCTGAGACGCTCAGGACGTGTAGAAACCGTCGGCAACCGTCAAGGCCTCGTCCAAGATCGTGAGACCGTCGCGGACCTCGTCGGCGCTCGTCGTGCAGGGCGGGACCACGTGCACCCGGTTGAAGTGGGTGAACGGCCAGAGGCCCCGTTCCTTGCAGGCGTTCGCCACCTCGTTCATCGGCCCGGCCGCCGCACCGGCCGCGTTGAACGGCACCAGCGGGGTCCTCGCGGCGTCCCGGACCAGCTCGATCGCCCAGAACACGCCCAGCCCGCGGACCTCGCCCACGCTCGGGTGCTTCTCCTTCAGGCGGGCCAGCCCGGGGCCGATCACGTCCTCGCCGAGGGCGCGGGCGTGCTCGATGATCCCCTCCTCCTTGAAGATCTGCATGGAGGCGACAGCGGAGGCGCACGCGAGCGGGTGACCGGAATAGGTCAGCCCACCCGGGAACGGCCGCTCGTCGAACGTCGCGGCGATCTCGTCGGAGATCACCACGCCGCCGAGCGGGAGGTAGCCGGAGTTGACCCCCTTGGCGAAGGTGATCAGGTCGGGCGTGACACCCCACTTGTCGATGGCGAACCACTCGCCGCACCTGCCGAAGCCGGCCATCACCTCGTCGGCGATGAACACGATGCCGAACTCGTCGCAGATCGCCCGGACGCCGGCCAGGTAGCCGGGCGGCGGGACCAGGATGCCGTTGGTGCCCACCACGGTCTCCAGCAGGATCGCGGCGATGGTGCCGGGACCCTCGAAGACGATGGTGTCGCGCAGGTGCCGCAGGGCGCGCTCGGACTCCTGGCTCTCGTCCTCGGCGAAGAACGGCGACCGGTACGGGTAGGGCCCCCAGAAGTGCACGACGCCGACCGCCACCGGCTCGTTCGGCCAGCGCCGCGGGTCGCCGGTCGCGGTGATCGCGGTGGCGGTCGAGCCGTGGTAGCTGCGGTACGTGGAGAGCACCTTGTGCCGGCCGGTGTGCAGCCGGGCCATCCGGATCGCGTTCTCGTTGGCCTCGGCGCCGCCGTTGGTGAAGAAGACCTTGTTCAGGCCCTCCGGGGCGACCTCGGCGATCATCCGGGCCGCCTCGCCGCGCTTGTCGTTGGCGAAGGCCGGCTGGATGGTGCAGAGCCTCGCCGCCTGCTCCTGGATCGCCGCGATCAGGCGCGGATGCTGGTGGCCGATGTTGATGTTGACCAGCTGGGACGAGAAGTCGAGGTACTTCTTGCCCGAGTAGTCCCAGAAGTAGCTGCCCTCGGCCTTCTCGATCGGCAGCGGGTTGATCAGGCCCTGGGCGGACCAGGAGTGGAAAACGTGGGCGCGGTCGTCCGCGCGCACCTGCTCTTCAGAGGTCACGGAAGACATCCTTACCGGGTCTGCGGGAAGCCGAGGTCGATCGCCGAGGTTCCGGGATCCGGCCAGCGGGAGGTGACGACCTTGCCGCGGGTGAAGAAGTGGATGCCGTCCGGGCCGTACATGTGGCTGTCGCCGAACAGCGACGCCTTCCAGCCGCCGAACGAGTAGTAGGCGACCGGGACCGGGATCGGCACGTTGACGCCGACCATGCCGGCCTCGACGTCGAACTGGAACTGCCGGGCCGCCCCGCCGTCGCGGGTGAAGATCGCGACGCCGTTGCCGTACTCGTTCTCGTTGACCAGCTTGACCGCCTCGGCGTAGGTGTCCACCCGGACCACCGACAGCACCGGGCCGAAGATCTCGTCGGTGTAGACGGTCATCTCCGGCGTGACGTTGTCGAGCAGCGTGGCCCCGAGGAAGTACCCGGGCTTCTCCGCGATCTCGGACGTGCGGCCGTCGGCGATCACCGTGGCGCCCTGCGTCGCTCCGGCCTCGATGTACCCGGCGACCTTGTCACGATGCTGCGCGCTGATCAGCGGCCCCATGTCGACGCCCGGGTCGGCCCCGTCACCGATCTTGATCTTCGGCAGGCGGGCGGCGATCGCCTCGACCAGCGGGTCCGCGATGTCACCGACGGCGACCACCACCGAGATCGCCATGCAGCGCTCCCCCGCCGCGCCGTACCCCGCGTTGATCGCCGCGTCGGCGGCCGCGTCCAGCTCGGCGTCCGGCAGGACGATCATGTGGTTCTTCGCGCCGCCGAGCGCCTGCACCCGCTTGCCCTGTGCGGTGCCGGTCTCGTAGATGTACTTGGCGATCGGGGTCGAACCGACGAAGCTGATCGCCGCGACGTCCGGGTGCAGCAGCAGCGCGTCGACCGCCTCCTTGTCACCGTTCAGCACGGTGAACACGCCCTCCGGCAGGCCCGCCTCGGCCCAGAGCCGGGCCAGCCAGAGCGCCGCGGACGGGTCCTTCTCGCTCGGCTTGAGCACGAACGCGTTGCCCGCGGCGATCGCCGTGGCACACATCCAGAGCGGCACCATCACCGGGAAGTTGAACGGGGTGATGCCGGCGACCACGCCGAGCGGCTGACGGATCGAGTACACGTCGACGCCGGTCGCGGCCTGCTCGGAGAACGAGCCCTTCATCAGGTGCGGGATGCCGGTGGCGAACTCCACGTTCTCCAGGCCGCGGGCCACCTCGCCGGCCGCGTCGGCGAGCACCTTGCCGTGCTCGGCGGTGACGATGGCGGCGATCTCGCCGGTCCGCTCGGCGAGCAGCTCGCGGAACTTGAAGAGGACCGCCGAGCGCTTGGACAGCGATGCCGCGCGCCAGCTCCTCGCCGCCTCCTTGGCCACGGCGACGGCCTCGGCGACCTCGGCGGCCGAGGCCAGGTCGACCTCGGCGGTCTGCTCGCCGGTGGCGGGGTTGAAGACCGGACCGACCCGGCCGGACACGCCGGCACGCTCCGCGCCGCCGATCCAGTGCGCAATGTGAATCATGCGCCGAGATTATGTGACGACCATGGACCGAACAATGGAGGAAATGTACTGTAACAAAAATGTTCGAGGCGATAGTGACGCGACTGAGCGACCCCAGCGCCCGCGGCTTGGCCGAGGCGGTCAGCCGGGCGATCGGCGAGGGCGCCATCGAGGCCGGCGCCAAGCTGCCGCCGGTCCGCACGGTCGCCACCGAGCTGCGCCTGTCGCCCAGCACGGTCAACGCAGCCTGGCAGCTGCTGCGCCGGGCCGGCACCATCCGGACGGACGGACGCCGCGGCACTGTCGTCGCCACCCCGCGCGGCGGCGGGCCCGGGCGCTACCGGGCGGCGCTGCGCCGGACCAGCGGATTCGGGCTCGACCTGTCCACCGGGGTGCCCGACCCGGCGCTGCTGCCGCCGATCCCGGCGCTGCACGGGCTCTCCCCCACGCCGACCAGTTACCTCGACGAGCCGGTGCTGCCCTCGCTCGCGGCGCTGCTGCGGGAGCGGTGGCCGTACCCGGCGGAGCGACTGGCGGTCTTCGACGGGGCGATGGACGCCATCGACCAGGTGGCGACGGCGCTGCTGCGGCTCGGTGACCTGGCGGTGGTGGAGAACCCGTGCTTCCCGCCGCTGCTGGACCTGCTCGAGGTGCTGGGCGTGCCGGTGGCCGGGGTGGGCACCGACGCCGCCGGCATGCTCCCCGAGCAGCTGGCGGCCGCGCTGACCAGGCGCCCCGCCGCCGTCTTCCTCCAGCCGCGGGCACTGAACCCGACGGGTGCGTCGTGGTCACCGTCGCGGGCCGCGGCCCTGGCCGCCGTGCTCGCGGAGCACCCCGAGGTGTACGTGGTGGAGGACGACTCCGCGGGCGACCTGGCCTTCGGCGAGGCCTGTTCGGTGGGCTACTACCTGCCCCGGCAGGTGGTGCACGTGCGCAGCTTCTCCAAGTCGCACGGGCCGGACCTGCGGCTGGCCGCGGTGAGCGGCCCGGCGACAGTGCTCGACCCGATCCTGGAGCGGCGGCTGCTGGGCCAGGGGTGGACCAGCCGGCTGCTGCAGCGACTGCTGTTCTCGCTGCTCACCGACCCGGCGTCGGTGGCCGCGGTGCGGGCCGCCCGGGACGAGTACGCGCGCCGCCGCCGGCTGATCAGCGACGGCCTGCGGTCGGCCGGCGTCGACCTGCCGGACGGCGAGGGGATCAACATCTGGCTGCCGGTCGCCGACGAGCAGGCCGCCTTGCTGAGCCTGGCCAGCGCCGGCATCGGCGCCGCGGCCGGCACCGCCTTCACCGTCGGCTCCGGCACCCCGCACCTGCGGGTGACCGTCGGGCTGGTCACCGCCGACCACGCCGAGGTCGCCACCCACCTCGCGCGGGCCGCGCACACCTTGGCACCGGCGATTCCCCGCTGAACCACCCTGACGGATGACATCTTGCTCCGCGACAACTAGGCGTGCGATGATTTCGGCATGAGCGCATGCGAGACTTTGCCCATGAGTCGGGACGCCTTCGCCGATCGCATGGAGCCGTGGTCCGAGGAGGAATACCTCGCGCTCGGCGAAACGCACAGTCGCATCGAGCTGATCGACGGGAGCCTCTGGGTGAGCCCGGCACCGAACGTCCCGCACCAGGCCATCTCCAACCAACTCATCTTTCGCCTCCACCGGCCCGCCCGCGACGCCGGCCTGCGGGCATTGCCGACCATCAACCTTCGACTGGCCCCAGGGCGGATCGTCATCCCCGACATCGTCGTCGGCGGCGGCCCCAGGGTCGCCACAGTCGGCGAAGCCACCGATGTGCTGCTGGTTTGCGAAATCACCTCGCCGAGCAACGCGGCCACCGATCGCCTGCAGAAAAGGTCGTTCTACGCTGAAGCCCACATTCCGTGGTACTTGCTCGTCGAGCCCGACTTTCTCGACTACGAATCAGTGACGGTGCGCCTCTTCCGGCTGGTGGACAAGGGCTACGTCGAGCACGCCACGGCGAAACAGGGCGAGACGCTGACCTCGGAGCTGCCGTTCCCGCTTTCGATCAGCACCGACGACCTGCTCGACTTCTAATCAGTCCTTGACCGGGACGAAACTGGCGAAGACCACGTCCAGCACGTCCTTGCGGTATGTGCTCCAGTCAGCGGCCGGCGTCTGGAACCAGAAGCCGTAAGCCTGGTGGGCCGACGTCACCACGCCGCGGTTGTTCACGTGCTGGGCGCCGCCCTTGTCGAACGTGAACTCCCAGTCCGCGGCCTTCTTGAAATACGCGACCGGAGCGATTTTGATTTCCTTGTAGCCCGGGAAATCGCCGCCCCGGAGCCGGACGTCCCGCTGCGATCGCCAGTCCGCCACCGGGTTCGATTTCGGCTGATCGGTCTGGTCGATGCCGAGGACATGCCCGTGACCATCCCGGAAATACCGCATGGTGGCACCCGGCTTCTTCGACGACGTCCAGCCCTTGGGGACGTACACCGAAAAGCCTGTCTCGTCATTCCAGACCTGCCACCCGGCGGGCAGCGCCGGCCGGCCGCTTCCCTGGGTCTTACTCGGGGTCACGCTGACGGCCGTGCTCGGCGCCGCACTCGGCGCCGCGCCGGTCGCGGCAGTGCTCGGCGCCGCCGTCGCGGTCGTCGCCTCGGTCGGCCGGGCCGTCGCCGGCGGATCGCCGGCGGTCGTCGACGACGACGATGACGGCAGGTTCGCCAGGAAGATCGCCAGACCGGCGATCAGAACCACGGCGGCCGCGACGAGAGCGATCAGCTTCCGGTTGTGCTTCGGCAGGACCTTTTCCGGTACGGCTTCCGGTACGGCCGGAGCCGCCACGTCGTCCGCCGGCACCCGTGGCTTCGGGATCACCGGGCCCACCGGCACGGACGCGGTCCCCTCCGTCGCCGCGACCGCCTCGCGCAGCAGCTGCTCGGCCTCCTCGGCGACCATCCGCTCGGCCGGGTCCTTGCGCAGCAGTCCGGCCAGCAACGGCGCGAGCGGACCGGCGTGCTGGGCCGGCGCCGGCTCCTCGGTGGCGAGCGCGGACAGCGTGGCCATCGTCGACGAGCGCTCGAACGGCGAGTGCCCCTCCAGCGCGGCGTACAGGGTCGCGCCCAGCCCCCACAGGTCGGCGGGTGGGCCGCCGATCCCGAACCGGGCACGCTCCGGGGCCATGTAGAGCGGCGAGCCGAGCAGCACGTCCGACTTGCTGGTCAGGCTGTCGTCGTCGAGCGCGGCGATGCCGAAGTCGGTGAGCAGCACCCGGCCGTCGTCGGCGAGCAGCACGTTCGCCGGTTTCACGTCGCGGTGCTGGACGCCGGCCCGGTGCGCGGCCCGCAGCGCGGCCAGCAGGTCCAGGCCGATCCGGGCGGTCCGGTACACGTCGAGCGGGCCGTCGTCGGTGATCACCTGGCGCAGCGAGCGGGACGGGACGTACTCCATCACGATCCAGGTGCGGTCGTCCAGGGAGAGGACGTCGTACACCTGCACCACGTTGGGGTGGCTGAGCCGGGCCGCGGCGCGGGCCTCGCGCAGCGTCCGCCGGACCGCGGCGTCTCCGCCGGCCAGCTCCTCGGGCAGGTCGATCTGCTTGATGGCGACCTCGCGCTCGAGGATCTCGTCGTGTGCCAGCCAGACCTGGCCCATGCCACCGCGGCCCAGCTCGTCACCGAGCCGGTAGCGGCCGGCGAGCAGGGTGGGGGTGTCCGGCATGCCCTTCGATATACCCGGAGAAGCGGTGTTTACCACGGCGCCGGCGGGGGCCTTGTCCGGTGCGGCTGCCTCGCTGTCGTCAGCGCTTTTCCGGGCCGCTTCGCCGGTCGCCGCCTTCGGCCCCTCGACCGGCTCTTCCGAGGCTTCCGCGCCCACCGCCGTCAGATCCGCAGCCGGTTCGCCCGGGGTTTGCGCGCCCACCGCCGTCAGATCCGCAGCCGGTTCGCCCGGGGCTTCCTCACCTGCCGCGATCTCTTCCGGGGCTTTTGTGGCGGTCGCACTCGATGGTGGAGCCTTCGGTCCGGCGGCTTCCGGGGTCGCACCGGCGTCGGCCTCGGCGTCCGGGGCCGGGCGCGCGGGATCTGCCGGGGGGTTCATCGGTGACCGAGCCTGCCGTCCTGCGCCGGAGGGAGGCGGCGCCGGATCATCCTCGCACGCCTGCACTACGGTCCGATTCATGGATCATGAGACCGCCATCGCTGCCGCGCTGGCCGCCGCCGACGTCATCCGGAACCATTACGGGCACGCCCTGGACCGGGTCGACAAGGGCGGCGGCGACTTCGCCACCAGCGCGGATCTCGCCGCCGAGCGGGCCGTTCACGACGTGCTGCGCGGCGCCTGCCCGGACGACGCGATCACCGGCGAGGAGACCGGCGCCTCCGGGCCGGCCGACGCCCGGCGGCGCTGGCTGGTCGATCCGCTCTGCGGCACGCTGAACTACGCGGTACGCACCCCGCTCGTCGCGGCCAACGTCGCCCTGCGGGACGGTGACCGGGTGACGGCGGCCGCTTCCGCCGATCCGTTCACCGGCGAGACGTACTGGACGGACGGCACGGTCGCGCGGGTCCGCCGCCCGGACGGCACCGACGCGCCGCTGGTCCCGGCCCCCGGCTCGGCGCTGGTCGACATCAACCTGGACCCGCCGTTCCCCGTCGAGCCGGCCCGGGTGATCGCCGTGCCGGGCTTCCGGGAGCGTTTCCGCCCCCGGGTCATGTCGACCACCCTCGCGCTGCTCTGGGTCGCGGACGGGCGCCGGGCGGCCTACCTGACATACGGCGATGTCCGGGACAGCGTGCACTTCGCCGCCGGGATCGCGATCTGTGAGGCCGCGGGATGCGTGGTCACCGGGACCGACGGCGCCCCCTGGCGGTCCGGAGCCGGCTTGCTGGCCGCGGCCGACGCCGACACCCACGCCGCGCTGCTCACCCTGATCCGCGCGGCCTGACCCTCCGGCCGCCCCGGAGCACCGCCATCTCACGCCCAGCAACACCCAGCGCGGCCTGACCCTCCCGACCGCCCCGCCATCTCACTGACAGCGACACCTAGGGCGGCCGAGAAGGCCGGTGGCGTAGGTCAGCGGGAGCGGCGGATCAGGGCTACGGCCGCTCCGGCGGCGGCCAGAGCGGCGCCGAGCATGGCGTACTCCTTCGGGTGCGCGGCGAATCGGCGTCGCGCCGAACCGAACGCGGCCGTGGCGCGTTCGGCGGCATCCGCGGCCGACGTGGCCATCCGGGTCCCGGCCTGCGCGGTCGCCTCGGTGATGTGCCCGGTACCGGTGCCGCTCGGGGTCATCGCCTCCCTGGCGTGCGCTCCCATGGCCGCCGTTGTCTCCTTGAGACCTGCCATCTTGTCCGTGGCCGTCTCCCGCAGGCCTGCCGCACGGCCGTCCGCGGCGCCCGGCGAGGTCTTCCGGTCCGCGTCCGTGCCCTTCATCGCGGCGGCTTTGTCACCGACCGCTTCCTTCAGCGCCGCGGTCTTCCCGGCAGCCGCGTCCGTCAACCCCGCTGCCTTGTCGGCAGCCGCATCCTTGAGCCCGGCCGCCTTGTCCGCAGCCGCATCCTTGAACCCGGCCGCCTTCTCGGCAGCATCCTTGAAACCGGCCGCCTTCTCGGCAGCCACGTCTTTGAGCTGGGCCGTCTTGTCGGCGGCCGCGTCCTTGAGGCCGCCGGCCTTCTCGGCAGCCACGTCCTTGAAACCGGTGGCCTTTTCGGCAGCCGTGTCCTTGAGAGCGGCAGCCGTGTCCTTGAGACCGGCGGCGGAATCCTTGAGCTGCGCGGTCTTCTCCGCTGCGGAATGCTTCACCCGGGCGGGGAGGTCGGCCTTGGCGACCAGCGCCTCTACGGTCTCCCCCATCTCGGCACGGGTTCGCTCGATCTCCTCACGCAACTCCTCGGGGTCACGCGGCTGATGCGAGCCCGGGCCGGTGGTCTCCGGCTTCGACTGAACAGACATGGACGAACTCCCCTTCGGCGTCTCCGGCTTCATCGATTGCCCCGCAACCGGCGCATCCGGCTTCAACGGCTCCCCCACATCCGGCCGCCCCGGCTTGGCGCCGACGCCGTGCGAACGGTCCGGCGATTCCGTCCTCGCCTTCCCGCCGACCGGCTCCGTCGCGGCTCGCGCCGGGACCGACGTCACCGTCTCGGCCTTCTCGGCGGCAGCCTCGACGGACGCGGGGATCTTGACCGGACCGGGCGGCTCCGTCTTCGCGGAAGCCGATCCCGGATTCGCGGCTGTCGCCTTCGGCCCGTTCTGCCCGCCGGCCGGGCCCTGCTTGCCCGCGGCACCCGGCGACCCGGGCTTTCCCGCCGCACTCGACGCCTCCGGTTTGGGGGACGCGGCCGGAACCGGCGGATGCGGTGAGGGCGCGGGCTTCGCGCTACTCGACGGCACCGACTTGGCAGACGTGGCCGCAGTCGGCGGATGCGGTGAAGGCGCGGGCTTCGCCTCCGCCACCGGAGGATGCGGTGAAGGCGCGGGCTTCGCCTCCGCCACCGGAGGATGTGGAGCGGGCTTGCGGGCATCCGCGGGCGACGGCCCGGGCTTCGGAGCGTGAACTTCTGCGGCGGACGGCTTGGGACCGCCGGTCTGGGGCGGCCCCGGCTTGGGGGTGGTCGCCTGCGGCGGCCCGGGCTTCGGGGTCGCTGCCTGCGGCGGGCCGGGCTTGGGAATGGTCGCCTCCGGCGGGCCGGGCTTGGGAATGGTCGCCTCCGGCGGGCCCGGCTTCGGAGCGGTCGCCCGCGGCGGGCCCGGCTTCGGGGTCGCTGCCTGCGGCGACCCGGCAGGGGTGGCGGCCTGGGACGGCTCCGGCTTCGGCGCCTGGGACGGGGTCGGCCTCGGGCTGGGGTTGTTCTTCGGGGCGGTGCCGGCGGAGGTTTTGCCGGTCCGGGCGGCACCCGGCGAGGTAGTGCCGCGGCCGGTGGTGACCGGGGCCTTCCCGGCCGGGCCACCGCTGCCCGGGGAAGCGCCGGCCGGCCCGCCGCTGCCCGGCGACGCGCCCGGGCCGCCGGCCGATGAGGCCTTGGCCGGGCCGGGGCTCGGAGCGCTGGTCCGGGTGGTGCCTTCCGAGGTGCGACCGGAGCCGGCGTTGCCGCCGCTGGTGGCGTCGTCGGTCACAGGTTCCTCCCGCTGCGGGCCGCGTTCATGAAGGCGTCGACGTCCTCACGGCCGCTCTCCATGGCGGCCTCCGGGGTCGGCGGCACCGCCCGGTGGACCTCCTGCCGGCCCGCCAGCGCTGTCACGCCGGCGGTGAGGAACAGCGCGGCAGTCACGATCAGGGCGGCCAGCCATACCGGCATGACCAGCGCCAACGCGGACCCGGCGGTGACGAAAAGGGCACCGAGTCCGTACATCGCGATGACGCCGGCGGCGCCCAGCATGCCGGCGCCCTTCCCGGCGCGTTTGCCTTTCTCCACCATCTCCATGCGGGCGAGCGTCAACTCGTCCCGGACCAGTGTCGAGACCTGCTCACTGAGCCGGCTGACCAGTTCCGCGGTAGACGCCTGTTCGCTCGGCGTGTCCGTGTGCGCCATCGTCCCCTCCGTCCTGTGCAGCTTCCGAAGACTTCACGTACCCGTCCCAACCCCACCTAATCACCCCGTCACCCGGCCTGACCGGCCCGCGGACCGGCCGACGCTCGGGACGGCGAGGAAGCGAAGGCGGAGGCCGGCGAAAGCGGGCCGGAGGAAGCGAGTCCGGCACGGGAGGCGGCGCCGGGCCGCGGGACGCCGCGAGAAGACGGGCGGCCCTCAGGCGGATACCCGGGGCGGGGGCTGGTCGCGTACCGAAAACGGATCGGGAGCGACAGCGGACCGCGACCGGACCGGCTTGAAACGTCTCATCGGCATATCGACCGCGTCTGAACTAGGCCCTTGACCGCCTCATAACCCCACCGTAACCTGGGCCACATTCCGACTAGAACGTTTCAAGTCGCTGGAGGCATCCATGCGTTCCCGACTCTCCCTTGCCATCGCGATCACCACCACCGCCGCCGTCGCCCTCGCCGGCTGCACCAAGAAGAACGACAACGACACCGCCACCGGCAGCGCCGACGGCAAGAAGACGTACAAGGTCGCCTTCGTCCCGAAACTGCAGGGTGTCCCCTACTTCGAGGCGATGAACGCCGGCGGCAAGGCCGCCGCCACCGCCCTCGGCAACGTCGAGTGGCTCTACCAGGGGCCGACCCAGGCCGACGCCGCCGCGCAGGCCGACATCGTCCGCTCCTACATCCAGCAGAAGGTCGACACCCTGATCGTCGCCCCGAACGACCCGGACTCGATGGCCCCGCTGCTGCAGCAGGCCAAGGACGCCGGCATCCACGTGGCGACCGCCGACACCGACGCGCCGACCAGCGTGCGGGAGGTCTTCGTCAACCAGGCCACCGCCGAGGGCATCGGCCAGGGTCTGACGGACGCCCTGCTCAAGGCCATGGGCGGCAAGGGCAAGTACGCGATCGTCTCCTGCGGCCAGACCGCCGAGAACCTCAACTCATGGATCAAGGTGCAGCAGGCGTACACCAAGACGAAGTACCCGGACACCACCATCGTCGACGTCGTCTACGCCGGTGAGGACCAGGCCAAGGCGACCCAGATGGCCACCGACCTGATGAACGCGCACCCGGACCTGACCGGCCTGGTCGGCGAGTGCACGTCGTCAGCGCCGGGCGTCGCGCAGGCGGTCAAGGACGCCGGCAAGATCGGCAAGGTCTTCACCGTCGGCCTCGGCACCCCGCAGTCGATGAAGCCCTACCTGACCGACAAGTCGTCGTCCGCCGCGATCCTCTGGGACGTGCAGAACCTGGGCTACCTGACCGCCTGGGCCGGCACGCGGATCGCCGAGGGCAAGCAGTTCCAGGCCACCAACGACGTCAGCGACAAGCTGCCGGCGGTCACCTACGACGCGGCGAGCAAGATGCTGCTGCTCGGGCCGGCCCTCGCGATCACCTCCGAGAACGTCGACCAGTTCAACTACTGATGATCGACGAGAAACCCAGGCTGCGCCTGGCCGGGACGGCGAAGCGGTTCGGCGCGGTCCGCGCGATCCAGCACGCCGATTTCACCGTACGGGCGGGCCGCGTGCACGCGCTCGTCGGTGAGAACGGCGCCGGCAAGTCCACGCTGATCAAGATCGTGTCCGGGGCGGAGACCGCCGACGCGGGCACCGTCGAGTTCGACGGCGAGCCGGTCCGGATCGCGCACACCACCGACGCGATAGCGCTCGGGATCGCCACCGTCTACCAGGAGCCGCAGCTCTTCGCCGAGCTCACCGTCGCGGAGAACATCTTCCTGGGCCGTGAGGTCAAGAAGGCCGGGCGGGTCGACTGGGCGGAGCAGAACAGGCGGGTGGTCGAGCTGCTGGAGCGGCTCGGCCTCCCGGCCCGCTACGCCACCGCCACCGTCAACACGCTCTCGGTGGCCGAGCAGCAGCAGGTGTCGATCGCCAAGGCGCTCGCCGCGAAGGCGAGCGTGCTGATCCTCGACGAGCCCTCGGCGATCCTCACCGACGCGGAGATCGACGTGCTCTTCGACCTGGTCCGGCGGCTGACGGCGGACGGCGTGGCGGTCATCTACATCTCGCACCGGCTGGACGAGCTGTTCCGGATCGCCGACGAGGTGACGGTGATGCGCGACGGCCGGACCATCGGCACCTACCCGATCGCTTCCCTCTCCGTGCGCCGCATCGCGGAGTTGATGGTCGGCGGCATCCTCTCCGACGAACGTCCCCACCGCGCCATCCCGACCGGACCGCCCGTCCTGGAACTGCGCGGCTTCGGCCGGGCCGGCCGGTTCCACGACGTCGACGTCACGGTCCGCGAGGGCGAGATCGTCGCCCTCTACGGTCTGGTCGGCTCCGGCGTCTCGGAGATCGCCGCCTGCGTCTACGGCATCGACAGCGCCACCTCCGGCGAGCTGCGGATCGGGGGTACGACGGTCCGTCCGCGCTCACCCCGCGAGGCACAGAACCTGGGCGTCGCGCTGCTGCCGGCCAACCGCAAGGCGGAGGGCATGTTCGGCTTCCAGTCGATCGCCTTCAACATCTCGGCCGGCCACCTGCGGCTGCTCTCCCGCTTCGGCGTCTGGCTGGACCGGGCCCGGGAGAAGGCCGTCGCCGTCGACCTGATCCGCCGGCTCGCGGTGAAGACGCCCAGCGAGCGCCAGCCGATCAGCGCCATGTCCGGCGGCAACGCGCAGAAGGTGGTGCTCGCCCGGCAACTGGTGGAACGGCCGCGGGTGCTGATCCTGGCCGAGCCGACCCAGGGCGTTGACGTCGGCGCCAAGGAGGAGATCCACCGGATCATCACCGAACTGGCCGAGAGCGGCACTGCGGTCCTGGTGGTCACCTCCGATCTGCCGGAGGCGCTGCGGATCGCGGACCGGATCCAGGTGGTCCGGGGCGGGACCACGACGGCGTCGTTCGGCCCGGACGCCAGCCAGGTGGATCTGCTGGCCGCGGCCGCCGGCGGTGCCGAGTGAACGGCAAGCCCCGGGTCCTGCCGGCGCCGGTGACCGGCCAGGAGGTGGTGCTGCTCGGGGTGATCGCGGTGCTCTGGACGGCGCTGGCGGTCAGCACGCCGGCCTTCCTGACCGCCGGCTCGATCCAGCCGCTGCTGGTGGCCACCGCGCCGGTCGCCCTGGTCGGGATCGGCATGACCATCGTGATCGTCACGGGCGGCATCGACGTGTCGGTCGGCGGGGCGATCATGGTCTGCTCGGTGCTGACCGCGAAGGCACTGGTCGAGGCGGAGGCCGGGCTCGGCGTCGCGGTGCTGCTCGCGGTCGCGGCGGGCGGGGTGCTCGGGCTGGTCAACGGCGTGCTGATCGCGTACGGCCGGGTGCACGCCATCATCATCACGTTCGGCACCGCGAACCTGTTCCTCTTCCTCGGCCTGCGGATCTTCGGGTCCGGGACGGTGAACGGGATCCCCGGCACCCTCGCCTTCTTCGGGCGCGGCACGGCCGGCCGTACGCTCGGCGTCCCGCACGCCTTCCTGATCACCGCGCTGCTCACCGTGGCCGCGTGGTGGTACCTGCGGCACACCGCCGGTGGCCGGCACTTCTTCGCGATCGGCGGGGACGCGCAGGCGGCGCGGCTGGCCGGGGTACGGGTGCGGCGGCGGGTGCTGCTGGCGTACCTGACCACCGGGCTGCTCGTCGGCCTGGCCTCGTGCTTCGTCATCGCGCAGGGCACCTCGACGCTGGACCAGTCGGTCGGTTCCGGCAAGGAACTGGCGGTGATCGCGGCCGTGGTGATCGGCGGCACGTCCATCATGGGCGGCCGCGGGTCGGTGCTCGGCACGTTCCTCGGCGCGCTGCTCGTGCAGTCGGTCGCCTCCGGCGTCACCCAGCTGGGCTGGCGCTCGCAGCTGTCCGACCTGTTCGTCGGCGTCTTCATCATCGTGGCGGTCGGCGCCGACCTGCTGCGCGCCCGCGCTCGCGCCCGGAGGAACCGATGACCGAGAGTTTCGGCGCGCGACTCCTGCGCGTCCTGCTCACCCAGCGGATCGCGCTGCTCGGGCTGCTGATCGTCGCCGTCGTGAGCACCTTCTTCATCCAGGACGCCGGCGGCTACCTGACCGCGCCCTACGACTTCGACTACATGTCGGCGGCGCTGATCAACGCCGTCCCGCTGGCCATGCTCGGCCTCGCCGAACTGCTGGTGATCCTGTCCGGGCGCGGCGGCATCGACCTCTCGGTGGGCGCGATCGTCTCGCTGGCCGGCATGACCTTCGGCTTCGCGTACGGCGAGTGGGGCTGGCCCCTCTGGGCGGCGATCATCCTCACCGCCCTGTTCGGGGCGCTGTGCGGCGCGCTCAACGGCTTCCTGGTGTCGTACATCGGGTTCCCCGCGTTGATCGCCACGCTGGCCACCTACTACGCGTACAAGTCCCTGGCCATCGTGATCAACGACCAGCAGCCGATCAGCACCAAGCCGATCCAGCAGCTCTTCTCGATCAGCGAGTCGGTGGAGTTGCCGCTGTTCGGCCAGTACGTCCCGGACGTGCCGCTGGGCATCTTCACGTTCCTGGTGCCCACCGTGGTGGCGGTCTGGGTGCTGCTGGCCCGGACCGCGTACGGCCGGCGGCTCTACGCGATCGGCACCAACGACGTGGCGGCCCGCTGGTCCGGTCTGCCGGTGCGGGACACCCGGTTCACGGCGTACGTCTACGCCGGCCTGCTCTCCGGGCTGGTCGCCGTCGTCACCGTCGGCCAGTTCGCCTCGGCCCGCCCGGACGCCGGGGTCTCCGGCAACGGGATGGCGCTGCCGGCGATCACCATCGCGGTCCTGGGCGGCGTGGCGATCACCGGCGGCATCGGCCGGGTGGCCGGCGTCGTGCTCGCCACGCTGCTGATCGTCTGGCTGAACGCCGGGATCCTGCTCGCGTTCGTCGGCAACGAGGGCGCGCAGTACCAGTTGCTCGCGCTCGGCGCCGTACTGATCTTCGCGGCCCTGCTCAACGGACTCACCAACCGCCGTTACGGAGGAACATCATGAACCTGGACGGATTGGACGGCTTCACCGTCGAGGTGCCCAGTTGGGCGTACGGGAACTCGGGCACCCGGTTCAAGGTGTTCGGCCAGCCCGGGGTGCCGCGCGACCCGTACGAGAAGATCTCCGACGCGGCCCAGGTGCACCGCCTCACCGGCCTCGCCCCCCGGGTCTCGCTGCACATCCCGTGGGACACCGTCGACGACTGGTCCGGCCTGCGCGACCACGCGGCGAAGCGGGGCGTCCGGCTCGGCGCGATCAACTCGAACCTGTTCCAGGAGGACGACTACAAGCTCGGCTCGCTCTGCCACCCCGACCCGGCGATCCGCGAGCACGCGGTCCGGCACCACCTGCGGTGCATCGAGATCATGCGGGAGACCGGCTCGACCGACCTGAAGATCTGGCTGCCGGACGGGCTGAACTACCCCGGGCAGGACTCGCTGCGCGGCCGGCAGGACCGGCTCGCCGAGTCGCTGCGGCGGATCTACGACGCGCTCGGCGACGACCAGCGGATCCTGCTGGAGTACAAGTTCTTCGAGCCGTACTTCTACAGCATGGACATCCCGGACTGGGGCACCTCGCTGCTGCACTGCCTGGCCCTGGGCGAGAAGGCGACGGTGGTGCTGGACACCGGGCACCACGCGCCGGGCACCAACATCGAGTTCATCGTGATGCAGCTGCTGCGCCAGGGCCGGCTGGGCGCGTTCGACTTCAACTCGCGCTTCTACGCCGACGACGACCTGATCGTCGGGTCCGCCGACCCGTTCCAGCTCTTCCGGATCATGTCGGAGATCGTGGCGGCCGGCGCGCACCGGCCGTCCTCCGGGGTGAACTTCATGCTCGACCAGTGTCACAACATCGAGGAGAAGATCCCGGGCCAGATCCGCTCGGTCCTCAACGTCGAGCAGGCCCTGGCCAAGGCGCTGCTCATCGACCAGGAAGCGCTCGCCGCCGCGCAGCGCGACGGCGACGTCCTGGCCGCCAACGCGATCCTGATGGACGCCTACGAGACGGATGTCCGGGGCGCGCTGGCCGACCGCCGGGAGGCGCGGGGGCTGCCGCGCGACCCGGTGGCGGCGTTCAAAGCCTCGGGATACGCGTCGAAGGTCGCCGCCGAGCGCGTCGGCGGAACACAAGCTAGCTGGGGCGCCTGACCAGGGTCTTGGTCTTGGTGACCAGCCACGGGCAATGAAGAGGGCGGCGATCGTTTTGGACGCGCAGCGGCCAGATCGCCGCCCTCGGCCCGCGCGGGAGCATGCGATCCGTACCCCAGCGGACGTGCGAATATGAAGACCGTGAATTTGATCTTGCGCTTTCCCGCGTTTCCCGGCCGAAGACCGATTGATCAGCGCAGGATGAGCAAATGTTCGAGGAGCGGCTGGCGGCGGTCCGGGACCGGATCGAGACGATCACCGACCCGGATCCGACGCCGGCCGAGCGGGCCCTAGTGCTGCGGCTGCTGCGGAACTTCGCGGCCCGGACCCCGGACGCCGTCGACCAGGTCACCGCCTCCCTGGAGAACGCGGCCGACCTCGGGGTGCTGCGCGACCAGGCGCACGCGCTGAAGGGCTCGGCCGGCAACATCGGCGCGGCCGCCCTGGCCACGCTCTGCGCGACGGTGGAGGATCAGGCGCGCGCCGGGAAGCTCACCGACCCGGTGAGCATGGCCGGTCGGATCCGAGCCGAGGCCGCCGGAGCGCTGCGGGCGGTGACAGCGCTGGCCGAGGAATACGAGGCGGCCGCGAGCCGTCAGTGACCGCGCCGGTCGCCGGCGACGCGGCCGCGAGCGATCAGCGGTGGCCGGCGTAGGCGGTCGGCTTGACGCCGGCCCGGTACGGGACCGCCGCCAGCACCTCCTCGACCAGCTCCACCGCCCGCGCGAAGTTGGTCAGCCGGTCCAGCATCAGCTCGGTCAGCACGGTGTCCTTGCCGATCAGGACCAGCCCGTTGGTCGCCACCACGTCCTCGATCAGCCGCATGCCGACCTCCAGCTCGCGCACCCGGACGCTGCGCACGGTGTCCTCGACCGCGCGCACCCCCTTGAGCCGGCGCAGCGCCGCCACCACGTGCGGGTGGTGGTCGTCCCGCTCCTCGATCGCGGTGATCGCGTTGACGTCGGTGCAGCCGCGGAACCGCAGCGCCTCGAACGCGATGGCCGTCCGCAGCACCGCGATCCCGTCCTCGACCAGCGCGGACCGGCCCTCCGGCCCGGCCGGGCCGCCGGACAACCCGCTCACGATGGCGAGCACGTCCTGCATCATCGGGATGTCACCGAGCAGCCGCAGCGCGATCCGCGGCATGGCGTCGACCGACGCCTGCTCGTCGGCGCTCAGCGGCAGGCCCCGCTCCACCTTCGCGAGCGTCGAGGCGGGCACCGTGATCGCGCCCAGCTGGGAGGCCATCGCGGCGACCTCGATCTCCCACAGGCCGGCCAGCTGGAGCACCCCGCAGAGTTCGCCGACCAGCGTGCTGATCCGGCCGGCCCGCTGGTAGGCGGGCGGGTTGGACAGCTCCAGCACCCCGAACAGCGCCTGCACGCCGGTGCGCAGCGTCCGGTCGAGCAGGTCCCGCTCGGCCATCGCCTGGTTGTGCTTGGCCACCGACTCGCGGATGGCCGCGCGCAGGGCGTCGGTCTCGGCCGGCTTCGGCAGGTAGCGGTACACGCCGCCGGAGTTGATGGCGGCCACCGCGGTGGCCATATCGCCGTACCCGGTGTGCAGCACCCGGGTGGTGTCCGGGTACTCCATCTGCACCCGGCGCAGCAGCTCGATGCCGTTCATGCCGGGCATCCGCATGTCGCTGACCACGGCGGCGGCCGGTCCGTGCTCGGCCAGCACCTGGAGCGCCTGCTCGCCGTCCGTGGCGGTGAGCACCCGGTTCTCCCGGCCGAGTTGCAGGGCGAGCGTCTCGAGCACCGTCTCCTCGTCGTCGACGACCAGTACCAGGGGCTTCTTGTCGTCGGCTCCGGCCGACTTGTACAGCTCGGTCCGCATGGGCTCCTCCTCCGTGATGTGCCGGCGTCACCTATCGACCCCGCGTCCCGGCGAATGAGCGTTCGGCCGAACTTCTCAAGTCGGCCGGGGCGGTCGCCGAATCTCACCCTCGTGAGACGGAGCCAGATGAGCACAGTCGGCGACGCGGCCCGGGTGGCCGCGGTGCACAGCTATCAGCTGCTCGACGCGCCGCGCCCGGTCGTCCTCGACGAGCTGACCCGGCTGGCCAGCTCGGTCTTCGAGACCCCGATGTCCACCGTGACGCTGGTCGCCGGTGACCGGCAGTGGTTCGCCGGCAGCACCGGCATGCCGGGCAGCGGCGGACCGCTGAGCAGCTCGTTCTGCGGGCACGTGGTGGACAGCCGGATGCCGCTCGTCGTGCGTGACGCGCTGACCCACCCGGTCTACTCGGCCTGGGCGAACGTGGTCGGCGCGCCGCACATCAGGTACTACGCCGGTGTCCCGCTGATCGACGAGGACGGGCACGTGCTCGGCACCATGTGCGTGCTCGACGACCGGCCCCGGGAGACCGGGGACAAGCAGGTCGACCTACTGCGCACGATGGCCGGGCAGGCCGCCGGGCACCTCTCCGCGATCCGGAACCGGCTGCTGCTGGCCGAGATCGGCGACGAGCTGTCCCGGGCGATCAGCCGGGAGGAGGACTTCGTCGCCACCGTGTCGCACGAGCTGCGCACCCCGGTCACCACCATCCAGGGGTACCTGGAGCTGCTGGTGGACAACGAGGAGCTGGAGCCGTACCGGAAAATGATCGAACCGATCCAGCGCAACGGCGAGCGCCTGGTCCGGATGGTCGACCACCTGCTCGCCGGCACCCGCCCGCCGGGCACCCCGCTGCCGCTGCTGCGGGCGCAGACCGACCTGGTCACGGTCGCCGGCGCGGCGATCGCCGCGTGCCGGTCGCAGGCCGCGCAGCGCGAGGTGACGCTGCTGCTGGAGGGTCCCGCGGAGCCGGTCGGGGTGCCTGGCGACTTCACCCGGCTCAGCCAGGCCGCCGAGCACCTGGTGCGCAACGCGGTGCTGTTCAGCCCGGCCGGCTCGGTGGTGCGGATCCGGATCGACGAGACCGGCCTGGACGTCGTCGACGAGGGTGCCGGCATCCCGGCCGACGAGCTGCCGCACGTGGTCGAGCGGTTCTACCGCGGCCGGTTCGCCCGGGAGCAGGCGGTGCCCGGGGTCGGTCTGGGCCTGAGCATCGCCCAGCGGATCATGAAGGCGCACGACGGCACACTGACCGTGTTGTCGGACGGTTCCGGAATGGGCACCACCGCGAGGTTGTCCGTGGTCTGCTGATCGCATGGCATTGTTGCGTCGTCTGCGTCTGGCCGGCCGACTCGCGGTGGCCTTCGCGATCGTCCTGGTCCTGCTCGGTGTCGCGGTCGCGGTCGGCGCGGTCGGCCTGAACCGGCAGTCCGACACCGCCGCGAAGGTGCAGTCCCTGCAGCGGCTGCTGCACCAGGTGGACGAGCAGAAGTACTACGACGCGGACATCTCCGGGTGGCAGGTGGCCTACGTCTGGGACGCCTACCGGCTCGGCGGCCCGCAGGCGGTCGATCCGGCGAGCGATAACCGGGCCGGTTTCCTGGCCGACCAGCAGAAGCTGGTCGAACTGCTCAAGTCCACCGACACCGGGGCCATGTCGGCCGACGAGCGGAAGATGTTCGCCGACCTGTCGAGCAACTGGGACAAGTACTTCCAGGCCGACCTGCAGGCGGCCGCGCTCTACGCCAAGGGCGACCTCAAGGGCGGCGACAAGGTCATCCTGGGCCCCGGCTACGAGCTGTACTTCGTGATCGTGGAGGGCACCGACAAACTGGTCGCCTCGGTCACCGAGCGGGCCGCCGAGGCCACCACCACGGCCCGCCGGCAGGCGGCCACCGCGCGGAACACGATGATCGTGGTCTTCCTGCTCTCCGTCGCGGCGGCGGTGCTGCTCACCGTGCTGGTCACCCGCAGCATGACCCGGCCGATCGGCCGGCTGGTGCAGGCGCTGCAGGCGATGGCCCGCGGCGATCTCACGGTCCGCGCGGACACCGCCGGCCAGGACGAGATCGCGGTGATGGGCCGGGCCGTCGACGAGGCGGTCGCCGGGATCCGCGGCACCGTGGCGGAGATCGCCGAGAACGGCTCCAGGCTGCGGGACGCCTCCGAGACGATGCGCCGGGTCAGCGCCGAGATCGACAGTGCCGTGGCCGAAGCCGATCAGCAGGCCGGGCTGGCCGCCGCGAGCGCCTCCGGGGTCTCCGGCAACGTGCACACCGTCGCCGCCGGCACCGACGAGATGGGCTCGGCGATCAGCGAGATCTCCCGCAACGCCGGCGACGCCGCGCAGGTCGCCTCGGACGCGGTCGCCGCGGCCCGCGCCACCAGCGCCACCATCAACCGGCTCGGTGACTCGTCCGCCCAGATCGGTGACGTGATCAACGTAATCACCACGATCGCCGCGCAGACCAACCTGCTCGCCCTGAACGCCACGATCGAGGCGGCCCGGGCCGGTGAGTCGGGCAAGGGCTTCGCCGTGGTCGCCAGCGAGGTGAAGGACCTGGCCCAGGAGACCGCCCGGGCCACCGAGCAGATCTCCCAGCAGATCGCCGCGATCCAGAACGACACCGGCCAGGCGGTGACCGCCATCGACGAGATCAGCCGGATCATCGAGCAGATCAGCGACTACCAGACCACCATCGCCTCGGCGGTCGAGCAGCAGAGCGCCACCACCGCCGAGATGAACCGCGGGGTCAGCGAGGCGGCGGCCGGCGCCACCGACATCGCCGGCAACATCGCCAGCGTCGCGCACAGCACGGCGGCCAGCCGAGCCGCGGTGAGCCAGGCGGCCCGCACCGCGCAGGACGTGGAGACGCTCGCCGAGCAGTTGCGGTCCGCCGTCCAGCGGTTCCAGATCTGAGACCGCTTCACGGTACGGGCGGCGGGCTGGGCAACAACGTCACCCGCACCTGCTTGCCGCCCTCGTGGTTGTGCACCGACCAGGCCGCGGCGAGCGCCTCGATCAGCGCGAGTCCCCGGCCGCCCTCGTCGTCCGGGTCGCGGCGCCGGGGCACCACCGAGGAACCGTCGGCGACCGAGATCATCACCTGACCGTCGTGCGCCTCGACCTGCAGCGCGAGGCAGCCGCCACCGTGCCGGACCGCGTTGGTGACCAGCTCGCTGACCACCACGGCGGCCCCGTCGAGCCAGTCCTGATCGGCGAATCCCCACCCCGCTAGGACGGCGACCACCGCCCGGCGGGCCGCGCCGGGAGCGCCGTGGTGCAGTGGAACGTCCAGGTAGGCGGTCAACGCGCTCATGCAGTGCTTCCCCCGACGGCGAGCCGCCGGACTTTCCGAGTCGCCGGTATGCGGGCGCAGAGTACCCGCGCCGAGCGGTTCGCGAAACCTGCGCGCGCCAATTGCCTCTTATAAACGTTTACAGGCTTTATGTCGCTCTACAGTACGGTGGTGGCAGCGGTGCTGGTCGTCGAGGACAACCCGGAACATCAGGCGGTGCTCGCCGAGATCGTCCGGCGGCTCGGCCACCGGGTCACCGTCGCCGACGACGGCCGCGACGGACTGGCCACCGCGCTGGCCGGCCGGTTCGACCTGATCGTCGCCGACGTCGACATGCCGCACCTGGACGGGGTCCGGATGTGTCGGGCGCTGCGCGCCGACCCCCGCACCACGGACGTGCCGGTCGTGCTGATCACCGGCTACCTGCCGCCCGGCGACGACCTGCTCGCCGACGCCGGCGCGGCCGCCGTGGTGTCCAAGCCGTTCAGCGTCCATGGCCTGAACGAGACGCTGCGCCGGTGTCTGCCGGCACCGCCGGAGGCGCCGTTCCTGACCGAGCTGATGCACAGCCTGGACACCGGGGCGGTGGCCTGCGACCGGCAGGGCCGCATGGTCTTCGCGAACCGGGCGGTCCGCGAGTTCTTCGGCGACGACTGCGCCACCGTGCCGCTCCGGGACTGGCCGCACCGGTTCCAGCTGCGCCACCACGACGGCACCCCGCTGCGTCCCGGCGAACTGGCCCTCGACCGGGCACTGCGCGGTGACGTGGTGCACCACGCCGACCTGCGCGCCTGCGACCGGCAGCACCGGCTGCGCTGGTTCTCGATCAACGCCCGGCCGGTCCGGGACGCGGACGGGGCGGTGCTCGGCGCGGTCGCCGCGGTGCACGACGTGACCGCCGGCCACCACCAGATCCAGTACGAGAAGTGCAAGGCCGAGGTGCTGCAGGCGCTGGTGCACGCGCCCGACGTCAAGCACGCCGGGGCGGCCGTACTCCGCAGCGTCTCCGACTGCCTGGACTGGCCGTACCTGCGGTTGTGGCTGATCGACGAGGTCTCCGGGCGGCTGCGGCCGATCGTCACGCACGCCGTGCCGGGCGCCGGTGGTGCCCCGCTGCCGTCCGCCATCGAACGCGGCCAGGGACTGGCCGGGCTCTGCTGGGAACGCGGCGAGCTGATCTGGGTGCCGGACATCCACGCCGCCGACTCGCCGGTGCTGCCCAAGGTGGCGGCCGGGACCGGCTACCGGGCGGCCGGCGCGGTGCCGGTGCTCAGCGCGGAGCAGGTGGTCGGGGTGGTCACCTTCTTCACCCCGGAGCGGCAGGACCCGGAACCGGCCCTCGCGGTGCTGCTCACCGGCATCGCCGGGCTGCTCGGCGCCTATCTGGAGCGGCGCCGCTCGGACGAGCTGGCCCATCAGCTGGCGGCCAGCATCGGCGAGTACATCGCGCTGGTCGGCCACGAGCTGCGGACCCCGCTCACCTCGATCGCCACCTACACCGACCTGATCGCCGAGTCCGGCGACGACACCACCATCGGCGAGGTCCGGGACCTGCTCGCGGTGATCGAGCGGAACAACGCCCGGTTGCGCTCGCTGGTCGAACGGCTGCTCGACCTGTCCGCGCTGGAGTCCGGGCACGCCGGCCTGACCATCGGCACCGTCGACCTGTCCGAGCTGCTGCGCTCGGCGGTCGCCACGGTCCTCGCCGAGGCCGGCGAACCGCATCCGCGGGTGGCCGCCGAGCTGCCGGACCGCCTGGCGATCCCCGGCGACCGGGCCCGGCTGCGGCAGGTGGCGGAGAATCTGATCGGCAACGCGGTGAAGTACAGCCCACCCGACGGCACCGTCACCGTCACCCTCACCGCTGACGACGACACCGCCGTGCTCACCGTCACCGACACCGGCATGGGCATCCCGGACGACGAACGCAACCGGCTCTTCGCCCGCCTCTACCGCGCCACCAACGCCCGGCACAGCGGCATCCCGGGAGCCGGCCTCGGCCTGGCCCTGAGCCGCGCCATCGTCGAGCTGCACCGCGGCACGATCACCCTGACCGCCGGCGAGGCGGGCGGCACCGTCGCCACCGTCCGCCTGCCGCGCGCCGCCGAGTCCTAAGGTCGCCGGGCACCCGCGCCGGGAGACGCCTCAGCCGTGGCCGAGGAGCTTGGTGGCGAGCACCGCCGCCTGGGTACGGCGCTCCAGGCCCAGCTTGGCGAGCAGGCTGGACACGTAGTTCTTCACCGTCTTCTCGGCGAGGAACATCCGGGCCGCGATCTCCCGGTTGGTCAGGCCCTCGGCCACGAACTCCAGGATCCGCCGCTCCTGGTCGGTCAGGCCGGCCAGCTCACGGGGCTGCTCGACACCGTTGCGGATGCGCTCCAGGACCCGCTGGGTGACCGCCGGGTCGAGCAGCGACTGGCCACCGGCCACCCGGCGGACCGCGTCGACCAGGTCGGTGCCGCGGATCTGCTTCAGCACGTATCCCGAGGCGCCCGCCATGATCGCGGCGAACAGCGCCTCGTCGTCCTCGTACGACGTCAGGATCAATCCCTTGATCGTCGAGTCCACGGCCCGCACGTCCCGGCAGACGTCGATGCCGTTGCCGTCGGGCAGGCGGGCGTCCAGCACCGCCACGTCCGGCCGCAACGCCGGGATGCGCGCCGCCGCCTCGCGCGCGGAACCGGACTCGCCGACCACCTCGATGTCGCCGCCGGACTGGAGCAGATCGATCAGGCCGCGGCGGACGACCTCGTGGTCGTCGAGGAGAAAGACTCGGATCATGTGGCCCATCTTTCCCCCTGCCGACCCGGGCACACAGGGTCGAAGGTCCCGAGCCAGCGGGGACCGGCACCGGATACCCTCGGGGCCGTGGCCGAAGCATCTACCCCCTCGCTGGGCCTGAGCCCGCTGTCCCGGGTCCGTCTCGACGAGCTGCTCCAGGAGATGCTCGACCGGGTCGGCGACGTGGTGAACAGCCGGGAGCGGCTGCGCGCCCTGCTCGACGCGGTGGTCGGCATCGGCTCCGACCTCGACCTGCGCAGCACCCTGCAGCGGATCGTCGAGGCGGCGTGCGCCCTGGTCGGCGCCAAATACGGCGCGCTCGGCGTGCTCGCGCCCGACCATCGCAGCCTGTCCGACTTCATCACGCACGGGATCGACCCGGCCACGCACGCCACGATCGGCGACCTGCCGCACGGCCGCGGCGTGCTCGGCCTGCTGATCACCGAGCCCAAGCCGGTACGGCTGCCGGACATCCGCAAGCATCCGCACTCGTTCGGCTTCCCGCCGCACCACCCGCCGATGCACAGCTTCCTGGGTGTGCCGGTGCGCACCCGCGACCACGTCTTCGGCAACCTCTACCTGGCCGAGAAACAGGGCGCCGCCGAGTTCAGCGAGGACGACGAGGAGATCGTGGTGGCCCTGGCCGCCGCGGCCGGCGTGGCGATCGACAACGCCCGGCTCTACGAGCTGGCCCAGCGGCGGGAGCGCTGGCTGGCCGCCGCCGCGGAGATCACCGGCGTGCTGCTGGGCACCGTGCACCGCACCGAGGCGCTGCGGCTGATCGCCCGGCGGGCCCGCGAGGTGGCCGGTGCCGAGCTGGTCCTGGTGCTGCTGCACGAGGAGGAGCACGCGCGCTACCGGATCGAGGTGGCCGAGCCGGAGCAGGCCGGCCTGACCGGCAAGGTGCTGCCCGCCGACAGCGCCGTCGTCCGGGACTTCGGCGCGGAACGCCACCGGCTGCTGGACGACCTGCGGGCCGCCGCCGAGTGGCCGGGGCCGGTCCCGGCCGGGCCGGCGCTGGCCGCGCCGCTGACCGGGGTGGAGCGCGGCGTGCTGATCGTCTCCCAGTCGGCCACCCAGGCGGCGCTCGGCACCGACGACGCGGTGCTGCTGTCCACCTTCGCCGGGCAGGCCGCGCTGGCCCTGGAACGGGCCCGCGCCCAGGAGGAGCGGGAGCTGCTGGCGGTGCTGGAGGACCGCGAGCGGATCGCCCGGGACCTGCACGACGTGGTCATCCAGCGGCTCTTCGCCACCGGCATGCAGCTGCAGGGCGCGATCGCCCCGGCGGCCCGGCCCGAGGTGGCGAAACGGATCAACAGCGCGGTCGACGACCTGGACGCCACCATCCGCGACATCCGCCGGTCGATCTTCGAGCTGCGGGCGCCGGTCGGGCCGTCGCTGCGCGGCGAGCTGCTCGAGGCGGTGGCGGCCGCCGAGGCGGCCCTCGGGTTCCGGCCGGAGCTGGAGACGTCCGGGCCGGTGGACAGCGCGGTGCCGGACGACGTCGTACCGGAACTGCTGGCCGTCCTGCGCGAGGCCCTGGCGAACGTCGCGCGCCACGCGCGGGCGCAGAGCGCCCGGGTGTCGGTCCGGGTGGCCGGCGGCGAGCTGTTCCTTCAGGTACGCGACGACGGCGTCGGCATCGACCCGGCCCTGGCCCGCGGCGGCGTGGTGAACATGGGCGAGCGCGCCAGCGACCTGGGCGGCGCGTTCGAGATCGGCCCGGCCCCGGACGGCTCCGGCACCCTCCTCACGTGGCACGTGCCCCTCACCTCCGAGCCGGCGTAACCGGGCACTCGGCGCCCGGGCCCGCCGGGACTGCCCGCCCTGCCGCGGTCCCGGGCCCGCCGGGACTGCCCGCCCTGCCGACGGTCCGGGACCGCCGGGATCGTTGGCCCGGCCGCCGCCCTTGCGCGTCCGGACCGCCTGTCGTTCCGGCGAGCCGGGACTTTTGGCCCTGCCCGCGGCTCCGGACGCGGGGCACCTTGGAGGATGTGAACGGCTACGACGAGTCAGACCTGCGGCGCGCGGCAGCGGCCGGGATCCAGGCGCCCTCGATGCACAACACCCAGCCGTGGACCTTCCGGCTCCGCGACGGTGTCATCGAGGTGATGGCCGACCCGGCCCGCCAGCTCAGCGTCGCCGACCAGAGCGGCTGGGCCCTGCGCCTGGCCTGTGGCGCCGCCACCATGAACGCCCGGCTGGCGCTGGCCTGGGCCGGGACCCCGGCCGAGGTCACCCTGCTGCCCGACACCGGGCAGCCCGACCTGATCGCCCGGCTCGCCCCGGGCCGGCACCGCCCACCCACCTATCTCGAACGTGACCTGCACGCCGCTATCGAACGCCGGCACAGCAACCGGGAGCCGTTCTGGCCCGACCCGGTGCCGCCGGACGCCCGGATCCGGCTGATCGAGGCGGCTCGCGCCGAGAACGCCTGGCTGGACCTGCTCGTCGGGATGACCGCGCTGACCGGGTTCTCGGAGATCGCGCACAGCGCCGACCGGGTGCTGCGCCGCGACCAGCGATACCAGGCCGAGCTGATCACCTGGACCGACACCGCGAGCGCGACGGACGGCATGCCGGCCTACGCGGGCGCGGTGATCGGCGAGCACCAGGACCTGATCCCGCAGCGCGCGTTCACCGATCGGCGGCGCGCGCCGGGCCGGGACTACGAGCCGGAGCCGCTGGTCGCCATCCTGGGCACGGCCGGCGACACCCGGCTCGACCAGATCCAGGCCGGCCAGGCCCTGCAACGCGTCCTGCTCACCGTCACCGACGCCGGCCTGGCCAGCTCGATGATCTCCCAGCCGATCGAGGTGCCGGCCGCCCGCGACCAGCTCCGCCGTTCCCTGGGCCGCACCGGCTTCCCCCAGATAGCCCTGCGCGTCGGCTACGGCCGCCCGGGCCGCCAGTCCCCCCGCCGCCCCATCACCGACGTCCTCAACCCCTGACCCACCCCGCCCAGCCACCGCCCCTCCCCCATCGCGGCACTCCACCAACCACCCAACGCACACCCCGTCAGCTGGTCCTCACGGTGGTATCCCACCCCCGGGACACCACCGTGATAACCAGCCACGGCACCTGCAGCTGGCGCTCACGGTGGTATCCCACGACCGGACACCACCGTGACAACCAGCCACGGTGGCTGCGGCTGGCACCCACGGTGGCATCCCGCTTCCCGACACCACCACCACGACCAGCCACGGCCGCTGCGGCTGGCACCCACGGCGGCATCCCACGACCGGGCACCACCGCCACGACCAGCCACGCCCGCTGCGGCTGCGGCTGGCGCTCACGGTGGCATGCCGTGACCGGACACCACCGTGACAACCAGCCACGACGGCTGCGGCTGGCACTCACGGTGGCATCCCACGACCGGACACCACCACCACGACCAGCCACGCCCGCTGCGGCTGCGGCTGCGGCTGGCAGCCACGGTGGCATCCCGCGACCGGACACCACCACCACGACCAGCCACGCCCGCTGCGGCTGGGGCTGGGGCTGGCAGCCACGGTGGCATCCCGTGACCGGACACCACCGTGACAACCAGCCACGACGGCTGGAGCTGGCGCTCACGGTGGTATCCCGCTTCCCGACACCACAGCCACGACCAGCCACGCTGGCTGGGGCTGGCACTCAGGGTGGTATCCCGCAACCGGACACCACCACCACGACCAGCCACGCCCGCTGCGGCTGGCAGCCACGGTGGCATCCCACGACCGGACACCACCACCACGACCAGCCACGACGGCTGCGGCTGGCGCTCACGGTGGTGTCGCGTGACCGGACACCACCGCCACGACTAGGCACGGCGGCTGGGGGTGGGGGGGGACCTTGGGGTGGGGTTGGGGGGTCGGGGCCACCCGCGGACGTCGCCCTGGAGGGGTGGGCGTTCTGGACGCGCCAGCGTCCTGCCCGGCCCGGAAGGGTCCCTGGCGGGAGCGACGATCAGTGATCAGCGCGGATCCGAGTCATCGATCTCCTGACCCTGAATTTGATCTTGGTGAAAACGATCACGCACTCCCTAGTTGCCAAGGATGTGCAACAACCACACCTGCCTAATATGCTGACGCCTGGCGGGGACTTCCGGGCCCCGCGAGGGAGGCACCATGGATCCGCAAGCGATGCACATCGCGAACGGGATCGTCAACGGTCCGGTGTCCGCGCTGTTCGTGGTCTTCGCGGTCGCCGCGCTGGCGGTCTGCGTGGTGAAGGCGCGTGCCGACCTGGACGACCGGCTCGCGCCGATGGCCGGGCTGGTCGCGGCGTTCATCTTCGCCGTGCAGATGCTGAACTTCCAGGTGCTGCCGGGCGTCTCGGGGCACCTGCTCGGCGGCACCCTCGCGGTGATCCTGGTCGGGCCGTGGGTGGGCGCGCTCTGCATCGCCACCGTGCTGATGGTGCAGTGCCTGCTGTTCGCGGACGGCGGCCTGACCGCCATCGGGCTGAACATCACCAACATGGCGATCCTCGGCACCGCCGCCGGATACCTGCTGGTGGTGGCGCTTGTGAAGGTCCTGCCGAAAACGCCTGGCGGGCTCGGCACGACGGCGCTGATCGCCTCGATCGTCTCGGTCACCGTCGCCTCGCAGGGTTTCGTCCTGGAGTACGCGCTGGGCGGCACCACCGAGCTGTCGCTGGTCGGGATCTCGCTGACCATGGCCGGGGTGCACGTGCTGATCGGCATCGGCGAGGGCGTCATCGCCGCCACCACCGTGACGACCGTGGCCCGGGTCCGGCCCGACCTGGTCTACGCGCTCCGCAAGTTCCGCAAGCCGGTCACCCCGGCGCCCGAGATGGAGGCCGCCGCATGAGCCGCACGCCGGTCACCCCCGCGCCCGAGACGGAGGCCGCCGCATGAGCCGCAAGCTCGGCTGGTTCGTCGCCGGCGGCCTGCTGGTCGCCCTGCTCCTGGCCGGAGTGGTGAGCAACTTCGCCTCCGGCAGCCCGGACGGCCTGGACGCGACAGCCCGGAAGGGCTGCACCTTCGACGCCGACGGCCGGATCACCGGCGGCACCTGCATGGCGCAGCGGGAGCAGGGCCATCAGATGAAGGACAGCCCGCTCGCCGGCTACGGCATCAGGGGCGTCGACAACCCGTATCTCTCCACCGGCCTGGCCGGGGTGGCCGGCGTGCTGCTCACCTTCGGCATCGGCGCGGGCGGGTTCTGGCTGGCCCGCCGCCGCGAGCGGAAGGCGGCCTGAGGTGGGTGCCGGGCACGCCCACCCGCTCTACCTGGACCGGGGCGGCCGGGTGCACCGGCTGGCCCCCGAGGTCAAGATCATGGCGGTGCTGCTGTTCACGATCGTGGTGGTGCTGACCCCGCCGACGTCGTACCCGGCTTTCGCCGGCTATTTCGTTCTGGTCGCGGCGCTGGCGGTCGTCGCGCGGGTGCCGGCGCTCTGGCTGCTCAAGCGGGCCACCATCGAGCTGCCGTTCGTGCTGCTCGCGATCGCCCTGCCGATCGTCGGGCACGGGGAGCGGGTGCAGTGGCTGGGCATGTCGCTGTCGGTCGACGGCCTGCACGGCGCCTGGAACATCTTCGCCAAGGGGACGCTCGGCGTGCTGGCATCGCTGCTGCTGGCGGCCACCACCACGATGCGCGACCTGCTGCTCGGCCTGGACCGGCTGCGGGTGCCGGCGGTGTTCACCCAGATCGCCACGTTCATGCTGCGCTACCTCGACGTGCTCGCCGACGACGCGCGGCGGATGCGGATCGCGCGGCTGAGCCGCGGCTACGACCCGCGGTTCCTGTGGCAGGTGAAGGCGTTCGCGGTGGGCGTCGGGTCGCTGTTCCTGCGATCGTACGAACGGGGCGAGCGCGTCTACCTGGCCATGGTGTCCCGTGGCTACACCGGCCGGCTGCCCTCGCCGAACGACCGGCGCGCACCCGCCGGTGAGTGGGCGGCGGCCGCCACGCTGCCGCTCATCTCGCTGGGGATCGCGGTTCTAGCATGATCGACGTGACGACTCCCGCTCTGCAGGTCGCCGGGCTGCACTACGCCTATCCGGACGGCCGGGCCGCGCTCCGCGGCGTCGACCTGACCCTCGCCCCCGGTGAACGGGTCGCCCTGCTCGGGCCGAACGGCGCCGGCAAGACCACGCTGGTGCTGCACCTCAACGGCATCCTGCACGGCGGTGGCGGGACGGTCGAGGTGGCCGGGCTGGCGGTCCGGGCGGGTGACCGGGCCGCGATCGGCGAGATCCGCCGCCGGGTCGGCATCGTCTTCCAGGACCCGGACGACCAGCTGTTCATGCCGACGGTGGCCGAGGACGTCGCGTTCGGCCCGGCCAACCTGGGGCTGCGCGGCGCCGAGCTGGACGCGCGGGTGGACGAGGCGTTGCGGGCCGTCGGCATGGCCGAGCACCGCGACCACGTGCCGCATCACCTGTCGTTCGGCCAGCGGCGGCGGGTGGCGGTGGCGACGGTGCTCGCGATGCGCCCGGAGATCCTGGTCCTCGACGAGCCGTCGTCGAACCTCGACCCGGCGAGCCGCCGGGAGCTGGCCGAGATCCTGGACGCGCTGCCGGTGACGCTGCTGATGGTCACCCACGACCTGCCCTATGCCCTGGAGCTGTGCCCGCGCTCGGTGATCCTGGACGCCGGGCGGATCGTGGCGGACGGCGCGACCGGCGCGTTGCTGGCCGACCGCGAACTGATGCGCGGTCACCGGCTGGAGCTGCCGTTCGGCTTCGACCCGTCGGCGGTCAGCCGCTCTCGTGGCCGCGGCGTGACCGCAGACGATCGGCGTCGATAGCCGCCGTGATGCCGTCCCGCACCGCGGCCCGGACCACCCGGTAGACGACGGCCAGGATCACCCCGGTCAGGGCCAGCCAGCCCAACGTCTTGATCAGCAGCACCACGGCGGGGTCCCAGCCGTCCAGCATGTCAACACTCCCAGGAAACGGTGGAGGACGTCGCGGCTGCCGCGACGCCCTCCACCTTGTCGGTTCAGGCGGCCTGTTGCAGCGATCCGCCGCGACTGCCGCCGATCAGGGCCCGCCAGGTCTCCGGCCCGACGACGCCGTCGACGATGAGGCCGGCGTCGGACTGGAAGGCGCGCACCGCCGACTCGGTGACCGGGCCGTAGACCCCGTCCGGGTCGGTGGTGGAGCCGCGCCGCTGGCAGAACTCGTGCTGCACCCCGCGCACCGCGCTGCCCCGGGCGCCGGGGCGTACGTCGACGATCAGGGCCTGCCACGTCTCGGCGCAGACGATACCGTTGTCCGGGATACCCTTCGCGCGCTGGTAGGCGCGTACCGCGTCGCCGGTCTGGGCGCCGAAGACGCCGTCCACCGTGACCGTGTGACCGTGGGCCTGCAGGAGGTACTGCAGGGTGGGCACGGGGTGTTGCGTCGAACCCTGTCGGGTCGTCGGCCAAGGGCTGAGCGTACCGGCCATCCGGGGTCCCCTTCCTCATCGTCGAGTAGGCGTATGCCCTTCACCTTCGCCTCAACCGGCGTCGAAAGAAAGGGTGAAGTATCTCTCCGCCCACACTTTCTTAGGCGGAGAGACCCCCAAACCTGTCTAGATCAACTCTGCGCCCAGTCCCCGAGTGACCAATCCCGCACCTCGGGCATGTCCTCCAGGTGCTCCACCACGTAGCTCTCGTGCTTGACGAGCTGGGCCTCGCACCACGCCTTGAGCTCGGTCGCGCCGCTCGGCAGCCGCCTCGCGTTGTTGATCGCGTCCATCACCAGGTGGTAGCGCGACGCGCGGTTCCGTACGGTCATGTCGAACGGCGTCGTGGTGGTCCCCTGCTCGATGAAGCCGCGCACCCGGAACCGGTCGGCGTCCGGACGGCCGTGCACCAGCTGGTGGATGGCACCCGGGTAGCCGTGGAAGGCGAACACCACGTCCACGTTGTCGGTGAACAGCTCGCGGAACAGCGTCTCGCTCATCCCGTGCGGGTGGTCCTTGGGCCGCGGCAGGGTCATCAGGTCGACCACGTTGACCACCCGGGTCCGCATCGCCGGCAGTCTCTCCATCAGGATCCGGGCGGCCGCCACCGTCTCCATGGTGACCACGTCGCCGGCGCAGGCCAGGACGATGTCCGGGTCACCGGTGCCGTCGTCGGTGCCGGCCCACTCCCAGACGCCGGCGCCCCGGGCGCAGTGCTCGATCGCCTGGTCCATGTCCAGGAACTGCAGCTGCGGCTGCTTGTCGATGACGATCAGATTGATGTACGACCGCGACCGGAAGCAGTGGTCGGCGACCGAGAGCAGGGTGTTCGCGTCCGGTGGCAGGTAGACCCGGGCCACGTCGCCACGCTGGGTCAGCACGTTCTGGATCAGGCCCGGGCCCTGGTGGGAGAACCCGTTGTGGTCGTTGCGCCAGGCGGTCGAGGTGAGCAGGATGTTCAGGCTCGGCACCTTGGCCCGCCAGGGCAGGTGCGACGCCTCCTGCAGCCACTTGCCGTGCTGGATCGTCTGCGACGCGCTGACCATGGCGAACGCCTCGTAGGTGGCGAACATGCCGTGCCGCCCGGTCAGCGTGTACCCCTCCAGCCAGCCGTGACAGTTGTGCTCGGAGAGCACCTCCATCACCCGGCCGGCGCGGCTGAGTTTCACGTCGTCCGGCCCGACCGTCTCCATGAACGCCCGGTCGGAGACCTCGAAGACCGCGCCCAGCCGGTTCGAGTTCGTCTCGTCCGGGCAGAACAGCCGGAACCGGTCCGGGTTGCGGGTGTAGATGTCGCGCATCAGCTCGCCGAGCCGGCGGGTGGACTCGGCCCGGCCGCTCGCCGGGCGCTTCACCTCGACCGCGTAGTCCCGGAAGTCGGGCAGGTCGAGGTCGCGGGTGAGCCGGCCGCCGTTGGCGTGCGGGCTGGCGCTCATCCGCAGGTCGCCGGCCGGGGCCAGGTCACGGACCAGGGCGGTCGGTGCGCCGGTGGCGTCGAAGAGCTCCTCCGGCCGGTACGACCGCAGCCACTCCTCCAGCATCCGCAGGTGGTCCGCGTTGTCCCGGACGCCGGAGAGCGGCACCTGGTGCGCCCGCCACGTCCCGCCGACCGTCACGCCGTCGACCGTCTGCGGACCGGTCCAGCCCTTGGGCGTACGCAAAATGATCAATGGCCAGCGCGGCCGGCGACCGTCCCAGCCGCCCTCGCGCGCCGCGGTCTGGATCGCCCGGATCTTGCCCCAGGCGGACGCGAGCGCCTCGGCGAACCGGTGGTGCATGCCGGGCAGCTCGTCGCCGCCCACCTCGATGATCTCGTAGCCGTGGCCCTCCAGGAGCCGGCGGACCTCGGCCGGATCCTTACGGGCCAGCACGGTCGGGCCGGCGATCTTGGCGCCGTTGAGGTGCAGGATCGGCAGGACCGCGCCGTCGTGCTCCGGGTTGATGAAGGAGATGCCCTTCCACGAGCCCTCCAGCGGGCCGGTCTCCGCCTCTCCGTCGCCGACCACCGCGATGGTCAGCAGGTCGGGGTTGTCCATCACCGAGCCGAACGCGTGGACCAGCACGTAACCCAGCTCGCCGCCCTCGTGGATGGAGCCGGGGGTGGTCACCGACACGTGGCTGGGGATGCCGCCCGGGCTGGAGAACTGGCGGAACAGCCGCAGCATGCCGGGCTCGTCCTGGCTCACCTTCGGATAGATCTCCGAGTAGGTGCCCTCCAGATAGCCCGCGGCGACCAGGGCGGGACCGCCGTGACCGGGACCGGCCAGGTAGATGGCCTGCTGGCCGGTGAGCCTGATGAGCCGGGAGACGTGCGCGTAGACGAACGACAGGCCGGGACTGGTGCCCCAGTGACCGAGCAGCCGCGGCTTGATGTGCTCGGCGGTCAGCGGCTCCCGCAGCAGCGGGTTGCCCTGCAGGTAGATCTGGCCGACGGTGAGGTAGTTGCTCGCGCGCCACCAGGCGTCGAGACCGGCCACCTCGGCGTCGTCGGGTTGGGCGAGCTGGTCGAGCACAGCGGTCACGATCTTTCCTTCCCGGAAGGCTTCGTCGATCCTTACTGTTCCTCCGCCGGGACCCGGTCCGCCAGGGACCTCCGTCCCGTCCGTCCGGGACGTTACCGGGACACAGGTCCCTTGACATGCGGAGCGCCGAAGTGAGCCAGGTCTCCCTTCCGTCCACGGTGGACCCGGTGGAGAGTGAGAGCGGTTCAGTGACCAAGCCCAGGGAGCACCGGTGCCCGCAGTCCGCAAGGTTCTCGTCGTCGGCGCCGGCATCGCCGGGACGGCGGCGGCCATCCGGCTCGCCACCGGCGGTGTCGCCGTCGACCTGATCGACGCGCTGCCCGACGCCGGGGCCGCCGGATCCGGCATCACGCTGCAGGGCAACGCCCTGCGCGTGCTGCGCGAGCTGGGCGTCTGGGACCGGTTGCGGGCGCGCGGTCACGGTTTCGACTCGCTCGGGATCAGGGCCCCCGACGCGCACGGCACGCTGCTGGCCGAGGTGACCGATTTCCGTACGGGTGGGCCCGACCTGCCCGCCGCCTTCGGCACGTATCGTCCCGTCCTCGCCCGGCTGCTGCTGGCGCGGGCGGCGCAGGCCGGTGCCCGGGTCCGGTTCGGCACCAGCTTCACGGCGATCCGGCCGGCCGGCGACGGCGTCGACGTGACCCGCACCGATCACCGCACCGAGCGCTACGACCTGGTGATCGGCGCCGACGGGGTGCGCTCGGCGGTGCGCCGGGAGATCGGCATCGACCTGGTCACCCGGGACCTCGGGATCGACATCTGGCGGGTGGTCACCACCCGGCCGCCGTCGGTGGACCGGACCGAGCTGATCCTCGGCGGCCCGGTGCACATCGCCGGCTACTGCCCCACCGGCCCCGACTCGATGTACGCCTACCTGGCCGAGGCACCCCAGCGCCGCGGCCCGCTGACCCCGGCGGAGTCGCTGGCGGTGGTGCGCTCCCTCGCCGCCCGGTTGCACGGCCCGTGGGACGAGATCGAGTTCACCGACCCGGCCCTGATCAACTTCACCACGTTCCGGACACACCTGCTGGACGGGCCGTGGCACCGGGGCCGGGTGGTGGTGATCGGCGACGCGGCGCACGCCGCTCCCCCGACCCTGGCGCAGGGCGCGGCGATGTCGCTGGAGGACGCCGGCGTGCTCGGCGAGCTGCTGCTCGCCGCGCCGACGGTCGACGACACGCTGTGGAAGGAGTTCACCGCCCGCCGGCTGGAACGGGTGCGGACGGTGGTCGACGCCTCGGTGCGGATGTGCCAGTGGCTCCTGGGCGGCGTGCGCGGCGACGTACCGGGCCTGCACGCCGAGGTGTCGGCACTGGTCGCGCAACCCGCCTGACGCTCAGCCCAGCGGGTTCTCGCCGTCGCGCAGCAGGGTGAGGGCCGGCGCGTACATCCGGGCCTTGATCGTGCCGAGCGTGTCGCCGGCGTTGGCCGCCAGCGTCGAGGCGATCTTGACAGCGGTGGGCAGCACCGCGTCCTCGGCGACCGCGTGGTCGACGATCCCGGCGGCGAGCGCCTCCTCGCCGCCGTACCGGCGGCCGGTGGTCATCGACTCGTGCGCCGCCCTCGGCGTCAGCCGGCTCTGGATCAGCGCGGACATCGCCCTGGTGAACGGGATGCTGATGGCCACCTCGGGCAGGCACCAGAAGCCGCGGTCGGAGCGCATCACCCGGAAGTCGTGCGCCAGCGAGAGCATCGCACCGGCCGCGAAGGTGTGCCCCTGCAGCGCCGCGACGGTGGGCAGCGGCAGGGCGAGGACCCTGGCGAACAGGGCGTGCACCGCGATCGCGTAGTCCTGGAACTCGCCGCCGTTGGCGCCCAGCCAGTCGAGGTCCAGCCCGTTCGAGTAGAACTTGCCGGTCGCGGTGGTGACCAGGGCCTTCGGGCTGTCCGCCTTCTCCACCTCGTCGAGGGCGGTGCCGACGGCGGCGAGCCAGTCGGGGTGGAACCGGTTCTCGGTGTCCCCGAGGTCGAGGATGAAGACATCGTCCTGACGGTCGAGCGTGGGCATGCGGCCTCCCTTGTCGCTGATGTTACCCGCAGGTAACTTCGCTATCTTGGCGCACCCGGCCGGGGCGGGTCAACCGCGCGGCGGGGACCGACCATGATGGACGGCATGGCTCGCTCCCTCGGATACTCGGATGCGGTCCGGCTGCTCGGCGGCCAGGACAGCAAGGTCGTCGCCGCCATCGAGAAGATCACCGGTGGCGTGCTGCTGGCCGCGACGCCGGCGGTGCCGGCGCTGCTCGGGCTCTTCGACGCCAAGGCGGAGCTGGTCCGGCTCGGCCACGACCTGGTCCGCGGATTCGCCGAGCGGCGCAGCGGCCTGTCCCGGTTCAGCCGCACCCAGCGGCTGCAGGCGGCGCACACGGTCATCGTCGTGACGGCGTTCTTCGAGGCGATGGCGGACGCCGGCCTGCCGTTCCGGTTCGACGAGCTGGAGATGACCGGCCAGGAGCAGGAATCGCTCGCCGGCCGCGCCGAACTCCTCACCTTCCCGGGCCGTCTCGACGCGGCGGCCCTGCTCGACCGCTCACCGGTGCGGGCACCCGAGGCCGTCGCGGCCGACCTGCGGAACTACTACCAGGGGCTGGCACAGGTCTTCCTGGCGTTCTGCACCGGGCTGCACGTCTGGGACCGGCTGAGCGCCGGCGAGCGGGACCGGGTCGCCGGCGCGACGGCCGCCGTCCCGGACCGGGCGGTGGCGCGTTACGAGGAGACGCTCCGCCGGCTGATCGTCGACTTTCCCGAGGTGGCCTGCTGGGCGAACCAGCGGGAGCACCGGGCCACCCGCGCCGCGCTGGCCGGGCTCGAGGAGACGCTGCTGGCCATCTCCACCGGCCGGGCGCCGGACCAGCGCCGGGCCGGCCTGGCCCGCGCGTACCGCGCCGAGCTGGGCAAGCGCATCGTCGAGTCGGGTGACGTGCCGGACGGCATCCGCGTCCCGGAGCTCGGCGAGGGCTACGTGCCGCCCCGGTTCCGGGCCGGCGACGTCCATGCCGCCGCCCGGGTGAGCGAGGAGTCCTGGTGGGCCGGTTCCCCGGTCCGCGACGACCTGCAGGAGTTCCTGATCGGGCACCTGACCTCGCCGCGGGCGGTCCGCGCTCCCCTGCTGGTGCTCGGGCAGCCCGGCTCCGGCAAGTCGGTGCTCACCCGGATCCTCGCGGCCCGCCTGCCGGCCGCCGACTTCCTGCCGATCCGCGTCATCCTGCGCGACACCCCGGTCCTCGACGAGGTGCAGGACCAGATCGAGTACGCCATCCGCCAGGCCACCGGCGAGCGCGTCGAGTGGCCGGCCCTGGCCCGCTCGGCCGGCGACGCGATGCCGGTCGTCCTGCTCGACGGCTTCGACGAGCTGCTGCAGGCCGTCGGCGTCAGCCAGACCGACTACCTGATGAAGGTCGCCAGGTTCCAGCGCCGCGAGATCGACCAGGGCCGCCCGGTCGCGGTCATCGTCACCAGCCGGACCGCGGTGGCCGACCGGGCCCGCGCGCCCGAGGAGACCGTGGCCCTGCGCCTGGAGCCGTTCGACGACGAGCGGGTGACCGCCTGGCTGGACATCTGGAACCGGACCAACGCCGCGAACTTCGCCGCTGCCGGGCTTCAGCCGCTCCGGCCGGAGACCGTGCTCCAGCACCGCGGCCTGACCGGGCAGCCGCTGCTGCTGCTGATGCTCGCGCTCTACGACGCCGACCGGAACGCGCTGCAGCGCGCCGGTGCCGACCTGCGCGCCCACGAGCTCTACGAGCAGCTGTTGCGCAGCTTCGCGCTCCGGGAGATCGGCAAGCACCGGGAGGGCCTGCCCGACCGGGAGCTGCGGGCCGCCGTGGAGAACGAGCTGCGCCGGCTGTCGGTGGTGGCGTTCGCGATGTTCAACCGCTCCGTCCAGTGGGTCACCGAGGCCGACCTGGACCGCGACCTCGCCGCCCTGCAGATCTGCGGGCCGGTGAGCACGGCCACCGCCGCCGGCCTGCGGGCGCCGCTGCCCGAGGCCGAGCTGACGCTCGGCCGCTTCTTCTTCATCCACCGCGCGCGGGCCCTGCCGGACGAGACCGCCTTCCAGACGTACGAGTTCCTGCACGCCACCTTCGGCGAGTACCTCGTCGCCCGTCTGACCTGGCAGGTGCTCAACGACCTGGGCGCCCGGGACGCCGCGTCCTCGATGTCGTTCGGCGCGGGTCCCGCCGAGGACGACCTGCTGCGGGCGCTGCTGTCGTTCCAGCCGCTCAGCGCCCGGGGCCCGATCCTCGACTTCCTCGGCCAGATGGCCGACGCCGCCGACCCCGACCGGCGGCGGTCGCTGCGGGACCTGCTGGTGCGCCTCTACCGCGCGGTCAACCACACGCCGCCCGGGCTGCGCTACACCGACTACCGCCCGCAGGCGCCGAGCGAGCCCGCCCGCTACGCGGTCTACGCGGCGAACCTGCTCCTGCTCGCGCTCTGCTGCGACCACGTCCTGTCCGGCAGCGAGTTGTACCCGCAGCCGCCGGACCCGGTGGACGCCTGGCACGGGCAGACCCTGCTGTGGCGGGCCCTGCTCAGCTCCGACGGCTGGACCGGGCTGGTGGACCGCATCCGGCTGAGCCGGGTCCTGGTGGACGGACACCGCGACCTCCGGCTCGCCCTGCACGGTCACACCGATCCCACGTTCGAGCCGGAGTGGACCTTCAACCTGTTCCCGGACGCGCGACCGGACACGTTCCGGCTGGACGACCTGAACTTCGACCAGATCCGCCGGAAGGCCTACTTCCAGTGCAGCATCCTCGAGGACATGGTCCACCACGCCGTGGCGCCGCTCGACGAGGTGCCCGTCCCGCTGATCAACTCCTTCGTCCGCGGCGGGGACGGGACGATCTCGGCCGCCCGCGTCCTGGTCGATCTCTGGGCGAACCCGTCGGCGGAGACCTGCCGGCGTACGGCCGACCTGCTGGCCGCCGGGCTGCCCTGGTCCGAGGAGGCCTGTCGCTACCTGCTGTCCACGCTGCTGACCGGGCTCCGGGCGATCCCGCCGGAGGCGGCCGGAGAGATCGTCCGGCAGCTGGCGGAGTCCGAACCGCTGACCGGTGACGACCGCGCCCAACAGATGATCGCCGAGTGGGCCGGCCGCGGGGTGAAAGGCATCCACCGACGGCTGCAATGACCCTCGTTCGAAAGGCGCGCGGGCCCTCGGCCGGACCATGATGGACGGCATGGCTCGCTCCCTCAGCTACGCGGACGCGGTCCGGCTGCTCGGCGGCCAGGACAGCAAGGTCGTCGCCGCCCTCGACGACATCGTCGGTGGGGTGCTGCTGGCCGCGACCCCGGCGGTGCCGGCGCTGCTCGGGCTCTTCGACGCCAAGGCGGAGCTGGTCCGGCTGGGCCACGACCTGGTCCGCGCGTTCGCCGAGCGCCGCGGCGGCCTGTCCCGCCACAGCCGGACCCGGCGGCTCGAGGCCGCCCACACGGTCATCGTGGTCACCGCCTTCTTCGCGGCCCTTGCCGACGCCGACCTGCCCGTCCCGTTCCGGGATCTCGGACTGACCGACGCGGACCGTCTGCGCCTCAGCGGCGGCGACGCGCTCGACTTCCGGGACCGCCTGAACGAGGCCGACATCATGCTCCCCTCGCCGGCGGAGGCGCCCGAGGACTACCTGCCGGAGCTGCACGACCACTATCGATACATGGCCCAGGCGGTCAGCCGGTTCGTCGACGGTCTCGCCGTCGGCGAGCGTCTCACCCACGCCCAGCGCAAGCAGTTCGCCGACGCGCTGGCCCAGCTGCCCGAGCGAGCCTGCCGGCGTTACGAGGAGTCGTTCCGGCGGCTGGCGGCGGACTTCCCCGAGGTCGCCTTCTGGGCCGGTCAGCGGGAGCACCGGGCCACCCGGGCGGCCCTGGCCGGGCTCGAGGAGACGCTGCTGGCCATCTCCACCGGCCGGGCGCCGGACCAGCGCCGGGCCGGCCTGGCCCGCGCGTACCGCGCCGAGCTGGGCAAGCAGATCGTCGAGTCGGGTGACGTGCCGGACGGTATCGGAGTGCCGGAGCTCGGCGCGGGCTACGTGCCGCCCCGGTTCCGGGTCGCCGCGGTCACCTCCGCCGGCCCGTTGAGCGAGGAGTCCTGGTGGGCCGGCTTCCCGGTCCGCGACGACCTGCAGGAGTTCCTGATCGGGCACCTGACCTCGCCGCGGGCGGTCCGCGCACCGCTGCTGGTGCTCGGGCAGCCGGGCTCCGGCAAGTCGGTGCTCACCCGGATCCTCGCGGCCCGCCTGCCGGCCGCCGACTTCCTGCCGGTCCGGGTCGTCCTGCGCGACGTCCCGGCCGCCGAGAGCGTGCAGGACCAGATCGAGTACGCGATCCGCGCGGCCACCGGCGAGCGCGTCGAGTGGCCGGCTCTGGCGCGTTCGGCGGGCGATGCGATGCCGGTCGTCCTGCTCGACGGCTTCGACGAGTTGCTGCAGGCGGCCGGTGTGAGCCAGACCGACTACCTGGTGCGGGTGGCGCGCTTCCAGGAGCGGGAGGCGGGGCAGGGCCGCCCGGTCGCGGTGATCGTGACCAGCCGGCTCGCGGTCGCCGACCGGGCGCGGGCGCCGCAGGAGTCCGTGGCCCTGCGTCTGGAGCCCTTCGACGACGAACGGATCACCGCCTGGCTGGACATCTGGAACACCGTCAACGCGCGGAACTTCGCGTCGAGGGGCTTGGCGCCGCTCGCCGCCGAGGCGGTGCTCGCCCACCGGGACCTCGCCGGGCAGCCGCTGCTGTTGCTGATGCTCGCGCTCTACGACGCGGACGGCAACGCGCTGCAGCGGCTCGGCGCCGACCTGCGCGCCGACCAGCTCTACGAGCGGTTGCTGCGCACCTTCGCCGGCCGGGAGATCGCCAAGCAACGGCCCGGTCTTCCCGAGCCGGCGGTGCCGGCCGCCGTCGAGAGCGAGCTGCGGCGGCTGTCGGTGGTGGCGTTCGCCATGGTGAACCGGGCGGCGCTCTGGGTGACCGAGAGCGACCTGGAGCGGGACCTGCTGGCGCTGCTCGGGCCGGGCCGTCCGCCGGCCGGCGCCGACCTGCGCACCCCGCTGGGCGGCGCCGAGCTGACCCTCGGCCGGTTCTTCTTCATCCACCGGGCGCGGGCCGCGCGGGACGGCGCCCGCCTGGCGACGTACGAGTTCCTGCACGCCACCTTCGGCGAGTTCCTGGTGGCCCGTCTCACCTGGCAGGTGCTGCGCGACATGGCCGCCCGGGAGGCCGCCTCGACGATGGCGTTCGGCTCCGCCCCGGCCGACGACGACCTGCTGCGCGCGCTGCTGTCGTTCCAGCCGCTCAGCGTCCGGGGTGCGATCATCGAGTTCCTGGAGCTGATGGCGCAGCCGGTCGACCAGGCGGAGCGGCAGGTGCTCGCCGCGGTGCTGACCCGGCTCTACCGCAACGTCAACCACACCCCGCCGGGAAGTCTGTTCGCCGGCTACCGCCCGCTGTCCCCGGGCGAGCCCGCGCGGTATGCCGCCTACTCCGCGAACCTGCTGCTGCTCCTGCTCTGCGTCGACGGCCCGATCCTGGTCAGCCGGCTCTACCCCGAGCACGGGGACATGGCTCTCCCCTGGCGCGCGCAGGCGATGCTGTGGTGTTCCCAGCTCGGCCCGGACGGCTGGACCGGCCTGGTCGACACGATCGACGCCGAGCGGTTCTGGGACGGCGACCGGCGCGACCTGCGGCTCCGCCTCTCCGCGGGACCGGGCGCCCCGCCCATCGACCCGGACTGGACGTTCGGGGTGTTGCGCGACAGTCCCTATCGCGCCTCCACGTACTACAACCTCGGTCCGGAGATGATGCGCCGCCGCGCCAATCTGCTCTGCGACCCGGAGGCGGACGTGCTCAACCACGCGGTGGAGCCGCTGGCCGGCTCGTTGGACGTCGCCGTCAACACCTTCGTGCGGATGTCCGGGGACAGCTCGGTGGCCGCCGCGCACGCTCTGCTGGATCTGTGGCTGCGCCCGACAGCGGAGGGCTACCGCCGCTGCGCCGAGATCGCCGCCTCCGACTTCCCGCCGTGGGGTGACGACGACTACATCCGATACGGGTCGCTGGTTCTGCACCGGCTCCGTGCCGACGACCAGATCACCGCGACACTGGCCGCCGAGGTGGCGAGGCGCCTTGCGCGAGTGGACCGGCCGCGGGTGCGCGAGCCGCTGTCGAAGGCGGCGAGCTGGATGCTCACCCGGTTCCGGGACGATCCGGAGATCATCGAGACGGTGGGCCGGATTCCCGGCGGACCGGAGTGACCGGCGGAGCCCGATGGGCCCCGCCGGTCACAGCTAGCCCAGGGTCAGGGTGCAGCCGTCCTGATCGGCGGCCAGCTCGGTGACCTCGTCACCCAGCCGGACCCGCCACGGCAGGGCCTCGCCGCTGCGCCCCACCCGAACCTCGTCACCCGCGCGGACCACGGTGAACACCGTGTCGGCGCCGGCCGGGCCGGGGACGACGACGGCGGTGCGGTCGAAGGACGGATCGAACAGTCGCAGGGTCACCCCGTCCCGGTAGTCGTAGTCCGGCCGGTCCTGGCGGGCGCCCACCGGGATCACCGCGCCCGGCCGGACCAGCAGCGGCACGCTGTCGAAGCCGTGCGTCTCGCGCACCCAGCCCGGCCCCTCGACGACCTCGCCGGTCAGGTAGTGGGTCCACCGCCCGGCCGGCACGTAGTACGACACCTCCCCCGAGGCGCTGAACACCGGTGCCACCAGCAGGTCCCCGCCGAGCAGGTACTGCCGGTCCAGGTAGGTGACCGCCGGGTCGTCCGGGAACCCGAGGACCATCGGCCGCATCACCGGCAGGCCGGTCAGGTGCGCCTCGCGGGCCGCGCCGAACAGGTACGGCATCAGCCGGTACTTGAGGTGGGTGAACGAGCGGAGCACGTCGACCGCCTCCTCGTCGAAGTTCCACGGCACCCGGTACGACTTCGACCCGTGCAACCGGCTGTGCGAGGAGAGCAGCCCGAACGCCACCCACCGCTTGAACACCGCCGGGTCGGGCAGCCCCTCGAACCCGCCGATGTCGTGACTCCAGAACCCGAACCCGGACGACATCAGCGACAGCCCGCCGCGCAGGCTCTCCGCCATCGACTCGAACGAGCCGGTGTTGTCGCCACCCCAGTGCACCGGGAACTGCTGGCCGCCGACAGTCGCCGAGCGGGCGAAGAGCACCGCCTCGCCCTCCCCCTTGGCCTCCCGCAGCACGTCGAAGACCACCTGGTTGTAGATCTGCGTGTAGTAGTTGTGCATCCGCTCCGGGTCGGACCCGTCGTGCCACACGATGCCGTCGACCGGGATGCGCTCGCCGAAGTCCGACTTGAACGCGTCGACGCCCATCTCGACGAGCGCGCGCAGCTTCGACGCGTACCATTCCCGCGCCGCCGGATTGGTGAAGTCGACCAGGGCCATCCCGGCCTGCCACCGGTCCCATTGCCACACGTCACCGTTCGTCGTGCGGACCAGGAAGCCGTTCGCCTTCCCCTCGGCGAACAGCGGTGAGCGTTGCGCGATGTAGGGGTTGATCCAGAGGCAGACCTTGAGGCCCTTGCCGGCGAGGCGCTTCAACATGCCGGCCGGGTCCGGGAAGATCCGGGTGTCCCACTCGAAGTCACACCAGTTGAATTCGCGCATCCAGAACGTGTCGAAGTGGAAGACCGATAGTGGCAGGTCCCTGTCGGCCATGCCGTCGACGAACTTGTTCACCGTCTCCTCGTCGTAGGAGGTGGTGAACGAGGTGGTCAGCCAGAGTCCGAAGGACCAGGCCGGCGGCAGCGCGGGCCGCCCGGTCAGCGCGGTGTACCTGCGGATCACGTCGGCCGGCGTCGGGCCGTGGATCACCAGGTAGGACAGCGCCTGCCCGGCCACGCTGAACTGGGTGCGGGTGACCATCTCGGAGGCCACCTCGAAGGAGACCTTGCCGGGGTGGTCGACCAGGACGCCGTAGCCGGCGTTGGTGAGGTAGAACGGGACGTTCTTGTAGGACTGCTCGCTGCTGGTGCCGCCGTCCTCGTTCCAGATGTCGATGCTCTGGCCGTTCTTGATCAGCGGCCCGAAGCGCTCACCGAGGCCGTAGACGACCTCGCCGACCCCCAGATCGAGCTGCTCGTGCACGAAGTCACCGGCGGCACCGGAGACGACGCCCATCCCCTTCCAGCCGCTCCCGGTGATCCGCTTGCCGCCGGCCAGGAAATCCAGCCCCCAGTGGTCGCCGGTGTTCACCCGGGCGGTCAGCGCGCCGGAGGTGAACTCGGTCTCGGAGACCGCGACGTCGGCCGCCGCGGCCGTGATCGGGAAGACCGGACTCTTCGGTACGCCACCCTGGAAGTGCTCGATGGTGACCCGGATGACGTCGTCCATCGGCGCGGACAGGGTGACCGTGATCAGCGGAGCGTCGAGGGTGTCCCCCCGGTCCTGAATACGCTTGGTGGCGGCGTACACGGTGAGCGAGTCCGGTCCCGGGACGCTGTCCAGATGGTGGGCGGGATGCAGAACAGTGAGGCCGTCGCGCTTACGCCAGTAACCGTCGGTGAACTTCATGTGTGTCCTTTTCTAAAGATCACTTGATGGCGCCGGCGGCGATGCCGCGCGTGAGGGTCCGCTGGAAGATCAGGAAGAAGACCATCGCCGGGACGATGCCGATCAGCGCGGAGGCGCTGGTGGTCGTGGCGTCCATCATCCGGTCGCCCTGGAGCACACCCAGGGCCACCGGGACGGTCTGGTTGTCGTTGGAGATCAGGAAGATCAGCGGCAGGAAGAACTCGTTCCACGTCCAGATGAAGAAGAACGTGAACAGCACCGCGAGGGTCGGGCGGCTGACCGGCACCACCACCCGCCAGAGGGCCCGCCACCGGCCGGCGCCGTCGATCGCCGCCGCCTCCAGCAGTTCCTTGGGGAACTCGGTGTAGACCGAGGTGAGCAGGTAGGTGCCGAAGGCGCTCTGGACGACGGTGAAGATGATGATGATCGAGAACAGGCTGTCGTAGAGGCCGAGCTGCTTGGCCAGGTAGTAGAGCGGGTAGACCAGCACCTCCTGCGGCAACAGGTTGGCGACCAGGAAGAAGACCAGGAACCAGATCCGGCCCTTGACCCGGCCGATGCCCAGCGCGTACGCGTTGAACACCGACAGGATCACCGCCAGCACCGCCACCACCAGGCTGGTGAGGAAGCTGTTCCAGAGCTTGAGTCCGAAGTCGACCCGGTTCCAGAAGTCGACGATGCCCGTCCAGTACAGATGATCGGGCACCGACAGCGGCCCGTGCGACGCGTAGTCGGCCGGGCTCTTGACCGCGTTGACCGCGACCACCAGCAGCGGCGCGACCATCAGCAGCAGCAGGACGAGCAGGCCGGCCAGGATGAGGAAGCGGCCCGGCCGCCGCTCCCGCGACGGTTGTGGGGTTTCGGTACGACGTTCCGGCGCCCGGGTGGCGGTGACAGTCATCGGTCATCAGCTCCGCTCGGCACGGTTCTGCAGGCGCAGGAAGACGAAGGCCAGCACGACGATCAGCACGGTGAGCACCGTGGAGATCGCCGAGCCGTACCCGACCTGGGCCTTCTCGAAGAAGTTCTTGTAGGCGAAGTAGGACGGCACCAGCGTCGCGTTGCTCGGGCCGCCGCGGGTCAGCACGAAGATCTGCCCGAAGATCTTGAGCGAGGCGATGGTGGTGGTCACCAGGACCACGTACAGCTCGGGCCGGATCATCGCGATGGTGATCTTCCGGAACCGCTGCCACCAGGTCGCGCCGTCCAGGTCGGCCGCCTCGTAGAGCTCCGGGTCGATGCGCTGCAGCCCGGACATGAACATGACGATCGGATAGCCGAGCTGGAACCAGATCATCACGGCCATCACGCTGTACAGGGCGTACTTCGGGTCACCGAGCCAGTTGCGGGCCAGCGAGCCGAGCCCAGCCGCCGCCAGGATCCGGTTCAGCGCGCCGTAACTCGGGTGCAGGATCCAGCCCCAGATGATGCCGGTGACCGCGACCGGCAGCACCTGCGGCAGGTAGTAGCCGGACCGCAGCGCCGAGGCCCACCGGTCGGAGAACCGTTTGGCCACGTAGTCGAACAGGACCGCGGCCAGGACCAAGCCGAGGAAGGTGGGCACCACCGCCATCGCGATGATCAGCAGCAGGATGTGCCCGAACGACGCCCAGAAGTTGGCGTCCTCGAAGAGCCGGGTGTAGTTCTCGACACCGACCCAGCGAGGGCTGCCGATCCCGGTCCACTTGGTGAAGCTGATGTAGATCGTCATCACCAGCGGGACGATGATCACCGCGGTGGAGGCGACGATGCCGGGGATGAGATAGACGGCGTATCCGCGATTCTTCACGACCGGAACCTTTCTTCGTCGTGGGCGGCCCCTTCGAAGCCGCCCACGACCCCGCTCACTTACCTAGGTCGGCCAGGTTCTCGGTGTACGGCTTGGCGATCTCGTCGAGGAACGCCTGCGGCGTCTTCGAGCCGTTGATCAGGCCCTGGGTGCCGGCGACCAGCACGTCGTAGTAGCCGGGGGCCGGCCAGTCCGGGTAGAACGCGAGCCCGTCCGAGGAGGTGAGCTTGTTGAAGTTGGCGATCAGCTCCTTGTTCTTGGCGTCGGTGATCGCCGCCGGGTCCGCCGCCACCGGGACACCGCCGCTGTTGCCGAGCAGGTTCTGCACCTCGGGCGACATGGTGATGTCGATGAAGTCGTACGCCAGGCTCTTGGCCTTGCTCTTCGCCGGGACCACCCAGAGGTTGCCGCTGGAGCCGGGGTGCAGGCTGTTGCCGGGGAACAGGAAGGTGCCCCAGTCGAAGTTCTTCACCTCGCTGGCGAAGCGGCCGTACCACCAGCTGCCCGAGACCAGCATCGGGAACTTGCCCTGCTCCCAGGAGACACCCATGTCCTCGGCCTTGATGCCGGCCGAGTCCTTGCTGAGGTAGCCCTTCTTCACCCAGTCGGCGAAGGTGCTGGCGCCGTAGCTGAGCACCGGGCCGTTGAAGTCCACCTTGTGCTTGTAGAGCTGGTAGTCGTCGATGAACGCCCGGTCGGCCTTGGCGAGGGCCAGCTCGTAGAAGATCTGCTGGGCCGGGTACTCGGCGCCGCCGACCGCGAGCGGGGTGACCTTGTTCTTGACGAAGGTGTCCATCGCGGCGGTGAACTCGGCGAGCGACGTCGGCACGGCGATCTTGTACTTGTCGAACATCGCCTTGTTGTAATAAACCATGACGTATTCGCCGTAGTTGGGCACGCCGTAGAACTTGCCGCTGCCCATGATGCCGTCGTCGTCGTACTTCGCGGTGGTCTGCAGGCTGCCGCTCAGCTTGGCGTCCCAGCCGCGCTTGCTCACCTCGTCGGAGAGGTCGGTGAGCAGTCCCTGCTTGGAGAGCAGGCCGGCGGTCGCGTTGCCCTTGTTGTACTCCAAGATGTCCGGCGCGCTGTCCGAGTTCAGGATCATCTGGGCGTTCTGCTGGATCTGTTCGAAGCTCTTCTCCTCGAACTTGACCTCGACACCGGGGTGCTTGGTCTTGAAGATCTCGATCGCCTTGTTCCAGGCGACGCCCATCGCGCTGGTCGGGCCCTCGTAGTGCCAGAGGGTGAGCGTCTTGGCGTCGGCGCCCTCGTCGGCGGAGTCGCCGCCGCCACAGGCGCCGAGGGCGAGCGCCGTGGTCATCAGGAAAGCGCCGGCCAGCAGGCCACGCCGCGAAGTGATCATGTGGATGTCCTCCCAGGGGGACTGGCTGAGGAGTGGGGGCGAGCCGCAGTCGAAACGCTTCGACGAATCGACAGCCTCTGTCGAAGCGCTTCGACAACCGCCTTGCGCAGACGCTATGAAACCGGCGACGGAGATGTCAACGGTGTGACGGCGGGATTTCCCGGCAGCTGTCCCGCTCGGCCAGGCTCGGCTCGAGCAACCGGGTGAACTCGACCCGGCGGTGGTCCAGCAGCCGCATCGCCGTCTCCACGGCGAGCGTCCCGACGTCGTGCGCCGGGATGTCGATCGAGGTCAGATTGACCGGCATGCTCGTCGCCACGTCGCGCGGGCAGATCGCCACGATCGCGACGTCCTCCGGCACCCGCCGGCCGGCGGCCCGCAGCAGGTCGAGGAGCGGCCGCAGCGCCTCCTCGTTGTGCACCACCAGGGCGGTCAGCCCGGGCAGTTCGGTGTCGAGGTCGGCCAGGGCGGCCCGGACACCGTCGGTACCCGGCTCGGTCGGGTGGGTGGCGGTGCGCAGGCCCAGGTCGGCCGAGGCGCGCAGGAAACCGGTCAGGAACCGGTCCGCATAGGTCGTCTGGCGCTGGTAGACCGCCGGGGACGGGCCGACCAGCCCGATCCGCCGGTGCCCGTGCCCGGCCAGATGCCGCAGCGCGAGCGCCGCCGCGGCCTCGAAGTCCAGGTCCACGCAGGCGATGCCGGCATGGTCGGCGGGCAGGCCGATCAGCACCGACGGCTGCTTGAGCCGGCGGATGGCCGGCAGGCGCACGTCGTCGCGTTCGATGTCCATCAGGATCAGCGCGTCGACCATGGTGCTGTGCGCCACCCGCTCCAGGCCGGCGGTGCCCTCGTCCTTGGTCAGCAGCAGCACGTCGTGGTTGTGGGTGCGGGCCGCGGTGACCACCGCGGTGGCGAACTGCATGATGACCGGCACGTTGACGTCCACCCGCAGCGGCGCGACCAGGGCCAGCACGTTCGTCTTGCTGCTGGCCAGGGCGCGGGCGCCGGCGTGCGGGTGGAAGCCCAGCTCGGCGATGGCGGCCTGGACCCGGGCCCGGGTCTCCGCGGAGATCGGGCGGCGGCCGCTCAACACGTACGACACCGTGCTGGGCGACACACCTGCCGCCCGGGCGACGTCGTTGATCGTCGGCACTGCGCCTCCCCATGTCTCCCGGTCCCGGCCCACGACCGCGCTCCCCTCGCCGATCCTAACCACCTGCGTGATCACGCACCGCACACGCGAGGGGGCCGTCCCACCACGACCCGGCGCCCGGACGGCTCGGTGCGCGGGGTGCGGGGTGGCGTGTGGAGTCCGGGTGTGTTGGGACACCCGGACTCCACACGCCGGTCGCGGCGGGGAACCCGCTCCCATCCGATTCCCCGCCGCGAGTCTCATCGGATCCGGAAGGACGCCACCCGCAATCCCGGACTGAGCACCAGATAGACGTCCTGCCGGCCGCGCACGGCCGCCACCGGGGCGGACACTTCGGCGTACGAGTACACGCCCCCGGTGCCGGCGACGGTGGCCGTCCCGAGCAGGCGCCCGGCCGGGGAGCCCAGCCGCAGCTGCACCGACCCGGCGCCCGCCGCCCGTACCGTGAAGCTCTTGCCGCCGCGCAGCGCCGCGTCGCGGAAGACGATCCAGTCACCGGCGGCGACCGCCCCGACCACCGTCCCGCCCGCCTTGCTCTCGTCGAGCAGCCGGGCCCCGGAGTAGTCGTCGAACGTCTCGGCCCTGGTCATCGCGGACAGGTCGCGGGCCGGGATGGTCTCGCCGCGCACCGGCAGGGCGGCCCGTTGCCGGATGTCGCTCGACGACGCGCCGACCAGGATGTCGTAGACCGAGGTCTCGGTCACCCAGCGTTGCCGGGTGACGTCCCAGTGGGCCAGGTCGCGCGGTGTCAGCGTGAACGTCACGGTCCTGCTCCGGCCGGCCGCGAGGTGCACCTTCTGGAAGCCACGCAACGTCTTCACCGCCGTGACGTCCCGGGAGGTGCGCTGGTGGGTGTAGAGCTGGACCACCTCGTCGCCGGCCCGTTTGCCGGTGTTGGTGACCGTCACGCTGACCTCGCCGCCGCCGGCCTTGAGCCCGGAGTACCGGAACGACGTGTACGACAGCCCGTGGCCGAACGGGTAGAGCGGCTTCGTGCCGGCGTACTGGTAGGTCTGCCGGGACTTGATGATGTCGTACTGGTTCAGGTCGGCGGGCAGGTCGGCGGCCGACATCGGCCAGGTCGACGTCAGCCGGCCGGCCGGGTCGACGTCGCCGTAGAGCACGTCGGCCAGCGCGTGGCCGGTCTCCGCGCCGGCGTGCGTCGTCCATACCACGCCCGGGACGCCCCGGGCCGCGAGGCTGATCGGGTAGCTGCTCTGCAGCACCACCACGGTCCGCGGGTTGGCCGCCCGCACCGCCGTGATCAGGGCCTCCTGCCGCGCGCCCAGGCTCAGCCCGGTACGGTCGTGCGCCTCGCGCCCGGCCACGAACGGGTTGGTCCCGACCACCACGACGGCGGTCTGCCGGGTGCGCGCCGCGTCGGCGGCCGCCCGCACCCCGTCGACCAGCACCTCCTTGGCGAAGTGGGCGGCACCGGCGGCTGTCGCCGAGCCGAGACCGAGCTTGCCGTCGGCGCCCACCGTCACGTAGGTGTTCGCGCCGAACCAGCTCTCCTGCGTCTCGTAGCCGGCGTAGTGCAGCACCACGGTCCCGTCGCCCTGGTCCTCCACCTTGAACTGCTGCTGGACGAACCACCCGGTAGGCGCGGTGTCGTGGGTGACGAACGGCCCCCAGTTGTAGGCGAGGTACTTGCCGTTCGCGGCGTTGCGCAACGTGGACACCCCGTCGCCCCAGTCCACCGTGTCGAACTGGGCGGCGCCGCCGGTCGAGGTGGCGGTGGCGGTGACCGCGTCCGGGTCGGCGGCGGTCACGTAGCGGCCCGTGGTGACGTCCTTCAGCGCGATCCGGTCGGCGCCGGTCGCGCCGACCGTGGCGGAGGCACGCTCGGTGATCCCGTCGAGCGCCGTCACCGCGTACGGGAGCTGTCCGCCGTACCAATCGGTGTAGAGCGTGTCCGCGAGCGGGCCGACCACCGCGACCGAGCCGCCCGCCTTGATCGGCAGAATGCCGGACGCGTTCTTCAGCAGCACCATCGCGTCGGCGGCCGCCTCCCGGGCGAGCTTGCGGTGCTGCGGGCTGTCCACCACCGAGGCCGGGATCGTGGCGTACGGACCGCCGTCCGGGTCGAACTCGCCGAGCCGGAACCGGATGCTCAGGGCGTCACCGACCGCCGTGTCCACCTGCTTCTCGGTGAGCAACCCCTGGTCGAGGGCCTGCTGGAGCGCGGTGACGGTGGGCTCGCCGTTGGTGTCGTTGACAGTGAAGCTGTCCAGCCCGGCCTTGACCACCGCGGCGTCGGCCTCGGCCTGGGTGGCGAAGTAGGCCTGCGAGCCGGTCAGGTTGGTCGGCGCCCAGGCGTCGGTGACGTTGTAGAGCCGCTGGTCGCTCCAGCTCCGGACCAGGCCGGCGAGATCCGGGTCGACGGTGGCCGGCCGGCCGTTGATCAGGTTGTAGGAGGACATCACGCCGGTCGCCGCGTGGTGGCGCAGCGGGATCTCGAACGGCTTGCGGTCGTACTCGTTGAGCACCCGCTGCGGCACGTTCGACGAGGTCTGGTCGCGCTTGGTCTCGTTGTTGTACGCCGCGTAGTGCTTGAGCGTCGGCGCCGTCTTCAGGTGCGCCGGATCGTCGCCCTGCAACCCCTGCCCGTACGCGGTGGCGATCGCCCCGGTCAGGAGCGGGTCCTCGGAGTAACCCTCCTCGTTGCGCCCCCAGCGCGGGTCGCGCAGCGGGTTGACCACCGGCGCCCACAGGTTCAGGCCCCACACCGTCGGGTTGCCCGCGTGCAGCCCGCGCGCCTCGTCGCCGACGGCCGCGCCGACCCGCCGGATCAGCTCCGGGTCCCAGGTGCTGGCCAGGCCGACGGCCTGCGGGAAGACCGTCGCCGTCGCGTCGACCTTGGCGCCGCCGGCGGCGTAGTCGTTGGACCAGGCCACGCCGTGCAGGGCCTCGGTGCCGGACTTGAAGACGGCGAGCCCGAGGCGCGGGATGGCCGGTTGGTACTGGTGCAGCAGGGACAGTTTCTCGGTGAGAGTGAGCCGGCCGACCAGGTCGTCGATCCGGGCCGGCAGCGGCAGGGCCGGGTCGCGGAACGGCAAGGACTCGGCGGCATGCGCCGGGGTGGATGTCAGCGGGACGGTGAGCAGAGCGGCCGCCAGCAGGGCCAGGCCGCGTCTTCCGCGCATGGGTGATCTCCCTCGATGACCGGACGGTGGCTAATCGAAGCGCTTCGACGACTGCGGCTCACCATAGATTCAGGCCGATGCGGGAAGCAATAACCTCGCGGAAATCCGCCGGAAACCGGGGGCCGGAACCGGGCACAATGGGCGGGTGCGACTGATCGTGATCGGCGGCGACGCGGCGGGCATGTCGGCGGCGGCTCAGGCCCGGCGCCGGCGTGGCCCGGACGACTTGGCGATCCTGGCCTTCGAGATGGGCCGGTTCGTGTCATATTCGGCGTGCGGCATCCCGTACTGGATCGGCGGCCAGGTCGACGGCCCGGACGCGCTGATCGCCCGGACCCCGGCGGCGTTCCGCACCGCCGGGATCGAGGTGCGCACCCGGCACGAGGTGACCGGCATCGACCTGGACGCGCGCACGGTGACCGTGCGCGATCGCGAGGCCGGGCGGTCCTACGCCGAGGGCTTCGACCACCTGGTCTACGCGACCGGCGCGTCCCCGGTCCGCCCGCCGTGGGCGGCGACCGAGGCGGGCGGCGTGTTCGGGGTGCAGACGCTGGAGGACGGCAGCGCCCTGCGCGACTGGCTGGATCGGGAGAAACCGGCGGACGCCGTGGTGATCGGCGGCGGCTACATCGGCGTCGAGATGGCCGAGGCGATGATCAATCGCGGACTCCGGGTCACGCTGGTGGAGAAGTCCGAGCAGCCGATGGGCACCGTCGACGAGGACATGGGCGCGCTGGTCGCCGCGTCGATCCGGGGCCTCGGCATCGACCTGCGCACCGGCGTCACGGTCGAGGGCCTGGAGACCGCGAACGGCAGGATCGGCGCGGTGGTCACCGACGCCGGGACGATACCGGCCGGCGTCGTGGTGATCGGTCTGGGCGTCCGCCCCAACACCGCGCTCGCCGAGGCGGCCGGCCTGCCGCTCGGGCCGACCGGCGGCCTCCGCACCGACCTGCGGCAGCGGGTGGCCGAGGGGGTGTGGGCGGCCGGCGACTGCACCGAGGTACACCATCGGATCAGCAGGCGCCCGGTGCACGTGCCGCTCGGCACGCACGCCAACAAGCAGGGCCGGGTCGCCGGGATCAACATCGGCGGCGGGTACGCCACCTTCCCCGGCGTGATCGGCACCGCGGTGACCAAGCTCTGCGACCTGGAGGTGGCCCGCACCGGCCTGAGCTCGCGGGAGGCGGCGCAGGCCGGGTTCGCCGCGGTCACCGCCACCGTCGAGTCGACCAACCGGGCCGGCTACTTCCCCGGCGCGGTCCCGATGACGGTCAAGGTGATCGCCGAGCGGGACACCGGGGTGCTGCTCGGCGCCCAGATCGTCGGCCGGGCCGAGGCGGCCAAGCGGATCGACGCGTTCGCGGTGGCGGTGTGGAACGGGATGACGGTCAGCGAGATGACCGGGTTGGACCTGGGTTATGCCCCGCCTTACGCGCCGGTCTGGGATCCGATCCTGATCGCGGCGCGCAAGGCGGAGGAAGTGGTCACCAAACCGTTTATTCGGTGACGTTCTCGATGGTGACGGCGCCGTGGCCGACCACGGCGCCCTCGTCGGTCACGAACGCCACCTCACCGGAGAGGCGCCGCCCGGCCGGCGGGACCGCGGCCACGGTGACCGTGCCGGTGATCGTGGCGCTCGCCCCGACCGCCAGCGCGACAGGGGTGCCCGGCGCGCTCACGGTGCCGAGCGCCGCGCTGTAGTACGTGTCGCGGTAGTCGTACTCGGTGGAGCCGCTGGGCACCGAGTACCCCCGGACCTCCACGGTGTACGTACCGGCGGCCGGCGCGTTCAGCGTCACCGCCTCCTCCGAGTCGCCGTCGGCGGATCGGCCCTTCTCGACGTGGTTGGCGTCGTAGAGGTACAGGTCCAGGTCGGCGGCGGGGTCGGCGGTCTTGCCGATGGCGACGCTGAGCCGGGTCGCGCCGTCCGGCACGGTGACGGTGTAGTCCTGCACCGCGCCCTCGGCGATGGTCGGCCGCTGGGCCAGCGAGCTGCCCAGCGGGCCGCCCTGCGGGGTGACGGTCAGCGGGCCGAACCGGTTGGTGACCGTCCAGCTCACCGGGGCCGGGGTGCCCACCCGCGCGGTCGGCAGGGTGACCGTCTCCGGCGTCACTGTCACGCCCTGCACCTTGGCGGTCAGCGTGAACGGGTTGCTGAGCAGCGGCGACGTGCGGCGGGACTCGACCTCCAGCTCCCAGACACCGGGCATCGGGTTGTCGTAGGAGCGCTCCTCCGGCTTGCAGGCCGCCGGGTCGGAGAAGTTGGTGTAACAGCCCAGGCTGGAGGTCGGCTCGACCGGGACGCCGTACGGGTTGATCGCGATCCACCGGGTCTGCGAACCGGCCGCCAGACCGCCCAGGTCCACCTGCAGCGAGGTGGCGCCGGCCGGCACGGTGACGAAGTACGAGGTGGTGGAGTTGCGGTCGACGGCGCCGGAGAAGGTGCCGGCGTACGACGGCGCCGTCGCCCGCACCCCGGTGACCACGGTGTTCAGCACCTCGAAGTCGACCGCCGGGGTGGCCGGGTCGTCCACCTTCAGCAGGGCGCTGGTGACGCCCTGGCGGGCGGTGACCCGTACCGGGATCTTGACGGTCTTGTTCAGCGGCAGCCCGACCAGCGGTGTCGTCAGGAACGCGCCGCGGTCACCGAGCACCGAGATCCGGTGCGGCACGGTCCGGTCCGGGCCGCTGGTGCGGGTCAGCGACAGCGACACCCACTTGCTCTGCCCGGCGGTGAAGCCGCCCTCCGACGCCGCGCACCGGTTGTAGATGCCGGTGCCGACGTTCGGCGTGCTCAGGTACTGCGCGAGCGGGGTGCAGACCGGCGCCGAGGCGGTGTAGGACCGCACGTCGGAGATCCGGGTGAGCAGCTTCCACGAGGCCGGCACGTCCATCTGGCCGTAACCCTGCTCGTAGGCCTGCTCGCCGGGGATCGGGTCGGCCGTCGAGTACAACGCCCGGCGCAGCTGGGCCGGCGTCGCCTTGATCTTGTTCTGCTTGGCGGCCGAGAGCAGCAGGGCCGCGCCACCGGTGGCCTGCGGTGCGGCCATCGAGGTGCCGTTCTCCATGGCGTAACCGATCGGCAGGTGGTAGCCGACGGTGTCCAGGCCGGCCACCGGCTCCCAGGTCGGCACCGCGGAGATGGCCGAGCCGGGCGCGGCGAGGTTCGGCTTGAAACCGCCGTCCTCGCGCGGGCCCCGCGACGAGAACGGGAACAGCTGCTGCCGCTTGCGGGTCACCGAGCCGTAGTTGGCCAGCCAGGTCTGCCTGGTCACGCTGGCCGCGACGCTGACCGCGTCGGTGGCGACCGACGGGTCGCCGACGGTGTTGACGCCGGAGCCGGAGTTGCCGGCCGAGATGAACAGCTGCACGCCGTACTTGGTGATCAGCTCCTGGTACAGCTGCGACTGGGCACTGGAGCCGTCGTTGAGCGCGGGCAGGCCGCCGATCGACAGGTTCACCACGTCGACGTGCCGGTTGACCACCAGGTCGACCATGCCGGTGGTGAGCGCGGCAGCGGTGCAGCCGCCACCCCACGAGCAGGCCCGCGCGGAGACGATCTTCGCACCCGGCGCCTGGCCGTCGAAGTCGCGGTTGCCGAACAGGTCGTTGCCGGCCGCGATGCCCGCCACGTGGCTGGCGTGCAGGCCCTCCGGGATGCCGATGTTGACGAAGTCGGCGACCTGACCGGGCAGCCCGGCCGGGGTGAGGTCGACGTCCTCGCGGTACTCGACGACGAACGGCATCCGCTCGGCGACCTCGGTGGCGGGGTTGTCCACGCCGAAGTAGTTGACGTCGAACTTCTCCCGGTACGGCCGCATCACGGCGTCGTCGGTGAAGTCCAGGTTCTGGTTCACGTCGACCCGGATGTCGTGGCTCACCGGGTCGTAGAGGATGCCCCAGACGTCGGTGGTGTCACCGTCCCGGTTCACGTCACCGGCCGGCTCGGACGCCTTGGTGATCGCCTCGCTGAAGCGGTTGATCCGCCAGGTGCCGGGCGGGGCGGTCCAGGTCGCGCCCTGGTAGGCGAAGCTCGGGCCGGTCACCTCGGTCAGCATCGCCCGCCAGGTGGCGTCGTTCTCCACCAGCGGGTCGGTGGCGGTGACCCAGTCGACGATCTTCCGTTCCCCGGTGGTGGTCGTCTGCAGCGCCGGGTGGGCCAGGTCGACACCGGTGTCCATGACGCCGATGGTCACGCCGCGCCCGTCGTAACTCGGGTGCCGGCGCTTGAAGTCCACCGACCCGGTCTCGCCGACCGGCAGGTACGGGTTGTCGGCGGGCGTGCTCGCGTCCGGCCCGCTGGGCACGTCGGCCTGCTTGGCCGCCTTCGGGTCGCCGGCGAGGTCGGGTTGCGGCACCCGGACGGTCTCGTCCAGGTCGACGGCGGCGACGCCGGGCAGCTTCGCGGCGTTCAGCACCTTGCCGGTGGGCACCGCGGCGAGCAGGTAGCCGACCTGGTCGAACCGCTGGGCGACGACGCCGCCCAGCCCCTTCACCCGGGACGCCACGTCGGCGGCCTTGCCCTGGTCGGTGGCGATGATGAGGGTGACGCTCGGGCGGTGCTCGGCGACCGCCTCGGAGAGCAGGCCGGCGTCGTGCGAGCCGAGGGTGTCGGCCGGTGACTCCTTCGGGGTGACCCCCTCGGTGGCCGGCGCGGTGTCGTCGGCGACGGGCGCCGGCGCGGCCGCGGCCGGCAGGGAACCGCTCACCGTCGTCACGCCGGCCGCCAAGCCGATCGCCAGGACAGAGGTGAAGGTTCGTCGGCCCCAGCGGGATGGTTGTCTCACGTGTGGGTCCTCCGGGAGAAGGGCGCCGGAAGGGATGATCAGGCGCTTCTCCGGGGATCCTCCGATCGATCGGAGTGGAAGTCACTACGGTCGATACGGTTCGTGACCTTCCCGTGACCAATGTGGACCTGTCGTCACCCGGCCACTATCAGTGATCGAGCGCCGAGGACATCCAGCAGACGGGCGGCGAACGCGCGCGGATGGGTCAGATTGCCGTTGTGCCCGCCCGGGAACCGCTCCGCCGGCACGCCGAGATGCCCGGCGAGCGCCAGCGCGGCCCGATGATCGAACCCGTCCGCCGGGCTCCGCTCCCCCACCGCCGGGACGATCGGCGCGCCGGCCGGCAGGTCGCTCGCCCGAAGGTCGTCGGTCAGCGCCGCGTCCAGGTCGCGGCCCAGGAAGTACTCGAAATTCGCCGCCCGCCGCTCGTCGAACGGGAACGCGCTGATCCCCGGCTCGGTCTCCTGCCCGCGCGGATCGATCCCGAGCACCGCCGCGACCCGCCCGGCCGCCGCGCGCCATCCGGCACGCCGATGCGTCTCCAGGACCGCCGTCAGGTCACGGCGCGCTCGCGCCTCGGCCGCCGGCTCCAGGAGGCGCAACGCGATCGGTTCGTGCGCCACCAGGCAGGCGACCCGCTCGGGGTACGCCCGGAGCACGTGCATGCCGAGCACGGCACCGACGCTGAGCCCGAGCATCAGCACCGGTCGATCGGTCACCTCGTCCAGCACCGCCATCAGGTCGCCGGCGTGCTCGCGCATGGTGACCGGGGCCGCCGGGTCGTCGCAGACACTGCGCGACAGCCCCCGCCGATCCCAGGTCACCACGGTGAACCGGCCGGTCAGCCCGGCGACCAGGTCACGGCTGCGATCCGCGTCCCCGTCCCCGCTCTGCCCAACCACCAGCACCGGCCCGCTCCCGTCGACCTGGTAGTGGATCCGGGCACCGGGCACCCGCACACTCGCGTTCCGTGTCTGCGTCATGCCCCGACCGTAATCCATCACTTCTGATGCATCAAGACTGATGTAAAGTGGCTGCCGTGACACCCGTCGAACTGATCCTTCTCGGCCGCGCCCTTCTCAAGATCGGTGAGCAGGCCCTGCCCGAGCCGGCGGGCGGCCGCACCGGCGGCGAGCGCGCCGTGGTCGTCGTGATGAGCGACATCTACGCCCACGACGGCACCACGGTCACCGAGGTCGCCCGCCGCACCGGCCTCCCGCAGAGCGCGGTCTCCGGCGCTGTCGCCCGCCTGCGCACGGCGGGCTCGGTGCTGGCCTCCCCCGACCCGGCCGACCGGCGCCGCCAGCTGCTGCACCGCAACCCGGAGCTGACCGCCCGCCGCCGGGAGGTGGCCGCCGCGGACATCGCCCCGGCCCTGACCGCCGCCCTCGCCGAGCCGACCCCGGCCGCCCTGACCGAAACCCTGGCCGCCCTCGAAACCCTGAACCGCCACCTGACCCCAGCCCCGTTCTGACCCGCGCCAGCCACCAACCCGGCTGGGCCACACGGTGGCATCCGAGCCGACGACACCACCACCAGCACCAGCCGCCAGATCCCGGCTGGGCATGATGGTGGCATCCGAGCCGACGACACCACCACCAACACCAGCCGCCAGATCCCGGCTGGGCATGACGGTGGCATCCGAGCCCGGGACACCACCACCAACACCAGCCGCGAACCCGGGCTGGGCCGGACGGTGGTATCCGAGCCCGGGACACCACCACCAACACCAGCCGCGAACCCGGGCTGGGCCGGACGGTGGTATCCGAGGCCGGGACACCACCACCAGCACCAGCCGCCAACCCCGGCTGGGCCACACGGTGGCATCCGGGGCGGGGACACCACCGCCGGCGCCAGCCGGGTGGGCTTTCAGGCGGTCAGGCGGGCCAGCACGACGGGGCTGTCCACTTCGGACCACTGGGCGGTCAGGGCGGCGTCGGCCGAGGCGGGCGGGGCGGTGGGCGTACGGAAGATGTGCAGAGTGCCGGCGGCCATCGGGATCGAAGTGACCTCGCCGGAGCGGACCTGGACGATCTCGCCGGCCGGCGAAGCGGCGGAGCCGCTGCCGCGCAGCAGCAGCACCGGCTCGCGGACCACCACCTGCCCGTCGCCGTGCACCTCCTCGACAGCCTGCGTCCCGCCGGTCCGGATCACCTCGGCCAGCACCGCCGCGAAGACCGGGTCGCCACACGCGTCGTAGACCCACCGCGTGCCGAGCACGCTGTGCTCGGTGGTGCCGATCAGGAACTCCCCGGCGCCGTCGAGCGGCGCGTCCCGATAGGTCAGCGGGGTGTGCAGAATCGGTCCGTCACCGACCCGAACCAGCATGATCTCGATCCCCACCGCCCCGGCCGGATCGTCGAACCGGCCGGCCGAGACCCGGCTCACCTCGGGTGCCGGCGGCCCGGCATACCAGCTCTGCGCCGGCAGCCAGCCGCTGAGCAACTCCAGTTTCGTGGGGCGGATGTCCGCCTTGTGCAGCAACGCCATGCCGCACACCCTAAGGTCAGGCCACACCGCTGCTCGACCCAGTTGCCGCCCGCCGGCCGCGGAACCCCGTCACCCGAGCCACCGCGCGGCAGGCCGGCCGGAGTGCTGGGCGGGCACGGGGTCGCACGTGCGGGAAGGGCGGTGGCCGGCCCGGGTTGCCAGGCATGAGGAACGGCACATTTGCACGTCCAAGTGAACATGGCACGGGTTCCTCAGCGTCTCAGGTCTGAGGACTCACCTACCGCGAGGACGCAAAGCATGGGGACGAGCAGGTTGTTTCGCGCAGTGGCCACCGGCGCGCTGGTGTCACTGATAGCCGGGTGCGGCGCCGCCGGTGATCACTCCGCCACCGGCCCGGCGCCGTCGCCGACGACCAGCACAGCCGTTCCGGCCCTCGACCCGTCCGCGTCGGTCCCGGCCACCCAGGCCGGCACCCCGGAAGCGGTCACCGCCGCCCTGGCCGCCCTCCCGGAGACCCTGCGCCGCCGCGTCCCGCAGTTCCCGCCGCCGCCCGCCCCGACCAAGCTCACCCTGCCCACGGACGGCAAGGCCGGCCTCTTCAAACGGATCCCCACCACCGAGAAGATCGCCTTCATCACCATCGACGACGGCTGGCAGAAAGATCCGATGGCCGCCAAGCTCTTCCAGGCGGCGAACGTGCCGATCACCCTCTTCCTGGAGCTCAACGCGGTCGACCCGGACCCGGACTACTTCAAGCCCCTGCAGGCCGCCGGCGCCACCATCCAGAACCACACGATCAGCCACCCCACGATGACCCGCCTGGGGTACGACGGCCAGAAACGCCAGATCTGCGAGGGCGCCGACCGGCTGGCGAAGTACTACGGCACCCGGCCCACCCTGTTCCGTCCCCCGGGCGGCTCCTACAACTCCACCACCCTGCGGGCCGCACACGACTGCGGCATGAAAGCCGTCTTCACCTGGACCGAGACCACCGACCACGGCAAGGTCTTCTACCAGCGGGACCCGCACGTCGTGCAGCCCGGCGACATCATCCTCATGCACTTCCGCCCTCGCTTCGTCGACGACTTCCTGGCCGTCCTCAAAGCCATCCACAAAGCCGGCCTGACCCCCGCCCGCCTGGAGGACTACGTCCCCTGACCGACAACGCACCCCGGTGACCGAACGACCTCCGGGCGGGGGCCCTCTTCGAAGACATCAAGCCTGACCGGCTTCGAAGAGGGCCCCCGCCCGGAAACCCACGAACCTCGCGTAACCAGCGGACCTACAAACCCATGTCCTTCGCGATGATCATCTTCATCACCTCGGACGTCCCGCCGTAGATCCGGTTGACCCGGTTGTCGGCGTAGAGCCGAGCGATCGGGTACTCGTTGATGAACCCGTACCCACCGTGCAGTTGCAGGCACCGGTCGATCACCCGGTGCGCCACCTCGGTGCAGAACAGCTTGGCCGAGGCCGCCTCCGCCGCCGTCAGCTCCCCGGCGTCCAGCGCCTCGAGGGCCCGGTCCGCCACCGCCTGCGCCGCGTCCACCTCGGCCTGGCAGGCCGCCAGCTCGAACTTGGTGTTCTGGAACGAGGCGACGGTCTGCCCGAACACCTTCCGCTCCTGGGTGTACCGCTTCGCGAACTCGACCGCCGCCGCGGCTTGCGCGTACGCCCCGTAGGCGATCCCGAGACGCTCCTGCGGCAGGTTCTGCCCGAGGTACGAGAAGCCCTTGTTCTCCTCGCCGAGCAGGTCCTCGACCGGCACGAGCACGTCCTGGAACGCCAGCTCCGCCGTGTCCGACGTCTTCAGACCCAGCTTGTCCAGCTTGCGCCCGACCGAGTACCCGGGCAGCTTGGTGTCCACCACCAGCAGCGAGATCCCGAAGCGCCGGTCGTCCGGCTTCGGCGGCGACGTGCGGGCGCAGACGATCACCCGGTCGGCCAGCACGCCACCGGTGATGAAGGTCTTCGCGCCGTTCAGCACGTAGTGCTTGCCGTCCTCGGACAGCTTGGCGGTGGTGCTCATGCCGGCCAGGTCGGACCCGGTGCCCGGCTCGGTCATCGCGATCGCGAACATCATGTCGCCGCTGACGAACGACGGCAGCCAGCGCTGCTTCTGCTCCTCGGTGGCGAGGTTCAGCAGGTACGGCAGGCAGAGCGCGACGTGCACCCCGGAGCCGCCGAACGAGACGCCGGCCCGGGCGGTCTCCTCGTACTGCACGGCGGCGAACTTGAACGAGTCGATGCCGGCGCCGCCGTACTCCTCCGGCACCTCGATGCCGAACAGGCCGAGCTCGGCGAGCTTCTTGTAGAACTCGCGCGGCACCTCGCCCTCGTGCAGCCAGTCGTCGTAGTGTGGGACGACCTCGGACTGCAAAAAGTCCCGCAGGGTGGCCCGGAAGGCTTCGTGGTCCTCATTGAAAATCGTGCGACGCATCAGAGTTCCTCAGCGATGACTAGAGACGGCGTCCGCCGTCGACGTACAGGGTCTGGCCGGTGACGAACGACGCGGCGTCGCTGGCCAGGAACGCGACGACCTTGGCGATGTCCTCGGGCTGGCCGACCCGCCGCAACGGGGTTATCTCGGCAGCCTTGGCTTGCATATCGGCAGCCGAGATGCCGATCCGAGCCGCGGTGGCGTCGGTCATCTCGGTGACGATGAAGCCGGGCGCGACAGCGTTGACGTTGATGCCGAACGGCCCCAGCTCCATGGCGAGGGTCCGGGTCAGGCCCTGGATGCCGGCCTTGGCCGCGGCGTAGTTAGCCTGCCCGCGGTTGCCCAGCGCGGAGACGCTGGAGGTGTTGACGATCTTGCCGGAGCGCCGCGGGACCATGTGCCGCTGCGCCGCCCGGCTGCACAGGAACGCGCCGCGCAGGTGCACGTTCATCACCAGGTCCCAGTCCGACGCGGGCATCTTGTGCAGCAGGTTGTCCCGCGTGACGCCGGCGTTGTTGACCAGCACGTCGACGCTGCCCAGCTCGGCCGCGACCTTGTCGATCGCCGCGTCGACCTGGGCCTCGTCGGCGACGTCGCAGCCCAGCGCGACAGCGGTGCCGCCGGCGGCCTGGATGCGGCCGACCACGTCGGCGCAGTCGGCCTCGTTCAGGTCGAGCACGGCGACGGCCGCGCCCTCGGACGCGAACTGAAGTGCGGTGGCCGCGCCGATGCCGCGCGCGGCCCCGGTGACGATGGCTACCCGGCTCATACAGAGAACTCCCTTGTTCCTAGAAAGCGCTGATCCCGGTCAGCGCACGGCCGATGAGCAACTTCTGGATCTGGCTGGTGCCCTCGTAGAGGGTCTGGACGCGGGCGTCGCGCATGAACTTGCCGACCGGGAACTCGTCGACGTATCCATATCCACCGAACACCTGGATCGCCTGGTTGGCGGCTTTGACGGCGGCCTCGCTGGCGAACAGCTTGGCCATCGACGCGGCGGTGCCGAACGGCTGCCCGCGGTCGACCAGATCGGCGGCGCGCCAGACGAGCAGCCGGGCCGCGTCGGTCTCCACCGCCATGTCGGCGATCATCTCCTGCACGAGCTGGTACGCGGCGATCGGCTTGCCGAACTGGGTGCGCTCCCCGGCGTACGCGACAGCCGCCTCGAGGCAGCCTCGCGCCAGGCCCACACAACCGGAAGCGACAGCGATCCGGCCCTTGTCCAGCGCGGCCATCGCGATCTTGAAGCCGGCCCCGAGGTCGCCGAGCCGCTCCGCGTCGGAGACGCGCACCTCGTCGAGGGTCAGCTCGGCGGTGGCCTGCCCGCGCAGGCCGAGCTTGCCCTTGATCTCGCGGCGGCCGAAGCCGGGCCGGTCGGTGGGGACCAGGAAGGCGGTGACGCCGCGCGGGCCGGGACCGCCGGTGCGGGCGAAGACCAGCGCCAGGCCGGCCCACGTCCCGTTGGTGATGAAGATCTTCTCGCCGCTGATCAGCCAGTCGTCGCCGTCCCGGACGGCGCGGGTGGCCAGGTTGCCGGCGTCGGAGCCGGTGCCCGGCTCGGTCAGCCCGAAGCAGCCGATCGTCTCGCCGGAGCAGAACCGGGGCAGCCACTGCCTTTTCTGCTCCTCGGTGCCGTACGCCTGGATGGTCTTGGCGACCAGGCCGAGGGTGACCGAGACGATGCCGCGCACCGAGGTGTCGCCGCGGCCGAGCTCCTCCATCACCAGCGCGTAGTCCACGAAGTCGCCGCCCGAGCCGCCGAACTCCTCGGCGATCCCCAGGCCCAGGAACCCCAGCTCGGCCAGCTTGCCGACGATCTTCGGGTCGACCTGCTCGGCCCGATCCCACTCGGTGGCGTGCGGCACGACCTCGCGCTCCACCCAGTCCCGGGCGAGGTCACGCAGCTGAAGCTGTTCCTCCGAGAGGGTGAGGTCCACGGCCGGCTCCTAAACTGAACGCTGTCAGGTTTCCGGTCTCATGTTAACTTAACGCTGTTAGGTGAAACAACAGTCAGGAGACGCCTCCATGCCGCGGCCGACGACCCCGCTGCTCAGCAAGCCCGGCATCCGGGCGGCCGCGCTGGAGATCATCGACCGGGCCGGCCTGGAGGGCCTGAGCATGCGGAAGCTCGCCACCGCCCTGACCGTGAGCGCACCCGCCCTCTACTTCCACTACCCCACCAAGGAGCAGCTGCTCGACGACGTGGCCGGCGAGATCATGGAGAAGGTCGACGTCAGCGCGTTCGCCGACGGCTGGCGGGAGGGCTTGCTCGGCTGGGCCCGCTCGTACCGCGCCGCGCTGGCCGAGCATCCGAACATCGTGCCGTTCCTGGCCCACGGCCCCGGCCAGCGCGACGCCTCGCTGCGCCGGGCCGACGCCGTGCACGGCGGGCTGGTCGCCGCCGGCTGGCCGGCCCGGGACGCCACGATGATCGGCGCCTCCACGAAGTACCTGGTCATCGGTGCCGCGATGGGCTCGTTCTCGCGCGGCTTCGTCGACGACGTGCAGGTCTACCTGGATCGGTACCCGGCGCTCGGCGACGCCCACCGGCTGCGCGAGCACGCCGACGCGGTGGACCGGGACAGCTTCGAGTTCGCCCTGCTCACCTTCGTCGACGGGCTGGCCGCCCGGCTCGACCGCGCGGCGGCCGGCGGGTGACCGAGGTCCTGCTGGCCGGACTGTGCACGCTGGACGTCCTGCAGCTCGTCGAGAGGTACCCGGCGGACAACGAGAAGGTCACCGCGCTCACCCAGACCGTCGCGGCGGGCGGCCCGGCGACCAACGCCGCCGCCACGGTGGCCCATCTGGGCGGCACCGCGACCCTGCTGACCGCAGTCGGCAGGCATCCGCTCGCCGCCGGCATCCACGCCGACCTGGCGGATCTCGGAGTCCGCCTGATCGACCTGGCCGCCGACGACCCGGGCCCGCCGGCCGTGTCGAGCATCGTGGTCAGCGCCGGCACCGGGAACCGGGCCGTCGTGTCCACCAACGGCGCGGCCCGCACCGTCGTGCCACCCGGCGTCCTGCCGATCTCCGGGGACGTCCGGGCGGTCCAGGTGGACGGTCACCACCCGGAGCTGGCCGTCGCGGTGCTGACCGAGGCCCGCCGCCGGGGCATCCCCACGCTGCTCGACGCGGGCAGCTGGAAAGCGGTCACCCCGGCCCTGCTGCCGCTGGTGGACGTGGTGGTGTGCTCCGCCGACTTCCGTCCGCCGCGGGACATCGGCGTCGCGGATCTGCTGGCCGGCCACGGGGTCCGCTGGATCGCCGTCAGCCGCGGCGCCGAGCCGCTGCTGCGCTGGACCGGCGCCGGTTTCACGGAACAGCCGGTGCCACGCACCACGGTGGTCGACACGCTGGGCGCCGGCGACGTGCTGCACGGCGCGCTCACCCTGGCTGTCGCGCGCCGCTGGCCGCTGACCGGCGCGACGTTCGCCGAGGCCCTCGACGAGGCCGCCGCGGTCGCCACGCGGTCCTGTGCCTCGTTCGGCACCCGCGCCTGGATGTCCGCAACAAATCAAGATCAAATTCTTCCTGACTCGGGCCCGCGCTGATCACTGATCGTCGCTCCCGCCAGGGACCCTTCCGGGCCGGGCAGGCCGCTGGCGCGTCCAGAACGCCCGGCCCGCAAGGGCGACGTCCGCCGATGGTCGCGACGTGCCGGACCCCGACGCCGTAACGGTCTACGCCAGGGCCGGTTTCCAGCCCAGGGCGGGGCCGACGTGCTGCGCCATGTCGGTGAGGATCTGCACGTAGTCCTCGTGCTCGAAGGTGAACGGCAACGCGAACGCGACCTCGTCCACCTCCCGGAAGGCGGCTCGCTCCGCGAGCTGCTCCGCGATCTCCGCCGCGGTGCCGACGACGTCCGGCGCGAACATCATCCGCGCCGGTCCCTGAGGAGTTCTGGTACGCGGTAAGCGCTGCTCGGCATACGCGAAGTACTTCGCCCGCTGCGCCGCCGTCGCCGAATCGGTCGGGATCACCACGAGTCCCTGGGAGACCCGGGCGCTGTCGCCATCCGGGTGTGCGGCGCGGAAGGCCCGGATGTGCGAGAGCTGGATCGCGTCGAAGTCCTCCGCCTCCTCCGCTTTCACCACACTGCTGGTCAGGAAGTTCATGCCGTGCTCACCGGCCCAGGTGGCCGAGCGCAGGCTGCCCCCGCCGTACCACAGGCGGGACGCCAAGCCCGGCGAGTGCGGCTGCACGCGATCGGAGAACTGCTCGAACCCGACCGTCCCGCGGAAGTCGGTGACCTGCTCACCGCGTACGCAAGCGAGCAGTCGCTCAGCCCGGGCGTAGCCGAAGTCCTCCGCCTGCGCCGTGTCGGGATAGATCGCGTCCTTGACGCTGTCGAAGTGCATCGGCGGGCCGACGCTGACGCCGGGGTTGAGCCGGCCGCCGGAGAGCAGGTCGACGGTGGCCAGGTCCTCGGCCAGCCGCAGCGGGTTCTCCCAGCCGAGCGGGATGACCGCGGTGCCCAGCTCGATCCGGCTGGTGCGCTGGGTGGCGGCGGCCAGCACGGCGATCGGCGAGGAGATGCCGAACTGCAGGTGCCGGTGGCGCACCCAGGCACTGTCGAAGCCGAGCCGCTCACCCAGCTCGATGATCTCCAGGGTGGCCTCGTGCCCGCGGCGCGGTTCCGCCTCGTCGAACAGGCCGATGGTGAGAAAGCCCAGCCTCCGCAGCATGGGTCACACCTTATCGCCGAGATGTGAACCACTCGTTGTTTACAAGATCCTTCATCTTCGCCGCCGGGTCGTTACGCTGTCCGGATGTCCAGCCCCCGGACCCGCGTGTACCTGACCGCGACGGCCGCCGCCGCGGTGCTGGCCGTCGGCGCCGCCGTCGGTTTCGCCCACGGCCGTGACCCGGATTCCGCCGGCCAGTGGGTGGCCCCCTCGGCCGCCGCCTCGCTCCCGGCCTCGCCGAGCGTCGCCGCGAAGGTGCCGGTCGCCGTGAAGGCGCCGGCCGGCCTGCCGGTGATCAAGTATTCGGACGGGCCGACCGGCCTGCCCGCCGACCCGGAGCAGAATTCGACGGTCGCCCCGACCCAGGGCCTGCACCCGACAAAGAAGGTGGCGCTCTACGACGCGCCGGGCGGCAAGCCGCGCGCCTTCCTGCCGCCGGAGATCAGCGGCCTGCGCACCGTGGTCCCGGTGGTGGCCGAGGACCGTGGCTGGGTGGCCGTGCTGGTCCCGTCGGTGAACCGGCGGATCGGCTGGGTGCCGCCCGGCGACTACCAGACCGAGACGCTGCGCGACCAGCTGATCGTCCAGGTGTCCCAGCACACGCTGAGCTGGCTGCGTGACGGCCAGGAGCAGAAACGGTGGACCGTAGCGACCGGGGCGAAGCAGACACCCACCCCGATCGGCCGGACGTTCGTGATGGGCACGACGCCGATGAGGGGCGACATCTACCTGGGCATCCGGGCGCTGGTGCTGGGCTCGATCCCGGAGGAGCCGGAGAAGATGGCGTCCGCGTTCCAGCTGGCGCACACCGGCATCCACGCGTGGTACAAGGACAGCGTGTTCGGGCACAGCGTGTCGAACGGCTGCATCCGGATGCCGGGCCCGGCGCAGAAGAAGCTGGTCGCGGAGATCCCGGCCGGCACCACGATCACCATCCTGGCCTGACCGGCCCCGCCACGGCTCAGCAGGTCACGTAAAGCCTGGCCGCGATCCCGGCCAGGACGGTGCGCGGGCGGGTGCCGGCGTGCCCGCGGCCCGCACGGCGGCCGGCCGGTAGGCGGGCCGGGCGGCGGCCGGTGACCGAGCAGGTCGGTCCGCTGTGCGGCGCCCGGGCGACCGGGGCCGGCGACGACGCCAGGGTGTACCGCCCCGCGGGGCGCACCGGGTGGGCCGGCTGGCGCATCATCTCCTGGCGGACCAGGTCGAGCAGGTCGGTCATCGGCAGGCCGAGGGCCCGGCAGATCGCGGCGAGGACCTCCGAGGACGCCTCCTTGGTGCCGCGCTCGACCTCGGACAGATAGGGCAGTGAGACGCCCGCGGCGGCCGCGACCTCCTTCAACGTGCGGCCCTGATGCTGGCGCACCCGGCGCAGCACCGATCCGATGACCCGGCGCAACAGAAGCATCCCTGTCCCCTCCCCCGAGAGCTGTGACACCCATCCTGCCCTACTGGGCCTCGTCGCGGGAAAGTGCTACCTTGGGCGCATCCCGGATGCCGGTGGCATTCCCCGCCCGGGACTTCTTCTCACCACGACGTGCCTGACTCGCCGTCGTTCCCATCCCGCGAGCCCCCTGGCGGCTCGGCTTGGAGCGTTCCCCATGACGATCACCCGTACCCACAATCCACCGCAAGCCGAGGAGACCGTCGCCGTCGACGCCCTCCTCGACATCGTCGACGACCGCGCCTGGCTGCGCGCCGACGGCTACCTGCCGGGCCCCGCCGATCTGCCGGTCGCGCTCGCCGAGGTCCGCCGGCTGGGCCTGCGCCGCGGCGACCGGGTGACCGGGTTCGCCCGGATCAGCCGGCCCGGCAAGCCGGTGCACCCGCAGGTCACCGCGGTCAACGGGCAGCCGCCCGGCACCCGCCCGGACTTCTACCGGATGACCGCGCTCTATCCGCAGGAGCGGCTGCGCCTGGAGACCGAGCGCGACGTGCTCACCACCCGGGTCATCGACCTGCTGATGCCGATCGGCAAGGGGCAGCGCGCGCTGATCGTGGCCCCGCCGAAGGCCGGCAAGACCACCATCCTGCAACAGACGGCCAACGCGATAGCCCGCAACAACCCGGAGTGCCACCTGATGGTGGTGCTCGTCGACGAGCGGCCCGAAGAGGTCACCGACATGCGGCGCACGGTCAAGGCGGAGATCGTGGCGGCCACCTTCGACCGGCCGCCGCAGGAGCACACCGCCGTCGCCGAGCTGGCCATCGAGCGGGCGAAGCGCCTGGCCGAGCTGGGCGAGGACGTGGTCGTGCTGCTCGACTCGATCACCCGGCTGGGGCGCGCGTACAACCTGATCGCGCCGGCCGGCCGCGGCCGCACCCTCTCCGGCGGCCTGGACAGCACCGCGTTGCAGCCACCGAAACGCCTGCTCGGCGCGGCCCGCAACCTGGAGAACGGCGGCTCCCTGACGGTCATCGCGACCGCCCTGGTGGAGAACGGGTCGGCCCTCGACAACCTGATCTTCGAGGAGTACAAGAGCACCGGGAACGCCGAGCTCAAACTGGACCGCTCGCTGGCCGAGGCCCGCGTCTTCCCGGCCATCGACCTGTCCACCACCGGCACCCGGCACGACGAGTTGCTGCTCTCCCCGGCCGAGCTGGCAGTGGTGGGTCAGGTGCGCAAGGCGTTGTCCGGCCAGGACCGCCGCGACGGCATGCAGCAGTTGCTCACCCAGCTGCGCACCACGGCGACCAACGCCGAGTTCCTCCGGCGGGTAGCGCACTCCCTCGGGTGACGGATCGTCCTCTCCACACGTGACTAGCCGGTGGGTATGCTGGCGCTGACCGACCGCTGCGGATCCACAAAGGACGCCGGGTCCGCCCGGCCACGAGGATGTGCGCGTGAGCGACGACCCGACCGACGTCCCGAAACTCGACACGAGCGTGCCGCAGACCGCCCGGATCTGGAACTATCTGCTCGGCGGCAAGGACAACTTCGTGGTCGACCGCGCTGTCGGGGATCAGATCATCGCGTCGATGCCGCACTTCGGGACGCACGCCCGGCTCTCCCGGGAGTATCTCGTGCGCGCGGTGCGCCACCTGGCCGGCGAGGCGGGGATCACCCAGTTCCTGGACATCGGCACCGGGCTGCCGACGGCCGACAACACGCACGAGGTCGCGCAGGCCACCAACCCGGCCGCCCGGATCGTCTACGTGGACAACGATCCCCTGGTGCTGGCGCACGCGCGGGCGCTGCTGACCAGCACCGAGCAGGGGGCGACCGCGTACATCGACGCCGACCTGCGCGCTCCGGCCGAGATCCTGAAGCGGGCGGCGGAGACCCTCGACTACGCCGAGCCGGTCGCGCTGATGCTGATGGGCATCCTCGGGCACATCGAGGACGACGCCGAGGCGAAACAGATCATCGACACGCTGATGGCCGCCTTCCCGTCCGGCAGCTACTTCGCGATGTACGACGGCAGCGACACCGACCCCGAGGTCCGGGAGGCCGCCCGGATCTGGAACCTGTCCGCCGAGCCGAAATACCACCTGCGCAGCCCGGAGCGGATCGCCGCCCTCTTCGACGGCCTGGAGCTGGTCGAGCCCGGCGTGACTTCGGTGACGCGGTGGCGGCCCGACCCGGCGGCCGAGGGCGCCGCCGAGATCAGCCAGTACTGCGCGATGGGCCGCAAACCGTAGGCGAGGAGGTGTTTCCTTGGCGGAGGAGCACGACACAGGCGGCTCGACGGTTCGCCGGCTCCAGGTCGGCGCACACCTGCGCGCCCTGCGCCTGGCCTGCGGGCTGAGCCGCGAACAGGCCGGATACGTGATCCGCGCGTCCGAGTCCAAGATCAGCAGGATGGAGCTGGGCCGGGTCGGCTTCAAGGAGCGCGACATCGTCGACCTGCTCAAGCTGTACGGCGTGGTGGACCAGTCCGAGCACGACCGGCTCGTCGCGCTGGCCCGGGAGGCGAACGCGCCGAGCTGGTGGCAGGCGTACGGCGACGTGCTCGACACCTGGTTCCAGAACTACCTGGACCTGGAGCAGGCCGCCGAGCTGATCAGGACGTACGAGGTGCAGTTCGTGCCGGGTCTGCTGCAGACCGACGCGTACGCCCGCGCCGTGATCAGCCTCGGCCACGTCAACGCCCGCCCCGAGGAGATCGACCTGCGGGCCTGCCTGCGGATGGAGCGCAAGAAGGTGCTGGACCGCCCGGACGCGCCGCGGCTCTGGGCGGTGCTGGACGAGGCGGTGCTGCGCCGGCCGATCGGCGGCCGGGCCGTGCTGCGCGAGCAGATCGCCACGCTGATCGACGTCTGCGAGTCGCCGAACGTGCGGTTGCAGATCATGCCGTTCGACTCGGGCGGGCACGCCGCGACCGGCGGCGCGTTCAGCATCCTGCGGTTCCCGCACGAGGAGCTGCCCGACGTGGTCTACATCGAGCACCTGACCAGCGCTCTCTACCTCGACCGGCGCGACGACGTGGACAATTACGCGGCGGCGATCGGGCGGCTGTTCATCGAGGCGGAGCCGCCGGCCATGACCCCGAAATTCCTCGCCCGGATCCTCAACGAACTCGACGCGGGCACCATCTAGACGATCTCCCGGCATCGGCCGGGTGGCCCGGCATCACCCTGTTCCAGCTCCCGGGGCGGGCCGGGATCGCCGGTGCCGCTGATCGCCGCGGTCATCGCCCGCATCCGGCGCTGCCCGTCCTTACCGAGCCGCCGAAGGTGACGGCCCAGTTGCCGGACTTGCCGTAGCCGGGCGTGACCGTTCGGCTGCGTCCCGGATCGAGGTCGGCAGCCGAGACCTCGGCAGCCCAACCGGTTCAGGTCCCCGCCTGACGCGGTCAATCCGGGTACGCCGTGAGGCCCGCTCCCACAGCAATGCCGAGTCGAACGACGTACCTACCTGGCTCCGTTTCGATCGAGTGGTCCAGCACGCTGTGACCCAGGTGATCCGGCCAGCGGGTCGGACCGGTGACTGCGGTGGAGTCGGACCACATCACACCGTCGAGGTCGTCCAAGCGGGCAGTCGTGGCGGGACGTAGATCGGCCCCGGAAAATTGCGACAGCGTCTCCCACAGGTGCTCGAGTTGGTCCGAAATCCCGGCGACGAGCTGACGGCAACTAGCCCGCAGGGCGGGATCGATGGCGGCTGCCTCGCTCAGCAGAAGGTGGCCAGCCGATCGACGCAGACCCTCGGCGAGTTGGCGAATACGCAGGGTCAGATCGGCCGGAATGACACGGGCAACATCGGCGGCGGCACCGGACAACGCAGCCCAAGGCCACATCAGCACAGCACCATTGGTATCGCCGGTGGCCAGCCACGTCCCATCGGCCGCGATCGCCACCGACCACACCGCGCCGGTGTGGCCGGTCAGCTCGGTGCGCAGCCGCCCGGTCGCGGCATCCCACAACCGCACCACGTCGCCGCTGGCAGTGGCCAGCCACGTCCCGTCCGCCGCGATCGCCACCGACCACACCGCGCCGGTATGGCCGGTCAGCTCGGTGCGCAGCCGCCCGGTCGCGGCATCCCACAACCGCACCACGCCCTCATCACCGGCGGTGGCCAGCCACGTCCCGTCCGCCGCGATCGCCACCGACCACACCGCGCCGGTATGGCCGGTCAGCTCGGTGCGCAGCCGCCCGGTCGCGGCATCCCACAACCGCACCACCCCGTCGCCGCTGGCGGTGGCCAGCCACGTCCCATCCGCCGCAATCGCCACCGACTGCACCGCGCCGGTATGGCCGGTCAGCATGGTGCGCAGCCGCCCGGTCGCGGTATCCCACAACCGCACCACCCCGTCGCCGCCGGTGGCCAGCCACGTCCCGTCCGCCGCGACCGCCACCGACCGCACCGCGCCGGTGTGGCCGGTCAGCTCGGTGCGCAGCCGCCCGGTCGCGGCGTCCCACAACCGCACCACCGCGTCGCGGCCGGCGGTGGCCAACCACGTCCCATCCGCCGCAATCGCCACCGACAGCACCGCGCTACGGTGGCCGGTCAGCTCGGTGCGCAGCCGCCCGGTCCCGGCGTCCCACAACCGCACCACACCGTCGCCGCCGGCGGTGGCCAGCCACGTCCCGTCCGCCGCGACCGCCACCGACCGCACCGGGCCGGTGTGGCCGGTCAGCTGAACAACGAGCTGCTGCCCGGTCCCGGCGTCCCACAACCGCACCACCGCGTCGCCGCCGCCGGTGGCCAGCCACGTCCCCTCCGCCGCGATCGCCACCGACAGCACCGAACCGTGGTGGCCAGTCAGCTCGGTGCGCAGCCGCCCGGTCGCGGCATCCCACAACCGCACCACGCCCTCATCACCGGCGGTGGCCAGCCACGTCCCATCCGCCGCGATCGCCACCGACCACACCGCGCCGGTATGGCCAGTCAGCGCGGTACGCAGCCGCCCGGTCGCGGCATCCCACAACCGCACCACCCCCTCATCGCCGGTGGCCAGCCACGTCCCATCCGCCGCGATCGCCACCGACCGCACCGCGCTACGGTGGCCGGTCAGCTCGGTGCGCAGCCGCCCGGTCGCGGCATCCCACAACCGCACCACCCCGCCGCCGGCGGTGGCCAGCCAGGTCCCATCCGGCGCGATCGCCACCGACCGCACCGCGCCGCGGTGGTCGGGCAGCTCGGTGCGCAGCCGTCCGGTCGCGGTATCCCACAACCGCACCACCCCGTCGCCGCCGGTGGCCAGCCAGGTCCCATCCGGCGCGATCGCCACCGACCGCACCGCGCCGGTATGGCCGGTCAGCTCGGTGCGCAGCCGCCCGGTCCCGGCATCCCACAACCGCACCACCCCCTCGCCGCCGGTGGCCAGCCAGGTCCCATCCGGCGCGATCGCCACCGACCGCACCGCGCCGCGGTGGTCGGGCAGCTCGGTGCGCAGCCGCCCGGTCGCGGCATCCCACAACCGCACCACCCCCTCATCACCGGCAGTGGCCAGCCAGGTCCCATCCGGCGCGATCGCCACCGACTGCACCGCGCCGGTGCGACCGTTGAATTGAAAGTCGGAGCCTCGGTACAGCGCTCTCGGCTCAGGATCGATGGCGTTGGCCGCAGCGGTGGCCAGTACATCGATCGTGGCACCGAGGTGGTGCTGCTGCTGTTGCAGCCTCTGGTACAGCTCCGCGGCGCGGCGGTCGGCTCCGCGGGGCAGCGCGGCCAGGAAGCTGTCGAGGTGTTCGAGGACCTGGATCGTTCGGGAGAGTTCGTGGTCGACGCCGCCGGTCCGCAGCGCAAGCCGATGGCTGTCGGGCAGCGCACGCAGGACGGCAAGCCGGTCGGCGGTCGTCGGTGGCAGGGCCGACAGCGACACCGGTACGGCGGGTGGTGCCGGCGTCGTGGGGGCCGGCTCGGGCTTGTCCGACTCCGAGGTGGGAGTGGACCCCGACGCTCGGATACGAGCCAACCCGGCCATGAGGTTCACGGTGGCGGTCAGGTCGCCCAGTAGGCCCGCGTGCGCGCCAGCGATGTCCACGACCTCGGCCACACCGGTCGGTAGACGCAGGGTGGTGGTCAGATCGGCGACGAGCGCGTCGTAATCAATCTGTCCCGGGGAAAATCCGGTCAGCGATGAGTCGTCCGGCGCGGACACACCGTCACCGCGACGGATGCGGGACCCGACGATCCGCTCCAGACCCGTCTGCAGGTCGAGAGTGACGGCGAGGTCGGCAACCAATGCGGCGTGCGCTTGGACGTCCGAAGGCTCAGGCGGCTGCTCCGGCGAGACGGTCATCCGGTCCCCTCCTTACTGTCCCGCAGCGTGGCGCGCGCCTGCCGAAGCAGGGAGCGGACCGTAGCCGCGGGCTTGCCCAGCAAACCGGCGATCTCGTTCGGCTGGTAGCCGTCATAGCTGAAGGCCATGACCTCCCGCTGTGCGTCAGGAAGGGCGGCCAGCACGGCGATGATGTCGTGTCGCTGGCCGAGCAAGTCCGCTTCGTCGGGTGACAGCAGCCCACTCGGCTCCGGCACCTGTTCGGCCGGTTCTTCGCGATGCCGTTTCTCGGTGAGCTTCGCCCACCGGCGGCGCGCCACTCTACGGATCCACGCGCGTGGTGCCTCGATGTCATTCCACCGCCGATAGGCCTCAAGCATGGTCTCCTGGGCGATGTCCGCCGCCAGCCCCGCCTCCGATCCCCTGACCATGAGAAACCCGATCAATTTGGGCGTCTCCGCCAGATAGAACAGCTCGAACTCCCCATCTATGGCGGCCTGCTCGATGGCGGGATCGACCAGCACCTCGTCGGCTTGCAGATGAGGGTTGGCTTGGGGGCCACCGGCACCAGCCGAGTGGCCGGAGCCTGCGTTACCGGAGCCCGCGTCGCTGCGGTTGTCTTCCATGACCCTGCTCCTACCGCTGAAGTGAGCCCTGCCCGGCCCCGGCTACTTACCCAGGATCTGATGTAGTCCGCTGGTCGCGGCTCCCGATGAGGCGAGGGCGGCCAACAGCGTCGCCGGCCAGCTGCCCATCTGGGCGAAGGTAAGCACACCCACCAGCAGCGCGACTACACCAGCGGCTAAAAGGATCAACGCCCACCGCAACGGCAACGGACTCGGGGATGACGGCGAAGACGACATCGTATAGCTCCTTCACTCGATCTTGATCGGGTGAGCTCGATGCCGCCGGCCCGTGCACCACGCTCACAAGGTAGTGGCGTCCAGGGGCACCGGGCGTGCGTGATCAAGTCCAACAATTTTCGACCGCTCGCCACCAACCGCCCAGGAACGACGGCGATGCTGATCAGTGCCGCTGTTTGATCGTCAGTCACACGACCGGAGGGTCCCGGGCCCGATGGTCCATCGATATTCTTGCCCGATGCTGTGCGCGTCGTGTGGCCTCGACAACGACCCGTCCGCCGAGTTCTGCGCCCGCTGCAACGCGACACTGGCGAAACGTGCGCCGGAGGTCCATCCGGCGCCGCACCTGGCTCAGCCCAGCGATCCGTGGGCGGTGCCGGTCGCCGACGAGACGGCACCCCTGCTGCAGCCGCCGGCCGAGGAGCCGACCAGCGTTCTCCGGTCCCCGGCCCGGGTGGAGCCGACCCCCGTCCTCGAGCCGCCGCCGGTGGGCGGCCCGGCGTACCCGATCCCGCAGCCCGGGCAGCGCCGGGTCTCGCCGCTGCCGCTGATCGCCGCCGGTGCGGTCGTTCTGCTGCTGATGGTCGTGGCCGGGATCGTGCTGGCCGGCCACGACCGGGATCGGGACGGCACGGTGGCTGAGCCGGCCACGACGACGCCGGCCGAGACCACCGCGACGACCACCGCGACGACCAGCGCGGCCACCGCCCCGGCCACGACGCGGGCCACCAGTCCGGCCACCTCCGCGCGGGAGCAGGCGGCTGCCGTCGACGCCCTGCTGACCCGCAGCGTCGCGAGCCGGAAGAAGCTGAACGGCGCGATCGACAGGGTCCGCCGCTGCACCGGCGTCAGTGGTGCGCTCGCCGACATGCGGGAGGTCGGGGTCGAGCGCACCGAACAGATCAGCGAGATCAACGCCGCGGACCTGTCGGCGCTCGGCAACGGCGAGACCCTGCGGTCGTCGCTCAGCACCGCGCTCGGGCACTCGCTCGACGCCGACCAGCACTTCATCAGCTGGGCGCAGCCGGCGGCGGCCGGCGACTGCGGTGACGTGGCGAGCCGCGGCGCCGCCTGGGAACGCGGCCAGTCGTCGTCGAAGCTGGCGCAGGCCGCGAAGAAGCAGTTCCTGGCCGCGTGGAACCCGGTCGCCGAATCGTACGGCTACCGGACGCGCACGAACCTCGACATTTAGAACGGCCAGTTCGCGGCGACGATCACGCTGATCGCGGCGATCGCCTCGGCCGCCGTGCGCGCGTCGCCGGTGGTCTCGGCCAGGCGGGTCAGGGCGCGCTCCAGGCGGGTGCGGTTCTCCGGTGTCGGATCGTTCAGGCCCTGTTCGATCTCCGCGATCTGGCGCTCGGCCAGCGCCGGGTCGGGGTGTTCGCTGCGGATCGTGGTCAGCCGGCTCTCGACCTGCTCGCGCGGGGACAGCTCGATGTAGTTGGTCTGGCTGACCGTGTTCTCGTTGCCGAAGATCTGTTGTCCGCCGTTGAAGTTCATGTCGCCGAAGTTGAACTGGGACTCAGGCATATCAGGCGCCACCTTTGGTGTGGTTGGTCTGGTTCACGACGTTGCCGGTCCCGATGATGGCCTGACCGCCGTTGAGGACCAGGCTGCCGAAGGTGAAGTTCTGCACGTTCGCCTCGAACTCGCTGGTGTCGACGCCCTGCTCCCGCAGGTAACTGATGACCGCCTCGGTGACCGTCCGGTCGACGAGCTTGATGTACTTCGTGGCGTCCAGCTGCTGCATCGACTTGCGGATCCGCAGCACGGACCGGTCGCCCTCGCGGAAGCGCACCTTCGTCTGCGCCGCGATGTCCCGCACGCTGAACCGCGCGCCGTAGTCGTAGAAGCGGTACTCGTCGGCGTTGCGGCTCGACCGGGCCATCCGCGCCGACAGCATCAACGCGTCCCAGCCGACGCTGAGCAGATACCACGGGCCGCGCAGGTTGTCCTCGACGTAGTAGCGCATCATGTCCGACCAGGAACGGGACAGTATCCGGTCGGCGCGCAGGTTGTCGGCGATCCGGTACTCGTCGCGCAGCGGAAGCAGCACGTGCGCCACGAACTCGGCGTAGAGCAGACCACCCTCGACCGCGAGGTGCACGAACGCGGTCACCGAGATGCCGGAGTCCTGCGCGGGAAGGATCGGGCTGCCGTCCGGGCCGGTGATCCGCTTGCCGTTGGCCGGAACGACGACGCGCAGGTAGTGCCGCAGACCGCCCTGCGGGCAGGCTTCGATCGCGGCGATCGTCCCGGCCGAGGCCAGGGTGAGCGGCACGCGGGTCTGCCGATCGATCAGCGGGTCGTCGCCGCGCCGTGAGCCGTCGGCCGCGACGTACGCCACCGTGTAGATGTTCGGGATCCGCTCGCCGTCGCGCAGCCTGGTGTCGCGCATCCCGAGGATCGCCGCGTTCACCCGGCGGTTGAGCTCGTGCTGGTCCAAGGACACCCGCTCGTTCTCGTCCTCCCGCTTCTTCAGGGTGATCGCGAACGACCAGCCGTGCTCGACGTCGCCGGCGCCGGCGAACGGGTTGGTGTCGTGCACCGCGATGTTGCCGCGCTGCATCCGCGCGACGGTGGCGATCCGCCGCTCCACCCGGTCGTTGCCGGAACGCGGAGCGACCGCCCGGTTCTGCGGTGCCAGCTCGGTGAACATGATGTTGTAGGCGAACCAGCGAGAGACGAAGAGCGTCCCGGCCATCGCGGCGATCAGCGCGATCGGCACCAGCAGCGAGACGCCGGCGACGCCGGAGATCAGCTGCTCGATCATGTCCAACGTGGTCGGCGACGCGGCGATCGCCAGCAGGCGATCACCCAGCCAGTCCGGCATGGCGCTCATCAGCTGACCGAGAATGAGCACAAGGATGGTCAGCAGGACCAGGCCGGTGAAGCCGAGGCCGGCCAGCGTGAAAAAGGCGAACCGCAGGGTACGCAGCCGGCTCCCGCGCCCGGCCCGGACCGTCATGATCACCGCGCACAGCGCCAGCCACCAGAACGTCCACCAGCTGCCGAGACACATGCCGACCAGGAGAATCGCGGTGACCAGGGCGTACCTGATGATCAGCAACCGGCGGCCGCGAAGACAGTGCCGGACCACCGGGTCGAGGTCGAATCCGAACGACGGCGGCACCGCCTTGCGCTCGGACTCGACAACCTCGCCGATCACGGCGTTCGCGTACTCGATGTCGACGTAGGCCGCGCTCGCCAGTCCCCTAGTGGTGTCGCTGTACAGCTCGGCCGGCGTGTAGGCCGGCATGCTCAGCGGCGTCTCGGGTCGGTCCATCGATCGACCATATTGGTCGTCCATAGATATTCAAGAGGCCAGGATGTCCGGTTCCGGACATCCGCGCCGACCTGGGACAGGGCCCTCCCCATCCCACCTTCGGGGCGCCGCGGCCGGCCGCCTACGCGGTCAGGGCGATGGTCGCGGCGCGGGCCGCGGCCAGGATGTCCGCCTCGCTGGCGGGCTGGCCCTGCGCGGCGAACAGCGCGGCGCTGACCGTGTCGAAGGCCATCCTGGCGCGCAGCCGGGACGGCATCGGCGCGTCCGGCCCGAGGATCCGCCCGACCACCTCGTCGAACCAGCCGCGGATGTTGCCGCCCTGCGCGGCGAGGCGGCTCATCGTCGGCCCGTTGGCGTGCGCGAACCGCATGCCGAGGATGCGCTCCGGGCCGGTCGAGTCGATCCAGCGCAGGGCCGCGCGGCGCAGCAGGTCCGGCCCGGGCTCCTGGGTGCCGAGCCACTCCAGCAGGTCCTCGACCTCGGCCCGCCGGCTCGCCAGCAGCGCCTGGATGATCGCCTCCTTGCCGGCGAAGTGGTAGTAGAGCGACGACTTGGTCATGCCCAGCGCCTCGGCGAGGTCCCGGATCGAGGTGCCCTCGAAGCCACGCTCGGTGAACAGCTCCAGGGCCACCCGGAGGATCTCCGTCCGGGTCTCGCTGCCGGCCCGTCGTGTCGTGCTCATGGTCCCCACCCTACTTGACGAACGTTCGTTCGGCAGCCTACCGTCGGAACTGCCTAACGAACGGTCGTTCGGCAAACTCGACACAAAGGACTCGTCATGACAATCGCCATCATCGGCGCCGGCCCCGGCGGTCTTGCCTGCGCCCGCGTCCTGCAGCTGCACGGCATCGACGTCACCGTCTACGACGCCGACGCCTCGGTCACCGCCCGCGACCAGGGCGGCACCCTGGACATCCACGCCGACACCGGACAGATCGCCCTCGCCGACGCGCGGCTGACCGCCGAGTTCGCCGCGCTGGCCCGGCCCGAGTCACAGTCCAAGCGGATGCTCGACCCGTCCGGCGCCCTGGTCATGGAGCACCTGGCCGACGACGACGAGACCGCCGCCCCGGAGATCGACCGCCGCCAGCTGCGCGAGATGCTGGCCGCCTCGCTGCGACCGGGCACCGTCCGCTGGGGTCACAAGGTCACCGAGGTACGCGACGGCGGCGAGATCCGGTTCGCCGGCGGCGGGTCGGTCACCGCCGGCCTGGTGATCGGCGCGGACGGCGCCTGGTCCAGGGTCCGGCCACTGCTGACGCCGGCCACCCCGGAGTACACCGGGATCAGCTTCGTCGAGGTGCGGTTCACCGACGTGGACGAGCGGCACCCGGCGATCGCCGCGCTGGTCGGTGCCGGGCACATGTGGGCCAACGGCGACGGGCAGAACATCATCCTGCAGCGCAACAGCGGCGGCCACGTGCGCGGCTACCTCGGCCTGAAGGTCGACGCGGACTGGCGGGGGTCCCGCTCCGAGCTGCTGGAACGGTACGCCCACTTCGCCCCGGAGCTGCGCCGGGTGATCACGGACAGCGAGGGCGACCTGCTGCACCGGCCGATCTTCGCGCTGCCCGCGCCGCTGACCTGGCCGCACCGGCCGGGGGCGACGCTGCTCGGCGACGCCGCGCACCTGATGTCACCGTTCGGCGGCGAGGGGGTGAACCTGGCGCTGCTCGACGGCGCCGAGCTGGCCCGCGAGATCGCCGCCGGTCCGTCCCCGGACGAGGCGGTGCTCCGCTACGAGCGGCGGATGCTGGAGCGCTCCGGCCCGATCGCGGCCGGCGCGAACGCCGCGATCAAGGAGTTCTTCGACGGCGATTTCGACCCGGCCGACGTGCCGGATTTCGCCGAGGAGGCCGAGCAGTGGAAACGCAACGCCACCGAGTACCTGGCCGCCCGGGAAGGCTGAGACCGCGGCACGAAGCGCCGCCCGGAGAGACCGAGCCGCGGCACGAAGCGCCACCCGGAAAGACCGAGGCCGCTCCTCAGAACCGGATGGCCGCCCGGGTCCGGGTCACCAGCGCGACGCTGCACCGGGCCCGGTGCAACAGGTGCCGGCCCACCGACGGGCGCAGCACGGCACGCAGCGTGCCACGGGTCCGGGCGCCGGCCACCACCAGCTGCGCACCCGCCGCCGCCTGGGCCAGCACCTCCCCCGGCGACCCGACCAGCACCTCGGCGCTGACCGGGATCCCCGGGTATCGCCGCCGCCAGCAGCCGACCATCGCCTCGAGCTTGCCGCGCTCCTCGCCGATCGCCCGCAGGTTCGTCTCGCAGAGCAGGTCCCGCCCGTCCGGCGGCGACCAGCCGTGCACCGCCCGCACCGCGACCCCGCGCACCGCCGCCTGCTCGAACGCGAAGCCCAGCACCAACCCGGCCGCCTCCGACTCGTCCACCCCGGCCACCACCGGGTCGGTGGCCCGCGGCTCGCCGCGGACCACCACCACCGGGCAGCGGGCGTGCGCGCTGACCGAGCCGCTGGTCGAGCCGAGCCAGGCGCGCATCCCGCCCGGGCGGCGCCCGCCCAGCACCACCAGCGACGCGTCGCCGGCCCGCTGGATCAACGCGACGGCGGCGGTGGAGTGCTCGACCCGGGCCGTGACGCGTACGCCGGGGTGGCTGCTCATCGCGGCGTCGACCGCCCGGCCGAGCATGTCGGCGACCGCGAGATCGGTGTCGACGTCCGGGTAGACGGCGGCGGCCGGCATCATCGCGGCGGCCGGGACATAGGTGGGCCACTCGTACGCGTAGACCAGCTCGACCGGCACGTCGCCGCGCTCGGCCTCGTCGAACGCCCAGCGGGCCGCCTTGCGCGCCTCCGCCGAGCCGTCGTAGCCGACGACGATCCTCTGGGTGTGCACCGCGGCCGCCTCCTCTGCGCTGCTTCCCACCATGGTTGGTCGGCCCGCCCCCGGCAAGACTGTGGGCCCGGTCACATTATGGACCTCGGGATTCTCTGTGGACAGGGACGTTGGGCCCGTGCCGCCGGGACGGATCGCGGGACGCGGCTCATGGCGTACCGGAAATCCGCGACGGCGACCGGAAGCGGACCGGGAGCGAAGGCTGGTCACCGGAACGTAACCGGGATCACTCGTCCGCTGATCGGGATCGGAAACATAGATTTGATCTTCGGCCGTTAGGGTCCTCGCGCCGCGCCAGGGTTGTCCGGCACTGCCAGCATGGCGCCGTTTTGACTTGAGGAGATTTCATGGCTGTCAAGGCCGAGTACCTGTGGATCGACGGAACCCAGCCCACCGCGAAGCTCCGTTCGAAGACCAAGATCCTGGCCAACGGCGAGCAGCCGCCCCTGTGGGGCTTCGACGGCTCCAGCACCAACCAGGCGCCCGGCGACAAGTCGGACTGCGTGCTGCGGCCGGTCTTCACCTGTCCGGACCCGATCCGCGGCGGCGACAACATCATCGTGCTGTGCGAGGTCGAGCTGATCGACGGCACCCCGCACCCGACCAACACCCGCGCCGCCTGCCGCACCTCCGCCGAGAAGTACGCCGACCAGGAGTCGATCTTCGGCATCGAGCAGGAGTACACCTTCTTCCAGGACGGCCGCCCGCTCGGCTTCCCGGCCGGTGGCGGCTACCCGGCCCCGCAGGGTGGCTACTACTGCGGCGTCGGCGCGGACGAGGTCTTCGGCCGCGAGATCGTCGAGAAGCACATGGACGCCTGCCTCGACGCCGGCCTGCACCTGTCCGGCATCAACGCCGAGGTGATGCCGGGTCAGTGGGAGTTCCAGATCGGCCCGGTCGGCGCGCCGCAGGTGGCCGACGAGCTGTGGGTGGCCCGCTGGCTGCTCTACCGCATCGCCGAGGACTACGGCATCTCCGCCACCCTGGACCCGAAGCCGGTCAAGGGCGACTGGAACGGCGCCGGCGCGCACACCAACTTCTCCACCAACGCGATGCGCGACAACTACGACGCGATCATCGCGGCGGCCGAGGCGCTCGGCAAGAAGCGCCAGGAGCACGTGGACGGCTACGGCGCCGGCATCGAGCAGCGCCTGACCGGCCTGCACGAGACCGCCCCGTGGACCGAGTACAGCTACGGCGTCTCCGACCGGGGCGCGTCGGTGCGCATCCCGTGGCAGGTGGAGAAGGACGGCAAGGGTTACATCGAGGACCGCCGCCCGAACGCGAACGTCGACCCGTACGTGGTCACCCGCCTGCTGATCGACACCTGCTGCGAGGCTCTGGCCCAGGGCTGACCGGAAACGATCTCACGCGCGGGCGCCGGCCAAGCGGCGCCCGCGCGTCGTTGTTTCTCCGATCCGGTGGACGCGCCGCGAGCCGCCGGGTGTCATGATGGGCCGGGCAGGCTGTTCCCCGGCAGGGAAAGGTACGGCGGTCGATGGCAAGCTTCGAGGCGAGAACGGCCACGCAGCCAGACCGCATCACCGTGTTCCTGGCCGGCGACTGCGATCTCACCGCCCGCGAGCGGCTCACCGCGGTGCTCCTGGACGCGGTCAGTCGTTGCGACGTGGTCTTCGCCGACGTCGCCCAGGTCGGCTTTCTCGACTCCACCGGCGTGCACTCCCTGGTCACCGCCTATCACGCGGCCCAGGGGCGAGGCGGCCGGCTCTACGTCACGGGCGCCGCCGGCGCTGTCGCCGCGGTGCTGGAGCTCACCGGGCTGGACGCGCTGCTGCGAGCGCCCGCCGAGCAGAGCACCGAGAAGGGCCGTCATGCCTGAGGAGCCCACAGACACCGACGGCATGTCCTACACCGAGCCGGACGACCTGCGCGTCGTCCGGGTCTTCGTCGCCGAGCGGGCCCGCGCGCTGGGCCTGGCCGCGGCTCGCGTCGACCTGCTCACCCTGGCGGTCAGCGAGCTGACCACCAACACCTTGCAGCACACCGGCGGCGGCGGGCACATCCGGGTCTGGGCGGAGAACGGGACGCTGATCTGCGACGTGGTCGACGGCGGCGGTCCCCGCCCGTTCGGCCGGACCATGCCGTCGGCCGAGGCGATCCGCGGGCGCGGCCTGGCGATCGTCGAGCGGGTCTGCGACTCGGTTTCCACCACCGATGTGCCGGGCGGCACCCTGGTGCGGATCTGCCTCAACCTCTGACCCGCACGGCCAGCGTGCAGGTGTCGTCGTCCGGGCTGGGCGCGTGCAGCAGCCGGTGGATCCGGGGCAGCGGGTCCGCCCCCGGCGCCGCCGAGACGGCGCTCAGGTGGTCGCGCACCTCGGCCACCCGCCGGGACGAGTCGCCGCGGCGCTCGACCAGCCCGTCGGTGTAGAACAGCACCAGGTCGTCGGGCTCCAGCCGGGTGCTGGCGACCGGGAAGTCGGCCTCGCTCTCGGCGCCGAGCAGCAGCCCGGGCGGCCGGTCCAGGTCGACGCTGCGCCCCTCCCGGCCGAGCAGCGGCGCCATGTGCCCGGCCCGCGCCCAGGGCAGCAGCCGGGTGTCCGGGTCGTAGACGCCGACCACAGCGGTGCCGGTGATGCCCAGCTGGGCGCAGAGCCGGTTCAGGTGGCGCAGCAGCAACCCGGGGTCGCGGATGCCCACCGAGAGCCAGGCGACCAGGGCGAACCGCAGGTGGGCCATGCCGCTGGCGGCCTCCATGCCGTGCCCGGCCACGTCGCCGACGGCCAGCGCGACCCGGCCGTCCGGCAGGGTCTGCGCGTGGTACCAGTCGCCGCCGACCTGGACCGCGCTCTCCGCCGGCAGGTAGCTGACCATCGCCTCCAGGCCGTCCAGCTGGAACGACCCGTCCGGCACCGGCTGGATCATCTGCTGCAGCTGGCGGGCCACCCGATGCTCGGCCAGCGCGCTCAGTTCCCGATCCCGGATCTGGTCGCTGAGTCGTTCGATCTCGGTGCGGGTGGCCACCCGGGCGGTCACGTCCTGCACCACCGCGTAGATCTTCACCGGCCGGCCGTCGGCGTCCCGGGCCAGGTCGGAGAGGATCCGCAGGTGCTTGACCCCGTCGCCGATCCGGAACCGGACGGTCACGTCGGAGGTGGCACCCAGGTCCATGGTCTGCCAGGAGGCCTCGGCGATCCCCCGGTCCTCGGGCAGCATCGCGGCGGCCTGCGCGGTGCGCGGCAGCGGGCCGTCGGCCGGGTCGCGCTCGAAGATCCGGTACATCCCCGGGGACCACTCGGCGCGGCCGGTGGCCAGCTCGTACTCGGTCCAGCCGAGGCTGCCCAGCAGCTCGGTGCTCTCCAGCCGGCGGCGGTGCTCGTCGACCCGGGTCCACCAGACCAGCAGGCCACCCAGCACCCGGTGCACGCTGATCTCGAAGCGGGACTCGGCGACCACGCCGGGGCGGGACTCCTCGTACCGGAACTCGTCCATGCTGGCCGGCTCGCCGCTGGCCAGTACCTCCAGGTAGAGCCGCCACAGCGGGCCGTCCACCATGGACGGATAGAGCTCGCTGAGCCGGCTGTCGACCCGCCGCGTGCCGCGATCGTGGAGGTCGCGGGCCTGATCGCTGGTGGCGGCCACCCGGAAATCGACGGTCCGGCCGTCGTCGCCACTGATCGGTACCAGCCAGGTGCAACCGGCGGGAACAGCGGCGAGCAACTCCCGGACCACGTCCTCGTCGGCCATCTTCGCAGCCTACCGGCGAGCGGTCCGCCCGCACGTCACCGCCGCCGCGGGTTCCGGCCGCCACCACCGCTTTCCGGTACGCGATGAGCACTCCCGGCCACGGCCTCAGCCAACTCACAGCCGGGACTAACCGCGAACTCAACCCGATCGGCCATCATCCGGCCCATGACGTCCCCCCGCGCCCCGGTGCCGCGCCGGTTCACCGAGGCCGGTGGCTTCCTGGTCGGGCTGAGCCTGCTGGTGGTGACGGCGTTCTGGGTGCACGACGGCGGCGTGCACCACAGCGCCGCGGGCGGCTGGACCGCCGTGCACGCGGCCGGCCGGCTCGCCGGTCTCTGGTCGGCCGACCTGCTGCTGGTGCAGACGCTGCTGCTGGCCCGGATCCCGGTGGTGGTCCGGGCGTTCGGCGCCGGCCAGGTGCCGGTCTGGCGGCGCTGGGCGGCGACCCGGTCGCTCGGGCTGCTCGCCGCGCACGTGGCCCTCGCGCTGGCCGAGCGCGGCTGGCCGGCCGGTCCGGAGATGCTCTTCGCGCTGGGCGGCGCCGGGGTGCTGGCCGCCGTCTCGGTGACCGCCCTGCGCACGGTCCGCCGGCACGCCCTTGACCTGTACGCGTGTTTCGGCGTCACGCTGGCCCTGCCACACCAGCTCTGGGCCGGGAGCGATCTGGGGCCGGCGGTGGCTCACGCGTACTGGTGGGGTCTCTACCTCCTGAGCGTCGGCGGCGTCCTGGCCTACCGGGTGGTCCGGCCCGCCTGGCGCAGTCGGCGGGCCCTCGCCGGACGTCTCGGGCAATACCGCTGAGGAGACGACCGGCCGGCCGGTGCGGGCGATCCGGGCCGGCACCGGGAACGCTGCCGGGGACGGCCCCGGCGGGTCAGTGCCCCAGCAGGCGCTCGACCCGGCGCAGCAGCTCCGCCGGGTCGATCGGCTTGGCCAGGTAGTCCTCGGCGCCGACCATCCGCCCGAGGTCCATGTCGGCCGGCTCGGCCCGCCCGCTGATGAAGATCACCGGGATGTCCGCGGTCTGCGGCGACGAGTGCAGCTCGTAGCAGAAACCCAGCCCGTCCAGTCCGGGCATCCGCATGTCGAGCAGCACCAGCTGCGGCCGCTCCCCCACGGCGAGCGCCATCGCGGTCCGCCCGTCCGCGGCCATCAGGGTCCGGTACCCGGCCGCCCGCAACTTCGTGCCGACCAGGTCACGCACGTCTTCGTCGTCGTCGGCGATCAGCACGGTCGGCGGCTCCAGCGCGGCCGCCCAGTCGTCCAGCGCCCCGGCGTCACTGAACGTCAAGGACGTGGTCGAGGTTTGCGGCATCTCCGGCTCCTTCTGCGTTGGGACCCCTGAGATCGTCCGGCGCCCGGCCCTTCCCAGACATTCCGCCGTTGCGGTCGGGTTGCGGCGCCCCCGGTAGCTTAGGTTAGGGTTACCTAAACCAATGCGGGGAGGATTCCGTGACCCAGACCGTTGTGCCGTCGACCGAGGCGGTCCCGTTCCGGTTCTTCCCGGTGGAGGTGGTCCGGGTCACCCGGCTGAGCCCGAGCTTCCTGCGCGTCACGTTCACCGGCGACGACCTGGACCGGTTCGCCGCCAACGGCTTCGACCAGCGCTGCAAGCTGATCCCGCCGCTGGCCGGCAGCGGCATCGACCACCTGCCGATGGGCGACGACTGGTTCTCCCGCTGGCGCGTCCTGCCCGCCGACCGGCAGAACCCGATCCGCACCTACACGGTCCGCGCGGTCCGCCCGCATCTGCGCGAGGTGGACGTCGACATGGTCCTGCACGGCGTCAGTGGTCCGGCGTCCCGATGGGCGGTCTCGGCCGGCCCCGGCTCGATCGCCTGCCTGCTCGGCCCCAACGCGGACTTCTCCGGCGCGCACGGCGGCATCGACTTCCACCCGCCGGCCGGCACCAACCGTCTCCTGCTCGTCGGCGACGAGACAGCGGTCCCGGCGATCGCCTCGATCCTCGCCGGCCTGCCCGCCGACATGCGCGGCGAGGTCCTGCTCGAGGTCCCCGAGTCCGGCGACCAGCTGCTGGTCGACGCCCCCTCCGGCGTCCGGGTCACCTGGCTCCCCCGCGACGGCGTCCCGCACGGTGCCAAGCTGGTCCCGGCCGTCCAGACCGCCGCCGCCCACCTGCTCGGCGACGCCACCGGCGCCACCCGCGCCAACCTCGAGGACGTGGATGTCGACGAGGGCCTGCTCTGGGAGGTCCCGGACGGCACCGCCGCCACCGACGGCTTCTACGCCTGGCTGGCCGGCGAGGCCGCGGTCATCAAGACCCTGCGCCGCCACCTGGTCGGCACTTGCGGGGTCGACCGCCGCGCTGTCGCGTTCATGGGTTACTGGCGCCTCGGCAAGGCGGAGTGCTGACACCCGGCAGCCGCCGGCACGCCTCGCGACCACGCTTCGCCCCTTCCCCTCACCGCCCCTTACGTCGACGACCCGATCCGCGCCCCTGCCCGGCGTGGCACCGCCGGTCACCATTTCCGACAGTGCTGCCGACCGGGACGCGTTGCCGCGATCGTGTGATTCCCGCGGCTCGGGGCCGGCAGTAACCTCTGCTCAAGAACTGACGCCGCTCTGCTCGGGAGCCGACAGAGACCATGTCGGGACGGTGCCAATGTCGGCGCGGGGCCGCGTCAGCCGGCCCACGATGAGGGGGACATCATGGCCGGGCCGATCTGCTTCTACGTGCCGTCGCACATCATCGATCACATCGCACGGAATGCCCGCCGGGCGGGACTGGACGCGGACGCCGCCCAGCGCACCGCGGTGGCCTCGGCGGCCATCCGGCAACAGCGTCAGACCCTGGCCACGACCAGTATGGACGCCCTGACGACACCGCGGCCCGGCCAGGGCGACAGGCAGATCTTCGACGATCAGCAGCGATTCGAGACCGGCGGCAAACTGGTCCGCGGCGAGGACGACGGCCCGGCGGCCCCGGCGAACGTGAACGCGGCATACGACAGCCTGGGCGCCACCCGGGAATTCTTTCGCGAGGTACTCGGGCGGGACTCGATCGACAATGCCGGGATGACGCTGCTGGGCGACGTCAACTACGGCGACAAGTACGACAACGCTTTCTGGGACGGCACCCGGATGGTCTTCGGGAACGGCGACGAACAGATCTTCCAGGATTTCACCCGGGACGTCGACGTCTGCGCGCACGAGCTCACCCACGGCATCACCCAGCACACCGCCGGTTTGATCTACACGGACCAGCCCGGCGCGATGAACGAGGCCTTCTCCGACATCTTCGCGGCGTGCGTCGACCAGTTCGTGCAGAAGGTGGACGCCGGCGAGCACAACTGGCTGATCGGCGAGGAGGTGATGGCGGCGCCGATGTACGGCGAGGCGATCCGCTCGATGGCCCACCCCGGGACGGCCTACGACAACCCGGTGCTCGGCAAGGACCCCCAGGCCGGGCACATGTCGCAGTACGTACCGGACGGCGACCCGCACATCAACAGCGGCATCATCAACCGCGCCTTCTATCTGTCCGCGATCGATCTCGGTTCATACCCGGCCGCCAAGATCTTCTACGCCGCGCTGCAGAGCCTCTGGCCGCACGCGTTGTTCACCGACTGCGCCTACCTCTGCGCCGAACAGGCCCGCCTCCTGGCCCGCGACGGCAAGGTGAGCCGCAACGCCCCGCAAACCATCCGCGCCGCCTTCCGCGAGGTAGGCGTCGCCTGACCGGCCTCCCGCCAGGATGCGTCGCACGACAGCCGGCCGGAACTGTCAACCGCGGTCGGCGGCCGCCGATGGTCGGCTCATGACGGTCGCCCGCCACGCCACCCGGACCGCCGCGTTCGCGGCCGCCTACCTGCTCACCTTCTGGGCCGGCGGATTCCTCTTCCTCTCCGCCCTGCCGGTCGCCGCCCTCTGGCTCCTGGCACAGACCCCGTCCGGCCGCCGCCGCTTCGACGTCATCGCGCTCGCCACGACGGCAGCGGTCGCCGCCACCCTGAACGGCGCCGGCCCGCTCCTCTCGCTCGTCCTGGCCGCCACCGGCACGCTGCCGGCGCTCCTCTTCGCGGTGCTGACCGAGCGCTGGGCGCCCGGTTGGTGGCAGGGCCACGGCAACCGATTCCGTTCACTGCACAACCGCCTGTCCCGGCTCGCCGCCGCGGCGGCACTGACCGCCGCCACCTCAGGGCTGTTGCAGGCGGTGCTGATTCAGGACACTTTCCGGTACGCCACCCTCCTCACCACCTTCCGCGACGCCGCCGCCATCCTCCTGCTCACCCTCGCCGCCCGAACGATGCGCCGCTCCCCCGCCTCTCCCGGCAGGCCGGCGTCGCCTCGCACTCCCGGCTCCCGCGGCGGCGGGCACCTCACCGTCGTCCGCTGACCGCCCCCAGCTGCCCTCTCCGCCCGCCGCCGCCCCGGCTCCTGCCGCACCTGCTCCCGGTAACGCACCGATAGCCGCCCGGCAGCGGCCTGATCAACCGCCGGCCGACACTCCGCGGTGCACGCAGCACGTCCGCGACCACCCGCTCCGGGGGTCATTCCCCGGCCGACACTCCGCGGTGCGCGCAGCACGTCCGCGACCGCCCGCTCCGGGGGTCATTCCCCGGCGAGATGGTTCGACGTATCCCGAAGGCTCTTGACTTGCCGGTTGCTTTTCGGCATGAAGGCAGGAAGGGATCGCAAGGGGCACGGGGGCCGACCGGTACAGGAGGATCAATGCGGATCAGCGACATCCTTCGCGTCAAAGGCAACGAAGTGGTGACCGTGGCACCGGACATGTCAGTGGAGGGCCTGGTCAACGCCTTGGCCCAGCACCGCATCGGTGCCGCGGTGGTGTCTCGGGACGGCACGACAGTCGAGGGCATCGTCAGTGAGCGAGACGTGGTGCGAGCTCTGGCCACGCGGGGTTCGGCACTGCTGAGGGAACCGGTGAGCACCATCCAGACCACCCAGGTCCGGACCGTCTCCCCGGACGCCCTCCTGGAAGACGTGGAGCGACTAATGACCGAGCATCGCTTCCGCCACGTCCCGGTGGTCGTCAACGGCCACCTGGCCGGCGTCGTCAGCATCGGCGACGTGGTCAAGAACCGCATCGACGAGCTCGAAACCGAACGCTCCACCCTGGCCGACTACATCACCGGCGACCGCACCTGATCCCCCGCCCCCGGCCAGGCCACATGGCGCCACCCCGCACCCGGCCCAGACGTCAGCCTCCCCGCCCGGGGTGATGCCCCGTCGCGCGAGGTGCCAGCAAGACCGCTACCCCGTTGCCCTGCGATCCGCCGCTTCCGGTCACTCTGCCGCCCTCGCGTCAGGGAGTACCCAGGACGGCGGATCGCAGGGCCGACACAGCGCTTGACCCGCGGCCACACGCTCGTGGGTATGCCCGCCGCGGTGTATTCCCGACCAGGTGAACCAGCGCACAGCCATTCGCGCGAGGCACCGCCCGCCGGCAACCATCGTCCACCGGGGAGCAGCGCCACCACAGGCGCAATGACGGCACCGCCGCTCGGATGGGCGGCGGTGCCGGGGCGGGGCGTACGGTCAGTGGCGGCGGAGGGTGGGGCGCCAGGCGCTGCGCGCGGGCTTGGCCCTACGTTTGCGGAGAGCAAGCAGCGCGGCAGTCACTGCCCCGGCCAACGCGATCACGCCGGCGGCGACGGGTTTGCGGTGAGTGGCGACCGTCTGAGCGGGACGAGAGTCGCGAACAGTGGTCACCGCCTTACGAAGCCGCGACGGCGAAGTCTCGGCCGTAGTGCTGGTACCAAGAAGCTGCTCCGGTGCATTCGTGGTCATCGCTCAACCTCTCCTCAACGGGGGATGCGTGCTATGCCGTGCTTTATGCCCCTTGCCACCGCCGTTCCAACCCCGCACCGTGACTGAAGTTAGTCGGAGAGTCACCCTCGCGTTGTCCATGACCCGACAGACAACCCACTCATTCCTCGCCACCTCCGGCCGCAACCCGTCCCCAGGACCAGGCACACACCCGGCCGCCAAGCGAGCACGGGCCCGCTGACCAGCCCAAGTCCGACTGGACAACCTGGAATACGGCGGGACGACCGGAATTCGGTAGGCGCGCCAGCCCCGCCGCGCTAGCGTCCGTCCGTGAGCCATCAACCCGCCGCGTCGCGATCAACGGCAAAGACTCACTCGAGTCCAGCGGCACGGCCCACCCCGGGCCCGCAGCCGATCGCAGCGACCCAGCGAGGATCTGAGCCTCAGCCGGCCTCCGAGGCACGACCGACGGCCGAGACACCACCGGCCTCCGAGGCGCGACCGGTGGCCAAGACACCGCCGGCCTCCGAGGCGCGACCGGTAGCCGAGACACCGCCGGCCTCCGAGGGGCTTCGCGTTTCGGGGACACAGTCGTCGCTGGCTAGGGCGCAGCTGGCAGCGATCGAGGAGGTCGCCAGGGTTGCGCGAGAGCTTGGGATCCCGGTCTGGTTGCGCGGCGGATGGGCGATGGACTTCTTCCTCGGTGAGGTGACCCGCCCGCATGTGGATGTCGACTGGTTCGTGTGGCAGGAAGATGCCGGCCGGCTATCCAGCGCACTGACCGCCCGCGGCTGGACGCCACTCCCCGAACCACCCCACGACCGCCAGATAGATCTGGTGAAGGAGAACGTCGAGCAGAGCCTCACCCTGCTGGCCCGCGACGAAGCCGGTCACCCGGTGGTCCCAGCCGGCCCGTTCGCCGGCTCACCCTGGCCCACAACGATGCTCAACGGTTCCACCGCCACCCTGGCCGGCATCACCTGCCACATCATCAGTCCCGAATCCCAGATCGAACTGAAGCGCATGCTCCCCATCTGGAACCCATCCCTGAAGCGCCGCCCAAAGGATGCCGCCGACATCATCCGCCTCAAGGCTGCTCTCGCCCTGCGACCACCAGCCCAGTGAGTCAAAGCGCGTCGAGGCCTTGGAGCATCACGCGCAGGCGCCAGGCCGCCTGCACCTCTCCATGGGAGCGCGGCAGTCGCGTCGCAGCCGCCAAGCCCGCACGCACCCTCCCTGGAAGCGGCGGCAGCCACGGTCCCAGCCGCCACGCCCACCCTGGGAACGCGGCAGTCACGGACACAGCCGCCACGCCCACCCGCACCCCTCCCTGGGAACGCGGCAGTCGCGGTGGGTAGGCACGAGCCCATTCGCCCGCAATTGTTTTTGGGCAGCAAAAAAGAAACGCCCACCCCGAAGGGTGGGCGTTTCCATACGTTGAGTCCGGCGGCGTCCTACTCTCCCACACCCTCCCGAGTGCAGTACCATCGGCGCTGGAGGGCTTAGCTACCGGGTTCGGAATGTAACCGGGCGTTTCCCCTCCGCTATGACCACCGAAACAGCCATCAGCAGAACCAACCAGCAACCCGTAAACCATGTTCACGGGGTGGTTGTTCGTTTGCTGTGAATCACACAGTGGACGCAAGCAGAAAATTTAGGGTGGTTAAGCCCTCGGCCTATTAGTACCGGTCAACTCAACACGTTACCGTGCTTACATCTCCGGCCTATCAACCCAATAGTCTCTTGGGGGCCTTACCCACTCAAGGTGGTGGGATACCTCATCTCGAAGCGAGCTTCCCGCTTAGATGCTTTCAGCGGTTATCCCTTCCGAACGTAGCCAACCAGCCATGCTCCTGGCGGAACAACTGGCACACCAGAGGTTCGTCCGTCCCGGTCCTCTCGTACTAGGGACAGCCCTTCTCAAGTATCCAACGCGCACGGCGGATAGGGACCGAACTGTCTCACGACGTTCTAAACCCAGCTCGCGTACCGCTTTAATGGGCGAACAGCCCAACCCTTGGGACCTGCTACAGCCCCAGGATGCGACGAGCCGACATCGAGGTGCCAAACCATCCCGTCGATATGGACTCTTGGGGAAGATCAGCCTGTTATCCCCGGGGTACCTTTTATCCGTTGAGCGACACCGCTTCCACACGCAAGTGCCGGATCACTAGTCCCGACTTTCGTCCCTGCTCGACCCGTCAGTCTCACAGTCAAGCTCCCTTGTGCACTTACACTCAACACCTGATTGCCAACCAGGCTGAGGGAACCTTTGGGCGCCTCCGTTACCCTTTAGGAGGCAACCGCCCCAGTTAAACTACCCACCAGACACTGTCCCTCGACCCGATCAGGGCCGCAAGTTAGATACCCAAACCCAACAGAGTGGTATTTCAACAACGCCTCCACCCGAACTGGCGTCCGAGCTTCACCGGCTCCCACCTATCCTACACAATCGAATTCAGATACCAATGTCAAGCTATAGTAAAGGTCCCGGGGTCTTTCCGTCCTGCCGCGCGTAACGAGCATCTTTACTCGTACTGCAATTTCGCCGGGCCTGTGGTTGAGACAGTGGGGAAGTCGTTACGCCATTCGTGCAGGTCGGAACTTACCCGACAAGGAATTTCGCTACCTTAGGATGGTTATAGTTACCACCGCCGTTTACTGGCGCTTAAGTTCTCCGCTTCGCCCCAAAGAGCTAACAGGTCCCCTTAACGTTCCAGCACCGGGCAGGCGTCAGTCCATATACATCGTCTTACGACTTGGCATGGACCTGTGTTTTTAGTAAACAGTCGCTTCCCCCTGCTCTCTGCGGCCATACCACGCTCCACCCGCAAGGGGCTTCACGCGTCCGGCCCCCCTTCTCCCTAAGTTACGGGGGCAATTTGCCGAGTTCCTTAACCACAGTTCACCCGTCGCCTCGGTATTCTCTACCTGACCACCTGTGTCGGTTTAGGGTACGGGCCGCTCGAAACATCGCTAGAGGCTTTTCTCGGCAGCATAGGATCAATGACTTCACCAGAACGGCTCGGCATCACGTCTCAGCCTACATGCACCGCGGATTTGCCTACGGTACGGCCTACACGCTTACCCCGGCACAACCACCGGCCGGGATCATCTACCTTCCTGCGTCACCCCATCACTAAACTACTACCCACCAAGGTCCTAGTCTCCATGCCCTAGGTCCGAAGACCGCCGGCACTTCAAGTAGTTAGTACAGTGAGGTTCGTCTTGGGCGTTTCTTTGCGGGTACGGGAATATCAACCCGTTATCCATCGACTACGCCTCTCGGCCTCGCCTTAGGCCCCGACTCACCCAGGGCGGATTAGCCTGGCCCTGGAACCCTTGGTCATCCGGCGGAAGGGGTTCTCACCCTTCATTCGCTACTCATGCCTGCATTCTCACTCGTACAGCGTCCACGGCTGGATCACTCCGCCGCTTCACCCGCTGCACGACGCTCCCCTACCCATCCACGAACTAGTCGTGAATGCCACAGCTTCGGCGGTGTGCTTGAGCCCCGCTACATTGTCGGCGCGGAACCACTTGACCAGTGAGCTATTACGCACTCTTTAAAGGGTGGCTGCTTCTAAGCCAACCTCCTGGTTGTCCATGCGATCCCACATCCTTTTCCACTTAGCACACGCTTAGGGGCCTTAGCTGGCGATCTGGGCTGTTTCCCTCTCGACTACGAAGCTTATCCCCCGCAGTCTCACTGCCGCGCTCTCACTTACCGGCATTCGGAGTTTGGCTGATTTCAGTAAGCTTGTGGGCCCCCTAGACCATCCAGTGCTCTACCTCCGGCAAGAAACACACGACGCTGCACCTAAATGCATTTCGGGGAGAACCAGCTATCACGGAGTTTGATTGGCCTTTCACCCCTAACCACAGGTCATCCCCCAACTTTTCAACGTTGGTGGGTTCGGTCCTCCACGCAGTCTTACCCACGCTTCAACCTGCCCATGGCTAGATCACCCCGCTTCGGGTCTAGAACATGCGACTAAAAACGCCCTATTCAGACTCGCTTTCGCTACGGCTACCCCACACGGGTTAACCTCGCCACATGCCACTAACTCGCAGGCTCATTCTTCAAAAGGCACGCCATCACCCCGAAAGGCTCTGACGGATTGTAGGCGAACGGTTTCAGGTACTATTTCACTCCCCTCCCGGGGTACTTTTCACCATTCCCTCACGGTACTTGTCCGCTATCGGTCACCAGGAAGTATTCAGCCTTACCAGGTGGTCCTGGCAAATTCACAGCAGATTCTAGGAGTCCGCTGCTACTCGGGAACACTGCAAAGAGGCTTGGAATTTTCGTCTACCGGGCTCTCACCGTCTACGGCTGGCTTTCCCACACCATTCGACTAACACCAAACTTTGTAACTCTTCGAGGCCATGTCAGTAACCTCAAGCAGGTCCCACGACCCCCCACGTGCAACCCCTGACAGGTATCACACACGCAAGGTTTAGGCTAGATCCGCTTTCGCTCGCCACTACTCACGGAATCACGGTTGTTTTCTCTTCCTACGGGTACTGAGATGTTTCACTTCCCCGCGTTCCCCTCACATGCCCTATGAATTCAGGCATGGATGACACGACATGACTCGTGCCAGGTTTCCCCATTCGGACACCCTGGGATCACAGCTAGGTTGACAGCTCCCCCAGGCCTATCGCGGCCTCCCACGTCCTTCATCGGCTCCTGGTGCCAAGGCATCCACCGTTCGCCCTTGACAACTTAACCACAGAAAACAAGATGCTCGCGTCCACTGTGCAATTCTCAACCAACGACCAACCCACAACCCCAACAGCAGCTCACCAGCACCGCAATCCGCGGCCGGTATGGGCTGCCAGGTCATGCCTGGCATTGAAAAACAACCACCCCGACTCGCGGGGCTCACCGACCTCAGCCGGCATGGTTGTTCTTTCAGATACCCAACAGGGTGCTCATCGCTCTTACCAGCCGCATTCCGTGGGATTCCACGCTCCGAAGAGCTGTACTAACCACAAAACCGTTGCCGGTTAAAACTAGCCAGTGTCTCCGCCTGTGAGCTCCTCACCAACACATTCGGCTGGTGCAGGATTTCTGTCCATCTTTCGACGGAAGAATGCTCCTTAGAAAGGAGGTGATCCAGCCGCACCTTCCGGTACGGCTACCTTGTTACGACTTCGTCCCAATCGCCAGCCCCACCTTCGACGGCTCCCTCCCACAAGGGGTTAGGCCACCGGCTTCGGGTGTTGCCGACTTTCGTGACGTGACGGGCGGTGTGTACAAGGCCCGGGAACGTATTCACCGCAGCGTTGCTGATCTGCGATTACTAGCGACTCCGACTTCACGGGGTCGAGTTGCAGACCCCGATCCGAACTGAGACCGGCTTTTTGGGATTCGCTCCACCTTACGATTTCGCAGCCCTTTGTACCGGCCATTGTAGCATGCGTGAAGCCCTGGACATAAGGGGCATGATGACTTGACGTCATCCCCACCTTCCTCCGAGTTGACCCCGGCAGTCTCCCATGAGTCCCCAACTAAATGCTGGCAACATGGGACGAGGGTTGCGCTCGTTGCGGGACTTAACCCAACATCTCACGACACGAGCTGACGACAGCCATGCACCACCTGTGAACGGCCCCGAAGGACCCTACATCTCTGCAGGATTTCCGTACATGTCAAACCCAGGTAAGGTTCTTCGCGTTGCATCGAATTAATCCGCATGCTCCGCCGCTTGTGCGGGCCCCCGTCAATTCCTTTGAGTTTTAGCCTTGCGGCCGTACTCCCCAGGCGGGGCGCTTAATGCGTTAGCTGCGGCGCAGAGAACCGGAGAGGTCCCCCACACCTAGCGCCCAACGTTTACAGCGTGGACTACCAGGGTATCTAATCCTGTTCGCTCCCCACGCTTTCGCTCCTCAGCGTCAGTATCGGCCCAGAGACCCGCCTTCGCCACCGGTGTTCCTCCTGATATCTGCGCATTTCACCGCTACACCAGGAATTCCAGTCTCCCCTACCGAACTCTAGCCTGCCCGTATCGAATGCAAGCCCGAAGTTGAGCCTCGGGTTTTCACATTCGACGCGACAAGCCGCCTACGAGCTCTTTACGCCCAATAAATCCGGACAACGCTCGCGCCCTACGTCTTACCGCGGCTGCTGGCACGTAGTTGGCCGGCGCTTCTTCTGCAGGTACCGTCACTTGCGCTTCGTCCCTGCTGAAAGAGGTTTACAACCCGAAGGCCGTCATCCCTCACGCGGCGTCGCTGCATCAGGCTTCCGCCCATTGTGCAATATTCCCCACTGCTGCCTCCCGTAGGAGTCTGGGCCGTGTCTCAGTCCCAGTGTGGCCGGTCGCCCTCTCAGGCCGGCTACCCGTCGTCGCCTTGGTAGGCCATTACCCCACCAACAAGCTGATAGGCCGCGAGTCCATCCCAAACCGAAAAACTTTCCACCACGCTCCATGCGAAGCTAGGTCATATTCGGTATTAGCCCCCGTTTCCGAGGGTTATCCCAAAGTCTGGGGCAGGTTACTCACGTGTTACTCACCCGTTCGCCGCTCGAGTACCCCGAAGGGCCTTTCCGCTCGACTTGCATGTGTTAAGCACGCCGCCAGCGTTCGTCCTGAGCCAGGATCAAACTCTCCAACAAAATCTGTTGTAAAGCGCTCCTGGCAACAAAAATGTTGCCAAAGGAATCTCCCACCTGTCCGAAGACAGGCCGGGGTATTGCCATAATTGGCACTGGCTTTTCAAGCACCCTGTTGAGTTCTCAAAGAACAACCGCACACCATCGTCCGCGCCGCTTTCGCGGCCCGCCCTCCGGGGCACTCGCTCTACTTTACCCGCCATTCCCAGTTCGTCAAATCCGCGTTTCGCAACCCGAATTCAACCGACACCGAGAATTCGCACGACCGTAGACCGTGCGATCTTGGTAGGGTTTCCGTCAGGACGGCCGCTCCGAGCCCCTCGCGGGTCTCGCTCGCTCGCCCGTCTCCCTGGCGGCTCGGAAAACATTACTCCCCAGCCACCGCGACATCAAATCCCACGGCTGAGACGGCCGTCACACCACAATGTCCGGCTAAATCCTCAACTGGCGGACCGCGAGACGTGCGCGCACGGCGTATAACCAGCAGCATGCGCACTCAGGAGCTGGCGGACATGCTGCGGGAGGTGCCGGGCACCGAGGTGACCGCCGGCCCTGGTCTGGTCACTGTGCACATCCCCGCGATCGGAGACACCGTGCGGATCGCGTTCCGGGACGTGCTGGACGCCGACTGGGTGCACGTGCCGACCGGCGCTCCGGCGGTGCAGATCGACCTGAAGCGCAAGCGCCAGTCGCTGCCCCTGATCGTCACCGTTGACGACGTCGTGTTCACCCCGGCCTACGCGGACGACGTGATCGACCCGGCGGACGAGCTGCTGGTGCCGGCCATGCCCAGCCTGATCGGTTATTCGGAGATGCACCGGGATGTCCGGGCGCTGGGCAAGGCGATCGACGACCCGAAGATCGACCTGGCGCCGACGATGCTCGCCGCCACGCTGACCGCGCACCGCTGCTTCCTGGCCGGCGCCGTCCGGGTCGGGCTCTGGCCGGTGCGGGTGGCGGCCTGGTGGGAGTACACGTCGGCACGCTCGGCGGGACAGGTGCGGATGGCCCGCTTCCGCGACGATCCCCGGTGGGACGAGCTGATGGACGGCGTGCGGGAGGCGCGCAAGCACACGGACGAGGCCGCCGTCCGGCAACCGGGTCACCAGACGACGGCCCCCTGAGCTAGACCAGGACGTTGCGGTTGGCCGGGCGCGGCAGGCCGTAGTGCTCCCGCAGCGTCCGTCCGGTGTACTCGGTGCGGAAGAGACCACGCTCCTGGAGGATCGGCACCACCTGGTCGACGAAGGCGGTCAGGCCGGACGGCAGCACCGGCGGCATGATGTTGAAGCCGTCGGCCGCGCCGGACGTGAACCACCGCTCGATCGCGTCCGCGACCTGCGCCGGCGTCCCGGCGAAGGTGAGGTGCCCGCGGCCACCGCCGAGCCTGGCGATGATCTCCCGGACCGTCAGGTTCTCCCGGCGGCCGAGGTTGACCACCAGCGTGCGCCGGCTCTTGGCGCCCTCGATGGCGTCCTCGTCGGGCAGCGACGCCGGAAGCGGCGCGTCCAGGCGCAGTTCCCCGGCGTCGATACCGAGAAGGTCGGCCAGCTGGGGCAGCGCGAACTCGGGGCGGATCAGCCCGTTGAGCTCGGCCTCCTTCGCCCGCGCCTCGGCTTCCGACGCGCCGATGATCGGCACGATCCCCGGCAGGATCTTGATGTGCTCCGGGTCGCGGCCGTGTTCCACCGCGCGCCGTTTCAGGTCGTCGTAGAACTCCTGCGCGTCGGCGAGGGTCTGGTGTGCCGTGAACACGGCTTCCGCGTAGCGCGCCGCGAAGTCGCGCCCGTTCTCCGAGGAGCCGGCCTGCACCAGGACCGGGTGCCCCTGCGCGGACCGCGGTACGTTCAGCGCGCCCGCGACCTTGTAGAACCGCCCCTCGTGCGCCGGCGGGTAGATCTTGCCGTCGTCCCCCCAGACGCCGTTCTCCTTGTCGGCGAGCACCACGTCGTCGGCCCACGAGTCCCAGAGCTTGAGCGAGACGTCGACGAACTCGGCGGCACGCTCGTAACGCTCCTTGTGGGCGGGCAGCTCGTCGAGGTTGAAGTTGCGGGCCGCGTCCAGCCCGGCGGTGGTGACGATGTTCCAGCCGGCCCGGCCGCCGCTGATGATGTCCAGCGAGGCGAACCGGCGGGCCAGGTTGTACGGCTCGTTGTAGGTGGTCGAGGCGGTGGCGATCAGGCCGATCCGCGAGGTGGCGCCGGCCAGCGCGGTGAGCAGGACGGTCGGTTCGAGAACGCCGGAGGGGCGCCGCGCGACCTGGTTCCACAGCACCGGGCCGTCGGCCAGGAAGAGCGAGTCGAGTTTACCCCGCTCGGCGATCCGGGCGATGTTCTTGAAGTGCTCGACGTCGAGGTCGGCGTACGGGTCGCTCTCCGGCAGTCGCCAGGCTGCCTCGTGGTGCCCGACGCTCATCACGAAGGCGTTCAGGTGCAGCGTTCGCTCAACGGACATCGCTGAACTCGCCCTCGATGACGTAGCTCTTGACGCCGTCCACGCTCACCGGGACATCGCCGGCGACGGTGACGCGGTGCAGCTTGCGGGGCAGGTCGCCGTAGTCGTCGGCGGCGTAGTGCTGGGTGCTGCGGTTGTCCCAGACGACGAGGTCGCCGACCTGCCACTTGTGCCGCAGGGTGTTCTCCGGGCGGGTGACGTAGTGCTGGAGCAGGCGCAGGATGTCCCGCGACTCGGTCTTGGAGAGTCCGAGGATGCCGGTGACGAAGTTGCCGATGAACAGGTTGGGCCGGCCGGAGTCGGGGTTGACCCGGACCACCGGGTGCGCGGTCCGGTACCGGGTGGAGACGAAGACCTTGTGGTACTCCTCGACCTCGGCCGAGCGGAACTGCGGGTGCTCGGCGTAGTCGTACTCGTTGGAGTGTTCGGCCCAGGCCCGGTCGGCCAGCAGGCGCAGGTGCTCCGGCAGGTCGTCGTACGCGGCGGCGGTGTTGGCGAACAGGGTGTCGCCGCCGTAGGGCGGGACGACCAGGCTGCGCAGGGTGGTGGCCTTCGGCGGGGCGGCCACGAAGGTGACGTCGGTGTGCCAGGCGTTCGCCCGGGCGCCCTCGCCACCGGCCACCTCGAGCACGTTGGCCTGGCCGTCGACGGACGGGACGGTCGGGTGCGCCAGGGTCAGCTCGCCGAAGATCGAGGCGAAGCGCTGGTGCTGCTCGTCGTCGAGGTGCTGGCCGCGGAAGACCAGCACCTTGTGCTCGACCAGGGCGTCACGGATCTTCTCGGCCACGTCCGCGGCGATCGGATGCTTGAGGTCGACGCCGGTGACGGCGGCGCCGATCCGGCCGCCGATGCGCTGAATCTCGATGCTCACGGAGGAACCCTTTCCAGGACGAAGCGATGGATGCACCACGGAAGAAGAGGGGCGCGCTCACCAGGAACGTAAACGGCGGGTGAGGCCCCGTCAGCACCTTTGTGACCCAGAGCACATACATTTCCCATAGGGTGAGTGGGATTTACGGTGAAGAAAGGGCGGAAGCGCGTCGCGCACTCCCGCCCTCTTCAGAGAAACCGCAGGTCAGTCGTCTCCGCCGAAGTCCTCGAAGACCTCCTCGATCGCCTCGCCGACGAAGTAGCCGGCCGCCAGGCCACCGACCGCGCCCAGGGCGGCGCCGCCCAGGCCGCCGCCGTGGTGGCCGTGCCGGTAGTGCCCGTGGTGCGAGGGACCGTGGCCGTAGCCGTGCCCGTAACCGGGCGGCGGGGGCGGCGGGTAACCGGGCGCGCCGTAGGCGCCGTGACCGGGAGCGCCGTAACCCGGGCGGGACCGGTGCCGGTCGACCGCCTGGCGGACCCAGCCGTCGACGACCGACCGCCAGTCGGTGGTCTCCGCGTCGTGGTGCGAGACGGTGTACCGCCCGTAGGTGTCGTGGCCGCTGTGCAGCAGGCCACCGCGCTTGTCGAACTCCAGCACCACCTCGACCTGGTGCGGGCTGGTCACGAAGGTCAGCTCCACCTCGTTGACCGCGTGCGCGTACTGCGGGGCGGGCCAGTACTCGATCTCCTGGTAGAACGGGAGGGTCTGGTGGACGCCGTAGATCTGGCCGTACTCCAGGTCGGCGGACTTGAAGCGGAAGCCGAGCTGGCCGAAGGCGTCGAGGATCTTCTGCTGGATCGGCAGCGGGTGCACGTAGACCGGGTCGAGGTCACCCTTGTCCAGGGCCCGGGCGATGGACACCTCGGTGCGCACGCCCATCACCATGCCGCGCAGCTGCTGCCCGTACGCCGTGGTCACCGGGGTCTCCCACGGCATGTCGATGCGGAACGGGATGGACAGCTGCTGCCCCGGGTAGAGCCGGGTCGGGCCGGCCACGGTGAGCCGGTAGAAGTCGCCGGTGGTCGAGTAGTCACCGCCGCCGCCCTCCACCTCCATCCGGGTGACCAGGGCGAGCGTGATGTGCTCGATGTCCGCTTCCTGCGTGCCGCCGGTCAGGTTGACCTGACCGGTCAGTGGGGCTCCCGGATAGGTGCTCGGGTTGGCCAGCACGGTGTCGACGCTCGGGCCACCCACCCCCATGGCACCCAGCAACTTCTTGAAGACCACGATCTCTCCTGTGCTCAGCCGGTTTCCTGGGAAACCTAACAATGCCGTCTGAACGGAGCCTGGGAAAGCGCCCCCACCAGCCGATCTTGCCGCGAAGCGTACGACTATCGTGCAAGCTCATGGAGCCAGTAGCGGTCTACCGCCTCGCCGATGTCACCGTCGATCACGAGCCGAGTCACCCGGACGAGGTGGTCGCCGGGGAGCCGACCACCGGGGCGGTCACCGTCACCACCCTGGACGGGCTGGGGGTCGAGATCGGTGTCTGGGAGATGAGCACCGGCGCGGTCCGCGACGTGGAGGCGGAGGAGGCGTTCCTCGTCCTGTCCGGGCGCGCGACGATCGAGACCGGCGCGAGCAGCGTCACCGTCCAGCGGGGCGACGTGGTACGCCTGGCCGAGGGCACGAAGACCGTCTGGACCGTGACCGAGCCGCTGCGGAAGCTGTACATAACGGGCGGCCCTTCCTGAGCAGGGCCGCCCGCCGGAACTACCTCACTTGATCAGGCCGAGACCCTGGACCGCGGTCCGCTCCTCCTGCAGCTCGGCGACCGAGGCGTCGATCCGGGCGCGGGAGAACTCGCTGATCTCCAGACCCTGGACGATCTCCCACTTGCCGCCCTTGGAGACGACCGGGAACGACGAGATCAGGCCGGCCGGCACGCCGTAGGAGCCGTCGGAGACGATGGCGGCGGAGGTCCAGTCGCCCTCGGCGGTGCCGTTCACCCAGGTGTGCACGTGGTCGATCGCGGCCGAGGCGGCCGAGGCGGCCGAGGACGCGCCCCGGACCTCGATGATCTCGGCGCCGCGCTTGGCGACCCGCGGGATGAACTCGTCGGCGAGCCAGCCCTGGTCGACCAGGTCCTTGACCGGCCGGCCGGCGGCCTCGGCGTGGAAGACGTCCGGGTACTGGGTGGCGGAGTGGTTGCCCCAGATGGTGACCTTGCGCAGCTCGGCGACCGGGACCTGCAGCTTGGCCGCGAGCTGGGCGAGCGCGCGGTTGTGGTCGAGGCGGGTCATCGCGGTGAAGCGGTCGGCCGGGACGTCCGGCGCGTGCTGCTGGGCGATCAGCGCGTTGGTGTTCGCCGGGTTGCCGACGACCAGGACGCGCACGTCGGAGGCGGCACCCGCGTTGATCGCGGCGCCCTGCGGGCCGAAGATGCCACCGTTCGCCTCGAGCAGGTCGCCACGCTCCATGCCCTTGGTCCGCGGGCGGGCGCCGACCAGCAGCGCCACGTTGACGCCGTCGAAGGCCGCCTTCGGGTCGTCGAACACGTCGACGCCGGCGAGCAGCGGGAACGCGCAGTCGTCGAGCTCCATCGCGGTGCCCTGAGCGGCCTTGGTGGCGGCCGGGATCTCCAGCAGGCGCAGGCGGACCGGTACGTCCGCGCCGAGCAGGTGACCGGAGGCGATGCGGAACAGCAGCGCGTAGCCGATCTGGCCGGCTGCGCCCGTCACGGTGACGGTGACCGGTGTCTTAGTCATGAGTTTTGTCTCCCGAGGTTGAGGCATTTCGGCACCCGATCCGGACTCTATCCCTCGCGTTACGCGACGATGACGCGGATGCCGATGGATGTGACCTCACGCGTTACTTCCGGCCCACCGCCGCGTAGGTGGACACCTCGGCCGGTGCCGGCCGGTCCACCCGGTCCGGCCGCCACTCGCTCGCCGCGACCACACCCGGCTCGAGCAGCCGCAGACCGTCGAAGAAACAGGTGAAGGTGGCCCGGTCCCGTGGCCAGACGTCGGCCTCGCCGCCGTCCCGGCTGGACGCGTACCCCGCCGCGGTCTCGGCCGGCACGAAGTCGGTGGTGGCGTTGGTGGCGACCAGGTAGCTGCCCGGCACCACGGCGTCCAGCAGCCGCCGGACCACGGCACGGGCCTGCTCGTCGCCGGCGATGAAGTGCAGCACGTTGATCAGCAGGATGCCGACCGGCCGGGACAGGTCGATGGTCGCCCGCAGCTCGGCGGCCTCCAGGATCGTCTCCGGCCGCCGCAGGTCGGCGTCGACGTACGTGGTGACGCCGCCGATCATCAGCGCCCGGGCGTGCGTCAGGACCATCGGATCGTTGTCGACATAGACCACCTTGGCGTCCGGCGCGACCGCCTGGGCCACCTCGTGGGTGTTGTCCGGAGCGGGCAGGCCGGTGCCGATGTCGAGGAACTGCCGGATCCCGCCGTCGGCGGCCAGGTGCCGGACCGCGCGCTTGTGGAACGCCCGGCCCTCCCGGGCCACGGTCCAGATCCCGGGGTAGATCTTCGCGACCAGGTCGCCGGAGTCCCGGTCGACCTGGAAGTGGTCCTTGCCGCCGAGCCAGTAGTTCCAGCGGCGGGCCGGTGACACGGTGTGCGGATCCACCTGATCACTGTTCACCCGGCCATCCTAGCCACCCGGCACTTCCACTGTGGACATCGATGGTTTTCGGGTTCGGCCTCGCGGGCATATCCTGCTTCGGCGGACTACGGAAAGGTGCAGCGTGGCCATTCTGGCGCCGCCCTATCGGCCCTTCTCCCCCGGCTTCCCGCCGCTCGACCCGGCGCGCGGCGACGGCGGCGCGACCATCGCGGTCACCCTGCGATACGCGCCGCTCGCCTTCCTGCTCGGACTCTTCACCCCGATCCTGGAGATCGACGGGCGTAACGTGCCGGCCGGCTGGGGGCGGGTGACCACGCCCGTCGCGCTCGGCGAGCACCACGTGCACGTGCACATCCCCTATCTGCTGCCGTCCCGGCTGGGCGCCGCCGAGACCACGGTGCTCGCGCTGCCCGGCAAGACCGCCGAGCTGGAGTACCGCGCTCCCCTGCTGGCCTTCCTGCACGGCGCGCTCGGCCCGCCGCCGCAGAAGTATCCCGGCCTGGTGCTGACCGTGCTGCTGCTGATCGTCGCCGCGGTGCTGGCCGTCTGCGGCTGCGCCGGCCTGCTCAGCTCGGCCGCGCAGGACGACAGGCCCACGGCTGCGGCCCACTCCGGGCCGCCGGCACCCGATTTCCGGTACGCCCGGTAGCCCCGCCCGGCGACCGGAAACGCCGGCGGCACCCCGCGCCGGTGAGCCGACCCCACGACGGCGGCGGTCCACCTCCGCCGGCTGCCCGGTCGCCGGCCCTCGGCGCGATCCCGAGGGCCGGCCCGATATGGCGATGGACCGCGCCTAGGACGACGAGTAACGCTCGGCCACCACCGCCGGCTGCTCCACCACCCGGCCGGCGGCCAGGTCGGCGGCGAGCCGCAGGTACTGCGCGTGGGTCCAGGCCAGCGGCGTCGCCGAGGTGCTCGGCGTGCCCAGCGGCCGGTACGGCGGATACTGGTCCCACACCTGCTCGGGCAGCATCCGGCTGGGCCCGGCCGCGCTCGCCAGCACGGCCAGCTGGGTGCGGGCCGCGCGCGATGAGCCGCCGGCCAGCAGGTACTCGCCGCGCTCACCGTTGAGCAGCGGCCAGGCCCGGCCCCGGGTGATCAGCGAGTCGGCCGGCAGCGGGTAGTCCCATTGGCTGCCGTCGGCCTTCTCGCCGTACCCGTCGAACGAGGCCCGGTGCCAGAACGGCCCGGCGGCCAGCTGGTCGTCGACCACCCGCAGCGAGTTCGCGAAGACCGGGTCCGCGGCCGGCAGCACGCCGAGCCGGGCCAGCTCCAGGAAGCCGGGGTCGACCACCCGGCGCTGGTCGACCCCGGACGGCCCGCTGTCCCCGATGTCGTACGTGGTGCCCACGTCCGGCTTGCCGTCCTTGGTGAGCCGCAGGAAGTACGGCTTCGCCGAGTACGGCCCGGTGCTGGTCACCGTCCAGTTCTTCACCTCGGCCCGCCACCGGTCGGCCACCGCGAGGTAGCGGCCCGCCGCCGCGGCGTCCCCGTTGGCCCGGGCGATCGACGCGGCGCAGACCAGCCCGGCGATCTCCGCCGCGATGGTGGCCGGGGAGTACCCGGACTGGTTCTCCCACCGGTCCTGCGGGCTCCACGGCGCCCGGTTGCCGTCCTGCTCGAACCCGACCAGGAAGTCCGCCGCCCGCCGCACGTGCGCCCAGGTCGCCGCGTCGGTGCGGCCCAGCTGGTAGGCGAGCACGATGGGCAGCCCCACCTCGTCGAGCTGCAGACCGCCCCAGACCGGGGTGCCGTCGAGGCGCGAGTTCTGCGGGAACGAGCCGTCCGGCTTCTGCTGCGTGGTGAACAGGTAGTCCAGGGCCCGCTGCGCCCCGGCCCGGTCGCCGGCCGCCAGCAGCCCGGTCGCGATCTGGTAGAGGTCACGCGCCCAGACCAGGTGGTACGGCCCGGACGGGTCGTCCCGGCCGAACGCCCACGGCGCGGCCGGCGCCGCCACGTAGGCGCCCCGGTGCGTCTTGTCCTCGCTGGCCGCCAGGACCATCGCGGACACCTGCCAGAGCGTGCGGTCGGCGACCGCGGGCGGCCGGCGCAGCCCGGTCAGGTAGTGGTGCCAGCCGGCCGCGTAGGACCTGTCGGTCGCCGCGAAGCCGGTGCGCAGGCCGGCCCGCGCGCCGGTCAGGGCGGCACCGGTGGAGGCGCCGAAGCCGAGCGCCAGCGTGCTGTGCCGGCCGCGGAGCTGCCCGGTCTGCACCAGATCGTCGGAGCCGTCGTCGCTGGACGTGCTCACGAACCCGGGCTGGGCGACGAAGGCGCTGGCCACGTCGCCGTCGACGGCCAGCAGCGCGTCGCCCTCGGTGCGGCCGCTGTCACCGCCCCGGCTGTTGCCGAGCGCCGGGTCGTAGACCGCCGTGAGCCGGTAGCCCTTCGGGGCGCGGAACTCCACGTCGACCAGGACCGTCGGCCGGTGCGGGTCGGTCGCGTACCGGAGAAGGACCTGCCACCGGCCGGCCGGCCCGGACAACCGCTGCGCGAAGCGCAGGCTGCGCGGATCGGTCAGCGAGGTGGTGGCGGAGGCGGCCCGGGTCGCCCGGCCGTCCGGGCCGGTGACCACGAAGTCCAGCGCCCGTGTGCTCGGCGACCCGAGGTCGGGATAGAAGATCTCGCCGAGGCCACCGGTGCGCTGCACCGTCGCCCACACCTTGCTGGCGGTGCCGGCCGCGGTGACCAGGCCGGTCTTGTCGCCGGGCGGATACTGCCCGGGCACGCCGGGCGCTTCGCTTCCGGCGGCGGGGGTGAGCTGTGGTAACGCGAGGAGGGCCGCGACCAGGCCGTGGCCGATTTTCCGGTACGCCATGCGCCCGCCCTTACCCTCATGAGCGTCGATGAACCGTCAGGGTTTCGCTTGCAGCTCATCGTGCAAAGCGCGCATCAGCTCGGCGCTGGTGAACGGCTTCTCCAGCAGGTGCACGTCGGCCGCCAGGGTGCCGTGGTTGGTCAGCACCGGCTGGGCATAACCGGACATGAACAGCACCTTGGTCCGCGGGTAGCGGGAGGTGATCGCGTCCGCCAGGTCCTTGCCCAGCATGCCCGGCATGATCACGTCGGTGAGCAGCACGTCGACGTCGTTCGCGGCGGCCAGCCGCAACGCCTCCTCGCCCCCGCCGGCGGCCAGCACGGTGTACCCGCCGCGCCGCAGGATCCGGCAGGTCACCTCGCGCAGCGCGTCCTCGTCCTCGGCCACCAGCACCGTCGCCCCGTGCCCGGTGAGCCCCGCCGCCGACTCCTCCGCGGTGATCTCCTGCGCCCGCACGTCGGTGACCGGCAGCAGGATGGTGAACGTGGTCCCGAGCCCCGGCTCGGAGTAGATCTGCACGGTCCCGCCGGCCTGCGTGATGATCCCGTAGACGGTGGCCAGCCCGAGGCCGGTGCCCTGGCCGCTCGGCTTGGTGGTGAAGAACGGTTCGAACGCCTTGTCGATCACCTCCTTGGGCATCCCGGTGCCGGTGTCGGAGACCCGCAGCCGCAGGTAGCGGCCGGGGCTCAGGCCGGCCCGGGCGGCCGAGTGCTCCTCGTCGACCCGGACCTCCGCGGTGTCGATGGTGAGCTGGCCACCGGTCGGCATCGCGTCCCGCGCGTTGACCGCCAGGTTCACCAGCACCTGCTCCAGCTGTCCCGGGTCGGCCATCACGGCGGGCAGCGGGTCGGCGGTGCGTACCGTGAGGGTGATGTGCTCGCCGAGCGAGCGTTCCAGCATCTGGTGCACCTCGGTGACCACCACGTTGACGTCCAGCGGCCGTGGCCGGATCACCTCCCGCCGGGCGAAGGCAAGCAGCTGGTGGGTGAGGTCGCTGCCGCGCCGGGCGGCCCGGGCGATCTGCTCGGCGTCGGCGGCCGGCGCGCTGCCGGCCGCGTCCTCGATGATGAACGCCGCGTAGTTGAGGATCACCGCGAGCAGGTTGTTGAAGTCGTGCGCGATGCCGCCGGCCAGCTGCCCCAGGCTCTCCAGGCGCTGGGTCTGCTGCATCCGCGCCTCGAGTTTCTGCCGGTCGGTCTCCTCGCGCAGCCGGCGCCGCTCGGCCTCGGCGGCCAGCCGGTCGGCGATGTCCCGGACCGCTGCCACGATGACCACGCCGGTCTCGGTGTGCAGCGCGCTGCACGCGATGTCGACGGGGAGTTCGGCGCCGTCGCTGCGGATCGCCCGCCGCTTGGTCCAGCGCTGCTCGCCGACGTCGGCGCGCTCGGTGTCCAGGGGTGTGGAGTCGCCGCCGGTGCGCAGCACCGCGGAGACCGGCGGCAGCCCGTCCGGCAGCAGCCGGGACACCGCGGTCTGGATCAGGTCGTGCCGGGGATGCCCGAAAAGCCGCTCCGCCTCGGCGTTGACCAGCACCACCGAGCCGGCCTCGTCGACGCCGAGCAGCGCGTCCGGTGCGGCGTCCAGGATCGCCTGCACCCGGGCCTCGCTGCGTTCCCGCTCGGTGATGTCCCGGCTCGTGGTGGTGGTGCCGAACAGCATGCCGCGCTCGTCGACCAGCGGGGAGATCAGCGTGTTCACCACGATGACCTGGCCGCCGGCGGTGAGCCGGGCGGCCCGGTAGCGGTCCACCCGGCCACCGAGCCGGATCAGCGTGCGGATCTGCTCCTCGTCGGCCCGCCGGTCGGCCGGGATGATCTTGTCGACCGACTGGCCGACCATGTCGGCGGCGCTGAAGCCGTAGAGCAGCTCGGCGCCGTGGTTCCAGGACAGCACCCGGCCGCTCAGGTCGGTGGTGACTATCGCGTCGTGCGAGGACTGGACCACTGACGCGAGGAGGGCCCGGGTGCGGGCCGCCTCGCGCTGCGCGGTGTCGTCGCGCAGGACCGAGGTGACGTACGTCTGCCCGTCCTGCGCCTGCACCGCGGAGAGCGAGATCTCCACGGCGAAGACCGTCCCGTCCCGGCGCAGCCCGCGCAGCGGCAACCGGCGCAGCGGCGGGTGCTCGCCGGAGAGGTACTGGGCGCGGTGGCCGGGATGCCTGTCGCGGACCTCCGCGGGCACCAGGTCGTCGACGGCGCGTCCGATCAGGTCGCCGGGCGGATAACCGAACATCTCGTGGGCCCGCCGGTTGGCCATCGTGACGGTGCCGTCCGAGTGACTGACGATGACCGCGTCCGGGGCGGTTTCGATCAAGAGCCCGGGCAGCGTGTCGCGTGACTCGACCACGAACCTCCACCCCCAAACTACGATGGTCACATATTTCCGTTTTCGGCGGGTAAAAAGCGCACTATGGGAATCGATCCGAACAAGCCCAGCGCGGCGCGTATCTACGACGCCTTCCTCGGCGGCAAGCACAACTTCGCCGCCGACCGGGTGGTGGCCGGCCGGGCCGTCGAACTGGTGCCCGGCCTGCCGGAGATCGTGCGGGCCAACCGGGCGTTCCTGCGCCGCTCGGTCCGTTACGCGCTGGCCCGCGGCGTCGATCAGTTCCTCGACCTGGGCTCCGGCATCCCCACCGAGGGCAACGTGCACGAGGTGGCCCAGGAGATCGACCCGGCCGCCCGGATCGCCTACGTCGACATCGACCCGACCGCGGTGCTCTACGCGCAGGACCTGCTCGCGGCGAATCCGCACGCCGTGGTGATCCGCGCTGACCTGCAGGAACCCGAGTCGGTGCTGGGCGGGCACGCGCTCCGGGACCTGCTGGACCTGTCCCGGCCGATCGCCGTGCTGATGGTCGCGGTGCTGCACTTCACCCCGGACAGTCCCCGGCTGGCCGCCGCGCTGCGCGGGTACCGGGCGGCGGTCGCGCCGGGCAGCCTGCTGGCGATCTCGCACGCCACCAGCAGCGGCGCCGACCCGGCCGCCGTGGACCGGGTCGCCGACCTCTACAACCGCACCGGGACGCCGCTGGTGCTGCGCGACCGGGACCAGGTCGCGGCGCTCTTCGACGGCTGGGACCTGGTGGAGCCGGGCGTGGTCTACAGCCCGCAGTGGCATCCGGACCCGGCGGACGCGGCGGTCCACGACCCGGCCGGGTTCCTCACCCTGGCCGGCGTCGGGCTCGCCCGGGACTGAGGTCGCTGTCGGCCGGGCGGTCCCCGCCGTCGCACTCGTCCTCGGGCTCCAGCTCCATCAGGTCGAACAGGTCCGGGCCGCGGTGGCCGGTGTCCACCGTGCCACCGATCAGGCCGAGTGCGGCGGCGCAGTTGCGGCCGTACCCCTGCACCATCCGGTCCACCCGGGTCGGGTGACCGCAGCGGCGGCACGGCCGCATCCGCGCCGGAGTCAGGTCAGACACCCCACCAGTATCGGTGGACCGGCGGCGGCACGCAGGCCGTCACCCCTCGCTGACCGCCTTCGCGAGTTCATCCTTGGTCATCCTGGAGCGGCCGGCGATGTCCTGCTCCTTGGCCTTCTCGTAGAGCTCCTTGCGGGTCTCCTCGTGGGCGGCGTGCGCCTCGTGCGGGAGCGCGCCGGTGGTGGCCTCGACGAACCGGCGGCCCATCTCCTCGCGCTCGGCGTCGCTGAGCTTGTCGGCGAGGACCGGCAGCAGGTCCTGCTCCTCCTCCTCGACGTGGTGGCGCAGCTCCCCGGTGATCGCCGCGAGGGTGCCGTCCCAGCCGGGGTCGTCCGGGCTGCCCTTCAGCAGGTTCTGCAGCATCTCCTCGATCTGGTGGTGCTCCTCGACCCCGTCGCGCACCTCGTCGCCGGTCTCCGCGGCCTTGGCGCGGATGGCGGGGTAGACGAAGTCCTCCTCCGCCTCGGAGTGCGGAAGCAGCATCCGGGCCACCTCCTGCAACAGCGCCAGCTGGTCGTTCTCCGACGACGCGGCCTGCTCCAGCAGCTGGTCCACCTTCTGGTGCTGCTCCTTGATGATCTCCACGATGTCCGGCACGGGACCTCCTCGATAGTCGCTACTGCGAGCCGGAGATACCCCGTCTGCCAGGAAACACTCAACTTCGGCGGGATAGCGTCCGACATCTTGATCTTCGAGGAAGGGGTGGCGGGTGCGAGCGTTCCGGGCGTTCCGCGTGACAGCTGTCGCCGAGGCGTTCTCCTGGACCGGGCTGCTGGTCGGGATGTACCTCAAACACGTGTCACACACCACTGACGCGGGTGTGTGGCTGTTCGGCCGGATCCACGGCGCGCTGTTCGTGGCGTACCTGGCCACCGCCCTGTGGGCGGCCCGCGCCGAGCGCTGGTCGCTCTGGCGCACCGGCTTCGCCCTGGCCGCCTCGATCCCGCCGCTCACCACGCTGATCTTCGAGCGCTGGGTGACCAGGCGCCGCCCGGCCGGGGAGCCGGTGCCCGCCTGACCCCGGCCCTCGGGATCCGGCGCGCCGGCCGGTGACGACCGCGCCCGACAGGTTGATCTCCGAGCGCGCCCGGGGAGGGGGCCGGGCGGCCCCTCCCCGGGCTACTTCACCGCTATCGGATTGACCGGGCTGCCGACCGCGCCGGTGATCGGCAACGGCGCGGCGGTCAGCCAGAACTCGTAGACGCCGTCCGCGGCGCAGTCCGCGGCGAGCGCGTCCGGGTCCCACATCTCGCCCAGGAACAGCCCGATGTGCGGGATCGCCACCTGGTGCAGCGGCTGGAACGCGTCGTCGAACTCGTTCGGCCGGACCTCGAAGCCCCAGGTGTCGGTGGCGATCGCGGCGATCTCCGTGCGGTGCAGCCAGTCGGCGGTGGTGAACGACAGCCCCGGGGCCGCCCCGCCGGCGTAGTCGCCCCACCCGTCCCGGCGTACCCGGGACAACTGCCCGGTGCGTACCAGCACGATGTCGCCCGGACCGACAGCCGACGTCGCGCCCTGCGCGGCGATCGTCGCCACCAGGTGTTCCTCGGTGATGGCGAAGCCATCGGGCAGTTCGCCGCCGCTGCCGAGCGCCCGCCCGACGTCGAGCAGCACACCGCGCCCGGCGATCACCGAGGCGACCGTCTCGATGCCGGTGACGCCGTCGCCGAGGCTGGTCACCACCTTGTCCGCCGGGCGGCCGTTCCAGGCTCGGCCGTGGTCGAAGATGTGGCCGAGCCCGTCCCACTGGGTGGAGCACTGCAGCGGCATGGCGATCACGTCGTCGGCACCGCCGATGCCGTGCGGGAAGCCCTGCACCCCGGCGACCGCGTCGGTACCGGTGTCCAGCATGGTGTGCACCGGGTTGGTGCGCCGCCGCCAGCCCTTCTGCGGCCCGTTCGCGTCGAAGGACTGCGCGAGCGAGAAGGAGACACCGCGGCGCACCAGGCTCGCCGCGTGCGCACGGCGCGCCTCGGTCAAGAAGTTCATGGTTCCCCGTACGTCGCCGGCACCCCAGCGTCCCCAGTTGGAGCACCTGCGCGCGGCCGCGGCGATCGCACCCTCGGGGTCGGTACGGTCGATCATCCGAGCACGTCCACGATCCAGTCGGCGATGTACGTCTGCACGTGCGCGAAGTGGTCGAGCCCGATGTGCTCGGCGCCGCCCTCCGCCCGCGTGAAGATCCGCAGGTCCCGCCGCGGCGCGTTGACCGCCTGCTGGTAGGAGCGGTGGGCGTACTCGAGAGGGATCTGCCTGTCGTTCTCGCCGTGCACGATCAGGAACGGCACGGTGATCTTCTCCACCACGCCGTCGAGGTGCACCCGGGCGGCCTTCGCCATGAAGGTGTCCAGGTCGGTCTCGCCCCACACCCAGAGCACGTGGTCCCAGTAGTGCGGGACCGGGTTCTCGCCCTCCCGGTCGAGCCGGCGCTTCTGCACGGCACCCCAGTCGTGGTTGGCGCCCCAGGCCACGCAGAGCGCGAGCCGCTTCTCGAACGCCGCGGCGCGCGGCGCGTAGTAGCCGCCGAGCGACCAGCCGACCAGGCCGATCTTGCCGGTCACCACGTCGTCCCGGGTGAGCAGGTAGTCGACGCAGGCGGTGGCCCAGTCCTCGCTCTCCACCCGGCTGGTCAGGCCGAGCAGCCGCAGCGCCTCGCCGCTGCCCGGTGTGTCGACCATCAGTGTGGAGATGCCGCGGGCGGCCATCTCCCGCGGGAACCCGGAGGCGTACATGTGCTCCTTGGTCGAGTCCAGCCCGTTGAACATGATGATCACCGGTGCTTTCGCCGAGGCCCTGGTGAAGTACGCGGGCAGCATCGCCCCCTCGAACGGGATCGCCACCCGGGTGGTCGCCGGGTCGATCAGGTCGAACGCCTTCTGCTGCAGTTCCAGGCAGCGGCGGTAGAAGACGTCGCGGTCCGGCTTCTTGGCGCTCTGCATCCGCTCGGCCTGCGCCAGGTAGTTGGTGGCGCGCAGGTACTTCTGCCCCGCGGTGCGCCGGTGCCCGGCCGCCTCGTCGGCGGCCGCCTGGGTGGCCAGGTCCTCGGCGACGGCGGCCCAGGACGCCATGAACTCCCTGGTGCCGACGTCGGCGCCGTGTGCGCCCAGCTCGCGGATCGGGCGGCAGGCACGGTCGACCTCGTCGATCAGGCCCCCGCTGTTCAGGGTGGCGACCACGCCCAGGTTCCAGACGTAGTTGCCGGGGAAGTACTCGAACATCAGTCTTGCCTTTCGCTTCGCGCTCTCGCCTGGTCACGGCGGCGGACCGGCGGCAGCGCCGCGCCGGTGGAGGAGGAAACAATCCGATTTGTCAGGGTGCCGATGCCCTCGACGGTCAACGTCACCTCGTCGCCGTCCCGCAGCGGCGGCGGTTCCTGGGTCCCGTTGCGGCCCCACAGCTCGGCCAGGCAGCCGCCGTTGCCCACGGTCCCCGACCCGAGCACGTCACCGGCCCGCACGACGCTGTCCCGGCCGGCGTAGGCGACCATCGCCGGGAACGTCCAGCCCATGTTGCTGAGCAGGTCACGCCCGATCTCGACGCCGTTGACCGCGGCAACACACCAGAGATCGAGAAAACCGTCTTTTTCGTACGGCGCCAGCTCGTCCGCCGTGACGATCCACGGACCCAGGCTGCTCGCGAAGTCCTTGCCCTTGGCCGGTCCGAGGCCGATCCTCATCTCCCGGCTCTGCAGGTCACGTGCCGAGAAGTCGTTGAGGATCGTGTAGCCGAAGATCGTCTGGCCGGGCCCGGCGATGGCGGCGACCTCCAGTTCGAAGTCGCGGGCCGCCGACGCGGCCGGGAACGGGATCTCGTCGCCCGGCCCGTAGATCGTGTGCGGGTTGGTGAAGTAGAACGTCGGCGCGTCGTACCAGGCCTCGGGCACCCCGGCCGCGCCGTCCACGCTGCGCCGGACCCCCTCGACGTGCTCCTCGAACGTGACGAAGTCGCGCACCGAGCGGGGCTTCAGCGGGGCCAGCAGGCGTACGTCGGCCAGCGGGACACCGGCCTCGGCGACCTCCGGACGGCCGTTCTCGATCACCTGCACGACGTCGCGGCCGTCGAGGAACGGGAACACCGTCCCGTCCCGGACGACACCCGACCTCTCCACGCCGGCGTGGCGGTAGGTAACGATCCGCATGCTCAGACCGGCGGCGCGACGAAGATGCCGCGGTCCACGTCGTTGAACGACTGCTTCGCGACGAACTCGGTCATCGGGTTCGCCGTACCCCACTGGTCGCTGACCGCCGGGTCGGAGAAGTCGTACAGGTGCGGGTGCCAGGTGTCCTCGTCGAGCTCCTCCAGCTCGGTGGTGTACTCGACGGTGTTCCCGTGCGGGTCGAGGAAGTAGCTGAAGGTGTTGTTGCCGGCCATGTGCCGGCCCGGCCCCCACACCTTCTCGACGCCGCCGCGCAGCAGCCGGCCGGTGCCGCGCATGTACTCGTCGATGCCGCGCATCTCGAACGACGCGTGGTGCAGCGAGACGTGCGGGCCGCGGGCGACGGCCAGGCTGTGGTGCCACTTGTTGGTGCGCAGGAACCACATCATCGAGCCCATCCGCGGGTGCGTCAGGGTGTCCGAGAGCGCGAAGTTGAGGTGCTCGTCGTAGAAGGCGACGGTCGCCTCCGGGTTCGGCGAGTTGATCACCACGTGCGAGAGCTTGACCGGGACCGATTCACCCTCTTCGAGCTTGCGATGCCGGCGGACCTCGACATCACAGGACACTTCGACGGTACGACCGTCCAGGTCGAAGAAGCGGAAGCCGTACCCGCCGCCCGGGGTCCGCAGCGTGTCCGGCTCGGTGACCAGCGTGACCCCGGCCCGGCCGAGCCGTTCGGCGAGCGCGTTCACGTCGGCCCGGCCGGCCGCGCCGAAGGCGATCAGGTCGAGCCGCTTCTCGGCGGCCTTGCGCAGCCGCACCGAGTACTGCTCCGGCGAGCCGGCCGCGGCCAGGAACGCGATCCCCTCGTCGGTGGTCTCCGCGTCCAGTCCCCACATGGTGGTGTAGAACTCGAGCTGCTTGTCGTAGTCGGGCACGGCCAGGTCCACGTGCCGCAGGTGGGTGATCAGTCGTTCGTCGGTCATGTCCTTCTCCGGAATCAGGCGGGCTCGGCTACCAGGTGCGAGATCCGGGCCATCAGGCCCGGGACGTCGCCGCGCTCGTGGGCGAGCAGCCAGCGGCACAGTTGCAGGGAGGCCTCGACGACCTCCTTGGCGCGCGGCAGGCGCCGCGCGGTGAACTCGGTCCACAGGTCCTCGGCCGGCGCCGAGTGCCGGAGCAGCAGCTCGGCCAGCACCGACGCGTCCTCGAGGGCCTGCGCGGCGCCCTGCGCCAGGGTGGGCGGGCAGCTGTGCGCGGCGTCGCCGATCACCACCACCCGGCCCCGGTGCCACGGCCCCTCCAGCACGTGGCTCTCGAACGCCGTGTAGTTGACCCGGCTCGGGTCGGTCAGCGTCGCGCGGATCTCGTCCCACGGGCCGTGGTAGGCCTGGGACAGCTCCCGCATCGTCGCGAGCGCCTCGCCGGGGCCCAGGCGGAACCGGTCCTGCACGGCCTCGACCAGGTAGGCGTAGATGCTGTCCGGTCCGGTCGGGCAGTACCCGGCGATGTAGGCGGGACCGCCGTAGAACAGGTCGGTCCGGGTGACCGACGCCGGGCGGGCGGTGAACGTGCGCCAGATCCCCATCCCGACCGGCTGCGGCTCGGCGTCGATGCCGACCGCGCGACGGGTCCAGGAACGCAGGCCGTCGGCGCCGACGACCAGGTCGTACCGGTCAGTCCTGTGGTGATCGAAAGTCACCGTGACGGCGTCGCCGTCCTGGTCCAGCGCGGTCGGGCGGGTACCGAACCGGACCCGCGCCCCGGCCTCCCCGGCCCGCTCGAGCAGGATCTTCGCGAGGGCCGGCCGGTACATGCCGAGCGTGGCCGGCAGGTCGGGTCCGCCGGTGCGGATGTCGGTGAGTTCGGCGATCAGCGTGCCGGCCGGGTCCGGGGCACGCAGCCCGAGGGTGTCGAACGCGTAGCCCTCGGCCCGGACCCGGTCCCAGACGCCCAGCCGGCGCAGGACGCGCAGCGCGTTGCCCTGCAGGGTGATCCCGGAGCCGAGGGCGGAGACGTCGGGCTTGAGGTCGACCAGGTCGACGGCGACACCGCCCTCCGCTAGCAGGATCGCCGCGGCGGCGCCGGCCGCGCCGCCACCGACGACCAGAACGTTACGAACTGCTGGCACGGCGGTTTCCCTCCCGTTTCGTGTGACTGGGACCACTGTCGCGTGAGCCGGGGTTATTACGGAAGCTCGACTTGGTGATGTCGGTCATCGCCCTGGCTTATAGTTGCGCCATGGCTGTCGACCGGGTGCTGGCCAATCTCGATCTCAATCTGCTGGTGACGCTCGACGCCCTGCTGCGCGAGCGGAACGTGACCCGCACGGCCGAGCATCTGGGGGTCAGCCAGCCGGCGGTCAGCGGCGCCCTGGCCCGGCTGCGCCGGCACTTCGGCGACCCGCTGCTCACCCGGGCCGGCAACCGTTACGAGCTGACCCCCCTCGCGGCGCGGGTCGCGGTGCTCACCGGTCCCGCGCTGGCCGGGGTGCGACGGGTCTTCGACGCGACGGCCGAGTTCGACCCGTCCCGGCTGGACCGCGAGTTCACCCTGGTGATCTCCGACTACGCGGCGACGATCCTCGGACCGCTGGTGACCCGGGAGATCGCCCGGCTCGCGCCCGGCGTCCGGTTGCGGCTGGAGCAGACCACGCCGTACGCCGTGGACCACGCCGAGGCGACCCTGCGCGCCGCCGACGGCCTGATCGTGCCGCACGGCTTCGTCACCGATCTGCCCTATCTGGACCTCTTCGAGGACCGCTGGGTGTGCATCGTGTCCGACGACCACCCCGAGGTGGGCGACGCCCTGACGCTGGAGCACCTCGCGGACCTGCCCTGGGTGATGTATGTGGACCGGCCGACGGCGTTCGCCCCGGCCGCCCGCCAGCTGCGGATGCTGGGCATCGAGGCGCGGGTGGACGCCGCGGTGGACGGTTTCGTGCAGATGCCGTTCCTGGTGGCGGGGACCCGGCGGGTCGCCCTGATCCAGGAGCGGCTGGCCCGGCTGCTGGCCCCGGTGGCCGGGGTGCGCGTGTTCGACTGCCCGTTCGAGGTGGTCCCGGTCGCCGAGGCGTTCTGGTGGAACCCGATGTACCGCACCGATCCCGCGCACACCTGGTTCCGGGACCTGATCGTGAACGCCGCCGCGTCACTTCGCCGCCGGCCGGCCGCTCAGTGACAAGCGCCGTCCCGGCACACCATCAGCGGGACCGATACCGGGCATCAGCGGAACCGGGCTTCCGTGATGGGGCGCGGCCTGACCATAGTCAGCACCGCCGGATGTGACCTGGACCACCGGCTTCTCCTCCTCCGGAAGGCCCCGCCATGCCCGAAGCCGTCACCCAGCGCCGCGCCGGCGCCGGCCAGCTGGTGCTGCTGCTGGCCGGCAGCTGCCTGTCGGTCCTCGGCGCGGTGCTGATCGCACCGGTCCTGCCGCAGATGACCGACCACTTCGCCGGGGTGGCCGGCGCCGACGTGCTGGTACCCGTCGTCCTCACCGTGCCCGCCCTGGTGATCGGCCTGACCGCGCCGTTCGCCGGTTTCGTCGTGGACGCCCTGGACCGCAAGCGGCTGCTGATCGCCGCGATGGTCGGCTACGCCATCTGCGGCACCGCGCCGCTCTACCTGACCACGCTGCCGGCCATCATCGGCTCCCGGGTCCTGGTCGGACTCTGCGAAGCCGCCATCATGACCTGCTGCACCACCCTGATCGCCGACTACTGGTCCGGTCCCCGGCGCAGCCGTTACCTGGGCCTGCAGACGTTGCTCGCCGCGGTGTCCGCCACCGTCTTCCTGGGCCTGGGCGGTGCCGTCGGGGGGTCCGGCTGGCGAGCCCCGTTCTGGCTCTACACCGTCGCGCTGGTCCTGGCCGTCCCGATGGTCCTGCTGATCTGGCAGCCCGCGGCGGCGCCCCGGCCCACCGGCGCGCTCGCCGAGCCCCGCCGGCTCCCGCCGCTGCCCTGGCGCCGGCTGCGCACCCCGTGCCTGGTCACCCTGGCCGGCGGGGTCGTCTTCTACGCCCTGATCGTGGAGCTGTCCTTCGTGCTGGACGAGGTGGGCGTCACCGAGACCGCCACCATCGGCGCGCTCAGCGCCCTGATGTCGCTCGCCACGGCCGTCGCGGCCGGCTCGTTCGCCAAGCTCTCCGCGCGCACCCCGCGCCGGCTGCTGCCGTTCGCCTTCGGGCTGGCCGCCCTCGGCTTCCTGGTCATCGCGGCCACCGCCTCGGCGCCGGTGATCACCATCGGCGCGGTGCTCACCGGTGCCGGCACCGGCCTGCTGCTGCCCACCCTGCTCACCTGGGCCACCAACCGGCTCGGCTTCGAGGAACGCGGCCGGGGCACCGGCCTGTGGACCGGCACCCTGTTCGTCGGCGAGTTCCTCTCCCCGGTACTGATCAACGGCCTGGCGGCGGCCGTCGGCGGCCTGCGCCCGGCACTCGGTGTCCTCGGCGCCCTGACCGCGGTCCTGGCCGCGGCGATGCCCCTGATCGTCCCGCGCGACGCGGCCGCGCTGAACGTCACCACCGACTGAGGCACGCCTTCACCAGGGAGCACACCGCACTGTCCCGGGCGGGCCGTCTCACTCGAGTCCCGCGGCGCACGGGAGGGCCGGGGACTTCAGCCGTCTTGTGGGGCCGGGCCGATCGGCTCGTCGAGGTAGCGGCGGATGGTGCCGGCGAGGGCGTGGTGGAGTCGGTCTCTGCTCATCGAGGCCAGCGGCTCCAGCCGTAGCAGGTATCGGCAGTAGGCCAGCCCGATCGTCTGGCTGACGATCAGCGCCGCCCGCTGTTCGACGTCGGCGCGCTCCGGGAACGCCTCCTTGAACACCGGCAGGAATTGGCGGTCGAGCACTCCCTGGAGCTGCTCGACCGCCTCCGGATGCGTCGGCGCGGCACGAAGCAGCGCGGCCAGCGCCGACTGGTCGCGCTCCCAGACGTCGATGAAGACCGTGGCGTACCGCTCGGCGAAGTCGCTGCCCGGGGCGGCGTCGATGCTCGTCGGCGAGGCGGTCCAGGAGGCGGCGTAAAAGAGGTCCGCCTTGCTGGTGAAGTATCGGATGACCATGGACGGGTCCACCCCGGCGTCCTGGGCGATGGCGCGGATGGTGGTGCGGTCGTAGCCGTCCGCCGCGAACCGGCGGGCCGCTGCCGCCAGGATCGCGGTGCGAGCCTTGGCCGATCTCTCCGTAAATGCCACGACTGGAGCATAGCGCAACAACTGTTGGCCAACGGCCGTTGGCAACCTAGGCTGAGTCGCCAACGGGCGTTGACAAACAGCTGTTGGCAAAGCTGTCCGCGCCGTCCCGGCAGCTGTCCGGCTCTCCGAGGAGACCCCTGTGTCCCAGACCCGAAAGACCGCGCTCGCGGCCGGTGGCGTAGCCGCCGCCCTGATCTCGTTGTTCGCCTGGCTCTCGCCGGGCTCAGCGCTGTGGTGGACGTTCATCCCGGCCATGGTGATCGCGTACGCCGCACACCTGATGACCACCAACCGGCGCCGGCCGGATCCGGCGAAGGTGTTGCCGATCTATCTGGTCGGCATGGCGTGGCAGTTCCTGCACTTCGCCGAGGAGTTCACCAACGGATTCAACCGCCGCTGGCCGACCGAGGTGTTCGGCGCGCAGGCCATGACCTTGAACAAGTTCGTCTGGATCAACATGATCTCCTACGCCGCCTTCGCCATCGGCGCTCTCGCCATCTACCGCGGCTGGCGGGTCCCGCTGCTGATCGCCTGGTTCTTCGCGGTGATGGGCGCGATGGGCAACGCCATCGGCCACATCGTCTACGACCTGATCGCCGGCGACCTCAGCTTCCCCGGCTTCTACACCGCCCTCGGCTACTGGGTCATCGGCCCGGTGCTCGTCTACCGGCTGTGGACCGCCACCCTGCCCGACGCGGTGCCGGCAGCCGTGACGGCCCCCGCGGTGGCCAGGGCGGCGACGGTCCGATGAGCACCGGCCACATCCCGGACGGCGAAGTTCGCTGAGCGGCCGGGCGGCCACAGCGGCCCCACCCTGTCCCCGCGCGGGCTGGATCCGCGGCAGTCAGGACACCTGGAGGCCTTGACGCCAGGACGGGTGCGCCGGCCGCCAGCCCAGCTCGCGCTTGGCCTTGGCGTTCGAAGCGCCGCGGAGTTCGGTCATCAGCACGACGCCGGGCTCCCCGGCGGCCAGCCGCCCGACGAACCGTGGCACCCGCATCGGCTTCCGGGCACCCAGCTTGCGGGCCAGTTCCGGCAACCACTCGGCGACCGGTGCGGGATCGTCGTCGACGATGTTGTAGACACCGGGGGCGCCCTTGTCGACCGCCGCGGCCGTCGCCTCCGCCGCATCGGCGACGTGGACGAACGACCATACGCCGCCGCCGTCGCCGACGATCGGGAACTTGCCCTTGCGGATCGCCTCCAGCTGCGCGGAACCCGGGGCCATCGAGGTGCCGGGTCCGTAGAACGCGCCGTAGCGCAGCACGATCCCGTCGATCCCCTCGGCGCCCAGCACGGCGCTTTCCAGGTGCCGGATCGCGGCGACCATCGGAGCCATCTGGCTGACCGGCGACGGGTCGAGCGGGTCCTGCTCGGTCTTCACCGGCCCACCCGTCCGGGCGTAGGTGAACGCGCCGTTGCTCTGCGCCACGAACCGCCGCACTCCCGCCGCGCGCCCCGCGGCCAGAAGGTTGTCGGTGCCCTCGATGCGCAGCCGGTCGGTGGCGGCGAAGCTGCGCTCGAAGTGGCGTGTGTCGATGTGCCCGATGGCGGTCAGCTGGTGGATGATCACGTCGGGCTTGGCCTCGCGGACCGCCGCCTCGACCTGGGCGCGGTTGAGCGCGTCCGCGACGGTCGGCACCGCGCCGAGTTCCGACAGGGCCGCCTTGCTCGACTCGTTGCGCGTCATGGCGAAGACCTCGTGACCGGCGCTCACCAAGCGCGGCACGAGCTGCTTGCCCATCGCTCCGGTCGCGCCTGCTACCAGCACTCTCATGGTCGCCTCCTGATTCTCCCGTTCTCACCTGCGGGCATCCGCGCATGGCAGGCCGGAGCCGGGCCGCGCGGGCAGACTCTGCCGCCTTGTGCAATCATTGCACTCAAGTGCAATTAATGCATGACGGTATACTCGGCTCCGATGGCCGTCAAGGCGGTCGTGATCACAGGCTTCGAGGTGGGTGGCATCGCCGATGACTATGGAGAAACCGGTGCGCAGCGGTGGCCGGGAGGCGCAGCGGCGCCGCACCCGGAAGGCGATCGTCGATGCGGCGGTACGCCTGAGCACGCTCGGATCAACGCCGTCCATCGACGAGATCGCGGCCGCCGCCGACGTGTCGCGACGCACCGTCTACATGTACTTCCCGGCGCTGGACGAGCTGCTCCTCGACGCGACGGCCGGCGCGCTCAACGAGCCGCCGGTGGAGGCGGCGCTCGCGGATCCCGCGCTCGCCGACGATCCGGCGGGGCGGGTCGACGCCCTCATCCGGACGCTGCTGGACTACTCGCCGCAGTCGCTACCCCTGGGGCGCCGCATGATCCGTCTGACCGTCGACCCGGCCGCCGGCGGCGCCGCCGAGGCGACCGGCCCACGCCGCAGCCAGCGCCGGATCGAGTGGCTGGACAAGGCCTGCGAGCCGTTGCGTGACAGCCTGGGCGAGCCGGCCTACGAGCGCCTCATCTCCGCGCTGACCATGGTGGTCGGCTGGGAGGCGCAGATAGCCCTGCGAGACGTCCGCGGCCTCGACGCGGAAGCCGAGCGGGAGGCCATGACGTGGGCCGCCCGAGCCCTCGTGGAGACCGCGATCAGGGAGCGCGACCGGCGGGCTCAGAACCGCTAGTGGAGGATGCGCGTGCCCTGGCGGGACATCGCGGCGCTGCGGGCGGTCCGGAAGGTACCGCTCGACTCCCCTGGTCCGAAGCCTGCGGACAGCCGTCGCGGCCGGCCGATCGGGCCGTCCGGCATCAATTCGCGGGGGTGTAGATCCGGCCGGCGCCGTAGACGGTGCCGGCCCGGTCGCGCTCCAGCCAGCCGGTGTCGACGAGCATCCGGCGGACCGCCGCCACGTCGTCGGCCACCACCGCGATCCGGGCGTTCACCTCGTCCTCGGTGAGCAGGTCCTGGACCGCCACGAAACGTGCCAGCAGCTCCGCGATCTGCTGGTACCGCTCGCTCAGCGTCGGCGGCAGGGCGGTCAGCCGGCCGTACGCGAAAAAGCTCCTGAGCTGTGGATACTCCCCGAGCAACGGCGCGATCGGCAGGCTCGCCGACAACGCCTGCGCCGCCTCGCGCAGCGCCTCCGGCCGGGCCCGGTAATACCCGTCGCCGCTGCCGGTGGCCAGCCCGAGCGCGGCCAGCCGGCCCAGCGCCTCCCCCGCCTGCGGCTTGCCGACGTCCAGGTGGAACGCCAGCTCGGCGAGGGACGATCCCTCGCCACCCCGGCGGACCAGCTCGGCGAAGGCGCGCAGGCGGGCGGGGTTGGACAGCTGGGTGAGCAGTTCGGCGGCACGGGCGGCTTCGGCGGACATCCCGACAACCTAGGAACTCCGGGGCCGGCCGGCACCCGATTTTCCGCATCGTCGCCGGGAACCCGCCGGAGCATCGCGGGCCGATTGACAACTCTCGATCAAGCGGGCACGCTGGGCGGCACAGCACTCGACGAGAGACGCACGCGGGTACCGCGGAAGCCCGGGCAGCTTCCGACATCCCCCCCGCAGCCCGGCCGTCGCTACCCACGGCGGCCCTGAGCTCAGGAGTGCTGAGTTCGCATGACTCACGTCGTACCCAAGAAGTTCTTGATCTCCGCCCTGGTGGCGGCCCTGGCCGCCGCTCTCGCCGTGCTGGTCGCGCCGGCCTCGCCCGCCGCGGCGCACGGCAACGTCATCGGTCCCGCCTCGCGCAACTACGGTTGCTACGAACGGTGGGGCGACAGGTTCCAGGCGCCGGAGATGGCGACCGAGGATCCGATGTGCTACCAGGCCTGGCAGGCCGATCCGCAGGCGATGTGGAACTGGAACGGCCTGTTCCGCGAGGGCGTGGCCGGCAACCATCAGGCGGCCATCCCGGACGGGCAGTTGTGCAGCGCCGGCCGGACGCAGAACGGCCGGTACGCCGCGATGGACGCGATCGGCGACTGGAAGGCGACGACGATCGCCAACTCGTTCACGGTGCGGCTCTTCGACGGGGCGCGGCACGGCGCCGACTACATCCGGGTCTATGTCACCAAACCGTCCTACAACCCGGTCACCACCGCGCTGAAGTGGTCCGACCTGGATCTGGTGAAGGAGGTGCCGAACACGCCGGCGGCGCAGTGGACCGAGCAGCTCAGCAACGGCGTGCAGATGGACATCCCGGTGGACCTGTCCGGGCGGTCCGGGCGCGCCATGGTCTACACCATCTGGCAGGCGAGCCACCTGGACCAGTCGTACTACTTCTGCAGTGACGTGAACTTCAGCGGTACGACCTCGCCGTCCTCGCCGTCGCCGTCCTCGCCGTCGCCGTCCTCGCCGTCGCCCTCCTCGCCGTCGCCGAGCTCGCCGTCCCCCAGCTCGCCCTCACCGTCCACGCCGGTGCCGGCGGGCGGATGCCGCGCGGCGATCTCCGTCGCCTCGCAGTGGTCGGGCGCCTACCAGGCGACCGTGACGGTGACCGCGGGCAACGCGGCGGTCAAGGGCTGGGCGGTGACGCTCACCTACGGCGCCGCGCAGACCGTGCAGCAGTCGTGGAACGCGACGGTGCTGACCAGCGGCAATCAGATTCAGGCGTCGAACGCCACCTACAACGGCGCGCTGGCGGCCGGCGGTTCGGCGACGTTCGGCTTCATCGCGACCGGCACCCCGGCCACCCCAGCCGTCAGCTGCTCGGCGGTCTGACCCCCTCCCCGGGGCGCGCGACACTTGCTACAGTGCGATGAACTGGGAGCGCTCCCAGGGCCGTTTGGATTCGAATGGAGGCGCAGCAATCCCCCGCGTGATCTCACGCAGTGCTGCTACACCATGGACGGGGAACGAGGCAGCCCCACCTCGCTCCCCGTCCCACCCTTTGCCCACCGCCTGGGTTAGGCTGCCCTAACCTCTAACAGGCGGGTGGAGATGGCGCAGCCGGAATCGCTGTCGGAATTGCTCAACGGGCGGCGCGCCGCCATCGACGCGTCGTGGCCGGCCGTCGGCTTCCTGGGCGGCTGGCTGATCTTCCACACCATCGGGGCCGGCACGGCCGGCGCCCTGCTCGCCGCCCTCGGCGTGGTCGGCTGGCGGCTGCGTCGCGGCGACAAGCCCCGCGCCGTGCTGATCGGCCTGCTCGGCGTCTGCGTGGCCGCGCTGATCGCCCTGCGCACCGGCAAGGCCGAGGACTTCTTCCTGCTGCAGCTGCTGAGCAACGGCGCCAGCGTGCTGGTCTGGGCGATCAGCATCGTGATCCGGTGGCCCCTGCTCGGCGTGGTGGTCGGCGCCGTCCTCGGCCAGCGCACCCGGTGGCGCCGCGACCCGGAGCTGCTCCGGGCGTACTCCCGGGCGAGCTGGGTGTGGGTGCTGCAGTACGTCGTCCGGGTCGCGGTCTTCCTGCCGCTCTACGCCGCGGAGCAGCCGGGCGCGCTGGCCGCCGCGCGAATCGCGCTGAGCTGGCCACTGGTCGCCGCCTGCCTGGCGGCCAGCTGGTGGGTCATCCAGCGCACCCTGCCGGCCGGCCACCCAGGCCTGCGCCACCCGGTCGTCCAGCCCGCCTGAGCGGTCCCGCACCACCGAGGACCTGGCCGGACCGATGGGCATCGGGCAGCATGAATGGATGGCGCCCGATTACACCATCCAGATCGAATCGTCGGACTACGACTACGACTGGCAGGTCGTCAGCCGATCCCCGCACGTGACCGACGACCGCGACCCCGCCACCCTGGGTGACGCGGTGGTGGAGGACCACTGGATCGCCGACGGCGCGGACTGGCGGGTGCGGATCTGGCTCGGCCACGACGCCGACCCGGAGAGCAAGCCGGTCTACCACACCGGATGGAACGACTACGAGCCATGACACCGGCGGGCGGCCGCCGGCCGAGCGCACTCCCCGGGGATCACGCGGCCGGATCGGCGGCCTGCCGCCACCGGGTCGGCGCGACGCCGGTGTGGTGGCGGAAGAACGTGGTGAAGCTGGGCGGGTCGGGAAAGCCGAGCCGGCGGGCGCACGCGGTCACCGGCAGGCCGGTGTGGGCGAGCAACCGCTTGGCCTCGAGCAGGATCCGCTCGTCCAGGAACCGTTTGGCGGGCACCCCGGCGGCGGCCCGGGTGGCCCGGGTCAGCGTGCGCGGGGCGTAACCGAGCTGCCGGGCGTACCAGTCGACCCGGTGATGCGTGGTGAACCCGGCCTCCACGGCGGCCCGGAAGCTCCGGAAGATCTCGTGCGCCGCACCGTCGGCCACGGCCGGTGCCGGGGCCGTGCGGACGGCGCGGTGCAGCAGCGCGGCCAGCAGCGCGGCCAGCACCTCGGGCGCGTGCAGGGCGGGGTCGGCCAGCTGGGCGGACTGCTCGGCGGCCAGGTGCGCGGCGGCGGCCCGCAGCAGGGGCCGGGAGGCCGCCGGGGCGAGCCAGGTGAGTGGGGCGGGCGGCTCGACGGTCACCGCCTGCGGGGTGCAGAGGATCAGCGGGCCGTCGACGGCGTCCACGTCGGACCAGCGGTGGACAACGCCGGGCCGGATCCAGACGACAGTGCCCGGGACCAGCGGAAAGTCGGCGAAGTCGGCGCGGTGCCGGCCGGCGCCGGACTCGACCAGGGCCAGGACGTGGAACTCCGGGCGTTGCCAGCCGCGGCGCCGACCGGTCCGGTCCATCCGGCGCAGCGCGGCGAAGCTGAGCACCTCGACCGCGGCCGGAACGCCGGCGACGTACCGGACCTGCCAGATCTCGTGTCCGATTGTCACAAGTAGCTGTCGCCTTTCGCCGAGGCCGTACGGACGTCTGAAAACTACCGTCGGAGGGGCAACAACGGAGCATCGACAAGGAGTGGGAACATGACGGTCACGACGGCTTTTGACATGTCGGCGGCGTTCCAGGAGCTGGTGAACGGTAGGGATCTGGACGGTCTGCTCGACCTGTTCGGGCCGGGCGCGGTGAGCCGCACGGTGGGCGGCGAGGTGCTCACCGACCCGGACCGGATCCGGGCCGACCTGGCCGGCCTGCTGGCCGGCAACCCGCACCTGGTGAACACGCCACGGCACACCCTGGTCAGCGGCGACGTCGCCCTGATGCTGATCGACTGGACGCTGGAGGTGGACACACCGGACGGCCGGGCACAGCTCGCCGGCACCACGACGAACGTGGTGCGCCAGACCCTCGACGGAGGCTGGCGCTTCGCCGTGCTGAACCCGGCCGGCACTGCCGCGTAGCGCTCACCGCTCGGCGGCGAGGACCTGCTGGGCGATGCGGAAGGCGGTGTTCGCGGCCGGGACCCCGCAGTAGATCGCGGTCTGCAACAGCACCTCCTTGATCTCGTCGGGGGTCAGGCCGTTGGTACGCGCCGCGCGGACGTGCATGGCCAGCTCCTCGTGGTGGCCGAGGGCGACCAGCGCGGTCAGCGTCACCATCGAGCGGCTGCGGCGGTCCAGGCCGGGCCGGGTCCAGATCTCGCCCCAGGCGTAGCGCGTGATCAGGTCCTGGAAGTCCCGGGTGAACGGGGTGGTCCCGGCGGTCGCCAGGTCCACGTGTGCGGCGCCGAGGACCTCCCGGCGGACCCGGATGCCGGCCGCGCGCACCTCCTCGAAGTGCTGGTCCAGCAGGAACGCCACCACCTCCGGTGACTCGGCCGGGGCCAGGTGCGCGACGTCGTCGAGGACCACCAGCCGGCCGTTGAGCGCGGTCTCGGCGATCAGGCGCAGCCCGTCCGGCGGGGTGGGCCGGTCCTGGCCGCCGGCGACCGCGAGCAGCGGCGTGGCGATCTCGGCGAGCCGGTCCCGGACGTCGAACCCGGCGAGCGCCTCGCAGCAGCGGGCGTAGCTCTCGTCGTCGGTCGCGCGCAGCGCGTCGAGCAGCGGTTCCCGGCCGGCCGCCGGGAAGCCGGCGCCGAACCAGCGCTCGATCGAGCCGGGGACGACGGCCTCGGTGCCCTTGGCGCGGACCAGCGCGGCCCGCTCGTGCCACATGTCCGGTTCGCCGATCTTGGCGCCGGTGCAGAGGACCGCCGCCGCGGTGACCCGTTCCGGGGCGTCGAGCAGCAGCTGCAGGCCGATGGCGCCGCCGATCGAGTCGCCGGCGTACCGGAAACTCTCCCCCGGCCGCAGGCCGTCGGCCAGGTCGACGACTGCGCGGGCCAGGTCGGCGACGGTGAACGGGCCGGCGGCCGGGGCGCTGCGGCCGTGGCCGGGCAGGTCGAAGCCGACCACGTGGTAGCGGCCGTGGAGCCGCTCGGCGCACCGCGCCCACAGGCTCTCGGCCGAGGTGCCGACGGACGAGCCGAGCAGCAGCAGCGGACGGTCCGGCGCGTCGGTGAAGACGGTCGCGGTCAGCACGAGAGTCCTTTCGACGTCAGAGCCCGGGCCAGGACCGCGTCGATGATCTCGTCGGTCGCGCCCAGGTAGGGCTGGTCGGGCGCCGCCCCCGGCGTGACCGACTGCTGTTCGGCGTCGATGCCGGGCCGCGCCTCGTGCAGGGTGGCCAGCATCTTGCCGGTGTCCACCCGCAGCCCGGCGAGCAGTTCCGCGGTCTGCGCGCCGGCCACCACCGTGCGCCGGGCCAGGGTGCGCAGGGTGGGCCACTCGACGTGCCACCCGCCGTCCGGCCGCTCGTCGACGGCGGCCGCCGCGCCGGCGTGCACCAGGGCGGCGAGCGGCGGGCCGGCGAGCGCGGCCCGTTTGATCAGCACGGCGTGCACCGGATTCCGCTTGTTCGGCATGGCCGACGAGCCGCCCTTGCCCTCGGCCGCCCCCTCGATCAGCTCGTGCACCTCGGGACGGGAGCCGACAAGCACGTCGTTGGCGATCTTGCCCCAGGCGTCGGTGCAGGTCACGAACGCGTCGGCGACCCGGGTGAGCGGGGCGCGGCTGGTGTGCCACGGCTCCCGGACCGGCAGCCCGAGCCGCTCGGCGGCAGCCGCCACCAGCTCCCGGGCGCGGGCCGGATCCCCGGCGACGGCGGTCGGCGCGGCCAGGCTGCCGGCCGCCCCGCCGACCTGGATCGGCAGGCTCCCGGCGGCGGCCAGGTGCTCCCGGGCGTCCAGCACGCCGGTCAGCCAGCCGGCCGCCTTCAGCCCGAAGGTGATCGGGATGGCGTGCTGGGTCAGGGTCCGGCCGGCCATCCGGGTCTCCCGGTGCTCGTCGGCGAGCCGGGTCAGCGTGCCGATCTGGGTGAGCAGGTCGGCGCGCACCCGGGCGACCGTGTCGCGCAGGCACAGCACGATCGCCGTGTCGATGACGTCCTGGCTGGTCAGACCCTTGTGCAGCCAGCCGGCGGCGGCCGTGTTGCGGCCCCGGAGGCGGCACTTGAGCCGATTCAGCAACGGGATCAGCGGGTTGCCGCCGGACTCCGCGGCCACCGCCAGGTGCTCGAGATCCGCCGGCCCGGCCAGCGGGGCCAGGTCGGGCAGCTCGATGTCGGCGATGCCCAGGTCGACCAGGGCGGCGAGCCAGGCCGACTCGACGCGGACCATGGCCGCCACCACCGCCGCGTCGGTGAACAGGTCGCCGGCGCGGTGGTCGCCGGGCCAGAGCAGGTCGCTCACGCCCAGGCGTCCCGCAGGCGGGGATAGGTCAGGAAGACCGTCTCGTCCGGGCCCTGCAGGCGGATGTCGAAGACCAGTCCCCGATCGGCCCGCCGGGTGATCAGCGTCCCCCGCCGCTGCGCGCCGACCGCCGACAGCAGCGGGTCGGCGGCCAGCGCCGCCGCGTCGTCCGGCAGGTACGCCCGGGTGAACAGCCGGTCCAGCAGCCCGCGGGCGAAGACGGTCACCGCGAAGAACGGCGCCCGCCCCGGCTCGGTGGCGCCCGGCTCCACCGTCGCGAACTGGTAGTTCCCGTCCGGGTCGGTGGCGGCCCGCCCCCACCCGGTGAAGGTCCAGCCGTCGCGGCGCAGCGAGCCCGGCTGGCGCACCACGTGCCCGCGCCGGTCGGCCTGCCAGATCTCGATCACCGCGTCCGGCACCGGTGCGCCGGCGCCGTCGGTGACCCGGCCGTGCAGCCGGACGGCACGCGGGTGGGCGGGCGGGACCAGCTCGTTCATCTGCGGGTACTCGAGCCCGAGGTGGAAGAAGGGGCCGACCGTCTGGCCGGGGACCGCGGCGCTCATGCGTTGTCATCCTCGGTGTCGAGCGGAGTGCGGTGGCTGCCGGTGAGCACGATGTCCCAACGGTATCCGGTGTTCCACTCCGGGGTGGTGAGGTCGTGGTCGTACTGGGCGATCAGCAGGTCCCGGGACTTCGGGTCGGTGATCGACTGGTAGATCGGGTCGTACCTGAATAGGGGGTCGCCCGGGAAGTACATCTGGGTGACCAGGCGCTGGGTGAAATCGGTCCCGAAGATCGAGAAGTGGATGTGCGCGGGGCGCCACGCGTTGAGGTGGTTGCGCCACGGGTACGGGCCCGGCTTGATGGTCTGGAACCGGTAGTTCCCGTCCGCGTCGGTGAGGCACCGGCCGACCCCGGTGAAGTTCGGGTCGTGCGGCGCCGGGTGCTGGTCCCGCTGGTGGCGGTACCGTCCCGCCGCGTTGGCCTGCCACACCTCGACGAGCTGGTGCGCCACCGGGCGGCCGTCGCCGTCGAGCACCCGGCCGGTCACCACGATGCGCTCGCCGAGCGGGGTCCCGGCGTGCTGGATGGTCAGGTCGGCCTCGTCGTCGGCCACGTCCCGGTGCCCGAAGGCGGGTGCCCACAGCTCCACCGACTCCGGGTCGATCAGCTGGAGTGGCTGCTTGGGGTGCCGCAGCACGCTGCTGCGGTACGGCGGATAGTCGATCCTCGGCTGCGGACCGCCCGGTTGCTGGGCCGCCGCCGCGATTTCCTGGTCGATGTCAGCCTGGGTGTTCACCACCCGGACGCTAGGCGGTCGCGGGCCCTCCCGGCGATACTCGACTTCCACTGAGCGGAAGGAGGGCCGATGACGAAGAGCGTGACCGCCCGCGCCCTGGAACTGCTCGGTGCGTTCGACGCGGATCATCGCAGCCTCACGCTCAGCGATCTGGCCCGGCGCTCCGGCACCCCGCTGGCCACCGCGCACCGGCTGGTCGGCGAGCTGCAGCGGTGGGGTGCGCTGTCCCGCGAGCCGACCGGCGAGTACGTGATCGGCCGCCGGATCTGGCAGCTCGGCCTGCTCGCCCCGGTGCAGAGCGAGCTGCGCACCGCGGCCAGCCCGTTCCTGCACGACCTGTACGGCGCCACGCTCGCCACCGTGCACCTGGCGGTCCGCGACGGCCTGGAGGTGCTCTACGTCGACCGGCTGGGCGGCCACGTGTCGGTGCCGGTGGTCAGCAAGATCGGGTCACGGTTGCCGCTGCACGCGACCGGCGTGGGCAAGGTGCTGCTGGCGTACGCGCCGGACGACGTGCTGGGTGCCGCGCTGCAGCGGCTGACCCGGGTGACCGCGTACACGGTGACCCAGCCGGCCCGCCTGCTGGAGCAGCTGCGCCGGGTGCGGGCCGAGGGGTACGCCACCACCGGCGAGGAGATGAGCCTGGGCGCCTGCTCGGTGGCGGTGCCGGTACGCAACGGGGACGACGTGGTGGCCGCGCTCGGCATGGTGGTCCCGGACCTGCGCCGGCAGTTGCCCCGGATGGTGTCCGCGTTGCAGGTGGCGGCGCGCGGGATCGGCCGTACGCTGGCTTCCGTCCAGTGGAAATAGGCCCTTGCCCGGGGGCCGTCCGCCGCTGAAGGTGGGTGCATGCGTACCCAGGTCGCCATCATCGGCGCGGGCCCGGCGGGCCTGCTTCTCTCCCATCTGCTCGCCCAGGGCGGCGTCGACTCCGTGGTCCTGGAGACCCGCTCCGAGGAGTACGTAGCGGCCCGGATCCGGGCCGGCATCCTGGAGCACTCCAGCGTGGAGCTGCTCGAGTCGGTCGGGCTGGGCACCCGGCTGCGCGCCGAGGGGGACGAGCACCGGGGCATCCACCTGCAGTGGCCGCACGAGCGGCACCACCTCGACTTCGTGAACCTGACCGGCCGGTCGGTCTGGGTCTACGGCCAGACCGAGGTGCAGAAGGACTTGATCGCCGCGCGCCGCGCCGCCGGCCAGGAGATCCACTACGAGGTCAGCGACGTGGCGCTGCACGACGTCGCGTCCGACCGGCCTTACGTCACCTATTCCGATAAGTCCGGAAATACTCAGCGACTGGACGCCGCCGCGATCGCCGGGTGCGACGGCTCCTTCGGCCCGTCCCGCGCCGCCGTCCCCGCCGCCACGACGTACGAAAAGATCTATCCCTACTCCTGGCTCGGCATCCTCGCCGACGTCGCGCCGTCCACCGACGAGCTGATCTACGCCTGGCACCCGGACGGCTTCGCCCTGCACTCAATGCGCTCGGCCACGGTCAGCCGCCTCTACCTGCAGGTTCCCAACGGCACCGACCCGGCCTCCTGGTCCGACGACCGGATCTGGGACGCGCTGGCCACCCGCCTCGGCCACGGGCAGAACGGCTGGAAACTCACCCCCGGCCCGATCACCGACAAGAGCGTGCTGCCGATGCGCAGCTACGTGCAGACCCCGATGCGGCACGGCAACCTGTTCCTGGCCGGCGACGCCGCGCACATCGTCCCGCCGACCGGCGCCAAGGGCCTGAACCTGGCGATCGCCGACGTGGCCCTGCTCGGCAAGGCGCTGATCGCCTCGGTGCGCGAGCACGACTCGGCGCTGGTCGACGCGTACTCGGACGCCGCCCAGCGCCGGGTCTGGCGGTGCACCCACTTCTCCTGGTGGATGACCACGATGCTGCACGCCTCCGGTGACCCGTTCGACGCCGAGCTCCAGCTCTCCCAGCTGCGCTGGGTGGCGTCCAGCCGGGCCGGCGCCACCGGCCTCGCCGAGAACTACGCCGGCCTGCCGATCAACTTCTGAGCAGCTCCTCGATCGCCCGGTTGATCGGCCCCGGGATCGCGAAGCGGGCACCGAGCCAGCCCAGGATGGCCCGGGCCGCCGCGGCGTTGCCGCGATAGCCCGGGACCATCTCCGCCAACGGCAGGAGCTGCGGCGGATAGGTCCGCTCGACGCGCCGGCTCGGATCGAAGACGTCACGGTACGGCGGTTCGCCCTCACTCAGGCGCAGCAGCGCGATCACCCGGTCGACGGCGTGCCCCTGGATGAACCGGGCCGCGCTCAGATGCTCGCCGCGCAGCTCGCGGTGCAGGCCGACGTACAGGTTGGTGAGCGCCTCGTTGAGGTGGAACTCGACGGTGTCGTAGGGCGGCCGCGGCTCCGGGACGTCCGACTCGGTCAGGCCGGGCGGGGCGTCCGCCCGGCGCCACACCACCCGGGCACCGCGGAACGGGACCCGCCGCAGCTCGGCGACGGTGAACACGGCGTACTCCACGAAGATGCCGTCGGCGTAGAGCGCCTTGCGTCCCCGCCGGTCGTTCGCGAAGCTGTAGACCACCGGGCAGGGCGCCGCCAGCCAGTCCGTCCCGGCCGCGTAACGGCTCGTCGCCCCCTCCTCGACGATCAGGAAGAAGTCCAGGTCGGAGTGCTCGTCGAGGCGCCCCCGCTGAGCGCCCGCCGAGCCCAGCCCGAGCACCGCGACGGTGTCGTCCCGGGTGGCCAGGTGCGCGGCGAGCTCGTCCAGGCGTTGCAGCGTCGGATGCATGCGGGTCCCCTCCGGTAGAAATCCGTGGATCCCTAAGGAGCATCACGGATTTCCGCTGCCCGCCCAAGCCCTAGCGTCGCTGGTGCACAGCGCGACGAACGGGGGAACATCGGTGGGCTGGCTCGGCGGATGGCTCGGCGGCCTCCCGCCGGTGTTCGTGTACGCGGTGGTCGCGGCCCTCGTCGCCGGCGAGGCCGCGATCGTCGCCGGCGTGGTGCTGCCGTCGGCGACCGGTCTGATCGCGATGGGCCTGCTGGCCAACGCCGGCGTGGTCGACGTGGTGCCGGCCCTGCTGGTGGCCGTCGCCGCCGCGGTGCTGGGCGGCACCGTCGCCTACCATCGCGCCGCTCGCGCCACGGTCTCCGCCCCGCGCGCCTCCGGCCGGCTCGCGAAGCACTGGGCGCGGGCCGAGCGGCTCTTCCTCAGGCACGGCGGCCGCGCGATCTTCCTCGGACAATGGGTGGTCGGCGCCCGCACCCTGATGCCACGGTTGGCCGGCCGCAACGGCGTGCCGTACCGCCGCTTCGCCGCCTGGCACACCCCGTCCGCGACGCTCTGGGCTCTGTGGATGGTCGGTGCCAGCTATCTCACCGGAGCGAGCTACCAGGTCCTCGCGGCCCGCGCCGGACGCGCGACAGGCGCACTGGCCGCGCTGACGCTGATCATTGCCGGTCTGATTCTCGCGGGCCGCTGGTGCGGAGGTCACCCCTTCCCGGTACGCCCACCGCACCGCCCCGCCCCGCTCCGGAGCGTCGTGTCCCGGTGGCACCCGGCCGTCCCGGCGGCTCTCAGCCTGGCCCTGCTCACCCTCGTCGCCCTGGTCCTGATCGAGGTGATCCCGCCGGTCGTCCGCTTCAGCGGCCTGGCCGCCGCCGACGACGCGATCGCCGACTGGTCCCGTTCCCAGTGGACCTCCGACGGTTACCTGTTCGCCCTGTCCACCGCCACATCCCTGTCCCCGACGGTCCCGCTGTTCCTGGCCGTAGCGGTGACCCTGCTCCGCTGGTGGTGGCCCCGCCGCCCGGCGACCCTCTTTATCGCCCTCCGAGCCGCGCGCCACAGTGCCCTGCTGGCCACGCGTCGCGGTGCCCTCCGGTCCGCCCGAAGCGGTGCCCTCCCGGCTGCCCGAAGCGGCGGCCTCTCGGCCGCGCGAAGCGGTGCTTCCTTGGCCGCGCGACGCGGTGGCCTGCTGGAGGCTTTCGGGCCGGTGCTGCCGGCCGTGGTGCTGGCGACCGCGCTCGCCCTGGTCCCGGACCCCGGCTGGCGGGCCGCCGACCATCTGAGCTTCCCGTCCCGTCTGGAGTTCAACGGGCCGGTGCCGCTGGACGCCGCCGCGAAAGCATTGGCCGGCATGTCCGCCGGAGCCACCGTGCAGACCGCCGCCGCCCTCGGCCTGCTGGCCTGGCTCGTCTCCCGCGGCCTGCCGTGGAAGTGGCAGGTCACCGTCTGGACCGCGAGCTGCGTGCTGATCGTGACCGCCGCCGGCTCCTGGGTCTACCTGGGCTGGGGCCGCCTCAGCGAAACCATCGCGGCGATCCTGCTCGGCGCGGCCTGGGCAGCCCTGAACGCCGCCATCTGGTCCGCCCGCCCCACCCCGGCCCCGGCCGTCCCCGCCAAGCCCACTCCCGAGCTGGCGGCCACCGCCGCCTGACCGGTGGTCGGCTGGCGTCCACGGTGGCCTCCCGCCCCCGGACACCACCACCACGACCAGCCCACAGCAACCGGCTGGCACCCACGGTCGCCTCACAGCCCCGGACACCACCACCACGACCAGCTCACAGCAACCGGCTGGCACCCACGGTCGCCTCACGGCCCCGGACACCACCACCACGACCAGCTCACAGCAACCGGCTGGCGTCCACGGTGGTCTCACGGCCCCGGACACCACCGTCAGGACCAGCCGGGGCAGGAGCGCGGGTGGGCCGGGGCGTCGCGGAGGGGTGCGGACTGGCGGCCGGGTGCGGCGGGGTGCTCCGGGCGTACCGGAAATGGGGGTCAGAGGTTGCCCTTGTCGCGGGGTGGGACCTTGTCGTCGTAGGCGCCGATCCGGCCGCGGTAGCGCTCCCGGTTGACGAACGGCCAGGCGTTGGCGGTGCAACCGTGCATCCCGAGCGTCTGCTGCTGCATGACCGGGGCCGGCTCGCCCGCGGCCGGGCACAGCTCGTGGGCCTGGTGCAGGCGGTGACCGACCTCGTGGTTGATCACATATTGACGGTAGGCGTCCAGGCTCGCGCCGTAGCCGGGCACACCTTTGACCCAGCGGGCCACGTTCACCACCACTTTCTCCTCGTTGCGGCACGACGTGTAGCCGTCCCGGGCACCGGCGCAGAGCGCGTCGCGGGTCTTCGGCGTCACCAGGCGCACCACGAAGTCGGCGCGCGCGCCGGGACCGACCCGTTCGAGCCGCCACTCGCCGCCGGCGGTCCAGCTGCGCGGGTCACGCAGCGTCGCGGTCACCGTGCCGGCGAACTCGTCGGCGGTGATGCCGTGGATGCTCCGCTCGACGGCGACCTGGTAGCGCAGCAGCTCGCCCTTGCGGCCGGCCGGTGGCGCGGTCTCCCCCGGGGCGACCGCGAACTTCCCGTCGCCGGCGGCCGGATAGGTGATCCGGGCCGGCGGCCTCGGCCTGCCCGCCGGCGCCCGCGCCGCCCCGCCGGACTCGGCGCTCCGGCGCGGGGCGGGTGCCCGCGGAAGCCCGGCCTGCGTCGCCCGCTCCTGTGGCACCTGGGCGAGCACCGCGGTACCGCAGCCGGCCAGCAGGAGGGCGGCGATCAGCATCGGCCAGCCGGACCTCCGGCTGCCGCGCGGCGCGCGCCGCCGTCCCCGGCGATGTCGATGTCGTGATCGAGTTTCCCCCACGATTCCTAGACGGTCTCGGCGTGATCACGGTTGCATCACGGCGCCGAACGTGGCCCAGATCATGATCGCTCGGCGCTCAGCAGGTGGCGCAGTCGTCCCCGGCGGCCGAGCGGGGCGCGACGGTGGGCAGCAGGGTGCGGCTGCGGCCGGGCCGCGGATACCGCTCGGCGGCCGCCGCCAGCCGCGCGGCGTGATCCCGCTGCTTCTGCCAGTGACCGTAGAGCGCCCCCCGCTGGGAGAGCCGGTCCACCTCCCGGATCGTCTCCGGGTCCACGTCGCCGGGCGGCGCGTCCCGCCACGGCGTACCCGGCAACGGCATGAAGGTGTGCGCGTGGATCCGCGCGCCCAGGTCGGCCAGCTCCCGGGCCAGCTTCAACGAGTCGGCGACGTCCTCCGCGTCCTCGCCCGGCATCCCGAAGATCATGTCGACGTTGATCCGGAACCCCTCCTCGATGCCGAGCCGGGTCGCCCGCTTGACCTCCTCGACACCGTGCCCGCGCTTGGCCGCGTCGAGCACCCGGTCCGAACCGGACTGTGCGCCAACGATGATGTTGGTGTTGTCGCAGTACTTCTTGACCAGCCGCAGCGCCTCCCGGCTGACGTGCTCGGGCCGGATCTCGCTGGGGAACGATCCGAAGAAGACCCGCCCGTTCGGCCCGATCCCCTCCCGGCAGCTCGCCAGCAGTTCCTCCACGGCCGCGAGGTCCGGCTCGTCGGTCTGGGTGCCGTAACTGAGTGCCGTCGGCGTGATGAACCGGACGTCGCGCAGGCCGCGCTCGCGCATCCGGTCGACGTGCCAGCGGACGTTGTCCAGGCTGCGATGCCGAAACCTCGCGGAGAACATGAACGGCGTCTGACAGAACCGGCAGGCGTAGATGCAACCGCGGGTGATCTCCAGGGCGTTGAACCGGTCCCACTTGAGGGCGAAGCCCGGGAAGTCGTCGAGCGGCCGCTGCCTGGCCTTGCCGGTCCTGATCAGCTTGCCGGTCGCGTCCCGGTAGGCCAAGCCGGTGATGCCGGTCGGGTCACCCTTGGCGTCGACCAGGCTGAGCAGCGTCGACTCGCCCTCACCGATCGCCGCCATGTCCCAGCCCGCGTCCAGCGTCTGCACCGGCTCCGCGGTGGCGTGCACGCCACCGGCGACATGGGTCACCGTGGGCGCGTCGGCCAGTGTCCGAATGTGGGCCAGCTCCGCGGCCAGCGCCTGCGCGTCGGGCGAATAGAACGACCACAACACGAGTACGCGCGAGCCGGCGCCGACCGCTTCGCCGATGTGATCGGCGGTCGACTCCGGGGTGTCACCGAACCGCACCGCGAAGCTGGTGCTGGTCTCGTGTTCCCCGAGCGCACCGAGCAGCGCGTGGAAGCCGTACGTCACCGCCTTGCGGTAGCGCAGCACCAAGACCAGGTCGGGAGCGTCCATGCGGCGATTTTGCCAGCCCATGGACCGGGCTTCCGAGCGCGGGCCCGGGCCGCCGAAGGTGAAGGAGATACGGACGATCGAGCAGATCTGCCACCGGGCGCGAAGCGTCCAGCGCTGATCCGGGTTCGCGGCCGGCCGCGAACCCGGATCAGCTGAGGGTCAGGGCGATGGCGTGAACCGAGCCGTTGCCCCAGTCGATCTGCCACTGGTAGGCACCCGGGGCGAGCCGTCGCCGGCCGGCGGTGACCCCACCCCGCCGAACCGGACCTTGGGTGTGACCGTGACCAGGGCGGACTCCGACGTTTCCACGCCGGCACCGGTTGCTGTGACAGTGACCCGTACGTGCCCGGTCCTGGCCGCGGTCAGGACTCCCGCCGAGGTCACGCTCGCTCCGGCGGTGTTGGTGTCCATCGGGGCGATCTGGAAGTGGTACGTCGTCGCCGGGTCGGCCGGGACCACACTCGCGGACAGCTTCGTCCCCGAGGAGGCCTGGTCGAGCGTCACTCTTCGGTCACCGAAGTCGACCCGTGACGTGTGCGCGTTCGGGAACGCCGAGCCGGTGGCGTCCGGTGCGCCGGAGGTCACCACGACCGGGAAAGTAGTCGACTTGCTCTCCCGGTTGGCGGTGGCCTTGGCCGTGATCAGGACGGCGCCCGTGGCCACGGGCTTGACGGAGCCGCTGGCGTCGACCGCCGCGACCGCCGGGTTGGAGGAGGTGTACTTCACCTTGAGCGCCCGATCGGAAAGATCCCAGAACGTCATGTCGTGCTTGGTGACCGACAGTTGGGCGTTGATCCGGTTGTCGGGGGTGTCCAGGCTCAACTCGGTGGCGTCCGGCTGGGCCGAGACCACCTCGACGCCGGCCGTGCGATGTCCGGTCACCCGCAGGCTCACCGGCTTCAGATCCGCGTCGGCCGAAGTCGGACCAGCCAGGATGGTCCACTCTCCGGTGGGGAACACCTTTCTGTGCTTCACGTCGTCCCAGAACCACAGGTCACCGGCGCCAATGGTGACCTTCACCCGCTGCGAGGTCCCGGCGATCAGGCCGCTCTTGACGAAACCCTTCAGCTGCTTGAGCGGACGCTGGTTCCCATCGGCCCCCTTCGGAGCTCTCGCGTAGACCTCGACGACAGCCTTGCCCGGGCGGTTGGCGAACCTATTCGACACGGGCACCGAGACCGTCACCGAGTCGTCGGGAGTGATCTTCGAGGAGGACAGCGTCGGGGTGCCGTAGACGAACGGCGAGTACGACAGACCTTGACCGAACACATAGTGGGGAGCCACGCAACCGGGACCGACCTGGTAGTAGAGATACGTCCGGCCGCACTTGGCGCCCTCCGCCTTGGTCATCCGATAGTCCTCGATCGCGCGGTCCGGAGCGGCCGCCGGCCCGAGTTGTGCGTCAACGTCGGAATACCAGGTCAGCGGCAGCTTGCCCGAGAAGTTGGCCACCGCGGCACGCCCGTCCTCGAGCGTCACCGCGTCGTCGAACAGCAACTCGGCCATCGCCTTGCCCTGGTACATGCCGTTGAAGGACGACCAGACGATCGCCCCTACGCTTGGCAGGTCCTTGAACGCGCTGACGTCGACCATGGTCTTGGCCTGGATCCACACCACGATCTTCTTGCCGTACCTCTGGGCGAGCGGGGCGATCGAGTCCCGGATCAGCTCGGCCTGCTTACGTGGCATGACGACCGTGGAGCGGTCCGTGCCCTCGCCGCCGTCGTCGTTGCGGTGACCGACGACCACCACGACATGGTCAGCCTGTGAGATCTGATATTCGGCGGTCGCCGCGTCCGCTACGGGATCGCAGGGGCTGCTGGCGCACACGGAGGTGGTGATCGCGGTGCCCTTGGCGTCGAGGACGTCGGGGAACACCGCGAGGTGGCTGGAGAGGAACGGCGTGGTGGAGCCCGCGGTCACGGCCGACGCGGATGACCCCGTCCGCTCGGCCAGCGCCTGGGCGAAGGTGGTGTTGACCGCCGTGGGCCCGGAGTAGGAGCCCGACTGGAATCCGTTGAGGGAGTCCACGTGCCCCAGGGCGACTGTCTTGCCGGTCGCCGCGCCCGCGAACGGGAGCGTCCGGCCGGCGTTCTTCAGCAGCACCGGCGCCTCGAGGGCAGATTCGTGCGCCACCGCGCGGTGCGCCGGCGAAGCCAGCTTGACGTCAGGATCGCCGGCCGCCGACAGCGAGTAGGACTCACTGTTCCACGGGACCGAGGCGACGGGATCGAACTCGCCCAGCTGGAAGCGCGCGGTGAAGGCGCGGACGAGCGCGATGTCGACGTCGGCCTCGCTGATGAAGCCTTGGCTCTGAGCCGCCGGGAGTCCGGTCGCCGTGGGGTAGTCACCGCCCGAGCAGTCAAGATCGGTGCCGGCCTTGAGCGCCCAGGCGTTGCCGAGGGTCTTGCTGATCTGTGTCTGACCGCCGAGTTGGACGGGGTGCCAGGAGTGCCCTGACGTTCCGGTTCCATGCACGCGGGTGATCGCATCGCAGTCGGAGACGACGTAACCGTCGAAGCCGTACGAGCGGCGCAGCATGGTCTCGAGGGAGTACCGGCTCGCGGCGGCCGGCGTCCCGGGAGTACCGCCGGGGGTGGCATTGTCGCGCGGGCTCCACAGGGTCGGGTAGCTCGAGGCGGACGGGTAGTCCCTCGTGTAGTCCTCCACCACGGAGAGGGCGTTGTAGGCGGCCATCAGCGACCGCGCGCCCGCCTTGCCGGCCGAGGCCCCGAAGGGCGGCAGGAAGTACTCGTGCATCGAACGCTCGGTGAAGTTCGACGTACCGAAGTCCCGGTTCGCCTCGGAGTTGTTCGCCAGGTAGTGCTTCGGCGTGGCGACCGCCTGAACGTAGTCGTGCGCCCCGGTGGGAATCGTGTCGGGACGCGACGAGGTGTTGCCCTGCAAACCTGTCACGAAGGCGCCGGCCACCTGGCCTGCCAGGAAGGGATCCTCGGTGTAGGACTCGTCCGCTCGCCCCCACCGGGGATCGCGGTTGAGGTTCTGGTTCGGCGACCAATAGGTCAAGCCGTGACAGGCGCCACCGACGGGTTCGGGATGCGCCACACCCGGCGGGCAGGACGTGTTGTAGGTCACGCGGGCCTCGTCAGCGATACCGCCGGCGATCTTCTGGGTGATGGCTGGATCCCACGTCGATGCGATCGAGGTGCTCTGCGGATACTGCGTGTAGTTGTCGTTGCCGGGGACGGTCGGGAAGTAGATCCCGTGATTCGCCTCTCCCCAGTAGCCATACGACTTCACGCCGAGCCGGTCGATCGCCGTCGGCTTCGGACGCCAGGTCGCATGCGGTTGCATCGCGATGAGCTGATCGTACTTTTCCTCCAGCGTCATACGCGAGACCAGGTCCGCCGCACGGACACTGAACGGCAGCGAGGTGTTCTTGTACGCCGGCGTTCCGTCGGCGGACGCCGAAGTCGGCCGCACGAACCCGCCGAGCGAGCCCACGGCCACAGCCCACGCCAGCCCGAACGCCAAGAACCCGCGCCCTGGACTCCTGGAGCCCCTGCCGTGCCCCTTCCCTCGCGGGGGCGCAGAACTGGTCTTCACCACGTGACGATCTCCCCTGTCCAAGCCTATAGATCAACATCGATTGATCAGCGGAACTATAGCCCTTGATGACGGAGACCGAAACTTCCGAACACACTTCCGATTTTTCCGCAAGACGGGAGCCCGATACCGGGGCACAGGATCCTGCCCGGTCAGACAAAGCTGGCCCATACCGTGCAAACCTATCCAGCCTTCTACCGGAAATTTCTCGGAAGTTGTTGCCAGCAGCCGGGGGCACCGGCAGCATCGATAGTTACGAATGTCTCCATGTGCGGTCCGGTCGCCCGGCAGGACGACTCGGACACCGGCCAGGGAAGGAGGCCATGGTGACAGAGAGCCCCTCGGTCCATCGTGGCGAGATCAGACGGATGAGATCGATAAAATGCAAAGCCCTGGCCGTCGCTGCCGTCGGCGTCGTGGCGGTGGCCACGGCCGTGACGGTGGCGCCGGCAGCGAACGCCGCGGCCAGCACCCTGGGCGCCGCGGCGGCACAGTCCGGCCGGTATTTCGGCACCGCGATCGCCGCGGGCCGGCTCGGCGACTCCACCTACACCACGATCGCCGGCCGCGAGTTCACGATGGTGACCGCCGAGAACGAGATGAAGCCGGACGCCACGGAACCGCAGCGAGGTCAGTTCACCTTCAGCTCCGGCGACCGCATCTACGACTGGGCGACCCAGCGTGGCATGAAGGTGCGCGGGCACACCCTGGCATGGCACGGACAGCAGCCGGGCTGGATGCAGAGCCTCTCCGGCAGCACCCTGCGCCAGGCGATGATCGATCACATCAACGGGGTGATGACCCACTACAAGGGCAAGCTCGCCGCTTGGGACGTCGTCAACGAGGCGTTCAACGAGGACGGCAGCCGCCGGCAGTCCAACCTGCAGGGCACCGGCAACGACTGGATCGAGGTGGCGTTCCGCACCGCGCGCAACGCGGATCCCTCGGTCAAACTGTGCTACAACGACTACAACATCGAGAACTGGTCCTACGGCAAGACGCAGGGCGTCTACCGCATGATCCAGGACTTCAAGTCCCGCGGCGTGCCGATCGACTGCGTGGGCCTGCAGACCCACTTCACCGGCGGCAGCTCGCTGCCCAGCAATTTCCAGACCACCCTGTCGAGCTTCGCCGCCCTGGGCGTCGACGTGGCCCTGACCGAGGCCGACGTCACCAACGCTTCGACCTCCCAGTACGCCGGGCTGACCCAAGCCTGCCTCAACGTGGCTCGCTGCATCGGCATCACGGTGTGGGGCGTGCGCGACAGCGACTCCTGGCGCTCCAGCGAGAGCCCGCTGCTGTTCGACGGCGGCGGCAACAAGAAGGCCGCGTACACCGCGGTACTGAACGCGCTCAACGGCCCCGGCCCGACCCCGTCGTCGTCGGGACCGCCGAACCCGGGCACCCCGGGTGGCTCGGGCACTATCGCCGGGGTGCAGTCCGGCCGGTGCATCGACGTGCCGAACGCGTCGCAGACCAACGGCACCCGAGTACAGCTCTACGACTGCCACGGCCAGACCAACCAGCAGTGGACCTACACCGCCGGCAAGCAGCTGCAGGTGTACGGCAGCAAGTGCCTCGACGCGAACGGGCAGGCCACCGCCAACGGCACCGCGGTGATCATCTGGGACTGCAACGGCCAGCCGAACCAGCAGTGGAACGTCAACTCCAACGGCACCATCAGCGGCGTGCAGTCCGGCCGGTGCCTGGACGTGTGGGGCACGGCCAACGGGCAGCAGATCCAGCTCTACGACTGCCACGGGCAGTCCAACCAGCAGTGGCGGACGAACTTCGGCAGTGGCCCGACCTCGCCGCCGCCGGACGGCTGCGCGCTCCCGTCGACCTACCGCTGGTCGTCGACCGGTGCGCTGGCGAACCCGCAGAACGGTTGGGTCTCGCTCAAGGACTTCACCAACGTGGTCTACAACGGCAAGCACCTGGTCTACGCGTCCGACGTCAACAGCAGCGGCTCGTACGGCTCGATGAACTTCAGCCTGTTCACGAACTGGTCCGACATGGCCTCGGCCGGCCAGACCGGGATGAGCCAGGGCACCGTGGCGCCCACGCTGCTGTACTTCGCCCCGAAGAACATCTGGGTGCTGGCGTACCAGTGGGGACCGACCTCGTTCAGCTACAAGACGTCCAGCGACCCGACCAACCCCAACGGCTGGTCCTCGGCACAGACGCTCTCCACCGCCAGTCTCCCCGACGCCCCGTACGGCGTGATCGACCAGACCCTCATCGGCGACGACCAGAACATGTACCTCTTCTTCGCCGGGGACAACGGCAAGATCTACCGGTCGAGCATGCCGCTCGGGAACTTCCCGGGCAGCTTCGGCTCGAACTACACGACGATCATGAGCGATGCGACGAACAACCTGTTCGAGGCGGTCGAGGTCTACAAGGTCCAGGGTCAGAACCAGTACCTGATGATCGTCGAGGCGATCGGGAGTCAGGGGCGCTACTTCCGCTCCTTCACCGCCAACAGCCTCAGCGGTTCGTGGACCCCGCAGGCCGCCAGCGAGAGCAACCCCTTCGCCGGCAAAGCCAACAGCGGCGCCACCTGGACCAACGACATCAGCCACGGTGACCTGGTCCGCACCAACCCCGACCAGACCAAGACGATCGATCCGTGCCACCTCCAGTTCCTGTACCAGGGCAAGGACCCCGGCGCGGGAGGCGACTACAACCTGCTGCCGTGGCGGCCGGGTGTGCTCACACTGCAGCGGTAGCGACCGGAACAAGTCCACCTGCTGACCGCTCGGGCGTGTCCGGCGCTGCCATGGCGCCGGACACGCCCCGTTCGCCAGGTTCTCAGCTCCAAGCGCCCGCTCACCGCTGCCGGCCGGTCGCTCGTCGAGCGACGACGTCATATCGGCGCGTCCGAATGTGTTGCATCGACGTCCTACTATCCCTGCCGCGGCGATCACGCCGCACGGACCGACGGAAGGGATTCGTGCATGTCACGTCTCGGCAGAACCGTCATCGTGGCCGCCCTGGTCACCGGAGTGCTGGTCTCCGGGGCCGCGGCGCCGGCCGCGGCCGCCACCAGTGCCACCACCGACCACACCTCCGCGAAGGAGCGCAAGCGGGTCGACAGCGTACCCACGCCGAAGCTCGGCTGGTACGACTGCTACCGGATCGCGCAGTGCGCGACGACCCATCTCCCGCTCGACTACGACAAGCCCAAGGGCCCGAAGACCGAGATCGCGATCCTGCGGATCAAGGCCAAGGATCAGAAACACAAGATCGGCAGCTTGTTCCTCAACCCCGGCGGGCCGGGCGGATCGGGTACGTCGATCGCACTGAACGCGCCGTACTTCCTGAGCAAGACGCTGCTCGACCGGTTCGACATCGTCGGATTCGACCCGCGCGGCATCGCGAGCAGCGACAATGTGCGCTGCTTCAAGAACGTCAAGGCCCAGGCCGCGGTACTCAACAAGATGAATGTGGCGTTCCCGTGGGGCGCGGCCGAGGAGAAGACGTACGTCGGGGCCGCCAAGCAACTCGGCAAGGCGTGCTCGACCACCGGGAAGCCGCTGTCCGGTTCGATGTCGACCGCCGAGGTGGTGCGCGACATGGACGTCCTGCGGCGCGCCGTCGGCGACAAGAAGCTGAACTATCTCGGCTTCAGCTACGGCACCGCGATCGGGCAGTACTACGCGAACATGTTCCCGGACCGGTTCCGGTCGATAGTGGTCGACGGCGTGCTCGACCCGGTGCGCTGGGTCGGTACCAAGGCGACCGCCAACCAGGAGCAGGACGAGCGGCTGCGCTCGGCGGACGGAGCGTACCGGGCGTTGCGGGAGATCCTCAGACGATGCGACGCCGCCGGCGAGAAGTACTGCGCGTTCGCGGCCGGCGACCCGGTCGCCAACTTCGACCTGATCGCGCAGAAGCTGCGGAAGAAGCCGCTGGTCATAACCGACGAGCTCGGAAGCTACACGGTCACGTACGCCGACTTCGTCGGCGGCATCCTCGGTGACCTGTACGACACCGCCGCCGGCGACTGGGTCACCCAGGACGCGCAGTACATCTACACGCTGCTCACCTCGTCCAGCGCCGCCGACAAGGCGGCGGCGCGCACGGCTCTGGCCAAGCGGATCAGGGACGCGCGGGCCAGGAAGCCTGCCCGGGACTTCCCGTACGAGAACGGGTTCGAGGCGTTCTCGGGGGTGGACTGCACCGACGCGCTGCACCCGAAGGACGCGAACTCGTGGCCCGCGCTGATGGCGAAGGCCGACCGGCGGGCGCCGTACTTCGGCCGTGCCTGGGGCTGGGCCACCGTGCAGTGCGCCCGCAACACGTGGACCGTGCGGGACGAGGACGCGTACACCGGCCCGTGGACGAGGCGGACCGCCGCGCCGGTGCTGATCGTCGGCGCCCGGTGGGACCCGGCGACCAACTACGACGACGCGGTGTCGGCGTCCAGGCGACTGCCCAACAGCCGGCTGCTGTCCAACACCAACTGGGGGCACACGTCGTACGGCACGTCCGACTGCGCCACCACCGCGATCGACAACTACCTGCTCAAGGGCACCCTGCCCGCGAAGGGCACGGTTTGCCAGGGCGCGTACCAGCCGTTCCTGGAGCCGCTGCCGGACGACTCGGCCCTGAGCGCCTCGGCGCTGCGGGCGCCGGCCGCGCCGGCGCAACGGCCGCAGGTGGTCGGTCCGCCACTGCCGTCGACCCTCAGCGGCACCCGATAGGAACCGATCGGCGATGAGCGCGCGGCGCCCGGCGACGGGCGCCGCGTCGCGTTCGCAAGCGGCTCGTGCCGGTCTCTCCACTCTTGGATGTCCGGCAGCGCCCCGGGACGTCAGGATCGCCAGCGCCCGGTTCAAGGCTTGACGGGTGCCCATCGGGGTAATGCGGCACTGACGGCCGGCCGGGGGTGCTGATGAGTCTGGAAAAGGTGGTATTCGGGTTCTTCGTGCTGCTCGCGGCGACGCTGAACTTCGGATTCTTCATCGGTGACCTCGCCGATCCGAGGCTGCACAACGAGTACGAACTGTTCGCCGCCGTCGTGGTGAATCTGATCGCCACCGTGCTGAAGTTCGGCGACCGCACGCAGATCGGCGCGGTGCACCTGGCCACCAGCCTGGTGGCCGACCTGCAGTTGATCGCGGCCACCCTGGCCTGGACCTGGGCGACACAGGTCTCGGCGGACGGCCTGAACGGCGAGTCGATGGCCGCCGTGGTGTCGCTGTCCGGCGGCGCCCTGCTGGCCAACATCGTCTCCGTTGTCCTGCTGGTCATCGAGACCGTGTCCTTCCAGCGGCGCTGAGCGGCAGCCGTGCCCGGATCGAAACGGTGGTGGCTACCCGGCCGCGACGAGCAGCGACCCCGCGAGGCGCGCCGCTGGACGCGGATCGCCGTGGCCGTACAGGGTCCGCCCACGGTCTTCCTGATCCTGCGCCGGATGCGGGCACCTCTGATCGTCCTGATCACGATCTTCGCGGTCAGCGTGCTGGGTCTGACGCTGATCCCGGGTCGTGACGACGCCGGGCAGCCGGCCCGGATGGGTTTCTTCGACGCGTTCTACTTCATGAGCTACACGGCCACGACCATCGGGTACGGCGAGATCCCGCACGCGTTCACCGGCGCCCAGCGGCTCTGGGTGACGGCGACCATCTACCTCACCGTCATCGGCTGGGCCTATGCGGTCGGCTCGTTGCTGACGCTGCTGCAGGACCGCGCGTTCCGGCAGGCGCTCGCGCTGCAGCGCTTCACGCGTACGGTTGCCCGGCTTCGCGAGCCGTTCCTGTTGATCACCGGGTACGGGCAGACCGGCCGGCTGCTGGGCCGCGAGCTCGACGCGCTCGGTCGCCGGCTCGTGGTGATCGACACCGACGCGGAGCGGGTGGACGCGCTCGACATCGACGCCTACCGCTGCGACGTGCCGGGGCTGGCGGGTGACGCCCGCAACCCGCGGACGCTGGAGCACGCCGGGCTCGGCCACCCGTACTGCGAAGGGGTGCTGGCCCTGACCGACGACGACGAGGTGAATCTGGCGGTCACCATGACGGCCGCTCTGGTGCGCCCGGAGCTGCCGGTGATCGCCCGCACGGTGTCGCCGGCCGTCGAGCACCGGATGGCCGCGTTCGGTTCCCCCACGGTGATAAACCCGTTCGACAGGTACGGGGACCATCTACGGCTCGCCCTGCGCGCCCCGGCGTCGTACCAGTTGATGGCGTGGCTGGAAAGCGGGCCGGGCGCCGAACTGCCGGAGCGGTCCCAGCCGCCGCGGGCCGGCCGCTGGGTGCTGTGCGGCTACGGCCGGTTCGGCCGGGAGCTCACCGAGGACCTGCAGGCCGAGGGCCTCACCGTCACCGCTGTCGACATCCGGGCGGAAGCCGGGACCGAGCCCTGGGTCATCGTCGGCGACGGGTCCGAACCGCACGTCATGGCCGCTGCCGACCTGGCGCATGCGGTCGGCTTCGTAGCCGGCACGGACAACGACACCACCAACCTGTCGCTGGTCGCCGCCGCCCGCCACATCAACCCCGAGCTGTTCGTGGTGTCCCGGCAGAACCGGCCGGAGACGGCGCCGCTGTTCGCCGCCATGCGGATCGACTCCCTGCTGGTGCCGGCCGAGGTGGTCGCACACGAGATCTACGCGCAGCTGAGCACCCCACTGCTGTGGCGCTTCCTGCGGGAGATGCCGGCCCTCGGGGACGAATGGGCCCGGGCCATGGTCGAGCGCCTGCAGCAGCATTGCGGGCGCCGACTACCCGGGCTGTGGCGCACGACGCTGGACGCGAGCGAGACCCCGGCGCTGCACCGCTGGCTGTGCGACGGGCAGGCGACACTCGGCGACCTCCTGCGCCATCCCGACGACCGGGAACGGCGCCTCGGCATCGTCCCGCTGCTGATCCTGCGGGACGGGCGGGCGACGCTCGGGCCCGCCGACGACGACGTGCTGCGGGCCGGCGACCAGATTCTGCTCGCCGGGCAGCCGTGGGAACAGCGGGCGCTGCTGAACACGCTGACCATCGACGCGGTGAGCCGATACGTCCGGTACGGCCATCGGGTGCCGTCGAGCTGGATCTGGCGGCGTCTGACCCGCTCGAACCGTTAGGGTGCGGCTCATCCGCACACTGTCGTGGCCAGCAGCATCTCGTCGAGCATCGTTCGGTAGGCGGTGGGGTGGACGATCGGAATGCCGTACTGATGCGCTTTCGGGTGTCAGCGGCCTCCCCGATGTGCCGGACGGTCTCCTCGGCGCTCGCCCGACCCGGAACTCGAGCCGGGTGGCGATCCCGGGCTCGCCGAGCAGCGCGTGGAAGCCGTACGTCACCGCCTTGCGGTAGCACAGATTCTGCCGGCCGCGACCAAGGCGCCCACCGCACCAGCCCGCCGGCGACACCGGACGAGCGCACCAGCTGTCAGCCGCGCATCACCGACGACTCGGTGGCGGGTGCCTCGGCCCGCATGCGGACGGTGAAACCGTCGCCGGAGCGGATCAGAGTCGTGTCGATGTCGAGCTGGTGGATGAACCAGAGCCCCCAGCCGGGGAGCAGCGCGTCCCGGGTCGCCGGGACGAGACCGGCCAGCGGGTCGGCGGGACCGGGACCACAGTCGTGGACGCTGGCCACGATCCGGTTCGAGGTGGCCCAGATCCGGACGGTCACCGGCGGTTCGCCGTGGTACACGGCGTTGCCGGCCGCCTCCGAGACACCGTGGACCAACTCGTTGAGCGTCTTGTCGCCGACCCGCCCGCGGCCGATCTCGATGAGGGCGCGACGTGCCTCAGCGGGGCTGCGGTCGACCAGCTCGACCAGTGGCGCGCCGGCTTCGAGTGGGTCGGGCGGGGGCGGCAACGGCGCGAACTCCGCCGGTTCCTCGAAGCGCTCGCTGGTGCAGCGGCACTCGGGCGACGTGAGCAGATGCGGATGCGTGCGCTCGACGACATCGAGCACCGCCGGGGAAACCGTTGTCACGTCGTACAGGCAGCGGCCCCACACCGGGAAGTCCTGCCAGACGCAGTTGACCGCGCTCTCGTAGCGGTCCCAGCCCTCGAACTGTCGCCCGTTGCCGGGGTGCGGCACGTCGCCGGCGATCCGGATCTGCTCGACGCCCATGGCGATGTAGAACTCGAACAGCTGCCGGTAGGTGGCGATCGCGCGCGCGGGTGTCGCGTACAGCCCCCGGTCGGTGATGAACTCCACGGCGGAGGGGTCGGCCAGTCGTGATCGGAGCAGGTCGGATTTCCGGTCGTCGTACCCGATGATCACCGCTTCGCCGGCGGCCAGCCCCTCCTCGACGAAGGGCACTGTCAACCGCAGGAACTCGGCGTCACAGCCGTAGAAGCCGGCCTCGTGGAAGTGGCCCGCATAGCCGCGGGCGGCTCCGGCCCTCATCGCGTGCCGTCCTGGCCCGGCTCACCACCATCGACCGACGCATCGCATCCGACGTCCAGAAGCAGGCGCTGGTCCACCGGACCGGTGACGGCGCTGTCTGATCCCCATCGAGGTCCCGCGGTCATGCCGTAGTCCCTCCCATTCGGCGACGTGACTCGGCCATCAAGGGTGCGACATTCCATGGTATTCCCATATGAGGTGCTTTTGATGCCCGATTGCCTTTTTGGCATGATCCGACGGCGGCTTGGCACACCGTGCGGAGAACGGCCACCGGCCGGACCCGCACCATGATCCGGCTGCGGAAGCTGTGGCGGACCGGGCGGGCCGGTACCGTCGCGTGGACTTCCCGGAGCCGGGTCACCCGCCCGATCCGCAGGCGGACCGGGCGACCAGGGCCCGCATCACCTGGGTGGTCTTGGCCTCGGCACTGCTCGGGACCAGTCCCCGGCCCTCGACGAAGGCGAGCAGCGCCGCCTGCGCCGCCGGTGCGCCCTGGACCGTGTCGACGATGGAGAGTTCGAGGAAGTCCAGGTCGCCGACGGTCCAGCGTTCGGCGCGGACGTCGAGGCCGGGACCGTCCGGTCGCGGCACGGCGAACTCGGGCCAGCGCACGGCGGACACGGCAGGCAGCATCGTCAGGGTGCCTAGGTTGACCGCGAAGCCCGCGCACTCCTCGATCAGCCGCTTCTGGTCCGCCGACAAAAGCGCGTTTATCGTACGTTCACCGCCCGCCACCGCGGCCACCACTCCGGCCGGCAGTTCCGCGGTCAGCGAGACAGCCAGCGTACGACGGTCGGCCGCCCAGTCCTCCTCGATCTTGAACTCGGACTTCAGCCCGTCCACCTTGGTCTTCGTCACGGCCAGCCAGGAGTCGGTCAGCTGGGACCGGCGGCCGGGCCGGTACTTGACGGTCACGTCGTCCTTGCCGCTGGTCCGCCGGCGGGCCCGCAGGATCAGGTGCTGGTCCAGCAGCGGGGTGGCCGAGCAGAGCCCGGCCGTGACGTCCTCGACGAAATAGACCTGCCAGGGCGGCAGATCGGGCAGCTCCAGGGCCTGCACCGCCTTGGCGGTCTGGTCGCTGTCCAGACTGACCTTCACCTCGACGCCGTCGAGTCTCATCGGTGCCTCCCCTGGTCACCTCGATTGAGCGCCCCGCGACCGGCCCGTTTCCAGGCAACCGTCCTCGATCCGATAACGCCGCGAGCCCGGCCCCGCCGAAGCGGTACCGGGCTCGTGACGGGCGCCGACGGGTCCGTCAGCGACGTTTCTTGGGCAGGTCGAACTGGTCGGCGCGGCGGCAGTCGGCGTGGTTGCCGACCGCGCCCGGGGGCAGCCGGTCGAGCGCCTCGCGGGCGCGCTGCCGGCCGAGGTTCCACGCGTACCAGGGATCGGGCTCCTTGAGGTCCTCGGCGATCCAGCTCAGCGTGCAGCGGCGGACCGGATCGGGCAGCCGGGTCAGCGCCGGGGTGGCGTCGGCGGACAGGGCTCGCAGGTACCAGGCGTCGATCTTGCCGCTGTGCTCGTAGCGCAGCGCGTTGCGGCTGGCGGCGTAGCCCTCCGGGTCGAGCACGCCGAGGCCGAGCAGCATGAGCACGGCGAGACCCACGGTGGCCCGCGGGATCCACCGGCCACGCCAGCGGATGCCGGCCAGCGCGATCAGCACGAAGACGGTGCCGAGCAGGATCTCCAGGGACATCACGAAGATGCGCTCGCCGGTGAAGCTGTAGACCCGCTGGTACTCCCACATGCGCGACAGCGCGGACGCCACGATGACGACGCTCAGCGCGCAGATCAGGCCGAGCAGGACGCGCAGCAGGACCACCTCGATCAGCTGATCCCGCCGGGCCCAGCGGCCCAGGGCCGCGAGCACGGCCAGCGAGAGCAGGGTGACGGCGACGAGCTGCCAGAACCCGCTGCGGGCGTACTGCGAGTAGCTGAGCCCGGCGGTCTCCACCACGTGCCGGCCGCCGCCGAAGAGCACCTTGAACTGCACCCAGACGAAACCACCGAAGAGCAGCACCAGCGCGGACGCGGCGGGCGCCCACTCGACCAGGCCGAACCGGCCCCGGCCGGGAGTGTCCAGGCCGGACGTGACGGGCGGGGCGGACAGCGTGTAGATGCCGGCCACCGCGAGCAGGCCGCCGGCCACGGCCAGGAAGATCCAGCGGAACGCCGAGCCGACGTTGAGGTCCGGCACCAGCTTGCCGAGCGACTCGGAGAAGACGACGTCGGCCGAGGAGAGCAGGGCGCCGAAGACGAGCAGGACCACCGCGGTGAGCGCTACCGAGAAGCCGATCCGCCGGGCCATCCCCGGGTTGCGGCTCGCTTGCAGGTGACTGCGCACCCAGGGCAGGCCGCGGAAGGCGGCGTACGGTACGGCGATCAGCCCGAACAGGATGGACCGGATCTGCCGGCCGCCGACGATGGCCAGTGTCGCGCAGCCGAGCGCGCCGAGCACGCTGAAGGTCACCAGCCACCACGCGTTCCGGAACGCCGGGATGGCGAGCAGGGCGAGCGCCGCCACCGCCCAGCCGGAGCGGATCCACCGCTCGGCGTGCGACAGGTCCGCGGACCGGCGGACCGCGCCCACCACGCCGATGGTCAGGATCAGCCAGCCGAGGAACCAGCCGATGCCGGTGCGGTCCAGCGGTACGAAGCAGGCGATGCCGAGCGCGCCGGCCAGCACCCCGGCCGGGACGGCGCGTCCACGGCGGGCGTCCGGGCCGGGCCAGTGCTTCTCCCGGAACTTCTGCCACGGGGTCTGCTGCGGCTGGTAGGCACCGACCCGCCGGAGCGGCTCCGGCCGCTGGGGCGGTCGCTGGGCTTGCGGGGCGTGCGGGAAGGCGGGCGCCGGCCACTCCGCCGGCGGCCCGGGCCGGGCTGCCGGGGTGGTGCGGGCTCCCTGCCCGGCGGGCACCGCCGTGGCCGGGGTCCTGCGCGCCGTCGCTCCGGTGGTCGAGGTGTTGCCCGACCCCGGTCCGGCGGGAGTCTCGGAAGGCGGCGTGTTGCGCGTCCCCGGTCCGGCGGGAGTCTCGGAAGGCGGCGTGTTGGCCGACCCCGGTCCGGCGGGTGCTCCGGAAGCCGCAGTGATGCGCGGCCCGGGACCGGCGGGCACCCCGGAAGCGGGGGTGCGGGCCTGGGCGAACGACTCGGATCGCTCGGCCGCTCCCGCGTCGGCCGAACCGGGAGCCGCCTCATCAGCAGCTACATCCTTTACCGACTTATCAGATTTGTCGGATTCAGCCGTGGCTGACGAGTCGGGAGCCGACCCCGCGCTAGCCGGCGCAGCGGTGGCCGGCGAGACGTCAGTGTCAGCGGCACCGGACGCAGCGGCAGACGGCATCGCGGCAGCGGTGGCCGGCGAGACGTCAGCGTCAGCGGCACCGGACGCAGCGGCAGACGGCGTCGCGGCAGCGGTCGGCACCGGCGCGGCAGGCGCGGCGGCGGTGGCCGGCGCCGAGCCGGCGTCCTGCACCGGCACCATGGGCACGAACAGCGCGTAACCACGCGTGCCGGACGGGATCCGCACCGGGATCGCCCAGGCGGGCTCCCCCGCCGATCCCGGCCAGACCATCGACGGGATCGCATCGGTCGGTGGCATGACCAGCAGTTGCGGCACTGGCTGCGATGCCGCGGGTGGCGCCGGGTCGGCCGGATGTCGTTGCTCCGGTGGCAGCTCGGTCACGGGCCCTCCTCATCGATCGGGTTCGCACACTCTAGGGGCTGCGAGCCCGGAAATCTACGTTGGGACGACACCGTACCGCCGCGACGACGCAGAGTGAGCCGGCGTCAGCGGTTCCGCGACGGCCGGCCCCTGCTCGCCGAATCGCTCGGCGTGGGCACCGAGACCGACGGCGCCGGCCCGGACGAGACCGGATCGGACGGCGAGGACGACGGCGACACCGACGGCGAGGCGGAATCGGACACCGACGGCGAGAGCGAGGGCGACGACGAGACCGACGGCGACACCGACGGTGCCGGACTGCTGGCGCTGGCCCGCGGTCCCGGCAGCGGCTTGCTGACGACCGTCGTCTCCGGCTGATCGAACGTCCACCCGTCCGCGAGCAACTGCGGGATCAGCTTGCGCAACGCCGCGACCGTCTGCTTCCGATCACCACCGCCGTCGTGCACCAGCACCACCGCCCGCGGCGTGAGCTGCTGCTTGATCCGCGCGGCGATCACGTCGGCGCCGGGCAGCAGCCAGTCGTCCGGGTCGACGACCCAGCCGAGCGGCGTGTGCCCCGCCTTCCCGCCGGCCTTCGCCGACGGACCGAAGTCGCCGTACGGCGCGCGGTAGTAGGTCACCGTCGCACCGGGCACGGCCTCAGCGATCGCGGCGTCCGCCTCGGCGATGTCCGCGCGGCTCTTCGCCTCGGAGAGAATGCCCAGGTCGTCGTGGTGCATCGAGTGGTTGCAGAGCCGGTGCCCGTCGGCGACGATCCGGCGCACCAGCTGCGGGTACCACGTCGCGTTCTCGCCGACCACGCAGAACGTGGCCTTGACGTGGTACTGCGCGAGCAGATCCAGGACCGCCGGGGTGTCCTCGGCCGGGCCGTCGTCGAAGGTGAGCGCGAGCCGCTTGCCGGCGTGTTCGGTGCGCACCACCGGCTGGTAACCGGCCGCGGCGGCGTGCAGCGTGGTGACCGAGTCCGGATTCTTCTCGTCGTGGCCGGTCTTGCCGAAGTCGCCGGCGTCGGTCCGCCCGACGTGCGCGGGCCGCGGCAGCGCGCTGACCGGGGTGCCCCGCAGCGCCGACCGGGTGAAGTCGCGCCACAGGTAGGACGGCATGGTGTCGCCCTCGATGCGCTTGTTCCTCGCGTCGCGCAGCGGCCCGGGTTTCGCCTTGCCGATCCAGACCACACTGGCCAGCTCGGGCGTGTACCCGGCCATCCAGGCGTCCTGGTTGTCCAGGGTGTCCCGGTACTGCTGGGTGCCGGTCTTGCCGGCCGCCGGGCGGCCCGGGGTGATGCCGTGCTCCTTCACCACCGAGGTCAGTACGGTGGTGACGTCCGCGGCGATCTTCGGGTCGAGCACGGTGGCCGGGGTGTCCGGTGTGGTGTATCCGGAGCCGTCGGCGCCGGTCACCGACTCCACGAAGTGGCGCTGGTGACGGACCCCGTTGCCGGCCAGGGTGGCGTAGACGGTCGCCAGGTCACCGGGGACGACCGGGTAGCGGCCCAGCGCGATGTCCCCGCGGGTCTTCCCCGGCGCCGGGTCGCCCTTCACGTCGACCATCGATTTCCGGCCGTCGTATTTCTCCGGGATGCCCAGGCGTACGGCCATGTCCCGCACCCGGTTCGGCCCGATCTGCGCGGTCACCGCGTAGAACGGGGTGTTCAGCGAGTCGACCATGGCGTGCTGCAGCGTGCACTCGGCGCACTGCAGGTTGTCGTGGTTGCGCAGCGGCACGCCGCGGTCCGGGAACAGCCGTGGCGAGCTGCCGTCCCAGCGCGACTGGTAGGCGATGCCCCGGCCCAGCGCGGCCGCCAGCACGATCGCCTTGAACGTCGAGGCGGCCGGGTGCGGGGCCGACGCGTTGTCGAAATACCCACTGCCGTGCTCGCCGCCGTAGTAGGCACGCACCCCGCCGGTCGCCGGGTCGAGCGCGACCAGGGCGGCCCGCAGCCCGGCCGGCTGCCCGTGCAGGTGTGCCCGCACCGAGTCCACAGCGGCCCGCTCGGCCGCCTGCTCGAGGGTGGTGACCACCCGCAGGCCCTGGGTGTGCAGCTGCCGGGAGGAGATGCCGTGCCCGGCCAGCTCCCGCTCCACCTGGTCGACGACCAGGCCGAGCGGGCCGCCGATCGCCGATCCGGCCGGCCGGATGTCCGGGTACGTCACCGTCGCCGGGTCGATCAGGCCGGCGTCCCGGGCCGTCGCGAAGATCCAGTTCCAGCGTCGCCGGGCGGCCGTCGCGTCGTGGTCCGGGTCGTACGTCCAGGGGTCCTTGATGACCGCGGCCAGCACCGCGCTCTGGGCGAAGTCGAGCCGGTCCGGGGTCACCCCGAAGTAGGCGTTCGCGGCGGCGGCGATCCCGTACGCGCCGCGACCGTAATAGATCGTGTTGAGGTAGCGGGCGAGGATCTCGTCCTTGCCGTACTGCCGCTCCAGGTTCACCGCGAGCGCCAGCTCCTGCATCTTGCGGTCCACGGTGACGCGCTGGCTCAGGAAGGCGTTCCGGGCGTACTGCTGGGTGATCGTCGAGGCGCCCTGGCGCTTGCCGCTCACGTCGGCCACCATCGCGCGGGCCACCCCGCGCAGCGACACCCCGGCGTGGTCGTAGAAGTCGCGGTCCTCGGCGAGCAGCACCGCCTGACGCAGGGCCGGCGAGATCGCCGACAGCGGCACGTCGTTGTGGTCCGTCGCGCCGACCCGGGCCAGGATGGTCTTCCCGTCCCGGTAGTACAGGACCGACGCCTGCGGCTGCGGCGCGGCGCCGGGCACCGGCACGGATTCGATGTACGCCTCGGCGGCGCCGGCACCGGCGGCACTCCAGAACATCAGCACTGCGGCGACGGTGGTGACGGCCCGGCGCCAGCGAGCGGGACGCTTGGCGGCCGGTTCGGGATCGGTCGATTCTTCCTGCACATCCGCCTAGACGGAATTCAGTCAGGTAAATGTTGACTGTAATTTTGCGTCACCACGTGATCACTGCGAATACCGGCATGCTGACCAGCGGTTTCGTGATGTTGCAAGCAAAGGCGATGAGATTCGTCGCAAAATCGCGGCGGCGTCGCCGGGTATCGCGATGCGGTACCCGGCGACGCCGGGGCATCCGGTCAGGCGGCCGGGGTGCCGTCCAGGACCGGGCCGGCGGCCGGGTGGGTCCGGTGCCGTGCCAGGTCGGCGAAGAGCTCCTCCCACCGGGCGAGGATGACCGGCGACTCGTACTGCGCGGCGGTGGCCCGGGCGGCCGCGCCCAGGGTCTCCCGTTCGGCCGGACTCTCGATCAGGCGGATCATGCCGGCGGCCAGGCCGGGGACGTCCTCGGCCGGGATCAGCAGGCCGTTGGCGCCGTCGTCGACAACGTCCGCCGGGCCGGTCGGGCAGTCGAAGGCGACCACCGGCAGGCCGGTGCTCATCGCCTCCAGCAGGACCATCGGCAGGCCCTCCTTGCGGGAGCTGAGCACGAAGATGGACGCCTTGGCGAGTTCGGCGTCCAGGGTGCGGCTGAGGCCACGGAGCCGGACGGCGTCGCCGAGACCGCGCTCCGCGATCAGGTCGGTCAGCTGCCGGCGCTGCCGACCCTCGCCGAAGATGTGCAGCTGCCAGTCCGGGTGCCGCTCGTGGACCTGCTCGAACGCCTGGACGAGCAGGTCGAAGCCCTTCTGCCGGGTGAGCCGGCCGGCCGCGACCAGGATCGGGGTACGTCCCCGCACGGGCGCCGCCGGTCGGGGCGGGATGCCGTTCGGGATGCGCTCCAGGCGCACCGCGTCACCCAGCGCCTCGCGGTAGGCGGCGTGGTCGGCGCGGGTCAGCACGGACACCGCGTCCAGCCGGGGGTAGGCGTGCCGGATCGCGGACTGCAGCCGGGGCCGGTAGCTGCGGAAGTTCATGTGGTCCTGGCCGATCCGGATCAGCCGGCGCGGCGCGAACCAGGCGGACAGCAGGTTCAGCGCGGGACGGGTGGTGATCAGTACGCCGTCCCGCTGGGCGCGCATGTACCGGATCAGCTTGAGGTCCACCAGCGGGTCCCACCGGTTGTACCGGAAGTCCCGGCCGTGCGGCAGCGGATTGCGCGCCGCGCGGGTCTTGCGCCACCACCGGGAGTTGGTGCCCGGCTTGTCGGTCCACCGCGAGCCGTCCTCGCGCAGGTCGGTCAGCGAGACCAGCCGCACCCGCGGGTCCAGCGGGAACCCCGGCTGCTCGGTGCGCCGGTACACGCTGGCGATCTCGACGTCGTGGGTGGCGCACAGCGCGTTCGCCTGATTGAAGACCGTGCGGATGGTGCCGCCGATCCCATACGCGTTGTGCAATAGAAACCTGATGTTCACGCGGCACAACCTATGGTCCGGTGTCAATGATCGGCGGACGCGCCGAGCGTTGTCGCGCCGATCCACCAGCCGTCGCCGGATGTTTCGTACAAATCAGCCGCTATTCCGCAGGGAATTCGTCACCGAATGGTCGCGGTGTGTCGGCAGCTCGTTACTTTGCGATTTTCATGCGAATAGCTTGGCGGCGGTCAGGACGGTCTGGACTATGCCGTAACCGAGCAGAACGGCCACCAGCGCCCAGGAGAGCACCAGGCGGAGGGCGGAACCGGAGCCGGTCATGCGGCGGCCTCCTTGTCGACGGTGGTGGGCGCGGCCGCGACGGCGGTCGCCGGGGCGGCCGATTCGTGATGGCGGGACGGGACCGGGCGGATCAGGAGGTTGGCCACGAACCCGACGGCCAGGACGCCGACCAACGACCAGGCGAACCGGCCCGCCATGTTGAACAGGGACAGGACACCGACGAAACCGCCGGCCGCCGCCACACTGACCGCGGAGACCCCACCCGTACGGAAGAAGTCCTGAATCATCGGACTGGCCTGTTCCAGAATGCCGATGCCGGCTGTCACATTGCAGAACAGCACGATCCAGAGCAACCAGAACGAACGGGTCTTGAGCGCGTTGGCGGCGGACACGTGCGCGGTGGTGACCAGCGGCTTGGCCGCGACGGTGGCCGGATCCCAGCCGGCCGGGCGCCAGCCGGGGGCGGGCACCCGGATGTTCGCCACCCCGAACATCATGATCAGGAAGTAGCCGATGCCCAGGGTCAGGAAGAGCAGGACCAGCGCGCGGCCGTCGGCGACCGAGCCGGACACGCCGGGGTCGTAGTCCGGGTCGTAGCGGGCGAGCAACTGCCGGGAGGCGGGGCTGGCGATCAGCGCGCCGCCACCGAAGCCCATGATGGCCAGGCCGGTGGCCAGGCCGGGCCGGTCCGGGAACCATTTGATCAGGGTGGAGACCGGCGAGATGTAGCCGATGCCCAGCCCGATGCCGCCGAGCACGCCGTACCCGAGATAGACCAGCCAGAGCTGGCGGGTGCCGATGCCGAGCGCACTGACCAGGAAGCCGGTGGACCAGAAGCAGGCGGAGACGAACATCGCCTTGCGCGGTCCGTTCGCCTCGACCCAGGTGCCGCCGAGCGCGGCGGAGAGGCCGAGCATCACGATCGCGATGCTGAAGATGACGCCGATGGCGGTCTGGCCGGTGCCGAAGTGCGCGATGAACGAGTTCTTGTAGACGCTGGTGGCGTAGACCTGGCCGATGCACAGGTGCACCGCGAGCGCGGCCGGCGGGATCAGCCACCGGTTCCAGCCCTCGGGCGCCACAGTGTGTTTGTGGTCGAGCACGGCGAACAGGGACATGACGGGCGCCTCCCCTCCGGCGCCCATCATCGAACACATTCGATCCACAACGCAACAATCCCGGCGTCAAACGTCGCCGGGAGCCCACCGTGCGGACGAGGGTGGCGAAAACCACACCTGTGAATATCTACCGGTGCGGCGTCGCGATCCTGAGGTCCGCCTCGATCGCCGCGGTGGCCGCCAACAGCGGCGGAAGCAGCCGCTCCCGGATCGTCTCGACGGTGGCCCGGGCCGCGTGCACGGAGATGTTGAGCGCACCGGCGGCGTTGCCGGCGCGGTCCCGGATCGGCGCGGCGATCGCCCGCAGCCCCTCCTCGAGTTCCTGGTCGACGACGGCATGGCCGCTCTCCCGGACCCGGTCCAGCTCGGCCCGGAGCGCCTCGGGAGAGCTGATCGTACGGTCGGTGAGCGGCTCCAGCTCGACCCGCGCCAGGTACCCGTCCAGCTCCGCCCCGGGCAGCGCGGCCAGCAGCACCCGGCCCATCGAGGTGGCGTACGCCGGGAAGCGGGTCCCGACGTTGATCGCCACGCGCATGATCCGGGAGGTCGGCACCCGGCTGACGTAGACGATGTCGTCACCGTCCAGCACGGACAGCGACGACGACTCACGCACCTCACCGACCAGGCGCTCCATGTGCGGCTCGGCGACCTCGGGCAGGGTCAGTCCGCCGAGGAACGCGTAACCCAGCTCCAGCACGCGCGGGGTCAGCGAGAACAGCCGGCCGTCGGTGCGGACGTAGCCGAGGTCGGCGAGGGTCAGCAGGAACCGGCGGGCCGCGGCCCGGGTCAGTCCACACTGGCGGGCGACGTCACTGAGCGTCAGTTCGCGGTGTTCCGCGTCAAATGCACGGATCACCGCCAGCCCACGCTCCAAAGATTGAACGTAGTACGGTTCCCGCGTCATCGGATGATCGACACAAATCGTTGACGTGACACGAGCCACATCCTAGCGTTCTCTTGGAGAACTTCCGTTCGTTCTGCGCACAGATTCTACGGAGGAATAGATATGCGGCGGCGTTTGATCGCAGGCCTGGCCCTGGCCGTGGTGGCCAGCACGGTGGCGGCCTGCGGGTCCGACAAGGACTCGAGCGGCTCCGGCGGCTCGTCCGGCGGTGTGGACAAGGTGAAGGTCGGCGTCATCCCGATCATCGACGTCGCCCCCCTCTACCTGGGCCAGTCGAAGGGCTTCTTCAAGAACCGCAACATCGAGCTCACCATGGAGGCCGGCCAGGGCGGCGCGGCCATCGTGCCCGGTGTGGTCAGCGGCGAGTTCCAGTTCGGCTTCTCCAACCTGACCTCGCTGATGATCGCGCAGACCAAGAACGTACCGATCAAGGCGGTCGCGGCCGGTGTCGCGTCGACGAACGCGCAGGGCAAGGACTTCGGCGCGGTGGTGGTCAAGGCCGGCAGCCCGATCAAGACCGCCAAGGACCTGGCCGGCAAGAAGGTCTCGGTGAACACGCTGAAGAACATCGGTGACACCGTGACCCGCGAGTCGGTGCGCAAGGCCGGCGGCGACCCGAGCAACATCCAGTTCGTCGAGATGCCGTTCCCGAACATGCAGGCGGCCCTGGAGAAGGGCGACATCGACGCGGCCTGGGTGGTCGAGCCGCAGCTCTCCACGATCAAGGCGGCCGGCGGTCGCGAGGTGGCCTCGACCTTCGTGGACGCCGCGCCGAACCTGACCATCGCGGCCTACTTCACCTCGCAGAAGCTGCTCAGCGAGAACGCCGACCTGGCCAAGCGCTTCACCGAGGCGGTCAACGAGTCGCTGACCTACGCGGACGGCCACCCGGACGAGGTGCGCCAGGTCCTGAGCACCTACACCAAGATCGACGAGAAGACCCGCGCCGCGGTGGTCCTGCCGAAGTGGCCCGTCGAGATCAACAAGACGTCCGCGCAGACGCTCGCCGAGCTCGGCACCAAGGACGGGATCTTCGCCAGCGCTCCGGATCTGAACAAGCTGCTGCCGTGACCTCAGCACGCCGTGGCAACCCGGTCCTGCTCGGCTTCGCCGGGCTGGCCGGGTTGCTCGTCATTCTGGAGCTGTTGCCACGGCTCGGCCTGGTCAAGGACCGGTACCTGCCGCCGGCCAGCCGGATCGTGGCGGCGCTCGCCGACGAGGCGGGCACCGCCGCGTTCTGGCGGGCGCTCGGCGACACCCTGTACGCCTGGGCGATCGGCCTGCTCATCGCGGTGGCCGCCGGGGTCCTCGCCGGCCTGGTGATCGGTTCGGTGCCGGTGCTGCGGGCGCTGACCGCGTCCACGGTGGAGTTCCTGCGGCCGATCCCCTCGGTGGCGCTGATCCCGCTCGCCGTGCTCCTCTACGGCACCCGGCTGGGCTCCACCCTGCTGCTGGTCTGCTACGCCGCGTTCTGGCAGGTGCTGGTCCAGGTGCTGTACGGCGTGGCGGACGTCGACCCGGTCGCCGAGGAGACCGCCCGCAGCTACCGCTTCTCCACCTGGGGCCGGGTGCGGTACGTGCTCTGGCCGACCGCGCTCCCCTACGTCTTCACCGGTGTCCGGCTGGCCGCCTCGGTGGCCCTGGTCCTGGCGATCACCGCCGAGTTGGTGATCGGCGCGCCCGGGCTGGGCAAGGAGATCGCGACGGCGCAGAACTCCGACGCGGTGCCGACCATGTACGCGCTGATCGTGGTGACCGGCGCGCTCGGCGTGCTGATCAACCTGCTGACCCGTACCGGGGAGCGCCGGCTGCTCGCCTGGCACCAGTCCGTCCGGGGCGAGGTGGCGATCTGATGGGCGTACTCAAAAAGATCTTGTTTGCGGTGGTTTTGCCGATCGTGCTCTTCGCCGGGTGGTTCTGGCTCAGTGACGACAGCGAGAGCTTCTACGCACCGCCGCTGCGCACCATCTTCACGGCCTTCAAGGACACCTGGCAGCCGGAGCGGCTGCGTGCCGACGTGGCGCCCAGCCTGCTGCGGTTGTTCGCCGGGTACCTGCTGGCCGCCCTGATCGGGATCGGCCTGGGCGTGGCGATCGGCCTCAACCGGCGGCTGCGCGCGGTGCTGGAGCCGATCCTGGAATTCTTCCGCGCCATCCCGCCGCCGGTGCTGGTGCCGGTGATCATGCTGTTCGCCGGCATCGGCGACGGCATGAAGGTGATCGTCATCGTGTTCGGCTGTGTCTGGCCGATCCTGCTCAACACGGTGGAGGGCGTCCGCGCGGTGGACGGCGTGGTGCTGGACACCGCCCGCGCCTACGGCGTGACCGGGCCGGCCCGGATCACCCGGGTGATCCTGCCGTCGGCCTCCCCACAGATCGCGACCGGACTGCGCCAGGCGCTCTCCATCGCGATCATCCTGATGGTGATCAGCGAGATGTTCGCGGCCAGCAACGGCCTCGGCTTCACCATCGTGCAGTTCCAGCGCAGCTTCGCGATCCCGGAGATGTGGAGCGGGATCATCCTGCTCGGCCTGCTCGGCTTCGCGCTGTCGCTGCTGTTCCGGCTCGCCGAACGGCGGGCGCTGCGGTGGTACGAGGGGCTGCGCGCGGCGCGGCGCCGGGCCGGTTAGGAGGGCCACGATGCTCGAAGTGAAGGGCCTGCGGAAGGTCTACCGTGGCGGCGGCCGCGAGGTCGAAGCGCTTCGCGACCTGACGTTCACCGTCGAGGGCGGCGACCTGGTCTGCCTGGTCGGGCCGTCCGGCTGCGGCAAGACCACGCTGCTGCGGTGCGTCTCCGGCCTGCTGGCGCCGACCTCCGGCGACGTCCGGGTGGGCGGCAAACCGGTCACCGGGCCACCGCCGGGCATGGCGGTGGTCTTCCAGGAGTACGGCCGCAGCCTGTTCCCCTGGATGAGCGTGCGGGACAACGTGGAGCTGCCGCTCAAGCAGAAGGGCGTGGACCGGGCCCGCCGGCGGGAGCTGGTCGAGGGGGCGCTCGACGCGGTGGGGCTGGGCGGCACCGCCGGGGCGTACCCGTGGCAGCTCTCCGGTGGCATGCAGCAGCGGGTGGCGATCGCCCGGGCGGTCGCCTACGAGCCGGAGACGCTGCTGATGGACGAGCCGTTCGCGGCGGTCGACGCGCAGACCCGGGCCGATCTGGAGGACCTGGTCCGGGCGCTGTGGCAGCGGCTCGAGGTGACGGTGCTGTTCGTGACGCACGACATCGACGAGGCGGTCTATCTGGGCCGGCGGGTGGTGATGCTGTCCTCGTCGCCGACAGTGGTGCAGGACGAGCTGGTGGTCGACCTGCCGGCCGAGCGGGACCAACTGCACACCCGGGCGGATCCGCGGTTCATCGAGCTGCGGACCCGGGTCTACGAGCAGATCCAGCTGGCCAAGAAGGCGGCGCGGTAACAGCGCTGGGAAACCATGCGGCGGGTGGGAGGCCGCTTTCCCACACTGTTCTTCTTTTCGTACGGCGGGGAGCGCGCCGTTTCCTCGCCGGTGCGGCAGCGTCCCGTTCGCAGTGAACCGCCGATTTCGTGTCTTCGTCGGCGCGGCGTCCATTCCTCGGACATTCCGTCGACGCTGGTGTTGACAATAATGGAGTCGGGAGGATGGCACGATCGACTTCTTACAGTTGGCGTTGTGGGGGCGAGACAATTGACGTATGGGTCAGATGTCGTTGTTCGGGAGAGCGGAAGTCGCCCGCCTGCGGGATCGGACCGCATCACGTAATTATTCAGCCGAGCGTGACGAGTTTCGGCGCCGGCATGAAGTGCACCGGGATTGGGGTCTGCGGCAGCGCCACGGGCGGAAGCTGATGCGCTTGCGTCTGGCCCGGGCGGAGTCACGGGGTGCGGCACCGGTGGCAGCGCCCGCGCCCAGGCCTCTCGCGCCACCGGTACCGCGGGCAGCGCCAACGGCCGCGCCGCGGGCGGCCGCCATCCCAGCACCACAAGCCCTATCCGCACCGCAGACAGCGCCAACGGCCACCTCGCGGGCCGCCGTCGTTCCGGTGTCGCAAGCCTCACCGGCATCGCAGACAGCGCCAACGGCAGCGCTGCGGGCGGCCGCCGTCCCGGCGTCGCAAGCCTCACCGGCACCGGCTGCACAGCAGGCGGCGCGCAACCCGAGAGCCCACTCCGCTATCACCCCGGCACGGCTGCGGATCCTGCCTGCACGCGGTGGGCTGTTATTGAATGAGGGTGGTTTCTGTGCGCTGTTGGTAACGGTGACACTCAGGGTTCGTTGGAAAGATCGGGCTCGTCTGGGTCACCGGGCTGTGGCTGGGGTAGCAAAAGCGGGAGCAGCGGAATTTTTGTGCGCCCTGATGGAAGCGCATAGCTTCTTGTGTGGGGCAGTTTCGCGTCTTTCGGGTTTACCTATCTTGCCGCATTCTCTCAGGGTCGGGTGGGCGCTTACCCCTGGTGCTGCATTTTCCACGGGATGGGTGGGGGCAGCCGAAAGCGGCCCGGCGCCTGGTGGGCCGGGCCGCTTTGGGGACTTCTCCTACTTGCTCTTAGCGCAGGGTGAGGGCACCCGACGGGCGCACTGCGGCGCGCGAGCTGCCGTCGCTGGCCGAGGCGACGGCCTTGGCCGCCGGTGCGGTCGGGTCCGGCTGCGGGACCGGGTCACACTTGACGTCCGAGCGGTTGCCGTGCACTCGGGCCGGCAGCGAGCCGCTGGCCAGGTAATCGGCGATGATGTTGTCGGTGCAGGCGACGCCGTTGAGCGAACCGGCGTGCGTGGTGCCGCCGACGCCCTCGATCAGGACCGACTTCGGGAACAGCTGACGCACCCGCAGAGCGCCGTCGAACGGCGTGGCGGCGTCCTTGGTCTCGCTGATCAGCAGGATCGACGGCGCCTTCTTGCCGTTGATGTGCACCGGCTTGCCCGGCTTGGCGCCCCAGTTCAGGCAGGGCGCGTTGTACCAGGCGTTGTTCCAGGTGATGAACGGGTACTTGGCGTAGATCTTCCAGTTGTCCCGCTTCCACTTGGACCAGTTCTGCGGCCACTTCACGTCCGAGCACTGGGTGGCCAGGTACATGGCGTAGTTGTTGTCCGAACCGGCCGCGCCCGGCTCCGCGTAGAGCGCCAGCAGGGGGTCGGCGTTCTTGTCGTTCACCCAGGCGGCGAACGCCTTGGCGATCTCCTCCCAGCCGAACACGTAGTAGCCGGCCGAGACGAAGATGTCGTTCCACTCGTCCGGGCCGATCTTGCCGGCCGCCGGGGTCCGGCGCAGCTGCTGCAGCGTCGCGTAGTACTTGGCCTTCACCGACTTGGTGGTGGTGCCCAGGTGGTAGACCGAGTCGTACTTGGCGACCCAGGCGAAGTAGACGTCCATGTTCTTGTCGAACTGGATGTCCTGGTCCAGGTTGGCGTCGTACCAGACACGGTCCGGGTTGACCACGCCGTCGAAGACCGCCTTGCGCACCTTGTCCGGGTGCAGCGTGGCGTAGACCTGGCCGAGGTAGGTGCCGTACGAGAAGCCGTAGTAGTTGATCTGCTTCTGTCCGAGCGCCTTGCGCAGGCTGTCCACGTCGGCCACGGTGTCGGTGGTCTTCACGTGGTCGAGCAGCGCGCCGCCGGCCCGGTCGCACGCCTTGGCGTACCCCTTGGCCTTGGCCAGCCAGGTCTTCTCCAACTGGCGGTTGACCGGCACGTAGTACGGCCGGTTGTAGCCGAAGTAGTTCGGATCGCAGCTGAGCGCCGGCACGCTGGAGCCGACGCCGCGCGGGTCGAAGCCGATCCAGTCGAAGTAGTCACCGGCGCCGTTGGGCACGTACTCGCCGAGCACCGACAGGGTCAGGCCGGACCCGCCCGGGCCGCCCGGGTTGGTGATCATGACGCCCTGGTACTGGGCGTCGCTGGACTTGTGCTTGATCCGGGAGACCGCGACCTTGATCTTGGTCCCGCCCGGCTTGGCGTAGTCCAGCGGCACGACCAGGAAACCGCACTGCGCGCCGCGGGCCTGCAGGCCGGCGGAGGCGCAGGTGCCCCAGTCGATGGGTGGTGGGGTATAGCCGCCGTCGTGGCTACCCTTGGCCGCCGCGGCGGCCGGGATCGTTCCGGCGCCGATGAGCAGGCCGACCGAGGCGGCGACGGTGGCCGCCAGGATTTTCCGCATCCCTTGCCTTCCGTTGTCGAGACGCCCGCCGCACGTGGTGGGCGCGGGCGATCTTTCGCAGACTAGTCATTGAGGCATGGAGATGTGACACATCCGTTCCGGCTAATTTCCGGCCGGATCAAGCGATGGCCGAAGCCAAGATAGGTACTTATTGATATGAGGCACCGACCGAGGGTGACTGTCATGCTCGTCGATACTTGACCGGAAGGGACACCCCCGTGCGAGCACTTCCCCTGATCGGCGCCGCCGTGCTGACCGCCGGCCTCGCCGCCGCCCCGGCCCAGGCCGCGGCCGCCACACCGGACATCCCGGTGGCCAACGTCAAGGCCCACCTCGCCCAACTGCAGAGCATCGCGACCGCCAACGGCGGCAACCGGGCGCACGGCCGCCCCGGCTACCTCGCCTCGGTCACCTACGTGAAGAACCTGCTCGACCAGGCCGGGTTCACCACCACCCAGCAGAGCTTCACCTACAACGGCGCGACCGGGTACAACCTCATCGCCGACTGGCCGGGCGGCAACACCAACGACACCCTGATGGTCGGCGCGCACCTGGACAGCGTCACGGCCGGCCCGGGGATCAACGACAACGGTTCCGGCTCGGCGGCCAACCTCGAGGTCGCGTTGCAGGTGGCCCGCTCCGGTTTCCAGCCCACCCGGCACCTGCGATTCGGCTGGTGGGGCGCGGAGGAGCTGGGCCTGCGCGGCTCCACCGCGTACGTCAACTCGCTCTCCAGCGCGCAGAAAGCCGCGATCACCGGCTACCTGAACTTCGACATGGTCGCCTCGCCGAACCCCGGCTACTTCCTCTACGACGGCGACAACTCGGACAACACCGGCTCCGGCCCGGGCCCGGCCGGCTCCGCGCAGATCGAGCAGACCCTGGCCGACTACTTCACCTCGATCGGCGTGCCGACCCGCGGCACCGACTTCGACGGGCGCAGCGACTACGGCCCGTTCATCGCGGCCGGCATCCCGGCGGGCGGCATCTTCACCGGCGCCGAGGGCCGCAAGACGTCCGCGCAGGTGGCGCTCTGGGGTGGCACCGCCACCACGTTCGACCCCTGCTACCACTCCTCCTGCGACACCTCGGCGAACATCAACGACACCGCGCTGGACCGCAACTCCGACGCGATCGCCTACGCGGTCTGGACACTCGCCAACGGCGGCAGCACCCCGCCGGGCACCACCGTGTGGTCCGACGACTTCGAGACCGCGACCGGCTGGACCGCCGGCACCGCCGACACCGCCACCCTGGGCAGATTCGAGCGCGGCGATCCGGAGTCGACCAGCAGCTCCGGCGTCACCACCCAGCTCGGCACCGCGGCCGGCGGCACCTACGCCCTGGTCACCGGCGCGGCGGCGGGTGCCAGCGCGGGCGCCAACGACGTGGACGGCGGCGTCACCAGCCTGACCTCCCCGCAGATCACCCTGCCCACCGGCACGCTGACCCTGAACCTGTCCTGGTACCTCGCCTACCTCAACAACGCGACGAGCGCCGACTACCTGCGCGTCTCGGTGGTCACCGGCACGGGCACCACCACCCTGCTCACGCTGAGCGCCGCCGCCACCAACAAGGCCGCGGCCTGGACGACCGCTTCGGCAAACCTTTCGGCGTACGCCGGCCAGGCCATCCGCGTGCGGGTGGAAGCCGCCGACGCGGGAACGGCCTCGCTCGTCGAAGCCGCCGTGGACAACGTGAAGATCACCAAGGCCTGACCGCCCCACCTCGGGTCACGCGCCACGGACCATCGGTGTCACACCGGTCTACGATCATGGCGCGTGACCACGAGGCAGGTACGGGAATGCGGCGCGGCGTGATGTGGACCGGCGCCCCGGGTTCACCGAGGACTACGCCGCGCCGGATCCGGCGATCGCCAGGTTCGAGCCGGCGGTCACCAACAACGGGTCGCTGCTCGACGCGGCCGACGAGGACGACCGGTCCGAGACCACGCTCGGTCTGCCTCTGGACGCGGTCGAGGCTCGAGCCGCCCGACACTGACCAGCATCGGGACCGCCGCGGTCGCGTCGGCGAGGCCGTCCGGTCGCCCGCGGCCTCCGCACCGGCGTGTGCGGCGGGATCCAGCCGCTGACGCGCAGCGTCTTTCCCAGCCCGTCGTTGGCCTCGAAAATCTGGTGCAAGCTCCTGAACGATTAACGAACCACTGATGTCACCGGTCGACGCCGTACACCTGGAACTGCGGCAGCCACCGGACGAGCCGCAGGCGCGGCAGGCCATCTCGCGGGTCGCCGGCCTGCGTGACGTCGCCCTGGACGGGCGCACCCTGAGCGCCCGCGCCGACGACGGCGCGGCGGCCGCGCCGGCGAGGGCCGGGAGGGCCTGCCCAGGGAGGCACCGCATGACCACGCTGGTGACGCACACCTACTGGATGACGAACCGGCGGCTGAAGGTGCTGATCAAGCAGCCGGCCTTCGTGGTCATCCTGCTCGTGCAGCCGGCGATCTGGCTGTTCCTGTTCGGCAACCTGTTCCGCCGGATCGTCGAGCTGCCCGGCTTCGGCGCCGGCTCCTACCTCGACTACATCGTGCCCGGGGTGGTCGCCATGACGGCGGTCTCCTCGAACATGTGGTCCGGCATGGGCGTCCTCGAGGAGATCTAGCGCGGCACGATGAACCGGCTGCTCACCACCCCGGTGTCGCGTGGCGCGATCATGAACGCGCTGACCGTGGAGCAGGCGCTGTCGACAGCCGTGCAGGTGGTGGCGATCATCCTGCTCGGCCTGCTCGCCGGCGCGTCCTACCCGGGCGGGGTGGCCGGGCTGCTCGTGCTGGTGGTCTCGGCGCTGCTGCTCGGCACGATCTTCAGCGCGCTGTCGAACACCGTCGGGATGCTGGTCCGGCAACGGGAGACGATCATCGGGATCAACACCCTGCTGCTGCTCCGCTGACGTTCCTGTCGTCAGCGTTCATGGCCGGCACGCTGATGCCCTCGTGGATGCGGACGATCGCGAAGTTCAACCCGGTGAACTGGTCGCTGGACGCGGCCCGGGCGGCCATGCGGGACGCGCCGGACTGGGACGTCGTGCTGAGCCGGGGCGCCTGGCTGCTCGGGCTCGCGGTGATCATGCTGGTGCTCTCCACGCGCACGTTCCGGGCGTACCAGAAATCGGTGTGATCTATCGCGCGTAGCGCCGGGCCGCCGGAACCTCAAGGCGGCCCAACACCATCCGATGGTGCGGGTTCCCCGGAACGGAAACGAGGAGCCGCACCGATGACGATCCCCGCGCAGCCCGCCGGATGGTACGCCGACCCGAGCGGCCTGCCCGCCACCCGCTGGTGGGACGGGCAGCAGTGGACCGAACACCTGCAGCCGGGCCCGGCCGTGCTGCCGCCGACCGCCGGGCTGGGCGGCTACTACCCGGGCACGGCGCCGAGCGGGCCGCTGGTCCCGGGCGCGCACACGGTGGTGCCGGCCGATCCGGAGGGCGCGGAGATCTTCGCGACCCAGTCGAGCGGGGCGGTCGGCGCGGCCTTCCCGGCGGCCCGGCCGGGTGGCACGCCGACCGGCGGAGCACTGCCGGCCCCGCCGGCCGAGCAGATCGCCTACGTCATGCCGCCGGTCGACGGACCGGCCCTGTTCGCGCCGGCCGGACCGGTGATGCCGCCGGTGCCGGACGGTGATCCGGCCACACGGCCCGCCGCCCAGCACGCGACCGGGCTGCTCACCCACCCGTTGCTGCTGGGCGCTCTGATGGCCGTCCTGGTGGCCGGGCTCGTGGCCGTCGCGCTGCTGCGCTGGGCGGGCCCGGTACCGGTGCGCTGAAGCGGTGCCGCTGAGCCGGAGGCGGTGCACCAACGGGTGTCGGGGACCGGACAACACGCGATGCCACCCGTTCAGGCATGGAAAACCATGCCGGCTGGGTAGTTGACTTGTCATCGAAGCAAGCGGCCGGGACGACCGCTGATTCATCCGCACGCTCGGCCCGGCCGCCGGACCCCCGGAGGTCACGATCATGGCCGACTCCCCGGCACGCCGGAACTGGCTGGTCGCCCTGGGCATCGCGGCCCTGCTGCTGATCCTGGTGGCGCTGACGCTGGCCAACTGCGACAACGCCACCACGTCGAACTCGGCGGGTCCGGCCGCGTCGGCCAGCACCGAGACGCTGCCGCCGGTGACCGCCTCGGCGCCGCCCGGCACGCTCTCGCCCAGGGAGACCGGCGGCACCCTGGGCAACGCCACGCCGACCGGGGACGACCCGGCCGAGGTGCCGGTCGCCACGCCGTCGAAGAAGCCCAGGGCGTCGGCGACGACCAAGCGGACCCCGAGCGGCGGGGTGGACGCGGGTGGCGGCAGCGGCCTCGACGGGCGGCGCGCGTCGCTGCTCGTCGCCGGGGTGTTCCTGCTGATGGCGGCGCTGGTCACGGCACGGTTCGCGGTCGGCCGCGCGGCGCGCGACTGATGCCGGCACCGCGTCTGGAGATCCGGGACCGCCGGGCCGCGGCCTTCTCGCTGCTGCTCGCGATGCTCGGCGCCACGATCACCGCGATCGGTCTGCGGACCGACGACGCCCTCCCGCCCCCGGTGCTGGCCTGGGAGAGCGTGCCCGCCCCTCGCCCGCTGCCGACCTCCGCGACGAGCAGGAAACCGGGGCAGAAGCAGAAGCAGAAGCAGCTGCGGCCCTCGCCGCCGGACCGCCTGGACATCCCGGCGATCGGCGTGCACACCCCGGTCAGCGCGATCGGGCTGCGCGCCGACGGCACTCTCGACGTGCCGCCGCTGCGCTCGGACGCGCCGGCCGGCTGGTATCGCGGTTCGCCGACGCCGGGCGAGCCCGGTCCGGCGATCATCGTGGGCCATGTGGACACCGCGCGGGACGGGGCCGCCGTCTTCTTCCGGTTGCGGGAGCTCAAGGCGGGCGACAGCCTTTCGGTACGCCGGACCGACCGCTCCGTGGCGCGCTTCACGGTCACCAAGGTGGCCAGTTACCCCAAGAAGGCGTTCCCGAGCGACGAGGTCTACGGCACCACGCCCGGACCAAGCCTGCGACTGATCACCTGCGGCGGGTCCTTCGACAGGGACCGCCGCAGCTATCGCTCCAACATTGTGGTTTTCGCGTCGTTACTCCCGTGAAGACCCATAAGAGAGCGCTCCCGGGACCGGTTCCGACCTCTGAGAAGTCTTCAGGTTCCGGAACCTAGGTGGCTTGCCCGGATTGCAGCCCGTATGCCTTTTCCCGGCACTTGACATGGAGCTACGCCGATTGCTTCCGTGACCAGGTTCATTGCGATGTTGTTTCGGAAGGGGCTCCTCCGCATGACGAGAATCCGCCGGCTCGGCGCGGGTGCGTTCGCGCTCGGCCTGGCCGTCACGGCGATCACGGCGCAATCCGCGCCGGCCGCCGCGCACCCCTCCTCCGCGCCGGACCTGGGCGCCCACGTCACCGTCTTCGACCCGAGCATGCCGGTCAGCGAGATCCAGGCCACCCTGGACGCCGCGAACGCCAAGCAGGTCGACAACGAGATGGGCACCGACCGGTACGCCTTCCTCTTCAAGCCGGGCACGTACGGCACCGCCGACCAGCCGCTGCAGGTCAAGGTCGGCTACTACACCGAGATCTCCGGGCTGGGCGCCAACCCGGGCGACGTGGTGATCAACGGCAAGGTGGAGGTGTACAACCGCTGCCTGGAGAACGGCGGCACGAGCAACTGCCTCGCGCTGGTCAACTTCTGGCGGACCGTCTCCAACCTGACCGTCAACATCAACGCCAAGGGCCAGGACGGCTGCCGGTCGACGGCGAACTTCTGGGCCGTCTCGCAGGCCGTCTCGCTGCGCCGGGTGCAGTTCACCGGGGGCACCCTGTCGCTGATGGACTACTGCACCGCCGGCCCGCAGTACGGCAGCGGCGGCTACATCGCCGACGCCAAGGCGGAGACCATCGTGAACGGGTCGCAGCAGCAGTGGCTGACCCGCAACAGCGAGGTGGGCAGCTGGTCGAACGGCGTGTGGAACCAGGTCTTCGCCGGCGTCACCGGCGCCCCGGACGACGCGGCGTTCCCGAACCCGCCGTACACCACGCTGGCGCAGACCCCGGTCAGCCGGGAGAAGCCGTACCTCTTCGTCGACGCCGGCGGCAGGTACCAGGTCCGGGTGCCGGCCGTGGAGCGCGACACCGCCGGCGTCACCTGGGACTCCCCCGGCCGCACCATCCCGCTGAGCGACTTCTACGTGGCGAAGCCGGGCGACTCGGTCGCGAAGATCAACCTGGCCCTGGCGCTGGGCAAGAACCTGCTGTTCACGCCGGGTATCTACAACATCGACCGCACCATCGACGTGCTCCGGCCGAACACCGTGGTGCTCGGTCTCGGCCACGCCACGCTGACCGCGGTCAAGGGGGCCACCCCGCTGCAGGTCGAGGACGTCCCCGGCGTGGCCGTCGCGGGTATCTCGATCGACGCCGGCTCGCAGAAGTCGTCCGCGCTGCTGCGCGTCGGCCGCAAGGGCAGCCTCGGCCTTCTCACTACCCCGAAGAACCCCACCTCGCTGCAGGACGTCTACTTCCGGGTGGGCGGCCCGCACATCGGCAAGGCCGACGTGGCGCTCGAGGTCAACAGTGACCACGTGCTGATCGACCACACCTGGGTGTGGCGCGCCGACCACGGCGTCGAGGGCTTCACCGGCGGCGACACCGAGCGGTGGAACACCAACATCGGTACGTACGGCGCGGTGATCAACGGTGACGACGTGACCGCCACCGGCCTGTTCGTCGAGCACTTCCAGAAGTACAACACCGTCTGGAACGGCAACGGCGGCACCACGATCCTGTACCAGAACGAGCTGCCGTACGACCCGCCGACGCAGGCGGACTGGATGAACGGCTCGGTCGAGGGCTACGCCGGTTACAAGATCGGGGCCAAGGTCAAGACCCACCACCTGTACGGCGCCGGGGTGTACGTGTTCAACCAGAACAACCCGTCGATCCACACCGAGAACGGCTTCGAGGCGCCGCAGACGCCGGGCGTGAAGCTGCACCACATCATGACCGTCAACCTGAGCGCCGGCACGATCGACCACGTGGTCAACGGCGTGGGCGAGGCGGCCGACACCACGAAGATCGGTGTGCCGGTCTACGTGAACGACTACCCGGCCGTACCGTAAAGCGGTTCTGCTTTTGATCACACGCGGTGGTCACTCTCGCACGTGGGAGTGACCACCGCGTTTCTTCTCCCGGCGCTGCCGCATGGTGGACCGGCTCGTCCGGCCTGAGCGGCCACACCATCTGGTCGAGTGACCACCCTGATCGTGGCTACGGAAGGTGATGTGGGAAGCTGCGCGCTACCACATGCACCCTCATCTCCTCCCCGGAGGCCCGATATGTCATCGTTTCTCTCCCTTGTGGCCGGGCTCGTGATCGGCCTGATAGCCGGCTGGTTCATTCGGGGTCGTCGTGACGGGGCTGCTCAGGCGGCTTCCGCGACGGCCGCGCCGGCTTCGGCCACCGAGTCCGCTTCCGTTGCCGCTCCGGCGGCTGCCGTTCCCGCCGCCGCTCCTGCCGCTGCCGATGCTTCCGCCGCTTCCGCCGCCGATGGTCCCGCCGCTGACGGTCCCGCCGCCGACGGTCCCGTCGCCGATGGTGCCGCTGCCGCCGCTTCCGAGGAGACCGCGGTTCTCGTGGTCGCTGAGTCCGCTGAGGTCGCGGCCGTTGAGGAGGGCAAGGACGACGCTGTCGCCGAGACCGCGGTGATCGCGCCGGTGACCGAGGTGGAGACCGTTGTGGTCGAGCCGGTCGCGGTCGTCGAGGAGGAGACGGTGGCTCTCCCCGAGGCTTCCGCGGAGGCTGGGCCGGCCGCTGAGACCGTCGCTCTGCCCGAGCCGGGCGGGGTGGCTGAGCCGGTCGAGGCCGCGGAGCCGGTTGCCGCCGCGGAGCCGGTGGCGGCTCCGGAGCCGGTCGCCGCACCGGAGCCGGTCGCTGCCGCTGAGCCGGTCGAGGCCGAGCCCATCACCGTCGCGGTTGCCGACTCCGAGCCCGCTTCCGCCCCTGCCGCTGTCCCCGCAGCCGTCGCTGTCGCGGACGCTGAGCCGATCGCCGTCGCTGTCGCTGAGCCGGCCGCCGCCACTGTCGCTGAGCCGATCGCTGTCGCTGAGCCGGCCGCCGACGCTTTCGCTGAGCCGATCGCTGACGCCGCGCCGGCCACTGTCGCTGAGCCGATCGCTGACGCCGCGCCCGCCACTGTCGCTGAGCCGGTCGCGGTCGCTGAGCCGGCCGCCGACGCCGCGCCGGTCGCCGTCGTCGAGGAGCCGGTTTCCGAGGCTGCCGAGGAGGCGTCGCCGATCATCGAGCCGGCCGCCGTCACCGAGCCGGACGACCTCACCAAGATCGCCGGCATCGGCCCGAAGGTCGCCATGGCCCTCGCCGCCGCCGGCATCACCACCTACGCCAAGCTGGCCGCCAGCGACCCGGCCGAGCTGAAGCGGGCGATCACCGCCGCCGGGATGCGTGGCTCGGCGAGCCTGAACACCTGGCCGGAGAAGGCCAAGGCCCTGGTCGGCTGACCAGCCCGCGCGTTGCGGCCCGGTATCCACGGATGCCGGGCCGCTGTCGTCGAAACCTGCGGTTGTTACCCAGGCCACTCGGAAAAGTAGCAGCTCGGGAGTGCTCCGGCCGATGAAGGTAGCCGTCCGGTTGCCGTCCCCCCGAGGAGCACCCCATGACCGTCCCCGCTGTCACCACCTCGACCTGGAGCAGCCACGTCGCCTGGAGCCGCCTGCAGCGCGCCCGGCGGCAGATCGCCGTGGACCTCAACGCGGTGGACGCGAGCCCGCAGACGATCGCCGTCGACAGGTCCACCATCGCGTCCGCCTCGGCCGAGGTGGCGCGGGTCGAGGCGACCAAGGCGGGCCTGGCCGCGACGCTCGACCAGCCCCGCAAGCTGCCGGCCGGCCGCGTGCTGGACATCACCGTCTGACCGGCGGTCGGTCGGCCGCCGATCGGTGGCTTGCCGGGGACCCGGCCCGGCAGCTGGTCCGACCGCGGTCAGCGGCGTCGCCAGGCGTGCCGCTGCACCAGCAGGGTGAGCACGCCGGCGACCACTATCGCGCTCAGGTTGATGACCAGCTGCAGGGCCGAGCCACCCGCCTCGGACAGCAGGCGGCCGGGCTCCCGGCTGCCGATCACGTAGGCCAGCGCCACGGCCGTGTTCGCCGCCGCGGGCACCGTGGTCACCGAGATCAGCACGCCGACCAGGGTGCCCGCTTTCGCCGAGGTCAGCGACAGCATCCCGGCGATACCGCCGAGGAAGCCGACCACCCAGGACAGCGCGTCCGGCCGCCAGATGAAGTCGGTCAGCGGCCGGTCCGCCAGCAGCATCGACCGGTCCACCAGGCCGGCCGCGGTCAGCAGCCACACCGCGATCATGGTGACCACCATGCCGACCGGGAAACCCACCCCCAGCGCCAGCAACGACCGCCGGACCAACCGGTACTCCCGCTGCACCAGGCCGACGCAGAGCGCCGCCAGCGGCCCGAACTCGGGTCCGACCACCATCGATCCGACGATCAGGATGGGCTGGTCGAGCAGCACGCCCAGGGCGGCGATCACGGTCGCGATGATCATGAAGGCCAGGAACGAGGCGGACAGCTCGGTCTCCTCGCCGGTCTGCTGCTCCAGCTCGTGCCAGACCACCGCGTCGACGCCGAGCCCGGGGGTGCGCCGGGCGGCCCGGTCGGCGGCCGCGCTCAGGGCGGCGTCGACCCGCTCCACCACTATCGAGCCGTCCCGGTCCAGGCCCAGGTCACGCAACCGGTCGAGCAGGGAGCTGGCACCCTCCCGGACCACGTCGAACTCCAGCAGGTCACCGCGGGGTGCCACGGCGACGCCGGGCAGCACCACCAGGTGCGTGACGGCCTCGTCGGCGGCGAGCAGGCGCTGGACCTCCTCGGACATCGGGGCCGGGGCGATGACGCGTACGTGAAGCATCTCGATCTCTCACCTCGGACCGTGAGTCTAGAGGTGATCTTCCGGATCGCGGTCCTCTCCGGAGCGGGCCGTGACGGATCTCCGACACCGATCCGGTGAAATCGGCACACCGGGACGGATTCCCCGGACGATGCCCGCGGAAGCGCGTCGGACCTGCTAGATCGTCGCACAACGCCCGTAACCCGACAAAGATCAACAACAGAAGGTCATCAGGTACGAACACTTCGTAATCTTCCAGGGGTTCCGGCTCGGCGCCGAACGTCGCACCATGGACCAAGGGTGATGCGATGAGCGGGCGACGACTGGCGGTTGTGGTGACTGTCGAACACCACGACGATCCGGTCCTGCGCAGATACGCGGTGCCGTCGGCGGACGTGCGATCCCTCGCCGCCGTGCTGGGCGATCCCGGTCTGGGCGGGTTCGACGTCGAGTTCCTCCAGGACCCGGAGACCTGGGACACCTATCAGCGGTTGCAGGCGCTCTGCGACGGCCGGAGCGGCGACGACTGCCTGCTGGTCTACTTCCGCGGCATCCTGCTCTCCGGCCCGGCCGGCGGTCTCTACCTGGCCACCCCGGACACCGTCATGCAGCGCCCGGCCGACACCGCCGTCGACGTGACCCGGATCGACGCGCTGATGCACCGCAGCCTGGCCGGCCAGATCATGATCCTGCTGGACGGCCGCACCGGTGGCCCGGTCGACGCCGGCGCCTACTTCCCGGCCGCCCGCGCCGCCGAGGCCCGCAGCCGCGTGGTGATCACCGCGGCGGCCCGCCCCGAACCACCCACCTTCGCCGGCCTGCTCGCCGACGCCATCCGCGGCGGCGCCGCCGACCGCGACCGCGACGGTTACATCGGCGTCGACGAGATCTTCGACCACCTGCGCGAACGCGACCCCACCGTGCGCCACTGGGTCTACGGTTCCGGCCGCCAGCCGTGGGTCGGCAGAGTTCGCAAACCGGGCAGCGACCAGATGGCCCTGATCGCCGAGCTGGCCGCGGCGGCCGCCGGACCCGACCTGCACCAGGCAGCGCAGTCCCGGGCCACGCTGACCCGGATGTCCACCGGTAACGACCGGGTCGCGGCCGCCGCTTCCGCGGCGTTGCGGCGCACTTCGCTGCGGGTCGCGGAGGGAGAGATCACTTTCGGCCGCGTCGCCCCGGGCACGCGCCAATTGACGGTACGCGTGGCGGTCAGCGGCCCGCCGTTGGTGGCGGCGTCCACGGTGACCGTTTCGGCCGATGGGCTGCACGCGCGGCTGGAGGGCGATCAGCTGCGGGTCTCGTGGTTCCCGACGGTCGGCCAGCTCGACGCGGTGGTGACCATCGACGGACCGGCGGGGTCGGCGCAGGTCGCGGTCCGCGGCGAGGTCTCCGAGGGTGAGGAGTCCGGCGCGTCTGGCCCGTCGGCATCGCCGCAGGGTGTGCCGGGTGGTTTGGCGAACGGTGCGCCAGGCGTGCCGGCGCAGGGCGTGCCAGGCGTGCCGGCGCAGGGCGTGCCAGGCGTGCCGGCGCAGGGCGTGCCAGGCGTGCCGGCGCAGGGCGTGCCAGGCGTGCCGGCGCAAGGCGTGCCAGGCGTTTCCGCGGCGTCCTTGCCGGGCAGCGATTCCCCGGGTGCTTCGGCGCATGGCTTTCCGGCTGGCCCGCCACAGGGCGATTCGGCGGCGACTCAGCCCCCTCAGCAGTCCACGCATCGCGTTCTCCCACCTCCGCCTCCGCAGTGGTACAACGGCATCCAGCGCCCGGTCTCCGGGCCGCCGGACCAGCCCACTTCCGGAGCGCCCCGGCATCCGGCGCTGAGCACTCCCGTCGATCCGTGGCCGGACGCACCGACCTCGAGCGCTCCCTCCTCCGGTGCTCCGTCCTCCTTCCATCAGGCCACTTCGGGCCAGCCGGTGGATCCGTGGGCGGCTGCTGCCGGTCAGCACCCACCGGCACCCTGGGATGCGAGCGGCCGGTCCGCCGGTCATCCCGCTAACGTGCCTGGTCAGGCACCTCTGCCCTATCCGGCCTCGCCCACGCCTTACCAGGTCTCCCCCGCGCCTTACCAGGTCTCGTCGCCGCCCGGCCAGCTCTTCATCCCGCCGGTCCAGGCCACCCCGGCCGATCAGGACACACGACCCGCTGCCCCGGCCCAGCCCGACACACGACCCGCTGCCCCGGCCCAGCCCGACACACGACCCGCTGCCCCGGCCCAGCCCGACACACGACCCGCTGCCCCGGCGCAACCCGACACACGACCCGCTGCCCCGGCGCAACCCGACGCACGACCCGCTGCCCCGGCGCAACCCGACGCACGACCGGCCGTCCCGGTACAGGGCGACGCACGACCGGTCGCGCCGGTGCAGGGCGACGCACCCCAGCGGGACGCCGAGGCGGATCCGAGGTCGACCTCTCGCGGTCCGTGGTCGGGCCGTCCCCAGCGCCCCGCCGCGGCTTCGAACAGTTGGTCCGCCAGGGCCACCGAGGAAACCGCCCGGCCGAGCGGCACCTGGTGGGCCCAGCCCCCCGAAGCCGATCAACGCTCCGGACGGAACCCGACACCCACTCCGGCATGGCCATCCGGCGAGCCTCCCACTCAGCGCGACGTCGACTCGGGCGACGCCACTGTTGACTTGGACCGCACCCAGCCGGTCTCCGGCATCCCTGCCGAACCGGCCGACCACCAGCAGACCGAGCCGATCAACCCGATCCCTCGGCAGGCGAACCCCTCCGCCGGTGGCACCGCGCTGCCGCCCACCCAGCCGAGCGGTCTGTGGCCCGACGAATCGCCTCAGGCCGAACCCGAGGCCGACCGCGAGCCGGCGGTGCCCGCCTGGGATGGCGCCACCAGCGCCGATACCCAGGCGCCGGACGAAACCAGCCGAAACGAACTGGACGAATCTCCACCGACCCCACCCATCCCGGTGGCCGTGGAGGAGTCCGACCAAGCGGTTCCCGGCGAGCCGGTCCCACATCTGCCGAGCGAAACAGGAGCCTCGCCGGCGAGCGAGCCGGGGGCGGACACCACGAGTACCGAGCCGTCGGTCAGTCCAGCGGAGTCGGCCGCAGTGACTTCGCCGGCGGACATCTGGCCCGGGTCGCCGGCCGAACCCACCATCAGCGTGGAAAGCTCCGAGCCGTGGCCCAGCGCCCCTGCGATGCCAACGACCGCCGCCGAACCGGACCCGCAGCGACCGGCCGAGGCCGACCAAGCTGAATGGCAACACCCCGGAGCCGGGCACGACGAACGGCAACCGGCCGGCGATGAGCGAGAGCAGCCACGACCGGTCGGTGACAAGGAAGCCGACGCGTTGCCAGCGGGCACCGGCAACTCGACGCAAGCCTGGCAGGTGAGTGCTGCCGAGGGTTCGCAGGCTTCCGGAGCACTGCCGGACTCCCCCTCTGTCGTCGCCTATCCGGACGAAACGACGGCACCCGAGCGGTGGGACTCGGTGCCGATGGACTCCGGCGGCGACACCGTGGCATGGCAGGCCAGTCCCGCCGAAGATGCGGACGACCAGCGCACCCGCCCTGGTGACCCGCCTGCCGCTGGCAGCCTCGCCGGCATCTCCCCGATTCATGAACCCGAAGGCGACGCCGCCCACACCAGCGACAGCAGGTCGCCCAGCGACGACTCGCGCACGGACAACAACAGGCCGGAAGAGAACCGCGCCACAGAGCCCGCCAACGCCGGGAACAGCGCAGAACCCACCCAGGCCGGAATCGCCGCAGAACCCGCCCGCGCGGGCGACGCCGCAACACCCGACCGCCCGGGAGGCGCCGCAACACCCGACCATCCGGGAAACGCCGCAGAGTCCAGCCCCGTGGGAAATGCCGCAGCTGGTGGGTTCGTGGGCAGTTGGCTCGCCGCGCAAGCGTCGCCCGATAGGCACGGCAGTGAGGACGACCGCGTCACTCCTAACGCTGCGGAGCCGAGGGCGGCCCGCTTCGAGCCGGAGACGGTGCCGGGCCAGCCCGAGGCTCCGCAGCGGCAACCCGAAATACTGCAACCATCGTGGGGGCAGCAAACGGAGCCGGTCACGCCCGGCCCGACCGGAAGCTGGCCGCCCAGCAGTCCCGCGGGTGCACCGCCGGTCACGGGAACTCCGCCGGACACCGGGACCCCGGCTGGCATGGGCACTCCGGCCGGTCCGTGGCCCGGCGATCGCGCTGACGACAGCCCCACCGAGCAGACTCAGCCCGGCGCCGGATGGCCGATGCCTGCCGCCGCCAGCGACTCGGGCGCTGCGGGCAACATCAATGCCGCGGATCCCGGAGACCGCTGGCCCGCCGGCCAGAACCGGAGCGGAGGACAGCCCCGACTCCCGTGGGAAGCGGGCTCCGCAGCGGCTGCGGCCGGCGGCTGGCCACGCCCCGACGCCCACGGACCGAGCGAGACCGGACCAGCCGGAGCCGGCCCGCAGTCGGCGGCCGATGAGACAACAGTCGCCGGGATGGCGGCGAGCAGCGGGTGGCCGGGAGCAAACGATCCCACCGAACAACACGGCCCGGCCGGTACGCCGGCACCCGGTGGCACTGCGGCACCAGGCGCCCAGTTCGGCGGCACCATGGCACCAGGCGGCCGCTTCGACGGCACAACCGCACCAGGCGCCCAGTTCGGCGGCGCGACGGCAGCAGGCGGCCAGTTCGGCGGCGCGACCGGACCAGGCGGCGCGGGAGCTGGAGCCGGTGGCAGCATCGCCGGATCGCCGTCCGGCCGGGTGAGCTGGGACGGCCCGGACGACTGGACGCGTAGCGGCGGGCTGGCCGGTGCGCCGGGCGCTCCCGGCGGCCCGGCCGGCTGGCAGGGGCAACAACCGGGCGTGAACGCCGCCGGGCAGCAGGGCACGGCTGCCGGTGGCTGGGGTGGCGGGACGCCCGACGGGAACGGCTGGCAGCAGGGAACGAACCCCGCCTGGCCCACCTCCCCCGCCGGCTGGCCGAACTCGCCCAGCTGGCAGCAGCCCGGCGACGGGCCGATACCCCCGAACGGCGTCGGCGCACCTCCCGCCGGAGGTGCCCCATCGTCCCGGCGGCACCTGCGAGTCGTAGGCGTGCTGCTCCTCTCGCTGCTGCTGGCGGCGGGCGCGTACCTCGGCATCCGCTACGTGTCCGGTCGTAAGAGCGAACCGACCGCCCAGCCCACCGCGACCCAGCAGCAACAGCAGCCCGGCGGCGGCCAGTCCGCGGCGGCCACCCAGCCCGCCGAGCCTACCGAGAAGGCGCCGGTGAGCCTGGCCGTCCCGGTCGTCGTCGACACCATCAACGGGACCGGGCGGGAGCCGGAAGGCGTGGTCGTCTCGCCGGACAACCGCCTCGTCTATGTCGCCGACCAGGGTGCGAAGGAGGTGTTCTTCGTCGGGGCGGGCGACAAGAAGGTCGCCTCGGTCGCGGTGCCGAACACGCCACGGTTCCTGGCGCTGTCCAGGGACGGCTCGAAGCTTTACGTGTCGATGTTCGAGAACGACTTCAGCGCGAACGCGCTGGCCGTCATCGACACCGCCAAGCGAAGCCTGATCAAGTCGGTGAAGACCGGGCCGCGGCCGTTCGAACCGGCGGTCGGGGCGGACGGCCGGGTCTGGCTGCCGATCCACAACGGCGCACGGGTGGAGATCTACGACGGCACCACGCTGGACAGGGTGCAGCAGATCAGCGTGCCGCCGAACCCGCACTGGGTGGACTTCCTGCCGGACGGCACGCGGGCCTTCACCTCGGACCACGAGTCCAGCCGCATGTCGGTGATCGACGCCAGGACCGGGCGGGTGCTGAACAACGTCACTGTCGGCCGGTCGCCGCACAGCGTGGCGGTCACCCCGGACGGCAAGACGGTGCTGGTCACCAACTACGACGTGAACACGGTGGAGTCCTACGACACCACGACGCTGAGACTGATCAAGCGGTACACGGTCGGAAAGCTGCCGCAGGCCGTGCTGGTGTCGGGGGACGGCGTGCACGCCTACGTGGTGAACGAGGGCTCGGACACCGTCTCGGTGCTGAACCTGGAGGACAAGCAGGTCAGCGCCACGATCAAGGTCGGCGACAGCCCCCGGGTGATCGCACTCTCCCCGGACGGCCGCAAGCTTTACGTCACGGCCGGCCGCGACGGCGCGGTCACCGTGCTGAAGGCGGCCGAGGACTGACGACCTCCGGCCGGCGGATGCGGCGACCCGGGTAGCGACGGTCGCGGTAGTCTGCCGGACCGGGATCACCGAAGGCCGCCCGCGGCGACGATCGGAGGACGACGTGCGCTTGCTGACCTTCAACGCGCTGATCAGGGGTGACGTGCGGGCTCGGCTGCGGGCGCTCGCCGAGATCCTGCGGGAGTCCGATTTCGACGTCGTGTGCCTGCAGGAAGTCATGTACCGCTCGCATGCGAACCTGCTGCGACGAGGATTCGCCCACTCGGCGTGCGCGGGCTCCGTCGTACTCAAAGGGGGGTTGGTCCTTCTCTCTCGCCGGCCGATCAAGCGCTGGCGGTTCGTCAGGTTCCCGATGACCGGGCCGGTGCGGCCGGAGTTCCTGATGCGCAAGGGCGCGCTGGTCGCGGAGATCGATGAGCTGGTCATCGTCAACACGCACCTGTCGGCGAACCGGGACGACGACTGGTCGCCGGACAACCGTTACGCCCTCGTGGAGCGGGCTGAACTCGACGTGCTGGCACGGCTGCTGGCCGGCATCGACAAGGATCGGCCGCTCGTGGTGACCGGTGACCTGAACCTGCCCCGGGACGCGTCAGCCCTCGCGGATTTCCGGACCGCTGCCGGGCTCGCCGACGCGATGGCCGGCGACCGGCGGCCGACCTATCGCCCCACTCCGCAGTGGCCTCATCCGCCCGCATTCGATCACCTCCTGGTCCGCGGTGGCATCACGGCGCACGCCGATCTGGTCCTGTGTGACGAAGTGACCCTGCCCGGCGGGCGGCGCGTGTATCTATCCGACCACTACGGCGTGGCGGCCGACATCAGACCACGGGATGAATTCGGATTCAGCCCGTGGACTGATGGACCGCCAAGGATTCCCTGATAGCTTCGCCCCATGGCAACGGATTCCGGGGTTGACCGCATCATTCTCCAGCAGTTGACGGACCGCGAGCGCGCCGCTTTCGCGGAGCGGCATCCACGGTCCGCCGCCGCCTACCGCCGCGCCGACCATCTCTTCGGGCGCGTTCCGATGACGTGGATGAACAAGACCGCGGCCGGCTTCCCGGTCTATCTGAAGACCGCCCGCGGCAACCGGCTGACCGATATCGACGGCAACGAGTTCGTCGATTTCTGCCTCGGTGACACCGGCGCCATGGCCGGCCATTCACCGGCGCCGGTGGTCGCTGCGGTTACCAGACGACTCGGTGAGCTGGGCGGAGCCGCCACGATGTTGCCGACCGAGGACGCCGCGGTGGTCGGCGCCGAGCTGGCTGCCCGATTCGGATTGCCGTTCTGGAGTTTCGCGCTGACCGCCACCGACGCGAACCGGTGGGCGATCCGCCTGCTGCGTGCCGTCACCGGCCGGCCGAAGATCCTGGTCAACAGCTACTGCTACCACGGCTCGGTGGACGAGTCGCTGATCGTGGTCGGGCCGGACGGGCACGGTCGCAGCCGGGAGGGAAACGTCGGCGCACCCGTTGACGTGACCGCTACCAGCAGGGTCGCCGAGTTCAACGATCTGGCCGGGCTGGAGCGCGAGCTGGCGCACGGCGACGTGGCGGCGGTGCTGATGGAGCCCGCGCTGACCAACATCGGCATCGTCCTGCCCGAGCCGGGCTATCTGGCCGGTGTCCGCGAGCTGACCAGGAAATACGGCACCTATCTGATCAACGATGAGACGCACACGTTCTCGGCCGGCCCGGGTGGCGCCACGCGGTTCTGGGATCTGCGGCCGGACGTGCTGACCATCGGCAAGGCCATCGGCGGCGGGGTCCCGGTGGGTGCCTACGGCCTGTCCGCTGAGCTGGCCGACGCGCTGACCGGGCGCGGCGATCTCGATCTGGTCGACATGGGCGGGGTGGGCGGCACGCTCGCCGGCAACCCGGTGTCGATGGCCGCGACCCGCGCGACGCTGGAGGAGGTGCTCACCGAGGGCGCGTTCGCCACGATGATCTCGACTGCGACGGCGTTCGCCGACGGCCTTCAGAAGATTCTGACCGCACACGATCTGCCCTGGTCCGTGAGTCGTCTCGGCGCCCGGGTGGAGTACCGGTTCGCCGACCCCGCGCCCCGCAACGGCACCGAGTCAGCCGCCGGCGCCGACGCTGAACTGGAGGACTTCCTGCACGTCTACCTGGCCAATCGCGGGGTGCTGCTGACCCCGTTCCACAACATGGCGCTGATGTGCCCGGAGACCACGCTGGACGACGTCGCCCGCCACCACGAGATCTTCGACGCCGCCCTCACCGAGCTGACCCGCCCCTGACCCCGGCATCCCCGGCGATGCGGCACCGGTCCGGACCGAGGCCGGTCCGGGTCGTCTCGGATTTCCGGTACGCCACGGCTTTCCGGTACGCCACGGCTTTCCGGTACGCCACGGCTTTCCGGTACGCCCCGCCAGCGTCGGCCTCGGCAGGCGGCGATCCGAGTCCGGTGCTCGGGTCGCCTTCCGGCCTTACCGGCGACCCCGGCGCTTCCGAGGCGGAGTGGACGGCTGCGGGGTTGTTCGGGGCGGGCGGAAGGTGAAGGCGTAGACGCCGCGTTGGCCGACGGCGTAAAGGTCCCGGCTGTCCGGGGCCCACGCGCACTCGAACAGGGCGCCGTCCACTCGCATCGCGGCGATCGGCTCGGGGGCGGCCGGGGATGCGGGTGAGGGCCAGATCAGCAGTTCGCCGGCGTCCGAGGTGGTGGCCAGCCAGCGGCCGTCCGGTGAGATCGCGCCATGGGTCACCGGGTCGCCGGCGAACTCGGCCGCGGTGATCGGGTGGAGGCTTCGGGCTTCGAAGGCGGCGACGCCGAGGGCGTGGACGACCACGATCCGGTTCGCGATCAGCTGGATGGCGCGGACTCGGGGGTCGGCTGTGCTGACGGAGGGAGAGGGATGGAGCGGGACGGACCGGGTTCGGTCGCTGCGGTAGTGCCAGACCGTGAGGGTTCCGGACTCGTCGGCGACGATGAGGCGGTGCCGGGGCAGGAAGGCGGCGGACTGGATCGCGCGGCCGTGCTCGCGGCGGAAGAACGCGGTACCGGCGACCGACCGGATCTCCAAGCCTCCGCCCGCGTCCCACAGCGCGACGAGGTCCTGGTCGGGCGCGACGGCACAGCCAGTGGCTCCCTGCCACACTTCGCCACCGGACCGAGGGGCGGCCGCGGAAGATCCGAACGCGGAAGCGGCCGCGGAGGTATCGGCTCGGGATCCGGAAGGAGGGACAGCCGCGGAGGTGTCAGCTCGGAACCCGGGCGAAGAGACGGCCGCGGAGGTGTCAGCTCGAAACCCGGGCGAAGGGACAGACGCGGAGGTGTCAGCTCGGAACCCAGTAGGAGGGACAGCCGCCGAAGTATCAGCTCGGAACCCGGAAGAAGGGACAGGCGCCGAAGTATCGGGTCGGGTTCTGGGCGGAGGGACGGGCGCGCCGGTTTCGGGTTGGGAAGCGGCAGCAGGGCGGTCGGACAGAGGAGCCGCCGCGGAGGATGCGGGCCGGCGGGAGGGTGCGGGGGCCGGGCCGCGGAGGATCGCCGTCTGGCTGGCGCAGACCGCGACGATCCAGTTGCCGTCGGGGGTGAAGGCGCAGCGGATCACCGGCTCGTTGGCGGACCACAGCGGAATGCTGGTGGCGTCGGTGGGGTGCCACAGGCGGACCACGCCGTCGCGGCCGCCGGTGGCCAGGCCGGTGCCGGACGGGTCCAGTGCGCAGGTGTTCACCCAGTCGATCGGTCCGGCCACGGTTTCCTGCACCAGCCGGGGAAGATCCCAGACCCGGATCGTCGCGTCGCTGCCGGTGGTGATCAGGGTACGCCGGTCCGGGGCGAGCACGGACGAGGTCACCCAGCTGGCGTGGGCGCGCACCATGGCGATCTCCGGCCCGTAGCGGTCCCAGACCCGGACTGTGCCGTCCTCACCACCCGAGATGATCCGGTCGCCGGAGACGACCAGCGCGCTCACCCAACCCTGATGTCCGCGCAGCACCACCGGCTCGCTGTCACCGCGCAGCTCGTGCACCCGGATCTCCCCGTCCGCCTGACCCAGTGCCACCCACTCACCTGCCGGGTCGACCGCCATCGCGGTGACCAGCACGTCGTCCCGAGAGGAGCGATGCGGCTCCGGAGCCGCCGAAACGCCGGACCCGCCGAAATCGGCCGACGAAAGCCCCGAGCCGGAAGCAGCCGACGGGAGCCGAGAGCCAGAAGCGGACGACGAAAGGCCAGCGCCGGAAGCGGACGACGAAAGGCCCGAGCCGGAAGCAGCCGACGGAAGCCCAGAGCCCGAAGCAGCCGACGGAAGCCCAGCGCCGGAAGCGACCAACAACTCGCTGAGACCGGTTCGCAGGTCGTGTTCGGTGACCGCGCCGGCCGTGCTGGCCGTCAGGACCCGGTCCGCACTCAGGAACACGCAACTGGCCAGCCGCTCCTCACCGGACCAGCCGAAGACTCGTCCACCGCTGTCGAAGACCGCCAGCTCGCCGCGCCCGCCGACCGCAGCGATCCGCTCACCGGACGGCGCCACGGCGACGCCGAGGATCTCTCCGCCGGCCGTCCACAGCGTCCGCTCCACGACCCGGCGGCGCACGTCCCACACCCGCACCGTGCCGTCGGCGCCACCGGTGACCAGCCGGTTCCCCGCCGCCACCAGCGCCTTCACCCCACCGGCAGGCGCGGTCAGCCGGCCCAGCACCGCGCCGGACCGGGGTTCGACGAGGGTCACCGCACCACTCACCCCAGCGGCCGCGAACCAAGATCCATCCGCCGATACCGCCCCGCAGTCGAGCCAGCCCACCGCCGACCCGATCACCCGGCACAGGCTGTCCGGCCCGACGTCCGGCAGCGGCCACCGGGCCACCAGCCCGGCGCGCGACCGCTGCTCCCCCGCGAACGCGGCCACCTCGGCCGCCAACTCGGGCGACCCGCCCAGCCGGGACAGCAGCACATCAGCGAACGCGCCCGCCGGACGGATCGGCCGCAGCAACGGCGCCGCCTGCGACAGCCGCGCCCGCAACGCCCCGGCCCGCGCATCCGGCAACCGATCCAGATCGGCGACCGCGGCCGCCACGCCGAGCATCGGAATCCCGATCGCGAGCCGCCGGAGATCGGTGGTCACCGCGAACAACTCGTCCCACCAGTGCGCCTCCCGCAGGTGATGAGCAAGGTGCCGCCACAGGTAGCGGTCCGCTTCCGGCAGCGCCCACCACGGGCCGCCGCTGCGCGGCCGCGCCATTTCCACCAGGCGGCGGTGCACTTGCGGCAGTTCGGCGTCCGGGAGGCGATGGCGGACGTACGCCCGGAGCACCTCACGCAACCGCATCACCCCGTTCGCGTGCTCGACGAGGTTGAGGCGGGCGAGTGCCGTACGCAAATCGGATGAAGCGGCGGGTGACAAACCGCCCGTCCCGGACCACAGCAGATCCAGGATCTGGTCGGGGATCGTCGCGCCCTCCGGGAAGATCGCCAGTTCGAGAAAGCGCCGCTGGTCCGGCTCGGGCAGCAGGTCCAGGGCGGCTTGCACGGTCCGGTCGAGGGCGCGCTGTCGCTCGCTGGGCACGGCGGGGTCGAGCAGCGCCGTTCCGTCGGCGCTGAGCTGGTCCACCAGCAGGCGAGCCGCACCGCGCAGGTCCACCGGCCTACCCGAACCGCCCGCATCACCTGCCGAAGGGAAGAGCGGGAACGACGGCGAGGGCGAAGCGGAGGGAGGGGGCGAGGGCGAGGAGGAGGGCGCGGGCGAGGGCGAGGGCGAGGAGGGCGGGGGCGAGGGCGAGGAGGAGGGCGCGGGCGAGGGCGGGGAAGAAAGCGACGGCGAGGATGAAAGGGAGGAAGGGGACGGTCGGGGTGGAGAGGTGCGTGCCGGTGGGACGGCTCGGGCGCTGAGGATGCCGTTGGCGAGGGCGAGCAGGAGCGGCCAGCGGCCGGTCAGGGCGAGCAGGGCGGTGAGATCCGGCAGGGGCAGGCCGGGGAGGTCGTGCAGGAGCAGGGCGGTCGCTTCGTCGCGCGTCATCGGGCCTACCTCGACGCGCGGCACCCCCGCCACGAGCAGGCTGGTCACCCGGGTCGTGACGAGCAGCGGGTTCGCCGCGCGGCCGGCCAGGAACGGGGCCAGCTGATCGTCGGTCCACACGTCGTCGAGCACCAGCAGCACCGGCGGGTACTGATCCAATACGGTCGCGAGGCTCCGGCCTGCCTGCATCGGCGCGACCACCGCGGGTCGCTCGCCGCCGAGTCGCACGACCAGGTCACCGATCAGCGCGGCGAGGCTCGGGCCGGTGCGGCGCTGGCCGACGGATGCCCACAGCAGGCCTCCGGGGAAGCGGGCGCGGATCTCGGGGAGCCGGCCGACCTGCCCGACCAGCGTGGTCTTGCCGAACCCGCCGCTACCGTGCACGCCGATGAAGTCGTTGCCACCGAGCAGCAGGTCCCGAAGGTGGTCTTGCAGGTTGGTGCGCTCGACGAGTACGCCGGCCGGCTCGGCGGCGGACCGGGGCGCGGGCGCCGCCCGGAAAGCGGACGCCTCAAAAGCGGACGCCTCAAAAGCGGACGCCCCGAAAGCGGACGCCCCGAAAGCGGACGCCTCGAAAGCGGACGGCCCAGAAGCGGACGCCTCAAAAGCGGACCGAGGGCGGCCGGCGGCCCCCGACCCGGAAGCGGGAGCGGAGGCCGGCGCGGAGGCCGACCCGGCAGCTAACGGCGACTCGGAAGGGCCCGACGGCTCCGGAGCGGGCGCGGACGACTCCGGAGCGGGCGGCTCGGAAGAGCGCTTGCGCGCCCGGCCGAGTATCGCGCCGGCCGCCCCGGCCCACCTTCGCCACCGTATGCCGCCCGTCACGGTGGAACCAACGGACCGGGGCCGGGCCCGGCTACTGCTTGACGAGTTTCCGCAACGCGGAAACGACCGAGTGGTCGCTGGTGGTGGCGTAGATCTTCTTGTCTTTGCCGACCAGTACCGAGAACGGGCAGGCGGTCTCGTTGCCGGTGAGCTTCCTGTCCAGCAGCTGGCGGTGGGTGGCCACCTCGTAGACGCGCAGGCGCCAGTTCGCGTGGTAGAGGAAGGCGGTGTCCGGTTTCGGGTCGTCGTACTTGCAGTTGCGGATCTTCGCGCCGGTGCTGACCCGGTCCAGGCAGGCCACCATCTGGACGTTCTTCGGGGTGTCGCTGGCCCAGGTCCGCCTGTCGGCGTCCGAGGTGCCCTCGTCCCGGAAGTAGTAGACGGGGTTCTTGAAGCGCACCGAGGTCGGGCCGTCCTTGGTCAGCAGGACCACCGGGTGCGGGGCCTTGCCGGAGCGTTTCGGCGCGGCCGGGAAGTAGGTGTTGTCGTCGCAGACCTGGTTCAGGTCGTAGATGTCCTTGGCCGGGACCTCGCTGGCCACCGGGCCGGTCGACTCGGTGGTCGGCTCCCCCGCGCCCGGCTCGGTGCCGCCCGGCCCCGGGGTGTACGGGTCGAAGGTCGGGAAGTCCGAGGGCAGGGTGTACGGGAAGTCGCGCTGGCTGTCGCGGGCCGAGTCGGCGATCCGGTTGCCGATGAAGGCGAGCCCGCCGAGACAGAGCAGGACGACGACGACCACTCCGCCGATGATCCCGGCGGCGACGGCGCCACCCCGGCGGCGGCTGGCCGGCGAGGCCGGGGGCGGCGGCCAGCCCGGCGGGGCGTAGCCGCCGGGCGCCGGGTACCCGCCGGGCGCGGGGTACCCGCCGGGTGCCGGGTAGGTGCCCGGCGCCGGGTAGGGACCGGGCGGGTAGGCCCCGGGCGGCGGCGCGGGATAACCGGTCGCGGGCTGCCCGGAGAAGGGCGGGGGCGGCTGCGGGAACGACGGAGCCGGCGCGCCGGGCTGCCCCGACACGGGCGGCTGACCCGCTGGAGGCTGACCCGCCGGAGGCTGGGCCGCCGGAGACTGACCCGCGGGAGGCTGCGCCGTCGTGTTGTCCGGCACGGTCGGCACGGCCCACGGGTCCGACGGCGGCTGACTGGCCGGCGAGATCCACGGCTGCGGAGCCGGCCAGGCACTGGGCGCGGCCGGCGTCGGGTCACCGTCGGACGGGCGGGCCCACTCGGAGACCGGCGACGCCGGCGGCTGATAGGGCGGCGGCAACCCCGGCGAGGGGGCGGGTGGCGCTGTCGGATCGGCGACGGGCGCCGCTGACAACGGATCCGCCGACGGCGTGCTCGATGGTGGTGAAGTCGGCTCCGGCGTCGTCTCGCCGCCGGATTGAGCCCCCGTGCCCGTCACGTGTGTTCCTCCCCTGTCTGGCGCCGGTCGAATGTATCGAAGAGGATCACATCAGCCGGCACTGGTCCTCAGACCTGGGCGATCGTACGCTCCGTGAGGAAGTCGAGGTCCGGCTCCCGGCCCAGCCCCGGGACGGACGGGACCGTGACGAAACCGGACTCGCACACCACCGGCGCCGTGGTGATGTCCCGGGCGTAGTACTTGTCCGAGCCGGAGACGTCGGACGGCAGCGTGAAGCCGGGCAGCGAGCTGAGCGCCACGTTCGCGGCGCGGCCGATGCCGAACTCGTGCATCCCGCCGCACCAGACCGGCATCCCCGCGTCCCACGCCAGGTCGTGGGCGCGGACCGCGGCGGTGAGGCCGCCCATCCGGGAGACCTTGACGTTGAGGATCCGGCCCGCCTTCAGCCGCAGCGCGGTGACCAGGTCCTCGACGTCCTCGATCGACTCGTCCAGGCAGACCGGGGTGTCCAGGATCTCCTGCAGGGCGGCGTGGGCGACGAAGGCGCGGGGAGCGAAGGGCTGCTCGATCATCCGTAACCCGAGGGTGTCCAGCTCGCGGAAGACGTCGGCGGCGTCCGGAGGGTACGCGCCGTTGGCGTCGACGTGCAGAGGGACGCCCGGGAACGCCGACCGCACCGCACGCACCGGGCCGACGTCCCACCCCGGCGCGATCTTGAGCTTGACCCGGCGATACCCCTCCGCGACCCGCGACTCCACCTGCGCCAGCAGCTCGTCGACGGACGGCTCGATGCCCAGCGACACCCCCGCCTCGACCCGCTCCCGGCTGCCGCCGAGCGCCGCCGCCAGCGCGACGCCCCGCCGAGCCGACCACAACGCCCAGGCCGCCATGTCGAACCCGGCCCGAGCGAAGTGGTTCCCGCGCACCTTCGCCAGCACCGCCGCCAGCTCCGCCGGATGCTCCCAGGCCGCGCCCAGCACCAGCGGCTTCAGGTGGTCCCGGGCCACCGCCCAGCAACTCTCCACGGTCTCCGCCGAGTAGAACGGCCCGCTCGGCGAGGCGATCTCACCCCAGCCCACCGCCCCCGACCCATCGATGATCTTGACAAGGATGTGCTCCAGCTCCCGCTTGGCGTGCGAGCTGGTCTGGAAGCGGTGCACCAGGGGCAGGCGCACCCGCCGCAGTTCGACGTGCCGGATCCGGATCATGCTTCGTCCACGTAGAGGTGCAGTTCCGCGGCGAGCGCGTCACGCTCGCGCAGGCGCCGGCCGGCGCCTTTGGAACTGGCGATGGTCAAGGTCGCCAGCAGGTGCAGGACCAGCGCGATCGAGGTGGGCGAGTTGGCGTACGACGCGCTGCCGGTCCCGACCACGATGCGCGTGGTGGCGACAGCGGTCAGCGGAGCGTCCTCGGCGTCGGTGATCAGGACGAGCTCGCCCCCGTGGCGTACGTAAGCCGAGGCGACCTCGACCGTCTCCCGCCGATAGCGTTCCAGCGAGACAGCGACCAGCAGATCGCCCTGCCTGATGTCGCTGAGCACGTCGAGCGCCCGTGGCGGCGCGCCGTCGACCAGGTGCACCCCGGAGAGCCCGGCGCTCAGGTCGGCGGCGAGCAGCGACGCGTAACTCAGCGACTTGCCGTAACCGATCAGGAACCGGCGCCGCGCCGAGACGATCAGCGCCGCGGCCCGCTCGATCGCGTCCTGCTCCGCGGCCCGCTCCAGCGCCTGATCGAACTCGGCCCGCTGCTGCTCGAGCACCCGCTGCTTGAGCACCTGCGCCGAGCGGCGCTGCACGTTGCGGTCGAAGCGCTCGGCGGGAGTTCCCCGGGAGGTCACGCCCCCTCCTCACCGGTCTCGAACAGGTAGGCCACCCGTCCCGGATCGCCCTCCGGCCGCACCACGTCGACAAGCCTTTCCCGGTCCGCGAACCGCGCCAGTAACTCCTGCCGCAACCAGGCCCGATCCTCCGGGCCGGGCGCCGCCCACCGGTCACCGGCCGCGACCACGACGGCGGATCGCGAGCCCTTTCCGGTACGCCCGGCCGGCGCCCCGGGCAGCGGATCGGCATCGGCCCGGTCCGGAACGGCCCGGGTCAGGTCCCAGCTCACCAGGACCCGGTCGGTGCCCGGCTCGGCGTAGAAGTCCGGCAGGAAGCGGATCCCGGTCGCCCCGAGCACCGCGAAGTTGAAGTGCGCGTTGCGCAGGGCGTACGGATCGAAGACCCACCGCATGGTCCCGGCGCCGGTCAGCCGGGCGGCGGCCGCCTGCGCGTACTTCAGCAGCCGGCCGACGCCGGTGCCCCGCAGGCCCGCCGCGACCACAGCGGCCTGCGAGTAGTGGTAGAACTCGCCGCCCTCGACGCCGGGGAAGCCGTAGCAGAAACCGACCAGGTCGTCGCCGGCCAGCGCCCCGATGACCGTCCCGCCGTTCTCCCGCAGGGCGGCCAGCAGCCGGGGGTTGAGCCCCCACTCGGGCGCGGTGTAGCCGAACACCTCGCGGTAGAGGGCGCCGGCCGCCGTCCACTCGGCGATCCCGTCCAGCTCACGCACCACCACGTCCATCGGGCCCCTCCCCCGGCGTCACCGGCAAGCCGAAGATAGCGAACGTATAAGTGCCATCCTGACGATATCCATGCTCGTTGACAACGGGTACCACGCGACTTAGCGTTCGCATATGCCGTCACCAGCCATTGCGGCGCTGCACCGCTACACGCTTGCCGAGTCGCCCACCGGTGACCCGCGGGCGCTCGCCGCCCTGGCCGAGATGCTGGAGTCGGACGCCGCCGCGGCCGGTTTCGGCACCGCCCGCGAGCCGCACCCCACTGGCGATCACCTGGTCTGGACTCTGCCCGCTCGCGGCGTCCCGGGTGCGCCCCTGCTCTTTCTCACCCACTACGACACGGTGTGGCCGGTGGGCACGCTGGCCGGGATGCCGTGGACCGTCGACGGGGACGTGATCCGCGGGCCGGGCGTCTACGACACCAAGGCCGGCATCGCGGCGCTGCTCGCGGCGGTCGCGGCGGCGGAAGCGCCGCACCCGGAGATCCGGGTGATAGTGGTCGCCGACGAGGAGATCGGGTCGCCGACAGCGACCGGCCTGGTGACGGCCGAGGGCCGGCGGGCGTCGGCGGTGCTCGGGATGGAGCCACCGCACCCGGGCGGCGACCTGAAGACCGGGCGGCGCGGCAGCACCCGGGCCCGGATCGAGGTGACCGGGGTGGAGGCGCACGCCGCGCTCGACCCGGACGCCGGGGCGAACGCCATCGACGAGCTGGTCGATCAGCTGTTGCGGGTCCGGGAGATCGGCGCCGGGCGGCCGGTGCTGGTCAACACCGGGACCATCGCCGGCGGGGGACGAACCAACGTGGTGGCCGGGCGGGCGCACGCCGATCTGGGGCTACGGTTCGCGGATCCGGCGGACGAGCGGGCGGTGCTCGGGGAGCTGGCGGCGCTGCGGCCGGTCCGGTCATCGGCCACGGTGACCCTGCGGCTGCTCTCGCACCGGCCGACCTGGCAGCCCGGCGCCGGCGGGGACGAACTGCTGGCCCGGATCGGCTCGGTCGCGGCCGGCATCGGGCAGACGCTCGCCGGTCGGCCGGCGGACGGGGCGGCGGACACCAACACGACGGGAGCACTCGGGCGGCCGACGGTGGACGGGCTGGCACCGCGCGGCGGTGGCGCGCACGCCCGCACCGAGTGGGTGTCGGCGGCCGGCGTCGCGGAGCGGACGGCACTGCTCACCGCCCTGATCACCGGCCTGCACCGGTCCACCTGAGCGGCGCGTGTGTCCTTTTAGCACGTTTTCGCAGGCGGTTTGGCGGTGACCGCGAACGGGTAACCGCAGGGAGGCCGATGGACCTCCGGGGGTGAATCGATGCTGAACGATCACGAACGCCGCGCCCTGGCCGAGTTGGAACGCAGCCTCAAGGGTGACTCCGACTTCGCCGCCCGGATGGCCGGCCTGGCCGACGTCCCGGCCCCACCCCCGTTCCCGGCCGTGCCGGTGCTGTGCGCGCTGCTGTTCATCCTCGTTCCGCTGGTCATGCTGCTGTTCGGCTGGGCGGGTGTGCTGATCGTCCTGGACCTGTTCGCCGCCGCCGTCGCTGTCGTGCTGATCCGCCGCCGCAACAGCTGACGCCGGTGCGACCGAGCCGTGGCGTGCGCTGGCCGGCTAGCTCGTGGTGATCGCGGTGGCGGAGATGATGCCCTCGCTGTCCGCGGTGCCCTGGACGGTCACCTGGAGACCGGTGGTCAGCTCGGCCACGGTGGCAGCGATGATCTTGCTGACCGTGGTGGCGTCGGACGTGCGTACCGTGATCGTCTCCCCCGCCGCGGTCCGCACGTAGAGGATGCCGTCGTCCACCTTGGTGAGCGTCCCCGAGGTGCCGCCGCCCGGCCGGCCCGGATCGAGGGCCCCGCTGGGAGTGCCCGCCGCGCCGGGCAGGGCGGCGCCGGGGGTGGGTGCGGCCGGCGTGGCCGTCGCCGGCGAGGAGCCCCACCGCTGGTGCACCCGTACGCCGCCGAGGAAGCCGACGGCCAGCAACACCAGGCCGGCCAGCACCAGCGTCGTCCGGTTCCACCAGCGTTTCGGGGCGGCGTGCGCGATGGCGCTGTTCAGGTCCTCGTGCTCGGCCTCGGACGGGGTACGCGGCAGGACGTCGGTGTCGTCGTTCATCAGCTTCCTTCGGTTGTCGGGGACGCCCGCCGGCGGGGCGCCCTCACTCGTAGCGCAACGCGTCGATCGGCCGCAGCCGAGCCGCCCGGGCCGCCGGCAGGCCGCCGAAGAAGAGTCCGATCAGTACGGAGACGCCCAGGGCGAGCGCCACCGAGCTGGGTACGATCACCGGCCGCACGCCGGCGATCGAGAACCTGCTGCCGATCAGCGCGGCGGCCACGCCGAGGCCGCCACCGAGCACGCTGAGCAGGGTCGCCTCGGTCAGGAACTGGCCGAGCACCACCCGGCGGGGTGCGCCGAGCGCCTTGCGGATGCCGATCTCCCGGGTCCGCTCGGTGACCGTGACCAGCATGATGTTGGTGATGCCGATGCCGCCGACCAGCAGGCTGATCGCGGCCACCGCGCCGAGCAGGGTGGTGAACGTGCCGGCGGTCTCGGTCTGCGTCGCCAGCAGCTGGGCGGCGTTCTGGATCCGGTACGCGGTGGTCCCGTCGCTGCTCGCCGGCATCTTCCGGTCCAGGATGGCGGCGATCTCGCTCTCCGCGGTGTCCACCTGATCGGCGTCGCGGGCCTCGACCAGGATCGAGCTGAGCGTGCCGTACCCGGCGAGCACCTGACGGACCGCGGAGATCGGCGCGACAGCGGTGTCGTTGGCGTCGGCGAAGCCGCTGGAGCTCTTCTCGTCCAGCACCCCGGCGACGGTGAACAGCGCCCCGCCCACGGTGACCCGCCGGCCGACCGGGTCGACGCCGGGGAACAGCTCCTCGGCGACGGTCTGCCCGATCACCACCACCCGGCGGGCCTGCGCCTCGTCGTCGGCGGTGAACGGCGCGCCGGTCGCGACCGAGGAGTTCGAGGCGCCGAACCAGTCCGGCGTGGTGCCGACGAACGAGCTGACATCGTGGTCGCCGCCCTCGTAGGTGATCGTGGCGGACGTGCTGACCACCGGCGACACCGATGCCACGTGCGGGACGAGCACCGGGTCGTCGAGCGCGTCGGCGACCTTGTCGGTGAGGCCGCCGCCGGTGCTGGTCCCCCGGCTGGTGCTCAGCACGGTGAGCGTGTCGGCGCCGAGCGCGGAGATCCGGTCGGCGATCGCCCGGGCGGAGCCGTTGCCGACCGCTACCAGCAGGATCACCGCCGCCACGCCGATCAGGATGCCCAGCATGGTGAGCACCGAGCGCAGCTTGTCGGCGGACAGCCCGCGCAGCGCGAACCGCACGGTCTCGGCGGCGCTCATGCCGCGTGCCTGGCGGTGTGGTCCTGCCGGACGTCCGAGGTGATCCGCCCGTCGAACAGCTTGATCAGCCGGTCGGCGCGGGCGCCCACCTCGTCCTCGTGGGTGATCAGCACGATCGTGCGACCGGCCGCGTTGAGGTCGTCGAACACCTGCAGCACCTCTTCGGTGGCGTGACTGTCCAGGTTGCCGGTGGGCTCGTCGGCCAGCAGCAGGGCCGGCTCGGTGACCAGCGCGCGGGCCACCGCGACCCGCTGCTGCTGGCCGCCGGAGAGCTGGTTCGGCTCGTGCTCGGCCCGGTCGGCCAGGCCGACCACGTCGAGCGCGAACATGGCCCGCCGCCGGCGCTCGGCCGCGCGCATCCCCGAGTACGCCAGCGGCAGCTCGACGTTGGCGACCGCCGACGTACGCGGGATCAGGTTGAACGCCTGGAAGACGAACCCGATCAGCCGGTTCCGTACCAGGGCGAGCTGGCCGTCGGAGAGCCGGCTGACGTCCACCCCGTCGAGCAGGTACCGCCCGCTGGTCGGGACGTCCAGGCAGCCCAGGATGTTCATCAGGGTGGACTTGCCGGACCCGGACGAGCCCATGATCGCCAGGTAGTCGCCGCGGGCCACCCGCAGTGACACGCCGTCCAGGGCGCGTACCGCGGTCTCGCCCTCGCCGTACACCTTGGTCAGGTCGCGGACGTCCAGGACCGGCCGGGTCGTGGCCATGGCTCAGCGACCACCGGGCGGGGCGCCGCCACCGCTGAAGCCGCCGCCGGTGCCGAGGCCGCCGCCGGTGCGGGTTCCGGAGCCGCTGTTGCCGCTCGACGTGCCGGTCGGGACGACCACCTTCTCACCGGCGGTCAGGCCGGAGGTGATCTGGTACGCGTCGTCGCCTTCCAGGCCCACCCGCAGCTGCCGGACCTCCTGCCGGCCGGCGCCGGTGAGCACGGTGGCGGTGGACCGCCGTCCACTCACCGTGACCGCCGCCGCGTTGACCATCGTGGCGTTCTCCACGCTGTCGGTGACCACCGAGACGCGCACCGTCTGGCCGGGCTTCGCGCCGTCCGGCGGGTCCGGCAGGCTGATCGTCACGCCGTAGGTGACCACGCTGCCGGTGGTGGTGGCGGTCGGGTCCACGGCCAGCACCTTGCCGGTGGTCTCGGCGTTCTCCAGGGCGTTCCAGGTGACGGTGGCGGACTGGCCGGCCTCGAGCGAGGTGGCGTCGGCCTCGGCGAAGTTCGCGGTGATCTGCAGCCGGCTCAGGTCGGCGAGGTCGATGAAGCCGCCGGCGGACGTGCTCGCGGCCGACCCGCCGGTGCCGCCCGTGCCGGCGGACGAGGCGGATCCGGTCGGCGAGGACGAGCCGCCCAGCGAGCCGTTGATCGCGGTGACAGTGCCGGCCATCGGGGCGGTCAGCGTGGTGCCGGCGACCGCGGCCTCGGCGTCGGCGACCGCGAGCTTCGCCGTGGTGACCTCGTTCTCCGCGGCGGTGGTGTCGGTGCCGGCGGTCGCCGCCCGGTCCAGGGCGTCGTTCGCGGCGTCCAGGTTGGCCCTGGCCAGCGCCAGGTCGCGCGCGGCGCCGGCGGCGTCGACGGCGGCCAGCTGCTGCCCCTTGCTGACCTTGTCGCCGACCTGGACCTTGATGCTGGTGACGGTGCCGGCGGTGGTGAACGTGGCGGCGGCGGTCGAGGCGCTCTGCACCGTGCCGTCGGCGCTGACCGTCTTGGTGACCGTGCCCTGCGAGACGGTGACGGTACGGACGTCGGTGGCGTTCGCCGAGTTCCCGGACGAGGTGCTGCGGATCAGGTTGACGCCCCAGATCGCGGCGCCGACGATCAGTAGTGCCAGCAGGGCGTTGACCGCCGTGCTGGGCCTGCGAAGGGCTTTCACGATGTCATCATGTCCGCTACGGCCGGTTCGGGGTGGCGTGTTCGCCGGTATTCCGATCACCAGGAACGCACGACCGGCTCACCCGCGGTGAGCCCGTCGGTCACCTCGGTGTACTGGTCGCCGCGCAGGCCCACGGTGACCGTGCGCTGGGCGTCACCGGTGCCGGAGCGGACCAGCACGGTGCCGGAGCCGCCGGAGATGTCGTGCACCGCGGTGGACGGCACGCGCAGCACGTCGGTGGCCTCGCCGACGCGTACCGTCACCTGAGCCGACTGCCCGACCAGCAGGTCGGTGGGCGGGGCGGCGAAGGCGAGCACCGCGCCGTACCGGACCAGGGTGCCGTCCGAGGTGCCGACCGGGTCCACCCGCACCACCGTGACGTCCAGGGTGTCGTCGTGGTCGGCCAGGGTGACAGTGCCGCGCTGCCCCACCTTCAGCGAGCCGGCGTCCGCCTCCGGGAAGTCCGCGCGCACCTGCATGGCAGACGTACCGGCCAGCGTGATGAACGTCCGGCCGCTGCTCACGGTGTCGCCGACGCGGCCCGCGACGGAGACGACGGTCCCGGCGATCGGCGCCTTGAGCACCGCGCCGTCGAGTGCCGCCCTAGCCTCGGCGACCGCCCGGCCGGCCCGGTTGACCGTCTGCCGCGCGTTGAGGATCGGGTCGTTGCCGGCGTCCGGGTACCCGTGGGTCGGGCAGGCGGCGGCGATCGCCGGCACCGAGGGGGCGGCCGTCGCCGCCGCGCTGACGGCGGTCAGATGCCCCAGGGTGGGTGTGGCGCACGTGGTCGCCGCCGCGGTGACCGAGGCGGCCGCGTTCTCCGCCTCGGTCAGCCGGCCCTTGGCGTCGCTGAGGATCTCCTCGGCGCTGTCCACGTCGTCGGCCGCGCCGGTGTCGTCGACGGCGGCCAGGGTCTGCCCGGCCGCGACCTTGGTGCCGGCCCGCACCTCGATCGCCTCGACGGTGCCGGTCACCGCGAAGGCGAGTTCCCGGGTGGTGGCCGGCTCGACGGTGCCGATCGTGGCCACGTCGAGGGTGACCTCTCCCTTGGCCGCGGCGACCGCGACCACCGGGGCGGGTCCCTGAGCATCGGGCCGGCGGTGGAGCACCGCGACGGTCACGCCGGCGACCACGCCGACCGCGACGATTGCAGCACCTATCCACCGAATGCGGCGTTTAGACCGGTTTTGCCCCGTCAGGCTGCTCATGATCCTAGATTGTGGCTGTTCACGTACCCGGCCGGACCCGAATCCCAGGAGCACCCTTGCTGAAGACCACGCCCGCCCGCCGCGCCGCCGTCGCCATGACCGCCCTGGCCGCAGGCCTGCTGATGGCGGCGTGCGGCGACTCCGCCACCTCGTCCTCCCCCGGGGAGAGCACCGGCACCTCGCCGTCACCGTCGGCCTGCCCGCCTCCCGGTGGCGCCGGCGCGGGGCTCCCGTCCGGCATGGCCGTGCCGTCCGGCATGGCCGTGCCGTCCGGCATGGCCGCCCCCTCCGGCATGACCGCGCCGTCCGGCATGGCCGAGCCGTCCGGCATGGCCGTGCCCTCCGGCGGACCGGGTGGCGACTGCGGCGCGCCGCAGGCCGGGTCCGGTGGCGGCACCGAGCTCTACCCGGACGCCGACCCGAGCAACTTCACCCCGCACGGCACCGACCTGCGCGAGCCGGCCCCCTCGGGCGCGCCGGGCGACGTGCTCACCCCGTCCGCCTCGTGGCCGGCTGAGTGACAGGACCCGCCGAGTACACCGGAAGCCGCCCGCCCGACCACGACCGCGCGGGCGGCCGGCTCACCGCCGGGGTTTGTACTTCTCGCGGAGGTGGTCCAGGTGGGCGCGGTTGGTTATCCACTCGCGGACCAGACCGCACTGCAGGCAGACCACGCGGGAGAACGGAATCATCCGGAACGTGCCGGCTGCCATGCCGCTGCGGTGGTAGCCGTCCGCGTTGCTGCTCGGCACACAGATGATCTCGAGGCTTCCACAGTGCGGACAGGCACCGAAGTCGATGGGTTCCACGACCAGATGATCGCAGCCGAGCGCCAGCGGCACGGCGCCGGCGAGCCGGTCAGCCGTCGAGCAGCAGGACGTGCAGGTGGCGGGGACCGTGCACGCCCTCGACCCGGTTCAGCTCGATGTCGCTGGTCGCCGACGGTCCGCTGATCCAGGTCAGCGGCCGGGCGGGGTCGAGGCGGGCGAGCGCCTCCGGCACCGACGCCACCACCTGGCCGGGCCGCAGCACGACGATGTGCACGTCCGGCAGCAGCGTGATGATCCGCCGGCCCTGGTCCGGCGACGCGTCCAGCACGATGGTCCCGGTCTCCGCGACCGCCACCGCCGCGGCGGTCAGGACCGCGGCGGCCGCCGCGATGCGATCCGGTGCCAGGCCGTCGTCGACCAGGACGTCCGCCGGGCGCCAGGCCGGCGGCAACCCCTGCGGTACGACGATGGTCCCGCCCGCGATCTCCGCGGCGGTCGGCGCGACCGTGTCCTCGGCGACCCGGCGCACCGAGGCCCGGTAGTCCACCAGCCGGTCCACCAGCAGGTCCAGGTCGGCGCCGGGGAACGTCCGCCGGTACTCCCGGGGCACCTCGCCCGGCGCCGGCGCGTCCCGCAACGCCGCGCGTACCCGCCCGAGGATCACGTCTTTCGAGCTCATCGCGACGCCCACCAGTCCCGGAAGGTCTGGTCGGGCGGCGCCGGCAGATCCCGCGAGACGGTCCAGGAGGACAGCGGTGGCGGCAGGCCCCGCCCCCGCCGCCCGGCGATGCGCGCCAGTTTCGCGGCCCGCTGCGCGTGGGCGTACAGCCTCGGCCGGTCCATCGTGTACGCCGCGGCCCGCATCGCCGCACGTTCGGCCGGTGGGTGCGGCACCCGGTTGCGCAGGTGCACCAGTATCGACGGAATGTCGATCTTCACCGGGCAGGCGTCGAAGCACGCACCGCACAGCGACGACGCGTACGGCAGCGAGGCGTTGTCCTCGACGCCGGTGAGCTGGGGCGACAGCACCGCCCCGATGGGACCGGGATAGACCGAGCCGTACGCGTGCCCGCCCGTGCGCTCATAGACCGGGCACACGTTGAGGCAGGCCGAGCACCTGATGCAGTGCAGCGCCTGCCGCCCCACCTCGTCGGCCAGCACCGCACTACGCCCGTTGTCGAGCAGCACCAGGTGGAACTCCCGCGGCCCGTCGCCGGGTGTCACCCCGGTCCACATCGTGGTGTACGGGTTCATCCGCTCCCCGGTCGACGCCCGCGGCAGCAACTGCAGGAACACCTCGAGGTCCCGCCAGGTGGGTACGACCTTCTCGATGCCCATCACGGTGATCAGGGTGTCCGGCAGGGTCAGGCACATCCGCCCGTTGCCCTCCGACTCGACGACGGCGAGGGTGCCGGTCTCGGCGATCCCGAAGTTCGCCCCGCTGACCGCCACCCTGGTGGACAGGAACGTCTCGCGCAGGTACTTACGGGCGGCCGCGGCCAGCACCGGCGGGTCGTCGGTCAGCGACGGGTCCACGCCGGGCATCGCCGCGAGGAAGATGTCCCGGATCTCGGTGCGGTTCCGGTGGATGGCCGGCACCAGGATGTGGCTGGGCCGGTCGTTGCCGAGCTGCACGATCAGCTCGGCCAGGTCGGTCTCCACCGGCTGGATGCCGGCCGCTTCGAGCGCCTCGTTGAGCCCGATCTCCTGGGTGGCCATCGACTTGACCTTGATGACCCGATCGCTCCCGGTGGCCCGGACCAGTCCGGTGACGATCTGGTTGGCCTCGTTGGCGTCCGCCGCCCAGTGCACCACGCCGCCGCGCTCGGTGACCCGTGCCTCCAGTTGCTCCAGCAGCTCGGGCAGCCGGGACATCACGTCGGCCTTGATCGCCGACCCGGCGGTGCGCAACTCCTGCCAGTCCGGCAGTTCCGCGATCACCCGGCTGGACTTGCCGCGGATCGTGCTGGTGGCGTGCCGCAGGTTGCGCCGCAGCTGCTCGTTGCCGAGCGCCTGCCGCGCCGCGCGCGGGAACGTCGTGTCACCGCGCAGGTGCCCGACGCCGCGCGGTGCGGTCGCCGGCATCCCGAGGAAAGTCGTCATCACGCCTCCGAGGCCAGGATCTCGGCCAGGTGCACCGTGCGGACGCCGGAGGACGCCCGGCGCAGGCCACCGCCGATGTGCATCAGGCAGGACGCGTCACCGGCCGTGCACACCTCGGCGCCGGTGGACGCGATGGCGGTCATCTTGTCGGCGAGCATGGCCGCCGACGTCGCCGCGTTCTTGATCGCGAAGGTGCCGCCGAACCCGCAGCACTGCTCGGCGGCCGGCAGCTCGACGAGCTCCAGCCCGCGCACCCGGCGCAGCAGCCGCAGCGGCTTGTCGCCGACCCGGATCATCCGCAGGCTGTGGCAGGTCGGGTGGTAGGTGACCCGGTGCGGGTAGTACGCCCCGACGTCCTCCACCCGCAGCACGTCGATGAGCAGCTCGGACAGCTCGTAGGTGCGCGACCCGAGGTCGTGGGCCCGGGCCGCGAGTCCCCGCTCGCCCTGGCCGGCGGCGACCATGGCGTGCTGGTGCCGGATCGACCCGACGCACGAGCCGGAGGGCGCGACGATGACGTCGTACCGCGAGAAGGCCGACACGTACCGCTTGACCAGCGGCAGCGCGTCCCGCTGGTAGCCGGTGTTGACGTGCATCTGGCCGCAGCAGGTCTGTTCGAGGGGGAAGACCACCTCGTGCCCGAGTCGCTCCAGCAGCCGGACGGTGGCCTTGGCCGCCTCCGGGAACAGGGTGTCGGCGAGGCAGGTCGCGAAGAGCGCGATCCGCACTGTCACCCCCTCACCCGCTCGGCGGCGGCCCGCCAGGGGCCGTCGTCGCCGCGCGGCTCGTAGCGCACGATCTGTTGAGTCTGCCGCACCAGCGCGCGCATCGCATCGAGCGAGCCCGCGACCACCCCCGCGGCGCGCGCCTGCACCAGCAGGTTGCCGAGCGCGGTGGCCTCCACCGGCCCGGCCAGCACCGGCAGGCCGGTGGCGTCCGCTGTCAGCTGGCAGAGCAACGCGTTGCGGGCGCCGCCGCCGACCAGGTGCAGCACCTCCGGCGAGGTGCCGGCCAGCTCGCGGGCCTGGTGCACCGCACGCCGGTGGGCGAGTGCCAGGCTGTCCAGGACGCAGCGGGTGAGGACCGGCCGCGCGGCGCCGGCCGGGAGACCCGCCGCCGTCCGCAGGCGCCCGGTCATGTCGCCGGGCGGCAGGAAGACCGGATCGTCCAGGTCGACGACGTGGCGCAGCGCGGGCTCCCGCGCCGCCTCGCCGAGCACCTCGGCGATGTCCGGCGAGCCCCACTCGCGCAGGCACTCCTGGAGCGGCCACAGCCCCATCACGTTGCGCAGGTAGCGGATCGTCCCGTCCACCCCGCCCTCGTTGGTGAAGTTCGCCGCGCGCGAGGCGTCACCGAGTACCGGGTGCGCCAGCTCCAGCCCCACCAGTGACCAGGTGCCGCTGGAGACGTACCCGAAACGGTGGTGATCCGCGGGGACCGCCACCACCGCCGAAGCCGTGTCGTGCGAGCCCACCGCGACCACCGGCGTGCCGGCGAAGTGTCCGATGACGTCGCCCGGGCGGCGGATCGCCGGGAAGAGGTCCGCCCGCAACCCCAGGTCCGCCATCGACGACCAGGACCAGTTCCCGGTACGCACGTCGAGCAGTCCCGTGGTCGACGCGTTGGTGTACTCCGCGCCCACCTCACCGGTCAGCCAGTAGGCGAGCAGGTCCGGGATCAGCAGCAGTGTCGCGGCGGCCTGGTACTGCCGGGTGCCGGCCGCCGCGAGCAGCTGGTAGACCGTGTTGAACGGCAGCTTCTGCAGCCCGTTGACCGGGTAGAGGTCGGGCACCCCGGCGGCGATCCCGTCGGTCCGCGAGTCCCGGTAGTGCACCGGGTTGCCGAGCAGCGCCCCGTCCGCGTCGAGCAGACCGTAGTCGACGGCCCAGGAGTCGATCCCGATGCTGTCCACCGGACCGGCCGCGCGCAGCCCGGCGAGCATCTCCCGGTACAGCCCGAGGATGTCCCAGTGCAGGGTGCCGCCCACCCGCACCGGCTCGTTCGGGAAGCGGTGCACGACGTCGAGGTCCAGCCCGCCGTCCCGGAAGGTGCCGACCACGACGCGCCCGCCGGACGCGCCGAGGTCGACGGCCGCGAAACGGTGGCTCATCGCAGGAACGCCGCCGCGACGCCGGCGTCGACCGGAACGTGCAGGCCGGTGGTGTGCGACAGGTCGCCGGCGGTGAGCACGAAGACCGCACCGGCCACGTGCTCCGGCAGCACCTCGCGCTTGAGCAGGGTGCGTTGCGCGTAGAACTCGCCCAGCTCCTCCTCCGGCACGCCGTAGACGGCGGCGCGCTGGGCGCCCCAGCCGCCGGCGAAGATGCCCGAGCCGCGGACCACGCCGTCCGGGTTGACGCCGTTCACGCGTACGCCATGGGCGCCGAGCTCGGCGGCCAGCAACCGGACCTGGTGCGCCTGGTCGGCCTTGGCGGCGCCGTAGGCGATGTTGTTCGGGCCGGCGAACAGCGAGTTCTTGCTGGAGATGTAGACGACGTCGCCGCCCATCCGCTGCGCGATCAGGATCCGCGCGGCGGCCCTGGCGACCAGGAACGAGCCCTTGGCCATCACGTCGTGCTGCACGTCCCAGTCCTGCTCGGTGGTCTCCAGCAGCGGCTTGGAGATCGACAGGCCGGCGTTGTTGACGACCAGGTCGACGCCGCCGAAGGCGAGCACCGCGGCGTCCAGGGCGGCCTCGACGGCGGCGGCGTCGGTCACGTCGGCGGTGACGGCGATGGCCGCGTCGGTGCCGCCGATCTCCCGGGCGACGGCCTCCGCTGTCGTCGCGTCCCGGTCGGCGACCACCACGCACGCGCCCTCGGCGGCCAGGCGCAGCGCGATGGCCCGGCCGATGCCGGAGCCGCCGCCGGTCACGAACGCGACCCGGGTGGCGAGGGGTTTCGGCGGGGGCATCCGCTGGAGTTTGGCCTCCTCCAGGGACCAGTACTCGATCCGGAACTTCTCCGCCTCGCTGATCGGGGCGTACCGGGAGATCGACTCGGCGCCGCGCATCACGTTTATCGCGTTGACATAGAACTCGCCGGCCACCCGGGCGGTCTGCTTGGTGGCGCCGAACGAGAACATGCCGACGCCGGGGACCAGCACGATGGCCGGGTCCGCGCCGCGGATCGCCGGGCTGCCGGCAGTGGCGTGCCGCTCGTAGTAGGCGCGGTAGTCGGCCCGGTACGCCTCGTGCAGCTCGGTGAGCCGGCTCGTGACCTCGTCGAGGGGCGCGTCCGGGGCGGTGTCCAGCACCAGTGGCTTGACCTTGGTGCGCAGGAAGTGGTCCGGGCAGCTGGTGCCCAGCGCGGCCAGCTCGGCGAGCCGTTCGCTGCCGACGAAGTCGAGGACGACGTCGGTGTCGGTGAAGTGGCCGACCTGGGGGCGGTCGGTGGCGGCCAGCCCGCGGATGACCGGGAAGAGCTCGGCGGCTCGGCGCCTTCGCCGCGTGGCGTCGAGCGCCGGGTGTCGCACCGCACCGAACGGCGCGTCCCGGCCGTGCTCCGCGAGGTACCGCGCGGCGGTGCCGATGATCTCCTGCGAGTGGGCCTCGCACTCGTCGCTGGTCGCGCCCCACGCGGTGATCCCGTGCCCGCCCAGGATGACGCCGATGGCCTGCGGGTTGGCCCGCTGCACGGCGGCGATGTCCAGGCCGAGCTGGAAGCCGGGCCGGCGCCAGTCCACCCAGAGCACCCGATCGCCGAAGATCTCCTTGGTCAGCGCGGGCCCGTCGGCGGCGGTGGCGATCGCGATGCCGGCGTCCGGGTGCAGGTGGTCGACGTGCGGCAGGTCGACCAGGCCGTGCATGGCGGTGTCGATGCTGGGCGCGGCCCCGCCCCGCCCGTGCAGGCAGTAGTCGAACGCGGCGACCATCTCGTCCTCGCGCTCGACACCCGGGTAGACGCCGGTCAGGGCGCGCAGCCGGTCCAGCCGCAGCACCGCCAGCCCGTCCTCGGTGAGCGTGCCGAGGTCGCCGCCGGAGCCCTTGACCCAGAGCAGCTCGACCGGCTCCCCGGTGACCGGGTCGGTGCCGCCGCCCTTGGCGGAGGTGTTGCCCCCGGCGTAGTTGGTGATGCGCGGATCCGCACCGAGGCGGTTCGAGCGAGCGATGAGCGCGGCGACTGCGGCATTCGTCATGGCGATCCTCGGCGTCAGCTGTGAAACGTTTCAGAACTATCGACAGGCTACGCACCCACCGACCCCCGGGTCAAGGCCGCCGGATACGCGGGATCCGTACATGATCGTCCGCGCTTCCCCAATTCCCGCCCTGGCGGAGATATCCACGACGGCGGATTTCCGACAGCCGGCAGCGCCCGGAGATGTGCGACGTTCAGCGCCATGCATCCTCGTCGCTGGATTGCCGCCGTCGCCGGCGTCGCCCTCGTGGCCGCGCTTCCCGCGCCCGCCCGGGCCGCGGTGACCCCGATCGCCGCCCGGACCGCGGCTGCCGCGGTCACCTCGATCGCGAAAGTCAACTTCCAGCCGGCCGCGTCCGCGGTGCCGGACGGCTACACCGCCGACAGCGGCGCCGCCTACGACGGCGCCCGGGGCTGGGTGCGCCAGGACAGCCTCGGCGCCACGCACGTGCCGCTCGACCTGACCCGCAACACCCGCGACCGGGCCCGCTCCGGCGTCGACCCGCGGCTCAACACGCTCATCCATCTCCAGTACGGCGACGTGACCGGCACCAACGGCGTGCCCACCGCCGGCGCGTGGGAGTACGCCGTGCCCGCCGGCACCTACCAGGTCACCGTCTCCGCGGGTGACCAGCCGGCCTACGACAGCAGCCACACCGTCCGGGTCGAGGGCGTCACCGCGATCAGCGGGTTCGTCTCCACGGCGGCGGCCGAGTACCGCCAGGCCACCGTCACCGTGCCGGTCAGCGACGGCCGGCTGACCGTGGACGCGACCGGCGGCACCAACACCAAGCTGAACTACGTCGAGATCGGCCGGGTGGTGGCCGACCCGCCGCCGTTCTCCCTGAAGGTCGACTTCTCGGACGCGGCGACCGCGCCGGCCGACGGGTACGTGCGGGACTCCGGCGGGGCGTACACGGCGGCCCGCGGCTACGGCTGGATCGACCTGGGCGAGGGCACCCCGGTCGACCTCACCGGCAACGGCCGCAACCGGAACCCGGCCGCCGGGCAGAGCGATCCCCGGCTGGCCACCTTCATGCACGCGCAGCTCCCGGCCGGGTCGGCGGGCGTGGCCACCCCCGGCGCCTGGGAGGCGGCTGTGCCGGACGGCGTCTACGCGGTGACCGTCGCGGTCGGTGACGCGGGCACCGCCGTCGACAGCGTGCACTGGGCGAACGTCGAGGGCCAGAACGCGATAGCCGGCTTCCGGCCGACCGCGGCCGTCAAGTTCGCCACCGCCACCCGGACCGTGCGGGTCACCGACGGCAAGCTGACCCTCAGCCCGGCCGGCGGCACCAACACCAAGGTCGACTACATCGACATCGTGAGCGTCCCGGGGGCCGGCACCACGCCGATGGTGCGGACCAGCACGCCGGCCAACGGCGCGACCGGCGTCTCGCTCACCACCAGCGTGGTCGAGGACCTGGTGCTGCCCAACGGCGGCGTGGCGGCGGCCTCGCTGACCGCCTCCACCGTCACCCTGACCCAGCTCAGCGACGGCGCCGCGGTGCCCGCCACCACGATCACCAGCGGCGGCGGGGACGTGATCAACCTGTCGCCGACCGGGCCCCTGGCGGCGAACACGGCGTACCGGTTCACCGTGACCAGCGGGGTCACCGACGTGACGGGCAAGCCGTTCGCGCCGTACTCGATCGTCTTCACCACCGGTGCCGGCGACGGCCCGGGCGGACCGGCCGCCTTCGACAAGACCGTCGGCGTGGCCACCGGCGCCTCGTTCACCACCGTGGTCAAGGGTCCCGACGGGCGGCTCTACGCCGGCACGCTGGACGGGAACATCCACCGCTTCCCGATCAACCCGGACGGCACGCTCGGCACCGCGACGATCATCGGAACGGTCCGGGCCAACGCGTCAGCGCTCGGGCTGCCCGGCGCGCCGGCCCGCACCATCATCGGGATGGCCTTCGACCCGGCGTCCACGGCCACCGCGCCGATCCTCTGGATCACCGACAACTACGAGTACGTCGGCCCCCTCGACGTCCCCGACTGGTCCGGCCGGATCGGCAGGCTGACCGGCCCCGACCTGGGCACCTACACCTCGGTGGTGACCGGGCTGCCGCGCTCGGTCAAGGACCACGAGACCAACTCGCTCGCCTTCGGCCCGGACGGCAAGCTCTATCTGACCCAGGGCGCCAACAACGCCATGGGCGCCGCCGACTCCACCTGGGGCAACCGTCCGGAACGCCTGCTCAGCGCGGCGGTGCTGCGCCTCGACCCGGCCCGGCTGCCGGCCACCCTGCCGCTGAACGCGAAGACCGAGGAGGGCGGGAGCTACGACCCGTACGCGGCGAACGCCCCGCTGACCCTCTACGCCACCGGCGTACGCAACGCGTTCGACCTGGTCTGGCATCGCAACGGCCACCTCTACACGCCGACCAACGGCTCGGCCGCCGGCGGCAACACCCCGGCCACCCCGGCCACGCTGCCCGCCTCGTGCGCCCGGCGCGGCTACACCGGCCCGGCGGTGCCCGCGCTCACCAACGTACCGACTGCGGAGACCGACTACGTCTTCGACGTGCGGCCGGGCCGCTACTACGGCCACCCCGATCCGGTCCGCTGCGAGTGGGTGCTGGCCGGCGGCAACCCGACCGGCGGCACCGACCCGTTCCAGGTGCCCGCCTACCCGGTGGGCGTCGCACCCGACCCGAACCTGGACCTGGCCGGGATGTACGACGCCGGCCTGCACGCCTCGGCCGACGGCGCGATCGAGTACCGGGGCGGCGCGCTCGACGGCAAGCTGCTGGTGGTCCGCTATTCCGACGGCCAGGACATCGAGACCTTCGACGTGGCCGCCTCCGGTGCGCTCAGCAACCGGGTCACCGGCATCACCGGGCTGACCGGTTTCAGCCAGCCCCTGGACGTCACCGAGGACCTCGCCAACGGCAACCTCTACGTCACCGAGCTGGGCGCCAATCGCATCACCCTGCTGAAGCCCCGCCCCTGAGGCCCGCCGAACCGCGGCGGATTCCGGCGGCCGGGATGCCCGGGCGGTCCGCCCGGGCATCCACGGATCAGTCGGTGACCGTGCCGTCGACCACCCCGACCGTGATCGGGTCGCCGGCGCCGGCCGGATAGACCTGCGCCTGGAACCGGACGTGCTCGGCGCCCTCGGCTACCCCGTCGGCGACGGTCGGCACCTTCACCTGGACCGACGTGGTCCCCGGTGCGATCGTCAGGTAAGCCTGCAAGCCGACGCCGGACAGCGGCCTCGACGGCTTCGGGTCCTCACCGGTCTGGTCGGTGAACCACTGGGCGTCGACGTCGGTGGAGGACAGCTCCGGCCCGGACGGCGGCGCCTGTGCCACGAGCTCCATGTACAGCTCGCTGGCGGCCGGCTTCGACAGGTGCACCGTCCAGGTCAGCGGCGTGCCCTCGGCCGCGCTGGCCGAGGCCGGGGTGACCGTGACCTTGGGCATCGGGTCGTCCTCCCGCACGTGCACCCCGCCGGCATAACCGCCGACCACGGTGTTCCGGACCGCCTTGGCGGTCAGCGTGTACCACTGGTCCCCGCCGTACACCGTGTCGCCGGTGACCCGGATCGGCACCGAGATCCGCGTGGCGCCGGGCTTGACCCGGGCCACCCAGGACTTCGTCGCCGACGTGCCCGGTCTGGTCAGGAACAGCCGGACGTCGGCCGTCTGGTGGCCGTGCACCCGCACCGGCACGCTGTGGGTCCGGGTGCCGGAATTGCCCTCGCCGACGGTCAGGTTACCGACGTCGATCCGGTCCAGCGCGGCCGGTCGCGGCGCGGGAGTGCCGGGCTGCCAGCCCCAGGCGTCGATCAGCCACGCCGGCCGGTCGCCCCGCGAGGTGATGTCGAGCCGGGCCACCGTCCGCACCGTCCGCGGCAGCCGCAGCCGCATCTCCTGAGCCCAGTACGACGTTGTCGCGGCGGTGCCGGGCACGCCGGCGACCGTGGCCGTACCGAGGTCGGTCCGCCGTCCGTGGTCGTCGGTGACCGCGACGCCGAACGAGGTGGCCGGCGAGTTCGGCGGCACGACGAGCCGCAGCGCCAGGGCCTGCGAGCCGGCCACCGGCATCGGCTTGGCCGGCTGCAGCGTGGCGGTCCCGGCGCCGGTGAGCGCGACCGCGAAGCGGCCGGGTTCCGGGACGGTGAACGGCACGAAGTGCGGCGAGGCGCCGCCGGCTGTGTCGGTGTCCAGGCAGCCCTTCGTGGGTTCGCTGGCGACCTCGTCACAGAGCCGGGCGCCACGGACGGTGAGCGCCGAGTCCGGGACGATCACCGGGCGGCGGTTCGCGCCGATCGCGTGGCTCAGCACCCGGGCCGGATCGGCCGACCGGGCCCGCACCCCGGAACCGTCGAGCAGCGGGCGGACCCGATCGTCGCCACCGACGAACAGCCGCGCCGCGGCGGCGATGTACGTGGCACCGACGGTTTGCTCCTGCCGCGGGGTGAGCCGCGCCGCCGCGGTGCCGGGCGTGCACAGCGGGTCCGGACCATCGCTGAAGAAGTCATCGGAGGCCGGTCCGGCCGCTTGCCCCGGCGTCCACTCGGTGTTGAAGTAGTTGTGGTTGGCGCCGGTCACGTGGAGCGCGCTGTGCAGTGCCCGCCCGGAGCTGAGCCCCCGGGTGGCGTCCACGTACATCTGACCTTCCAGGTCTGAGACGTCGCCGTCGCAGCCGGGCAGGATCGTCGCCGACGGCACGTCGGGCTGCGGGTTCTGCCCGAACGCGGTCGGCCCGATCAGCAGCAGGCCGCGGATCGTCCAGCGCACGGCGCCGTGGTAATCGTCGTGCGCGCCCGGCGTCGGGTTGAGGCTGTCCAGCGCGGCCCGGCTGACTCCCTCACCACCCCGGGAATGTCCCATCAGCAGGACCTGGGACAGGTCGGCTCGCGGCGCCGCCCGGACGACAGCGGGCGCACCGCGACGGCCGCTGCCGGCCCAGTCCGCCCAGTGCGCGAGGTGCATCCGGATCAGCGCCGAACGGGCCTGCGCGCCGCCGTCGTCGTCCGCGTCGTCCTGCGCGTTGATCCCGTTAGCCGAGATCGACACGGTGACGTAGCCCTGCGAGGCGAGCAGCTGCTGCGCCTGCAGGTAGCCCCGGTAGCTGGGCACCGGCGCGGATCCTGCGGCACAGGGCCAGTCGGCGCTGATCGCGTTCTCGTCGGCGCCGGCGAAGCAGGTCCAGTGCCGGCCGTGCAGGAACAGCGCGAGCGGCCGCTTGCCGGGCGCGCCTTTCGGCGCCACCACGACGGCCCGCATCTCGACCGGGGCACGATAGGTCGACAGGTGCACTCCCGGCAGCGTGTATTCACCGGTCGTGGTCCGGTAGGGCCCGGGCACGCCCGGGTCGACCGGGTTCGCCGGCAGGGCCGGCGGGATGACCGGCGGGCTCGTCGCCCGCCGCTGCAGCGAGGCTGGCGCGGCCCTGTCCACCCGTTTGCCGCTGACCCGGACCTGAAGGTCGTCCAGCTTGCCGGGCAGCGTTCCGGGCAGGGTTTCCGGCAGGGTGAAGGTGTGCGGGTCACGGGTGCCCCGGGCGCGTCCGAGCAGCCGGTCCGCGGCCCAGAACTCGACCGCGGCGTCACCGGTGCGGATCGCCCGGTCGCTCGTCCAGGTCAGCGTCCGGTGCTCCAGGGACCAGCCGGGAGGCAGCGCGTCGGCCGTGCTGCTCGGCGGATCCGCCGAGGCGGGCATCGGCACGCCCAGCAGCAGGGTGCTCGCCGCGATCGCGGCGACCAAGATTTTTCGCATGCGGCCCGTTCTAGTACGCCGACGCAAATATCTAAATATTCTGTTATTCAAGATTTCAATTGTTGCCCAAGATCAGGCTCCATCAGTAGATGCAGCGACGGTCACCTCCGCCTGACAACGGTCCGACATGGGTCGCTCTCCGAAAGGCAGGAAAGTGTCGGTCGTGACCCGTGCGAGTTGACGAGTTGGCGCACGGTAATCTCGCGGCTCGTGCGTACTGTGCAGATCGTCGTTGCCGTGCTGCTGGCGGTGGCCGGGTTGGCCGGTTGCAGCCTCTTCGGCGACGGCGCCCCCACGCAGGATGAGCAGATTCAGAAGATCCTCGACGAGAACGCTCAGTTCACCGTGTTCCTGCGCGATGACGCCACCGAGGCGCAGCGCAAGGACGTCGAGGCGGCGCTGCGGGCGCTGCCCGGGGTCACCGAGGTCAGCTTCGAGAACCAGGACGCGGCCTACCAGCGGATGACCGAGCTGTTCTCAGCGAATCCGACATTCGTGGCCGAAGTGAGCAAGGATGCGCTGCCGGAGAGCTTCGAGGTGAAGATGACCGACATCGCCGCGGTCCGCAAGATCCGCGATGAGGGCGCGGTCGGCAAGCTGCCCGGCGTGGACAGGCCCGTCTTCACCTGCCTGGACGTGGAGGAGTGCAAGAAGAGGTACGCGCCCCGTCCCAGTGGATCACCGAGCTGATGTGATCGAACCTGGGCAAGATCGCCGCCATCGATTCGCGCTGCATACGAAAGCTGAACAGAGCGCTATGCGGCGCTCACAAGGAGAATCACTGCGTAAACCCCACCTATTGCGATAAGCATCCCAGCAACCAGACCGGTGAGAGCGGCGACGGTCGCCCTCACCGCAGGACGCCTTACGCGATCGGAGGCCTTGAGGACTGTATATATCGCGAATGAGAGCGTATAGCCGATCGCCGCACCCGGAAGCCCGACGGCGGCTCCGACCAACCAGGCCATCCCGCGGGGAGATGGCGTGCAGCCCCAGCCGATACCCTCGCATCCGCTATGGGGATCCCGAACCGGTTGGAGCAGGGCAAAGATCACGTAGGCGAGCGGGATGACCGCATACCAGGCGGTCATGACCAACAGGGGATGTCTGTCCAGTCCCCGTTCGGCGTCTCGTGAACGCTCCGCCCCCGTCACGGGTTCAGCTTGACAGCCCTCAACTCGGACAGACGGCCGATCCGAAACTTCTTGTGTCGACATGCCACGCGAAACTCGCGGCAGATGAGCAGACGGCTCATGACAAATCCGGAACGCGCTGCCCGTTCCTGGTGGGTTTCTCGTCGCTACCGGGCGAGGCCAGCAGGCGCAGCGCGTCTTCGGTGGCACTTCCCGATGCCGCCGGCAAAGGGGAAATGGCCAGGACCGATTCGGGTGGCCACGTTCAAAGAGGAATCGGTCGTGAGCCGCTCCGCGCGGTAGCCGTGCGGACGTGCGGCGCGCTCCCCGGCCGTACCGAAAGATCCGCCCGGACCGGCAGCGGCCCGGGCGGATGGCGGAGGTCTTTCAGATCAGCCAGTGGTTCTTCTGGACCAGCGGGAGACGCGCCCACCGGCGGCCCAGCCCCCAGGTGTGTCCGGCGAAGGTGAGCGCCAGCACGATACCGACCAGCGCGTAGATCACGTGGTAGTCGACGACCGGGTTGCTGGAGCCGCTGGCCACCGGCCATTCGGCCAGCCACATCAGGGCCATCATCAGGGTGCCCGCAACCGCGGCGACCCGCAGGCCGATGCCGAGGACCAGGGCGAGCCCGATGCCGAGCAGGCCGATCATGAAGCCCCAGTCGGCGAACGTGGTGCCGGCGATGTCGTGGAAGAAGCCCTTGAGCGGGCCGGCTTCGACGCTGGACAGGAAGCCCTTGGTCGGCGAGCCGCCGTTGATCCAGGCCTTGGCGGACGGGGTCGCGTAGCCGAAGCCGAAGGTCTTGTCCAGGAAGGCCCAGAGGAAGACGAATCCGGTCGCCGCCCGCAGGACGGCGAGTGCCTTGGCGGCAGACGTGGTGAGCATCGAACCCGGTGCCTCGACGTGCTCGAGGCGGTGCGCTGCGATGGTGGTCATCGCTTCCTCCTCAGTCGTTCTCTCTGCCCCTGACACTCCTCCCGCGCGGGAGTTCACACCCGGGTCAGATCACCCGGTTCGGCGGGCCGAAGGTCCCGGGCCGGAGCGGGATGCCTGACGAACAGCAGCACCAGCACCGCGGCGGCGGCCGCGGTCCCGCCCGCCACCAGCAGTGTCGCGTTGAGACCCTCGGCGAACGCCACCGGCTGCCCGTGCCCGTCGCTGATGTGGTTCGCGAAGATCGTGCCGAACACCGCCACCCCGAGCGCGAAGCCGAGCTGCCGGAACGTGTTCAGCGCCCCGCCGGCCATCCCGCTGCGCTCGCGCGGTACCTCGCCGAGGATCGCCGAGGCGAGCGACGGCAGGACGCAGCCGACCCCGACGCCGACCACGATCAGGCCGGGGATCAGCGCGCTGCCGGTGCTGTCCGCGCCGAGCCGGGCCTGCAGCAGGTCGCCGGCCGCGATCAGCAGCAGGCCGAGGCCGACCGTCCAGCGCGGCGCCACCCGCTGCAGGAAGCGCCCGGCGACCGCGCCGACGACCAGCGAGGCGGCCGCCATCGGCAGGGCACCCCGCAGGCCGGCGTCGACCGGGCCGTTGTGCAGCACCTGCTGCAGCCAGACGGTGCTGAACGGCAGGTAGCCGAAGGCGGCGGCCTGGGTGAGGAACGCGGCGACGATCAGCGTGGCGAACGGCACCCGCTTGAACAGGCCCAGATCCAGCATCGGGTGGTCGGAGCGCAGCTCGGCGACGATGAACGCGACCAGGGCGACGGCGCCGGTCGCGAACGCGGCCAGCGCCACGCCGTCGGTCCAGCCGGCGTCACCGGCGCGGATCAGGCCGTACGTGACGGCGCCCGCCGTCACGGTGAAGGTGAGGGTGCCGGGCAGGTCGAACCGGCCGCCCCAGGGCGCCTTCGACTCGGTCACGCCGCGCACCGTGAACCAGACCGCGATCAGGCAGATCGGCAGGTTGACCAGGAACACCCAGCGCCAGCCGAGGTGCTCGGTGAGCAGGCCGCCGGCGAGCGGGCCGGCAGCGGCGGCGGCGCCGTTCACAGCGCCCCAGACGCCGAACGCGACACCCCGGTCCCGGCCCTGGTAGGTGACGTTGAGCAGGGCCGCGGTGCAGGCGAACATGGCCGCGCCGCCGGCGCCCTGCAGCACCCGGGCGGCGATCAGTGCCTGCTCGTTCGGGGCCAGGGCGCAGAGGAGGGAGGAGATCGCGAAGATGCCGATGCCGGTCAGGTAGGTGCGGCGGCGGCCGTACCGGTCGGCGAGCGAGCCGGCGCCGAGCAGCAGGGCGGCCAGGGCCAGCGCGTAGCCGTCGAGCACCCACTGCAGGTCGGCGTAGCCGGCGCCGAACTTGTCGGCGATCGACGGCAACGCGACGACGACGATGGTGACGTCCACCAGCAGCAGGAAGGTGCCGAGGCAGACGGCGATCAGAGGTGACCATTTACGCATGCACAGCAGGATGCCCGTGCTCGCACGAGATTCGTTAGCCAAATCGGCAGTCGCTGCGGATCTCGACACGCGTTACGCTGCGATGGTGGAAATCGACACACTGGACCGGCGGGTGACGCACGCGTTGCGGATCAACGGCCGGGCCGGGTACCGGGAGATCGGCGCGGTCCTCGGCGTCTCCGACCAGACCGTCGCCCGGCGCTACCGCCGGTTGCGGCAGGAGGCGGGCCTGCGGGTGGTCGGCCGGCCCAACCCCATCGAACTCGGGTACGAGACGTGGGCCCTCCGCCTGCGCGCCGCCCCGGACGCCGCCCTGCCGATCGCGTCCGCGCTGGCCCGCCGCTCGGACACCACCTGGGTCTCGGTCACCTCCGGCGGCACCGAGATCTCCTGCAGCGTGCACGTGCCGGCCTCGGCCGACCGCAAGGAGCTGCTGCTCCAGCAGCTGCCCCGGACGCCCCGGCTGGCCACCGTCAGCGCGCACTGCGTGATCCACCACTACGTCGGCGGGGCGGTCGGCCCGGACCTGCGCGACGACGCGCTCACCGCCGAGCAGATCGCGGCCCTGTCGCCGGCCCGCTCGCCGGAGTCACCGGCGCACCTCACCGCCGCGGACGCGCCGCTGATCGACGCGCTGGCCTGGGACGGCCGGCTCAGTTACACCGAGCTGGCCGCGCAGACCGGCTGGCCGGAGTCGACGGTGCGCCGCCGGGTCCAGGAGCTTTTCGACTCCGGCTCGCTCTACACCGACGTGGAGGTCGAGCCGGAGCTCTTCGGTTTCCGGGCCGCGGTGATGCTCTGGCTGTCGGTCACCCCGTCGCGGGTCGCGCAGGTCGGCTCCGCGCTGCGCGAGCACGAGGAGATCGTCTTCGCGGCGGCCACCACCGGGCCGACGAACCTGCAGGCGACCGCCATCTGCCCGGACATGCCGGCGTTCTACCGCTATCTGACCGAGCGGATGGGCACCCTCGACGGGGTGGAGCGGATCGAGTCGGCACCGGTGCTCAAGCACGTCAAGCAGCTCGGCTCGGTGCGCTGACCCCGCCGGGGGCCGCGCTCAGCGCCAGAAGACCGCGACCGCCGCGTTGACCAGCGTCAACGTGATGATCCCGATGAAGTGTCCCTTGTTGACCGCCGTCCGCTTGCGCGGGATGAACACCATGATGAAGATCATCACGGCGATCACCAGCTTGACCCCGAGCTTGATCGGGTCCGGCTCGTGGTCGCCGCCGCCCCGCAGCGGCGCGGCCAGCCCGAGCCCGCTGACCAGCTGGATGATCGCCCCCCAGAGGATCGCCGGGGTGATCCGGAACGACCCGGACAGGAACTGCGCGATCGACCCGCCCAGCAGCAGGGCGAAGCCGACGAGGTGCACGAACAGCAGGATCAACCGGAGAGCTTCCACAGCCGGACAGCTTGCCAGCAGGCGAAACCCCGGCTCCATCCGGGTCCACCGCATTTTTTCGTACGACCGCGGCCCCCGTCCGCACCCCTCGCGCGGGTCCGCCTCGGCTCGGGCCGCCCCTCGCGCCACGGCCCGGCCCGCTGCGGGCCCGCACCGGCGTCACCGGCCGGTCAGCGCGCGGGCCACCCTCGCGCCACCACGACCCGAGGCGGCATCGACGTCACCGGCCGGTCAGCGCCGGGGCGCACCCGTCGACGCGCGGGCCACCAGCGCCGGCACGAAGGTGGCCTGCTCGTGCCGGTGGTCCGGGTTGGTGGCCTCGTCCAGCACCAGCCGGGCCGCCGTCCGCCCCAGCTCCTGCCGCGGCTGGCGTACCGAGGTCAGCGGCACCGCCGCGGCCGCCGCGAAGTCGATGTCGTCGAACCCGACGATGGCCAGATCGTCGGGCACGCGCAGCCCGGCCGTCACCGCGTGCTGCAGCAGGCCCAGCGCGAGCAGGTCGTTGGCGCAGAAGGCGGCGGTCGGCCGGCGCCGGGACGGCAGCCCGGCCAGCCGCTCCCCCGCGGACCGCCCCTCGCTCACCGTGAGTGCCTCGGTCGGCAGGTGGATCAGGTCGTCGGCCGGCCGGCCGAACTCCTCCCACACCTCCCGGGCGCCCTGACAGCGCTCCCGGACCTGGCCGATGCTCGACGGCCCGCCGACGAACGCCACCCGCTCATGGCCGCGATCGATCAGATGCTCGACGGCGATCCGGCCGCCCAGGACGTCGTCGACGGCCACCGAGCAGTGCCCACCGGCGCTGCTCAGCCGGTCCACCATCACGAACGGGATCCCGCGCCGGGCGATGTCCGCCAGGTGCGGGGCGTCCGGGTCGACCGGGGTGATCAGGATGCCCTGGACGCGCTGCTGGATCAGCCGGTCGAGGTGCTTGGACTCGCGCTCGGCCCGGCCGCCGCTGTTGCAGACGAACAGCGAGAGGTCGGCGGCGTCGGCCGCCTGCTCGATGCCCTCGGCGACGTCCTGGAAGAACGGGTTGCCGCCGTCGAGCATCACGTACGCCAGCGCCCGGCTGGTGCCGGCGCGCAGCTGGCGGGCCGACTCGTTGCGAATGAAGCCGAGCTCGGCCATCGCCCGCTCGACCCGCTCCCGGGTGGCGGAGCTGACCACCGCCGGCCGGTTCAGCACATTCGACACCGTGCCGAGGGAGACGCCGGCGGCCGCCGCGACGTCCTTGACCGACGGCGCGCGCCCGTTGCGCGGCTGCTGAGCCACCCGTTGCCCCCTGGCTTGAACGATGGATTGAAACGCATTGTAGGTACCGCGCCGCCACCCACGGACGTCAGCATCGCATCACGAGTGAAACATTTCAACCAAGCGGCGGCGGGCCGGCTCAGGCCACGGCGATGTGCGCCGCCACCACCCGCCAGCCGGCCCCTTCCGCGTACGCCCAGGTCCGCGTGTAGCGCAGCCGGGCCCGGAACGGCGCCCCGCCGAACGAGCCCGCCACGTCACACACCACGAACGTGACGCCGGTGCCCGCCACCACCAGCGACTCCAGGCTCACCTCGGTCAGCGACTCGATCACCGAGCTGCCCGTCCGGTACGCCGCCAGGTCGTCGTCCTTGCGATAGCGCCCGCCGTCCGGGCCGATCGCGACCAGCCGGTCGTCCAGCAGCCGGTCCAGCTCGGCCACGTCGCCGGCACGCTGCGCGTCCTGCAACCGCCGCTCGGCGGCCAGCAACTCCCCCTCGGTCATCCGCTCAGGATAGAGAGTCGCACCCGGCCGGTGATCACTCAGAAAAATCGGCTACCGTCCGTGGCCGTGACGCGCTCCCGGATCCTTCCCGCCGCCCTGGTCCTCGCCCTGCTGACCGGCCTCGCCGGCTGCGACGGTGACGCGGATCCGGCGACCGGCGCCGCGCCGGCCGCCGGATCGCCGGCGCCGGCCGCTGGCGCCGCGGTCGGCGACAAGGAGCTGTGCACCACGCTGAACAAGGCGGCCAGCGCCATGAAGGGCGGCATCTCGGACGCGCAGAAACCGGACGGCAGCGTGGCCGCCAAGGACGCCAGGGAGGCGTTCACCCGGTTCCACAAGGCGGCGGCCGAGGCGCTCGCGCTCGCCGGGAGCACCGAGGTGAGCACCGCGGCGCGGGCGGTCACCGACGAGATCGCCAAGGCCGCCCAGGCCGCGGACCCGATCGGCGCCGCGTCCGGCGCCGGGTTCGGCGAGCTCAGCGAGAACCTGACGAGCGCCTGTGAGACCGCCGGCGTAAAGATCAACTTCTAGAGCGGGGCGGGTCGGCCGCGGAGTCAGTGGACCAGGGTGGCGCGGCCGGGGCGCAGGTGGCGCGGTCCGGTGCCGCGGCGCAGCGGCATCAGCGCGACCAGGATGGTCAGGGCGGCGAACGGCAACAGGTTCAGGTTCACCGTGATCCCGGCGATGCCCAGCCCGAACAGCAGCGGCGTCCAGACCGGCAACAGGCGGGCCGCCACCATCAGGCCGAACAGCACCAGCACGCCGAGCGGGAAGAGCATCGGGCCGGCCTTCTCCAGCGCGTCGGGCAGCGGCGCCGCCTCCCGGAAGCCGTCCGAGAGGTCGCCGGCGATCACCCACAGGAAGGCGGCGACGCCGGCCAGGCTCGCACCGGTGGCGATCGTCGCGACCCGTCGCCGGCCGGCCGGGAAGGTGTTCCGCACCGCGACGGCGAGCACGGCGAACAGCGCCATGCCGGCGAAGAACGCGAGGTGGCCGACGGTCCAGAGCGGGCCGTTGCCACGGTCGCCGTCGAGGCCGTCGAAGAAGCGCAGGACGCCGTAGGTGAGCAGCAGCACCGGCGCGAGCAGCGCGGTCCGGCGGAGGACGACCGAGTTCGATTCCATGCGACGAACGCTATGGCCGTCGATGCCCCACGCAGGACCGGCGGATTCCCCGAGGCCGCCCTGATTCCGGCCCTCGGACGACCCCTAGGGATGACCCTGGGAATTTTCCTATCGAGCAGATAGGAATGCTATGCTCGCCGGCACCGGGGACCGACGCCGGGAGCAGCGGGGACGCCACGAGCGCCGCGACCGCTCCGGCCTCGGCCCCCGGACATCGACACTTCGGAACGCCGGCGGAGGCATCGCGTGACCACCCTGACCGAGCAGGCCGCCGCTGAGCACCTCGCCGCCCGGGCGTTCGCCCCCGGGTTGCCCGGGTTCGTCGGGGTGACGGTCGACCTGCTGCTCGACCCGGCCCGCACGCCCACCGGGCGGCGGCCGCTACGGCACGGCTTCCTGGACGCGCGGTCGCCGCGGGTGGTGGTGGTCAGCGGCCCGCCGTCGCCGGGCCTGGAGACCGCGCTGCGCCGGATGTCCGACGACCTGGCCGCCGCGACCCGGCTGATGGACCGGCACGGGCTGACCGTGCTGCCGTTCGCCACCGGCACCGTGCACCCGGACGGGCCGCCGCACGCGTACGGCACCGCGACCGCCGGGATCCGGATCGGCCTGGAGGCGGGTCTCGACGACGCCGGGCCGCTCGGGCTGCGCCGCCGCTGGGTCCTCGCGCACACGCTCACCCCGGTGCTCGCCGCCGCGTTCGCCAACGCGCCGCTGCGGCACGGCCGCCCGACCGGCTGGCGCAGCGTGCGCCAGGCGCTCCGCCGGGACCTGCCGGTGCTGCCCGGCAGCCCGGCGGTGCCGGGACAGCGGATTCCCGACAACCCGCGGGAGGCCGGTGGGTCCCGGTTCACCGCCGATGTCCGGACGGCCTGGGCCGCCACCGTCCTGGACGCGCCGACCGTCACCGGCCGCAGCCTCCGCGACCGCTTCCGATCAGGCGCCCGCATCGCCGTCGACGACCTGGGCCGCCACCTCGCCGCGCTGCGCCCACCGGTGGCCGCCCGGGGACACCTGGAGATCGACGCCGTCGACCGGCAACCCGGCAACGGCTGGCGCCTCCCGGCCGCCGTGATCACCGCCCTGCTCGACGACCCGCGCGCCGCCGAGGAGGCGTACGCCGCCACCATCCACCTGGTCGACGAGCCGCGCCTGTGGGAACGGGCCGCCCGCGACGCCCTCACCGACCCGGTCCTGGCCGACGCCGCCCGGGCCTGCTTCCTGGCCGCCTACGCCAGCCTCGCCCGCCACGGCGCCACCCGGGAACTGCGCGACGCCCTGGCCGACTTCACCGACCGCTACGTGACCCGGGGCCGCTGCCCCGCCGACGACCTCCTCGACCGCGCCGCCGGCCTGGTCTGAGGCAGCCCGGGACATCCGTGCCCCACCTCAGCACCGACACGCCCGAGCCGCGGGATCGGAAACCGTCGGCATCACCATTGCCGTCATCGACGGAGCCCGGGTGTCGCCAATGCGATGTGGTGTCCACAGTCACGGGTTCGTCGCCGCGATCGGGCTCGTCGCTCTTGGGCGAGTCGTCGTGTGGCGTCACCGCGTGGATCACGCTCTGGTTGATGTCGACACCCGTCTTGTCCGCGGCCTTGACGGTCTGCTGGACCCCGTGGGTGACACAGCCGAGGCCACGGCATCCGGGGCCGGCGAACGCGGGGCCCATCCCGGATGTCGCACCTGTCGCGGCGGGTCTCAGCGGGGCGCGACCAGCAGCGGCTGGCTGATCCGGCAGACCAGGCCGCGCTCGTCGGAGATCGTCCCCTGGGCGATGCCGGTGCCGTTCGGGCCGATGGTGCTGGCCGCGTCCAGGAACATCCACTCCGACGCGGGCACGCGCTGGAAGGTGACGGTGAGCGTGGGCGGGATGAACAGCCAGTCGGCCATCGGCAGCTCACCGGAGAGTCCGTTGGCCGAGTCGGCGACGATCATCGCGCGCTGCTCCGGGGTGGTCTGCTCGCCGGCGACCAGCGGGATCCGGACCCGGGTCCAGACCGACGCCGGTCCCGGATCGGCGAAGCCGCCGGCGACGAACCGCCACTCGATCGCGTTGCCGTAACCCCAGTCCGGGCTGATCCCGCCGAACGACCAGCCGGCCGACGGCGGCGGGACCGGCGGCGGGAGCACCGCCGGGGTGGCCACCCCGGCGGTGGCGCCGTCCCGCTGCCGGATCCGCCAGGCGCTCGCCTGCACGGCGAGCTTGCCGTCGGCCCACATCTCCGCCTCCAGCAGTTCGACCCGCCGGCCGGGCCGCAGCACCCGGGCCTCGGTGCGCAGCCGTCCCTGCGGGATGCCGCCGAGGAAGTCGACGGTGACCCGGGCGAGCGGGGTGGCGCGGTCCGCGCCGCAGCGCTGCATGGCCCGGGCGAGCAGGGCGGCCGGCGGGCCGCCGTGCTGGAGCGAGAAGTCCCACGGGCTGGCCGTCGCGGGCGTGGACTCGAACTCGTGCTCGCCCACCGGCAGGTAGAACGCTCCGACCGTCACATGACCTCCGAACAGCACGCGTGCCGGCTGTGCTCGACGTACTCGGGATCATGCCACCAGAACGCCGCGTTGTCCGGATGCTCCACGGCGGGGAGCACGGTGCTCTCCCGCAGGGGGGTCGCGACGGCGAACGGCGCCAGCAGCGAGTCGACGGTGTGCGGGACGCCGGCGGCGATCACCTGACGGACGTTCGCGGCCTGATCGATGTCGGCCAGCGGGTCGCCACCCAGGATCGCCAGGTCGGCGTAGCGGCCGGGCGCGATCCGGCCCAGCGGCTCGGCGAGGAAGTCGGCGGGGATCCGGGTCGCGGTGCTCAGCGCCTCCCACGGCGTCATCCCGTAGGCGACCATGGCCCGCAGATTGAGGTGGGTGCTGACCGCGTTCGGCGAGATCGGCGAGTCGGTGCCGGTGATCACCCGGCCGCCACCGCGCAGCACCCGGGCCACGTGCGCCACCTGCCGGGCCAGGTTCCGCCGGTTCACCGTCTGGTCGGTGGTCCGCGCGGTCTCCGCGATGCCGCGCAGCGTGGCGTACTCCCAGCTGGGGTAGAGGGTACGCACCCGCACGTCGTCGACCAGCCCGGTGTCGTCGGCGAGCAGGGTCACCGCGCCGAACAGCGTCGGCGTCAGGGTGGCCCGGCTGTCGATGAAGATGTCCGCCACGTCCGAGTAGGCCGAGCCGAGCGCGGTGACCGTCCGCGAGTAACCGAACCGGCTGGTGGCGCCGACGTGCTCCTGCCCGTCGCCGCCGAACGCGAACGCCGGGTAGTGATAGTGCGAGGTGGCGTGCACGCCGTGCCGGTGCGCCCAGGCGATCACCTGCCGCTGCCGTTCCGGGGCGAGCCGCACGTAGGACTTCATCAGGTCGTAGTCGAGAGCACCGGCCCGCTCCAGTTCCAGGGCCATCTGCGCCGCGTCGAAGGTGGGCCGCATGAAGTTGTAGAAGATCCGCGACCCGTCGACCGCCTCACCGGTGGCGAAGTATCGCGGCCCGATCCGGGCGCCGGACTGCACCGACTCGCGTTCCTCCACCATCTGGTAGGCGGGGCTGCCCGGCGAACGGGTGGTGGTGATGCCGAGGGACAGCCACAGCCGGCCCTGCCGCGCGCCGTAGGAGTACCCCTGCATCTCGCGGTGGTGGTGCATGTCGATCAGGCCGGGCGTGACCACCGCGTCGCGCGCGTCGATCAGCCGCCCGTCCCGGTCGTCACGGTGCGGTCCCACCTCGACGATCCGGTGACCCTCGACCACCAGGTCGGCGTCCCGGCTGAGAGTCCGGCTGACGCCGTCCCAGTACCGGCCCGCCCGGATCACGGTCCGCCCGCGAGGCGCGGTGTTCGCCCACGACAGAGCCAGATCGACGGTACGCGGCCGCCCGCCCGCCGCGTCGATCAGTCGCAGCCGCCCGTTGTTCAGGTAGAGCAGCCGGGTCGAGTCGCCGCTCCAGCTCGGCGCGTCGGTGACCTCGTGGGTGAGCTGCCGGGGCGTCCCGGCGTAGGTGCCGTCCGGGTGCACGTCGACGACCCAGAGCACGCTGGCCACCACGAAGGCGAGCCGGGTGCCGTCGGGTGACCAGACCGGGCCGTCGTCGCCGCGGGTCTGCAGCGAGCGCCGCGGCAGCGGGTCGACGTAGCGGCCGGCGCCGGTCGCGGTGTCCACCAGCAGGATCTTGCTGAGCCCCTCCCGGTAGCGAGCCGAGTACGGCACGATCGCGGCCAGCGCGATGGTGCGCCCGTCGGCCGACCAGCTCGGCCGGCCCGGCTCGAACGTCGCGGTGAACAGCTTGCGGATCGTGCCGGTGGCCACCTCCACCGTGTAGAGCGCACCGGTCTGGTCCAGGAACGCCAGCCGGGCGCCGTCCGCCGACCAACTGCCGGACACCGCCGCCGCGTTCGGTAGCGCGGTCAGCTGCCGGTCCGCGCCGGTCGCCAGGTCCCGCAGCCAGATGTCGAGCTTGCCGCCCCGGTCGGTGGAGTACGACAGCAACCGGCCGTCCGGCGACCAGGCCGGATCCGACTTCCACCAGGAGTCCCGGGTGAGCGGCCGGGGCGGCTGCCCGATCCGCATCGTCCAGATGTCGTTGAGCGCCCGGAAGGCCACCGACCGGCCGTCCGGGGAGAGCACCGGGCTGCCGATGCCGAGCACCGGACGCGGCCGCACCGACTCGAAGTCGCGGGTCCGCTTGCGGTACTCCGGCGTGCGCAGCGTGACCGGCGCGGAGAAGCCGATCTCCGAGCGGGTGGCCGCGCCGAGCGCCCGGCGACGCAGGGCGCCGTCGGCGGCGTACACGAAATCGCCCTCCGGACCGAAGGAGACCCGGAAGGGAAAGACCTCCTCGCCGGTGATCTCCGGTCTTCCGTCGCGCCACAGCTCGCTGCGGCCGTCCAGGGTGACCTGGTAGACGAGGCCGGAGCCGTCCGGCGTCCACTCCGGTCCGTGCAGGACCTGGCCGGTGGGTACCGTCACCCGGGTGGTCCGGGCGCCGGTCGCCACCTCGACCACGTCGATCCGGGTGCCGGCGACCACGAAGGCGATCCGGGCGCCGTCCGGGGACCAGGCCGGTTCGTACTCCTCGGCCGGGGTGCCGCCGGGCACCGCGGTGATCGCGCCGGAGGCCAGCTCGAGCAGGTGGATGCCGTAACTGCCGTCCCGGTCGCTGGAGAACGCCAACCGGCGGCCGTCCGGCGCGAACCGCGGCTCGCGGTGGTCGAACGGTCCGGTGGTGAGCCGGCGCAGCCCGGAGCCGTCCGGGCGGATCAGCCACAGGTCGAACGACCCGGTCCGGTACGACTGCACGGCGATGCTCTCGCCGTCCGGGGCCCAGTCCGGCTGGGCGACGTCGAAGAGATCACCGGTCAGCCGCCGGGCCGGCCCGCCCGGCGCGGGCAGCACCCACAGCACGCCGGCCAGGTCCATGGCGATCCGCCGGCCGTCCGGTGACTGCCGGACGGCCAGGTCGGTGCCCTGCCGCAGCCCGGTGCGCCGGGTCGCGGCAGAGGCGGCGCCGGCCAGCGCCGGGCCCAGGACGGTGGCGCCGGCGACACCGGCGAGAAGCTCACGTCTGCTGACTGTGCTCATTGGATTAATAGACACCTGTTGATGGGACCGGGCAAGGTCGATCATGCCGATAGGCTTACGGTATGCGCATTTCGATCTGGCCGGGTGCAGGTCAGCCCTGGTCCGACATTCTGGAAACCGCCCGTCACGCGGAAGAGACCGGCTGGGACGGCGTCTGGGTCGCCGACCACTTCATGCCGAACGCCGGACCCGGCCGGGACACCCGGCACCCCACCCTGGAGGCCGGTTCGCTGGTCGCCGCGCTCGGCGCGGCGATCCCGCGAGTCCGGATCGGCACCCTGGTCTACGGCAACACCTACCGGCACCCGGCGGTGGTGGCCAACATGGCGGCCACCGTCGACCACGTCACCGGTGGCCGGTTCACCCTCGGCGTCGGCGCCGGCTGGCAGGTCAACGAGCACGAGCAGTACGGCATCGAGCTGCCCCCGACCAAGCAGCTGCTGGACCGCTTCGTCGAGGCGCTGCAGGTCATCCACGGCCTGCTGCGCCAGCCGACGACCACCCTGACCGGGGAGTATTACCAGCTCACCGACGCGGTCTGCGAGCCGAAACCGGTGCAGGACCCGCTGCCCATCATGATCGGCGCCAAGGGCGAGAAGCGCATGCTGGGCGTGGTCGCCGAGTACGCCGACATGTGGAACACCTGGGGCCTGCCGGACCTGATCGCGCACAAGTCCGCGGTCCTCGACCGGTTCTGCGCCGAGCGCGGCCGGGACCCCAAGTCCATCGCCCGCACCGCCCAGGCGCTGACCGTGGTGAACGGCCCGCTGCCGGAGGGCCTGCCGGTGCCGGCCATCGGCGGCAGCCCGGCGAAACTGGCCGACGCGATCGCCGAGTACCGCGCCGCCGGGCTGGACGAGCTGATCGTGCCGGACGGCTTCCTCGGCTCCGGCGCCGAGAAGCTCAAGGCGATGGACACCGTCCTCGGGTTGCTGAGGGGTTAGCGCCCGGGCTCCGCGGTTGCCGATGGGTTAGCGCCCGGGCTCCGGGGTTGCTAAGGGGTTAGCGCTCGCGCGAGTCCTCACGTCGCCGAGCCCCGCGCCGACATGCAAGGCGACCCGCGCGGTGCGGGCTCGGCGACGCGAAAGGCCAGCTCTGATGGACCTGCCTGAGATCGGCTCCCCGATTTTCCTGGCCCTCGGCGACGGAGTGAACATCCGTTCCCGCCTCGAATCGGTGGACGACGGCACGTTCAGCGTGGCGGCGCCGCTGGAGACCAACGGCCCGGACGGCTTCCTGCCGGGCTACGAGTTCGAGGTGTTCTGGGTGCCGCCGCGCACCCGGATCAAGATGCCGGTCCTGCTCAAGGGCGTCACCGACAGCTCGCCGTTCCGCTGGACGCTGTTCCCGACGGCGGAGCCGGAGATCAGCAACCGGCGGGAGTACGCCCGCGGCGGCGCCGGCGCCCCGATCCGCCTCTTCGGCGAGTGGGGCGACCAGTGGCTGCAGGGCCAGATGCTCGACATCAGCGAGGGTGGCCTGCGGTTCTGGGTGCCGGACGCGAAGATGTTCTCCGAGGGCGACTACATGCGCGCCCTGGTCTGGCTCGGCAACGGTGAGGCCGAGATCAAGGGCAAGGTGTACGCGGTCCGCCCGGCCGGCGACGAGCCCGGTCACCACGTGGTCCTGATCTTCAAGACGATGGACCCGCTCGCCCAGATGATCCGGCAGTACGTCATCGCCTGGGAGATCGGCGAGCGCCGCAAGGCCCGGGCCCGGGTAGCCGCCTGAGCCCGGCCGGATGGCTCCGGGGTCCCGGCCGGGACCCCGGGCTCACGGCTCACACCCGGTGCACCACGCCGCCCTGCACCGCGGCCAGCTTGTCGGGGTTGGCGGTGTTGAGGATCGCCGCCACCCGGCCGTCGGCGTCCAGGTCGAGGGTGAGCGTGCCGAGCACCCGGCCGGCCCCGGTGATCACCACCCCGGCGCCGCCGTTCAGCTCGACCAGCCGGGCCGACATCTGGTCCGGGCGCACGCCCTCGTAGGGCCGGGTGCCCACGCCGGCCAGCCACGCCGCGACCCGCTCGGCGCCGTGCACCGGGCGCATCGCCTGGCGTACCTTGCCGCCGCCGTCGGTCCACAGCGTGACGTCCGGGGCGAGCAGCTCCATCAGGGTGTTGATGTCGCCGCCGGAGGCGGCCGCGAAGAAGCGCTCGGTCACCGCGCGCTGCCGGTCAGGGTCCGCCGGGAACCGGGGCCGATGCGCCCGTACGTGCTCGCGCGCCCGACGCGCCGTCTGCCGCACGCTCTCCGGGCTCCGTTCGACCACCTCGGCGATCTCCTCGTAGCTGAAGGCGAACGCCTCCTTCAGCACGAACACCGCCCGCTCCAGCGGGGTCAGGTTCTCCAGGACCAGCAGCAGCGCGGGCGCCACGTCCGGGGCCTCGCCGCTGGTCAGGATCGGCTCGGGCAGCCACGGCCCGACGTAGGTCTCGCGGCGGGCGCCGGCCGACCGCAGCCGGTCCAGCGCCGTGTTCGACACGATCCGCACCAGGTAGGCCTTCGGGTCGGCGACCTTGGACCGGTCGGCCGCCGACCACTTCAGCCAGGAGTCCTGCACCGCGTCCTCGGCGTCCGCGGCGCTGCCGAGGATCCGGTAGGCCACCGAGAAGAGCAGGCTCCGATACTGATCGAAGACGGTCACCGGCGCCACACCATCACCGAGGCCGGGTGCTTGCGGGCACGCTGGAAGGTGGGCCACGGCGAGGCTGTCACGGTCTCCTTGTACCAGACCGCCGCCCGGCCGGTGAGCGCCATCCGCGCCGGGGAGTCGTCGGCGTGGGTGAACTGGACCACCGCGTCGCGGCGGCCCAGGCTGATCGGGGCGTGGTAGTAACCGAACCGGAACGGCTTGACCGGCTTGCCGTCCAGCTCGCGAACCACCTGCGCGGCGGTGTGCGCGGCGGTCGGCATCCCGCCCTGGCAGGTGCCGTGCATGACGCCGTACCGCTGGGTGATCGCGGCGGCGTCACCGATCGCCCACACCCGGGGGTGCGAGACCGAGCGCAACGCCTCGTCGACAACGATCCGGCCGTGATCGTCGACGGTCAGCCCGGCGGCGGCCGGGAGCGGCGAGACACGCACGCCGCTGGTCCACAGGATCGCGCCGGCCGGCACCGTCTCGCCGCCGGCCAGGTCGACGCCGTCCGGGCGTACCTTGATGATCTCGCCGGTCCGGACCTGGACGCCCAGCCGGACCAGCGCGGTCCTCAGGTGGTCGCGGGCCCTGGGCCCGAGGTTCTGGCCGGGCTCGGCCCGGCCCAGCAGGGTGACGGTGAGGCGCGGAAACCGCTCGGCGATCTCCGCGGCCGCCTCCACCCCGGTCAGCCCGCTGCCGCAGACCACGACGCGGCCCTCGCCCGGCCCGTCTTCACGACCGCCCGCATCCCGCGCCCGGCCCTCGCCCGGCCCGTCTTCACGACCGCCCGCATCCCGCGCCCGGCCCTCGCCCGGCCCGTCTTCACGACCGCCCGCATCCCGCGCCCGGCCCTGGCCCGGCTCCGCCGCATCCTTTACGCGAGCTTCGCTCAGCTCGGTCAGGCGGCGCGCGAACAGGTCCGCCTCGCTCGCCGAGTCCAAGGTGTACGCGTGGTCCGCCGCACCCGGCACCGCCGAGGTGTCGGCCGCGCCGCCCAGCGCGTAGATCAGCGTGTCGTACCCGATCTCCCGCTCGTCGTCGATCCGGACGGTCCGGGCGGCGGTGTCGATCCCGGTCACCCAGCCGGTCTCCAGGCGCGCGTTGCTACCGGCCAGCAGGTCCCGGATGCTCAGGTCCCGCAGGTCCTGCCCGGTAGCGGTCTGGTGCAGGCGGAGCCGCTCGGTGAAACGCTCGGTGGCGTTGACCACGGTGATCTCGACGTCGCCGCGACGGCGGGTGCGGCCGGCCAGGCTGACCGCCGTGAGCATGCCCGTGTATCCGGCGCCGATCACCACGATTTTGGTGGACATCGTCCTGCCCCTTCGCTCTCGGGTGTTTATCGCGAGACGGGGCAGGACGAGCCGGTCGTGAGCTGGCGTGACTCAGGTCACACGGTCACTTGACCATGGAGCCGGTGTACTTCTTGTTGTCCGGGGCCACCGCGATGCAGGTGATGCTGCGGTCCACGGTCCAGGACCGGCGGGACGGGAAGATGTAGTAGAACTCGGCGTCCTTGAACTTGCCGATCGCGTAGGCGTCCAGTTTGTCACCGCAGCGGTTCTCCGCCTCGGCCTCCACCTTCTTGTCGCCGGGGAAGGCACCGGCCGGCATGGTGGTGACGCTGTACACCTCGCCCTGGTGCGGCACCGAGCAGGACACCACCGGCATGTCGTAGACGGTCTCGTCGTCGGAGATCGTGGCGATGCAGTCACCGGGGTGCAGCTCGTCGGTCCGGACGTCGGCCGGTCCGGTGCCGACGGTGGTCGCCGTCGCGGCCGGCCGGGCGCCGTTCGTGGGACCGGCGCCGGCGGGCCTGTCGCTCTCGGTCAGGGAGCCGACCGCGACCATCGTGACGATGCCGAGGATCCAGAAGGCGGACAGGCTCAGCCCGGCCACCGCCATGCCCTTGCCGCGGTCGCCGCGCTTCTTGATCTGGGACAGGGCGATGACACCGCAGATGACACTGATCAGAACGCCGCCGAGAAGGCCGAAGATCAGCGAGGCGATGGCGGCACCATTGGTCTTGGGCGGGCCGTAGTTCAGGTGCGCCGGCGGGAAACCGGGCGGCGGGAAGCCCGCCGGTGGGTAGGGCTGACCGGGGTAAGGCTGACCCGGAGCCTGCTGACCTGGATAGGGCTGGCCGGGATAGGGCTGGCTCGGGGCCGGCTGGCCCGGGTAGGGCTGGCCCGGGTAGCCGCCGTAGGGCTGCGGCGACTGCTGCGGGGGCGTCGCCGCGTAGCTGGGCTGCGGCGGGGCGCTGTACATCGGGGCGGTGGGCGGCGCGGCCAGCGGGTCACCGGCGGGCGCACCGAAGGCAAGCGGGTCGGCCGGCGGGGGCACCGGCGCCGGACCGGGCGCCGGGTGCGGCTGCCCGGGGATCTCCTCGTTCACGCCGGGACGCTAACCCAGAAAACGATCTTTACCGAGGGCGCGACGGTTCCGATTGGGTATCACCCGGGCTCCCGGGCGCTGGACCGTCCACCCGGTCACGCCTCGACCAGGGCGGCGCGGGCGGTGACCTTGCGGTAGGCGTACCAGATGAGGGCCACGGCGCCGGCCGTGAAGACGGCGTTGCCGATCAGGTCGACGGCGACCGCCGCGGCACCGACCGGGGTCTCGGCGAACGAGTGCCAGGCGTAGGTGATCAGGGCGCCGGCGGCGATCGCCAGGCGGTGCAGGTCGGTCCAGCCCGCCCGGGCCGACCAGCGGGCCAGCAGGGTGAGGTAGACGGCCACGTCCACCGCCCACACCGCCACGCCCACCCAGGTCGGCACGTGCACCACGTCGAGGGTCAGCCCCTGGAAGACCGCACCGGCGACCAGCGTGGTGATCAGGACGACCAGGGCGCTCGGCGCGGTGCCCGGGCGCGGCCGGAAGGTGATCCGCACCAGCAGCCCGGCCGCGATCAGCAGGGCCAGGACGATCCCGGTGGCGGTGAACTGGCCGGCCGTCGCGGTGTAGGGCCACTGCGACATGTTGATCGCCGTGGTGATCGCGATGCCGATCAGGAACAGCACCCCCGTCACGATCAGGCCGGCGCGGCCCAGCCACGGCGTGGTCCGCCGCTCCCCGGAGATCACCTCCATCATCATGATCGGCGCGCAGATGCTCCAGAAGACGTGGATGCCGATCACGTACATGGTCCACGGGACGGCGATCCCGAAAGCCGGAACGAAGCCGTCCACCAGCAGGTGCTGGTCGGCGTAGTTCGGGTTGAACAGCGACTGGGTGGTCAGCCCCTCCTCCAGCACGCCGTAGGCGACCGCCAGGATCAGGATGTTCGGCCAACCCAGCCCGCGGCGCCGGACGAGCTCGCGGATCAGCAGCGCCCCGCCGCCGTAGAGCGGCGCCAGCGCGAGCACCGCGGGCAGGAAGGTGATCGGCAGATTACCCAGCAGGAACTCGGCGACCAGCGGCGACAGGAAGAACAGCCCGACTGCGGGAGCGATGCGCTTTCTCATGACTCGACTACACCGCTTCCGGCTCCCGGTCACCCCGGTCGAATATCAGGTATCGCCGATGACAAATGTCAGGCGCCGCCGCCCGCCGTCCGTCACCCTCGGCAGCTCCTCATCGGACCGCCGCGCGGCCCGCCAGCCGGGCCTGCAGGCGCGCCCGGCAGTGCGGCCACTCCGAGGCGATGATCGAGTACATCGCGGAGTCGCGCAGGCGGCCCTCCTCCCCCGGCGCCCACGATTTCGACCAGCACCGGAGCACCCCCTCGAAGGTGGCGCCGATCCGTTCGATGGCGGCCCGCGAACGGGCGTTGCGGGCGTCGGTCTTGAGGTCCACCCGGACCGCGTTCCACTGCTCGAAAGCATGCCGGAGCAGCAGGAACTTCGCCTCCGTGTTGATCCCGGCACGCTGCGCCGAAGCGCCCAGCCAGGTGAAGCCGATCTCGACGGCGCAGAGTTCCGCCCGGTCCGGCCAGGGGCGGGGATCCCACAGACCGGTCGCTCCGACGGCACGGCCGGTCGATGTCAGCACCTGAGCGTACGGCTTGAGCACGCCCTCCGCGGCCCGCGCCAGTTGGGCGTCGAGGTAGTCGCCGACCTCCGCCGCGGCCGGCACCCAGGTGTACCGGTACGACGAACGGTCCTCCTCGGCCGCCACCGCCAGGTCCGCGGCGTGCCGCCGGTCCAGGGGTTCGAGGCGGACCAGGCGGCCCTCCAGGACCGGGGCGTCGAGGTTCTTGAGCAGCACGGCAGGGCTCCCTTCGCGGCTTGTCCGGCACACCGCGCACCGGACCCGGTCATCACCCGGGGCACCCCACCCACGGTTGGAGGGTTGCCGGCCAGCGAGCCGGGGCTTCGCGCTGGCGCTCATGACCTGGCCGCCACCCTAACAACCGGCCCTCCACACCGGACCGCCCGACCGACTGAGCAATCTCCCCGTGCGATATGAGCTGGCCTTTCAACTCATTGGTTGACATCCTTCCGGCGGGCGGCTAGCTTGTCTTTAAACCGATTAGTTGAAACGAGGTGGGCGATGCCGGCGGACGAGCTGTCGCGGGTGTTCGCCGCGCTGGCCGACCCGACGCGCCGCGACATGGTGGCGCGCCTGGCCACCGGCGACGCGACTGTCAACCAGCTCGCCGAGCCGTACCGGATGTCGCTGCAGGCGGTCTACAAGCACCTCAAGGTGCTGGAGGAGGCCGGCCTGGTCAGCCGCCCGGCCGGGCCGCAACCGCGGTCGGTGCGACTGGAGCGGGACGTCTTCGACGAGGTCGGTGGCTGGATCGAGCAGTACCGGCGCCGGGCCGAGGCGCGCTACCAGCGCCTGGACGCGGTGTTGCGGACCATGAACGAGCAGGAGGGATGAGGACCATGCACGAGGCACGGATCGAAGCCGACAAGGACCTGCCGATCATCCGGATCACCCGGGACTTCACGGCGACGCCGGAGCAGCTGTTCCGCGCGCACACCGACCCGGAGTTGTTCGCCCAGTGGTGCGGACCGGACTCGACGACCACCCGCGTCGAGCGCTGGGACGCCGTCTCCGGCGGCGCCTGGCGTTACGTGGCGGTGCGCGGCGACGAGGAGTACGGGTTCCGCGGCTGCTTCCACGAGGTGCGCCCGGACCGGATCGTCCAGACGTTCACCTTCGAGGGCGACCCGGACGGTGTCGCCCTGCAGACGATGACCTTCGAGGACCTGGGCGACGGCCGCACCCGGCTGCACGCGCAGTCCCTGGTGGACAGCTTCGAGAGCCGCGACGCCTGGCTCCGGAGCGGCATGGAGACCGGCGTGAACGAGGGATACGCCAAACTCGACGCCCTGGCCGCCAAGGGCGCCCTCTGACCCGGAAGGAGCCACCGTGGGCACCGTGATCCTGCACAGCGCGATGTCGGTGGACGGTTTCCTGGCCGACGAGAAGGACGGCGTCGGGCCGCTGCACGACTGGTACCGCAACGGGGACACCCCGATCGTGACCGGCGATTCCGGGTGGGACAGCCGCTTCCGGGTCTCCCGCGCGTCGGCGGCGTACGTCCGGCCGATGTGGGCGTCGATCGGCGCGACGGTGATCGGGCGTCGCCTGTTCGACCTGACGAACGGCTGGGAGGGCAGGCCGCCGGCCGGCGATCACGTGGTCGTGGTGTCCCACCGGCCCAAGCCCGAGGGCTGGCACCCGGAGGCGTCGTACCACTTCGTCGCCGGCGTGCCGGCGGCCATCGCCAAGGCCCAGGAGCTGGCCGGCGAGCGGACCGTGGCGGTGAACGCCGGCGACGTGGGCGGCCAGGTCCTGGCCGCCGGCCTCGCCGACGAGGTGGCGATCGACGTGGTGCCGGTGGTGTTCGGGTCGGGCAGGCGCTTCTTCGGCGCGGTCGACGCCCAGCACCTGCTGGAGGATCCGCACGTGGTGATCCAGGGCGACCGGGTGCTGCACCTGGGCTACCGGGTGCGCCGCTGACACCGGGCGGGGGCGGCCGCGCCGGTCGCCCCCGCGCGCGCGTCAGCCGGGCAGGAAGAGGGCGTCGAAGACGGCGGTGCGGTCGAAGGACAGGGCGTGGGCCCGGGCCCGGGACTCCATCGCCTGCCTCTCCGCCTCGGGCATGTCGAGGATGGCGTGGTCGAGGGCGTCGGCCAGGGCGTCGACGTCGCCGGCCTCGACGATGATGGCGGTGTCGCCGACGGCCTCGCCGGTGCCACCGGTCCGGGTGGTGACGATCGGGCCGCCGCCGGCCAGCATCTTCTCGGCCAGCGCGATGCCGAAGGTCTCGACGAAGTCCGGCTCGGGCTTGGTGGGCAGCGCGTAGGCGGCGCAGCCGGCCATCAGCAGCGGCTTCTCGTCGTCGTCCACGTCGGTGAGGAAGACGACCCGGTCGTCCTCCTTCGCCATCGCGCGGACGTGGTCGAGGGCCGGCCCGGTGCCGGCCACGACCAGCGGCACCTCCGTCCGGGCCCGCATCCGGCGGTACGCCATGACCAGGTCGTAGATGCCCTTGGCCCGGGCCACCCGGGACAGGAAGAGCAGGTACTTGCCGCGCTTGAGGCCGCGTCGCGCCAGGGCCTCCTCGATCGCCTCGTCGCCGAGCCCGAGGAACGCCGACGAGTCGATCGGCGGGTAACTGACGGTGACCCGCTCCCGGCACCGCTGGGCGAAGCCGGTACCGCAGTGCGCGTCCACCTCCTCGGCCGCGGCGATGATCTCGTCCCGGGTGTACTCCGAGACCGCCACCACCTGGTCGCTGGCCAGGAACGTGGTGAGCAGCACCGTCGCGGCACCGAAGCGGCCCTCGCGCAGGCAGGAGCGGATCACGTTGGTGACGTCCGAGCCGACCGCCTTGGCGATGGTGCGCACGTCGGTCCGGAAACCGGCGGCGCGGGCCGCGGTGACCGCGTCGTTGATCACCTGGGTGTGCGGGACCAGGTACATCGACAGGCACACGGTCGGCACGCCGTCGCTGAGCAGCTCGACCAGCCGGCCGGTGAGCCCGGCCAGGTGACGGCCGTCCGGCACCCGGTAGTCGCCGACCGCCTCGGGCCGTTCGACGGTGATGCCCGCGCTGTACGGCAACAGCCGGTCGAGCGGCTTCAGCGGCAGGCCGGCCGCCTGCAGCGCGGGGATCGGCCAGGTGAGCAGGCGGACGTCGTCGAAACCCCGGGTCAGGGCCACTTCGGCGAGGTTGCGTGCCTCGCCCGAGTGTCCGCAGACAACGGGGTCGGCGCGGACCGCGATCACGAGTCTCCGGGTAGGACGGCTCATGGTCATTCCCTCTCAGGGGTGGGAGTGGGACGGCGGGCGGATCCCGTGTCCCCACGTCGATGGTTCGGGGCCGAGCCGCAGGTGCAGCCGGCCGCCGCGATGGACGTCGGCAGCGGACAGATGTGCCGCGTGCAGCGGTTTGCCGTTCAGGGTGGCGGACTGGACGTACTGGGTGGGCGGGTCGGCGCCGACGCCGTCCACGCCGATCGGGATGTCGCGGTGCCCGCTGGTCTCGATGACGAACTCCTCGTCACCGGCGCGCAGCGCGGCCCTGGCGAACGCCGGCGCGTTCACCAGGAACAGGCTCTGACCGGCCACCGGGAACAGGCCCAGCGACGCCCAGACGTACCAGGAGCTCAGGCCGCCCGAGTCGTCGTTGCCCGGCAGCCCACCGGGGCCGGTGCCGAACTGCCAGGTCAGCGCGGACTGCACCACCTCGGCGGTGCGGTCCGGGCGACCGGCGTAGTGGTACGCCCACGGCGCCTCCATGTCCGGCTCGTTGTTCAGCCCCTCGAACCGGTTGAGGGCGTAACCGAGGGCCATCTCGGCCGGCTGCGGGCGGACGCCGGGCTGGGTGACCGGCTCGGCGCCGTACCCGAAGAATTTGTCCAGTTTGCTGAGGAAGCCGCTGTCGCCGCCGGCCAGCTCGATCCGGGCGGCCATGTCGTGCAGCAGCCGGAACGAGTAGTTCCACTTGCCGCCCTCGTAGAACTCCGAGTCGCGCAGCAGTCCGCCGGCCGGGTCGAACGCGTTCACCCACTGGCGGCCGCGGCGTTCCAGGTCCTCGGCGAGGCGGTGGTCGTTGAGGGCGCGGGCCAGCTTGGCGGTGCAGTGGTGGGCGTACGCGAGGTCGAGCGTGTGCGTGATCGGGTGCACGACGCCGTGCTCGAAGAAGTCCTCGCCGTACATCCGGCGCAGGTCGTCGACCATGTGCACGAGCGCCCAGCCCCAGTCGACACCACCGCGGCCGAGCGCGTGCGCGTCGGCGATGGCGGTGTGCGCCAGCGCCGACGCCTGCCGGAAGAACCGGTCGGCGCCACGGGCCATCCGATAGCCGATCGGGAAGTTGCCCTCCTCCTCGCACACCCGGATCAGCGATTCGAGCAGTTCCATGGCCCGCTCCGGGGCGATCGCCTGGAGCAGCGGGAGCTGCGTCTTGTAGATGTCCCACATGGTGCAGATGTCGAACGCGTACGGTCCGGAGCTGGGCCAGAACGGGCTCTCGTCGTCGGCGAAGCACGGCTTGATCAGCGAGTGGTAGAGCGCCGTCGCCATCACCGTGCGCCGGGCCGGGCTGCCGCCGTCGACCCGCACCCGGTCGAGGTGGTCGCGCCAGCGGTGCCGGGTCCGGGCGCGCACCTGCTCGAAGGCCGGCGCGGTGGCGCCGCACTCCCGGCGCAGGTTCTCCCGGGCCTGCTCGCAGCCGCGCAGCGAGAAACCCATCCGCACCTCGACGGTCTGCCCGGCGCGGGCCGGGCCCATGAACAGCAGGCCGAACGGGCGCAGCGTGGTGTGCCGGATGCTGTCGAAGTCGAGCCGGGTGCCGCCCGGGATGAGGCGGCGGTCGTACCAGAGCATCTGCCGCCAGCCGGGGGCGTCCGCCTCCAGGTAGACCGAGAGCGGCACGCCCTCCATCACCACGGTGCCCTGCGCGCGGCCGTGGCCCATGCTCTCCACCTGGGCGCGCAGCGGCACCGTGCGTCCCAGGTCGATGGCCAGCCCGCCGCAGCTCAGGTCGATGACCACCCGGGCGCTGTGGTGGTCGGGGAAGGTGTACCGGTGCACGGCGACCTTCTCGCCCACGGTGATCTCGCTGCGCACCCCGGTGTCCAGGTTGGCGGCGTAGTAGCCGGGCTCGGCGCGTTCGTCGTGCAGCGCCCAGGACTGCCCGAGGTCGTCGAGCGGCTGGACCATCGGGGTGACCCGGACATAGTTGTAATATTTCCGGATTGCCCCGGTTCCGGATTGCTGGAAGTGGGTGAACCCGGAGGCCTGGGTGCGCTCGAACATCTCCTCGGGCACGCCCTCGGTGTTCTTCGCGTACCGGCCGTAACCGGTGGGGTAGGCGCCCGAGTAGGCGCAGGCCGAGACCATGCCCAGCGGCGAGGTCGCGCCCGGGTGGGTGTTACCCACCTGCGGCTTGGGCCACCACCAGGTGGCGGCCAGACCGAGTGCGCGGGGCAGGTCGGTCGCCGCGGTGCCGATGAAGGGATCAACGTTGTCCAGGATGGCGGGACTCTAACCGGCGCGAGCCGTCCGGTGGTTTCGATCAGGTGAACTGCGCCAGTGGGGTGACGCACGCCCCGCTGATCAACATCTCCTGGAACTCCTCCGGCGGGCGCGGCGGGCTGAAGAAATAGCCCTGCACGGCGGGGCAGCCGGCGGCCCGCAACGCGGTCCAGTCGGCGGGCTCCTCGACCCCCTCGGCGATCGTCGACATGCCCAGCGACCGGGCCAGCCACAGCACCGCCGAGATGATCGACGACTTGCGCTGGTCCTCGGCGAGGCCGGCGACGAACGAGCGGTCCAGTTTGACCACGTCGGCCGGGACCGACTCGAGCCAGGTCAGCGAGCTGTAGCCGGTGCCGAAGTCGTCCAGCGCGATGCGTACGCCGAGCCGTTTGACGGTCGCCAGCCGCTCGGTGACGTCGACCGTCGAGGCCAGCAACGCGGTCTCGGTGATCTCCAGGACCAGCCGGGCCGGGTCCAGCTCCGGGTGCTGGGCGAGCAGCTCGGCCAGCACCGGCACGAAGTCCGGCTCGGCGAGCTGGCGCGGGCTGACGTTCACCGACACGTAGCCCAGGTGGCCGGACCAGTAGATCAGATGCTCGATCGCGGAGCGCAGCACATGCTGGCCGAGCGGCACGATCATGCCGGTCTCCTCGGCGGCGCCGATGAAGTGGTACGGGCTGAGGATCTTCCCGTCCGGCGTGCGCATCCGGACCAGCGCCTCGGCGCCGATGATCTGCCCGGTGACGGTGGAGACCACCGGCTGGAACCAGAGCGGCAGCGTCCACGGCAGGTGACCGGCGAGCGCCTGGCGCAGCCGGGCCTCGGCGGCCAGCCGCTCGTGCACCGACACCCGCATGTCCTCGGTGAACACCTCCAGCCGGTTGCCGCCGGCCCGCTTGGCCGCGTACATCGCGGTGTCGGCGGCCAGCACCACGTCGTCGGCGTGCTCGCTGCCGTGCTCGCAGGCGACGCCGACGCTCACCGAGACCGGCAACAGGCTGCCGGTCACCTCGAGCGGCTCGCTCATCGCGGCGAGGATCTCCTGGCCCAGGCGCAGCCCGGCGGCGGGCGGGCCGGCCACCGCGGCGACGAACTCGTCGCCGCCGAGCCGGGCCAGCAGCGCGCCGGCCGGCACCACCGACGACAGCCGTGCGGCCAGCGAGCGCAGCACGTCGTCGCCGGCCGCGTGGCCGGAGCCGTCGTTCACCGACTTGAACCGGTCCACGTCCAGGTAGACGACGCTGACCGGGGGCCGGCCGGCGAGCAGCTCGGCCAGGTCGTGCTCGAACGCCTTGCGGGACAGCAGCCCGGTGAGCGAGTCGTGCCGGACCTGGTGGCGCAGCTCGGCCTCGTGGTTGCGCGCGCTGGTGATGTCCATGCAGTGCGCGAAGACGAACCGCAGCCGGCCCTTCTTGTCGTAGAGCGGGGTGCTGTGCACCTGCACCCAGATCAGCGTGCCGTCGTCGGTACGCCGGTACTGCCGCACCATGGTGAGCGGGTCCGGGGACGCGACAGCGTTGTCGAACGCCCGGGAGTCCTCGTTGATCGGGATCAGCGGCAGGTCGCGTACCGTGAATCCGGCCGGCAGGTCGTCGGGCAGCCGCAACCACTCCCGGTACGCGGCGTTGCTGCGCAGCAGCACGCCGTCCGGGGCGAACATCGCCATCGGCACCGGCGTCTCGTCGAAGGCGACGCTGAGCTGGGCCTGGCTCTCCTCCAGGTTGTTCTGCGCGCGCCGTTCCTCGGTCTCGGTCAGGCCCCAGGCGACCACCTGGAAGCCGGCCGCGAGCAGCACCGCCAAACCGTGCAGCGCGGCCCAGACCAGCGGGTGCGCCTTGGCCGAGCTGTGGTCGTAGGTGTGCGTGCCGGCCAGCGCCCCGAACAGACCGTGGTGCAGCGTGGTGGCCACCAGGAACGCCCCGAACGGCGCCCAGTCGCGGTAGAGGGCGAGCGCGGCGACCGCGACGAAGAACGCGAAGTGCGCCTCGGTCAGGCCGTTGCTGAGCGAGACGAAACCGGCGCAGGCGACGGTGAAACCGATCGCGACGCTGACCGAGCGCAGGCGGCGGTGCGGGAGCCGGCTGGCGGCGACCACGCACGGCAGCACCAGCAGATCGGTCCAGAGCAGGGTGAGGGCGCCGCCCGGGCGGAGGGTACCGAAGACGGTCACCGCGACCACGGCCACGGCGAGGATGATGGTCAGCAGGCGGTGGCGTGCCGACCAGTCCTCGTCGCGTAGCTTGCCGCCGGCGGGCAGCCATCTCAGCCAGGTCACTCCCGCTTTATCGGCCGGTTCCGCGCGGCGTGCAGGACGATCGCGGTAGCTACTCAGGTGCGCAGGACGAGATCCAGCGCGGCGACGAAGCGGTCCACGTCCTCGGTCGTGCTGCCCAGGCCGAAACTGGCCCGCAGCAGGCCCGTGCCGGCGGCCGCGCAGCTGTCCGGTTTCTCGGTGCCGGTCAGGCGCCGCACCAGCGGATGCGCGCAGAACTGACCGGCCCGCACCCCGATCCCGTGCTCGCGTCCCAGCCGATGCGCGACCTCCGCCGGGTCGTGCCCGGGCAACGCGAGCGAGACGATACCGACCCGCTGATGATCCGGGCCGAAGACGCTCACCTCCCGGGCGCCCGGCACGCCCCGCAGCCCGTCCCGCAGGCGGCCCAGCAGTTCCTGCTCGTGCCGGTGCAGGGCGTCCCGATCCGCCACCAGCAGGGCACCGCAGACCGCTGCCAGCGCCACCGCCCCGAGCAGGTTGGGGGTGCCGCCCTCGTGCCGGGCCGGCCCGTCGGCCCAGGTCAGCTCGCCCGGCAGGGAGCCGACAGTGGCGCTGGCGCCACCACCGCGCAGGTACGGGTCGGCGGCGTCCAGCCAGTCCGAGCGGCCGGCCAGGACACCCGCCCCGAACGGCGCGTACAGCTTGTGGCCGGAGAAGGCGAGGTAGTCGGCGCCGAGCTCGTCCAGGTCGACCGGGGCGTGCGGGGCGAGCTGGGCGGCGTCGACGATCACCCGGGCGCCGTAGGTGTGCGCCACGTCGGCGAGCTCCCGGACCGGCCAGATCTCGCCGGTGACGTTGCTGGCTCCGGTGATCGCCAGGACCGCCGGGGTCCGCAGCTCACGCAGGGCGGCCTTCAGCGCGTGCACCGCGAAGTAGGGCGAGGCCGGGGTCGGCAGGCGCAGCGGGTTGGGCCAGGGCAGCAGGTTCGCGTGGTGCTCGCCGTCGAACAGGATCGTGGTGGTCCCGGCCGGCAGCGCCCGGGCCAGCAGGTTCAGCGCGTCGGTGGTGTTCCGCGTGAAGATCACCTGGTCGCCGGGGCGGGCGCCGACGAACTCGGCCACCACGTCGCGGGCCACCTCGTACGCCACCGTCGAGGTCTGCGACCGGACCCCGGTCCCGCGGTGCACGCTGCCGTACCGGGGCAGCAGCTCGGCCACCGCGTCGGCGGCCGCTGCCACGCAGGGCGCCGACGCCGCGTAGTCGAGGTGCGCGAACCGGACGGTCTCGCCGCCGGGAAGTTCGGTCTTCAGGTCGTCGCCGACGATGTCGAGAGCCGACATGGCATGCCTCCGCCGAGGTCAGGGACCCCACCGGGCCCGCGCTTGCCGTCGTCGGTCGACGCCGGCCCGGTCCTCACCCGGGGCACCCCATCGCGAACGCAAGGGTTGCCGGTCAGCGAGCCGGGGCTTGTCGCTGACACTCATGACCTGGCAGTGAAGCTAGCACATGGGGTTAGAGTTGCCACCCATGGTCAGCTTTGCGCAGCAGTGGGCGACGTGGCACGACGAGCACGAGCGGCGGCGGGCCGCGCCGCACGGTTTCCTGGCGATCACCGGCTTGCACTGGCTGACCGAGACACCGCAGCGCTTCCCGGACGCGCCTGGCGAGTGGCGCGCCGAACCGGACGCGGTAGTGGCCGTCCTGGAGTCCGGTGAGCGACGGTTCCCGGCCGGGCAGGACACCATGGTCGAGCACGGTGACCTGCGACTCGAGGTGGCCTGGCGGGGCGGTCACGGCGTGCTGCGTCCCCGCGACCCGCACCACGCGACCCGGGTGCGTTACCTCGGCACGCCGGCCTATACCCCGGACGAGAAGTGGGCCGTGCCGGGCCGCTTCGTCCCCTTCGACGCACCGCGCCCGGTGACCGTCGGGTCGGTCGTCGAGGGCCTGGAGGACGTCTACGAGTCGCCCGGCCGGATCGAGTTCACCGTCGGCGGCGAGGACCTGTCGCTCACCGCGTTCAACGGCGGCACGCCCGGATCGCTGTTCGTGCTGTTCACCGACGCCACCTCGGGAATCACCACATATCCGGCGAACCGCAGCCTGAGCATCGCCGCGCCGGCGCCGGACGGCTCGGTCGTCGTGGACTTCAACCGGGCGACGAACCTGCCGTGCGCGTACACCGAGTTCGCCACCTGCCCGCTGCCGCCGGCCGAGAACCGGCTACCCATCGCCGTCGAAGCAGGCGAACAACTACCCCGCTGAGCGGCTAGTTTTCATGGATGGAGGAACTGCTCGCGCCCCTCGAGGCGCTGATCGGCATCCATTCCACCGCGGACCGGCCCGGTGAGCTGCACCGGGCCCTCGGCCTGGTGCTCGACCTGCTCGGCCCCGGTTTCGACATCCGCCGCTTCGAGTCCGGCGGCAAGCCGAGCGCCCTGGTCACCCACCCGGACCGCCCCGGCCGCCCCCGGGTGATCCTCAACGCCCACCTCGACGTGGTCCCCGGCACGCCCGATCAGTTCCGGCCGCACCGCGACGGCGACCGGCTCTACGGCCGCGGCACGCACGACATGAAGGCGGCCGCCCTGGTCCTGGTCACGATCTTTCGCGAGCTGGCCGGCGAGCTCACCTACCCGATCGCGTTGCAACTGGTCACCGACGAGGAGATCGGCGGTTTCGACGGCACCGGCCACCAGGTGCGGGCCGGCGTCCGCGGCGACTTCGTCATCATCGGCGAGCAGAGCGGGCTGCGGGTGGTCACCGAGTCGAAGGGCCTGGTCCGCGCCCGCCTGATCGCTCCCGGTCAGGCGGCCCACGCCGCCTATCCGTGGCTGGGCTCCAACGCCATTCTCACGCTCATCGCCGCTGTCGAGAAACTGCTCCGCCGCTATCCCCCGCCCACCTCGGAGGCCTGGGCCACAACGGTCAACCTGGCCCGCGTCGAGACCACCAACGAGGCGTTCAACCAGGTGCCCGCCGATGCCACCGCCTGGCTCGACATCCGCTATCCACCGGAGGATCCGGACCTCACCGGCCGGGCACCCGCCGAGATCGAGGCGTTCCTGCGCCGGCTCACCGACTCCACCGTGGAAGTCCTGGTGGAGGCGGTCGGCGCCCCGCACCGAGCCGATCCGGAAAGCGCCGGGGTGCGCGCCCTGCGCGAGGCGGTCCAGGCCGTCGGCCATCCCGGCGAGCTGCTGCGCAAACACGGCGCGGCCGACAGCCGCTTCTATTTCCCACTCGGCATCGACGCGGTCATTTTCGGTCCCACCGGCGACGGCCAGCACGGCCCGTGGGAATACCTGGAGATCAGCTCGCTGCGCCCTTACCACGACGCCCTGGAGACCTTCCTTTTCCGTACGCCCAGCGCACCCCCACCAACCGCACCAATCCCGTCCCGCCGGTGACCGCGAGGCGGCCTCCACACCGGACCGCGACGCGTCCGCCGGGCTGATCCGGTGGGCACGGCGCGACAGCGGTCAGGCGGCGACCGGAAGCGCCAGGAGGTGCTCGATGCGGTGGGCGATGGCGCGCAGGTAGGGGCCGCGGTCCGGATCCACCCTGGCGTTCCACGAGCAGGGCCCATGCCGGAGCAGGACCTCGGCGTAGCGAGCGGCCGGATCGACGCGCAGGCCCGAGGGACCGATCGTCTGGTCGGCGTAGGTGAGGGCGTCGGCGAGCACGGTCCGCTCGTCGGGGTAGGCGGCGAGGAGGTCGCTGAGGCCGCGGGCGGCGGCCACGAAGCGGGCGCCGGAGTGGTAGGCGACCAGCCCGGCGACACGGACCGGCCAGCCGTTGCGGGTCAGGTGGTCGGCGCCGTCGAGCGGGTGGAAGCCGGTGACCACGGTCGGCTCGGCGTAGCCGATGTCGTGCAGCCAGGCGGCGGCGGTGAGCAGGTCGGCGTCCACCCCCAGCGGACCGGCCAGCTCGGCGGCGCGCTCGGCGACACCCCTGGTGTGCAGCCAGCGGTTGCCCAGGTCACCGATCAGCGACTCGGCGACCGCCCGCGCCGCGACCGTCAACGGACCGGCCGGCGCGACCGGCGGGACGACAGCGAGGGCCACGGACCGGGGCGCGAGCGGCACCCGCGGCCGGAACGGCTGGTGCGGGGTGCGGAACAGGCGGGGAGCCGTCATGGGCGGATGGTAGGCACCGGATGGTGAACAACAGCCGAACTCAGCATGAGCACGCCCTGAATCCGCAGGCCGGCGAGCCGACAACGGCACGAACGGCCGACCCCGTCCGCGTCGTGGCGACATGGCGCTCGCCTCGGCGGCTGCCGCGCTCGCTCCAGCGGCTACCACGCTCGCCCCGGCAGCTACCACGCTCGCCCCAGCGGCTGCCGCGCTCGCCCCAGCGGCTACCACGCTCGCCCCAGCGGCAACCGGGGCGAGCATCGCGACAAGGCTTTCGGGAGGTGCGGAGAGGGTCAGCAGACGCCGCGGACGCGCTGTCGGGGCAGGCCCGCGGCGGTGAGCTTGTCGGCCAGCGACACCGTGGCGTTGTCGATGAAGACCGCCACCTGGTGGTCGTCGCCCAGGTCGCAGGCGGCCACCACCGAGCCGAGGTTGATCGAGTCGAGGTCGGGAGCGTCGGCCAGGTCGACGATCAGCCGCAACGGCCGGACCCGGCGGACCGTGTGCACCAGCAACTGGCGCAACTCCACCGCCTTGTCGGCACCGACCGAGCCGTGCGGATGGATCACCACACTGCCGTCCGGGCCGGTACGGACCTCCAGCACCGAGCTACGCATCGGGTCGCCCTTCATTACCGTTGCGTTCAGCTTTCCGCTCACTTTCGGAGCCGGATGTTCCACTCGCCGTTGAGCGCGCCCGGGCGGACCCGGACGTCATCCGAGGCCGAACCCGGCAACCGCGTTCAGCCTCCCGGACACCATCCCTCCGGCGAACCAACGCCTCATGTCGGCTGAGTGAACGGAAAGCGACATGATCACCGGGGCGGCGGACCTTTCGTCGGCCCATCGAACTAGCTTGATCTTGCGGTATCCGCAGTCTCCGACGCGCCCAGCGAACCTGACAGCGGCCCTGGAGCCCGCCCGGTCAGCGCGAGCGGGCGAGGTGAACGGTGAGGTCGGCGGTGATCTCGACGGTCGCCGGCAGGACACGCAGGATGGCGTCGAAGGCTCGGTCCCGGACGCCGGGCGGCAGCTCCAGGTAGGCCGAGACGGTGGAGAGGTGGCCCAGGTAGTCGGCGGCGCTCAGGGTGAGGCGGCGCCCGAGGTGGTGCTGCTGGACGTCGGTGAACAGGTCGCCGGCCAGCAGTTCGGTGCCCGGCCACTGCATCGCGTGGTCCGGCGGGGTACCGTCCGGCGACGGGATGTCGTCGCGCTCCAGGAACCGGGCGCGGGCCGCGGTGACCGCCCGGTCGACGTCCGGGTCGGCCAGCTGGAACGGACCGCCGAACGAGGCGAACACACCGCCCGGGTGCAGCAGCCGGGCCACCCGCTGCCAGCGGCCCGCCGGATCCGTCCAGTGCAGCGCGGCGGCCGCGTACACCAGGTCGTACCGCTCGCCGGCGGGCAGCTCCTCGAACGCGGCCCGCACCGTCCGGACCGCCACGTGCCGGCCCAGCTCGGCGAGCATCGCGGCGTCCGGATCCGTCGCGGTCACGGCCACCCCGTGCGCCGCGAAGAGCCGCGTCGCCTTACCGGTACCGGCCCCGATCTCCAGCGCCGTCCGGAGCGGCCGCCCGGCATACGCCGCCACCAGCTCGAACAGCTCCACCGGATACCCCGGCCGGAACCGCTCGTAGGCCCCCGCCACCGCCCCGAAACCCAACGCCCGCCCGGTCACGCCCGGAATCCTGACACGACCCGCCACCCACCTCGCCGCATTTTCCACGCCACGGCCCGGCCCTCCCGGGACCGCGCCTCACCGATCCGCCCGGCGGGTTCGTCCTTTCTCGGCGAGCGGACGCCTCGACCCGGCGCGACGGAAGTTCTGTTGGGGCCCAACATCTGCCTAGCCAGGCGGGGACTCGCCACGCAGTTCACGACGCCATGACGCAAACCGTTTCCTCAGGTCGTCAAGCGCCTCACCAGTGAGGCCGTACTGCGCGAAGTCGTCCGGGTCCAGCACATCGGCCTGGCCGAGCGCGTCAGCGAACATGCGACGGTCGAAGCCGGAATCGGCTCTTTCGACGAGGCCGAGAACTGCTTCGCGGGTATATCTGCCGGACTGCAGCGTGGCATCGATGTCAATGAAATCACGGGCAAGCGCTCGCCCGTAAAGCGCACCCATCTTGTTCGCGACCGCGTCATCGGGATGCAACACCGGTCCCACGGCCATCAAAATCGGCTCATTGGCCCGCCAATCCACGCCCAACTCCACCTTCGATGCCTGACTCCCATCGGTCACCGCTAACCGGGCGAACGTGTCATACCGTCGATCGACATTCACGGTGAAGCCGTCGTCGCGGTACGCCTCGACCACAGCGGCAACCGCCGCACCGAACTCGTCTCGGCGATTCCAGGCGGTGAACAAGTCGACGTCCTCGCTGGGCCGTTCGAGAAGGCCAGCCGCCTGAACCGCATACCCGCCGGCAAGGGCGAATCCGTATCGCCCAGCGGCCGAGAGCCCGGTGCGAGCGAGCCGCTCGTGAAAGGGATCCACCTGCTACGCGGCGCTGGTACGGGTCACGGCGAGTTCGGGAAAGCGCTCCTCCCAGCGCTTACGGAGCTGTGGGGGCAGCCATAGGGAGGACCAGAGCCGAACGAGCAGTTCGCCGGAGAGCCACGCGTTCAAATCCGCCACTGAGCCCGCCTCGGTGAGCACCACCTTGTACATGGTGGCCAGGCGAGCGGGCCGGCTCAGGTCATACTCGGGGTGGCCGGACCAGTCGAGGTGACGTGGCAGCGCGATGACACCGCGAGTTGGTCCGTGCAACGCGGAGAGCGTTTCGGCAACGACATACGGCTTCCGATCACCATACGGAAGGTAGTCAGCGGGCGGCCGGGATGCCGGCTCGCGCCGCTCGGCATTGACGTTCTCGGAAACCTCGCCCACACCGGCATCCTACCGGGCTGACGCGCCGACAACAGCGCCTCGCCAGGGCTTTACCAGCCCATGACCGCGTTCCAGGAGGCGAGTTCCGGCCACCAGCCGCGGCCGGTTCGCCGGTTTCCGACCGGTGACCTCGCAGCGGTACTGTGGGCGCCCTGCCCGGAGCCGGGATTCAGCCCGGATGCGGCGTCGCGGCCCGGGGTGGGCTGGGCCTGGCGTGGCTTGGCGGGAGCCGGCGTCGGGCGTACCGGAAAAGGGTCAATCCGGGAGTGTGAAGATCACCTGGGTGCCGCCGCCGGGGTTGTCGGCGACGCGGATGGTGCCGCCGTGGCGGTCGACGATGCGCAGGCAGCTGGAGAGGCCGATGCCGTGGCCGGCGACCTTGGTGCCGTCCAGGCGGGTGAACATGTCGAAGACGCGGCTGCGCTGCTCCGGCGGGATGCCCCGGCCGTTGTCGGCGACGGTGATGGCCCAGCGGGGACCGTCGCGGCCGGCGGTCACCCGGACGCGGGGCGGGCGGTCCGGATGTCGGTATTTGATCGCGTTGGCGATCAGGTTCTGGAGCAGCTGGCGGGCCAGCACCGGATCGCAGGAGACGGACGGCAACGGGTCCGGCGCCGTCACCTCGGCGTCGGCGGCGCGGATCTCGGCGCCCAGATCGGCGACCACGCTGCCGAAGACCTCGCCCAGGTCGGCGGGCACGCGGCGCACCGGGGCGCTGCCGGCCCGGGCGTAGCCGAGCAGCGAGCTGATCAGGTCGCGCATCCGGGTCACCGCCCGGGAGGCGGCGTCGACCCAGGCGCGCGGCTCGCCCTCCACCTCGTCCTCGAGCAGTTCCAGGTAGCCGCCGACGGCGCCGAGCGGGGCGACCAGGTCGTGGCTGACCGCGCCGGCGAAGTTGGTCAGATCGGTGTTCGACCGGCGCAGCTCCTCGTTGGCCGCGGCCAGCTCGGCGCGGGCCTGCTCGATCACCCGCTGCTGGGCGCGGTCGAGGGTCACGTCGTTCATCGCGACGACAGCGCCGAGCGGGGTGCCGTCCGGCGTGATCAGCGCGCGGCCGTTGACACTGACCTGGATCGGGTCGCCGTCCCGCCGCCGGATGATCATTTCGACGTGGTTGACGGTGCCCTCGCGCAGCGCGCGGAGCAGCGGCACCCGGTCCGGCGACAGCGGGGTCACGCCGTCGGTGTCGAAGAGCGCGTACCGGTCGGCGAGGCGGCTCGGGTCGACGCCCGGGTCGGCGTCCAGGCCGTGCCAGTCCCGGGCGGCCCGGTTGAACAGGGTGACCCGGCCGGACCTGTCGCAGGCCACCACCGCCACGTCGATGGTGTCCAGCAGGGTGTCCGTCCAGCGCTGCCGGGCCTCGGCGATAGCGGCGAGTTCTCCGTTGATGCGGGCCTGGCGGCGGCGTTCGAAGAGCGCCACGATCACCTGGGCGAGGTCCTTGAGCCGGGCGATCTGCTCGTCGGTGAGCGTCCCGGGCCGGTCGTGGAAGACGCAGAGCGACCCGAGCGCGAAACCGTCCGGGGTGATCAGCGGCGCGGAGGCGTAGAAGCGGACGTTCGCGTACGTCCCGGTCACCCACGGGTTGAGGCGGTAGGTCGGGTCCAGGCTGGCATCCGGGAGGTAGGTGAACTCGCCGGTCTCGAACCGGATCGCGCACATCGAGTCGGACCGGGCCGAGACACCGCCCGTGAAGCCGACAGTGGTGAGCTGGCACTGCCGGTTCTCGTCGATCAGGTTCAGGGTGGCGGTGGGCACCCCGGCCACCGTCGCGGCGACCCGGACGACCGCCTCCAGCTCGTCACCGGCCGGCGAGTCGAGCAGGCAGTACTCGTGCAGCGCGGCCAGCCGCAGCCGCTCCCGCTCGCGCTCCGCCAGACCCGTGACGAGACTTACCACCTCTCTCCTATCGGCGCTCGGCGGCGACTCCTGAACGGGCCGCCAGCGCGTCCGCCAGCAGGCCGTCGATCAGGTCACGCATCCGGACCACCTGGGCCGATCCGGCGGCGGCCGGCTCGTACCCCTCGAGGGCCAGCAGCTCCAGGAAGCCGCCGACCGCGGCGAGCGGGGCGATCAGGTCGTGACCGACAGCGGCGGCGAAGTTGGTCAGGTCCGCGTTCGAGCGTTCCAGCTCGGCGTTCGCGGCGGCGAGCCGTTCCCGCGCCTGTTCGATCAGGGCGCGGCGGGTGCGCTCCGCGGTGATGTCGACCTGGGCCATCACGGCGCCGATCGCCTGCCCGTCCGGGCCGCGCAGCGGGCGAGCGTTGACCCGCACGATCACCGGGTCACCGACCGGACGGCGGATCATCAGCTCCCGGCCGGTGACCGCGACGCCGTCGCGTACCGCGGCCCGCAGCGGCAGCCGGGCGTCCGGGATCACCGTCTCCCCGTCCGGCTCGAACAGCCCGAACCGCGCGGCCACGTCGACGGGCGCCAGGTTGCCCTCACCCACCTGCCCGTGCATCTCCCGGGCCGCGCGGTTCCACAGGGTCACCCGGTAGTTCTCGTCGCAGGCGATCACCGCGGCGTCGACGGTGTCCAGCAGCGTGTCCATCCACTGCCGCTTGGCCTGCGCGGCAGCGGCCAGCTCGGCGGTGAGCCGGGCCTGCCGGCGCCGTTCGAAGAACGCCACGACGATCCGGGCCAGGTCGCCGAGCTGCGCCAGCTGGGTCTCGGTCAGCTCGCGCGGCACGGTGTCGAAGACGCAGAGCGTGCCGAGGGCGTGCCCGGCCGGGGTGATCAGCGGCGCCGCACTGTAGAAGCGGATCAGGCCCAGCCGCCCGGTCACCCACGGGTTGTGCCGATAACGGGAGTCCAGCCGGGCGTCCGGGACGTGCGTGACGGCGCCGGACTGGAAACAGACGGCGCACATCGAGTCGTCCCGGTCGCAGTCGGTCGGCGGCGAGTCGAGCGTGGTGAGCTGGACCTGGCGGTGTTCGTCGATCAGGTTCAGGCTGGCCGAGGGCACGCCGGCGACCTGGGCGGCGATCCGCAGCACTGCCTGAAGTTCCGCGTCCGGCGGCATGTCCCGCAGGCGGTACTCGTGCAGCGCGGCAAGCCGCTCCGATTCCACCCTCTCCTGTTCGTCCGTCCCGCCCGGTAGCTGAGGGCGTTAAAGTCGGTCGATGGACTTCCTGAAGCCGTTTGTCCTTCCGGTCGAAGCCCGCACCCCCGAACGCCACGAGACGCTCGACATCTACCCGCCCGACGACATCGCCGGCCCGCGCCCGGCCATCCTCTTCGTGCCGGGCGGCCCCACCCCCGCCCAGGTCCGTCCGGAGCAGCGCGACTGGCCGGTGTACCGGGGATACGGCGCGCTGGCGGCGAGCCGCGGGGCGGTGGGCGCGGTGGTCGACCATCAACTGCACACCCCGCTGGCGTACGCCGTGGGCGCCGCTCGGGTGGAGGCGGCGCTGGAGAGCCTGCGCAGCGACGAGCGGGTGGACGAGGGCCGGCTGGCGTTGTGGTTCTTCTCCGGTGGCAGCCTGCTCGCCGCGGACTGGTTGCGCGAGCCGCCCTCCTGGCTGCGGGTGCTGGCGTTGAGCTATCCGTTGCTGGCGCCGATGCCGGGTTGGAGGGTGGAGGGGCGGTTCGACCCGATCGGGGCGGCGGCGCGGGCTGTGGCGTTGCCCATCGTGCTGACCCGGGCCGGCCGGGAGGACGTCGGAGTCGCCGGGACGGTGGAGGCGTTCGTGGCGGAGGCGGGCAAGGCCGAGTTGGAGATCGTCGACGTGCCGGAGGGGCACCACGCGTTCGACGTCGTCGACGACTCGGAGGAGTCGCGAGGGGCGGTGAACCGGGCGATGGACCTGGTTCTCGCGAAGCTGGCCTAGTCTTCGGGATATGCGGGTTCGGATCGCTGCTGTTCGAGGGCCGGGTCCTCGGCGTTGTTCTTGACGTCGGCTTCGTTCATGAGGTCGGCGTACGCCTGTTTCGCGACTTCGGCGTCCGGCTCTTTCCTGGCGGCGGCGCTCTTCTCGACGGCGGCGTTCGTCGCAGTGGCGGCGTTCATCGCAGTGTCGGCGTTCGTCGCAGTGGTGGCGTTCGTCGCAGTGGTGGCGGCGTTCGTCGCGCTAGCCTCCTTGCCGGATTTATCGGCTTTTTGGCTGGCTTTGCGTCCGAAACCGGCATCCCGGTTGTCGAAGGCGTCGTTCCAGCGGTCTCCGCCGGTCCAGTCACCTTCGTCGCCGTTCCAGTCGCTCGCGCCGTTCCAGTCGGTCGCGCCGTTGAGGTCGCTCGCGTCGCTCCAGTCGCCGTCACCACCGCTCCAGCCGTGCCGGTCGGCCCCGCCGCGCTGGTTGCGCCCACCGCGCCGGTTGCTCCAGCTGTCCGTGCCGCTCCAACTGTCCCGATCGCTCCAACCGGCCACGTCGCTCCAGCCGGCTCCGTCGCTCCAGCCAGCCCCGTCGCTCCAACCGGCCCCGTCGCTCCAACCGGCCCCGCCGCTCCAACCGGCCACGTCGCTCCAACCGTCCTCGTCGGCGAACGGGAACGAGCCTCGGTTGATCCGGGCCAGCAGGTGGCCGGCGCGGCGCCAGCGGGCGTAGCGATCGGAGCGGGGCAGCGCGATCGGCATGCCGGCGTGGGTGAGCAGGTAGACCTGCGAGTCGAGGTCACCTCGGTCGGTGTCGAAGCACAGCTGGGAGCTGTCCAGCCAGCCGTTGGTGAGCGTGATGTCGGTGATCCCACCGTGGAAGGTGTCGCAGTTCCGGTCGGCGGAGATCGGTCCGTCCAGGTCGCGGACCCAGACGGGGCGCTGCCGGGTGGGTCGGTCGACGGTGGCCGGGTGCTTGATCGTGACGGGCTTCCGGACCGGACGAGCGGGCCGGGCCGGACGAGCGGGCCGGGCCGGGCGCTCGCCGCCGAACGGGCGGTCCGCCGGGTCGGGGCGGGTGACGACGGCCGGCGGGACCACGACCGGCGGGTTGTGGGCGACGATCGGTTCGGCGATCGTGGGTGGCTGGGCGGGCTCCTGGCCGGAGGCGGGGGCGGTCGTTCCCGGATCGGTCGCCACCGAACCGGCCGCCCCGGGCCCGGTCACTGTGGACCCGGCCGCCGCGGAGCCGGCCCCCGTGGAGCCGGCCGCCGAGGCACCGGCCGCCGAGGCACCGGCCGCCGAGGCACCGGCCGCTGTGGACCCGGCCCCTGCTGAACCGGCCCCCGTGGAACCAGTCCCTGTCGCACCGGCCGCCGTCGAACCGGCCGCCGTGGCACCGGCCGCTGCGGGACCGGCCCCCGCCAGACCGCCGGGGGCCTGCGCACCGCCATGAATCCCGGATCCACCCGGTACGGCGCCGAGCCCGGAACCACCCAGCCCGGCGCCCCCGACGACCGGGGCGCCCGGCACGATCGCGCGCGGGTTGTCGACCACGGTGCCACCGACGCCGAGGCCCTTGCGGTCGGTACCGGGAGTGGCGATCACGGTCCCGCCCGGGCCCAGGGCACGGGACTGGTACCCGCCGACGCCGGTGCCGGTGGTCGACGGGGCGCCGGCTGTCGCCGTACCGATGCCGGCGGCTCCCGACCCGTCAGCGGCCTGCTCGTTCCCGCCGCCGCTCGCCGCGTCCTGCTGGTTCTGATCGGTGGCGTCCGGCGCCTCGGCGCCGCCCCCGTCGGCGATGTCCGGCTGGGTGGGCGTCAGCGGATCCCAGCTGGCGCCGGGCGGCTGCAGCTCACCGGCGAACGGTTTCTCGTCGTCACCGGTGCAGCCGCCGACGGTCATCAGCAGCGCCGCGCTCAGCACGGCCCCGATCCGGCGCGAGTTCAAGTCGGTGTTCCGCATGCGTGGTCCACTCCCCCTCCGTGGACGCCATGATCAGCATCCGGGCGGGTTCACTATCCACCGTCCAGCCCCGACAGTGCCGGCGTTGGATCTTCGACACACCCGCTCGGGGAGTCCTTCGCACCCGCCGGGTGACCAGCCGGAATGCCACGCAGCCCCAGTCGTTTACCGGCCGTCACCCGAGATCACCGACCGGCCGGTGCCGACGAAGCCCGCTCCGCTTACGGCGAGTGGACCCAGAAGAGCAGCAGGTAGACGCCATAGACCGCGGAGATCGTGCCGAGTCCGACCAGGACGCCGATCACGGTGCGGAGATGCGCTTTCGCCAAGGCCGCCGCGGCCGGCAGCAGCAGCGGGAACGCCGGGATCAGCAAGCGCCCCTTGGAGTGGTAGTAGGCGTCGCCGAAGAACGCCATCGCGATGATGATCAGCGCGAAGACCGCCAGCGGCCAGGCCCGTCGCTCCGCGGTGAGCGGCACGAACAGCATGATCGCGATCAGCAGGACGATCGTGCACATCACCATGGCGAGATCGTTCTTGCCGGTCAGCAGCTTGCCCGCGGTGGAGAGCGTGTAGGCGCCGTTGTCGTACGCCATGTTCCAAGTCTCGCTCTGGACGCGGAAGTAACCGTTGATGCCACCGCCGAGCCGGTCGCCGACCCAGAAGACGTAGCTCAGGAAACCGGCCGGGGCCAGCAGGCCACCGATCCACGGACGCCAGCCGTCCCGTCGCATGATCACCGCGACCAGCGCGGCCAGCCCGACGGCGGCCACCAGGGCGGCGCCGGTCGGCCGGGTCAGCCCGGCGAACGAGCACAGCAGACCGGCGAGCAGCCAGCGGCGGCGCAGCACCGCGAAGAGGGACCACGCGCACAGGGCGGTGAACAGCGTCTCGGTGTAGCCCATCGACTCGATCAGGGCGTGCGGGATGACCGCCCAGAGAGCGGCGAGCAGCACGCCGGTCCGGCGGTCACGCAGCTCCGTGCCGATGGCGAAGAGTCCCCAGGCGGCCGCGATCGCGGCCAGCCAGGACACCACGAGGCCGGCCACCACGGCGTCGCCCGGCAGGACGTGGTCGGTCACCCAGATGAGACCGGGATAGAGCGGGAAGAACGCCAGGTTGCTCGGCAACGGGGTGCCGTCCGGCCGGAACTTGAAGGCGGTGTCGTAGCCGTGCGCGACGACACCGAGGTACCACCTGGCGTCCCAGCGGCTGAGCTGCGCCCAGATGTCGCGGTGCTTGTCGGTGGCGACCAGCCAGAACGTGATCAGGCCGGTGGCCCGTAGCGTCGCGTAGAGGACGAGGGCGGGCCAGGCCGCCCGGATCCCGGCACCCGAACGGGGACGCGACGGCACCGCGGCGCTGACCGGTTCTCCGACCGGCACGCTGCTTTCGGCGGCAGTCTCGGGGGTCCGCTGAGCGGGAATGCCGACCTGCTTGGTGATGTCCCCGGTGTCAGTGCCTGGCACCTTCTACGCTCCCCGTGCGTTCGATTGGCAACGGGCAGCTTACTGAAACATGAACCGTACTGTCGCCCTGTCACCCGACAGAGCGGACAAGCCGGACATTGATTTCGGCCACACCGATTTCCCGGCAAATGTCAGCGATGCCACCGCAACGGGCCGGGATGCACGCTCCACCACGCTTTGCGCCACCACGGGCGCTGTTCGCGGAGGGCTGCCGCGTACGCCAAGGCCTGCGCCCCCGCACGATCCGCCTGCCCGGAGTCGGCGGCACCCGGCGCGAACCCGACCGTGTTCAACCCGCTGACCAGCTCGTCGAGCGGCGGCAGGGCGGTCCTCTCCACCGTCGCCACCGAACCGGCGACCTCCGATGGCACCGCCGGAGCCGCCCGTCGCAGCAGACCGCCGCGTCGGGGTGCCGGCGGATCCGCCGCGTAGCCGGCCATCTCGGTCGCCGACAGGTGGTCCGGCACCGGCCGCCCGGCCAGCCGCAACGCGTCGGTGAACTCCAGCCACGCCCCGGCGATCCGATCGTCCGGGCTGCCGTCGTAGAGCCGCCGCCGGCGCTGCGCCCGCCGCAACTGGATCACCGTCAGCGCCCCGATCCCGAGGAGCGCCAGCACCGACCCGGAGGCGCCGCCGGCCACCACGCCGGCCGGCACGCCACCGTCCTTCGTGGTCACCGCGATCGCCGCCGGTGCCGACGCGGACGCCGCTGCCGACGGCGTCCTGGTCTGCGGCGGGGTGGTCGGCGGCGTTGTCGGTTTCGGGGTGAAGTCCTGCTCGACAGGCGTCGGGTCGTCGGTGGTCGGCATCGGGTCGAACGGCACCCAGCCCAGCCCGTCGAAGAGCACCTCCGGCCAGGCGACCGCGTTGCCGCCGGTCACCTCGCCGCCCCGGGCCGGCGCCTCGAACCCGACGACGACCCGGCTGGGCAGGCCGGTCAGCCGGGCGAGCAGCGCGAACGACGCCGCGAACTGCTCGGAGGTACCTTCCTGGCCACCCTGGCCGCGCGGCCCGAACAGGAAGTACTGCAGGTTCGGGTAGGCGTGCCCGCTGGGCGCGTCGGGCGTCTCCCGGTAGTGCTCGGCGAGGAACTGCTCGATCGCGACGGCACGGTCGTAGGAGCCGCCGTTGCCGTCGGCGAGGTGCTCGGCCAGCCGCTCGATGGACTCCGGCACGCCGGTGCCGAGCGCCAGGTAGCGGACCACCGCGTCGCCCGACGGGGACTGCGCGGTGGGCAGCATGTTCAGGTCGGGCGTCGGCACCCGGGAGGTGACCGTGTAGGTCAGGCCGCTGGTGAGTCCCTCCGGCCGGATCAGCGTCCCGGTCCCGGCGTCGTAGGCGACCCGCGCCCCGGACACCTCGGCCGGGGTGGCCACGGCGGGCAGCAGCCGCCCGGTCAGCCCGGACACGGTGATCCGCTGGCGTACCTCGGCTGTCTCCGCGCCGGTGGGCGCGTCCTGCTCGGGCAGCACCCGGCCGGCGTTGCGGTAGACCGCGCCCACCTTCCAGGTCACGCCGTCGTAGTCGGAGAGCACCGCGAGCCGCACCTTCACGGTCGGTGACTTGCCGGTCGGCGCGGTCTCCGGCTGGTAGGCGAAGAGCTGCTGTTTCGGGGCGAGCATCCAGCCGGAGATCCGGTTCAGCGGGCTCTCGTCGAGGCTGTCCACCCGCGGCGGCTCGACGTACTTGCGCGGGTCGACCGGATCGGCGCCGACCTGGCCGCTGATCCACGGCCCGACGACCGCTCCCAGGCCGAGCACCGCGACCAGCCCGCCTGCCGCGCCGACCAGTGACCGGGCCCGCATTTTCCCAGACATTTCCGGGTACGCCTGGTCCGGCTGCTTCGTCGACACGGCCAGCGCGATCACCACCAGCGCCGCGAACCCGAGGGTCGGCCCGACAGCCGCGCCCGCGTTCGGCCCCACCACGTAGAGCGCGGCGCCGTAGAGCAGCACCGGCGTGAGCGAACCCAGCAACACCCGCCGGGCCCGCACCCCGACCTCGGCCGCCGCCAGGCCGGCCAGCCAGGTGGCCACCACCGGGACCACCACGGTGTCCGGTGTGGACTCCACCGGGATCATCGCGGTCAGCAGCCGCGGGATGCCGTTCTCCAGCGCCTCGCGCACCATCGCCGGAAACGGCGTGGTCACCCCGGCGTGCCCGGCCGCGATCGTCAAGGCGATTGCCGTGTACCCGGCGAGCAGCACCGCCGACACCGGCGCCGCGCTCCACGACGGCAGCCGCCGGGTCGCCAGCCCGGCGCCGATCGAGCCGAGCGCCGCACCCGCGACCAGCCGGAACAGCAGGTCGTCGGCGTAGATCCGGCCGAGCACGACCCCGGACAGGGCCAGCATGCCGATCAGCGCGACCGGGACCACCGCCGCGCGCAGAACTCTCACCATCCGCGCACCCCGTCCCAGGCGGCGGCGAACTCGGACCCGTCAGCGGCCTCGATGACGATCATCCGGTCGCCGGCCACCGGCGCGGCGTCCCGGTCACCGAACAGCCCGGCCAGCACCACCGGGTAGGTGCCGCGCAGCGAGCTGACAGTGCCCAGGTCGGCACGCCCGCCCGGCCCGGTGAGGAAGACCAGGGTGTCGCCGAGCCGCTGCGCCCGCAGCCGCCGCAACGTCGCCTCCAGGTCGCCGCCGGCCAGTGAGACCTCGGTGAGCACGTCCAGGTAGGGGCCGGTGGCCACCGACGTGACCAGGTGCAGCCCGACCGGCAGGTCCTCGCGCACCGCCGCCGCGACGATCGACGCGGCCGCCTCGCACGCCGACTCGAACGCCTCCGGATCCGGATAGGCGGTGTCCCGGTCGTCGAGCAGCACCACGATCGTCGGCTCCGAGGTGTCCAGTTGTTCCCGGACCATCAGCTCGCCCACCTTGGCCGAGCTGCGCCAGTGCACCCGGCGCAGCTCGTCGCCGACCACGTATTCGCGCAGCGCGTCGAACGTGATGGTGCCGTGCGGCACCTTGTCGATCCGGCCGTCCAGGCTGCGCGCCATCCCGGCCGGTGTGGCCCGCAGCAGGTGGATCCGCGGGTGCACCCAGACCGTCGCCACGTCGCCGTAGGTGCGCGCGAGGGTGACCAGGCCGAGCGGGTCGCCACGGGTCACCCGCAGCGGGCCGATCGGGACGATGCCACGGCGGCTGGTCGGCACCGGGTACTCGACTGTGGTGTCCTTGCCGGGCCGCAGCCGCAGCAGCGGGACCGGGACGGCGGTGCCGCCACAGCGGTCGGTGGCGATCATGCTGGCCGCCCGCAGCCTGCTGGTGTTGCTCACGGTGAGCCGCATCCGGGCCGGTTCGCCGCGGGCCACCCGGTCCGGCTCGGCGACCCGCCGCACGCCCAGCCGCGGCCGCCAGAACGCGAACGCCACCGCGCACCCGGCCGCCACCACGGCGGCCGCGCCGAGCAGGGCGAGATCGGGATAGCCGAAGGTGAAGCCGGCGGCGAGCAGCGCGACCGCGGCGACCAGCAGGCCGATGCCGCGAGCGGTCACGTGCCGGCCGGCAGCGGGACCGGCACCGCGCCGATCGCGTCGGCGAGCACCTCGGTGGCGGTGACCCCACGCAGCTGGGCGTCCGGCGACAGCAGCACGCGGTGCGCGAAGACCGGCTCGACCAGCGCTTTCAGGTCCTCGGGCAGCACGTAACCGCGGCCGTTGATCAGCGCGTAGGCGCACGCCGCGCGGGTCAGCGCGATCACGCCGCGGGGACTGACGCCGACGCGGACCTGCGGGTGGTTGCGGGTCGCGGCGGCCAGGCGGACGGCGTACGCGTAAAGCGGGTCGGCGACATGGACCTGAAGCGCCATCTTGACCATCTCGCCGATGGTGTTGGTGTCGGTGACCGGCTCCAGGGTGTCCGGCGAGCGGGTCGCGGCGCCGCGCAGCACCTCGATCTCCACCTGCTCGTCGGGGTAGCCGACCGACAGCTTGACCAGGAAGCGGTCCAGCTGCGCCTCGGGCAGGCGGTAGGTGCCGTCCATCTCGACCGGGTTCTGGGTGGCGACCACGAGGAACGGCTGCGGCACCGGATGCGGCACGCCGTCGACGGTGACCCGGCGCTCCTCCATCACCTCGAGCAGCGCCGACTGGGTTTTCGGCGAGGCCCGGTTGATCTCGTCGGCGATGACGATGTTGGCGAACACCGGGCCGGGGTGGAACTCGAACGCCCGGCTGTTCTGGTTGAAGATGGTGACGCCGGAGACGTCCGAGGGCAGCAGGTCCGGGGTGAACTGGATGCGTCGCCACTGCCCGCGGATGGACGCCGCCAGGGCGCGTGCCAGCGTCGTCTTGCCGACCCCGGGGACGTCCTCGAGCAGCACGTGGCCCTGCGCGAAGAGCGCCGTCAGAGCCAGCCGGACGACCTCCGGCTTGCCCAGCACGACAGCGCCGATCCGATCGGCGAGCTGGCCGGCGACCTGGGCGAAGCCGGAGACGTACGACGGTGGCAGCGGTTCGGGGGTCACCAGTTGTTCCTCACTAGCACGTCGGCAGCACGTTGATGTCGTCGCCGCCGTCCAGGTTCAGCCACGCCCAGGGGATGTAGTTCTTCCCCTTGTACGCCACCTGCACCCACCAGGTGCTCTGCTTGTGGTTGTTGTAGACGTACGAATCCACGTCGTCGCCCTTGGCCTTGCAGTAGGCCAGCAGGCGCGTCCCGTTCTCCACCCAGCCCGCCTGCCTGGCGTTCTTCTGCTGGGTGATCTCGAAGATCTCGTTGCCGTTGCGGCCGTCGACGTCCTTGTCGCAGTACGTCCGCTGGTCGCCGGTGGACCCGTTGATGCAGGTCGCGGTGCCGTAGAGATCCGCGGTGGTGCCGGTCGCGGCCTTGCTCACCTCGCCCGCCGCGTTGGACGCCTTCACCGTGAACGTGTACTTGGTGCTCGGCGCGAGCCCGGTGGCCTTGAGGCTGTTGCAGCTGCCGTCCGAGCCGGTCCCGCCGGACACGGTCAGCGCACAGGTGACCTGGCCGCCACCGGCGTCCACCGCGAGCCCGACGGTCGCCGTGTTGAACGTGGTGTCCACCCCGGTGACGGTGATCGTCGGCTTGGCCACCGTGCTGGCCGTCGCCGACCCCGCCTCGCTCTCACCACCCTCGTTCACCGCGACCACGTCGACTGTCACGCTCTCGCCCGCCCCGAAGCCGTCCAGGGTCACCGCGGTCCCGTCGGTGACGTCGGTGCTCTTGTCACCGGCCTTCACCACGTACTTGCTGATCGCGCGGCCGTTGTCGGCCGGTGCCGCCCAGGTGACCTTGATGGTGCCGGCCTTGTCGCTGACCGTGGCCGCCTCGACGTTCTCCGGCTTGCCGGGCTTGGTGAACGGCACGACGCTGTTGCTCACCGCCGACGCCTTCGACCCGGCGCCACGCTCGTTGACGGCGACGACGGTGAACGCGTACTGCTTGCCGTACTCCAGCTGGCCGGCCGGGATCGTCAGCGACGGCTCCTTCGTGTCGCCGATCGGCGCGGTGCCGCCCTCGGTGACCGCTGTCACCGTGTAGCGCTCGATCGCCAGGCCCTGCCCGTTCGCCGCCGGCCAGGTCACCGTCACCGAGCCGTCCGGCTTGGCCTCGGCGACCGGGGTGCCCGGCGGATCCGGCACCTCGGCCGTCGGTTTGACCGGGTTGCTGGACCGGGTCGGCCCGTCGCCCTTGGCGTTCACCGCGTGCACCTCGAACTGGTACGTCTCGCCGTTGGTCAGCCCGGTCACCACCAGCGACCGCTGGTCCGCGCCGACCTGGAACGTCTTGCCGGCGCCGGCCACCACGTACTTCGTGATCGGCGCGCCGTTGTCGGCGGCCGCCTGCCAGGTCACCCGGGCCTCGGCGTTGCCGGCCGCGGCCTTCACGTTGCGCGGCGGGCCGGGCCTGCTGACCTGCGGTTTCTGCGGCTTTCGCTTGTGCTTGGGCTCGGTCTTGGCCGGCGGCGTCTTGACCGGCGGCGGGTCACCGCCCAGCACGTCGTCGGCATACTTGTCGACCGGCCGGACGCCGTGCTGGTTGTCCACCACCTGGGCGACCGGCGAGCCGGGCGCGTTGATGAACAGATAGTTCTCCCGGACCTCGAGCTCCAGCGAGCCGCCCGGGTGGTCGAAGGTGATCGGTTTCTGCTCCTGACCGGCCTGGTCGAAGACGTGCACCGTGCCGCCGTCGTTGTCGGCGACGTAGTAGAAGCCCTCCCAGGAGACCGCGGGCTGCAGGTCGGACCGGGTCGGGCCGGCGGGCACGGTGAAGGTCGCCTTCAGCGCGCCCTGCGGGTCCACACCGAGGACCTGGCGCGAGTCCGGCACGGTGACCGTGACGGTGGTGCCGTCGGTGTGCGCCGGCAGCGTGCCCGGCCCGGTCAGTGGCAGGGTGGTGCGCGTGGTGGGCGCGTCGGTGACCCGGGACAGCTCGTTGGTGGTGCGGTCGAGGACCGCGATGCCGTCGTCCAGCGTGGTCATCTTGAAGTCGTGGCTGGCACCGCCGACCGACTCGGTGCGCACCCGCCGCGGCTCGCCGGTGGCGCTGCCGCCCTGCCCGCCGTTGCCCTCGGACGGTTTCGGCGCGGGGGTGATCGCGGTCGCGGTGCCCTCGCTGGGCACCACGATCCAGAGCCGGCCCTTGCCGTCGAAGGCGCCGCCGGTGATGCCCGGCGGGAAGCTGATCGGCTGTCCGATCGCCTGCAGGCTGGCCGGGTCGACCTGCTGCACCTTGCCCTGCACCGAGTCGACGACGAACGCCGAGTCGTCGTGCAGCGCCACGCTCACGCCGACGCCCGGGGCGGTCTGCTGGTTCCAGAACGCCTGCAGCTGGGTCAGGTCCATCGAGGCGACCGCGCCGGTGTTGACGTCCCGCAGGATCACGAACCGGTCGCTCTGGCTGACCTCGAGGCTGTGCCCGCGGGCCTGCCCGATGTCCACCCGGGTGTCGATCTTGGCGGTCACGCCGTTGACCCGGGACACCTCACCCTTGCCCCGGCTCCACACCCAGGAGGCCGCGTCGAAGCTGGCCACCGCCTCGTCGGCGGCGCCCAGCCCGAGCACCGTCAGGCCGAGGCCCGCGGTGAGCGCCAGCACGGTACCGATCGTGACGAGATAGCCACGACTGGGTAACCGGCGCTTGCGAGCCTCGATCGGCGCGGCGTCTGCGCTGCTCACTGAGGTTGTCCCCCCGTTCGGCGAAGCTTCGGCGTCCAGGACGCAGGCCATCATAGGGGGATCGCGGCGGGCGTCGATACCCACCGTTCCCGCCTGTGGACAACCAGCTAGATCACTTTTTGCCGCGATCGGTGCAAACCTGCGGCGAAGTGGCGAATTTGTCTGTCGCATAAACGGCCACCACGGCGAAGCAGTACTCGAGCTTCGGGCTGAGCCCCTCGATCCGCCGCGAGGTCTGCCCCGGCCCCACCGTGCTGACCGGTTTCAACTGCTCACCCGGGTGCGCCATGGTCACCATGAAGCTCGCCGTCGCGTTCGCCGGATCGTGCCAGGAGACGTCGATGGTGGTGCCGTTGTCGGCCAGCTTGACTGCCGTCGGCGGGTCGCCGGCCAGCGTCGGCGCGCCCCCGCCGGTGTCGCCTTCCTCACCCGTCCGGGTGTTCTGCGCCAGCGTGTAGACCATCGCCACCACCGCGACGACCGCCGCGATGGTCGCGGCGATCACCGCGAACAGAGCCATCCCCCGCTTCCGGGTCGCCGCCGGTTCCTCACTCTTTTCGTACGCGGTGGGCACGGCGGGCGTGTGGCTGGCGGCGGGACCGTGCTGCCAGGCGCCGCCGTAGCTCTGGTGGTAGACGCCTGGCTGGTGCGCGCCCTGCTGGGGTTGCTGCTGGTAGATGCCGGGTGAGTCGGTCTGCTGGTAGCCGCCGTGCGCTGGGTGGGTGGCGGCCGGCCCGTACTGGGGTGCCGGCGAGGGGTCTTGCTGGTAGACGCCCGGTTGGGTTGGTTGGTAGGGAGCGGGGTGGGTGGGGGCGCTCGTCTGGTGCGGGATGTCGCCGGTGCGGTAGACACCCGGCGGGCTGCTGATCGGGGGCTGCGGGGCGTCGGTCTGGTAGACGCCGGGCACGCCGCTGATCGGGTGCTGGACGTCGCCACCCTGGTAAACGCCCGGCACACCGCTGATCGGGTGCTGGGCGTCGCCGTTCGTTCCGCTGACCGGGCGGTCCGAGCCTCCGCCGGTTCCGTAGACGCCTGGCTGCTGCGCCGCAACCGGCCTGTCGGCGGCCGGCTCTTCCTCGGCAGGCGGCTGCTCGATGATGTGCTGCTTCGCCGTGGGTGCGTCCAGAGGCGGCTGCGGGTGCCTGGTGTGGGGCTCACCACTCCATGGGCCCGGGGCGGGCTCCGGGTGCAAAGGCTCGACCGGCTCCGGGTGCACGGGTTCGGCATCCGTGGGATCTGGGTGCGCGGGCCTGACTGCTGTGGAGTCGGTCGGCGCGGGCTCCATCACTCGATCGGGGACGGTCGGGCTGATGGGTTCCGGGGTGACCGGGGCGACCGGGTGGCTCGGGGCCGACACGCCCGGGGTGACCGATTCTGGTCGTGCCACGGGAGGGTGCTCAGGGCGTACGGGAAAAATGCTCTGACCCGAAACCGGATCGCCTCCGGTTACCGCATCGGGTCGGGCCTGGGGCCCGGGCTCCGGGCGGAGCGGCATGATCACCGGATCGGGGCGCTGGACGACCACCGCGTCGTTGGACCCACGGTGGTAGAGCGCAGGTGGTGCCTCAGCCTCCGCGCCCTGAGGCATGCCGAAGACCCCCGGCTTGACCTGCTGGAACGGCGTCTCCGTCGGCTCCTTGCCCACTCGCGGCGCCGGGCCCCACGGCGACTCCGGCCGGAACGTCTCCCGATCGGTCGAGGCGGTTTCGGGCTTCTGTGCTGCTTCCGACTGGCTCGGTGTTATGTGCGCGTCGTGCACCGGCTGGGCCGGGGTGACCGACGGTTCCGGGCGGTTCGGACCGGTTTGTGACTGCTCCTCCGGCTGGTTAGGTGCCGTGGTGTCCGGGTGTTCCGGTTTGGCATTCGCCGGGGGAAAAAGCGTGGCGGGCGGCGGGGGTAGCACGGAGTCGCTCGGCTGCGTAGGCGGTTTGCGCAGGTCCGCTTCCGGCTGCCGCTGCGCCGGAATCGCTTGGTGTGGCTGGGGCGCGGCCGGCGGCTGGGTGTCCGCGGGCGATCGCGTCACGGTGTGCGGCTGCTCGGGTTTCTGGAGCCAGGCCGGCAGTTCAGCAGGCGCGGGAAGCGTCCGAGGGTGCTGGTCAGCGTGGCTCGGCTGCTGTTCCCAGGCGGTTTCTTGCCGCGGCTGGCCCGGGACTGATTGAGGCCGTTCCGGGATCGGCTGACTTGGGATCGGCTGAGCCGGGGTCGGCTGAGCCGGGATTTGCTGGGGGTGGGCCGGAGCCGGTGTTGGAGGCTGGTCCGTCACGGGCTGTGGTGAAGACCACGGGTGGCCCGGGGCGGGCGGCGCCGGCCAGGTGACTGTCGGCTGCGCGTCGGGTGGGGTGACCAGCGGCTGCTGCGCGGGCACGGTCGGGATGGACAGGCCGCCCTGCGGCATCCGGTGAGCCGGCTCCACCCGGAACGGCGTGGTCGGGTCCTGTCCGAGATAGGCCTGTGCACGAGTCACCGCCCAGTGCCCCACTCCGAGCATCATCGGCCCGTGATCGGCCACCCGGCCGAACGCCTCCCGCGCCTCGTCTCGCCGCCCCAGTTCTTCCGCGACCACCCCGAGGTCATAGGAGATCTGCAGCATCAGCGGATCGTCGTCACCCAGGCTGAACCGCCCCGCCTGATATGCCGTCTCCAGCACCTGGCGAGCCGCCGCCGCATCCCCCCGCTGATGGTGCACCGCCGCCAGTTCCCGCTGCGTCGCCAACACGTCAGGATCGTCCTGACTAAGCGTCGCCTGACCGATTTCAATAGCACGTTCCAGCAGCTCGGACGCCCCCGCGAGATCACCAGCGGCGACCAGCGAGTGCGCCCTTTCCAGGGCCGGAGTCAACGGGGAGGGGTGGGACACCCCGCCATGCTGCCCGCTCCTCCCCTGAGACACCAGGCCAGATCCCTGTTACCGCCAATATGCCCCGCAATGTCCCCTCACCCACCCCCTCCCACAAGGTCCTCCGGGGACCGTGTACTGTTCTCACCTGTCAGGCCGACGAGGCAGCCAAGACCCAGGTGGAACCCGGGTCGGGGATGCCGCTAGGCTTAGGCGAGCAAGTCCGGGTGGCGGAATGGCAGACGCGCTAGCTTGAGGTGCTAGTGCCCGCAAGGGCATGGGGGTTCAAGTCCCCCTCCGGACACGTAAACCCCTAAGGTTTTCTTGGGGTCTTAGCAGGAGTCAATCCCGTCATTTTGTGGCGGGATTTCTTCTTGTTCAAGGCACACCTCAGAAGTCGATCTTTGCAGCGGCCGTGATCGTTGCGGAACGCGGTCCTCAAAAGTGCCGATGCAATCCGCGGGATCGACGCTGAAGAGGCCTGGGATCGTCAGCTGGTCGGGCAACTCCCCCTCCACCACCACAGCGTCGCGGGTGCAGCGCAGGGCGAGGTCCTGGGCGCGGAGATAGTCGGCGACCGCGTCGGGATCCCCCAGCTGCTGGCCCTCGCCGGTCCACGCGTCGAGCTCGACGGCCGCCGCCGCAAGAAGCGCGTCCTCGCGGGCGTAGAACGGCAGCGGCGAGTCCACGGCGCGTTTCCCGCGGCGCCCGTGCCGGCACCGGTACGCGGCCCGGCCGCTGGCCCACTGCGGCTCCGCCCGGCGCCCGCACAGCCCGCAGAACACCAGGCCCACCAGCAGATAGCAGTGTTCCTGACCGTCTTCGGGCGTCGCGATCGCCGACACCCGCTGCGCGGCCACGAACGTCGCGTCGCTGATCAGTGCCGGGTGCGCCCGGGCGCCGGAGACTACCCACTGGTCGCGGGTGTTGGTCCGCCGGGTCGGGGGTTTGCCGGTGTGCCGGGCGCCGGGGCTGGTCTCGTGGTGCACGATGCTCTGTCGGTCCCAGACCTGGCGGCCGGTGTAGCGCGGGTTGGCCAGGATCGTGTCGACCGCGCGCGGGCTCCACTCGATGCCGGTGCGGTGCGGGTTGCGGGCGGGATCGGTCGCTGATGGGCAGGGGATGCCGCGCGCCGTGAGCATGGCGGCGATCGCGGGGCGGCTGTGGCCGGCCAGCCGCTGTTTGAAGATCCAGCGGACGTGGCGGGCGGTGGCCGGGTCCGGGTGCAGGCGTCGCAGGCGTCGGCCCCAGCGGGCGTGCAGCGGGTTGGGGTGTCGGCCGGCGTCGACGAGGCGGTAGCCGTAGGGTGCGCGGCCGCCGAGGTAGCGGCCTTCGTCGCGGGCCAGCACCCGCATGGCGGTCAGGGTGCGGTGCCGGGCGCGCAGGACTTCCTGTCGGGCGTCGTGGCCGAGCATCAGCACGAGAACCTGATGGACCGGGTTGTGCGGGTCCAACGGTCCGTCGAGTTCCGGCAGCCACACGGCGACGCCGTGGCGGTGCAGGATCGGCAGGATCTGCTGGAGTTGGGTGCCGCTGAACGCACGGTCGGACTCACCGACGATGATCGCGTCGAAGCCCCGGTTCGGGTCGGCGAGCGCGTCGAGCAGAGCTGCGGCTTGCGGCCGGTTGTGCCAGGGGATGCTGCGGGAGCAGCCGATGTCGAAGTAGTCGGCGACGACGGTGCCGGCGGTGGCGATGGTTTGGGTGGCGACTTCGCGTTGCCATTGCCGGGAGGCGGCGGGTTCTTGCCGGTCTTCGGTGGAGACTCTCCCGTAGAACGCGAATCGGAGTTCGGCCGGTCTCGGCGGGTTATTTCGTGGACCCCGCAACCGGGCGCTGGGCCGTTGGTGCAGCCAGGGGTCGAGTTCGCTGTTCAGCCGTGCCGCGGCCACGTTGGGGTTGTCGCCTTCCGTCCGTCGTGTTGCGACGGAACTCTAACCATCAATTGATCTTGGCTGGATGCCGGGTGCTGATCTGACAGGCTGCGGCGGCCACGCTCCTTGCCGGACCTTCCAGCACACCATCTGCCGGGTAACGTTCGCGCATGGCGGCGGTTCAGGACCAGGACATGGCTCGTGGCGCGACGAGCGGTTCGACGTGCAGTGGGTTGGCCGAGAATTGTGGACGGTTGTCGCGGCTGGACGAGATGCACGCAGAGTGCTGTGAGCGTGGTGGCATCGTCGGCGATGAGGCCACGCTGAGCGCGGCGGCGGTCGGTCTGGTCATCGATGTCTGGCGTAACGGCCCGGTTGAAGATATGCACGCCGGTCGACGTGGGCCGAGCGATGCTGCGATGTTCGCCGAGTCCACCGAATTGCATTCGGCTGCGGTGGCGGCACTGGCCAGCGACGATCGTTGCGCTGGCCTGCTCGGCTTCGAGGATCATCTACTCGACCGGTCACGGCCGTGGGCGGGAACGGGCGGCCGGACTCTCAGCGATCTCGGATATGGGTTTCTGGGGCAGTACCGACGGCACGTCAAGCAAAAGATCAACGTTCTCATCAGCCTCCACCGGCATACCTGTGTTCCTGATCCGCTTCAGCTGTATTTGATCCCGTCCGCGGTGACGTACGGGGACAGCCACAAGGGCATGCCGCGGTGGCCGGTGATCGTGGGCCGAATCGAGGTGCTACTCAGCGATCCTGCTCATCCGGCCTGGCACGACGGCTACGGCCACGAGGCGTTGCGGACGATGCCCGCCGTGGTGGGATCGGTGGGCGACCTGGCTGCAGCCCTGCTGAATCGGCCCGCTGGTCTGCCGCTGGAGGTGCTGGACTGGCTGAGCGGTCATCTGCTCTATTGCGCCGGTCCGCCGTGGGGCTCCGCCTGGGGATCGACCACTGAATGAGGTCGGCAACGGATCCGGAAGATCACACCCGCCCGGAGACGGTGGGCCGGCAACGTGGTGCCAGGACATCGGGAGCTACCGTGCCCCGACGACAGGAAGCTGCCGATCACACATCGGTGACAGAGCGCGGAGGGGAGTTGGGCTTGACGAAAGGTCGCGCCTGGGCGTGCTCTCCTCCTCAGCGAGTCCAAGCTCCAACAAGCCTCGGCAACGCTACGTCGTCAGGCGATGTCGTCAAGCGAGGCGAGCGCCCGGGTGACGGCTGAGAATCCGATACGTTCCTGCTCCAGCCGCACGCGTTCGCCGAGTACTTGGTGAACGAGGTCACGGTAGAGGGCCGCTTCGTCGGCATCCAGGTCGGGCAGGCTCGCAGCGGCTGGAGTCGGTTCGATGCCCCAGTGCTCCTCGTGGGCCAGTAGCGTTTCTCGGTCCATCAGCATTGACCGGACATGCGGAAATGAACGGCGAAGCCGATCGAGGATGGCGAAGCCGTGTGTGTCGAGGTCCCCCCAATAGATCAGTTTGCGCTCGAACAGCCACGGGAGTGCCCTCAGTACGGGTACGGCGTATCCGCCGCCGAGGATGGCCGCGGTGTTCGGCACGTATGGGAGTGCGAGGAACGTAATTTCGTTCTCGACGACGATGATTGTTCTGGCGGTTGGTGGATGAAGGGCCAGTTCGTCGGCTCGTACGGTCAGCTCGGTGAACGCGGTCCCTGGGGGCGGGTCGAGCAGTCGCGTCCTGACGTAGGCGGGTTTGGTGCGCATCCGGTAGCGCGCAGCGAAGTTGGCCGGCGGCTGCGTCGGGTCGATCCGTTGCTCAGGCAGGAGCCGGTCGAGGATGGCAGCGAGTATGGCCCGGTTCTGCTCGATGTATTTGGTGTCGACGCCGCGAACGTCCACCTGTCGCAGGTAGGTATCCGCGTTCGCGTGCGCTTCGATCCAGAGGGCTGTGGTGACCAGCCGCATCCAGTCCGTCTCGTAGGACAGCACTCTGATCGGCTGCGTGGCGATCAGCTCTAACAGTGCCGGCGCGGCATCCTGGGTGTAGGCCACCAGGTCCATGAACCGTCGTACTTTGCCGGTGACGGCGAGCAGCGCCCAGAGTTGTTGTGGTGTGTCGATCCAGGCTCGGCAGGGCAGGCGGTTGCTCCCGGCGATCCGGCCGCCGATCGTTTTGAAGTCGAGCCGCAGGTTGCCGTTCTCAGCTGCTCGCCACCTGGTGACCCATTCCTGGACGTCGGTGAATCGGTGGGCGACGTCGCCGGCCGTAGGCGTGCGGATCGCGACGTCGACCGGCGCCCAGGCGATGCCGGTGGCGAGGTTGGTGAGGAAGTCGCCGCGTTCCCAGCGGCGCCGCAACTGGCCGATGATGTCGGCGGGTTCCGACCACGATCTCGTCGCGCTCACGCGACGTGCTCAGTCTCGAAGGCTGAGAGTTTGCCCTGGAGGTGGGCCAGTTGCCGCACCCGGTATTCCTCGATGGTCATGCAGTGCAGGCGGGAGTTGTCGCCGCGCGGGTTGTCGACGTAGCCGACGGCGTTGACGAATGGTTCGATGACGTGGATCTTCTGCAACGGTGTCACGATGAGCAGTTGCAGGCCCAGGCGCTGGAACAGTTTGAGAGCGTAGTCGGCGGATTCGGCGGAGCCGCGACCGAACGCTTCGTCGATGACGACGAAGCGGAAGGTGTGGTCGGCGCCGGCCGGGTCGTCGAGGCGGAATTGGTAGGCCAGCGAGGCGGCCAGGATGGTGTAGGCGAGTTTCTCCTTCTGCCCGCCTGACTTGCCGCCGGAGTCGGTATAGGTCTCGTGTTCGGTGTCGTCCTCGCGCCATCGTTCGGATGCCGAGAACGTGAACCAGCTGCGGACGTCGGTGACGCGCCGGGTCCAGTTCTTGTCGGCGTCGGTGTGCCCTTCCCGGCCGCGGAACCGTTCGATGAGCTGCTTGACCTGAAGGAACTTGCGCTCCGAATACTGGTCGGTGTCGTCAGGGTTGAGCGAGTCGTCGGTGCAGGCACGTAGTTCGGTCCGGAAGTCACGGATGTCGGTGCTCACTGTCGGATGCACTTCGAGGCGGATGTAGCGGCCGTCGTTGTAGTCGATGTCGACCAGAGATTGGTTGATCGTGTCGATGCGGTCGCGGATCAGTTCGCTCTGCCGGTTGAGCTGGGAGTTGAACGAGGCGATCTCGCGGATCGTGTTGGTGTTCAGGTACTGCTTGAACTCGTTCTCGAAGCGGGGAAGGTCGTCGTCGGCCAGCCGCTGGTGTAACGCGCGGTACTCGGATGTGGCTTCGAGGGAGTCGTCCATCTCTTTGGTGAGCTGGGGATAGCTGCGCCGAAAGTTGGTCATCGCGCGTACGGCTAGCTCCCGGGCCTTGCCGAGCGCATCGTCGGCTTGTTCGCGCTTCTCATTCAGGCGGCGCTCGGTGTTGCTCGCGAGCCGGTCGTACTGTTCTGGTGTGGTGGCCGGCGCGCCAGCCACCAACTCGCTGATGTCGGTGAAGTATTGCTGCGCCTCGGCGAATTGTGGTTCCGCCGTCGTGCCCTGCGCCGATGCCAGTAGGCCCTTGTCGGTGTCGATCTGGTTGTTGAAGCCTCCGATCTTTCGCGACAGCTGCTCTTGGAGCTCTTCGTGACCTTTGATCAGTTTCGCCACCAACTCGAGGTCGGCGGCGATGCGTTGCAGCTGGCCGGAGGAGTTCTCCAGGTTGCGGCGTTCGTTGGTCAGGTCGACGATGCGTGACGCGCAGCGCTGCCAGTCGAGGTCGGTGTAGTCGGTGAACACAGTCAGCTGAGACAGGATGAGTGCCAGGTCGGAATTCTTCTTCGCGTCCTGCGCGATCCGGTTGCGGCTGCCTTGCGCCTCGGTGTAGGTCTTCGTCAACGCGACTGCCTGCGTCATGATCGCCTGGACCTTCAGTTCGTTGCTCCACCCGAGGACGTACGAAGTCCGGTCGTCGATGCGACGCCGGTCGTCTTTTTCGTGTCGTCCGCCTCCGCCCTTGATCTGCCCGGCCCGGGTGATGGCGCGTTCCTGGCGCCGGAAGTCGGCCATGGTGTCAACGCATACGTGGTCGGCGCGATGGCTGAGCTGGTTTTCGACCCACGCTTGCAGAGGGCCTTCGCGGACCTCCAAGCGGGCGAACAGCGTCTGCGGGCGTACGACTGGAGGTGCCAGGTCGCGTGGTGGCACCCGGTAGTAGACGATCCGGCCGCCAAGATGGTTGGCGTTGATCCAGTCGGAGACTGCCTGATAGTGGTCCTGGGGTACGAGGACGGATACAGCGAAGCCATGCAGTACTCGTTCGGCGGCGCCTTCCCATTCGGCGGCGTCCTGGCGTACCTGGATGAGTTCGCCGGCGAACGGCAGATCTTCCTCGGCCAGGTCCAGCTCGGCGCACATGCGCTGACGCAGCAGCAGGCTGGGCCTCGGGATGTTGCTGCGCCGGTCCTTGAGACTGAGCAGGTCGTCGTTGAGTTCCTTGATCTTCGTTCCGAGGTCGCTCACCGCTGATTGGGCGATGCCCAATTCTTCCTGCAAACGGGCACGTTTCTGTTCGCTGTCCTCGGCCTTGGCCGTGATCTCGGCGCGTCGAGTCTGGAACTGCATCAGGTCGCCCACTGACGCGAACTCGGCTCGGGTAAGAAGGTCGGCGAACTGGTCGGCGCGACGGCGTCGTTCGTTCTGCTGTTCGCGGGTTTGGTTGATCTCGCGTTCGATCGCGGTGATGCGATCGCCGCCGTGCCCGGCTCGTTCGAGTTCCAGGGCCGACTTGCGCTCGCGGGCATCGGAGAGTTCGTTGCCGAGCCGATTGTGCTGGTCGCTCAGTTTCCGGTGTTGTCCTTGGTTGACGGTGATGCGCTGTTGCAGCGCGGTTGCCTTCCCATGGGCGCAGAAGTAGGGCAGGGCTGTTCGCAGCTTGCCAAGGTGTTTGATCGTGCGCCGCTGTTCCTCGGCAGTGGTGCAGTGCGCGAGTAGCGGGGTGAGTGCTTCGATCTGTGCGCGGGCGGTGAGGACGGCCTCGTGGGCGCTGGTGAGGTCGTCGAAGTGGGTGACGAGGCCGCGGATGAGTTCGGTGGTGTCGAATGGTTCGAGCATGTGACTGCGGACGAAGTCGTTGAGGTTGTCGACGGCTTTCATCGACACGGTCTGGTGGAACAGATCCATGGCCTGCTCAGAGGCGATGCCGAGGCGACGGCGGAAGTCTTTCCCGTAGTCGGTGAAGTGATCATGCGGCTTGGCACCAGCTGCCCGAAGCCGCTGTTTGAGGGTTTTGATCTCCGTGCCGAAGTCGGAGAAGTCAGCGCTGATCGACAGTGCCTGGTCCGCGACGAGGTGGAAGCGTTCCGGCGGCCCGGAGTTGCCGTCGTGAAGCCAGAACACCTGGGCCAGACTAACGGTGGCGCCGGTGGCCGTGTTGGTGAATACGGCCAGGATGACGGAGTAGCAGCTGCCGCGGCGTAGGGCGACCGGGCGTGAGCTGCCGGTGTCCTCGTTGCGTTCGGACTTGTGGTAGCCCAGGACGTATGAGCGCAGCGTCCGTTCGCGGGCTTCGGCTCCGGCGGCGCGGTTGTAGGCGATCTTGTTTGCCGGCATGAGCAGCGTGGTGAGGGCATCGACCAGGGTGGACTTGCCGGAGCCGATGTCGCCGGTGAGCAGGGCGTTGGCTCCGCCGAGGTCGAAGGTCCAGATCCGGTCGTGGAAGGTACCCCAGTTGCGGACTTCGAGGCGCTGGAGCCGGAAGCCGGGACCTGCCGGCAGCTGCTCGGTCACAGGGTGTCCTCCGCGACGGGCCCAGCGAACTGGGCGGCGTAGTCGGCGAGCCGAGCGTCGAGGTCGCTGAGCCATTGCCCGTCGACGAAGGCTTTCACGATGCGGCGTACCTCGAAGCTGGTCTCGGTGTCGTTGACCCGGCGCAGGAACCCCATGTCGATGATTTTGGTGATGTGGGTGTCGATCTGGTCGATGAGCCGGGCGTCGGTGCTGGTGCGGGGAAGAAAGAGGGTGAGCATGTCGATGATCTGCTGACGGGTCAGGATCAGCCGGGTTTCTGCCCCGGCGGCGTCGAACTCGGCCAGCCTCTTGCGGAGCAGGGCGAGTAGAACGCTGACGTGCAGGGACAGTTGCCGGCGAGCGATCAGCCGCGGGATCGGTGAGTCCTCGGCGGGGTCGTCGAGGCGGGAACGCAGGTAGGCATATCCCTCGGTCTCGTCGATCTCCGCGACCAGGCCGATCACTGTGAAGTGGTCACGGACCTGGGATTGCAGCTGCAGCAGGTGCCGCCAGGCGACCTCCTGGGTGTCGCGGTAGACGACGCCTTTGAGCAGGTGGGTGACGGCGATGGACAGGTTGGGTGCTTCGTCAGCGGGGCGGGTGCTCATGCGACGTTCACCTGCCCGGCGGCGGCCCGGGTGAAGATCACTCGGGGTAGGTGAACTCGCCGGCTGCGGCCGTCGTTGTCGAGCCAGGTGATGTGCTGCTGGTGGCCTTCATCGAAGACGGTGTCGAAGCTGGGGTCGGTCAAGGTCAGATAGGTGACCAGTTCGGCGAGTCCTTGCTCCAACGGCTGCTCGGCGATGACGTCGGGCAGTTCGACATGGGTCTCGTGCCGCAACGCCCGGACAACCGCCGCTCGCAGGCGGCCAGGATCGACATAGACCTGTTCGAAGAGGGCAGACACGTCGACCTGCTCGTCGTCCGGGCCCTCCGGTACGGAGCTGTCGAGGACGGCCCGGTTACCGGGCCGGTACAGCGGCCGTTCCATGGGCAGGTTGATGACCGGTGCCGCCGCGTCGATCTCCATGACGAACGTGTCGGCCGGCAAATCCCGCAGGGCCAGCGCCCGGGCTTCGATGCTGTGCAGCACGTCCATGACCCGGCGGTTCTCCAGCCACACTTGGTCGTCGAGGAACTTGCGCAGTTGTTCGCTGAGCAGCCGGACGGTGGCCTGGGTGCGCTCGCCGGCGTCCAGCCAGTGATGGTGGATGCGGCGCAGCCGCGGGTCCGGGTCGTCAATGGTCTCCAGCTGGTGCACCCGCTGCAGCAGTTCGGCCAGTTCGCTCTGCCGTTGCGCGGACAGCAGGAAGTCGTAGAAGGCGTGAAAGCTGCGGCCCTGATCAGAGTCGGTGATGGCGCTGCGGCTGCCGAGCACGTCGTCGAGCAGCGCGCCTTTGGAGCCCTGCCAGAGCGCCACTTTCTCCCTCAGATCACGGTCAAGGGCTCGGAAGTTCGCCTCCACCTCGCGGAAGTCGGCGAGCAGACCGCGAGCGGTGATCGTCAGCTGCTGGTACCGGTCGCGTTGCGCGGCCGAATCCATGATCGGGATGTCGCCGGCCAGTACTCGGCTGATCTCGGCGTCGATCTCGGCACGCCGCCGGTAGAGCTCCTCAAGACGTGCCTCGGGGTCGGTCTCGGTGCCAAAGGCGAGCTGGCGCAGCAGGTCGAACACGATGTTGAGCCGCGACTCCGTGCCCACGAAACTGCGGCTCGGCAGCGACCGCACCCAGGTCAGGGCCTTCTCGACCGCCGGTGTGGCATCGAAGTGCGGTTCGTCCGAGCCGGGCGGGTAGAACTTGCGCAGCCATCCGGCGTCCGGGCGGGCCCAGTCCTCGAGATAGGCCTTCGCCGGCCGGGGATACAGGACTTCACCGGCCCGCTCGTTGATGGCAGCGAGTTCGCCGTCGAGTTGACTGGCCAGGTCGGGTGCTGCGATCGAGCGGAGGTTCTGCTCGGTGAATGCCTTGCCGAGGAAGTACAGGATCAGCGCGGCGTTGTCGGCTCGCAGCAGTCGCCAGGCCGCGCTGTTGCGGCGCAGCGTGTCAATCTCGTCGATCTCCATCGCGTCCTCACGTTGGGCTGCCGACTCGCCACGTCATGCTACGAGCGGAGTACGACAAGTTCGCGGACTGCGAGCTGACAGCACCATCGAGCCACGCCTATTTGCGCCGAGTTGCCAGCAAATGCCAGCCACTCATTCATCCGATTCGGCCCAGGCTGACGGCAGGCTGGCCTCAGCGAGCCGACAGCGCCGCATCCGGCTGAAGGGCCACCGCGTCCCGACTGCAGACGACGAGAAGCCCGTGGCTGCGCAGGTACCCGGCGACCGTCTCCATCTCCGGCGACAGCTGCCGCCACCCGGCCGGCAGCAGGGCCGGGATCTGTTCGAGCAGGCGGTCTTCTCGCCAATAGACGGACCCGGTCCAGGCGCGGCCGCCGGTGGTTGATGCGCTGCTGTAGCCGTGCCGGCAGCGGTACCAAGCCCGGTCATACGACCAGTGCGATTCCAAACGCCGGTCACAGGCCGCGCACCGCAGCACGCCGACTAGTTGATAGGTACGGGTGCTGCCGTCCGCGGGACGGTCGAGGGCGTTGACGGCTTGTGTGGCGATGAAGTCGGCTTCGCTGACCAGCGGCTCGTGGACGACCCGGTCGGAGATCACCCAGTCACGCCGGGCCGTTCGGGTCCGCTGCTGGTCTGCACCGGAGACGCCGTCCGTGTCGTGGTGCTGGACTGCTTGGCGGTTCCACACCTGACGGCCGGTGTAGCGAGGGTTGGCCAGGATCGCCGCGACCGTCGTGACCGCCCAGCCCGCGCCGCTGCGATGCTGGTTCCGGCCGCGGTCATACGCCGACGGGCACGGGACACCACGGTCGTTGAGGTCCCGCGCTATGCCGGTCATCGAGCCACCGGCCAGCCGGCGCGCGAAGATCCACCGCACATGGCGGGCCGTCGCCAGGTCCGGGGCCAAGCGCTGTTGCTGCCGCCCCCACCGGGCGTGGCTGGCGTTCGGGTGCGGCCCGGCATCGACCAGGCAGTATCCGTACGGCGGCCGGCCACCCAGATAGCGGCCCTGATACTGAGCCTGAGCGCTCATCGCCTCAATCGCCCGGTGCCGGTCCCGCTGGACCTCGCGCAGCGACCGGGCACCGACCTCGATCAGCACCGCCCGGTGCGCCGGGTCCGCCAGGTCCACCGCGCCGAGGGTTTCCGGCAGCCACAGCCCGACATCGTGCTGCTGGAACAGTTCGGCGATCTCGAAAGCCTGCCGGCCGCAAAATGCCCGCTCGTACTCGCCGACCACCACCGCGTCGAAACCCGGTTTCCCGCGGCTCACCGCGTCCAGCAGCAGAGCCGCCTGCGGCCTGCGCCTCCACGACCGGCGCCGGGACACACCCACATCGACGTACTCGACAACAATGTTGCCGAGCCCGGCGATCACCTGGTTGGCGCACTCCAGTTGCCAGCGGCGCGAGGTCTCCGGGTCCTGGTGCTCCTTCGTCGAGAACCGCCCGTAGAACGCGAACCTCAGCTGACCGGCCGGCTTCACGGTACGGCGGCCGCGGGCTCGTGGAGAGACGTCGGCTTCGCGCCACGGCCGCAATGATCCACCTGGGTTGATGTTCTTCATAGCATCGACTCCGAGTCAGGCCCCCGCCTCACTCCACCGAACCCGCCGACACCGACCAACGCCCAGCACCCGGACAACAGTTCACCAGCAAAGGCGAACGGATCTCACTCATACGAGGACGCTGGATCACCGACTCGGGTGCCGTTGACCCTCAGGGCAGCTCAGCGGGAACGGCACCTACCGGCCCGGGACGAATCAGTGGACCAAGTCGCTACGGGTCGGCGCTGCGCTCAGCCCGCCGCTGCTGCGAGGTTCGTCGCCAACCCGGAGAGAACCTGGAAGGCAGAACCAGCGCACACCTTTATGATCGCCTCCTTGATCCTCGCGATATCACCCATCAACAGGTTGCCGATGATCGCGAGCAGCACGGCGACGGCCGTGAAGCCCAGCAGCGTCGGATTGCCGGCCAGCGCCGGGCTCAGCGCAGCACCCGACCCATGTTGATCGTAGTTGGTCGCTTCGCCGGCTCGTCCGTGGTGGCGCTAGAACGCCGGGCAACACCCTTGCGCCCTTAGCTGCCGATACGGGAAATGGCGCCAGCGCGGACAATCGCGTAGACTGAATCACAACATCCGATCATGATTCAGATCCGGGGCAGCAATCATGACCAGCATCAACATCGGCTCACTGATAGAGAAGGCTCGGGCAACCGCGGGACTAAGCCAGCGCGCGCTCGCCGACGCTACCGGCATCTCCCAGCCCACCCTGTCGCGGATCATCTCCGGCGACCGCGTGGCGAAGTTGCCGGAAATCGTGGCGATCTCGTGGGCAACAGGCTTCACTGTCGCGCAGCTCACCGGGACCAGCACCGTCGCCGACCGGGTCCAGTGCGCAGCCCGGGCCACCAACGGCTCCGACATGCAGGCCATGCGCGACGCGCTGCTGCACTTCCTCGAACTTGACGACTACCTGGACGAGCAGGCCATTCCGGCCACGATGTGACGGCGGTGACAACCGTGAACGCCGAGGTTGAGGGGCGTGCCGCCGCCGAGCGGTTCCGCGACGAACACCGGCTGGGGCTACAGCCGCTGGGCGACCTGGTCGCCTTGATCGAGCAGTCAGCCGGCATCGACGTGGCCGTCCTCGACGCAGGACCCGATGAACACGGGTTGACGATGCGGGATCCGCACCGCGACACCGTGTTCATCGGCGTCGCGCGGACCCGCCATCCGATGCGGCAACGCAGCACCCTTGCCCACGAACTCGCCCACGTCATCTTCGGCGACTGGGCGGACAACACCACCTGCGACTGGAGCGCCTCCACCCCGGTCGAAAGCCGCGCCAACACCTTCGCCCGGCATCTCCTGCTGCCCCTCGAAGGGCTGAAGGCTTTCCTCGCCGACATCCCCGAGGTCAACCTGGCAACGCTCTCGGCCGTCGTGCAGCGATTCCTGGTCTCACCACAGATTGCCGCCATCGCCCTCGAACAAGCGGGATGCATCGACACCGACACCAAACGCGACTGGATGAGTGTGATGGCACCCCAGCTCGCTGTTCGGTTCGGGTGGAGCGACCAGTACGAGGCGCTGCAAACGGACTCGGCCCAGCGACGCGCGCCGCAACGGCTGCTGGCCCGGGCCATCCAGGGCTATGCCGAGGGTGTGGTCTCCGTACAGACGATCGCCACCTTGCGAGGCATTCCCCCGGACAACGCCGTGGAAGAGCTAGGCAAGGCCGGCATCTTCCCCGCTCAGCATCCGGTCTCCTGGACCGACCCCGGCGAGCTTCCGGACGTGCAACTTGATCTGACCGCCCTGGACGATGCACTCAACGGCACAGACGACCCCCTCGAGACGGCAACGGAGCCGAATGCGGGATGACGCAGCGACCCATCATCGACGCCGGGCCAGCCCTGAACTTCCTGTCGATTCACCAGCAACGGCTTCTCATCGCCACACTGGGTCGGCTCAGCGCCCCGGCCGCAGTGGAAACCGAGGTGCTCCGCAAAGCGGATCAAGACCAGCGGTTCCGGCCGGCAGGAACCGTCTGGAAAAAGCTGACACCGGATTGGATCCGGATCCTTCCCGACGACCACACCCCTGAGCTGGCACGAGTCGTCCACCGCCTCACCCAGCAACCGATGGCCGAGCGCCTCAAGCGCTCCAAGGACCTGGGCGAAACGATGGTCATCGCCCACGCCGTGGTCGCCGCAGAAGCCGGTGCCGACGTCATTGTCCTGATCGACGACGGCCCCGGAGCGCGAACCGCCACCAGCGAAATCCGACGACTTACTCGCATGCGCAACGTCGACAGCACGATCGGCTCGATCAGGCTGGCAAGCACCCTGACCGTCCTGGAGAAAGCCGCCGGGACGCCGCACCTGCCGGACAAAGCCAAGATGCGAGACGTCTACCAGCGCCTCCGCGGCCTCGACGACGGCCTTCCGCCCATCGACAAAACCAATCTACTGACCACGACTCGCTGGAAAAGAGAGTAAGCCTCCCACGACCCGCACCGGCCCGGCCCGGTGCGGCCTCCCTTTCTCCTTCCGACGCACAGAACAGGTCCGGCAAGGATCGTGACCACTTTCAGCAAACCTCAGGACGTCAGGTACCGCTCTGGCGACAACGCCCTGCTCAAGCTGGCCTTAAAGCTCCTAACACGATCTGCTGAATCGATGTTGATCAGCGTTGCGAGGTAAAGATCATTCTCGTTCGGTCGTCGTGAGCAAGGCGTGGGTCATCGGTGACGAGTTGTGGAAGCTGATCGAGCCGGTACTACCGCCGTGGCCGGCGAAGTCGCCGGGTCCGCGGCCGGTCCCGGACCGGCTGTGCCTGCAAGGCATCCTGTTCGTGCTGCACACCGGGATCGGCTGGGAGGACCTGCCGCAGGAACTCGGCTTCGGCTCCGGAATGACCTGCTGGCGACGGCTGCAACGCTGGACTGAGGCCGGGGTGTTCGACCAGGTCCACCGCATACTGCTCGCCAAGCTGAACGCAGCGAACCGGATCGACTGGTCGAGAGCGGCGATGGACGCCAGTCACATCGACGCGAAAAAGGGGGTGCCGGGACAGGCCCGTCGCCGGTCAACCGCGGCAAACCCGGCTCGAAACACCACCTGATCTGTGACGGCAACGGCACCCCGATCTACGTGCTGACCAGCGGCGCGAACGTTCCCGACATCAAACGCGCCCTCGACCTGCTCGACTGCTACCCGCCGATCGCCGGACGCCCGGGCCGCCCTCGGCGGCGCTTCGCGACCCTGCTGGCCGACAAGGCCTACAGCAGCGCGGCATTCCGTCAGGCCTGCCGCGAACGCGGCACCGAGCCGATCATCCCGAGGCCCAAAACCCCCGGGATCAAAGGTCTGGGCAGACTGCGCTACGTCGTCGAGCAGACCTTCGCCCTGCTCCACCAGTTCCGCCGGCTCGCCGTGCGCTGGGAACGCCGACTCGACATCCACGACGGCTTCGTCAGCCTCGCCTGCGTCCTGATCTGCTGGCGCCGCCTGATCAACTGGACCCACTAAGAGATCGTGTTAGGGACTTTTACTCGCGGAATGGCAGAACCGCTGCTACTGCTGCGACACGCCGAAAGCACTGCGCGACATCGAGATTGACCACGTCATTCCCCGAACAGTCACATCCGATCGCCTCCAGGAGTACATCGCCATGTACGACCTCGCGACGGACTTCGACGTCCACAACCCTGCCAATCTGGCTCCGATCTGCCGGCCGTGCAACCTCGCCAAGTCTGACCGGCAGCCCGGAAGCATGCTGGTAGGAGTCATACTCAGCAAGGCCGCCGACAAGAAGGCGAACGTCATCCGGCGGGTCCTGCGATTCAGCGCAGACACGAAACGATCAGCCGACGCCGCCATAGCCGACAGCCAGATCACCAATCCGGTCGAAATCGCAGCCCGTATCCGGGAACTCTCCGACCGTCAAGCAACCACGTCCAGCAACTGGCGCCACGACTTTCAGACCATGCCCGGCGGCATCACAGTGCGATTCACCCCAGCTGACGCCCAGGAATCCCCGCCGAATGAGCCACTGCCACCCATCTTCGACTTTCCCGAATCCGATCCTCAAGCAGTACACGCCGAACAACGGCTCGCCGACCTCGCCAACTTCGGTGGCGAGATCGCCGTCGCCGGCCACTATCTCGCCCAACCAGCCGACGGGATAGGACCCTCATGGGCCGGCGTGATCGGGCTCGACGGGCCCGACGATCAAGTCCTGGTTACGGTCGGCCAGACACAGCTCTCACCCGGGACCAACTACCAGCTGGCTGTGGTCTCCGCATCGGGAACCGTCAAACAACGTCTCCAACTGCATCCGGCAGTCGTGTTCCGCGGCCACCACGGAGGCCGGATACTCCTTCACGACGGAGCAGGCATCTTCACCGCCCACCTCCAAACCGCTCGAAACGAGTCCGGCGAGGTCATACACGTCAACGTCAACGCCAACGACTTCGCAGGCCACTATCCCTACGCAGTCCGATCCTCGGTGGACCTGTTCCTACAGGCCGAGGCCACCGACCGGCTGGAACTACGACTGAACAACCAATGCATCGGTGACCTCCTGGACGGCGACCCCGCCGAACGGGCTGGCGCTCTGCAGCACCTGCGAAAAGACGCCGAGATCATTGCGGCGCTCGAACGAGTCCAGGCGCACGCCGGTGAGCCATTCACCATCCCCGAAGAACTACCCGCCGATGAGTGCGCGGACCTACTAGCCGCCGCCAGACTGCTCGACGGAAAAGCGGCCAGAGTCCCCAGCAGCACCGTCACACTCACGATCTACGCCGACTGCATCGAAGACTTCCTTCAGGCCGTCCTCGCCAGCGTTCCCGGTGACCTGACGATGCTGAACGCCGACTACAACATCACCTGCGCGTCGCACCAGATCAACATCGGCAGGGCTGCCATCCGCGCTACCCAGGTGACCCTCACCAACACCGACGAACTCCGCGCCGCCATAGGCTCAGGCGTCGACGTCGTCGCCCGGTTCAAATGCGTCGAAGGCACCAACATCTACGCCACCCTGATGCAACCAGACGACGACATCCACACCACACCGGACTCGCTGTTCTCTGCACCCCACCACATCTCGTCACCGCCACCCAATCCAGAAGCCTCGGCCGCGTAGCCGGCCTCGCGTCACAGGCCGGAACAAACCACCATCAGAGGGCTTCCGCCCGGTGCAGCCCCTACTCCTCAACACGCCTTGGAAACACCCGGCGATCTAACTCAACTGGCTCCTCTCTGTGTCAAGACGTGGTCTGGATTGAGGTTCTAAGATTGCTGTCGGCGGGTTCGGGAAGTGACTTCTCCGAAGAGCCGGTGTAGGGATGAGAGCCGGTCACGCTGGAGTTCGCTGACGTTCCCCGGTGTCCTCCCGGACCCGTCGCCATCGCCGCGGTGGCGTCGTTGATCATCTGTCGGTAGACGATGTCGGACAGGCGCCGTTTCAGTGCCCGCATGGCTTCCATCGACGTCTTCCCCGCTGCTTTCTTGCGGTCGAAGTAGGCGCGGCCTTCGGTCGGACGGCGTAGCTGGACGGTGGCCATGATGTGCAGGACTCGGTTGATCTGCCGATTGCCCGCCCGGGAGAGCCGATGGCGGACCTGGTCGCCGGAGGACGCGTCGATGGGTGCGGTGCCGTTCCAGGAGGCGAAGTGCCCGCGGTCCGGGAAACGGATGACCGCACCGACTTCGATCAGCAGCCGGGCTGCGCCGGACGGGCCGATGCCGTGCAGGTCCATCAGCGTGGTGCCGGTGGCGGCGACCAGATCCTTGAGCTCCTTGTCGGCCTGCTTGGACCGCTGGTAGATCCGCTCAAGGTCAGCGATCAGCTCCGCAGCCACCCGCCGGCGGGCTTTGCCGGCGGCGTCCCGCGGTCGGACGGTGGCCAGCAGTACTTTGGCCTGAGCGGCGGACAGGCTCTTCTTCGCCCCACCGGGGATCAGCTCCAGCAGCAGTTGGTGCAGCTGCGACACCATCCTGGTGTGGTCCTCGCCGAGGGAGCGGCGCCGGTCGGCCAGGATCCGTAGCACGGCCAGTTGTTCATCGTTGACCAGCGGACGCAGCCCGGCCATCCGGGTGCCGACCAGCGCGATGGAGTGCGCGTCGGTAGCGTCTGTCTTACGGCCCTGACCGGTGGCGAACACCCGGGCGCGGGCGGACAGTTTCGGTGGGACGTCGACGACCTGCTCGCCGTCGGCCAGGAGCCGGTTGGCGATGTGCCGGCCGATTCCTTGGCAGCCCTCGATGGCCCAGACCCGGTCTGGCCACTGTTTGGCGTACGTGACCATGTCCTTGTAGCCGTCTCGATCGGTGCCGAACCGGCCGGTGCCCAGGATGGTCTCGTCGCTGGTCATTACCTCGATGGTGGCAGAGCGCTTGTGCGGGTCCATGCCGATGACCACACGCTGCGACCGGTTCATGTATCCCTCCGGTGCTCGATCCGACGGTTCGTCGAGCTGGGAGGGCATCGCTACTTTGAGCTGTGCAAACCTCTCTTGAGCCTCTCCCTGCCCTGAAGCGACGCCCGGGACTGCGCAGGCCAAATGAGAGCCACACCGAGGTGGGCAGCCGAAATGAGAGCGACAGCCCGGACGTCTAGACCGAAGCCTGGCCGGGCCGCGGTCCTAGGGCAATGAAACAAGTAGCCGAGATGAGTGCGCAGACCCGGATGACGCAAGATCAGTTGCGGCAGGCGACACCGCAGCGAACTCCTCTAGTAGATAATTCGTGCATGGCACGCCTACAACCGACCCAAGAGACGCTCCGAATTCTCTATCTCCACTCGGGTAACGAATGCGCCTACCCTGACTGCTCTGCGCGAATAATCAACGACGCAGGTACCTATATAGCACAGCTTGCCCATATTGAGGCGGCGGAACGAGGCGGCCCACGCTACAGGGAATCGCAGACCGACGAAGAGAGGCGGTCTGCGGACAATCTTCTCTTCCTCTGTTACATGCATCACAAAATTACAGACGGATCCGAATACACTGTCGCACGAATGCAGAAGTTGAAGAATGATCACGAGGCCAGATTCGGCGAAGCTGCCATTACTCGGCTGTCAGATGCGGTTCAAGATTTAACTAAGCAACAGCAGGCCCATGGGTCTTTTGTTTTGCATCGTCTCGCCGACTTCCTCGATCTGCCGGATCGCTCGGTCGAACTCCCCGCTCTGGTGGCGGAGATGCAAACATTTGGTGCCCATCTGGCGGATCTGCCCCGAGAGCATCGAGGAATTCTCGCCATTATTCTTGAGAAGGGTAAAAGCCCATCATGGAGTCGATCCGAAATCAGAATGCAAATTCACAACCTGGAGGCTCGAGCCGGGGTTAGCTACGGTGGCCTGTACCCGCATCTCAAGTTCCTTGAGGAAGAAGGCTTCGTTGACCTAGACATAGAAGAGCCTGAAGATAATGTACCGAGGGTATCGCTCCGTGAGAATAGGGAATTCGCCACACCGATCTGGGAAGTGATCAGAGACTATTGCAACGCAGAGGGCGCCTCGGTGATGGACATCATTGTTGACTTGGACTTTTCGGGACTCGACTAATATTAGGTTGCCGAAATATGACTCTACCCGGCCGCCAGCCCTGATTTTCGACGGCATCACAACGCCAGATCGTGTGACCGCATCTCACACAGACAACGCGCGCGTTGGTCAGCTGACTGCCGCCGCAGTAGACGAGAAGGCCAGCGATGTGTTGTTCGCTGCGGTCAGGGCTGATCGAGACAGCGAAGATGCATCTCGATCCTACGGTCCTCGGCCGTAGACCTCCGCGACGTCCAAGCCTGTCAGGCCCTCATCGCGGCGATCTCGACGGCGGCCACGGCCTCGTTGAGCCGCGCGATCAGTGGCGACAATTGGCATGGTGGTAAATCCTGTAGCGGTTCTGTGCAGCAGGTAGGCGCGGGCGAGCTGCCGGAACCACGTCACCTCCTCCGGGGTGGGCGGCGACTCGTCTGTCGGGTGCAAGGCGGCGGCCCGGATACGCGACGGCGAGCGCGTCGGTGACGGCGGCAAGTCGTAGCCCTCCGACCGCAGATAGCCGTCGAGTTCAAGCACATGCGCCATGTTGGTTCTTGGCGGCGGCAAAGGTGCTGCTGTCTCGACGATGGTGGAGAACGCCCATAGTCCCACCAGTGGAGCGATCGTCTGCATCGCCTGAACCCCGAGCAGGAATACCTCGTATAGGTCGGCTACCTGACGATCGGCGCCGACGGCAACGGCGGCGAACGCGTCCCAAGCAGCCGCGGCTCTGTCCGGTTCCGCCGGCCACCCGGTGCGGATCGACCATTCGGAGCGGATCTGATTTCCGATTTGACGGAGCCCACCGTTCGGGTAAGACCATTCGGTCAGATGTGCCTGGACGGCTGTGCCGGTGGCAGCAGCGACGGCGGCCTGGACAGCGAGAGGGATCCGGTCCAAAAGTTGTCGACAGTCAGCGGGAGATTTGTCGGTCACGTCTAGTTCTATGTCGAACCGGACGTGGTCTGCTTCGGGGACCAGGTACAGCGGTGCCATCCGAATTGGGTCGGTGAGCTCCAGGAGGCCGTCGATCGTCCCGGACGCGATTAGCGTTGTCTGCGGGTTCAGATCCGGCATAGCGTGACTCCACCTGTTCGTTGTGTGTAGCCGACCACGATCTTGCTTAGAGGATTCGGCTCGTCCGCTTGCTGGCCGCAAGCGGATCGTCCGCCATGAGGGTGTCCGACCGCAACGGGTTTCCTCTGCGGTTCCCATGATCAAGTGCACGGATCTGCCGCGATCCGACCATGTCCGGGCTGCGCCACCGTGCCGAGCGCCGGTCAGCGAGCACGGTACGGATACGACATGCAAGCCTTCGCATGCAAGCCTTCGACCGTAATCCGACATGCAGGATGAGGACGGCTAACATCTGGCGATAGTGGCTTTTATGACTGCCGTTGACAACGAGAAGCCGCGCGGGACCGGTCAACGTGCCCCGATTTCAGAGTCCGTGAAACGTGCCCTATACGCAATGAGTAACGGAACCTGCTATGCGCCAGAATGTGCGCAGCCGGCCTGCATCGATACCGGGCTAGGTGGCGTGCGGCTCAACGTCGAGGTTGCCCATATCTACGGAGTAAAGCCGAATGCTCCGCGCTTCCGCGCTGATCTCACTGACGAAGAGCGCGACGACTGGCGCCACCTTCTCTTGCTCTGTGAGGCGCATCATCGGGCCATCGACGATCCGAAAACAGGCGCAGATAACTATCCCGCTGAAATGCTGCTGCAGTGGAAGGCGGCCCGAGAAGCCGCACTTGGCGTTGGCATGCCGCCCGTGACTCTCGATCAGCTGGAGTTACTACTGGCGCGGTTCTTTGAAGATCCGAGTGAGCGCCTGGCCACCCTCGTGGGACGGCTGGACGACATTGCCAAAGAGGCGGCTAGAACGGGGCAGATCAACGGCGATACCGTTCAAGAATTGCGCTTGGTCGTCACGATGCTAAAGGAGACCGATTCATACCGGCTGGCTGAATCAGCTCGAACGCTAAGTGAGGCTGCCGAGATCTACTCGGCGATGAACCTCGGCTCGACGGCAAAAGGGCTGTCGGAGGCTGCCGAAATCTTCGGTAACTTGAACCTCGCTCAGCGAGCGCGAGAGCTGCGGGCTGCAGCTGAGCAATTAAATTTTGGGAGGTAGAGCGGCGAACTCTTCTACCGCTGATCGCGCAGCTGCAGCGGCTCCGGAGCTGGCTATTGCCCTGCCGCAGAGCGATAAGAACACGCGTTGAGCCTTGCCGCTGGGGGCATCCAGGCCGAAGGCAAGCGGCACAACGCCGCCCTCATCTGCCTTGCCCGCCACCGCGTTGACGTCCTGCACGTCATGCACCCGCACCCGCACCCGCACCATCGCAAACCGGCAGAAAAGCTCACTCTCGCTGTTTGAAGAGACCTGTAGGAACTCCCAGGCGTCCGGCGGACTGTCGCAGAATGGCATTCATTCATCAGCAGCGCTGTTGCTGAACGTAACCCGACGGATGCAAACTGTGAAGCGTGTTGTCTTCGCTCTCGTTGATCGACGAGTACGTGGTGCAGCGCACGAGCGGGCTGGTCGCGTACCTCAAGGAGCTGGTCGAGCAGTCATCCGAGCAGGTACGAGACACTGCGAAGGACGGCACGATCTGGCTCGACGACTACCAGGAGCACTTCGCCGACGAGGGCTCGGGCGAGCTGTTGGAGATCCATTGCCCGCCGTCTACCCAGCATGCCGGGCCGGTCGTTGACCGTTACCGCCGGCTCGAGGCCCTCGGCCGTCGAGCCGTCGACCTGAGCGACTCTCACGAACTGCTGTTCGGTATCGGGCTGCTGACAATCCCGGCAGGCAAACGCTCTGTACGGCGACACCTGCTGACCTGCCCGGTCGAGTTGCCCGTGGACGTCATTGCCGAAACGGCGCGCCTGCTGCCATCGCTCACAGCCGGTTTCCGGCTGGAGGATCGCGATTTCCTGAGGGCCGAGGACGGTTTCACAGCGGATCGAGAAATCAGCGCCATGCTGGCCGATCAGGCCGCCGATCTCACGCCGTTGTCTCCGCAGGTGGCCGGCTGGCTCGTGGAATGGAAGCGGCGCTGCTGGCCCGAGCCGCTGCTGGTCAACCCACACACCTGGACACCCCTCGAGGAACCCGGCGAGTCGGCGCTCACCCTCTCGCCCGCTTTGCTGCTGCGGCCGCGCACCCGCAGCCGGCTCATCGAGTTCTACGGCCAGCTCACTGCCGACCTGCAGCAATCCGGTGCCGCGGCGCCGCTCGGCCTGGCTCAACTCGTCGTCCCGTTCGAGCGTGAACAGAAGCAGCAATACCTTGCCCAGACCATACGGGCGAGTCTGCTGGACGACGCGGATCCCCTACTCCCCCTGTCGAGCAACGCCGAACAGCGACGCATCCTCGAGGTGCTGCGCTCCGACACGGCCGCGGTGATTCAGGGACCGCCAGGCACGGGCAAGACCCACACAATCGCGAACCTCATCTGCGCCCTGCTTGCCGACGGGCAGCGGGTGCTGGTCACCAGCGAGAAAGGCCAGGCGTTACGGGTCTTGAAGGACAAAATCCCGGCGGACGTACGCGACCTGTGCGTACTCGCGACCGGGCTGCGGCGCGGCGCCGACGACGCCCTCGACCGCAGCATCACCGCCCTGTCCGAGTTGCAGGCCGGCACCGACACGGCACAGCTGGCACGGACTGTAGACCGGCTCGCCGACCGGCGGCACGACTTATTGCAGCGACGTAAGGCCGCTCTGCTGGATCTGCAGATCGTCCGCGAGGACCAGTACTCGATCCACCGACCTGGCGCCGGTCGATACAGCGGAACCCTCGTGGACATCGTCAGCGCGATCGAGGCCGACCGGCCCGCGTACGAGTGGATCGGCGAACTCGCGCCGACCGGCACCGACACCCCGGCCTTGACTGACGGCGAGGCGGTTGCGTTGCTCGACCTGCTGCGCACCACGACCCCGGAACGAGCGGTCCGCGGCCGGCAACGCCTGCCCGACATCGATTCGTTGCCAGAACCGCTGGAGATCAACACCGCCTTCGCCCACCTCAACCGCGTCGACGAGCTCCTCGGCCCCGACCGCACCGAGGTAGCGCCGTTGCTGAACCTCGACCGGCAGCCGCTAACCGACGTCGTTCAGCTGATCCAACAAGCCGCGGACAGCCTCGCCGAAGTCGGACTCTCCGAACTGACCGCGCACTGGGGCAGCGACGATTGGCGGCTGCACGCCGCCCGAGACAGGCTCGCCCGGCAGAACCCCGAATACTGGGCCACCCTGCGCGCTGAACTGCGAGCCGTCACCACCGACTCCACGGTACGCGCCGCGGCAGCCGACACCAGGGTCAGCGTGGATCCGGCCGCCGACCCGGTCCGGCTGCTCGGCCAGGCCCTGCGACTGCGCGCCTACCTGAAACAACGCCACTGGATCCGCCGTTACCTGCCTGCCCACCCCGTCGAACTCGACGCGGCCGAACTCCTGACCGCATGCACCGTCGACCAGGCGCCGCCGAACACCGTCGACGCGCTCGAGATAGCCATCACCTACCTGCACGCCACGACAACCGTCGACACCGCCCTACGGGCATGGCCAACCGGGAACGCAGCGCCCGCGCCACGACTCAGCGGCCGCCTGGCCCAGCTGCGCGACATCGAACGCAGCGCTGCCACGATTGACGCCCTCTCCGGCATCCGCGACCACATCGAACACCACCTGCGCCGCCACGGGGTCCGCTTCCCGATCCGCACACCACAACAGTGGGACCGGACCGCCCGCGCGATCCAGGCAGCACCGCTGATCGCCCGCGCCCGCACCGCACAAGACGAACTCGACGCCATCCAGGGCAGGCTCACCACGGTCAGCTACGACCCGGACGCCGCGCCCGAAGTCCTGCAACTAATAACCGCACTGCGCGACCGCGACATCACCAGCTACGCGTCCCTGCGCGCCAAAGTCGGCAAAGCCGCCCTCGACCACACCCGCGAGCACCACTGCACCGAACTCACCGGCCGACTGCGCACCCGGCACCCCGCGCTCGCGGCCCGGCTGACCCAAGACCCGCATCATCCGGCCTGGGACTCCCAACTCGCCCGGCTCAGCGCCGCCTGGTCCTGGGCCACCGCCGTCCGCTACCAGCGGCTGATCGCCTCCGCCGATAGTGACGACACCGAACGCCGCCTACGCGACCTCGACACCCAACTGGCCGACGTCACCGCGCAACTCGCCGGCGGCCGGGCGCTGCTGCACTGCCTAGCAAACGTCACCGAGGAACAGCGAGCAGCCCTGCAGGACTATCGATCTGCCATGAGCTCCTACGGCCGAGGAAAGAGCGAACACGCGGAACGCCGCCTGAACTCCGCACGCAGCGCGATGCACGACGCCCAGGCCGCCGTCCCGGCATGGATCATGCCGCTGAGCAACGTCATCGAAACTATCGACATCGAGCCCAACAGCTTCGACGTAGTCATCGTCGACGAGGCCAGCCAGGCCGGCATCGACGCCCTGTTCCTGCTCTGCCTCGCCCCACGAGTGATCATCGTCGGCGACGACCGGCAATGCGCTCCCGGACTGCGTACCGAGCTGGCCACCGTCCACGAATCCATCGACCATCACCTGAACGCCCTGCGCGAGCACGTCCGCGAAAGCTTCAACCCCGTCTCGAACCTCTACGAACTTCTGTCCGCACGGTTCCCCGGCGTCATCCGGCTCAAAGAACACTTCCGCTGCATGCCCGAGATCATCGGATGGTCATCCCGCCAGTTCTACCGCGACAGCCTTATACCGCTCCGGCAGTTCGGCGCCGACCGGCTCAACCCCATAGAGGTCGTCCGCGTCGCCAACGCCGTCGAAGAAGGCACCTCCACGAACCCGAAGAACCCGGCCGAAGCCGAAGCGGTCGTCGACCAGATCCAGAAACTGTTGATCGACTCCAACTACCTCACCAAATCCATCGGTGTTGTCGTCCTGCAGAGCGGCGCGCAAGCGACCCTCATCGACGGAATGATCCGCAGCACGATCGACCCGGCCGAGATCCAGCGTCATGACATCAGGGTCGGGCAGCCACCCGACTTCCAAGGTGACGAACGCGACGTCATCCTGCTGTCCATGACGATCGCCCGGCCTCGCAGGCCACAGGTCGGACGAGTCAACGAACGCCGTTTCAACGTCGCCGCCTCCCGCGCCCGCGACCAACTCTGGTTATTTACCTCCATCGACGCCGCCCAGCTCAAACCAGATGACATGCGCCACTCGCTGCTGACCTGGATGCAACACCCACCGACCCTGATGACCACCGATCCGCAACTCGATCAGGCCGGCCGCGACGAACTGCACCGCGGCTTCGCAACCCTGCTCCAGCAACACGTCTTCCTCGACCTGCGCGAACGCAACTACGCCGTCAGAGCCCAATACCCGATCAGCGGCTCCACCGTCGACCTCGTCATCATCGGTGACAGCGGTCGCCTCGCCGTGGAATGCGAAACTCCTGACCGGCCCACCACCCCCGAACACATCCACGAGAGGCTGCAGCGAGACCGCGAACTCCAACGCGCAGGCTGGCAATTCGTCCGGATCAAACACAGTGACTACCTCACCGACCCCGAAGCCGCCCTGCGCCCGCTCTGGGCTGCGCTACGCCGCCGAGGCATCGACCCGCGAACCCTCCCGCACATCGACCGCGCCGCTCCCGTCTGGGAAGCCGCAACCCTATCCGCCGACGAACAAGGACTCGACGACCAGGAGCCATGACCGCCACCGACGAAACCCCCGACACCAGCCCCTGGCCGACCGCCGTCGTCCAGGAGATCTCCGAGATAATGGGCAGCACCGAATCTCCAGGGCTGGCCAACAGGGAAATCGAGCAACTGCTGGCCGCGGCCGGCATCCCCGACGTCCTCGACGCGCCGAACAAACGCACCCGCGTGGCCACCGCCCTGCTCCAACAGCAGCAACGCGACGGCACCAACACCGCCATCAGCCGCTTCCTAATCGCGGCGATGACCCCAGCCCGCTACCTCCGCGCCCGCGACCGATTCGAACAACTACGCAAAGCTTTGGCAGAGCCACTCTCATTGGTCGGCCTCGAGATCACCGCCCAAGGGCGCCTCGGACCAGCAACCGAAACCGCCACCACTCTCGACGACGTCGCCCGCATCGCCGGCCGCCTCCGCTACGAACTGAACCACCGAGGCGTCCATCCCGAAGTCATCCGCTACTGCGACGAAGAACTCATCCGCCAATCGCTGTTCCACGCCGTGTTCGAGGCCACCAAAGGAGTAGCCCAGCGATTGCGCCAGATGAGCGGCCTCAACACCGACGGCAACACCCTTGTCGAAGCCTGTCTCCTGCCCAGGAACGGAACGACACTCATGCATATCAACGGATATCAGAGTGTCTCCGACACCAGCGAACAAAACGGCTTTGCCAACCTCATCAAAGGCATCTTCGGTACATTCCGCAACCCGCCCGCACACACCACTCGCGCGACCGGACTCTGGAATCTGACCGAAGCAGACGCACTCGATCTGTTCTCCATGCTGTCGTTCGTGCACCGCCGCCTCGATCAGACCCGAGTGATCCCTCCGGCATAACACCGGATCCGTCTGCGACGGGCGCGGCGGCTGGCGGTCCGCCTTCGCTCTTGGCGGCCGCCTCATCGGACAGCAAAGACCGATCGCCGAGTTCGCACAAGCGCCGCAACCCTCAGCAGCCCGGGCTGGCGGCGTGACCAGGTCGCGCCGCCAGCCCTCCTCGGTCTTTAGTCGTATTCACCGACGAGAGCATCGCCCGCGAGGTTGAGCACCGGCAGATTGCCTGGTAGCGCGAGGGGATGGGGCTCGCCAGTCAGTCCAGACAACGCCGTCGCAACCTCCTGCAAGGTCGCTTTCACATACCGCGCAGTGGTGCCCGCGTCGTTCGGGGTTTCGGCGTGGCCAGCGTAGGCGAGCGCGACGGCATATCCGTAGACCCGCTCAACCCACGTAAGCGTCGTATGGCGGAGCCAGTGCGCGGAGATCATCTGCACCCGGACCCAGGGCAGGAGGTCGCCGACGCGGGTGAATAGGTAGTCGTAGCGGCGCCGTCCGACCGGTTTACCGTTGCGGTAGCGCAGCAGTGACCCGCGCTGCGGTGAGCCGCGTTCCTGGGCGTGTTGTTGCAGGAACGCCATCAGAGTCGGCGAGACCGGCTGCCACCGGAACGTGTCCCCTTTCTCGCGTAGCAGGACCAGGCACTGTTCGACGTCGAGGTCCATCGGCCGCAGGGCGAGCAGGCCGCCGCGGCGACAGGCGGTCTCGATGTGGAAGCGCAGGATCAACGTGTCCAGCTCGGGGTCGTTGCCGGAGGTGCCCGCCGTTTCGGTGAGTTCGGCCAGCCGGTCATCGGCCAACGCCGAGCGGGTGGAGGCCAGCCGGGCCGGTTTCGGAACCTTGCGGGCCGGATTGTCGCCCTCGCCGATATAGCCGTCAGCGACCGCCCGCTTGTAGAAGCAGCGCATCGCGGAGATGAAATGCTCCGCGGCGCTGCGGCCGCCGCGATTATTGCGGCGCCGCAACGCGGTCGCCTGGATCTCGCGCATCGCGACTTCGATCTCCGACGGGATGACCGAATCGATACGGCGCTCGGCCCAGCGTTCGAGGGCCTTGGCCCAGTAGGTGCCATACATGCGCTGCGACCCCGGCGCGACCGCCGCCGCCACGATCGGCAGATACTCGGCGAACGTCGGCGCCGACCTGCCCGGCACCGCGGTGTTGAGTAGATCCGCCGGGGTGATACCCATCTGCTGTAACAGGGTGCGCGCCGCCTGCAGCACCTCCGGCTTCGCCCCGCCGCTCACCGCCCACCACCGATCGCGGCGGTGTGCGCGGCCAGGGTGAGCTGACCCAGTTGTGCGGGCGGGTGCACGATCAGCCGCTGCTTGTCCGGCAGGGCAGCCAGAACCACCCGCTGGTGGCCTTCCATGCGGCAGGCCCGGCGCACCCGCATCGGTAGCCGGACCTGCCACCGCTCATCCAAGGTTCGGCAGCCGGTCTCGTCGGCGGCGACCACGATCAGCCCTTCGCGGATCGTGAACTCCAGTCTTAGGCCCGGCTTCCAGCCGAGGCACCCCATGATGACTTTGTCGGTGATCCGGCCGGCCCGATCGAGCGCGGCGAGCCCGAAGACGACGTCACGCGTCGGGAACTGCGGCACTTTCGGCAGGGGCAGCGGCCGCCGCTGCACCGGCCCACGACCAGGCTCTCGGCGCTGGCCTTCCCGGTCCGGCAGCGTCAGCCGCGGCACCAAGGGTGGCAGCGGGACGGTCCTCACCATCGGCCATCACCTGCCGGCAGCCGGCGACGCACCGGTGCGGTGGACGCGTGGCGATGCGGTGTTTTGTTACGGGGAGCGGGTTTGCGTGCCGGATGCGTTGTATGGGGGTGTGAGTCCCCCTCCGGACACGCAATATCATCGATGTGCGATCGATACCAGATAGCCGCTGACCGGCATATTATTGGTCAGCGGCTTTGTGTTTTGGTCGGCGTGGACCCTGCCACCCGGTCCAGCTTGAGATGACCCAGCTGCCCCTTTACGTTGATCTGCGTCTGGAACCTCCGATAACACGGAAGTGGTCACGCCAGGGTGGCTTGCCTCAACGATGGGCGACAAGCCGTCGATTCATCTCGGCGAGCAGTGCCGACGGTCCGGGCGTCATCAGTCCGACGTCAACGACGAAGGCGGCGGCGCCCGAGCGTCGACGTACCCGTGGCGCCCACGCCGAAACGGCGGCGACGGTAGCGGCGTTCAGGCTGGTGGGCGTTATCAGCAGTTCAGTCAAATGGCCGGTGAAGCGCAGCCGGACCGACTGAACCGCCGACCACGGCAGGAACACCGGTTTGCGGCGGGTGGCCGCGAACTCCAGGCCGGCGGCCGAGGCGCGTATCCAGCCGAGATTGCGGCCGGCGCCGAGGACGGTCCCGGTTGCTCCCCCGATCGCCGTCAGCAGCACCCAGATCACCGTTTCGGTGAAGTCCCACCTGTCCAGCAAGAGGCCGATCGCGGTCCCGCGGACCAGCAGAAACACGGGAATGAAGATCAGTGCCATCCTCAGCCACAGCCGCGACCGGTGCAGACGGAATGTCACCGCGTCGCCGGCGGGTGCGGGGATGAGGTCAACGGTGGCCATGAGGGAAGTATCCGCAGCCCGGCTTGTCATTGGATCAGCCGAATGATCACAGCCGGAACTGCGGTCCCAGGTCATTGCCGATTTCCGGCGCATTCTGGTCGGCCCCCAGACGAACACGGCGACCAGCAGTCCCGATCAGGACGTGATGCGGGCGGGTGGGCCTGACCAAGTGGTGACCTGAGACCGATCAAAAGCAGCCCGGCCCCCGTTCAGGGACTCTGTTGGCGAATTCCGAACTAGACGCTCGCCCCGGCACGATCTCTCCCGATCATGTTCGGGGCGTTCGTGGTGGAGGTTGGGGTGTCGCTGCGTCCGATGGACCTGCGTGAGGCTCCGGAGCTGACTGCTCGTGTTGCCCGGACCGCCTTCCCAGCCGGGACTGCCGCGAGAGGCTGGTTCCAGCGGGCGACCTCGTGTATGCGGCCGCGTTCGTCGCTGGAGAGCAGGTCGAGCCGGGGCGTGACGGTGTAGGTGTTCGCGGCGACGTGGCGCAGCGCGACCGGACCGGCCAGCTGCGGGACGGTGGTCGCCCGACCGAGAGCGGCGGCGACGCCGCTCGAGTGTCCAGTCCAGGACGTCGGCGAGCTGGTCGATGGTCAGCCGTGCGGTGGCGGTGGCCAGCGCGGTGGGCACGGTCAGCGCGTCGACGTCCTCCGCGTCGTTGGTGTCGGCCGGTTCGGGGCGGGCGCGCAGGCAGGGGCGGTGCAGGACGGTGTCGAGCCCGGTGACCAGGTCGGCGGGGTGCATGTCGAGGTGGCGGGCGACCTCGGGGACGGATCCACCCACGCCCGGCTTCGCTCCCGATGCCAGGGCGAGGTAAGCGGGCGGTAAGCGACAACTGCCCATCCTGGTCGGGCACCGCTTCACCGCAGCGGGTCCGGTCCGTGCCGCAGCTTCCGCCCAACTCTACGGCGGGCGCAGCTCGGTGCCTGCCGTCATCGCCCGCGCACTCCCGAGCTGAGGAGCACCTATGCGCAGCACGACTGCAGTCCGTGTCGCCGCCGCCGTGGGGCAACGGCGGCGATACTCGCCGTCAACTCGCTCTGGGGCTGAGCACGAGCCTGTTGACCATGACGTCAGACGTTCCGCGGGGACGGCTGCACGTCATGGTCACGGCTGGTGGCAGCGGCCCGCCGGGCGCGCCACTCCCGCTTTCGGCAGCGCGCCGAGTAGTGCCGGGCGTCGGCGCGTAGTGGTCCCATCACGCCGCATCCAGGCCCCGGTGCGCCCGGCGAACTGCTCGGTGGTCAACAGGTGGCGGTAGCAGAGCGCTGCGGCGACGTACCACGGGACGTTGCACCACTGCGCTGCGGCCGCAGTACGCGCGATGCGTGAGGCGTATCGCCGCGCTGTCGCCGAGCGGCGCCCGGCAGACGAGGGCGGCATTGTGAAATAGTCAGACATCGACCAACATTGGGGATTAGATCAATGCCGTCCAGGAGGCACTGCCGGATGCGAAACCGTCACCGTCACCATGTGCTCACCGCGCTCACCGTCGGCCTGCTGCTCGTCGCGGTCGGCTGCAGCAGCGATGACGACGGCACAAGCAGCCCGAACAGCGTCGGAAACCCCACGACGGGCAGTGCAGTCGTCAAGGCCCCGGTGTTCGACAAGGACATGCCCGACAAGGACATCTGCGGCATTTTTACCAAAGAAGACTTCGAGAAGCTTCAGATGACCACCATCGAGACGAAGGTCCAGACCTTCCGTATGCATCCGAAAGCGCGCGGGGTGACGTGCGAGTTCGCCGTCTTCGACAACGTCAGCATCGGCGTGTTCCCGGACGTCGCCGTGGCCAAGGCCGGGATGAAGGATCTGAGCAACCTGGCGAACACGACTGCTGAGGCGATCAGCGTGCCCGGTGCCGACGAAGCCTCCTTCGGTACCTCGACCCTTCAGCAGGGCTATTACTCGCTGGTGAGCCGACGCGGCAAACTTATGGTGTTCGTCAACATGGAGCCGAAGATCAACGGGTTCTCCGCGGACGAGGCGCGCACCGCCGCCACCGCTCTGACCCAGATCGTGTACGAGCGGGCGCCGAAACTGGCCTGAGGCAAGTGTGGAGCCATGCCCCCACTGAAGCCGACGATGAAGACGAGGCTGAAGACGGTGGCTACCGAGAGCACGTCGCGCAACGTGTTGGGAGGCGGCTGGAAGGTCCCGGCGCCGCCCGGCGCGACTGCCTGCCGAGGCCCGCGACCTTCGGTAGCCGACGGGCGCACGGCCGCAACTATGGATATTGGTCGATAGGATGGCTCGGGTGACGGATTCCGCTGTGGAACTGGCGCGGGCGCTGGGGCGATTTGTAGCCGGCTTGCAGGGACTGCTGACGGCGTCGTGGTCCGGCGACCGCCGGGAGCCGGCCGAGCGACCAGCCGCCGAGGTACTCGCCGACGCGCTGCGGATCTGGGAACCCGGCCCCGTCACGCTGCCCGACCCGCCGCAGCCGTTCGTGTGGCTGCCGGTCGGCAGCGGCCGGGGGCGGTTCGGCAGGCGTCGTGCCCCCGCCACTGGCGTCTGGTTCGTGGCCGGGACCCTTCCGGGCCCGGCCGCGGCGCAGGTGCTCCTGGTGCGCCCGAACGAGACGGTAATAGCGCTGTCGCGCCGGGTGCCGGCGGAGTCAATCGCCACGGTGGTACGGCAGTTGCAGGCGGCCGTCCCCGGGGGGAGCAGAGCCGGCGCGGATACCCGATTCCCGACGAGGGGGAACCGGCAGCCGTTCGTCACCCGCGACGACTACCACCGGCCCCGCCCAGCCTGGGAGCTGACCCCCTCCGGCCTACGCCCGGTGGCATCGTCGCAGCCCGCACTCGTGGACACGTCGACGGCGACCGTACTCACCGTTCCCGGTCCCAGCGTCGCCGACGTCGTGCTCCACGAGTGGCTGGCGTTCCTTTCGGCCGAGCAGAACCAAGCTGTCCCGCCGCAACCGGCCACAGTCCTCGCCGAGCGCCTCGCCGAGGCCTGGGCATGGGCGGCGGCGGACGCCCTCTTCGACCAACTCGGGGAGATAGCCGCCCAGCTCGCGCAGGACCCGACCACCGGCGATCTGGTCGCCGAGCGGCACGCCACCGCGTCCGCGGAGTGGGGCCACGCCCGAGACAGCGTGCTCAGCCCCATCCGGGAGCACCTGGTCAACCCGGACGCGGTCCTGCCCGACGACCCCCGGAAGACCCTGTGGCGGCGGCTCGGTATCCGCCGGGCGGTCCTCGAGGAGCAGGACACCGTGCTGTTTGACGCGGATGGCCGCTTACTGCGGGTGGAACTGCTCCCGGCCTGGGCCCCGCAGGGCGAACCGCCCACGCAGGTGCGGGCCGCCGATGACCGAACCGTGATCGAGGTGAACGTGGCCGCCGATACCACCGAAATCTGGTCCACGATCTGGAGTGATGTCCTGCACGGGATCGCCAACGCGCGTCTCACCGTGCCCGCGGTCTCCACCGACCTGTTGCACCAGTCCGTTCCAAGGGCCCGCAACGCGGCCCTGACCCGCCTCGTCGGGCTGCGCCATCGGCTGGATCGGGCCGCCGCGTTCACCGCGTGGCTCCAGGCCCTTCGCTTAGGGCCACCGTCGTGGTGAACAACGCCACCGGGATCCCGCGAAGCAAATTGCCCCCAGGAGTACATGAAACGACCATTGCCATCACCAGAGTCGAGCAGGCTCTATAGCGATACATGTTGCGGCTCGGCGTCTGACGACCAAGAACGATGGTGTCCCCCGCCGGCCCCGGTCCATCGTGGATGTCCTCGTCAGCCCGCCGGAACCTCCGCCAGCTTTCCGTCCCGGACCTCCAACAGCAGGAAGACCGGATTCGCCCGGGTGCCGTCGGCGTTGAACTTGGCCGTCCCGGACAGCAGCGGCAAGTCCGGCGTGGCGGCGATGGCGGCACGCACGGCGGCGTGATCGGTCGAACCGGCTCGCTTGATCGCATCGACGGCCACCGTGACCGCGTCGTAGGACTCCGGTCCGCCCGCGCCGGGCTGCCGCCCGGTGACCTTCGCGAATCGCTTCGACCACGCGGCCAGCGACGGCATGAGCGCCGGCACCGTCAGCGCGGTCCCGAACACGTTCTTGGTCTGCGCGGCGGTCAGACCCGTGAGCAGCGGGCCGTCCGTCGCGCCGTCTCCGACGATGATCCGGCCGTCGAACCCGGCGGTCCGCAGATCCTTGATGAGCTGGTTGGCCTCTCCGTAATAGCCGGTGAAGTACACCGTGTCGACTTTCTCGCCGACGATCTGCTTGGCCAGCCGGGCGTACGACGGCGCACCCTGACTGAGTTCGTGGGTGGCGACTGTCTCGATACCCGTACCGGGCTCGGCGGCCGCTTCGGCGGTCGTCCGGCCGAGGGTGACCGGAAAGCTGGTGCCGTCGTTGACGATGATCAGCCGCTTGCTGCCCATCCGGCGCATGGCGGCGACCGCGAAGGCCCCTTCGTCAGTGACCGTGCCACTGATCAGGAAGATGCTGTCGTACTTCGGCACCAGCAGGTCGGTGGACGTGGCCAGGGCGATCACCATCGGCACACCAGCGTCTCGGAAGACCTTCAGGGTGGGCACCGTGGCGCTGCTGCAATAGCCGCCGACCGAGACCGTGATGTCCTGTGCCACCAGATCGTTGGCCTTCACCACGGCGGTGCCCGGGTCGCAGGCGTCGTCCAGGACCAGCAACTCCACCTTCCGGCCGAGCACTCCCCCGGCCGCGTTGACCTCGTCGACCGCCATCTGGGCCGCATCGCGCATCTCCCGGCCCGACTGCGCATTCGTGCCGGACAGCGGCACCAGGGCGCCCAGCCGGATGGCGGCCGGCACTTCAGCAGTGGAGGTGCCCGCGTCGCCGCCGCCACAACCCCCGAGCGCGGCGGCCCCGGCCAGGACCACGACAGTGAGCAAAGTGCCGAACCGTGGGCCGATGCGCATGACAGTGCCTCCCCGCAGAACCTGCTCGCCGCCTTCTCTCATCGGCGTCCGAGTGGTAGTTGCTGAGCGCTTGGTTCAGGTTCCGCATCGGTCGGCCGATGGTTAGCGGCGAGGCCTCACCGGTTACGTCCGAAGGGAGACATCGTGAAACGGTGGCGGATGCCCGACGGACTCGTGGGACGCCGGTCGTACGTTCGCGACGGCTCCCGAGCACGGCGGCGGCGCAGCCTGAACACCACGGCCGCGCTGGCGAGCGTGCTGATGGCACTTGGCGCTTACACCATCATCGGGACAGCGCTGACCGCTCAGGCGGTGCACGACCACAGCCGGGCCCTGCACGTGGACGCGGACTTCAGCGAGGCCCGCGGGGCGATCACGCTCGAAGAGGTCAATCTGCGCCACTACCAGGTGGAGCCGTCCTCGGCGGTGCTGAGCCGCTTCCGCCAGGCCGCCGACTCGGTGGACGTAGCGCTGCACCTCGCGGTCCAGCACGGGCTGCCCGACGCCGACCGCGAGGCGACCCGGTTGCTGGACCGGCAACGGGAATACCGGACGAACGCCGAGCAGCTCATCGCGCTGGTGGCGGACCGCGATCCGGACAGCCTCAGCCTGGACAGTCTCAGCGTCACACCGTCCTACTACACCTTGCAGCAGGATGTGGACACCGTCAGCCGGGCGTACCACGCCAGCGCGCAACGGCAGGCCGACGCGATGCGACGCGCCGAGGTGCGCATGCTGATCGGCACCTCGGTCGGCTTCGGGGTGGGGCTCACCCTGGTCGGTGTGATCTGGCGGATGGTGCTGAGCTATCAGCGCCGCCTGGTCCAGGACGCCGACGCCAGCGAGCACCGGTCCCTGCACGATCCGCTGACCGGGCTACCGAACCGGCGGATGTTCCACGAGCGCCTGACCGATTCGATCCGGGTGTCGGCCGACCGACGAGATGACCAAGTGGCCGTCATGATCATCGACCTGGACGGCTTCAAGGCCGTCAACGACACGCTCGGTCACCAGGCCGGCGATCAACTTCTGCAGGAGGCCGGACACCGGCTGCGGGCCGGCATTCGCGACGGCGACCTGGCCGCTCGGCTGGGCGGTGACGAGTTCGCGGTGCTCCTGTCGGGCGTCGCCGACCTGGCGACCGCCGTCGAGGTAGCCGAACGGCTCTCCGACAAGATCCGGCACGACTTCCTGCTCGACGTCGGCGCGGCCTCGGTCAGTGCCAGCATCGGTCTCGCCGTCGGCACGATCGGTGTCGCCGACGACGAGCTTCTGCGCCAGGCCGACGCGGCGATGTACCGGGCGAAGGCAGCCGGCGGGGGCGTCGCGGTCTACGACCAGCTCCTGGACGCCGTGGCACCCGAGGAGATGAGCCTGTTCGGGGAGCTTCGCACGCTGCTGGACACCGGCGACCCGGAGAACCAGCTGGTGTTGTACTTCCAGCCACAGATCCGGATCGCCGACGGATCGGTGGCCGGCGTCGAAGCGCTGGTGCGCTGGCGCCATCCGACCCGGGGACTGCTGCTGCCCGCGGCGTTCCTCGACATGGCCGCCTCCCGCGGTCTGGAGATCTCGCTGACATACCACCTGCTGAAGGTCGCGGTCGCGCAGGCAGCCCGGTGGGCGGCCGCTGGCAACCCTCTGGCGGTGTCGGTCAATATCTCGCCGCGGTGCCTGCTGCACGACGATTTCCTGCCCCGGATCCGCGACGCGGTCACCGACGTCGACCTGCCCCACGGCACCCTGCAACTGGAGCTGACCGAAAGCAGCGTAATGCTCGAACCGGAACGTGCCCGGACCGTCCTGCGCCAGGTCCGTGAGGAGGGCATCCTGATCTCCGTCGACGACTTCGGGACCGGCTTCAGCTCGCTGTCCCAGCTTCGCCAGCTACCGGCGGACGAACTCAAGATCGACCGGTCGTTCGTGCAGGGCCTCGCCCGAGACGTCGACGGCGTGGTGCTGGTCCGCAGCGCCATCGACCTGGGTCACAACCTGGGCCTGTCGGTTGTTGCCGAGGGCGTCGAGGAACTCGAGGCGCTGGCCGTGCTCCGCGAGATGGGCTGCGATCTCGCCCAAGGTTTTGCGCTGAGCCGACCGGTTCCGGCCGACGAGGTGCCGGCCGCGTGCGCCCGGGCGAGCCAGGCGGCGAGCCAGCACCGAGTGCCGCAACCACACGCCGGGTGATCCCGGGGCGACTGCCGGGACCAGCCTGCCGTCGTCGTCGCGCAACAGTTCGCGCACCGCGCTATGCAGAATGGTCATCATCGGCAGTTAAGATTCCTATCACAATCTCCGGTCGATCCAGTTGATCATTCGGCGCCGGCAACCAGGACGCGGGCGGGCCTGACCAGGCCGTCATGGACGTCGAGTCGCCGTCTCCCGCGCACGGCGAGTCGTCGGAGCTGGTAGAGCAGGGCGAAGGGCCGATCCAGCGTGCGCGCGGACACGGCCGCACCCCCCCTTTTTTCAATCGATTTCCGGCGATGCGCATCCTCTGTCCACATCGGACTCGTGAAGGGCGTGCCGGCAGTGGAGACATAGATAATGCTGACTCGCTAAGTGCGATGGAGTCGCCAACTCACGCCGTGATGTGATCTCGACTCGGTAAAGATCCAAATACAGCTCTAGTTATGTACGCCAATGAGCAAGAACATCTCCCATCGACGGGCCACACAAGTGAGGTGCGGCCGGCGCCAGGTTCACACCGGGGCCGGGCTCGCATCTTAGCCCGGTCGAGAGGGGCTGAATTGAGACCGTTTTCCGTACCGTCCGCGACCCGGCGGGTCGGGGCGGCAGCTGCCGGTGTCGTTCTGCTTGCGGCGTTGCTGCCGCAGCACGCACAGGCCGCACCGCTATCAGGCGCCGTGACCGCGGACACTGACAGCAATTCCCAACGGCGAGCCGATTACGACTCCCGTGAGAACCTGGCCGCCGCGGCCGAGGCACAAGCGCCGGCGGCCGCACCGAAGAACTCCGCACGGAGCCGCGCCTTCGCCGCCGCGCCGTCGGCCTCGGCGGTACAGACCATGCGCAACAAGCTCGGTGTGCAGGGCATCGTCGACATCGATCGGGCTACCGGCACCCCGCGCCGGGTCACCAAGCTGGACGGCTTCCTGACCGGCCCGAGCCACAAGAAGCCGACCACCATCGCGCTCGATTACATCAAGGCCCACCCCGAGGTCTTCGGTCTGAGCGCGGCCGACCTCGCCACGCTCGAGCTGCGCCGGGACTATGTCGACGTCGCGGGCACCCACCACCTCAGCTGGGTGCAGGTCGCCGACGGAGTGCCGGTGTTCGGCAACGGCCTGAAGGCGCACGTCACCAAGGACGGCCGCCTCGTGCAGGTGGACGGTTCGCCGCTCAAGTCGTTGCCCGCCACGGCGGGCGCCGCCAAGGTGACCGCCACGGGAGCCCGGGCCGCGGCGGTCAAGGACGTCTTCGGTACGTCCACCGCCAAGGTCACCAAGACGGCGGCCGGCACGACCACCTTCAGCGACAACGGCACGGCCAAGAAGGTCTGGTTCCAGACCGTCTCGGGCCCGCGCCTGGCCTGGCAGACGATCGTCGTCGACGAGGGCTACGTGCACGTCATCGACGCGGCCAGCGGCGAGGTGCTCTACCGCCACAGCACGATCGCCAACGACAGCGCCGAGGTGTGGAAGAACTATCCGGGCGCGCCCAAGGGCGGCGTCCAGCAGAAGGTCGACCTGACCGCCAAGGGCTGGCTGCCGGACAACGCGCGCCAACTGTCCGGCAACGTCGCGCACGTCTACTCGGACGTCAACGACAACAACCAGGCCGACCCGACCGAGGAGGTCAGCTCGGCCGGCGTGCACCGGTGGAACTACCCGTTCGTCAACTTCAACAACGCGGTGGGCGGCCTCTGCTCGGACGCGTACCCCTGCTCGTGGGACCCGAAGACGGCGAATTCGTGGCAGGCCAACCGCAAGCAGAACGCGGTACAGCTCTTCACCTTCCTCGGCACCTTCCATGACCACCTCAAGTCCTCGCCGATCGGCTTCACCCGGGCGGCGGGCAACTTCGAGGCGCGGGACGGCGACGCGGTGCAGGGCCAGGCCATGGACGGCGCCAACACCGCGAACGGTCTGCCCGACGCTGCCCACACCGACAACGCCAACATGAACACCCCGCCGGACGGCATCTCGCCGGTCATGCAGATGTACCTGCTGAACCCGGGCCCGGAGGCGGTCGCCGCGAACACCGGTGACGAGTCCGACGTCGTGTTCCACGAGTACACGCACGGCCTGTCGAACCGGCTCGTCATCGACGCCGCGGGCAACTCCACCCTGAGCAACATCCAGGGCGGCGCGATGGGCGAGGCTTGGAGCGACTGGTACGCCGAGGACTACCTGCATGCCACGGGGCTCGAGAAGGACACCGCGAAGCCCGGTGACGTGTTGATCGGCAAATACTGGTCGGCCGGCGGCACGATCCGCAGCGAGGGTCTCGACTGCACCGTCGGCATCGTCGCGCCGACATGCCCCGGCACCCCGGCAGCCGGCCCCGGCGGTTACACGTACGGTGACTTCGGCAAGGTCTCGTCGAGCGGCCCTGAGGTGCACGCGGACGGTGAGATCTGGGCCCAGACGCTGTGGGACCTGCGCCGCGCCATCGGCAGCAAGAAGGCCGAGTCGATCATCACCCGCGGCATGGAGCTGTCTCCGGACAACCCGTCGTTCCTGGACATGCGGAACTCGATCCTCGCCGCCGACCTGGTGGTCAGCAAGGGCAAGAACGCCAAGACCATCTGGAAGGTCTTCGCCAAGCGGGGCATGGGTTACTTCGCCGCCGCCATCGACGGCGACGACACCCAGCCGGTCGAGGACTTCTCGACGCCGCCGGCCGCGAGCACCCCGCGCGGCACGCTCACCGGCAAGGTGACCGACCAGGACACCAAGGCCCCGGTGTCCGGCCTCACCATCGCCTTCGGCGGACACGCCTCCGGCTTCGCCGGTGACTACCGCGCCACCACCGCCGCGGATGGCACCTACAAGATCTCCGGCATCATCCCGGGCACGTACGCCAAGGTGTACGCGCGGGGCGCGGGCTACGACCCGATCGTCAAGACGGTGTCGATCAACTCGGGCACCAAGGCGGAGAACTGGGCGGTCCGCCACGACTGGGCGGCTTCCTCCGGCGGTGCGGGCATAGTCAGTGCCACCGGTCCGGACTACACGGCGTACGGCTGTGGCCCGGGTCAGCTGCTCGACCAGTCGCAGATCGCCGGCTGGGGTTCTGACATCGCGGCCGAAGGCCAGAACGCCGTGATCCGCCTGTCCGGCGTCGTCAACGTCGCACAGCTGGTCGTCAACCCGTCGGCCACCTGTGGTGACGACGCGACGGCCTCCACCGGCGGCTACCGGATCGAGACGTCCAAGGACGGCAAGACGTGGGCCGTCGCCGCGAGCGGCACGTTCCCGGCCGGCACCGTCACGCCCACCCCGGTCGCGCTGGCCGCGGGCACCGGCGACGCCATCGAGTACATCCGGTACACGATGCTGACCACGCAGGCGCAGGATGCCGGGCTCTGCCCGGCCAACCAGCCGGCCTCCGCGAACGGCTGCAAGTTCATGGACTCCACCGAGCTGGCGGTCTACGGACAAACCGCCTGACGAGCAATGGTGCCGGCTGTCTCCTGGTGAGCAGCCGGCACCATTCAGGCGAACAGCTGCGCGTCGAGTTGCAAAGCATTCCGGTTCGCCCACAGAGCGCCGTTGCCCAACTATATTTCCCGCGCACCCGGGGACGTCCTTTGCCGGTAGCCGGAGCCTCACACCCGGAACTGGCCGACCAGCGTCTTGAGCTGGGCGGCCAGGCCGGCCAGCTCCTCGGCGGCGCGCCCGGTGTCGGCGCTGCCCGCGGTGGTGGACTGCACCGCCTTGGCCACCGATTCGATCGTCGCGGCGATGTCCGTGGCGCCCGACGCCGCCTCGTCGACGTTGCGGCTCATCTCCTGCGTGGTGGCGGTCTGCTCCTCGACGGCACCGGCGATGGTCGTCTGCAGCTCGTTGATCCGGCCCACCACCTGGACGATCTCATCGATGGCCGTGACCGCCGACTCGGTGTCCGCCTGGATCACCTGGACCCGGTTGATGATGTCCTCGGTGGCCCGCGCGGTGCCCTGAGCCAGATCCTTCACCTCACCGGCGACCACGGCGAAGCCCTTGCCCATCTCGCCCGCCCGGGCCGCCTCGATGGTGGCGTTGAGCGCCAGCAGGTTCGTCTGTTCGGCGATGGCGGTGATCGCCCGGACCACCTCGCCGATCCGCACGGACGACTCCCCCAACTTCGCCACCGTCCGGGTGGTCGCCACGGCCGCCTCGCCGGCCCGGCCGCCTACCTGAGCCGCCTCTACGGCACTGGCTGAGATCTCCCGGATCGAGGCGTCCATCTCCCCCGCGCCCACCGTCACGGTGCGGATGTTGCCGGAGACCCGCTCGGCGGCCCGGGCCACGACCTCCGCGCGCTCGGCGGTGTGTGCGGCGGTGGACCGCAGCTCGGCGCTGATCGTGCTGAGCGACTGCGCTGACGTGGAGACCTGCTCGGCCTGCTCGTCGATGCGCCGCACGACGTCCGCGATCTTGCTGGTGAAGCGGTTGAACGCGGCGCCCAGCTGACCGATCTCGTCACGCCGTGCCTCGTCGACCCGCTGGCTCAGGTCGCTGTCACCGTCGGCGATCTCGGCGAGCCGGTCGCGCAGCGACAGCAGGGGCTTGGTCAGCCGGGTGCCCAGCACCCACACCACGACGCCGGCGACGAGGAAGGCCAGCGCGGCCGCGATCAGCAGGGTCGAGCGGAGGGCGACGGCCGGCGCGGTGATCGAGGCGTCCGGCGCCACGACCAGCAATGCCCATGAGTCACCGGAGGCCAGCGCCACGCGCGCCGCCACCGCGGTGGCGTCCTCGTCGAGGTACCCGTCGGGGCCGGTCCAGTGCGCCACCCCGTCGCGTACGGCGATGGGCACCGCACTGGCGGCCTTGCCGGGCAGCGGTTTGCCGATCAAGTCGGCCTTGGGGTGGGCCACGACCACGCCACCGGCCGTCACCAGGGAGAGATAGCCGGCTCCGTAGGGCCGGTTGGCGCTGAGTTCGGCGCTCAGCTCGGCGAGGGCCAGGTCCACGGTGACCACACCGACGAACGTGCCGCGCACCATGATGGGCGCGGTCGCGGTGGTCATCACCACGTCCTTGCCGTTGATCGGGTAGACGTACGGGTCGACCACCATGTCCTTGCCGGTCTTGCGGGGCACCAGGTACCAGTCGCCGGCGCCCGGCGTCTCGTAGTCGACGAGCGGGTCGGACTTCAGCGCGTCACCGTCGCGGTACCAGTACGGGATGAACCGTCCCGTGGCGTCGCTCGGAGCCTTCCCGCGGAATGCCCGGTCCCGGCCGTCGAACGCGTTCGGCTCCCAGCCGGTGGACATCCCGACGAACTCCGGGTGGCGGGCGAGCGTGTTCCGTACCAGGTGGCTGACCGTGGTCCGGTCGGTGAAGCCGACGATCTTGAGGGTCGCCATCGTCCCGGCGAGCTCCCGGGCCGCGTACATCGCGTCGTCGATCCGGGCACCGACCTCACCGGCGTCCCGGCGTGCCAGCTCCTCGATGTAATCGCCGGCCTGGTCCAGGCTCAGCCTCGTGGTCCGGACCGTGGTGATCGCCACCAGGGCACCCAGCGCCACGGCGATGATGACCAGCACACTCGCGACCAGACGCGTTCGGATGCCGTGCACAGCTGTCGTCCTCCCGGCTCGCGGCGCGGTAACCGGCCGCCCAACTGGTAGATCGGCAGGATTGATCTTCCGCTGAGGCCTGGGTGACTCGATGCGGGGCGCGGACGGCTCGGGTCAGGCGCGAGCCCTGACGGTGCTGGTCCGCGTCGCGGCACGCTGGTATGCCGACCGGCCGCATCGACTGCGTCGGCCGGGACGGGGCTACCGCGGGGCGTCCATCCTTTCGTACGGCCGCCGTCGCAACCGGCTCGCCGCCCGGGAGGCCTCGGTCAAGCGGCCCTCGGCGGGACAGCCGCCACCCGGGCCCGGCCGCGTCCGTGCGCCTTCGCCTCGTACAGCGCGGTGTCGGCCCGGGCGACCAGCTCCTCAACGGTCTCCGTGCCGTGCAGCGCGGCGACACCGGCGGAGAAGCTCTGACCGTCCGGGACCACCTCCCGCAGCCGCTCGGTCAGCTTCACCGCGTCACCGGCCGACGCGCCCGGCAGGATCAGGCCGAACTCCTCGCCGCCGTAGCGGTACAGCACGTCATCGCGGCGCAGCACGTCCAGCCAGGCCGCGGCGGCGCCCTTGAGCAGCCGGTCGCCGGCCTGGTGACCATGAGTGTCGTTGTAGCGCTTGAAGTGGTCCAGATCGAGCAAGGCGATCACCAGCGCTCCCCCGGCGCCGTGCGCGGCGGTGACCGCGTCGTGCAGCCGCGCGTCCCAGGAGCGGCGGTTGCCGACGCCGGTCAGCGCGTCCCGGCTCGCCAGGTCCGACAGTTCCCGTGCCTGCCGCTCGACCTGGCGGGTCAGGCCCACCATGCGGGCGACCACGAGCAGGAACAGCACGACGCACGCCACCCCGATCGGCACGGCCTGCACCTGCCGGCCGGTGAACGCCTGGCCGAGCAGCAGGGCCGGCGCGAGCAGCGACAGCGCGGCCAACACCGTCAGGCGGCCGGTGGTCAACCGCGGCGCGGGCGCCGAGCCAGCCGTCGCGAGGGCCGGCATCGAGGGGTGCAGGGCCGCCGCGCCGAAGGCGGTGTAGCTGAGACAGTACAGTACCCCGCCCCAGTAGCTCGCCAGCGTGCCGCGCTCGGCCAGCATCGCGTTGGCCACGTCCCCGGCCAGCCAGCAGCAGACCGCCGCCAGCAGCAGGTACAGCGACATGCTGCGGCCGCTGCGGCTGACCAACAGGCGGGCCAGCAGGGTGAGCAGCACCGCGTCGCCGATCGGGAAGGCGAGCCGGAACACCAGGATGGCCACCGGCTGAGCCGGCTCGTCGAGCACCGGCGTGACGGCCACCAACCATAGGGGCAGCGCCAGGGAGCACGCCACGATGGCCGAGTCGATGGTCGCACCCCGGTCCCGGCCGGCTGAGCGGCTCTGCACGATCACGGTCAGGCCGGCGGCCAGCGCCAGGTACGACACCAGGTAGATGACGCTCTCGAGCAAGACCAGGGGAGCGGAGCCCGGGAAGACCCATACACGCAGGCCCAGCACGGCGTCACCGGTCATGTTGATCTGCACCGAGGCCCAGACCAGCCACCACGCCCGCGCCGGCCGGGGCCGTTGCCGGCGCAGCCCGGTCAGCAGCGCCGCCGAGGCGCCGGCGCCGGCTACCCCGTACAGCACGCTCTGCGACACCGGGCCGGTGAGCAGGAAACCCAGCGCGAGCACCAGCCCGGCCGCTACATACCCACGGCACGCCCAAGGCCCCATACGCTCTTCATCGACTTCGACGCCGCTCGGATGAGCGCCTGCGGTAGGACGTTCGCACCGCGCCGTCTCCTCGGCCGTCCGTCGTGCCGGGACCCGGTCCGGCGGCGGCGGACCCCAGGCGGGCAAGATCCTTGAGGGCGCCACCGCTGAGCCGGCACACCGGTCCAGTCGTCCAGAAGCTCGGCGCCGAGCGCACGGTAGAAGCCGATCGCCGGCTCGTTCCAGGCCAGCACCCACCACTCGAAACGCTCGTAGCCGTGCCTGCGGATGTCGGCGAGCAACGTCTTTCCGTGGCCGCCGCCGCGCGCGTGCGGCCGGAGCGGGGTGAGCGTCGGCGGCTACTCCAAGAGGTCAGTTGACGAAATCCTGGGTGAACCAGACCCGGCCGTCGCTACCCCGGGTCACCGCCAGGCCGATCCGCTTGAAGGCCGGGTTGAGCAGGTTCCTGCGGTGGCCGTCGTTCGGCGCCACCTCGGCGAGCATCAGGTCGGTCAGCCCGTTCGCGGCCTGTGTGATCGAGGCCGCGGTGTTGTCAGCGTTGCCCTGGCCGATGTTTTCGCCGGCCGCGGTCCAGGAGACGCCGGCCGCGGTGAACCGCTCGCCGAGGCCGGCCTCGCCGGCGCACTGGTGGGACAGGCCGCAACCGCCGGCCATCAGGGCGTTGTGCGCCTCGGACGCGGTGGACAGCTGCGGGCTGAGGGTCAGCGCGGCCACGCCGTTCGCCGTGCGCGCCGCGTTGATGTGCGTGAGCACCGCGTCGATCACCGAGTCGGCGGGCGGAGCCGTGGTCGGCGCCGGGGCGGTGGTCGGCGCGGTCGTGGGCGCCGTCGTCGTCGGCGCCGCGGTCGGGGCGGCGCTGGTGGGCGCCGTGGTCGGGGCGGCGCTGGTGGGGTCGGTGGTGCTCGGGGCGGTGGCGCTCGGAGCGGTAGTGCTCGGGGCGGTGGTGGCCGGTGCCGCGGAGGTCCGGGTCGCGCTCGGCCGGGGCCGGTGCGGCCGGCGGGTGGCGGCGGTTCCGGTCACCCGGGTGGCGTCACCCAGGCGGACCGTGCTGCCTCCGGTGGCCTGCGGCCGAGTATGCGTCGTCTGCGCCGAGGCGATCCCCGCGGCGCCGGCTCCGAGCACCCCCACGGCGACGGTGGCGAGCACGAGTTTGCGGGTCCGGGTGGGCTTGCGGTGGCGCGTGGACACGGTGTTCCTCAACGTTCGGCGACGGATGGCGTGATCGACTGTGCTCGACCGGCGAGCCGCCGCTCGCATCGCTAAGGAACATTTAAAGAGCACCCCATCGAACCCAAAGGGTCGGCAGCGCGGAGCCGGCCGGACCCGGGGGGCCGTGAGTTCGAGGTGCCGCCTGCAGCCGACGCCACGTCCATTGCAGAGCGCCACCGCGCGCTCACGCCACCAGCACGACCGGCGGCGGGGTGAGCGCTGTGGGCGTACCGGAAAGCGGGTGTCGGTCATAAGCGGCGGTGCTCGACCGTGGTGTCGATCGGCCGGGAACCGGTGGCGACGACACCGACGACTGCGGCTGGCCCGGCGCGACCGGCGTGGGACCCCGGTGGCGCGCCAGCACCAGCTCCGCCCGGACCGGCCCCGGTCAACGGAGGTCGCGCTTGGCGGCCTCCGCCCCACCGCCGCCGGCCGCCCCGATCCGCCCCAGCCGCGCCTGCTCACGCAGGATCTGCTGGAGCCGGGCCTCGCCGCGCAGACGCGACCGGCTGTTCAGCGTCAGGGCCGCGGTCCGGGCGCGCAGCCGGATGGTCTGCCGAGCCAGCCGGTGCAGGCGGTGTTCGACGAGCCGGTCGACGTGCAGCGCGATCCACCCGCACAGCACCGCCAGCGGAGTCTCGATCAGCACCGCGGACAGGATCGCCGAGGTCAGCTCGGATCGAGTCGACAGCGTCACGTCGAACCAGGCGTCGACCACCAGCAGGGTGGCGGTGGCGCCGGCCAGCAGCCCGACCCGCGGCCGGCCGCGCCAGGCCAGGTAGGCGGTGGCCAGCAGGCCGGCCACCAGCAGCACGTCGAAACCGACCCAGGCCACCCGGTAGTTGCCGGTGTGGGTCCGCTGCGGCAGGGTGAGCGAGAGGTAGACGGTCCACGGGATGGTGGCCGCGCCCAGAACCGCGAACAGCGGTGCGACCCACCCGGGGGCGGGGCGCCGCAGGGTGCTCACCGTGGCGTCAGTTCCGCTCATTACCCGAGCATGCCACCGGTCACGGTCGTGTCCGTGGTCGGCCAGGCGGACAGGCGGCGCGGGTCTGCTCTGTCGGGTGTCCGCCGGACCCGTTGCCCGCTCAGGTGAGCTCGGGCCGCGTGCTGGGCACCGAGGTCGTGGCAGCCCTCGATGCTCTGGTCATGATCACGCCGAGGGCCAGGCCGGCGTAGAGCAGGAAGATGTAGGCGTCGAAGTCGGTGGTGTCGCCGACGGTCCAGATCTGGTCGGCGGTCATGCCGGGCAGTCTGATCCCGTCGAGGCCGCCGCCGTTGAGCGCGGCGAACAGCCACAGCGGTGCCGACGCGACGGGAGGATCGTCGCCGCTGGACAGCAGGACCGGAAGGGTGACCGCGAGGTCGGTGAGCGTCAGCGCGCCGGCCACGCCGGTCCACCAGGCCAGGACGCGCCGGCCGGTGGCGGCCAGCCGGTCGACGGCGTGGAGCAGCGCGGCGAGGCAGGCGAAGAACACCGCGTATGCGGGCCAGTGCAGGGCGTATCCGCCGGACATCCCGGCCGGCAGCAGGTAGGCCAGGCTGGCGAGGACGAAGCCGGGGACCGTGATCGCGAGCAGCAGCGCGGCCATCCCGGCGCCCTCGGCCGTCCACCACCGGCCGGACCGGGCGAGCACGACGGCAGCGGCGGCCGTGGCCAGCGCCGCCACCCACTGCCGCGGCTGTTCGCCGAACGGCAACGCGGCGAGCAGTGGATCCACGACGGCCAGAGCGGCTGCCAGGCAGGTAGCGAACACGACGACGGCGGCCAACGGCGCCACAACGCACAGTCGTACGGCCCGCCACAGTGCTGCCGCTCGCTCCGCGCCGGCGACCGGTTCCCGCACCGGCCGGGCGGCCGCGAGGCTCGCCGCGTACCGCAGCATTGCCGCGGTACGGCGCTCGGCGGCCAGCACGTGCAGTTCGGCGAGCCACTCCTGGTGCATCTCGCCGCGCAGCCGGGCCGGCCAGCGCCGGGCGGCCAGCCCCAGCAGGGCCTCGGCGATCCGCCGGCTCACCATGCCAGGCTCCGCGTCGCGAGACCCACGATCCCGGGCACCGCGGTCTGTGCCCGCAGCCCGGCGAGGGCCGACCGGGCCTGACTGACCCCGTCGGGCGTCAGACGATAGAACCGGCGGGCCGGTCGTCCGGCCTCGGCCGGGTCGATGTCCTCCCACCGCGTGGTCAGCCAGCCCGCGTCCTGCAGCCGGTGGAGGATCGGGTAAAGGCTGCCGCTGGCCAGGCCGGTCGCCCTCATCAGGTCCAGGCCGTACCGGTCGGCTGCCGGCTCGGCGAGCAGCGCGGCCAGCAGCCGGGCAGTCGCTACAGTGATCCGCATCGCGGCACTATATCCGAACTCTACATAGGGGTGCACCCGCGGGCCCCGAGACCGGCCGGCGTGGCGCATAACCTCGACGACCGCGCTCGAGTTGAAGGCATCGCCGAGTAGGTTCGCACCGGCCGCGTTCTCCGGAGAAAACGGTGACGATCGGCTATGTTATCGACGTACATCGATGTCGATTGCCTTTGGGGGAACGATGCTGAAGCGACAGGTGGCCAACGTGGTGCTGGCCGCGGCCCTGGTGCCGGCCGTGCTGACCGTCACCGCCCCGGCGCCGGCGGGCGCACAGGCGCCCGCCGGGCCGGCCACGTCGGACTCCGTCCCACCCGTCGGCGTCTTCGTCGAGTACTACCGCGACCGGCTGATCCACGGCTGGGGTGGCGCCCATCCGTGCGCCTACATCGACGGCGTGTCCCTGGGGCTCGTCGACCACGGTGACAACCGCTACAGCAGCACCGTCAACGCCTACGAGATCACCGTCGGGGTTCGCGCGACCACCCGCGCCGCGGTGCGCAGCCTGGCCGGCGCCGAGCTGCGACCGGCCGAGCCGACCGCCTACTGCCCGCGCTGAACGATCCGGATCAGGCGTAGGTGTAGACGCTGCTGTGGTCGAGCACCGAGGCCGGGGTCACGCCCGGCCACGGCTGCAGGGTCTCGTCGAGGTCCACGACACCGCTGGTGCCGGCGGCCGGCAGGTAGTGCCCGGCGTCGAAGCCCCACCGTGTCTGCCACTGCGACCACAGCCGGTCGATGTTGCAGTGGTGCAGCCAGAACACCGGGTCGTTCGGCGAGTCCTGCTGTCCCATGTGACCCCCCACCCACACGTGCACCGCGTTGTGCAGGTTGGGGGTCGTCCAGCCCTCCATCCGGTTGCGCATGCCGCTGGTGGCCGAGCTGTTCCACGGCGCCGCGTCGTAAGTGGAGACCCCGAGCACCGAGCTGACCTGGGTGGCGCTGGGCAACGTGTTGCTGCCCATGGCGCGCCGCAGTGATGTCGAGGTGGTGCTGCTGACGTTGATCCGCCAGTTGGTCGCCCCGGCGAACGGGCCCGTGGTGACCGGGCCGTTGCCGCCGGATCCGTTGCCGCCCATGAAGTCGGCGGTGAACGGCGCACCGGTGGTGGTGCGGTCCACGGTCCAGTCCCAGTACGGCAGGGTCACCGACGGCTCGTAGACCTGCAGCGCCCGCTCGAACTCGATCAGGTACTGACGGTGCCACGGCAGGAAGGACGGCGACTGGTGGGCGTAGCGGATGCCGCCGACGGCGGCGAAGTAGTTCAGGTGAGTGGTGACGTACCAGTCGTAGTTACGACCGGTGGTCTGCGCCTTGAGGCGCTTGACGGCGGAGACGAACGCCGCCTTCTCGGTGCTGGTGAGGTTGCGCGCGTTCTTGCGTACGCCCATGACGGAAGAGCCTTTCGATGAATCGGAACGGGGAGGGTGCGGTCAGTTCCCGTGGTTGTGGTCCGCGCCCGCCAGGGCGGTGAGCTCGCTGTTGCCCAGCACGTCGACAGCTCGCCGGGCCAGCTTCAGCAAACCGTCCCGGTTCTTGTCCTCGTCGATCAGGACCGGCTCGTAGTGGTTGAGGGCGCTGATGAAGCCGAGCACCACCCCGGTGCCGCTGGGGGACGGCAGCTCGATCTGCATGACCGCCAGCTTGCGCCCGTCGATGTGGACCTGGTGCGGCTGCCGGCTCCGCGAGGTGCCCCGCGCGCTCAGCTGAGCGCCGTGGGCGCCACCGCCGTGCACTCCCTTGATCTTCTTGCCGCGGTACTCCAGCTCGAAGTCCCGCGGATCGGCCGGCGCCGCGGCGCCGGCCGGCACCTGCGCGGAGGAGCCGGAGGTGGACAGGGCCTGCGCGCCGGCGACGCCGCCGGCGACAGCGGTGGCCGCGGCCGCGTAGCGGATGACGTCCCGACGACTCAGGGTGGACATGGTGTACGTACCTCTTCCGATGGGGTGGACCGCCGTCCCGGGAGCGGGACGCGGGGCGAGGCCGGCAACGGGCCGCCGGGCCTCGGTGGTGACGCGATCAGCTGTTCGCCGCAGGCGTGCGGACGTCGCGGCGGCACCTCTGCTCGGCGCGCCGGACGGTGGTGCCGGCACACGAGCGCGGGGCCGGCGGGATGCTCAGCGTCCGATCACAGGTGCCGCGGGCCGTGGCATGGCCGGCGGCAAAGGTCGAAGGTGTTGTCCGCCGCGGCGGCCGGCGAGGTCAGCCCGAGGACCATGCCGAGGGCGCCGGGGGCGGCTTTTCGCACCGGCGCTCCACATTGTTCGTCGTTTTCTTGGAAAATGGCCATGCGAGTGGCCGGAGAATGGCGCACGGCACGATACGAGCCGGATCGCAGAAAGGTCAGCGCACGTAAAGGGTGTAGCTCGGCACAAAGCCGGTCTGGCATCGGAAGGACATCCAGACATGGTGGGCCACGCCGTCCGCACCGACCTTGCGGCACTCGGCCTGCGCGTCGGCGACCTCGTTGAACGCGGCCGTGTAGACAAGCTGCTCACTGGCCCGCGGCTTGGTCCGCGGCGAGAAAGTGACGGTCAGGTCGTCGCCCGCGAAACGGCTGTGCACGGCCGGCGAGCGCCACACGCCGGCGGCCACCCCGGCGTCGCCGATGACGGCGGCGCGCCCGAACCCGTAGGTGCCCAGCAGCTCGGTGGTGCTGGTGGGCGCGGCCTGGGCCGCGGCGGGGGCGAGCAGGGCGGCCGCGGTCGCGGTCGCGGCGAGAACGGTGGCATGGATTCTGCGCATTTTAATTTCCTTTGCAAATAACCCGGGGATCTTCCCGTGGCATCGCAGGTGGAGCGGAGGATTTCTTCCTCCCGAGCGCCGAGACCATATCACCATTCCAAACAGGACCGATGTGCATGACGTCACAGTTATGGAATAACTATTTGTATTTAATTAACGATTGTTAAGTCCGCGACGTCGGCAAAATACCAGCAAGCCGTCCAATCGGTTTAATGCGACATCGCGTGTCAGTTCCCGGCCGGCGGCGTTTCCAGCGCCGGCCGGCCGGCGACTTCGGAGCGCGGCCCGTTCGAGCGTTACCGCGCCATGCCGCGACGGATCGACTGCGCCCGCCGTACCCGGTCCGCGGTGAACGGCAGAGCGATGCCCGCGCCCACCCGGCGGCTCGGCCATGCGGCATCGGTGTCCAGGCGCCGCGCCAATGCCCGCAGACGGTGGTCGGCCGGCGCCACCGCGATCTCGAAGCGTCCCTCGCGCGGCGTGCGCGCGTCACCGCCCCAGCCGAGCAGCCCGTCGCACTGCGCGACGATGTCATGGACCACGATTTTTTGGTACGGCAGGAATCCGTCCCGCGCCCCCGCCGGATACCACCCCGGCCGGATGTCGAGAACGGTGCCCGAGGCATCGGTGACGAGATCACCCGGCCGCAGCGCGTCGATCTCGTAGTGGAAGCGGCGGGCCGCGTAGAGCAGGACCGTCGCCGCCGGACCGGGCAGCAACGCCACCGCGATGTCGGTGCCCTGCACGGCGTACGTCCGCAAGGTGGGTGTGCCAGCGGCCTCGGCCGGCGCAGCGGACAGCCCGGGACCGGCCAGCATCGCTCCCGCGCCTGCTCCCGCCGACGCCAGCAGGGTACGTCGCCGCATCAGGACACCTTTCCTCGACGGATCTGGATCTGCTCGTTCTCGGTCAGCGCGACCAGCCGGTCCGCGAAGCCCCGGCAGAACTGCCGCAGCTGGTCGTCCACCGTCACCGGGGTCGTGGCCAGGCCGCGCAGCAGCAGCGTGCGGTACGCCGTCACCACGTCGTCGCCGGTGCCGGTGAGCAGGCTCTGTGCCGCGGCCGCCGCCGCGGCCGGGTCACCGCCGAACCGGCCACGGTAGAACAGGCTGAACCGGAGACCGCGATCGGCTCCGCGCAGGTGGGCGCCGAGCGTGGCGCCCGCACGCAGAGCCGTCGCGGCCAGGTACGCGTCCACGTCCGCGACCAGCCCGGCGAGGTCGAGCGCCCCCGGGTTCTCGCTGGTGGCCAGGTACGCCGCGCAGTAGTCACGGGCCGCGGTGGCCGGCGCCGTGAACCGCCATCCGCCGTAGAACGCCATCAGGTCACCGCCCCAGCCGCCGGCGTCGCCGCGTCCGCGCAGCTCGGCGAGCGCCGCCGCACCCCACCGGCTGACGTCCACGTCCACCCCGGCGACCGGGTCGCGGTAGGTGCGGACGCGTGCCAGCCCGGTGCGGTCGACGTAGCTGACGAATTCCGCGTCCGTGCCGCCGGCCAGCTCGCGGGTCTGCCAGTTGTCGTAGCGGCCCGCGCGCAGGTATTCCAGCACCCGCTCGCCCGGATCGCCGTTGCCGTAGGCGACCGCGAGCTCGTGCAGCCGGTCGATCCAGTCGAGATAGGCGGCCAGTCCTGTCGCGGCGGAGCCGAAGGCGCCCTCCCCCGCGTCGGTGCCCGCCCGCCGCACGCACTTGTCGATCTCCAGGGTGCCGACGCCGATCGTGGAGATCTGGTCGAATGCCCAGTTGGCGGGCAACGGGTACGCCACGTTCCCGGTCCAGCCCGAGGTGATCCCGCTGACGAAACTCCACCGCGGGAACGCCTCGGCCGCGAGCCGGCTGCACACGTTGCGAGCGCCATAGACGCCGTGCGAGTACCGGCCACCACGCTGCCGCAGCCCGGCGTCGACCCCGAGGAAGTACGGGATCACCCGCTGCGTCACCTCGGTGTCGGTCGCGTCGTAGTCGACGGCGAAGTAGACGACCGCCCCGGCGTCGATGCCGTGCCCGGCCGCCGCGTCGTGCGCGGCCAGCGCGTCCGCGTAGCCCCGCGCCCAGCCGAAGTAGGAGGCCGAGTCCGCGTACGTCTGGAAGATCGGGAACAGGCGCAGGCCGTTGGCGGCCAGGGTGGCCAGCTCGCCGGGCTTGATCTTCTTGTCGAAGCCGCTGCCCTCGACGTTCGTCAGGTAGCGGCCGATCACGCGGTACCCGGCTGCCACCAGGGCCTGGGCACGGGCCGCGGTCACCTCGTCGACGGTGTCCGCCGCCGTGCCCGGGCGGGCCGGATCCCCGGTGCTGATCAGCAACGACGCCCAGGTCGCGAAGTCACCCTCGCCGTTCACGGTGAGCCCGCAGAACTCCTGGACCGCGCGGGCCGCGGCGGCCAGCGACTCGTCGAAGTCGCCGGTGAAGACCTGCGCCGCCGGGTAGTGCGTGAGCGCGGCCGAGAACAACCGCACCCACGGGCCGGAGGAACCGGCCCTGATCAGGCCGTTCCGCTTGACCCCGGCCTGAGTCAGCGGGCCGAAGTTGCCGTTGGCCTGCGCGTCGGTCAGGCCGCCCTCGTACTGCACGGCGAAGATCAGCGCGGTCAGGAACTCGCGGGACCGGCGGCCGTCGCAGGCCAGCACGAAGAACGCCGACCGGTTCAGATAGCGGTCGTTCATCCACTGCTGGGCGGCGCGCAGTCGCGCGGAGGCGCCGGACGCCAGCAGGTAGCCGTCGGTGAACAGCAGCGCCTTGCACACCTTCGGGACGACCGTGCCGTCGATCCGCGCGGCGAGCCCGGCGTCGGTCATCAGGGCCGCGACGGCGGCGGCCACGGCCGTACCGTAGATGCCGTCGAGGCCGAAGGCGGCGTAGCCCTTGCAGACCAGGCCGCCCTGAACGATCTTGACCAGGTTCCGGTTCGTCTCGGCGGGACCGATCGGGCCGTGCGCGGTCAGCGCCGCCAGCGTCGCCGGGCCGAAGTTGTCCGAGAGCGCCGTGAGCCCCAGCTCATGCTGCAGTCCCCGGGTCAGCGCGGCCATCGTCTGGCGGCCGGCGCTGCCGTCCTCGGCGATCGCGACATATCCGGAGACCCCGGCGTACGTGGCGTTGACCCATTGCTGCACTGCCAGCACAGCGGCGTCCATCAGCACCTCTGATTCATCGTCGTCACTGCACGGCCGGACGACACGATACAGGTCGCTGCAAAGCAGGGCGTTCCGGCCGTTCAGCGCCGGAACCAGGACCCCATGAGCTCGAGACACCAGGCTGGTCGGACCCGCTACGGCGGTGTGCCGTACGCCACATCACCTCAAGGGCGGGTGTGCTGCGACGACATGGCGCGGCGTGAAGAACAAGGTGGTCTGGGCGCTGCTCGGCGCGACGGTGCTGGCGGCGGCCGCGATGTGGTGGCGGAGCGGAACGCCGACCTCGGACATCATCTACTTCGCATGGGCGGCGCCCCTGGTCGTCGCCGTCTGTATCACCGCGGCGCGCCGGCCGGCGAAGCGTGACCGGGTGCCGTGGTGCCTGATCGCCCTGGCACTGGTCCTGTGGCTCAGCGGCGACGCCGTGCAGACCCTGCAGTACTACTCCGGCTACGTGCCGCCGGTCGGACTCTCGGACGTGCTCTGGCTTTCCGGCTACCCCGCCATGGCGGCCGCCCTGCTGATGATGGCCCGCTACCGGGCGGCCGGCCGCGTCCGCGGTGTCGTGCTCGACGGGCTGACGCTGACGTTCGCCGCCGCGATCGCCGCCTACGTCTACTTCTGCCTGCCGATCATCGCGGAGGGCTTCACCACCCTGGAGAGCGTGACACCGGCCCTGTACCCGCTGGGCGACGTCATCCTGCTCGCCGGCGTACTCATGCTGTTCCTCTCCCCCGGGCGACGCGGCGGACCCACCTACCTGATGCTCGTCTCCACGACGCTGTATCTGCTCACCGATTCGGCAAACAACGTGCTCCTGTACGTGGTGCACAGCGACATCTCGTGGGACCTGGACGCCGCCGTCCTGCTCGGCAACTGCCTGCTCGCCTGCGCGGGGCTGCACCACCGCGGCGGCGAGCTCACCGAGCCGGGCCGAGCCGTCGAGGTGCTGCACCCGGCCCGGGTGGTCTTCCTCGGGGCGGCCCTGGCCACCGCGCCCACCGTCGCCCTCACGCATACCGGGCTCGGCCCCGGCGGCCGCACCATCCTGATGACCGCCACCCTCGCCTGCATCGCCTGCGTGCTGATCCGCTTCCTGCAAGCCGTCCGCGGACTCGAACGCACCCAGGCCCAGCTGGCCTACCAGGCCCGGCACGACCCGCTGACCGGCCTGGCGAACCGTGCCGCCTTCACCGAGCACCTCGAGCAGGACACCGCCGGAGTGCTGCTCTACCTCGACCTCGACGGGTTCAAAGGGATCAACGACCGCGACGGGCACGAGGCCGGGGACGCCGTTCTCCAGGCGGTCGGCCAGCGGCTCGGCGCGGCGGTTCGCAGCAGCGACCTGGTGGCTCGGCTCGGCGGCGACGAGTTCGTCATCGCCTGCACCGGGGCGGACATCGCGTACGGGGAACACCTGGCGCAGCGGATCGTCGCGGAGGTGGCGCGCCCGGTCGAGTTCGGCGGGCGGCACCTCACCGTCGGTGTCAGTATCGGCATCGCCGCGCATGCCCACACGTCACCCGACTCCCGGCGCACCGCGCTGCTCGCCGCCGACGAGGCGATGTACGCGGCGAAGAACCGCGGCAAGGGCAACTGGGTCGTCGCGGCGTAGCCGCTTACGCCCGGGCCGGCACCCACGGCGCCTACGGGGCCCGCGAGAGCGCGGTCGAGCGGTTGATGCGCGAGTTCGAGCCGCCCGGGCTGCTACGTGACAAATCGAGAAATTGGCCGCACCTGACGAAAACACCAGCGGAATCGTCATCTGAACGGGAAGGGCGGTAAACGGCCCGGAACAATTGTCCCCGATCTGCGCCGTCACTAGTAACCGCAGACCGGATCGCCGGGCGCGCCTATGGTCGCGGTGGCTGCACGTTGTCGCGCATCACCCGGATCCGCAGGGTGTAGCCGTCGGCCGCCGAGTGGGACGGCCCCGCCGGCGCCAGCGAGATCCTCCCTTCACCGGTCGCGACGGTCTCGAAGACGTGGCTGGGCGCCGCCGCGGCGACGCCGTCGAGCCGGACGATGTCACCGGGGTACTCGGTCACCCGCCAGCCGCCCGGCAAGTCCGGTGGCGTCACGTGGAGGCGGTCGCCGAAGCGGAGCACGACCTCGCGGTTCCGGCTCTCGGGTCCGACCGATCGAAGGTGCGGCATGACCGTGGCCTCCTCACTGGAGACGGCGCGGGGCGGCCCGGTCGTCCGCCCGGCGGTCGCGCACGCCTGCGCTCCCCACAGCACAACGATCATCAAGTACGCCGCGGGCCGGGCCCGTGATCGTGCATACCACCGTTCGCTCATACCCATTTGACGCCGTGACGGTGCCGGGGTTCCGCTCGGCCCCGATCCGGCTCAAAGATTTGAGCACAAAGAGCCGACCGAGGAACGCCTCTGTCGATCCTCGACCAAAAGGTTGATGCTGATCAATGAGTTTTGCGGCCTAGCCTCGCTGAGTCGATAGGAATCGCCATCTTCGAGCAAGGGGCGTAATCTCATGACGCGATTGCGACGTACCATCGCTTTCCTGGCGGCCGGGTCGCTGGTCGGTCTCTCGCTGAACGTGGCGACCGGCTCCACCGCGGCCGCGGCGCCGTTCGGCTACGCGCAGCTCAACAGCATCCAGAAGCGGCTCGTCTCGGGGCTGCTCACCTCCGAACTGGGCGGAGCGCAGGCGGCGGCACGGCAGGCGGCGCCGGCCGGGACGTTCAGGCCGGCCACCGCGACCTGCACCGATCATTTCGGCGCCGACGTCAAGGTCAACCAGAACTGTCTGAACATCACCGACCCCGATCTGCAGGGCCGGGCGCAGGCGCAGAACGAGACCTGGGCGGCGGTCGACCCGAACAACGCCAACCACGTGATCGCCAGCTACAACGACTACCGGCGCGGCGACGGTACCTGCGGGGTGTCGTACTCCCAGAATGCCGGCAAGACCTGGGCCGACTCCACCACGCCCAACGGCTTCACCCGCGGCACCGCATTCGGCGGCGCCCGGCAGTACTGGCAGTCCGGCGGCGACACGTCGGTCGCCTGGGACAGCCGCGGCAACGCGTATCTCTCCTGCCAGGTGTTCATGCGCGGGCTCGTCGCCTCGGCCAACCCCGACCAGTCCAGTGCGTTCTACGTCTACCGGTCCACGGGCACCAACGGCGCGTCCTTCAACTTCCCGGGTCGTCCGGTGGCCGAGCACAACGACGTCGTGGGCGCCGGCGACTTCTTGCTGGACAAGCAGCTGCTGACCGTCGACAACAGCCGGACCAGCCGGTTCCGTGACCGTGTCTACGTGACCTGGACGACGTTCGCCGCCGACGGCACCGGCTACATCTACGAGGCCCACTCGGCCGACTACGGCGAGAGCTTCAGCGCGCCGGTCCTGGTCAGCTCCACGAGCGCGCTCTGCGACAACACGTACGGGCTGCCGACGCCGCAGGGCACCTGTAACGAGAACCAGTTCTCCCAGCCGTTCACCGCACCGGACGGCACCCTCTACGTGACGTACGCGAACTTCAACAACGCGGTCGTCGCGCCGGAGAACCGCAACCAGATGCTGCTGTCCAAGTCCACCGACGGCGGGGCCAGCTTCTCGCCGCCGGTGCGGGTCGGCTACTACAACGACCTGCCCGATTGCGCGACCTACCAGAACGGCGCCGACCCCGGCCGCGCCTGCGTCCCGGAGAAGGGCCCGTCGGCCAACTCGATCTTCCGGGCGACCAACTACCCGATCGGCGCGGTGGATCCCACCCACCCGAGCCGGGTCGTGGTGACCTACGGTTCGTACATCAACCGCAATTCCAACGAGACGACCGGGTGCACCCCGGCCGGCTTCTCGGCGGCCGGGACCAACCTGTTCACCGGCGTCAAGACGACCTGCAACAACGACATCGTGCTGTCGGTCTCGACCAACGGCGGAGCGAGCTTCGCGAACACCGAGCCCCGCACCGCGCCGGTGGTGACCACGGCCAGCGGTCAGGCGCGCAGCGACCAGTTCTTCCAGGGCGCCGCCTACACGCCCAACGGCGCGCTGGCGGTCAGCTACTACGACCGCCAGTACGGCTCGGACAACAACACCGGCTTCTCCGACATCACCGTGTCGCAGTCCCGGAACGCGTCCGGCTTCCGGCACGACCGCGCCACGACCTCCAGCATGCCGCCGCCGACGCAGTTCAACGGTACGTTCTACGGCGACTACGCGGCCGTCGCGGTCACCAACCACACCGCGTACCCGGTCTGGTCGGACACCCGTCCGGTCGATCTGTTCCTCTGCCCCGGCACCGGAACCACCACCACGCCCCCGGCCGTGTGCCGTGTCGGCGCGACCAACGCCTCGGTCGCCAACGACCAGGACATCTACACCGTAGGCGTGCCGATCAGATAGCCACATGACGCCGGCGCGGCTCTCCTTCGAGGGCCGCGCCGCGCGTCGTCCGTCGCCCGGAACCCCGCCCGATCAGCGCGGTGTCACCCCCGGAGCACATCCCGCCAGGGTCACCGGATCGGGGTAACGCCGATTCCGCGCCGGAGCAACGCCCACGGCCACCCATGTTGATCACGCATTGAACCCGACACGTCACGATCGGTGTACTATCCGGCGAGCTTGCCGGACGATAGTCATCGATCTACGGGGGTCGATCCATGTGGGAGAGCTAGCCGAGCGACTCGAGCGGATCACTGTCGACGTCGCCTCACCCGACGGGCGCCTCCACGCTGGAGTGCGCGGACGGCTTCAGCTGTCCCTGGAGTTCCGGCAACGTTCGTACGGCAGCTACGACGAATCCGCGCTGGGACACCAACTGGGTCGTCTGGCGACGCTCGCCTGGGTCCGGTATCACCGGGAGTACACCGAGGTCGAAGCGGCCTATCTGGGCGGCCACGAGCCCGACCGCGACCCGGCGGATCGACGGTTCGAACAGGAGGCCGACGAGCTGACCGTGACCGGAGCCGCACCGGACGGCTGGATCTCGATCGACAGCCGCGCGCTGGCGTCGTGGACTGTCACCGTCAGGTCCGGCGCCCAGCGGCAACTGAGCCAGCAGCAGTTCATCGGTGCGGCGCTGGCCGCGGCGACGGCCACCATCAGCGCCTACCGGTCCGCGCGGGCCCGGCTGCTCGATCAGTACTACGACCTGTCGGCCGGCCTGCCCGCCTGGCGTCGCGCCGACAACCGACCTGTGGAGCGCCGATGACCTCGCCTACCGTCCCACCCAGTCGTCGTTGGTGGTGGATCGCGGCCGCCGCGGTCGTCCTGGTCGCTGCCGGCGTGCTGTTCGCGGTGACGAACAGCGCCGGCGAGGAGCCGTCCGCAGACGGTCCGACGCCCGCTGCGAGTTCGTCGGCGCGGCCGGCACACAGCGCGCCGGCGTGTCTGCCCACTGTCTCCGAAACCGGCTTCTCCGTCGTCCGGCAGACCGTGCAGTACGCCGTCATGACCCGCAACGACTGTCCGGACGCTGTCATCAACGCCGCGGTGAAGGTGCGCGTCCTCGACCCGTCGGGCGATCCCGTCGCCGGCCGTGACGAACAGCTTCCGGACGTGGTGGTTCTGCTGCCCGGCCAGGAACTCGCCGGAGCCGGCAGCTTCTTCCTGGACAAGGCGGGCAGCAAGGTGAGCGAGGTCGAGGCCACCTTCGTCGCCGCGACTCCGGCACCGGCAGAGGCGTTCAACGGCTGGCCCCGCGAGGTTCGCGTCACTGACGTGACAGTGGGAGCTGCCGACAGTCATGGCCGTTCCGTCGTGACCGGGCGCATCGTCACCGACCCGCCGGGTGCCACGCTGTGCTCACCCGCGGCCAGCCTGATCCTGCGCGACAGGAGCGGAGCCCTCATCTACGGGATGACCGGGCAGATCCGCGACGATCAGGTCACCTTCGAACTCGCCGTACCCGAGAACACCGACCGCGGCAAGATCACGGTGGCGATCGCGCAGGGCCGGCCGGCGCTCACCCTCCATCCGGTAGCGACCGCCGCCTGCACCGCCTGAGCTGCCACCGCGCACGACACGGGGAGATCAGCATGCCCGACCAGTTCACCGCAGACATCAACGACCTGTACATCATCGGCAGGATGGACCTGCCGACGCTCGGCATCACCTACGGCCGGGTCAACAACGCGGTCGCGGCGACTGCCGACAGCGACCGGGCAGCCTTCGAAGTCACCGCGGGCGGGCCACCGAGTCAGATCACCACGCTGTGGCAGAACCTGCGCGACGACCTGCAGGACCTACTCGGTCACAGCGCCGAGAACCTGTTCAGCGCCGGGCAGACGGTGATCCACATCGCGGAGGCGTACGAGCAGACCGACACCGAGTCCGGGAAGGCCATCCTCAAGGCGTCCTGGGTCGACGGAACACCGCCCGGCACCACCGGCCGAGAACATGTTCCGGTCGAGCAGCCGCCCGCGATCCGGTTCACGCGGTAGGAGAGGAGACGGCCATGGCCGACGGATACGTGTACCGCAGCTTCGCCGACCTGCACGCCCTGGGCCAGCGGGTGATCGACAAAGCTGCCGAGGTCGTCCTGTGGCAGGACGAGTCGTACAGCCAGGCCCAGCAGGGATCGATCGACGACTACACCAAGTCGCAGACGCCAGGCATGACCACCAGCAATCCGCACTATTCCGCGCCGAGCTCGGGCAACCCCGAGGACAACGGCAACGTGCAGGAGTACGTGCGGCAGGCCCTCGCGGACGTTCCCACCTACTTCACCGCGTTCTCCGTGCCCGACCCGGACAGCATCAACGAGTCGCTGACCAGCCCGCTCTACCGCACTGCCGGCACGCTGATCCCGAGCCTGAAACTGACCCGCAAAGCCGGCGGGCAACTGTCGGCCGACAGCCTGGCCGGTGACGCGCAGGCCGAATCCGTCAGTCAGCTCGTCGGTCACATCACGAACGTGCACATGAAGTACTGGACCGGCGACGCGGCCAACAAGTTCACCGGGTACTGCGCCGCGCTGACCGACGCCGCCGACCTGCAACACCAGTTCGCGACCAGTCTCGCCGAAGTGATGGACGCCCACCTGGAGCTGCGGCGCCGCCAGCTCACCGATGTCTGGAACATCGGCGAGACCACCATCAAGGTGCTCGACTCGCTCGACCAGTGGTGCCTGAACCGCAAGAAAGGCACGCAGACCGCACTGACCGTCGTCGGCGCGATCGCCGCGGTGGTTGTCGTCGCCGTCGCGCCTGAGACTCTCCCCGCGGGCTCCGCCGTCGCCGCGGAGACCATCCAGTCACTGGGCGCCATCCTCGGCACGGTCCCGGACAAGAAGGAGGAGACCCTCTCGATCACCGGCGCGACCGTCCAGGCGGTGATCGAGTCGATGATCGACAGCATCCGTAAGCTCAACGAGCAGGTCGACCAGCAGGAACAGCTGCTCGCTCAGGCGCTCGGCGCCCTGCGGCAGGCAGTGGATCTGCACCGGGCACAGCTGCTGGTGCCGCCGCCCGGCGAGTTCACCAAGCTGGCCGACGCGGACATCGGCACGTTGCGCGAAGTGTTCTACAACCGCTGACGTCCCGGAGCCCGGCGCTACAGGTTGCCGGGTTTAGGGATGTGCTGGTCGACCACCTGGCGCAGGCAGAAGTGGGTGAGCTGAGAGCGCCCTTCGGCGTGTGTTGCCGCAGTGGTGAGGGCCCCCATCGCGTCCACGGCCTTCTTGCCGATGGCGGTCCGGCCGTTGGCGGGGATGGCAGGACTCTCCTGGAGTTCGTGGACCAGGTCATAGGTGAACCCCAGCAGCTGGTCATCGGTGAGGGCGGCCAGCCAGCTCTTGACCTGGCGGCGAGTCACCGCGTTGAGCAGCCCGGTGGACCATTCGATGCCCTTGCCCAGCAGCGAGGCGGCCGTCCGGAGTTCGTGCGAGCCGCGGCCGGCGCTGCTGAGGCCGGTGCTGGTGGTGGTGCTGGTGCGAAAGTCCGCGCGGACGGCGAAGGCGCCGGCGATGCCGTAGAACAACCCGCCAAGAGCGGGGTTGGAGAAGGGCGGCACGTCGGCCAGATATGCGGCGGTCCAGCCGAGCAGTCCACCTCCGCCGCCGGCCAGCGTCAGATAGAGCAGGAAGCCACCGAGTGCGCCGGCCCGGGTCCAGCTGAACCAGCACTGGTAGAAGGTGAACGGGAACCCGAAGACGGCGAACACCGCCGCCACCCCGATCGCGACGGCAAGGCTCACGAGATTCCTCGCAGAGGTCCGGATGTGGGGCTGACAGCAGGCGGGACCCCCGTAGCATAAGCCGCATAACTACTTTAATTGAGTTTTATTCACTTAAAGCCTCGGGCGTCGAACGTGAGATATCAGTGAGTCATGAGGAGCCTCACGGCATACCGCCGGCTGATGACGACCGCGCTGACGTCTTACTCGTGATCGAGGAGTTGTGCCAGCATGTGCGCCAGCGACTCCCGGGCCGGCTGCACTTTCTGATCATCCACACCGTGGTGAACAAGGTGGTGAACCGGTGGCGGTACGCGCTGCGTGACGAGCAGGGCCTGGTGGTCGCCGGTCTCCGTGCCGATGCGCACCGGGCCGCACTGGCCTGGCTCAGGGACCACGGCGAGATCAGGGCCAGCGGACAGGAGTACGACGATCTGCTGGCGGAAACCGTCCTGGGCGGTGGCTTCGACGCGGCCGCGATCCGCGCCGGGATAGACACCTGGGTGCGTCAGCGGCGCGTCACCGAGACCCTCATCCTGATCCAGTATCTGGATCTGGCGGAGACGAACGGTAGCGCCCCATCAGCCCAGCAGGTCCTGCACCGCTTGCGAGAACGTGGCCGGACGCTGACCCCGCACGACGTGCATGAGGCACTGCTCAGCTTTCACCACCTGCTGCAGGGGCAGGGAGGCCCGCCATGTCCGGCCCCGACCCGGTGACCACCGCCGACCCCATCCGGCACCTGGTGAGTGCCCTGACCACCGAACCCGGACAACTGAAGGGAGAGGTGCTGCAACGGGGCATCGCCGCATTGCGCGGCTACCTGTACCGCCGGTTCGGTCAGGCGTTGAGCGGCGCGGACATCGACGAAATCGCCGGCGACGCGGTCGCTCAGCTGGTGGAAAGCGTGCACCGGGGAATGGTCTCGCCGGCCGCCAGTCCCGCCGGCTATCTGCTCGCCATCGCGTCGAACCAGGCGCGCACGGCCATCCGGCGCATCCACCGGAACGTCCCCGTCGGCGACACCCATCCCGCCCTGCTGGGTCTGACCGACGACCAGACCGCCGCGCGACTGGAAGCCTCGGCCACCGCGGACCTCGTCCAGGCGGCGATGGCAGACGCCTATCACCGCGGAGACGCCACAGCGGTCCGGGTCGCCACCTATCTGCTGGATCACATCCAGCGCACCGGCGCCAGCGCGAGCAGCCGCACCGCGGCCGAGGCCTTGGGTCTCAGTCACGAGGGGGTCGGCAAGGCGCTACGCCGGCTCCGTGCCTACATCGCCGCCTACCAGCAGCAGGCACCCTAGCCTGCGACGGCCTCCCGGAGCCGTGGCGGTCACCTCGGGTGCCGCTCGGCCATGATCGCCGCGGCCCTGGCGGTCAACTCATCGAGTTCTTCGGTCTCGGCCCGGTCCGCCGCGACAGCCATCGCCTCGAAGGCGAGCTCGGTCAGCCGCAGGCTGGTGTCCGTGTCGGTTCCACATCTGGCGCCATCGGCCGTCACCAGGCCGGTCGCCTGCAACGCCGCGCGTGATCCGAACGGCAGCAGCTGCACCGCCGCCTGCGCGATCGATTCCGGTGACCCGTGCAGGTCGACCAGGAACTCCTGTAGGTCAGGCGTCAGGAACTCCAACGCCTCAGCCGCGGTCATCGGCTGGGAAGTACTGTCCGGCTGCTCAATCATCGTGCTCGTGGCCTGATCCTGCGTGTTCATACCTTCCCTATGCGCCACGGAGCCCGCTGGCAACCGGAGAAGCCCAAAACTTTTCGGTACGCACCACGGGCCGGAAAGATCGGCACAGCGGTCCGCCCCGGTCTGCACTGACGAGCCGGGCAACCTCTGCCGCCGCCATCAGCGCACCTCCGCCGCCGAGGTCACCGTCGCACGGGCCGCACCGGCCGCGGATCAACCGAAACGCGGGCCAAGTCTACGCCGCCGGCCGTGGTCGCCAGCCCTGATCGCCGCACGAGCCGCCGAACCGTGCCCGGGCTGGGCTCAACCAGCAGGTCGGCTGCCAGGCGGACCCGGCCGAGTCGGCATCGGCCGGGTCGGGCGCCGGGGCGGGTTCGCCGGTTCGGGCGCCGCCGGTCAGCGACAGTTCTTGCCCTTGTTGATACAGGTGGCGATGCGCTGCATGGTCTGGGCCGAGTTCACGTTGACGAAGTCGTTGTGGTCGGAGAACGGGTTGTGGTTCTCCTCCGGGAAGGAGTCCAGGGCGTACTGGCCCTTCAGCTGGACGTCCCGCGAGATCTTGTAGGACAGGGTGATCCGCAGCTGCGGGATGGCCACGAACCCGGCGGGGCAGGCGCCGGTCTTCCGATCGGCGAAGGCGACGTGGTTGCGGTGGTTGGCGCTGTCGGTGTTCTTGCCGTCCCAGCAGCCCGGGAAGTCCTGCACCCGCTGGACCTGGCTGCCCTCCGGGCACACCGGGTACTTGTCGGACAGCCGGTCGCCGAAACCGGAGCAGGTCCAGGTGGCTCGGGCGTTCGCCGGGCCGCGGCTGGTCGGCTTCGCGTCACCGGTCAGTGCGCGCAGGAACTTCGGCATCGGGACGACCTTGCTCACCGCATTGCCGCGGTACTCGATCAGCACCGAGGCGGGGCGCACGATGCCACCGGTGTTGTTCGGCAGTTCCAGGTTCGGGCCCTGCGGATCCGGCAGCGCGGCGGCGGACGGGGACGCCGACGGCTGGCCGTTGCCCTGTCCCCCGCTGCTCTGCTGGCCGTCGAGGGTGCAGGCGGCCAGCTTCTCCAGGCCTTCGGGGCGGGCGGCGTTACGCCCGATGGCGATGGCGATGCGGTCCAGGACCGCGGTCCGCTTGGCCTTCAGCGGGCCGAGGATCGCGTTGTCGACGAAGGCGGCACCGCCCTGCCCGCGGGTGGCGACCAGTCGCTCGTTGGCCTCCGAGATCTGCCGGTCGAGTTCGGCGAGGCTCCGGTCGACCTCGGCCAGTGCCTGCTGCGGCACGCCGGGGAGCTTGTCGCGTACGCCCGGGCACCGGACCTGCGGGTTCGCCACCGGGCCGGCCTTGGTGTGCACGGTGTGCAGGGCCGCGTGGACACCGTCGTAGCTGATGTCGCAGTCGGCCATCGACACCATGCCGGTCGGCCATCGGCCACCGGCCCGGCGGATCGCGTCACCGATGCGGGTCAGCGCGGCCGTCCGGTCGGCACCCAGCTTTCGCAGAACCTCGTTGTTGAGGTCCGCGTTCACTCCCTTGACGGCGAGGATCCGCCGGTCCGCGGCGGCCTCCATCCGATCCAGATCGGACAGCAGCCGCTCGACCGAGGCGGTGGCGCGGTCCGGCACGGCCGGGAGGCGATCACGTACGGCTGGGCACACCACCGCTCCGGACGTACCGGAAAGCGCCTCCCGGACCGTCGCACCGTCCGGGCGAACCGACCTGTCGATCCGCACGACCGGCCAGAAGTAGGACGACTTGTCGCCGTTGCGGCACGTCGTGCCGGAGGCGTCCAGGTCGGCGTCGGAGGAGAACGCGGTGATCGCCTTGTTGCCGACGAAGTCGTGCACGTGCTCGGCGCCGTTGCGGATGCCCGGCTGCGCCACCGGGTTGTCCGGGCTGAACTTGCCGTTGCCGTTCGTGCCGCAGTCCACGGTGAAGCGGCCGCGCGACGCGTCCCGGCCGGGCCGCGGGTTCACCACGTTGGCCGCGACCCGCTCGATCGGTACGTACTGATTCAGGCTGGTCGAGGCGTCGGCCTTGCCGTCGCCTCCACCGCTGACGAAGGTGACGGTCAGGACCCCGGCAGCGGCGAGTGCGGTGCCGGCCGCGAGGACCCGTACCAGGACCGGGTTCTTCGGCGAAGGCCGTCGGTAGCGAGCTGTCACGTGCTTCTCCTCATCGTGGAACCAACCGCCGCGGCAGGCGACGTCGCCCCTCGATACGCGAGCCGGACACGTCCCGGATCGCCGCACCCGGGTCAGGTAAGGAGTCGGTAATAACTGCGCGGGCGGCGCCCGACGAGCACCCGCCCATACCGGTGCCGGGTATCTTGCAGGGCATGAGTGAGGCGAGACCGGCCGGGCCGCACGGCTATTCCGCGGACAAGCAGGCGCTGATGTCCCGGCTGAAGCGGGTCGAGGGGCAGATCCGCGGGCTGCAGCGGATGGTCGACGAGGACACGTACTGCATCGACATCCTGACCCAGATCTCGGCGGCGAAGAGCGCGCTGCACGCGGTGGCGGTCGGTCTGCTGGAGGATCATCTGCGCCATTGCGTGGTGCACGCCGCCACCGAGGGCGACGTGGAACCGAAGATCAAGGAAGCCAGTGCGGCGGTCGCGCGGCTCGTGAAGTCCTGACGCGGACACCGGTGGCCGGTTCAGTGGAAGCGGCGTAGTCGCAGGCTGTTGGCGACGACGAAGACCGAGGAGAACGCCATCGCGGCGCCGGCGATCATCGGGTTGAGCAGGCCGGCCGCGGCCAGTGGCAGCGCGGCGACGTTGTAGGCGAAAGCCCAGAACAGATTGCTCTTGATGACCCGCAGGGTGCGCCGGGACAACCGGATCGCATCAGCCGCGACACTCAGATCACCACGGACCAGGGTCAGATCAGCGGCCTCGATCGCGGCGTCGGTCCCGGTACCCATCGCCAGACCCAGATCGGCCTGCGCCAGCGCGGCCGCGTCGTTGACCCCGTCACCGACCATCGCCACCACCCGGCCCCGCTCCTGCAAACCCTTGACCACCTCCACCTTCCCGGCCGGCAACACCTCCGCGAACACCTCATCGACACCGACCTCAGCGGCGACCGCCCGCGCCACCACATCGTTGTCACCGGTCAGCAACACCGGCCGCAACCCCAGCCGCCGCAACGCCGCGACCGCGTCCCGACTGCTCGGCCTCACCACATCAGCCACCGCCAGCACCCCCCGCACCCGGGCATCCCAGCCGACCACCACCGCCGTACGACCGGCCTTGCGGGCCGCGCCCAACGCCTGCTCCACCCCGGCCGGCACCAGATAGCCGCGCTCGCGCAGCAGCCCCAACCGGCCGACCAACACCGCACGACCCTCCACCGTGCCGCTCACCCCCACACCCTGCAGGCCGGCGAACCCGGTCACCGGCGGCAACCCGCCCCGCTCGGCCGCGGCCCGCGCGACAGCCTGGGCGATCGGGTGTTCCGAGGCCGCCTCCACCGCCCCGGCCATCCGCAGCACCTCGTCACGATCCTCACCCGCCGCCGCGCTCACCTCCAGCAGACTCATCCGGCCGGTCGTCACCGTGCCGGTCTTGTCCAGCACCACCGTGTCCACCGCCCGGGTCGACTCCAGCACCTGCGGACCCTTGATCAGAATCCCCAGCTGCGCACCCCGGCCCGTCCCGACCAGCAACGCCGTCGGCGTGGCCAAACCCAGCGCACACGGACACGCGATGATCAACACAGCCACCGCCGCGGTGAACGCCGCCGTCCACCCCGCACCGGCACCCACCCACCAGCCCAGCGTCGCCGCCGCCAGGGCGATGACGACCGGCACGAAGATCCCGGAGATCCGGTCGGCGAGCCGCTGCACCGGCGCCTTACCGGTCTGGGCCCGCTCCACCAGCCGGGCCATCTGGGCGAGCTGGGTATCCGCGCCGACCCGGCTGGCCCGCACGATCAGCCGGCCGCCGGCGTTGACTGTCGCACCGGCTACGGTGTCGCCGGGTGCCACCTCGACCGGCACCGACTCACCGGTGAGCATGCTGGCGTCCACCGCCGACGTCCCGTCCTCCACCACACCGTCGGTGGCGATCTTCTCCCCCGGCCGGACCACGAACCGGTCCCCCACCACCAGCGCCGCGACCGGGACGCGCTGCTCCACACCGCCGCGCAGCACGGTGACATCCTTGGCGCCCAGCTCCAGCAGGACGCGCAGGGCCGCGCCGGCACGACGCTTGGAGCGAGCCTCGAAGTAACGCCCGGCCAGGATGAACGTGGTCACCCCGGCGGCCGCCTCCAGATAGATCGCCCCGGTACCGTCGCCACGGCCGATCACCAGCTCGAACGGATGCGTCATGCCGGGAGTTCCGGCCGTACCGAAAAACAACGCCCACACCGACCAGCCGAACGCCGCCACCGTCCCGAGCGACACGAGCGTGTCCATCGTCGCGGCACCATGCCGCAGATTCGTCCAAGCAGCCCGATGAAACGGCCAACCGCCATACACCACCACCGGCGCGGCCAACGTCAACGACAACCACTGCCAATAGGTGAACTGCCACGCCGGCACCATCGCCAACACCACCACCGGCACGCTCAACGCCACCGACACCCACAACCGGGTACGAGCGTCATGGAACTCATCGACCGGCGCCGCCTCCTCCGGCTCCGGCCGCACCTCACTGGCGGTGTAACCGGTCTTCTCCACCACCGCGATCAGATCACCGGCCGTGACATCGTCCGGGAAGCTGACCGACGCCTTCTCCGTGGCGTAATTGACCGTCGCGGTGACGCCGTCCAGCCGGTTGAGCTTCTTCTCGATCCGCGCCGCACACGACGCACACGTCATCCCACCGATCGACAACTCGATCTGGTTCGGGGCCACCCTCACCGTCATCGGTGTCCTCCTGGTCGCGGGTCGAGAGGGGCTGGTGCGGGCGGGACATCGCCCACCCGCACCACTGTACCTATACCCCCCTAGGGTACCCAGTAGTTGCCGAGTGCGTCACAGGCTGGCGCGGATCTGCTTCATCTCGGCGATCTGCGCCTGCTGATCGGTGATGATCTTCTGGGCGAGGCTCTTGGCCTCGCTGTTGGTGCCGTTGGCCAGTTCCTGTTGGGCCATCGTGACGGCACCCTGGTGGTGCTTGACCATCACCGCGAGGAACTCCTTGTCCCACGGGGTGCCCTTGGCGTTCATGAGTGCCGTCATGTCGAGTTCGTCGATGCCGGCCATGTCGCCGTGCTCCATGCCCTCCATCGCCTCGCCGCCGGCGCTCGGCATGGGCGTGTTCCAGGCGGTCAGCCACCGGGTCATGGTGCTGATCTCGGGCTGCTGCGCCGCTTCGATCTTGTCGGCGAGCTCGGCCACCCGGGGATCGCCGACGTGGCCGGTGGCCATCTTGGCCATGGCGATGGCCGACTGGTGATGCGGGATCATCTGCTGCGCGAAGGCGACGTCGGCGTCGTTGTGCGCCGTGCTCGCCGAGGTACCGGCCGCGGCCGGGCTGGCGGTGAGCGTGGCGGCGGGATCGGCCGTCGTGGTGTCGCCGCAGGCGGAGACCAGCAGAACGGCGCAGGCGGCGGCGCCGGCCAGCAGGCCACGGCGCCGGCGAACGGAGGTAGTCGTCATGTGTCGCGAACGAACCTTTCAAGCGGTCGGAAGCTGAGATGGTCCCCGAGGGCGGACCGAGGACGAGGGCCGCACGCACCCGCCAGGCCGACCGGTGCGTGCGGTCCCTCGGCGTGGACGAGCGGATCAGCGCTTGGCGAGCAGGCCCTTCATCGTGGTGATCTCCGCCTGCTGATCGGTGATGATCTTCTGGGCGAGTTCCTTGGCGTCCGGGTTGCCACCCTGCGTGACTTCCTGCTGGGCCATGGTGACGGCACCTTCGTGGTGGCTGATCATCATGGTCAGGAACTGCTTGTCGAACGCGGCGCCCTTGGCCTTGGCCAGCTTGTCCATGTCGGCCTGCGACATGACACCCGGCATCGCGCTGTGGTCCATGCCCGGCATCGCCGAAGCGCCCATGCCGGGCATGGCGGAGGCGCCCATGGCAGGCATCGGGTGGCCCCAGGCTGCCAGCCACTGGCTCATGGTGTCGATCTCGGGCTGCTGCGCGGCCTTGATCTTGGCAGCGAGGTCCTTCACCTCGCTGCTGGCGGCGCTGCCGTCGGCCAGCGCCGCCATCTCCACGGCCTGCCGGTGGTGCGGGATCATCATGCCGGCGAACATGACGTCAGCGTCGTTGAACGTCGTCGACGCCGGCGCGGAGGCGGCAGCCGTCGCCGTCATGCCGCCGTGGCTCATGCCGGGATCCGACGAGGTGTCGTCGCCGCAGGCCGAGAGCACCAGCGTGGCGGTCACGGCGGCGCCGGCCAGCAGGCCACGGCGCCAGGTGGTCGACGACAGCATGGAGGTACGCAACATTTGTGGACATGACCTTTCGACAGAACGGATGTGTGCGCGAACTCTCCCCGGCCGGCGAGTCGTCGCGGCCCGGGGACGGGAGCTCCTATATGCGCAGCACCGCTGTCGAGGCGAGGGTCAGTCCGGTCCGGGTGCCGGGAGGTGCCCGGGTCGGTCGCCGCCGGGTCCGCTCGTGGCCTCGCGGTCCGGGATACGGGCGGGCGGCGGCCACCAGCGCCATCGCCAGCAGCAGGACGACCGCGAGTCCGCCGAGGACGGCCAGGCACACGCTCCACACGGTCATCTGGTGGTGATGACCGGTGCAGTGATCGTCGGGGCACGCCTCGGCCGACGCGGAACTCATGGACCCGGTCGTGATCGAGGGGACGGCCGCCTGAACGGCGCTCATCGCCGGGGCGCCGGGGTGCTCGCCACGCACACCGGCGTGGCCGAGAGTGTGCATGGTCGCCAGGCCGAACACCGTGCACAGCAGCAGCACCGTGCGGGCGAGACGCCCGATCGCTGCCGCCGTTGTGCCGATCACGGCGCCCACCATAGCGCGCACCGGTTGGCCCGACGCGGCTACGGCCCCGAGCGGCTGACCGGGTCTCGCGCGCCGCAGCCGGCCGGTGACAACGGGAGCGGCGGCCTGTCGGTGGCCGGATTCGGGCGAGCACGAGCCGGCTGCTCTGAGCGCCGGCGGCCAAAAGCGGAGCCGCCGCATTCCCTGCCCATTCCCGCTAAGTAAGGGACACCGGCCGCCGAAGAGGAACAGGGGACCCGTCGACGGAGGTACGCGGTGCGGCGTTTCAGTATCGGCACCCGGCTGTCCGGGGCGTTTGCCGGCGTACTCGCCCTGTTGTTCGCCATCGCCGTGGTGGCCTACGCGACCATCGTGTCGCAGCGGGACGCGGCCACCGACGTACGCCGTCTGGAACTGCTGACCCGGCAGGCCGACGAGATCAAGACCCATGCGACGACGCTCAACGGCTGGCAGGCCGGCTTCATCAACGACATCTACCGGCTCGGGGCCGCTCGCGCGCTGGGCGGGGACTCGGTCGCCTACAAGGCGTGGCAGCAGGAGCGGGACGCGTTCCAGACCTACCTCAAGCAGGTCGACACCGGCAGCATGACGGACGCCGAACGCACCGTCTTCGGCACCCTGAACAGCGAGCTCTCGACGTACGTCGAGATGAACGACAAGGTGGTGGCGGCCTACCGTCCCGGCACCGCGCAGGCGCTCTGGAAAGCCGATCAGATCGCCCTGTACGACAGCTGGAACAGCTACTACCGGATCATGGTGTCCGCGCAGAAGCTCGCCGCCTCGGTCGACGCCCGCAGCGTGGCGGCGGTGCGCTCGTCCGCGGACGACGCCACCCGGGCCGAGCTGATCATCATGGTGGCCACCGGGCTCGCCCTGGCGCTCGGCGCGGCCTCCGCGTTCATGGTGACCCGCAGCATCGTGCGCCCGGTCGGTTCGGCACGCGACGCGCTGCGGCGGATGGCGGACCGCGACCTGACCGTCGAGCCACCGGCCGACGACGGCCGCGACGAGGTGGCCGAGATGTCGGCAGCGCTCGGGCAGGCGGTGATCGCCGTACGCACGATCGTCTCCGACGTGGCACAGCAGGCGGAGATCCTCACCCGTACCTCGGCGGAGCTCGACGCGGTGTCCGGCGCCTTCGCGAAGTCGGTCGGGGACACCAGTGAGCAGGCCGGCCTGGTCGCCGGGGCCGCCGAGGACGTCAACCGCAACGTCGACACGATGGCGGCCGGGTCACAGCAGATGGGCGCCTCGATCGAGGAGATCTCGCGCAACGCCGCCGAGGCCGCCGCGGTGGCCGCCGAGGCGGTGGCCGCGGCGAACTCGGCCAACCAGACGGTCGGCAACCTGGGCACCTCGTCGGCGGCGATCGGCGACGCGGTGAAGCTGATCACCAGCATCGCCGCGCAGACCAACCTGCTGGCGCTCAACGCCACCATCGAGGCGGCGCGGGCCGGTGACATGGGCAAGGGCTTCGCTGTCGTCGCCGGCGAGGTCAAGGACCTGGCGCAGGAGAGCGCCCGCGCGGCCGACGAGATCGACTCGCTGGTGCAGGCCATCCAGTCGGACACCTCGGCGGCGGTCACCGCCATCGAGATGATCGGCGAGGTGGTGAGCCGGATCAGCGATTACCAGACCAGCATCGCCGGCGCGGTGGAGGAGCAGACCGCCACCACCGGCGAGATGAACCGGGGTGCCACCGCGGCGGCCGGTGGCACGGCGAGCATCGCGGAGAACATCCGGGCGGTCGCCGCCGCGTCCGCCGCCACCTCGGCCGAGGTGGCGCGCTCCCGGCAGGCGGCCGCCGAACTGAGCCGCATGTCGACCCAGTTGCGCGACGCGGTCGCGCAATTCCGGTACTGAGGACGAGACGATGATCAAACGCTTCGGCGCCGGCGCGCTCGCCGCGGCCCTCACGGTACTGCTGACCGCGTGTTCGGCCGCGATGGTGCCGGTCTCGCCGACCGACTCCTCCGGTCTGGGCCGCGAGACGGTGCACGTCGGCATCGCCTACGACAGCGCGGGTCGCGGCGACAAGAGCTTCAACGACGCGGCCGCCGCCGGCATCGACCGGGCCAAGCAGGAGCTGCTGGTCGAGGCGTCGGAGTCGAAGACGCAGGCGGAGACCGACGAGGCCCGGGCCGAGGCGCTTCGCGGGCTCGCCGCCGGCGGCAGCAACCCGGTCATCGCCGTCGGCTTCCTGTACGCCACCGCGATCGGTACCGTCGCCAAGGAGTTCCCGGACACCCTCTTCGCGATCATCGACGACGACTCGGTGACCGCCGACAACGTGGTGTCGCTGCTCTTCTCCGAGGAGCAGGGCTCCTACCTGGTCGGGGTGGCGGCCGCGCTGGCCACCCGCACCGACCGGGTGGGCTTCGTCGGCGGCGTCGACGTCCCCCTGATCCACAAGTTCGCGGCCGGATACACCGCCGGGGTGCACAGCGTCGACCGGGGCATCCGGGTGGACGTGCGCTACCTGACCAAGCCACCCGACTTCGGTGGGTTCAGCGCGCCGGCCAAGGGCAAGTCCGCCGCGGCCCGCCTGATCTCCGGCGGCGCCGACGTCGTCTACGCGGCGGCCGGCGGTTCCGGCACCGGCGTCTTCGAGGCGGTAGCGGCCGGCCGGAAGGCCTGGGCCATCGGTGTCGACTCCGACCAGTACGCCACAGCTGACGAGTCGGTGCGGTCCCGCATCCTCACCTCGATGCTCAAACGCGTCGACAACGGCGTCTTCCAGGAGATCCAGGCATTCGTCAAGGGCGACCGGGCCGGCGGCCGGAAGCGTTACGACCTGAAGGTGGACGGCGTCGGCTATGCCACCTCGAACAAGCAGCTGGGCCCGTACCAGGCCGGCATGGAGAAGGCCCGTTACCGCATCCTCAGCGGCGCGGTGAAGGTGCCGGTGGCCTGACCCCGGGGCGACCGGCCGCCCGGAGCACCGCCCCGACCGATGGCGAGCGTCGATTACGATCTTCGATGCGTACGCGATCGCTGCCGGGAGGGACGTCATGGCGCAGGACGGTACGACCGAGGCCGGACTGGGCAACGGCCCGACACCTGTCACCTTCTGGGTGGCCGTCGCCGCGGTGCCGCTGGGCGTCATCTTCCTCTGCTGCCCGTACCGGATCAGCATCCTCGCGCCCATCCTGGTGTCGCTGGGTGTCGGCGCTTTCGTCTACGCCGCGATGACCGGCGGCAAGCCGGGCTGGCGGCTGCTGGCCGCGCTCGGCGGCATCGTCCTGGTGCTGGCTCTCGGCGGTCTGCTGACCCGGCTGTTCGACGGCGACAACTACCGCGGCTTCTACGGGGACAAGGTCACCGCCACCGTCGCGGAGCCCGGCAAGTGTGAGTTCACCAAGGGCCGCCGGGGTGTCGGCGGCAGCAGGGCCACCTGCGCCGGCGCCACCTGGGCGGTGGGCGGAAAGCAGCGGACCGGCAAGATCTCGGTCGACGGCGACGACATCGCCGGCGCGACCGGGCCGGTCACCCTCGACGGTTATGCCATCGGCGACCAGGCCTCCAGCCTCGCGCGGACCGATCCGCAGTACGACGCCGCGCGGATCTCCGGCGTGCCGCTCTGGACCGGCCTCATCGGGCTGGCGCTGCTGATCGGCGCCCTGGCCGGCCGATCAGCGACGAGCCCGCGAAGCCGGCCGCAGAGGTAGTGGCTCAGCGCACCCGCTCGGCACTGAATTGCATCCGCGGCGCGGCGTAGAACTCCTGCGCCGCCACCAGCCGCAACTCCCGCTCCCCCGACCGATAGGTCATCTCGATCAGATCGAACACGCTGGACGCGGTCCGCTCCAGCGCCACCGCCGCGTCCCGGGTCTCGACGTAGTGCGCGGTGAACAGTGCCGCCGTCACGTCCCCCGACCCGTTCGCCTTGAACGGCAGATGCGGCGTGCTGACCAGCCAGGCCCCGGCGTCGTCCACGGCCAGCATCTCGATCACGCCAGCGTCCCGGTCCGGCCGCTCCACGCTGGTGACCAGCACCACCGAGGGGCCCATCGCGCGGGCGAGGTCGACCGAGGCCAGGGTCGACTCGATGCTCGCCGGTTCGGTCCCGGTCAGGAAGCCCAGCTCGAACTGGTTCGGCGTGATGATGTCGGCCACCGGCACGACCCTGTCCCGCAGCAGCTCCGGAATCTCCGGCGCGACGAAACACCCCGACTTGGCGTTGCCCATCACCGGGTCGCACGCGTAGAGCGCCGCCGGGTTCGCCTCCTTCACCCGGCGCACCGCGTCGATGATGACGTCACCGATGCCCACCCCGCCCTGATACCCGGACAGCACGGCGTCGATCTGCGGGAACACGCCGCGCTCCTGCACACCGAGGAGGATCTCGGCGACGTCCGCCGGCGGGATGAGCGGTCCGCGCCAAGCGCCGTAGCCCGTGTGGTTGGAGAAGTTCACCGTGTACACCGGCACGACGTCGACACCGATGCGCTGCAGCGGGAACACGGCGGCGGAGTTGCCGACATGACCGTGCGCGACCGCCGACTGGATGGACAGCACCTTCATCCCCCCAGCCTAGAGACCGCGGCAGGACCGTCGTCCGCCCCCGGTCCGCTTCGGGACCGGAGGCGGACGACAGCTTTCGTACGCCGTCAGCCCCGCCCGCGCAGCGCCAGCGGGAACGTCCCCGCCCCGACGTCGCCGAGCGGCCGGGTGTACTGCCTCAGATAGGTGTCCAGGAACGGCGACCGGTCACCCTGGGTCGGCACGTCGAACCGCGGGTCCTGCAACGCCAGGCTCAGCCGGGCCCGGGTCACGTCGATGGTGTTGCCGCTCGGCGTGTCCAGCCAGCCGCTGCTGATCGTCCCGATCTGGACACCGAGCTGGTGGCCCACCTCGAAGGTCCAGTCGGTGGACTTGAGGTCGAACGTGACCCGGCCGGCCCGTTCGATGAGCGCCACGTTCTCGTCGAATCTCACTCCGGTCCCGTCCGGGGCGACGTCCCACAGCCGCACCATGACGTTGCCCGCCGCGCTCGCGTTCAGCGAGATCCGCGGGGTGGCGGTGATCCGCAGCCGGGAGGTGGTCGGCGTGGACCAGCTGAAGTAGCTGTACGCGTCGGCGGCCTCCGGGGCGAGCCGCAGACCGGCGGGCGGAGCGGGATCGGTGGCGTGCTCCATGTCCCACTGCCGGCCGGCGTCGGCCGGTGCGGCCAGCGCGGCGACGTCGGCGTCCAGGTACCGCCCGTCGGTCAGCCGGGCCGTGGTGAACGACGACGGCGTCGGCCAGGTCGCCTGGGCACGCCACACACCGGTGCTGTCCTCGATGGCGAAGCGGGGATCGCGGACCGTCGGCTTGATGCCCTTGAGGTAGTAGTCGTAGAGGCGCATGACCTCGTCGAAGAAGCCGGCGCGGCCCTGGAGCAGCTGTCCCGCGCTGTTCCGGTCGTTGCCGCGCACGTGCTCCCACTGCCCCAGCCAGCCGCGTTCGAAGCCGTGGTGGTTGGCGAGGTACTCGTCCATGTCCTCCGGCTTGGTGTTGTTCTCGATGAAGCCCTGCGTCACGAACAGCGGGGTGCTGCTGCCCTTCGCCCTGGCCGCGAGGTCGCGGGCCCGCCAGTACGGCGAGCCGGCGTCGGGGTTGTCGTTGTTCGTGAGGTTGTCCGACAGGCACTCGGGGTGGGCCGCCTCGTAGGCCGCGTTGGCCCGGTAGCGGTCGGTGTCGTCGGGCAGCGGCGCCATCGTGGCGATGCTGTTGTACGCGTTCGGGGTGGCGGTCACGTTGGGCCGCGGCACCCCGTTGCTGAACAGGTAGTTGTACATGTCCCAGACCGGTTCCTGGGCCACCACCGCCTTCAGCTGCCGCAGGCGCAGGTTGTTGCCGACCAGGCCGGTCACCGCGTCGTACGACTTGCCGTACATGCCGACCCGGCCGGTCGACCAGGGCTGGCCGGCCGCCCACTGGACGGCGGCCTTGACGTCGGCCTGCTCGCCCGGGCCGACCCAGTCGAGGCAGCCGGTGCTGCCGCCGAAGCCGCGCAGGTCGACCATCACGTAGGTGTAGCCGCGGTCGAACAGGTCGGTGCCACTGGTGAAGTCCGCGAACCGGCTGGACGGGCCGGTCCGGGTGTACCCCTCGGGACCGGTCTGACCCGCGTGCGCGAAGTACGGCCCGACCGAGAGGATCACCGGCGTCCGGGCACCGGCCGGCAGGTTCGCCGGCCGCAGGACGTCGGCGTGGAGCTGGACGCCGCTGTGGTCGGCGGACGGGAAGTAGGCCTCCGTCCACACCGCACCCTCCGGTACGCGAGGGTTCTCCTCATGGGTGACGCCCCCCGGCGCCGCGGTGGCGGCGGCCGCCGGTGCGCCCACCGCGAGAGCCGCTATCGTGATCAGCGCGCCGGCAGCGGCTGTTGTCCGCCTGCGTATGGTCATCTGACCTCCCAAGGCATAGAGCAGTGTCTCTGCATGCCTAGACGCTAGCGGTTGCCGGTCCTCTGTGGAGCCCCGTGTCTCAGGCGACGCCGGGCCGGTCGGCGACGGCGCGGGAGGAGACCCCCGAGGCGGCCGGTGCCGATCGCGGCAGGAGTTCGCGCGGAGAGGGCATTCCGGCACCCCGACCGCCCGGCTCGGTGGATTAATCGACCGATGTCAACCAAGTCGGCCTAAATTGACGGGGGATGCTAGCGTCGCGCGCTGGAAAGCTGATCAATTCCACGACGGGCAATGCGGAGGTACCTGATGTCCGACGAGCCCAGGGTGACACCACCGGGCGACACCGCGCCGGACGAGGCAGAAGAGGCGACGGTCGCGATGCCGGCGGCCGACGCCGAAGAGGCGACAGTGGCCATGCCCGCCACCGACGCCGAAGAGGCAACCGTCACGATGGCCGCCACCGACGCCGGAGAAGCGACCGTCACGATGCCCGCGGCCGACGCCGAAGAGGCGACAGTGGCCATGCCCACCACCGACGCCGAAGAGGCAACCGTCACGATGGCCGCCACCGACGCCGAAGAAGCGACGGTGGCGATGACGGCCGCGAAGGCGCCGGATGACGAGCAGACCATCACGCTGACCGCCGCCGACCTGACCGTCGCACTGGCCGCCGAAAAGCCGGCCGCCGCGCCGGCCGCCGACGAGATGACAGTGGCGCTGCCCGCCCAGAGGACGCCGGCCGAGGCCACCATGGTGGTGGTACCTCAGCAGTACGCACCACCACCTCGGACCGAGGCGCCCGCCGGCGGCTTCCTGACCCGGCGGCGACTGCTTCTCGGCCTCTCCGGAGCGGCCGGCACGGCCCTCGCGGTAGCCGCCGTCGCCACCCACTCCCGGTCGGCGAACGACGCCGGAAAGGGCGCCGCCACACCGATCCCGAGCCGGTCCACGGTGGTCAGGTCCCGGGAACCGGAGAGCACCGCCGTCACCACTCCCCCGGTGGCCACCCTGCACAAGCCGATCTCCACGCTGGCCGAGTACGCCAAGGCCGCCGGCCTCCCCGCCTTCCCCAGCGACGCGATCGCGCTGACCATCGACGACGGCCCGCACCCGGTCTGGACGCCGAAGATCCTGCAACTGCTGGACAAGTACCAGGTTCCCGCGCTGTTCTGCATGATCGGCAATCAGGTGCTCGGCCACGAGACGGTCGCCCAGCAGGTCACCGGGGCCGGGCATCAGCTCGCCAACCACACGTGGAGCCATCCCACCAAGCTCGGCACCAAGCCGGCGGCGCTCGTACAGAAAGAGATCCACCGGGCCCAAGCGAAGATCAACAAAACGACGGGGTACGTCCCCAAGCTGTTCCGCTCACCGGGCGGCGACTGGTCCCCGAAGTTGCTGCACACCATCGCGCAGGCCGGGCTGCTGCCCCTGGACTGGAGCAACGACCCGCGCGACTGGAGCCGGCCGGGCGTCCCCAAGATCGAGAACCGCATGCTGGCCGCCCACCCGGGTCAGATCCTGCTCTGCCACGACGGCGGCGGCGACCGGTCGCAGACCTACCAGGCTCTCCGGGTCGTCCTCCCGGCCCTCAAGGCACGCGGACTCCAGTTCGTCGCTCTCTAGACCGGGTTCCGGTCGGCGCGGTGCGGCAGCAGGCCGCGCACCGGCAGGTGTGCGGCCCACGGCCGGGCCGGGCCCGGGTGGGCGACGCCGTCCACCCGCGCCGCATACCGGCCGGCCAGCGGCTTCGCGCTGAGGCCGTGCGCCAGGACGCTGAGCAGCACGGTCACCCCGATGACAGTGACCGCCCGGCCGGGCTCGCCGGGTAGTTCCTCCAGCGCGATCACCGCGAAGATCACCGAGGCCAGCCCGCGCGGCCCGAACCAGCCGAGGAACGCCACGGTGAGCGCGGGCAGCCGGGTGCCGATCAGGGCGAGCGCCACCGGCACCATCCGGACGACGGTGAGGCTCAGCACCGCGTAGACCAGGCAGCGCCAGTCGGCGCCGGCCAGCACTGTCGGTACCGCTACCGCGCCGAAGACCAGCCAGGTCAGCAGCGACATCAGCCCGGCGGTCTGCTCGACGTAGTAGATCTCCCGCTCCCCGCCGCGCCGGGCGACGTGCCCGTACGCCAGCCCGGCCACGAACGCGGCGACGAACCCGTTCCCGGACAGCCAGAGCGTCCCCGCATAGGCGACCAGGGTCAGCGCGAGCACCGCCGGCCCGGCGAAGTCCTCGGACGCCCAGCCGCGGCGCCGGGCGATCCGCAGCGCGCTCCCGCCCACGGCGCCGGCGACGATCCCGGCCACCAGGCCGATGCCCAGGGCGGCGAGCGCGGCGCTCACGCCGTGGTGCTGGATGCCCTCGGCGGCGATCGCGACCATCACCACCGGCGTCGCGATGCCGTCGTTGAGCCCGCTCTCCACGTTCAGCAGCCGGCGGACCCGGTCCGGCACCCGGGGGTCGGTCATCACCGAGGCGCCCAGCGCCGCGTCGGTGGGTGCCAGCGCGGCGCCGACCAGCAGCGCCGGCCAGAACCCGAGGCCGTCGAAGAGCCAGACCGCCAGCAGCGTCCCGGCCACCATGGTGAGCGGCAGACCGACCCCGAGCAGGCGGGCATACAGCCCCAGGTCGGCCCGGAGCTCGCGGAGCCCGACCCGGGAGGCGTCCGCGAAGAGCACCCAGACCAGGGTGATCTCGGCCAGCAGCTTGACCGCCTCCGGCGGCACGTCGACCTCGACGACGTGCAGGCCCTCGGCGAGCAGCAGACCGGCCGCGACGAAGACGATCGGCGCGCTGAGGTCCGCCCGGCCGAGCCGCGCGGAACACAGTCCCCAGCCGAACACGATCAGCGCGACCGAGGCCACCGCGGCGGCATCCATGGTGGTCACGCTAATCCGCCGGCCGGACCGGACCGTCATCCGCGACGGGTGAACGGCCATTGACAGTTAACAATTGTAAAGGACATTATCTGAGAGCGCTCTCTCAGGCCGCTACCCGACGGTCGAGGCGCATCCCCCACCAGTCCACCTGGGAGTCCCCATGTCCACACGAACCAGGCTGTTGAGCGCCCTGACCGCTCTCGTGACGGCGATACCCATCGGCGTGGCCGCCGCCGCGCCGGCCGCTCAGGCGGTCGGACCCACCCTGTTGCCGTTCACCGTCACCAACAGCACCGGGCGCGGCGACGCGTCCTACCTGTACGTCATCGGTGTCAACCTCACCACCGGCCGGCTCGGCTACGTCACCGCCGGCGGCGCCTTCACCGCCTGGCCGGCCGGCTCGCTGCCACCGTCACCCGCCCCGGACGTAGCGATCGGCGGCCCAGGCAACGGCGGCAGCACCACCGTGCAGCTGCCGCGCAACTTCTCCGGCCGGCTCTACATGTCCCTCGGCCAGAAGCTGAAGTTCTTCCTCACCCCGGACGGCCTGGTCCAGCCGGCGCCGTGGGCGTCGGGCGACCCCAACCACGACATCCTGTTCGACTGGAGCGAGTTCACCTACAACGACTCCGGCCTGTGGCTGAACAGCTCGCAGGTGGACATGTTCGCCATCCCGCACGTGGTGACGGTCGCCGGCAGCGACGGCACCAAGAGCACCGGCGCGGTGGTGGCCAACGGCCGGCAGAACGTCATCGACCAGATCCGGGCGCAGTCCGGCTGGGCGAACACCGTGGTCACCCGCTCGGACGGCACCGTGCTGCGGGTGCTGTCGCCGGGCAAGGCCGCCGGCGCGGGGCTGTTCAGCAGCACGTACCTCGACTCGTACATCACCGCGGCGTGGAACGCCTACACGAGCAGGACGCTCACCGTGGTGCCGTTCGGCGACCAGCCCAACACCAAGTACTTCGGCCGGACGTCCGGCACCACCATGACGTTCACCAACAGCTCCGGTGCCCAGGTCGCGTCGTTCGCCAAGCCGCCGAGCGCCGACGTCTGGGGCTGCGACGGCCACCTGGCCGCGCCGAACGACCTGGTCGTCGGCCCGATCGCGCGTACCCTGTGCGCGGCGCTGAACCGGGGCACCCTGGGCACCATCGACACCCAGCCGGGCGGGTCGGCGGCCGACTTCTACAAGAGCAACCCCACCAACCAGTACGCGCGGATCATCCACGCGAACATGGCCGACGGGAAGGCGTACGCGTTCGCCTTCGACGACGTGCAGAACCAGGAGTCCCTGGTCTACTCGAACAACCCCAGCTCCGCCGGGGTCACCCTGTCGCCGTTCGTGGGCGGCGGCGGCGGTGGCGGCGGTTCGACCACCGGCTACACCGTCGCCGGACCGGGCGGCAAGTGCGTCGACGTCGCCGGCGACGACACCGGTGGCAACGGCGCCGCGGTCCAGCTGTGGGACTGCCAGTCGGGCGCCAAGGACCAGCACTGGACGCTGCGGAACGGCACCCTGCAGACGCTGGGCCGCTGCCTGGACGTCACCGGCAACGGCACCGCCAACGGCGCCAAGCTGGAACTCTGGGACTGCAACGGCGTCGGCGGCCAGCAGTTCGTCACCCAGGCCGACGGCTCGCTGCGCAACCCGCAGTCCGGCCGGTGCGTCGACGCGCCGTCCGGGGCCACCGCCAACGGCACCCGGCTGCAGATCTGGGACTGCAACGGCTCCGCCGCGCAGAAGTTCGCCTACAACAACGGCGCCACCAACCTCACCGGCCCCGGCGGCAAGTGCGTCGACGTCGCCGGGGACGACACCGGTGGCGACGGCGCCGCCGTGCAGCTCTGGGACTGCCAGCTCACCGCCCGGGACCAGCACTGGGCGTGGACCGGCCAGTCGCTGACCACGCTGGGCAGGTGCCTGGACATCGCGGGCGGCGGCACCGCCAACGGCACCCTGCTCCAGCTGCACGACTGCACCGGCAACGCCGCGCAGACCTGGGTGGTCAACGCCAACGGCACGATCAGCAACCCGCAGTCCGGGCGCTGCGTCGACTCACCCTCGGGCAGCACCGCCAACGGCGCCCGCCTGCAGATCTGGGACTGCAACGGCTCCGCCGCCCAGAAGTTCGCCAAGGCCTGACCCCGAAAACCCTTTCCCGGTACGAAACTGCCCGGTCCCCAGACGCACCAGCCACGCCCCGTGCGTGCACGACGCGGACTCCGATCTCGTGGTCGGGGTCCGCCACGCGCGTCCCGCGCCGCGGCGACGACCACGGTCCTCCGGCCGATCCGCCCGCTGGCGGATACCGCCGCCGCGTGCGTGCATCCGTCCGTACTGAGGATGAACAAGGTCGGCAATCACCTGAATCGGTTGAAAGGCGGCTCTTCGGGTACCGGTAGTGCACTGTCGCTACGCACCCCACCTGGAAGGAGCGGGAGATGACACCGCCATCAACGCAGGCTCCTACCAGCACACGGCCGACGCTGGCCGACGCGCTCGTCGTGCTCGCGCAGACCCCCGACGACGTGCCCGGCATCACCGAAGATCTGCGCATGGTCGCCCAGTTGGCGGCCACCCGGATCACCACGATCGACTACGCGGCGGTGTCTTCGCGGTCCGAGGACGAGCCCAGCACCGTCGCCGTCCGCCGAGACTTCGCGGCAGCCGTCGGGGACGCCTCGGTCGCGGCCCTCGGCGGCGGAGTCTCACCGCCGGGTCACGTGGCGATCGGCCAGGGCGATCCGGACAGGGCCGTTCTGCTGGCCTGGCCACGCTTCCGGGAAACCGCGACCGGTATGGGTATGGGGATCGTGTCGGTGCCGTTGTTCACCGGCAGCGGCACCATGCGAGCCACGTTGGATCTGTGCGGACGCGATCCGGCTGCCATGGCGCCGCTGACCGCGGGGATCTGCGCCGCCTACGATCCGGATCTGCCGTTGCCCAGCGAGATCGACGATCTGGCGCCGCTCGATGACGGCGGCCACGAACTGGTGACCGGGTTCGCGGAGGCCCTGTCGGTACGGGCCACCATCCAGCTGGCTGTCGAGTTGGTCGCCACCCGGGCCGGCCGCGGCACGAGCAACGCCTACCTCGACCTTCGGCTCGACGCCGCCGACAAGGGCATCTCCCTGCTGGCCGCCGCTACCGCTGTGATCACTCGGCACCTGGGCAGCTGAATCCGCGGCGCCCGGGGGTACGCATCGCGGCCGTGGCGGGCACCGGAAACGCCGAACGGCGGCCCGCTGAACCAGTCGGGCCGCCGTTCGGTGCGAAGCTGTGGATCAGAGCGGGCGGATGTTCTCCGCCTGCGGGCCCTTCTGGCCCTGGGTGATGTCGAACTCCACCTTCTGGTTCTCGTCGAGGCTGCGGAAGCCGCTCGCCGAGATGGCCGAGAAGTGAGCGAAGACGTCCGCGCCGCCGTCGTCCGGGCTGATGAAGCCGAAGCCCTTGTCGGCGTTGAACCACTTCACGGTACCTGTAGTCATGTCTGCTCCTTCGCAGGCTTGTGGAGACCGCACGGTGCGGACCCTTACGCCGCCGCGTTGATCACCCGCGTCGAAACGACACGAAAAACGAAAAGCGCCTGCGGGGTTTCAGATAACCCCACCAGGCGCCCAAAAACGTCTACGGAAATCAAAACTGCAACTCGGCCAACTTAGCACACAATGCTCGGCCGGAACCGGCGGTTGTCAGTCGGACTGGTCACTCGCCGGCTACTGCCCCTCGCCGGATCCAGTCCGCTTCGATCGAGGAAAGGCAGGCCGGGACGGCGCTCACGCCGCACTGCGACCGGATCCGGCGGCGTCCCGGCCGGCCCGCAGGGCGTACGTCTCGGCACCGATTCGGCCGGCGGGGTGGTCAAACCGATGCCCGATGTGTCACGTTGAAGCCCCGCCGAACGTTTCTAGGAGCTCGCATGCCACCGCGTGACCTGCAGACGGACCGCCCGCACTCGGCCCGGATCTACGACTACCTGCTGGGCGGTAAGGACAACTTCGAGGCGGACCGGCGGGCCGCCGAGGAGATGCTGCAGCACACCCCGAGACTGGCGGTCTCGATGAACGCGAACCGGCGGTTCATGGTCAAGGCGGTGCGGCACCTCGCCGAGCGCGGCATCCGGCAGTTCCTCGACGTGGGCACCGGCCTGCCGACCCGGCCGAACCTGCACGAGGTGGTGCAGGGTGTCGCGCCGGAGGCCGCTGTGGTCTACGTGGACAACGACCCGCTGGTGCTCGCGCACGCCCGGGCGCTGCTCACGCCGGTCGGCACCGGGACTGTCGCCTACCTCGACGCCGACCTGCGGGAGCCGGACTCGATCCTGCGGGCGGACGCCGTCACCGAGGGCTTCGACCTGAGCAGGCCGGTCGCGGTCAGCCTGATCGCGGTGCTGCAGCACGTGATCGACGACGAGCTGGCCCGGGACATCATCACCCGCCTGATGGCGCCGCTGCCGGCCGGCAGCGCCCTCGCGATCTCCGCGGTGACGGTGGAGAACGATCCGGCCGGCGTCGGCACGGTGCGCACCTACAACCAGAACGGCGTGCCGGTGGTGGCCCGGACCCGGGCCATGGTGGAGGCGTTGTTCGCCGGTTTCGAGCTGATCGAGCCCGGCGTGGTTCCGGTGCACCACTGGCGGCCGGTCGCCGAGGACCGCACCGTCGACGACGCCGACGTCTACATGTACGGCGGGGTCGCCCTCAAGTAGGACGCCGCCGCGACGAGCGGTATGCGGCGACCACCAGCTCGGTCAGCTCCGCCAGCGAGGTGTCCGCGGCGCGCTTGTCGAAGGTGATCCGCCCGTGCTGCAGCAGGTTCACCCGGTCGCACACGTCCAGCACCTGCGCGTAGTTGTGCGCGATGATGATCACCGAGACGTCGCCGCGCTGCTTGAGGTCGCGGATCAGGTCGAGGATCAGGGCACCCTCCTTCGCGCCCATCGCCGCCAGCGGCTCGTCCAGCAGCAGGATCCGGGCGTCCGAGTAGACCGAGCGGGCCACCGCGATGGCCTGCCGCTGGCCCCCGGAGAGCTTGGCCACCTCGACGGTGACGTCCGGCAGGTCCACCCCCATGTCGCGCAGGTGCTCCTCGGCGCGCCGGCGCATCGCCCGGTTGTTCAGCAGCGGCCAGCGCACCAGCTCCCGGTTGAGGAACATGTTGTGGTAGACCGACAGCTCGTTGATCAGGGCGAGATCCTGGTAGACGGTGTCGATGCCGAGCGAGCGGGCGTGGTCGACGCTGCGCAGCGCGACCTCCGTGCCGTCGACCACGATGCGCCCGGCGTCCGGCCGGTGATAACCGCAGATGATCTTCATGAGGGTGGACTTGCCGGCGCCGTTGTCGCCGATCAGCCCGAGCACCTCGCCCTTGCCGACCCGCAGGTTGACGTCCCGCAGCGCGGTGAGCGCGCCGAACCGCTTGGCCACGCCGACCACCTGCAGCGCGTCCGATGTCGTCGTCATGTCCGGCCCGCTCGGCGCAGCCGGGACAGGTACTGGTTGGCGATCATCGAGGCGAGGATGGCCAGCCCCAGGATGAGGAAGATGGTGTTGGCGCTGTATCCGATCAGGTTGAAGCCGTTCTGCAGCTCGGCCAGGACCAGGGCGCCGAAGAACGCGCCGACGACGGTGCCGGAGCCGCCGGCCAGGGCGGTGCCGCCGATCACCGCCGCCGAGATGGCGTAGAAGGTCAGCGTGGTGCCGCCGCCGATGTTCGGGTCGATGGTGTTGATCCGGAAGGCCTCCAGGATGCCGGCCAGGCCGCCGAGCGTACTGGTGATCATGAAGTTTCCGATCTTGATCCGGGAGGCCCGGATGCCGGCCTCGGTCGCGCCCACCGGATTGCCGCCGACCGAGATGGTGTGCAGGCCCCACCGGGTGCGGGTGAGGACCACGTGGAAGATCGCGACGAGGACCAGCGCCCAGGTGATGCTGGCCCACGGCCCGGCGCCGAGCCAGCTCTGGAACCTGCCCCGCGCCGCCTCCGGGATGGCCACCGGATAGGCGTGCGAGGTGATCAGCAGGATGCCCTGGACGGCGAAGAACGTGCCCAGCGTGGTGACGAACGACGGCACCTTCAGCTGGGTGACGATCAGCCCGTTGACCAGCCCGACGCCGGCCGCGATGAGCAGCGCCACGAGCAGCCCGACCACTACCGGCTGGCCGTAAAAGTCGATGGCGAAGTGGAACAGGAACGGGGCGAGCGCCGCCACGATCCCGACCGACAGATCGATCTCGCCGCTGACCAGCAGCAGCACGATACCGACGGCGACGATGGCGACCGGCGCGGTGGCCTGGGCGATGTTCACCAGGTTGTCGCGGGTGAGGAAGACGTCGCTGGCCGCCCGGAAATAGGCCATCAGGCCGATCGCGACGAGCAGCACACTCGCCTCCCGGCGCCGCAGGAACCCGTCGACGGCCCGGCGGCCGGGGCTCGGACGCCGGCGGGGTGGTGCCTCGCCGGCGTCGAGCGGCACGGTGGTCGGCTCACCCATGCGGGATCGGCCCGCTGCGCGGCACGAGAGCCTGGTCCGAGGTGGAGCCCTGGTACCGGGTCTTGGTGCTCTGGTACGGGCCGACGTTGTCCTTGGTGACGAAGAGCAGCCCGGTGTTCGTGTCACTCGGATACAGCAACCCGCCGGCGATCTTGTAGAGGTACAGGTACAGCACCGGCAGGAAACCCTGCAGGTACGGCTGCTGGTCGATGGTGTAGTCGAGGCTGCCCGCCTGGATGCCGGTGAGCGTCTCCGGGATCAGGTCGAAGCCGCCGGCCACCTTGAGCGCCTTGGAGCGCATGTCGTACTTCTTGACGACCTGCCCGACCGAGGAGGTCGAGCCGGCGTCCACGGCGAGCATGCCGGCCAGGTTCTGGTGCCCCTGGGCGTACGCGTCGATGATCGACAACCCCTTGGTCACGTCGGCGTTCGTGGCCACCGCGGTGAAGGAGATCGGCTTGCCGGAGTCCTTGAACGCCTGCTGCGCCCCGTCGATGCGCGGCTGGATGTTGAGCGCGCCGGGGGTGGCGATGAAGCCGGCCACCTCACCGGACTCGACCTGCCGCAGCGCGCGCTGGCCGAGCGCGTAACCGGACTCGTACAGCCCCTGCCCGACGTAGGCGAGCCGGGCGGTGCCGGTGTCGCCGCGGGCGCCGTCCGCGTTGTAGGAGACCACCGGGATGCCGGCGTCGAGCGCCTGCGCGACCGGGGCCCGGAAGGCGTTCTTGTCGACCACCGCGACGGCGATCCCGTCCACCTTGGCGCTGATCGCGGTGTTCGTCGCGTTCACCATCTCGGCGACTATCGAGTTCTGCGAGCCGGTCCACTGCGGCTTCTCGATGCCGAGCAGGGTGGCGGCGTCCGCCATGCCGTACTGGGTCGGTGTGAAGAACGGGTTGGTCGTCACGTGGTTGACGAAGGTGAACTTCCATTTCGGGGTGGACGGGAAGTTGCCCGCCGTCCCGGCGGCCGAGGACTTCTTGTCGTCGCCGCCGCAGGCGCTCAGCAGGGCGCCGGCCGCCAGCGACGCGCTGGCCAGGCCGGTCCCGGAGAGCAGGCGGCGCCGGGTGACCGGGCTCAGGTCGAGGGTGGCGACCGCCTCCTCGACCCGGGGTGGAATTCTGGACATCTAGGCCTCCACGCCGAATCGGTAGATCGTGGTGGACTGGTAGACCTGACCCGGCCGCAGCACCGTGGACGGGAAGTTCGGGTGGTTCGGCGAGTCCGGGAAGTGCTGGGTCTCCAGGGCGAAGCCGTCGCCCTGCCGGTACGCGTGGCCGCTCGTGCCGTACAGCGTGCCGTCCAGGAAGTTCCCGGCGTAGAACTGCAGCCCCGGCTCGGTGGTGTAGACGCTGATCCGCCGCCCGCTCGCCGGATCGGTGGCCCGGGCAGCGAACTCCAGCCTGCGGTACGTGTCGTCGCGCCGGTCGAGCACCCAGTTGTGGTCGTAGCCCCGGCCGAACACCAGCTGCTGGAACCCGTCCCGGTTGCGCGCCCCGACAGCGGTGTCCCGGGTGAAGTCCATCGGCGTGCCGGCCACCCGGTCGATCGCGCCGGTCGGGATCAGCGTGCTGTCCACCGGCGTGTACCGGCCGGCGTTGATCCGCAGCCGGTGGTCCTCGATCGTGCCGGTCCCCTCGCCGCCCAGGTTCCAGTACGCGTGGTTGGTCAGGTTCACGATGGTCGGCTTGTCGGTGGTGGCCCGATAGTCGATCCGGATGCCCTGCTCGGCGGTGACCGTGTAGGTGACGGTGGTGCGCAGCGTCCCGGGGTAGTTCTCCTCGCCGTCCGGGCTGACGTAGGTCAGTCGCAGGCCGGCGCTGTCCGGCCCGGTGACCGGGGTGGCGCTCCAGACCCGCTTGTCGAAGCCGACGTTGCCGCCGTGCAGGTGGTTGGGCGCGTTGTTGACGGCCAGCTGATGGGTGACGCCGTCCAGGGTGAACCGGCCGTTGGCGATCCGGTTGCCGTACCTGCCGATCAGGGCGCCGAAGTACGGGGCGTTCTTGCTGTCGACGTACCCCGCGAGGTCCTTGAAGCCGAGCGTCACGTTGGTGACGTGGCCGTGGCGGTCGGGGGTCTCGACGCTCTGCAGGATGCCGCCGTAGGTCAGGATCTTGACGCGCAGCCGGCCGTTGGTCAGCGTGTAACGCTCCACGGCCCGGCCGTCGACGCTGCCGAACGCCTCCTTGGTGACTGTCGGCTTCCCGCCGGCCCGGGACGCCGGTGCGGCGACCAGCCCGACGACGAGCAGCGCTGACAGGATGGTGCTCCAGCGTACGAAAAAGGTTTTCGTCATGGGTTTGCCTCGTTCCCCCTCGGCAAGCCGCCACGTCGCCATGCGCATGGCGGACGGATCCCGGGTTGCTGGGCCCGGCGGCCGTCCGGAAAGCGGGGGCCGGGCCGACCGGCCCGACGCGGAACCGGTCCCTACACGAGTGCTTGTCGGACCGTAGGCAGGCCGATGAGTCGGCGTCAATGGGCCGATCGACGGCAGTCGATCGGATGATCCGGTCGCCCGGTTCGCCGCTCAGGGGAACGCTCCCACGCCGTGCCGGGGGCCGCCACCGGAGTGCCGGCCGCCCGGCGAGCCGCCGGGTGTGATGCGAAACCGGCGCCAGAACCTCAACTCGCCAGTGCCCGCGCCGATCTCACGACGTGCGGTGGCATGCACTGACGAGGGAGGCGAGTGTGACGGCGGCCCGTTGGCGAGCCTGGTACACCCCGATCGCCCTGTGCATGGCGGTGGCGGAGGTGCTGCTGATTCTGTTCGGCACCGTGGTGCGGGTACCGGTGTGGCTGGTCTGGGTGCCGGCCCTCGTCGGGCTGGTCGCGACAGTCGCCGGGTTCCGCGCCGCGGCGGCCGGCGCCGAGGGCGCGCTGCGCGCCTTCTGGCGCCGCCTGGCCGTCGCCATGGGCGCGGTCCTCGTCGCGGCGATCAGCCAGACCGTCGACGTGCTGACCATGCCGAGCACCGGTCTGCCGCCGCTCGGTGCCCGCACCCTGCTGCTCTACGTGGCCGGCGCCACGCTCGCCGTCACCGCCCTGCTCCGGTTGCCCGGCGGCGCCCGCAGCTGGCGACGGCTGACCACCACACTCCTCGACGTGGCGGTAGTGGCGGTGACCGGTGGCATCGCCGGCTCCCAGTACGTCGACTGGTTCGTCGAACGGTTCGGCGTCAGCGCTCAGGCCTGGTGGCTGAACATCGCCATGATGGCCATCGCGGTGGCCGGCGTGGTGGTCGTCGTGAAGATCATGTCGGCCCGGCAGAGCCCGGTATCCCGGGGCGCCCTGTGGTGGCTGGCCCCGATCGGCCTCGCCGGCCCGCTCTCCACCGTGCTGATGACGCTGTTCAAGCCGTGGCCGCACCTCAACGGCAGCGCCGCGGTGCTGCCGTTCGTCGGTCTCTGCGGGGTGCTCGCCGCCCGCGCACAGCACCGGCACGTGGCCGGCGCCCGCCCGCACCAGGTCGTCGACCTGTCGGCCCACTGCCGGGGCACCGCGATCCCGCTGGTCGCCACGGTGCTGACCAGCGCCCTGCTCACCGTGGTGCGGCTGAGCACCGGTCACCTCAGCACCGTCCAGGTGACCGGCACCGCCCTGCTGCTCCTGCTGGTGGTCGCCCGGCAGGCGGTCGCGCTCGCCGAGAACGGCACCCTGCTGCGCACCGTCGCCCGCCAGGCCATGCACGACGAGCTCACCGGCCTGTACAGCCGCCGCTGGTTCACCGCCGCGGTCGCCGCCGCCGAGGGCCCGCGCACCGTCGTCCTGCTGGACCTCAAGGAGTTCCGCGAGATCAACGACAGTCTCGGCCCGGTCGCCGGGGATGCCCTGCTCATCGCGTTCGGCAAGCGACTCACCGCGCTCGCCGCCGACGACGCGGTGGTGGCCCGGCTCGGCGGTGACGAGTTCGGCGTCCTGCTGCCCGGCACCGGCCAGGCCGGTCCGCTGCTCACCGCGAACGCCGAGCCGCTGCACGCGGCCGGCCACGACGTCCTGGTCGACCTGTCGATCGGCGTCGCCGAGGGCGAGGCCGACCTGTACCGCCAGGCCGAGATCGCCCTGCGCGAGGCGGCCAGCGGCGGCCACCGCGTGATCCGCTACGACGCCTCGCTGGAGCGCCGGCTCACCCAGCGCGCCACCGTCGCCGCCGATCTGCGCCGCGCCCTGCTCGCCGGCGAGTTCCACCTGCTCTACCAGCCGATCGTGGAACTCCCGTCCGGCCGGATGACAGGCGTCGAGTCGCTGATCCGGTGGACCCGGCCGGACGGCGAGATCGTCTCGCCGGCCGACTTCATCCCGGTCGCCGAGGACACCGGCCTGATCGTCGAGCTCGGCGCCTGGATCATCGACAGTGTCTGCGCCCAGGCCGCCGCCTGGCAGCGGCAGCACGGCCCGGACGCGCTCACCTCGATCGCCGTCAACGTCTCCGCCCGCCAGCTCGTCGACCCGGCGCTACCGGAGATCGTCGCGGCGGCACTCGCCCGGCACCGGGTCCCGGCCCACCGCCTGACCGTCGAGATCACCGAGACGGCGGTCTTCGGCGGCGGCCGGGCGCTCGCCACCGTGACCGCTCTCGCACAGCTCGGCGTCAGCATCGCACTGGACGATTTCGGCACCGGGCACTCCTCGCTCGGCCTGCTGCGCACCTGCCCGGTGAACGCCATCAAGGTCGACAAGTCGTTCGTGGACGGCCTCGGCGGCACCCCGCAGCAGGAGGCGATCGCCACCGCGCTGACCGGGATCGCCGAGACCATGGGCCTGCGCACGGTGGCCGAGGGGGTGGAGACCGCCGCGCAGGCGCGCCGCCTGTTCGAGCTCGGTTACCGCCAGGCGCAGGGCTTCCTGTTCGCCCGGCCGCTGCCGCCGGCGGCCATCGACGCCCTGCTCGCCCAGCCCCATCCTGCCGCCGCCTGACCGCTTCCGATCAAACCCTTACTGGGGTACGCCCGGAGCTGCCCGACCGCCGCGGCACTCACCGGCCGGTCACCGCCGCGACGGCGTGCCCGTGCGCGAAGGGACGGCGCGCCAGCCAGCCGGCCCCCGTCGCCACGGCGTGCCAGTTCGCGGACGGCCGGGGCGATCAGGGAAGATCGTCGGGTGCTTGCGGATGACGACTTCGACACCTCGATCCTGACCGACCGGCAGCGCCGGATCCTCACCGTCATCCGGGAGCACGCCCAGCGGCACGGCTACTCCCCGTCGACCCGGGAGATCGCCGACGCCGTCGGCCTCGCCTCCACCTCGGCCGTGGCCCGCCACCTGCGCGTCCTCGAGGACCTCGGGCTGCTGCGCCGGGGCCGGGCCACCCGCCCGGTGGACATCCGGATGTTCCTGCCCCGGGAACGGGCCGTCGAGCGACCCGCCACGATCGGCGTCCCGGTGCTCGGCGAGATCGCCGCCGGTACCCCGATCCCGGCGCAGGAGACCGCCGACGAGGTGCTGTCGCTGCCCCGCGACCTGGTCGGCCGGGGCACGCTGTTCGCGCTCCGGGTCCGCGGCGACTCGATGATCGACGCGGCGATCTGCGACGGCGACCTGGTCGTGGTGAAGCAGCAGCCGGAGGCGTACAACGGCGACATCGTGGCCGCGATGATCGACGACGAGGCCACCGTCAAGGTGTTCCGCCGCCGCGGCGGTCACGTGATCCTGGAGCCGCGGAACCCGGCCTATGCCGACATCGACGGCGACCAGGCGGTCATCCTCGGGAAGGTCGTCTCGGTCCTGCGCAGCGTGTAACCGCGGAAATGCGGAGACAATACCTGCCCTCCGGGTAGCCGAATCCGCACTCACCGCGCCTTTTGCGAACCGCAAAACGAGTCGATACCATGATCATCACAGGGCCGTTTCAGGAGGTCGTGGTGACCTGGTTCGTCGGCCAGTCGCTGGTGCTCATCGCACTCGCCTTCCTTCTCGGACTGGTCACCGGCAGGCTCTCCGCGCGGCGTGCCGAGAAACCTCCGCGCCACATTTTCGAAAGAACCGCGGAATCGCCGGTGCCGGTCCGAATCGCGGTCCCGGAAAGCAATGGGACACGACAAGTCGCACCACCCGGAACCGGTCCACGCCGCCGGCCCTCGCCGCGCCCGGCCCCCGGCCGGTCCCTCGCGGGCCCGGCTCCCGCCGGCACCGACGCCGCCACCGACGCTCCCACTGGCACCGACGCCGCCACGGCTACCGGAACTCCCACCGGCACCGACGCCACGGCTACCGGAACTCCCACCGGCGGCGAAGCCGCCACCGACGCTCCCACCGGCACCGACGCGGAATCCATCCGATGAGCACGGAGAGCCGATGATCGCGGTGATCCCCCCGGGGACCGGCCGCCGGCCGCGGCTCTCCGGGCGGACCCGCCGGCAGCTCGCCGTCCTGCTTCCCCTCGCCGGCCTGGCCGCGCTGCTCACCGTCCAACTCGGCCCCAACCGGCACCGGATCGAGAACGACCTCACCCGTCGTTCGGAGCAGGCCCTGATCGCCGCCGGTCAGCCGCCCGCCGAGGTCTCCTTCACCGGCCGCGACGGGGTGGTGGTGGCCGGCTCCCCGGCCGACGCCGACCGCGCGCGCGAGATAGTCGCCGGCGTCACCGGCGTCCGCACGGTCCGCACCGAGGTCGTGCCGACCGGGCCCGCACCCACCCCGCCGACCGACCCGACCCGAGCCCCGCCAACAGCACCTACCCGGGCTCCCTCGACCGACCGGTCCCGCGGCCTTCCGAGTTCGCCACCCGGCCCGGCACGCACTCCGCCACCCGGCCCGGCACGCACTCCGCCACCCGGCCCGGCACGCACTCCGCCACCCGGCCCGGCACGCACTCCGCCACCCGGCCCGGCACGCACTCCGCCACCCGGCCCGGCACGCACTCCGCCACCCGATCCGGCACGTACTCCGCCACCCGGCCCGACCCGAGGTCCGTCGACCGATCTGCGGTCGCAATTGGCTGGACTCCCGCCGCTCACCTTCCGCTCCGACGACGCCGGGCTCACCGCCGAGTCCCGCGAAGTGCTGCACCGGATCGCCGTGCTGCTGCAAGCCCACCCGCGCGCCACCATCCGGCTCGACGGGCACACCGACTCCCGCGGCTCGCGCGCCGCCAACCTGCGGCTCAGCCGGCAGCGGGCCGAGTCGGTGCGCGCCGGGCTGCGGGCAGAAGGCGTGGCCGCCGACCGGCTGACCGTCGCCGGCTTCGGCGAGACCCGCCCCGAGGTGGCCGACGACACCCCGGCCCACCGGGCGCGGAACCGCCGCGTGGAACTCACCGTCACCGGTTGACCGGCGCCCGCATCCGGCACCGCCCGGTCGAGCCGACCACGACCGGACGAATCACCCGCCAGTCGAGCCGACCACGACCGGGGAGGACCACCGGCCTGTCAAGCCGACCACGACCGGACCAACCACCGGCCAGTCGAGCCGACCACGACCGGACGGGCCATCGGCCGGTCGAGCCGACCACGACCGGGTGGACCATCGGCCGTTCGGCAGAGGTGCCGGCGCCTCGGCTCAGCCCGTGGTGCGATGTGCCGGACCACCCCGGCCCCTAGGCTCGATGGCATGACGATCGACCAGCGCACGGCCCCCCGACGAGACACGCCGGGCCGCCGGGCCGGCTTCGCCTCCCTGCTGGCCCTGCTGGCCGGGGTGCTGCTGGGCACGCTGGACTTCGTCTGGATCAAGTTCGTGCCGGGGCCACTCGGCGGCCTGGGCAACTCGATGGCAGTCTGGGCGGTGGCCGCCTTCCTGCTCAGCTTCCGCGCCCGCTGGACCCTGCCGGTCAGCGTGCTCGCCGCTGTCGTCCTGCTGGTCACCGCCGTCCCGAGCTACTACCTGGCCGCCGCGCTGATCCAGCACGACGACTGGGCGAACCTGTTCGACGCCAACGCCCTGATGTGGGCGGCCTTCGGAGTGGTCGCCGGGCTGGTCTTCGGGGCCGGTGGCGCGTGCGCGCGGGGCCGGGGCCGGATCCCCGAGTCGTTCCGGGACGCGGCGCTGGCGCTGCCCGGTGCGGTGCTGTTCGCCGAGGCCGGGTTGCAGGCCGCCCGGATCGGCGACCCGGACTACTCCGCCGGTGGGCAGGGAGCCGCCGTCGCCGTACTGGTGATTCTCGGCCTGGGGATCACCCGATGGCTCGCGCCCACCTGGCGCCGCACCGGTCTGGTCCTGATCTTCGCGCTGCCGCTGACCGCCGCCGGGTTCGCGCTGCTGAGCGCCACGGGGTTCCGCTGACGCGTGTTCCGGCCGGCCGACCCTGAAGCTGTCCGGTGAGGCCCCGGGAGCAGCGGCGGGCCGGTGAGGTCCCCGCGAACGACGGACCGGATGGTCGTCAAGCTGCCCGGCGAGATCCCCGCGAACGACGCGCTGGACGGTCGTAAAGCTGCCCGGCGAGATCCCCGCGAACGACGCGCCGGACGGGTGCGCGCTCCGGTGGGCCGCCTCCCCGCGGCCCACCACCCGCGGTCAGCCGGCTTCCGGGTGCTCCGTGACGTTCTGCAGGTACAACGGCTCGCCCAGCTTCTCGATCAGGCTGAGCTGGGTCTCCAGGTAGTCGACGTGGTGCTCCTCGTCGGCCAGGATGTCCTCGAAGACCCGGGCGGACGTGATGTCACCGACCGAGCGCATGTACTCCAGGCCGCGACGCAGCCGGTCGACCGCCTCCACCTCGATCTTCATGTCGCACTCGAACTGTTCCTTCACCGACTCGCCGATCCGCAGCGCGAACAGCTTCTGGTAGTTCGGCAGGCCGTCGAGGAACAGGATCCGGTCGGTGAGCACCTCGGCGTGCCGCATCTCGTCGATCGACTCGGCCCGGGTGTGCTTCGCCAGCTTGGTGTAACCCCAGTTGTCCTGCATCTTCGCGTGCAGGAAGTACTGGTTGATCGCGGTCAGTTCCGCGGTGAGCTGCTCGTTGAGGAACTCGATGACACGGGCGTCACCTTGCATGCCAAATACCCCCGTAATATGGCGATTCGGGGGTAAGCGTACTGCCCGTTACGGCTAGGCAGCGGACGGTAGCAGCGTGTCGGCGCCCGCCTCCCCCTCGATCAGGTCCCGGATCCGGTCCAGGCAACTGCCACAACCGGTGCCGGCCCCGCAGGCGTCACCGACCGACTCCTCCGTCCGGGCCCCGCAGTGGATCGCGGAACGGACTTCACGCTCACGGACGTGGAAACAGATGCAGACGTACATGCGGCGACCTCTGATGGTTAGGCTTACCTAGCTTAGGGTGCCCTAAAAGTGCTGGTCACGCAATTGCCGACCTAGTCACGACCGCCACACGAGCGGCTACCGCGCCCCGGCCACCCGACACCGGCGCTCCGGACATCGAGTCGTACAGATTGCTAACCGATGTCTGTACCGTTACGTTGGGAGCGCTCCCAGTAGGCCTTCTCCCCTTCGGAAGGAAGCCATGTCCCCCGTTTCCCCGCACCACAGATGGCTGGCGGCCGCAGCCGCCGGCGCCACCGTCGCCGCCGGCGCCGTGCTGTTCTCGGCCGGTACCGCCGAGGCCGGCACGATAAGCGGCACGCTCTACCGGGAGGCGGACACCACTGCCGTCGCCCGGTGGGTGGCCGCCAACCCCAACGATTACCGGACCGCGGCGATCCGCGACAAGATCGCCAGCCAGCCGGCGTCGCACTGGCTCAGCAACTTCAACCTCAGCACCATCGGCTCCGAGGTCGCCGGTTACGTCGGCGCGGCCAACGCGGCGGGTCAGATCCCGGCGCTGACCGTTTACGGCATCCCCAACCGGGACTGCGGCGGCGCCAGCGCCGGTGGCGCGCCCGACCTCAACCAGTACCAGAACTGGATCTCCGCGATCGCCGGCTCGCTGGGCAACCGCACCGTGATCGTGCTCCTGGAACCGGACTCGCTCGCGCTGCAGACCTGCCTGAGCGCCAGTGAGGTCAACGCCCGGGACGCCGCGCTGGCCACCGCCACCCGGACGCTCAAGGCGGCCAACCCGAACGCCAAGGTCTACCTGGACGCCGGGCACTCCGCCTGGAACAGCGCGTCCGAGCAGGCCGGACGGCTGGCCGCGGCCGGGGTGGCGAACGCCGACGGGTTCTACAGCAACGTGTCGAACTTCAACTCGACCTCGGCCGAGACCGCGTTCGGCAGGTCGGTGATCAGCGCGCTGAACGGGCGTGGCATCACCGGCAAGCACCAGGTGGTGGACACCAGCCGCAACGGCGGGGCGTCCGGCGACTGGTGCGGGGACGACAACACCGACCGGCGGATCGGCAACTACCCGACCACCGCCACCAACGACGGCAACGTCGACGCGTTCCTCTGGGTGAAGCCGCCGGGTGAGGCGGACGGCTGCAAGTACGCGGCCGGCTCGTTCCAGCCGGATCTCGCCTACAGCCTGGCCAACGGCGCACCGAACCCGCCGGTGACCAGCTCGCCGACCGCCTCGCCGTCGTCCTCGTCGGCCTCCCCCTCGCCGTCCGCCTCGTCACCCTCGCCGTCGGCGTCGTCCTCCATCCCGTCCGGGGCCGGGTGCACCGCGGCGTTCAAGGTGACCAGCACGTGGACAGGCGGGTTCCAGGCGAACGTCACGGTGACCGCCGGCCGGGCGATCAGCGGCTGGACGGTGTCCTGGACGCTCGGCAGCGGGCAGGCCGTCAGCCAGGTGTGGAACGGGACGCTGACCACGAGCGGATCCGCGGCTTCGGTGCGCAACGTCTCCTGGAACGGCGCCCTGGGCGCCGGCGCGACGGCCGAGTTCGGCCTGATCAGCAGCGGCACGGCCAGCACACCGGTGGTGACCTGCACCGCCGGCTGACCACGGACGGAAGGCCCGCCCCGCCGCGAGGTGCGGGGCGGGCCTTCCGCTGTGCTGCCCGGGTCCCCGCCGCCGAGAGCGACGCCCGCTCGCCGCTACCCGCAGCTGACCGGCAGCGACGCGTACGAGGGGATCAGCACGCCACGGCGGTAGCGGCGGTTGCGGATCCGCCACGGCCGGCCGGTGTCGAGCAGGGTGCTCAGCAGGCCGGAGATCTCGGCGCGCGCGACCGGGGCGCCCAGGCACAGGTGCCGGCCCGCGCCGAACCAGAGCTGACGCTGGTCCGGCAGGTAACCGCGGTCCAGGTCGAAGCCGCCGGCGGCGTTGTTGGCGGTCCAGGTCAGCATCAGCACCCGCTCGCCGGCGCGCAGCCGGCGGCCGTCGACGGTGACGTCGGCGGCGACCGCCCGGCCGATCAGCGGGGCCGGAGTGGTCACCCGCAGTCCCTCGCGGACCGCGTCGGCCAGCAGCTCCGGCTCGGCGCGCAGCCGGTGCTGGGCGCCGGTGTCGTGCAGGATCGCCACGGTCCGGGCCATCGCGCTGGCCGCGGTCTCGGTGCCGGCCACCATCAGCAGGGTGGCCAGCCCCTCCGCCTGCCGCTGCGCCAGCCCCAGGTCCCGGCAGCGCCCGAGGACCGTCTCCGCCGGCGCCGTGCGCCACGAGCCGGCCACGTTGGCGGTCAGCCGCCCGACGATCTCCCTGGCCCGGCCGATCGTCGCGGCCGGGAGGTGGGTGGAGGCGGTGGTGCCGAGGGCCAGGGCGGCGAGTTCCTCGCCGGTGGCGAAGATCTCCCGGTACGCCTCGTCCCGATCCGCCACGGGCAACACCAGCAGGTCCGCGACGATCCGGCCGACCAGCACCCGGGCCAGGTCGGCGACGTCCACGCTGCGGCCAGCCCGCAGTTCCGCGCCGGCCCGGGCCAGCCGCGGCCCGATCACCCGGTCGGTGAGCCGGCGGGCGCTCTCGTCGGTGAACAGGTCCCGCGTCCGGGCCCGCAGCTGATGGTGCCCCGGTCCGTCGAAGATCTCGTAGACCCAGTCGCCGAGCACCTGCGCCCACAGATGCCCGACGCCACCCTCGCCGAGCAGCGTGAAGTGCTCGGCGTCGTTGAGAATCCGCCGCGCGATCAGCGGATCCGAGGTCACCCACCCGATCCGCGGCAGCCGGCGCAGCCGGCGCGCCAGCCGCCCGGCGGTCAGCAGCACCGGTAGTCGCGGATGCGCGGCGGCGAGAACGCGGAATTCGTGGCGGCGGGCCGTATCCATCATTCCGACATCCTGCCCGGCTGTCGCCACCACCGCGGCGGCCGGCAGCTTGGTAGCGTCGGCGTCGTGCGGGCCGGAGCCCGGCGGCCCGGAGGGGAGCCACGCTTGAGCGTGCGGCGGCAGGTGCTCGGCGGCGTGACCGGCCTGGGGTGCGGGGTCGTCATCCTGGTGCTGACCGCGGCGCCGCTCGCGCTGGTCTGGCTGATCCTGCGCTGGGCCGGGGTGGACCTGCCCAGCCTGAGCGGGGTGCTGGACGGCCCGCCGGGCGGCGCCGGCTGGTTGGTGCTGAGCAGTCTCGCCGGGCTCGCCGTGCTGGTGGTCGGTACCGGGCTGGTGGCCTGGATGTTCCTCAGCGACCAGGTGCCCTCGCCGGCGCCGTGGCGGCTCTACGTGGCCTGGCTGGTGCCGCTGCTGCCGGTGCTCAGCACGGTGTCGATCATCGCGGCCTGGATCTGTTACGCGCTCGGGCGGACCGAGCCGGCCCGCCTGCTGGCCGCCGGGCCGTGGATCGCCGGGCTCGGGCTGGCCGCGGTGTCCGCGCTGCTCTACAGCGCCCTGGTGGCATACGACCGGTGAGCTACCGCGCCCCGGTCGCGGATGAGTGCTGGCTCAGCACCAGCAGCAGCTCGAACCGGGCGGCCGGGTCGTCCAGGGCCGGGCCGAGCAGGTCGCGGAGCCGGTTGACGCGGTAACTGACGGTCTGCGGGTGGACGTAGAGCTCGGCCGCGACGGCGGTCCGCGAACCCCAGTGCCGCAGCCACGACTCCAGTGTGGTCAGCAGCTGCTCGCGCTGGGCGGGGCGCAGGCCGTCGAGCGGGGCGAGCCGCCGGGCGGCGAGCGCGGCGAGCGCGCCGGGTTCACCGCGCAGCGCGAGGGCGGCGAAGTGGTCCTCGACGAAGACCGGCGCCGGACCGGTGCCGATCAGCTCGGCGGCGCGTTCGGCGAGCCGGACCGCCTCCGGGACCTCGGTCCAGGACAGTGCCGGGCCGATCACGGCGCCCCGGCCGTCCAGGGCCTCGGCCAGCGCGGGCCGTTCGGCGCGCGGGCCGGACCGCAGCAGCAGCACGGCGTCCCGGGCCCGCTCGGCGACCACGCCGTCGGCGGCGAACCGGAACCGGGCGTCGCGCGCCTGCTCGGGTGGCAGCAGCACCGGAACCACCCGGTCCAGGACCGGCCATCCGATCGCGATGACCGCCTCGCGGGCCACGTCGGCCGGCGCTCCCCCGCGCAGCAACAGGTCGGCGGCCCGGCGGCGGCGCCGGTCGCCCTCCCCGGCCTGCTCGCGCAGCTGCCGGGCCAGGCCGTCGGTGCAGGCCGAGGCGAGTTCGTCGACGAAAGCGCTGGTGGCGTCGGACAGGTCGATGATCTCGTCGACGGTGACCGGGCGGGACTCGGCGAGCGCCTGGGAGGCGGTCCGCAGCAGCAGCCGGGCGGCCGTCCGCAGGGCGCCGAGCAGCAGCTCCGGGCCCCGGTTCTCGCGGGCCTCGGCGGCGCCCAGGGCAACGAACACCTCGCGGATGCGGGGTGGCAGGGCCGGTTCGTCGGTGCCGGCCAGGTCGAGGAAACGCTCGATGGCGACCTGCACCGCGGTACGCAGATCGCTGTCGAACTTCGCCTTCGAGGTGTCGGCCAGGGCCGGGTTGGCGGCAGTGACCGCGTCGGCGATCGCGGGGACGGCGTCCGGCAGGCGGGGGCGCATGGCGGTCGCCAGGTCGGTCGGCACGCGCCGCCACGGTGTCGTCATCGCCGCATCTTGTCACCCGGTGATAACAACGGGGGCGCAGATTGCTGGCCGTGGCACGGTGCCTCATCATCGGCGCGGCGCGACGATGGTGCCGGTCACACCCGACGCACCAGGATCGGACCCCGCAGTGAAACACCGACTGTCCCGCCAGCACGTCGTCGACATGTGCCGGACGATGCTCGACCGTGGATACCTCAAGGCGACCGAGGGCAACGTCTCGGTCCGGGTCCCGGGCCACGAGCTCTACGCCGTCACGCCGAGCAACTACGACTACGACAAGATGCGCGTCGAGGACGTCTGCATCGTCGACTTCCGGGGCAAGCACGTCCCGGACGAGGGCGGCGCCGGCGGTCTGGTGCCGTCGATCGAGTGCGGGATGCACGCGAACATCTACCGCGAGCGGCCGGACGTCAACGCGATAGTGCACACCCACCAGCCGTACGCGTCGGCCCTGGCCTTCCTGCGCAAGCCGATCCCGGCGCTCACCGACGAGCAGGTGCGCTTCCTCGGCAAGGAGGTCGCGATCATCGACTACGCGCCGTCCGGCACCGGGTTCCTGGCCAAGAACGTGCAGAAGAAGGTGGCGAGCGGCGACAACGCGTTCATCATCGCCAACCACGGCGTCGTGGCGGTGGGCACCGACCCGTCCCGGGCCGTGTTCAACATGGCGCTGTTGGAGAAGGTGTCGATCGCCTACCTGATGGCGCTGGCGTCGGAGGCGGGCAAGGTCTACACGATTCCGGCGACGATCCGGGAGATCGCGTTCAGCAAGCTCAGAAAGGACGAGAAGCGGATCGCCTCGCAGATCGTCGACGCCGTCGAGCCGGTGCGGGTTCCCGAGGAGGAGGAGCTGCCCAGCGTGTCCGACGTCCCGGACGTCGCGCCGGGAGAACAGCACGGCTACATGATCAGCGAGTACCTCGACGTGCCGGACACCATGCGGCGGCTCAAGGCGCTGGTGGCGCAGCCGGTGCGCGGGCTCCGGCACGACGCGCTGCTGGACGTGCTGAACTACTTCGAGACCAAGTGCACGGCCAGCAAGGAGATCACCGAGCGGGCCAAGCGGCGGATCCCCGGCGGCGTCCAGCACAACCTGGCGTTCAACTATCCGTTCCCGCTCGCCGTCGACAAGGCGGAGGGCGCTCACCTGACCGACCGGGACGGCAACGTCTACATCGACTTCTTGCAGGCCGGCGGCCCGACCATCCTGGGCAGCAACTACCGCCCGGTGAACGAGCGGGTGGCCGCGGTGATCAAGGAGAGTGGGCCGGTCACCGGCCTGTTCCACGAGTACGAGCTGAAGCTCGCCGAGATCATCAACCGGTACATGCCGCACATCGAGATGTATCGGTCACTGGGCTCCGGCACCGAGGCCGTGATGGCGGCGGTCCGCGCGGCCCGGGCCAAGACCGGCAAGAAGATGGTGATCAAAGTCGGCGGGGCGTACCACGGCTGGTCCGACACCGTGGTCTACGGCCTGCGGGTGCCGGGCAGCTTCCGGATGAACGCCAAGGGCATCCCATGGGGCGCCACCGGCCGCACCCGCGAGGCGTTCCCGCACGACCTGGGCGCCCTCAAGCGCAAGCTGATCGAGAACCGGCTGCGCGGCGGCACCGCCGCCGTCATCGTCGAGCCGTTCGGGCCGGAGTCCGGCACCCGCCCGGTCCCGCACGACTACAACGCCGCGGTACGCGAGCTGTGCACCGAGTTCGGCGCGATGCTGATCTTCGACGAGGTGGTCACCGGGTTCCGCACCGGGATGGGCGGCGCGGCCGGCTACTTCGGGGTCACCCCGGACCTGACCGTCTTCGGCAAGGCCGTCTCCGGCGGTTACCCGATGGCCGGCGGGGTGGGCGGCCGGGCCGACATCATGAGCGTGTTCGGCTCCGGCCTGGACGGCAAGAGCGGCGCGCACATCCAGGTCGGCGGCACCCTGTCGGCGAACCCGCTGTCCTGCGCGGCCGGGTACTTCGCGATCCAGGAGATGGCCCGGACCAACGCGCCGGTGCTGGCCGGGCGGGCCGGTGACCGGCTCACCCGCGGGCTGCAGCGGTTGATCGACAAGTACGGGCTGCCGTACGTGGCGTACAACCAGGGCTCGATCGTGCACCTGGAGTGCAGCGGCGTGATGCTGCTCGACATGCGCAGCCCGATCAAGCTGCTCAAGGAGAACAAGGCACGCAAGACGCTGATGGAGCAGATGGGCGCGGCGTACGCGGCGCACGGCATCATCACCCTGGCCGGCTCCCGGATGTACACCTCGCTGGCCGACACCGACGAGGTCATCGACGACGCGCTGGCCCGGTTCGATCAGGTCTTCGCGCTGGTCGAGGGGGTCTAGATGGCGATCGCGCGGCAGGTGCTGGCGATCGACCTGGGCACCTCCGGGATGAAGGCGGCACTGGTCGCCGCGGACGGCACGGTGACCGGCTGGGCGGAACGCCCGGTGCCGCTGCGGGTGCTCCCCGGCGGCGGCGCCGAGCAGGACCCGCTCGCCTGGTGGACCGCCCTGGCCGAGGTGGTCGCCGACCTGGGCCGGGAGTTCCCGGAGCACCTGCGCGCGGTCACCACCATCTGCTCGTCGACCCAGGGTGAGGGGACGATCGCGGTGGACGCCGCCGGGGAGCCGCTCACCCCGTGCATCAGCTGGCTGGACATGCGCGGCGCCGCCCACCTGCGTCGCCAGTTCGGCGGCTTCCCGTCGTACGGTGGCATCTCGATCCTGAAGATCGCCCGGTGGCTGCGGCTGACCGGCGGGATGCCGTCGGTGACCGGCAAGGATCCGGCAGCGCACATGCTGCTGGTGCGCGACGAGATGCCGGCCGTGTACGCGCGGACCAAGACGTTCCTGAACGTGCTGGACTGGATCAACCTGAAGCTCACCGGCCGCACCGTGGCCACCGTCGACTCGATCCTCACCTCCTGGGTCACCGACAACCGCCGGGCCGGGGACATCAGGTACGCGCCGTCGCTGGTCGCCGCCAGCGGGATCGACCGGGACAAGTTCCCGCCGATCGTCAGATGCACCGAGGTGATCGGCACGCTCGCCCCCAGCGCCGCCGATCACCTCGGCCTCCCCCGTTCGGTCCAGGTGGTGGCCGGGGCGATCGACAACACCGCCGCCGCGATCGGGGCCGGCACGGTGCGGGACAACGAGCCGCATCTCTACCTGGGCACGTCGTCGTGGATCGCGGCGCACGTGCCGGCCAAGAAGACCGACGTGGGCAGCGGGATCGCGTCGATCCCGTGCGCGCTGCCGGACCGCTACCTGATGACCGCGCTGCAGGCCACCGCCGGCGCGAACCTGACCTGGCTACGCGACAAGATCGTGGAGTACGACGACCCGCTGCTCTCGGCCGGGCACATCAGCCGGGACGAGGGCACCATCTTCGACGCCTTCGACAAGATCATTCCCAGCGTGCCGGCCGGGGCGGACGGGGTGCTCTACATGCCGTGGCTCTACGGCGAGCGGGCGCCCGTCGACGATCCGCACCTGCGGGCCGGCTTCCTCAACATCTCCCTGGAGACGACCCGGTCGGACCTGCTGCGGGCGGTGTTCGAGGGTGTCGCGCTGAACACCCGGTGGATGGCGAAGGCGGTGGACCGGTTCCTCGGCGCGCCGATGACGTCGATGGTGATCACCGGCGGGGCGGCCCGGTCCAGCTCGTGGTGCCAGATCTTCGCCGACGTGCTGGGGATCGAGATCCGGCGGGACGCCAACCCGGTCGCGGTGAACGCACGGGGCGCCGGGTGGATCGGGGCGGTCGGCGCCGGGATGATCTCCTTCGCGGACATCTCCGACCTGGCGCGCGACGGCGACGTCTTCACGCCCGGCCCGGATCAGGCCGCGTACCACGAGATCTACGACGTCTACACGCGCCTGCACCGGCGGCTGGCCCCGATCTACCGGCGGCTTCACTCGGCCGGGCGGTGAGCGCGGGTCTCCTGCCAGTACTCGCAGAGCCAGGAGCCGGACCGGTTCTGGTACACCCGGACCACCTGCACCTCGTCCTCGCCGAGGGCCTCCCAGGTGCAGGTGGTGGTGACCACCCCGAGCGAGTTGCGCAGCCACCCGTGCGTCGCGGTGATCTCGACCGGGTGGCCGGGCGCCGCGGCCAGCTCGTCGACCAGTTCGTCGACGCTCTGCGGTGCGGTGCCCGCATCCCACGAGCGGCGCAGGAACCCGGAGCCGACCGCCGCCCGCAGGCGCTCGTCCCAGCCGTCCGGCCGGCCCAGCAGGCCGGTCAGGCGGCGGTCCAGGTCGATCAGGTCGTCGAGGTCGTACACGTGCGCCCCCTCACGGGATGATCAGCCGCTGCCCGACCTTGATCTTGTTGGCGTCGGCGATGTGGTTGGCGTCGGCGATCTTCTTCCACTTCTTGCCGTCGCCGTACATCATCCGGGCGATGCCCCACAGGGTGTCGCCCTTGACCACGGTGTACTGCTTCTTCGGGGTGGGCGCCGGGGTGGCCGGCGGCTCGTCGTTCGGCGGCAGGACCGGCAGCTGCTGGAACTGCCAGCCGCTGATCTGCAGGCCGGACGCGGTCAGCACGCCGTCGGTGATCTTCTCGGAGATGGCGAACGGCCCGAAGTTGGTGGCGGTGGCCGACGCCTCGATGTCCTGCGGCGACCAGTTCGCGGCGATCCGCAGGTTGCGGATCGCCAGCATCCCGATCGGCAACCAGGTCAGCGCGCCGAGCCCGCCGGGCTGGGTGACACCGCCCTTGCCGATGCCCGGGACGTCCCAGGTGGCATCCATCAGGAGCGGCCAGAACAGCCAGGGCCGGTCGATCCGGACCAGGCAGGCGTCGAACGAGACGGTGGTCTGCGAGCTGGTGGTGGCCGCCCGGACCGGCGCGGTCTCCAGCAGCCGGCGTTTGGCCAGGATCCGATCGCCGACCGGCACCTTGATCAGGTCGCTGGGCAGCGGCTTCAGGATCGGTTTCATCAGCACGTTCGGTGCGGCGGCGATCTGCGGCGCGACGGCCGGCTCACCGCGTTGCAGGCGGGCCGCCCGGCGCAACACGTCGGACGCCGGCATCTTGCGCACCTCGTCGGCGGGCAGCTGGACCGCCTTGCCGATCTGCGCGTCGTCCGGGGTCATCCGCCACTGGAGGGTCTGCGCCGCCGGGGCCTGATCGGAACCGGCGACGGTGAACGTGCGCGGCTGCCAGCCGGTGCTGCTGTGCGAGTCGTACCAGTTGATCGGCGCCGGGGTGCACGGCCGGAACTCGCGGATCTGCCCGGTCACCGACGCCAGACCCTGCGTCTCCCAGAGCTTCAGCGCCTCCGCCTTGAGCGTGCTGAAGGCGCCGATCCGGCGTTCCTTGGCCGGCCCGGGCAGGCCGGCCGGCAGGCACGGCTCGGACGGCGAGACCAGCCGGAAGAAGTACGAGGTGTCCACGTCGATCTCGGAGAACGTGACGTCCTCGTCCCCGTCGTCCACCCCGACCGGGACCCGGTTGACCAGGTCGGAGAAGCGCTCGATCGCCATCTCCGGGGAGAACCCCAGCTCCGGACGGCCGGGCAGCATGAAGTCCTCGTCGGTCAGGGTGACCCCGAACCTGTCGAAGCGGAACACCACCGACGCTCCCGGTGGCGTACCGAACTCGGTTCTGATCCAGTCCTGCACCGGTTTGAGCAGTGATTGGGTTAGCAAGCCCACGACGATGTCCTATCCGGCCGGGACCGGACCGCGGGGCAGGTCGTCCCGCGGCCCGGTAGTCGATTACTGCATGAACTCCGAGGAGTCGTGCGCCGGCGCGGCCGGCAGGATCTCCGAGACGTACCCAACGACCTGGATGCCGGGGCTCTTCAGCCGCTCGCCGGTGTCGTCGGCCTCGAAGTCGTGCTGCTGGCTGCGGTGCTCGTACGAGCCGCCGACGGCGAAGCAGGCGTAGCCGACCGACGCGCCCGCCGAGATGGCCGACGACTGGTTGGCCCAGTCCTGCTTCCAGTTCTTCCAGCCGATCTCGAAGTCCTTGACCACGATCAGGCTGGTCACTATCGACGGCAGGAACACCTCCTGCCCGGCCTGGGGCAGCTCCTGGGCCATGGTGCCCTTGGAGATGGCGTTCTTCGGGTAGTCGCCGAACAGGAACCAGTTCTTCAGGAACAGCAGCGACGTGTCGATGCCGACCCGGTTCACGTCGACCACCGAGTACTTGAACCGGATGTCCAGGTTGTCGGTCTGCACGTTGAGCGAGCTCTGGCTCTTGTCGCTGCCGAAGTGGCCACCCACGCTCCACAGGCCCAGGTTCAGGCCACCGGACGCCTTGATCGAGGTGCTCGACGACTTGAAGTGGCTCTCGGTGTGGAAGTCGGTGCTGCTGTAGTCGTACCAGCCGGAGTCGTCGGTGGCGTCGTACCAGGACTCCGGGCTCATGATCGTCCACGGGATGTTGCCGATGTTCGGGAAGTTGAGCAGGCTGTTCTCCCACCGGCGCTTGCACCGGGCGATCAGCGCGATCGCCGGGTCGGTGCCCTGCGCGGCCAGCGTGGCGAGGGCCCGTTCGACCTCGCTCTTGGCCCCGAAGCCCTGCCACTCGTCGAAGGCCGAGTCCACGTCGTCCTGGAAGATCTTGCCCTCGTTCGGGAACCGGGCCAGCTTCTTCGGGTCGGTCAGCGCGGCGCTGTACGCCCGGTTGTACGCCTTCACCGCGGTCCGGTACTTGTCCCGGTAGTCCATGTACTTCTGGTACTTCGCCGTCGGGTTGTCGTCGGCGTCCATCAGGAACGCGCGGGCCTTGTCGTACGCGGCCTTGAGCTCCGGCTTGATGTCGGTCTTCGGAGGGATCCCGTTGGCGCCCGTCATGATCGCCCACCAGGTGTCGGAGAGCCGGCTGGAACCCGGCATCACCTGGTAGGTGTTGCTCATCCGCAGCTTCTTGTCGGTGAGCAGGAAGGTGTTGATGTAGTTGCGCTGCGCCCGGCTGATGCCCTGCAACTCGGCGTCGGTGTCGGCCTGCTCGCTGGCGGTCGTGTCGGCGTTCTCCGGGCTGGCCGGCGGCTTCTCCGCGACCGGCTTGTTCAGGTTCACGCCGACCGGGCTGAACGGCTTCTCGTAGTCCTCGGTCCGGATCGGCAGACCGACGTTGCGGAACGCCACGAAGTAGCCCTCCTGCATCGCCTGCGTCTGCGGGTCGACCCCGACCGCCTTCATCTCCAGGTCTCGCAGAATCTTGAAGACGTCCGGCATGGTGTGCCTCCCTCAGATCAGAATGAAGTCTTTGTCGTCGTACGACCGGGTCCGGGCGCAGACCTCGTAGCCCTCCCGCTGACCGGCGTCGTTGGTGTTGCCCTCGATCGTGTCGATGGTGTTGTCGTGCACCTCGGTGACGACGCCGGTGTGCGTCCAGTCGCCCGGCACCCGGCGGACCAGGAAGATGCTGCCCGGGGTGAGCTTGCCGGCCGCCTCGCCGCCGGCCAGGAACACCCCGGCCTGGGAGGCCTGCGCCGCGAGGGTGTCGCAGGACACCGAGCCGGTGATCGGCTTGCCGGCACCCAGCGACTGCGCGGCCTGGTCGAGCAGGAAGGTGACGAACCCGGCGCACCAGGCGAACGCCTCGCCCTCCCGGCCGCTCATGTAGAGACGCACCCACGGGCCGCTGTTCGGGCCGCCGACCTCGCGCGGGTGCGGTTCGAGGTGGGCCCTGGCGTACTCGACGACGGCCTCGGCGAGCGGTACGGACCGGGTGACCCGCTGCTTGAGCACGCCGACCATGGGTGCCACCAGCTTGTCGAAGGTCTGCTGGTCGACGGTGCTGGTGGCGGCCAGGCCCTGGTCGGACTGGAACGCGGCGACCGCCCGGCCGGTCGCCGGGCCGAAGATCCCGTCCACCACCACGCCGTGGTCGTGCAGCGTGAGCCATTCCTGGACGCGGCGCACCGCGGTGCCGCGGGCGCCGTTCGCGACCGGGCCGCCGAACTCGACCTCGCTACGGATGAAGCTGGACAACGAACTGGTGTTCTGCGTGAAGATGTTCGCCATCTGGTCCTCCCCGGACAGATGTGCAAAGCGCCGATGAGCGCGCGAGCGGAGCGCCGATGAGCGCGATGAAGGGTGTGCCCGAACGGGCGTCAGGTACCTGGTGTGCGCCGGGCGCGATCGGCTCGCGGCGCCTTCCCCGACATCGTGCCGCCGCCCGCCGCCTCGCTGAACCCGATGTCCCAGATCCGACCGGCCACCACACCGGCGATCTCCAGGGCGGCCCGGCGCGGATCGCCCTGCCAGCGGCTCGGAAAAGCGTCGATCAGCCGCCAGCCGGCGCGGTGCAACGCGCCCTGCCGCTCCAGGTGCGCGGCCGGCCCGTCCGGGTGCACCGCGCAGAACACGCCGACCGGGCCGGCGCACAGGTCGATGGTCCACGGCCCGACCCGGTAGCCCGGCCGCACCGGCACCTCGAGCCGGTCCAGCTCGGCGGCGACCTCCGCGGCCCAGCCGGCCGGCTCGGGACCCGGTTCGGCGGCGCGCGGCCCCTCGGCGTGGGCCAGGTAGTCGCCGATCAGGCCACCCGGTGCGGTCAGCGAGGTGAGCACCACCAGGCGCCGGCGGGCCCGGGTGACCATCACGTTGAACAGGCGCGGATCGGTGACGAACCGCCGCCGGCTCGGCGAGTCGCCGTCGACCAGGCCCAGCGAGACCACCACCGCGTCGGCCTCGCTGCCCTGGAAGGCGTGCACCGTGCCGACGCGCAGCCGCAGCTCCTCGATCCGTTCCGCCGGGAACGCTGTGACCAGCGCGGCCTCCAGCGCCTCGGCCTGCGCGCGGAACGGGCTGATCACCCCGATCCCCCGGTGCCCGGCCGCGGCCAGCTCCTCGACCACCGCCAGCGCGGCCGCCACCTCGGCCTCGTTGACGCCCTTGACCAGCGCGGCCGCCGCCACGTGCCGCACGTCGACGGCGTCTGTCGCGTCGGCCTGCGGGGTGCGGGTCAGCACCGACACCCGGCCCCCGTAGAACCGCCGCGCCGGGAAGTCGATCAGGTGCGGCACGCTGCGGTGATGCTCGGCCAGCCAGGTGACCGGGGCGGCACCGGCGGCCAGGTCGTAGCAGCTCATCCGGCGCACGTCGAGCCGTTCGTCGGCGCCGTGCCGGTCCAGCACCTGGGTGACGTCGACGTCGCTGACGAACGACACGAACCGCAGCTGCCGCGGGTCGCCGACGATCAGCGCGCGGCGGGCGCGGGCCAGCACCGGCGCCGCCCGGATCTGGTCCACATGCGACGCCTCGTCGATCACCACCAGGTCGAACAGGCCGGGCTCGGGCGGCAGCAGGTCCTCGACGTCGGCGACCGTGCCGATCCACAGCGGCAGCGCGCGGACCAGCGGGGCGGCGGCCATCCGGGCGAGCAGCTCGCGGCGGCGGTTGCGCCCGGCGCGCAGGGCGGCGGCCAGGGCGCCGGCCGCCCGCCGGGCATCCCGGTCCCAGCGGTCCGCGCCCCGCGCCGCGTCGTGCATCGCCCGGCCGACCGCCTCGCGCAACTCCCGCTCGGCGTCGTGCAGGGCGGACCAGGCGGCGGCCAGGTCGGTGCCGCCGGTCGCGGCGAGGTGGGCGGCGGCCCACTGCGCGGTGGCCGCGGCGAGCGCTTCCCGCACGGTCCGCTCGACTGCGGGATCAGGCGCTTCCGGTACGCCGGGAGCCGCTCGCAGCAGGCGGAACGCCCGGCGCCGAGCGGCTCGCGCCCGGCGCCGGGCCCACCAGCCGTCACCCGGCTCGGCAGCCAGCAGCGCGCGCACCTCGTCGAGGTCCACGCCGTCGTCGAAGGCGCCCGGGACGGCGGTGGCGAGCCCGGGCAGCAGGGGCTGGTAGCCGGGGAGGGCGGCGGCACGCTGCTCCAGGTCCAGCGCCCGGGTCAGGGCGGTGCGCTGCGCGCGTACCGAAAGCGCTGCCGCCTGAACGCGAGCGCGACCGGAACGGATCAGCGATGCCGGGACACCCCGATCGGCGCCGGCGGTCAGCTCGGCCTCCAGGCCGGCGCGGCCCGCCGGGTCGCCGAACAGCACCGGAGGCGGGCCCGGATAGCGGGCCAGCAGACCGGCCAGCACCTCGGCGGCGTGCGGCGACTGGGTCGCCACCAGCACCGATCCGCCCCTGTCGACCACCTCCAGGGCGGCGGCCACGACGGTGTGGCTCTTGCCGCTGCCGGGCGGGCCGGAGACGACGGTGATCGGGGCGGTGCGGGCGCGCCGGACGACCCGGCGCTGCGGTGCGGTCAGCGGCAGGGGCGAGAGGACCGGGTCGTCGCCGGCGCCGGTGTCCGTTTCGGTGTCGTCCACCCCGGACCCCGCGGGTGCCTCGGCATCGCCGGTCGCCGGACCGGTCCCGGTGCCGCCGTAGACCGCTGCCAACGCGGTGCCGGACAGGTCGCGGGCGGCCCAGCTGCGCAGGCTGTCGGCGAGGCCGACGCCGAAGACGTCGCGAACCACGAACAGCGCCGCGGCGGCGACCAGGACCAGGCCGTCGCCGGGGATCCGGGGTCCCGGAGCGGACGGGCCGAGCACCGCGTCGACGGTGAAACCGGTGGCATCGGTGACCGATCGCAACCAGGCCCGGCTGCCGAGCGCCTCCAGCCAGCCGGGTGCGGCCAGGCCCGGCGCGTCCTCCAGCGCGGCGGCCAGCTCGCGGTCCGCGACCAGCGGGGTCACCTCGACGTCGCCGGCCGGGACGACCCGGTAGGCCAGCAGCGAGCGCTCCAGCCGCACCGGCTGGCTGAGCAGCGGCACCCGGATCTTGCGGGGCTTGCCGTCGACCTCGGCCCGACCGGCCAGGAAACCCCAGCCGCGGTGCAGGATCCGCTCGTCCCGATGCAACGCGTCGAGCGCGGCGAGCCGGTCGACAGCGGCCTGCCGCGGCGCCTTCTCCGCGGTCTCCAGCCAGACCAGCGGTTGCGACCCGCGCGTCACGTCCAGGGTCCGCTCGGCCGCTGCCGGCGCCAGCTCGGCCAGCACGGCGAGCACGGTCGGCGGCAGCATCGGGTGCGAGATTACCGCCTGAGCGCATCCGCGCGGAGCCGCTGCCGTCCGGGAACGGGGCCGTGACGACGGCGGACGCTGCCTGCCGTCAGACGGAGGTGGCCCGTTCCAGGCGGCGGGCCAGAACCCGCTCGGTCAGGGTGACCAGGACCGTCTTGACGGACTCCCGGCGGCGGGCGTCGCATTCGACCATCGGCAGCTCGGCGGTCAGGCCCAGCGCCTCGCGGATCTCGGCGTGGTCGAAGCGGCGGGCGCCGTCGAAGGTGTTGACGCCGATGATGAACGGGATGTCGTGGTCCTCGAAGTAGTCGATGGCCGGGAAGCAGTCCTCGATCCGCCGGGTGTCGACCAGCACGATGGCGCCGAGCGCGCCGTCCACCAGGTCGTCCCAGAGGAAGGCGAAGCGGTCCTGGCCGGGGGTGCCGAACAGGTAGAGCAGCAGCGCCTCGTCGAGGGTGATCCGGCCGAAGTCGAGGGCGACGGTGGTGGTGGTCTTCTGGGCCACCGCCGACGTGTCGTCGACGCCTATCGACTTCTCGGTCAGCTCGGCCTCGGTGACCAGCGGCTCGATCTCGGAGACCGCGCCGACGAAGGTGGTCTTGCCGACACCGAAGCCGCCGCTGATGACGATTTTGACGGCCACCGGCGGCGCGGCGGCGACCGTTTCAGAGCGCCCGAACACGATCCCGGATCCTCTCGATCAGTGTGGTGGACAGCTCGCCCGGCGTCTGGTCCACGAGCACCAAGCCATCGGTGATCAGGTCGGCGACGATCACCCGGACGACACCCAGCGGCAGGCCGAGCACTGACGCGAGGTCCGCTGTCGATCGCGGCGACTGACACCTCTCGACGATCCGCCGGGCCTCGAAGCGCAGCGGCGCGGAGAGCGCGGCCGGGGTGGCGTAGAGCTGTGTCTCGATCCGCAGGCCGTCGTGCATCGGCTCGGTGCGGCCGCCGGTGACCATGAAGGGCCGGACCATCGGGCCGTCCTCGGGGTTCATGTCACCACCTCCGCCGCGCTCCGGTGCCGCCCCGAACCGACGACCGAGTCGGCCGATCCGCTCGCGAGCTCGCTCATCGCGGCAGGGTCTGCCGGGATTGGGCGATCAACGCGGGCGTGAGCAGGTCACCGAACCGCTCGGCGAGCCGGGAGATCTCGTAGCCGACCAGGCCCAGGTCGCTGTCCCCGCCGGCCACCACGCCGAGGCAGCTGCCGCCCGGGATCACCGAGATCACCAGGAAGCCGCGCCGCATCTCGATCATGACGAGCTTCAGGCCGTCGAAGTCGTAGCGGCGCGACGCGGTGCGGGCCAGGCTGGCCATGCTGGAGACGATCGCGGCCAGCTGGTCCGCCTCGGCGCGGCTCAGCCCGTCCGAGCCGGCGATCAGCAACCCGTCCGAGGAGACGGCGACGGCGTCGCGCACCCCGTCGGTCTGATGGACGAAGTTGCCGAGCATCCAGTTGAACTGGTGCCGGTCGGCGGGTGCTTCCACGGTCATCTGGTCTCCTCGGAGGGGGCGGTCAGGGCGGGATCGCCGAAGGAGGGAGCGGTCGGGGCGGGATCGCCGAACGAGGTGGCGGCGGCGGGGCGGGAGCCCCGCTCGATGCCGGCGCGCAGGGCGGTGAGCCGGTCCCGGACCGCGCCGGGGGCGTCGCTCACCGCGACAGCGGGCTCATCCTGCGAAGCGCGCGAGGCGTGCGCGCCCTGCGAACCGTGCGAGCCGTTGGAACCGTGCGAGCCGTTGGAACCGTGCGAGCCGTTGGGGGCATGCGAGCCGTTGGAGGCGTGCGAGGCACGCGCGGCGGGCACCGGCCCACGGTCCGCCCGGCGCGCCCGGGGGATGCGTTTTCGCAGACCATTCGCGGTACGGTCGACGTCCAGCGCCGTGATCGCCGGGCGTTCGGTGACCACCACGTAGTCGACCTCCAGCGCCCGCGGCCGGATCCGCACCGGATCCGCCGTGCGCGGCTGCTCCAGCGGCGCCGGCTCCAGGGCCGGGTCCGGGTCCGTCGCCATCTCGGCCGGTTCGGCCAGCAGCTCGGCGGGCAGGCTGATCCGGGCGGTCACCCCGGTCACCGGGGACGGGGTGAGCCGCACCCCGGCCCGCATCTCGGCGGCCAGCCGGCCGACCACGTAGTGCCCGAGGAACCGGGCCGGCCCGACCATGAAGTCGCCCTCGCCGCGCAGTCGCTCGTTGGCCCGGTTCAGGTCGTCGTCGCTCATCCCGACGCCCTGGTCGCAGACGGCGATCAGGTAGCCGTCCCCGATCCGCCGCCCGTGGATCTCCACCTCCAGGTCCGGCGGGGAGAAGGTGAGTCCGTTCTCGATCAGTTCGGCGAGCATGTGGGCCAGGCCGCTGGCGACGGCGCCCTGCACCATGGCGTCGTCGAGCCGGCGCAGCACCACCCGCCGGTACTCCTCCACCTCGGACACCGCGGCCCGGATCACATCGGCCAGCGGCAGCGGCTCCGGCCACTGCCGGGGACTGGCCGCGCCGACCAGGACCAGCAGGCTCTCCGCGTTGCGCCGCATCCGGGTGGCCAGGTGGTCCAGCTCGAACAGGTTGGCCAGGCCGCCCGGGGTGGACTCCTCACGTTCCAGGCGGGTGATGAAGCCGAGCTGGCGGCGCAGCAGGTTCTGGTTGCGGCGGCCCAGGTCGGCCAGCGACTCGGCGGTGGTGCGCCGCAGCCGCGCCTGTTCGGTGGCGAGGGCGTACGCGGTGGTCTGCACCCGGTCGAAGGCGGCGGCGACCTGGCGCACCTCGGCGCTCGCGCCGCGGGCCACCGGCACCTCGCCGGGTGGCCCGGTCTCCTCCCCGGCCGCGGCCCGGCGCACCGCCTCCGGCAGCCGGGTGCCGGCCAGCCGGTCGGCCTCGCCGGCCAGCGCGGCGAGCGGCTCGGCGAGCGAGCGGGTGGCGCCGATCGCCAGGTAGGCGGAGCCGGCCAGGCAGAGCAGCACGATCGCGGAGAGCAGCGCCAGCCGCAGGGTGGCCCGGTCGCGCAGGTCCTGTGCCCGGGCCAGGGTGCGGGTACCGATCTGCTGGGCCAGCCCGGTCATGTCGTCGAGCATCGTGGCCACCGCGGTCCACCAGGCGCCGGAGTCGGCGAGCAGGCTCTGCCGGTCGCCGGCGCGCAGCGCGGCCCGTTCCACGGCGTGCGCCCGGGTGGCCGCGTCGCTGCTCATCAGCGTGGTCTTGGCGGCCGCCGCGGCCGGGTCGGCGAACTCGTCGAACTCGCCGAGCGAGAGATCCCGGGCCGCGACGATGTTGAGCAGCTCGGAGAACTCGCCGCTCTGGAAGCCGCCGGCGGTGATCACGCCGTCCAGGAACACCCACTCCTGGGCTGTCGACTCCTTGACCTCGGTGAGCATCTCCAGCGACTCGGCGCCGCGGCGCAGGTCCAGGTCGTCGACGATCTCCAGGTGCCGGGTGTCGTCCATCAGGTGCTCGATCACCCCGGTGTAGAAGTCGAAGGTGTCGTCCCGCTCGCCGTCGCCGGTGTCGGCGGCGGCCCGGATCCGGGCGAGGCCGGCCAGCTGGTCGCTGGCTCCGCCGAGCGCGGAGGTCAGCTCGGTGCGCTTGGCGTCCACCCGCTGCCGCGCCGGGGCGATCCGGTCCCGGAAGGCGGTGTTCCCGCCGAGTACCGCCACGGTCAGGCCGCGCTCGCTCTGCAGCTCCTGGATCAGGCCCTGCAGCGCCAGGATCTGGGTGATCCGGCGTTCGGCGGCGGACGCGTCGCGGTAGCGGGAGATCTCGTTGCCGTAGATGACGGCGAGCAGCGTGAGCATGGCCGCCAGCGGCAGGGCCAGCATGCGTACGACGCGCCCGCGGATGGTGTGGTCGCGCCGGGTGGTGCGCCGCATCGCCGGTACCCCCTGGTGGTGGTTCGAAGCCGTTCCGTGACCGCCGCCCAGGATTGGCGTTCGTCAACGCCCGGTCAACACCCCGTGCGGGTAACGCCCCCGATTGGGGGACTGCTTCGTGCCGTTCGCTCTGGCGCCGCCATCCATCGACGTTTTAACATCTATGAACGATTTTCGCGTTCGAGCGTGACCCCGAAGGGACCGTCCATGCGCCGACGCTTTTCGCAGCTCACCGCTGCCCTCTCCGTCTCCCTGCTGACCACGGCAGTCCTGGTCCAGGTGAGCGAACAGCCGGCAACCGCGGCGTTCGCGACCAACGACTACTGCCTCGGCGAGTGCTCCGACATCCTGCCGCCCGGGCAGAACGGGGACGCCGATCTCGCGCAGATCCTGGCGCACCAGGTGCTCGGCACCATGCCGCCGCACGCCGACGACCAGCTCCGCCCGTACGCGAACCTGGCGTACAACTACACCGGGCTGACCCCCGCGCAGATCAACTCCTTCTTCAACGACTCCTCCTACGGGGTGGCCTCGAACAACGTGGCCAGCACGGTCTCGCCGCGCGCGGACGTGACGATCGTGCGGGACAGGTCGCTCGGCATTCCGCACGTCACCGGCACCACCCGGGCCGGGACGATGTTCGGCGCCGGTTACGCCGGGGCGCAGGACCGGCTGTTCCTGATGGACCTGATGCGGCACGTGGCGCGGGGCTCGCTCACCTCGTTCGCCGGTGGCGCCGCGGGCAACCGGGAGCTGGAGCAGAGCGTCTGGCGCAACTCGCCGTACACCGAGGCCGACCTGCAGGCGCAGCTCGACGCGCTGCGCGGCGCCGGCACCCGGGGCGCGCAGCTCTACGACGACGTCCTGCAGTACCTGGCCGGCATCAACAAGTACATCGACGACTGCATGGGCGCCCGGGACTGCCCCGGCGAGTACGTGCTGACCGGGCACCTGGACGCGATCACCAACGCCGGCGGCCCGGAGCACTTCGTGCCCACCGACCTGATCGCGACGGCCGGCGTGATCGGTGGCCTGTTCGGCGGGGGCGGCGGCAACGAGATGCAGTCCGCGCTGGTCCGGGTCGCGGCCCGGGCGAAGTACGGCACCGCCGCCGGCGACCGGGTGTGGCAGCAGTTCCGGTCGCAGAACGACCCGGAGACGGTGCTGACCCTGCACAACGGGCAGAGTTTCCCGTACGGCGCGGGGAACCCGGACGCGGCCGGCGTCGCCATGCCGGACGCCGGCAGCGCCGTCCCGCAGGAGATCGTCTTCGACCGGACCGGCTCCGCCTCCACCGGCGTGTCCGGCACCAGCGCGATCGCGAAGTCGCTCGGCACGCTGACCATCGACAGCGCCAGCCGGGGCATGTCGAACGCCGCCGTGGTGTCGGCGGCGAACTCGGCCACCGGGCACCCGGTCGCCGTCTTCGGCCCGCAGACCGGTTACTTCGCCCCGCAGCTGCTGATGCTCCAGGAGCTGCAGGGCCCGGGGATCAGCAGCCGGGGTGTCGCGTTCAGCGGCTTGAACCTCTACACGCTGCTGGGCCGCGGGCCGGACTACGCGTGGAGCGCCACGTCCTCCATCCAGGACATCACCGACACGTACGCGGTGCGGCTCTGCAACGCCGACGGCAGCGCGCCGACCACGGCGTCCACGTCGTACCTGTACCACGGGACGTGCACGGCGATGGAGAACCTGACCCGGACCAACGCCTGGAAGCCGACCGTCGCCGACTCCACGGCGGCCGGCTCCTACCGGCTCACCGTGCAGCGCACCAGGTACGGGCTGGTGACCTGGCGGGGCACGGTGGGCGGGGTGCCGGTGGCGTTCACCGGGCTGCGGTCGACGTACCGGCACGAGGCCGACTCGGCGATCGGCTTCCAGATGTTCAACGAGCCGGAGCAGATGGGCACCGCGGCGGCGTTCACCGACGCCGCCTCGCACATCCCGTTCGCGTTCAACTGGTTCTACGTCAACTCCACGCAGAACGCGATGTACACCTCCGGTGCCCAGCCGGCCCGGCCGGCCACCGTGGACCCGAACCTGCCGGCCTGGGGTGACGCGGCCAACGAGTGGCTCAGCTGGAACGGCAACCCGGTCCATCCGCAGGCGGTGAACCAGGACTACTTCATCAGCTGGAACAACAAGCAGGCCAAGGACTTCTCGGCGGCGGACGGCAACTTCAGCTTCGGCTCCGTGCACCGCGGCGACCTGCTGGACGCGCCACTGGCGGCCGGGATAGCGGCCGGCACCAAGTACGACAGGGCGTCGCTGCTCAAGCTGGTCGAGCAGGCCGGGCTGACCGACCTGCGCGGCAAGCAGGTGCTGCCGGTGCTGCTCCGGGTGATCGACACCGCACCGGTCACCGACGCGACCCAGGCCGCCGCGGTGGCCAAGCTGCGCGCCTGGCTCACCGGCGGCGCGCTGCGCAAGGAGACGGCGGCCGGCAGCAAGACGTACGCCGACGCGGACGCCATCCGGATCTTCGACGCCTGGTGGCCGAAGCTGGTGCAGGCGCAGTTCTCCGCCGGGCTGGGCAGTGGGCTGTTCGACGCCCTGGTCGACGCGCTGCAGATCAACGAGTCGCCGTCCGGTGGCCAGACCGGCCCGGTCTCCGGCCTGCCCACGTCGGCCAACGAGTCACAGGCGCACAAGGGATCGGCCTTCCAGTACGGCTGGTGGAGCTGGGTGGACAAGGACCTGCGCGCGGTGCTCGGCGACACGGTGCCGAACTGGTCCACCAAGTACTGCGGCGGCGGGGCGGTCGGCGCCTGCCGGAGCGCGCTGCTGAGCAGCCTCGGCGCGGCCCTGGCCGAGCCGGCGGCCACCACCTACCCCGGTGACGAGCACTGCTCGGCGGGCGATCAGTGGTGCGCCGACGCGATCCTGCAATCGCCGCTCGGCGGGATCACCCACGACCTGATCGGATGGCAGAACCGGCCGACGTACCAGCAAGTGGTGTCCTTTCCCGCGAAGCGGGGCGACCCGGTGAGCAATCTGGCGAGCGGGAAGAGTGCGAGCGCGTCGAGCACACAACTCGGATTTCCGGCGAGCAACGCGATCGACGGCAAACCGGGCAGCCGGTGGGCCAGTTCGTGGTCGGACAACCAGTGGATCCGGGTGGACCTGGGCGCCGTCACGCGGGTTGCCCGGGTGGTCACTTCGTGGGAATCGGCCTACCCGTCGGCGTACCGGATCGAGACCTCGGCCGACGGCACCACCTGGACCCAGGCAGCGGCCGTGACCGGAGGAAACGGCGGCGTGGACAACACCGTGCTGACGCCGGCCGACGCCCGCTACGTGCGGCTCACCGGGCAGACCCGGGCCACCGATTACGGCATCTCACTATATGAGTTGGAGATCTACTCACGTTGATCTCCCGGCCTGGTCCGCCGCACCCGGCGGGCCAGGCCGAATTACTGTTCAGTAATACCCGCGAGTAACCCCGGGACGCATTCGGAGCAGGGCGGTTACCCGTCATCCGGCTTTACCACCTGTAGTCTCCTGGCGAAGGTTTTTGCCGAGGTAAGGGCTCGATCGGGTGTTCAAACGAATCGCCATCGTCAACCGTGGTGAGGCCGCGATGCGGCTCATTCACGCCGTCCGGGAACTCGCCGCGGAGACCGGCGCGCGGATCGAGACCGTCGCGCTGTACACCGACGTCGACCGGACCGCCACCTTCGTCCGCGAGGCAGACATCGCGTACGACCTGGGTCCCGCCGCGTCCCGGCCGTACCTGGACCTGAAGGGTCTGGAGCACGCGCTGGTCGCCACCGGCGCGGACGCCGCCTGGGTCGGCTGGGGCTTCGTCGCCGAGGACCCGGCGTTCGCCGAGCTGTGCGACCGGATCGGGATCACGTTCATCGGTCCCGGCGCGGACGCCATGCGCAAGCTCGGCGACAAGATCGGCTCGAAGCTGATCGCCGAGGAGGTCGGGGTCCCGGTCGCGGCGTGGAGCCGCGGACCGGTGGAGACCCTGGAGGCCGCGCTCGAGGCGGCCGAGCGGATCGGCTACCCGCTGATGCTCAAGGCGACCGCCGGTGGTGGCGGGCGCGGCATCCGCAAGGTCGCCTCCGCCGAGGAGCTCGCCGACGCCTACGAGCGGACCAGCCAGGAGGCGGCCCGGGCGTTCGGCAGCGGCATCGTGTTCCTGGAGCGCCTGGTCACCGGCGCCCGGCACGTCGAGGTGCAGGTCATCGCGGACGGTCAGGGCACCGCGTGGGCGATCGGCGTGCGCGACTGCTCGGTGCAGCGGCGCAACCAGAAGGTCATCGAGGAGTCCGCGTCCCCGGTGATGCCGGCGGAGCGGGCGGCCGAGCTGAAGGCGTCCGCCGAGCGGCTCGCCGTCGCCGTCGGCTACCGCGGCGCCGCCACCGTCGAGTTCCTCTACCACCCGGGCGAGGACCTGCTGGCCTTCCTCGAGGTGAACACCCGCCTGCAGGTCGAGCACCCGATCACCGAGTACGTGACCGGGACCGACCTGGTCAAGCTGCAGCTGCACGTCGCCGCGGGCAACCGCCTGGAGGGTGAGCGACCGGTCGAGCGCGGGCACGCCATCGAGGCCCGGCTCAACGCCGAGGACCCGGACCGCGACTTCGCACCCTCCCCCGGCAAGATCGTCCGGCTGGAGTTCCCGGCCGGCCCGGGCATCCGGGTGGACACCGGGGTGAGCGAGGGCGACAGCATCCCCGGCGACTTCGACTCGATGATCGCCAAGGTGATCGCGTACGGGAAGGACCGGGACGAGGCGCTCGGCCGGCTGCGCCGCGCCATGTCCGAGACCACCGTCGTGATCCAGGGCGGCGCCACCAACAAGAGCTTCGTGCTCGACCTGCTCGACCAGCCCGAGGTGATCGACGGCAGCGCCGACACCGGCTGGATCGACCGGGTGCGCGGCGAGGGCCGGCTGGTCTCCGACAGGCACTCGGGCGTCGCGCTCGCGGCGGCCGCGATCGAGGCGTACGAGGACGAGGAGCACGTCGAGCAGCAGCGCCTGCTCTCCACCGCGTTCGGCGGGCGGCCGCAGGTGCGGCACGAGAGCGGGGCGCCGCTCGACCTGAAGCTGCGCGGGTCGACGTACCGGGTGCGGGTGGCCCGGGTCGGCGCGCACCGGTTCCGGGTCGGCGTCGAGGCCGGCGAGGACGTACGCCTGGCCGACGTCACCCTGGAGCGCTTCGACGAGCACAGCGGCCGGATCGTGGTCAACGGCGTGCGGCACCGGTTGCTCACCGGCACGCACGGCGCGATCACCCTGGTCGAGGTGGACGGCGTCACCCACCGGATCAGCCGGGACGAGGGCGGCGTGCTGCGCTCCCCGATGCCGGCCCTGGTGGTGGCCACTCCCCTGGAGCCCGGCGCCGAGGTCGAGGCCGGTGCGCCGGTGCTCGTCCTGGAGGCCATGAAGATGGAGGCGGTGCTGCGCGCGCCGTTCCGGGCCCGGGTCAAGGAGGTGCTGGTCGCGGTCGGCAGCAAGGTGGACGCCGGGGCCGCGCTGCTGCGCCTGGAGCCGGTCGGCGGCGACGACGCGCAGGAGGCGGCGGCCACCACCGTCGCCCCGATCGACCTGCCCGTGGCGCCGGACGGGCTGCCCGCCGGGCAGCGCGCCGCCCGCGGCCAGGAGGACCTGCGCAGCCTGCTGCTCGGCTTCGACGTCGACCCGCACGACGAGCGCCGGGTCCTCGACGACTACCTGACCGCCCGCGCCGCCGCGATCGAGACGGGCCCGCGGCCGCTGGACCGCGAGATCGAACTGATCGAGGTCTTCGCCGACCTGGCCGAGCTGAGCCGCAACCGGCCGGCCGGCGAGGAGCCGGGCGACACCCACGTGCACAGCGCCCGGGAGTTCTTCCACACCTACCTGCAGAGCCTGGACGTGGAGCGGGCCGGCCTGCCGCAGTCGTTCCAGACCAAGCTGGCCAAGGCCCTCGGCCACTACGGCGTCACGGACCTTTCGCGCACCCCGGACCTGGAGGCCGCGGTCTTCCGGATCTTCCTGGCCCAGCAGCGCGCCACCGTCGACGCCGCCGCGGTCGCCGCGCTGCTGCGTTCCTGGCTGCAGGAGCCGCCGCCGGACGCCACCCTGCACGAGCCGGCCGGTCTCGCCCTGGAGCGGCTGGTCGCCGCGACGCAGGTGCGTTTCCCGGCGGTCGCCGACCTGGCCCGGGGCGTGGTGTTCAAGTGGTTCGGCCAGCCGCTGCTGCGCCGCAACCGGGCCCGGGTGTACGCGGAGATCCGCAAGCACCTGCGGCACCTGGACGAGTTCCCGCAGTCGCCGGATCGCGCCGACCGGATCGCGTCGATGGTGCGCAGCACGGAGCCCCTGGTCCGGCTCCTCGGCCAGCGTCTGGTCCGCCACAACCTGGACAATTCCGTCCTGCTGGAGGTCCTCACCCGGCGCTACTACGGCAACAAGGGACTCAGCGGGGTCCGTTCCGTCACGTCGGGGAACGTCTCCTTCGTCGTCGCGGAGCGGGCGGACTCCCGCCTGGTCTCGGCGGCGGAGAGCTTCGAGAAACTGGGCGGCGCCCTGGACGGGCTGGCGCTGCTGGCCGCCGGTGACGGTGCCGTCGACGCGGACATCTACCTCTCCTGGGAGGGCCAGCCGGCCGACCCGGAGGAGATGGCCGTCGCGCTGCACGAGGTGATCAGCGCGCATCCGCTGCCCGGCCAGGTGCGCCGGCTGACCGCCACGGTCGCCGGGCGCAGCGGCGCGGTCATGCACCATCACTTCACGTTCCGGCCGTCCACCACCGGGATGGAGGAGGAGCGGCTGATCCGGGGGCTGCACCCGTACATCGCGCAGCGCATGCAGCTGGAACGCCTGCGCAAGTTCGACCTGACCCGGCTGCCCTCGGCCGACGAGGAGATCTACCTCTTCCAGTGCGTCGCCCGGGAGAACCCGGCCGACGACCGGCTCGTCGCGTTCGCCCAGATCCGGGACCTGACCGAGCTGCGCGAGCAGGACGGCCGGCTGGTCGCCCTGCCGACCACCGAGGACACCATCAGCACCTGCCTGGACGGCATCCGGCGGGCGCAGTCCCGGCGGCCCTCGGACAAGCGGTTCAACACCAACCGGATCGTCATCTACGTGTGGCCGGAACTGGGCCTCACCCACGCCGAGATGGAGATGATCGCCCGGCGGGTGTCGCCGACCACCGCCGGCGCCGGCCTGGAGGAGATCCTGTTCATCGCCCGGCGCCGCGACGAGGCCACCGGCGAGCTGGTCAAGGTGAACGTGCGGATCACGTTCAGCGCCACCGGCGGGACCGACCTGATCCTCGGCAAGCCGAGCAACGACCCGGTCGAGCCGCTCGACGGCTACCGGCAGAAGGTGCTGCGGGCCAGCAGCCGGAACACCGTCTATCCGTACGAGCTGGTCGAGTTCCTCGGCTCGTTCACCGAGCACGACCTGGACGAGCGGCACCAGCTCGTCCCGGTCGAGCGGCCCAAGGGCAAGAACACGTCAGCGCTGGTCGCCGGCGTGGTCCGGACCGTCACGTCCCGGCACCCGGAGGGCATCACCCGGGTGGTGCTGCTGGGCGACCCGACCAAGTCGCTCGGCGCGCTCTCCGAGCCGGAGTGCCGCCGGGTGATCGCCGCCCTCGACCTCGCCACGTCGCTGCGGGTGCCGCTGGAGTGGTACGCGCTCTCCTCGGGCGCCCGGATCTCGATGACCTCCGGCACCGAGAACATGGACTGGGTGGCCGCCGCGCTCAAGCGGATCGTCGAGTTCACCCAGGCCGGCGGCGAGATCAACATCGTGGTCGCGGGGATCAACGTGGGCGCCCAGCCGTACTGGAACGCCGAGGCCACGATGCTGATGCACACCAAGGGCATCCTGGTCATGACGCCGGAGTCGGCGATGGTGCTGACCGGCAAGCAGTCGCTGGACTTCTCCGGCGGCGTGTCGGCCGAGGACAACTTCGGCATCGGCGGCTACGACCGGGTGATGGGCCCGAACGGGCAGGCGCAGTACTGGGCGTCGAACCTGCTGGCCGCCCGGGACGTGCTGATGTCGCACTACGACCACACCTACGTGGTGCCGGGCGAGGCCGGGCCGCGGCCGGTGCCCACGTCCGACCCGATCGACCGGGACATCTCGGACTTCCCGCACGTGATCGACGGCAGCGACTTCACCACGGTCGGGGAGATCTTCTCGGCGACCGCCAACCCGGACCGCAAGAAGCCGTTCGACATCCGGACGGTGATGCGCGCCCTCGCCGACCAGGACCACCCGGTGCTGGAGCGCTGGGCCGGGATGGCCGACGCGGAGACCGCCGTGGTGCAGGACGCGCACCTGGGCGGCATGCCGGTCTGCCTGCTCGGCATCGAGTCCCGCTCGGTGCCCCGGCGCGGCTTCCCGCCCACCGACGGCCCGGACACCTACACGGCCGGCACCCTGTTCCCCCGCTCGTCGAAGAAGGCGGCCCGGGCGATCAACACGGCCAGCGGCAACCGGCCCCTGGTGGTGCTCGCCAACCTGTCCGGCTTCGACGGCTCCCCCGAGTCGATGCGCAAGCTCCAGCTGGAGTACGGCGCGGAGATCGGCCGGGCGATCGTCAACTTCCAGGGCCCGATCGTGTTCACCGTGATCTCCCGGTACCACGGTGGCGCGTTCGTCGTCTTCTCCAAGGCGCTGAACCCGAACATGACGGTGCTGGCCCTGGAGGGCTCGTTCGCCTCGGTGCTGGGTGGCGCCCCGGCCGCCGCTGTCGTCTTCACCGGCGACGTGAACGCCCGGACCGCCGCCGACCCGCGGGTGACCGCGCTGCAGGCCCGCGTCTCGGCGGCCACCGGCGCTGATCGGAGCGCGCTCGCGGCCGAGCTGGACGAGCTGCGCTCGGCGGTGCGGGCCGAGAAACTCGGTGAGGTGGCTGCCGAGTTCGACAGGGTGCACAGCATCCAGCGGGCCGTCGAGGTCGGCTCGGTGGACGCGGTGATCAAGGCGGCCGAGCTGCGGCCGCGGATCATCGAGGCGATCCGGGGACGCTGACGGACGTCGGCGGGCCACCGGTTGCGCACCGGTGGCCCGCCGACGGCGTTGCCCGGACCTCAGCCTTCGAACAGGCCCGCGACCAGGGTCAGCACCGGGTTCTGGGCGATCGCGTGTGCGGTGTCGCAGCCGTGCACCGCGGTGGTCGCCGACCCGGTGACGATCTCGTACTCGTAGCCGTCGGCGCACACCGCGGGGGACACCGACGACGTCCCCCGGCCGGTGGACGCCGGCCCGGCCAGCAGTTGGCGCAGCTCCGCCATGGTGGCCGCGGACACGGCGGTCCGCACCGGCGGCCGCCCCCGATGTGTCACGACCGCCGAACCGTCGGCAGCGATCCGGACGCTGTCGTCGACGCCGGCGAAGCCGCCCCGGCGCGTCACGGTGAGCGGGAACCCCTTCACCGCCGCCGTCCCCCCGGACGACGCCGGCGCCGAAGCGACCGGCTCAGCGGACGCCGGCGCCGAAACGACCGGCTCAGCGGAGACCGGCGCGGAAGCGGCCGCCGCGGAAGGCGCCGACGCCGAAGCGGAACTCTGATCTCGGTCCGCGCATCCGGCAACGCCACCGAGAAGCAGCGCCACCACGACCACGGAAAGGCGCGTCTGTCGCACCTCGGCATCCTCCATCCTCATCGTGCGGCCAGGCCTGACCGGGGTGGCGCGAAAGCCACCCCGGTCAGACCTGGTTGATCGGCGTCAGGCGGGCGCGTTCCAGCCGAGCACGGCGTTGCCGGCCCCGGCATAGGAAACCACCCGGTAGCGATAGGTGCCGGCGGTGCCGGTGTACGTGAGATTCTCCCGCGCCGTCTCACCGGTGGCACGGGCCACGTTCGTCCACCGTCCACTGACGTTCTTGTCCAGGTAGAGGTCGAAGTCGGTCCCGGACGGACCGGCCAGGCAGGCGGTGTGCCGCCCGCCGCCCGCGGTGAACGTGTCGGTCACCGCCGTCGCACCGGCCGCGATGGCGCCGTTGTCGTGCGAGGAGAAGCCGGTCTGGCAGTCACCGGACGGCGCGGCGGTCGGCGAACCGGTCGGGGCGCCGGTCGGCGAGCTGGTGGCGGTCGGCGTGGCAGTGGGGCTGGTGGTGGGACCACCGGCACAGGTCGGCTCGCCCGCCGCTGCCGGAACGCTCACCGCGTTCCACGCCGCCTTGACGGTCGCGCACTCGGTGCCGTTGCCGAACAGCTGCGCCGCCGCGGCCACCGAGGCGGCCCGGGCCTTCGCGTGCGTCCAGCCGCTGGTCTTGCGCATCAGCGTGGCCATGTAGATCTTGCCGGCCTTCTGGATGCCGAGGCCGGTCACCGTGCTGTTGTTGCACGTCGGGCTGGCCGGCTGCCCGTCGGTGGGCCGGCTGCCCTCGGCGAGCAGGTAGAACCAGTGGTTCTGCGGGCCCGCCGCGGCGTGCACCTCGGTGCTCGGGATGGCGCTGGAGAAGCAGTTCGGGTCGCCCAGCTTCGACGGGTCGGCCATGTTGCGGATCGGCCCGTTGCCGGTCAGGTTGGCCAGCTCGCCCACCGTGTAGTCCGGGGAGTCGTGCGAGTCGTTGGCGAAGAACTCGGTCAGCGCGCCGAAGATGTCGCCGGTGGACTCGTTCAGGCCGCCGGCCTCGTTGCCGCTGCTCGAGCCGCCCGGGGTGAACTGGTTGATGGCGTGCCCGAACTCGTGGCCCAGCACGTCCATGACGGTGAGCAGCCGCCGGTTGTCGCTGGAGTGCCCGATCTCCACCCGGGAGCCGTTCCAGAACGCGTTGACGTCCTGCAGGCCCATCCGGATCGGGAAGGCGCGGCCGTTGCCGTCGATACCGTCGCGACCCAGCCAGTCCCGCAGCATGTTCCATTCCTGCGACACGGTGTACATCGCGTCGACGCAGCCGGTGACCTGGTCGGTGGCGTTGCCGGTGCCCCAGGTGTCGGTGGTGCTGGTGAACGGGGTGCCGTTCTGCCCGCCGCACGCCAGCCCGGGACGGGTCGGGTCACTCATGGTGAACTGCCCGCCGGAGCCGGTGGTGCTGATCGTCACGTTGCCGTAGTACGCGCCGTGCCCGGTGGCGTCCACCACGTCGTCGCGGGTCAGGTCGCCGAGGACCTTGCCGGTGCTCGCGTCGACGAACACATGCAGGTGGCTGGGCACCAGCTCGCCCTCGACCCGCTTGCGTCCGGAGAGGACCACCTCGTACGCCAGGACACCCGCCTCCCGGGCGATCACCTTGAGCGTGTTGCCGTCCACCGAGTCGACCTTGGCGAGCTGCTTGCGGGCGGCACGCGTCGCCGCCTTGGCCGAGATCTTCGCCTTGGTGCCGACCGACAGCGCCTGGTCCTGGGCCACGTAGTTGCCGAGCACCGCGCCGCTGGCGTCGGTGACCACCACCGCGTCGCCGCCCTCGACCGGTAGGCCCTGGTAGGAGCGGGTGTAGGAGACGTACTGCAGGCCGGCCTGGCTGACCACCTGGCGCCGCTTCAGTTCGTCGTGGCCGCTCTTGAAGAACAGCTTCGGCTTCTTCGCCACCAGCGCGGCCGCCGAGGACGTCGCCCGGGAGGTGGCAACAGCCGTCGGGACCGGGTCGGCGGGGGTGGCCGCGGCCTTGGTCGCCGGCGAGGTGGCGGCGTTCCCGTCCGGCATGGTGAGGGCCAGGGATCCGGCGACGGTGACCGCCGCTATCCCGGTCGCCAGCGCGACTTTGTGCTTCAACGGTGCTCCTTGCGCGAGTGATCGCGGCGCCGATGCCCGGGTTGCCCGGTCGTCCCGCCGTCGCGAAGTGAGGGGAGTGCGCTCGTCTGCCGAGCGCAGCCAGTTTTCGGCCACCGGAATGGCCGCGTCAACTCGCTTAAGAAATGCTTAATCATCGATAAGGCTGGGGTTCAGCGTCTTACGGAGGGCTTTCGCCAAGCTTTATCGAGCCGAGGCCGGACATCGACGACAAGTGCCGGTGTCGTCACCGGTCACCAGGGCAGACCTGCGGGCCGGTCCGTGATCGCACCGATAGCCGTTCTTCCGGTGCCCTTAAGGTACCGCCGGTGACAATCGCGCGGTGATCGCCGCGGGCCGCTATGGTCAGCACCTGATCTTTCCATTAGCGGTGGTCGGTGAATGAGACGCAGTTACGTTTGGGTAGCCCTCGCGGTGACGACACTGGTGGCGCTGGCGTTCGTCATCCCGCTCGCCATGCTGGTGCGCACCGCGGTCCGGGACCGCGCCATGCGGGAGGCGGAGCGGCAGGCCCTCGGGCTGTCGGCGGTACTGGTGGTCGCCACCGACCGGGGCCTGGTGCTCAACTCGATCATGAGTACCGAGGCCGGCAAGCACGGGCAGCTGGCGGCGCACCTGCCCACGCTCGGCACGGTGGGCACCTCGCGCGTGCCGCAGACCGTCGTCGTACGCGTACGCCAGCAGCAGCTCACCGCCACCGTGGAGGTCACCGGAGGCCGGGTGTACCTGCGGCCGGTGGCGCTGCCCGAGGGACAGATCGCGGTGATCGAGGTCTACGTGCCGGCCGCCTCGCTGCGCGCCGGCGTCGGCCTGGCCTGGCTGGTGCTGATCGGCGAAGCGCTAGTCCTGGTCGGGGTCTCGACGTTGCTGGCCGACCGGCTCGCCGCCCGGGTGGTCCGGGCCAGCCGGGATCTGGCCCGGACGGCCACCGCGCTCGGGGCGGGCAGCCTGCACGCCCGGGTACGGCCGAGCGGCCCCCGGGAGATCGAGGACGTCGGCGGCGCGCTGAACGTCCTCGCCGACCGGTTCACCGAGTTGCTGGCCACCGAGCGAGCCCTCGCCGCCAACCTGTCCCACCGGCTCCGGGTGCCGTTGACAGCGCTGCGGCTGAACACCGAGACGCTGCCCGCCGGACCCGATCGCGATCGCCAGGCGCGGATGGTCGACCGGCTGGAACAGGAGATCAACGCCGTGATCGTCGAGGCCGCCCGTCCGCTGGCGGCCCGGCCCCGGCTGCGCTGCGACCTGGGCGCCGTGGTGACCGACCGGACGGCGTTCTGGGGTGCGCTCGCCGAGGATCAGGGCCGGCCGTGGCAGACGCAGCCGCCACCGTCCGGGATCACCGTGCCGGCCGCCTTCTCGATGGTCGCCGAGGCGCTCGACGTCCTGCTGGGCAACGTCTTCCACCACACCCCGGAGACCGCCGCCTGCCGGGTGTCGGTGGAGCCCGGACCGGACCGGGTGTCGGTCGTCGTCGAGGACGCCGGCCCGGGTTTCCGGGACGCCGAGGCCGCCATGTCCCGCGGCGCCAGCGGCGCCGACTCCACCGGGCTGGGTCTGGACATCGCCCGGCGGCTCGCCGCCGACACCGGTGGTGAGCTCACCGTCGGCCGCGGCGAGCTGGGCGGCGCCCGGGTCGTGCTGACGCTGGGGGTGGCCGGCGACGACGCGCCCGCCGAGGAACCCCGCACCGGACTGTGGCGACGGCTCGGCGGCGCGCATGCCCGCTAGGTGTTTCGGAATCCGACCGGGGCTGTGGCCGGACTCCGAAACACGGCCTAGTTCAGGCGGTGGCCTCCGGTGCGGACAGGCGGATGCCCACCCCGCGCACGGTGTGCAGGTACCGTGGCGCGGCCGCCCGCTCGCCGAGCTTGCGGCGCAGCCAGGTCACGTGGACGTCGACGGTCTCCGGCGAGCGGCCCTCCGGACCCCAGACGTCGTCGAGCACCTGACGCCGGGTGACCACCTTGCCGGCCCGCCGCATCAGGTACGCCAGCAGGTCGAACTCCAGCCGGGAGAGCTGCAGCGGCGCGCCGTCGAGCGAGGCGGTACGCCCCTCCGGGTCGAGCTCCAGCCCGCCCACCGTCAGCGTGGTGCCGGCCGGCCCGCCACCGCGCCGCAGCACCGCGGCGATCCGCGCCTCCAGCTGCTCGGCGGAGTACGGCTTCACCACGTAGTCGTCGGCGCCGGCGCGCAACAGCCGGATCATCTCGCTCTCCGCGCCCCGGGCGGTGGCGACCACCACCGGCACCGAGGACGTCGACCGGATGCCGCGCAGCACCGCAGCGCCGTCGAGGTCGGGCAGGTTCAGGTCCAGGACCACCACGTCGGGACGCTGGCGGGTCAGCTCGCGGAGCCCGTCGAGCGCGGTCCCGCACAGCCGCACGACGTGCCCCGCCATGGACAGGAGCCGGTCGATCGCCTCCCGGATGTCCTGATCATCCTCGATCACCAGCACGTACGCCATGAGCTCAATCTATCGACCGGCAAGAAGGGACATCATCGTGGGCCGTAGCTGGCGATTCGTCATCGCGTGGCTGTCCGCCGCGGCCGCCGCCGTCACCGTCTCGTGGCTCGGTGTCCAGCTCGGCGTCGCGCCCGCGCTCACCGACGAGGCACCCGTGGCGATCGACGTCAACCGCCGGTACACCGAGGTCCGGTTCGGGGTCGCCGACGCCCTGCCGTCGGCCTCGCCGGCCGCCCCGCGACCCAGCCACTCGTCGGCCCGCCCGCACCGCAAGCCGTCCAGCCCGGCGACCACCCGACCGGCGACCCCACGGCCGTCGCCGTCCCGCACGGCGCCGGCCAGCCCCTCGGCGAGCCCGTCGCCGTCGGCGCCCGACGAGCGCCCGCGCTACCGGGTGGAGGCGGAGGGCGGTGACGTGATCGTCGCCTACTCCGCGTCCCGGATCGACGTGGTCGGCGCCGACCCGTTGCCGGATCACGTGCTGACGGTGACCCGGCGCAGCAACACGCTCGTCGTCGCGCGGCTCACCGGCCCGTCGCACGCCTCGGTCATCACGGTGTACTGGAACGCCGGCCCGGCGGCCCAGATCGTCGAGGAGTACGGCAACTGAGCGCCGGCGAGGCCCTCAGAGACCGAACGTCTTGCCGCTGATGTCCCGCTGGATCTCGCTGGTCCCGCCGTAGATCGCCGACACCAGCGCGGCCACCCCGGGTCGGCGGCATAGCAGCGAGCCGGCGTGTACCGCGTCGCCACGTGCGGGAACCAGCTCAGTTTCCGGGCCTGCGCCATCCGGTTGACGGTGCGAGGGAAGGCGTACTCCAGCTGTTCGATCTCGCTGGTCCTGCGATCGGCGGCGAGCCGGAGCAGCGCCTCCCGGACCGGGGTGATGCTGACGCCGAGCTGGGCGGCCACCTCCTCGAGCCGCACCCGGGCGCCGGGCCGCAGCTCACCGGACATGATCCGGCCGCGCAGCGCGGCGGCCACCTCGTCGGACAGTTGCGGCCGCATCCGGTCACATTGTCGAATATCAAACTACTGACGCCGGTCCGCGAGGACCGCCGCGCCCGCCGTACCGGGTCAAGGAGATGATCGACTGATGCCGCGCCGACGCTGGGAGTTGCGGGACCGGATCGCCCGGCTGGACCCGGAACGTGACCACCTGGAGATCTATCAGCTGTCCGCGGGCCGGGAGTTCCCCTGGGACTACACCCGGGCGCTGGAGTTCGCGCTGTTCCGGACGTACTGCGTGCCGAGCATCTCGGCGCTGCTCGCGGCCACCGGCGAGTTCCGCGACCGGCCACAGCGGCGGTACGACGACACGTCCCTGCTGATGGCCGAGATCGCCGCGCACGGGTACGACTCGCCGCGCGGCCGGGAGGCCCTCAAGGTCGTCAACCGCGCGCACGGCCGGTTCGCGATCAGCGACGACGACATGCGCTACGTGCTGTCCACGTTCATCTACGACCCGCTCGACTGGCTCGACAAGTACGGCTGGCGCCCGCCGCACGACCACGAACGGCTCGCCGCGTTCCACTACTACCGCGAGGTGGGCCGCCGGATGGGCATCCGCGACATCCCGGCCGGCTTCGCCGAGTTCCGGGCGTTCAAGCAGCGGTACGAGCGCGAGCGGTTCGTCTTCACCGAGACGAACCGTCAGGTCGGCGAGTACACGGTCGGCCTGTTCGCCGCGTGGTTCCCCGCCGTCCTGCGCCCCGCGGTCCGCCTGGCCGTACGCGGCATGCTCGACGAGCCGATGCTGCGCGCCTTCGGTTTCCAGCCCGCCCCGCGCTGGGTCGGCGCCCTCGGCCACCTCGGCCTGCGGGCCCGGGCCCTGGCCCTGCGCTTCTTCCCACCCCGCCGGGCCTCGGTGCTCGGCGTCTCCCCGCGCAACCGCACCTACCCGGGCTACCCCACCGGTTACCGGCCCGCCGACCTCGGCGCCCCACCGCCCGCCGCCGACTTCCCGGCCGAGCACCTGCGCCACCCCTGACCCCGCGCCCGGCCAACCGCCCCGCCCGTCCAGCCCAACCCGCAGCTGGCCGTGACGGTGGCATCCAGGCCCGCGACACCACCATGGACGCCAGCCACAACCCACGGCTGGCCGTGACGGTGGTATCCGGGCCCGCGACACCACCATGGGCGCCAGCCGTGGGTTTGGCTCGCGCTGGGCAGGGCTGCGGCACGCCGGGACCGCGGCGACGGATTCAGGCCGCGTAGAGCGCGTCGATCGCGTCCGCGTAGCGATCCTGGACGACACGGCGGCGCAGCTTGAGGGTCGGGGTCAGTTCGCCGGTCTCCGGCGTCCAGCCGTTGGGCAGCACGTGGAAGCGCTTCACCTGCTCCGGCCGGGCCAGGCGGTGGTTGGCGGCGGCCACCGCCGCGGTGATCTCGGCGAGCAGGGCGGGATGCGTCGCCAGCGCGGCGAGCGACGTCTCGGTCAGGCCCTGCCGGGCGGCCCACGCGGGTACGGTCTCCTCGTCGAGCACGATCAGCGCCGTCACGTAGGGACGCCGGTCGCCGATCGCCACCGCCTGGGCGATCAGCGGGTGGGCCCGCAGCAGGTTCTCGATCTGAGCCGGGGCGATGTTCTTGCCGGCCGAGTTGATGATCAGTTCCTTCTTGCGGTCGGTGATGGTGAGGAACCCGTCGGCGTCGATCGTGCCGACGTCGCCGGTGGCGAGCCACCCGTCCGCGTCGGTGACCGGTTCGACGCCGCCGTCCGGGCGCAGGTAGCCGGCGCAGACCAGCGGCCCGCGGACCAGGATCTCGCCGTCCTCGGCCAGCCTGAGCTCCATCCCCGGGTTGACCCGGCCGACAGTGCCGGTGCGGAAGCCGTCCGGGGTGTTGAGGGTGGCGGTCCCGGTGGTCTCGGTCATCCCCCACACCTCGAGCACGTCGATGCCGATGCCGGCCAGATAGAGCAGCACGTCGACCGGGATCGGCGCGGCGCCGCTGCCCGGCCACAGCACGTTGTCCAGGCCGAGCCGGGCCCGCAGCGGCCGCAGCACCCGGGTGTCCACCAGGTTCAGCCGGGTGGACAGCTCCGGCGGCAACGGCTGGCCGGCCTCGCGCAGCTTGTAGGCCTGCAACGCCACCTCGCGGGCGGTCTCCACGGCGTTGCGGACGGCCGGTTCGGCCGCGGCGAGCTGGGCCTGGATGCCGGCCACGAACTTCTCCCAGATCCGCGGCACCCCGAAGAACGCGACCGGCCGGACGCTGACCAGCCCGGCGAGCAGCTGCGCCGGGTCGGGGCAGATGGTGACGTGCCCGGCGCGGTAGATCGCGTTGTAGATGCCGAGCATCCGTTCCGCGATGTGCGCGAGCGGCAGGTACGCCAGCGACCGCGCGTGGTCGGGCGTCGGCACCGTCGCCTCCAGGACCACCGACTGGTAGATCACGTTGTGGTGGGTGAGCACCACGCCCTTCGGATCGCCGGTGGTGCCCGAGGTGTAGAGCAGGGTGACCGGCTGGTCGGACCGGACGGCACGCCAGGTCTTCACGAACGTCTCCGGGTCGGCCGGCCGCGCGGCGAGCCCCGGCAGGTCCCGGTCGAGCACCAGGACGTGTTCCACGTGCGGCGGCAGCGGGGTCCACCTGGCCAGGTCGGCCTCGTTCTCGAGGATCAGGATCCGGGCGCCGCTGTGCTGGGCGAGGTAGCGCAGCTGAGCCGGCGCGAGGGTGGCGTAGACGGTGGACGGGATGGCTCCCAGGTGCACGGCGGCCAGGTCGACCACCCAGTGCTCGACCCGGCCGGCCATCATGATCAGCATGCGGTCGCCGGCGCGCAGACCGAGCTCGGCCAGGCCACCGGCGGTCGCGGCGACCCGGTCACGCAGCTCGCGCCAGCTCAGGGTGCCCGGTACGCCCAGCGTGCTGAGCGCCGGCAGGCCGCCGAACTCGGTGGCGTTGCGGTGCAGCAGAGCGGGAACGGTCAGGCCCCGGGCGGTATCGGCGCACCGCTGGGCGAGCGAGGAGTCCATCTCGGTTGCCTCCTACGAGCCAGTCGTTGGCGAAGATCTCTGAGGTAGTGATCCTTGAGCACCTGTCGCAGGCGCCGCGGCACACGTGGGTAGACGGCCGACGTGACGGACAGGACGCGGTCGAGCCGGCGCTGCTGCCGCGCCGTCCAGGTGAAGCCGTACCCGTCCCGGATCGGCCCGGGCAGCAGGCCCACGGTGACGAACCGGTTGACCGGGATGCCGGGACGCAGCGCGACCGGCAGATGCGCCGGACGGAGCACCGCGGCGGCGATCTCCCGGGCCGGCTCACCGACCGCAATGGTGTCGATCATGTGGTCCCAGTAGCGCCGGAATGCGGCCCGGCAGGCCGGCCAGGCGTCCTCGGGACAGCCGATCGAGGTGGCCAGAACGCTGTACTGCCGATAGCAGACGTCCAGCTCGGCCGGTGACAGCGGACCGAAGACACGCTGGTGGAGCAGTGTCGCGGTGTCGAACAGCGTGGCGTTCACCCACACCTGCAGATCGGGGTCGGCGGCGTCGTATCCGGGTCCGGTGACCCGGCGGTGCCTGGCGCTGACCGCCCGGCTGATCGCCCGGGCCTCGTCCCGGGTTCCGAAGAGGACGCCGTAGACGTAGCTCAGCGTGATCCGCAACCGGTCCAGCGGGCGCTCGGCGAAGTCGCTGTGCTCGTACACCCCCTGGGCGACGGCGGGGTGCGCGACCTGCAGCAGCGTCGCCCGGCCGCCGCCGGCCAGGAGCAGACTCTCACCCGCCACCCGGCGGATCACCGCGTCGCCGGGAAAGAGACCGTCCTCCATGTCGGCACAGTATTCCGCGGATCGCGCCGTGTGAAGAGCCTTGACAGCAGCCGGAAACCGATGAACAAGTTAATCGAAAATCACACGCCAACATCGATGGAAGCCCGGATCCACCAAGGCGTACGTGTACGACGCCGGCGCCGGGATGATGGCTGCCGGCATCGCCGAGGTGTGCGCGCGGGCCGGGCTCGACGAGACGGCCGCGGCGCTGGGCAACGCCTAGCGGCCGCATCCCGCGGATCCGGCCCTGGACCGGATGATCGACGAGTTCGGGCGCGGGGGCCGCTCGACCGGTGCGGGTTTTTACGAGTACGCCGACGGCAAGCGCACCGGACTCTGGCCCGGCCCGTCCGCCTTCTCCCGAACGGGTGCCGGCGCCCCGCCCGCCGACCTCGGCGTCCCGTCCAATGCCCGCGGCATCCCGTCCGCCGACCTCCGCTTCCCGTGCAACGACCGCGGCGTCCCGTCCGCCGACCTCCGTTTCCCGTCCAACGACCGCGGCATCCTGTCCGCCGGCCTCCGCTTCCCGTCCAACGACCGCGGCATCCTGTCCGCCGGCCTCTGCTTCCCGTGCGCCGACCCGGGAACTGGCCGCGCGTTACGGCGATCGGTTCACCCCGCCTCCGCTGCTGCTCACGAAGGCGGCGGAGGGCTCGACGTTCTGATCGCTCGCGTCCCGCCGCGACCCGCGCCTTGCTATGCAACGAATTGCATAGCAGGATGCCAGACATGGCGCTGGAGCACGCGATCCTGGTCTCCCTGCTGGAGCAGCCCGGATCCGGATATGAGCTGGCCCGCCGGTTCGAGCGGTCCATCGGCCGCTTCTGGACCGCCACCCACCAGCAGATCTATCGGGTGCTGAAGCGGATGGAGGCGGACGGCTGGGTCACCGCCGTCGAGATCGGCCAGGAGGGCAAGCCGGACAAACGCGACTTCACCGTCTCGGCGACCGGCCGGGACGTGCTCACCGCCTGGCTGCACGAGCCGGTGCAGCCCGAGGCGGTGCGGCACGACCTGGCCGTGAAGGTGCGCGGGGCCGCCTTCGACGACGCGGCCGGCCGGGCGGCGCTGATCGACGAGGTGACGCGCTACCGGACCGAGCACGAGGATCTGCTGGCCCGCTATCTCGCCGGGGAGAAGCGCGACTTCCCCGACATCTCATCACTGACCACCGGTCAGCGGCTTCAGCACGTCGTGCTGCGCGGCGGCATCGCCTATGAGCGGATGCTGCTCGACTGGCTGGACGAAGTCCTGACCGAACTGCGGAAGGAATCCTGAACAGTGCTGTTCAACCCGAACACGACCGACTTCGATCAGTTCGACGCGGAGACCCGCCGACTGCTGCGGGCCACCGTCGACTTCTTCGAGGAGCGCGGCAAGAAGGCGCTGATCGACAGGTACATCAACCGGTCCTGGTACGACGACTTCCTGGCCTTCGCCGCGAAGGAGAAGCTGTTCGCCACGTTCATGACGCCGGCCGGCTCCGGCTCCGGCCTCGCCTCCAGTTCCAGTTCCGCCTCCGGCTCCGGCTCCGGTGACAAGCGGTGGGACACCGCCCGCAACGCCGCGCTCAGCGAGATCCTCGGGTTCTACGGCCTGGACTACTGGTATGTCTGGCAGGTCACCGTGCTGGGTCTCGGCCCGGTCTGGCAGAGCGCCAACGCCGCGGCCCGCGCCCGCGCCGCCGAGTTGCTCGACCAGGGGCACGTGATGGCTTTCGGGCTGTCCGAGCGGGCCCATGGCGCCGACATCTACTCCACCGACATGGTCCTCACGCCGACCGATTCCGGATATGTCGCCAATGGCACGAAGTACTACATCGGCAACGGCAATGTCGCCGGGCTGGTGTCGGTGTTCGGGAAGACCCCGGACGGCTACGTCTTCTTCACGGCCGACAGCCGCCACCCGAACTACCACCTGATCAAGAACGTCGTGAACAAGCAGATGTACGTCAGCACGTTCGAGCTGCGCGATTACCCGGTGCGCGAGGAGGACATCCTGCACACCGGGCAGGACGCCTTCGACGCCGCGCTGAACACGGTGAACGTCGGCAAGTTCAACCTGTGCACCGCCGCCATCGGCATCTGCGAGCACGCCATGTACGAGGCGGTCACCCACGCCCACCAGCGGATCCTGTACGGCAAGCCGGTCACCGACTTCCCGCACGTGCGGCGCGAGCTGGCCGACGCGTACGTCCGGCTGGTCGCCATGAAGCTGTTCAGCGACCGGGCCGTCGACTACTTCCGCTCGGCCGGCCCGGACGACCGGCGCTATCTGCTCTTCAACCCGATGACCAAGATGAAGGTCACCACCGAGGGCGAGCGGGTCATCGACCTGATGTGGGACGTCATCGCGGCGAAGGGCTTCGAAGCGGACACCTATTTCGACAAGGCCGCCATGGACATCCGCGGCCTGCCGAAACTCGAGGGCACGGTGCACGTCAACCTGGCGCTGATCCTCAAGTTCATGCCGAATTACCTGCACGACCCGGTCGCCTACGAGCCGGTGCCGACCCGCGTCGACCCGGCCGACGACGAGTTCCTGTTCCGCCAGGGCCCGGCCCGCGGCCTCGGCGCCATCCGCTTCCACGACTGGCGGATCGCCTACGACCGCTTCGCCCACCTGCCGAACGTGGCCGCCTTCCGCGAGCAGGCCGACGCCCTGTGCCGGCTGAACGTCGCCAAGGAGCAGCACGCCGACCTGGACTTCTTGCTCTCGGTGGGTCAGCTGTTCGCCCTGGTCGTCTACGGCCACCTGATCCTGGAGCAGGCCGAACTCACCAACGTCGACACTCACCTGCTGGACGAGATCTTCGCCGTCCTGGTCCGTGACTTCTCCGCCCACGCCACCGACCTGCACGGCAAATCCGCCACCACCGAGGAGCAGGCCACCTGGGCCCTGTCCACCATCCGCCGCCCGGTCCCCAGCGAAGCCCGGACCACCACCGTCTGGAACCAGGTCCTCTCCCTGGTAGCCGCCTACGAGATGCGCCCCTGACACCCCCGCCCTCTCCCCCACCGACACAGCTCCCGCCGCCCACCCAGTCCCGTGGGCGGCGGGAGCCATCACCACCGACGGCACCGACCCGATTCCCCGAAGCGCCCCCTCCAGGGCACGGTTACATACCGACCCTACATAATGCGCATCAACATCCGGATAGCCGCAAAACAGCCTATCCAACCAAGCCAAAGAACCAATTTTTCCATCCCTGACCACACGACAGGGAGAACCGCGAACCCGGCAGTCACCGAATACATTTCGTGTCACCTTTCCCACCCGCCCACAGCGACCACCCTCATTCATCACATAACCACCCGAGCCCGCAGCCATCCGTGACCAACAGCAATCGCATCCACCCACCGACCGCCCGGACGCAGCCGGCAAGAGCGGCACGGACGCAAGCGGCACGAGCGGCACGAGCGGCCGGGACGGGAGCGGCGCGACCAGCGCGGGCGGCGCAGGCACGAGCGGCGCGGGCGGCGCAGACACGGGCGGCGCGGGCGGCGCGGGCGGCGCAGGCGGCACGGGCGGCACGGGCGGCACGGGCACGGGCGGCGCGGGCGGCGCAGGCGGCACGGGCGGCACGGGCGGCACGGGCACGGGCGGCGCGGGCGGCGCAGACACGGGCGGCACGAGCGGCACGGGCACGGGCGGCGCGGCCGGCGCGGACATGGGTAACCGTGGCATCGACCGAGTGATGCCACCGCATGTGCCCTCACCAGCCACGTCCGCGTCACAGTGCCGCGCAACGCGCGTGGCGGCACCGCACCGTGGCGCAATGCTCTGCGGCCGAGCCAACCGCACCCCAGCGGCCTGCGGCCCGACCGACCGCGACTCGGTGGCCTGTAGCCGAGCCAACCGCACCCCAGCGGCCTGCGGCCCGACCGACCGCGACTCGGTGGCCTGTAGCCGAGCCAACCGCACCCCAGCGGCCTGCGGCCCGACCGACCGCGACTCGGTGGCCCGTAGCCGAGCCAACCGCACCCCAGCAACCTGCGGCCCGACCGACCGCACCCCGGTCGGCCCCGGCCCATGGATGGCGGCAGCTAGCCCTTCGGCATCGGCGTAACCGAGCCGTCGCAGTTTCTCGGCATGGCGACGACGCAGCCCCCATGCGCGCTGCCGCTCGTGCTCGCGCCGAAACTCCTCTTTCGCGGGTGAATAATTGCGCGCCGCAGTCCGGTCCCGCATCGTCGCGAGTTCCACCCTGCCGAACAACGACAACTGCCTCATGCGTCCATTATTCCGCCCCCAAATCTCCCTCGTCAGTGCCCGATCATGCCAATCCAAGGAATCTCAACAGCAACTTTCCACAATTGCACGAGCCAGTTGTCCGCGTCGCAAGAGAAGGGGGCGTTGATTCAGGCGATTGAGGGAGGGCCCGAGACACAGCGAAACACGGGGCAAGGAGCGGCAAACGACACAAGCAGGACATGGGACGCAGCCCGGCAAGGCCCGAGACCGCCACAAGAAGAGAGGCACGGCAGGCCCCGAGACCACCACAAGAAGAGAGACACGGCAGGCCCCAAGACCACCGCAAGAAGACAGGCACACCAAGGCGCGAGGAAGGCGGCAAGAGGAGGAGCGCTGCAGGCGTACCGAAAGAGGGTGGACCGCAGGCCGAAGCGAACCCGCCGCTTGACGGCCAGATACTAAGCGCGCATACTATTTCCCATGAAGACCATCGCCACCGCTCAGATCAGCACCGACATCCCTGCCCAGGCCTTCTTCGAGCGCTGGGCCGACATGGCCACCTGGCCGGAGTGGAACACCGACACCGAGTGGGTCCGCCTCGACGGCCCCTTCCGCACCGGCGCGACCGGCCAGCTGAAGCCCAAGGGCGGCCCGGTCACCCGTTTCGTCGTCACGTCGCTCGTTCCCGGACGCGAGTTCACCGACGTCTCCCTGCTGCTCGGCGCGCGGCTGACGTTCCAGCACCTGGTGACCGAGGACGGCGGCCGGACCACCGTCGCCGTGCGGGTCAGCATCGAGGGGCCGCTCGCGTTCTTCTGGAGCGCCGTTCTCGGCAAGGGGATCGCGCGCGGTCTCGACGGCGACCTCAGCCGGCTGGCGGCGGCCGCGCGCACGGCGGGAGTCACGGCATGAGGCACTGGCTCGGCGTGGTGTGCCGCGACCACGTTCAGCGCGGCACCCGCCTCGGCATCGCCCAGCTCGGGCACGGCAAGCGGGACGGGCTCGCCCGGCTGGCGCCCGGCGACTGGCTGGCCTATTACTCCCCGCGGACCAGCCTGCGCGACGGGGCTCCGCTGCAGGCGTTCACCGCGCTCGGCGTGGTCGCCGACGACGAGATCTGGCAGGCGCACGAGGGCGACTTCCACCCGTGGCGGCGCCGGATCGACTACCTTCCGGACGTGATCGAGACACCGATCCGGTCCCTGGGACTGGACCTCACCGCCCAGCCCGGCTGGGGCGTGCAGCTGCGCCGTGGCCTCGTCGAGCTCACCGGCGCCGACTTCGCGCGCATCCACGATGCCATGCGCGCGGCCCGGGTGGCATGAGCCTGGCCACCGCGCACGAGAGCGCCGACGACAGCCCCGGCCTGCTGTTGTGGCAGGTCACCAACCGGTGGCAGGCCGCCCAGCGGGCCGCGCTGAAGCCGTTCGACATCACCCACGTGCAGTTCGTGCTGCTGGCGACGCTGACCTACCTGCAGGCGTCCGGCCCGGTGACGCAGAAGGCGCTGGCCGGCATGGCCGCCACCGACCCGATGATGACCTCCCAGGTGCTGCGCACCCTGGAGAGCCGCGGGCTGGTGCATCGGCCACCGCATCCCACGGACCGGCGCGCCCGGGCGGTCGCCGTCACGGAGGCTGGGCGCGACCTCGCCAACCGGGCGGTGATCGCGGTGGAGGCCTGTGACGCCGCCTTCTTCGCCGGCCTCGGCGACAACCTGCCCGTCTTCCTCACCGCCCTGCGCAGCCTCCGCCAGACCGAACAGGGCTAGAAAGCAGCCTCCGCCAGACCGACCAGGACTAGAAAGCAGCCTCCGCCAGACCGACCAGGGCTAGGAATCCCGCCTCCCCGACGGCTCTTCCCCCTGGAGTCTGCGGTTCTCCTCAAGTGCCTCTTCGAGCTGATCCTCGAGAATGATGATCCGGCAGGCCGCTTCCAGAGCGGTGCCCTGGTCCACCATCTCCCGCGCCCGGGCGGCCAGCCGCAGCTGGTACCGGGAGTAACGCCGATGGCCGCCGGCCGAGCGGAACGGGGTGAAGAGTCTCTCCTCGTCGAGCCGCCGCAAAAAGTCCTGCGACGCGCCGACGATCTCCGCGGCGCGGCCCATCGTGTAGGCGGGGTAGTCGTCGTCTCCGAACATGTCGTCGGGTTGGGCCACTTACACCTCTCCATGGACGAGGGCCCCGGCGCTTGCGCGCCGGGGCCCAGGGTTTACGGGTTGAAACACCATCTACCGGCAGGTTCGCCGGCTTACAAGATCCACATCCGCTGTCGTCGAGGACCGCGGCTGCGGGGATCGCATAAGCGTGACCGGAGACCACCTTTCCATCGAAGGTAACTGCGGTGTCCGCCAACTGGTGGCGGGCGATCCAACGGTGTCCTGCCCTCCCTTTCCTCTGTTTCGCGATCTTTCCTTGGTGCTGTCGTGCCTGCTCGCCGGCGGCGAAGCCCCACGCGAATTCATGGCCTCACCACGTGCGACGAGCTGTCTCACTCAGGGGCGACTGAGGCCCCAAGGTGTGCCGGTCGAGCGAGCCACGAACTCTCCGGGCCCTGCTGTAGCTCGGCCTGCACGCGTCAGCGTCGTCAACTGATCTCTGCTGTCAACAACAAGAACTCTAACCATCCCTCGCCAAGAAATCTAGCCTTTGGCGCCGAGATTTTTTGGGTCGCGAGGTCCATGGCCGGCGAGACTTCGATGAAGGTGAGATCTGCGGCAGCGCGGGTACCGAGAGATCATGAGCAGCGGACAGGACCGACGTGCCCGGCAGCGCACCGCCGACACCATGCGTACGACAGCCGCGGAGCTGGAGGAGACCGAGGCGTCCATGCACCGCCGCGCGGATGCCATCCCCGATCAGGCGGCCCGGGAGCGCCTGCACGAGGTCGCGTCCCAGGTCACCGCGACGGCCACCGACATCGCCCGGCGCGCCGGGCAGCTGCCGCCCGGCCCCGGATGACCGCTCAGCCCGGTTTGACCTCGACCGGGATCCCGTTCAGCACGGAGTTCCCGGAGAGCGGGTCGATCACCAGCTCGTCGGTCAGCACATTGGTGTTGACGCCGGGATGGGCCGCCGCGACCGCCAGCCGTACCCCCGGCAGGTCATGCCCCCACCCGTGCGGCAGGCTCACCACTCCCGGCATCACCCGGTCGGTGACCTCGATCCGGGCCACCACCGAACCGGCCCGCGACGTCACCGCCGCCGCGATGCCGTCGGCCAGCGTCAGCCGGGCCGCGTCCTCCGGGTGGATCTGCAGCGTGCACCGGTCCTTACCCTTCACCAGGGCCGGCACGTTGTGCATCCAGCTGTTGTTGGACCGCAGGTGGCGGCGACCGATCAGGACCAGGCCGGGCCGCGGCCGGTCGAGAGCCGCCCGCAGCCGCGCGGTCTCGGCGGCCAGCGGCGGCGCGCACAGCTCGATCAGCCCGCTCGGTGTCCGCAGCACCTCCGGGATCCGCGGCTTGAGCGGGCCGAGGTCGACACCGTGCGGCGCGGCGAGCAGTCGTCCCAGCGAGAGCCCCTCCGGGACGGCGCCGAACCAGTCACCGTAGGCCCCGGTGCGCAGGGCCACGTCCAGCAGCCGCTCGGCCGGACCGTCCCCGGTCACCAGCGCCCGCAGCTCGGCGGCGTCCTTGCCGAGCGCCTCGCCCACCTTCCGCAGCGCCCCGCCCAGCAACTCCTCGTGCAGGTCGCCGGACCGGCCGGTGACGATCTGGATCAGCCGGGCCAGGATGTCGCACTCGTCGAGCGTGTCCGGCTCGGCGGCGAGCACCGGCGGCGAATAGGCCGCGAAGTTCCGCACCGCCAGGGCCAGGAACGAGAAGTCGTAGTGCCCCTTCCGGGTCGGATCCAGCGGCGGCAGGATCACGTCGGCGTGCCGCGTGGTCTCGTTCAGGTAGGGGTCGACGCTGACCATGAAGTCCAGGCCGGCCAGGGCACGGTCGAGGCGGCCGCTGTTCGGCGTGGACAGCACCGGGTTGCCGGCGACCGTGAGCAGCGCCCGGACCTGCCCCTCCCCCGGTGTGTCGATCTCCTCGGCCAGCACCGCGACCGGCAGCTCGCCTTTCACCTCGGGCAGCCCGCGCACCCGGCTGTGCCAGCGCCCGACGGTGAAACCCCTGCCGCCCGGCTTGGTGCCGGGCCGCAGGTGCGCGGCGAGCGGGAACATCACGCCGCCGGGCCGGTCCAGGTTGCCGGTCAGCACGTTGAGCACGTCGACGAGCCAGCTGGTCAGGGTGCCGAACTCCACCGTGCAGGTGCCGATCCGCCCGTAGACCGCAGCCGTCGGCGCCGCCGCCAGCTCGCGGGCCAGCCCGCGGATCCGCTCGGCCGGAACATCACAGACCGCGGCGACTTCTTCGGGCGGGAAACTCGCGGCCAGCTCGCGGACGAGATCGACCCCGCTGACGTACGGCGTGAGCCGCCCGAGCTCGACCAGCCCCTCACCGAACAGCGTGTGCACCATCCCGAAGAGCAGGAACGCGTCGGTGCCCGGCCGGATGAACAGGTGCTCGTCGGCGTGCTCGGCGGTCCGGGTGCGACGCGGGTCGACCACCACGAACCGGCCACCGCGAGCCTGGATCGCCTTGAGCCGCCCGGGGAAGTCGGCGGCGGTGGCCAGGCTGCCGTTGGACTCCCACGGGTTGGCGCCGAGCATCAGCAGGAAGTCGGTGCGGTCCAGGTCGGGCACCGGGATGGCGAGCGGGCTGCCGTAGAGATAGCCGCAGGAGACGTGCTTGGGCATCTGGTCGACGGTGCTGGCGGAGAAGATGTTGCGGGTGCCGAGCGCCTTGAGCAGCGGGGTGACGTAGAGCCCGCCGGCCATCGTGTGCACGTTCGGGTTGCCCAGGTAGGCGGCGACCGCTTGCGGACCGTACCGTTCGACGATCGGCCGGAGGCCGGCCTCGACCGCCGCGAACGCCTCGTCCCAGGAGACCTCCTCGTGCCGCCCGTCCGCCCGCCGGATCATCGGCCGGCGCAGCCGGTCCGGGTCCTCGGCCAGCCGCCCGAAGGTGGCGCCCTTGGGGCAGATGAACCCGTGGCTGAAGACGTGCTCGCGGTCGCCGCGGACCGCCGTCACGGTCTCCCCGGTGACGGTGAGCTCCAAGCCGCAGGCGGCCTCGCAGAGCGGACACGTGCGATACGCCGTGCGGGTCACGTCGGCCATGACGTCTCACCAGCCTTCCGAGCTTTGTTACTCATGAGTATCGGAGGTGGGCCGCCCCGTCAACCCACTCGGCGCACCGGGAGCCGGCGGGCCGCCCGGATGATCGGAGCCGACCGTGCGGCGGTCGGCCGATGGGCCGCCGGCGGACTCGGGCGCAGACTGACCGCATGGGTGCCGACCTCGGCGGAATCGAGTTCTACGCGGGTCCCCCGGTGCTGGGCGGGCCGGACGACCTGGACGCGGTCATTCGTGACTTCATCGACGGCGCGACCACCCGGCTGCTGGTCGCCGTGCAGGAGCTGGACTCCCGGCTGATCGCCGACGCGATAGTGGCGGCCCGGTCCCGGCGGGTCAGGATGCAGGTCATCCTGGAGGGCGACTACCTCCGGGAGGAGAAACCGGTCGCCGACCCGTGGGCGACGGGCGGGGAGAACGAGGGGAACCGGGTGATCCACGCGGCGCTGCTGCGCGCCGGGATCGACCTGGTGACGGACCTGAACCCGAACATCTTCCACCAGAAGTTCATGGTCCGGGACCCCGGCAGACCGACCGCGGCGGTGCTCACCGGCTCCGCCAACTTCACCCACACCGACACCGGCACCAACCCGCCGGACGTGTTGGACAAGCCGGGCAACAACCTGAACCACGTGGTCGTGCTGCACGGCAAGACAGTGACGGATCTCTACCTCGCCGAGTTCGCCCGGCTGCGCGGCGGCACCTTCGGCGACGTGCACGAGCGGCACGAGCCCCGGCCGCGCGAGTTCCGGCTCGGCGGTATCCGGGTCAAACCGGTCTTCGCCCCGGAGCAGGGCCCGGAGATGGAGATCATGAAGCAGATGCTGAAGGCGCGGGAGCGGGTGGACTTCGCGATGTTCACCTTCGCCCAGTCGTCGGGCATCGACGACACCATGGAGTGGATGCTCCGGGCCGGCATCCCGGTGCGCGGCGTCCTCGACCGCGGGCAGGGCTCGCAGCGCTGGGCCGCCACCGAGCCGCTCAAGGCCGCCGGCGCCAGCCTCTTCGAGAACACCCCCGGCAACGGCGTCCGGAAGATCCACCACAAGCTGATGGTGATCGACCGCCGACTCACCATCATCGGCAGCTTCAACTACACCGCCCCGGCCGCCACCCTCAACGACGAGAACATCGTCGTCCTCGGCGACCTGGAGGAGACGGACCCGGCCGCGAAAGCCGCCCAGGAACGGCTCGCCGCCTACGCTCTGGCCGAAATAGACCGCATCATCACGACGCTCTCCCGCCCGGCCTGACGCTCCCGGCCCGTGCCCGCCGCTTTCCGGTACGGCGGACCGCCGCCATGTTCCGGTCCGCTTCCGCGCACGACCGCCGCTTTACGGTACGGCGGACCGCCGCCATCTTCCGGTCCGCTTCCGCGCACGACCGCCGCTTTACGGTACGGCGGACCGCCGCCGTCCCCGGCCCCCTCCGCCGACGATCCGCTGCTCAGGGCCCACGCCGCCCCCGGCCGTGATGGCACCAGTGGCGCAAATCCTGACAAGTCCGGGTCGCCGTGCGCCGCGGAGTTCCCTAGAGTGGGCGGTCGGCGTCGCGCCCGCGGTGCCGGACGGCGGATGAGGGGACGGCAGGATGCGCAAGTTCGTGGCCGGAGCCGCGGCCATGATGTCGGCGCTGGCACTGACGGCCTGTGGCGGCAAGAGCGAGGAGCCGTACTTCGTGAGCGAGGGGTCGGCCGCCTCGGCGTCGGCCGCCGCGACCGCACCGGCCTCCCCGGCGACCGCACCGACCGGCGAGGTGAGCAGCGCGCCGGCGGCCAGCGCCAGCGCCAGCCCATCGCCGACCGCGAGCCCGTCGGCGTCGAAGAAGGCGACGGCGGTCAAGTACTTCTTCCCGGTGGTCGGCAACAACTCCTACGCCCGCACCCACCACGACTACCCGGCCACCGACCTGATCACCGACTGCGGCAACAAGTTCCGCGCGGTCACCGACGGCGAGGTGCTGGCCGTCAGCACCGTCGACAAGTGGAAGGCCTCGGTGAACGCCGGCGCCACCCGCGGCGGCCTGTCCATCTCGATCCTCGGCGACGACGGGGTGCGGTACTACGGCTCGCACCTGTCGAAAATCGCCGCCGGGGTGACCGTCGGCGCCCGGGTCACCGGTGGCCAGACCATCGGCCGCACCGGTGACACCGGCGACGCCAGCGCCTGCCACCTGCACTTCGGCATCTCGCCGCCGTGCGCGCGCTCCGGCGACTGGTGGAACCAGCGCGGCACCGTCTACCCGTGGCCGTTCCTGGACTCCTGGAAGGCCGGGAAGAACAAGTCGCCGGTGGCCGCGGTCAAGAAGTGGAAGGCCGCGAACGGCTGCCCCACCAAGCCGACCACCTTCGGCTGAGCCGCCCGCCGGCTTTCCGGCCACGCTCGACTCCGGCCGGAGAGACGGGGCCGCAACCGGTCACGGTCGAGGCGACCGGCGGCTTCTCAGGCCGCGGCCGGCTCCGGCCGGAGAGACGGGGCCGCATCCGGTCACGGTCGAGACGACCGACGGCTTCTCAGGCCGCGGCCGGCTCCGGCCGCGGTAGCCGGGCCGGGGCGAAGACGCCGACGGCGGTGGTGACCACGGTGAGCACGGCGAGCGTCGCCAGCAGGGCGGCGCCGCCGACCACCAGGGTCGGGCGGACCCGCTCGGCCGCCGCGCCGGCCCCGAGCATGGCCAGGCCCTGCACCGCGCACAGCCCGGACATCGCCACGCCGAAGGCACGCGCCCGGTAGGCGGCCGGGACAGCCCGGCCGAAGAGCGCGTTGAGCGGGATGCTGAACGCGCCGGCCACCCCGCTGATGAAGAGCAGGACCAGGACCGCCGGCAGCGGCGGGTGGGCCGCGATCGGCAGCAGCACGGCCCCGGTGAGCACGGCCAGCGGCAGCATCAGGCGACGGCGCGTGTCCGGCGGGCAGAACCGGGTGAGCAGCACGCCGCCGATCGCCACGCCGGCCGGCATCATCGCGAGCAGCAGGCCACCGGTACGGGCCCCGCCGCCATACTCCTCGGCGAGCGGGGCGACCACCCCCTCGGTGCCGTAGACCAGGCAGGACAGCCAGAACAGCAGCAGGTAGGACCGGAGGGCGCGGTCGGCGAAGACCACGCGTACGCCGGCTGTGGTCTCCGCCCACCACGATCCGGACGGCTCCGGCGCGGTCTGGTTGGCCGCCGCGCAGCGGCGCAGACCGGTGCCGATCAGCGCGGCCGAGACCAGGAAGGTGGCCGCGTCGGCGGCCAGCACCAGCTGCGCCGAGCCGGTGGTGACCAGCAGCCCGCCCAGCGCGAACCCGGCCACCTGGGTGACCTCGGCGACGATGTTGTCCAGGCCGTTGGCGACCGGGTAGCGATCGCCCGCCAGGATGTCCGGCAGCAGCGAGGAGCGCGCCGACTGGAACGGCGGGCGGCAGAGGTTCGCCGTGAAGGCGATCCCCACGAGCAGCGGCACCGGCAGGCCGGGGACCAGCATGAGCAGCACCAGGGCGGCCCGGATCAGGTCGCACCCGACCAGCACCCGGCGGCGCGGCAGCCGATCGGCGAGCACCGCGAGCAGCGGTCCGCCGACCACCCAGGTCAGGTTGGCGCCGGCGAAGGCGAGCGCGGCCAGCAGCGCCGAGCCGGACCGCTGGAAGACCAGGAAGGACAGCGCCACAGCGGTCAGCTGGTCGCCGATCAGCGACAGCAGGTTGGCGGCGAACAGGTGGCGGTACTCGCGGACCGCGAAGATCTCGCGATATCCGGCCGGCTTCTCGGACAACGATTCTTCCCTGCACATAGGTCGACGGCGGGTCGTCCCAGGTCCAGATGGGACGGCCCGCCGTCGTTGACGGTCACACCACTTCGGCAGAGGCCTCAGGCCCAGCTACGTCCACGCATGCGACGACTCCTCTCACCACGGCATCGACTGACTCACGATCGCGAATTCTCAGACCCAGCTACGGCTACGCACGTGCGCACTCCCCTCGTCACGACATCGGCTGACTCACGCTCGGGGAGACTTCAGCTCCAGGTACGACCACGCATCGAGGCACCTCCCTTCAGCGGGGGATCGGCTGACGGGATCTACCGTAGGTTTCCCCCGAATTCGGGCATATCGTCTTTTCGTCCGAGGGCACCCGCACCGCCCGTCGCGATCGGGACGACCCGGCTGGCGGGGACCCTCTCCGTCCGGGAAGTCCCCGCCCGTACCCTTCGCTCAGATCGTCGGCAGGCCCGCCGATGAGAGGCGGCCGAGCCGAGAGGGGTGACCGGATGCGCTGGCCACACGCCACCGCGCCGGCGTGGATCGTCCACGCCGGCTTCCTGATCTGCGCCCTCGGCGCGGGCGGCGGGTTCGCCCTGGCCGCACCGGGTGCCCGCGCGGCGATCTACACGCTGGTCGTGATGGTCTCCATCGCGCTGTTCGGCATGGCTCTGCTGGCCGGGCACCTGACGCACCGGCGGCCCTGGCTGGTGGCCATCGGCGGGCTGCTGCTGCTCCTCGCCGGCCAGCTGCTCTGGCCGTACTGGATCGTCGGCGGCCACCTGGGCCGGGCCGAGGGACGACCGGCCGACCTGCTGCTCGCCGCGGCGCACGGACTGTTCCTGATCGGCGCCGCGCTGGCGGTCCGGCACCGGATGAGCGCTGACGCCGGCGGCATCGTCGACGCCGCCATGGTCGGCGTCTGCGCCGGTGGGGCGCTCTGGATCTGGGTCTTCCAGCCGCACCTGCCGGCCGGCGCCACGCCGGTCGGCCAGGTGCAGGTGCTGACCGACGTGCTGGTGCTCTGCGCGGTGACCGGCTGCCTGCTGCGGATGGCCGGGGCGGCCGACGGCCCGGCCCGCACCACGCTCGGCTACTTGCTGCTCACCGTGGTGCTGACCGGTACCGCGCTGACCGTCGGAGCGCTCGGGGTGCCGCACCGGGGTGCCTGGTCCGGGACGCTGATGCTGCTCGCCTTCCTGACCATCGCGGCCGGCGCCGTGCATCCGGGCGCGCCGGCCGCGGTGGAGCCGGCGTCGGTCGCCGAGCGACCGGCGGGCCGGTTCCGGCTCGGCTGGCTCGGGGTGGCGCTCAGCGTGAACCCGGCGATCACCGCGGTGCAGGCGCTGCGCGGCGACGCGCAGGCGGCCAGCCCGCAGCTGCCGATCGCCACGCTGCTGGTGATCCCGCTGGTGCTGATCCGCTTCCGGCAGCTCTCCGGGCAGCGCGAGAGGGCCGAGCGGGTGCTCGCCTACCAGGCCTCGCACGACGAGCTGACCGGCCTCGTCAACCGGCGGCAGATGATGGCCGAGATCGACAGCGCGCTGGCCGGGCCGCACCCGGTCACCGTGCTGCTCTGCGACCTGGACGGCTTCAAACCGGTGAACGACCGGTACGGGCACGCGGCCGGCGACGAGGTGCTCCGTACCGTCGCGGCCCGGCTGACCGAGGTGGCCGGCCCGGACCGCCCGGTGGGCCGGCTCGGCGGCGACGAGTTCGTGGTGCTCTGCCAGGGCGGCACCGAGGCCCAGGTGGCCGGCCTGCGCGAGCGGGTCACCGGCGCGCTGAGCGTCCCGATCCCGCTGCCGGCCGGCCCGGTCTCGATCGGTGTCACCATCGGGGCCGCCCGCTCCACCCCGTCCGCACCGCTCGACCGCACCGCCCTGATCGCCCAGGCCGACGCCGCCATGTACGCCGGCAAGCCCACCCGCCACCCCCGGGCCGCCTGACCGTCCCGCCACGCGCCGGCAGGCCCACCCCGGCCGGCCCCGGGCCGCCTGGCCGTCCGCCAATCGGTTTGCGCCCGGGACGCGCGGCGAGCAGAGTGACCGCCATGGAAACACCGGAGATGATCAACGCCGGCGACCTCGTCCTCAAGCGCTGGGAGCTGGCCTGGGCGGACGAGGCGGCGGCCGCGATCGCCGAGTCGCTGCCGGAGCTCAAGCCCTTCCTGCCCTGGGCCAAGGACGGGTACGGGCTCGGCGAGAGCCGCTCCTTCATCCAGATGTCGCTGGACAACTGGGCGGCCGGCACCGAGTTCAACTACGCGATCTTCACGACCGTCGGCGACCTGGTCGGCTCGATCGGCCTGATGACCCGGATGGCTCCGGGCACGCTGGAGATCGGCTACTGGATGCGGACGCCGTGGGCCGGCCGCGGCTACATGACCGCGGCGGTGTCGGTGCTGACCCGGATCGCCCTGTCCCTGCCCGGTGTGGAGCGGGTCGCGATCCGCTACGACGAGGCCAACAAGGCCTCCGCCGCCGTCGCCGCCAAGGCCGGTTTCGTCGAGGTGGAGCGCACCGAGCGCATCCCGGAGGCGCCCGGCGAGACCCCCATCCTGATCACCGCACTAGCCGGCTCCCCGCCGCCCGGCGGCGAGACGCCCGGTGGCCGCTGAGGAAGCGGGCAACTCTGCCCACCCGCACACCGGGATGACGACGCCGTGCACATAACGCGCGACTGACTCAGCGGGCCAACCACCCCCCGTCGACCGGAATGACGGCACCGTGCACATAACGCGCGGCGTCCGAGGCCAGGAAGATCGCAGCGCCCGTCAGGTCGTCAGGGGTGCCCCAGCGGCCGGCCGGGATGCGGTCCAGGATCGCGGCGTTGCGCTGTTCGTCGGCGCGCAGCGCCGCGGTGTTGTCGGTGGCGATGTAGCCGGGCGCGATCGCGTTGACGTTCACCCCGCCCGCCGCCCACTCGTTGGCCAGGGCCTTGGTGAGCCCGACGACGCCGTGCTTGGCCGCGGCGTAGGCCGGGACCCGGATGCCACCCTGGAACGACAGCAGCGACGCGATGTTGATGATCGAGCCGCGGCCCCGCGCCAGCATCACCCGGCCGGCGGCCTGGGACAGCCGGAACACCGCGTCGAGATCGACGCGGAGCACGTCGGCCCAGTCCTCGGCGGTGGTGTCCACGGCGTCCGCCCGGCGGATGATCCCCGCGTTGTTGACCAGGATGTCGATCCGCCCGAGCGAGTCGACCACCTGGTCGATCACGGCCGCCGCGGGGAACGAGGCCAGATCCGCTTCAATCCACAGAGGGGCGGCTCGACCCGAGGGTGCGGACGTGCCAGGCGGCTCATCGACCGGCCGGCTGCGGGCCAGCACCGCCACCGTCGCGCCGGCCGCCGCCAGGGCACCCGCGACCGCCTGCCCGATCCCCCGATTCCCTCCGGTGACCAGCGCGACCTTCCCGTCCAGCCGGAACGCGTCCAGGACCATCAGTGCCCCAGATCCCGCAGCATCGGCACGGACCTGCCCACCCACGACAGGTCGGCGTCCTCCAGAGCACCCTGGGTCCGCTGTGTCCCCGCCAGGAACCACAGGTAGTAGGTGACGTACCCGGGCGCGCTGACCACCGTGTGGTACCCCTCCGGCATCATGTGCACCCCATGGTCGCGGACCGTGAAGTTCTCCTCGTACCCCTCGTCGGTGTACATCCGGCAGATCCCGAACCCGTCGCTCGGCTGCACCTTGAAGTAGTACATCTCCTCGTGCGCCGCCTCGGCCGGCAGGTTGTCGACCTTGTGCCGGTGCGGCGGATAGGTGCTCCAGTTCCCGCTCGGCGTGAACGTCTCCCCGACGATCAGCCGCCGCGCCGGCAGGTCCGGCTGGGCGATCTCGGTGAGGATCTGGTGGTAGGTCCGCCCGAAGTTCGCGGCTCCCCATCGACCGGCCGCCACCCGCTCGGGCCCGATCACGTAGGGGTCCACGGCCAGGTCCGACGGCGCGCTGGGCAGGGCGATCTCCACCGGCCCGCAGGCCGTCACGGTCACCGAGATGCCGGCCGGGACGTAGACCGAGTGCGGCTTGCCGGAGAACACGTTCGGCCGGCCGCCCACCTCGGCGAACGTGGCGGCGCCGACGGTGAAGGTGGCCTTGCCGCTGAGGATCACGGCCAGCATCTCGCGGTCGCCGGACTCCCCCGACCAGGACTCCCCCGCCTCCAGCCGGAGCAGCCGGAAGCCGAGCAGCGAGCACGGGTTGAAGGGTAGTTCGTTGAGCCCGTTCGCGGCCGGGATGTAGCAGTGGTAGCGGTAGTCCATTGACAGCTCCTTCACCAGGGATGGGTCCAGCCGGGACGGGTGGCGCGGACGAGGGCTTCCAGGTAGAAGTAGTCACCCCAGAGCGTGCCCTCGTCGACACCGACACCCTTGGGTTTGTCGTAGACGCCGTGCCGCAGCAGCGCGTTGCCGGGGCTCGGGTAATCGCTGATCAGCGAGCCGAGGATGCGCCCGGCGGCGTCGTGCGCGCCGAGTTGCGCCAGCCCGCACACCGCTATCGCGGCCGCCGACGAGTCCCGTTCGACGCCGGCCAGCGACAGGTCCCAGTACGGCACGCCGTCGTCGGGCAGGTGCGCGAGGAAGTAGTCGGCGCACCGCCGGGCGGCCTCCAGGAACGACGCGTCCCCGGTGTGCTGATGGTTCAGCAGGAATCCGTAGATGCCCCACGCCTGCCCCCGTGCCCAGCACGAGTCGTCGGCGTGCCCCTGCTCGGTCTCCCCGCGCAATGGCGAACCGCCGGCCGGATCCCAGTAGAACGTGTGGTACGTGCTCCCGTCCGGGCGCAGGATGTGGTCCCGCAGCTGGGCCGCGTGCCGCCAGGCCGCCTGCGCGTACCGGTGCTCGCCGGTCTGCTCGGACGCCCAGAACAGCAGCGGCGTGTTCATCAGGCTGTCGATGATGGTCCGGCCCCGCTGCGCGGGATCCCGCAGGTCACCCCACGCCTGGATGATCCCGGCCGGCTCCAGGACGCGAGACATCAGGTGGTCGGCCGCCGCCAGCGCCGCCCGCTTCGCTGCCTGATTCCCGGTACGCCGGAACGCCGTCACGCACGACAACGTATAGAGAAAACCAAGATCGTGGGTGTCCACGTCGACCCGCCCGGCGACCCGTGCCGCGAAGCTGCCGACATGCCCGCTCGCCGCCTCCCGATACTTCTCGGCGCCGGTCAGGTCGTACGCCAGCCAGAGCATCCCCGGCCAGAAACTGGTCGTCCAGCCCACGTTCCCGGCCCGCATCGGATACCTGTCGTGCCGGGTGGTGTCGGCCGGATACGCGTCACCGAACTCCCGCAGGTTGCCGTCGATGATGGACAGTGCCGCGGTCACCGCGGCGGCGGTCACGTCGATCGCCGTCATGAGGTCCTTTCCTGGGGTGCGAGAACGGGCGCCAGCGTCCACCGGCTGTTCGCCCAGACCAGGTACAGCAGCGGGCTCGCGGCGAGGCCGAGTGCCAGCACCGGCTTCGCCACGAGGAACATCTCGAACAGGGCGAGCACCGCGAGCGACGGCAGCGTCAGGTACCAGCGCCGGACGGCGAGGTAACCGCTGATCCGCAGCACGTCGCGCAACCGGGCCGCGGGTCGTTCGGCGAGCGCGGCCAGCGCGAGCAGCGTGCCGGCCAGCACCAGCGCGATCAGCACGGCGAGGACCGGGATCAGCACCGCGCCGGCCGGGTGCCGCCAGGCCGCCCGGATGTCCACGGCGAGCACCACCACGGCGCCGGTGGCCAGGGCGCCGAGCGGCAGCGCCCGGCGGCACGAGGCCAGCCAGGCCCTGACGAACGTGCGTACCACCGGCCCCGGATGCCCGCCGAAGACGGCGAACGCCGCGCACACCGCCGGTGCCGCGAGGCCCAGCAGCCACGGGCTGAGCAGGGCCGGTAGCACCGCCACGGCCAGCAGCAGGTTCGTCATCAGGGCGAGGTAGGCCAGGTCGAACAGGGTCCCGAGGCGGTCGGCCCGGCTCATCCCTTCAGCCCCGTGGTCGCGATGCCCTCGACGAAGTACCGCTGGCCGAGCAGGAAGACCACCACGATCGGCAGCACGGAGAGCACCGAGCCGGTCATGATCAAGGCGTACTCGGCGTTGTACTGGCTGATGAAGGTGCGTAGCCCGAGCTGGATCGTCCACAGGTTGCTGGAGCGCAGGTACAGCAGCGGCCCGAGGAAGTCGTTCCACGTGTTGACCAGGGTGATCAGTGCGAGGCTGGCCAGCGCCGGGGTGGACAGCGGCAGCATGATCCGGCGGTAGATGCCGAACTCGCTCATCCCGTCGATCCGGGCCGCGTCGATCAGCTCGTCCGGTACCGACTCGTAGAACTGCTTCATCAGGAAGACGCCGAGCGCACCGAACGCCTGGATCGCGATGATCGACCACCGGGTGTCGGTCAGGTGCAGCTTCGACAGCAGCACGAACTGCGGGATCATGTACGACTGCCACGGGACGGCGAGCGTGCCGAGGTACGCCAGGAACAGCAGGTCCCGCCCCGGGAACCGGATCTTGGCGAAGCCGTACGCGGCGAAGCTGCCGGTGAACACCTGCAGCAGGGTGACCACCACCGAGAGCAGCACGGTGTTACCGAGCCAGGTGGTCATCTCCGACCGGGTCCAGATGTCCAGGTAGTGCTGCCACTGCGGACGCGCGGGCAGCCACCGGACCGGCAGGGTGAACACCTCGTTGTTGGTCTTCAGCGAGGAGACCACCATCCAGTAGAACGGCAGCAGCACCGCCACCGAGGCGACCGCCAGCAGCAGATAACCGGCCCAGCGGCCGATCGAGGAACGACGGCGCCGCCGCTGCGCCGGCCGCGGGGTCACCGCCGGTGTGGCATCGAGCAACAGACTCATGTCAGGCCTCCCTCCGCCGGTTCACCACGAACTGCACGACGGTGACCAGGAAACAGAGCAGGAAGAGCACCATCGACACCGCCGACGCGTAGCCGAACTGGTTCTCCTCGAAGCCCTTGCGGTAGACGTACTGGGCCAGCACCAGGGTGGACTGGCCGGGGCCGCCGTTGGTCATCACCAGGATCAGGTCGAGGACCTTGAAGCTGTTCACGGTCAGCAGCACCACCACGAAGAACATGGTCGGGCGCAGGCCGGGCAGGGTGACCGCACGCAGCCGCTGCCAGGCACCGGCGCCGTCCACCCGGGCCGCCTCGTAGAGCTCACCCGGCACGGTCTGCAGCCCGGCCAGGAAGATCAGCATGAAGTAACCCATCTCCCGCCAGGTGCCGACCAGGATCACCGCCGGCATCGACCAGTCCGCCGAGGTGGTCCAGCCCGGCGGGTTGTCCACGCCGACCGCCCGCAGCACCGCGTCGATCGGCCCGTACCCCGGGCTGAACAGCATGTTCCAGACCTGGGCGACGGCCACGATGGAGGCGATGTACGGGAAGAACGCCACGGTCCGGAAGAACGCCACGCCCCGCAGCCGCCGGTTCAGCAGCAGCGCCAGGCCCAGCGACACGACCAGGGTGAGCGGGATGTGGAAGGCCGTGTAGTAGAGGGTGTTCCGCATCGCGGTCCAGAAGCCGGCGTCGTGCACCAGCTGCCGGGCGTTGTCCAGGCCGGTCCACTCCGCGCCGCCGAAGATGTCCCAGGTGGTGAACGCGTAGTAGAAGAGCAGGACCACCGGCACCATGGTGAGCACCGCGAAGCCGAGAAAGTTCGGCAGCAGAAAACTCCAGCCGAGCAGCGTGTTGCGGCCCGACCGGCGGCGCACGCCGGACGTGCCCGCGACTGTCACTTGTTCAGCACCTCGTTCCTGGCCCGGTCCTGCGCCTCGGCGATCGCGGTGTCGATGTCCGTGGAGCCGGACATCACCGCGGTGTGCAGGTCGTTGAGGATGTTCTGCAGCGGGGCGGTGTACTTGCCGACCGGGTTCTCCGGCCTGGTCTCGTGCTTGGTGAACGCGAACTTGGACACCGCGTCGGTGGGCACGCCGGGCACCGCGAAGATGGTGTCCGCCGCCGCGTCGGTGTTCGCCGGCGTGATGCCGATGCCCGCGAGCGCTTTCGCGGCGTCGGCGCTCCCGGCGTACGCGAGGAACTTCTTCGCGGTTTCGATCTTGTCTTTATTGATCTTGGGGTTGATGCCCATGCCGGTCGGGTCGGCGAAGGTGACCGGCGTGGCCGAGGTGCCGGTGGTCGACTTGTCGCGCTGCGGCGCCGGGGCGATGCCCCACTCGAACCGGTCCGCGTCACCGCTCTTCTGCTGGCTGAGCAGAGTCGCGATGTACCAGGTGCCCATGGTCATCATGGCCGCCCGCTGCTTGCCGAACTGCGCCTGATAGGTCAGGTTGTTGGTGGTCGCGTCGCCCAGCGAGACCTGCGCGCCGGCCTTCTGCAGGTCGACGGCCCGAGTGTAGTAGGGCTTCAGGTAACCGAAGTCGCCGCTGCTCAGGTCGGCGCCGGGGGTCTGCGCGAGGGCGAATCCCTGCAGCGTCGACTGCCACACGTGCTGGTAGACGCCGAGCGCCTGGGACCCGGCGGTCTCCAGCCCGGCGGTCAGCCGCCGACCGGCCGCGGCGTAGTCGTCCCAGGTCCACGACCCGTCCGGGTACTTCACCCTGGCCTGGTCGAACAGCGCCTTGTTGTAGTAGATGACCCACGAGTCCTGCCGGTACGGGATCGCGTACGTCTTGCCTTCGACCTGGTACGACGCCAGCCCGTTGGTATCCGGGCCGAGCCCGGCCGCGACGTCCGAGACGTCGAGCAGCTGTTTGCCGTTCTGGTAGGTGTAGAAGTTCTTCAGCGTCTTCTGCACGTAGATGTCCGGTGCCTTGCCGGCCGCCAGGTCGGCGATCATCTGGGTGTCGTAGTTCTTCGGGTCGTACTCCTTGAGCTCGACGGTGATGTCCGGGTGCGCGGCGTGGAACCCGTCGGCGAGCGCCTTGAACTCTGGCGTGGTGGCCAGGCTCCAGCCGGCCAGCGTGAGCGTGTCCGTGCCGTCCCCGCCCGAGTCGTCGCCGGACGAGCAGCCGGTCAGCGCGAGTGCGAGTGCCGTGGCGGCGCCGAGGACGGCGGCTGTTGAGCGTTTCATCACTGCTCCTTGGTCAGATCGAGGTGATGCCGCGTGGTGACGCCGTCCGGCCAGGTCACCCGCACGCCGTCGGCGATCTCGACGGAGCAGTGCGGCGCGTCGGGCAGCGCGGTGGTGAGCGCGACGAGCGTGGCGGTCCAGGCGCCCGGCCGGACCGGATGGTCGATCCAGGGCACCCGGACCGGGCTGCCGAGCGGTCCCGCGTCGTCGTGCGTGGTGGTGCCCGGCACGCCGCCGGCCGGCACGAGCGCGGACAGGTGGGAGACCAGCCGGTCGCCGGTGACCGGCCAGCCGCCGATCCGCAGCCGCAGCGTCGCCGGGTCGTCGCGGACCTCGTCGACCTTCGCCAGCCGCACCTCGTAGACGCCGCGGACCAGCGAGAGGACAGTGAGGCGCGCGGCCGGGCGGAGGGTTCCGGCCCGGCCGGATCCGTGGTCCGGGCCGCTGTCCGCGATCCGCACCCAGTGGATCGGGCCGACAGACCCGATCGGGGGTACGCCCAGAGCCCGCATCCCGCTGCGATGAGTGGTGTTCCCGTCCCGGTCGACGAGGACCACCGACTGGTCCTCGGGCCGGGACCAGCCCGCCTCGTCGAGCACCGGCGCGGTCGCCGTCGAATAGCCGAGCCGGGCGTACAGCGGCGAGTCCGCCCCGCCCCGTCCCTCGAACCCGTGATCCGTCCCGTGGTTGACCACCCGGACGATCCCGTCGGCCCTGGTACCGGAGATGATCCAGGCCGGGGCCGCCACCGCCCGGACGAAGTCACCCTGCTCGACCGGCAGCGGCACGCTCGGCGCGGTCCACACCGGATGGTCCGCGGGCAGCGCGATCCCGAGCAACCCCTTGCTCGCCCAGTACGGCGACCCGGGCCCGGAGTACGACTGCGCGAGCCTCCGCCACGTCCCGTGCCAGCCCATGGTGAGCAGCCCCTCCGCGTCCGGCGCGCCCCGGTCGACGAAGTGCCGCACCACCCGGTCGGCCGCGTGCCGCAGCTGCCCGAGCGGCACCGACGGCACCTCGGCGACCGCGCCGGCCCAGAACGGGGCGGCCGCCGCGAACCGGTAGATCAGGCTGCGCCCCTGCAGCACCGGCGACCCGTCCGCGCCGACCAGCGCGACCGCGTCCCGCAGGTACCTGTCGAGGTCGCTCTCCCACCGCTCGCGGCGCCCGCCGTCCAGGTCCGCCGCGCCGCTCATCCGGGTCCACAGGATCGGGTACAGGTGCAGCGCCCACCCGGTGTAGTGGTCGAAGCCGCGTCGTTCCCCGTCGGACAGCCAGCCGTCGGCTCGCCGGAACGAGTCGTGCGCGGCCAGGTCGGCGGCGATGTCACCGGCCGACCACGGGCCACCGGCCGAGCGCAGGAACGTCTGCACCACGATCCGGAACCAGACCCAGTTGATCCGCGGGTACGTGTCGTCGCCGACGGCCGGTGCCAGGTAGTCGACGATCCGCTCCCGCACCGCCGGGTCCAGGCGGTCCCACAGCCAGGGGCGGGTCAGGTCCAGGATCAGCGCGATGCTCGCCGCCTCGACCTTGGCCTGGGGGTGCTCGGTGAGCCGCACCCAGCGTTCCGGCGAATCCGGGTCGCTACCGGTGGCCAGCCCCTTCGCATACCAGTCGAGCAGCTCGTCGACACCCTCGCCGCGAGCGCCGGCGATCCGGAATCCGGCCATCAGGAACGTCCTGGCGAAACCCTCCAGGCCGTCCACGTCCCGGCCGTAACCGCCCGGCGCACCGGGGAAGGTGATCCGGGCGTGGCCGGGCGACCCGTGCCGGCGGGCCGCGGCGAGCATCCGGTCGGCCAGACGCAGCCACTGATCCCGGGTCCAATCGGGGCCGGGCGGGGCGGGTGTTCGCGGATCCTCAGGCACGCGGCACTCTCCGGAATGGAGCGGACGGCTCGGTTGCGAGGACGTTAAACGCTCATAATCGCGCATGTCAATGTCTTCCACGAACTGATGCGCTCAGAAGCGATCCGCCTTACCTACCTGGTGTTTTGCTGCAACAAACGCCAGAGGAGGTCGTCACGCAGGCATCCATGGTCGCCGAAGTGATCTGATACGATCACGATCGATCATCGACGGGGGTGGTGCGATGAGCCCGTTCACCGGGCCCCTGGCGCAGGCGTGGCCAGCCGTCCGGCCGGGTCTGCTGCGCCCGCCCGGCCGCTGCCTGCCGGTGCCACCGGCCACCGACCGCGCGACCTGGGCCGCCCCGGACGCCGCGACGCTGGCCGCCCTGCGCTCCCGCGCCGCCGGCGACCTCCGGTCCCCCTGGCCGGTGCCGCTGGCCAGCGGTTACGCCAGGTTCTTCCGGGACGGCGACCGGGACGGTTACGAGCAGGTCGTCTGGGCCCGGCACGAGCGGGTCGGCCGGGCCGCGGTGCTGGCCGCCGTCACCCTCGACGAGCGCTGGCTGGACGAGGTGGCCGACGGGGTGACCCTGTGGTGCGAGCAGAGCAGCTGGTGCTGGCCGGCGCACGACGACACGTTCGAGCGGCACGGCGCCGTGGTGCCGACGGTCACCGATCCCTGTCTCGATCTCGGCGCCGGCGAGGTGGCCGCCGACCTGGCGTGGATCGACCACCTGCTCGGTGCGCCACTGGACGAGCGGGCGGCGGGCGTGCGCGCGCGAATCCGGTGGGAGGTGGAGCGCCGGGTGCTGCTGCCGTTCGAGCGGCGGCGGGACTGGCAGTGGCTCGGGATCGACGGTGACGTGCACAACTGGAACCCGTGGATCCACGGGAACGTGCTGGTGGCGGCGCTGCAACTGGTCGAGGCCGGCGAGCGGCGGGACGAGCTGGTCCGGCTCGTGATCGAGGGGATCGACAGGTTCGTGGCGGCGCTGCCCCCGGACGGCGCGATCGACGAGGGCTACGCGTACTGGTGGAACGGGGCGGGCCGGCTGCTCGAAGCCCTGGACGTGCTGGCGTACGCCTCGGCCGGGGTGCTCAGCGCCACGCCGGTCCCGGTGCTGCGCGAGACGGTGGCGTTCCCGCACCGGATGCACCTGGGCGGCCCCTGGTACGTGAACTTCGCCGACTGCCCGGCCCGCCCCACCGGCGACCAGCCGTGGCAGGCGCTGCACCGGGACGCCCGGCGGGCCGGTGACCCGGCGGCGCTCGCGCACGCCGCGGCGCGGCGGCGGCCGGGCACGCCGGTGGCGCACGAGAGCGACGGGCTGGGCCGGCTGCTGCGAGCCCTGACCGATCCCGAGTGGCTCGCGGCGTCGCCCGCCGAGGCGGCCCCTTCCCCGGCGGCCCCGCTCCCAGCGGCTCCTTCCCCCACGACCGGTTCCTCCACAGCCCCTTCCCCCGCGGCCCCTTCCTCCACGGGCTCTCCGCCCGCGGTCGCTTCCTCCGCGGCTACCGCCCCGGCGGCCGGTGAGTCGTGGCTGCCCCGGGAGGTGTGGCTGCCATCGACGCAGGTGCTCGTCGCGCGGATGGCGGCCGGCAGCTCGGCCGGCCTGACGCTCGCGGTCAAGGGCGGGCACAACGACGAGAACCACAACCACAACGACGTGGGCAGCTTCGTGGTGGCCCTCAACGGGGTGCCGGTGCTCGTCGATCCGGGGCGGCCGACGTATACCGGGCAGACGTTCGGGCCACGGCGCTACGAGCTGTGGATGATGCGCAGCTCCTGGCACAACGTCCCGGAGATCCGGGGCAGTGAGCAGGCGCCGGGGCGGGAGTGCCGGGCCCGGGACGTCGGCACGGGCGCCGGACCGGCGTACGCGAAGCTGGTCCTGGATCTCGCCGACGCCTATCCGGAAGCCGGCGTGCGGACCTGGCGCCGGACCGCCCGCCTCGATCGTGCCGAAGGCACGGTGACCGTCACTGATCAGTGGGAGCTGGCACCGGGCGCGGACCTGCCGACCCGGATCCACCTGGTGCTGGCCGGTGCGGTCAGCCTGGGCGACGGGCACGCCGAGGTGCGGGCGCTGGACGGCGCGGGTGTGCTGCGGCTGAGCTGGAACCCACCGGTACCGTGCGGGATCAGCGTGCGGGAGCTGGACGATCCGCTGCTCAGCGACGTGTGGGGCGATCGGCTGACCCGGCTGGAGATCGATGTCAGCGGGCTCGGCCCGATCGGTACGCTCGACCTGACCGTCAAGGAGCCGCGGTGAACACATCGGACAAGCGAGGTCCGCTGCCGGAGACCCGGCGGGCGCGGCTGCTGGAGGCGTTGCGGCGGGACGGCGTGCTGCGGATCTCCGACCTGACCGCGACGCTCGGCGCGGCCGCCGTGACGATCCGCCGCGACATCGCCCAGCTGGCCGCGGAGGGCCTGGTCCGGCGGGTGCACGGCGGGGTGACGCTGCCGTCGGCGGAGGATCCACCGGCGCCGGCCGAGCCGGAGCTCACCGCGCTCGGGATGCTGGTGCCGTCGCTGGACTACTACTACCCGGCGGTGGCCCGCGGCGCCGAGGAGGCGGCCCGCGAACTCGAGATGCGGATCGTGCTGCGCGGCGGGTCCTACAAGACCGAGGATGATCAGCCGCAGCTGCTCCGGCTGGTCGACCAGGGCGTCGACGCGCTGATCGTGGCGCCGCGGATGGACGTGCCGACCGCCGGGCGCACCGTCGACTGGCTGGCCGGCACCGGGCTGCCGGTGGTGCTGCTGGAGCGCACCGCGGCGACCGGGCCGTTCCACACGGCCCTGGAGTCGGTGGTCACCGACCACGCGCTGGGCGCCGCGATGGCCGTCCGGCACCTGGTCGAACTCGGCCACCGTAAGGTCGGCGTGGCCCTCGCGACGAACAGCCCGACCCGCCCGCACGTGCATCGCGGCTGGCGGGAGGCCGCTGCCGAGTGCGCGGTGGACGTGGCCGGCACCGTCGACGCGCAGATCCCGGACGCGCGCAGCTCCGGCTCGGCGGCCGCCCTCGACGAGGTGCTGGACCGCTGCCTGGCCACCGGGACGACGGCGCTGCTGGTGCACGCCGACCCGGAGGCGATCGCCCTGGTGCAGCGCTGCGAGGAGCGCCGGATCGCGGTGCCCGGGCAGCTCTCCGTGGTGGCCTACGACGACGAGGTGGCCGGCCTGTTCAGCCCGGCCCTCACCGCGGTCCGCCCGCCGCGCCGCTCGATCGGCCGGGCCGCGGTCCGCCTGGTCGCCGACCGGCTCGCCGACCCGGACCGCCCGGCGCACCGGGTGGTGATCAGCCCGTCGCTGCGCGTCCGCGCCTCCACGGCTCCGCCACCGCAGTGAGCAGCCGCTGATCATCCGTGGCCGGCCGACAGCGCCGGAGTGAGCAGCCGCTGATCGTCAGCGGCCGGCCGACCAGGCCCGGGACTGCTCCTCCGCCAGGTCGGCGATCTTCCGGACCGTGGCCGGGCTGAGCCGGGCGCCGCCGGCCAGCAGCAGGCGGTCCAGCTCCCGGTCGGTGGCGATCAGGCACTCCCGGGGCAGGCCGTGGAAGCTGATCACCCCGGACCCGATGAACGTGAGCACCGGCGTGACCGGCACGGCCCGCCCCAGGGCGGCGGAGAGCGCCTCGGCGGTGCGGCGGGCGGTCAGCCGGGCGTCGATCACGTGCGGCGGACGCCGGCCACCGATCTGCACGGTGTCGCCGACGATCAGGACCCGGGAGCGGCCGTGGTCGGCCACCGTCACCGCGTAGGTACCGCCGGGGCCGATCGCCAGGAAACCCGGGCCGGGCGGCAGGTCCACCAGGAACCAGTCCGGTCCGAGGCGGTCGAGTCGCGCCAGCGCCCGGGCGTCGGCGCTCTCCTGGCGACGGTTGTCACGCTCGGCGCGGACCCGCCGAGCCCACTCCACCGGGGTCAGTTTGGGCATCCTGTCCACCCGGTCCACCGTAGCGCCGGCCGGCACCCATCGGCCGGTGCCACGTCATTTGAAGGACATTGGACGATTTATGGGGTGAGCCGGGAAAACACAAGGTCCCGAATACGAAGACGAGGGCACCATCGCGTAACAACTCGGGGTGATACTGCTAGCACGGACGGTGCGTTCAGGGCGGTGTTGCCAGTGCTGAAGCGAGCGATCCACTGGGGAGCGGCGGTGATCACCGTCGCGGCGGTCACCGTGGGATGTGCGGCTCCGGAGTACACCTACGTCAAGAATGCCGAGCAGAAGACGTACTTCAAGGTCCCGCACGACTGGCACCAGCTCCCGACCGGTGACCTCGACGACTACCTGACCGGGTCGAACCCGAACTCGGCGTCCTCGGCGATCCGGCAGCGGATGTGGTGGTCGGTCGCCTACGACGCCGCCGCGATCCCCGACCCGGTGCACCTGACCACCAGCGACGTCACCGACGAGCCGATCGTCTACGCGCGGGTCGCCCAGCTCACCGAGCCGCAGCAGAACGCGGTGTCGCTGGACATGCTCCGCGACATGTTCCTGCCGGTCACCGAGGACGCCCGCGAGGCGCAGGCGGCCAACACCCAGCTGACCGGGTTCGAACTGCTCAGCGACGAGGTGCTCACCCCGTCCGACGGCACCCACGGGGTCCGGGTGGTCTACAACTACGAGATCACCGGGGTGATGCACACCTTCGACCTGACCGCTCTGGTCAACAACACCGCCGACCGGCTCTACCTGCTCTTCATCAGGTGCTCCACGAGCTGTTACCGGGAGCGCACCGAGCAACTGGACACCATCGCCACATCCTTCACGGTGAGGAGCAAGTGATGACGGCTCCGGCACGGATCGAGACCGAGGGCCTGCGCCCACCGGACGAGGGCCCGCGGGAGCGGGAGCGCACCACCCGCAAGAAGCTCCCGTTCTGGGACCGGATCAAGTTCCTGCTGCTTTTCACCGTGGCCTGGTTCGCGCTGGTGTGGACCGACATGGCGGACAACCCGATCCTGCCGTTCCAGGACGCGATGTACGCCCGGCTGCACAGCGGCTCCGGCCTCACCATCCTGGTGCTGGCCGGCATCGAGGTGCTGCGCCAGCTGCACTACCTGATCAGCGAGCACGTCTCCTGGTACCACCGGATGTGGACGCACGGCATCTTCGGCGGCGTGGAGCGGCTCACCCACCGGATGTTCTCCGACTGGACCCGGTACCGGCTGATCCGGGTCTTCAAGTGGCTGCTGTTCCTGGCGATCGTGGCGCTGGTGCTGGCCTCGGCGCTGGACACCTCGCCGGCCATGGCGCTGTTCCAGATCCCGGCCCTGCTGTGGTCGGCGGCGCCGATGTTCATCCAGGTCATCTTCATCATGTTCATCGCGGTCGGGCAGTTCGCGGCGATCTTCTGGTTCCTGTCCCGGGGCGGCGTCGAGGTCTACTACCCGGACGACGTGAAGACCCGGTTCACCGACGTGTGGGGCCAGGACCACGTGCTCGACCGGGTCAAGGAGAACATCGTCTACCTGGAACGCCCGGAGGCGATCGAGGGGCAGGGCGGTTACGTGCCCGGCGGCATCCTGCTCTGGGGGCCGCCCGGCACCGGCAAGACACTGATGGCCGAGGCGGTGGCCGGCGAGACCGGCCGGCCGTACGTGTTCGTCGACCCGGGCGCGTTCATCAACATGTTCTTCGGCGTCGGCGTGCTGAAGGTCAAGGGACTCTTCCGCAAGCTGCGCAAACTCGCCCTCCGCTACGGCGGCGTGATCGTCTTCTTCGACGAGGCGGACTCGCTGGGCAACCGGGGTGCGCTGGCGCAGGGCGGCCCCGGCTTCCCGCGCGGCAGCTTCCGCCACACCGGGTGCAACGGCATGTCGTACCTGTCCGAGCAGTCCCGCTGGGAGCTGGCCCGGGAGGCGATGATGTACGGCGGCGGGATGGGCGGCGGTGGCGGCATGGGCACCCTGGAGGCCCTGCTCACCGAGCTGTCCGGGCTGAAGAAGCCGCGCGGCTTCGTGAACCGGCACGTCCGCCGCGCGCTCGGCATGCGCCCCAAGCCGCCGCCGAAGTACCGGATCCTGGTGATGATGGCGACCAACCTGCCGGAGGCGCTCGACGAGGCGCTGCTGCGGCCGGGCCGGATCGACCGGATCTACAAGGTCGGTTACCCGAGCAAGGCCGGCCGGGTGCGCACCTACCAGGGCTACCTCGCCAAGGTGAAGCACGAGCTGGACGACGAGCAGATCGACAAGCTGGCGACGATCACGCCGTACGCGACCGGCGCGACCATCAAGGACATGGTGAACGAGGCGCTGATCACCGCGATCCGCGACGACCGGGACACCATCACCTGGCGCGACATCATCAAGGCCAAGCAGCTCAAGGAGCTCGGCCCGGCGGAGAACGTCGAGTACATCGAGCGGGAGCGGCACGCGGTGGCGGTGCACGAGGCGTGTCACGCGGTGGTGGCGTACCGGACCCGGCACCACATGGAGATCGACATCGCCACCATCGAGAAGGGCAGCGGGTACCTCGGCATGGTGGCCAGCATCCCGCCGGAGGACCAGTTCACCACCTGGCGCAGCCACTACGAGTCGGACATCCTGGTGTCGCTGGCGTCGCTGGCCGGGGAGCGGATGTTCTTCGACGGCGACAGCTCCTCCGGCGTCTCCGGCGACCTGGAGCAGGCGACAGCGGTGGCCACCAACATGGAGGGCGTCTGGGGCATGGGCTCGACGGTCTCGTCGTACGCCGCCTCCACCCGCCTCGGCACCGGCACCCCCGGCGGCCCGCCCAAGGGCGAGAGGAACGACCTGAGCGCCCGGCGCGCCCTGGCCGACCGGATCGAGGACAGCCTCGGCGAGATGCTGGAGCGGGCGGTCGCCATCCTCAAGGAGAACCGGCGGCAGGTGCTGGCCCTGGCGCACGCCCTGGAAACCCACAAGACGCTGACCGGCGAGGACGTCGTCGCGGTCCTGGAGGGCCGCCCCGGCCCGCTGGTCGACGGCTCGGTCTACGCCGACGACCAGTTCCTCGCCGAGGTGGAGAGCTACCACCGCGCCGCCCTCGCCGCCCACCGCGGCCACGGCCGCCTCACCGTCGCGCTGCCCGCCCGCCACGTCCCGGAGCCGGTCGTCCTGGAGGTCGCCGCCGACGTCCCGGCCGGCAACGGCAACGGCGCCGCCACCGGCGGGACGCCTTCCGGCCACGAGATCTGGCGCCGCCCGGACCCGGTCGACCCGCCCGCCAACGGCAACGGCGTCCCGCAACCCCGTCAGCCGGACCAGCCCTGACCGACCCCTGCCTCGACGATCAGCGCCGATCATGTGTCCGGAGGCGATTACCGGGGTAGCTTGGGGCGGCATGACGACTGATGCGATCGTGTCGTACCGGACCAGCGCTGACGGCACCACGCTGCACGCCACACTGCTGGCACCGGAGCTGGACGTCGACGTCGCCGACGAGTTGCGGGACAGCCTGGAGAAAGCGGTCGCCGGCTCGCCCTGCCGGCAGCTGAGCCTGGACCTGGCCGAGGTGACCTTCATCGACTCCTACTCGCTGGGCGCCCTGGTCGGGGTCCGCAACAGCGCGGCCGCCGCGGGCCTCACCATGGTGCTGACCCGCCCCTCTCCCCCGGTCCGCCAGGCGATCGAGGTCACCGGCCTGACCGAGGTGTTCGGCATCGCCCCCGTCTGATCTTCATATTCGCGCGTCTGCCGGGGTACGGATCGCATGCTCCCGCGCGGGCCGGGAGCGGCGATCTGGCCGCTGCGCGTCCAAAGCGATCGCCGCTCCCTGCACGGTCCGTGGGTGGTCACCGAGAAATCCGCTGTCCGTTCCACCGCGTGGTCGCGTCCCCCGGGGGGATCGTCTCGCGCCCTCACCTCGTTGACCGAGGTCCGCTGCTCGAAGTCCCAGCTGTTCACGACGGTGGTCTCCGGGCCCGTGACACCACCACCAACACCAGCCGCAACCCCCGGCTGGCCGTGACAGTGGCATCCGGGGCGCTGACACCACCACCAGCACCAGCCGCAACCCCCGGCTGGCCGTCACGGTGGCATCCGGGGCGCTGACACCACCACCAGCACCAGCCGCAAGCTCGGGCTGGCCGTCACGGTGGTGTCCGGGGCGCTGACACCACCACCAGCACCAGCCGCAAGCTCGGGCTGGGCGTGACGGTGGTGTGCGGGGCGCTGACACCACCATGACGGCCAGCCCGGGAAGGCGCACTGATGCCGGCGCTACCGCCCCGGGGGGCGGCCCTGGCGACGGTTCAGGCGGCGGTGCTCCAGAGGTAGGCGGCGAGGCCGAGCGCGGCCAGGGCGATCGCCACCCGGAGCGGGCGTTCCGGGGTGCGGCGGACCAGGGCCGGGCCGGTCCAGCTGCCGATCAGGCACCCGGCGGCGAGCAGGGCGGCGGCCGCCCAGTGGACCGGGCCGGTCAGGGCGTACAGGATCGCGGCGACCAGGTTGGCCACGCCGAGGACCATGCTCTTCACCGCGTTGGTCACCGGGAACGGCTCGGTCACGGCCACCGCGAGCACGGCCAGCAGCAGCACGCCGGCGGCCGCTCCGAAGTAGCCGCCGTAGACCGAGATCAGGAACACCGCGAGGCCGAGCGGCGGCCGTCGGCCCGGACGCAGGTACCAGTCCCGGACCGAGGTGCGGAACAGCAGGACCAGCGCGCCGAGCACGATCAGGCCGGGCACGATCCGTTCGAACGCCTCGGACGGTGTCCAGAGCAGCAGCAGCGCCCCGGCCACCCCGCCCCCGACGGCGATGCCGCTGAGCCCGGCGATCCGGCGGCCCTGCCCGTGCAGCTCGCGGCGGGCGCCGACACCGGAGCCGACCGTGCTGGCCATCAGCGCCACCGTGTTGGTCATGTTGGCCGCCACCGGCGGGAGCCCGGCGGCGAGCAGCACCGGATAGCTGACCAGCGAGGCGAGCCCGGCCATCGATCCGGTCAGCCCGGCCCCGACGCCACCGGCCACCAGCAGGCCCGCCGTCCCAAGATCCACGCTTGCCGAGCCTACGGACTCCGGCGCACGAGCCGCCCGACGACTTGGTCACACCCGCGCCTCCGAGCCGGCCGCACCGGCTACCCGGCTACCCGGCTACCCGGCTACCCGGCTACCCGGTCCGGCGGCGGGGCCGCCGGACCGGGGACGGACAGTTCAGCGGGACCACTGCTGGGTGGTGGCGGACGACGAGCAGGTGGCCTGCTGGAGGTCGACAGCGTCGGCGGCCAGGGTCAGGCACTTGCCGGAGTGACGGGCCTTGAGCTGGTAGTAGCCCCCAGCCGCGACCCACTGCCACTGCTGGTTGGCGCCGGCCCCGCAGGTGTACTGGATGATGTTGGCGCCGTCGGCGGTGGAGCCGGCGGCCACGTCCAGGCACTTGCCGCTGTTGCGGTTGATCACGTTGACGTAGCCGCCGCCGGTCGACCGGAAGTCCCACTCCTGGTTGGCGCCGTTGTTGGCGGCGTACGTGCGCACCTCGGCGTTGTCGGCCGTCGAGGCGTTCCACACGTCCATCACCTTCGACGTGCTCCGGTTGGTGACCCGGTAGTAGGTGACCGCGCTGCCGGTGACCGTGCCGGCCGCCGCGTCCACGGTGATCGACGGCGACCAGGACAGCGACATCGACGTGCTGCTCGGGAACGTGATCGGCAGCCAGACGTACTCGGAGCTGTTGACCGGCGCGCCCCACGCCCCGGCCCAGCGGTCGCCCAGGTAGAGATAGCTGCTGCCCAGCTGCAGGACGTACGCCGGCTGCGAGTGATAGGTCGTCGGGTCACCCACGTCGGTCCAGCCGGTCCACGGCCCGGCGATGCTCGGCGCGGTGGCGTAGCGGGCCTGGTTGGGGTTCCAGCCGGACGTCCCCGAGGTCAGCATGAAGTACGTGCCGCCCCGCTTGAACAGGGCCGGCGCCTCCCGGGACGCGTCGTTCCAGAAGTTGCCGACGACAGACGCCACGTTCAGGTAGTCGGGGGTGAGCCGGTAGATCATCAGGTCCCGGTTCTCGTCCGCCGCCGAGATCATGTACGCCGCGGAACCCTCCTGATAGAGCGTGAGGTCCCGCGACATGTAGCTGCCGAACGGGCGGAAGCTGCCGGCGTACGCGTAATCGCCGTCGATCGTGTCGGAAACCGCGACCGCCGCGCGGGCCTCGCCGTAGTCGGTCCCGTTCTCCTTGTGCATCCACATCACGTACTTCCCGGTGGACGCGTTGTAGATCACCTTGGGTCGCTCGATCTTGGCGGAGGCCAGCTCGGACGCGGAGGACCGGGTCAGCACGTTGTTGCGGAACTCCCAGTCTCGCAGGTCGGTGGAGCGGTAGACGCTGACCGCGGCGAACGTGTCGTCGGCGTTGCGGTTCTCGCCGAACCAGTAGTAGTACGCGCCCACTTTGATCATCCCGCCGCCGTGCGCGTGCACGCCGCCGAACTGGGTGCCGTTGGTGATGGTGACCGGGGCGAGCATCAGCAGCAGGGCGAGCAACGTTTTCATGCCGCGCTCCTGGTCCACTGCTGGTTGGTGCCGCCGTTGCAGGTGTACTGCCCGATGTCGGTGCCGTCCGCGGTGCCGGCGCCGGCCACGTCGAGGCACTTGCCGCTGTGCCGCGCGACGAGCGTGTAGTAGCTCCCGGAGGCGACCCACGACCACTGCTGGTTGGTGCCGCCACCGCAGGTGTACTGGATGACGTTGGCCCCGTCGGCCGTCGACGCCGAGGCGACGTCCAGGCACTTGCCGCTGTACTGGTTGACCACCCGGACGTACCCGTTGCCGAGGTCCTCGAAGGACCACTTCTGGTTCGCGCCGCCGTTCCAGGAGTACTGCTTCACCTCGGCGCCGTCCGCTGTCGACGAGCCGACCAGGTCCATCACCTTGCCGCTGTTGCGGTTGGTGACCCGGTAGTGGGTGAGCGGGACGTTGCCGCCGGCGTCCAGCCCCCACGAGTAGCGCAGTTGGTCCCGGCCGGAGTTGTTGGTGGTGGTCAGGGTCAGCGCGGTGCCGCTGCCGTTGATCTCCTGCAGGCGATACGGGTCGGCGATCCGCACACCCGGCCAGTACACCGTGCCCAGCCCCTCGGCCCGCGCCTCGGCGGCCACCCCGCGGATGAACGCGATCATGTCGTTGGTGGTCGACGGCGCGTCGTAGTCGCGCCCGTCGGTCATCGTCGCGCCGAATTCGGTGATCACGACCCGGTTCGCGTACGCGCCGACGCTGGTGCGCAGTGACTCCCGCCAGGCGTCCTCGGTGTGCCGGCCGGCGTCGAAGAACTGGTAGATGTGCCGGGAGATCAGCGTGCCGTCGAACCGGGTGTCGCCGCCGATCGTGGTGAGCCGCTGGTTGTACCCGGCCCCGCTGATGATCACCCGGCCGCGCGGGACGCCGGGGAAGGTGCCGAGCCACTGGGCCGCGAGGTTCTTCCAGTCGGTGTCGCTGTAGCCGTACGGCTCGTTGAACGGCTCGAAGTAGACGTTGGCGTTCGACGAGTACCTGGCCACGATGGTCTGCCACATCGACCAGAACTGGGTGGTGTTGTCCACCGTGCCGTTGCGCGAGCTGGCGGCCTCCCAGTAACTGAGGATCACCTTCATGCCCTTGGCCGCGGCCGCGTCGATGGCGCCGGTGTAGGACGCCCAGTAGGAGCCGGCGACCGTCGGGTGGTTCACCGGCATCCGGACCGTGTTGGCGCCCAGGTTGTTCTGGAAGCCGGTGAGGATCGCGTTCGCCTTGGCCTGCGTGGTGGCGTAGCTGTCGCTGGTGCTCAGGCCGCCGAGCACCAGGGTGTCGTCGACGAAGTTGTCGCGCTGGTCGGCCCAGTTGACCCCGCGGAAGCCGCTGGTGGCGGCGGCGGCCGAGGGGCTCGGAAGGGCCAGTGCGCTGGTGAACAGGAGCAGGACGAGGGGGATTCTTGCCCGCATGGCGAGGCCTTTCGTCTCGGCCGGAGGACGCCGGCTGGGGATCGAGAGACCTAAATGTTAACGTAAACACAACATGATCGTGAGATCATCCCGCGGTGCGTCGCGCGATCGTCACCCTCCTCGTCGTCTGCCAGAGCGCCCAGGCGCTGATCTTCGGCGGGATCGCGCTGTTCCTCCCGCTGATCCGCACCGACCTGGGCCTCACCTTCGCCCAGGCGGGCACCCTCGCGGCGGCGAGCAATCTGACGTACGCCCTGATGCAGGTCCCGTCCGGTCTCCTCGCCGACCGGTTCTCGCCCCGGACGCTGTTCCTGGCCGGGCTGCTCGGGACGAATCTGCTGGCCGCCGTGTTCGCGGTCCTCAGCTCGTACGAGATGCTCCTGGTCGACCAGGCGTTGTCGGGGTTCTTCCGGGCGCTGGTCTTCGCGCCCGGACTGCTGCTGATCAGCGAGCAGTTCCCCGGCGACCGACGGGCCACCGCGATGGGGCTGTACGTCGCCGGCGGCTTCTCCTCCAACATCCTGCTCAGCTCCCTCGGCCCCTGGCTGGTCGGGCCGCTCGGCTGGCGACTGCTGTTCGGGATCTTCGCGGTGGCCGGGCTGCTCGCCCTGGTGCTCTACCGCCGGGCCGCCGGGCCCGCCGTGCCGGTCCCGCCGACCGGCCGCCCGGCCCGGATCACCGACCTGCCCGTCCTGCTCCGGCACCGGATCGTCTGGCTGACCGGGGTGATCCAGTTCGCCCGGCTCGCTGTCGCCCAGGGCTTCACCTTCTGGCTGGCCACCTGGCTGGTGGTGGACCGCGGGCAGTCGCTGACCGCGGCCGGCCTGGTGGTGGCGCTCGGCGCGGCGGTGACCGCGCCGGCGAACTACCTCGGCGGGCTGATCTCCGACCGGCTCGGGCGCCCGCTGCTGGTGATCGGCGGTTCGCTGACGGTGCTGGCCACCGGCCTGGCCCTGCTCACCTACGTGCCCGGGATGCCGGCGGTGCTGGCGGTGGTCGCGATGATCTCGGTGGTGGTGCAGGTGTACTTCGGGCCGCTGTTCGCGTTGCCGATCGCGGTGCTCGGGACGGAGCGCGCCGGACTGCTCAGCGGGTTCGGCAACTTCTGCGCCAACCTGGGCAGCTTCGCGTTCGTCTACCTGCTCGGCGCGGTGAAGGACGCGACCGGGTCGTTCCGGGCCGGCTTCCTCAGCCTGTCCGCGCTGTGCGTCATCGCGCTGGTCGCGGCGGCGATGGCCCGGCCGGTGGTGGCCACCGGCAACCGTCCGGGACCCGTTCCACACCCGCGGTGAACCTCACCGGGGAGCGGAACGGGCCGAACAATGGTGCATGGGGAAGCTGACTGACGAGGGCGCCACCGCCGTCGAGTACTCGCTGCTCGCGGCGATCGTCGCGGGCATCTGCATCGTGACGGTGACCCCGGTCGGCCACCGTCTCGCCCATCTCCTCGACGTGCTCACCGTCGCCGGCGGATCCCTGCTCTGACCGGCGGCGCCAGCGCTCTAGAACAGCCTGCGGGGAACAGCGGCCGCGAGTGCCGCGTAACCGGCCGGGTTCATGTGCAGGTGATCGCCGACGTCGAAAGCCGGATCGAGGCGGCTCGGCGCCGCGGGGTCGGCCACGGCCGCCGCGAAGTCGACGTACGCGTCGAACACCCCGCCCCGGATCACCCCGTTCACCGTCACCCGGGCCCGCTCCCGCAGCCCACCCGGATCGTCATACCCGGCGTTCCCACCGAACGGCGTGATCGTCGCACCGTAGACCCGCAGGTCCTGAGCGTGCGCCCGCTGCACGATCTGCCGGTACGCCCCGGTCAGCGCCGCGATCACCTGCCGCTGCCCGGCCTCGGTCGCCTCGGCGGTCCCGATGTCGTTGACCCCCTCGAAGACCAGCACCCAGGCCGCCCCGCTGACCCCGAGCACGTCCCTGTCGAACCGGGCCAGGACGTTCGGCCCGAGCCCGTCGTGCAGCACCCGGTTACCGCCGGCCGCCTGGTTGAGGATCGCGAGTCGCGGGTCCCGGAACCGGGCCGCCAGCTGATCCGGCCACCTGTCGTTGCCGTTGGTGGTCGAGCCCCGCCCGTCGGTCAGCGAGTCCCCGATGATCACCACTCCGGCGGCGCGGCTGCCGATCACCTCGATCCCGCTGATCAGGTACCAGTGGTCGACGGGCGTCGCGCCCGACATCTCCGGTTTCTCCGCCTGGTCGCCCTTGACCAGCCAGGACGTCGTGCGCGAGCCCGGGTGCCCGGTCAGAGCGAGCCCCGCCTGCCCGGCACCGAGATAGACGGAAACGGTCAGGTTCGCCCTGGCCGCGACGGGCATCGGCACCGGGTCGGAGACGACCTGCGCGCCGGCGGGCACCACCACCGACGCCTGACCGCCGAAGGTCAGCGCCCGCGAGCTCCCCGCGACGATGCCGGAGCTTCCCGCTCTGCCGTCCACCGGAAGCGCCAGGGCCGCCCGATCGAGCGGCAGATCCGTGGTGCCGAACGCGTTGGAGAAGCGGACCCGCACCACCTTCCCGCCGATCGACGTGTGCACCGTCTGCCGCAGCGTGGTGTCCACCAGCACCGCGTCGGTCCCGGTGAACGGCGCCGGCGGCATGTTCCCCGGCTCGGTGAGCTGCGGCATCGCGGTCCAGGTGTGCACCCAGGACGCCTGCTGGGTGGCGGCCGAGGGGACGGCGGAGGCGGCGGACGGGACGAGGCCCGCCGCGACCGCGCCGGTCGACCCGGCGAGCAGAGCACGACGTTTCATGATCAGAACCTCCGGCTGGTCGGCGGGCCGAGATAGCTGTACTTGACCCCGCCGGTGTCCACGATCAACCGCTGCAGGATCACCGAGGAGTCCAGCGCCCAGAACGAGACGGTGTGCGTCCCGGCCGCGGCGATCTGGTGCGTGGTGGCGGTGACGTTGACGTTGTCCGAGGTGTTGCGTGCCCACTGGCGGTTCATCGTGGTGTCGACCGCCCCCGTGGCGGCGACCGCGTCGACCACCTGCGGCGTCGCGCCGTCCACCGCGATCGCGTAGCGCAGCCGCCCGTTCCGCGGCGCCAGCAACGCGTTGATCTTCACCGGTCCGGAACCGGTCAGCGTCACCCGGTAGTCGAGCCGGGCGTCCGAGCCGCCGGCCGGCATGATCCCGTCGCCGGTCTTGCCGATCCCGGGCAACACCGTCCAGGACCCGGTCTTGCGATCGAAACCGGTCGCCGGGATCGACACATAACCGTTCGCCTCGGCGAAACCCCGCGGCCTGGTCGCGGGGTTGCGGACCGGCGCGCGCACCACGACCGCGCCACCCGCGCCTTCGACCCTTATCGGTACGACGGTCAGCCCGGCCGGCGCCCGTCGCCAGTCGACCGACACGGTCGCCCTGACCTGCTTCCCCACCGTCCCGCTCGCCGGCGTCACGTGCACCCACGGCTGCTCCGCCGTGATGGTGTAGCGGAACGGCGTGGTGCCCTTGTTGTAGACCTCGACGTACTGCCGCGGCTGCGCCTGCCACGGGCTGAACTCCGGCAGCGTGGTGGCGTCGCCGCCGTCCAGCGCCACGCCGAGCGCCGCGCCGGCCGGCACCTCGATCCGCTTCAGATAGGGGTAGATCTCGTCGGGCAGCGCCACGTTGTTGAGCTCGGGCTGCTGCCACGGGGCGTTCGGGCCGTACCGCGCCACGTTGCCGTACCCGATCTTGGGTTGCAGCTGCCAGTCCTTCCACTTGCCGCCGGCCAGCGCGGTGTTGTAGTGCGCGTTGAGCGCCTGATCCTCGGCGAACCGGGCCTCCGCCTCGTCGGCCAGGTCGTTGGTGGCGGCCCGGCCCTGCGCGGCGTACATGATGTTGGTGAACTCGGCACGGCGCAGCTCGTAGAGGTTCGCGGTCGCCGCCACCTGGTAGTAGACGAGCTGGAAGTACGCGTCCTGCCAGGCGTCCGGCACCCGCTTCTTGATCCGCTCAGCGCGTGCGGCGAGTGCCTGCCACTCGGCGACCACCCGGTCCATCTCCCGATAGTCGGTGAGGCTGAACGGGTTGCCCTGGTCGTCGTAGACCACGGCGCTCGGGTCGGTGGTGAGGTCCTTGGCCGGGTCGACGGTGATCCGCCGGTTGAGCAGCTCGGGCTTGCGGCGGGACTGCAGTACGCCGTACCGGGAAAGCACCTCCGCGATCTCGGCGGACAGTGACGTGCCGAAGCTCTCCGCCGCGAAGCGGCGCTCCCAGGCCTTGATGCCGTCCAGCGGGATGGCGTCCGGATTCCACGCGTAGTCGAGGAAGAACTGGGCCGGTTCCTCCTCGTTCTTCAGGTCGCCGACGTTGGCCACCCACAGCCGATCGACACCCGAGGTGTACGCCCGGTGCAGTTGCTCCCACGTGTTCGTCAGGTTGGCGGTGTCCACCCACTTGTAGTTGCGGCCGTCGCCGACGTAGTCGAAGTGGTAGTAGAGGCCGTAGCCGCCGCTGCGGGCCGGCAACGACGGGTCGGGCAGCTTGCGCATGTTGCCCCAGTTGTCGTCGCAGAACACCACTGTCACGTCGTCCGGCGGCCGGTAACCCTTGTCCCAGTAGCGCTGCACCTCCTTGTAGAGGGTCTGCACCTGGGGCGCGCCCAGCATGCCCTCCTCGCCGAGGATCTGCCGCTGGGTGTCGATGATCGAGCTCATCAGGTCGATGCCGTCGCCGTCGGGCAGGCTGACGTCGCCGTTGCCGCGCATGCCGAGCGTCACGACACCCTCGATGTCCTGGTCGCGCATCCGCTCGATGCCGGCCCGCCAGTACTCCTTTATCGCCTCCGGGTTGCGCCGGAAACTCCACTCGCCGGTGCCGGCCGGGTGCCGGTTCCACTCCTCGATGCCGCGCATCATCGGCGCCTCGTGCGAGGTGCCCATCACCACGCCGTAGTAGCTGGCGGTGGCGTGGTTGGCCGGGTCGTCCTCGGCGAACGCGCGACCCCAGACGGCCGGCCACAGGTAGTTGGCCTTGAGCCGGAGCATGGTCTCGAAGACCTTGGCGTAGTAGTTCGCGTTCAGCCCACCCGGATAGCCGGGCGCCTTGCCCGGGCCGAAGAACGCGGGTGCCCAGGTGCCGGTGTCCGGGTTCTCGTCGTTGATGAAGACGCCGCGGTACTTGACCTTCGGGGTGCCCTGGCTGTGCCGGCCGGGCAGGGCGTAGAGCGCGTCCGCGTGCGGTACCGGCACGTCGTCCCAGAAGTGCCAGGGCGAGACGCCGATCCGCCGGGACACGTCGTAGACGCCGTAGATGGTGCCGCGCTGGTCGCTGCCGGCGATCACGAACGCCCGGCGGACGCCCGGCAGCGGGTGCTCGACGACCTGCTGGAGCGAGGTCTCCCACTTGCCGGCGATGCCACGGGCGTCGAGTTTGCCGGCCGCTATCAGACGATCGACAAGGGTGGACCGGCCGATGGTGCCGACGATGATCGGGTCCCGCCCGGCAGGGACGGTGTCCCGCGCGGCCGGCGGGGTGACGCCGGTGGCGGCGCCGAGGTCGGACCGCAGGTCGCCGGCCACCCGCAGCACGCCGGGGTAGTCGTTGGCGCTGGTCACGATCGGGGCGGCGACCAGCGGAAACCGGCCCGGGCCGGGCCGGGTGGAGATGTAGTCGGCGGTGTCCCGGCCGGGGGACGCGGCCTGTGCGGGTACGGGCGTGAGGAGGAGGGCGAGCACGGTGAACGCGCCCGCGAGGGGACTTCGCATGGGTACGCCTCCGGTGGACGAAGCGCTCCGAAACTTTCGGAAACATGCCGATCGGGTACCGGCAACGTATAGCCATGTGTCTATTGAGTCAATGAGTACAGCAGGACACAGGTCGGGCGGATGTTCCGAGAGTTTCGGAGCATCCGCCGGTACGCAGGTCAGCGCGCCGCGAGGATCGCCGACGGCCCGGTGGTGTCGCCGTAGTGCGCCGCCACGTTCCGGATGTGGCGAGCCAGGCGGGCCAGCAGCACCCCCTTGGTGGCATCGGCCCGCTGCCAGGCGGCAAGGCGGTCCTGGTCGGCCATCGCCGCGACCACCAGTCGGGGTGCTCGCGGTCGGGACGCTCGCAGTCCGCCAACCGCTCGTCCGGCCACGCAGGCCCCGCATGCCGGGCCGACTACGGCGAGGTAACCGTCATCCTCAGCTGGGAGCGATCCCGATACAACGGCGCTTCTTGACAGCGATCAGGCGCCCCCGAAACACTGTGTCGACCATCGATGTTTACGTAAACACGAGAGGGTCACGCGTGAGGATCCTGCTTGCCGGCCTGCTGACCGCCGCCACGATGGCGGTCCCCGCACCCGCCGTCGCGGCGACCGCCACCACCACCATCACCCCCGATCCGTCCTACCAGGGCGCCGAATGGCAGGGCTGGGGCACCAGCCTGGCCTGGATGGCCGAGGCCACCGGCGGCTATCCCGACGAGATCCGCAACCGCCTGGTCGATCTGGTCTTCGGGGCCGACGGGCTGAACCTCAACATCGCCCGGTTCGACATCGGCGGCGGCAACGCGCCGACCGTGCGGCCCTACCTGCGCCCGGGTGGCGCGGTGCCGGGCTTCTGGAAGGCCGACCGGCAGTACACACCGGCCGAGAAGGACTGGTGGAATCCCGCCGACGAGGGCGCCTGGGACTGGGACGCCGACCCCAATCAGCGCTGGTGGGTGGAGCAGATCAAGGACAAGGTGACGCACTGGGAGGCGTTCAGCAACTCGCCGCCGTACTTCCAGACGGTCAGCGGTTACGTCAGCGGCGGATTCACCGCGACGGCCGACCAGATCCGCCCCGACCGGGTGGACGAGTTCGCGCAGTACCTGACCCGGGTCGCCGGGCACCTGGAGCAGGCACACGGCATCACCTTCGACGCCATCGAGCCGCTGAACGAGCCGAACACCGACTACTGGAGCACCACGCTGGGCGCCGACGGGCAGCCGACCGGCGGCCGCCAGGAGGGCGCGCACGCCGGGCCGGCCGCGCAGTCCGCGGTCATCGCCGCGCTGGCCCGCGCGTACCGGGGGAACATCGCCGCACCGGACGAGACCAATCCGGGCACCATGGTCACCGACCACTACGGCTGGACCGCCGAGGCGCGGGCCGCCGTCGACCGGCTCAACGTGCACACCTACGGCACCGGGCAGCGGACCAGCGTGCGGGACATCGCGAAGGCCGAACGCAAGCCGCTGTGGATGAGCGAGGTCGAGGGCAGCTGGGGGCACGACTACACGAGCATGGACTCCGGGCTCGGCATGGCGCAGCGGATCGTCGACGACATCCGGGAGCTGGAGCCGTCCGCGTGGGTGCTGTGGCAGCCGATCGAGGACGCCGACAACATGCGGGCCGAGGGGAACCTGCAGTGGGGTGAGATCCACGTGCCCTTCGACTGCGCCGCCGGGGACACCCTGACCAGCTGCCCGATCCGGACCAACACGAAGTACGACACGATCCGGAACTTCACCCATTACGTACGGCCCGGTGACCACTTCGTGAAGGTCTCCGACACGCGCAGCCTGGCCGCCGTCAACCGGACCGGCGCCACCGTCGTGCACGTCAACCCGGCCGCGACGGCCGAGACGGTCACCCTGGACCTGTCGAAGTTCGCCACGGTCCGCCGGGGCGCGACCGTCACCCCGATCGTGACCAGCGCGGACGGCAAGCTGGTGGCCGGCTCCCCGGTCCGGGTCGGCGGCCGGCGCGCGGTGCTCACCGTGCCGGCCCAGTCGGTCACCACGTTCCTGGTCAGCGGGGTCTCCGGAGCCGCGGCGCCGCACCTGGTGCCCGGCCGTTCCTACCGGCTGCAGGGCGTGGCCAGCGGCAAGTCGCTCGCGCCCGGGCCGGTCATCCGCACCTCGTCGGCGACCGCCGCCGATCAGCTCTGGACCTTCCAGCCGGTGGGCGACGCCTATCGGGTGACGAACGCCGGGACCGGGCAGCCGCTGGACGCGACCGGCTCGCTGTGGCGGGTCTCCACCACCGGGGACGGGACCTACACGCTGATCAACGCGGACGCGCGCCGGCTGCTGGACGTGAACGGCGGCGCCACGGCTGACGGCGCGCCGGTCGGGCTCTACCAGCCGACCTCGGCCGGCAACCAGCGCTGGTCGGTCATCGACGAGCACGTCGGGACCCTCGCCGCCGCGCGGACCTACACCGTGCCGGGCCGGGCACCGGCGCTGCCGGCGACGGTCAGCGACGGGCGGCATGCCCTCCCGGTGGTCTGGAAGCTGCCGCCGGGGCGGGCCTGGCGCAAACCCGGCCTGGTCCGGGTCACCGGGACCGCCACCGACGTGCTGGGCCGCACCCATCGCGCCGTCGCCGAGGTGACCGTCGACGTGTTCACCGCGACCCTCCCGGCACGCGCCAAGACCTTCGCCGGGGGCCAGCCGGTCCTGCCCTCGACGGTGGTCGCCGTCGGCCGCCACGGCGGCCGCGCCGACGTCCCGGTCACCTGGCAAGCCGCGCGATTCCCGCAGCCGGGAGTGGTCACGGTGGGCGGCTCGGCCCAGGTGGTCCCCGGTGCGGACCTGACTGCTTCGGTACGGGTCCAGGTCACCACCCCGGTGGATGCCCCGCTCACCGGCGGCGTCTCGGTCACCGCGAGTTACACCGAGCCCGGTTACTCCACCGCCGGGTTGACCAACGGGGACACCACCGACAAGGCCTGGTCGAACTGGAAGTCCGCGGACCGCGACCCGAGCGAGACACTCGTCGCCACCCTGCCCGCGGCGACCGCACCGTCCCGGCTGAGCGTCCACTTCTACCGGGACAACGCGTCCGGCGGCGGCCTCCCGCAGAGCGTGCGGGCCGGGGTGCCGGACGCGAGCGGCACGTGCGCCGTATCCGGCCCGGTGATCCCGGTCGGCGTGGCTGGCCCGCTCGCCGTCGACGTGCCGGTGCCGGACGGGGTGACCGGCTCGGTCTGCCTGGTGCTCACCACCGTGCCGGACGGCTACCTCACCGTCGCCGAGCTGCGGGTGTCCGCCAAGGCGCCGGGGGTGGGCACTGACGCGTCGGTCACCGGGATCACCGTGGACGGGGTGCCGCTGCGCGGGTTCGATCCGGCGGTCCTGGCGTACCGGACGGTCGTGGACCACCCGGGCCGGGTCGCGATCACCGCGAGCCCGGCGGACCCCTATGCGACAGTGACCGTCACGCGGGCCGGGACCACCCGGATCGTGACAGTGACCAGCGAGGACGGCTCGGCACGGCGGGAGTACCGGATCACCGTGGCACCCCGGCGGCACTGACGTGTCGGCGACGCCCGGTGACGGCCCGATCGGCCGTCGCCGGGCGTTTCGACAGCCCGGTAGGGGGCATCCGGCGACGCATGTCCGTTTCCGTCGAGGATCCGCCGTTGCCCGCGCACCTGCAGGTCGAAGTGACCTCGGCCTGCAACCTGCGGTGCACGATGTGCCTGGTCCGCTACCGGCCGCCGGTGAACAAGCTGGCCGGGGCGATGCCGCTGGAACTGTTCCACCGGCTGGTCGCGGAGCTGCCGCTGCGGCAGCTCACCCTGCAGGGCCTGGGCGAGCCGCTGTTGTCGCCGCACCTGCCCGAGATGATCGCGACCGCGGTCCGGGGCGGCATCCGGGTCGGCTTCAACACCAACGCCACGCTGCTCAACCGGCGCCGCGCCGAGGAACTGGTGGCGAGCCGCGTCGACTGGCTGCACGTGTCGCTGGACGGGGCCGGGCCGGAGGTCTACGAGGCGATCCGGGAGGGCGCCCGCTTCGACACGGTGCTCGCCAACCTGGCCGGGCTGGTCGCGGCGAAACGGGCGGCGGGCAGCGCCACGCCGTGGATCCGGGTGGTGTTCGTGGCGATGCGCGACAACGTCGCCGAGCTGCCGGCGCTGGTCCGGCTGCTGGCCGGGATCGGGGTGAACGAGCTGCGGGTGCAGAACCTCTCGCACAGCTTCGACGACACCGGGACGAGCGGCGCCGGCCTCGATGACGGCGGGACCGGATTCGGCGGTTACCACGAGATCCGGGACTTCACCGCGCGGCAGGCGCTGTGGACCGGCGCCGACCTGGACCGGGTCCGGGCGGTGTTCACCGACTCCCTGGCCGCCGCCCGGGACACCGACCTGCGGCTGCGGCTGCCCAGCCTGGCCGACGAGGGCGGTGGCAACTGCGCCTGGCCGTGGGAGGCGGCGTACGTGACCAGCACCGGCGTCGTCCAGCCGTGCTGCATGGTGATGGGTGACGACCGGGTCCGGCTGGGCGACCTCACCGAGTCCAGCTTCACCGACATCTGGCACGGGCCGGCCTACCGCGACTTCCGGCGGCGTCTGGACAGCGCCACCCCGCCGGAGGTCTGCCGCGGCTGCTCCCTCTATCGGCACACGTTCTGACCCCGGAACGATTAGCCGGATCTTCGCCGGCCGGCGGCCCGGTGAGACATCGACACCCGCCGAACGACGACTTCGGCCGTCCGAACGGTCAGTAACCGGGCTGCCATCGATCCGTGGCGGGCATGGCATCCGTGTGAGGAATCGGTGGGCAGGGGGCTCACCCGAAACGCAGGGGGATGTCATGTTCCGTACCAAGCGTTCCCGGATCCGCGCGCTCACGCTGGCCGGCAGCCTGGTCGCCGCGCTCGGCACCGTCGGCGCCGTCACGTTCGAGGCCTCGGCCGCCGAGACGACGCCGGCGGCCGGCAACCTGCGGCCGCTGACGCCGGCCGTCTCGGCGGTACCGGAGGCGATCCGGCCGCCGGCCGGGTCCCGGCCGATCGGCGCCTACCTGGTCGCCACCGGCACCCAGACCTACACGTGCGTGGTGCCGGCCGGGGCGGCCACCGGCGCCTTCACCGGCCCCTCGGTGCCGGAGGCGCAGCTGATCGGCACCGGCGGCCGGATCCACCACTTCGCCGGGCCGAGCTGGCAGTCGGTGCGGGACGGCTCGCTGGTCACCGCGACCAAGGAGAAGGAGCTGAAGCGCGACGGCACCATCGCCGAGCTGCTGCTGAAGGTGAACTCGCACACCGGCAACGGGATCCTGGGCAAGGCCGACTACATCAACCGGCTGTACACGTCCGGCGGGGTCGCGCCGGCCGGCTCGTGCACCACCGGGCAGACCGCGTCGGTCGAGTACAAGGCGCTCTACGTCTTCTGGGACGCCCCGGCCGCCTGACCCAGCCCGGCTCCCGGCCCGGCGGTCCACCGCCGGGCCGGGTCACCGGAAGATGCTCCGGAACGACGGCTCCCGGTCCCAGAACAGCGCGATCTCCGTGATGATCGACTGAAGGTTGTCCGCGATCTCCGGCGGCAGTCTCTCGCCGTTGTCGTCCCAGCGCGGTTCCGTGGGAAGGTAGAACCGCATCTGGCGCTCACCTCGCTCCACCGGCAGGGTCAGCACGTGTTCCCCGGAGGTGAGTTCCATCTCCTCACGTCCGGCACTGCCCAGGGTCACCCCGGACTCCACGTGCAGCGCGAGCTGCGGCCGGAGCTTGCGGACCGTCACGCCGGGCTCCCCTCAGGAGAACGGGTCGATGACATTGATTTTGGTGATGGCTGGGTTTTTCTCAAGCGCACCCCTCTCCACCACGTTCCAGGCGCTGTCCGCGAGGGGACTGTGCAGCCAGGCGGTGGCCTCCCCCGACGCGGACTGGGCATACCGCTGAGAGAGCCGTTTCCAGATGGCGTCCGCCTGGTTGTTGTCGATCGGCGAGTTGATCTTGTCGAACAGGTGCATGTCGTCGAATCTCCGGCCACCCGGGGTCTGCTCGATCAGGACCGAGGTGATCCCGTCCACCTGCTTCTCCGCATACTGTCCCATCCGCTCACCGTTCGGCTGCCTGCCGGAGTAGAAGTTCGCGCCGTTGACCGGGCTCCGCAGGTCGGCGTTCTCCACCTGGTGCATCAGCCCCTTGAACGCCGTCTTCTCGCTGCCCCGCAACGTCTTGTCGGCAAGGTGCCTCGCGCCGGCCTTCGCCAGCATCTTCGCGGCCTTGCGGAGCAGCGCCGCGATCTCCCGCTCGATCAGCGCCATCGCCTCGTGGATCAGCTTGCGGCAGGCCACCCGGGTCAGCGCGATCCAGACCGGGATCTCGGCGAGCGTCGCCCCGGCCGTGGCCGCCGCCGTCACGACCGCCTGCCCGACCTCGATCGCCAGCGCGGTCAGCTGGGCGATGAACGCCGCCTTCAGGCTGACCGTCACGCCGGCCATGGCGATCAGCGCGCCGCCGATCAGCTCCGCCGCGGTGGCCGCCTCCCGCAGATGCCGGCCGGGCCCGTCAGCGCCGGTCCACCACCGCTCGAACGCCTCGATCGAGGCGCCCTCGTTCTCCAGCCACACCTGGCGGGCGGTGTCGGTGGCCTGCCGGGCGTGCGCCCGCATCCGGGTGCCGTGCTCGATCCACGCCTGACCGTCGGCCTGGAGCTGGTCCTCGTCGGCCTCCGGCCACTCCAGACCGATCCAGCTCAGCGGCTCGATCAGCTCGGCGGGCAGGGTGATCGTCACCGCGGTTACCCCGCGCCACCGGGGGCGGCGGCGCCACGAGCCGCGGCGCCGAGCGCTCCGCCGGACAGGGAAAGGGCCGCCGCGGCGTCCTCGGCCGCGACCGCGCGGGCCTCCATGACCAGCGACGTGGCGGCGAAGCCGACCTGCTCGGTGTACGACCCGAGCGCGTCCAGCGCTGTCGCGACCACCGCCCGGTACGCCACCGCGAACACCCCACCGGCCTCGTCCCCGCCCCACGGGTTCGACGAGCCGCCGACCTCGCGCTCCAGCCGGGCCACGTCGTCGGCCATCCGCTGGGCGACGCCGGCCAGGTCCCGCCCGGCCGCCGCCACGCTCTCCGGGTCCAGCCGCAGCCGCTCGGTCACGGCCGGGCCGCCCGCCGGTTCAGGTCGTACAGCACCGTGGAGACCTCGGCGAACCGGCGTTCGGCGGTGTCCGACGCCTCGGCCAGGGCGGCTTTGAGGCGGTCCGGGCCGGCCACCGCGCCGTACCGGGAAGTGGTCTCCGCGGCCGAGCGGTCCCGCAACCGGTCCTGGGCCATGTCGATGGCCTCCAGCAGCGCCACGCGCAGCTCGTCGAGCGGCAGGTAGGCCACCTGCGGGTCGAGATACAGGTCGGACAGCCGTCCGTCGTCTTCGATCGCCACCCGGACCCGGCCGTCGGCCGCCTCACCGTAGGCGAGCTCCTGATAGGCCATGGCGCCCCTCCCCATCGACCGTCGCGCGGACGCCGAGTGAAGCGGCGATCACGCCCTGTGCAGCCGAATACAGCGGGTGGAGCGAGCGGGTTCAATGCGAAAGCCCCGCGGACCGGAATCGGTCCGCGGGGCTCGACGCCGCCGGGCGGTGCTTACTCCAGCTCGCGACCCGCCGCGTCGGGACCGCTGGTCAGGTCCATCAGCTGCTGGGTGACGTGGTTGGTGAGGGCCTGCTGGTACCCCTTGGCCAGCTGGCCGAGCTTGTCGATCTCGTCGATCAGCGCGGCGCGTTTCTCCACCAGGCTGTCCATCGCCTCGGCGTGGTTGCGGCGGGCGTCGCTCTCGATCGTGCTGGCCTTCATCTGGGCCTCGGCGGTGAGCTGGTCCGCCTTGCCGCGGGCCGCCTCGAGCAGCGCCTCCACCTCGCGCTGCGCGTCGCGCATGTGCTCGTCGGCGGTGCGCTGGGCCATCATCAGCACCCGGGCGTTGCGGTCGTCGTCGCCGATGGTCGGCATCGCGCCGGACGGGGTGGCGCTGCGGGCGCGCTCCAGCTGGGCCTGCATGTCCCGGGCGTTCTGCTCGGCCCGGGCCCGGGCCTCCTGGAGCCGCTCCAGCTGGGCCTGCAGGTCGGCGAACTCGTTGGTGATCACCATGGTGGCCGCCGGGTTGCTCGGCATCCCGCCACCACCGCGCTGCGCCTGGTTGCGCAGCGCGTTGTTCTCCTCGAGGAGGCGGATCAGCTCCTGCTCGACCTCATCGAGGAAGGCGTCGACCTCTTCCTCGTCGTATCCACGCTTGCCGATCGGCGGCTTCTTGAAGGCCACGTTGTGGATATCTGCTGGGGTGAGCGGCATCGCATTCCTCGGTTCCCGTCGGCGGACGTGGTGCGGCCCGAAATCCTACGCAACGGCGGCACGTTACCGCCGGTTGGCATGATCACGCGCCCCCAAAGCCGGTGAGCTGCCGTTTTGTGAGTAGGCGCACGCCCGGGTCACAACGTGCAGGTCACGGATAGTACCGGCCGGAGGCGACGAACACCTATGGCGGCTCACACCTTGGCCACCCGCACGGCGCCGGCCCGATGCTGTGCCACCCCGATGATCACGCCGCCGATCAGGACCGTCGCGCAGAGTGCCACGAGCAGCACCGGCGGACCGTCCGGCAGGAGCGTGGCCAGCAGCACCACCGGTACGCCGAGCCCTGGCCAGACCAGCGCCACCCGCCACCGCCGGGACAGCACGCCCTGGATGACGGCGGCGCTGAGCAGGTATCCGGCCAGCCCGGCGCCGAGCACCGCCCGGGTGCCGGTGGACACGTGCTGGTGCGCGATGGCGTGCTCCAGGCCGACCGCCACGGCCGCCAGGCTCACGGCGACCGGGAGGTGGGCGTACACGTAGAAATCGTGCACCCCGCGGCGCGTCCGCTCGCCGCCCTCCTGGACCAGGCGGCGTTTCGCGGCGCCGCCGGAGAGGTCGAAGTAGGACCACCAGAGCGCCGCCGCGGCCAGGAAGGCGAACATGGCGGTGGCGATCACCTCGGCCGACCAGTCGCCGCCGCGCAGCCCGGCCACGGTGGCCGCCACCGACTCGCCGAGCACCAGGATGACGAAGAGCCCGAACCGTTCCGGCAGGTGCTCCATGTGCAGCGGCGGCGCGTCCGGCACCCGGGCCGCCAGGTAGGGCCCGGCCAGGTCGACCAGCACCCCGATCGCCCAGAGGGCGTAGCGGGCCGGTTCCGGCACGGCCAGCGAGAGCAGCCAGCACGCGGCACCGGCGGTGTGCCCCCACAGGTACGGCCGGATCCCCGCCCGGGTGTCCGGCAGGGTCCGCCACACCCGCAGGTAGCCGAGCACCAGCACCACCCGCAACAGCGCGTAGCCGGCCGCGAACCAGCGCGCGTGCGCCCCGATCGCCTGGTCGGCGGCCGCGGCCATGACGATCACCCCGCCCATCCCGGTGAGCGTGAGCAGCCGGAAGATCGCGTCGTCGGTGTCGAACCGGTTGGCGTACAGCGTGGTGCTGGCCCACGCCCACCAGCCGGCCACCAGGATCGCGGCGAACCGGAACGCGCCACCCCACGTCTGGTGCTCGGCCAGCACGTCCGCGCAGTGCCCGACGAACAGCACGAAGGCCAGGTCGAAGAAGAGCTCCAGCCGGGTCGCCGAACGGTTCGTGTCACGGTTCACGTCCGGTGGCCGGACCAACTCCCGCTCCTCCTCGTCCTCACGGTTCAGCCGGGCCTGCTCCGCCGTCGTGTCGGCCATCCCACCTCCCAGGTCGTGGGCACCGGGATACCCGTTCGCGAATGAGCGGAACCAGGTAGTGACAGACGTGGATAGAGTGGCCGCATGTCCGTATCGGTTCCTCGGCGTACCCTGCTCGTCGCCGCGGCCGCAACCGGCGCCGCGACCCTGACCCCGACCCCCGCGAAGGCCGGCACCAGCGCCTTCGCCGACCTGGACCAGAAGATCAGAGACGGGATGGCCAGGTACGGCATCCCGGGCGTCGCCCTCGGCCTGCGCTACCGCGGCCGGGACTACCTGCGCGGGTACGGCGTGACAAGCGTCGCCGACCCGCACCCGGTCGACCCGGACACCGTCTTCCAGGTCGGCTCCACCACCAAGACGTTCACCGGCACCGCCCTGATGCGGCTGGTCGAGCGCGGCAAGCTGGACCTGAACCGGACGGTCCGCAGCTATCTGCCCGATTTCCACACCGCCGACGTGGCCGCCTCGTCGCGGGTCACCGTCCGGCAGCTGGTGCAGCACAGCGCCGGCTGGCTGGGCGACTTCTTCCTGGACACCGGGGCCGACGACGGCGCGCTCGCGCGGTACGTGGCGGCGATGGCCCAGCTGCCGCAGCTGACCGCGCCGGGGACCGTGTTCGCGTACAACAACGCGGCGCTCTCGGTTGCCGGGCGGCTGGTCGAGGTGGCCGGCGGGCGGTCGTACGAAAGCGCCATCCGCACCCTGGTGACCGATCCGCTCGGCCTGGAGACCAGCGCGTTCTTCCTCAACCAGCTGCCCGGCGCGCGGGTCGCCCTGCCGCACCTGCCGGACGCCGAGGGCCGGCCGGTCGCCTATCCGGAGTTGTTCACGGTGCCGCGCGGCATCGCCCCGGCCGGCGGCCTGATCTCCAGCGCCCGGGACCAGCTGCGCTGGGCGCGGTACCACCTGGGCGACGGGCGGCCGCTGCTGAACCGCCGCTCGCTGCACCTGATGCGGTCGCATCCGGGCCCGGGCGGCACGCTCTTCGTGGAGCTGAACGGCGTCGGCATCACCTGGCTGCTGCGGCCGACCGCGGAGGGTCCGCTGGTGGTGCAGCACGGCGGCGACTGGACCGGGCAGCACTCCGGCTTCCTGATGGTGCCGGAGCGGGACTTCGCGATCACCCTGCTGACCAACTCGGAGACCGGCCCGGCGCTGGTGAGCGAGCTGTTCGCCGACGACTGGGCGCTGACCCGGTTCCTCGGCCTGCACAACCTGCCGGCCGAGCCCCGGCTGCTGCCGGCCGACCGGCTGGCCGAGTACGCCGGGACCTACACGTTCCAGCAGATCGGCTTCGACGGCGAGCCGGTGTCGCTCTCCTTCGACCTGGTGCCCGACGCGGGCAAGCTGCTGCTCCGGGCGGCCGACGGCACACCGGGCGGATGGCTGGTCTTCTACCGCCGGGACTACGTGCTGGAGCAGGCGCCGGACGGGACGTACGGCGCCGGCCGGGACAGCTTCGTCCGGGGCTCGGACGGGACCGTCGCCTGGTTCCGGACCGGTGGCCGGCTGCTGCGCCGGGCACCGCTGGGTGCTGCGGCAACCCGCCGCGGCGGATCGGCGACGCTGCCGCCGCGCACCCTGCCGTACCCCACCTCACCATAAGGAAAGCGCTTGCCGAAATCGATCGGTGGTGATCTGATGTCGCCATGACGATCGACCGGAGAAGTCTCCTGCGCGCATCCCTCGGCGGCGCCACCGCCGGCGTCCTCGGCGTCACCACAGCGGCAGCCGCCGCACCGCGGTCCGGTCGCCGGCCCACGATCTTCGTGGCCGGCGACTCGACCGCCGCGACCTACGCCCTGGCCGACCTCCCCCGGGCCGGCTGGGGTCAGGCGCTGCCCGCCTTCCTGCACCACGAGATCACCGTGGTCGACGCCGCGCTCTCCGGCGCCAGCTCCAAGAGCTTCGCCGACCTGGGCCGGCTGGACCGGATCCTGGACGCCATCCGCCCCGGCGACACCCTGCTGATCTCCTTCGGCCACAACGACGAGAAGGTCGAGGACCCGGCCCGCGGCACCGACCCGTGGACCACGTTCCAGGACTACCTGCGCCGCTACCTGGACGGCGCCCGCGCGGCACACGCCCACCCGATCCTGGTCACCCCGGTGGAGCGCCGCCGGTTCACCGCCGACGGCGTCCCCTACCTCTCGCACGGCGACTACCCGGACGCCATGCGCGCCCTGGCGAGCGAGACCGGGACCCCGCTGATCGACCTCACCGCGCTCTCCTTCGCGCTCTGGGGCAAGCTCGGCCCGGAGGCGACGAAGGACTACTTCCTGTGGCTCGACGCGGGCGCCGCGCCGAACTACCCGGACGGGGTCGCCGACAACACGCACTTCCAGGCGCACGGCGCCATCGAGGTGGCCCGCCTGGTGGTCGCCGCGGGCCGCTCGATCCCCGGCCGGGACCACCGCGCCCTGCACGATCCGTGCATCCCGGACGACACCCTCACCTGGCCGGCCACCCGTCCGGCGGAAAGCTGAAACCCAGCTGAATTCCGGGCAAACTCTGCCAACGGCGTCTTTAGGTGTGCCGGGCGGCGGGTAGACCCTGGTTCGTGACCGAGACAACTGTGGTCCTCATCCTCGTGGTCATCACCGCCCTCGGCTTCGACTTCACCAACGGCTTCCACGACACGGCCAACGCGATGGCGACCTCGATCGCCACCGGCGCGCTGCGTCCCAAGGCGGCTGTGCTCCTGTCCGCCGCACTCAACCTGGTCGGCGCGTTCCTCTCGGTCGAGGTCGCGCTCACCGTCACCAACGCGGTGGTCAAAATCCAGAACAGCGACGGTACGCCGAAGGCCGAGCTCACCGCCGGCGGCGGCCTGGCACTGCTGCTGATCGTGCTGGCCGGACTGGTCGGCGGCATCCTCTGGAACCTGCTCACCTGGCTGCTCGGCCTGCCGTCCAGCTCCTCACACGCGCTGTTCGGCGGGCTGATCGGCGCCGCGGTGGCCGGCCTCGGCTGGGCCGGCGTCAAGTGGACCGGCGACGGCTCGAAACTGGACGGCGTGGTCGGCAAGGTGATCCTGCCCGCCGTCATGTCGCCGGTGGTCGCCGGCGTGGTGGCCGCGGTCGGCACCTGGCTCGTCTTCCGGATCGTCGCCGGGGTGGCCCAGCGGTTCACCGACAACGGGTTCCGCTGGGGCCAGATCGGTTCGGCCTCGCTGGTCTCGCTCGCGCACGGCACCAACGACGCGCAGAAGACCATGGGGGTGATCACCCTCGCCCTGATCGCCGCCGGCGCATGGACCGACACCGGGAACATCCCGTTCTGGGTGAAGGTGTCCTGCGCGCTGGCCATCGCCCTCGGCACCTACCTGGGCGGCTGGCGGATCATCAGGACCCTGGGCAAGGGCCTCGTGGAGATCAGCCCGCCGCAGGGCATGGCCGCCGAGACGGCCTCGGCGGCGGTCATCCTCACCTCCAGCCACCTGGGCTTCGCGCTCTCCACCACGCAGGTGGCGACCGGCTCGATCCTGGGTAGCGGCGTCGGCCGGCCGGGTGCGCGGGTGCGCTGGTCGGTGGCCGGCCGGATGGCGGCCGCGTGGCTGATCACGCTGCCCGCCGCCGGCCTGGTCGGCGCGCTGATGTGGTGGATCTCCGACCTGGTCGGCGGGCTCGGCGGCGCACTCGTCATCTTCGCGCTCCTGGTGGCCCTGGCGGCGTACCTGTACGTCCGCTCACGCCGCGAGCCGATCGACCACAACAACGTCAACGACGAGTGGGACGCCCCGGCCGACCGGCCGAAGGTCACCGCCGGCGCGGCGAGCTGAGAGGGACGACATGCACAACCTGACCCTGGCGTTCGCGAGCGTCTGGAAGATCCTGCTGGCCAGCCTGATCCTCGGCGCCGGGCTGCCGGCGCTGTTCGCGGTGGGCGTCCGCTCGCTGGCGTACGGCACGGGCGGCGCCAAGCCGCACCGGATCGGTATCGTCGGCGGATACCTGGCCTTCACCCTGGTCCTGCTCGGCGTGGCCCTCGGGATCACCTTCATCGTGGCCGGCGGGCTGGGCAAGACGCTCAGCTTCGAGCACGTCTTCCCCACCATCGTCGACAAGCACTGACCGGGAGGCCGGATGAGCGAGCAACGGTCGAACTTCCTGGCCCGGGCCGTGGAGTGGCTGCGGGCCGGGTATCCGGAGGGTGTCCCCCGCCGCGACTACGTGGTGCTGCTCGGCCTGCTGCGCCGCAAGCTGACCGAGGACGAGGTCCGCACGATCGCCCGGGAGCTGGTCGCCCAGGCCCGGCCGGGTGACGGCCCGATCACCGCTGCCGACATCGAGAGCATGATCAGCGACCGGATGCTGCAGGACGCCACCCCGGCCGACGTGGTCCGGGTCTCCGCGCACCTGGCGGCCGGCGGCTGGCCCCTGGCCGACCCGCCCGCCGAGTGAGGCGACGCCGGCCGCCGTCAGAGGTCGGCCAGCCGCTGGGCGACCATGCCGCGGATCGCCTCCCGCTGCGCCTGCGCGAGCCGGCGCAGCCGGTCGAGGTCGGCCAGGGCGTCGGCCCGCCGCTCGGCCAGTTCGCTGATCGCCTGGGCGTGCCGGTGCCGGGCATCGCTGTCGACGGTGGACGCGCGCAGCAGGGCGTCGCTGGTCAGCCGGTCGGCCTCGGTGCGGGCCGCGGTCATCAGCTTCGCCGCCTCCCGCCGGGCCTCGTCGAGATACACGTCAGCGGTCCGCCGGGCCATCGCGATCACGCCGGACGCGGGCGGCTCGGCGCCGCGGCCCCGCTCCGGGCCGGACTCGGCGGCCCGGGCCCGCTCCAGCTCCGCGAGGAGGTCGCGGGCCTGCTGCTCCGCCCGGGCCTGTGCCGCGGTCTGCCGGTCCAGCTCGGCGGCGAGGGCGGCCAGCTCCCGTTCCGGGGTGGCCTCGGCCCGGGCCAGTTCCTCGCGCATCGCCCGGTTCTCCGCACGCAGCCGGGCGAACTCCTGCTCGGCCTCGTCCAGGAACTCGTCGACCTGCGTCTCGTCGTAGCCGCGCTTGCCCAGCGGCGGCCGCCGGAACGACACGTTGTGGATGTCCACCGGGGTCAGGGGCTCGCTCATAGCGCCGGTAGCGCCCGGAAGCCGGTGGCCTGCGCGGCGGCGACCCGGTCCAGCCGGACCCAGCCACCGGCCAGCACCACGTACCGGTCCGGGTAGTTCGCCGAGCGCAGGACGAACCCGCCGGTCACCGGCGCCGGGCACAACGTGGCGTCCCGGTCGAACAGCTCGCTGCCGTCAGCCCGGTCCAGCAGCAGGTAGAAGTCACGGTGCCGGAGGAAGTAGCCGGGATAGTTGACCGACTCGAAGGAGACGCAACGGGTGTCCGCCCGGCCCGCCCGGACGGTGAACCGGGAGTCCAGGCGGTCCAGCGGACCGCTCCGCGCGGTGATCACGTCGACCCGGGCGACGAAGTTCCGGTGCCGCAGCCGGTAGCCGGGCAGGTCGAGCGGGCCCAGCCCGATCGTGCTGCCGACGACCAGCACCGGGGCGGGCTTCTTCTGCTGCGCCGTCTTGCCGGCGCGGACCGGCCGGCTGCTGGCGCTGACCGGCCGGGTGCCGCCCCGGATCGGGCTCGGAGTTGCCGCCCGGCTGCTGGGCGCCGGCGCGATGGAGACCGGCGGGGAGGCCGGCGCGGTGGCCACCGGCAGCACCCAGGCCGGCGACGTGGGTGCTGCCACACCGCCCGGCAGTGTGGTCTGGGTGTGCAGCATGACCGTCGCGGCCGCGGCGTAGCCGAGCACCGCGATCACGGTGGCGGCGGTGAGCGCGAGCAGCGGTCGGCGGTCGGAGTGGGGGGCCTCCGGCATCTCTGGGTGACTCCTGGGGAACAAGGCAGCGAGGCATCGGCGGGAGCGCACGATGCCTGGGGATGTGCCGGGGGGTGGGCTATCCGGAACGCGTCTGCGGAGACAACGTTGTCACGGAGTGAACGCGACGCGAATTGCCTTGTCAACACCATGTATCACTAAGGTTTATTACTTGTATTGGCTTGACGAATTACTGCCCCGGTGAGCGATATGCGCTGGTCATCGGGCCCACCGATCGAGATGACATCGTTGTCTCGCCGCGACGCGGTCTTTAAGCTGGCGGGGTGCCAGCCTCCGGCGGCCGCCGCACCGGCCGGCCCACCATGAACGACGTCGCCCGCATCGCCCGGGTCAGCCTCAAGACGGTCTCCCGGGTGGTGAACAACGAGCCGAACGTGTCCCCGGTGCTGATCGCCCAGGTCCGCAGCGCCATCGAGACGCTCGGCTACCGGCCGGACATCGGGGCCAGCACGCTGCGGCGCGGCGACCGACGGTCCGGGACCATCGCCCTGCTCCTCGAGGACGTCGGCAACCCGTTCTCCGCGGCCCTGCACCGGGCCGTCGAGGACGAGGCACGCGCCCGCGCCGTCCAGGTCCTCACCGGCAGCCTCGACGAGGACCCGCGCCGGGAGCGCGAGCTGGCCCGCGCCTTCGCCATGCGCCGGGCCGACGGGCTGATCATCGCCCCGGTCAGCTCCGACCAGAGCTACCTGATCACCGAGGTGCACACCGACACCCCGATCGTCTTCGTGGACCGGCCCGGCCACGGGATCCCGGCGGACACCGTGCTGGCCACCAACGTGATCGGCGCGGCCGAGGCCACCCGGCACCTGATCGCCCACGGGCACCGCCGGATCGGCTGCCTCACCGACTACACCCGGATCTCCACCGCCCGGTTCCGGCAGGAGGGATACCTCACCGCGGTGCGCGAGGCCGGTCTCCAGGCCGACTCCCGGCTGATCGTCACCGAGCTGCACACCGCCGCCGCCGCGGAGAGCGCGGTGATGGAGCTGCTGCACCGGCCGGACCCGCCGACAGCGCTGTTCACCAGCCAGAACCTGATCACCACGGGTGCCGCCCGGGCGCTGCGCCGGCTCGGCCTGCACCGCGCCGTCGCGCTGGTCGGCTTCGACGACTTCCCCCTCGCCGACCTGCTCGACCCGGCGGTCACCGTGATCGCCCAGGACCCGGCGCTGATGGGCCGCACCGCCGCGCAGGCCCTGTTCCGCCGCCTCGACGGCGACACCGCGCCGCCGGCCGAGCACTGGATCCCCACCACGCTGATCCGGCGCGGCTCCGGGGAGTTGCCACCCGGCGCCCGCCTGCGTGACGAACGGCTCGCCGGCTCCCTGTGACCGGGCCCGCGCCGCCCCGGCCTACCTCCGCCGCCCCGGTTACGGGAGAATCCCGGCGGAAGATCTTCAAGTGCTACCGTGCCCGCCGCAACGACGCGCGCCATCGGGAAGCCACGAACCGGACCACCGCTCCGGCGACAGAGAGGAGGGACCTGACGTGACGCTGACCCAGGAAGCACTCGCGGTCCGCACCGAGCCCACGCCCACCCACAATCAGGCCGTCCTGATCGTGCACGGCAAGGACCGCACCGGCATCGTCGCGGCGATCAGCGCCGTGCTCGGCAAGCACGACGCCAACATCGTCTCGCTCGACCAGTACTCCGACAACCCGCACGGCGGGGCGTTCTTCCAGCGGACCGTCTTCGCGCTGGACCACCTCAAGGCCCGGCTCCCGCAGGTCGAGCTGGACCTGCGCGCCAAGCTGGCCGAGGGCTTCGAGCTGGAGTACACGCTGCGCGACCTGTCGCAGCCCAAGCGCGTGGCGATCTTCGCCTCCAAGGACGACCACTGCCTGCTCGACCTGCTCTGGCGCCACCGCCGCGGCGAGCTGCCGGTCAACGTCGCGATGGTCATCTCCAACCACCCGGACACCGCCGACGAGGTGCGCTTCTTCGGCGTCCCGTTCTTCCACGTGCCGTCCGCCGGCCCGGACAAATCCGCCGCCGAAGCGCAGCACCTGCGGCTGCTCCAGGGCAACGTCGACTTCATCGTGCTGGCCCGCTACATGCAGATCCTCTCCGGCGACTTCATCGAGCGCGTCGGCGTCCCGATCATCAACATCCACCACAGCTTCCTGCCGTCGTTCATCGGCGCCGGCCCCTACGCCAAGGCCAAGCAGCGCGGCGTCAAGCTGGTCGGCGCGACCGCCCACTACGTCACCGAGGACCTGGACGAGGGCCCCATCATCGAGCAGGACGTCATCCGCGTCTCGCACGCCGACACGGTCCGCGACCTGCAGCGCCGAGGCGCCGACGTGGAGCGCGCCGTGCTCTCCCGCGCGGTCCGCTGGCACTCCGAGGACCGCGTGATCCGCCACGAGAACCACACGATCGTCTTCGCCTGAGCGTCTTCGCCCGGTCCTCGATGGTCGTCTTCGTCTGATCCTCGGACGGCCCGCCGCCGGTCACCAGCGGCGGGCCTGTCGCTTACCGATCAAGATCAAATTCTTCGGGTACGCGGGTCCGCCGCGGTGCGGACCGCATGCGGCAGTGCCCCGGCATGGGACCGAACCCTCAGCCACCGGCCGGCTGGGTCACCGGGACCGAGATCCAGTCGGTGTACTTCCCGGTCCGGTTGTCGCCGGAGGACTGCCCGCGCAGCCGCCGCTGGACCCACGGCAGCACGTGCTCCCGGTAGTACCGCGCCTCCGCCAGCAAGCCGCCCCGCCCCGCCGGACCGGGATCGATCACGTGCGCCGGCGTCGGGTGCCCGAGCGCGCTCAGCACCAGGCTCGCCACCCGCCGGTGCCCGTTCGCGTTCAGGTGCAGCCGGTCCGCCGACCAGTACCCGGCCCGCTGGATCTCCCGGTCGTGGAAGACGTCGACGAAGGTCAACTCGTACCGCTTCGCGAACGGCGCGACGGCCGCGGTCAGCGCCTCACCCTTGCGCCGCATCGAGCCGCCCAGCGGCAGCCGCCCGGACGGGTCGGCGCCGGAGAGCAGCAGCACCCGTACGCCCTCGTCCAGGCACCGCCGGATCGCCCGCTCGGTCATCTCGACGAGCGTCTTCAGGTCCCCGCCGGGCCGCATCATGTCGTTGCCGCCGCCGTTCAGCGACAGCAGCGTGGGTTTCGGGTCGAGGGCGAGCGCGGCGTCCAGCTGCTCGGTGACGATCGGGTGCAGCAGCCGGCCGCGGATCGCCAGGTTCGCGTACTGGATCGGCTCGCCCAGCCCGGCGGCCAGGCCGGCGGCGACCAGGTCGGCCCAGCCCCGCTCGCTCCCGTCCGGCTGGGTGTCGCCCATCCCCTCGGTGAAGCTGTCCCCGATCGCGACGTACCGCATCCGAACTCCCCGGTCACTCACCGGCCCGGCCGGCGCGCCACGGCGGCCCGGAGGCGGCCGTGCGGCACCGGCCGGGCCCACACTTGATCAGCCCAAGACTAATCAGCGGACCCGGCGACCCGGCGGCCTCGCGCCCAGCCCGTGACCAACGACTCCCCCGCCGGCGCCACCACCCCGGCGACCGGGGGATATCCGGCGAACAACCATCGGCCGGCGCCATCGCGCCCAGGCGGACCACCGCCCACCGCCGTGACCGGAGTTCGCCCGCCGGCACGCCACTGCGAGTTTCCACATCGTTCCCAGCATTTCCTGAGGCGGATCTGAGAATTCCGGAGAATCGTCCGCGAAACGCTGACAAAGAAATGGCCGCCGGGCATCTCCGCCCGGCGGCAGTGCGGTGGCGAGGAACCGCCGCTCCCGTTTCCGCGACGTCCGGTCAGGAGAGTTTCGAGAACTCCGGTACGGTCGGCGAACCGCCCCGAGCCGGTCGGTTGGGCCGGCTCGTCCGAGCGCGGTACCCGTACCGGTGCAGCAGGGGAAGCGCGAGCGCGGTGGCGGTCAGTCGCGGTCCGGCGGTCTGCTCCCGGCGCCACCGGTCGTCCACCCGCAGCGCCACCTCACCGGTCCGGAACCGTCCCGGGTTGCCGGCGATCGTATGGTTCACCGCCAGCCGCACCGTGGCGTCGTCGAGGAACGGACCGCCGCCGGCGTCCACCCCGGCGAAGTCCAGCAGGCCCTCGATCGTCGCGCGCGGCTCGGCCACGAAGTCCTCGTACCGCAGCAGCCGGTACCGCCCGTCGTACGCGCCGGCCAGCCGCTCGGCGAGCGCGTTGCGGATCAGCCAGTGCATGGTGCTGGCGGCCGGCGCCTCGCGGTGCATCATGGCCGGCTTCCTCCGGTCCACCTGCGGAACCGTACGCATCCAGGAGTGGGTGACAGCCCGCGGGTCGCGGATCATGTGCAGCAGGTAGGGCCGCACGCCGGACATCCCGGGCAGCAGCGCGGCCGCCGACGGGATCTTCGACGAGTCGATGATCAGCCGCGCTCCGGTGACCTCGGCGATCGCGCCGTAGAGCCGGTGGGTGACCTGCCGGTACTCCTCCGCCTCCGGGCCGGCGACCGGGCCGGTGAGCGCCGGGGTGTGCCGCACCCGGATCGCCTGCCGCTGGAGCTGGGCGACGCGTCGCGGATCCGGCCGATCGGCCCCGAAAGCGACGTCGAGAATGTCACCCCACAACGCGCAGCGGGGAAGCGTCACACCACATCCGCATTTGCGCCCCTCGAGGAGGCCGCGGCTCCAGAGGTAGAACAGCTCGCCGGTGGAGAACACGCCGTCGTAGCTGTTGAGGATGTTGTCGACGATGGTGGTGCCGCTCCGGCCCCACCCGGCGATGTACATGACCTTCACCAGTCGCGTCGTCGTATCCACGCTCACGATCAACGACCCGGTGACACACCCGTGACGTGCTTTAAACCGACATTTCCGTTTTGTCACGGTGCTGCGGTGGCGGATGGAGACCAACGTCGATGGGTGCGCCGGCGGCGCCGTACCGTGGGCGGTGGCGACGGGGCGCATGCCCACCGCGCGGCCGGGGCGGGCCCGCGTACCGAAAAAGCCCGTGTACCGAAAAAGAATGTGGCGCTCCGCGTCTCGCATTTGCCCAGGCCGGCGGCATCTTTCCGGTACCCCGCACAGTTTCCGGCCCTGGCTCCGAGGACATTTCTGGTACGAGGTGAGGTCGTGACCGCACAATTCAACGAACCGCAGCGATATGCACCGCCCACGCCCGTCGCCGAAGGTGACCGGGTCGGCTGGCGGGATGTCGTGGTGGCAGAGGTCCCCGGCTTCCGGCCGCTGACCCTGGACCTGTTCCGCCCGGTGGCCGTCGAGCGGCCCAGCCCACTGATCATCTGGATCCACGGTGGCGCCTGGCTGTTCGGCAGCAACAAGAGCGACGGACCGCGGCTGGCCCCCGGCGACATCACCACCCGGATCCTCGCGGCCGGGTTCGCCGTGGCCCGGGTGACCTACCGGTTCAGCCGCGAGGCGTGCTTCCCGGCCCAGCTGCACGACGTCAAGGCGGCGGTGCGCTGGCTGCGGGAGTACGCCGGCGACCTGGGCCTGGACCCGGCCCGGTTCGGCGTCTGGGGCGAGTCGGCCGGCGGCCACCTGGCCTCGCTCGTCGCCCTGACCGGTGACGATCCGGATCCCGCGCTGGCCGGGCGCAACGGGATACTGGGCGTCTCGGACGCGGTGCAGTCGGCGGTCCTCTGGTACGCCCCGGGCAATCTCCTGAGCATGGCCGCGCAGAGCCACCCGGAGGGCGTCCAGGACCACGACGCGCCGGACGCCCCGGAGAGTCTGCTGGTCGGCGGCCCGGTGCAGACACTGCCGAACGAGTCGGCGGCGGCCAGCCCGGTCACCTACGTCTCCGGGGACACCCCGCCGATCCTGCTGATGCACGGCGCCGACGACCGGGTGGTGCCCGCCGCGCAGAGCGAGGAGCTGTACGACCGGCTGGCGGCGCTGAGCGCGCCGGTGACCCTGCGGATCATTCCCGGGGCGGACCACTGCTTCACCGGGGCCGACCTGGCGCCACTGATCGGCGAGTCCCTCGAACACTTCGCCAAGACGCTGTCCTGACCGGCGCGCCGGGCGGTGACCGCGGGTCACCGCCCGGCGCATCGCTCAGTCCTTGGCGAGGAAGTCGAGGACCACCGTGGCGAGCAGCGGCGACACGCAGATGTCGTAGTGGGTGAGCCCGGGCAGCAGGGCCAGCGCGTGCCCACCCTTCGGCCGTCCCTCGCCACCCCAGCCGCCGTCCCGCCGGCCACCGTCGAGCAGCCCGAACACCTCGACGAAATGGCTGGGCGGGGCCATGTCGGCGTCCGCCGCCACCACCAGCGTGGGCATTCGCAACCCGCGTACCTGCTCGGTGAGGTCGAAGTCGGCGGCCATCGCCGCGCCGATCTTGTCGAGCAGGCGCGGGAAGTCCTCCGGCCGGGGCGCGACCCGCTGGTACAGCGCGTACATCGGGGTGTCCTCGAGGAACGCGGCGGCCGCCGCGCCCATCTGCTCCTGCTGGGCCAGGATGTCCGGGTACATCGCGCGCCGGGCGATCGCCGCCGAGATCGGGACCAGCCGGCGCACCCGCTCCGGATGCCGGATCGCCACCTGCAGGGCCACCCCGCCACCCAGCGAGTAACCGACCACGTCGGGCCGGTCCAGGCCGAGGTGCCCGATCAGGGCGGCGATGTCGTCGGCCATCAGCCGCACGTCGATCGGCCGGTCGATGTCCGCGGTCCGGCCGTGTCCCTGCAGGTCGACCAGGATCACCCGGTGGCGCTCGGCCAGCGCGGGCAGCACCGGGCCGAACATCTCGCCGGAGCCGAGCCCGCCGTGCAGCAGCACCAGCGGCCGGCCGGCACCGTGCGTCTCGTAGTACAGCTTGATCCCGTTGACGTCGGCGTACTGCCCGTTGCCCGGGTTGGCGGCGGTCCCGCTCATCGTCGGCTCCTCTCGGTGACGGTCGTCATCGGTAGGACCGGGCTCGCGGCAGCGACTCACCGGTCCCCGGTCGACTATTTTTCTTGGCGTGAACGACGTCGCGGAGCAGCTCGAAGTCTTCCGTCCGGAGCTGACCGGATACTGCTATCGGATGCTGGGCTCGGCCTTCGAGGCGGAGGACGCGGTGCAGGACGCGATGGTCCGGGCGTGGCGCGGGTTCGGCGCGTTCGAGGGCCGGTCCGCGCTGCGGTCGTGGCTCTACAAGATCGCCACCAACGTCTGCCTGACCATGCTGAGCAGCGCGCAGCGCCGGGTCCGCCCGATGGACCTCGGGCCGGCCTGGCCGGGGAGCAGCACCGACCCGGGCGAGCCGCGGCCCGACGAGGTGTGGGTGGGCCCGGTGCCGGACGCCCGGGTGCTGCCGGAGCGCGCCGACCCGGCCGACGTGGTCGCCGCGCGGGACTCGGTTCGCCTGGCGTTCGTGGCGGCGCTGCAGCACCTGCCGCCCCGGCAGCGGGCCGTGCTCATCCTGCGCGAGGTGCTGTCCTGGTCGGCCCAGGAGGTGGCGGCGCTGCTGGACACCTCGGTAGCGAGCGTGAACAGCGCCCTGCAACGGGCCCGGGCCACCCTGGCCACTGTGGATCCGGCACCGGCCGGGCCGCTCTCCGCCGATCAGCTGTCGCTGCTGGCCCGGTACGTGTCCGCGTTCGAGGCCTACGACCTGCCGGCGCTGACCAGCCTGCTGCACGAGGACGCGACGCTGTCCATGCCGCCGCTGCCGCTGTGGTTGCGCGGGCACGCCGACATCGTCGCCTGGATGTCCGGCACGGGCAGTGGTTGCCGCGGTTCCCGGCTGCTCCCGGTCGCGGCGAACGGGCAGCCGGCGTTCGGCCAGTACCGGCCGGGTGCCGCCGGGCACACGCCGTGGTCGCTGATCGTCCTGGAACCGCGCGGGGACCGGATCGCGGCGACCACCAACTTCCTGGACACGGATCGGCTGTTCCCGCTCTTCGGGCTGCCGCCCCGCCTCGCTTAGTTGCCGGACGGGAGCGGGTGCGGGGTGGATCGGGTCGCAAGCCGCCACGGCGTCACTCGCGGCTCTACGGTGGTGACTCCCCGTAAGTTTCCGGAAAGGCTCCCACCGTGAAGCTCCGCCGTACCGTCTCCGTCGCGATCGCCGCCGCCGCTGCCACCGCGACCATGCTGTCGATGTCCGGCGCCGCGATGGCGGCCGGCGCGCAGAGCGCCTCGACGAGCGCCGCCGCCGCGGCGACCAAGGACACCGACCGGGACGGCATGCCCGACGCGTGGGAGAAGGCGAACGGACTCAACCCCAGGTCGAACGACGCCAAGGCGGACAAGGATCGGGACGGCCTGAACAACAAGGCCGAGTACAAGGCCGGCACCAACGCGCGCAACGCGGACACCGACCGGGACTGGATGACCGACGGGTGGGAGGTGACCAACCGCCTCAACCCGCGCAAGGACGACGCGGACGCCGACCCGGACGACGACGGGCTCGGCAACGCCCAGGAGTTCGAACTCGGCTACAGCCCGCGCAGGGCGGACACCGACGGCAACGACATCGTGGACGGCGACGAGGACCCGGACGAGGACAGCCTCAGCAACGTGCAGGAGTACCGCCTCGGGTACGACCCGCGGTCCGCCGACTCGGACGACAACGAGGTCACCGACGGCGAGGAGGACCTGGACGGCGACGGGCTCAGCAACGCCCAGGAGTTCCTGCTCGACGACGACCCGGAGAGCGACGACACCGACGGCGACGGCATCCTGGACGCCGACGAGGACAGCGACGGTGACGGTGCCGGCGACCTGGACGAGCTGACCGCCGGCACCGACCCGCAGGACCCGGCCGACGCCGAGATCCCCGACGACGCCCCGAGCGACGACGTCCCCGCCGACGACTCCGACAGCGACGCGGGCGAGGCCTAGACTCCCCGACCATCCTCGCTGCCGCGGCGTCGCCGTTTCCGCCGGATCCTTTTCCGGTACGACTTGGTGTCCCGTGCCAGTCGGCCCGCGAGGCCCGCCGCCCCGCACGACCGCAACGCGTGTCGTGCGGGCTCGCTGCCCGTCCCGGACCACCCACGGACCCGCACGACACGCGTTGCGGTCCGGAGCGGAAGCGGTCTCGCGTGCCGATCGGTACGCGACACCAAGTCGTACAAAATGATGATTTGACCGAAGCCAACCATCCGTCATCCGGGGACCAGGCTGGCGCGCCAGGTGGACAGCAGGCGCAGCGCGGTCTCGGACGGCGAGCCCTCGGCGACGGTGTGGGCGACCAGAGCCTGGTCCGGGTCGTCGGGCAGGCGCAGCGCCTCGAAGCCGAGGGTCAGCGGCCCGACGACCGGGTGCTGGTACTCATACGTCCCGTGGGTCTTGTCCTTGAGGCGGTGCTCGGCCCACGCCGCGCGGAACTCCGGGCTGGCCGCCCGCAGCTCGTCGATCAGTGCCCGGGTGCGCGGGTCGGCCGGGTGCCGCGCCGCGTCAAGGCGCAGGAAGCCGGCCACGTCGCGGACCTTCGCCGGCCAGTCCACGTAGAGCCGGCGGATGCCCTCGTCGAGCAGCACCAGCCGGGCCATGTTGCGCTGCTCCGGGGCGAGCGCGCCGAAGTCGGTGAGCAGGGCGGCGGCCAGGTCGTTCCAGGCCAGCACGTCGGCGTCGCGACCGATGACGTAAGCCGGCACGTCGCCGACCGACCGCAGCAGGCGCCGTAACCCGGGCCGCACCCGCTGCTCCCGGCCCGGGTCGGCGGGCGAGAACGGCCGGGCCAGCCGGTACAGGTGGTCCCGCTCGACCGGGTCGAGCCGCAGCGCCCGGGCCACCGCGTCCAGCACGGACTCCGAGAAGTGCAGGGTCCGGCCCTGCTCCAGGCGCACGTAGTGGTCCACGCTCACGCCGGCCAGCCGGGCCAGTTCCTCGCGCCGCAACCCGGGCACCCGGCGCCGGCCGATGCTGGGCAGGCCCAGCTCGTCCGGGTTCAGCCGGGCCCGCCGGGAGCGCAGGAACTCCCCCAACTCGGCGCGCCGGTCCAGGATCATGCCGCCAGTATCCCCGCCCGCCGACCGCGGTGCCTGGTCACGTCATGCCCTGGCTGGCTCGCCGCGACCGGATCACGATCGCTGTCATGACGACACTCGGTTTGACCGGCATGGACCTGTCCCCGGCCGGACTCGGCGCCTGGGTGATGGGCGGCACCGACTGGCAGTACGCCTGGGGCCCGCAGGACGACGCCGACTCGATCGCCACCATCCACGCGGCGGTCGGCGCCGGGATCAACTGGATCGACACCGCCGCCGCGTACGGCCTGGGGCACTCCGAGGAGGTGGTCGGCCGGGCGGTCGCGGCGCTGCCGCCCGCCGACCGCCCGTTGCTGTTCACCAAGACCGGCCTGGTCTGGGACGAGCCGGTCCGGCGCGACGCGCCGCCGCGGCGGCTGATGACGGCGGCCTCGGTACGCCGCGAGCTGGAGGCTTCGCTGCGCCGGCTGCGGACCGACCACATCGACCTGTACCAGGTGCACTGGCCGGGCGACGGCCGGCTGCTCACCTGGGGTGCCGACGACGGGTCCGAGCCGGTCGGCGGCACCGAGCTGGAGGAGTACTGGCAGACCATGGCGGACCTGCGCACCGAGGGCAAGGTACGGGCGATCGGCCTGTCCAACCACGGGGTCGCCGAGTTGGCCCGGGCGGAGAAGGTGGCGCACGTGGACGCGATCCAGCCGCCGTTCTCCGCGCTGGTCCGGGACGCCGCCGACCAGATCGCCTGGAGCGCCGGGAACGGCACCGGCGTGATCGTCTACCAGCCGATGCACTCCGGGCTGCTGACCGGCACGTTCGACGCGGCCCGGGTGGCGGCGCTGCCGGCGAACGACTGGCGGCGCGAGCATCCGGACTTCACCACCCGGCTGGCGGAGAACCTGCGGACGGTGGACGCGCTGCGCCGGGTGGCGGCCCGGCACGGCGTACCGGTGGCCGCGGTGGCGGTGGCCTGGGTGCTCGCCTGGCCGGGCGTGACGGGTGCCATCGTCGGCGCTCGCCGCCCGGAGCAGATCGCCGGCTGGCTTCCCGGCGCCAACCTGACACTGACCGATGCCGATCGCGACGAGATCTGGCATAGCCTCGGCCTGTGACTGATCTTTTCGTCGAGGAGTTCGGTACCGGGCCGCTGCTCGGTTACTCGCACGGCATCTTCTTCAGCCCCCGGGTCGAGGACCGGCTCGGCCTGCTCGACTGGTCCCGGCTCGCCGGCACCCGCCGGATCCGCCGCTACCACCAGCGCGGGCACGGCCTCTCCCCGGGCGAGCCGGACCCGGAGCTCTACACCTGGCCCCGCCTGGCCGGTGACCTGCTGGCGTTGGCCGGCGACGAGCCGGTGGACTGGGCCGGGTCCTCGATGGGCACCGGCACGCTGCTCTGGGCGGCGGCCCGGCAGCCGGAGCGGTTCCGCCGCCTGGTGCTGATGATCCCGCCGACGGTGCGGGACGGGCGGGTGGCGTCGCGGCAGGCGTACGAGTCCGGGGCGGCCGGGGTGGAGGCCAAGGGCAAGAACGCCTGGGTGGCCATCATGCGCGGCTTCCCGCGCCCGGAGATCTTCGCCGACGTGCCCGCCTGGGAGTTCGACGCCGACGTGCCGGAGCCGCTGCTGCCGGCGGTGATGCGTGGCGCCGCCCGCACCGACCTGCCCGGCGACGAGGCGCTGCGGGCGATCACCCAGCCGGTGCTGATCCTGGCCTGGGAGACCGATCCGGGGCACCCGGTGGCCAGCGCCGAACTGCTGGCGAAGGTGCTGCCGGACGCCCGGCTGCACGTCTCGGCCACCTCCGCCGACGTACGGACCTGGCCGGACCGGATCGGCGAGTTCCTGGCCTAGGCTCCGGACGGCTTCTTCGCCCCGGCGATCATCTCGGAGACGGTGACCATCCGGAAACCGCGTTGGCGCAGGCCCGCGAACATCGTCGCGAGGCCCCGGATGGTCACCAGCCGCCGGTCGTCGCCCTCGTCGTGGGCGAGCAGGATCGAGCCGGGCCGCACTGAGTCGATGATGTCCCGGGCCTGGCCCTCCGGGTCGCCCTTGTACATCAGCTCGCGCATGGCCTTGGACCAGAGGACCACGTCGTAACCCATCGAGTCGGCGGCCAGCATGGTGGAGCCGCCGATGTGCCCGAACGGCGGGCGGAGCAGGGTGACCGGCCGGTTGAACTGCTTGTGGATCTCGTCCTCGGTGCGCCGCAGCGACTCGGTGACGCCGGCCAGGTCGAGGGTGGCCAGGTCGTCGTGCGCCCAGGTGTGGTTGCCGATCTCGTGCCGGTCCATCCGGCCGCGCACCAGGTCGGCGTTCTTCGCCAGGTTGCGGCCGACCATGAAGAAGGTGGCCGGCACGCCGGCCTCCTCCAGCACGTCGAGGACCTGCGGGGTCCAGTGCGGTCCCGGCCCGTCGTCGAAGGTGAACGCCACCACCGGCTCGGTGGTCTCGACGTAGTAGCGAACCGCGACGCCCGGGTGGTGCACCGCGTCGAGCACGTCGGCGGCCGCGGCGTAGCCACCGGCCACCGGCGGCCGGTCCAGGCCGAGCAGGTGCGGGATCTCCTTCATGCCGGCCGCGCCGACGGCGACACCCGCGGCGCCGGCCAGGGTGGTACGCAGGAAGGCGCGGCGGTTCAGCATGGAGCTACTTTCGCCATGGTCTACCCCCGTATGCCCGGCATCGACGTCCCCGGATTCTCTCGGATGCTGTCAAGTCAGTCGGGCGACGGCCGCGCCACATAAGGGATTGACCCGGTACAAATCAGGCGCAGACCGTTACCAAGGTCACGCGTCGTGGAGAACGCCCCGGCCGGTGGACGCGGGCGGGGCGGGTCGCCGGTAGCCTTTTCCGCATGTATCGCTCGCCGCACGTACGCGTCTCGGATGCCGACCGTGAGGCCATCGTGGCGCAGCTCAGCGCCGCGACCGCCGAGGGCCGGCTCACCATCGAGGAGTTCAGCGAGCGGTCCCGGCAGGCGTACGCGTCGCGCTCCTGGGGCGAACTCTCCACTGTGGTGCACGACCTGCCGATGCCGCTGACGCCCTACCCGGTCGCCGCACCGCCCCCGGCAGCCGACCAGGGCAGCAAGATGCCGCTGCTCGCGATGATCCTGGGCATTCTCTCGCTGCCGCTGATCCCGTGCCTGGGGATGCCGCTGGGCGGTCTGCTCGGCGCCGCCGCCATCGCGCTCGGCGTCCTCGCGCTCAAGGACCCGGCCCCCCGGGTGCCGAACGAGCGGGGTATGGCGATCACCGGCCTGGTCTGCGGTTCGGCGGGCGTCCTCTTCCAGGTGGCGCTGCTGCTCATGCTGTTCTTCGGGGAGCTTTACTGACCCGGTCCCACCAGCGGGCCGCGCCGAGCCGGACCCGGCTCGCGTTGCGCTCCATGCCGTCCAGCAGGTCGCAGGCCGCCCGGTAGGCCTCGTCCCCGGCCGGCTCCGGGCCGGCCGGAACGAGCACGGTGACCCGGATGTTGCCGCCGACGTGCGGCACGCCGGTCGCCGCCAGGTGCACCAGATGTGCCTCCGGCCGGTTGCGCAGCAGGGGCAGGAAACTCCGGAAGAGCGTCCCGGCGTCGTCGATCACGCCGTCCACCCGCCCCCAGCGCTCGATCACCGCGGCCGGAAGCGCTTCGACGTCCCGCCGGTCGGTCACCCGTACCGGGTGGGTGGAGAGCTGCTGCGGGGCGACCACCTGGCGGGCGGTCTCGCGCAGCGCCACCGGGTCACTGTCGGCGGCGGCCACCCGGGCGCCGCGCCGGACCGCCTCCAGGGCGACCGCCCGGCCGAGCCCGCCACCCGCGCCGATCACCACCAGGGTCCGGCCCGCCACTCTCATTCAGCACTCCCTCGGTAGTGACGGCGATCACGCTACTGCGGCTCAGTAAAGAAAGGCAACGGCGTGGGTTTCGGACTTCCCGCCGCAGGGACGGGGGAAAACGGCAAAATACCGACAGATGGCGAATCAGACGGGAGGCCTGACCCTGAGCTCGCCGCCCTTGTTCCTACGGCCGGTCCTGGCGATCACGGACCGGTTGCGCACCGGCATGCGCCTCGGCCTGCTGGTGCTCGTCCTGCTCGTGCCGGGCGGCCTGGCCACCGGCATGTACACCGCGGAGAAGGGCCACGACCTGGCGTTCACCGAGAAGGAGCGGCAGGGCGTCGCGGTGCTCGGGCCGGCCCTGACCGCGCTGGCCGACACCGCCGCCGGGCGCCGGCCCGACCTGGACGCGATCCGCGCGGCGGTCGACGCGCACCCGGATCTGGAACTCGGCGACGAGATGCGAAAGGTGCCGGAGTCCGGCGACACGCCGAGCGCCATGGCCGCCGGGCTGGCCGCGCTGATCGCCGCGCTCGGCAACAACTCGAACCTCATCCTCGACCCCGACCTGGACTCGTTCTACGTGATGGACGCCCAGGTGGTGCAGGTACCCCAGGCGCTGCTGGCGGCGCTGGCGGCGGCGCACCCGGCGGCCGGGCTCAGCACCCGGCAGGCGACCGCCGCCCAGGCGGTGCTGGCCGGCCGGCTGGAGGGGGTCGCCGACGCGTTGCGCAACGACGTGACGACCGCCGCCAAGCACACCGACAGCGGCGGGCTCGCCGACCGGCTCACCCCGGTGCAGACCCTCGCCGACACCATCAGCGTGCTGGACAAGCACCTGACCGAGACGCTCGACGCGCCGGGACCGGCCGATCCGGCCGAGGTCGCGGCCGCGGCGACAGCGACGGTACGCCCGCTGAACAGTGCCCTGACCGACCTGCTCAGCGCGCGCACCGCGGAGAACTCGCTGGAGCGCGGTCTGGTCCTGGGCACCTCGCTCGGCGGCTTCCTGTTCGCCCTCTGGTGCGCCGCCGGGGTGCTCTGGCGGACCAGCCACGACGTGCGGCAGACGGTGGACGCGGTGACCGCCATCGCCCGCGCCGACCTGGCGCCCCGTCCACTGCCCGAGGGGCGCGACGAGATGGGCGACATCGGCCGGGCCCTGGTGGTGGCTCGCACCCGGCTGCAGGACCAGGAGGCCGCCCTGGTCGCCGCCGAGGTGGCCCGCGAGCAGCAGTTGCGCGCCGGGTTCCTGCACCAGCGGCAGGCCGAGACCCAGTTCCGGCGGCGCACCCAGGAGATCATCGACGAGTCGACCACGGTGATCGCCGAGGAGCTGCGGCAGGTGACCGACAAGGTGGCCGAGGTGCGTACCGCGGCCGAGGTGATCGACCAGCGGATCAGCGTGGCGGACACGGCGACCAGCGCGATCGTCGGCCAGGCGCACGACGCCGAGCAGGTGATCTCCTCGCTGGAGCACAGCCTGCGCCAGGTGGCCGCGACGGTGGCCCTGGTCACCGGCATCGCCCGGCAGACCCGGCTGCTGGCGCTGAACGCCACGATCGAGGCGGCCCGGGCCGGCGACCTGGGGTACGGCTTCACCGTCGTGGCCGACGAGGTCAAGCAGCTCGCCATGCACACCGCGGAGTCCACCGACCAGATCACCCGGACCATCGACGACCTGCACCGGGAGACCACCGCGATGTCCCAGACCATCACCACCATGCTGGAGGGGATCGGCGGGGTGGGCGACGCGGCCAGCTCGCTGCGCACTGTCGCCGCCGACCAGGGCGCGCTGATGGACCGGCTCTCCGCCCAGATGACCGCGACGCTGGGCCGGGTCGACGAGATGACCGACCTGGCCAGTCGCCTGGAGCGGCGCGAGCACGAGCGGATCGCCGCGGCCGGCAAGGTGGCCCTGCGCCGGGCGGGCCAGGCGGCGATGCAGGCCGTCCTGATCAACTTCAGCGCCGGCGGGCTGCGCTGCATCGTCTCCGGCCCGCCCCCGTTCGTCGAGGGCACCACCGTCGACGCCGAGCTGACCGGGGTCACCGACGGCATGCTCACCGTGCCCGCACGGGTGGTGAACGTCGTCGACTCCCCCGGCCAGCAGGAAATCGGTCTTCAGTTCCTGGTCACCGACGACGCCATGGCGCAGCGCCTGGTGGCCTTCGCGGAGCAGATGGTCGGCTAGCGGAGCGTCCTCGCCGTGGCGGAGGCCTTGGCGGAGGCGGCGGTCGGCGGCGTCACCGTCCAGTCCGGGTGGCCGGGCATCGGCGGGGTCTTGGTGCCGTAGAGCCAGTCACCCAGGAAACCGCGCAGGTTCTGGCCGGACACCTTCGACGCGAGCGCGATGAAGTCCGACGTCGAGGCGGACTTGCCGCGGTAGACCGAGACCCAGGCACGTTCCAGGGCCTCGAACTTCCGGACACCGATCTTCTGCCGCAGCGCGTACAGGACGAGCGCTCCGCCGTCGTACACGTTGGGGTTGAAGACGTCCCAGATGGAGTCGGACCGCAGCGGGTGGGCCACCGGGCCGTAGTCCTTCCGGTACTGGTCACCCTTGCTGTAGACGTTCTTGAAGTACGACTCCAGGTCGGCGTAACCGGTGTAGTCCTTGAACTGGCCGTGCTCCACGGCGTAGGTCAGCTCGTACCAGGTGGCGTGGCCCTCGCTCTGCCAGACGTTGCTCCACTCGTACGGCGCGACGCTGTCCCCGAACCACATGTGCGAGAGCTCGTGGTTCATGATCGGGTCCAGGACGAACTTCGGGTAGGAGAACAGCCCGGTGTCGTAGAGCGACAGGGTCTGCGTCTCCAGCGCGAAGCCGAGGTCGGCGTCGATCACCAGCGAGCCGTACTTCTCGAACGGGTACTTGCCGACCTTGCTCACCATCCAGGCCAGCTGCTCGCGTTCCACGTCGGCCTTGGGCAGCAGGTCGGCGGCGAGCCGGGTGGGCACCACGTCGCGGATCGGCACCCCGCCCACCGACGGGCGCTGGTGCACGGTGAAGTCGCCGACCGCGAGCTGGATCAGCTCGCTGGCCATCGGCTTCGTCTCCCGGTAGACCGAGGTCACCGTGGTCCCGCTGGTCCGGTCGCGCAGGTGCACCCCGTTGGCGACCGCGGCCCAACCGGCCGGCCGGGTCATCGAGATGGTGTACGTCGCCATGTCCCGCGGGTGGTCGTTGCTCGGGAACAGCTGGTGCGACTGGTCCGGCTGCCCGGCCATGATGGTGCCGTCCGGGGTAGTGACGAAGCCGGCCGGCGAGTCGGCGTTGGCCGGGATCGGAGTCGCCGTGAAACCGCTGACCGTGACCCAGAACCGCTTGCCCTTGGTCAGGTGATGCGCCGGCGTGATGACCAGCTCGTCGCCGTCGCGGGTGAACCGGGCCGGCTTGCCGTTCACCGACACCTTGCCGACGCCGTCGCCGCCGAAGTCGAGATCGAAGCGGGACAGGTTCTGAGTGGCCACCGCGGTGATCGTCACGTCGCCGCTGACCTGCTGCTTGGGGTCCTTCTGCGGGTACCGGATCCGCAGGTCGTAGTTCTGCACGTCGTACCCGCCGTTACCGAGCAGCGGGTACAGCCGGTCACCGAGACCGGCCGATCCTGGGGAGGCAGCTCCTCCGCCGGCATACGCGGGGGCGGCCGTGCCCGCCACCACGACCAGCGCGGTGGCGCCGGCCGCGATCAGCTTCGAGAGACGTTTCTCTATCAAGTCGCTCATGGCCGCCGACGCTACGCCGACCACTGTGGATTCGCATCCCCCTCGCGGCCCGCCGACCGACTCATCAACCCTGACCGATCAACCGACCCCGGACGGCTCCCTCCCGGCACCCATCAACCCGGCCGGCTCACTTCCTCGAACACTCCGCGGTCGTTCTCCAGGCGGCCATTTCCCGTTGTCCGCCGGTTCGCCGGTCATCGATCAACTGCGGTCGACGACAAGGACCCTCCCCCAGATGGGGCGCCATCTTGCTCCAGCACCACATCGGACGGCGACTGGCGATCGCCGCCGCTGTCACCATCGCGGCCGGTACGGCGTTCACCGTCACCGCCACCGCGCAGGCCGCCAGCGGCCCCGCCGCCGACCGCCTGCTGCTCGCCACGGTCAAGGTCACCTCGGCGGCCACCGGTGTCACGCTCACCCGGATCACCGGCACGGGTGCGGCGGACGGCACCGCGATCGCCCTGCCGACCGCCGCGTCCGGCGCGAACCGGCCGTTCACGCTGGAGGGCGACTCGGCAGCGGTCGATGCGCTGGCCCGGTCGAGCGACGGGCGGTACGTCACGCTCGCCGGGTACTCGGCGGTGCCGGGGGCGGCCACGGCGCGACCGCCACCCCGCGGGGCGGCCTGGTGCTGGCCCAGCTGGGCGCGAGCTCCGGAACCGTGCTGGCGAGCGGGACCGACGCGCTGAACAACACCCGAACCGTGCAGCTGGCCGACGGCCGGGTGTGGTTCGGCAGCGAAAAGGGGTCGGCCGGGCTCTATCGGGACACCACGGCAAGTCCGCCACCACCACGCTGCACTACGCCGCCTCGGCCGCCGTCGGGAACGCCACCGACACCCGCTACCTCACCGGCGCCAGCGACTCCTCGGCGGCGATCGACGCCGGCGACGACTATCTGATCGCCGCCGACGACGAGACGAACGTCCTGCGCCTCTACCGCCGGGACGCCTCCGGCGCGCCCGTACGCCCTCTACTCCTGGGACGGCGTCGCCGCGCACGCCCCGGTGCTGCTCCGGACGCTGCCGACCGCGGACCCGGGCGCCTGGGAGGCGATCGTCGCGGTGCCCGACCTCGCCGTGACCGGCGCGCGGGCCCAGCTGCTCACCGACGCCGGCGCCGCCGACCTGTACGGCGACGGCTCGCCGGCCAAGGATCTGGCCCACCCGGAGTGGAAGAAATCCCGGGAGACGTGGTTCACCGTAAGGTGATCAACATGGGGCCCGTATTGAGCACTACCAGAACCCGGGCAGCGATGCGCACCGCCGCCCGGGTCTCCGCGCAGACCCTGCTGATCCTGCTGCTCACCTACGTGCTGCTGCGGCTGCTGGGGATGGCCTGGTCGATCCTCTGGCCGCTGGTGGTGGCCCTGCTGCTGACCACGCTCACCTGGCCGCCGGTGCGCTTCCTGCGCCGGCACGGGTGGCCGCCGGCGCTGGCCGCGGCGCTGGTCACCGTACTGTTCCTGGCTCTGATCGCGGGCATCGTGGTGCTGATCGCGGTGCCCGTCTCGGCGCAGTCCGGCAAGCTCGGGCAGGGCGTGGTGGACGGCATCCAGACGGTCCGGGACTGGGCCGCGGGTCCCCCGCTGCACATCAGCGACGACCAGGTCAACAGCGGCCTGAACAGCGCGATCGACAAGCTGCAGGCCAGCGTCGGCAGCATCGCGAACGCCACCCTGACCGGGGTGAGCACCGTGGTGAACGGCCTGGTCACCACGATCCTGGCGCTGTTCCTGATGTTCTTCTTCCTCAAGGACGGGCCGCGGTTCCTGCCCTGGCTGGGCCGTCAGCTGCCGGGCCGGCTCAGCACCGACCTGCCGGAGATCGCCGCCCGCAGCTGGAACACGCTCGGCTCGTTCGTGCGTTCGCAGGCGTTCGTCGGGCTGCTCGACGCGGTGTTCATCGGCCTCGGCCTGTGGATCACCGGCGTCGAGCTGGTGCTGCCGCTCGCGGTGCTGACCTTCATCACCGCGTTCGTCCCGATCGTCGGGGCGGTCTTCGCCGGCCTGGTCGCGGTGCTGATCGCCCTGGTCTTCAGCGGCTGGGTGAAGGCGCTGATCGTGCTCGGCATCATCCTGCTGGTACAGCAGCTGGAGGGCAACGTCTTCCAGCCGATGATCCAGAGCCGTGGCCTGGGCCTGCACGCGACGGTGGTGCTGCTCGCGGTGACGCTGGGCGGCAACCTGGCCGGCATCGTCGGCAGCCTGCTCGCCGTGCCGGTCGCCGCGCTGGTCGCCGTCGTCTGGAACTACCTGCGCGAGCAGCTGAGCGATCCGGTGCCGGAACCGGCGGTGGCGGAGGACGAGACGGCCGGGTACATCGACGCTCAGTAGTACGCATGGCGCTACCCTGTGTTGCCTAGGGACAGGCGAAGGGGGCTTCGAGTGCCGGCAGAGCAGCGTCCCGCCACGCTCCACGACGTCGCCCGGCTCTCCGGGGTGTCGGTGGCGACCGCGTCCAAGGCCCTCAACGGACGCGAGCACGTCTCCGCCGCCACCCGGGAGGCGGTGCGCAAGGCCGCCGAGATGCTGGCGTACTCGCCGAACACGCTGGCGCGTGGCCTGGTCGCCGGGCGCACCGGGATGATCGGGCTGCTCACCTCCGACCTGGAGGGCCGGCTGTCCATCCCGATCCTGATGGGCGCCGAGGACGCGTTCGGGGCGGACCGGACCAGCGTGCTGCTCTGCGACGCGCGTGGCGACGCCATCCGGGAGGGGCATCACCTGCGTACCCTGCTCAGCCGCCGGGTCGACGGGCTGATCGTGGTGGGCGCCCGGCCCGACCCGCGGCCGTCGATCGGGCGGGACCTGCCGGTGCCGGTGGTCTACGCGTACGCGCCGTCCGCCGACCCGGACGACCTCTCCCTGGTCAGCGACAACGTGGCGGCCGGCCGGCTGGGGATCCGGCACCTGGTCGAGGTGGGCCGGCGGCGGATCGCGCACATCACCGGCGACCCGTCCTACGGCGCGGCGCAGGACCGGGCCCGCGGCGCCCGCGACGAGCTGGCCGAGCACGGTCTGCGGCTGGCCGGCGACCGGGTCCTGTTCGGTGCCTGGTCGGAGGCGTGGGGCCGGAGCGCCACCCGGATGCTGCTGACCCAGCGCACCGCGGTGGACGCGATCTTCGCCGGCTCCGACCAGATCGCCCGCGGCGTGATCGACGCCCTGCACGGCGCCGGCCTGGAGGTCCCCGGCGACGTGGCGGTCCTCGGCTTCGACAACTGGGAGATCTTCACGACCAGCTCGACCCCGCCGCTGTCCAGCATCGACATGAACCTGGAGACGCTCGGCCGGGTCGCCGCCGAGCGCCTCCTGGCCGCGTTCGACGGCCGGCTCGGCTCCGGCGTCGAGCAGCTCCCGTGCCGCCTCATCCCCCGCGAGTCGACGACCGCCGCCTGATCCCACCCATCGGCGTCCGCCGCGCGGGAACACCGCACGCCCTCAGCCGGGCCGCCCGGAACACCGCACACCGCCGGCCTCGCCGGCCGGGGGCACCGCGCGTCAGCGACCGCCGCCGCGACCCCGGATGGCATGCTGCCGCCATGAAGTTGTCGCAGCGTGCCCAGTCCGTCGAGCCGTTCCACGCGATGGCGTTCGGCGAACGGGCCGGCACCCTCGAGGCCGCCGGGCACCGCGTGATCCGGCTCGGTCTCGGCGAGCCCGACTTCGGTGCGCCACCGGCCGTCCGGGAGGCGATGCGCGAGGCGATGGACGGGCGGCCACTGCCGTACACCCCGGCGTTCGGCCTGCCCGCGCTGCGCGCGGCGATCGCCGGCTTCTACCGTGATCGGCACGGCGTCACCGTCGACCCGGCCCGGATCGCCGTCACCCCCGGCGCGTCCGGTGCGCTGCTGCTCGCGGCCGCCGCGACCACCGACCCCGGCGACGAGGTGATCCTGGCCGACCCGTCCTACCCCTGCAACCGCCGGCTGGTGGAGACCTTCGGCGGCCGGGTGGTGACGGTGGCGACCACGCCCGGCTCGCGGTACCAGCTGGACACCGCCGCCGTGGACAGCGCCTGGACCGGGCGCACCAGCGCCGTCATGGTCGCCAGCCCGGCCAACCCGACCGGCACCTCGATCCCCTTCGGCGAGTTGGTCGAGGTCTGCCACCGGGCCGCGGCCCGCGGCGCCTGGCGCATCGTCGACGAGATCTACCTGGACCTGGCCGACCCGTCGCCGGACGGCACCCCGCCCCGCACCATCCTCACCGCCGACCCGGACGCCATCGTCATCAACAGCTTCTCCAAGTACTTCGGGATGACCGGCTGGCGCCTGGGCTGGTGCGTCCTGCCGCCCGCGCTGGTGCCGGCCGTCGAACGCCTGGCCATGAACTACTTCCTCTGCGCCAGCACCCCGGCCCAGATCGCCGCCCTCTCCTGCTTCACCCCGGAGTCGCTCGCCGTCTGCGAGTCCCGCCGCCAGGAACTGGCCGCCCGCCGCGCGATCGCCCTCGCCGGCCTGGCCGAGATCGGCCTGCCCGTCCCGGTCCCGCCGGACGGCGCCTTCTACATCTACTTCGACGTCTCCGCGACCGGCCTGACCGCCTGGGACTTCTGCCGCCGGGCCCTCGACGAGGCCCACGTCGCGGTCACCCCGGGCCGCGACTTCGGTGCCGCCACCGCCGACACCCACGTCCGCCTCTCCTACACCGCCTCCCGGGCCGACCTCCAGGAAGGCCTGCACCGCCTGGGCGAGTTCCTCCGCACGCTCGCCAGGCCATGAACGGCCGCTTCCGCCCGCCAGCCCGCTGCGGGTCCTCGCACGACCGGCCGCTTCCACCCGCCAGCCCGCTGCGGGTCCTCGCACGACCAGCCCGCTCACCGTCCGCCACGCGCCTGAGGGCCGCCTTCTCTTAAAAACCGATTTTGTACGACTTGTCGCACCGTGCCTGGTCAGTGCGCGAGGCCGACCCCACTCCGGACCGCGGCGCGCGTCGTGCGGGTCCGCCGCCGCTCACGGTCTCCGCGGAGGTCGAATATGCCAACCGTCGCAGGTCGGATCCGCGCGCGGCGGTGGACCGCCAGTCACCCCGCGGGACGGGCGATCGTGCCGACGGGCCGCACCGGCACCGCGGTCGTCGGATCTGACCGGGACGGCCGGCGGACCCGCACGACACGCGTCGCGGCCGGGCGGGGAGGCGGGCCTCGCGAGCCGACCGCCACGGGACTCCGAGTCGTACCGGAAATGGGGTTGACATCAGGCCGCCGCCGGAAGCGACCGCCGGGGCTAACGGCGCCACGGGCGCAGGCAGTGGTCGATCATGGCGAGTTGCCGGCCGGGGTCGACCATCGGGGACGCCATGACGGCGTTCACCTGCTGTCCGAGGCAGATGGTGAGCAGCACGTCGATCACGTCCGGGATCGGTGTCGCCGGGTCCAGGATCCCGTCCTCGATCGCCTCGGTGAAGAACCCGGCGATCAGCCCGCCCCAGTGGTCCCCGAGGTCCTCCTGGGTCTCCTCGATCTTGGCGTTGGCGGCCAGCCGGCCCCAGAAGCCGACCACCACGTGCGCCTCGTCGAGCGTCTCCTTGGTCAGCGGCAGGATCTCCCGGATCATCGCGTAGAACGCGTCAAGCCCGCGCAGCCCGGCCGTGGCGGCGGTGATCCGATCGTTGGTCCGCTCGGTGATCCGCTGGTACGCCCCGGCCGCCACCTCGTCGAACCCGTCGAAGTAGTGCCACAGCCCGCCGGTACCGATGTTCAGCTCGGCGGCTATCGCCCGGGTGGTGGCGGCGGACAGCCCGTCCCGGGCCACCACCGTGAGAAAGGCCTCGACGATCTCGGAACGCCGCTGGTCGTGATCAACGATCTTCGGCACGGTCTCCTCCTCGAGCGCTCCGTGCGTGCCGCGGGCCGGCTAGCGGGGCGCTCCCGGAGGCACCACGCAAGCGGCCAGGCTACCGGCCCGGTCGCCGGGGGCGAATTGGTGCGTCCCCTTGTGCGCCCTGTTACGGCTCCGTAAATTCCGTAGCACATGGAGTCGCCACCACCACCCCTGGTGACGGCTGTGTGGTCCTGGACCACTGCGGCGAGATCCGCCGAGGTGGTCCGCAGGAACCTCTGGAGGTCGAAAGCGTGACGTTCTACCGGCAGGTGGGCAGCATCCCGCCGAAGCGGCACACCCAGCACCGTCGTCCCGACGGCGGGCTGTACGCCGAGGAGTTGGTCGGCGAGGAGGGATTCTCCTCCGACTCGTCGTTGCTCTACCACCGCGGCATCCCCTCGGCGATCGTCGACGCCCGGCCGTGGGAGCTCCCCGACCAGACCCTGACCCCGAACCTCCCGCTGGTCCCGCGGCACCTGAAACTGCACGATTTGGTCTACAAGGAGGCCGACCCGGTCACCTCGCGTCGCCTGGTCCTGGGCAACGCGGACGTCCGGATCCGCTACGCGGTCGCCACCGAGCCGTCGCCCTATTACCGCAACGCGACGGGCGACGAGTGCGTCTACGTCGAGCGGGGCGCCGCCACCGTGGAGACGGTGTTCGGTGCGCTCACCGTCGGCCAGGGCGACTACGTGATCATCCCGCGGACCACCACGCACCGGTGGATCCCGACCGGCCCCGAGCCGCTGCGCGTCTACGCGATCGAGGCGAGCTCGCACATCGCGCCGCCGAAACGGTACCTCTCCCGTTACGGGCAGTTCCTGGAGCACGCGCCGTACTGCGAGCGCGACCTGCGCGGGCCGGTCGAGCCGATGCTGGCCGAGGGCACCGACGTCGAGGTCTACATCAAGCACCGCGGCGGCGGGTCGATCCACGTCGTGCCGGAGCACCCGTTCGACGTGGTCGGGTGGGACGGCTGCCTGTACCCGTACGCGTTCAACATCGCCGACTTCGAGCCGATCACCGGTCGCGTGCACCAGCCGCCGCCGGTGCACCAGGTCTTCGAGGGCAACAACTTCGTGATCTGCAACTTCGTGCCCCGCAAGGTCGACTACCACCCGCTCGCCGTGCCGGTGCCCTACTACCACTCGAACGTCGACTCGGACGAGGTGATGTTCTACGTGGACGGGGACTACGAGGCGCGCAAGGGCTCCGGGATCGGCAAGGGCTCGATCTCGCTGCACCCCGGCGGCCACTCGCACGGCCCGCAGCCCGGCGCCGTCGAGCGCTCCCTCGGCGTCGAGTTCTTCGACGAGACCGCCGTCATGGTGGACACATTCCGCCCGCTCGACCTGGGCGAGGCCGGCCTGGCCGCCGACGACGGCCGCTACGCCTGGTCCTGGTCCGGCCGCGGCCCCGCCGCATGACCGCCCCGCACGCCCAGCCCGATCCCGCCACGCGTCCCCCGGCGGCCACGGGCGAGCTGTTCACGCGCTTCTTCGACGACGCGGCGCTCTTCCCACCGGGGAACGCGACGATGGCCACGGCCGTGCCGGCCTTCCTGCGGCGGCGCGGCACTCTGGCGGGTCCGTTCGTGCTGCCGGCGGCCAGGCTGGGCGAGGTGGGCGTACACCTCGATCGGTCCGGACCACCGCTCGACCTCGCGCTGATCGCCGCCGCCGCCGATCTGCCGGCCGCGGCCGGCACGATCGCGCGGGACCCGGGATTGCGCCTGGCCGCGGTCGAGGCCACCGTCGCGGTCGATGCCGCGCAGGCGCGATTGACGGTACGCACGGCAGCCGACTGCCTTCCGCCCGGCCTGCCCGTGGCGGTGGAGGTGCCGCGCACCGCAGCGCGTGACGAGGTGCTCGACGCGCTGGCCGGCACCGGCTGCCGGGCCAAACTCCGCACCGGCGGGGTGCGCGCCGACCTGTTCCCGCCGATCGCCGAGCTCGCCGCGACGATCCGGGCGTGCGTCGACCGGGGCATCGCGTTCAAGTGCACGGCAGGCCTGCATCACGCCATCCGGCACACCGACCCGGTGACCGGTTTCCACCATCACGGCTTCCTGAACGTCCTACTCGCCGCCGACGAACCGTCCCGCGCCGCCGAACACCTGGCCCGCACCGACGCCGCGGAGATCGCGGCCGAGCTGCTGACCTGGTCCCCGGCCCGGGCCCGCCGGGCCCGCGCGGTCTTCACCTCGTTCGGCACCTGCGACATCGGCGACCCGATCCACGATCTCGTCCACCTCGGCCTGCTTCCGGAGACAATCACCCCATGACCTGGCTCGACCTGCCCTCGGACACCGGCTTCGGCCTGGCCAACCTGCCCTACGGCATCTTCACCACGGCTCCGGCCGCCCCCGGATCGGCGACGTCGGAGGCGGCGCGCACCGGCGTGGCGATCGGTGATCACGTACTGGACCTGGCCGGGCTGACCGGGGACCCGGTGCACGCCACCGGCTCACTGAACGCGTTCATGGCACAGGGCCCGGAGTCCTGGGCCGCCACCCGGGCGATGATCACCGCCTGGCTGACCGATCCGGCCCATCGGGAGCGGGTGACACCACACCTCATCCCGCGCTCCTCGGTCACCATGCGCATGCCGATCGAGGTCGCCGACTACGTCGACTTCTACAGTTCCCGGGACCACGCGGAGAACCTGGGCCGGATGTTCCGGCCCGGCTCGCCGCCGCTCACCCCGAACTGGACGCACCTACCGATCGGCTACCACGGCCGCTCCGGGACCGTCCGGCTCTCCGGCACGCCGGTGGTTCGCCCGCGGGGCCAGTCCCGCCGCCCCGACGAGCCGCCGGTCTTCGGCCCGTCCCGCCGGCTCGACATCGAGGCCGAGGTGGGCTTCGTCGTCGGCATGCCGTCCGCGCTCGGCACCGCGGTCGCCGCCCGGGACTTCCCGTCGTACGTCTTCGGGGTCTGCCTGGTCAACGACTGGTCCGCCCGCGATCTCCAGGCCTGGGAGTACGTTCCCCTCGGCCCGTTCCTGGGCAAGTCCTTCCTCACCTCGGTGTCCCCGTGGGTGGTGCCGCTGGCCGCGCTGTCCGCCGCCCGCGTCGAGCCGCCCGCCCGCGACGAACCGCTGCTGCCGTACCTCGCCGACGGTGACCAGCCGTGGGGCCTCGACCTCTCCCTGGAGGTCCGGCTGAACGGCACCGTGATCAGCCGCCCGCCGTTCGCCGGGATGTACTGGACCGCGGCCCAGCAGTTGGCCCACATGACCGTCAACGGCGCCGCCCTGCGCACCGGTGACCTCTACGCCTCCGGCACCGTCAGCGGCAGCACCCCGGACTCGCGGGGTTCCCTGATCGAGCTGTCCTGGAACGGTCAGGAGCCGCTCAAGCTTCCCGACGGCTCCACCCGCTCGTTCCTGGAGGACGGCGACGAGGTCACCATCACCGCGACGGCTCCGGCGCCGGACGGCTCCCGGCTCTCCTTCGGTGAGGTGACCGGACGGGTGGTTCCCGCCGGATAGCCGGCACCCGGGACGACCGGTCCTACCGGCGGTCCGGGGCCGGGCGGCCGCTCCCCCATCGTCCGGGGGCAGGCAGACGCTCCCCGTCGTCCGGGGGCGGGCGGACGCTCCCCGTCGTCCGGGGGCGGGCGGACGCTCCCCGTCGTCCACGGGCCGGACGGCCGCTCCCCCGTCGTCCGGGGCGGGCGGCCGCTCGCCGCATCGGTCTCATTCCGGCCACCGGGCCTTGCGGAAATCGGCCGGCCCTCTCCCGCAAACGATTAGATGCCCGGTTTCCGCCGCCCCTCGCGGCGACGGAAACCGGGCTTCCCCCCAGCAAAGCTCATCGAGCCCTTCGCACCCGAAACCCCTCGGAAGGCGTGATATCACAACGCTTTCCGAGGCCCCGCGGTAAAACGGCACACGGAATGACGGGCACGGCGGGCCGATCCGCGAACGGTGGCGTCAGCGGATCAGAAGTGTTCAGTTCGGCGGCACGCCGGTGCGTCAGCGGGCCTGGGGTGTGCGGTTCCGCGGCACGCCGGTGCGTCAGCGGGCCTGGGGTGTGCGGTTCCGCGGCACGCCGGTGCGCGTCAGCGGACCAGCAGCGTGTAGTTCGGCGCCACGCCGGTGCGGCAGCGGTAGGAGACCCAGACGTGCTTGGCCACGCCGTCGGCGCCGACCCGGTCGCACTCGGCATCCGGGTAGGCCACCTCGTTGTACAGCGCGGTGTAGACCTGACGCTCGGTGGCGAACGGCGTGTAGCGCGGGGTATAGGTGATGACCAGGTCGTCACCGGCGATGCCGGATTGGATCGCCGGGTCCGACCAGAGCCCGGCCGCCTCACCGGCGGCACCGATGGCCGCGGCACGTCCGAACGCATAGGTCCCCAGCACGTCGGTCGTGGGACACGGCGCGGCCTGTGCCACACCGGGAACGAGCACGGCCGGGATGACGGCGGCAAGCAGCGCACTACGCATTTCACAGATCCTTTTCTGAATCGCCGCGAGGATCTCCCGCGACGCTGATGCAGATCACCGGCGAACGGTTCTTCATCCGCCCGGCCCATCTCGACACGAATCGAACCTACACCGAAACCCGGGAAGAATATCGCACCCCGGAGAGAACAATATGTTAAGTATTAACGACCGTTAATGTAGTTCATTTTCATCCAGCGGCCGCAATATTGAGTCACCGATCAAGAAGGGCGGGCCTTCGCGGAGCCCGGCCTGCGCGGCGCGGCATGCGGGGCGCGGCGTGCGCGGCGCGGCATGCGGGGCGCGGCATGCAGGGCACGGCATGCAGGGCACGGCATGCGGGGCGCCGGGGTGGGTCCGGCCCGACGATCGAACGGCTGCCCAGCCCCCGGCAGTCGAGCGGCAAAGGGAGCGAGACAGGCCGGCGCGGGATCACTCCTGGAGACGGTCGACCAGGGTCGCGACGGGAGCCGCATGGGCGCCGGCGTGGCCCACGCCGGCCCAGAGGTTGAGGGCGGAGGCGTCACCGAGGCGCGCCGCGGCCGCCCGGATCGGAGCGGTCAGGTGGTGGATCGCCGGATAACCGACCGGCGCCAGCGAAGAGTACGCGGCCACGAAACGGTTCCGCAGGGCCCGCGCCGGCTGCCCGGTGAACGCCCTGGTCACCACGGTCTCCGCGGGCTCACCCGAGAGCATGGCGGCACGCTGGGCCGGCCGGGTGCCGGCCTCGTCCGCGAGAACGAAGGCGGTGCCGCACTGAACCGCCGCGGCGCCCGCCGCCAGCAGGCCGGGGACGGCGCCGCGGGCACCCGCGCCACCGGCCGCGATCACCGGCAGGTCGGTGACCGTCAGCACCTCGGCCAGCACCGCCCGCACGCCACGGTCGCCGCGATAGGCCGCCGGGCTGAACGTCGCGGAGTGCCCGCCCGCCTCGCCGCCCTGAGCGATCAGCCCGTCCGGCTCGACGGCAAGCGCCCGGCGCGCCTCCTCACCACTCGTCACCGTGATCAGAACCGCCGATCCGGCCGCCCGCAAGGCCCGCACCGCTTCCACCGGTGGCACCCCGAAGGTGAAGCTGACCAGCGGAACCCGGTACTCCACAGCGATCTCCACCTTCGAGGCGAAGTGGTCGTCGTCGGTCAGCCGGACCGGCGGCAGGTCCACCCCGTACCGCTCCGCCTCGGGACGCAACGCCTCCCGGTACCGCTCGACGGCCGCCACGTCAGGGGGCGGTGGCAGCGGGACGAAGAGGTTCACCCCGTACCCCGAACAGGCACCTCGCACCGAGCGGACCTCGGCCTCGACAGCCTCCGGGGTCTTGTAGCCGGCGGCGAGGAAGCCGAGCGCGCCGGCCTGGCCGGCGGCGATGACCAGGTCGGCGGTGGACGGACCGCCCGCCATCGGCGCGACCACTATCGGCCGCAACAAGTCCCGCATCCGGCCAACCTACCGCCGCCGTACGGAAAAGCCCCGCCGGTGCGCGCACCGGCGGGGCTTCGACGCGGAACGTCAGCGAACGACGACCGTGCTGCAGATCTTGTCGGACAGGGTCTGCTTCTTCTCGTCCCACAGCGGCCACAGGAAGCCGATGTAGCAGGTGATGACGTCGACGACGTGCGCGAGGTCACGCAGGAACGCCTTGCCGGCACCGATGGTCTGGCCGGTGTTCTGGTCGACCAGCTTCTGGCCGAGGGCCTTCTTGCCCCAGCTCTGGCCGGTGGTGCCGGCCAGGTACCACCGGTTGTAGCCGGAGGCGACGATGCCGAGCAGCAGGAAGATGTAGTACGCCGCGTTGACCGTGGGCAGGCCGTACTCGTCCTTGCCCTGGCCGATGGTCACGGCCAGGATCGTGAACGGGACGGTGACCAGGCCGTCGATGAGGTAGGAGCCGACCCGGGCGATCCAGCTCGCGTAACCGACCGGCATGCCGGGGCCGTAGCCGGGCGCGCCGTAAGCCGGCTGGCCGTAACCCGGAGCGGGCTGGCCGTACGGCTGCTGCGGCTGGCCATAGGGCTGCTGGGGCTGCCCGTACTGCGGCTGGCCGTACGGCTGCTGCGGCTGCTGCCCGTACTGCGGCTGCTCACCCTGGCCGTAAGGCGGCTGCTGGCCCTGACCGTAAGGGTCGTTGGGGGGAGGGTATGACATGTCGAAGTCCTTTTATCAGGCCCAGCTCACGCCGAGCCGGTGCAGTTGGAAGAGCCAGCTCGCCGTCGCCAGCAGTCCGGCCCACCATCCCATCCGTCGCCGCCCGGCGGACGACAACGGCCTCGGTGGGGCCAGCACACCCGCGGCGCGGAACGCCACGAGCGGGCCGACGGCGACCGCGAGAGCCGCCAGACCGAAGATCACGGGGTTCGCGTGGAAGGCCGCCGCGGCCTGGCCACGCACGAGCGCGACCGCCGCGGTGGTCAAGCCGCACGCCGGGCACGGCACGCCGGTCAGCGTCCGCAACGGGCAGGGCAGGCCCACCCCGCTGCTGGTCGTGACGGCGGGCCACACCACGGCCAAGCCGGCCGCGAGCACGCCGAAGCCACCGATCCGCTCTGGCACGGAGAAGTTTCGCAACGGCATACCTCGTGATCAAGGAAGGGCGCACAGATGATAAGGGGTCACGTCGATGCCTCGCGACCCCCTTCACCTGCGCATCCTCGGCTCAGTCGGCCATCACCCGGTTGCGGCCCGCTTCCTTTGCCCGGTAGAGGGCGTGATCCGCGCGGGCCAGAAGGTCGTCCAGGGCGGCGTCGCCATCACCCAGTCGGGTCAGGCCGATGCTGATGGTGACAGGAAGAGGTCCCGCCTGGGTCTTGACCGGCTCGCCGCCGACCGCGACACGGACCCGCTCGGCCAGCTCGATCGCCTCGCCCTCGTGGTCGGGCAGCACGATCGCGAACTCCTCGCCGCCGTACCTGCCGAGCACGTCGGAGTGCCGCAGGACGGCCCGGATCCGCCGGGCCACGGTACGGATCACCTCGTCGCCCACGCCGTGCCCGTACGTGTCGTTGACGCTCTTGAACTTGTCGATGTCCAGCATCGCGGCGGCGAGCGGGCGCCGGTTGCGCGCGGCGGCCTGCACCAGCGCCCCGGCCACGGCGTAGAAGTGCCGCCGGTTGTGCTGCCCGGTCAGCTCGTCGGTGGTGGCCAGCTCCTGCACCCTGGTGAACAGGCGGGCGTTGTCGTACGCGGTCATCCCCTGCGAGGAGAGCGCCGCCGCCACCTGCCGGCTGGTGTCGTCGAGCGTGACGCCGCCGAGCAGCGCCACCCCGGCCCGCCCGTCCCGGCCGTCCAGCGGCACCGCGAGCGCCACCGGATAGCCGGCCAGTAGCCGCTCCCGCAGCCCGCCGGTGCCGGCCGGGTCCAGCAGGGCCGGCTCGGACAGGCCGCCGAGCAGCGCGGTCTCCTCCGTGGTGAGCCGCGCCCCGGCCACCTCCTCCGGTTCCAGCACCTCGCCGTCCGGGGTGACCAGGCAGCCGGACTCGGCGCCGAGCGAGGTCTGCAGGGTGCCGCTGAGCCGGCGCAGCAGCCGGTCCGGTTCCAGGATCCCGGTCAGCTCGGCCAGGCTGGCCCGCAGCATCTCGGCGAGCGCCTGCTGCTGCTGGGCGGCTTGCACGGCCAGGTGCAGCTGGGCGGCCCGGGCGGTCTCCAGGGAGACCGCGACGTGGCTGCTGACCGCGGTGAGCACCTCGACGTCGTCGTCGGTGAAGATCCCTCGGGCGAGCCGGCTGTCCAGGTAGACCACGCCGATCAGCCGGCCCTTGAACTGCACCGGGGCGACCAGGATGCTGCGCAGCCCGTGCTGCACCGCGCTGCGCGAGCCGAGCGCGGCGCCCTGCTCGGTGCCGGTGACCACCACCGCCTCGCCGGACTCGGCGACCCGGCGGACCAGCGTGGCGCCGTACCCGGTGGTGTCGGTGAGTTCGCCGTCGGCGTCCCGCCCGGCGAACCGGACCGGCTCGCCGGCCTCGTCGAGCAGGAAGAACAGCGCCCGTTCGGCGCCCAGGATGCGCAGCGTCTCGTCGAGCGCGACCTGGGCCAGCTGCTGCGGGTCGAGCACCGTGGCGGCGGCGGTGCTGACCTGCTGCAACGCCTCCAGCCGGCGGTTGCGGCCGCTACCGGCCGCGCCGCCGCGGCGATCCGCGACCGTACGCCGGTGGGTGCTCGCCCCCTCGTCCACGCCGAACTCGGTACGGGTCTGTCGCCGGCGCGGCTCCCAGCCGTAGAACGCCGTCAGGGTGAGGGCGGCGCGGGCCTGCCGCTCGGACTCGTGGATCTGGCCCAGGGCACGCATCGCGCGAGCCCGGATCCGGTACAGCTCGCACTGGGCCAGCGGGGCGTCCAGCGCCCGGGCCACCTTCTCCGCCTCGTCGGCCAGCTTGATGCTGCGCTCGTGGTCGCCGTTGATCTGGCTGAACGAGGCCTTGCACATCGCGTGGACCAGCCGGGTCAGCGGGGTGCCACCGGCCCGGCCGAGTTCCCGGATCGCCGCGGCGGCGTCGGCCCGCCGGGCGGCCCGCTCCTCGTCGGTGCTGAAGCGCAGCCGGATCAGTTTGGCGTGGCTGTGGAACACGAAGATCCACTTGTGCTGGGCCATCATGTCACCGCGCCGCAGCCCGAGGTCCCGGAACTCGGCCATCACCTGGTCGAACGGCTCGCCGACCTCGCCCTGTTCGAGCAGCGCGCAGGCGGCGGCGGTGAGGATGTTGGCCCGCTGCACCCGGGTGCCGGTACCGGGCGGGAAAGCCTCACGCATCTTCTGCAGAGCGGTCGCGGCCTCGCCGGTCCGGCCCTGGTAGGCCGGGACCATCACGCCCAGCATGCCGAGCGAGGTGCCCATCGCCTGGGCCGGGTCGGCCAGCGCGCGCAGGCCCCGCTCGTACTCCCGCTCGGCCTCCGCGGTGTAGCCGCGCAGCAGCAGGCGCAGCCCCTGGGAGGCGTGCCCGGGCAGGGTCTGCGCCGGCTCGTACCAGCGGGCGTTCTTGGTGATCGTCTTTTCCCAGGTGGAGCCGTCGTCGTACCCACCGAACAGCATCGCGCAGCCGTGGATCCACTCGATGTAGGCGATCAGCGCGGGATCGTCCAGCTCGGTGGCGATCCGGGCGGCGCGGCGCAGGCACCGCGTCCCGACGCCGTGCAGTTTGACCACCGAGGTGACGTAGCCGATCAGCGCGTACACGTGGGCGTATTCGCGGCTGGGGCCGAGCCGGTTCACCGCCCACAGCGCGCGCATCGCCAGCACGATGCCATCCCGCAGGCGCATACCGACCAGGGCGGCGTAGCCACCGGCGTCCAGCACCGCGGTCAGCACCGTGAGCGTCTCCCGCCGCTGGCCCGCGGCGGTGCCGAAGCCGAGCCGGGTACGCCTGACGAAGCCGCCCGCGAACGCGTACGCCAGCGTGGACAGGATCAGGAGCAGCCCGTTGGCGGGCAGCGGCCGGCCCAGCTCGGTCAGCGCGTTCCGGCTCGCTTCGAGGGCCTGGGCGTCGTTCCAGACGGTGTGGTGCAGCTCGATCCGGGTGGTGTACAGGCGGGCGCGCTGCAACCGGTCCGTCTCGGTGGCGAGAGCGCGCTCGAGGACCTCGTCCGCCTGCGCGACCCGCCCGGCCCGCAGGTAGGCCTGGGCGAGCGGGTGCAGCAGCGCAGTGCCCGGCGCCGGGTCGTCGTCGATCGCGGCGGTCAGGTACTCGATCGCGTCGCCGGGCGCCTGGTCGGCGAGGGCCTGCAGACCGGCCACCGCCGCGCTGCGCCGCCGCTCGGCCGCCGGGGCGGCGTCACCGGCCCGCTGGTAGTGCCGGGCCACGGTGTACGCGTGCGCCTCGTCCCGCAGCTCCGGCGGCAGCTCGGCGAGGGCGGCGGCCAGCTTGGCGTGGCACTGGCGCAGCCGCTCGGCGTCGAGCCGGTCGAGGAGGTTGTCGCGCAGCTGGGGGTGGACGAAGGCGTACCAGCCGCCGGGGCGGACCTCCAGCACGTGCCGGTCCAGGCCGGCCCGCAGCGCCGTCAGGGTCTGCTCGTCGGTGCTGCCGGGCAGGCCCTCGGGCCGGAACCGGACACCGGCCACGGCGGCCGCGGTCAGCCGTTCCAGGATCGGCTCGGCCAGGCCGTCCAGCCGGGCGGCGAGCAGGTCCCGGATGCCGGCCGCAGTGGGCAGCGCGTCGGCGCCGGCGGTGTCCAGCCGCCAGGTACCCCAGAGCGGGCCGAGCAGGCCGGCGTCGAGCAGCCGCATCAGGTAGCTGACGACGGCCAGCGGGGTGCCGTCGGTGCGGACCGTGACGTGCCGGGCCAGCTCGATCGGCACCTCGGCACCGGGCAGCCGGGAGGCGACCACCTCGGCCACCACCGGCGGCGGCAGCGGGGTGCAGGTCAGCTCCAGGGTGCCGGGCACCGCCAGGTCCAGGTCGCTCTCGTCGCCGGTGTCGGTCAGCAGCACCAGCAGCGGCAGGTGCGGCAGGTCCGGGGCGAGCGCGGCGAGCAGCTGGCGGGTCGCCGCGTCGACCAGGTGGGCGTCGTCGATCACCAGGATCATGCCGTCCGCGCGACGGGACAGCTCGCCGAGGAAGGCCGCGCCGGCCGCGAACACGTGCTCGTCGCCTCCGGCGGCCGGGCCGGCCGCGGTGAGCAGGCCCAAGTCGCCGAACAGCTTGATCACCTGGGCGACGCCGGCCGCCGCGGCCGCCTCAGCGATGTTGTTCTCGGCGACCGCGCGGGCCTCGGCGGGCAGCCGGTGCACCCGGGTCATCGAGGCCTGGACGGCCTCGCGGACGACGGCGAGCGGGGCCGCCTCGTCCGGGCGGCAGGTACCCCAGAGCACCGGGCAGCCGTCCGCGCTCACCAGCCCGGCGGCGTGCTCGGCGAGCCGGGTCCGGCCGGATCCGGGCGCGCCGTGGATCACCACGACACCACCCAGCCCGGCCCGGGCACGTTCCCAGCGGCGGGCCAGCCGGTCGGCCTCGGTGTCCCGGCCGCACATCGGCCAGCGACCGGCCGCAGGCTCCTCGGCGGCCGCGCCGCCCGGGCAGTGCCGCAGCGCGCTGAGCAGCGCGACGGCGTCCTGGTAGCGGTCGTCCGGGTCCTTGGCGAGCAGCCGGTGCACCACGGCGGCCAGCGTCGGGTCGATATCGGGCCGGCTCTCCCGGAGGTCCGGGACCGGGGCGGCCAGGTGCAGGCGGAGCAGCTCGCCGACGTCGTCGGCCTCGAACGGCAGCCGCCCGGTCAGGCACTCGAAGAGCACCACGCCGAGCGAGTACAGGTCGGAGCGGCCGTCGACCGGGCGGCGCAGCATCCCGGACTGCTCCGGCGAGGCGTACAGAAAGGTGCCGACCGCCTGCTCGGACTCGTCGGCGGCGTCCCGGCCGAGCTGCGCCAGACCGAAGTCGATCAGCTTGGCCCGGCCGTCCTTGGCGATCATGATGTTGTCCGGCTTGATGTCCCGGTGCACCAGGCCCACCCGGTGCGCGGCGGCCAGGCCACGGGCCAGCTGGGCGGCCAGCTCGACGGTCCGCTCCTGGCTCAGCACGCCGTAGAGCAGCAGGTCGGAGAGGGCGCCGCCGGACAGGTGCTCGAGCACCAGGCCGGGCACGCCGTCCACCTCGCCGACCGCGTGCACGCCCACCACGCCGGGGTCGTCGATGCAGGCCAGCAGGGCGGCCTCACGCTGGAACGCGGTACGGATCTCGGCGGCCTCACCGGCGTCGGCGAGCGGCCGCTTCAGCGCGTACTCGTGACCGCCGCGCCGCACCTGGTGCACCATGGTGAACGCGCCACGGCCGAGCTCGTCGACGACCTGGAGGCCGGTCAGCTCGGCGGCGCGTGGCCCGTCGGGGCGCACCTGGGGGAAATCCGTCACCGCACGCACTCATTCCGTTCTTGTCTGCACCTTTGCTGATCGACCGGATACCCGGGAACCTGAACGTTCCCGCCACCGAGTTGTCCCACCATTCACCACAACCCCGGTTCTCGCGTACGCGACCGGCCCGCCCCGTCCGTGTCGAACTCCCGCCGTTCGGCTGCGCGGCGGCCGCCCGAGCCGGAACCTGATCTCGTGCTGACCCGTCTGCTCGCCGCCGCCCTCCTGCTCACACCGGCGGTACCCGCCCGGGCCGCGACCCCGCTGCCGCCCGCGCACATCGTTCTCGCACCGGCGGTGGCCGGCCGGACCGCGTCCCCGCTGCCGCCCGGGCACATCGTTCGTCCTGGCGACACCCTGGCCACGATCGCCGGCCACTACCATCTCCGGGTCGCCGACCTGCGCCGCTGGAACGGCCTCTCCCCGGGCCAGGAGCCGCACCCGGACGCCGCGATCCTGCTGTCCGGCACCGGCCGCGAGTGGCCGGCCTGGGCCAGCCGCGTCGAGCCGGTCACCGCCACCGAGGCGAACGGCGACCCGCTGAAGAAGTGCCCGGTCCCGGCCACCGACCTGCGCCGCGTCTGGGTGAAGTACCTGGACTTCGACGGCGTGGTCCGCGACGGCAACCTGATCGTCCATCACTCGATCGTCCCGGCGACCCAGCGCGCGTTCGGCCTGCTCTACGCCTGGCACTTCCCGATCGTGGGCATGGCCCCCGCCCTGAGCTTCCCCGACCGCACCGTCCTGACCAGCGGCTACGAGTGCCGCAACGTGGCCGGCACGACAAAGTGGTCCCAGCACGCGTACGGCCTGGCCATCGACGTCAACCCCCGCCAGAACCCGATGATCCGCGGCACCTACCTGGACCCGCCGCACAGCGAACCCTGGATCCCCCGCCTCCCCTACCGCACCGGCATGATCCACGACAACGGCGCCGAACTGGCCTTCACCACCAACGGCTTCGCCTGGGGTGGCCGGTGGCACTCACTGAAGGACTACATGCACTTCAGCCCCACCAACCTGTGATGTGAAGATCCTCGATACTCTCCAGATCCCGAGCGGCCGGCCGTTGGAGAGACTGTGACTTCTGTCGTCAACCACATCACCGTCGACTGCGTCGGCGACCCGTACGACCTGGCGCGGTTCTGGAGCCTGGTCACCGGCAACCCGCTGAGCGATGACGATCAACCGGGCGATCCGGAGGCCTGCGTGATCCCGCCGGCCGGCACCGGCCCCCTGATGCTCTTCGTCCGGGTGTCCGACGCCAAGACGGTGAAGAACCGGATGCACGTGGACGTCAAACCCACCGATCGCACCCGCGACGAGGAGGTCGCCCGCCTCCGGGACGCCGGCGCCCGCCTGGTGTCCGACCAGCGCAGGCCGGACGGCACCGGCTGGGTCGTGCTCGCCGACCCCGAGGGCAACGAGTTCTGCGTCGAGCGCTCCGACGCCGAACGCTCCGCCCACCCGGCCACCTGACCGAGGTCCGGTGCGCGGATCCCGGACGACGGGGCCCGCGCCCGGCCGGGCCGGCCGCGGTCAGCGGACCGCGAGTTCCAGGGCGACCACGAAGAACCACAGGTTGCTGCTGAGCAGGAAGATCCGCTCCGCCAGCCCGAACACCCGGCGCAGCGCCGGGACCACCATCGTCACCACCACCCCGGCCAGCCCGGCCGCCGTGAGCCACCGCAGGCCGACCAGCAGGTGACCCGTCACCCCCGAGGCGATGTCGCTCAGGTACGGCGTCAGGTTCGCCACCGACAGGTAGACGAAGGTGAACGACGCGATCGCCAGCAGCAGGTGGATCCGCCCGATGGTGGTCACCCGCTCGCCCGGGACGTCGGTGGGGAAGAACGCCATCGCCAGCCGGGTCACCGGGATCAGCAGCAGGATCACGTAGTCGGCGGTGGCGACCGGGCGGCGGCCGAACTCCCCGGCCAGCGCCCCGGTCAGGGCCAGGATGCCCAGGCTGTTGGCGATCACCGCGACGCGGAACTGGCCGGCGGTGCGGCCGACGCCGTAGTCGCTGACCGCGTTGCGGATCGCGCTGTACCCGGTGTACGTCAGGTGCAGGGCCGCGAAGATGGCCAGATAGACGAGAAGCAGCAGGGCGGCGACGATCGCCAGCGGACTCACGGACACGGCTGTCGATCTTAGGTAGTGCCGTCCACGTCGGCGGCCGCCGCCCGCGCACCCGCTATCGAGGCGGCATGAGCGCTGGCCAACCGGTCCAGCACCAGCTTCGGGTCGACGGCGGTGAACCGGGTCGGCGGGCCGGGGAACTGCTCGGCGGCGCCGCGGGCGACCAGGCGGCGCAGGGTCTCGTACACCTTGGGTTGCGGAACACCGGTGCGCTTGGCGACCGCGTAACCGGTCAGCGCGCCGGCGCCGAGCAGCCCGGCGTAACAGCGTGCCTCGTACGGAGAGAATCCCAGCTCGCACAGGTGCCCCACCAGGCGCTGGACCGGCATCTCAGCACTATAGGCAGAGGTAAATGCCGAAGCATAGCTGCCGGTTCCCGGGCGATTGCGCTAAGCAGTAGAGATGACCACTCATCGGATCAGCAGACGTCTCTTCGTCACCAGCGGGGCCGGGGTGCTCGGGCTCGCCGTCTACAACACCGTCACCGCCTGTTCCAGCTCGGCACCGCCGTCGGAGGCGGCGCCGACCGGGAACGCGCCGGCCAGCGCGGGAAGCGCCGCGAATAATGCCTTCCCGGCCGGCTGGAAACGCGTCAATCTCGGCTTCGTCTCGGCCTATCTGCTGCTCCGCGGCAAGGAGGTGGCCGTGATTGACACCGGCACGCCCGGCTCCGCCGAGTCGATCCACACCGGCCTGAAGGCGGCGGGCGCCGACTGGGCCGCCGTCAAGCACGTGATCATCACGCACTACCACCCGGATCACGCGGGCAGCGTGGACGAGATATTCCCGCAGGTCAAGAGCGCTTTCTACGCCGGCGCGGGGGATGCCGGGAACATCGTCTCGGACGCCGACATCAAGCCGCTCGACGAGGGCGACGACGTCTTCGGGCTGCGGGTGGTCAACACGCCGGGGCACACGGCCGGGCACATCTCGATCCTCGACACGTCAACCGGCACGCTGGTCGCCGGCGACGCACTGCGTACCCAAAACGGTTTGGAAGGCTCCGACCCGCAGTTCACCGCGGACGAGACGGCCGCGATCGCCTCGGTGAAGAAACTGGCCGGCCTCGACATCAAGGCGATTCTGCCCGGGCACGGCGAACCACTCACCTCAGGCGCGAAGGAGGCATTGCAGAAATTGGCGGCGTCGCTCTGACGCCGCCGTTCACTCGCGGTCCGCGATTATTTCTGTTGCTTGAGCTTGCGTACGGCGGACCGCGTGATCGCCTCGAGTTCGTGCTGGTCCGGCTCCTCCAGATTGGCGAGCAGAATGGTGAGCGCGACGCCCCGGACGGCGACCACGACCATCTTTCCGTGCACCGTGACGAGGGGGCTGGTCATGTCGACCTGGAAACGCACGCCCGCCGACGCGCTGCCCAGCCGCGGCACTCCGAGCGGCTGGGTGGTCATGTGCAGCGCGTCCGGCGAGCCGGGCGTCCCCTGGTCGTAGGTGGGACAGCGGCGCGGCGAGCCGGCGACCTGCGCGACGATGTCCCGGGCGGCGCGGTCACCGGCCGGGTTGAGCGCCTCGATCAGGATCGGCCCGCTAGCCCCCTTCATGAACGCGGTCCGCACGGTCCCCCCGACCGGCTCCGGCTTCCCGGTCGGCTGCGGCTCCCCTGTCGGCTCCGGCTTCCCGGTCGGCTCGGACTTCCCGGTCGGCTCGGACTTCCCGATCGGCTTCGGCTTCCCGGTCGGCTCGGGCTTCCCGGTCGGCTCCGGCCTTCCGGTCGGTTCCGGCCTTCCGGTCGGTTCCAGCTTCCCGGTCGGAGACACCGCAATTCGCGGCTCGGCCTGCACCGGCAAGCCAACCCCAGCGGCCCCACTTCCAACCTGCTTCATCCCAGGTCCGGCCGGCCCACTGCCACCGGGCCTCACGCCAGGCTTGACGGGCTCACTCGCAGCCGGCTTCTGGCCAGGCTTGGCGGGCTCACTGGCAGCCGGCTTCTGGCCAGGCTTGGCGGGCTCACTGGCAGCCGGCTTCTGGCCAGGCTTGGCGGGCTCACTGGCAGCCGGGTCCTGGCCAGGCCCTGCCGGCCCGCTGACAGCCGGCTTCGCGCCAGGTCCGGCCGGGTGGTCGCACGCGCCGATCGTGGAGCCCGTGTCGGCGAACGCCTTCAACGCGTCCGGCACCGGCGCATAGCCGTGCGGCAGGTCGGTCTGCACCAGCAGAGCGTCCTTGAGCCGCCGCGTGTCCGGCCCGCCAGCAGCCGGCCCGTCAGCAGCCGACGCGGCAGTGACCAGCAGCGAGGGCGCAGCCGCGTCGGCCATCAGCTGAGCGATGGCGATGTCCTTGGCCGGCGCCCGGGTCGACGCCGCGGCCGCCCGATGGGTCCGCCCCAGGTCGAGAGTCAGCGCGGTCAGCCCCACCCCGGCGAAGAGCCCCACAGCGACCGGAATACTTAGTGCCGCTTTAACCGATTTATGCCGAATAATCTGCATTCCCTCACCCTAGCCACGCCAGCCAGCGCCACCACCGCCTTCGCCGCATTCCCCACCCTCCGCATCCGACCCAACCACCCAGCACGACCCATCACCCGGCCGCCCTGATGGTGGCCCCGGAGCACCCACACCACCGCGAGCGCCAGCCATACAGTCCCAGCTGGCCGTAGCGGTGGTCTCTGAGCTCGGGACACCACCGTGAGCACCAGCCAGACACTCCCAGCTGGCCATGGCAGTGGCCCCCGGGACGCCGACACCACCCTGAGCACCAGCCAGCGGTCGCGGCTGGCCGTGGCAGTGGCCTCCGGACTCCGGACACCACCGTGAGCACCAGCCAGCGGTCGCGGCTGGCCGTGACGGTGGCCTCCCGACTCGGGACACCACCGTGAGCACCAGCCAGACAACCCCGGCTGGCCGTGACGGTGGCCTCCCGACTCGGGACACCACCGTGAGCACCAGCCAGACAACCCCGGCTGGCCGTGACGGTGGCCTCCCGACTCGGGACACCACCATGAGCACCAGCCAGACACTCCCAGCTGGCCATGGCAGTGGCCTCCGGGACGCCGACACCACCCTGAGCACCAGCCAGCGGTCGCGGCTGGCCGTGGCAATGGCCCCCGGACTCGGGACACCACCGTGAGCACCAGCCAGACGGTCCCAGCTGGCCGTGACGGTGGCCTCCCGGCTCGGGACACCACCGTGAACGCCAGCTGGACGGTCCGGCTGGCCGTGGCGGTGGTCTCCGAAGCACTGAAACCACCGTGACCGCCAGCCAGACAGTCCCGGCCGGCCGTGACGGTGGCCTCCCGACTCGGGACACCACCGTGAGCACCAGCCAGACGGTCCCGGCCGGGCGTGGCGGTGGCCTGCCGGCTCGGGACACCACCATGAGCGCCAGCCAGACGGTCCCAGCTGGCCGTGGCGGTGGCCTCCGGACTCGGGACACCACCATGAGCGCCAGCCAGACAGTCGCGGCTGGGCGTGGCGGTGCCCTCCCGGCTCGGGACACCACCGTGGGCGCCAGCTGGGCCACCCGGCTGGGCGTGGGGGTGGTGCGGTCGCCGGGGCACTTGCCGCAATGAGCGGGAGGGTCACTGCGGGAATGGCCAGGCGCGGCGGGCGGCCGGGGTGGGGCGGCCGGGAGCGGCGGGGCCGCAGGGGCGGGGCCGCAGGGGGCAGGGCAGTAGGGGGTGAGGCAGCTGGAAACGAGGCAACAGGGGGCGAGGCAACAGGGGGCGGGGCAGCTGGAGGCGGGGCAGCAGGGGGCTAGGCAGAGCGGCGGGGCAGCAGGGGCGGGGCAGCTGGAGGCGGGGCAGCTGGAGGCGGGGCAGCTGGAGACGGTGGGGCGGCAGGGACGGGGCAGCCGGGAGCGGGCGGCGGGGACGGGCGGGCGGGGATCACGGGCGTACCGGGAAATGGGGTTTTTGGGGTTGTTTGGGATGGGACGATCGAAAGATGGAGCAGGTGTTGGCGGCGCCGCCCACGGGGCTCAGCGCGGCGGAAGCAGCCGCCAGGCAGCGGCGCGGGGAGGCGAACACCCAGGTCAAGGGCGGTTCGCGGAGCTACACGGAGATCCTGCGGACCAACGTCTTCTCGTTCTTCAACATCATCTTGTTCGTGATCGGGGTGGCCCTGCTGACCCTGCAGCGGTACAGCGACGCCCTGATCAGTGTCGGCCTCGGCCTCATCAACGCGATGATCAGCGCGGCTCAGGAGATCCGGGCGAAGCGCAAGCTCGACCGGCTCCGGCTGCTCGACCAGCACGCCGTCGTGGTGGTGCGCGACGGCACCGAGCTGGCGGTCGAGCCGGACCGCGTGGTGCGCGGCGACGTGCTGCGGATCGCGGCCGGCGACCAGATCGTGGTGGACGGCCCGCTGCTGCCCGGCGGCGAGGTCGAGGCGGACGAGTCGCTGCTGACCGGCGAATCCGACCCGGTGGCCAAGCAACCCGGTGACGATCTGCGGTCAGGCAGCCTGTGCGTCTCGGGCGACGGGCACCAGCTGGCCAGGGACGTCGGGGTGCACAGCCACGCCGGCCGGCTGACCGCTGAGGCGCGCCGGGCCACCACCGACCGGACCCCGCTGCAGCGCCGGATCGAGTTCGTCGTACGCCTGGTCATGGTCCTGGTGGCGCTGATGAGCGGCGCGATCCTGGCGCAGGCCGCGATCGAGGGCTTCACCCTGCTGCGGGTCGTCCAGATCACCGCGGTGCTGTCCGGGCTGGTGCCCTACGGACTGTTCTTCCTGATCGCCCTCGCCTACACGGCCGGCGCTGTCCGGATCGGTCAGCAGGGTGCGCTGGTGCAGCAGGTCAACGCCGTCGAGTCGATGAGCAACGTCGACGTGGTCTGCACCGACAAGACCGGCACGCTGACCACCGGCGACCTGGCCGTTGACGAGATCGTGCCGATCGGCGAGCGGGAGTACGCCGAGGTCGCCCACGCCCTGGGCGGCCTCGCGCACAACGTGACCACGCCCAACCTGACCACCACAGCGATCGCCGCCGAGCTGGGCGGCCCGGTCTGGGAGGTACGCGACGAGGTGCCGTTCGCGTCGTCGCTGCGCTGGTCGGGACTGGTCACCGACGAGGACACCTGGGTGCTCGGCGCGCCCGACGCGCTGGCCGGCCGGCTGCGCGGGCCGCTGCCGGAGGGGCTGGTCGCCGAGCGGACCGGGCGGGGCCTGCGGGTGCTGCTGCTGGCCCGGGCCGAGGAGACCGGCGCGCCGCTGCGGGACGCCGGGCAGCAGCCGGAACTGCCGATGCTGGAGCCGTACGGCCTGATCGCGCTCGGCGACGACCTGCGCGCGGAGGTGCCCGGCACGATCCGCCGGTTCCGCTGCGGCGGGGTGGATCTCAAGGTGCTCTCCGGCGACGACCCGCACACCGTCGCCGCGATCGCCGACCGGGCCGGCCTGGACGTCGGCGAGCCGGTCAGCGGTGCCGCACTGGACGGCCTCGACGACGCCGAGCTGGACGCCATGGTCGCCCGGACCACCGTGTTCGGCCGGGTGGCGCCGGAGCACAAGGAACGGATCGTGCGCTCGCTGCGCCGCCAGCGCCGGTACGTCGCGATGATCGGCGACGGGGTGAACGACGCCCGCGCGCTCAAGCAGGCGCACGTCGGGGTGGCGATGCGCAGCGGCAGCGCGGTCACCCGGGGCGTGGCGGACATCGTGCTGGTCGACGACTCGTTCGCGGTGCTGCCACCGGCCCGGGAGGAGGGCCGGAAGATCATCAACGGGATCGGGATGTCGCTGTACGTCTTCCTGGCCCGGGTCGCCAGCCAGGGCCTGGTGATCCTGGCGGTGACCATGCTCGGGCTGGGTTTCCCCTACTCGCCGACCCAGGTCGGGCTGACCCTGTTCACCGTCGGGGTGCCGACGTTCTTCCTGACCTTCTGGGCCGAGCCGGTCCCGCCGGACAGGCGGTCGTTCATCAGCATGACCCGGTTCGTCCTGCCCACCTCGATCGTCACGGCCGGCGTGGGCACCGCGGTCTACACCGCGCTCTACGAGGCGATAACGCTCGGCTTCAACTCGGGACGCACCCCGGCCGAGGTGATCGACGTCTTCGAGCGGTACACCGGCCTCCAGTACGGCGTCGACGCCGACTTCACCGCGGCCACCGCGACGATCACCGCGCAGACCGGCCTGTCGACGTTCTTCTGCTTCGCCTCGTTCATCCTGATCCTGTTCCTGGCCCCGCCGAACCGCCTGTTCGCCGCCTGGACCGCGCCCACCGACGACCGCCGCCCGGCCATCCTGGTCGGCGGCCTGATCCTGGCCTTCCTCGCCGTCCTCAACGTCCCGGTCCTGTGGACCTACTTCGGCCTGATCGGCCCGACCCGCATCGTCGCCACGATCGTCCCGCTCGCCCTGCTGATCTGGTTCCTGGCCCTGACCGCGGCGTTCCGCTTCAAGCTGCTCGACCGCGCCCTCGGCGTCCACAACCTGCGGCGCTGAGGTCCGCCGCCGGCTACCGGTCCGCCGTGCTCCCGGTCGCGTGCGCTTTCCGGTACGCCCAGCCGCCGCCCGCACCGGCCCCGCCGAGGCCGTCCCGCTGCCGGGCAGCCGCCACGCCTTCGCGTGATTGACTCGTGTCTAGTGGCGCTGGTAGGCACGGAAGGGTGACCTTTCTGTGGTCGTACACCGATGCCCTGGCCGCCGGCGACGAGGGCTGGTGGCGGGTGGCGACCCGGCACACCGCCGACCTGTTGGAGGCGGAACACTGGTGGCTGGACCCACCCGGCCCGGTCCCGGTCCAGCACCTGCTGGTGGAGACGACCGCTCTGCTGTCCTACGCGCTGGCCCGCAGCCGGGACGGTGACCCGGACACGGTGACCGGCGCCCAGCTCGCGGCCTGGGCCGCCGCCCGCCCCCTGCCGATGCTCGACGAGACGGTCCCGGACTCGCTCGAAGGCTCGCTCTCCCTGATGCAGTGGAGCAAGATCTTCGAGCAGCAGCGCCTGCGCCAGCAGAACGACCTCGCTGGCCTGCTGCACGCCGCCGGCCATCAGTTGACGCCCGCCGCGCCCACTCCGGCGCCCGGTCCGCTGCCCTCCGCCGATCCTGGTCGCGGGCCGGTCCCCTGGCCGCCGCCCGACGATCCGGTGTCGGCCCTCTGGTGCGACCTGATCGACCGCGACAACCCGGGCCGGCGCTACGGGCCCGATTTCCGGCTTCCCGGCCCGGCCCTGGCCCTCGGCCTCGGCGCCTTGGTCCAGCACTTCGACCGCGCCTGAGGCCCCGACCGGGCACGCCACCGCGTGCCCCTCACCGGTCCCACCAGCAAACCGGACCAGTGCCGCGCGGTGCCGGGCCGGCGCGCGGAGACAGGCCGCCACCCGGGGCCGGGACAACGCGCGGGGCCCGCTCGGTGAGCGGGCCCCGGGACGTGCGAGCGGGCGTCAGAAGTTGATCATGTGGCCGGCCAGGCCGTGGATCGCCTCCTTGACCGCCTCACCCAGGGTCGGGTGGGCGTGCACGTTGCGGGCCACCTCGGTGACCGTGAGGTCCCACTGCTGGGCCAGGGTCAGCTCGGGCAGCAGCTCGGTGACGTCCGGCCCGATCAGGTGCGCGCCGAGCAACTCGCCGTGCTCCGCGTCGCTGAGGATCTTGACGAAGCCGGTGGCGTCGCCGAGGCCGTGCGCCTTGCCGTTCGCGGTGAACGGGAACTTCGCCACCCGGACGTCGAAGCCCTGCTCCCGGGCCTGCGCCTCGGTCCAGCCGAAACTGGCCACCTGCGGCTGGCAGTAGGTCGCCCGCGGGATCATCCGGTAGTCGAGCGGCATCGTCTCGGCGCCCGCGATGGTCTCGGCCGCCACGATGCCCATCGCCTCGGCGGTGTGGGCGAGCATCAGCTTGGCGGTGACGTCGCCGATCGCGAAGAAGCCTGGGACATTCGTCCGGCAGCGCTCGTCGACGGCGACCGCACCCCGGTCGGTGAGCTCGACCCCGGTGGTCTCCAGTCCGTAGCCCTCGACGTTGGGCGCGAAGCCGATCGCCTGGAGCACCTTGTCGGCCTCCAGGGTCTCGGTCTTGCCGTTGCGCGAGACGGTGACCCGGACCGACTCGCCGTGCTCCTCGATGCCCTCGACCCGGGTGCCGACCCGCACGTCGACGCCGAGCTTGCGGTACTGCCGGAACAGCTCCTTGGAGACGTCCTCGTCCTCCAGCGGCAGCATGCGATCGAGGAACTCGACGATGGTCACCTCGACGCCGTAGTTGCGCAGCACGTACGCGAACTCCACGCCGATCGCCCCGGCGCCCACGATGATGATGCTGCGCGGCAGCTCCGGGTCGAGGATCTGCTCCTCGTAGGTGACCACCCGATCGGTGACGGTGGTGCCCGGGATCAGCCGGGTGCTCGCCCCGGTGGCCAGGACGCAGTGGTCGAAGGTGACCTGCCGGTCGCCGACCCGCAGCGTGTTCGCGTCGGTGAAGACGCCCCGGCCGGAGATCTCGGTGATCCCGTTCTTCTTCATCAGGTAGTGCACGCCCTTGACCCGGCCGTCGGCCACGGCCCGGCTGCGCCGGTGCGCGACCCCGTAGTCGAAGGTGACCTTCCCGTCGATGCCGAACGTCTTCGCCTCGTGGGTGAAGATGTGCGCCAGCTCGGCGTTGCGCAGCAGCGCCTTCGACGGGATGCAGCCGACGTTGAGACAGACGCCACCCCAGTACTTGTCCTCGACGACGGCGGTGGAGAGCCCGAGCTGGGCGGCCCGGATGGCGGCGACGTAACCGCCCGGCCCGGCACCCAGCACGACAAGATCGAAATGTTCGGCCATGCTGCGACCCTAGTCCGCAGTGGACCGGCCGCGGGCGGCCTTGTCCGGGTATTCATCGGGGTCCCACCGGAGCGGGTGCCGGGTGCGGCGGGTGGTGGCCGGGACGCCGTCTGGACGCCCCGGCCACACCGCCCCTCCGGCCGACTCACCGGCGGGGGTGAGCCGGCGAGTCAGCGGAGGGGTGCGCCGGCGAATCGCCGGGAGGGATAACCGGCGAGTCAGCGCTCAGAGGTCGGCGGCCCGGTGGGTGATCCGGCCGGCGGTGACGGTGAGACGGACCGGCAGCGCGGCGAGGTCCTGATCCGGCACCCGCAACGGGTCGTCGGCGAGCACTGTCAGATCGGCGCGGTCGCCGACCGACAGCCGGCCCGAGCCCGCGTTGACAGTCATCCCCCGCAACGCCTGAAGCGGGGTGAGCGCCTGGTCCGGCCCGTGCGGCGGCCGGCTGAGGTCGCGGGCCGGGCGGCGGTGCCGGGCGCCGGCCATCACGCCGAGCGGCGGGTACGGCGCGATCGGCCAGTCCGAGCCGAGCACCACGGTGGCACCGGCCTCCCACAGGTCGCGGCAGCGCCAGGCCCGCGCGGCACGGTCCTCGCCGAGGCGGCGTGACCAGTTGTCGGTGTGGTCGGCGCGGGTGAACTCGCAGCAGTGGGTGGGCTGCATGGACGCTGTCACGCCCAGCTCGGCGAACCGCGGCAGCAGGTCGTCGGGCAGCGTTTCGAGGTGCTCGATCCGATGCCCGATCCGTCGTGAGCCCGCCAGGGAGTCGAGCACGTGCCGCACCGCCGCGTCGCCGATCGCGTGGGTCGCGGTCGGCACCCCGGCCTGATCGAAAGCCGCGACGGTCTTGGTGTAGACGGCGGGATCCGGCCAGTACGCGTGCACCGACTCGCCGTGGCAGTCGGGGCGGTCCAGCCACGCGGTGCCGTTGTCGATGGTCCCGTCCATGAAGAGCTTGACCCCGTCGACCCGCCACAGCGCGTCGCCCTCGCCCTGCGCCGCGATCAGCGCGCCGGGCTCGTCACCGGGCCGGCACCAGGGCGCGAGACGCAACCGCAGCGGCAGCTCGCCGCGTTCGTCCAGCGCCCGCAGCACCGCCCGCTCGGCCTCGTCGCCCTCCATCATGTGGCCGCCGGTGAGCCCGGACGCCGCCATCCCGCGCAGCACCTCGGCCACCCGGGCCCGGAACTGCTCGTCGGTCGGCTTGGGCGCGGCCTCCTCGACCAGCATGCTGGCCGGCTCCTCGAGGAGCAGCCCGGTCGGGCGGCCGTGCTCGTCGCAGACCACCTCGGCGGCCTCGTCGAACCGGCGCGGCCCGGTGACGCCGGCCAGCTCCAGGGCACGGTGGCTGGCGAGCGTGGAGTGCGCGTCGAACAGGCGCAGCACGGCGGGCACCCCGTCCAGGACCGGGCCCACCGTCGCGGCGCTGATCGGCAGGTCGCCGAAGATGTTCGGGTCGAGGCCCCAGCCGTGCAGCCACTCGCCGGGGGCCAGGGCGCGCCGGGCGCGGTCCAGCTCGGCGCGCAAGGCGGCCAGGTCGGTGCAGTGCGAGAGGTCGGCGCCGCGGGTCAGGTCGGCGCCGGAGACCGGGTGGCAGTGCCCGTCGATCAGGCCCGGCGTGACGACGGCGCCGCGCAGGTCGAGGACGGTCGTGGTGGGACCGATCGAGGGGCGTACCGAAAGATCGTCGCCCACCGCGACGATGTCGCCGCCCGCGACGGCGATCGCGGACCTCGTGGCAAGGCCGGTCACCGGGTCGAGCAGACGGCCGTTGAGCAGGACGAGGTCGGTCACCACGACCCCTAGAGCGATCCGGGGGGCAGGCCGAGCTCACGCTCGGCGGTCATCACGGCGAAGGCGGCGGCTTCCGGGGGGATCTCGCCGACATTGACGTACGTGCTGACACCGTCCACCGCGACCAGAATGCGGGTGGCGGCCACCGCGGCGTCCCCGGCGCCGAACTCCCCGGCGGCGATCCCGTCGGCGATCACCGCGGTCAGCCGCCCGTGCCAGTTGTCCTGCTGACGGTTCACCTCGGCGGACAGCACCGGGCGATAGCGGCTGAGGTGACGAGCGTTGAGCCACAGACGGCTCACGTCGTCGAACATCTCGCCGATAGCGGCTCCGAAGAACCGCCGGAAACGCTCCAGCGGCGCGGCGTCCGAGGGCGGGAGGAGTTCGTCGAGCTCGGCCGAGGCGGTGGCGCCGAACGCCGTGGCGACCAGCTCCTCGGCGGCCGGGAAGTAGTGGCTGATCAGGCCGGGACGGACGCCGAGCTCGTCGGCGACGCGCCGGAGGGTGACGCTCTCCAGGCCCTCGGCCAGCGCCACCCCACCGGCCGCGCGGACGATCTCGGCGCGCCGATCTTCAGCGGTTTTACGGGTCCGTGCCGGAGAGGGGCTTGACGTCATGCACCACAGGCTATTGGGTGTGTGACCAATAAGCAATTGAGCGCTTGACCAATAGCTTCCTGCGGAGGTCCCATGACGTCCACCGATACGCTGCCGGGTGACCGCGCGGGGCAGATCGAACAACGCGGCATCGAGTTCGTCCCCGACGCCGAACGGCATGGCCGGCCCCGCGAGCTGTTCGCGCTCTGGGCCGCACCGAACGTCAGCTACGTCTCGCTCACCCTGGGCGGGATGCTGACCGGGCTGCTCGGGCTGAGCTGGCAGAGCGGCCTGGTCATCACGGTGCTCGGCAACCTGTTCTGGGTGCTGATCGGCATCCTGGCGGTCAGCGGCACGTCGTCCGGCACGCCGAGCGAGGTGGTCTCGCGGACCATGTTCGGGGTACGCGGCAACCGGGTGAACATCGCGGTCACCGGGTGGCTGCTCTGCGTCTCGTACATCGCGCTGAACCTGGCGGCCGCCGCGCTCGCCGCGTTCGCCCTGTCCGGCGTGCTGGGCTGGGAGCCGGGCACCGCCGGCCAGGTGGTGCTGGTGATCGTGATCGCCGCCGTGACGCTGGCCCTGAGTGTCTACGGGCACGCCACCATCACCCGGCTCTACCAGCCGTTCTCGGCGATCCTGGCGGCCGCGTTCGCGATCCTCGGCGGCTTCGTGGTGGCGCACACCAACTGGGACTGGCGGCCGGCCGAGCAGTTGTCGGGCAGCGCCCTGACCGCCGCCTGGATGGCCGGGATCGCGTCCTGCCGGCCTGGTTCTACCCGGTCTTCCTGCTCGCGGTGGTGCTCGGGCTGATCGCCAACAACGCGATGACCGCGTACAGCTCGGCGACGAGACGCCCGGCTCGCCGTTCTGGTACTCCGCCGGTGTCAACTGGCACGGCGCCGTCGCGCTGGTCGCCGGCATGGGCGCGGCCGCCCTCTGCGCGGACACCGACCTCTACCTGGGGCCGGTCGCCCGCGCCCTGGCCGGCGTCGACCTGTCGCTGCCGGTCGGCATCCTGGTCACCGGCGTGCTGTACCCGCTGCTGATGCGCGGCCGAGTCGGGTTCCCCCGGGGTTCGCGGGCCGCGTAGGCGCCGCCACCCAGGAATTCCCGGCCCGCGTAGCTCCGTGGTCACGGCGAGTTCGCCGGCTGTATGCCCGGACGGTGTGTGATCGGCGACCGTGCACCACGCGAACCACTACTACGGTCACTCCCACGTGCTGGCCCGGTACTGCGGACTCGACCCGGCCGAGGTCCACGAGATCCGCGGATACCTGCAGCACGGCTGGAACATCGGCGACGGGATGGCCCCGGACCACGAGTTCACTCCCGGCATCCCGCTGTTCGTCTGGAGCGAGCCGACCCGCCGCCGGGCCTGGTCCCTGGGGCGGCGGCCGGTGCACGTGATCGGGGCGCCGTGGGCGTACCTGCTGGCCATGGACCCGATCACGGACACCGGGCCGCGCGAGGGCACCATCTACTACCCGTTCCACGGCTGGGAAGGGCAGCACGTCGTCGGGGACCACGACGGGCTGATCGAGGAGATCCGGGCGACCGAGGACGGCCCGGTCACGGTCTGCCTCTACTGGCAGGAGTACCGCTCGCCGCGCCTGCGCCGCCGATATGAGCGGGCCGGTTTCCGGGTGGTCTGCCACGGCTACCGCGGCGGCTGGTACCGGGATCTCGACCCGCGCTTCCTCGCCCGGCAGCTCGCCGAGCAGCGCCGCCATCGCCGGGTGGCGTCGAACCGGCTGTGCAGCGCGATCTTCTACGGCATCCTGGCGGGCTGCGAGCCGGCGGTCTACGGCGACCCGATGCGGCTGGAGGGCGAGCGGTCCTCGTTCGGCGGCCAGACCCGCGTCGAACGTCAGTGGGCGGCGCTGCACGGCCCGCGGATCGATCCGGAGGTGGCGCGCCCGATCGCCGTCGCGGAGCTGGGCGCCGACCGGCTGCTCTCCCCCGCCGAACTGCGCCACCTCTTCCACTGGCCGGATCCCGGCGCCCGCGTGTCCACACCGGAAGGAGTCGCGCGATGAGCGTGCGGTTGATCGGCGGCGAGATGCCGCACTGGGCCGAGCCACCGGGCTCCGGTGCGCACGGCCCGGCACTGGCCGCGCTCGCTGCCGCGACGCACGGCAGGACGCTTGTCATCGGGCCGCACGCACCCGAGATCGTCGCTCAGCTCACGGCCCGCGAGCTGACCTTTCTGGTACGGGGTACGCGCGACGCCGAGCCCCTCGCCCACCACCGGGTCTGGTGTGGCAGCCTCGCCACGCTGGCCGCCGAGCCGGAGTTCGACACCGTCCTGGCCCTCGGCGGGCTCGACGCGGCCGGCACCACCGAATCCGGCGACCTGCCCTGGGCGGAGGCGCTGTCCCGGGTGCTGGGCGTGCTGCGCCCCGGCGGTCGTCTGCTGCTCGGCCTGGCGAACCCGGCCGGCCTGCACCGGCTGGTCGCCCTCCCGGCCGAGCCGGGCCCGGCCGACTGGTCCGCCCCGGCCGAGGACGACCCGACCCGCCCGGTCAGCCTGCCGGGGCTCGCCGAGTCGCTGCGCTCCGCCGGCCTGGAGGTGGACCGCGGCTACGCCGCCCTCCCGGAACCGGCCGCACCGTCCGCCCTGCTCAGCACCGAACTGCTGGACGATCCGGCGATGCTCGGGTTCCTCCAGTCGACGATGCGCCGGGCGCTGGTCCCGAGGTCGCCGCTGCTGGCCGACCCGCGCCCGATCGCCGTCCGCCTGCTCCGGTCCGGCCTGGCCATGGGCACCGCCCCGGCGTGGTTCGTGGTCGCCACCCGCCCGGCCCCCGCTGCGAGTTCCAGTCCCACCCCGGATCTCCCCCACGCGCTGATCACCCCGCCGGCCGGGCGATCGCCGGCGGTCCGGGTGTTTCACGACCCAGCTCGCGGGTGGGTGCACTCCGGCGCTGCGGCGACGCTGCCGGCCGGTCGGTGTCTGCACGATGCGCTCGTCACCGCGTGCCGGGGCCACGACCGGCCCGCCATGCGCCACTTGCTCGCGGCCTGGCAGAGCAGCGCGTTGGCCGATATCGGCGCCGATGAGATCGTCGTGAGTCCGGACGGGAGCCTGCACGCCCTGCCCACCGGACCGGCGGGATCGATAGGCGATGCCGCTTCGATGAGTTCGCCCGCCCCGACGGATCCGCGCGATTCGACCGGAACACCCGGATCCGGCGAATACCCCGATCCGGGGGACAAGCTGGGCTATCCCGACTCGGGGACGCCTGCCGGGGCCCTGCGGCGGCTGGCCAGGGCCATGTTCGACGAGGGACTCGGTCATCTCTGGCCGACGCCCGCCGACGAGTCGGAGGTCACCGGCCTGCTCGCCGACCTGGCCGGGCTGCCGGCACCGACCGGCCCCGCCGGTCAACACCCCGGGCCCAGTCCGAACGGACGACCCGCTGGCTCCCCTCCCGCCGAGGTGCCGACACTGTGCGAGACGGTGGCCGAGCGGGACAGGCTGCGGCGGGAACTGGCCGAGGCCCGGGCTCAGGTCGACTGGTGTGAGCGGCGGGTGGCCCAGCGGGACGCGGAGCTGATCCGGGCCAACCGGATCATCACCGCGTTGAAGGTGACCGCTCCCGGCCGGGCCGCCACCGCTGTCGCCGGTGGCCTGCGCACCGGCAAGCGGGTGGCCCGGGCCGCGCTTCGCCGCCTTCGCACCGACGACTGACCACCGCCCTCGGCGGGGCGGAGGTCAGCTGGAGGTGCGGACGTAGATGCCGAAGATGATGCCCACGATCAGGCAGACGATGGCAACCTTGGTGGCGGTCTGGGCCAGGCGCTCGCCGCGGCGCTTGGCGCGGTGGGCCAGGATCAGGGCGACGCCGCCGAAGACCGGCGGGAGCAGGAAGACCGCGATGCCGCTGAGGACGAACGCGATCACGCTGAGGGTGTTGCCCTGGGACGCCGCGTAGGGCGGGTAGCCCTGACCGTAGGGCTGCACACCGGGATAGGGCTGACCCGGGTAAGGCTGCTGACCCGGGTAAGGCTGCTGGCCGGGATAGGGCTGGCCGGGATAGGGCTGCTGGCCCGGGTAGGGCTGGCCGGCGTATGGCGGCTGGCCCGGGTAGGCCTGAGCCGGCGGATACGGCTGGCCGGGCGCGGCGTAGGGCTGCGGTGGAGCGCCGTAGGGCTGCGGCGGGGTCCCCGGCGCGCCATAGGGCTGCGGCGGAGTCCCCGAAACCCCATAAGGCTGCGGCGGAGTCCCCGACGTGCCATAGGGCTGGGCGGGCGCGCCGGAGGAAGCGGACGGGTCATAGGCCGGCGGCGGGCTGTGGGGCGCGGGCGGATAGCCCGGTGCCGGGTTGCCATAAGGCGCGGCCTGCGGCGCCGCGCCGAACGGCGGGGCCGGCGGGGCACTGGACGGCGTACCGAACGGCGGGGCGGCGGCCGGCGGCGTGCCGAGCGGCGGGAGCGGGTTGGCGCTCAGCGGGTCCGCCGTGACCGGCGGGGCGGCGAACGGATCGCCGGTGGTGGGGCCGGTGAACGGGTCGGCGGGCACTCCGTACGGGGCGGTGGGCATCGCCGTCGTCGGTGGGTACCGCGGGTCGGTCTGGCTGGTGGCCGGCGGGTTGGCGTGACCGCAGGCCGGGCAGACGCCGGTCGGCGGAACCGCCGTGGAACCGCAGTGTGTACAGATCATGCCGCTCTCCCATGCTCCCGTTGGGGCAGCGTATCGGCATGAGGCGAGTTGATCTGAGGTCCCGGGAGGCGGGTGGGATGGGCGCCACTCCGGGCGTACCCACAAGCCGGAAGCGCGACCGGGACCGGGCGGCGGGCCGGCCCAGCGGGTGTCAGTGCTGGCTGGTCAGCGTGGCGTCAGCGGTCACCTGGTCATAGCGATCCTCCAGGCGGCGGTTCTGCTCCACCAGGTCGAACCGGGTGCCGATGCGGCGGCGGGCCTGGGCGCCGAGGCGGTGGCGCAGCTCCGCGTCGCCGAGCAGGCGGGTCAGCGCGGCGGCCAGCGCGACCGGGTCGGCCTCCGGGGTGAGCAGGCCGGTCTCGCCGTCGAGGACCGCTTCCGGGATGCCGCTGTGCCGGGTGGCGACGACCGGCAGACCCAGCGCGCCGGCCTCCATGACCGTGGTGGGCAGGCCTTCGGTGTCGCCGTCCGGGGCGGTCTTCGACGGGCAGGCCAGGATCCGGGACTCGGACAGGTGCCGGGTCACCGCCGCGGGTGACTCGCTGCCCACGAACGTGGCGTCCACCCGCAACTCCTCGGCGCGGGCGCGCATCGCCGGCATCAGCTCGCCGTCACCGATGAACAGCGCGCGCGGGCGGGGCGTCGCGATCCGGGCGAGCGCCGTGAGCAGGTCGTCGACGCCCTTCTTGGCGACGAACCGGCCGACGAACGCCACGTCCCAGCGCTTCGGGACCATCGGGACGGCCGCCGGGACCGGCACGCCGGTGTAGTGCACCACTACCTTCGCCGGGTCGGCGCCCCAGTGGATCGCCCGCTCCCGGATCACCTCGGAGACCGCGACGACCAGGGCCGCGCGACGGAAGACGGTGCGCAGATTGCGGCGATACCGTACGCCTTTGGCACCGGGACTGGCCGGCTGCCGGGTGACGTCGTGTCCGTGCAGGGTCACCACGAGGGGCACGCCGAGCCGGGCGGCCGTGTGGCTGACCAGCCAGCCGTCCCCGCCGAAGTGGGCGTGCACCAGGTCCGGGCGTACCGAAGCGAGGGTCTGGTGCAGCCGGGGCGAAGCCCCGGTCAGCCGCAGCCGCAGGAAACCGTTGCCGTCCGGGAAGGCGATCACGTCGTCCGGGCGGGACAGCGCCGACTCGATCCGGGTGGCGCCCACGTAGGCCGGGGTCCAGCGGGACAGCGCGTCACCCTGGTTGCGGATGAACGTCTCGGATCCGAGCAGCATCGCGCTGCGCCAGATCGCCACCCGGCGCTCAGTCGACATCGGCGGGGACCTGTTCGACCGTCTCGGCCGGCCGGGTCGCGGACCGGCGGCCCACCACCAGGTCCCGCAGGCGGTGCCGCAGGCCCGGCGGAAGCGCCCAGATCTGCAGGTGGGTGAGATAGTCGAGGGCACCGGGACGGCCGTGCCGGCGGGCCTCGGCCAGCAGCTCACGGAACAACGCACCGTCCCGGGTCGGCGCGGCCATCGAGCTGAGCACGCTGAGCGTGAACGCGGCGTAGGCGCGCGGGGTGAACAGCTCCCGGCTGGCGCGCAACCAGTCCAGCTGCTCCTGCCACGGGTTCTCCAGGCTGATCCGCTCCCGGTTCTCGTCCTGGTGCCAGAGGACCAGCGGCTCGGCCGCGTAGATCAGCTCGGTGCCCGGCTCGCGCAGCGCCCGCAGCGCCCAGTCCAGCTCCTGCTGGCGGCGCAGCCCCACGGTGAACGGCACTCTGCGCCACAACTCGGTGGGCGCCATGAGCGTGGAGGTCTGGATGAAGCCGTCGCCGTAGAAGAGTCCCTTGCGGACGGTGAAGTACTCGCTGATCGGCTCGTCCGGCGCGGGCAGCCGGCGCGGCATGATCGAGTCGGCGCGCGGCGTGCGGTTGACCATCCGGCAGGCCACCACCGGCGACCCGGACCGGGCCCGGCCGGCCAGCTCCAGCTGCACGGAGAGCTTGGTGGGCAGCCACTCGTCGTCGTCGTCGAGCATCGCGGTGAACCGGCCGCGGGCGTGCCGGGCGCCGGTGTTCCGGGCGTTCGGCGCCTTGCCCCGCGCGGGGAGCACCAGCACCTCCAGCCGGCGGTCGCCGATCTCGGCGAGGGCCCGCACGGTGGCGTCGTCGGGGCCGTCGACCACGACGATCACTTCGAGGTTGCGATGCGTCTGGCCGAGCGCGCTGCGCGCGGCGCGGACGGCCAGCTCGGGCCGGTCACACGTCGGTATGACGACACTGACATCCGGCTGAGAGGACATTTCAGCTCACTAACGGCGGGGGATGGTGATCTGGACGGTAGGGACGTCCGGAGGCGCGACAGTGAACGGAAGTTGAGCGGTAACCGGGTCGCTCGGAAAAATTCCATGGGCCGGCGGCAATCTTTCGGAGGGCCGAGCCCGTCTTCATGGGTGGAAGGACCGCCGACCGGAGGAGATTCTCTTGCGCAGGATCAGCAGACGTCGACGCCGCACCCCCCGCTGGGCTTTCTGGACCCTGGTCCTGGGATCAGCCCTGCTGGTGGTCGGTGGCGGCGGCGCGGTGGGTGTGCGCTTCGCGGTCGCCGCGGCCACCGCCGAGGTCGGCCAGGACGAGCTGCTCGGCGGCGCCAAACCGATCGAGGAGAAGAAGAACGCCAACGTCGACGGCGCGAAGAATGTGCTGCTCGTCGGCATCGATCAGCGTCCCGACCAGATCAACGGCGAACCGCTGCGATCCGACTCGATCATCCTGCTGCACATCAACAAAGATCATTCGAGCGGCTATTTGATCTCGCTGCCCCGGGACACCTATGTCGACATCCCGGCCTATGACAACGGCGCGCAGTCCTTCGCCGGCGGCAAGCTGAAGATCAATGCGGCGTTCGCCTTCGGTACCCGCGGGCTGAAGGGCAAGGAGGCGCTGAAACACGGCTTCGAGCTGCTCACCATGACGGTGAAGGAGCTGACCGGGATCACCCCGGACGCCGGGGCGATCATCGACTTCCAGGGCTTCCGCGACGTGGTCAAGGTGCTCGGCAGGGTCTGTATGTATGTGGACACCACGACCACCTCGATCCACCGGGGCACCGACGCCAACGGCAAGCCCGCGGCCCCCTTCGTGATCAACAAGGACGGCACGCTGCGGTCGTCGATCTCCGGGGTCAAGCCGAAGGTCTATACGAAGGGCGACCACTGCTTCAGCCCGGCCGACGCGCTCGATTTCGTCCGGCAGCGTGACCTGCTCGGCGACAAGTCCCTGGACTACGGACGGCAGCGGCACCAGCAGCAGTTCTTCAAGGCGATCATCAACCAGGCGGTGTCGGACGGGCTGGACTCGCCGACCAAGCTGCCGGCGCTGCTCAGTGCGTTCGGCAAGTCGATGACGGTGGACAAGGGCGGCATCGACCTGGCCGACTGGGCGCTGGGGATGCGCGGCCTCAAGCCGGACCGGCTGGTCACCATCAAGACCAACGCCGGCAAGCTGAACTCTAAGACGGTGCCCGGGGTGGGCAGTGTCGAGCTGCTCACCAGCGACAGCCTGCAGCTGCTGCAGGCGATCAAGAAGGACAGCATCGACAGCTTCCTGCTGGGCCACCCGGAGTTCATCGCGGCGAACTGATCCCGGGCGGGTCCGGGCCGGGCGGCCGGCCCGGACCCGCCCGGCGGTTGGCCCGGACCCGCCCGGCGGTTGGCCGGGACCCGCCCGGCGGTTGGCCGGAACCCGCCCGGCGGTTGGCCGGGCTCGTTCGGCGGCCGGGGGCGGATAGGGTCGGCGAGTGCGGAGCAAGCAGCGACTCACCGAGGACATCCGCCGGGAGCGCCGGGCGGCCCTGGTCGTCAACACGCGGTCGCGGCGTGGGCGGCAGCTCTACGAGGACGCGCGGCGCCGGCTGCTCGCGGCCGGGTTCGAGCTGCTCGGCACGTATGCCATGGAGGAGTCCGACGACCTGGAGGCGCTGCTCGAGGACGCTCTCGCCAAAGGCCCCGACCTGCTGATCGCCGGCGGTGGCGACGGGACGATCAGCACCGCCGGGCGGCTGCTCGCGCACCGCGACGTGGCACTCGGGCTGCTGCCGCTGGGCACCACCAACAACTTCGCCCGGACCGTGCGGATCGCGACCGGCCTGGACGCCGCCATCGCCACCCTCGTCGACGGCAAGGTGATCGACGTGGACCTGGGGCTCGCCGGGGACCGGCCGTTCACCAACCACGTCGGGATCGGCCTCTCCGCCGAGGTGATGACCAGCGTGCCGGCGCCGCTGAAACGGCTGGCCGGGCGGGTCGCCTACCCGATCACCGCGCTCGGCCTGCTGGCCCGGCACCGGCCGCTGCGCGCCACGATCCGCGCCGAGGGCCGGGAGCTGCGGTTCGACACCCACCAGGTGTACGTGGCGAACGGCGGCTTCCACGCCGGGCGCCCGATCACCGCTGACGCGCATGCCGACGATCGGTTGCTGGTGGCGTACCCGGTCGGCGGCCCGTCCCGCCGCGAGCTGCTGCGCGAGACGGCCCGCAACGCCGCCACCGGCCACCGCCGCACCCTGCGCGAATGCCCGTTCCTGGCAGTCCGCGAGCTCTGGCTGGAGACCGACCGCCCGGCCGCGGTCGAGGTCGACGGCGAACCGTGCGGCAGCACCCCGATGCGGATCGCCGTCGACCCGAACGCCCTGCGCATCATGGCCCCGCCGGACAGTCCCGACCTCTGACCCGGTCACCCGTCACGGCCCGAGCCGCCCACGCCCACCAGGGGCGATCGGTCGCCGTAAGGGTTATTAGCTCGGTTAACTCTTACTCGGAGGAGGCTGAGCGGTCGGAGTGACCCAGGTCGCGGCCGGGCGCGACGCGATCACGCACCATCCGCTTGAGCTGAGGCAGGTCCGGGAACCCGTCAGGCTTCCGGTTCCACAGGACCTCGCCGTCCAGCCGCACCTCGAACACCCCGCCGATCCCCGGAACCAGCGCCACCTCACCCAGATCCCGCGGGAACGTGGTCAACAACTCCTGCGCCAGCCACGCGGCCCGCAGCAGCCAGCGGCACTGCGTGCAGTATTCGATCTCAAGTCGAGGCGTCCGCTCACTCACCATCACGAGTATGCCCAGCCCTCGGCGAGGCGCGACCGCCGAGCCCCCGCGAGCGGGCGGGAAGCGACCCCGGACGGGAAAGCCGGAAGGCCCCGCCGGGGAGCGGGGCCTTCCGTGGAACGGGAGAACTAGGACCAGCCGAGGCAGGAGGAGCCGCGGCGGAGGACCGGGGTCAGTTCATGCCGGGCGGGTCGGTGGCACGGATGCCGCGCCACGAGGCGGTCTCGTACGGCGCCAGCACCAGCGCGCACACCGGCTCCCCGTCGCAGACCACGCCGTGCACCACGAAGTCCGGCCCGTCGAACTCGTCCTCGTGCCCCTTGACCAGGTCACCGAGGCTGGCCTTGATGGCCTCGCGGACGAACGACTCGCTGGTGCCCTCGTGCTCGACGAAGAGGCCGCCCTTGCCGTCGCGCCGCTGCACCCAGCCGATGCCGGCCCACGCCTCCTCGCCGACCTGGGTGGCGTGCTGCTCGGCGTAGACGCAGTACAGCTTGTCGCCCCAGGCGCCGACCGGGACCGGCGCCTTGCCGCTGGCGTCGACGGTGGTGCCGGGCGGGATGACGCTGGAGAGCCGGACCAGGTTGTAGAAACCGCACTCCATGGTCACCAGTGCGTCGTGGAACGCGGCGAGCGACGTGGTGCCCCGCCCGATGGCGCGAACGACGGGGATCTGGTCGTAGACGACGGAGTCAGCCATGGGTCTCCTCAGACGGGCTCGTAAGACAGCGGCGCGGGCACCCGGTGGGCGCCCACGCCGTGTTCCTTCGGCGAGCCCCGGCCGGGGTTTAGCGAATCACCGGGAAGTCACCCGCGGTGCAGCGAGACCCGCGTCACGTGCTCCAGCCAGCGCTGGACCACCGCCACCTCGGCCTCGTCGAAACCGTCTGTCAGCTGCTCGTTCAGGTCGTCGACAAGCTCCCGGGCCCGGCTCACCGCCTGGTGCCCGCGCGGGGTCAGGGCGAGCCGCACGGCGCGGGCGTCGGCCGGGTCCGGTGAGCGGGTCACGCAGCCGCCCCGCTCCAGGCGGTTCACCAGGCCGCTCATTCCGGACGGTGACGCTCCGAGGGCCGCGGTGACGTCCCCGATCAGGGCGTTCTCGTGGCCGGCGAGGTAGAAGAGCACGCCGGCGCCGGACGCGCCGATGCCGGTGTCCCCGGAGCGGGCGTCGATCCAGCGCCGGACCGCGCGGTCGGCGTTGAAGAGCAGGAAGATCAGGCGAGGCAGGCGCACGCGGTCATCTTGTCGCCTTCGCCGCGTGCGTGTGCAACCAGGCCAGCAGTTCCGGCCAGACCGCCTCCCGCATCGAGCGGCGCAGCAGCCCGTGATGCCCGATCATCGGCACCCCGGCGGCGGCCGGCGTGTAGGTCCGCCGCTCCACGTCGGCGCTGGTCAGGTGGGTGGTGAGCGCGTCCATCTGGCGGGGTGTGGACCACGGGTCGTCAGAGGTGCCGACGGCCAGGACCGGCCCGGTGAGGCTCGCGGCCCGCTCCCGGGCGCGCATCGACGGATCGTCGAAGAAGTAGTTGTCCATCCGCGCCCAGCCGCCCCACTCGGCCATCGCGGCGGACGGCAGGTTCTCCCCGAGGCCGAGCCGGCGGGCCGGGACGTAACCGTAGAACCGGCCGGCGAGCGGGCCCAGCAGGTGCAGCAGCAGGCGCACCCGGAACCGTTCCATCCGGCTCGGGATGGTGTGGATCGCGGCGATGTGCGAGGCGACGATCACCGAGGCGGCCAGGTCGGTGCCGGCCGCGCCCAGCGCGATCACGTGCCCACCGAGGCTGTGCCCGAGGGCGAGCCGGGGCAGGCCGGGGAAGCGCTGCCCGGCCCAGGCCGCGACGGCCGGCGCGTCCACCCCGATCCAGTCACGCATGCCCAGGTCGCGGTGGTCGCGGGGGTGGCCGGACAGACCGGTGCCGCGGTAGTCGTAGGTGACCGTGGCGATCCCGTTGTCCGCGAGATAGCCGGCGAACGAGGCGTAGAAACCCTGCGGGGTGGCGGTCGCCGGATGCAGCACGAGGACGGCGTCCGCGACGGACGGCTCGAACACCGTGGCCACGATGGCACCCCCGGTCGCGACCGGGATCCGCACCGTCTCGTTATTTCGCATGCGAAATAAGATAACATCAACCGCCGCCGCTCCTCCGCGCCGCTGTGTCGACCGCCACACCCGGCGGCGGGCGACCACCGGCCGCTCGCCGCCGGGATCAGGTCCAGGCGCCGCCGGCGCCTCAGGGGGATCGGGTGCGCCGGGCCCGGGCCAGATAGGTCTGCGCCACCACCACCGCGGCGAGGAAGGCGCCGCTGATCACCTGTTGCCAGTTGCTGTTCACGTCGCCGTTCTGGTTGATCAGGTTCTGGAGGACACCGAGCAGCAACACACCGGCGACAGTGCCGGCGATGGAACCGGAGCCGCCGGTGAGCAGGGTGCCGCCGATGACCACGGCGGCGATGGCGTCGAGTTCCATGCCGCCGCCGAGCACGGTGACGCCGGAGCCGAGCTTGGCCGCGTTGATCGCGCCGGCCAGCCCGGCGAGCAGGCCGGAGAGCAGGTAGACCCCGACCTTGATCCGGCGGACCGGCAGGCCCATCAGGGCCGCGGCGTCCTCGCTGCCGCCGATCGCCTGCACCGCGTGACCGAACCGGGTGCGGTTCAGCAGCACCACACCGAGGGCCACCAGGACGGCGGTCAGCCAGACCTGGATGCCGACGCCGAGCAGCGAGCCGGTGCCGAGCCGGTGGAAGGCGTCGTTCTCCACCAGGTAGGTGGTCGAGCCCTCGTCGCTGATGCTGCGCATCAGCCCGCGGGCGCCGAGGAGCGCGGCCAGGGTCACGATGAAGGGCGCCATCCCGGTTCGCGAGATCAACACCCCGTTGAGTACGCCTATCGCCCCGCACAACAGCAGCGGCGCGGCCAGCGCGGCGACGAAGCCGTACGGCGAGGCCCAGGCGGCCACCACACCGCCGAGCACGTAGAGCGAGCCGACCGACAGGTCGATGCCGCCCGTGATGATCACGAACGTCATGCCGAGCGCGATGAGCATCGGCGGGGCGGCGGCGACCAGTATCGTCCCGGCGTTGTCCAGGCTGCGGAAGCCGGGGAACAGGGCCAGGCTGACCACCACCACGGCGAGCAGCACGGCCAGCGCGCCCTGTCGCCGCACCACCCCGGCCATCCGGCCGGAGCCGGCGGGAAGCGTGACGGACATGGTCACCGGGTCCTCCTCTCCCGGGCCACGTAGACCGCGACCAGGATGATCACGGCCTGCACCATCTCGGTGGTGGACGGCGGAAGGTCGTGTTTGATCATGGTGGCGACCACCAGTTGCATGAGCAGGGCGCCGGCGACGGTGCCGAGCACCCGGACCCGGCCGCCGGTGAGCGGGGTGCCGCCGACCACCACCGCGGTGATCGCGGAGAGCTCGATCAGCAGGCCGACCGCCGAGGCGTCGCTGGACTGGATGCGGGAGACCGAGAGCAGGCCGGCGATCGAGGCGAGCACCGCGCAGAGCACGTAGACCCCGATCAGCACCCGCTTGACCGGCAGGCCGGCCAGCTCGGCGGCGGGCCGGTTGCCACCGATGGCCAGCAGCCGCCTGCCGAACACGGTGCGGCGGACCGTGAACCCGACCACCGCCACCAGCAGCGCGGCGATCCACACCAGCACCGGGATCTGGAGCAGGTCACCCGAGCCGAGGTAGAGGAAGTCCTCGTTGCGGACGTCCTTGAGCTGGCCGCCGGAGATCACCACGGCCAGGCCACGGCCGCCGACGAACAGTGCCAGCGTGGCCACGATCGGTTGCAGGCCGACCTTCGCCACCAGCAGGCCGTTGGCCAGTCCGACCGCCACACCGGCCAGCAGCGACACCAGGATCGCGGCGATCACCCCGTAGCCCAGGTAGAGCGGGATGAGGGCGGCGGCCAGCGCCATCACCGAACCGACCGAGAGGTCGATGCCCTCGGTACCGATCACCAGCGCCATGCCCATCGCGACGATCACCACGGGGGCCGCCTGGATCAGCTGGATCCGCAGGTTGCTCAGCGTCAGAAAGTACGGCGTGAACGCGATGTTGTACGCGATCAGCAGCAGGATGGCCGCGTACACGCCGTATCTCGGCAGCCAGGCAGTGGTGAACAGGCGCGGGCGGGCGAGGGCTTCAGTGGTCATCGGCGGCCTCCGCGATAGTGGCCATCAGGGCCTCGGTGGTCACCCGGTCGCCGGTGAGGGTGCCGACCACCGCTCCGTCGCGCAGCACCACCACCCGGTGGGCGCCCTCGACCAGTTCCTCGGCGTCCGAGGAGACCAGCACGACGCCCAGTCCCTCGCCGGCCAGCTCGTCGATGAGCGCCTGCACCTCGGCCTTGGCGCCGACGTCGATGCCCCGGGTCGGCTCGTCCAGCAGCAGCACCTTGGGGCCGGTGGCGAGCAGCCGGGCCAGCAGCACCTTCTGCTGGTTGCCGCCGGACAGGTCACCGACCACCTGGTGCGGGCTGGACGCCTTGATCCGCAACCGGCTCATGTAGGTGGCCACCACCTCGTCGATCTTCCGGTCGCTGATGAGGCCGAACCGGGTCATCCGCGGGAGGATGGCCAGCGCGATGTTGTCCCGGATGGACAGCCCGGGGACGATGCCCTCGGCCTTGCGGTCCTCCGGCTGGGTCGCCACGCCGGCCCGGACCGCGCGTACCGTACTGGGTTTGCCCAGCTTGACGCCGTCCACCTCGATCTCGCCGGCGTCCACCGGGTAGGCGCCGCCAATCGCCTTGACGGTTTCGCTGCGGCCGGCGCCGAGCAGGCCGCCGAGCCCGACCACCTCGCCGGGCCGCACCTCGAAGCTGATGTCGTCGAGCCGCGGCCGGCTGGTCAGGCCGGTCACCTTGAGCACCGGCCCGCCGGCCCCGGCCCGCTGCGGAACCTCGCTGAAGCTGGTGAAGTCCTCGCCGAACTCGCGGCCGATCATCAGCGAGACCAGCTTGCGGCGTTCCAGGCCGGCCATCGCGCCGGTGTGCACCAGCTTGCCGTCGCGCAGGATCGTGACCGCGTCACAGATCCGGTAGAGCTCGTCGAGCCGGTGCGAGACGTAGATGATGCCGATCCCCCGGGCGTGCAGGTCCCGGATCACCCCGAAGAGCGTCTCCACCTCGCGTGGTTCCAGCGACGAGGTGGGCTCGTCCATCACCACCACCTTGGCGTCGATCATGACGGCCCGGGCCAGCGCCACCATCTGCTGCGCGCCCAGCGGGAGCGTGCCGAGCCGGCGGCGCACGTCGGTACGCACGCCGTACCCGGCCAGGACCTCGGTGGACTCGCGCACCATCCGGGCCTCGTCGAGCATCCCGAAGCGGTTGCGCGGCTCGCGGCCGAGGAACAGGTTGTGCGCCACGCTCATCAGCGGGACCAGGTTGACCTCCTGGTAGATGGTCGAGATCCCGGCGCGCTGGGCGTCCAGCGGGGTGCCGAACCGGACCGGCTGCCCCTGGTAGCGCAGCTCACCGCCGTCCGGCTGGTACACGCCGGTGAGCACTTTGATCAACGTCGACTTGCCGGCGCCGTTCTCCCCCACGAGCGCGTGCACCTCGCCCGGGTTCAGGGTGAAGGACACCCCGTCCAGCGCGCGCACACCCGGGAAGATCTTGGAAACACCTGCCACTTCCAGCAGCGCCATGCGCCGCTCCTCCTCCGTGCCGGCCGGCGCCCGGCCTCGCGGGCCGGGCGCCGGGGTGTCCCTCAGTACGCGCTGCCGAGGTCGGTCTTGGCGTTGCCCTCGTCGTAGGCCCGGTCCTGGATGATGATGTCCTGGCCGACCGGCTTGCCGCCGAAGAAGTCACCGGCGGTCTGGAAGGCCAGCGGGCCGAACCGCGGGTTCGACTCGATGACCGCGGAGATCCAGCCGTCCACGATGCCCTGGACCGCGCCCTTGGTGCCGTCGATCGACACGATCTTCACGTCGCCGGGCTTCTTGCCGGCGCCCTTCAGCGCGGTGATCGCGCCCAGGGCCATCTCGTCGTTCTCCCCGTAGATGCCGTTGATCTTGGGGTTGGACTGGAGCAGCTGCTCGGCGACCTTCTGGCCCTCCTCGCGGGAGAACTTGCCGGTCTGCTCGAACGTGACCTTGATGGCCGGTGCGACCTTGGCGATCTCGTTCTTGAAACCGCTGGTCCGCAGTGTGGTGACGTTGTTACCGGGCGCGCCCAGCAGGATCGCCACCTCGCCCTTGCCACCCAGCGCCTTGGCCATCGCGTCGGCGGCCCGCTTGCCCTGCTCGGCGAAGTCCGACCCGATGAAGGTCAGGTAGTCCTTGCAGGCGGTGGCGTTGATCTTCCGGTCGATGGTGACGATCGGGATGTGCTTGGCGGACGCCTTGGCGAACACCGAGTCCCAGCCGTCCGAGTTGAGCGGCGCGATGATCAGCAACTGGACGCCGCCGTCGATCATCTGCTCGACGTCGGCGATCTGCTTGTCGAACTTGGAGTCCGCGTTCGCCGTCTTCAGGTTGGTGATGCCCTGCTTGGCGGCCTCGTCCTTGATGGACTGCGTCTCCGCGATCCGGAACGGGTTCGCTTCCTTCTCCGACTGGGAGAAGCCGACGCTTGCCGTCTTCAGGTCGATCTTGGAAGCGCCGTACTGATCGGCGGTGCAGGTGGCGGAGCCGGGCGCCGCGGACTGCACGACCTGGGTGGCGGCGGGACCCGCGCCGGCGCCGCCGCCGGTGGAGCCGGAGTCCTCGCTCTTGGCGCAGGCGCCGGCGCCCAGCAGCAGAGCGGCGGCGGCGAAGGTGGTGGCAACGGCCTTCGGTCGCACGAAACCTACGTTATTGAACATGGAGCCCCCTCAAAGCCACACGGCTTCACACGCAAACGATGGTGGGTCACTCACTCGTCCGATCAGGAACTCACACATTCACCCATCGACGCTCGTTATCTGTCAAGACCCCTAACGGTAAGCGGGACGAAACGTGACATCACCCCAATGTGAACGCTCACGTACGGACGGTGTCGCAGGCCGCGGCCCGGCACACCCGCCCGCGACATCGACGGACGTGCACGAACACGCATATGGGGCGCGTCACCAAAAAGATTCACACATCTCGATGTCGACGGCATGCGGAAGCGGATTCCGGTGGGGCACTGTCACTCGCCGGAATCCGCTGAACTGCCTGGTCACGATCGTGATGACGGGACACTGCGGGCGTACCGTAAAGCGCTTTTTCAGGCGCTACCGCGCGGGCTAGCGATCTCCGGGGTCATCCGGGTCGGGGTATCCGGAGGGGCCGGGCTGGGCCGGGCCCGCATCGCCGGGAGCTGCGTGCCGGGGCGGCGGATAGCTGCCGTAGGGGTCGTCCGGATCCGCGTCGAGCGGCTCGCCGTACTCCGTGGTGGCCGCGGGCGGGGCTTGCGGCGCCTGCGGCGCGGTGGGTTGCGGCGGGGCTTGCGGTGTCCGCGGCGCGGTGGGTTGCGGCGGGGCTTCCGGTGTCCGCGCCGCGGTGGGTTGCGGCGGGTGGACGGTGGCGGCCGCGGGGGCCGGTTCCAGCGCCGCGGTGAGCGCCGCCAGGATGGCGTCCAGGCGCGGCCGCAGCATCTGCCAGTCGCGGCCGGCCGCCACCGCCTCGTTCTCGGCGTCCACCGCGATCACCAGATCGCGGAGCATGCCGCCGATCCCGCCGGCGTACGAGGAGCGTTCGTCATCCGGCGCGGTCGGCAGGATGGCGGCCCAGCGCGCCTCCAGCGCGGTCAGGTCGTCGCGGACCGGCGGCCAGGCCAGGCCGCGCTGCCCGGGACCGGTGGCGGTCAGCACCGGCGGCAGGCGGACACCGAGGACGGTACGGGTCTCCCCGGCCAGGCCGCGAGCCTCCCCGTCCCAGGCGGTGACCTTCCGGTTCCGGCCGTAGAGCAGCGCCCCGACCAGACCGGTGAGCAGCGCGATCAGCAGCAGCCAGCCCCAGACGCCGCCATCGCCGCCGTCGTCCTCGCCCGACACCGTGCCGGCCGCCACCGCGGAACTGGATGTGGCGGCGGGCCTGGGCTCCTGCGTGTCGGCCGGTTCCTGAGTCTTGGTCGGCTTCTGGGTCTTGGCCGGTTCGGGGGTCTTGGTCGGCTCCCGCGTCTTCGTCGGCTCGGTGGCCTCGGTGGTCTTCGTCGGGTCCGCGGTCCGGGTCTCCCGGGTCCGGGTCGGCTCCGGTTCCGAGGTCTCGGTGGTCTCGTCGCCGGTGGGCGCCGGGCGGGCGGTCCGGTCGGCGGAGAACTCGACGGACGGGCGGTTCGACGGCAACCCCTCCGGCTTGTTCTCCCCGCCGCACGCGGCCGGCCCACCGAGCAGCAGGCCGGTCAGCGCGAGCGCCACGACCGGGCGCCGGATTCGCAGAGACTCCATCGGTTCCTCACTCCTACAGACCCGGACAGAAGCGGACGGGGGGAAGGCGGGGCGCCGGCCGGCCAGGTGACGGCACGACGGCCGGCGCCCCGCGACGCCGCGGGCGACCCCCATCGGCCGCGGCGTTCCTCCAGGAGAAGCCGGTCAGGCCACCACCCGCAGGTCGTGGCTGGTGTTGTTGAGGCGGCGGCCGCCGGTCTCGGTGACCGTGACGATGTCCTCGATGCGCACCCCGAGCCGCCCGGGCAGATAGATCCCCGGCTCGATGGAGAAGCACATCCCGGGAACGAGCGGCTGCTCCTCCCCCTCGACCAGGTACGGCGGCTCGTGCGTGGTCAGTCCGATCCCGTGCCCGGTCCGGTGGATGAAGAACTCGCCGTACCCGGCCTCGTCGATCACCCGCCGCGCCATCCGGTCGATCTCCTGGCACGGGATCCCGGGCCGGACCGCCTCGAACGCCGCCTGCTGCGCCCGCCGGACCACGTCGAAGATCTCCTGCTCCTCCGCGGTCGGCGGCCCGACGTGCACGGTCCGGGTGGTGTCCGAGCCGTAGGAGTCCTTGAGCCCGCCGAAGTCGAGGACCACCATGTCACCGCGCTGGATCACCCGGTCACCCATCTCGTGGTGCGGGTTGGCGCCGTTCGGACCGGACCCGACCACGGTGAAGTCCACCTGGGAGTGCCCGTGCTCGATCAGCAGGCGGGCCAGGTCGGTGCCGATCTCACGTTCGGTGCGGCCCTCGAACCGTACCGAGACGATCTGCTCGTAGGCCGCGTCGGCGGCGGCCCCGGCGGCCGTGAGCCGATCCACCTCGTCGGCGTCCTTGACCGCCCGCAGCATCGGCAGGCTGCCGGTCATCGACGTGTAGGACGACCCGGGCAGCGCCTGCTGCAGGCCGAGCAGGTGCATCGCCCAGGCCGAGTCGGAGATCGCGTACCGGCCGCTCGGATCCAGCAGCCTGACCGCCGCGGCGTACGGGTCGGTCCCGTCCGCCCAGTCGGTGATCGCCACCGGGGCGCCGGCCGCGTCCGGACGCTCCAGCACCGGCACGATCAGGTGCGGGTCGTGATCGGCGTCCAGCACCAGCATGGTGATCCGCTCGGTGATCGCGGTCGGCTGGTACCCGGTGAAGTAGGTCAGGTCGGGCCCGGGCGTGACCAGCAGCCCGGTGAGCCCGGCGCCGGCCGCCTGCGCCACCGCGCGCTCCATCCGCTGGAGGTAGTCCTTACTGGTGAACGGGGTCATCGAGCTCCTCCGGTAGTCGCCGGCCGCGGCCGGGTCGGGATCGTGTGGCTGGTCGCCGCGGCGGCGGCCGCGAGGTGGACGGCGGTGGCCGGCTCGGCCCGGTGCCGCCGCAGCAGCAGCACCAATGCCACCCCACCGGCGGACATCAGCGCCAGCAGCAACGCGCCGGCGCCGAGCCCGGCCGAGGCGCCCTCGGCGGTGTCCCGCCCGGCGGTCGCCGCGGTGGAGACGGTGGCCGCGGCGGCCACGGCGAGCGACCCACCCACGTAGCGGGCCATGTTGGAGATGCCGGACGCCTGGCCGATCTGGTCCGCGTCGACCACGCTCGTCGACGCGGCCGACGCCGGGCCGTTGGCCAGGGCGAGACCGATCGAGAGGACGATCAGCGGGACGACGAAGGCGCCGTAGCCCCAGGACGGTTCGACGAACACCAGCGCGGCACAGCCGACGGTGGACAGCCCGAAACCGATCGCTACGGCGTACCTCGGACCGATCTTGACCGCGAGCGGCGTGATCACCGGGGTGATGGCGATCATCGCGGCCGCGGCCGGCAGCGTGGCCAGACCGGCGTCGAGGGCCGTCATCCCGAACCCGTTGGGGTTCTGGAAGTAGAGGCTGAGCAGGTACATCAACGCGTTGATCACGCCGGCCACCAGGAGGATCGCGAGGGCGGCGCCGACCAGCACCCGGTTGCGTAGCAGTTGGAGGTCGACCAGCGGCGCGGTGGCCCGGCGTTCGACGTGGACGAAACCGGCGCCGCCGAGCGCCGCGACGACCAGGCAGCCGACGACCGGGACGGAGAACCAGCCCCAGTCGCTGCCCTCGCTGAGCGCGAGCACCAGCGGGACCAGCAGCACCGCGACCAGCACGGTGCCGAGCACGTCGATCTGCCGGGGCCGGTCCGGATCCCGCGACTCCCGCACCGCGAACCAGGTCAGCGGGATGCAGAGCGCCGCGATCAGCGCGTCGATCCAGAACAGCCCCTGCCAGCCGGTGGAGTCGACCAGCACGCCACCGATCAGCGGGCCGGCCGCGCCGCCGACCGCCGAGGCGGCACCCCACAGCGTGATCGCCCGCATCTGGCCGGGTCCCGACGAGTCCACCGAGAGCAGGCTCATCCCGCAGGCCAGGATGGTGGATCCGGCGGCGCCCTGGATCATCCGGCCGGCGATCACCCCGGCGGCGGCCGAGGAGAGGGCGATCAGCACGCAGGACAGGACGAAGAGCACCAGGCCGCCCAGGAAGATCCGGCGCCGGCCGAAGACGTCGCCGAGCGCGCCGGACGTGACGATCACCGCGGCGCCGACCAGCATGTACCCGGTCACCGCCCACTGCAGCGTGTCCACCGAGGCGCCGACATCCTCGCCGATCGCCGGGAGCAGGATCGTCACGGCGGACGTGTTGGCGTTCACCACCAGCGCGGACACGCAGGCGGCGAGCAGGACGCCGAGCCCCGCCGCGCGATTGACCTGTGCCGGTGAATCCGTCGCCGCCATGGGCGCCCTCCCTCGTCCGATGCCGCCAGCCTCGCCGGGCACGGCACCGACCGGCATCGCTCGTGCCGGATGAATCGCCCGGCCGGCGGCCGGCCGCGCTCGCAGCTCATCCGTACGGGGTGACGCTCCCGCCCCGCCGGACCCGGACCGTCGGGGCATGCGGAGTCGTAACCCGGTGGAGCCGGTGCTGCTGATGTTCCCGCTCGGCCTCTTCCTGGTGGCCGCCCTGCTGGACCTGGCCACGCTGGCCGGCGCGCCGGCGATGGTGGGCACGCTCGCGTACTGGAACGTGCTCGCCGGGCTGGCCGGCGGCGTCTTCGCCGCGCTGATCGGCCGCCCGCGCGCGCCGATCCTGCTCGCCGACCTGGGAGTGCTGTTCCTCTTCGCGGTGCTGGTGATGATCCGGGTGCGTACCGGCGACCGCGCCGTCGGCCCCGGCCTCTTCCCGCTGGAGCTGCTCGGCTGCGGGTCGGCGTTCGCCGCCTCCTGGTACGGCGGCCGCCTCGGCCCGAACCGCCCTCCAGGGATGAGGCGATCCACATCCGGCCACGCCGATGATTCCGCCGGGATCACACCTATCGGAAGGGAGTCAGCGTGAGCGCTGAGGCGGAAAACCAAGCGACTTCACCGCCGAAGTCCACGCGCGCGGTGTCCTACATCTCCTGGGTAGCTCTGGCGCTGATGACCACCAGCTCGGTGGCCAGCCTGCGCCCGGCGCCGACCATGGCGGTCTACGGCCTCGCCAGCATTTTCCTCTATCTCGTGCCGGCCATCGTCTTCCTGCTGCCGACCGCCCTGGTCTCGGCGGAACTGGCCTCCGGCTGGAACGGCGGCGTCTACAACTGGGTGAGCCAGGGCCTGTCGAAACCGATGGGCTTCCTCGCGGTCTGGTGCCAGTTCGCGATGACCATCTTCTACTACCCGAGCCTGCTCGGCTTCGTGGCCAGCACGCTGGCCTACGTCATCAACCCGGACCTGGCGTCCAGCGGCCTGTGGACCGCGATCGTCATCATGGTCTGCTACTGGGCCGGTGTCTGGGTGTCGTCACGCGGCACCAAGGGCGTCGCCGGCCTGGCCAGCGGCGGCCTGATCATCGGCACGCTGATCCCCGGCGTGCTGCTGGTGGTGCTCGGCATCGCCTTCCTCGGCCAGGGCAACGAGTCGGCCGCCCCGATGACCAGCGACAACCTGCTGCCGGCCTGGGCCGGGCTGTCCAGCCTGGTGCTGATCGTCAACAACTTCCTGTCCTACTCGGGCATGGAGATGAACGCGGTGCACGTCTCCTCGCTGCGCAAGCCGGGCCGGGAGTTTCCCCGGGCGATGTTCCTGTCGATGGCCCTGGTGCTGCTCATCTTCATCCTGCCGGCGCTGGCGATCAGCTGGGTCGTGCCGGCCGACGAGCTGTCCCTGACGGCCGGCGTGATGCAGGCGTTCGACGCGGTGTTCGCCGCGTTCGACTCGCAGTGGCTCACCCCGATCCTCGGGGTCATGCTGGTGGCCGCGTCGCTGGGCGGCATGCTCACCTGGCTGGCCGGCCCGTCCCGCGGCCTGCTGCTGATCTCGCGCACCGAGGGGTACCTGCCGCCGTACCTGCAGAAGCTCAACAAGCACGGCGTGCAGCAGAACATCCTGGTGGTCCAGGGTGCGGTCACCACGGTGATCGCACTGGCCTACGCGTTCATCCCGGACGTGTCGAGCGTCTACTGGATCTTCTCGGTGATCACCACGCAGGTCTACCTGATCATGTACCTGCTGATGTTCGTGGCCGCCGTACGCCTGCGCCGCAACCAGCCCGACCACCCGCGCGGCTACCGGGCGCCGATGCTGACCGCGCTGTGCGGTGTCGGTTTCGCCGCCTCCCTCGCCGCCCTGCTGATCGGCTTCGTCCCGTCCTCACAGTTCGGCGGCGGCAGCGTCTGGGCCTACCTGGCAATCGTCGCGGGCGGCGCGCTCGGACTCGGCCTGCTGGTGCCCTACCTGTTCTACCGATCGCGCAAACCGTCCTGGAAGACCGTCACCGCGGAGGAGGAGGTACCGGCATGAGCGAGAAGCGGTTCCTGATCTATCTCGTCAGCGGGATCGTCTTCGTGCTGCTCGCCGGGGTGGGCCTGGTCCGGTACCACGGCAAGAAGGAGACCGAGCGGGCCACCGCCAAGGCCCAGCAGCTGCAGACCGAACTGCAGGCGGCCGGGCTGCGGGTGCCGTCCACCGAGCAGCTCGCCCGGGTGCTCGGCGACGACGGCGGCGCCATCTGCTCCGACCCGGACGACGCCCTGCGCCGCAGCACCCTCTACGGGATGCTCACCAACGGCGCGGCCGGTCCCGGACAGCGGCCGGTGCTGGTGGACAACAAGCTCCTGCAGGGCCAGCTGCTGATCATCAAGGTGTACTGCCCGCAGTACACCGACGCCTTCCAGGACGTCATCGCCGATCTCAAGGACGCCTGACATGGACCTGCGCGAACAGATCGACGCCCTGATGCCACAGGCCCGGGCCGACCTGGCCGAACTGGTGGCGATCCGTTCGGTCGCCGACCCCCGGCAGTTCCCGCCGGCGGAGTGCGAACGCGCGGCGGCCTGGGTGGTGGACCGGTTCGCCGAGGCCGGCTTCACCGACCTGGGCCTGCACGAGACCATCGACGGCAGCAAGGCGGTCTACGGATACCGGCCGGGCAGCCGCCCGGACGCCCCGACCGTCCTGCTCTACGCGCACTACGACGTGCAGCCGCCGCTGAACGACGACGCCTGGCGGACCCCGCCGTTCCAGCTCACCGAGTCGAACGGGCGCTGGTACGGCCGGGGCGCCGCCGACTGCAAGGGCAACATCGTCATGCACCTGACCGCGCTGCGGGCACTCGGCGCCTCCGGCGTACCGGTGAACCTCAAACTGATCGTCGAAGGTTCCGAGGAGCAGGGCACCGGTGGCCTGGAGGACTTCGTCGTCCGCAATCCGGAGTTGCTGCGCGCCGACGCCATCCTGGTCTGCGACACCGGCAACGCGGCGGTCGGCCGGCCGGCCACCACGGTGACACTGCGCGGCCTGGTCAACGTGGTGGTCAGCGTCTCGGCGCTGGCCGGGGAACTGCACTCCGGCATGTTCGGCGGGGCCGCCCCGGACGCGCTCGCGGCGCTCATCCAAATCCTGTCCACGCTGCGCGACCGGAACGGCAACACCACCATCGCCGGGCTGGCACACGACCAGACGTGGACCGGGGAGCCGTACCCGACCGAGCAGTTCCGGACGGATGCCGGACTGCTGGACGGCGTCGGCCTGCTCGGCGACGGATCGGTCTCGGACATGATCTGGGCCCGGCCGGCGGTCACCGTGCTCGGCCTGGACTGCCCACCGGTGATCGGCTCGGCAGCTGCCATCCAGCCGCACGCCCGGGCCCGGCTCAACCTGCGGGTACCGCCGGGCATGGACGCGGTCAAGGCCCAGGACGCGCTGATCGCCCACCTGCACGCGGCGGCCCCGTGGGGGGTCCGGGTGGAGGTGGCGAAGGAGGCGCTCGGGCAGCCGTTCGAGGCACGCACCGGCGGACCTGCGTATCGGGCGCTGGCCGGGGCGATGCGGGAGGCGTACGGGAGGGAGATGACCACTCTCGGACAGGGCGGCTCGATCCCACTGTCGAATGTCTTCGCCGACACCTATCCGGACGCGGAGATCGCGCTGATGGGCGTGGAGGAGCCGCTCGCCCTCATCCACGCCCCCAACGAGAGCGTCGACCCGACCGAGATCGCCAAGCTGGCGCTTGCCGAGGCGCTGTTCCTGCAGCGGTACACGAGATAGCGCGTAGTGGGACCGGGCCCGGCGGCTGGAGGAAGGCGCCGGGCCCTTCCGGGTCCGGACCGCCGGCTCACTCACGGTCGGCTGCGTTCCGGGGTCAGCCCCTTGCCGGTACGTCCACGGCGCCGGCGCTCGCAGTCCGCTGTCCGCGGTCCGCCGTCGGTGGCAGGGGCGCTCACGGCCCACCGCGCGGAGCACACCTGGGTATAGGGACGTCAGTTCAGAGCGCTCCGGCTGCAGGTCACCCGCTCAGCGCACGCTACCTGCAGCTGGTCCGCTGACAGCACGCCCCTTACAGCGCGGCCGCTCACAGCACGCCCCTTGCAGCATGGCCGCTCACCGCGCGCCACCTGCGGCACGGCCGCTCACCGCGCGCCACCTGCGGCACGGCCGCACTCCGCACGCCGGCTCACCGCACGCCGCCGGTAGTCCGGCGGGTCACAGCTCGTAGTCTGCCGTCCGCAGCGTGCCAGCCGCCTCTGCACGTCGGCTCGCAGCCCACCACCCGCAGGTCGCCACTGCCGCTCGCAGCCCGCAGCCGCCCGCCGCGCCGCAGCCCACAGCCGCCCGCCGCGCTCACAGCCCGCCCACCCAGGGGGGACCTTCCTCGAACAGTGTGGCCGATTTTTCTAGCGTGCGGCGAGTGGACTGTGGACAACACGAGAGTGTGCGTTTCTTCCTGCGGAAAATCGTCGAGCACCACGTCGCCGTCAGCAGGCGCCCGCTGCTCGTCACCCCAGGTAGGTTGCGGTGTGTACCGGTCGGGGCAGGTTCCCACGCCGGGAGCACAGCTGGTCGCGGTCTCGGCCGCCGGCCCGCGCCGCCGTTGAAGCGGTCAGAGCGGGTGCCCATCCGGTCGCGGTCCGCGATCCGCTCCAGGCCGCGATCCGCTTTTCCCGGTACGCCCGGCAACGCCCGAACCCAAGCAGGTCAAGATCACCCCCAGCTGGCCGCCACGGTGGCCTCTCGAGCGCTGACACCACCACCAGCACCAGCCACCCCAGACCGGCTGGCCGTCACGGTGGCATCCGAGCCCGGGACACCACCACCAGCACCAGCCACCCCAGACCAGCTGGCCGTCACGGTGGCATCCGAGCCCGGGACACCACCACCAGCACCAGCCACCCCAGACCGGCTGGCCGTCACGGTGGTATCCGAGCCCGGGACACCACCACCAGCACCAGCCACCCCAGACCGGCTGGCCGTCACGGTGGCATCCGAGCCCGGGACACCACCACCAGCACCAGCCACCCCAGACCGGCTGGCCGTCACGGTGGTCTCCGAGCTCGGGATACCACCGTGAGCACCAGCCACGAGAGCGGGACGAGGGTGGGGACGACGAGGGTTCGGGGACCAGCTGTGGAGAGTGAAGACGGTGACGATCGCTTGGGCGCCCAGCGGCCAGACCGCTGGCCTCAGCCCGGTGACGGGAGCAGGCAAACCGGGAGGAGGCTCGGGAGCAGGCCCCAGGAGCGGACGATCCCGGAGCAAGCTACCCAGGAACGGGCCACCCGGGAGCAGGCGACCCGAGTGGGCCACACGGGAACGGGCCATGCGGGAACGGGCCACCCGGGAACGGGCGACCCGCAGCCCCCGGCGGACCCGGGGTGAAGGATCTATGCCGTCACCGGATCGCGGGAGCGCAGCCCGGCGATGCCCGCGATGATCCCGCCGATGCCGACGAAGCACAGCGTCGTCGCCCCGATGAAGACGAACGTCGCCAGCCCCAGCCCCGGCCAGACCAGCACCGCGATCGCCGCCAGCACCGCGAAGACGCCGAGCCCGATTCGCCAGCCGGCACCGGACTCCCGGTGGCCGATGCTGGTGAAGATCTCCGCGAGGCCCTCCAGCAACCAGCCCAGTGCCACGATGACCAGCAGCAACGTCACCGAGCCGGCCAGGTTGCGCATGCACAGGATGCCGAGCAGGCCGACCAGCACCCCGAAGATGACGCCGAGCACTCGGCCGGCGACCGGCGCGTCCGGGGTGAACACGAACTGCAGCACCCGGATCACGCCCACGATCAGCAGATTCAGTCCGAACAGGAAGCCAACCACCTTCAGCGTGGCCGACGGCCAGGCGAACGCGACGATTCCCAGCACCAGGGCCAGCACCCCGGCGATCAGGGCCAGCCATCCCGCTTTTCGTCCCATTCATGCCCCCTCAAGGCGGAACGGGGCCCGGCCGATGCGACCGAGCACACCAGAAAGGGCACCCGACCGGCACGGCGGCCGGGCACACCAGGAAGGGCACCCGACCGGCACGGCGGCCGGGCACACCAGAAAGGACACCCGACCGGCACGGCGGCCGGGCACACCAGAAAGGGCACCCGACCGGCACGGCGGCCGGGCACACCAGAAAGGACACCCGACCGGCACGGCGGCCGGGCACACCAGAAAGGACACCGGAAAGGGGGCCCGGCCGGCGGCCGGGCCCACCGTGATCAGCGGTACCGGACCTCACGGCCGTGCACCGACAGGGCGTAGATGATCAGCACATCGGTGGCGATCATGATGGTGCACCAGACCGGGTACGCCGGCAGGAACATCAGGTTCGCCAGAGCGCTCACCCCGGCGACGATGATGCCGACCACGCGGGCCCACATCTGCCCGAGGAACACCCCGATGCCGGTCAGCACCGCTACCACGCCGAGCAGCAGATGGGTCCAGCCCCAGACGGTGTAGTCGAAGGTGAGCACCAGGCCCGAGTTGGTGGCGACGTAGTACTCGTCCTTGAAGATGGCGACCAGGCCCTCGATCGCCTGGAAGCCGCCCATCAGCAACAGCATGACGCCGGCGAAGACCACCATGCCGACCCATGCCGTGGGTTCGCGTCCCGCCGAGGGCGGAAGGTAGTCGGCTTCCTGATCCCGCACGTCTGACATGTCGTTTCCCTTCAGTTCAGGTTCTCGGGGCGCCGGAGCGGCGCCCGAGGGAGGTCGCTGAACGCCGCGGCCACGTACATCCCGACCAGCTCGGTGCGGGCCGCCGCGTGCGCGGCCACCTCGATCACCGCGCCGTCGGCCGTCCGCAGCCGCACCGCTATCGGATCGCGCCCGCACCGGGGCCCCTCGCGGAGCGGCAGTACGTAGACGCCTTTGGGGGTGACCTGGGCGGCGAGCCGGACCCGCCGGTCGAGCACCGGCCCGCGCCGGATCACCAGCACCTCGCCGGACCAGCGCGCCCACATCCAGCGGGACCAGCGCCGGCGCAACCGCCGCCAGGGCGCCGGGGACCTGCCGACGGCCCGCACCCGGCATTCGAAGGTCGGCCCGTCCTCGGCGAAGGCCCGCCGTCTGCGCCGTTCGCGGCCGGCGGCGAGGGCCAGGAGCAGGACCAGGACAAAGATGGATGTCGATATCGTCACCGGACCTCCCGTTCGGTCGCGTCATCCCCGGTGGATGAGTCCCGTTTCCAGTTGCGGGGCCGCCAGTTCTCCACCACCTTGGCCACCGCGGTGACCAGGAAGAGCTGGCCGATCAGGGCCTCCAGCACGGCGATCGTCTGGCCCGGGTTCGAGGCCGGGACGAGGTTGCCGTACCCGGTGGTGGTCACCGTGACGAAGCTGAAGAACAGCGCGTCGGCGAGCGTCGCGTCGCCCTGCTCGCCGAAGAGCGGGCCGGGCTGGAACGCCGCGACGCACTGGTAGGCGAAGCCGAACGCCATCCCGATCAGCAGGTACGCCGCGAGCGCCCCGAGCATGGTCTGCCCGTCGACCCGTTCCCGGCGGGCCAGGTCCCGGACGATGGCGATCGGCGCCAGCAGGTACAGCATGCTGGCCGCGGAGAACGCCACCCCGGTCAGCGCCCGGCCGTGGCTGACCGCGTTGACCGTGGCGACGGCCAGGGCCAGCAGGAACACCACCGCCCCGGTCATCCGGAGCCCGCGGTGGGCCCGGGCCACCCGCAACGACTGCCACGCCGTCGCGCTCTGCACGGCCAGCAGCACCGTCACCAGCCAGCGCCGCTCCGCGAAGAGCGCCAGCACGTAGGTACCGACGATCAGGAGCAGGACCACGCCGTACCCGAATCGTGGGTTCATCCGGCCGGGTCGTCGTCCGCCGGCAGACGGCGCACCTCGATCAGTCGCAGCCCGAGCCCGTGTATCCGGGAGATCAGGCCGACCACCGCGGACTGATCCGGCAGATTCCCGTGCAACACGGTCTCCGGCGGCTCGACGCTCACCGTCAGGTCACGTAGTTCGGCGAGCACCTCGTCCGGGATCACCCCGGAAACCCGGACCTGGTAGGTCGCATCCGGCATCACTTCGCCCCCTATTTCGCAAACTGTTCCGAGCCGGCCGGCGAGCCGGCGGACCGGGTGTGCTGCAGCAGCCCCAGCCGGAACAGCCGCTCGATCCGGCGCACCGTGAACGGGTGCGACTGCGGCAGCTGCGCCAGCTCCACCCAGAACCCGCGCAGCGCCTTGCCCTGGCGCAGCAGCTGCTCGACATCGGTGGTGTGTTCGGTGTGCCGCCCGGACGCCAGCAGCACCAGCCCGGACGCGCCGGACGGGCAGAGGTAGGCACCGTGCCGGTCGCAGGAGTACTCCCGCAGCCGGGACAGCGTCGGGCCGAGCACCGGGATCCGCTCCGAGTAGGCGACCGAGAGCTGGTACCAGAGCGCGACGTGGTGCAGGCGGATGTGGCCCATCTCGTGTCCGAGAATGAACCGCAGTCCCTCGCGGTTGTCCTGCCGCAGGTTCACGAACAGCTCGTTGGCCAGCACCACGTAGTCGTGCCCGGTGGCCTGCGCCGCGAAGGCGTTCAGCGTGCCGTTCCCGTTGGCCAGGTAGAGCGACGGGCGGCGGGGCAGGCCCAGCCGGTGCGCGAAGTCGTCGGCGGTCCGGTACAGGTCGCCGTACTGGTGCGGGTTCAGCTCGACAGCGGTGCCGCGCACCGAGGCCCGCTGCGTCTCGCGGATCACCACCAGCGCCGGGACCAGCAGGAGCAGCCCGAGGAACGCGCTGCGGATCGCGGTGCCCCAGCCGGACTCGACCACCCGGTCGGGCAGGAAGGGCAGCGTGATCGCGGCCTGCAGGATCACCCAGATGATGATCAGGTTGAGCACCACCATGAACACGTAGAACGGCATCTCGGCCGGGTGCCGCAAGCGCTTGCCGACCGCTGATGACGTCGACACAGCCGGTCTCCTCTCCTGGTCTGCCCGCGGATCGCCGTGCCGCGGCTCCCTGCCGACGGTCCACCCGGGAGAGCCCGTGCACCTCATCCCGCTGGTATGAGGCCGACGGCAAAGGCTGCGGCGACGCTGTGCGGAGGAGAGGGAGAGCGGTTCGCCGCCGGGCCGCGGGCGCTTGCGACAGCAACGGCTTTCGTACGACCTGAGCACCCGTCCCGCGGTCACCCGGCGGAGCCCGCCCCCGACGTACCGGTAAAGGAGCCCAAGGTGATCGACAACCGTGCGCGTCGCTGGCTCGCCCGCCTGGCGTTCGTCGCGGCCGTGGCCGCCACCGTGCTGGTCCTCGCGGTCGCCGGCCTGCGCGGCAGTCTCGCGCTGTTGCTGATCGGCGCGATCGGCAGCGCGGTGACGCTGGCCGCCGCCTGGGTCTTCCTCACCCACCGTCGCCTGCTGCGCTGGGCCGCCGGGCTGGTGGTGGTGCTCACCCCGGTGGTGGTGGCGGTGCTCTTCGCCCGCGCCCAGCTGATCTGGGTGGTGCTGGTGTTCGGCCTACTCTGGGCCGGCGCGATGACCGCCGGGCGGCGCGCGCTGGCCGTCGAGCCGGACGGCCCCGCGGTCCGGCACACCCCGGCGCCGCACCGGCCGTTCCTGATCATGAATCCGCGCTCCGGCGGTGGGAAGGTCGGCCGGTTCCGGCTCGACGAGCGGGCCCGCGAGCTGGGCGCCGAGGTGTTCCTGCTGGACGGCCCGGCGGTGGACGTCGCCGAGGTGGCCCGGCAGGCCGTCCGGGACGGCGCCGACCTGCTCGGGGTGGCCGGCGGCGACGGCACCCAGGCCCTGGTCGCCGGGGTGGCCGCCGAGCACGGCATCCCGTTCCTGGTGATCTCCGCGGGCACCCGCAACCACTTCGCCCTGGACCTCGGCCTGGACCGGGAGAATCCGGCGGCCTGCCTGGACGCGCTCACCGACGGCGAGGAGGTGCGGATCGACCTGGGCCGGATCGGCGACCGGACGTTCGTCAACAACGCCTCGTTCGGCGCCTACGCGACGGTGGTGCAGAGCCCGGAGTACCGGGACGCCAAGATCGGCACCGCGCTGGACCTGCTGCCGTCCGCGCTGAACGGGGCGTCACCGCTGGAGCTGACCGTGGACGGGATCACCGTCAGCGGGCCGCAGGCCGTGCTGATCAGCAACAACGCGTACCGGACCGACTCCGGGCAACGGGCCGCCATGGATCGTGGGGAACTGGGCGTGCTGGCGGTGACAGTGCGCGGGGCGCTGGACGCGGCCGGGCTGATCGGGTGGCGGGGCCGCGCGCGGTCGCTGACCGTACGGACCGCGCACGAGGCGATCGTGGACGCCGAGCCGGCCGAGGTCCCGGTCGGCGTGGACGGGGAGGCGCTGATGCTGGCCACCCCGGTGCGCTGCGAGATCCGGCCCGGTGCGCTCCGGGTGCGGCTCCCCCGCCGGCGCCCCGGCGTACCGGTCCCGCCGCCGCACCTCGACTGGACGCGACTGCGGCGGCTAGCTTTCGCCAGCCGCCGCTGAGGCACCGCTCGGATCGTTACCGGCGGCGATCGACGCGCCGGACGACCCGGCGGGCGGTGCGCCGGCCGGTACGCCGGGCGACTCTGCGTGAACCGAACATGTCAGCCTCCTCTCAGGACCCGGAGGTCTCCAGGTCGTGCAGAACCTTTGCCTCCTCCGCGCTGACCAGACCGATCCCGATCAGGTCGAGCGGGCTGATGAACCCGTCCGCCAGCCGGAACCCGCCGGCCCGGGCGATGGCGTCGCGCAGTGGCACCGCCCAGTGGTGCTCGATCAGGAGCAGCGCCGCGGCGCTGTCGTTCGGGATGTCCTCGAGGACGTCCCAGGCCTGCGGGTCGTCGAAGACCGCGACCCGGCCGTCCTCCTCGGCGACGACGGCGCCCAGCCGCGCACCCGCCTCCATCCCGGTCTCGCCCTCGATGCCGAGCCCGATCAGCGCGCCGATCTTGCTGCCCAGCTCGACCGCCTCCTCCTTGGTCAGGTTGCTCAGATGCTCGACCTCCACGTCGCCCTGGGCGTCCTTGTAGACGGCGAGCGCGTCGATCACGCGCACCGTGTCGCTCTGGCGCAACCGCTCCAGCTCGGCGACGACCTCACCGTGGAAGTCCGGGTGCCGGAAACCCAGCACGATCAACTGGACGGGTCCGATGGCCATGTGCCGCTCCTTCTCGCGTCCTGCCTTCTCCCCCGATCCTCGGTTCGGTGCCGCGGATCCCGCCTCATCCGGCACGGGTGAGGCCCCGGATCCGACCGGCGCGGCACGCTGGCGCCATGAAGCGCATCCTCGTCGTCGTACTGCTGGTCCTCGGCCTGGCCGGCTGCTCGGACTCGTCCGCAACGCCGGCCACGCCGCCGGTCTGTGACAGCTGGGACGCGGTGCAGGTGACCGTCGGCCACATCAAGACCGTCAACGTCTCGGAGAACGGGCTGCAGGCGCTGCGGCCGTACCTGACCCAGCTCAAGGAGCAGCTGAGCCAGCTCTACCTGGACGCCCAGGCGCAGTTCGCGCCGCAGGCCGAGGCGCTGAAGGCGGCGGCCGAGCGGCTCGGCGCCGACCTGCGGGCGGCGCAGGCCAGCCCGGACCGGACCACCCTGGCCGCCGTGCGCACCTCGGTCGCCGAGGTCCGGACCAGTGCGGACGGCCTGCACACCGCGATGGCCTCGACCTGCTGAGGGGGCGGGACGCCATGGAGATCGAGGAGAGCCGGGCCAGCGGCTGGGTCGCTTGGGTGCTGTTCGGCGGCATCCTGCTGGTGCTGCTCGGTGCCGTGCACCTGACCATCGGCCTGGTCGCCCTGACCCGCCCGGAGATCCTCGCCGACACCCGCTCCGACCACCTGCTCTCGGTGCCGCTGACCGCTGTCGCCTGGGTGCACCTCGTGCTCGGGGTCGCCGCGCTGGTCACCGGCGTCGGGCTGGTCCGGGGCCTGACCTGGGCGCGGGTCGCGGCGATCGGGCTGGCGGTGCTGGCCGCCCTGGCCGACTTCGCGTTCGTGGCGGTGTACCCGGTCTGGTCGGTGACCGGGATCGTGCTGGCCACGCTGATCGCCTGGGCGGTAGCGGCGCACGGCGGCGAGGTCGCCGACGCGTACGGCCGGTGATCCGCCGGCTCGACGAGTGGCAGCGGCGGCACCGGGTGCCCGGATTCGGGTACGCCGTCGTCTGCAAGTACTTCGACGACGGCGGCCCCCGGGAGGCGGCGCTGATCACGTACTACGGGTTCCTCGGCCTGTTCCCGGTGCTGCTGCTGGCCGTCACGATCGTGTCCGAGGCCCTGCGGAACCGGCCGGAGCTGCGGCACGAGGTGATCGACGGGTTCGTCCCGGCGTCGCTGCGGGCCGATGTGGACGCCGCGGTGGCCGCGCTGCCCACGTCGAGCGCGGCGTGGGTGCTCGGCGTGCTGGGGCTGGCGTACACCGCGGCCGGGGTGGTGCTGTCGGCGTACTTCACGCTCAACCACCTGGCGGCGGTGCCGTGGCGGGACCGTACCGGTTACCTGTCCCGGTACCTGCGGGTCCTGGGCGCGCTGGCGGTGCTGCTGGCCGGGATCGTGGGCACCGCGCTGCTGCCCGCGGCCGGCGCGTTCGGCACCGCGTTCCTGGTGCTGTGGCTGCTCGCCCGGCTGCTGCTGGATCGGCCGGCGCCGCTGCGGGCGATCTGGCCGGCCGCCCTGGCCGGTGCCGGGGCGGTGACGCTGATGCTGGAGCTGGGCGCCGCGCTGCTGCCCCGGCTGGTCCGCGGGGCCGGGCCGGTCTACGGCGGGTTCGCCACCGTGGCCGGCTTCTTCACCCTGCTCTACCTGCTGAGCAACGCCCTGGTGCTGGCCGCCGAGGTGGCCGCCGTCCGGTGGGCCCGGCTCTGGCCCCGGGCCCTGGACCCGTCCCGGCCGACGGCTGCCGACCTGCGCGTCGTCGCGCTGCTCAAGCGGGAACAGGAGCGGTTCGCTCCGGCAGGAACCACGCCGCCACCAGACCGATAGCCCCGGCCAGCGCGACAGCGACCATCGCCACGGTGTACGCCGTCCCCGGCTGCGAGCCGATCCCGGCCACCAGGATGGTCCCGGCCACCGCGCCACCCAGCGCCGATCCCAGGTTCGAGACGCTGCGGGACAACCCGGAGATCTCGCCCTGCAGGTCCTCGCCGAACGCGGACTGCACCACGTTCACCGACGGGGTGAGCATGCCGCCCAGCCCGAACCCGATCACGAACAGGCCGGGCACGAACATCCACACCGACTTCGAGACCAGGACCAGGGTCAGCAGCAGCACCACGCCGACCACGGTGATCAGGAAGCCGGCCACGATCAGGGTGCGCTGCGCCCGGCGCCTGGCGAAACGTTCCGCGGCGAGCGAGGAGATCAGCAGGCCGACGGTGGTGGCGGTGAACACCACGCCCGTCTCGATCGCGTTGAACCCCCGCTCCACCTGCAGATAGGCCGACACCACGAAGGACGTGCCCATCAGCATCAGCCATTGCGCGGACTGGGTGATCATGCCGAGATTCGAGGTCTTGTTGTGGAACAGCTTGGTGGCCAGCAGCGGCTCCTTCCCGGCGCGTTCCTTGGCCCGCACCGAGGCGAAGAACCAGACCAGCACCGCCACCCCGGCGACCAACAGGCCGAGCATCAGCCAGACGTTGTCGTCGGCGGCCAGGATCCCGGAGACCACCAGCACCAGGCCGAGCGCGGAGAGCACCGCGCCGAGCGGGTCGGTCGGCCGGGTCGGGTCGGCCGGCAGCGGGTCCCGCACCCAGCGGCGGCTGAGCACCGCGATCAGCAGCACCATCGCGGCCTGGAACAGGAACGCCGCCCGCCAGCTGATCGCCGTCGAGATGAAGCCGCCGATCAGCGGGCCGGTGGCCGCGCCGATCCCGCCCAGCGCGCTGATCATGCCGAAGGCCCGGGCCCGCGAGGTCAGGTCGGTGAAGAGCAGCGTGGTGAGGATGTAGACCGGCGGGATCAGCATCGCGGTGCCGATGCCCTCCAGGATCGAGTTGCCCAGGATCAGGACGCCCAGCCCCGGGGCTGCCGCGCTGAGCAGCGCGCCGACCCCGTAGATCAGCAGCCCCACGGTGAGGCAGCGCTTGCGGCCGATCCGGTCGGTCAGCTTGCCGCCGGGGATCATCAGGGCGGCCATCACCAGCAGGAAGATGGTGATGGCCAGCTGTACCCCGGCCACGGTGGTGTTCAGGTCCTCGCTGATGTCATTGATCATCACGTTCATGTTCGAGCCGGCGAAGCTGCAGATGAACTGCGCCAGCGCGAACGGGATCAGCGCCCGTCTGAGAGCGGGCGCGAATCGCCCGGTCCTGGTCTGTTCCGCCATCGCGGCACCACCTCCGTCGTCCGCTTCCACCCGGCAGACAGTGCCGCTCGCGGCGGCCGGAGGCATCCTCCCCCACGCATGACTGCGTCAGAAGCGGCCACCCCACCGGCTGTCCCGGCTCCAGCGCGGACCGACCTCCATCCACTCCCGGCCCCAGGCCCGGTCCCGGTGCCTGTCCAGCGCGCCGCGGCCGATCCGGTGCAGCCCGACCAGGGCGGCGCACAGGCACAGGAGCACCGCGGCGCCGACCAGCACCGCCTGCGACGTGGGGTTGCGCTCGGCCGGCGGCATCCGCGGCGTCCCGCTGTCGTCCACCCAGATCCGGACGCGGGTGCCGGTCCTCGCGTCCGTGCCGGTCTGCACCACGCCACTGCGCGCCGTGCCGTCCGGCGCCGTCCAGGTGGCCTTCGCCGTCTGCGGGCCGGCCGATCGGGTGCTCCCCGCGACGGCCGTCGAGGCGCCCTCGACCAGCACCGCGTCCACCTGGAAGAGGTGCCGCCGCTCCCACTGCTGGGCCCGCAGATCCTGCCGGTAACTGGCCTCGCCGGCCCACCAGGCCAGCAGCGGCGCCCCCGCCAGGAACGAGAAGACCAGCACGAACACCATGAGACTCTCGATCCGGTCCGTCCTGCGGCGCAGCACGTTGCGTTCCCAGCCGAAGCGGCGCGCGACCCGACGCCCGATCATGTTTCAGCTCCTTCTCCGCACAGCCCTCACCGGCGTTCCGAGCTTCACCCGTACGCCGGCGTCCGCGACGCACATCGGCGCACCGGGTCTTCATGGTCCGAGTGGGGAACCGCGGCCGTCGCCATTCGCCACGGGTGAATCACCCCGCCCGGGTGAGGGCCCGGAGCGGGCGGTCCGGCGACGCTGGGTCCATGACCGGTACGCGTATCCGCCTCACCCACGAGTCCGCGGAGGCCACGGCATCCGGCGTCTACGGCATCATCGTCGGCGCGGCCGTCCTGGTCGCCGGCCACGCGCTGACCGCCTGGGGCGACGTGCTCGCCGTCCTGATCACGCTGATCGTCTACTGGGCCGCGGAACGATACGCGCGGATCGTCGCCGAGCGCATCCACGAGGGCCACCGCCCCGCCTGGCACACCGTGCGCGACCAGCTCACCACCGGCTGGGAGATGGTCACCGCCTCGGTGCTTCCGCTGGTCACCCTGGTCGCCGCCCGCCTGACCGGTGCCCAGCTGGGCACCGCCGAGATCGCCTCGCTGGCGGTCAGCACCCTGCTGCTCTGCCTGGCCGGCTGGCGGGTCGGCGGGGACGGCCGGCTCACCACCGGCGAGCGGATCGTCTCCACCCTGGTGGCCGGCTCGTTCGGCGCGGCACTGGTGGTGCTCAAGACCCTGTTGCACTGATCGGCCGGTCACCCCTTTGGGGACGGGCGTGGCCGAGGCCGAAGCAGCCGGCCGCGGCGGCCTCCCGGGCGGGCAAGCGCATTCACGGCCGGTTCCTATCCGTTTCCCGAGGACCTGAGCAGCGTGATCATCCGGCCGGTTTCCCAGCCGCGGTCCACGCAATACCGCTCGGTGACGGTGATCGCCTCGGCATCGACCCGGATCAGGCTCCAGGAGCGCGGGATTCCCCGGGTCCGGCGGCTGGTCGCGGTGCCCGCCACGACCAGCGCGATGCCGCCGACCCGGCGCACGTCGGGCACGTGGGTGTGCCCGGCGAGGATCAGCTCGACCCCCGCCGCGCGCGCCGCCCGCAGGAACCGCCGCCGGCCGGCCAGGTCGGCGCCGATCGGCGGGTGGTGCAGCGCGATCAGCCGGACGTCACCGGGTGCGGCCGCGCCGAAGACAGCGGCGATCCGGTCGACGTGCCCGCGCGTGATCAGCCCGTCCTTCCAGCGCCACCGCGGCATCGACTGCAGCCCGAGGGCGGTCAGTCCGGGCAGGCGCGCCGCCGGGTCCAGGTCGCTGGCGAGCCAGGCCCGATAGCGTTCGTACGGCTCGGCCAGCCGCAACGGGCTGAGCAGCGGCAGGTCGTGGTTCCCGGTGACCGTCAGCACCGGTTCCGGCAGCGCCCGGAGCACCTCGCGGGCCAGCGCGAACTCCCGCGGCCGGGCGCGCATCGTCCAGTCCCCGGTGACCACGGTAAGGGCCGGCGCGGCGGCCGTCACGTCGGCGATCAGGCTCGGCACCGCGTCCGGCTCGTGCGCACCCAGGTGCGGGTCGGACAGGTGCGCGATGGTCAGCACGGCCTCTCAGTGGGCGTCGCGTTCGATCGGGCAGGTCATGCAGCGCGGCCCGCCCCGGACCCGGCCCAGCTCGCCACCGGCGATGGTGATCACCTCGACGCCGTGCCGGCGCAGGAACGTGTTGGTGGTGACGTTCCGCTCGTACCCGATGATCACGCCCGGCTCGACGGCCAGGAAGTTGTTGCCGTCGTCCCACTGCTCGCGCTGGGCGGCGCGGAGGTCGTCGTTGGTCTCCAGCACCTGGATCTTGTCGAAACCCAGGGTCTCGGCGATGGTGGCGAACAGGTCCGGGTTGCGCGTCACCCGGAGCCCGTCCGGGTCGGTGTCCGGCAGCACGGTCCACGACCGCAGCTCACCCTCCAGGTACGGGTACATCACGAAGGTGTCCCGGTCGATCATGGTCATCACCGTGTCGAGGTGCGTCATCGCGCGCGAGTGCGGCAGCTCGATGGCGATCACCTTGGTCGCGGCGCCGGCCTGGAACAGGTTGCGGGCCAGGTTCTCCACACCCATCGGGGTGGACCGCTCGCCCAGCCCGACCATCACGGCGCCGTTGCCGAGCACGTGGATGTCGCCGCCCTCCAGGGTGGCCGGCTGGTGCGGCTGGCCGTCGGCGCCGTACCAGACCTCGAAGTCGGCCAGCACGAACATCGGGTGGAACCGGTAGACCGCCGAGCTGTGCAGCGACTCGCGGTGCCGGCCCGGCATCGCCAGCGGGTTGACGCTGACCCCGCTGTAGATCCACGCCGAGTTGTCCCGCTGGAACAGATGGTTGGGCAGCGGGGTGAGCACGAAGTCGTCGGCGCCCATCAGCTCCCAGCGCAGGCTGTTCACGGTGAACCCGGCCAGCTCCTGCTTGAGCACGCCGCCGATCAGGTACTCGGCGAGCTTGGCGCTCTCCGCCTGCTCGGCGAGCCGGCGCAGCGGCCCGGCCAGCGTCGGCCCGACAGTGTCGTCGCTGATGATCCGGTCGATCACCCAGGCCCGGGCGTGCGGGATGTCCAGCACGTCGGCGAGCAACTCGTTGAAGTAGTGCACCTGGACACCCCGCTCGCGCAGCACCTCGGCGAACGCGTCGTGCTCCTGACGGGCCCGGCGGCCCCACAGGATGCCGTCGAAGAGCAGCTCCCCGACGTTGTCCGGGGTGAGCCGGCTGAGTTCGACGCCGGGCCGGTGCAGGATCACCTGACGCAGCCGGCCGGTCTCGGAGTCCACGTGGAAGGCCATGACGGGGCTCCGATCAGGGTGCGGCCGGTTCGAATCTGCCGAGCTCGTCGGCACCCTTCTGGATCACGCCGTAGGACGACTCGGGCACCGGCTGCCAGGCGTCCTCCAGGTCGGCGAGCGGCTCGGAGACGACCAGCCGGGACTCCTCGGAGAGCTGCTGGATCCGGGCGTTGTCCGGGTAGAGCCGGTGCAGCGCGGCGGTCTCGGTGCTGTAGTACAGCGACCGGCTGTGTCCCTCGCTGGAGTACCGGAACGCCCAGACCCGGTCGCCGTCGGTGGTGGCCACCGTCATCTGCAGCGGGTTCGCCACGTTGTGCGCGCGGCCCACCGCCTCGACCAGCCCGGCCATCCGTTCCACCGCCGCCACCGGCCGGTCCCGCAGCCCGAAGGTGAGCGCCAGGTGGAACATCACCTCGGAGTCGGTGGAGCCGGCCAGCGACGGGTAGAGCCGCGGGTCGACGGCCAGCACCAGGTCCCGCTTGAGCTTGCCGAACTCCCGGATCGAGCCGTTGTGCAGCCACAGCCAGTTCTCGTGCCGGAACGGGTGGCAGTTGGTCTGCTGCACCGCGGTGCCGGTGCTGGCCCGGATGTGCGCGAGGAACAGCGGGGACAGCGTGGACCGGGCGATCTCCCGCAGGTTGGCGTCGCTCCAGGCCGGGCCGACGCCGCGGAACAGCGCCGGCTCGCCCGGGCCGTCCACCGGGTACCAGCCGACCCCGAAGCCGTCGCCGTTGGTGGTCTCCACCCCGAGACGGGAGTGCATGCTCTGGTCGATCAGTGAATACCGTGGTTTGTAGAGCAGCTCCTCGAGCCGGATCGGGGTACCCGAGTAGGCCAGCCAGCGACACATCGCGGGCTCCTTCCACAATCGATTGATGCCATCGTCATCGCCGGTGACGTGCGGTGGTTCACCCCGGCGGGGTGAGCTTGCGCAGGCAGCCGCCGAGGTACCGGTAGACCTCGTCGGCGCCGGTCAGCACGCCCGGCGCGGCCCAGTCCCGGGGGTGGATCAGCACCGGCCGGTTCTGCTGGCCGCCCAGCCCGCCGTGGCAGCCGATCAGCTCCTCGAACGCGGCCACCTCCTGGCTGACCGGGTCCCACAGGCTGTTCACCACCAGGTCGCCGGTGTGGGCGAGACGGTCGTGCCGGCGCAGGTCGTCGGCCGCGTGCGGTCCGAACCCGAGCAGCGGATCGACGCCCATGACGTGGTCGTCGTCAAGCCACCGGCGCCCGTCACGACCGAGAACGATCGGCCCCTCGCGCTGCGAGCGAACCAGCACCCAGCCGACTCCCGGGTGTGCCGTCAGGCCGGGCAGCAACTCCGGATGCCACTGTTCGATCTCTTCGAGGGTCACCCGTCCCGGTCGCTGCACGAAATAGATCAGAGCCAGATTTCCCGACGCCGCGACCACCAACTCGGCCCGGTCCGCCGTCCCTCGCGGCGCCTGCTTTCCGGTACGCCCGATGCCCGCCCGCAAATTCCGCGCCCGGCCGGCCTGCTCGTCCTCCTCCGGCACCACCACGTCAGCGGTGGTCGTCAGCCGGGCGACCAGGTCCTCCAGCCGGATCCCGAACCGCTGCCGGAACGTGGCGCCCTGGCTCTGCCCGTGATCGGAGAGCACCACGAACCGGTACGGCCGGGGTGCCGCCGCCGCGACCTCCTCCAGCGTGGCCAGCGCCGCGTCGATGCCCTCCAGCGACGCCAGCGCCTCCGGCCGGGCCGGACCGGCGTGGTGCGCGATCTCGTCGTAGTCCACGAAGTCGCAGTACACCGCCGGTGCCCCGCGCATCATCTGCTCGGCCAGCACGGCCAGGTTCAGGTGCCGCAGCAGCACGTTGGTGGCGCCCCGCAGCAGCACGTATGACCAGGTGCGGCGCATCCGCGGGCGGACCCGGCGCAACCGTTGCCGGCGGGCCTGGTGCAGCTCCTTGACGATCTCGCCGACGGTCAGCACCAGCGAGCGGGTCAGGCCGAACGGGTCGAGCAGGAAGGAGCTGACGTACCGGGCCGGGCCGTTGCCGCCGCGCCGCGCGGTGCTCATGGTCAGCAGCGAGGTCGGCGCGTCGCCGGAGAACACGTTGCTGACGCTCACCCCGCCGTCGGCGAGCAGCCCCTTCCCGTCCGAGCAACGGCTCTCCACCAGCGCGGCGTCCTGCGGGTGGTTGGTGACGACCAGCCGGCCGGTCTCCTTCTCGTACCAGCGGAACGCCGGCACCTGCGCGCTCGCCCCGTGCAGCAGGCCGGCCTGGCTGGCCGGGGTGGTGGCCGGCAGCTGCGCGTGCCACTCGGCCAGCGCGTGACTGCCCTCGGAGAGCCAGCGCCCCAGGGTGGGCAGGTTGCCGGCCTCGATCGCCCACCGGGCGAGCGGCGCGGAAAGCCCGTCGATCTGCAGGAACAGCACACCCGGCACGTCGGTCGGTGACACCTCCTCGCGGAACCGCCGGTTGACCCGGAGCAGATGCTGGGTGACCGCGCCGTCCTGTCCCGCCGTGACCACCCAGAGCCCCACACTCATCAGGGCCGCGCCGAGCCAGGCCGCCACGAACGCGGCCCAGAACTCGGTCACGTGCACCCCCGGCGCCAGCAGCAGCGCCGCCCAGACCAGCAGCGCCTGACAGACCAGCCACCCGGCCACCACCCCGGCCCAGCCGAGCGCGGAGAGCAGCCGCACCATGATCGGCCGGACCACCGCCCCGAGCACCCCGACCAGGACGGCCACGGCCAGCACCGACCACCCGTCGTCGGCGCTGATCCCGGGGAGCACCGCGATCGTCACGCCGACGACGGCCGTCCCGAGCGCGACCGTGACGAGAGGCTCCCTGACCCGCATCGCCCCAGCGTCCCGGCCCGCCGACGGTCCAGCATCCCTCCGGCGGGATGAACGACCCACCCGCACCGCCCGGCCGCTCCCGCCCGAGCCCGGCCAGCACCGTCACCACCAGCCGGAACCCCCGGCTGGTCGTCACAGTCCTCTCCCGACCCGGGAAACCACCGCCACCACCAGCCCCCACAACCCGGCTGGTCGTGGTGACCCTCTCCCGGCCCGGGAAACCACCGCCACCACCAGCCCCCAGAACCCGGCTGGTCCTGGCGACCCACTCCCCACCCGGAAAACCACCGCCACCACCAGCCCCCACAACCCGGCTGGGAGTGACGGCCCACTCCCCACCCGGAAAACCACCGCCACCACCAGCCCCCACAACCCGGCTGGGAGTGACGGCCCACTCCCCACCCGGAAAACCACCGCCACCACCAGCCCCCACAACCCGGCTGGGAGTGACGACCCACTCCCGGCCCGGGAAACCACCGCCACCACCAGCCGGAACCCTCGGCGGGGCGTGACGGCCCTCTCGCGACCGGCGACGGGGCGGCGGGTGCTGTGGGCGTACCGGAAAGCGGTTTTCACTCCCTTGGGATGGGGTGGCCCGGCGGCGGCTCGCGGACAGTGACCCCAGCGGAGGTGAAGCGCCATGCTGGAACCACCCGGATGGGAGTCGCGGATCCCGCGCTGGCTGCGGCCGCGTGCCGCGCTGTGGCTCGGTGGCCGGGTCGGCCGGCTGGTGCTGCACGGCGCCGGCGAGCTGGTCCGGGTGCAGATCTTCGATCGGTCGATGACGCTGGCCGCGCAGTCGTTCACCTCGATCTTCCCGCTATTGATCATGCTGGCGGCGGTGCTCGGGCCGCATTACCGGTCGCGGCTGACCGGGCTGCTGCACCTGCCGGCCGACAGCGAGCGGCTGCTGCAGGAGGCGCTCAGCGGCAGCCACAGCAACGCGTTCGGGCTGGCCGGTTCGGTGATCGTGATCCTGTCGGCGACCGGGCTGAGCCGGGCGCTGGTCCGCTCCTACCTGGTGGTGTGGACGGTCGAGCAGAAGCCGGCCGGCGCCGCGGCGACCGGCCGGCAGATCGGCACCGTGCTGGTGCTGGTGGTCTTCCTGCTCTTCGCCAGGGTGCTGGGCTGGCTGGCGTCGCTGCTGCCCGCGCCGCACGTCTCCGGGTTGCTGGTCTCCTTCGTCGCGGACTGCTCGCTGGCGATCCTGCTGCCCTGGCTGCTGCTCGGCGGGCGGGCCCCGCGGGGCCCGCTGCTCGCCGGCGGCGTCGTGTTCGGCCTGCTGATGATCGCGGTACGCGGCGGCGAGGCGATCTACCTGCCCCGGGCGCTGAAGTCCAGCACCGACAAGTACGGCACGATCGGGCTGACGTTCACCTACATCGGCTGGTTGTACGTCCTCTCCTTCTGCCTGCTGCTCGCCGCGATCATCGGTGGCATCGTCAGCCGGGAGTTCTTCACAAGAGTCCCAGCTGACGAGCCGTGACCACGGCTTCCCGGCGGCGACCGGCGCCCAGTTTGCGATAGATCGAGCGCATGTGCGCCTTGACCGTGTTCACCGAGATCCCGAGGTTCTCGGCGATCTCCCCGGCGGTCAGCACGGTGGGCAGGTACTGCAGCACGTCGATCTCGCGCTCGCTGAGCGGCCCGGCGACCGGGCCCCCGACGATCGGGATCTCACCGGTGATCTCCGCGAGAACGCCCTCGCCGGCCGGGCCGGGCGGCTCGGTCAGCCACTGCTGCCGCTCGGCCAGCACCAGCACCCGGTCGGCGTCGAAGCGGCGGAACGGCCGCCGGATGTGCTCCGGTTCGGCCCCGGCCAGCGCCCGGGCCATCGCGTCGGCGGCCCGCTGCCCGCGGCCCTGCGCGTCGGCGGCGAGCGCGGTGAGCAGCCAGGCGCAGACGGCGGAGAGCCGGTCGGTGCCCTCCCGGATCCGGGCGAGCAGTTCCTCGGCCCGGTTCGGCGAGCCGGCCGCCTGCCACGCCTGCGCGACCCGGAGCTGCTCGGCCGGGTAGAGGCCGGTGCGGTCGGCGTACCTGTCGAGCACCGCGTTCGGCCTGCCGCGCGCCAGGTCGATCTCGCTGTGCGCCACGTCCAGGATCCGGTGCAGGATCGGCGCCACCAGGCCGGGACGGATCTCCCCGGCCACCCCGCAGAGCAGGGCCCGCGCCGAGTTCGCCTCACCGCGGTCGATCAGCAGGTAGGCCCGGACCACGCCGGTGAGCACGGCGAGCGCCGCCTCCGGCTGCTCGCCCGCGGCGTGCAGGGCGCGCCGCAGCGCCTCCTCGGCGGCCGCCTCGCGGCCCTGCTCCTGATCGATCACCGCCTGGGCGAGGTACGCCGCGGCGGCCGACGGCCGGTCCTCGGCGTCGATCCGGCGGGCCACCCCGATCGCCGCGGCGACGTGCTCCTTGGCCTCCACCATCGAGCCCTGGATCACGCTGAGCAGCGCCAGGTGCCCGAACGCGCTGATCTCGACGAACGGCGTGCCGGCCGCCCGCGCCCCGGTGGCGGCCGCCCACAGGTAGCGGTCGGCGTGGTCGAACTGGTCGCTCCACAGCATCCCGATGCCCTTGTTGAGCAGGGCGAGCGCCCGGTACTGCGGCATCGCCGGCACCTGGTCCCAGCGCAGCCGGCCCAGCTCGGCGAGCACGCCGGTGAACGTGTCCACCAGACGCGGCATGTCACCGCGCCAGCGGGCCACGGTGACCCCCTCGACGATGTCCAGGGCCAGCTCGATCACCCGGCAGTCGTCGTCGCTGCGGCCGGCCAGCATGGCCCGGCACTGGGCGACCCGGCCGGCCACCCCGGCCAGGTCGCCGAGCGCGTACGTCTGCAGCACCGCGCAGAAGGCGAGCTCGGCGCTGTCGGTCAGCCGCTCGGCCGGGATCCGGCTCAGCAGGGCGGCGATGTCACCGCGGTCGGACGAGCCGAACAGCGGCATCCCGTAGTCGACCACCAGCCGGGCGACCAGTTGCCAGTCGCCGGCCGTGGCAGCGTGGTTGAGCGCGGCCAGCGGGCTGCCCACCCGGGTGTGCCACTGCGCGGCGAGCAGGTGCAGCCGGGACACCGTGCCGTTGTGCGTCTGGGTGAGCCGGCGGCGCAGCACCGCCCGGAACTGCCGGTGGTACCGGAACCAGCCGTTGGTGCCCACCCGCTCCAGGAACAGGTTGGCCCGTTCCAGGTCGGCCAGCAGCTGGTCGCCGTTGCGCCGGCCGGTCAGCGACTCGGCCAGGCCGCCGGAGATCCGGTCCGGCACGCTGGTCCAGAGCAGGAACTCGCGGACCTGGGCGGGCTGCGCGGCCAGCACCTCGCGGACCAGGTAGTCGGCGGCCGCCTCGTCCGGGCCGACACCGGGCGGCGCGTCCAGCGCCAGCCGCAGCCCGGCACCCCACCCCTCGGTGTTGCGGACCAGCTCGGCCAGCCGGTCGACGGGCATCCGGCGGCCGCGCAGGGCCAGCAGTTCGCCCGCCTCCTCCACCCGGAAGGCGAGATCGCGGCCGGTGATCTCGGTCAGCTCGCCGGCCGCCCGGAGCCGGTGCAGCGGCAGGTCGGGCTCGGCCCGGGTGAGCAGCACCAGGCGCAGCCGCTCCGGCGGGTTCCGGATCAGGCCGCCCAGCGAGTCCAGCACCCGGGGATCCTGGATCTCCTGCAGGTCGTCGAGCACCACGACGACAGGCGCGGGCATCGTGGCCAGCCCGGAGCCGAGCCGCCGCAGGAACGCCGGGGCGTCGATGGAGAGCACCGGGCCCCGGTCCGGGACCGCGGTGTCCGGCCGGATCGCCCCGCTGGTGCGCAGGGCCAGCAGCAGGTCGGACCAGAACACGTACGGGTCGTTGTGCCCCGGCTCGCAGGTGAGCCAGGCGATCGGCCCGCCGATCGAGCGCGCTCCGGCCCAGGCCGAGGCCAGGGCGGTCTTGCCCCACCCCGGCCCGGCGCAGACCAGCGTCACCGCACGGCGGGCGCCGGCGTCCATCGCCTCGGCCAGGCGGGTCCGCCAGATCACCCCCTGCGGCAGTCTCGGACGAGCCACCCGGGTCGTCGCTATGTGTGCGGGCGGGCCGTGGCCCGTTGTCTCTCGCATGGCGCCCCCAACCCCCGAAAAGCGTCCCTGGCCGGCATCCCGCCGACATCACTCTCAGTTACGAGAGATTGAAGCTTCACGCTGTACGCCCCGCCCCCAAGGCCTCAGCCGTAACGATCAGTACATGGCAGATCGGGCCACCCCGCCCACGCAATCACAGCGGGTGCAGGACCAGCAACCCCTCGTATTTGCACGTACCGCGCATTTCAATGTGCAAGTTGCACGATCGACACCGAGTTTCACCCGTGACGCGCGAGGCGCGCAACGGGCTCCGCGTCGTCTTCTGGGTGCATGTCGAACAGTAGCTACGCAAGTGAGCGACCCAGCGGCTCGGACGCGCCCGCCGCGCCGTCCACCGGCTGGGCCGGCATGGTGGTCTTCGCCGGGATCCTGCTGCTGACCCTTGGCGTCTTCCAGCTGACCGAGGGCCTCGTCGCCCTCTACGAGGAGCACTTCTATCTGGTGACCTCGGACGGCCTGCTGCTCCAGATGGATTACACCGTCTGGGGCTGGGTGCACGTCGGGCTCGGCCTGCTCTCCCTGGTGGCCGCGGGTGGCGTCTTCCTCGGCCGGATCTGGGGCCGGGCGATCGGCATCCTGATCGCCTTCCTCGGTGCCCTGCTCCACTTCACGTTCATCGCCGCCCAGCCGGTCTGGGCCGCCATCCTGATCGGCATGGACGTGCTGATCATCTATACGCTGGCCGCCCACGGCGGTGCGGTACGGCAGCACGACTAGATCAGGTTCAGTGCGCGGGCCCGGCGCACCGCCTCGTTGCGCCGGGACGCGGACAGCTTGCGCAGGATGCTGCGCACGTGCGTCTTCACGGTGTTCACCGAGACGTACATCGAGGCGGCGATCTCCTCGGTGGGCAGCATCTCGGCCATCCCGCGCAGCACGTCGAGTTCCCGCTTGCTGAGCGCCTCCACCACCACCGGCTCACCGACCGCCGGCGCGGCCGCCGGGCCGCCCAGCGCCGCCAGTTTCTCGTCGTCGCGCAGCACCCGCCGCAGCGCGCCCCAGACCTGGTGGACCGGGCGGCGGACGTTCTCCGGTCCGGCCACCCGCAGGGCCCGGCGCAGCGCCTCCCGGGCACCGGCCGCGTCGTCGGCGCCGGCCGCCAGCATGGCCAGCAGCAGCCAGGCGTCCAGGGCCACCGGCGCCGCCACCCCTGCGGCGTCGGCGACCGTCCGGGCCACCTCGTGCGCCCGCGACGTGTCGCCGCGAGCCAGCGCGAGCCCGGCCTCCACCACTGCCACGTCGGCGGTACGCGGATGCGGGTGGCCGTCGAGGAGCACCGCCGCGTCGTCCAGCCGGCCGGCGCCGATCAGCAGCCGGGCCCGGCCCAGGTCGATCTCCCGGCGCAGCCAGGGCGGCGCGCCCGGCACCGGGGTCAGCGCGTTCAGCGCGCCCCGCAGCTCGCCCCGGACCTGCAGGCGGCGGGACCTGACCACGGCGTGCGCGGCGACCGCCAGCGGATCGTCGCCGGGCTGCGCGGCGCGCAGGTGCCGGTCGGCGGCCTCGATGTCGTACCGCTCCAGGGCCACCCAGGCGAGCACCACCTCGGCGGCGGCCGTCCGGTGGTCCCGGTCCAGCCCGCACTGTCCGGCCAGCTCGCCCGCGTGTCGTGCCGCGGTCTCCGCCCGGCCCAGCCGCCCCCGGTACGCCTCCAGCACCGCCACCGCCCGCAGGCAGTCCACCTTGAGGCTCTCGCACCCGGCCGGGGTCGCCGCCGCGGCCTCGGCCAGCACCGCCACCGCCCGGCTCACGTCGCCGCACGCGCTGCGCGCCGCGCCCTCGGCGGCCAGCAGCACCGCCCGCAGCTCGGGCCGCCGGACCAGCCGGCGGGCCGGGGCCACCGCCAGGAACGCGTTCGCCACCGGCACCAGCTCGTCCACCTGTTCCGGTTCCGGGCCACCGGCCAGCAGCAGCAACCGCATCAGGAAGCAGGCCAGGGTGACCCCGTCGTCGCAGTCGCTGCCCTGGATCGCCAGCAGGTTGCCGGCCAGCGCGAACAGCTCACGGGCCTCGCCCGGGCGGCCGTCCCCCCAAGCCAGCGCGGACCGGACCAGCACCACCTCGGGCAGGTCCAGGTGCTCGGGCAGGCCGGCCAGCAGCCCGCCGAGCCGGCCGGAGCTGCCCTCGACGACCAGCCGGCCGATCGCGAAGTCCTCGATCACCATGGCCGCGGCGGTCCCCCAGTCGCCGGCCACGACGGCGTGACCCACCGCGTCGGTGAGCCGGCCGTGCTGGGCCAGCCAGCGGGCGGCCCGCTGGTGCAGCACCACCACCTGCTCGGGTTCCACCCAGGACAGCTGGGCACGCAGCAGCTCGGCGAACAACCTGTGGTAACGGTAGAGCTCGGCACCCTCGCCGACCGGCTGGATGAAGGCGTTCTCCCTGGTCAGCACGGCCAGCAGGCGGGCCGCGTCGGGCCGCGCGGTGACCGTGGCGGCCAGCTCGGCGGAGAACGTGTCGAGGATGCTGGTCTCCAGCAGGAACCGGCGCATGGCCGGCGACTGGGTGCGCAGCACCTCACCGATGAAGTACTCGGCGATCGTCGACTCGTCGCCGGAGATCGCGGTGACCATCCGGGTGACGTCCGCGCTGCCCTGCATCGCGCAGGCGCAGAGCCGGATCCCGGCGGCCCAGCCCTCGGTGTGCTCCAGCAGCGCGGCGAGATCGGTCCCGGTCACCGGTACCCCGTGCAGCTCCATCAGCCGGGCCGCCTCGTCGGCGGTGAACGCCAGGTCGGCGGTACGCACCTCGCGCAGCTGCCCGCCCAGCCGGTAGCGGTACAGCGGCAGCGGCGGGTCCCACCGCCCGGCCAGCACGACCCGCAGGCCACGGGCGTGGGCCAGCAGGAACTCCAGTCCGTCGGACCACTCCCGGCCGGGGAGCTGCGCGGCGCCGTCGAGCACCAGCACCACCGGGGTCGGCTGTTCGTCGATCACCGCGGCCAGCCGGGCCAGCACCGGCCGGCCGGCGGCCGCACCGGGCACCGCCGGCTCCGGGGCCGGCACGCCGGCCCGGCGCAGGCCCTCCAGCACGTACGACCAGAAGGTGGCCGCCGGCTCGTCGCCGTTCTCACAGGTGACCCAGGCGATCGGCCAGTCCACCGCGCGGGACCGCACCCAGGAGGCGAGCAGTTGGGTCTTGCCGCTGCCGGCCAGCCCGGTGACCAGGGTGACCGGGCCGCGTACGCCCTCACTCACCCGGTCCAGCAGAGCCGGCCGCGCCACCATGAACGGCGGGGCGGCCGGCACCGCGAACTTCGAGGCCAGTAGGGAACCGGATATGTCGGGTGAGTCAGTGATCTGGGCGATGGTCACGTCCGCTACCTCCGAGGTCGACCCCGTTCGCGATCTCCTCGTTCAGACTCCTGGCGGCGGCAGACCTCCGCATCGTCCGGATCGGATAATCCGCGACGGAAAGTCCTGGTCCGGTTACTCGAGAGTCAAGACGTGTGATCCCCAAGGCGGCAGATCGACATAGAGACCGTCGGCGGCCAGCTCACTGCCGGACCGCTCGAACACCCGGCCGTCCAGCCGGTCGGTCAGCCGCCAGGCCCGTCCGGACAGGTCCGGCCAGGGCAGGGCGACCCGGGCCTGGGACGGGTGCCCGGAATAGTTGACCACCACCACCGCCCGGTCCCAGGACCATGCCAGCAGATCCTGGTGCGTCCAGTTGTCCGGCCAGCCGTGGGTGTCCAGCAGCCGCCACTCGCCGTGCCGCACCTGTCCGGCGACCTTGACCAGCCGCCGGTGGAAGTCGCGCAGCCCGGCGTCGGCCGGCTCGTCGGGATAGCGCGCCAGGAACACCGGCAGGTGGGTACGCCGCCCCTCGAACTGCCCGTCGTGCCAGAGCGTCGCGCCCGGCAGGGTGGCCATCGCCACCGCCGCGGCCCGCTCCCGGGCGGCCGGGAAGGTGGCCGCCGCCCGCGGCTCGTCGTGATTCTCCAGGAACCGGATCAGACGGTCCTGATAGTCCCGGCCGGCGGCGAGGTGCTTGCGCACCGAGCCGGCGTCCTCGTGCGCGAGCCGGTCGTAGAGCCGCTTGTCGTAGCAGTAGTCGAAGCCCTGCTGCTGCAGCATCCACTCGGTGTCCCAGTACGCCTCGGCGATCAGCACCACATCGGGGTGCCGCTCCCGCAGCCGGCCGATCAGTTCCGGCCAGAACTCCGCCGCCGGGGCCGGACCCACATAGCTCCCCCAGGTGCGCGCGAAGATTTCGTTGGTCAGCAGCATGGCCATGTCGCAGCGCATCCCGTCGCACTGCTCGGCGATGCTCGACATGGCGGCCAGGGTCGCCTCCCGCATCCCCGGGGAGAACGCGTTCAGCTGGGCCACGTCCGGCCACGGCGGGAAGTAGGGGTCCCGGCCGTGCGCGATGATCCGGCCGCCGGCCTCGAACCCGTCCTCGGTGCCCTGCACGAACCAGTCCGGGTGGGCGAGCACCGCCGGATGGTCCGGGGCGACGTGGTTCGGCACGTAGTCGAGGATCAGCCGCAGTCCCCGCGCGCGCAGCTCCCGGCGGGCGACGGCGAGCCCGGCCGGTCCGCCGAGCCGGTCGTCGACCCGGTAGCGGCGCACGCAGTACGGCGAGCCGACCACGTCCTGCGGCGTCAGGTCGGGCAGCGCGCCGCGGAACGCCCGTTGCAGCCCCTCGTTGCCGTGGGCCACCGCCAGCCCGGCCGGGCTGCGCTCCCAGACGCCCATCAGCCACACCCCGTCCAGGCCGGGGGTGGCCACCTCGTCCCAGATCTCGCCCGGGACGTCGGCCAGGGTGACCTCGCGGCCGAGCCGGCGGGCGACGCCGGTCAGCCAGGGCCAGGTGTCGATCTCGTAGATCGCCGGGGTGGGCGGCCAGCCGGTCATCGTTCCTCCCTCTGTTGCACTTTCTGGAAGATGCCGGTCATCCCGTTGTCGAGCAGGTCCTGACCGGTCAACCCGGCGAACAGGTTCGGGAAGACCGCCACGAGGCCGGTCCAGCCGGTCTGGTGCGCGGCCCCGATGCCCGCCCCGTTGTCGCCGTGGAAGTACTCGGAGAAGAGCAGCAGGTCCCGCCAGTGCTCGCCGGCGAACATCCCCTGGCCACCGTAGCAAGGCCGGTGCCCGTCGGCATCGGGCAGGAAGATCCGGGTGAGCCGGTCGGAGATCTCCCGGGCCACCTCGAACAGGGTCATCCGCACCCCGGAGCCGGTCGGGCACTCGACCGTGAACTCGTCGCCGTAGCTGCCGTACAGGTTGAGCAGCGCGCGGATCATCAGAGCGTTCATCGGGAACCAGATCGGGCCGCGCCAGTTGGAGTTGCCGCCGAACATCCCGGTGTCCGACTCGGCGGGCTGGTAGGTGACCCGGTACACCTGGCCGCCGGCGTCGAACTCGAACGGGTGCTCGGCGTGGTGGCGGGACAGCGCGCGGATGCCGTACGGGCTGAGGAACTCGTCCTCGTCGAGCATCCGGGCCAGGATCCGGCGCAGCTTCTCCTCGTCGAACAGCGACAGCAGTCGCTGCCCGCGCCGGCCGCCGGCCAGCGTCGCCATCACCCCGGGATTGCGCCCGAGGAAATGCCGCATCTCGTCGATGACCTCGGGATAGCGTTCCACCACGCTCCGGTCGTAGACGGTGGCGGCGGCCAGCGGCAGCAGGCCGACCATGGACCGCACCCGCAGCGGCTGCGCCGACCCGTCCGGCGCGCGCAGCAGGTCGTAGAAGAAGCCGTCCTGGTCGTCCCACATCGAGGCGCCGCCGCCGGCGTTGTTCACCGCCGCCGCGATCCAGGCGAAGTGCTCGAAGTACGTCTGCGCCTCCTCCACGTAGACCGGGTCGTCGGTGGCCAGTTCCAGCGCGATCTGGAGCAGGTTCTGGCAGTACAGCGCCATCCACGCGGTCCCGTCGGCCTGGTCCAGGTGGCCGCCGGTGGGCAGCGGCGCACTGCGGTCGAAGACCCCGATGTTGTCCAGGCCGAGGAACCCGCCCTGGAAGACGTTGCGCCCGTCGATGTCCTTGCGGTTCACCCACCAGGTGAAGTTCTTCGACAGCTTGTGGAACTGGCGCTCCAGCCAGGCCCGGTCGCCGCTGCCGGTGCGCGCCTTCTCCAGCTCGTAGACCAGGTAGGTGGCCCACGCGTGCACCGGTGGGTTGACGTCGCTGAAGTTCCACTCGTACGCCGGGATCTGCCCGTTCGGGTGCAGGTAACGCCGGCTGAGCAGCAGTTCCAGCTGGTTCTTCGCGAACGCCAGGTCGATGGTGGCGAACGCGACGGTGTGGAAGGCCAGGTCCCAGGCCGCGAACCAGGGGTACTCCCAGGTGTCCGGCATCGAGATGACGTCGTGCGCGTCCAGGTGGAACCACTCGCCGTTGCGGATGTCCGGCGCGCCGAGCGGGTCCCTGCCGTGCTCCTTCAGCCAGCGTTCCACGTCGTAGCCGAAGTACTGCTTGCTCCACAGCATCCCGGCCAGTGCCTGGCGGGCCACCTGGCGTTCCGGCTCGCTCAGCGCCGGCGCGAACAGGGCGGCGTAGAACTGGTCGGCCTCGGCGCGGCGTGCCTCGACGACCGCGTCGAACTCCGCCTCGGTCACGGTGCGCGGTTGGTCACTCAGCATGCTGCGTACGCGGGAGGTCCCGCCGGCCGGCAGCGTCACGGTGACCACCGCCGCGGCCTTGGTCCCGGCCGGCTCGGTGTTCACCGCCTCCTTCTCGCCCTGGATCAGGTAGCGGTGGAACGCGTCCTTGCGCCCGTCCGCGTTCTCGGTGAACAGCAGGGAGTGCTGGCCCAGGCAGCTCCAGTAGCGGGTGCCGAGCTGCTCGTGGTCGGCCTGCACCGACGCGTCCTCGCCGGCGACCAGCCGGCCCCGGCCGCCGGTGGCGCGGAACCAGACGGTCGGCAGCACGTGCAGCTCGGCCGGCTCCGGACCGCGGTTGTGCACGGTGATCCGGGTGAGGATCTCCTCCGGGCCGGCCTTGGCGTACTCGATCTCCACGTCGAAGTACCGCTCCTCGGCGAAGATCCCGGTGTCCACCAGCTCGTACTCGAACTCGTCCCGCCCGCGCGCCCGGTTGGTGGCGACCAGGTCGTTGTAGGGGAACTCCCGGTGCGGGTACTTGTAGACCATCCGCATGTAGGAGTGCGTCGGCGTCCCGTCGACGTAGAAGTAGTACTCCTTGACGTCCTCGCCGTGGTTGCCCTCGGCGTTGGTCAACCCGAAGAACCGTTCCTTGAGGATCGGATCGCGCCCGTTCCACAACGCCACCGCCAGGCACAGCTGCTGCCGGTCGTCGCTGAACCCGCCGATCCCGTCCTCACCCCACCGGTACGCCCGGGATCGCGCCTGGTCGTGGGTCAGGTAGTTCCAGGCGTCCCCGCCCGGGCTGTAGTCCTCCCGGACCGTCCCCCACTGCCGTTCGCTGAGGTACGGCCCCCAGTGCCGCCAGTCCACGGCGGCGGTGTCGGCGTCCCGAAGGCGTCGCTGCTCGGCGTTCTCGCTTGCGTTCATACCGTCACGCTGTGCGGTGCCGGGTCAGCGGGCATCCTCCCGCAGGGCTGAAACCGCGTCCTCGACGGTCGGGAAGAAGTGCGCCGGATCGATCGTCCGGGTCAGCTTGTACCTGTCGATCTTCTCCCGCACCGGTGACTTCATCTCCGCGAAGACCAGTGAGATCCCGGCCTCGTTCAGTTCCTCGTCGAGCTCCTCGAGCATGTCCGCGGCGGTGGTGTCGACGTCGGTGATCGGCTCGGCGGCCACCACGACGTACCGCGGTTTCGGCTCGGCGCGGACGGCGGCCCGGACCTCCTCACGGAACGTGCGCGCGTTCGCGAAGATCAGCGGCGCGTCGAACCGGAAGATCACCATCCCGGGCTCCCGCACGGCGTCCGGGAAGGACCGCACGTCGTGATACCCGTTCACGCCGGCCGGCCGGCCCAGCACGGTCCGGTACGGCCACCACAGGCGGCGGAACACGTTGAGCACCGACAGGCCGACAGCGACGGCGATGCCGGGCAGCACGCCGAGCAGGGCGACGCCCAAGAAGGCCGCCGCGGCGAGGGCGAACTCGACCCGGCGCTGCCTCCACAACCGGCGCATCCCCGGCAGGTCGGCCAGCGACAGCGAGGCGGCGATCACCACGGCGGCCAGGATCGGCTGCGGCAGGTTCTTCAGCAGGCCGGGCGCGAGGACCAGCAGCAGGGTGATCGCGGCGGCGCCGACCAGGCCGGTGAGCTGGCTGCGGGCGCCGGCCTGGAAGGCCACGGCGGTCCGCGAGCCGCTGGTGCTGACCGGGAAGCCCTGGAAGAAGGCGGCGCTCAGGTTGGCCGCGCCGATCCCGAGCATCTCCCGGTTGCCCTGCACCTCCTGGTCGGTGCGGGCGGCGAAGGCGGACGCGGTGGAGATGGTGTCGGTCACCGAGACCAGGGTGATGCCGAGCGCGCCGGCCGCCAGCAGACCCAGGTCGTGCCAGCTCGCGTGCGGCAGCGTGAACGGCGGGAAGCCGCGCGGCAGCGCGCCCACCACGTCCACGTCGAGGTCCAGCAGCGACACCGCGGCGATCGAGGCCACCACGACGACCAGGATGCCCGGCACCTTCGGCAGGTAGCGCCGCAGGAGCAGGATGAGCAGCAGCCCGCCGGCGCCCAGGGTGACCGCGGCCGGCACCGTCTCGCCGTTCACCACCCCGCTGACGAAGCCGCCCGCCTCCGCGAACAGCCCGTCGGCGTCCACCGAGAACCCGAACAGCTTCGGCAGCTGACCGATCAGGATGGTCAGGGCCAGTCCGTTCATGTAGCCCAGCTGGGTGGGGTGGGCCAGCAGGTCGGCGACGAAGCCCAGCTTGGCGACCGCCGCCACGGTCATCATCACGCCGACCATCAGCGCCAGCATCGACGCCAGCGCCACCGGATCGGCACCGGAGGCGGCCACGATCGGCACGATCACCGCGGCGATCATCGGCCCGAGCGACGAGTCCGGCCCGAGGACCAGCACCTTGGAGGGGCCGATCAGGGCGTACGCCACCAGGCACAGGATGCTGGTGTAGAGCCCGGTGATGGCCGGCAGGCCGGCCAGCTCCGCGTACGCCATCCCCTGCGGCACCAGCAGCGTGGTCAGCACCAGCCCGGCCACCAGGTCCCGGCCCGGATGCTCGGCGCTGACCCGGAAAACGCCGCCCAGCCAGGCCGGGCGGCGTCCACTCTCCATGGTCCGGACCCTACTTGCCGGCGCCGCCGCCGTGCAGCGCGTCCTGCAGCTCTTCCTCGGTCTCCTTCGGCAGCGAGGACTTCAGCACCGTGCCGCCGAACTTACTCAGTGCCTCGACCGCCTTGTCCGGCGTCACCGACTCGACGACCAGGAACAGCGCCGACGTGCCCGGCTGCAGCTCCTCCCGGATCCGCTCCTGGAACTCCTTGTTGATCGCGTTCTTGGCGATCTTGCCGGTGAGCGCGCCGAGGCCGGCGCCGACCGCCATGCCCAGCACCGGGATGAAGAAGAGCATGCCGAACAGCAGGCCCCAGAACATCCCCCACGTGGCCCCGCCGCCCACCGCGTGGTGGTTGGTGGTGACGTGGTACTTGCCCTCGCGGTCCCGGATGATCACGGCGATCGCGTCCGGCTGGATGATCAGATCCTTGGCTAGCCGGTCGGCCTCCAACGACGCCGCTGTCGCCGTGGTCTCGTCGGGATAGCCGATGGCGACCAGTGTTGACATGTCGTGCTCCTTCCGCATCGTGTCGCCACCGCGGCGCGGCCCGGCGGCGTGATGCCCAGTCAGCCACGGCGCGCGGCGCCGATCCTCATTCCGGACGGATGACTTCTCCCGGTTCGCCGTTCGCCGCCGGGTTGTTCATCCCCGGTGGGCGATGCACCGGTACGGCGAGGACCGCGAGTGTCGAGGGACATCTTTTGCCGCCCGAGGGGAGCAGGTCATGCAGGAGCGATACGAGATCCGGGTGCGCGGTTTCCTCGGCCCGCTGCTCCGCAGGACTCTCGGTGAGTTGCGGGTCCGGCCCATCCCCCGGCAGAGCACGATCCGCGGCCGGCTCTCCGACGACGACCTGGAACGACTGCTCACCCGCCTGGACAAGTCCGGCGTCCAGGTGGTCTGCCTGACCTCGCTGGGCGAGACACGGCCGTGAGGTCCACGCCCGACGCCCGGCCGGGCCGGGGCATGAACCGGCCGGTGGTCCGTCCGGGGCACCGCCGCAACCAGACGGTGCCGGTGCCACCCGCGATGCTGCCCCGCGGGGCGCTGGTGCTGCTCGGCTGCGCCTGCCTGGTGGTCGTGGTGGCCGGGCTGCGCTGGGTGTCCGACCTGATCGGCCCGGTCTTCCTGGGCCTGATGCTGGTGGTCACGGTCAGTCCGCTGACCGGGTGGCTGCGCCGCCGCCGGGTGCCGGGCTGGCTGGCCGCGCTCGCCACGGTGCTGGTGATCTACGCGATCCTGGTCGCGCTGGGCGCCGCCCTGGCGGTGTCGGTCACCGAGCTGATCGACCTGATGCCGACGTACGCCCAGCAGTTCAGTGACCTGCGCGACGCCATCGTGAACGGCCTCGGCTCGCTGGGCGTGAGCACCGAGCAGGCGCGCACCGCGGTGGGCGCGGCCAACCCGGAGTCGGTGCTGCACGCGATCGGCTGGCTGTTCGGCGGGCTGGCCGCGGTGCTGTCGAACACCCTGTTCCTGGCCGCGGTGCTGCTGTTCATGTGCCTGGACGCGGTGGAGTTCCCGGCCCGGCTGCGCATCGTGGTGGGCGAACGGCCGCAGGTCGTCGCCGCGCTCCGCTCGTTCGCCGGGGGCACCCGCCGCTACCTGGTGGTCTGCACGGTGTTCGGGCTGATCGTGGCGGTCTTCGACACGCTGCTGCTGTGGGCGCTCGGCGTGCCGCTGCCTCTGCTGTGGGGCCTGCTGTCGTTCATCACCAACTACATCCCGAACATCGGCTTCGTGATCGGCGTGATCCCGCCGGCGCTGCTCGGCCTGCTGCAGGGCGGCCCGCAGCTGATGATCACCGTGATCGTGCTGTACTGCCTGGTCAACTTCATCATCCAGTCGGTGATCCAGCCCAAGGTGGTGGGCGACGCGGTCGGGTTGTCGACCACCATCTCGTTCCTGGCGCTGATCTTCTGGGCCTGGGTGCTGGGCGGGCTCGGCGCGCTGCTGGCCATCCCGCTGACCCTGCTCGCCAAGGGCCTGCTGGTGGACATCGACCCGAGCACGCGGTGGATGAACGTCCTGCTCGCCGATTCCCCCGCACAGGATGAGGCTCCGGCCGCACCCGCACCGCGACCATGACGGCATGACGACCTTCACGGTATGGAAGTACGACGATCCGAAGGGCGCCGAGCACGCGTTCGACGCCGTCAAGTACGCGGCCGCCGACGATCTGGTGAAGATCGTCGACCACGCGATAGTGACCTGGCCGCAGGGCGCGAGCAAGCCGGACACCCACCACGCGCACGACCGCACCCGGCGCGGCACCGGCTGGGGCGCGTTCTGGGGTGTGGTGCTGGGCAGCCTGTTCTTCATCCCGGTGATCGGCGGCGTGGTCGGCGCCGGGGTGGGTGCGCTGGCCAAGGCCACCGAGGGGACTGGGATCGACCGCGAGACGCTGGAGCGGATCCGGCTGGAGGTCACCGAGGGGACCTCGGCGCTGTTCCTGGTCACCGAGGAGGGCAATCTGGACCGGCTGGGCGAGCGGTTCCACGGGATGGGCATGAAGCTGGTCGCCACCAACCTCACCGACGAGGAACGCGACGAGCTGCTCGAGACCTTCGGCGACCACCGGCCATGAGCACCGTGCTCGCCGGTCCGCGGGCCCGTGCCGAAGCCGGCCGGGCGGCCCGGGAACGTACCCCGCTCGACCGGCACGGCTCGTTCCAGCCCGCCGCCGACCGCCCGGATCCGGTGGACCTGCTCTTCGCCCAGGAGGCGAACCGGCTGCCCGAACTGCTCGACCTGCGTCACAAGCGGATGCGGGCCTCGCCGCTGGCGTTCTACCGCGGGGCGGCCGCCGTACTGGCCGCCGACCTCGCCGCGCAGCCGCACTCGGGCCTGACCGCCCAGCTCTGCGGGGACGCCCACCTGTACAACTTCGGGCTGTTCGCCTCGCCGGAGCGGCGGCTGGTGTTCGACCTCAACGACTTCGACGAGACGTTCCCCGGCCCCTTCGAGTGGGACGTGAAGCGGCTGCTGGTCAGTGTCGCGCTGGCCGCCCGGGCCAACGACTTCGGCCGCCGGGACCGGGCCTGGATCCTGCGGGCCGCCGGCCGGCGCTACCGGGAGGCGATGGCCGGCTTCAGGAAACTCGGCGAGCTGGACGTCTGGTACGCCCACGCCGACGTGGACGACGTCATGGCGCGGCTGGACAAGGAACGCCGCCGCAAGGTGGCCGCGGCCGGCGCCAAGGCACGGGCCCGGACCAGCCTGCAGGCGTACCGGAAGCTGACCGAGGTGGTCGGCGGCCGGCGGCGGATCGTGGCCGACCCGCCGCTGCTGGTCCCGGCGGCCGATCTGCTGCCCGAGGTGGAACGGGTCGAGCTGGAGGAGCAGATCCGCGGGCTGCTGGCCGAGTACCGGGAGACGCTCGCCGAGGACCGGCGGCACCTGTTCGACGCGTACCGCTTCGTCGACCTGGCCCGCAAGGTGGTCGGTGTGGGCAGTGTCGGCACCCGCTGCTGGATCGTCCTGTTGACCGGCCGTGACGACACCGATCCGCTGCTCCTGCAGGTCAAGGAGGCCAACCGGTCGGTGCTCGGCCCGGACACCCCGGATCCGCTGGGCGAGGGCCACCGGGTGGTCGCCGGGCAGCGGCTCATGCAGGCCAGCAGCGACATCTTCCTGGGCTGGGACCGGGCCGTCGGCTTCGACGGGCAGACCCGCGACTTCTACGTCCGCCAGCTGCGCGACTGGAAGGGGTCGGTGACCACCGAGGAGATGAACCCGGAGGGCCTGCGGGCGTACGCCGAACTGTGCTCCTGGATCCTGGCCCGCGCACACGCCCGCAGCGGCGACCGCATCGCGATCGCGGCCTACCTGGGCCGCGGTGACCGCTTCGAACGCGCCCTGGCCGACTTCGCCGAGTCCTACGCCACCCAGACCGAACGCGACCACGCCGCCTTCAAAGCGGCCACCAAGTCCTGACCACACGACAGCGACCCCGGGCGCCGGCGGCACCCGGGGTCGCTGTCGTGCCGGTCAGGTGCCCGGCTGCGGCTCGGCGGCGAGCGGCTCCGGCTCGCGCCGGCCGATCACCGTGACGGCCACCTCGTAGGCGGCCAGCAGGATCAGGATCACCAGCAGGGACGTCCAGGAGGACAGGATCAGGGCGAGGATCGCGGCGACCACCACGCCGGCGATCCGGACCGGGTCGAGGTGTGCGGCGATCCAGCCGGGGCCGCGGGCGGCCAGCACCGCGGAACCGGAACGCACGCCGCGGCCGGTCGCCCGGCCGGCCCGGGCCAGCTGGGCGCGCAGCCACCGCGGGAAGCGGCCCGGCCCGACCAGGTAGGCCAGCACGGCGAGCACCACGCCGATCACGATGATCTGCGTGCCCCGGTCCCGGAGCAGGCCGAACACGCTGGTCATCGCGGCGTCCACGCCGTCGCGGTAGACACCGCCGGGTACCTGTTCGAGGATCTCCCGGCGTACCGCCCGCAGGATCGCGGTGATCGTCACCGCCGCGACGACCAGCCACAGCCCCAGTTGCAGGGTGGTCCGCCGGCGGCGCGGCGAGATCAGGAACGCGGCGAGCACCAGCAGGACGGTGGCGGCGACGAACAGCGCCAGGTACCGCTTGGCGGCGACGACGGCCTGCTGAGCGGCGTACAGCTGCCCGGAGTCGTAGACGGTGAACTGGGCGAAGTTCGCCGGCAGCTCCACACCGAGCTGCTCGGAGATCCGATCGCGCAGGTTGGCGGGGATCTCGCCACTGCTCAGGTCGGGCAGTGTGATCGTCTTGCCGAACATGGTGGGCAACTGGTCGCTCACCGCCCGGATCGCCTGGTTGATCAGCGGCAGCAGGTCGATCTGGATCCGGTCCGAGGAGGCGGTGAGCACGTCGCTGGTGCCGTTGAGGACCGCCATCACCCGCTGGTGCACCCGCCGGTTCAGCTCCATCCAGATCGGCTGGAAGCGGTCGCTGCGCAGCACGTTCGTCACGATCTTGTCGACCTGCTCGCGCAGCTGACCGGTCAGCGGGCCGACCACGAAGCCGGCCTGCGGCGGCAGCACCGCGCGCAGCCGGGCGTCCACGTCGACCACCTCGAACAACTGAGTGGTGGCGTACTCGGCGACGGCGGTGGAGACCGCGGGGTCCTGCGGCAGCGGGGCGACGGTGGCCACGTAGCGGTCGGTGTTCAGCGTGGTGCGCGCCGCCCACAGCCCGACCACGCTGGTGACCAGGCAGAACGCGGCGATGGCGACGAGTGTCGCGGCGATGGTGCCGCGGATCGGGTGGCGGCCGGTGCGCTGCCGGCGAGGCGGCGGGCGGGTGTCGAGCCGGGCGCGCAGCGACGCGACCTCGGCACGCAGGCGTTCGAGCTCCGCGGCGTCGTCGCCGGCCAGGCCGCCGGCTGCCACGGGCGGGTCCTCCGGGCGTACCGGGAAAGGGTTCTCTGATGCCGCGGCGGGTGACGAACTCGCGGAGCCTGTCATGATCTCTCCCTTGCGGGCCTCGGGCCGGCGCGGGCCGCGCGAGGCGCGGACGCCGGCATGCGCCGACGGTCGCCGACATCGGTCACCCACCGCCTCACCCGGTGGGGATGAACCCGGCCGGCGACCGGCGCTTTCACCCGCGACGGATGAGGACCCGGCCCGGACCGGCGAGCACGCTGGGGCCAGCGCATCGGGGCCGGGACCACCGGCGGAGCCGGCGTGGGCCCGCCTCGTGGCGCCGGCTCACCTCCCGGACCATCACGAGCTGAGGGGAATCCATGACCAGGAGAGAGATCGCAAAGCAGCGAGCCGGGGACGCCTATCTGGTGCTCCGGGGCCGCCCGGCGCGGCCGGACTACGGCATCCTCGTGGTGCTGCCGCTGGTCGCGGCGGCCGGCGGCGCGCTGATCGCGCTGGGCCTGGAGGCGCTGGTCAGCCGCCGCCGGGCACCGGAGCGGGTGGCCGGGATCGCGGACGCCGCGGACCGCCGTCTCGAGCCGGTGGGTGCCTGATGACCGATCTTCAGGAGATGGGACCGATCGACTACCTGTGCATCGAGTTCCCGCGGGGCAGCCTGACCGGCAAGGCGTTCCCGATGCTGCTGGACCTGGTGGACCAGCACACCATCCGGGTGCTCGACCTGCTGTTCGTCCGCAAGGCGGCGGACGGCGCGGTGATGGCGCTGGACGGCACCGAGATGGACGTGGCCGGGCTGGGCGCGTTCCACGGCGCGGCGTCCGGCATCCTCGGCGGCGACGACCTGCGCGAGATCGGCGACATCCTGGCGCCGGGCGCGGCGGCGGCCGTCCTGGTCTACGAGAACACCTGGGCCGCGCCGCTGGCCCGGACCCTGCGGGAGGCCGGCGCGCAGCTGGTCGCCGGCGGCCGGATCCCGGTACAACAGCTGCTGTCCGCACTGGACGAGACCGAGTCCGAACAGTCCACCATCACGAGCGGGAGTTGATCGGCGATGCCGGGTTTGCTCAGGGGAGTCGCACGCACCGCGGTGATCGCCGGCACGGCGACAGCGGTGTCCAACCGGGTGTCGCGGCGGCAGGCCGGCCGCTGGTCCCGGCAGGCACAGGAGGAGGATTACAACGCCCAGCAGCCGGAGCCGGAGCCGGCCGCCCCGGCGCCGGATCCGATGTCGGTGAAGCTGGAGCAGCTCAAGCAGCTGTCCGAGCTGAGGGCGCAGGGTCTGCTGAGCGACGCCGAGGTCGAGGTGCAGAAGGCCAAGATCCTGGGGTCCTGAGGTTTGTCCGGCCGGTCACCGCGCTCGTGGTGACCGGCCTTTTTCGGTACGCCCCTCAGCCCTCCCGGATCACGGTGGTCATCGCCACCTTGTCGGGCAGTCCCTGCCGGCGGCGGTCGACCAGCAGCCACAGGGCGCCGATCGGGAAGTACGCCAGCAGCAGCCCGCGGACCAGCGCGGCGAACCAGCGCACCGGGCGGCCGTCGGAGCGGACCACCCGGACGCCGAGCACCGCCATCCCCGGAGTGCGCCCGGCCAGGCTCCAGAACAGCGCGCAGTACACCGCCAGCAGGGCCGGCAGGAATACCAGGTAGCCGGAGAGCAGCATCTCGGCGAGCTTGCGCGCCTCGGTGCCGACGACCGACGCGACCGCCGCCAGCGCGGTCAGCCCGGCACCGGTCAGCAGCCCGACGGTAAGGGTGTCGATCAGGTACGCCAAGGTCCGGCTGACCAGCCCGGCGTATCCGGTCATGGCGTCTCGCCGCGCCGCACCCGCATGGTGAACCGGTCGACGGCACTGTCCCCGGCTGCCGCCCCGGCGCGCACCCGGCCGACCGCCTCGCCGACGATGCTGTCCCTCTGGCCACGGACCAGCGCCCGGATCCGGTCCGGGTCGTGCTCCAGCATGCCGAGCACCCGGTTCAGCTGGGCGTCCACCACACGTTCGACGATGGTGGAGTGGGCCAGCCGCTCCACCGCGGCGTCGACGGCCCGCTGGGCGCCGCGTACGCCACGCTCGCGCTCCGCGGCGCCCCGCTCGGCGAGGATCGTCCATCGGGCCCAGGCCTCGCCGGCCGTACGCAAGCTCTCCCTGTCGAACCGCGACCGGAGCTCGGCCAGTCTGTCGGCGCTCTTCTCACCCACCCGGAACACCGCGCCGATGGCGACATCGCCCAGCTGGATCAATGCGATCATTCCGAACCTCCCGCCCGGCGCCGCAGCACCGCCTTGCGAATCTCGGTGGGCACGAGCACGGTGAGCGCGGCGACCAGGCAGACACCCCACTGCCACAGGTCCAGGTGGACGGTCTGCAGGATGCGCTGGAACAGGCCGAACTCGGTGGCCAGCACGATCGCGGCCAGCGACATCCCGCTGGTGATCACGAAGCGCCGGTCGTTGAAGGTCTCCAGGCTGAAGACCGAGCGGATGTCGCTGCGCACGGTGAAGGAGAAGATCAGGTTCATCAGCGAGAACGCGGTCAGGCCCATGGTCCGGGCGACACCGACGTCCCTGTTCCGCTCGGCGAACCAGATCACCAGCAGCGTGATCACGCCCATGAACAGGCCGAGCAGGCTCAGCCAGCCGAGCACCCGGTTGGTCAGCAGCGGCTCGTCGGAACGGCGCGGCCGGCGCCGCATGATGTCCGGCTCGGCGTTGCCGTACCCGAGGCCGACGGACTGGAAGACCTGCGTGGTGAAGTTCAGCCACAGGGTCTGCAGCGGCACGAACGGCACGCCGGCCGCGATGTTGCCGATGCTCGCCGCGAGGAACGTGACGATCATGGCGGCCAGCACGCCCATCTGGAAGAAGATGTACTTCTTCAGGTTGGCGTAGAGGGCCCGGCCCAGCTCGACGGCCTTCACGATGGTGGCGAAGTCGTCGTCGGTGAGGATCATCGCGGCGGCTTCCTTGCTCACCTCGGTGCCGGTGATCCCCATCGCGATGCCGATGTCGGCCTTCTTCAGTGCCGGCGCGTCGTTCACGCCGTCGCCGGTCATCGCGACGATGTGACCCTTGCGGCGGAGCGCCTCGACCAGGCGTACCTTGTGCTCCGGGGTGACCCGGGCGATCACGCCGATCCCGTCGAGTTCCCGGTCCAGCTCGTCGTCGCTCATCGCGGCGAACTCGGCGCCGGTGATCGCCCGGCCGCGGATGCCGAGCTTGCCGGCGATGGCGGCCGCGGTGATCGCGTGGTCACCGGTGATCATGCGGACCTCGATGCCCGCCGCGTGCGCCTGCTCGATGGCGGCCCTGGCCTGCGGCCTCGGCGGGTCGACGATGCCGACCAGGGCGAGCGGCTCCAGACCGGTCAGCGTCTCCAGCAGGTCATCCGCCGGATCGAAGCCGTCGATGTCCTTGCGGGCGGTCGCCAGCACCCGGAGCCCCTGCCGGGCCAGCCGATCGTTCTCGGCCAGGTAGCGTTCGCGCTGCTCGGGTGTCACATCGCAGCGCGCGAGAAGCTGATCAGGGGCGCCCTTGACGAAACAGCGGACCGTCTTGTCCGAGACCTGGTGAAAGGTAGCCATCAATTTGTACGCCGCGTCGAACGGCAGTTCGGCGATCCTGGGGTACTTCTCCCGGGTCGCCTCGGCGTCCAGGCCGCCCTTCTCCGCGAGCACCACGAGCGCGCCCTCGGTCGGGTCACCGATCATCGCGCCGTCGGAGATCACCGCGTCCGAGGCCAGGATCATCGGCAGCAGGTACTCCTCCAGCGGGGTGTCCGGCTCCCCGGCCACCCGCTTGATGGTGCCCTCGGTGGAGTAACCGCTCCCGGAGATCTTGTAGCGCCGCCCCGGGATGGCCATCTCGGTGGCCGTCATCTGGTTCAGCGTCAGCGTCCCGGTCTTGTCCGAGTTGATCGCCGAGGTGGAGCCGAGCGTCTCGGTGGAGCGCAGCCGTTTCACTATCGCGTTCGACCTGGCGAGCAGCTGGGTGCCGAGCGACAGGATGGTGGTGACGACGGCCGGCAGCCCGGTCGGGATGGCCGAGACCGCGAAGGCGACGGCGGCGGTGAACACCACGTTGAACTCGTTGCCCCGGGCCAGGTTGATCACGACCGAGGCGAGCAGCGCGAACCCGGCGATGTAGAGGATCTGGTTGGTCAGCCGGGCAAGCTGCCGGGTGAGCGGGGTGTCCGCGTCCTTCTCCGTCTGCAGCATCCCGGAGATCCGGCCGACCTCGGTGTTCATCCCGGTCGCGGTGACCAGCAGCTCGCCGGAGCCCCGGGTCACGTTGGTGTTCATGTACGCCATGTCGGACCGGTCGCCCAGGTCGGCGTCGACCTTCTCGAGCGGTTCGACGTTCTTGGCGACCGGCAGGCTCTCCCCGGTCAGCGCGGACTCGGCGATCTCAGGGTGGCCGCGCGCAGCAGCCGCCCGTCGGCCGGGACCACGTCGCCGGCTTCGACCTGCACCACGTCGCCGGGCACCAGATCCTCGGCGGCCAGCTCCACCAGCTTGCCGTCCCGGCGTACCCGGGTCTTGATGATCATCATCTTCTGCAGCGCGTCGATGGCGGCCGCGGCCTTGCCCTCCTGGTGCAGGCCGAGGAACGCGTTGAGCAGGGTCAGGGCGATCAGCATGACGCCGGTACCCCACTGCTTCAGCGGGTAGAGGCTGCCCAGGCCGGCGGCGAGCAGCACGATCTGCATCGGGTCGGCGTACTGCCTGACGAACGAGCGCCACCACGGCTCCCGCTCGGCCTCGGCGAATTTGTTCGGGCCGTACTTCGCCCGGCGGGCGGTGGCCTCGGCACCGCTCAGGCCGCGCTGCTGGTCGACCTGCTCGACCTCCAGCGCCTCCGGGACGGTGAGCACGTGAAACGTCGTGGTCATCGGTAACCTCGCACCGGCACGGCGATCGAGGAGCGCGCCGTTCCGGCCACCAGCGACCCGATCGCGATCCCGATGATCATGTTGAGCCCCGCGGTGTAGAACTGTGATCCACGGCTGGCGTCGGTGACGAACGGCGCGAGCATCGCCGAGATCGTGGCCAGCGTGATCACCCAGCCGAAGAACCGCATCGGCCGCGGGGTGGTCAGCAGCAGCACGTGCACCAGGCCGGTGGCGGCCAGGGCGGCGGCCGCGGCACCGAGGGCGTACCACCCGGTGCTCGCGTCACCCCAGGTGCCCTCGCCCTTGGGGGCCAGCACGTCCACGCCGAAGACTCCGCGCCCGAGCAGGATCCCGGCGATGGCGATCAGGGCCGCCACCGCCGCGGTGGCTCCGCCGCCGGCCCACAGTTTCCCGGCGTTGACGGTGGGTTTGACAGGTTCGACGGTCATGGCGCTGAGGATCGCCGTGGCCCGCCCGTCACCGCCTCATCCGACCGGGATGAAAGCACCGGCCGCCCTGCTCCGGGCGCGGCGACGGGCCACTCCCATCCGGTCCGGACCGCCGCCGCGCCGCCGGGCACCGCCCGCGCCTCGTCCGCCACGGTCACCGAGCCGAGCACGACACATCCGATCAATCCGGTACGCACGATCCCCCGCATGTCGTTCCTTTCCTCCGCCTTAACGCTCCGCGAGGATCAACGATGTTGTGAACGATCGGGCTGCGAGTCCCGTACTCGGGGACGGCAACGTCACCGAGGGCATCGGGAGGACACCGTGGCACGGACCGGAATCGACACCGCGATCCTGCACAAGGGAGCGCACAGCGCCTCCTACTTCGACCTGGCCAGAGCGGCCGGTGAGGGCGCCGAGATCGTCGACTTCTGCATCCCGTGCAACCCGTATTTCCCCACCCCGGAGATGTTCGACGAGCTCACCCGGGAGCTGACGAACATCCTCAAGTACTACCCGAGCGACTCGGCCACCATCACCAGGAAGCTGGCCGGCGTGCTCAACCTGCACCCGCAGACGGTGGCGATGGCGAACGGCTCCACCGAGCTGATCACCTGGATCGACCACCTGCTGGTCAAGGAGAGTCTGGCCGTCCCGATCCCGACCTTCGGCAGGTGGACCGACCAGCCGCTGGAGACCGGCAAGCGGGTGGACATGTTCCCGCTGCAGGAACGCGACGGCTTCCGGCTCGACCTGGAGGAGTACGTCGAGTTCATCAGGGAGCGCCGGTCCCGGGTCGCGGTGGTCTGCAACGTCAACAACCCGGACGGCAACTACCTGCCGCGGCGCGACGTCATCCGGTTCATGGACCAGCTCAGCGACCTCGACCTGGTGGTCATCGACGAGTCGTTCATCGACTTCTCGGATGCCGAGCGTTACCCGTCGGTCGGCCCGGACGCGGTGATCCGCCCGAACACGGTGGTGCTCAAGTCGCTCGGCAAGAACTTCGGCCTGCACGGCATCCGGTTCGGCTACATGCTCGCCAACCCGGCGATCGCCGGCAAGATCGCGAAGATGCTGCCGAAGTGGAATGTGAACTCCCTCGCGGAGAAGGTGGTCCACATGATCCAGCAGCACGAGATGGAGTACGAGGAGAGCCTGCGCCTGCTCAGCCGCGACCGCCGGTCGATGGGCCGGGAGCTGCAGCGCATCCCCGGCCTCACCGTCTTCCCGTCGCAGGGCAACTTCTTCCTGGTCAAGCTGCCGACCGAGTGGTCCGGCGTGGCACTGCGCGACTTCTTGGTCGCCAACCACGGCATCATGACCCGCGAGTGCGGCAACAAGCTCGGCATGACCAGCCAGTTCATGCGCCTGGTGGTGCGGCCCGCCCCGGACGTGGACCGCCTGGTCGACGGCATGCTCGACTACTCGCAGCGCTTCCACGGCCGGTCCGTCTACGAGTCGGACCCGCTGGAGTCGAGCAGCCGCCGCTGGACCGAGCAGTACGAGGAGAAGGAGTACTCCCCGCGCCGCGCCGCCGTCGCCTAGAGGTTCGTCATCCTCTCCATCTGCTCGGGGTAGCGCCCCCCGTGCACCTCGATCTTGGCCGCGGCCGTCTCGATCTCCGCCAGGTCGGCGGCGGTCAGCTCGATTCGGTCCGCGCCGAGGTTCTCCTCCAGCCGGTCGAGGCGCCGGGTGCCCGGGATCGGCACTATCCACTGCCGCTGCGCGAGCAGCCAGGCGAGCGCCACCTGCGCCGGGGTCGCCGCCTTCCCGGCCGCGATCCGCGCGATCAGCTCGACCAGCGCCTGATTCGCCTCGCGCGCCGCCGCCGAGAACCGGGGCAGCCCGTTGCGCATGTCGTTCGCCGCGAAGACGGTGTCCGCGCCGATCTTGCCGGTCAGGAAGCCGCGGCCCAGCGGGCTGAACGGAACGAACCCGATCCCCAGTTCCGCCAGGGTGTCGAGCAGTTCCTCCTCGGGACGCCGCCACCACAGCGAGTACTCACTCTGCACCGCCGTCACCGGCTGCACCGCGTGCGCCCGCCGGATCGTCCCGGGCGCCGCCTCGGACATCCCGAAATGCCGGACCTTGCCGGCCGCTATCAGGTCCCGGACCGTTCCGGCGACGTCTTCGATCGGCACGTCCGGGTCCACCCGGTGCTGGTAGAACAGGTCGATCGCGTCCACCCGCAGCCGCCGCAGCGAACCCTCGGCCACCTTGCGGATGTTCTCCGGCCGGCTGTCCACCCCGGGTTGCTGCCGTCCGTCCGCGTCGATCCGGAAACCGAACTTGGTGGCGATCACCACCTGGCCGCGGAACGGTTCCAGCGCCTCGCCGACCAGCTCCTCGTTGACCCACGGCCCGTAGACCTCCGCCGTGTCGAAAAGCGTGACGCCTCGCTCCACGGCGCCGCGCAACAGCGCGATGTTCGCCTCCCGGTCCGGTCCGGGTCCGTAGCCGTGGCTCATCCCCATCGCGCCGAACCCGATCGCCGAGACCGTCAGGTCCCCCAGTCTTCTCTCCCGCATGCCCTCACACGCTACGGACACCGCCCTCGCCGGCAACCCGAAACCGCACTGTGGTTCCGGCCGCCGCGCGGGCTCCCGCCCCGGGCACGCTCGGGGGACCCAGCGGAATGATCGGCCCCAGCCCGGCCAGCCCGGCCATGGCGTTCCCCGGCGTCCCCGCCACGTCGATCATGATTTCCGGCATGTCGAATACGATCGTCCGGCGCGCGGCCCGGAACAACGCGAAAGATCGCACCGCCGATTAACCTGTCGGTTATCGTTCGCCGGTGCCGCCACCGGCTGGCGCTCACGGTGGTATCCCGGGACCGGACACCACCACCACGACCAGCCACCAAACCCACGGCTGGCGCTCACAGTGGTATCCCGAGACCGGACACCACCACTACGACCAGCCGCCAAACCCACGGCTGGCGCTCACGGTGGTATCCCGGGGCGGGAGACCACCACCACGACCAGCCGCGGGGTTTACTTGAGGCCCTCCTTGGCGCGGACCTCGGTCGGGGCCAAGGCGCTGGTCAGCGTGCGGGCGGTGTCGATCAGCGGGACGTGGCTGAAGGCCTGCGGGAAGTTGCCGACCAGCCGGCCCGCGGCCGTGTCGTACTCCTCGGACAGCAGGCCGACGTCGTTGCGCAGGGCCAGCAGCCGGGCGAACGTCTCGCGGGCCTCGTCGTGCCGGCCCATCAGGGCATAGTTGTCGGCCAGCCAGAACGTGCAGGCCAGGAACGCGCCCTCGCCGGGCGGCAGACCGTCCACGTCGGTGTCCGGGTGCTGGGTGTAACGCTGCACGAAACCATCGACGAGCAGGTGTTTCTCGATCGCGGCGACGGTGCCGGCCACCCGCTCGTCGTCGGCGGGGAGGAAACCGACCAGCGGGACCATCAGCATCGCGGCGTCCAGTTCCTCGGAGCCGTAGTACTGGGTGAACGTCTTGCGCACCGGGTCGTACCCGTTCGCCAGGATGTCGTCGCAGATCCGGGAGCGCAGCCGGGTCCACCGCTCCAGCGGGCCGGGCAGGCCGAACTCCTCGATCGCCTTGACCGCGCGGTCGGCCGCCACCCAGGCCATCAGCTTGGAGTGGGTGAACTGTTTCGGGCCGCCGCGCACCTCCCAGATGCCCTCGTCCGGGTCCTGCCAGTGCTCCTCGACGAACTCCATCAGCTTGACCTGCAACCCCCACGCCGGGTCGTCGGCCTTGAGCCCGGCCCGCCGCCCCTGGTGCAGCGCGTCCATCACCTCGCCGTAGACGTCGAGCTGGAACTGCTCGGCGGCGGCGTTGCCGATCCGCACCGGGTTGCCGTCGTACCCGGTGAGCCAGTCGGCTAGGTACTCGTCGAGGCGGCGCTCACCGGCCACGCCGTACATGATCTGCAGTTCCTCGGGGTTGCCGGCGATGGCCCGCAGCAGCCATTTGCGCCAGGCGATCGCCTCGCTCTGGAAGCCGGAGAAGAGCAGTGCCTGCAGGGTGATGGTGGCATCGCGCAGCCAGCAGAACCGGTAGTCCCAGTTGCGGACCCCACCGAGTTTCTCCGGCAGGCTGGTGGTGGCGGCCGCGACGATGCCGCCGGTCGGGGCGTAGGTCAGCGCCTTCAGGGTGAGCAGCGAGCGGACCACGGCGTCGCGCCACTCGCCCTCGTAGGTGCAGGCGGACACCCAGCCGCGCCAGTAACCCTCGGTGACGCCGAGCTCGTGGGCCGGGTCGAGCGGCTCGGGCGGGGGCAGATGCGAGGGACGCCAGGTCAGCACGAACGGCACGCGCTCACCGGCGCGTACCGAAAAATCGGCTTTTGTGGTCAGGTTCTCGCCGCGCAACTCGACGGGGGTGCGCAGCCAGGCCGCATCCGGACCGGCCACCGCCACCAGTGCCTCGCCCTCGCGATACACCCACGGGACGACGTGCCCATAGTCGAAGCGCAGCCGCAACTCCATGCTGAAGTCGACCCGCCCCCGGACGCCCTCGATGATCCGGACCACCGAGGGCGACTCGGTCCGCGGCGGCATGAAGTCGATGAGCCGGGCCACCCCGTCCGCGGTCTCGAACTCGGTCTCCAGCACCAGGGTCTCGTCCCGATAGCGGCGCCGCGTGGTGACGACGCCGGCCGCAGAGAGAGTCCAGTGACCGTTCTCGGCCGACCCGAGCAGCGCCGCGAAGATCGCCCCGGAGTCGAAGCGGGGCACGCACAGCCAGTCGATGGACCCGTTGCGGCCGACCAGCGCGGCGGTCTGGGTGTCCGCGATGATCGCGTAGTCCTCGATCGGCAACGCCATACCAGCTCCTGTACCCCGCGGGCACAGCGGAAAACAACCACCCGGACACAGCGGAAAACAACCCCTCGGGCAGCGGAGAACGACCCCGCCGGCGCGGCCAGGAACAGCCGGGAAAGACAGACCGCCGCCGGGGGCGCGGAGCCCCCGGCGGCGGCACATCCGGCCGGGCTGGTCAGACCCGGTCGGCGGCGATCAGGAGGTAGTGAAAACTGCCTTCCCGATACGCCGTGAGAAAAGCCTCCTCGATCCCGGTGGCCACCTCCGACTTGGCCCGGAGCTCCCAGTACGGGATCGTCGCCGCGGTCAGGTCGACCACGTTGATCGGCACCAGCCCGTTCGCCGCGAGCGCCTTGAAGTACTCGCTGCGCGGATGGATGTCGCAGGTGTAGTGCTCGTTGATCCGGCTGACCGACTTGGCGCGCCGGCCGGTCACGTCGTTCGCGCAGCCGGTGATGCAGACGTACCGGCCGCCGAACCGGAGCATCCGGGCGAACTCCGCGTAGAGGTCGAACAGGTCGACGTACATCGTCGTCTCGTTCGTCCAGATGGCCCGCCGCGAACCGTCGCCGAAGCCGGACGCCAGCATGTTCCGGAAGTGGAACCGCACCTGATCGGCGACCCCGCGCCGGGCGGCCTGCTCGTTCGCGAAGTCCACCTGGTATTCCGAGATCGACACCCCGTCGACCCGGCAGCCGAACCGGGCGTTGGCCATGATGCTGGTCCCGCCGCGCCCGGATCCGCCGTCCAGCACCGCGTCGCCCGGCTGGACTGGCCCGAGATGATCGAGCAGCAGGTCGGCCTGCGCGCTCTCCAGTCGGTGCAGCTCGGCGATGACGCCCTGGCCGGGGCCGTCGAGCACGCTCCAGTCCGGCTCACCGACGCCGTAGTGGTGGTGGTAGAGCCCGTCGACCTCGCCGAGACGCAGGTTGACCGGGTCCACGCGGTTGGTGTTCCAGTAGTCGGCGACCGAGCGTTCGAAGTCGGTACGCAGCGGCGAGACAGCGGTAGTGGTCACGAAATTTCCCCCTTAATCGGACGAGTGGTACCGGCCGCTCGTGGCATGCCACTCCCGACTCCCGCCCAGCCACGCCCAGGTGTCCGCCAGGAACCGGCGCAACTGAGGCGAACCGGCCACGCTCAGCGCCCCGGCCAGCCGGACGAAGTCGTCCATCAGCTCGTTGTGGATCTCGACGGTCCGCAGCACCGCCGCCCGGTGGCCGAGTCCCTCATCGGCCATCAGCACGCTCGGCAGGTTGTGGTCGTTCTCGGACTCGTTCTTGCCGGAGTACAGGTCGTTGATCAGCACCGCGGCGTTACCGGCCGTGGTGAACGCCCGCCGCACGTCGGGGTGGTGGAACTCGTCCGCCGGCAGCTCGTAGCCGGCCAGCACGTCGATCAGGATCATCGGTGGCAGGTAGCTGTTGAGATGCCGCTGCACGAGGTACTCCCAGACCGGCGGCGTGCGCCGGTTCGCGTGCCAGTCCGCCTCCTGCGTCCAGGCCAGGAAGAGGATCGCCATCTGGTGCTGGAACCGGCCCAGCTGCGCGACGCTCGCGTACTCGGCCAGGTGTGCCATGGCGCTGCGGAACGCCACCGAGATCGGCTGGAGCCGGTGGTACGCCTCGTAGCCGGCCCGGTACCGCGGCACCATCGACACCGGATCGACCACCGCGAGCAGGTTGGCCAGCCGGGAACCGAGCACCATCGGGTCCGCGCCCAGCGACACCTCGTCCACGTAGTAGTCGTCCGCCGCCCACTCCGCGACCAGGCACTTCGTCGCGGCGAGCAGCCGGTCCGGATCGCTGGTGGCCGGGTGGGCGAGCATCATGAAGCGGCCGAAGTTCGCCGACCGCAGCGTGTCGAGGCGGCCCGGGTAGATGCCGACCTCGCCGGCCCAGCGGACGACTGCCTCGTTGACCCACTCCCCCAGGGCCGGGTCGTCGCGCAGCGGGCCGGGACAGTTGAGCCGCGGCCCATCGGTCCCCGGCGGCGGCACCGTCGCCGCGGACGGCCCCGACGGAGACGGCCTCGACGCGGACAGCGGCGGCCTCACCGAGGACGGACCCGGTGTCGACGAGGACAGCGACGGCCTCGACGCGGACGGCAGGAAGGCGCGCGCGGCGGAGGTGCCGAGTCCGCTCGGCCCAAGACCGATCATTTTCGGTACGCCGCCCAGCACCGCCCCGAGATCGCCGGACGGTGCCCCACCGCGGTCGCGCAGGATCGCCCTGCCGAGATCGGATGCGAGCGGCATCAGTGCGACAACTCGACGTGGTCCAGGATGCCCAGCGCGTCCGGCACCAGCACCGCCGCCGAGTAGTACGCGCTGACCAGATAGGACATGATGGCCCGCTCGTCGATCCCCATGAACCGCACCGACAGGCTCGGCTGGTACTCGTCCGGGATCCCGGTCTGGTGCAGCCCGACCACACCCTGGTCGGCCTCCCCGGTCCGCATCGCCAGGATCGACGTGGTGTGCGTCTCGGTCACCGGGATCTTGCCGCAGGGCAGGATCGGCACGCCCCGCCAGGACAGGAACTTGCCACCGTCCTGCTCCACCATCGGCGGGTAGATCCCCCGCTTGGTGCACTCCCGCCCGAACGCCGCGATCGCCTGCGGATGCGCCACGAACATCTTGGTGGACCGCCGCATGCTGAGCAGCTCGTCCAGGTCGTCAGGGGTGGGCGGCCCGCTCCGGGTGTGTATGCGCTGCCGCAGGTCGGCGCTGTGCAGCAGGCCGAACTCACGGTTGTTGACGATCTCGTACTCCTGGCGCTCGCGCAGCGCCTCGACGGTCAGCCGGAGCTGCTGCTCGAGCTGGTTCATCGGTTCGTTGTAGAGGTCGGCGACCCGGGTGTGCACCCGCAGGATGGTCTGCGCGACGCTCAGCTCGTACTCCCGGGGCGTCTGCTCGTAGTCCACGTAGGTGCCGGCCAGCTGCGGCTCGCCGGTGTGCCCGGCCGCCACCGCGATCGCCGCCTCGCCGTGCTTGTTCTGCGGCCGGCGGTTCTTGGCCCGGTACCTGTCGACGTGCGCCCGCAAGCTGTCGCTCTGGCCGAGCAGCTCGGTGAACGCCGACCGCGGCATGGTCAGCACCGTCACCGCCGTCATCGCCTTGGCGGTGTAGTCCCAGATCCGGCCCTCCTCGGTCAGCGACTGCTCGCCGAACGCCTCCCCGTCGGCCAGCACGCCCAGGTTGACCGGGTCGCCGTAGGTGCCGACGCCGACCTTGTCCACCTTGCCGTGGGCGATCAGGTAGACCCGGTCGGCCACCGAGCCGAACTCGACTATCGCCTGGCCCGGCTGGTACTCCTGCTGCACGAACTTGTCCGCCATCGCGGCCAGCACCTCGGCGTCGTCGAACTCGCTGAGCACCGAGAGCTCGCGCAGCTCGCCCGGGACCACCCGGACCTGTGCCCCGACGTTGGTGAAGCTGAGCCGGCCGTCGCCGATCCGGTAGGTCATCCGGCGGTTGACCCGGTAGGCGCCGCCGGAGACCTGGACCCAGGGCAGCTTCCGCAGCAGCCACCGCGACGTGATCTCCTGCATCTGCGGGACCGTCTTGGTGGTGGTCGTCAGGTTCCGCGCCGCCGCCGTGCTCAGGCTCCGCCGTCGCTGTTCCTGCTCGTCGTCCCGGATCTCGGCCTGCGTGGGGGTAGCCACCGTTCGTAACCCCGTTTCGTCGGTTTCCTGCGTGCCTACTTATGGTCGTTGTATCGCATATCCGACGTGTTTGTCGGGTTTCACGGATCTTGCACGCATGCTCTGACCAGGGATTTCGTTCCGAAGCGTGGGCACGTCCGCCGGCACCCGTCCGGTTCCCGGTTTCCCGCCGGCAGTCAGATGGCGCGCCTCCCGGCGCCCGGGGTGGCCGCCCGGTCCCGGTGGCTGCCACAGTCCCAGGCGGGAGGTGGTTTCCCTTGCGTACGACAATCGCCCGCACCACCGCAGCGCTGCTCACCCTGCTCGCCGGCGCCTGCACCGCCCCGCCCCGCACCGGTGCCGGTCCCGCGGCCACGCCGGCCGCCCCCACGACGGTGGTCGCGCGGGCCGCCGTCTCCTCGGCCGACTGCAACGCCGGGATCAGCACCGGTGCCCTCCCGGTGTGGGCGCGGGACGGCTTCTCCTCCGACGGATCGGGGGTCCCGCACCGTCTCGGCGACGAGGGCGGCCTGATGGCGATCCTGTTCGCCCCGCCGAGAGCCGACCCGGTGGACGGCACCAAGATCCTCTGGGTGTCCCGGCTGCCCGTCGAGACGGCCGCCCCGCTGACCATCAGCGGTGTCCGGCTGGACGGTCGCACCGCCACCCAGGAGCTGCCGAACGGCGCCGGCCCGTCGTCGGTGAAGATCCCCGAGCCGGGCTGCTGGGACCTCACCCTCACCTGGTCCGGGCACACCGACCGGATGCGTCTCTGGTTCACCGGGTGACCGCTCGACGAGCCTCAGGAACGCCGATGTCACGCCGATGGTCAGGCTATGAACGACGAGGTCGACGACGACGCCCGGCTCGCCGCGCTGCGCTCCTACCGGGTGCTGGACGAGCCACGGCCGGCGGTGCTCGACGACCTCACCCGGCTGGCGGCCACCATGTTCGACACCCCGATGGCGGCGATCTCGCTGATCGACCGGGATCGGCAGTGGTTCGCCGGCCGTGTCGGGCTGGCCGACGCGCAGACCCCGCTCGACGTGTCGTTCTGTGCCCAGGTGATCCCGGCCCGGCGGCCGCTGATCGTCCCGGACGCCACCGCGCACCCGCTGTTCTCCGGGTACCGCAACGTGCTCGACGCACCGAGCATCAGGTTCTACGCCGGCGCCCCGGTGATCGACGAGGACGGGCACGTGCTCGGCGCGATGTGCGTGATCGACGACGTGCCGCGGCAGGTCAGCGACCGGCAGGTGGAGGCGCTCAGCACGTTCGCCGGACAGGCCGCCACGCAGCTGGCGGCGATCCGCAACCGGATGCGGCTGGCCGACCTCGGCGATCACCTGGCCCGGGCGGCGCAGCGCGAGGACGACCTGGTCGCCACGATCACGCACGAGCTGCGTACCCCGGTGACCAGCATCCAGGGGTACCTGGAGCTGCTCAGCGAGAACGAGGAGCTGGCCGCGTACCGGAAGTTGATCGAACCGATCCAGCGCAACGGGCAGCGGCTGGTCACGATGGTCGACCACATCCTGTCCGGCACCCGGCCGGCCGACGCGCCGCTGCCCGCCCCGGTCGGCCCGGTCGACCTGAACACCGTGGTGGCCGCCGCGCTGACCGGCTGCCGGGCGCTCGTCGCGCAGCGCGCCGCGCCTGTCGACGTGCGGCCCGGTCCGCCGATCGTGGTGCGCGCCGACCTGGCCCGGCTGGCCCACGCCATCGAACAGGTGGTGCGCAACGCGCTGCTGTTCACCCCGGCCGACCGGCCGGTCACCGTCCGGGTCACCGCCGAGCCGCGCCCCACTGTCGAGATCACCGACCACGGCGTCGGCATCCCGGACGACGAGCTGGCCTACGTCTTCGACCGCTTCTACCGTGGCCGGCACGCGCGCGAGCAGGCGATTCCCGGCGTCGGCCTGGGCCTGACGATCGCCCGCGCCGCGATCGCCGCACACCTCGGTGAACTCACCCTGACCAGCGGCCCGGCCGGCACCACTGCCCGGGTGACCCTGCCCGCCGTGGCCTGAGCCCCGATACGGTAGGTGCATGGAGCGGCCGATGACCCCCGACGACGTCGTCGCGGTGATCATGCGGCGCCTCACCGAGCAGCACCGGGTGGTGCCCGGTTACGTGATCCGGGACGCTGTCGAGGCCGCGCTGCGCCGCCGGTTCCCGGAGACGCCGCTGGCCGAGCTGCGGGTGCCGGCCGAGGTGGCGGCCGAGCTGGTGACCGGGTTCGGTGACGGGACCACGGCGGTCGAGGACGACTCGGCGACGATGCCGGCGGTGCTCAGCGGCGAGGAGACCGGGCGGCTGCTGGCCGGGCTGGGGCTGGCCGTCCACGTCGCCGCCTTCAACCTGGACCGGGACCGCCTGCACGTGGCGCAGATCCTGAACGGGTCGGCGGCGGTGCTGGTCGCCCTCGGTGCGGCCTCCCGCGCCGCGCACGCCGACGGCACCTCGGCGGTGCTGCTCTCCCCGGCCACCCTGCGCACCGTGCGGACCACCATGATCGGCGTGCTGCAGGGCGTGCGCACCCGTGGCTGGCAGGCCGAGCACCTCGATCCGGTGGCCACCACCACCATGTTCACCGACATCCTGACGATGCTCGGCGCGGTCCCCTGACCCCCGCGGCCGGGTCCGCGCGGCGGCCGGCCGCAGCCGACTCGCACCGACCCGGTGGTGGGTGGTCGTACCGTGCGGGGACGCATCAGCCCGGCGGTGCCTCGCGGTCCGGACGGACGGCGCACCGGGCGCTTGGCCACGGGACCTTTGCCAGGCGTACGAAATCTGGGTTTGACTTGGCGAAGCGGCCTTAACCGGGTGCTCGCGGTGCCGATCTTTCGGACATGGTGCGTCGGGTGGACTGGCCGGAGCGGGTGGCTGCCGTGCGGGCGACCGGGCTGCTGGAGCAACCGGAGGCGCCGGGGCTGCGCCGGCTGACCCGGCTCGCGGCGCGGCTGCTCGCGGCGCCGACCGCGCTGGTGTCGCTGGTGACCGACGACCGGCAGGTGTTCGCCAGTCAGCTCGGGCTGCCGGAGCCGTGGGCGCGGCTGGGGCAGACGCCGCTGACGCACTCGTTCTGCCAGCACGTGGTGGACGGCGACGAGCCACTCGTGGTGACCGACGCGCGGGAGCACCCGCTGCTGTGGGACAACCGGGCGATCGACGAGATGGGGGCGGTCGCCTACGCCGGGATGCCGATCCGGGTGGACGGGCAGACGCTCGGCGCGTTCTGCGCGATCGACAGTGTGCCGCACGCCTGGTCGGCGGACGACCTGGCAGTCCTGGAGGACCTGGCCGCCGCCGTCGCGTCCGAGATCGAGCTGGCGCGGGCGGCGCAGCACGCCGAGCAGGGGTCCGCGCTGGTCCGGCGGATCCTCGAGGTGTCGCAGGACGCCTACGTGTCGATCGACGCGGACGGCCTGGTCACGGAGTGGAACCCGGCCGCCGAACGACTCTTCGGCTGGGCCCGGGACGAGGCGCTCGGCATGGACCTGAGCAAGCTGATCGTGCCCGAGCAGCACCGTGAGGCGCACCGGCGCGGCCTGGACCGGGTACGCGACACCGGGCGGTCGGCGCTGGCCGGGCAGCGGCTGGAGGTGACAGCCGTGGACCGGAGCGGCCGGGTCTTCCCCGTCGAGTTCACCCTGCAGGCCACCAACGTGGGCGGCGGGCGGCCGGTGTTCCACGCGTTCCTGCACGACATCAGTGCCCGGCGGGCCGCCGAGGAGCAGCTGCGCCGGCAGGCCGAGCTGATCGACGCGGCGCCGGCGGCCGTCATCGTGCGCGACCCGGACGGGACCATCCGGTTCTGGAACCAGGGCGCCGAGCAGATGTACGGCTGGCCGGCCACCGCCGCCGTCGGCCGCAACATCCACCGGCTGCTCGCCACCGTCTTCCCCGCCCGGCTGCCGGAGGTCGAGCGGGCCCTCGAGGAGACCGGCGCCTGGCAGGGCGAACTCGTGCACCGGCGGGCCGACGGCCGGGTCCTCGTGGCGCTCAGCCGGCACGTGCGACGCCCGGCCGCCGACGGTTCCGGCTACGAGATCATCGAGACGAACACCGACATCACCGAGCGGCGGCGTGCCGAGGAGGCCCGCCAGGAGAGCGAGCGGCGTTTCCGGGTGCAGTTCCACCAGTCCACGATCGGGCAGGTGATGGTGCGGCTGGACGGGACGATCCTGCACGTCAACGACGCGTACGCGCGGATGGTCGGGCGATCGGCGGCCGAGTTGTGCGGATACGGCGTGGTGCTGCTGACCCACCCCGACGACCGGGCCGGGGACACCGAGGCGCTGGCCGGGCTGTTCGCCGGGGAGGGCGACTCGTACGAGCGGACCAAGCGCCTGCTGCACGCCGACGGGCACCTGGTCGACGTGCAGACCGGGGTACGCCTGGTCCGGGACGCCGACGGCCGCCCGCTGCACCTGATCGGCGTGGTGCAGGACATCACCGAGCAGAACCGGGCCCGCCGCGAACGGGACGCCGCGCAACTCGTCCTGGCCGAGCGCAACGAGCAGCTGCAACGCGCCAACCAGCTGAAACTCGACCTGATGGGGATGCTCTCGCACGACATCGGCACGCCGCTCACCGCGATCATGGGCTACGGCGAGCTGCTCACCGACGCGGAACTGCCCGGGATGCTCGGCGGGGTGGCGGCGCGGATCATGACCGGGGCGCACCGGATCGACGAGCTGCGGCACAACGTGCTGGCCATGTGCAAACTGGACGCCGGCGAACTGACCACGGTCCGCCAGCCGGTCGCGCTGAGCACGGCACTGCGCGACGCCGCCGACGCCGCCGACACCGTGGTGCCGATCGACTGCCCGCCGGGCTCGACGGTGCTCGCCAATCCCGCGCACCTGCGCCAGATAGTCGTGAACTTCCTGACGAACGCCCGGAAGTACGGTGGCGGGGCGACCCACCTGACCGTGTCCGGCGGCGACGGCGAGGTGGCGATCGCCGTGCACGACGAGGGCGCCGGCGTCCCGGAGTCGCTGCGCGAGCACCTCTTCGAGCGGTACACCCGGGCCGCCGACTCGGCCGCCGAGGGGCACGGCCTGGGCCTGCACATCGTCGCCAGCCTCGCCGAGGCGAACGGCGGGCGCGTCTCGTACCGCCCCGGCACCCCGACCGGGAGCGTCTTCACCCTCCACCTGGAGACCGCCTGAGCCCTCCGCCCGGTCCGGCCCGAGCCCTCCGCCCAGCCCCGGCCCGAGCCCTCCGCTCAACCCCGGCTGCGCCCTCGGCCCGGCCCTCGCGGATCGAGACAGCCCGGCCGCCGGGACCGTGTGACGCGTGACTCGCGGGTGCCGGAAATCGGGTGACGGCCGTCCCGGCATGTGCGAGGGTCCGACCTCATGGAACCGATCAGCGAGGCAACGATCCGAGCCTCGTTCATCAACTGCAGCAAGGGCGAGGCTTCCCGGATCAAGCTGCCCGCCGATTTCCGCGACACCCCGTGGGCCGATCTCGACTTCTACGGCTGGGTGGACCCCGCCGCCCCGCAACGAGCCGCCATCCTGCTCCCCCGCGCGGAAGGCCCGGTCGCCGTCCTGCTCCGCAAGGCCGAACGCGGCAGCAACGCGAGCGCCGCCCGCTCCAGCATGTGCCAGGTCTGCCTCACCGACCACGCGGCCGGCGGCGTCAGCCTGTTCACCGCCCCGCTGGCCGGTGCCGCCGGCCGCAACGGCAACTCGGTCGGCGAATATCTCTGCGCCGACCTGGCCTGCTCGCTCTACCTCCGCGGCAAGAAGCACCCGAAGCTGCGCCTGGTCCGCTTCGAGGAAACGCTCACCCTCCCGGAGAAGATCGACCGAGCGCTGACCAAACTGTCCGCCTTCACCTCCCGGATCGCTGCCGCTTGACCCCTTTCCGGTACGACCTGGGCAAGGTCCCGTGGCTGAGCGCCCGCTCCGCTGCCCGTCCGGGCCACGAGGCCGCGCCGGGCTGATGCGGCCCCTCACGGCCAGCGGTCACGGGCGGCCGCGAGGTCCGCACCGGGCTCAGCCGGCCCCTCACAGTCAGCAGCCCCACGCGGACCGGCAGACCCGCACCGGGCTCAGGCGACTCCTCACGGTCAGCAGTCCCAGGCGAGCCGCCAGGCCGCGCCCGGCTGAGGTAGCCCCTCGCGGTCAGTGGCCGAGGTGGGCATGTCGCCGCTCTCAGCTTGCCGCTTGACCTCCGACCCCCACCTGGCCCCGGCGGGGCAGCCCACTGGCTCGTCAGCGTCGATCACTGCCAGTGTCGGCCACTCGCAGGGCCAGCGGTAGAGACCGGGCCATACCCGCGTATCGGCGACATGTGCGGCCGTCTCAGCTGGATGACGAACCGCTCGGCGCCTCCAGGACCAATGCCGTCATATCCAGCAACCTCCTGCAGTAGCTCGCTTCGTATCCGGACAACTCCGGCACCACACGCTCGAGTTGCTGCTCGCAGGTCGAGAGGACATCCCACCACGGGCCTTCAATTGCGCCGCCGTTGTCCAGCCAGGTGCCGATACAGCCGGCGACGTCCGAATCGAGCAGGACCATTTCAACGCCTACTATGTCGGCACCCCTCAACCGACTAGGGAAAGCCGCCTCACGGTGCGCCTTCCACAGTTGCGCTACGGCCGTCAGCCGGTCCTGCTCCATGCTGAATGACACTCCGCTTCTCGACTACGTCCAGGAGCCTAGGCCCACTGCACCGGGCACGGCAGGACGTCAATCCACGAAAGTGCCGGTCACTGAAGGCAGGGAAGGAAGTCGGCCGGTGCGCACGGTCGGCGGCAGATCAGTTTGCTCGTCACCGGTTCGCTGTCAGCTTGGAATGATGAGCGTATGCCACGATCGCCGACAAAGGCCCTGCTTACCGCGATAACAGCAGTTGTCGCTCTCGCGGGATGCACAAGCGGCCCGACTCCGGGACCAAAACCGTCCGCGTCACCGGACAATGAGAGCCGACCGTCCCAAATGCCGTCGGCTGCTACCAGCACTACACCGCTGATGCGTTTGGACCCGCCTCCCGTCGTTGTGGGTGAGCTGTCTCGAAGAGTGCTCACCCAGAAGGGTGGCCACCCAGCCGGTGAGACCACCCTGCGCCGCAGTGCACGTACCGGCCAGCAATACGGGGTGCAAGCCGCCTGCACAGCGGTGACCTCGGGAAAGACGCTGTCAGTCGAGGTACGTAGCGGCAAACCCGGCGCTTCTGCCGATCCGGTTGCCACCGCTGTGATTCCCTGCGATGGAACGGTGACAGTGAATGGCTTGGGCACGCTGCCCACCGAGCAAACCGTCGTCTACCTTCAAGGGGACCAGTCCGACATCCTCACTGCCTACGCCATCATCGCGCCGACGTCATCATTACCAGCTGGAAAGTAGGCGCTTGAGAAGGCGCAGGATGGCAGCAATTTGAGACACTCGGACGCATGTGGCGGCCGATGCCGCTTCAAACCGAGCTGTTCTCGGCAGATCAAGGCGCTGATCGGCCTGCTTCACGGAGCCCGACGTATCGCTGCCGGCCGGAGCACGGACAGCGACAGACCAGTACGTCGAAGCGCCACTCCTTGACCACACTCATGGATCACCTTCCCGGGCGGATGCTTGTGGCGAGGTTCTGGCACCATCGCCCCATGGAGATCCAACCCGGTAAGGGTGTAGCTGCGGCACGAATCGGCGAGACTCGGGAAGCAGTGGAGAGCCGGCTCGGACCTCCGATCCATCCCGGGAAGGAGAGCAGGGCGGTCTACGAAATCAGTCGGCTGCTAGTGATCTCCTATACCGGCGACGATCTCGTGGAACTCGTTGAGCTTCCGCATGATGCGGGCCGGGGTGATGAGGCGTTTTTCGACGGCGTGCAGTTGACCTGGCGTTTGCTGGATGACGTGGTTGCGGACCTAGCCGCGAAGGGCTACCGATACGAACAGAACGAGCCGTCGAGCTTCTTGTTCGAGGCGGGCTTCGTCCTCTTCTCAGTGGGATCGCGTACGGCCGGGGATCTCGGCCTAAATGCCGTGGAGGGCGTGTCGCAATCCGTTTGCGAAGGCGTCTCGGTAGGTCCCTATGAGTATTTCGTCGCGGAGCCATCGGAGGAACAAATTGCAGCCTGGGAGCGCAATTTCGAGGCTACTGAGGCTGCGATGGACTCCGATGAGAGAATCCAGAAGCTCCGCCCGCTGGCATAGAGGGAACCTTGAGCGCCGAACCTAGCGAGTTCCTGGAAAATCTGGCGAAGGAAGTATGTGGCGCCCTGACCCTTGCCTGGCTTCAACCCTCAGATGGTAGGCCCGTTTGATGCCCATCCCGGCGTCGACGTGCAACTTGACCTTACGGATGAATCAGCGGGATCCTTGTGGGTACGGTGGAGGCCTTCGAAAACCTTAAGTGAGGCAGCACTGGAGCGCTTCCGGCAAGAGCGGCGGAGGCACCTTCAGCTGTTTCCCGAAGGCGGCGGGGACCCGTTACTTGTAGTAAAGGATCCCGTGGTCAGCTTCGATATTGATGTGCAGTCCATGATGGGCGAGGCATTGTGGCGAATTTTGGCGAGTGCTGGTTTTGTGGCGTCATTTGGAAGCAATGAATATAGCCCATTTGACGTTAGAGTCACCGACCGCACGCGAAGGGATACAGCCTCACTGGAAGCCAATGGCCTCGCCGTTGCCCCGAGCGCTGAGTCACCATGCCTCCTGCGGGTAAGCCGTTGCAGGTCCTGGGCTCAACCGCCCAACCCTTGCCGCCATCATGCCCCATCGAAGCCAGATGACTTCGGCGACGCGGCTCCGGCCCGCTCAGCGACATGAGAGTAAACGTCGCGGGCATGTTTCTGTTGATAGGACCGGCTTGCTAATTTCTATCGCCCGCTCAGCCGATTTCGAATTCAGCTACATCCTTCTTGAGTCCGGCCACATCTTCATTTTCAGCCAATGCTGCCCAGTGTGAAACAATTGCTCGATGCGCCTCATTAACGAAGGCAATAAGGCAGGCAATCAGCTCGGTCCTTCCCACCACGGCAGTGAGAGGCAGCAGCGACGATCTGATCACCACCTCCGCCCCGTCCGGTCGGAATTCAATGACCTCCGGGGACTCCGGTAATCCCAATCCTCCGCTCAGCCCGTCTCTGAGACGCAGAACGGACCCCACTGCCGAGGAAGCGAGACTAAACAGTGTCACCGTACCCGTAGGCGAGATGAACTCCACGCCGGAAGCGACGAACCTCGCGCGCACCAGGAAGAGCCTGTAGTAGAGGTCCACGTCAGTAACAGAGCCCGCATCGCGCTGATCCGCAAGCGGCCAAGTGTCGAATAGTGCAGGTTCATTTTCAGGGATTTCAAATTGCAGAAGATTCACGTCGATTCAATCATCCACCACTCGGCCCTGCGGTTGCAATCCACACCCCTAACAATAATCTGCGCGCAGATCCGACAGCTCGTCGACCGGCTGACCGACGCAGGCCAGTGGCAGCCCGGAGACCGCGACATCCTCATCGTGCTCGACGCCGGCTACGAGGCCCCGCGTGTCGCCTGGTTGCTGCGTGACATGCCGGTGGAAATTCTTGGCCGGATGCGCTCCGACCGGGTGCTGCGCCGTCCGACCCGCCACGCGTCTACCAGCCCTTGGGTGGTCGGCCGGACAGGCACGGCGGCGAGTTCGTCTTCGGCGGCCCCGCCACCTGGGACGCCGAGCACGCGGTCACCCACACTGACACCCGCCTCTACGGCCGAGTTCAGGCACAGGCCCAGGACTGGCTGCACCCGCGACTGACCCGCCGAGCCGCCTGGGTCGGCCACGACCAGCCGTTACCGATCATCGCCGGCACGGTCATCCGGCTCACCGTCGAGCATCTACCCAGCCGCGGGGAGCCGAAGCCGCTCTGGCTGTGGTGGTCCAAGGTCGACGCCACCGATGCTGATGTCGACCGGTGCTGGCAGGCGTTTCTGCGCCGCTTCGACATCGAACACACCTTCCGCCTGCTCAAGCAGACCCTCGGCTGGACCGTCCCACAGCTGCGTGAGCCCGCCGCAGCCGACCGGTGGACGCGGCTGATCCTGTGGTTAAAGCTCAGACGATGCGGATCTCCAAGCGCAGGTTGGTGGCACCGGCGAGTTTCGAGATGTCGCCCGGGTCGCTGGTGACGACGACGGCACCGGCGCGCTTGGCGGTGGTGACCACCGTGGCGTCGACGATGTCGTCGGTGCCGGCGGCGCCGCACAACTCGCCCGCCCGCCTGGCGGTCTCCGGATCGAGATCACGCAGGGTGCAGGCCTTGACCAGGCGGCCGATGTTGGCCGAACGGCGGCCGCCGCGCCACGCCTGCGCATACACCACCGTCGGGACGAGAATCGTGGCGTCCATCGCCAGCGCGGCCTTGTGCATGGTCCACAGATCGCGGTCGCCCCTCTCGGCCGCCACCAGGGCTCCGGTGTCGTAAACCAGGCCGTTCGCCGGGGTCGCGCTGTCCGCCCCAGCCCTGCCGGCCGCCGTGGTCATGCCGTCTGCCCGGCATTGGCCTCGCCGAAGAGTCTGCGGCCCGCGGCAGCGAGCTCCTCGTCGGTTATCGCACCGTTCTCCTCCTCCCACTCGGCGACCGCGCGCAGGCCGGCACGCCGGCGCAGCACGGTGTCGAGACCCTCGCGGATCATCTCGTCGATGGGGGTGTGCCAGTCGTGCTCCTCCTCGGCCACGCGGCGCCAGAGGGCGGCGGGCAGGGTCACCTGGATGGTCACCTCGCTCTCGGTCGCTTGGTCAGGGCTGGGGTTCGCGTCAGCGGTCATGGATTCAGCGTAGGGATCCGGTGTCGCGGGACAAGGGGGTTACGCCGGGCTGTGGACAACTCGTCCACAGCCGGGCCCAGAACGCGACGCGCGGGGGTTTATCGGGTGGGCGCCGGCGTTCGACAATGCGGGCATGCGGATGTGGAGAGTTCCCGGGCGGATCGGGCGGATCGGGCGGACCGCGGTGGCTGCCGGGGTGGCGGTGGTCGTGGGCCTGACGCTGGGCGGGTGTCCGTCGTCGAGCGGGTCGGAGCCGGTCTGCGCGCAGCCGACAGCGGGCGGCACGCCCTCCGACGACTGCCCCGACCAGGGCGACGTCACCGGCAACTGACCGCCGGCCAGAAGACCGCCGGCCAGGAGGTCGGCGGCCAGGAGGTCGGCGGCCAGGAGGTCGGCGGCCAGGAGGTCGGCGGCCGGATGCGGAGATGGCTCGGGCCGGATCCGGGAGCCTCGGGCCGCGAGCGGAAGAAGCTCGGCTCAGGCGGAACGGGGAAGGCGGTCGAAGCCGTCGAGCAATAGGTTGAGGGCGAACTCGAACTCGAACTGGTCGTCGCAGCCCGCGCCGACCACCGAGGACGAGTCGTGGGCGGCGGCCATGGCCATCAGGGCGAGGTTGGGAAACCGGGGGGCCATCGCGCGGGCCATCTCCAGCTGGGCCTCCGGCGGGAGCGGAGCGGAGTCGTCGAACAGCTCCGAGGTGTAGCCGAGCAGCCGGGTGCCCAGTGTGTGAATCATGTGGTGGACCTGGTCGGGGGTGAAGCCACCGGCCAGGAAGAGGCCGACGACCGCGTCCAGGTAGGCGAGCATCGCCGGGGTCGGGTCGGTACGCGAGTTGATCACCTGCCAGGCCCACGGATGGCGGAGCAGGACCTGGCGGGCACCGAGGATGCGGGCGCGGACCGCGGTCTTCCAGTCGCCGGTCGGTGCGACCGCGGGGATACCGGCAACGACGGTGTCCACCATGCCGTCCAGCAGTTCGTCCTTGTTGGCCACGTGCTTGTACAGCGCCATCGGCACCACCCCCAGCTCCTGAGCCAGGTTGCGCATGCTCAGCGCGTCGAGGCCGGTGCGGTCGGCCAGGCCGACGGCGGCGGTCAGCACGCGTTCGCGGTTGAGCGGAACCCGCTGCTCGGCAACATCCACGTGCCAACCCTAATACCGGCGATTGACGGGTGTACGCCGTACACCTACTCTCGACACCGGAAGGTGTACGTCGTACACCCGAGGGAAGGGCTCGAGATGAAGGCGATCGTGCAGGACCGGTACGGCGGCCCGGAGCGGCTGCGGTGGACCGAGGTGGCGACTCCGGAACCGGGCCACGGCGAGGTGCTGATCCGGACCCGGGCCGCATCGCTCAACGCGTGGGACTGGCACTTCATGCGCGGCGACCCCTACGTGATGCGGCTCCCCGGAAACCTCACCCGGCCGAGGGGCCGGATCCGCGGCCGGGACGTCGCCGGCGAGATCGTGGCCCTCGGCGCCGGCGTGACCGGCTTCCGGGTGGGCGACCCGGTCTTCGCCGATCTCGGCCCGGCGCAGGCGGCGTTCGCCGAGTTCGTCAGCGCGCCGCAGCACCTGGTCGCGCCGAAGCCGGCGAATCTGAGCTTCGCCGAGGCTGCCGCCCTGCCGCTCGCCGCCGGCACGGCCCTCGGCTGCCTGCGCGAGTCCGCGCTGGCCGCCGGCCAGCGCATCCTGATCAACGGGGCGTCCGGCGGGGTCGGCACGTTCGCGGTGCAGATCGCGAAGTCCCTGGGAGCCGAGGTGACCGCCGTCTGCGGCACCCGCAACGTTGAGCTGGTCACCGGGCTCGGCGCGGATCGCGTGATCGATTACCGGCAGGAGGACTTCACGAAGGATCCGGGCGGATTCGATGTGGTGCTGGACCTGGTCGGCAACCGGACCCTGCCCGAGCTGCGCCGGCTCGGCGGCACCATCGCCCTCTCCGGCGGCGGCACCTCCACCGGCGGCAGCCTGCTGGGCCCGTTCCCGCTGGTCGTCCGCGCCATGGTGACGGCGCCCTGGACCAGGCAGCGGATCTTCCTGCCCGCTCCCCCGCCGAGCCGCGCCACCCTGGACACACTTCGCGAGCTGACCGAGTCCGGCCGGATCACCCCGGTGATCGACCGCGGCTATCCGCTGCACGAGGCCGCCGACGCGATGCGCTACCTGGAGACCGAACACGCCCGCGCCAAGGTCGTGCTGACCGTCTAGGGTCGAGCCATGACGACGGCGCGTGAGCGGTTCCGGGAGTTGCACGAGAGCGGCACGTTCCTGATGCCGAACCCGTGGGATGCCGGCTCGGCCCGGCTGCTGGCGAGTCTCGGCTTCCCGGCGCTGGCGACCACGTCCTCCGGTTTCGCGGCCACCCTGGGCCGGCGGGACCAGCACGTCACCCGGGACGAGCTGGTCGCGCACGTGGCCACGCTGACCGCCGTGCTCGACATCCCGCTCAACGTGGACGCCGAGCGCTGTTTCGCCGACACCGCCGCCGGCATCGGTGAGACGGTGGAGCTGCTCGCCGCCGCCGGCGCGTCCGGCATCTCGATCGAGGACTACGACCCGGTCGCCGGCCGGATCGAGACGCTGGAGACCGGGGCCGAGCGGGTGGCCGCGGCGGCCAAGGCCTGCGCCCGGCACGGCATCGTGCTCACCGCCCGCGCGGAGAACCTGCTCTACGGGCACGACGACCTGGACGACACCGTCGCCCGGTTGCGGGCCTACCAGGCTGCCGGCGCGGACGTCGTCTTCGCGCCGGGAGTGCGCACGCCCGCGGAGATCAGCCGGGTGGTCGACGGGGTGGCCGCTCCGGTCAACGTGCTGGCTGTCCCGGGCGCCCCCGCCGTACCGGAAATGGCCTCGCTCGGCGTGCGGCGGATCTCCACGGGAGGCTCGCTCGCCTGGGCGGCCTATGGGGCCCTGCGCGACGCGGCGAGTGAGTTGCTGACCGCCGGGACCACGACGTTCCGATCGCGCGCCTTGCGCGCGGAGGAGATCGCCGCGGCGTTCGGCGACGATCAGCCGGCGTAAGGACCGGACGCCGGTATCACGATGCCGACCGTGCTGCCCCGGCCGGGGCTGCTGTCGATGGTGACAGCGCCGTCGTGTCCCTCGGCGATCGCCTTGACGATGCTCAGGCCCAGCCCGAGCCCCTGCACCTCGGCCCGCTCGGCGTCCGCGGAGCGGCGGAACGGCGCCAGCACCCGCTGCTGGTCCGCCTCGCTGATCCCCATCCCGGTGTCCCGGACCCGCAGCACCGCGTGCCCGTCCCGGGTCCTGGCGGTCACCGTGATGGCGCCGGTGGTGGTGAACTTGACGGCGTTCAGCACCAGGCGTTCCAGTGCCTGACCCATCCGGCGCAGGTCCACGTCGGCGAAGACCGGCCCGCCGGTGTCGGCAGTGATGTCCAGCCCCTTCGCCTCGGCGAGCGGCCGGTTCGCGTCGACCACCCCGCGGGCCAGCACGGCCAGGTCGGCCGGCACCCGGTCGAAGTCCCGGCTGCCCGCGCTGACCTGTGCGGCCAGCAGCATGTCGTCGACCAGCGCGAGCAGCCGGTCGGAGTTGCGCTGCACCCGTTGCAGGAAGCCCTCCCGGGCCTGGGACGGCAGCTCCGGGTCGCCGAGCACCTCCAGGTACCCGTGGATCGAGGTGATCGGCGTACGCAACTCGTGGTTGACCCGCGCGATGAACTCGTCCTTGATCCGCTCCGCGTCCCGCAGCCGTTCGTAGAGGCCGCGCATGTCCCGGGCGTATTTACGCAGCTCGAGCTGGTTGACCACGTGCCGGGCCAGGGCGCGCAGGCCGTGCTGCTGGGCCGGGGTGAGCAGGCCGGGCTCGGCGTCCGCGACGCAGAGCGTGCCGAGCGGCCGGCCGTACGGCGTGACCAGTGGCGCCCCGGCGTAGAACCTGATGAACGGCGGACCGGCCACCGTCGGGATCTCGGCGAACCGGGCGTCCAGCCGGGCGTCCGGCACCTGCATCACGTCGTCGCCGTACATGGCGTGCGCGCAGATCGAGTCGTCACGCGCGCTGCCGCAGAGGTCGGTGCCGACCCGCGCCTTGAACCACTGCCGGTCCCGGTCGACCAGGGTGATCATGGCGATCGGCTTGTCGCAGAGCTGCGCGGCGAGCTTCACGATGTCGTCGAAGTCGCCCTCGTCCGGGGTGTCCAGGATCTCGTAGCCGTGGAGGGCGGCAAGGCGCTCCTGCTCCAGCATCTCGCCGGCATTCCGCGTGGCCGCCATCGGCATCCCCTTCGAGGTGGTCTTTCCCTACCGCTGTTGTTCGGTCAGCGGCTGCCGGGATTGAGACCTACCGCGGTTGCGGGGCGATGCTGCCACTGGCTTTCCAGGGTGCGGGCGTACGCGGACCGTCCGGCCGGCAGCGTGAACGTCATCCGGGTGCCGTTGCCGTACGGGTTGGCCATCGCCTCGATCGTGCCGCCGTGCCGTTCCACGATCCGCTTGCAGACGGCCAGCTCCAGCCCGGACCCGCTGCCGCCCTCGCCCCGGTGGAAGTTGGTGAAGACGGCCTGGCGCAGGCCGGGCGGGATGCCCCGGCCGTTGTCCAGGATGTCGATGCGCAGCATGCCGTTCGGCGCCGGCTGGGCGGCCACGCTGACCACCGGCGGCACACCCGGCATGGTCTGCTCCAGCGCGTTGTCGATCAGGTTCTCCAGCAGCTGCCGGGTCAGCACCGGGTCGGCCTCGACCGCGTCGAGCTGGCCGAAGGCGAACTGCGGCGGGTGCACGCCGGCCGACTCGGCCTGGTCGTACCGGCTGTTGGCGATGTCGGTGAGCAGCAGTTGCAGGTTGATCGTGGTCGGCATCAGCTTGCCGTCGCGGGCCGCGGTGTAGGCGAGCAGGCCGTTCAAAAAGGTACGCATCCGGGCCGCGGCCCGCTGGATCCGGCTGACCCGCTCGGCCGGCTTGTATCCGGCCAGCTCGGTCTCCAGGACCTCGGCCCAGCCCTCGATGGTGGTGAGCGGGTTGAGCAGGTCGTGCGCGACCACCCCGGCGAACGACATCAGCTCGTCGCGGTGCCGGCGGTCCGCGGTGACGTCGTGGAAGACCACCACCACGTGCTGCTGGCCGCTCGGGCTGGCCAGCCGGGCCACGTTGAATCTGACGATCCGGCCCTCGGGCACCGCCGCGTTGCGGACCAGCACGTCCATCGGCTGCACGTCCTCGCCGGCCAGGGCCCGCTGGTAGGGCAGTTCGGCGTCGGCGAGCGGGGCGCCGTCCGGGTGGAAGAAGCCGTAGTCGCTGCCCAGCGCGGCGCCGCCGGCCACCGTGTTGGTGCTGCCCAGCAGGCGGCCGGCGGCCGGGTTGCGGAGCACCAGCCGGCCGCTCTGGTCGAGGATGGCCAGCCCCTCGGTCATCGAGTTGATGATCGTGGTCATCAGCTCGGCCTTCTCGGTGGCCTCGTGCTCCGACGACCGGAGGCGCTCGATCAGCGCGGTGCGCTCGTCCCGGCTGAACGACAGGGCCAGGCCGACCAGCGCGAGGATCCCGATGTAGAGCTGGACGACCAGGGCGCGGGTGCCGGCCTCCCCGCTCATCGCGTAGGGGCCGCTGCCGTGCAGGGTGAAGACCGCCGCCGCGGTGCCGAACGCCATGGTGTGCCCGATCGCCAGCACGGTGGGCAGTCGCAGGCCCACCCAGACCGTGATGGCCAGCAGCGCGAAGCCGATCGGCAGGTCGGTGTTGACGGCGAACACGTAGAAGTAGGCGGCCGCCGAGAGGAAGTAGACGATCACCGCCTCCATCCAGGCCTCCTGGCCGCGGGGCAGGTCCCGCAGCCGTCGCGCGGCCGCCCCGAACAGCAGCACGCTGACCACGTCCCGGACCACCCAGATGGCGATCGCGGTGATCGAGTGGTCATGGGTGATCAACCGGTCGCCGAGGCCGCCCAGCACTCCGCCGCAGAGCGCGCCGGCCGCCGCCACCAGCAGCACCCGGAGCAGGTCGAGGAGCGTCCGCAGCGGCCGGCCGTGGTCGCCAGCCCAGACGCCGGGCAGCCAGCGGGTCGCGGCGACCGCGAAGACCAGCGCCTCCAGCACCGCGGCGCCGCCGTGCACCAGGGCCGGCCCGAGCGCGGTGCCGGTGACCGCGAGGGCGAGCGCGGTGAGCAGGCCGAGCACTCCGGCGTCCGCCCAGCGCCAGCGGGAGTCGTTGCGGTTGACCAGCCAGACGGCGGCGACAGCGGTGGCCGGCCAGATCACCGGCAGGGCATCCGGCTTGCCGAGCGTGGTGAGCTGGCCCGCCAGGATCGCCACCAGGTAGAGCGCCGCGAAACGCACGGTGCTGGGCAACATCCGAAGACTCATCAGGGACCGCCTCGTGTCGGTGGCCGGCTCTGACGACCAGTTCGGCAGCAACGGCGAAAGGCTGAACAACAGGGCACAAAGGCCTGCATTTCCGGGACCGTGAGGGGCCTCTCAAAGAGGTGTCCAGGGCGCATTCCAGGTGGTCGACTCGTCGTGACGCCGCTCGGCACATCCCCAGGAGGTCGTAACGATGCTGTCCGCAACCAGCGTTCCGGTGGTCGAGGCGACCCTGCCGGTCGTCGGCGCGCACCTCGACGCCATCACCAGCGTGTTCTACGAGTCCATGCTGACCGAGAACCCGGAGCTGACCAACCTGTTCAGCCGCAGCGCGCAGGCCACCGGCGAGCAGCGGCAGGCCCTGGCCGGGGCGGTCGCCGCGTTCGCCACGCACCTGATCGGCGCCGGCCCGGACCCGGTCGTCTTCGAGCACATCATCGACCGGATCGCGCACCGGCACTGCGCGCTCGGCATCCGCCCCGAGCAGTACACGACGGTCGGGAAGTACCTGCTCCGAGCGGTCGGCACGGTGCTCGGTGACGCTGTCACGCCGGAGATCGCAGCCGCCTGGGACGAGGTGTACTGGCTGTTCGCCGCGCGTCTGATCGGCCGGGAGGCGCGGATCTACGCGCAGGCCGGGGTGGACGACACCGACCCGTGGCGGGACTACCTGGTGATCAACAAGGTCGCCGAGGCCGACGACACGGTGTCGCTGCTGCTCGCGCCGGTCGACGGGGAGCCCGCCCCGCCGTTCCTGCCGGGGCAGTACGTGACGATCGCGGTGGACCTGCCGGACGGCTCCCGCCAGCTCCGGCAGTACTCGCTCTCCCAGGCTCCCGGTGGCGGCGCGCTGCGGATCACGGTGCGCCGGGTGCGCGGGCGGGACGGCGCCCCGGACGGGCTGATCTCCGGATTCCTGCACGACCAGGTCGAGGCGGGCGACAAGCTGCGGCTCAGCCAGCCGTACGGCGATCTCGTGCTGCGCCCCGGGGACACTCCGCTGCTGCTGGTCAGCGCCGGCGTCGGGATCACCCCGATGGCCGCCATCCTGGACCACGTGGCGCGGACCACGCCGGCCCGCGAGGTGGTGGCGGTGCACGCCGACCGGACCCCGGACCGGCACCCGCTGCGCGCCGACATGAGCGTCAACGGCGCCCGGCTGCGCTCGTTCACCAGCCGGGTCTGGTACGAGGACAGCACCGGCCGGATCGACGTCGACGAGATCCCGCTGCCCGCGGAGGCCGAGGTCTACCTGTGTGGCCCGGTCCCGTTCATGCGGGAGGTGCGGGCCGGCCTGCACCGGCGCGGCGTCCCGGACGAGCGGATCCGCTACGAGGTGTTCGGCTCGGAGCAGTGGCGCGCTTAGCGATCCGGTGCGCGCTCCGATAAGTCTTAGGTGAGTCGACGGCGTGGTGGACCCGGGCGCCGGGCCGTGGCGGTCAGCGCGCTGGTCGCCCTGGTCGGCTGCGTCGTGTCACTGGGCGTCGGCGCGCTGCTGCGCCGCGCCGAGCAGACCGGCGGCGCGCGGCAGATGGACCGGCACACCGCCGCCGCGGCCGCGGCGGTCCAGGCCGAGACCCGCCGGTACGTCGACACGCTGCGCACCGCCGCCGCCGCGGTCGGCGCCCAGCAGGAGCTGACCGCCACCGAGTACGCCACGCTGACCGCCCCGCTGCACCAGTTGCGGCTGGCCGGCGCCACCTCGATCGTCCTGGTGGTGCCGGCCACCGACGGCGAGGTGAGCCGGGTCCAGCGCACCTGGCGGGACCGCGGCGCGACGGATCTCACGCTGACCCCGCGCGGCACCGGCCAGCACGCCTTCTCGGTCCTGGCCGCCTCGCTGAACGGCGGCGCGGGGCAGACCGGGCTGGACCTGATGCAGGCCGCCGCCCCGGCCGCCGCGCTGGCCGAGTCGCGCCGCAGCGGGCAGGTCGCCGTCTCGGACACCTACCAACTACTCGTCGACCGGGACCTGGCACCCGAGCGGCGGCAGAACTCGTTCGTCCTGACCGCCCCGATCTACCAGGGCGTCGGGCAGAGCTTCCTGGGCTGGCTGCTGCTCGGCATCCACGGCCAGGACTTCATGGGCGGCACCCTGCGAGCGGCCGGCACCGAGCTGGCCGACCTGCGGCTGGAGGCCGACGAGCCGGGTGGCCGGGTGGTCACGGTGGCCGCCATCCACGGCACCACCGGGCACCGGCCGGACCTGCAGCGGGCGGCGACCATCCCGGTGGCCGACTCGCTGTGGACGCTGCGGCTGAGCGCCGCCCGCCGGGACCTGCCCGGCGGACGGACCGCGCTGCCGGCCGCCGTGGCCGGTGGCGGCGTCTGCCTCACCGCGCTGCTCACCGTGCTGGTCTGGGTGCTGGCCACCGGCCGGGAGCGGGCGCAGGCCCGGGTCGAGTCGGCCACCGCCGAGCTGGTCGCCGAGCAGACCGAGGCCGGCCGGCAGGCCAGGATGGTGCAGGCGGTGCTGGACAGCATCAGTGACGGGGTCGCCGTGGTCGGCCCGGACGGCCGGTTCCTGATGGACAACCCGGCGGCGCGCGCCATCCTCGGCCGGGCCGAGGCGCCGGCCGGTGAACCGGAGACCTGGCAACAGCACTTCGGCTTGTACCTCCCGGACGGTGTCACGCCGTTCCCGGCCGAGGAGCTGCCCCTGGTGCGGGCACTGGCCGGGGAGTCGGCCGACTTCGTGGAGATGATGGTCTGCAACGCCACCTACCCGGACGGGCGGGTGATCAGCGTGTCGGCTCGCCCGATCGACACCGCGCGGGGCCGGCGCGGCGCGGTGGCGGTGTTCCACGACATCACCGAGCGCAAACGGGTGGAGACCGAGCTGCGCGGCTTCGCCGGTGTCGTGGCGCACGACCTGAAGGCACCGCTGACCCTGGTCAGCGCGTACGCCGAGCTGGCCACCGAGGCCCTCGACGAGCTGGCCGGGAGCGTCGCCGGCGATGCTCTGGACCGGGCCCGCCGGGGTACCGCCAAGGTGCTGCACGGCGCCGGCCGGATGCAGCGGCTGATCAACGAGCTGCTGGACTACACCGCGGCCCGGGACGCTACCCTGCGCCTCGAGCGGGTCAGCCTGCGCGCCCTGGTCGACGACGTGGTCATCACCCGGACCGACGCGCCGGAGCACGAGCCGCACTCCCGGCCGGACGTCTTCGTCGGCCCGCTGCCGGACGTCCACGCCGACCCGGTGCTGCTGCGCCAGGTGATCGACAACCTGATCGGCAACGCGATCAAGTACACCCCACCGGGTCAGGCGGCGCGGATCGACGTCACCGCGCGTACCGGCGAGGACGGCGGGGTCCGGGTGCGGATCGCCGACCGCGGCATCGGCATCCCGGACGGCGAGCACGCCGCGGTCTTCGACAGCTTCCACCGGGCCAGCAACGGCACCGCGCATCCGGGGACCGGGCTCGGCCTGGCCATCTGCCGGCGGATCGTGGAGCGGCACGGCGGGCACATCGACGCGAGCCCGAACCCGGGCGGCGGGACGATCTTCTCGTTCACGCTGCCCGGCGCCGCCGGCGCCGGATCGGAGCAGGTGACCCGGGTCCGCAAGACGATGACGGCCGACTAGGGGGCCGGCACCGCGCCCGCTCAGGACCACACCCGTGCTGCCGATCGAGACCCGGAGACGTCTACGTGCCAGCGCCAGAAGGGGGTGACCAGCGTGCACCGGTCCGCCGACGACGACGGATTCACGCTGGTCGAGGTGATCGTCTCGATCGCCCTGGTCAGCATCGTGCTCACCTCGATGACCGCGTTCTTCGTCCGCGGGCAGATCCTCGGCGAGCACTACGCCGGCCGGCAGGACGGCGTCCGGGTGGCCACCACCGCCCTGGAACGGGCCGGCGGCCTCGGCGGCGACGCCGTGCTCACCGGCCGCGACCAGGCCGGCGTGCTGGCCCAGGCGGTGGTCCCCGGCGCCGAGCCGTACCTGGCCGACAGCGAGCAGGCCTGGGACGCCGACGCGGACGCCGCCGACCGCGCCACCGCGCCGCTGCCGGTCGCCCCGGCCGTGGTGGTGCTCAACGCCGTCGCCTACACCCAGAACTGGTACGTCCGGCGCTGCTGGCTGGTCGCCTCGGGCGGCACCTGCAACCTGGCGAACGCCTCGGCCGGTGGCCGGACGGAGTTCCTCCGGGTCGTGGTGGCCGTGCAGTGGAGCGACCGGGGCTGCCCGGACGGCCGCTGCGCCTACTTCCTGGCCACCCTGATCAGCCCGGCCGACGACCCGATCTTCCCGCTGCCGGCCACCGCCACCCCGTCCACCGCCGCGACACCGGCGCCGTCCGCCTCGGCTTCGGCAGGCCCGCCGGTCTCGCCGGCCCCGTCGGTCTCCCCGACACCGGCGGCTTCGGCGACCCCCTCGGTCTCGCCGACCCCCTCGGCGTCGCCGGCCGGTGGCGCGCCGGCGGCCATCTGGGTCAACCACACCAGCGGGTACGTCAACCCGGCCGCCATGTGGGTCTCCTCGGCCGGCCTGACCGTCAACGGCCTGGTGCACTCGAACTCCGACCTGCGCATCGAGGGCAGCAGCCTGGCCGTCTCGCCCCGGATCGAATACGTCTCCAGCCAGTACGTCAGCGACAGCACCCTGCCCACCCCGGTCCCGGTCGCCGCCGGCACGCCCAGCTGGGCCCGGGTGGTCGGCGACTACGCGCCGGGCGGCAGTGCCGCCACCGCCGCGGGCAGCGGCTACTACGCCGTCCCGGCCGGCGCCTGCGCCTCGGGCACCTGGACCTACGCGGCCGGCTCGGTGCCGGCCACCGCCACCGTGGTCTACGTACCGTGCTCGGTGTCCGTGACCACGAACGTCAGCCCACTGCTGGTCGCCACCGGCACGATCACCGTCAACTCGTCCAGCGTGACGATCGGCAACAAGGCGAACCCGCGATCGACCGGCCTGGTCAGCGGCTCGTCTGCGGTACCGGCCATCCAGATCGCCGGCTCGTACGCGGCCGTCTACGGCAACGTCCAGGCGCTCGCCGGCGGGGTGTACCTGCTCGGCTCGTACAGCACGTTCCAGTGCGGGATCCTCGGCGACACCGCCCAGATCCGCGGCTCCTCGATCACCATCACCACGGACAGCACGTGCTGAGCGGGCGGGACCGGGACGACGCCGGCATCAGCCTGGTCGACCTGATGGTCAGCATGTCGCTGATGTCGGTGTTCATGGCCATCTTCACGACCGGCATCGTGCAGATGTACCGCACCGCCGGCCGGGCCGAGGCCACCCAGGTCATGCAGGCCGACCTCGACCTGGCCTTCGAACGCCTCGACGACGAGGTCCGGTACGCCAGGGCGATCAGCCTGCCGGGCACCGACAGCACCGGCGCCGGGACGTACGTGGAGTACCTCAACGTCGACGGCGCCACCCAGACCTGCACCGAGCTCCGTCTCCGGGACGGCGCGCTGCAGCGCCGCGCCTGGACCGGCGGCGCCACCCCGGGCAGCACCTGGCGGACGCTCGCCGCCGGGGTCACCGGCGGCACGTTCGACCGGACGAACCGGGCCGACCAGCGGCAGCAGCTGACCGTCACGATGAGCGTCCAGTTCGCCGCGAACGTCCCCGGCCACGAGACGTCGTTCCAGTTCACCGCACTGAACTCGGACGCGACAGCGAGCCGGACCAACGACACCGTGTGCGGGGAAGGCCGGAACCACTGATGAACGACCGGGACGAACGCGGCTCCCTGCCACTGGCGATGCTCATCGCGCTGGTCGGGCTGACGGTCAGTGGCCTGCTCTCCTCGGCCCTGATCGGCCAGGTGCGGAACGTGCGCCGGACCGCCGAGCGCGGCGTCGTGCTCGCCTCCGCGGAGGCCGGGCTGCAGGCGGCGATGGGCTCGATCCGGGCCGCCGTGGGCACCGACGGCAAGGGCAGCCTGGCCAGGCTGCCGTGCGGGACGATCGAGGGCGCCGCCTCCGGTGCGGCCGGTGGTGCGTACCGGGTCCAGGTGACCTATCGCAACGCCGCCGGGGCGTCGCTGACCTGCCCGCCCACGGCGACGCCGGCCACCGCCGTACTCAAGTCGGTGGTCAGCGGGGCGGCGGGGACCCGGGCCCGCACGCTCGAGGCGACCTACCCGTTCCGGGTGCCGGTCGCCCAGGTCCCGATGGGGCTGATCCGCAATTACCCGGACGGCACGCTGTGCATGGACGCCGTCAAGGACCAGCCGGTCGCCGGCGATCCGGTCCTCATGACCGCCTGCGACGCGCAGCGTCCGCGGCACCAGATGTTCGCGTACGTCAAGAGCATGGCCGTCGCGCATCCCCGGCCGAGCGGGTCCACCGGCACCGACATGTGCCTGGACGCCACCCGGCCGGCCACCGGCACCTACAGCTACGTGACCTTCCAGCCGTGCGCGGTGGCGCTGGACGACGCCACCACCCAGTCGCCGCCGCGCCAGCTCTGGAGTCTGCACGCCAGCTATGCGGCGTTCGCCGGCACCGACGACGGCAAGACGCTCAACGACTGGTGCGTCGCGCAGCAGAGCCCCGGGGTGGCGGGCACCCGGCTGATCTACACCGCCTGTCCCAGCACCCCGGCCAACCCGTACAACGCCGCGGACTCGCTGGCGCTGGAGCCCAGCGTCGGCGCGGGCGCGGCCGGGGAGAGCACCGGGCAGCTGGTGAACTACAAGCAGTTCGGCAGGTGCCTGGACGTGACCGAGGGGAAGGTCGACTACGCGTACCTGATCGCCTGGCCGTGCACGGCGAACCCGGACCCGGCCAACATCTCCTGGAACGAGCGCTGGACGATGCCCGCGGTGACCACCACCAGGACCGGCGGCACCGGCCAGGTCACCACCGTCTCGGGCAAGAAGAACACCGCCGGGTACGGCAAGACGTACTGCCTGCGCAGCCCGCTCTCGCCGGACACCGGAAGGTTCGTCACGGTGACCCTGTGCAGCGGCGCGCTCGCCGCGGAGGTGACCTGGACGCGGTACCTCGCGCACAAGGACAACACCAAGGCGTACACCCTGGTCGACTCGGCCGGGTACTGCCTGCAGCCCAGCGAGACGGAGCTCTACACCCGGGCCGGCGACAAGATCGGCGCGCTGAAGGTCGGCAAGTGCGACGGCGCCAACCTGCTGCAGAAGTGGAACGCGGTGATCGCGGCCGGCACCGGCCTCACCAACGTCCAGGAACGCTAGCCCGTGTTGACCCGCTGCCGGGGCACGCCGGCGGCGGTCAGCCGGTCGGTCACCGCACCGCTCGGGCTGCGCACCACGACCAGCACCTGGTGGTCGTCGCCCAGGCAGCACGCGGCGGCCACCGAGCCGACGTAGATGGGGTCCGGCTCCGGCAGGTCCCGGAGATCCACGATCAGGATCTGCGGCCGCACCCGCCGCAACAGATGCACCAGCGCGAGCCGCAGCTCGGCGCCGCCGTCGGCGGACCCGTGCGGACAGATGATCACGCTGCCGTCGTCGGCGGTGCTGATCTCCAGGACAGAACCAAGCATCGGAGCACCCTCCGTTACCTTGCGTTCAACCGCCGGACCACCATACGACCCCTCGTGCCTTCCCGTCGATCACTCGACACGGTCGGATCCCGCCGCTTTTTCACCCTGGCCACGCTCCGCATCCACCCCCTCACGCCGATCCGCCGGCCGCCGGCCGGACGGTCCCCGGGCCGACTCTCCCACTCCCTCACACAGCGTCACGGTGGTCCGGCAGGCGAGGACGCCCACGTGCCCCGCTCGGGCGCCAACCCCGGGGCCGGCGGGCCGCCGATGGGGCACCATCGGGGGATGACGGAGCAGCGGATCGGGGTCACCGGGGCGACCGGGCAGCTCGGCGGGCGGGTGGCGGCGCGGCTGGCGGCGCTGGGCGTACCCCAGACATTGCTGGTGCGGGACGTGGCGCGCGCGCCGCGCCTGCCGGGAGCGGTCGCGGGCCTGGCGCCCTTCCACGACCGGGACGCCTGCCGGCAGGCGCTCACCGGGCTGCGGACCGTCCTGATGGTGTCGGCGTCGGAGACGCCGGACCGGGTCGAGCAGCACCGCACGTTCGTCGACGCGGCGGCCGACGCCGGGGTCCGGCACCTGGTCTACATCTCGTTCTATGGCGCGGCACCGGACGCCACCTTCACCCTGGCCCGCGACCACTGGGCCACCGAGCAGCACATCCGCTCGCGCGGGCTGGCCGCGACGTTCCTGCGGGACAACCTGTACGCGGACTTCCTGCCGATGCTGGCCGGCGCGGACCGGGTGATCCGCGGGCCGGCCGGCGACGGGCGGGTCGCGGCGGTGGCGCAGGACGACATCGCCGACGCCGCGGTGACGGTGCTCCACGAGCCGGCCGCGCACGCCGGGCGGACCTACGCGCTGACCGGGCCGGAGGCACTCACCCTGGCCGAGATCGCCGGCATCGTCGGGGCCGAGTACCACCCGGAGACGATCGAGCAGGCGTACGCCTCCCGAGAGTCCTACGGCGCCCCGAAATGGCAGCTCGACGCGTGGGTGTCGACCTACACCGCGATCGCCGCCGGTGAGCTGGCCGGCGTGACGACGGACGTCGCCACCCTCACCGGCCGCCCGGCGACCTCGGTGGCCACGTTGCTGTCCGGGAGGGACTGACGGGTGCCCGGGCCGCTGCCGTACCGGAAAGCGGCGGACCGCGCGGCAAGCGGGCCGTGACCGGCGGGATGAACGTTTGTTGAAGGGTGTTCGCGGGCGTCGAGAAAGCGCATCGACCGACATAGCATCGAGAGTCTTCCTGTGATGCGGAGGCGGTCATCGAATTCTGGTGGAGCGTGGCGCTCGCGACGCTCGGTATTGTCGTTCCCAGTGTCGCGGCGTTCTACGAGTTCGTGCTCAAAGGACGGAAACGGCTCGGTTACCGGATCCAGATGGACACCACCACGACCAATGTGGCGGAAACCGATGCGGAACTGCCCGGCGCGCTGCTGGAATTGCAGAACCACGGCGTCCCGCTGCGGCATGCCTCACTCGTGCTGTTGCGCGTGGAGAACAACGGATTCACCTACATCGACACCCACGATTACGTGGCGCTCGACGACGATCGTGTCGGCATCCGATTCTTCTTCCCGAACCGGAAGGTCGTCGGCACCGTCATCACCGAGCTGAGCAACGACTCGTTGCGGGCCAACTTCCGGGACCTGCGGACCAGCTTCCGGGAGGAGACCGACAGGCGGCCGGCCGGCGGCGTCATCGAGCTGCCCAAGGTCCCGATGAACCGGAACGCCCACTACAAGGTGCTGGCCGCCCTGGAACGGGTGGCGGGGGTGACCGGCGAGCCGGCTCCGCCCACCCTGGAGGGCGAGATCAAGGACGGCCGGATCCAGGAGACGCAGAGCCGCACCAACACCCCGAAGCGCGTCATCACCCTGGTCGGCTTCCTGGTGCTGCTGATCGTCGCGCAGCTGGTGGTCTTCCTGCGCGGCAACAGCGGGGCGCCGCTGGACTGCACCACCGGGCACCTCGCGGTCTACGGCTCGACGGCGTTCGAGCCGATCGTCGCCGAGGCCGCCGGCGCCTACCGGGACCTGTGCCCGGGCGCGTCGTTCGCGTTCACCATGGAGGGCAGCGGCGAGGGCGTCGCGGCGCTCGACGACCGGGTCCGGGCGCACGACAAGGGCGAGTTCATCGCGTTCTCCGACGGGCGCAAGGCGGCGGGGATGCCCGGGCTGACCGGCCGGCCGATCAGCTTCTTCCTGTTCGCCCTGGTGGCCAACCCGGACGCGGGCGTGCGGGACCTGACCCTGAGCCAGGTCCGGGACATCTACGCCGGCAAGGTCGCCAACTGGGCGGCCGTCGGCGGCAACGACCTGCCGATCCGGCTGATCACCCGGCACCGCGGCTCCGGCACCCGGGCCGCGTTCAAGGAGCGGGTGCTCGGCACCACCGCCGAGGCGCCGCCGACCGTCGACGTCTGCCCGCACGACAGCGGCCGCCAGCCGTTCGTCTGCGAGGTCGGCGACACCGGGAAACTGCTGACCACGGTCGCGGGCACGAGCGGCGCGCTGGGTTACGGGGAGGCCGGCGCGGCGGCCGCCACCGAGGGCGTGCGCACGGTCCGGATCGACGATCACCCGCCGACGGTGGAGGCGGCGGACGCGCACCTCTACCCGTTCTGGGAGACCGAGTACGCCTACACCGGCGGGGAGCCGGCCGCCCGGTCGCTGTCCGCCAGCTTCCTGCGCTTCCTCACTACCCAGACCGGCGCGGACATCCTGCGCGCGCACGGCCTGCGGCCCTGCGCCGAGCTGGCCGATCCGGCCCGCTGCCAGCCGGCCTAGGCGTCTTCCGGAGTCCGGCCGAGTGCGGGGCGCGGCCTAGTTGTCGATCACGAGGCCGGCCCGCTCGCGGACCGGCTCGGCCGCGTAGAACGCGTCCTCCTGCCGCGCCCACCGGTCCCAGTGCGGCTCATAGGTCTCCCCATCCCGGTCGAGGGCCCGCCGCTTGCGGACCGCCGCGGGGCTGTTCAACCAGACGACCCCACTGAGGTACGCCCGGTGCGCGCCCGCCCCGACCCCCTCTACCACCAGCCAGTCCGCGTCCGGCACCGGGTGCTCCTCGGCGTACTCGCCGGCCGCCCAGTCCCACCGCCGCCAGATCGCCGGGCGGCCCTCGGCCAGCGGCCGGAGCACCCAGTCACGCAGCGCGACGACGCCCTGGGACAGGCCGTCCCAGCCGGCGTACAGGTCGTCCATCCGGATCAGCGGCGCGCCGAGCCGGTCGGCGACCGCGCCGGCCAGGCTGCTCTTGCCGGAGCCGGAGCGGCCCTCGACGGCGAGCACCCGGCGCCCGCCGGCGGACGGCCGGTGGCCACCCGTCCACGCGACGACCCGGTCCGCGACGGCGGTGGGCCACCGATCGCACTCCGCGCGGCTTTTCTGATTCATCATCCCCATTCTCACACGCCCCGCGTGAGGAAGATCGCCCCCATTGTCAGGGCCCGGACACAGCGTTCGCACAGCGGGAAAGGCGACATTCGAGGCCAGCGGAAGGCGGAATGTGCACCGTGCGGGAACGCCCGGTCACCGAACGCATAACTTCACCCTTTTGGAGGAGTTCCGGTCCCCCGTTCCAACAATTCCACTTTCCAGAAACGGCTACGTAGCGTAATAGCCGCCCACCCCCGCCCGCATGACTGCGCCCCCTGCAGTTGACTGAGGAGCAGCCAGCCTTGGAGCCTTTCGGCAACCCCGCCGTCAGCATCGTCATCCCCACCCACACCGAACGACGGTGGGCGTCGCTGTCCAGGACCATCCGGTCGGCGCAGGACCAGACCTACCCGGCGTGGGAGATCGTGGTCGTGGTGGACCACAACCCGGCCATGGCCGCCCGGGTCCGGCAGGAGTTCCCCGGGATCACGGTGCTGGAGAACGCGTACGCCCGGGGGGCCTCGGGCAACCGGAACACCGGCGCGTTCCACACCCGCACCCCGCTGATCGCCTTCCTGGACGACGACACGGTGGCCGCGCCGACCTGGCTGCAGGGCCTGATCCCGCCGTTCCGGGACCCGCGGGTGGTGGGGGCCGGCGGCGGCATCATCCCGAACTGGGAGGGCACCCGCCCGCGCTGGTGGCCGGACGAGCTGCTCTGGGCGGTCGGGGTGTCGTACACCGGGATGCCGACCACCACGGCGCCGATCCGCAACGTCTGGTCGGCCAGCATGATCGTGCGCCGGGACGCGTTCCTGGCGGTCGGTGGCTTCCGCACCGGGTTCGGCAAGCTCGGTGACCAGAACCGGCCCGAGGACACCGAACTCTGCCTGCGGATGAGCGCGGTGAACGGCGGCCACTGGATGTACGTGCCGGACGCGGTGATCGACCACGAGGTGCCGATGTCCCGGTCCACCTTCAAGTTCCTGATGTCGCGCTGTTACCACGAGGGCCGCGGCAAGGTGCAGATGGCCGGGCTGCTGCCGAAGGACCAGAAGCTCGGCGCCGAGGCGGATTACCTCAAGCGCACCCTGCCGCTGGCGTTCGGCCGGGGACTGCTGCACGCGCTGATGGGCCGGGGCGGTTTCCACGCGCTGCGCGCCGTGACGGTGATGGCCGCGGTGCTCGCCGCGGCGTGGGGTGGCGGGGTGGAGACGATCGCCGGCGCGCTGGAGCCGGCCACCGACTGAGCCCGCTCAGGACGCCCGCTCGACGGCGGCGTCGGCCAGCCAGACGTCGGCCAGGTCACCGAGCGGGACGCCGAGGGCCCGGCTCAGGCAGACCACGGTGCCGAACGCCGGCGCCGGCAGCCGGCCCGCCTCGATCTTGCGCAGCGTCTCGGGCGAGATGCCGGCCGCCAGTGCCACCTCGACGAGACTGCGGCCGGACCGGGCGGCACGCAGGGCGGCCCCGAGACGCCGGCCCGCGGCGATCTGGGCGGCGGTGAGCGGCTGGCGAACCATGGGAGCAGGATATCCCCTTCCACCCCGCGTGGTATAAAAATACCGCACCGGAGAGGGAGGCTGTCGTGATCGAGCTCAAGTCCGCCGAGGAGATCGACCTGATGGCGGTGACCGGCCAGTTCGTCGGCGAGCTGCTCGCCGAGCTGAGCCGGGTGGCAGCCGTCGGCGTCAACCTGATGGACCTCGAACACCACGCCCGCCGCCGGATCAAGGAACGCGGCGCCGAGTCCTGCTACTGGGACTACGCGCCGTCCTTCGGGCGCGGCCCGTTCCGCAACGTGCTTTGCCTGTCGGTGAACGACGCGGTGCTGCACGGCCTGCCGCACGACTACGTGCTGCGCGACGGCGACCTGGTCAGCATCGACATGGCGGTCGGCATCGACGGCTGGGTCGCCGACTCGGCGCTCTCCGTCGTCGTCGGCGAGCCGGACCCCACCGACCTCAAGCTGATCGAGGCCACCGAGGTGGCCCTGGCCGCCGGCATCGCGGCCGCCCAGCCCGGCGGCCGGATGGGTGACGTCTCGGCCGCGATCGGCGAGGTCGCCCACTCCTACGGCTACGGGGTGAACGGCGAGTTCGGCGGGCACGGCATCGGCCGGACCATGCACGAGGCCCCGCATGTCGCCAACAGCGGCCGCCCGCACCGCGGCATGCGGCTCGACCCGGGCCTGACCATCGCCATCGAGCCGTGGTTCTGCAAGTCCACCGACAAGATCCGGTTCGACGAGGACGGCTGGACGATCCGCTCGGCGGACGGCTCCCGGACCGCGCACTCCGAGCACACGGTCGCCATCACCGAGTCCGGCCCGCGGGTGCTGACCGGGCGTCCCTAACGCCCGCCGCGCCGCTCCAGCCGCACGATCACCCATTTCGAGGTGGGCGTGCCGCTCTCCTCGGCCTGCGAGTCGAGCGGCACGAGCGGGTTGGTCTCCGGGTAGTAGGCGGCCACGCACCCTTTCGGGGTGTCGTACTCGATCAGCCGGAAGCGCTCGGCCCGGCGCTCGCCGTCCCGCCACTCGGAGACCAGGTCGACCAGGTCGCCGTCGGCGAAGCCGAGCTCGGCTAGGTCGGCCGCGCTGATGAAGACCACCCGGCGGCCGGAGCGGACGCCGCGGTACCGGTCGTCGAGCCCGTAGATCGTGGTGTTGAACTGGTCGTGGCTGCGCAGCGTCTGCAGGACCAGGCGCCCCTCCGGCACGGTCAGCACCTCGAGCGGGCTGACCGTGAAGACGGCCTTGCCCTCCCTGGTCGGGAAGGTCCGCGAGTCGCGCGGCGGGTGCGGCATGGTGAACCCGCCGCCGTCCACTCGGTCGGCGTAGTCGTCGCAGCCCGGCACCACCCTGCCGATCCGCTCCCGGATCCGGGTGTAGTCGGCGGCGAACCCGGCCCACGGGATGCCGTGCCGGTCACCCAGGGCCGCCGCGGCGATCCCGCAGACGATGTCCACCTCGGAGCGCAGCAGCGGGCCGGCCGGCTCGGAACGGCCGCGGGAGGCGTGCACCGCCGACATCGAGTCCTCCACGGTGATCCGCTGCACCCGCCCGCCGGTGTGGTCCCGCTCGGTGCGGCCCAGGGTGGGCAGGATCAGCGCGGTCCGCCCCGCCTCCAGATGGCTGCGGTTGAGCTTGGTGGAGATCTGCACGGTCAGCTCGGCGCCGCGCATCGCGGCGGCCGTCACCTCGGTGTCCGACATCGCGGCCACGAAGTTGCCACCCAGCGCCACGAAGACCTTGGCCCGGCCGTCCCGGAAGGCCCGGACCGCGTCGGCGGCGTCCACCCCGTGCTCGCGGGGCGGTTCGAAGCCGAACTCGTCGCGCAGCCGGTCGAGGAACGCCGCCGGCGGTTTCTCCCAGATGCCCATGCTCCGGTCGCCCTGCACGTTGGAGTGCCCGCGAACCGGGCAGAGACCGGCGCCCGGCTTGCCGATCATGCCTTGGAGCAGGGCGACGTTGACGAACTCCTTGATCGTGGCGACCGCGTTACGGTGCTGGGTGATGCCCATCGCCCAGCAGTGCACGATCCGTCGCGAGGAGGCCAGCATGTCGGCGGCGGCCTCGATCTCCGCCCAGTCCAGGCCGGTGGCGGCCAGCACCGCGGCCCGGTCGACGGCGGCGACGTGCTCGGCCCAGGCCGCGAAGCCGACGGTGGACGAGTCGATGAACTCCCGGTCGGCCACGCCCCTGGCCAGCAGCAGGCTGCCGATCGCCTGCCAGAGGGCGAGGTCCCCGTTGGACCGGACGCGCAGCAGCCGGTCGGCCAGCCCGGTGCCCCGGCCGGCCAGGCCGCGCGCCGTCTGCGGGTTGTCGAAGCGCAGCAGCCCGGCCTCGGGCAGCGGGTTGATCGCCAGGATCTTCGCGCCGTCCCGCTTGGCGATCTCCAGTGCGGTCAGCATCCGCGGGTGGTTGGTGCCCGGGTTCTGCCCGGACACCACGATCAGGTCGGCCTGGTGCAGGTCGTCGAGGGTGACCGAGCCCTTGCCGACGCCGATGGTGCGCATCAGCGCGGTGCCCGTCGACTCGTGGCACATGTTCGAGCAGTCCGGCAGGTTGTTGGTGCCCAGCGCGCGGGCGAAGAGCTGGTAGACGAACGCGGCCTCGTTGCTGGCCCGGCCGGAGGTGTAGAAGACCGCCTGGTTCGGATCGGTCAACCGCCGGAAGTGGGCGCCGATCAGCGCGAACGCGTCGTCCCAGGAGATCGGCTCGTAGTGGGTGCCGCCCTCGCGGCGCACCATCGGGTGCGTGAGCCGGCCCTGTTTCTCCAGCCAGTGGTCGGTGCGGGCGGCCAGGTCGGCGATCGCGTGGGTGGCGAAGAACTCCGGGCCCACGGTGGCCCGGGTGCCCTCCCAGGAGACCGCCTTCGCCCCGTTCTCGCAGAACTCGGCGGTGTGCCGGTGACCCGCCGGGTCCGGCCAGGCGCAGCTCATGCAGTCGACGCCGTCGTGCTGGTTGAGCGGGCGCAGGTTGCGTACGGTCTTGCGGACGCCCATCTGCCGCACGGCGTTGGTCAGGCTGAGCCGGACGGCCTCGAGCCCCGCGGCGTGGTCGGCCGGCGGACCCACCCGGAGCCGGCGTTCTTCGTCATCGATAGGCGACACCCGGCCAGTCTGCCTGCCACCCCCGCGGCGGGGTACGGCGGGATCGGCGAGCTAGGCGTTCATCCGGAGCTCGTTCAGCACCTCGGCCGGCGGCCAGTCGTCGACCCGGTACCGGGCCGGGGCGAGCAGCGGCTCCGCCTGCAGGCCGACCCGCTCGGCCACCGCGTCCCACGGCGCCCGGAACTGCGGGCCGGCGTCCGGGTGCACGAACGCGATGGTGTCCGCCTTGGGCAGCAGCGTGCTCACCCCGGCGGTCCACACCGCGATGGTCTCCGGCGGGCCGCCCACCGGTTCCGCCGCGAGCAGGCCGCCGACGTGCACCTCCACGCCGGCCTGCGCGTACTGCTCGGCCAGCCAGTTGGTCTGGCCGTGGTACTCGGTCAGGGCGAGCAGGGTCTCGGCGCGCCGGGCGGAGAGGTGGTGCGGGTGGCCCGGCGGCGGGTTGTACGAGACCGCCCGGCCCTGCGGCCCGGCCACGTAACCGACCGGCGACAGGCTCCGCGGCGCCTCCTTGAAATGCTGGTCGACAAGCGCGTAGAACGGCTCGGCGGTGCTCTCCGGCAGCGGGCAGAGCAGCAACGTGTTGTTGTCCGGGGCGAACGCCAGCACCGGCCCGCCGAGCCGCTCGCCCACCTCGGCCAGCCAGCCGGGCGCCAGCAGCAGCGAGGTGAAGTACGCGTCGCCGTCGTCGAGCATGCTGATCAGCGGCTGCCCGCTGGGCCACGGGTGCTCCAGCGAGGTGCGGGCCATCTCGGCCAGGTTGGCGCGGGCGGTGCTGAACACCTCGTCGGCGGAGACCCCCCACTCGTCCACCCGGTCCGGCACGACGTAGGCCATCGCCTCCGGCTGGTCCACCACCACCAGCTCCTTGAGGTACGGCAGCGCGGGGCGCGAGATCGGCGGGCGCATCCCGGGTGGCCCGGCCGAGCCGAAGGTGACCGGGCGCAGCACCGGGCGCAGCTTGGGCCGCACCTCCTCCCAGGTGTCCTGGGTCGGCGGCGCTGCCATGATCCGCACCAGTTTGGCCAGCCGCTCCCGGCGCTCGGCCGCCGGGATGTCGGCGGTCTCCCGGAAGATGTTGGCCAGGTAGAGGTGTGCCGGGCCGGACGCGCCGGTGCGATAGATCGCGATGGCGAAGTCCTCCGGCCGGTGCACCGCGCGCTCCACCCCCGGCGTCCGCCGGGCGACGCGGAGGGCCAGCGCCGCGAATCGGCGCCGGGGCGACACGAACCGGTCGAGCAATCCCACGGCGGAACCCTAACCGACCCGGAGTACCGGGATCAGGCTCGGCCGGGGGAACCGGCCGGCGCGGGCTCGTCGACCAGCCGGGTGGCGATGGTACTGAGCGCCTGATCGAGCAGCGCCCGGTCGCCGGGATCGGTCATCGTGAAGTCCTCCAGCCGGGCCTCCAGCCAGTCCCGCCAGGCGCGCCGGACCCTGTCGAACTGCTCCTGCCCGGCCGGGGTGAGCCGCACGACGTCGCCGTCCAGGTGCGCGTATCCGGCCTGGCAGAGGTCGGTGAACGTGGGCCGCAGAACCTCCGCCGGCAGCCGGTGGGAGCGGGCGATCGCGGGCAGTTCGGCGGCGCCGCGGGCCCGGGTGTGCAGATGCGTCTGGCCCATCGCCCAGGCCTGTCCCGGGCTCAGCCGGCCGCCCGAGTCGGCCAGGATTTCGTCGAGGACCGTACGGTCATGTCCGGCTTTGCGCATGGTGTCACTGATCGCCCGTTCCAGTTGGGTGACCCGATCGGTCGGGGCCGGCGACGGGAAGCCCTCGCCGACGTCGGTGGCGTGCGAGCGGGCACCGTCACGCAGCGGCAGCTCCTTGAGGAACCAGGCGACCAGGAAGCCGAGCACGGCGACCGGGACGACCCAGCGGAAGACGTAGGCGATGGTGTCCGCGTAGGCCTGGATGATCGGTTCGGCCACCGCGGCATCGAGGCGATGCAGGGCCGCCGGGCTGGCCGCCGCCGGATTCGCGATCGCCGGGAAGGTGGCCAGCTTGTCGCTGAACAGGGCCCCGCCGAGGTCCGCCACGATCGTCGGCAGCGCGGTGGAGACGATCGTCTGGTCCAGCGCGGCGAGCAGGATCGCCGTGAAGACGACGTTGGTCCGACGCCGGCTCACCACCGCGGCGAGGTCACCGCTGGTCATGCCGACAGTCTTCCGGGCCGCTGTCGGTCACGGACCGCTTTCGCCCACTGTCCCCAGGACATTCTTTCGGTACGCCCGGAGCCGTTGACCGCCGGCAGCACGGTCGGTGACTGGCGGGCGCGCCCCGAGGGCGGTCCGGCGCTGCGCGGCCTGCTCTCCGAGGGCGGCGCCTTCGACGAGTCCCGGCTGGCGCCGGTGCGCGGGCTGCGGCAGCTGGGCGCGCTCCGCCAGGGGCAGCTCCCGCAGGCCGCCGTCGACGCGCTGGTGCTTCGAACGCCTCACCATCGCGCGCTTCCTTCCCACGCCACCGTCTTCGCAACGGTTTCACGACGCCGGATGTATCGGGTTCCGGGGCTGGGCACGGTAGGGCGGGCACCGCTTATAGCGCATCAGACCCCTCATTTTCGGAAATATCCCGCTGATTCGTCTGATCAGGTGAAGAGGCGGGCGTCTTCGTGGTCAGCTTTCCCGAGACGGCAACTGCCAGAAAGGAATGAGATGAGCAAGACGACACGAGGCCTGACCATCGCCGGAGCGGGTCTCCTGGCTGGTGCCTGGTTGGCAGGTCCCGCGCAGGCGGCACCGGCCACCGGGCCGGACAGCAGCGGCATGGCGGGTCAGACACAGGGTCACCGCCCGGATGGCGTGGTCGGTTCCTACGATACGAAGGCCGCCTGCGAACAGATCAGCCGCATCGGCGCCGCGGTCGGAGCCTGGGACAACCCCGATTGTCAGCAGGCATTCCACGGAATCCGGCGAATATTCGTGCTGGTTGTCGACTTCGACCAGAACGGGCAACCGGCATGGCCGGCCTGGCCCGAACTACCCGGACTGGGCGGGCCCGCGACCACCGGTGGACAAGCCGGTCCCGTGTCGACCGGCGGGCAGGGCGGCCCGGCGGCCGACGCCGGGCAGGGCGGCCCGGCCGCCAACGGCGGGCAGGGCGGTCCGGCCGCCAACGGCGGGCAGGGCGGTCCGGCCGCCAACGGCGGGCAGGGCGGCCCGGCCGCCAACGACACGAATGGCCAACCGAGTGCCCCGAGTGGTCAGAACCCCACGCCTTGTCCGTGTGACCAGAACGCTGGTGCGAACGGCGGGCCCGGTTCGGCTTCGCCGAGTTCGGGAGCTCCGACGCCCGGACCGCAGGGCCCGGCCGGTGGACCCGCGACCCCGGAGCCCAACGCCACACCGCAGCCCAGCCCGTCGGTGACCACCGAACCGACCCCGGCAGCCACCACCGAGCCCACCCCGAGCACTACCGGCCCGGCTCCGGCCGGCACGACAGAGCCGACCCCGGCCGCGACCACCGAACCGACCCCGAGCACCACCGGCCCGGCCCCAGCAGCCACCACCGAGCCGACCCCGGCCGCGACCACCGAGCCCACCCCGGCAGCGACCACCGAGCCCACCCCGGCAGCGACCACCGAGCCGACTCAGGGCGCGACCACCGAGCCGACCGCGGGCACCACCGGCCCCGCTCCGGCCGGCACGACAGAGCCGACCCCGGCAGCCACCACCGAACCCACCCCGGGCGCGACCACCGAGCCGACCACGGGCACCACCGGCCCCGCTCCGGCCGGCACGACAGAGCCGACCCCGGCAGCCACCACCGAGCCGGCTCCTGGCACGCCCGGTACCGAGCCGGCCCAGCCGGTGACCGCGGCGGCGGCCGGCATCAGCGCGCCGAACACCGGCTCCGCTGACGTCGGCGCCATGTCCATCACCGGCGTGACCACCAACACCAGCGGCACGGCTGACGTCAACGCCATGTCCGGCGCCGGTACCGCCGGTGCGAGTGGCACCGGCAGCACGACGGACACCGGCGCCAGCGGCATGAACACGGCTGGCAGCTCCGCGAACGGTGCGGGCAGCGGTTCGGGGCCGAGCACCCCGTCCCTCCGCTGACCGGCGGTAGCGGCCGCTTCCGCCGAGCCGGCGGAAGCGGCCGCCTGCGGCGTTCAGCTGGGATCTGGCATGACGCACGAGCGAGGGAGGGATGAGACATGCGAACCACGATGAGACTGGCCGTGGCCGGCGGCGGACTGCTCGCCGCGCTGGCCATGACGGCCGGGCCGGCCCAGGCACAGCCGCCGGGGGATCCGGACGGCGTGAAGGCCGGCTGCGAGACGTTCAATCGGGTGGGAGCCCGGTTCGGGCTCTGGGATCACTACGACTGTTCGTCGTGGCGGGCCGACCAGCACGACTCGGTGACGGTCGTCCGGCACAGCCGGAACGGGGCGCGGACCACGAGTCACACGACCGTCCGCACCGGCACGGGCGTGGACTTCACGGGCTGGCCGTTCACCGGAGCGGACTTCACGGGCGGGCCGTTCACCGGAGCGGACTTCACGGGCTGGCCATTCAGCGGAACGGACTTCACGGGCGGGCCGTTCGGCGGCGGGGACTTCACGGGGTGGCCGTTCAGCGGACTGCGCGGACACCTGCCGACGGCGGCCGAGCTGCCGCGGGTGATGAACTTCAACGGCCCGGACGGCGCGATCACGATTCCGGTGGGCCGACCGGCCGCGCCTCCGAAAGCCGCCCACGACTGACCGACCCGGGCCCGCCGGGGGGAACGGTCCGGCCGGCGGCTGCCGCCGGCCGGGACTTCGGCGGTTGGCTCGTCGTGACCACCCGCGGGCGTCGCCCTGGAGGGCCGGGCGTTCTGGACGCGCAGCGGCCAGCCCGGCCCGGAAGGGTCCCTGGCGGGAGCGACGATCAGTGATCAGCGCGATCCGAGTCAGCAAGCATTTGACCTTGAATGGGCATCATCCTCCGGCCATCGCGCCGACCACCATGAACGGCTCCTCCCCGCGCACCACCCGATCCGGCAGCGGGGTGTCCGGCGACTCGTTGGACAGGTCCTCCTCGCAGGCGAAGAAGCGGACCAGCGGTCGCCGCCGCCCGGTCTCCCGGTCCCGGATCGTGCCGACCAGCATCGGGAACTCGCGCTCCACCGCGTCGAGCACGCCGCGCTGAGTGACCGGTGCCGGCACCTCGACCCGGACCTCCTTGCCGCTGTGGGCCAGGGTACGCAGGTGGACCGGCAGGATCACCCGGATCACGGCAGGACCTGGGCTTCCACCGAGAGGACCGGGGGCAGGTCGCGGACGATAGCGGTCCAGGTGTCGCCGCTGTCGGCGGACGCGTAGACCTGGCCGCCGCTGGTGCCGAAGTAGACACCGCACTCGTCGAGGGTGTCCACCGCCATCGCGTCGCGGAGCACGTTCACGTAGCAGTGCGACTGGGGCAGTCCCGCGCTCAGCGGCTCCCACTCCGCACCGCCGGTACGGCTGCGGTAGACGCGCAGCTTGCCGTCCATCACGTAGTGCAGCGAGTCGCTGGTGATCGGGACGACGTAGACGGTCTCCGGCTCGTGCGCGTGCACCGCGATCGGGAAGCCGAAGTCGGTGGGCAGGTCGCCGCTGATCTCGCGCCACCGGCCGCCGGCGTCGTCGGTGCGCATCACGTCCCAGTGTTTCTGCATGAAGAGCGTGTCCGGCCGGGACGGGTGCATGGCCAGCCGGTGCACGCAGTGCCCCACCTCGGCGTCCTCGTCCGGGATGCCCTGGGAGCGGAGCCCGGCGTTGATCGGCTGCCAGGTGGCACCGCCGTCGTCGGTCCGGAACGCGCCGGCCGCCGAGATCGCGATGTACATCCGGTCCGGGTCGGTGGGGTGCAGCACGATGGTGTGCAGGCACATGCCGCCGGCCCCGGGCTGCCACTGCGGGCCGGTGCGGTGCTGGCGGAGCGCGGTCAGCTCCTCCCACTTCTGCCCGCCGTCGGTGGACTTGTAGAGCGCGGCGTCCTCGGCGCCGGCCCAGACGGTGTCCGGGTCGGTACGGGACGGCTCCAGGTGCCAGATGCGCTTGAACTCCCAGGGGCGGGGCGTGCCGTCGTACCAGAGGTGGTCGCCGACCGGTGGGGCGTAGGCGAAGTCGTTGCCGACCGCCTGCCAGTTCTTCCCGCCGTCGTCGGACCGTTGCATGACCTGGCCGAACCAGCCGGAGGTCTGGGAGGCCCAGATCCGGTCCGGATCAACCGGCGACCCGTTGAGGTGGTAGATCTCCCAGCCCGCGAAGTGCGGTCCGTCGATCTGCCAGTCCTTGCGCGTACCGTCCGAGGTCAGGACGAACGCACCTTTGCGCGTGCCTACCAATAGCCGAACGCCAGTCATGCCCTCACCTTGCCAAATCAGCACGGCAAGCGTCCGCCCCGAAACGAAGAAGACCCGGATGGTCTAACGGTGCCCCGACACGCATTTCGCCCGTCGTTGACGAGAGCGCCGGAAAACAACCATCGAAGCGCAGTTGTTTTCCGGTGCTCTCGTCAACGACTCAAAGGGGCGAAATGCCCGCCGAGCGAAGCGAGGCCATGTCACAGCGCCCGAGCCATCTCGGCCTGTTCGGCCAGCACCTCGTTCATCCGCACCTGGACCGCGTCCATCTTGCCGATGGTCTCGCTGGTGGTGTGGATGCCGGCCGCCACGGTCTCGGCGCTGGCCTGGATCCCGGCGATCTGCTCGGCCACCTTCTGGGTCGCCTCGGCGGTCTCCCGGGCCAGGTCCTTGACCTCGCCGGCGACCACCGCGAAGCCCTTGCCGGCCTCCCCGGCGCGGGCCGCCTCGATGGTGGCGTTCAGGGCGAGCAGGTTGGTCTGCTCGGCGATCGACTCAATGATCTTGATGACGTCGCCGATCGCGGTGGACGCCTGGCCCAGCGCGGCGACCTCGGCGGTCATCGCCGAGGCCCGGGAGACCGCCTGTTCGGCGACCTCGGTGGCGTCACCGCTGGCGCTGCGCAGCCGTTCGACGGTGTCCAGCAGGGCCCGCGCGTTGACGGCCGCCCGCTCCCCGGCCCGCAGCACGTCGAGCCGCTGGTTGACCAGCTGCTGCACGTTGCGCAGGGCGGCCGCCCGGGACTCGGACAGGTCGATGTACTCGGTGGTGAAGAAATCCATGGTGCCGACCACCCGGTCCCCGCTCATGACCGGGAAGCAGACCCCGGAACGGAATCCGGCGCGGCCGGCCGCGGAGGCCCGCACGCAGTCGGTCAGCTCGGCCAGGTCCTTCACGAAGACCAGGTCGCGGGTGCGCCAGGCGCGCCCGGCGAGCCCGGCCCCCTCGGCGACCGTGGCGGCGAGCGTGACCCGGCGGAACTCGTCGCCGGCCGAGCCGGACTCGACCTGGAACTTGAGCACGTTCTCGTCCGGGTCGACCTCCCAGTACGACCCGTACACCCAGCCGAACGCCGAGCGCACCGCGTCCAGCGCCGCCCGCAGCGCGCTCTGGCTGTCCGGCGCGGCGCCCAGCCGGTTGACCACCGTGGTGACCGCTACCCGGTCGTCAGCCGCCTCGCGCAGTTCGGCGGCGACCACCGCGCTGCTGCGGGCCCGTTCGGCGATCCGGGCGATCGCGGCGAACTTCTCCCGCCGGGCGGCGTCGAGATAGAGCGGGGTGGCCGCGTAGTACTCCAGCACGGCGAGCACCTCGTTGCCGCGGGTGACCGGCAGCGCCACACCGGTGGCCATCCCGGCGCGCATCGCCGCCTCGCAGCGCCGGCAGCCCGCGCACTCGGCGGGCGACTCGGCGACGGCGGGCTGCCGGGTCCGGTAGGCGCGGCCGATCAGCCCGGTGTCCGGCCGTACCGTGGTGCCGGCGCCGGCCGCCTGGACCTGCGAGGTGATCCGGCCGACCTCGTGCAGCAGCCGCAGCTGGCCGCCCTCCGGGAGCCAGACGGCGCCGTACCCGAAGTCGTAGGACTCGACGGTGCTGGCCACCGTGATCCGCCAGGCGGTGGTCTCGTCGATCGCCGACTCGAGGGCCAGCACCAGCTCTTCCAGGGCTTCGACGTCGCGCGGGATCGGACGCGTGACCTCCGGGCTCGCCTGCCGGGAACCGAACAACCGCACGCTGCTTCTCCTCACCGAAAGAACCGGCCGTCATCCGATGAATCGGCCTGTTCCCGCGGAGATGTAGCAAAAGATCACGGCCAGACGAGCAGCACCCGGCACGGGGCGTGGTCGACCACGAAACGGGCGGCCGGCCCCAGACTCCTCGGACCGGCCCGGCCGGTCTCGCCGTCGCGGGCCAGCACCAGCAGGTCCATCCCGGCGCAGGCGGCGACCACCTCGTGCTCCACCCGCCCGCGCCGGAACACGGTCCGCGCATCCCGTCCGAACCGCCGCACGGCCGCCGCCATCAGCTCGGCCTCCGCCGCCGCCTCGGCCGCCTCGACCGCGTCGCCCGGATCCGGGTGTCCCCGGTGCGGCCACCCGCCGCGGCCGAGCAGCCCGGCGTACGCCCCGTGCGCCCCGGCCGCGATCGCCGGGTCCAGCACGTGCACGAACGTCACCGCGTCCGGCGGCCCGGCGACCTCCCGGGCCGCGTCGACCGCCGCCGGCCAGACCCCCTCGCGCACCCACACCAGCACGTCCATGGGGTGAAGGCTGTCAGCCGCCGCTGCCGTCCGCCACCGGTGCGCCTACTTGCGCAGCTCCTGGCGTAGCAGCAAATATCCGTAGACCAGGCAGAAGGCACCCGGCAGGGCGAAGAGAAGCCCGCCGTTGCCGCGCGCCGCGATCGACCCGAGCAGCAGGCCGACGCCCGCCAGCACGGCCGGTTTCCGCAGGTCCCGCAGCCGCCGCAGGATCCGTCCGGCGCGTGCCCGCAGCACCTCGGCGGCCGCCGGGCGAGCCGGCGGCCGGGGGATGTCCGCGGCGTCCCGCGCCGGCAGGGGCACGTGCGTTCCGCCCGGCACGCGGGAGTCCACCCAGGCGACGGCACTCTCGCCCGCCGGGTAGAGGGCCGGTTCGACGTCCACCGAGATGCCGTCGGCGCCGACCACCCGGCGACCGCCGTCCGGCCACCTCAGCAGGGCGACGCAGTCCGCGAAGCGGACAGTCAGCACGGTCCCCTGGTCGACCATGCTGACGCCGCTCTCGCCGAGAACGAGCCGGTGCCCGGGCCGCCCGGGCATGGTCAGCTCGGCACCGTCGACCACCACCGCCGAACTGGCCGGCGCCAGCGCGTACGAGGCCCAGCCCGCGTCGCTCCCGGCCGGCGTCATCAGCAGTCCGCCGGCCAGCGCCCGGGCGAACCCCGCGGCGACGTCACCGGTGCCGACCGCCTGCCCCGCCGCCACCGCGTCCCCGGCCTGCACCACCGGCAGCCCGGCGAGCACCCGCCGCGCCTGCCCGGCCACCCAGCTGCCGTCCCCCTCGCCCGCCCGGACCCGCTCGCTCCACGCCGTGGCGGCCGCCGCCACGTCGTCGGCCGTGAGGTGCCCGAACCGGAGCCCGGCCAGGCCGTCCAGGAACCCGCCGAGCAGCGCGTCCCCCGGCCCGCCGGTCGAGGCGGCCACGGTGAGCAGCGCCGTGCCGTCCGCTCGTGCCTGGTAGGCGACTTGCGGGCGGGCCGCCAGGTCCCGCTCCAGCCGCCGCTCCAGCAGCTCGGTCAGGATCCGGCCGGTCGCGTCGTCCGGCACCACCGTGTCCCAGGCCAGGCCGTCGGCACCGCCGGCGAACCAGGCGGGGGTGACCGGCAGTCCCGCCCACGGAACCGGCGCCGGCCACCGGGCGCCGTCGGGCAGGTTCAGCCGCAGCCCCGCCGGCACCTCGTCACCGGCGATCCAGAGCACCGCGTTCTGCCTGGTGAACCGCGTCGAGGCCCAGGACCGCAGGTGGTCGGCGGTGAGGGTGCCCAGCCCCCACTCCGGCAGCGCGGGCAGGCCGTGACCACGGGCGCCGTACCGCCACAGCGGCATCGCGCCGGTGAGCGGTGCGGGTTGCCCGGCGGCCTCGCTCCGCATGGCGGCCGTCTCGGCGGCGAGCCCGGCGACCGGCAGGTCGCGCAGCGCGGCGCACACCTCGGCCAGGAAGTCGGTGGAGCCGGACGCGTGGAAGCTGACGTACTCGGTCCCGGTCTCCGCGTCACATCGCGCCCGCTGCCGGACCAGCCGCTCGACCAGCCGAGTGACGCCGCGCTGCGCCGCCGTCTCGTCGGCCACGCCGACCCGGAAGACCAGCCCGGCCCGTATCGGCCCGGCCGTCCTCGTGAAGAGGACCGGCACCCGGTCCACCGTCAGCTGTTCGATCATCACGCGATCCCCGCCTCCGCGAACGCCCGGGCCCGCCGCTCCCGCACGGTGGTCTCCACCACCGGCCCCAACCTGTCCCACGGTGATCGGCTCGCGTACGGCCCCAGCTCGGTGAAGAGCCGGGCCGCCGCCGGCGCGTTCCCGGTCAGGCTGAACAACATCGCGAAGAGCGACATCGCGTGCACCCACCCGAAGTCACGCCGGTAGTCCGGGTGCAGGACGGACCGCTGGGCGGCCTCCTTCAGGTCACCCAGCACCGGCCCGCTGATCAGGTAACCGATCGCCCGGTCCGACTCCGGTCCGGCACCGTCCGCGATCAGGTCCAGCCAGCGCTCCAGGTGCAGCTCTGCCACCAGCGTCCCGTGCTGCCCGCCGGCGGGCGCGGCGCGCATCGCGTCGAGCGCGAACCGGCTGGCCTCGTCCCACGAGCCGCCCCACTTGGGGCAGAGCGACTGCAGCAGGTCCCGCTGCCCGCCCAGGTGATGCGGATCGATGGCGCTCAGTCGTGCGTACCGTCGCCGGATCTCGCCCGGCCCGACGCCCAGGCCGCGACCGGTGGTCAGCCGGGACCGCCACACCGCCGGATCACCCGGATGCCGGGCCGCCGCCTCCATCAGCACCAGCTCGGCGCGGCGGAGCCGGTCGTGGAACACCGGCCAGGCGGCCGGGTCGACATACGCGGCGAACGATTCGCCCCGGACCCGCCAGCCCTCGGTGATGTGGTGCCAGGCGAGCAGCACCGCCGCGTCCGCGTCGTCCGGGGCGTACCGCAGCACGGCGGTGAGGAACTCCGGATCCACGCCGGACCCACCGGCCAGCAGATCCGACCGGACACCCGGCGCCACGTGGTCGAGCACCGCCCGGCAGGCCGCCCAGTCCCGGGCGGCCAGTCCCGCGCGAAGCGCCGCCACCTCGGGATAGATCGCCGCCCCGTCGGTGACAAGTTGATCTTCAGGCACGCGCGGAGCATAGATCAGTGGCGCGCTGGACGGCGTACCGGAAACGGGGCCGGGCGACAGCGGGCCGTGAGCGTCGGACGGATCGGTGTTTTCGGGGAGTGTCATTCAGGTTCGCTGGGTACCTTGACTGACTCGGGTGCCAGGATCCGGCACCCGAGTCGCACACTGTGAGGGAGTTGATGTCCGCCGTGGGCGGATATGGGTGGCAAGTTGTCCTCGTCGGGGTGCTGGTGCTGCTCAACGCGGCCTTCTCCGGCAGTGAGATGGCGCTGATCTCGCTGCGGGAGAGCCAGCTGCAGCGTCTGGAGCGGCAGTCCCGCGCCGGGCGCACCCTCGCCCGGCTGGCCAGGGATCCGAACCGGTTCCTCGCCACCATCCAGATCGGCATCACGCTGGCCGGCTTCCTGGCGTCGGCGGCGGCCGCCGTCTCGCTGGCCCAGCCGCTGATCGGGCCGCTCGGCTTCCTCGGCACCGCCGCGGAACCCGTCGCGATCGTGCTCGTCACCATCCTGCTGACCTTCTTCACCCTGGTCCTCGGGGAGCTCGCGCCGAAACGGATAGCGATGCAGCGGGCCGAGGGCTGGGCGCTGGTGGTGGCCCGTCCGCTGGACGTGCTGGCGACGCTGTCCCGGCCGGTGGTCTGGTTCCTCGGCAAGGCCACCGACCTGGTGGTGCGGATGGCCGGGGGCGACCCGGACGCCGGCCGGGAGGAGGTCTCCGCCGAGGAGATCCGCGACATGGTCGCCCAGCAGCAGGAGTTCACCCCGCAACAGCGGACCATCATCAGCGGCGCGTTCGAGATCGCCGACCGGACCCTGCGGGAGATCCTGGTGCCGCGGCGGGACGTGCTGATCCTGCCGGCCGTGACGAAGTCCGCGGAGGCACTGCAGCGCCTGGTCGAGGGCGGCCACTCGCGGGCGCCGGTGACCGGCCCGCTGGGTCTGGACGACGTGCTCGGCGTGGTGCACCTGCGGGACCTGATCGGCTCCGACGGGCACGTCATCGATCACGTGTACACCCCGCTCTTCCTGCCCGAGACATTGAAGATCGCCGACGCGATGCGCCAGCTGCGCACCCAGCGCCAGCAGTTCGCCCTGGTGGTGGACGAGCGCGGGGCGATCGACGGGATCGTCACGATGGAGGACCTGGTCGAGGAGGTGGTCGGCGAGATCTACGACGAGACCGACCGGGACGTGCAGTCGGTGGTGCACGAGGACGACGGCGGGATGCTGCTGCCCGGCACCTTCCCGATCCACGACCTGCCGGACATCGGCGTGGAGATCGAGGAGGCCGACGAGGGCGACTACACCACGGTGGCCGGCCTGGTGCTGGCCCGGCTCGGGCACATCCCGGAAGCGCCGGGCGAGACGGTGGAGATCGACGGGCACACCGCCGAGGTGGTGGAGGTCACCGGCCGGGCGATCACCCGGCTGCGGTTGCGGGCGGTGCCGAGAACCGAGACGGCACCGGTCGCCTGACCGTCCCGCCCGCGATGCCCACCATCTTCGCGCTCGTGCTGCTGGGCGCGGTCCTCGGCTTCGCCGTGGCCCGGCCGCGCGGCCTGCCCGAGGCGGCCGCCGCGATCCCGGCCGCCCTGCTCTGCGTCGTGTCCGGCCTGGTCACGCCGTCGGCGGCCGGCCACCAGGTGACCGAGCTGCTGCCCACCGTGCTGTTCCTCGCCGCCGTGCTGGTGCTGGCCTACCTGGCCGAGCGGCACGGGGTGTTCGGGTACGCCGGGGCGGTCGTCGCCCGGTTCGGCCGGGGCCGCCCGCGACGGCTGCTCACCGCCGTCTTCGCGACAGCCGCGGTGACCACCGCGATCCTCAGCCTGGACGCCACCGTCGTGCTGCTCACCCCGGTGGTGCTGACCGTTGCCGCCCGCGCCGGGGTGGCGCCCCGGCCGCACGTCTACGCCTGCACCCACCTGGCGAACTCGGCCTCGCTGCTGCTGCCGGTGTCGAACCTGACCAACCTGCTGGCGTTCGCGGCCAGCGGGCTGAGCTTCGCCGGGTTCGCCGCGCTGATGGCGGTCCCGTGGCTGGTGGTGATCGCCGCCGAGTACCTGGTCTTCCGGCTCTTCTTCCGCGGCGACCTGGTCGGCCGGGCGGCGGAACCGGACCCGCCCGGCCCGGCCCCGCGCTACGCCCTGGTGGTGCTGGCCGCGACGCTGGCCGGGTTCGCCGGCGCGCAGCCGTTGGGCGTGGAGCCGGCCTGGGTGGCGGCGGCCGGCGCGGTCGCCCTGGCGGTGCCGCTGGTGCGGCGCGGCGAGGAGCGGCTCGGCACCCTGCTCGACGAGGCGAACCCGCTGTTCTGCGCGTTCGTGCTGGCGCTCGGCGTGGTGGTGCTCGCGGTCCGGTCGCACGGGCTCGGCGACCGGATCGACGCCCTGGTGCCGGGGCACGCCGACCTGCTCGGGCTGCTGGCCGTGGCCGGGCTGGCGGCGCTGCTGGCCAACGTGCTGAACAACCTGCCGGCCACCCTGGTGCTGCTGCCGGCCGCCGCGCACTCGCCGGGGCTGCTGCTGGCGGTGCTGATCGGGGTGAACGTGGGACCGAACCTGACCTATGTGGGGTCGCTCGCCACGCTGCTGTGGCGGCGGATCCTGCACGCCCGGGACGCGGCGCCGCGTACCGCCGAATTCCTCCTGCTGGGCCTGGCAACCGTCCCGTTGTGCCTGGTCGCGGCCGTGCTGGCGCTCTGGGCCGGTTTGCGGGTGGGCGGCGTCGCCTAGAGCGGCACGGCATTTTTCGGTACGCCGTCAGCGCTCGGCGTCCTGCAGCACCTTCTGCCAGGTGACCGTCTTGCCGAAGACGTACGCCGTGGTGGCGATGACGGTGGTGCCGGCGAGCAGGATCACCGGCCCCCACGCCCGGGCGTCGTAGGAGCAGAAGTCCTTCAGCGGCGTGGTCGGCAGCGACAGCGACCACACCAGGTACGCGGCGGTCGCGGCGACCGGCTCGACCAGCGGGATCTTGAACCGCTCGTCCGGCGCGACCTGCTTCTGGCTGCGGTAGGCCAGCCCCAGCGTGAGCAGCACCGTCGTCACGCCGAGCAGGATCAGCCAGGTCCAGCGGGAGGTGTAGCCGGCGTCGCACTCGCGGGCGCCGGCCGGGACGCTGACCGTGCCGAGCGCCGCCTGCACGGCCAGGTAGATCGAGATGGTCTCGGTCGGCACGTACTTGACCAGCTGGGTGAGGACCGACCCGGCGACGCTGGTGCCGGCGGTGCTCCGCGCGGCGAGTTCCCCGGCGAGCTTGGCGTCGTCGGGCAGGGCGCCCTTGGCCATCTGATCGGCGGTGACCGCGGCGGCGGTGGCGGCCGCGCTCCGCGGGGAGGCGCCCGGGGTGCCGCGCAGGCGCAGGGCGCTGTCCTCGGCCATCGACGACAGGGACATGCCGGCCTCCGGGCACCATCGAATGCGGAAAATTGAGGCGACATTAGACCCGTGAGGTATGCGAGTCAATGAATACAAAGTGTCCGGAAGGCGACCTGGGGCACAATGGATAGATCGTCCGATTGACACTACACAAGGGTGGGAGTTGACTTCCCGGCATGCCGATCAAACGGTACGGCGTGCTGCGTGCCGCCGTCGTCGATCGAAAGATCGAAACGACTGACACGCCGCATTATCAGATTCATCTGCGCGCGGCCGGCGTCGATTACCGGGCCGCTGTCAACGTGCGCTCCCAGCAGTCCCCGCCCGAGCTGCTCTACCTGGCCGTGGACGCGTTCGCGCACCCGGTGCTGGACCTGCTGCGCACCCTGCCGGACGGGTTCACCGAGCTGGAGAGCCACCCCGGCGGCCCGGCGCTGGACTACATCCGGGGCAACCTGTTCCAGCGGCAGGACATGCGCCCGGTGCCGACCGCCGAGCCCGGCCCGGAGAACGATCTCGGCGATTTCATCGATCATTACGTACGCCGCGCGCTGGACGATCCGGAGGCCCGCGCCTACCTATTCGGGCAAGCCTGGGGACCAGAACCGAAAGCCGACAAGGTTTTCCATTTCTCGCCCGGCAACGGCGTGCACGACATTCACATGAATCAGGGCAACGAGGGTCGATTCTCCGGCGACGACGGCGTCTATCAGGACGGCGGCCTGCTGCTGAGCTTCGGCGACGCGTGGGTGGCGATCTTCCTGGCCTTCCAGTCGCAGGCGTGGCACACCGACGACATCACCGGCCACCGGCTGCCGGCGGTGCCCGACCCCGGCCCGGCCCCGACTCCCGGCCCCGGCGAGCCCGACCACCTGGCGCGGATCGTCGCCGCGCTGGCCAACCCGGTCGGCCCGGCCCCCGAGCCGGAGTCGGTGACGCTGCTCAACGCGTCCCCGGCCGACCTCGACCTGACCGGCTGGGCGCTGCTCGACCGCGCCAAGAACCGGCAGCCCCTGACCGGCGTGCTCGCCGCGGGCGCCGCACTCCGGGTGGCGGTCACCGCCCCGGTGACGCTCGGCAACCGGGGCGGCATGATCACCGTCCTGAACGCCGACGGGCTGAAGGTGGACGGCGTCGCCTACACCGCCGAGCAGGCCGCTCGGGAGGGCTGGACCATCGTCTTCTGACACCCGAGCCGGCTGGTCCTCACGGTGGTCTCCGGCCTCACGAGACCACCGTGAGCACCAGCCACGAAACCCGGCTGGCCCTGACGGTGGTCTCCAGGCCCGGGACACCACCGTGAGCACCAGCCACGAAACCTGGCTGGTCCTGACGGTGGCTTCCAGGCCCGGGACACCACCGTGAGCACCAGCCACGAAACCTGGCTGGTCCCGACGGTGGTCTTCGGGCCCGGGACACCACCGGCCCCGGTGAACAGCCGGGCGGCCTCCCGCCGCGCCACCAGCTCGGTGCCGGCCAACCGCCCGGCCTCGGAGGCAGTTCCGCCGGCGGAACTCAGCCGGGCGCGGCGCGGCAGACGCCGTCGAGCATCAGGTCCACCGCGCGGTCGGCGGCGGCCCGGGCGGCGGCCGCGTCCGGGGTGGCCTCGGCCACGCCCTGGACCATGGTGAACAATAGGATCAGATCGTCCGGCACCAGGTCGGTGCGGACGTGCCCGTGCTCACGGGCCCGGCGCAGCGGGCCGCCCAGGGCGGTCAGCGCGCGCTGCAGATAGCGGTTCTGGGTGGCACTGTCCAGCCGCCGGATCAGCACCACCAGCCCGCGCATGGCGATCTGGGTGTGCAGCACCGAGCGCAGCAGGTGACGGAAGTGCTCGGCGTGCCCGGCCAGCTCGGCGGCGGACTGCTCGAGCCGGTCGAGCTGGTGGTCCAGGACCGCGACGGTGAGCGCGTGCCGGTCCGGGAAGTGCCGGTAGAGCGTGGCCTGGCCGACACCGGCGCGCCGGGCGATCTCCGGCATCAGGGAGACCGGGTCGGCCTCGGTGAGCACCTCGCTGGCCGCCACGACGATGGCCGCACGGTTGCGCTGAGCGTCGCGGCGACGCGCCGTCGGGGTTCCGTAGAGCATCCTGATCACCCCCTTACCGACCAGTCACGTTACCGGTCGGTAACGAGAATGTCATCACCTTCACTTTCTCGGTACGGCTTCCTACGCTGCCGCCACGACGCGTCGCCATAACCACCCGATTCGCCCCAGGAGTGTGCTATGGCACTACGCCGCCTTTTTTCGGTATTGAGTGGGTTGATCCTCGCGGTCGTCGTCCTCGCCGCGCCCGCCGAGGCAGCAGGTACCACAGGCTTCCAGGCCGTCGACATATCCGGATCCGGCGGCGTGACGCTCAAGGCCAACTGGATCGCGCCGGCCGGCCCCGGCAGGCACCCGGTGATCGTCTTCCCGTCCAGCTGGGGCCTCAACGACGTGGAGTACATCGCGCAGGCCAAGATCCTGGCCGGCCGGGGCTACGTGGTGGTCTCCTACACCCCGCGCGGCTGGTGGTTCTCCGGCGGCACCATCGACACGGCCGGCCCGCTGGACCTGGCCGACCTGTCGAAGGTCCTGGACTGGACGATCGCCAACACCCCCGCCGACCCGGCCCGGATCGGCGCCGCGGGCATCTCCTACGGCGCCGGGATCAGCCTGCTCGGCGCCGGCGCGGACCCGCGGATCCGGGCGGTGGCCGCCCTCAGCGGCTGGTCCGACCTGGTCTACTCGCTCTACTCCGGCGACACCCGGCACCAGCAGTCCGCCGGGCTGCTGTCGCTGGCCGCGCAGCTGGTCGGCAAGCCCAGCCCGGAGCTGACCCGGATGCTCGGCGACTTCTCCGGCAACCGCAACGTCGAGCAGGTCAAGGACTGGGGCCGGATCCGCTCGGCGGGCACCTACCTGGCCGCCATCAACGCGAACCAGCCGGCCGTGCTGCTGGCCAACGGCTGGGGCGACTCGTTCTTCCCGCCGAACCAGCTGGTCGACTTCTTCGGCGGGCTGACCACGCCGAAACGTCTCGAACTGCGACCCGGCGACCACGCCATCGCCGAGCTCACCGGCGTGCTCGGCCTGCCCAACGACGCCTGGCGCAGCCTGTCCGAGTGGTTCGACCACTACCTGGCCGGCCAGTCCAACGGCGTCGAGTCCGAGCCGGCAGTGCAGGTCAAGCCGCTGAACGCCGCCGCCGAGTCGTATCCGGACTGGTCCGCGCTGACCGGCACCAACCGCCGTTACGGGCTCGGCCGGATCCGCCTGCTGGACGGCACCGGCCTGCTCGGCGGGGCGGTCTCCGGCGGCTGGTCCAAGCGGCTGCCCGCCGACAAGGACACCGTGGCCGGCGGCGGCGTGGTGCTGCTGACCAACGGCGCGTCGGCGATCACCGGGGAGCAGCCGAGCATCTGGCTGCCGTTCGTCGACCGCGGCCGGGCCGGCGTCTGGGCCGCCGAGCGCCCGTCGGCCGTCCAGCACCTGCGCGGCGTACCGAAGGTGCACCTGGAGCTGTCCGGGGCCGCCCGCACCGGCACCCTGGTCACCTACCTGTACGACCTGGACGCCCTCGGCAACGCCAAGCTGATCACCCACGCCCCGGTCAGCTGGCTCGACGCGACGAGCAGCGTCGACGTGGACCTGTTCGCCACCGCGTACGACCTGCCGGCCGGGCACTCGCTCACGCTGGTGGTGGACACCACCGACCCGCTGTACTACGACGAGAACGCACCCGGCGACTCGATCACCGTCACCGGCGGTTCCTACCTGGACGTGCCACTGGGCTGACGTACCCAAAAGGTCGATGTCGCGAGGTGAGGAGCCGGCGCCGTCTCAGCCTGCCGCTCGTGATCGTCCGGCGGTGCCGGCGGGCTGGAGCGACCCACCCGCGAGGGAAAGGCGGCGCCCGCACCGTCGAGCCGCTGCGACTGGAGAGGGCGCGGGCCTTCCGGCTCACCGGGCCGCGGCGCGGCGGTCCGGCCGGGACAGTCCGCAGCGGCGCAGCGGCAGCGCCACGTTGTCCCGGAGGCATGGGTGAGCCGGCGGATCTCCAGCATCCGCCCGGGCCTTCAGTCGTCGGTCGGCGGATCGGGGACCGACGCGCGACCGCGGGCCATCGGCCGCATGGTCCCGGCAGCGGGCGGACCCAGCGGCGGATCGGCCCCGGGCGTCGGCGGGGACACCGCCGGCGGCAGCGGCCCGCCGAGCAGGACCGCGTAGGGCGAGGCGGGCACGACCAGCGCGCTCCGCGACCGCCGGCGGCGTACCAGGACGACCGTCGAACCCACCAGGAGTACGCCCACCGCCACGCCCCCGAGCAGCCAGTACCTCAGCGAGGACCGGCCCGGCGACGCCGCACGGGCCACCGTCTCGCCGGACAGGACCAGATCTCCGGACCGCACCGACGCCGCCACCCGGGTGCCCGGCTCCACCACCCCGGCGAACCGGACCAGGCAACGACTGCTCAACGCGGTCTCCACCTGGTCCAGCGCCGGCACCACCACCGGGTCACCGGCCGGCGCGAAGAAACCCCCGGTGGCGGCCGCCGCCGTCGACCAGTACCGGTCCGGGTCGGTGGTGCCCACCACCACCAGCAGCGTGCCGGCCGTCCGGAACTGATCGGCCAGCGAGGCGGCGGACAGCCCGCCGGCCCCGTCGGCGGTGGTGTAGAGCAGGGCCACCCGCTGCCCGGCCGGCGTCCCCGGGAACTGCCGCGCCGCCAGGGCCAGCGCCGCCGCCGTGTCGCGGTCGCCGCCGGACCGCACCGTGCCCAGCGCCCGGACCACCTCGGTCGGCCCGCGCACCGGCCCGGCGACCACGGTCGCCGGTCGCCGGTCGGCGATCACCACGCTGCGGGCCCGGGCCGGCGCGGCCAGGCTGAACCGGGCCCCGGCGCTGAGCCAGCCCGGCAGTGCCGCCGCCCCCGCGTCGGAGGCGTCGACCACTATGGACAGCGCCAGATCCGGCGAGACGACCGGCACCAGCCGGGCGGGCCGGGCGGCACCGCCGACGGTCACCGCGACCGTCCCGGTGCGCGCCGACGGCGCCGCGCTCAGGTCGACGACCAGGGCGCTCTCCCCGGCCCCGCCCAGCACCGCGTCGATCGGCAACGGCACCACCGCGGCGGCGGCGAGGGACGCCGGCGGCCCGGAGGGCGCCGGCGCGGCGAGCGCGGGCAGCGGAACCGCGGCGGCGGCCAGCACCGTCACGGCGGCGACGGCGGCCGCCCACCCGTCACGCGAGGTCGGCGAAGGCGATGACATTGTCGCGGTAGCTTCCTCGGGAAGAATCGAAACTGCCCCCGCAGGTGACCAGCCGCAGCGTCGGGTCGAGGCTCGGCGCGTACACCAGGTCGGTCGGGAAACGCGCTTTCGGCACCCGCGACACCCGGGTGATCCGGAACGTCACGCTGCTCCCGTCGGACCGCTCGACGGTCACCGGCGTCCCCACCCGGACACCGCTGAGCCGCGCGAAGATCCCCGGCCCGGTCCTCGAGTCGACGTGTCCGAGGATCACCGCGGGGCCCGGCTGCCCCGGTCGCGCGCCGAGCCGATACCACCCGGCCACCTCGACCCGGTCCGGCACCGCGACAGTCCCGTCCCGCCGCAGGCCGAGCCGCTGCAGCTCGCTGTCCACGCCCAGCGCCGGGATCCGCAGCCGCACCGGCTCGGCGACCAGCGGGAACGTCCGCTCGGAGCGGAATCCACTGGCCACCAGCGGGTCCGCGACGACCGGCGGCGCCACGGGACTGCCGCGCGTCCCGGTGGTCCGCGCGGGCTGCGCCCCCGCCAGGGCGAGACCGGTCACGACCACCACACCAAGACATTTGGCGTACGAGGTGAGCGCGCCCCCACGCGTACCGGACAGCATGTCAACGGCCCGTCACCGGGAACCCGCCGCGAGCCAGCCGTACCCGGTCTGCGCCCCGCCCACCGGAAGCCGCCCGGCGACAGTGGCCCCGAACGCGTCAGCGAGGTCCCGCGCCATGGCGAAACCGTGCTGGTAGGTCTGCTGCGCCAGCTCGTGGGCCGTCACGTAGTCGCGCGCCGCGTAGGCGTCGGCGTGCCGCAGCAGCATCTCGTCGTGCCCGCGGAACGCCGCCGCCAGTTTCACCGCGTCCATCCGTTTCCCGGTGACGTCGCTGAGCAGTGTCCCCAGCTGCTGCTCGTAGTCGTGCAGACGGGCTCTCGCCCGGTCCCGGCCGGTCTCGTCGCGGCCGGCGGTGGACGCCGCGTAACCCACCAGCTGTTCCACGTGGAAGCCCCAGACCTGCTGGAACCGGCGCGCCGTGGTGGCACCGAAGAGCGTGTCCATCGCCGCCGTCAGGTCCCGGGTGTTCGCGTTGATCTGCCGGCCGGCGGCGTCGAAGTCGGGGGTGTTGGTCACCGCTGCCCTGGTCACGTCCTCGGCCAAGACCACGTGCTCGGCGATCAGCCGGCCCAGCTGGGAACGCAGCCGCCAGAGCGGCTCGCGCAGGGCGTCGCGGGCACCGGCCGGCAGCAGGCCGTCGGCGAGGGTGCGGCCGAGGTCGTACATCTGCTCGTAGCCCTCGCGGTAGGTGCGGTCGGCGAGCTGGTAGTCGTGCGCGGCGTACGCGTCGGCCTGGCTGATCAGGTGGTGCAGATGCATGTCGAGGGCCTGGCGCACGGCGCGGACCGGCAGCCGGCCGTGCGAGGCACCGGCGAAGAACTGGCTGAGTTGCTCCTCGTACTCGGCGAGCCGCTGGTTGGCGTGCGCCTTGGCCGCCTCGTCCTGGTCGGCGACCGCGCTGGCGTACGCGACCAGCTCCACCACGTGCTCGGACCAGAGCGGGCCGAACCGGCCGGCCACGCCGGTGCCGAACAGCTGCCGCACCAGTGTGGTCATCGCGTCGGTGTTCTGCCCGAGGGCGGCGTTGGCGGCCTGCACGAAGTCGTTGTCACCGCGGATCCGGCTGCGCATCAGGTCGGCCGCGAGCACGGCGTGCTGCCCCAGCAGCGCCTGCAGGCGCACCGCGGAGTCGGGCGCGCTGACCGGCGCGGCCGCGACGAGCGGCCCGGCGGCGTGCGACAGGCCGGCGGCGGGGTGGACAGCGCGCGACGGGCCGGCGGCGAGCGAGGCGTGGGTGGACGGACCGATGGCGAGCAGGGCGAAGCCGAGCAGGACCGGCAGCGCGTGCCGGAACCGAAAACGCCGCATCGCCTCACCGCCCGGAAGTCGCACGCCAGGCCACAGTCGACAGTACGCCTCGGACGGTTTCCCGTCGCGCCCGAAATCCGACAACCACCGTCTCCCTACATCCAGTAACGTCATGATTACTGTTGGCCTAGCATGGGGGCCGGAATTGGTCACGGTGGAAGCGGTAATCATCGCCGAGCGCTACCGGATCATCCGGCCCCTCGGCTCCGGGGGGATGAGTCACGTCTGGCTCGCCCGTGACGAGGTGCGGCACGTCGACGTCGCCATCAAGCAGTGCACCGTCCCGCCCGGGCTGCGCCCCGAGCAGCGCGAGGTGATCCGCACCTGGGCGCTGAGCGAGGCGCAGGCCGCCGCCCGGGTCCGGCATCCGCACGTGATCCGCACCCTGGACGTGCTGCCCGATCCGGACGGCCCGTGGCTGGTCATGGAGTACGTGCCGGGCCGCTCGCTGCAGCAGCTCATCCAGGACAAGGGCGCGCTGCCGCCGGCCCGGGTCGCCGAGATCGGGCTGGCCGTCCTGGAGGCGCTGGGCGCCGCCGGCCGCGCCGGCCTGCTGCACCTCGACGTGAAACCGGGCAACGTGCTGATCGGCGACGACGGCCGGATCGTACTGATCGACTTCGGCCCGGCGGTGACCACGGCCGGGGTCGCCGCGCTGACCCGCGCCCGGGTGGTGCTCGGCTCACCGAAATACATCGCCCCGGAACGCCTCTTCGACCGCGCCTCCACGGCCCGCTCCGACCTGTGGTCGCTGGGCGCGACGCTCTACCACGCCGTCGAGGGCCAGCCGCCGTACGCGCGCGGCAGCACCGCCGCCACCCTGCGCGCGCTGGCCGCCGGGCCACCCGACGCGCCCCGCCGGGCCGGGCCGCTCACCCCGGTGCTGGCCGGGTTGATGCGCCACGACCCGGCCGCCCGGCTCGACCCGGCCGCCACCGAGGAGCTGTTGCGCCGGGTCGCCCGGCCGGCCCGGTCCACCATCCGCCGCCGGATGCCCGCCCTGGCCGCCGCGCTCACGCTGATCGCCGCGCTCACCGTCGGCGGCAGCGCCCAGGGCGTGGAGAACCCGCCGGCTCCGCTGCCACCCGGCTTCATGTGGTGGCAGGACCCGGCCGGACTGCGGCTGGCGGTCCCGACCGGCTGGACCGCGCACAGCACCGTCGGCACGCTCACCTTCACCGATCCGGCCGACCGGCTCACCCTGCGGGTCGGCAGCTGGCCGCACCCGCCCCGGGACGTGCTCGCCGACCTGCTCGACCAGGAGCGGGCGGTGAAACTGCCGAGCTACCGGCGGGTGCAGATCGCCGCGGTGCCGGCACCGGTCTGGGAGTTCACCTACACCGATCCGAAAGCCGGTCCGACGCACGTGCTGCGCCAGCTGGTCGACGGGAAGTACCTCGTCGAGTGGCGTACGCCACGCGCCGATTGGGTCACCAGCCTGCCGAAACTCACCGAAATCAGAGACAGTTTCGGCTGAGGCAGAATGTGCGGTCATGTATGTCGGGATCACCGGGGTGGGCGCCCACCTGCCGGAGCGTGAGGTCACCACGGGCGAGCTGCAGGACGGCATCGCCCGGGCCGGTGGCATCCGCCTGCCGCGCGGGTTGTTCGCCCGGCTGACCGGCATCGAGCGGCGCCGGATCGCCGGCCCCGGCGAGTACGCCTCCACCCTCGCCCTGCACGCCGCCCGCGCCGCGCTGGCCCGGGCCGAGCTCGACCCGCTCGACATCGACCTGCTGCTGTTCGCCTCGGCGTCGCGCGACATGGTGGAACCGGCCACCGCGCACATCGTGCAGGCCGAGCTGGGCAGCCGGGCACACGCCCTGGACGTCACCAACGCCTGCAACAGCTTCCTCAACGGCATCGACCTGGCCCGCTCGATGATCCTGGCCGGCCGGGCCCGCCGCGCCCTGGTCGTCACCGGCGAGACCCCGACCCGGGTGATGCGCGACCGGATCGACAGCCTGGCCGAGGCGCGCCGCTCGTTCGCCGGATTCACCTTCGGCGACGCCGGCGCGGCGGTGGTGGTCGAGCCGGTCAGCAGCGGCGGCATCCTGGACATCGACACCGAGACGCACTCGCGGCACTGGACGGTGGGCGGCATCCCGGGTGGCGGCTCCCGGCACCCGCGCGGCGACGAGCACACCTACTTCGCCGGGGACGGGCACCGGCTGCGCGGCGTCTTCGAGAAGGTCGGCGCCAGCATCCTGGACCGGGTCCGGGCCCGCACCGGCCTGGAGCACACCGATTACGCCAAGGTGCTGGTGCACCAGGTGACGCTGCCCTACCTGGACCGGTTCGTCGAGGTCACCGGCGTGCCCCGGGACCGGCTCGAGGTGACGGTCACCGAGCTGGGCAACGTCGCCAGCGCCACGCTCGGCGTGCAGCTGGCCCGGGCGGTCCCGGACCTGCGGCCCGGCGACAAGGTGCTGCTGATGGGCCTGGGCGGCGGCGTCAGCATGATGACCATGGTCTGGGAGCACTCGTGAGCGGCACCGACCTGTGGGTGGTGGTGCCGGCCTACAACGAGGCGGCCCGGATCAGCGCCACCCTGTACGCCCTCGCCGCCCAGACCGACAGCGACTTCACCCTGCTCGTGGTCGACAACGGCTCCACCGACGCCACCGCCGACACGGTCCGGGCGTTCGCCGGCCGCGCCCCGTTCCCGGTGCACGTCCTGGTCGAGCCGGAGAAGGGCGTCGGCTGCGCCGTCGACACCGGGTTCCGGCACGCCATCGCGGCCGGCGCCACCCGGATCGCCCGTACCGACGCCGACTGCCTGCCCCGGCCCGGCTGGGTCGCCGCCGCCCGGGCCGCGCTCGCCGGCGGCGCCGGCATGGTCTGCGGCCGGATCACCGCCCGTCACGACGAGCACGGGCCGGCCGGGCGCGCTGTCTTCGCCGGGCTGGTCGGCATCGCCGCCGCGTTCGGCCGGCTCCGCCCCGCGCACCGCGGCGCCACCTACCTCGCGCCGTACCGGATGCACGCCGGCAACAACATGGCGATCACCGCCGAGCTCTACCAGGCGTGCGGCGGGATGCCGCGCCGCCCGTCGCCGACCGACCGGACCTTTCTCAACCGGGTACGCGCCACCACCGCGTCGATCGCCCGCAGCCGCCACATGGTGGTGGAGAACTCGACCCGCCGGATCCGCGCCTACGGCGTGCTCCGCACCGCGAAGTGGTACCTGGACAGGGGCAGCGGCCCGCTCACCCCGGACCCGAGGTGACCGTGCCGGCTCGCCGTCCCTCTCCCGCCCGCGCGTCCCGGGGCCGTCATGCTCGATGAACTGATCGCCGGCCTGCGGCCCGGCGACGACACCCCGGCCTTGCTGGGCCGCCGCCCGGTCACCCGGGGCGACCTCGCCGACCTGCTCGCCCGGTACTCCGGCGCCCTGCACGCGCGCGGCCTGCGTCCCGGGGACACGCTCGGCATCGCCGTCCGCCCGGGGGCGCGGGCCCTGGCGGTGCTGCTCGCCGCGTACCGTAACGGGCTGCGCGTGGCCGTGCTGGACCCGTCGGCCGGGCCGGACGTCCTGCGCGCCCGCCTCGGGCTGGCGAAACCGGCCCTGATCGTCGCGGACGCGGCAGCGCAGGCGGTCGCCACCTGGGCCGCGCCCCTCGCCCGCCGGGCCGGCCTCGCCCTGCCCGACCTGGCCGGGATCGCACCGGCGGTGACCGTCGGGCGGCGGCTGCCCGGGTCGGCACCCGCGCTCGGGCCCGGCGGACCGCCACCCCCGGCCTACCACGGCGACGGCGACGCCGTGGTGATCTTCACGTCCGGCACCACAGCGAGCCCGCGCGCTGTGGTGCACACCCGGTCCGGCCTGGCGACCGGGATGCGGTCCGTCGCCGCCCTGGTCCAGCCGCGCGCCGGCGTGCCGATCCTCGGCGGCATGTTCTTCGTGCTGGTCCCGTCCCTGGCGTCGGGCGCGCCGGTGGCCATGCCGGCGCGCCGGCCGGCCGCCCTGGGCCGGCAGGTCGCCGCGCTGCGGCCGCAGGCCACCTACCTGACGCCGCCGCAACTGCGCACCGCGCTGGACGCCGGGGTGCCGTTCCACGGCCGCGTCTACAGTGGATCCGCGCCGGTCTCGGCCACCCTGCTCGACCGGGTGCGGGCGGCGGGCGCGGACCAGGCGTGGTGCGTCTACGCGCTCACCGAGGTGTTCCCGGCCGCCGCCGTCGAGGCCGGCGAGAAGGCCGCGCACACCGGCGACGGCGACCTGGTCGGCGAGCTGCTGCCGGGCGTCCGCGCCGAGCTGTCCCCGGCCGGTGAGCTGCTGCTGGCCGGCGCCGGGGTGTGCGACAGATATCTGGGCGCGGACCCGCACACCTGGGTGTCCACCGGGGACATGGCCCGGCTCGACGGCCGCCGCGTGGTGCTGGCCGGCCGGGCCAAGGACATGATCCTGCGGCGCGCCGAGAACATCTACCCCGGGCTCTACGAACCGTCCCTGCACGTCGCCGGGGTCTCGCTCGCGGTCCTGGTCGGCGTACCGGCCGGGGACGGCGACGAGGAGGTGGTGGCGATCGTCGAGACCACGCCGGGCGCCGACCCGGCGGCGGTGCGGGCCGCGCTGCGCGAGCCGCTGCGGCGGATGGGCGCGGCCCGCCCGGACCGGGTGCTGTTCGCCCCGGTTCCGCTGGCCGGCCGATCGCGTAAACCGGACCGCGCGGCCGCCGCGCGCCTCGCCATGACCGGAGCGGCCCGATGACCCCGCTTGCCGTGATCATCCCCGCGTTCGACGAGGGCGCCTCGATCGGCGCCACCCTGCGGGCCCTGGCCGCACAGACCGACACCGACTTCACCCTGGTGGTGGTCGACAACGCGTCGACCGACGACACCGTGGCGGTCATCCGGCGGTTCGCCGCCCCGTTCCCGATCGAGGTGGTCACCGAGCCGGAGCGCGGCGCCGGGACCGCCGCCGACACCGGTTTCCGGTACGCCATCGAGCACGGCGCCACCCTGCTCGCCCGGACCGACGCCGACTGCCGCCCGGCACCGGACTGGGTGGCGACCGCGCGCCGCTACCTCACCACCGGCACCGATCTGGCGTGCGGCCGCAGCGTCCCGCGCCGCGACGAGCACCCGACCTTCGCCGAGCGGCACGTGTTCCCGGCGGTGGTCCGGCTGGCCGCGCTCTACGGCAGGTATCGCCGCGCGCATCGGGCAGCCGGGTTCCGCACGCCGTACGTCCTGGTCCACGGCCACAACCTGGCCCTGACCGCGGACCTGTACCGGCGCTGCGGCGGCACCGCCCGGGAACCACTGGAGGCCGGGTCGGAGGACGTCACCCTGCTCAACCGGGCCCGCCGCCACACCGACCGCATCGCCCGCGCCGAGGACCTGGTGGTCGAGGCCAGCCTGCGCCGGCTGCGGGCCTGGGGAGCCCGGCGCACGCTGCTCTGGTACTGGGACCGCCGCTGGCGCCCGCCCACCCCGTCCGAGGTGCACGTCAGATGACCGACGACCCGCACGACCGGCCGGCCGCCGCGCCGCCACCCGGCGCGACTGCCGGCCTGCGCCGGGCCCGGCGGCGCGACCGGCGGGTCTACCTGTTCAGCCATCCGGTGCTGTTCGCCCTGCTCGCCGCCACCCGGCGGACGCCCGTCCGCAAGCTCGGCGGCACCCTCCTGGTCCATTCCCAGGAGGCCTTCCGGAGTGGGCTGACCCGGATCCCGCTGGACCGCACGGCGGCCGGCACCACCGGCGGCGCGGCCGGCGACCTGACCGGCGGCGGCGACCTGCTGTTCAATCAGGACGGTGACCACCATCGAGGCGCCCGGCGCGGACTCGCCGACGCGCTCAGCGCCGAGGGTGTCGAGCGGCTCCGTCCGATCTGGACCGCCGTCCTGGAGCGCCGGCTCGCGCCGCTGGCCACGGGTGACCCGATCGAGCTGGTCGACGTCACCGCCGAGCTGGCCGGCACCACCGCCGCGGCGCTGCTCGACATCGACGTGGATCCGCGCACGCTGGCCACGGCCGCCCGGGCGGCGGCGGCCGCCGCCGCCCGGGAGCACCTGCCCGGGCCGCCGCGCCCCGGCGCCCGCCGCGCCGCCCGGACCGCGACAGCCCGCCTGACCGCCCTGCTCACCGGCACCGACAGCGGCACCGGCACTGTCAGCGGCACCGGCACCGTCAGCGGCCCCGGCACTGTCAGCGGCCCCGACGGAAAGACCGTGCCGGACGACGGCGCCGCGCTCGCCGCGATGCTCGCCGTCGCCGCGATCAACACGACCGTCGCCGCCCTTCCCCGGGCCGCCGCGTGGTGCGCCGACGCCGGCCTGTGGCCCTACGCCGACAGCGACCCCGAAGCCCTCACCGCCGAACTGCTCCGGATCACCGCGCCCACCCCGCTGCTTCCCCGAGTCGCCGCCGCCCCCGGCACCCTCGCCGGTTGCCCGGTCCGCCCCGGCGACCGGCTGATCCTGGTGGCCCGCCATGCCGTCGGCGCCCACCGCACCGACCCCTGCCCGGCCGAACCCGCACCGGCCCACGTCACCCAGCTGGTCTTCGGCGCCGGCCCGCACGCCTGCCCCGGCGCCCGGCTGGCCCGCCTCCAGCTCACCGACGCCCTCCGGTACCTGGCCCGGCACCGCCCGCGCGTCGTCGCCGCCCGGGTCGACCGCCGCAGCGCCCTCCCCGGCTGGTCCCACCTCACCCTGGCACCCACCCGATGACCACCCCGCCCTCGCCGGGTTCGCTGCGCGGGATGCGGATCGCGGTCACCGGCGCCAGCGGCTTCTGCGGCGCCGCCGTAGCCCGAGCCGCCGCCGCGGCCGGCGCCCACGTCCTCTGCCTGAGCCGCCGTCCCGGCCCGCTGGGCGAACACCGCCCCTGGGACGCCACCCGAACCCTCCCCGACCTCACCGGCGCCGACCTGGTCCTGCACCTGGCCGCCGCGGTCGGCGACCCACCGCCCGGCCGCGCCGCCGCGGCCGGGTTCCACCAGGTCAACGTGGACGGCACCGCCCGCCTGCTGGAGGCCGCCGGCAACCGGCCGGTCGTCTGGGTCAGCAGCGCCAGCGTCTACACGCCCAGTCCGGCTCCGATCCGGGAGGACCACCCACGGGGCGGGCTCACCGCGTACGGAAAGACCAAAGCCGCGGGTGAACGCCTCGCCCTGGCCGCCGGAGCCGTCGTCCTCCGCCCGCGGGCCGTCTACGGCCCCGGCGATCCGCACCTGCTCCCCCGCCTGCGCCGCGCCGTGCGCGGCGGCCGGGTCCTGATGCCCGGCCCGGACATCCGGCTGAGCCTCACCGCCGTGGAGAACCTCGCCGACGCCTGCCTGGCCGCACCCACCTGGCCGTCCGGCGCCTACAACATCGCCGACGCCACCCCGTACAGCCGGGACGCGACGATCGCCGCCGTCTGCGGCGCACCGGTCCGGCACGTGCCCATCCCGCTGACCCGCGCGGCCGCCACCCTGGCCACGGCCGTCGCGCGGCTCACCGGCCGCGAGCCGACCCTTTCCCGGTACGCCCTGGAGCAGCTCACCGCCCCGGTGGTCCTGGACATCTCCCGAGCGAAGTCGCAGGGCTGGCACCCGGCCCGCACGTTCGCCGACTACCTCGCCTCCCACTCGCTGTGAGTCGCCCCAGTCGCACCCAGCCACACCCCTAGAGCGTCCTAGGAGGATAGGACCCAACCCCGGGCCGGCCGCCACGAAGCGAGCCCCACGACAGCACCGTCCTCATCAGACCCCCGCCACGTCCACCGCCAAAAGCCGTCCTTATAAACGACACGCCACGTTTCTGAAACCCCCGGGATTTTCCAAGCCCTGAGACGCCCTCGGGAAACACCACGTTCCTTTATTGACACCGACCACCACCCCGGCATGATGTTCACCGGCTCCATCGATCCGAACTCCGAAGCCCCCGAGGAGATCCATGATTCCGACGAGCGCCGTGGACGCCTCCCCGGCCGCCCGCCGCCGGGGCCGCCCGCCGGACCCGCACTCCCGCACCCGCATCCTCTTCGCCGCCGAGGCCCTTCTCGAGGAAGCCGGCTATCTCGGCGTCACCATCGACGAGGTGGCCACCCGGGCCGGCGTCTCCAAGAAGACCGTCTACCGCTTCTGGCCGCACAAGCCCGCCCTGATCAGCGACCTGATCGTGGAGCGGTCCCGGATCAGCCCGGTCCCGGACACCGGCGACACCCGGGCCGAGCTGGCCGCCCTCTTCGAGATGATCATCGAGTACCTGACCGCCGGGCACGGCCGCACCATGACCCTGCTGGTCGCCGCCACCCACGACGACCCCGGCACCCTCACCCGGGTCCGCGAGCAGGTGCTCACCCCGCGCCGGGACATCGCCCGCAACGTGCTGCAACGCGGCATCGCCCGCGGCGACCTCCCCGCCGACATCGACATCGACGCGCTGCTGGACCTCTGGCACGGCCTGGTGGCGTACCGGCTCAGCGGCCGCCCCGCCGCCCTGCACCGCCACACCGTCGATCAACTGGTCGACCTGGCCCTGACCGGCCACGTCCCCCGCCTCCCGCAGACCTGACCGAGACCCGCCCGGCGATCCCGCCCTCCGATCGCCGGGCGCCTCCGGGCCCGCTTTCCCTTCCGGCCCCGTCCGGCGTACGCCATGAGCACCGCCCCCGCCGCACCCCTCGATCCCGCCGCGCCAGTTTCGCTCTCGTCGCCCGCCGCGTGCCGCGGCTCACAGCGGGCATCGCCGATCGGAAACAGCCCGATAACAGCGAGGTTGCAGATCCCCGGTGACCCCGCGTGGCGAGCCTTCTGCGGCGCCCCGGCAAATCGGCATCTTCTACCATGAAGCGGTCCAATAAAACGGACAGAAGCCACCTCACCCCGCCACCACGCGATGGCGCAGGGTAACCCGCATCACGGCGTCAACGTTGTTGACACGACCCGTCAACGGTGTTGACACTACGGCGGTAACCATCGCTGTCCGAAAGCGTTCAGTCATGCCAAGTCCAGCCGGACGGCTCGCCCGCCCACCCGCGTGGAACGCGACAGTGCCCCGCCAGCTCTTCTGGTTCATGCTGGTCGGCGCACTGAGCACGGTCCTGCAGACGATCGTCTACGTCTCCGTCCGTGAGGTGGTGGCCGCCACCTGGGCGAGCTGGCTCGCGCTGCTCGTGGTCACCCCGGTGAACACCGAGGCCCACCGCCGGATCACCTTCAACGTCACCACCTCGGCGATCGCCCGCCTCCACTGGGAAGCCGGCCTCACCTCGGTGGTCGTCTACCTGGCCAACCTCGCCGTGTCCCCGTGGTTCGCCTCGATCGCCGGACCGCATCCGTCCGCGCTGACCGAGTCCCTGATCCTGGCCCTGACCGGCAGCCTGGTCGGCGGCGTCCGCTACCTGATCCTCCGCGGCTGGGTCTTCGCCGCCCGCCGGCACTCCCCGGTCACCCCCGGGCGAATGGTCCCGGCGGACGCCGCCGACGCCGCGTCGCCGTCGCTCTCCGCCGCCGGTGCGGGCAGGCCGGCGACGCCTTCCGCCGGCACCGCGGTCCCCGGCGCTCGTCCGGTCACGGTCAGTCGCCGCCCGCGCCGCCTCCGCCCGAACAGCGCCCCGGTCACCGCCGGCCTCGGCACCGTCACCCCGGCCGAACCCGACCCGGTCGCGCCCACCGGAACCCGCGCCGCGGCGGCCTTCCCGGCCCTGCCCACCACCGGGAACCTGACCGCCGCCCTGGCCTGCCTCGGCACGATGGCCCCCATCCCCACCGCGCGGCTCTGCACCAGCCAGCCCAACACCGGCGTCCTCAACCAACGCCCGCCGGGCCGCCTGCGCACCTGGCACCGCAACCGCCGCCAGCACCTCACCGCCCGCAGCTAGGCCGCCCCGGCACCGCCGGCCGACGGAGACGCCCTCGCGCCGGCCCGGCACACCGCCGCGCCGGCTCGACGAGGCCACCCTCGTCCAGGTGATCGCCCGGGCCGGCGGGCGACTCAGCCGACGGCGGGGTCTTCGCAGGTGAGCAGGCGTTGGATGGCGTCGCCGTAGAGGGCGATCACCGCGTCGTGGTCGGCGTCCGCGAGCACCGGGTCGCCGACCAGCCAGCAGGCGTTGATCAGGCCGGCGAACTGGGCCGCGGCCAGCCGGGCACGCAGCTCCGGGCAGGTGCCGCCGATCCGCTCGGCCAGCGGGCCGACGAAGACGTCGTGCATGGAGGCGCGGATCCGTTCCTTGATCTCCGGGCGGTCCGAGGCGCTCAGCAGCGCCCGATAGACACCGGCGACCGGACTGCCGGCACCGTCCAGGACATAACGGACCAGTTCCCGGCCGATCGACTCGAGCGGGCCGGCCAGGATCCCGGTGAGATCACCGGAGACCGAGACGGTGGCGAGGAACAATCCTTCCTTGGACCCGAAGTGCCGGATCACCAGCGCCGGATCGCACCCGGCAGCCGCCGCGATGGCCCGCACCGTCGTGGCGCCGTAACCATCCCGGACGAACAACTCCCCGGCCGCGCGATGGATCGCGTCCCGGGGCGGGAGGTTCTGCGGTAGCACACGATCAATCTTATGGCCGAGTCCGGAAATGACCACCGGCCCATAGGTCCTCTCCGCCGACCCCTCCGGCCCATCCGGCGCCGAAGCCGCTGCCCGGCCACCGGCCCGGCAGCCGCTCCGCCCGAGCACCGGCCCGGATCAGCAGCGGAATGCCGGCGGCCGGCCGCCGGAGCGAATCCTCGCCGGAGCGAGGCGGCGGCCGGCCGCCGGAGCGAGCACCGGGTGGCACCCGGCTCAACGACACGAACGTCAGCGTAGACGCGGACCCAACCACGTCCCGCGGCGAAAGGCAACCACCGATCCCGCGGGATCAGCGCTCGATGCCACGCCGACGCCGGCTCAGGACCAGCGCCCCGGCACCCACCACGATCAGCGCGACCCCGCCGAGCCCCACGGCCGCCACGTTCGCCCCGGTCAGGGCGAGACCGCCGGCTGACGGCGTACCGGAATCGGGTTGACCTCCGGAGACGAGCGGACCGGTGGACGCGTCGCGGCCGGCAGCCGGATCGGCCGGCGAAGTGTGCCGGGAGACGGCCTGCGGAGCCGCACCCGCGACAGGCCGCTCGGCGGAAGCGGAAGCCGGGGACTGCGCGGCGGAAGCGGGAGCCGACGAGCGCGCGGTGGACGGCGCCTCGGCGGCGGAGGCCCGGGGGCGCGACACCGCGGAGCCCACCCGGCACGGCGCTGTGGCCGAAACTGACAGGTATCCCAGGGCGACGTCGAGCAGATGCGCCGCCCCGAGCCTCACCTCGACCCGCACCGACGCCACCTCCGCCGACACCGAAGCGCCCTGGATCCGCCGGGTGGGTTCGCCGAGGGAGAGCCGCACCGACAGCAACGACGCCGGCCGGTCCTGCGCCAGCCGGCCGAGCAGACTCAGCGAGACGCTGCCGTGGCCGGCGTCGAGGCCGCCCACCGCCTTGCCCGCGGAGCGGATCGAGAGGACCGCCGGCCGATAGTTGACCCGCGGCTTCCCGCCGGCCACCACCTCGAGGGTGGGCTGGGTGAGCACCTTGGCGGTGATCTCCTGCGGGGTGCCCTCGAAGAGCGTCAGGCCGGCCAGCGCGAGCCCGGCCCCGGACCGCACCCCGACGCGCCCGCCCCCGGCCCTCACCACATCGCTGGCGCTCTGCGCGGACCCGGTCGGTCCTACCTTGAGCAGACTGGTCCGGCCGCCGACCGGCAGGCCGGTCCGGCCGCCGGCCGCCTGGACGACAGTCCCGGAGCCACCGCCGCCGAGAATGCCGAGCCCTTCCAGCATGGTCGCCGCCCGGGTCAGCGGCCCGGTCCGGCCACACCGGTACCTGTCGTCCCACCTGGCCTGCGCCGTCGCCGTGCCCAGCCGGGCCTCGGCGAGCCCACCGGCGTTCAGTGCCGCGAGGCCGGCGGTGACCGGGCCGGGACGCTGCCCGGGCGCCAGGTGGGTGGCTTCCGCGTCGCGCGGCGGGAGCCCCGGCAGGTGCATGCCGAGCAGCTTCGCGTCGGCGTAACCGGCGGTGGCCCGGCTCTTGCCGAGCCGCCGATCGCTGTCGACGTCGCTGTGCGCCGGGGCGAGCCGGACGCCGGTGAGGGCGGGCAGGTTCGGCGCGAGCGGGCCCGGGTCGAGCACGGTGATCCTGGCGAGGTCGGCCTGCGAGGTGGCGGCGAAGCCCCCGAGGTCGCAGGCGGCACCGGCCCGGGCGGGTGCCGCCGGCACCGCCAGGACGGCGAGGGCGGCGGCAGCGCCGAGAGAACGGGCAACAGCAGGGCGGCCGAGCGGCATGAAGCATCCTTCCGGATCGAGGACGAAGTGTCCGACCTTTCATCGGACGCCCCCTGAACCCGGCTACGGCCGCCTCAGCAGTAGCTCACCATCCGGGCATACCGGCAAATGCCGCTATTTCCGTTTTTATCGTCAACTGTCGTCGAGCGCGGGATTCTCCCCCCGCACCAGCGATCCCTCCTCCGGAGTCCCACCGGGCCCGGACACCGCCAGCTCGGGGAATTTCGCGTCGAACGCCGGCCGCTCCGACCGGATCCGCGGCATCTTGTCGAAGTTCCGCAACGGCGGCGGGCACGACGTCGCCCACTCCAGCGAGTTCCCGTGCCCCCACGGGTCGTCCACGGTCACCGGCTCCCCCGCCCGGTACGACTTCCACACGTTGTAGAGGAACGGCAGGGTGGCCGCCCCGAGGATGAACGAGCCGACGGTGGAGACGGTGTTCAGCGCGGTGAACCCGTCGCTGGGCAGGTAGTCGGCGTACCGCCGGGCCATCCCCTCGGCGCCCAGCCAGTGCTGCACCAGGAACGTGGTGTGGAAGCCGATGAACGTCAGCCAGAAATGCACCTTGCCCAGCCGGTCGTCGAGCATCCGGCCGAACATCTTCGGGAACCAGAAGTAGATCCCGGAGAAGACCGCGAACACGATCGTCCCGAACAGCACGTAGTGGAAGTGCGCCACCACGAAGTACGAGTCGTGCACGTGGAAGTCGACGGGCGGCGACGCCAGCAGCACCCCGGTCAGGCCGCCGAGCAGGAACGTCACCAGGAACCCGATCGCGAACATCATCGGCGTCTCGAAGGAGAGCTGCCCGCGCCACATGGTGCCGATCCAGACGAAGAACTTCATCCCGGTCGGCACCGCGATCAGGTAGCTGAGCAGGCTGAAGAACGGCAGCAGCACCTGCCCGGTGGCGAACATGTGGTGCGCCCACACGCTCATCGACAGCCCGGAGATCAGCAGGGTGGCCGCGACCAGCGGCTTGTAGCCGAACACCGGCTTACGGCTGAACACCGGGACGACCTCGGTGATGATCCCGAAGAACGGCAGCGCCACCACGTAGACCTCGGGATGGCCGAAGAACCAGAACAGGTGCTGCCAGAGCAGCGGCCCGCCGGTGTTCACGTTGAACACCTGTGCGCCCAGGATCCGGTCGGCGGCCAGCGCGAACAGCGTCGCGGCCAGGAACGGGAAGACCAGCGCCACCAGCAGGCTGGTGAGCAGGATGTTCCACGTCATGATCGGCATCCGGAACATGGTCATCCCGGGCGCGCGCAGGCAGAGGATCGTGGTGATCATGTTGACCGCGCCGAGGATGGTGCCGAGCCCGGAGAGCGCCAGGCCGACCACCCACATGTTGCCGCCCACGCCCGGCGAGTTCTGCCCGCCGCTGAGCGGCACGTAGGCGGTCCAGCCGAAGTCGGCGGCGCCGCCGGGCAGCGCGAAACCGCCGACGGCGATCGTCCCGCCGAACAGGTACAGCCAGTAGGCGAACGCGTTCAGCCGGGGGAACGCCACGTCCGGCGCGCCGATCTGGATCGGCACCACGAAATTCGCGAAGGCGAACAGGATGGGCGTCGCGAACAGCAGCAGCATGATCGTGCCGTGCATGGTGAACAGCTGGTTGTACTGCTCCGGCGAGACGATCTGCATCCCCGGCCGCGCCAGCTCGGCGCGCATCAGCAGCGCCATGAAGCCGCCCACGATGAAGAACCCGAAGGCGGTGACCATGTACATGATGCCGATCTGCTTGGCATCGGTGGTCCGGATGGTCCTGGCCAGCCAGGACCCGCGCACCGGCCGGCGGACCGGCCAGGGTCGGGTCTGCACGGGCCGCGGCGCGGTCGTCGTCATTCAGGCCTCCCGCGAGAAGACACTCGATCCGTTCGTACTCCCCCCAAATCGACTTGCCAACCCGCGCCACACCCGTCGTTTCCGGTCAACCCCGCCGAGAAGCACTATCCGCACAACCCGACAGACCGCAGCTCACCGTCCACGTCCGCCCTTCAAGATCAACCCCTTTGGGGTACGACGCCGCGAAGTCCCGTGCCTCGACGCCCACGCCGCCGCCGGTCCGGGCCGCGAGGCCGCGCCGGGCTGAATCCCGGCTCACCGACCAGGCGTCCCCCGCCCGGTCCAGTCCGGCGGGTCGGCGGGGTGCAGCAGCGGATCCCCCACCGGAAACGTCCGCACCGGTCCCGGTGCCGTCAGCGGCCCCTCGAACCGGACCGTCACCAGCCCGAGCCCGCTCCCCCAGACCCAGCCCACCCCGTGCTCGTCGTGCCGGACGTCCTGCCCCGTCCGCCACACGGGCGCCGCGACGTCGCGACGCTCCGCCACCTCCTCGGCCATCGGCGGTGCCGCCGGAAGCACCTCGACCGCCACGCCGGCACCCGGCGCCTCCGCGACCGGGAACTCGGTTAGCGGCGCCACCGGCCCGCCGAAGAGCCCGCCGAGCTCCGGGAAGCTCCCGGAGAACAGGTCGTCCTGGGCGAAGTCGGCGAGCGTGGACACGCCCACCCCCAGCAACCGGATCCCACTCGACGTGTCGACCTCGGCCAGCAGCCGCCGGGCCAGCTGCGCGACCAGCCGCCCGTCGTCGGTCGGCTGGTCGCGGGTGACCGCCCGGGTCACCGTGGTGAAGTCGTGGTGGCGCACCTTGATGTTCACCGTGCGCCCGGTCAGCCCGCCGGCCCGCAGCCGCCCGGCCACCCGCGCCGCCAGCAGGTCCAGCTCCCGATTCAGCCGCACCGGATCGGTCAGGTCGACGTCGAACGTCTCCTCCGCCGACACCGACTTGGCCTCCCGCTCGCTCACCACCGGCCGGTCGTCGCGCGCCCGGGCCAGCCGGAACAGCCCCTGCCCGTGCGCCGTGCCGAACCAGTCGACCAGGTCGTCGAGCGGCACCCGGGCCAGGTCGCCGACGGTGCGCACCCCGGAGCGGCGCAGCCGCTGCTCGGTGGCCGGGCCGACGCCGCCGAGCCGGCTCACCGGGAGCGGATGCAGCACGGCCAGCTCCTGGCCGGCCGGGACCACCGTGAGTCCGTCCGGCTTGTGCAGATCTGAGCCGATCTTGGCGAGCAGCTTGGACGAGGCCGCGCCGATCGAGCCGGTGACCCCGCCGGTGGCCGCGGCGATCTCCGCCTTGATCTGCCGGGCCAGCTCGGTGACGCCCGCGGTGCTCAGGTCGTGCCCGGTGACCGCGAGGTCGACATACGCCTCGTCGATGCTCACCTGCTCGACCAGCGGTGACACCTCGCCGAGCAGGCGCATCACCACCTCGCTGGTCCGCTTGTACGCCGGGAAGCGCGGGGTCAGGTAGGCCGTGCCGGGCGGCGAGCGGCGCCGCGCCTGGGACATCGGCATCGCCGAGTGCACGCCGAAGGCCCGCGCCTCGTACGAAGCGGTGGCGACCACGCCCCGGCCGGCCAGGCCGCCGACCACCACGGGTTTTCCGCGCAGGGAGACCTTGTCACGCTGCTCGACGGCGGCGAACATCGCGTCCAGGTCCACGTGCAGAATGCTCGGATCCCCCCTCACGACCCGCAGCCTACGCACCGGGTACGACAACTCAGGGAGTCTCGGATGAAGGAGCCTCGGATGCCGGACGCCGGACTGGTTCGCCAGGCCACCATCTACCGGGCCGGCACGCTGGGCCGCCGTCCGGCGGTGCCCACCGACTTCGCCGAGCTGGAGCGCCGGGCGAAACGCGCCAGCAGCGCCGAGGCCTGGGCATACGTGGCCGGTGGCGCGGGCGAGGGACGGACCATGCGGCGCAACCGGGCGGCGTTCGACAGGTGGGCGATAGTGCCCCGGATGGCGGCCGGCGCGGTCGACCGGGACCTGTCCACCGAGGTGCTCGGCACCCGGCTGCCCAGCCCGCTGCTGCTCGCCCCGGTCGGCGCCGGCGCGCTGATGGGCAGGGACTCGGACATCGCCATCGCCACCGGGGCGGCCGCGACCGGGACGCCGTACGTCTTCTCCAACCAGGGCTGCAACCCGATGGAGGACTGCGCGGCGGCGATGGGCGACACGCCGCGCTGGTTCCAGCTCTACTGGAGCAAGGACGAGCGGCTGGTGGACAGCCTGATCGCCCGGGCCGAGGCGATCGGCGCCGGCGCGCTGGTGGTCACCCTGGACACCACGGTGCTGGGCTGGCGGCCACAGGACCTGAACCTGGGCTCGCTGCCGTTCGCCAAGGGCCTCGGCATCGCCCAGTACACCTCCGACCCGGTGTTCCGGGCGATCGCCGGGGAGCGGGCCCGGCAGCCGCGGGAGCGGCCCCGGGTGACGCTCGGCGCGATCCGGGCGCTGCTGGCGATGTCCCGCAACCACCCCGGGTCGTTCTGGGACAACCTGCGGTCGCCGATCCCGCGGGCCAGCGTCGAGACGTTCCTCGACATCTACTCCAACCCCGGCCTGAGCTGGGAGCACCTGGCGACGTTGAAACGGCGGACCAGTCTTCCGGTCGTACTCAAAGGGATCCTGACCGTGGAGGACGCCCGGCGCGCCCTGGCGATCGGGGTGGACGCGCTGGTGGTGTCGAATCACGGCGGGCGGCAGGTGGACAACGCGGTGGCGTCGCTGGACGCGCTGGTGGAGATCCGGTCGGCGCTCGGGCCGGAGCCGACCCTGCTGCTGGACAGCGGCGTCCGCACCGGCGCGGACGTCTTCGTGGCGCTCGCCCTGGGTGCCGACGCGGTGCTGCTGGGCCGCCCGCACCTGTACGGCTTCGCGCTGGCCGGCGCGGACGGCGTGGCCGAGGTGATCCGCAACGTGGTCGCCGAACTCGACCTGACCATGGCGCTGACCGGCGCCCGCGACATCGCCGGCATCACCCGCGAGCTGGTGCGCGGTTAGCCGTGGGTGCGCTCCCACGAATACCGGAATTCCGGACTTGAGACTTTGACGGTGCTCCGCGGGGCGTGCCACGATGCGCGCCTGCCCTCGTGATCAGCGGGGTGCCGACGAGCCGGAGAGGGAGCGCGGGACGGTGACGGAGAGTCGGACAGCGGTCCGCCGGGAGGGCGCCGACCTGGTCCGCGACGCGCAGCGCGGTGACGTCGCCGCCCTGGACCAGCTGGTCACCGGGCACCTGTCGCTGATCTACAACGTCGTCGGGCGCGCCCTGGACGGTCACCCGGACGTCGACGACATCGTCCAGGAGACCATGCTGAAGGCCATCCGGGGTCTCGGCGCCCTGCGGCAGGCCGACCGGTTCCGATCGTGGCTGATCGCGATCGCCTACCGCGAGGTGCAGCTGCACCTGCGGTCCCGCAAGATGACCGTGCTGCGCCAGCACCCGGAGCCGGTGGACGTGGCCGACCCGGTCGGCGACTTCGCCGAGCGGACCACCGCCGAACTGGTGGCCGGCGAGCAGCGCCGGGAGCTGGCCGAGGCCGGGCGTTGGCTCGAGGAGACCGACCGGGAACTGCTGGCGCTCTGGTGGCAGGAGGCGTCCGGGCAGCTCACCCGGGCCGAGCTGGCCGCCACCCTGGGCGTCAAGCCGAAGCACGCGGCGGTCCGGGTGCAGCGGATGAAGGCCCAGGTCGACCTGGCCCGCGGGGTGGTCCGGGCGCTGCGCGCCAAGCCGCTCTGCCCGGACCTGTCGCACCTGATCCGGCCGTGGGACGGCGCCGCCGACTCGGTCTGGCGCAAGCGGCTGGCCCGGCATGTCCGGGACTGCGCGCGCTGCGCTGTCCGGCAGGGCGGGCTGATCCCGCCGGAGCAGCTGTTGCTCGGCATGGCGGCGCTGCCGGTCCCGCTCGGCCTGACCGCCGCGCTGCAGGCGGCGATCCACAGCGGCTCGGCCGCGCCGGCCGTGGTCACCGCCGCGAAGGGCACCGCACTGCTGGCGTTCGCGCAGCACAAGGCGCTGACCGTGGCGGCGGTGACGGCGGTGGCGGTGGGCGGCGGGTTCGCGTACGCGGTCCACCACTCCCCCGCCGGCCCGGAGAGCAGTCTCGCCGTCCCCGCACCGGCCGTCTCGGTCACCACCACGGCCGCGCCCAAGGCCACCACCACCACCACCACGCCATCACCGAAAATCACCTTCCGAGCCGACATCCATGTCGCACCGGGCGGCTCCGACAGTGCCGACGGCACCGCCGAACACCCCTACGCCTCCGTCGCCAAGGCGGTGACCGTGGTGCGGCCGGGCCAGACGATCGCCCTCCGAGGCGGCACCTACCGACCGAAGAGGCCGGTCTCCATCACCACGAGCGGCACCGCCGCGAAACGGATCACGCTGACCGCGTACCCCGGCGAGCACCCCGTCCTGGACATGTCCGGCATCCCCGCCGACCAGTACGCGATCACCCAGCGGGCCGGCCACTGGACCGTACGGGACCTGGAGATCAAGGACGCGCCCAGCTCCGGGTACGTCTGCTCGGCCTGCGTCGGCACGGTCTTCGAGCGCCTCGCCGTGCACGGCAGCGGCAGCGCCGGCCTGATGCTCCGCGACCCCGGGACCAGCGGGAACCAGATCCTGGACAGCGACTTCTACGACAACCGGGGCTCCGGTGTGGCGGTGCAGTTCGGCGACGGCGGCGGCAACCGGCTGCGCGGCAACCGGGCGTTCCGCAACGGCGGCGACGGCGTCAACCTCGGCGACTTCCACAGCCCGGTGAGCGTCCAGTACAACTGGTCGTTCCGCAACGGCGCGAACGGCTTCGCGGTCGGCGGCGGCACCCCGTCACCGGCCGCCGCCCACACGATCCGGCACAACGCGGCCTGGCACAACGACGGCCACGGCTTCGTCGACGAGGGCAACACCGCGGCGCTCACCCTCGGCAACAACACCGCGTACCGCAACACCGGGCTCGGCTTCGCGATCGGCACCGCCCCGGCCACCCTGCGCTCCAACGTCGCGGCCGGCAACACCCAGGGTGAGCAGGGCCTGTCGGCCGCCGCCGAGGCCACCCACAACTCCTGGCAGGAGACCGTGCCCCGGTTCCGGTCGGTCGATCCCGGGGTGGCCGAGGGCTCGCGTACGGCCGGCGGCGCCCTGCCACCGACCAGGTTCCTGGCCACCACCACCGGCACCGGCGCCGCCATGAGCGGCGGCGCCTGATCGGTCAACCGGCTGCCGGGATGCGGTAGTCCGGATGCGGCTCGGTGTCCGGCTCCACGGTGGGCCCACCGGCCGCCGTGGCGCGCAGCAGCACCGACGTACCGTCAAGGCAGTTGATCCGGAGGCCGAGCGGCACCTTGCCGCGCTCGCCGGCCGGGCCCAGATCGGACAGTGCGACGAGTTCCCAGGCGCGGAACGCGCCGGGCCGCGCCGCCTCCAGCAACCAGGCGGCGAACGCCGCGGCCCGCATCGCCCGCCGGCTCGGCGGCGGCAACACCTCCGGCACCGGCAGCGGCGTCTCCGCCGGCCAGATCGCACCCCAGAGGTACGCCTCCGACCCGGTCACGTAGCGGATCCGCAACCCCGCCGGTGACGCGCCGCCGGGCGCGCCATCCGAGCCGAACCGGACCACCTCGGCGATCTCCGGATGGCCACTGGCCACGTGGAGTTCCCGCAGGACGTCAAGCACCTGAGCAAGCTGCACGTCGGTACCCAACCCGGCTTCCGGCCGGTCCCGCCGCCCGGACTGTGCGATCCGGGAACCCCCTAGGGGTGGCCACCGAGGTTCATGCTGAGCCGGTGCGCTTCCTCCTCAATGTCCTGTGGTTCCTCTTCGGCGGCGGGCTGGTGCTGGCGATCGGCTACGGCATCGCGGCTCTGCTCTGTTTCGTCCTGATCGTCACCATCCCGTTCGGCGTCGCGGCGGGCCGGCTGGCGCTCTACTCGCTCTGGCCGTTCGGCCGCACCGTGGTGTCCCGCCCGGGCGCCGGCGTCGGTTCCGGCCTGGCGAACATCCTCTGGGTGATCCTGTTCGGCTGGTGGATCGCGCTGGCGCACCTGACCGCCGGCATCGCGCTGTGCGTGACGATCATCGGCATCCCGTTCGGGATCGCGAACTTCAAGCTGGTCCCGGTGGCGTTCTGGCCGCTCGGGCGGGAGATCGTCGACGCGGCCTGAGCGGCGGCGACCGGGAGAAGGCGACAACCAACGAGCACGGACGGGAGTTGAGATGGAAATCAACGGCATCTTCACCGGCATCGTCTTCGGCCTGATCATCGGCGCGCTGGGGCGCCTGGTCGTGCCCGGCAGGCAGAGCCTGCCGATTTGGGCGACGCTGCTGGTCGGCGTGGTCGCCGGGATCCTCGGCACGTTCCTCGCGGCGCTGTTCGGCGTCGACGAGACTCCCGGCATCGACTGGATCGAGCTGGGCCTGCAGGTCGGCCTGGCCGCCGCCGGGGTGGCCCTGGTCTCCGGCGCCGGCCGCCGCCGGGTCGGATGAATGGTCTTGAAAGACGGCGCGGCGCGGGCACGGTAGGTTCTCCGTCATGGCCCGCGTACGCGCCGCACTCTACCTGGACTTCGACAACGTGTTCAGCGGACTGATCAAGCAGGATCCGGACGTGGCGATCCAGTTCGCCAAGGACCCGGCCTCGTGGTTGGTCCGGCTGACCACGGCGCTGACCGTCGACGGCCCGCGCCGCTGGCTGATCCTGCGCTGCTACATGAACCCGGGCGGCTGGGTGCCCAACCCGGACACCGAGGCCGCCCAGCCCCGGCTCTACTACTCGCAGTTCCGGCCGTTCTTCGTGAACGCCGGCTTCGAGGTGATCGACTGTCCGCGGCTGACCCATACCAAGAACGCCGCCGACATCCGGATGGTGGTCGACGCCGTCGACGCGCTCGCCGACCCGGTGCCCTACGAGGAGTTCGTCATCGGGTCCGGCGACTCGGACATGACGCCGCTGCTGGTCCGGCTGCGCCGGGCCGACCGGCGCACCACCATCGTGTCCCCGTCGGACGCGGCCGAGGCGTTCACCGCCGTCGCCGACCGGCTGATCACCAGCCAGGAGCTGCTGGAGCTGGTGCAGGGCGAGCCGGTGGAGAGCGACGACGAGGCGCCGGTGGCCGCCAGGGACCCGGAGACGCCGGTCTCCTACGAGCAGTTCCGGGACCTGGTGACCTGGCGCTACACCGCGGCGACCGGCCCGCTCAACCTGGCCTCGCTCGCCCACGACCTGCGCCGGCAGCTCGGCCCGAGCGTGGACGAGACGAGCTGGTTCGGCAACGGCGGGTTCGTCCGCGCGCTGGAGAGCCTGAGCCTGCCGAACGCGACGTTCTCCAACCACTTCGTCTGGGACTCGGCCCGGCACGAGCCACCCGAGGCCGGGCTCGGCACCGGTCCCGCGCCGGAGCCGGTCGGCCGCCTGTCCGCCCTGCTCAGCCTGCCCCGGCTGGCCAAGGAGATGTGGCCGCCGGTCTACCAGTCGCTCGCCGAGTACGCGGCCGGGCACCACTTCAACCTGACCGAGGCGACCCGCTGGGCCCGCGACCAGCTGGCCGCGCAGGGCGTCGACGTGAGCCGCAGCGCCATCGCCTTCGTCACCCGGGGCACCGCGTTCGGCGGCGCGCCGCTGTACCGCCAGCCCCCGCCGAACGCCACCGAGATCGCCTCGGCCTTCGCCGACAACGTGCTCAGCCGTGCCGAGGCGGCCGCCATCGCCCTCAGCGACGACGAGATCGCCGAGGTCCGCTCCTGGCTGGGCGCCGCCTGAGGATCACACCGATTTCCGGTACGCCCGGAGCACTCCCCCGGCTGCCCCGCGTCCGGTCACTCCGGGGCGGGGAACAGCGTCCGGGCGGCGGCGGACCAGGCGGCGGTGAGGTCGGTCCGGGCCGGGTCCCGCAGCCACTGGATCTGTAGCCCGTCCATCAGCGCCATGATCTGCCGGGCCAGCGTCTCCGGCTCCGGAGTCAGCTCCTTGGCCAGCTCGGTGAGCTGCGCGAGGGTGCTGTCCTGCCGCGCCTTGAAGTAGTCGTGCGCGGGGTGGTCCGGGGCCAGCGACTCCGCCTCCAGCACGGCGAAGAGCCGGACGATCTCCGGCTGCCCGGCGTTGCGGCGGACCAGGGCGGCGCAGATCTCCGGCAGCGACACCCGCTCGGTCACCTCCGCACGGATCATCCCCGGGCCGGCCTGCTCACGGCTCATCCCCGGGCCGGCCTGCTCGCGGCTCATCCCCGGGCCGGCCTGCTCGCGGCTCATCCCCGGCCCGGCCTGCTCACGGCTCATCCCCGACCCGGCCTGCTCGCCGATCATTCCCAGCTCGGCCTCGAGCGAGCGGTGGTCCTGCTCGTCACGGTGCTCCAGCACGGCGACCAGCAGGTTGTCCTTCGAGCCGACGTGGTGCAGCAGGCCCGGGACGGTCAGGCCGCAGTCGTCGGCGACGTCCTGCATCGACAGGCCCCAGAAACCGCGCTCGGCGATCAGCCGGGTGGTCGCGTCGAGGATCTGCCGGCGGCGCTCGGCGGCCGGGAGCCGGGCCCGGTCACGGCGGCGCGGGGATGCCATGTTCACAGCGTCTTTCCTATCAGTGCCCTCTTGCCGGGCGGCCCGGGGCGTGGCTATGTTGCCAAGTAGTTAATACCTAGTAGGTACTCAGTAGCGTACAGGAGCGACAATGACCGCCGAGCTCTCCACCGCCGACCAGGCGGCGATCACCAGCGGCAGCGACTTCTGGCAGACCACAGCGGTCGAGTCCGCGGGCCTGCCGGCGATCACCGTGACCGACGGCCCGCACGGCGTCCGCATGCAGGCGTCCGGCGGTGACCTGCTGGCCGGCGTCCCGGCCACCTGCTTCCCGCCGGCCGTGGCCGGCGCCGCCACCTGGGATCCGGAGCTGCTGTACCGGATGGGCGAGGCGCTCGGCGACGAGTGCCGGGCGATGGACGTCGCGGTGCTGCTCGGGCCGGGCGTCAACCTCAAGCGCAGCCCGCTCGGCGGCCGCAACTTCGAGTACTTCTCCGAGGACCCGATGCTGACCGGCGTGCTGGCCACCGCGTGGGTGCGCGGACTGCAGAGCCGGGGCGTCGGCGCGTCGCTCAAGCACTTCGCGGTGAACAGCCAGGAGACCGACCGGATGCGGATCAGCGCCGACGTCGACGAGCGCACTCTGCGGGAGATGTACCTGCGGGCCTTCCAGCGGGTGGTGACCCGGGCGCAGCCGTGGACCGTGATGTGCGCCTACAACAAGATCAACGGGGTGTACGCCAGCGAGCACCACTGGCTGCTCACCGAGGTGCTCCGGGGCGAGTGGGGATTCGAGGGCCTGGTCGTCTCCGACTGGGGCGCGGTGGCCGACCGGGTGGCGGCGGTCCGGGCCGGCCTGGACCTGACCATGCCCGGCCCGGACGCGGCCGGCGACCGGGCTCTGGTGGACGCGGTTGAGGCGGGCGTGCTCGACGCCGCGATGCTGGCGACGGCTGCTCGTCGCGTACGGGAAATGATCGGGAAAGCGGGGCAGCGCGAACCCGGCGGCTACGACGCGGACGCGCACCACGAGCTGGCCCGGGAGATCGCCGGACGGGCGATAGTGCTGTTGAAGAACGACGGCGGGTTGCTTCCGCTGCGCGGGGAGGGGCAGAGCATCGCGGTGCTCGGCGAGTTCGCCCGGACGCCGCGGTACCAGGGCGGTGGCAGCTCGCAGATCACCCCGACCCGGCTCGACGACGCGCTCAGCCGGATCCAGGCCGCCACCTCGGCCGCCGTCACGTTCGCGGCCGGCTACGACGACCCGGACGCGGCGGCCGAGGTGGCCCGGGCCGCCGACGTGGCGCTGGTCTTCGTCGGCACCGCGCACGAGACCGAGGGCGCCGACCGGGAGTCGCTGGACCTGCCCGCCGAGCACCTGACCCTGATCGAGCGGGTGTCAGCGGCGAACCCGCGCACCGTCGTGGTGCTCAGCAACGGCGCGGTGCTGCTGACCAGCCCGTGGCAGGACCGGGTGCCGGCCATCGTGGAGGGCTGGCTGCTCGGGCAGGCCGGCGGCAGCGCGCTCGCCGACGTGCTGTTCGGCCAGGTGAACCCGAGCGGGCGGCTGGCCGAGACGATCCCGGTCCGGCTCGCCGACCACCCGTCCTACCTGGACTTCCCGGGTGAGCACGGGCACGTCCGGTACGGCGAGGGCCTGCACGTCGGCTACCGCGGCTTCGACGCGCGGGACACCCCGGTCGCGTACCCGTTCGGCTTCGGGCTGTCCTACACCACGTTCTCCTACGGCACGCCGGGCGGCTCCGGCCTGGAGATCCGGGTACCGGTGACCAACACCGGCGACCGGGACGGGCGCGAGGTGGTGCAGGTCTACGCGAGCCTGCCCGGTTCGCGGGTCCGCCGGGCGCCGCGCGAGCTGAGGGCGTTCGCGAACGTGGCGATCCCGGCCGGCGAGACCGTCGAGGTCATCCTGCGGATCGAGCGGGACGACCTGGCCTACTGGGACACCCGGCTGAACCGGTGGCTGGTCGAGGACGGCGCCTACGTGTTCGAGATCGGCGCCTCCTCCCGGGACATCCGGGCCACCGTCACCCGGCAGGTCGCCGGGGACGACGCCCGGGTGCCGCTGACCGAGGACTCCAGCATCGGCGAGTGGTTCGCCGATCCGCGCGGCGCGCAGGTGCTCGGGGAGGCGTTCGCGGCGGCGATGGCGTCGGCAGGTGACTCGACGATGGCGGCGATGGCGGCCGACCCCGGCATGATGCTGATGCTGGCGAGCATCCCGATCAAGCGGATGGCGGCCTTCCCGGGCAGCCCGGTCACCGCCGGCACCCTGGAGAAGCTGATCCAGGCCGCCAACGAGTAGCCCGCCGCACTCCGGGCTGGTCCTGGTGGTGGTCTCCCACGCCCGGACACCACCACCACGACCAGCCCCTCACCCCCGGCTGGTCCCCACGGTGGCCTCCCACACCCCGACACCACCACCACAACCAGCCCCTCACCCCAGCTGGTCCCTACGGTGGCCTCCCGCACCCGGACACCACCCGGGCGGCCGCCGTCGAGGCCACCCTCACCGAGCTGGGCGACCCGGACCGGCTGGCCGATCGGTATGCCGGCCGTCCCGCCTTCCTGATCGGCCCGGACCTGTTCCCGCTCTGGCGGCGGCTGCTCAAGACGCTGCTCTGGACCGTGCTGCCGATCGTCGTCGCGGTCGGGATCGTGGACGCCGTGATTCAGCTGGTCAGCGGGCTGGTGTGGGCGGCGCTGCTGGGCACCTGGACCCGGGCGGCAGCGGTGGTGAACGCGGTGCTGATCACGGCGTACACCGTGCCGCTGGTCTGGCTGCTGGCCGGCGACCACTTCGTCAACCCCGAGTTCCACGGCTTCCTCGACGCGGCGGGTGGCGACCTGCGCGGCTGGCTGAGCACCACGCTCATCGCGGTGCTGGTGCTCGGCGGGCTGTGGGACATCGTCGACACGGCACGCCGGGCCGAGCAGGCCCGCCGCGGGATACCGGCGGCGGTGCCGGGCAGCGGCGGCGGTTACGACTTCGGCTGACGACCCGCACCGGTTGTCGACCGGCGGGTCACCTCGTCGCGGACGTGCGGGCCGGCCCGGCCCTCACGTCCGCGCGCGAGTGAGCAGTGCCTGGATCCGGGACACCAGCTCCCGCGGGCTGAACGGCTTGGTCACGTAGTCGTCCGCGCCGGCGCTGAAGCCGCCCTCGACGTCCTGCTCCTGCACCCGGGCGGTGAGCATGATGATCAGCATGCCGGCGGTGGCCGGGTCGGCGCGCAGCATCCGGCACACGTCGATCCCGGACAGCAGCGGCATCGAAACGTCCAGCACGGCGAGAGTGGGGTGGTGGATCCGGGCCTGCTCCACGGCGGCCTGACCGTCGCCGACCGTGATCACCTCGAGTCCGGCCTGCTCCAGCTTGAAGGCCACCAGGTCACGGATGTCGGCATCGTCGTCGGCCACCAGGACCGTGGTCACGGCAGCTCCCCTCGATCGGCGTCACTACTTTCCGACAATATCCGGTTATCTCCGGGCGGGCGGGCGGTCCGCGATTCCCGGCCGCCCGAGCCACGACGCACCGCACCGGACTGCCGGAAATCCGACCCATCCGCGGCCCGCCGAGCACCGAACCCCGGGTATGACACCTACCGCCGCACGGCTCGCTCCCGAGCTGCAACCCGGCTGCGCCCGGCCCGCATCCCGGTGGCGGTGTGCTGATGGGCAAGCAACCGCAGGGCTACCGACCGGACCGAGGAGGACCCGATGAGCGCAGTGATCGACGACGTCCGTACCGAGGCGCTGTTCGTCTCGGACCTGCAGCGTTCCGAGGAGCCGACCGCGGAGCTGATCCGCGAGGCGATCACCGCCACCGTCGACCGGCTGGGCGCGCACGGGTGCGCCGCGCTGGTGGCGCAGGAGTTCGGCGAGCACCCGGACTGCGCCCTCGGGCGGATGCGGTGGGCGCGGATGGCCGTCCGGCACGCATTCGCCGCCTGAGGCGGTGTCCCTCCATGCGGGACGGGTGGCGCGCGACGTGCGGACGCCGTTACGCTCCGGGGCATGAACGCGCGATCGAGCATGTGGTGGCCCGCCTGACCGGCGGCCACATCCCCCGCGCGTAACCCACCCGCGGCCGCCTCCCCGAGGCGGCCGTTTCGCATGGTCCGGCTTCGGTGCGGCGCCCGCCCGGCCCGGAACGAGGAACCATGCCCTTCGCTTACCTGCACCGCGACGGCGCCGAGCACGTCGAGGTGCTCACCGGCGACGTGATCACCGTCGAGACACTCGCCGGCATCCCGCTGGAGCCCGGGCGGCAGGTGCTCGCCGCGGTGCCCTACCGGCAGATCGCCGAACGCGGCTTCGCCTGCGTGGACGACGGGACGCCGCTGGAGTGCCTGCTGGTCGACTCGCGGGAGACCCGGCCGCTGAGCGACTTCCCGGCCGGCGAGCTGAGCGTCACCGGCGGGCGCTTCGACCTGAGCGACGACGAGTACGGCCGGATCGTCGAGGACGTGCTGCGCGACGAGATCGGGCACGGCGAGGGCGCGAACTTCGTGATCCACCGGGTGTTCGAGGCGTCCGTCGACGGCGATCCGGTCGAGGCGGCGCGGGCCGCGTTCGGCCGGCTCCTCGCTCAGGAGCAGGGCACCTACTGGACGTTCCTGGTGCACACCGGCACCCGCACGCTGGTCGGGGCCACGCCGGAGCGGCACGTCAGCGTCAACGACGGCATCGTGATGATGAACCCGATCAGCGGCACGTTCCGGCACGGGTCCGGGTCGCTGCTCGACTTCTTGCGCGACCCCAAGGAGGTCGAGGAGCTCTACATGGTCCTCGACGAGGAACTGAAGATGATGGCCACCGTGGCCGAGCACGGCGGGCAGGTGGCCGGGCCGTACCTGAAGCAGATGGCGCATCTGACCCACACCGAGTACCTGCTGGCCGGGAAGGGTTCGCTGGACGTCCGGGAGGTGCTGCGGGAGACCATGTTCGCGCCGACCGTGACCGGCAGCCCGATCGAGAACGCCTGCCGGGTGATCGCCCGCCACGAGCGGCGCGGGCGCGGCTACTACGCCGGGGTGCTGGCGCTGCTCTCGGTCGACGACGCCGGGCGACAGAGCCTGGACGCGCCGATCATGATCCGGACCGCGGAGATCACTCCCGAGGGCACCCTGCGGGTGCCGGTCGGTGCCACGCTGGTGCGGCATTCCACGGCGGCCGGCGAGGTGGCCGAGACCCACACGAAGGCCGCGGGCGTGCTGGCCGCGCTCGGTGCCGCCGCCCTTCCGGTACGCGACTCGTCCGCCCCGGTGCCCGGCGAGCGGGAGTTGCGGGCGCTCGCCGAGCGCAACGCCGGCCTGGCCCGGTTCTGGCTGGACTCCCGGGCGCCCGGCGAGCTCGTGACGCCGGCCCTCGCCGGGCGGTCCGCGGTGATCGTGGACGGCGAGGACACGTTCACCGCGATGCTGGCCCACCAGCTGAAGGCGCTCGGGCTGGCGGTCTCGGTGGTGCCCTGGTCGGCACCGGTGCCGGCGGCGGACCTGCTGGTGGTCGGGCCGGGACCGGGGGACCCGGAGGACGCCGGCGATCCGAAGATGGCGGCGATGCGCGGGATCGTCCGGGCGCGGCTGGCGAGCGGGCTGCCACTGTTCGCCGTCTGCCTGGGCCAGGAGCTGCTCGCGTGCGAGCTGGGGCTGTCGCTGATCCGGCGGGACTCGCCGTACCAGGGGCTGGCCCGGGACGTGGACCTGTTCGGCGCGGTCCGGCGGGTCGGGTTCTACTCCAGCTTCGCCGCGGTCGCCGCCGGCCCGGCAATCGACTCGGTGCACGGGCCGGTGCGGATCGCCCGGGACCCGGCCGACGGGGCGGTGCACGCGCTGCGCGGGCCGGCCTTCGCCGGGGTGCAGTTCCACCCGGAATCCGTGCTCAGCCGGGACGGGATCGACGTGCTCCGGCAACTTCTGCCGCCGTTGTTCGCCGAGGTGGTTAGCCCGCTCACGAACGGGTAGCGATAGATGTCGTCGGTGGTCCAAGGCGATCGAGAGCCTCTCCTTGGACCACCGACCCGCGTCCGGCGCCACTTTCCCTCTTCCTGGGGAAACCCGGCGGCCGGACGGGTCCGCGGGGTTTACTGGAGGTTGGTCGACGGGTATCCGCACGGCGTCGTTGACCTCCGGAGGACATCTTGGCCGAGCCGCACATCACCCTCGACCCGCAATCGCTCAACCCGGTGGAGGAGAAACTGCGCGGTCCCCTTGAGGACCAGCTCAGTTCGGCACTCCAGGCCGCGACGGTCCGGATCCGCCAGCGGTACGCCGGGGAGAGCGTCGACCAGGTCACCAGCATGCTGCTGGACCAGGCGAAGGCCGCCCTGCACCCGGACATCGCCGCCGGCTTCCACCCCGACCACGAGCAGTTGCGCCACGTGGCCGAGGCGATCGTCAGCCATTCCCACTGATCCCGATCGGGGCGCCCGGCCGGGGCGCCCCGCCGGTCAGCGGCGCTTGTCGTGCAGGGTGAGGATCAGGTCGACGACCAGGGCGCTCCAGCCCGTCTGGTGCCAGGCGCCCAGGCCGGCCCCGTTGTCCCCGTGGAAGTACTCCGGGAAGACGATCAGGTCCTTCCAGTCCGGGTGGGTGTGGAACAGGTCGGTCGCGCCGTAGATCGGCCGGCGTCCGGACTCGTCCGGGACGAACAGCGCGATCAGCCGCCGGGCCAGGTCGTCGGCGACCTCGGACAGCGACGTCTTGGTGTGCGCGCCGGTCGGGTACTCCACCCGCAGGTCCTCGCCGTAGAACTCGGCGAACTCCCGTAGCGCCTCGACCAGCAGGTAGTTGACCGGCATCCAGACCGGGCCGCGCCAGTTGGAGTTGCCGCCGAACAGGCCGCTGGTGCTCTCGGCCGGCTCGTAGCCGACGGTGAAGTCCGAGCCGCCCAGCGAGACGGTGAACGGTTTCTCCAGGTGCGCGCGGGAGAGCGTGCGCAGGCCGTACGGGGAAAGGAACTCCTCGGGGTCCAGCAACCGCGCCAGAATCCGCAACAGCTGGTCCTGGCCGACCATGCTCAGCAACCGCTGGCGGCGCCGATCGGCGCCGCCGAGGCGCCGGGCGCTGATCACGTCGCCGTAGTCGGTCTGCTTGTGCAGCATCCAGCGGACCCGGGCGCTCACCTCGGGCAGCCGGCTCAGCGTGTCCGAGGTGAGCCGGGTGGTGGCGGCCAGCGGCAGCAGGCCGACGATCGAGCGGGCCTTGAGCGGCACCTTGTGCCCGTCCGGCAGGCGCAGCACGTCGTAGAAGAAGCTGTCCTCCTCGTCCCACAGCCCCTGCCGGTACGCCGCCTCCGCGATGTACGTGAAGTGCTCGAAGAACTTGGTCGCCATGTCCTCGTAGGACCTGTCGTGCAGGGCCAGGATGATCGAGATGTCGAGCAGGTTGAGCGCGTACATCGCCATCCAGCCCGTGCCGTCGGACTGTTCGAGGACGCCGGCGACCGGCAGCGCCGCCGAGCGGTCGAACGGGCCGACGTTGTCCAGTCCGAGGAACCCGCCCTCGAAGACGTTGTTGCCGCCGACGTCCTTGCGGTTGACCCACCAGGTGAAGTTGAGCAGCAGCTTGTGCATCACCTTGGCGAGGAAGTCGTAGTCGCGGGAGCCGTCGATCTGGAAGACGCGCAGCGCGGCCCAGGCGTGCACCGGCGGGTTCACGTCGGCGAACGACCACTCGTACGCCGGGATCTGCCCGTTCGGGTGCATGTACCACTCGCGCAGCAGCAGGAGCAGCTGGGACTTGGCGAAGCCCGGATCGACCCGGCTGATGCTGACACAGTGGAATGCCAGGTCCCAGGCGGCGTACCAGGGGTACTCCCACGGGTCCGGCATGCTGATCACGTCGAAGCTGTTCATGTGCCACCAGCCGTTGTTGCGCCCGTAGCGCCGGCCCGGTGGCGGCGGCGCGTTGCCCGGGTCGCCGACCAGCCACTGCTTCACGTCGAAGTGGTAGAACTGCTTGCCCCACATCAGCCCGGCGATGCCCTGCCGGGCCACCGCGGTCTCCTCTTCGGAGGCGGCCGCCGGGATGATCTCCGCGAAGAACGCGTCGGCCTCGGCGAGCCGGTCGCGCATCACCGTCTCCCAGCCGGCGCCCAGGTCGAGCTCGCCGGCCGGGTCGTCGGTCTGGGTGAGGCGCAGTCGCAGCGTCCGGGTCTCCCCCGGCTCCAGGGTCAGCTCGTAGTGCAGCGCGCCCTTGGTGCCGACCCCGCTCGGGTTGACCGTCGGCATGTCGCAGATCAGGAAGTCGTTGATCCCGTCCTTCGGGTACGGGCTGCGCCCGGGCAGCCCCCACAGCCGCTGCGCGTTCGTCTCGTTGTCGCAGACCAGCGCGGGCGGGGCGCCCTCGGCGGCCAGGGTGACGTGCCCGATCGACCGGTGCCGCCCGGCGATCCGGCCCGGGGTGCCGGTCAGCGACGGCGTCGGCCGGTTCGGCAGGCCCCACGCCCAGGTGTTGCGGAACCAGAGGGTGGGCAGCACGTGCAGGGTGGCCCGGTCGGGACCGCGGTTGGACACGGTGATCGCCACGCACATGTCGTGCGGGCCGGCCTTGGCGTAGTCGACGGTCACCGCCCAGAACCGGTCGTGGTCGAAGACGCCGGTGTCGACGAGTTCGTACTCGCTCTCGGTGCGGGACCGCTGGCCGTTGACCCGGACCAGCTGGTCGTACGGAAACTCGGCTTGTGGATAGTGATAGCGCCAGCGCATCCACGAGTGGGTGGGCGTGGAGTCCTGGTACCACCAGTAGTCCTTGGCGTCCTCGCCGTGGTTGCCGCCGTCGCCGCCGAGGCCGAACATCCGCTCCTTGAGGATCGGGTCCTTGCCGTTCCAGAGCGCGAGCGCGAAGCAGAAGGTCTGCCGGTCGTCGCAGACGCCGGCCATGCCGTCCTCGTTCCACCGGTACGCCCGGGACCGCGCGTGGTCGTGCGGGAAGTAGTCCCACGCCGTCCCGTGCTCGCTGTAGTCCTCCCGGACCGTGCCCCACGCCCTTTCGGAGAGGTAGGGACCCCAGGCGCGCCACGGCTGCTCGCCGGAGTCGGCCTGGGCCAGCCGATCCCGCTCCGACACGTCCGTTCTCACCATCCCCACCATTACGACCCGGAGTCGATCACACTGAGACTGTCACGGTCTGGTGTCAAGTGTGTCGGCTCCGTCGATTCTGCCCATAGGTCGGAGGTTCCCTCCCGTGTCCACCGTGTGCCCGATCAGGTTCGGACCGCAGTTGTGTACCGATACGGACGCCGGGTCGACCCGAGAGTGGCTGGTACCCGACGGTGTCGGGGGCTATGCCATGGGCACCGTCACAGGGTTGCGAACACGTCGTTACCACGGGCTGCTGGTAGTGGCGGGTACCACACCGGCGTCCCGGATGCTGGGCCTCGCGTCGCTGGACGCGGTGCTGACCCTGCCGTCCGGCGCCCGGGTGCGGCTCGGCTGCCACGAGTGGGCGAGCGGCGTCATCGCGCCGAGCGGGCATTCCTATCTGTCCGGATTCCTCCTGATAGACGGGATACCCCGGTGGCGGTGGCGGATCGGCGACATCGTCGTCGAGCGGGAGCTGGCGATGACCACCGGGCGCCCGGCGGTCGCGGTGGTCCATCGGCTGATCGCCGGCGGGCCGGTCCGGATCGCCGTCGAGGCGCTCTGCGCCTGGCGGGACGCCCACGGCCGGCAGGGCCCCGCGCTCACCGTCACGCCGACCGCCGACGGCTGCGTCGTCGAGGACGCCTACCGGGTCGCCGGACCGGGTTTCGCCGCGGCCGGCGAGTGGTTCCGCGATGTCCGTTACCGCGCGGAGGCGGCGCGCGGCCTTCAAGATCAAGAGAATTTATGGTACGCCGGGAGCTTCCACGCCACGCTGGACCGCCCCGGGGCGATCGCCGAGATCAGCGCCTGGGCGGACGACCTCGAGCAGCCGCCACCGCCGGCCGCCACCGTGGTGGACGCGGCCCGGGAGCGCAACCGGGCGGTGGTGGCGGGTGCCGCACCGGACGACGCCGCGCTCGTCCTCGCCGCCGACGCGTTCGTGGTCCGGACCCGCACCGGCCCCGACGTGGTGGCCGGCTACCCGTGGTTCGGCGCCTGGTCCCGGGACACGATGATCAGCTACGAGGGCCTATTCCTAGCCACCGGACGCTTCGACACCGGGCGCGAGCTGCTCCGGTCCTACGCCGCGACGCTGTCCGAGGGGATGCTGGCGAACACCGCTGACACCGGCGGCGTGGCGTACAACACCGCCGACGGCACCCTCTGGTTCCTGCACGCCGTCGACCGGCACGTGACGGTCACCGGCGACACCGACCTGGCCGCCGAGCTGCGGCCGGCGCTGACCGGCGTGATCGAGCACCACCTGGCCGGCACCCGCTACGGCATCCGCGCCGACCCGGCCGACGGGCTGCTCGTGCAGGGGGCCGCCGGTGAGGCCCTGACCTGGATGGACGCCCGCGTCGACGGGGTGCCGATCACCCCGCGGGCGGGCAAGGCCGTCGACATCAACGCCCTGTGGGTCAACGGGCTGGCCACGCTCGGCGACACCTTCGCGACGGTGCACGCCACCGCGCGGGACAGTTTCGCCAGGTCCTTCCGTACCCTGTCCGGGCAGTTGCAGGACGTGCTCGGCGATCACACCATGCGGCCCAACCAGCTGCTCGCCTGGTCGCTGCCGCACGCGCCGCTGCGCCCGGATCCGGCGGTGCTGGCCCGGATCGGGGCGGCGCTGCTCACCCCGATGGGGTTGCGCAGTCAGGCGCCCGGGACGCCCGGCTATCACGGGCGGCACCGGGGCGGGCCGGCGGAGCGGGACACGGCGTACCACACCGGAACCGTCTGGCCCTGGCTGATCGGCCCGTACCTGACGGCCTGGCACCGGCTCGGCGCTCCCCCGGGCGGTCTCGCCGACGTGCTCACCGACGCCGGCCTGCACCTGTCCGAGTACGGGCTCGGGTCGATCTCGGAGACCGCCGACGGGGACGCACCGCACGCCGCGACCGGCTGCCCGTTCCAGGCCTGGTCGGTCGCCGAGAACCTGCGGGTCCGAAAACTCTGATCAGGCCCGATCGCAACCAACACGGTCGATGATGGGTCGAATGGAACGCACCCGGCAGCGCGGCGTCGCGTGGCGGCTCTGGCTCGCCGTCGTCGCGGTCTGCGCGCTGCTCCGGTGCCTCGGCCAGTTGCTCGGCGGGCCGTTCCTGGGCTACGAGATCCCCTACCTGTTCGTCACCTGCGCCACCCCGCTGATGATCCTGGCCGGGATCCGCCTGCACCGCCCGGCCCGCCCCGGCGGCTGGCTCATCCTCGCCCTGGGCCAGGCCACCTACACCGCCGCCGACGTGGTCTACGACTTCGACGTGTGGAGCACCGGGGCGATGGCCGAGCCGACCCCGGGCGACCTGCTCTACCTGAGCAGCTATCTGCTGACCGGCGCAGCGGTGCTCACCTTCATCCGGCGGCGCACCCCCGGCTGGGACTTCGCCACCGCCGTCGACGCGATCGTCGTGGCGCTCAGTTCCGGCCTGCTGACCTGGGAGTTCCTGGTCGAGCCGGTGGCGCAGGACTCGGCTCTGCCACTCGCGGCGAAACTGACCGAGGCGGCGTACCCGGTCCTCGACCTGATGCTGCTGTTCCTGGCGGTCGGGCTGGTGCTCGGCTCGGGCACCCGCAGCGTCGCGCTCCACCTGCTCTTCGGCTACCTCGGCACGATGTTCGCGGCGGACACCCTGTACGCCGCGATCGGCCTGCTCGGCGGCGCGAACACCACCGAGCCGTTCACCAGCGGCCTGTGGGTCGTCTCGCTCGGCATGATCGCCGCCTGCGCGCTGCATCCGGCGATGCGCGACTTCGACGCGCGCAGCCCGGTGGCCGCGCCGGACGCCACCCGGGCCCGGCTCACCCTGCTCACCGCGGCCGTACTGATGGTGCCCGGCCTGCAGCTGGGCGAGCACCTGGCCGGCGAGAACCCGAACGTGCCGCTCACCAGCAGCGCCTGCGCGGTGATGTTCCTGCTGGTGATGGCTCGGATGGCGGGTTTGGTGGCGGCGCAGCGGCGGGCCGCCGACACGGACGCGCTGACCGGGGCGCGCAACCGGCGCTTCTTCGAGGACGCGCTCGCCACCGAGTGCCGGCGGGCCGCCCGCGCCGGTCACGGCCTCGGCCTGCTCATGATCGACATCGACCACTTCAAGAAGATCAACGATACGTACGGCCATCCGGCCGGCGACCTTGTCCTGCGGGAGCTGGCCCGTCGCCTGGACGCCGGCAAACGCTCCGGCACGGTGGTGGCCCGTTACGGCGGCGAGGAGTTCGCCGCGCTGGTCCCCCACGTCACCGGGACCGACCTGCCCACCCTGGCCGAGCGAACCCGCCGCACCATCGCCGACCTGCCCTTCGAGGCCACCGACCACGACCTGCTCACCGTCACCGCCTCGATCGGCGCGGCCGCCGTCCACGGCCCCGCGGCCAACCCGGCCGAGTTGCTGCGCGCCGCCGACCAGGCCCTCTACGCCGCCAAGGCCGCCGGCCGCAACCGTTCGGTGGTCGCCCCCACCGTCACCACCCCAGCCGACGCCCACACCTGACCGCCGGTCCCGTTACCCTCAGCCGCCCCCCATGGCGCTCGTCCCCCAGCCCCGCCCACCCGGCTGGCACTGACGGTCCCCTCACCGCCGCCGACACCACCCCCAGCACCAGCCCGAACAGGCGGCTGGCACTGACGGTCCCCTCAGAGCCGCCGACACCACCACCAGCACCAGCCCCCACACCCGGCTGGCACTCACAGTCCCCTCAGAGCCGCCGACACCACCACCAGCACCAGCCCCCACACCCGGCTGGCACTCACAGTCCCCTCAGAGCCGCCGACACCACCACCAGCACCAGCCCCCACACCCGGCTGGCACTCACAGTCCCCTCAGAGCCGCCGACACCACCACCAGCACCAGCCCCCACACCCGGCTGGCACTCACAGTCCCCTCAGAGCCGCCGACACCACCACCAGCACCAGCCCCCACACCCGGCTGGCACTCACAGTCCCCTCAGAGCCGCCGACACCACCACCAGCACCAGCCCCCACACCCGGCTGGCACTGACGGTCCCCTCACGCGCGCTGACACCACCACCAGGGCCAGCCGGGGGCTTGACGCGGGCCGCGTCGTTCACGCCTTCGCAACCGGGTCCGGTTAGGGTCCGTTCATGCCTGCTTCGGAATACGTCCGGAACCTGCGCGCCCGGCTCGGTCACGAGCTGATCATGTTCCCCACGGTCTCCGCCGCCGTCCTGAACGACCGCGGCGAGCTGCTCCTGCACCAGCGCAGCGACACCGGGAACTGGTCCCTGATCGCCGGCCTGATGGACCCGGGCGAGCAGCCGGCCGACGCGGTCCTCCGCGAGGTCGAGGAGGAGACCGCCGTCCAGGTCAAGATCGAGCGCTTGGCCGGTGTGGTGTCCCACGACGTCACCTACCCGAACGGCGACGAGTGCCAGATGGTCAACATCTTCTTCCGCTGCCGCGCGGTCGGTGGCGAAGCCCGCGTCAACGACACCGAGTCCCTGGCCGTCGCCTGGTTCCCCCTCGACGCCCTGCCCCGCCTCAACCCCTTCAACAGGCGTCTCCTGGAGCTGGCCCTCGACGACGACGCCCCGCCGTATTTCGCCGCCCCCGGCGAAGGCGGCTTCTGACGAGTATCAGGCCAGCCAGCCGGGACGGATGAGGCCGGCCTCGTAGGCGTAGACGACCAGCTGCGCGCGGTCCCGCGCGCCCAGCTTGATCATGGTGCGGCTGACATGGGTCTTCGCGGTGGCGGGACTGATCACCAGGCGGACGGCGATCTCGTCGTTGGACAGGCCCTCGGCGACCAGGGCCATCACCTCGCGCTCGCGGTCGGTGAGCTGGTCCAGCGCACGCGGCGGCTCCGGGCGGCGGCCCGCGCCGGCACCCGCGAACTCACCGATCACCCGGCGGGTCACGCTCGGCGACAGCAGCGCGTCACCGGCGGCCACCGCACGCACGCCGCGCAGCAGCTCGACCGGCTCGGTGTCCTTGACCAGGAACCCGGACGCCCCGGTACGCAACGCCTCGAACACATACTCGTCCAGCTCGAACGTGGTCAGGATGACCACCCGGGTCTCGGCGCACACCGGGTCGGCGGCGATCCGCCGGGTCGCCTCCAGACCGTCCACGCCGGGCATCCGGATGTCCATCAGCACCACGTCCGGCCGGGTGGCCCGCACCAGGGTGACCGCCTGCAACCCGTCCGCGGCCTCGCCCACCACCCGGATGTCCGGTTCCGCGTCGAGCAGTGCCCGGAAACCGGCCCGCACCAGCGCCTGGTCGTCGGCCAGCACCACCGAGATCATCGTCTCTCCTCAGAAGTCACGCGGTCACCGGAGGCAGCGCTGTCCCCCGGCTCGTCCGGGCCCGGCTCCCCGGCCGGTGGCGGCTCGTCCGGCGCGGGTGGGGTGGCCGGCCGGCCGGTCGGCAGGATCACGGTGACCAGGAATCCGCCCGTCGGCGGGCAGCCGGCCTCGAGGCGGCCGCCCAGGCTCTCCGCCCTGGCCCGCATGCCGGTGATGCCACTGCCTTTCTCCCCGCCCTCGGCCGGCGGCACCGGCGGCTCCGCGGTCACCGGCCCGTCGTTGCGGATCGACAGGTAGAGCGCGGCGGGGAGATAGCCCACGGCGACGTCCGCCTCGGGCTGCGGCCCGGCGTGGTGGCGGCGCACGTTGGTGAGCGCCTCCTGCACGATCCGGTAAGCCGCCCGGTCCACCTCGGCCGGCAACTCCCGCGGCTCGCCGGTGATCGTGGTCCGCACCGGGATGCCGGCCGCCGCGGTCAGCTCCGCCAGCCGGTTCAGCCCGAGCGCCGGCTGCCGCGGCGCGGCCTCCCCCTCGGTGCGCAGCACGCCGAGCACCGAGCGCACCTCGCGCAACGCCTCGGCGCTCGCGCTCTTGATCGCGGTGAGCGCCTCGCGCGCCTGCTCCGGCCGCTGGTCCATCAGGTGCAGCCCGACGCCGGCCTGCACGTTGATCAGGCTCAGGTGGTGGCCGAGCACGTCGTGCAGCTCGCGGGCGATCCGCAGCCGCTCCTCGGAGGCCTGCCGGCGCTGCTGCTCCTGCAGGGCGCGGGCCTGCTCCGCCCGGGTGCGGGCCTGCTCGGCGTAGTTGTCCGCGCGGATCCGGGCGGCGCCACCGAGCAGGATCATCAGGCCGAGCCCGATCGCCGCGAGACAGGTCTGGCCGGCCACCGGGCGTACCCCCGGATTCAGCCCGAGCGGGCCGGACAGCCCGACGGTGACGCCGACCCAGACCGCCCAGGCGGTGACCCCGCCGATCAGGGCGGCCTGCCGGCGGCCCTGCCGGGCGATGCCGAACAGTGCCAAGGCCGGGGCAGCCGCATAGGCCGCGTGCGGCATGGCGTGGGTGGCGAAGAGGATCGTCGCGGCCGAGGCGACAGTGAAGACCAGGACCGGGAAACGCCTGCGCCAGAGCAGCGCCACCGGGCCGGCCAGCAACATCAGGGTGGTGAGCGAGTCCCACGGCCGGTACAGCCCGCCGTGGGCGATGATGTTGTTGAGCCCGACGAAGTTGGCGACCGCGGTGATCACCACGGGGCTCTGCGGCATCCCGTTGTGCGCGTCCCGGATGCGCCGGCGCCAGGGCGGCCCGGCCTGGTCGCGCGGGGCCTCGGCCGGCTCACCGGGGAACGCGCAACCGTCGGCACGGCGGCCGCCCGGCGGCCGCCGCCGGTCCCGGCCGCGTTTCCTCATGCAGCCGAACCTACGGCACCACGGCCGCCGGGGCATCGGCCCCGGACAGGACTCCGGCGTACCCCCACGGGCGTACGCGGGATCGCCGGATCAGCCTCCGGGCGTACGAAAAAAGAACCGTGAGCTGCGCGGAATGCGTCCCCGGGCCGACGCGCGAGCGTCGCTGGACAGCGAACCTGGAAGCAGGAATCCCGCCGAGGAGGACATCGTGCATCCCGAACACGCCACCTGGTCCGGGCCGGTTACCCGGCTGCGGACCTCCGACACCGAACGCGAGGAGATCGCCGAGATCCTGCGGGCCGCGATGGCCGAGGGCCGGCTGAGTCTCGACGAGGGCGGGGAACGGCTGACCGTCGCCTACGCCGCGAAGTTCCGCGACGAGCTGGACGTGCTGACCGGCGACCTGCCGCACGGCGGTCGTCAGGCTCTCGCCCGGATGCCGCACCGGCGCGCCGCGACACGCCGGTCACTGCAGCGGCATGCCAGTCTCGTCCTGATCGCCGCCGGGGTGCTGACCGGTCTCTGGGTCCTCTCCGGAGCACCCTTCTTCTGGCCGGTGTTCCCGCTGTTCTTCCTGGTGATGGGCGTTTTCCGGCACGCCCGCGAAGGCCGGTGGGAGCCCCGGGCGCATCCGCGTCACTGAGCGCCGGCTGTCGGGTGGCCGACTCCACTCCGCAGTGGACGCGACGGTCGTTGATCTTCGTCCCGCGCTCTGCGACAGTGTCGCAGTTTGTTCGGGGAGGGACGACGCACATGATGGGTCCGTCGCACGCACTGTCGGGGGCGGCCGCCTGGCTGGCCGGCAGCTGGGCGCTCGACCAGTTCGCTGGGTACCACCAGACGCCGCTGATGATCGGCGTGGGCACCGCGATGGCCGCCGGCGGCGCGTTGCTGCCCGATTTCGACCTGTCCGGCAAGGTGACCACCAATCAGGGCGGCGCCACCGTGGCCCGGACGTTCGGGGTGTTCTCGCTGTTCGTGGCCGAGGTGATCGAGAAGATCTCGCTGGGCATCTACACGGCGACGAGGCAGAGCCGGGATCCTAGGCGCGACCACGGGCACCGGACCTTCACCCACACGCTGCCGTTCGCCGCGCTGGTCGGCTGGGGCACCACCGCGCTGGCCGCGCACTACGGCAAGTGGGCAGTGGTCGGCATCATCTTCTTCATGGCCGGCCTGGCGCTGCGCGGCCTGTTCGAGAAGTGGGCGGAGAAGGCGGGCTGGCTGATCGTCACCCTGGTCGCGGCCGGCATCGCCTGGTTCACCGCCGCCAACCTGGCCGATGACCGCGGCTATCCGCTGCTCGGCTTCGCGGTCGGCGCCGGCTGCGTGGTGCACCTGCTCGGCGACATGATCACTAAGAACGGCGTACCGATCTTCTGGCCGATCCCGACCGGCCGCGGCCGGATGTGGCGGATGGTCGGTATCCCGAACCAGTTCGCGGTGAAGGTCGGCGGCAAGACCGAGACCGTCGTGCTGACCACCGCGTTCACCGTCATCTCGCTGGTGTCGCTGCTCGGCCTGTTCGCTCCGGCGGTGCTGGAGCGGTTCAATCTCGATGTGTGGGCATCCTCGAAATAGCCTTCTCCACGATCGTGTCGACCGGGCGGGTGGCGTCGATCCCGACGCCGTTCTCGTCCGGGCCGAGCGGCTCCAGGATCGCGAACTGTGACGCGACCAGGGTGGTCGGCATGAAGTGACCGGGCCGCCCGCTGACGCGGGCGGCCGCCGTCTCCGGCGTCAGGACCAGATGCACGAAGAAGGCTTCCGGGTGGCCGCCACGCAGAATCTCCCGGTACGCCCGTTTGAGTGCCGAGCAGGACACCACCAGCCCGCCGTCCTTGATGGACGCCGCTATCGAAGCCAGCCAGGGTGCCCGGTCCTCGTCGGTGAGCGGCATCCCACTGTGCATCTTGGCCACGTTGGCCGCCGTGTGGAACTCGTCGGCCTCCGCGTAGGGCACCCCGAGCCGCTCGGCGAGGGCCTTGCCGATCGTGCTCTTGCCGCACCCCGCGACACCCATCACCACGATCGGCACCATCCCCGCCACTCCCGTCAGTCGATCGAGTACGCCAGGTTCGGTCGCAGCCAGCGTTCCACCTCGGCGACCGGCACGCCGCGCCGGGCGGCGTAGTCCTCCACCTGATCCTTACCCAACCGGCCGACGGTGAAGTACTTCGCCTCCGGGTGCGCGAAGATCAGCCCGCTGACGGCGGCGGCCGGGGTCATCGCGAACGACTCGGTCAGGCCGACGCCGATCCGGCCGGTGTCGAGCAGCTGGAAGAGGTCCTTCTTCTCGCTGTGGTCCGGGCAGGCGGGGTAGCCCAGGGCCGGGCGGATGCCGCGGAACCGCTCGGCGTGCAGATCCTCCAGCTTGGGCCGGGCGTCCGGCTCGAACCAGTCGCGGCGGGCCTTGAGGTGCAGGTACTCGGCGAACGCCTCGGCCAGCCGGTCGGCCAGAGCCTTGACCATGATGGCCTTGTAGTCGTCGTGCTCGGCCTCGAACCTCGTCGCCAGCTTCTCGGCGCCGTGGATGGCCACCGCGAAACCGCCGAGGTGGTCGCCGGCCGGCGCGATGTAGTCGGCGAGGCAGCGGTTGGCGCGGCCGGCCGGTTTCTCGGTCTGCTGGCGCAGCATCGGGAGGCGGTGCCCGTTCGCCAGCACGATGTCGTCGCCCTGGCGGTGCGCGGGCCAGAAGCCGTAGAGGCCGCGCGCCTGGAACGAACCGTCCGCGATGATCTGGTCGAGCATCGCGTTGGCGTCGTCGAAGAGCTCCCTGGCGACCGGCTCCTTCAGGATCGCCGGGTACTTGCCCTTCAGCTCCCAGGCCAGGAAGAGGAACTGCCAGTCGATCATCTCGCGCAGCTCGGCGATGGTCGGCTGGACCTCACGGACACCGGTGAAGGCGGGCGTGGGCAGCTCGGCGAAGTCGACGGTCTCCCGGTTGGCCCGGGCCTGCTCGAGGGTGAGCAGCGGCTGGGCGTGCCGTTTCTCGTGCTGCTCGCGCAGGCGCTGCTGCTCGGCGCGGTTGGCGTCGTCGAGCTTCACCGCGCGCTCGGCGTCGAGCAGGTCGGAGACGACGCCGACGACCCGGGACGCGTCCAGGACGTGGACGGTGGGCCCGTCGTACGCCGGCGCGATGCGCACCGCGGTGTGCTGCTTGGACGTGGTGGCGCCACCGATCAGCAGCGGCAGGGTGAGCCCGCGGCGCTGCATCTCGGCGCCGACCGCGACCATCTCGTCCAGCGACGGGGTGATCAGGCCGGACAGGCCGATCGCGTCGGCGCCCTCGGCGATCGCGGTGTCCAGGATCTTCGCGGTCGGCACCATCACGCCGAGGTCGATCACCTCGTAGTTGTTGCAGCCGAGCACCACGCCGACGATGTTCTTGCCGATGTCGTGGACGTCGCCCTTGACCGTGGCGAGCACCACCTTGCCCTGACCGCGGGCACCCTCGGCCTTGTCCTTCTCCATGTACGGCAGCAGGTAGGCGACCGACCGCTTCATCACCCGGGCGCTCTTGACCACCTGGGGCAGGAACATCTTGCCGGAGCCGAACAGGTCGCCGACCACGCCCATGCCGTCCATCAGCGGGCCCTCGATCACGTCGAGCGGCCGGGGCAGTTTCTGCCGGGCCTCCTCGGTGTCCGCCTCGATGAAGTCGACGATGCCGTGCACCAGGGCGTACGACAGACGCTCCTCGACCGGCGCCTCCCGCCAGGACAGGTCGACCTCACGCTTGGCGGCGCTGCCGGTGACCGTGGAGGCGAAGGTGACCAGCCGGTCGGTGGCGTCCGGCCGGCGGTCGAAGAGCACGTCCTCGACCAGCTCCAGCAGGTCGGCCGGGATGTCCTGGTAGACGGCGAGCTGACCGGCGTTGACGATGCCCATGTCCAGGCCGGCCCGGACGGCGTGGAACAGGAACGCCGAGTGCATCGCCTCGCGGACGATGTCGTTGCCCCGGAAGGCGAAGGACAGGTTGGAGATGCCGCCGCTGGTCCGGGCACCCGGGCAGCGCTGCTTGATCAGCGGCAGCGCCTCGATGAACGCCTTGGCGTAGCCGTTGTGCTCGGCGATGCCGGTGGCGACGGCCAGCACGTTCGGGTCGAAGATGATGTCGGTCGGGTCGAAGCCGTCCTCGACCAGCAGGTCATACGCTCGCCCGCAGATGGCGACCTTGCGCTCGGTGGTGTCGGCCTGGCCCTGTTCGTCGAAGGCCATCACCACCACACCGGCGCCGAACGAGCGGATCTTGCGGGCCTGCTCCAGGAACGCCGCGGGCCCCTCCTTCAGGCTGATCGAGTTGACCACGCCCTTGCCCTGCACGCACTTGAGGCCGGCCTCCAGCACGTTCCACTTCGAGCTGTCGATCATGATCGGGATCCGGGCCACCTCCGGCTCGGTCGCGATCAGGTTGAGGAACGTGGTCATCGCCCGCTCGCTGTCCAGCAGGTCGGCGTCCATGTTCACGTCGAGCAGGTTGGCGCCGCCACGGACCTGGTCCAGCGCCACGTCGACGGCGGCCTGGTAGTCGTCGGCCTCGATCAACCGGCGGAACTTGGCCGAGCCGGTCACGTTGGTCCGCTCGCCGATCATCACGAAGCCGGTGTCCGGGCCGATCGCGAACGGCTCCAGGCCGCTGAACCGGGTGGTCGGCGCCGGCGGGTCGATCCGCCGCGGGGCCGCGCCGCGCACCGCCTCGGCGATCGCGGCGATGTGCGGCGGCGTGGTGCCGCAGCAGCCGCCGACGATGTTGACCAGGCCGGAGTCGGCGTACTCGCCGATCAGCCGGGCGGTCTGCGCCGGGGTCTCGTCGTAGCCGCCGAAGGCGTTCGGCAGGCCCGCGTTCGGGTGGGCGGCGACGAAGGTGTCCGACAGCCGGGCCAGTTCCGCCACGTGCGGGCGGGCCTCGGTCGCGCCGAGTGCGCAGTTCACGCCGACCACCAGCGGGTGCGCCCGCTCGATCGAGCGCCAGAAGGCCTCCACGGTCTGCCCGGACAGGGTCCGGCCGGAGAGGTCGACGATGGTCACCGAGATCCACAGCGGGAGGTGCGGGGCGACCTCCTTGGCCGCCGCGATCGCCGCCTTCGCGTTCAGCGTGTCGAAGATCGTCTCGATCAGCAGCAGGTCGACGCCACCCTCGGCGAGGGCCGCGATCTGCTCCGCGTACGCCGCCTTGACCTGGTCGAAGGTGACCGCACGGTAGGCCGGCTCGTCGACCCGGGGCGAGAGCGAGAGCGTCACGTTCAGCGGGCCGACCGAGCCGGCCACGAACCGGCCGCCGAACTCGTCGGCGGCCTGCCGGGCGAGCCGGGCACCCTGGATGTTCATCTCCCGCACCAGGTGCTCCAGGCCGTAGTCGGCCTGGGCGATGCTGGTAGCGGTGAACGTGTTGGTCGTGGTGATGTCGGCGCCGGCCGCCAGGTACTGCCGGTGGACGTCGAGGATCACGTCCGGCCGGGTGAGGATCAGCAGGTCGGGGTCGCCGGTGACGTCCTGCGGGTGATCGGCGGGGATGAGCTCGCCACGGTAGTCGGCCGGGGTCAGCTTGGCGCCCTGCAGCATCGTGCCCCAGGCCCCGTCGAGGACGAGGACCCGCTCGGCGAGCAGGTCGCGCAGCTTGGTGACGGTCTCAGTCACGGGGTACACCTCCGAGAGAGTCGGAGGCGCCCTTGTTCGGGATTGTTCACCGGTCGAGCGTGACGGGTGGGCCCGCTGCAGCGCCTCTCGGCCGGACCTCTGAGTTTACCCAGTTCCTCACTTGGCGTCCGCGTAGCAACCAACCACTGAGACATCCACCGGGAATCGCACCTCGCTGTCGCCGAAAAGCATCCGCCCGGCGCGCGCCGCGCACTCGCGGATCCGCTCGGCGACCTCTTCGGCCTGGTCAGCGGGGCAGTGCACGACGACCTCGTCGTGCACGAAGAAGACCAGCTCGGCTCGCGTCCCGGCGAGGGCGGTGCGCAGGGTGGCGAGCAGGACGAGCGCCCACTCGGCAGCCGTGGCCTGGATCACGAAGTTTCGGGTGAATCGCCCCCTCGCCCGTCCGGGTGGCGGCGCCACCTCATCGGGTGGATCCAGGCCGGCGTCCCGCCGTGCGCCGGCCGGGGGCGGGCAGGTGCGACCCAGCCACGAGCGGACCAGGCCGCCGGACTCGCCGACCCGGGCGGCCGTCTCCACGTACTCGAAGGCGATCGGATAGTGGCGGCGGAGCACCGCCAGCGCCGGGATCGCGTCGCCACCGGTCTGCCCGTACATCGCGCCGATCAGCGCGACCTTGGCCTTGGCCCGGTCGCCGTCGAACGAGTCGGTGGCCAGCGCCGCGTAGAGATCGCCCTCGGCGGCCGCCCGGGCCAGCCGGGTGTCGCCGGAGACCGCCGCCATCACCCGGGGCTCCAGCTGCCCGGCATCGGCGACGACGAAGCGCCAGCCCGGGTCGGCGAGCACCGCCCGGCGGATCACCTTGGGCACCTGGAGGGCGCCGCCACCCCGCGCGCCCCAGCGGCCGGAGACCACGTTCCCCAGCGAATACTCCGGGTGGAAGCGGCCGTCGCGGACCCAGGAGTCCAGCCAGTTCCACCCGTGCGCGGTCCAGATCCGATAGAGCTCCTTGTACAGCAGCAGCGGGGTCACCGCGGGATGGTCGACCTGGCGGAGCACCCAGCGCCGCGTGTTCGGGATCTGGATCCCGGCCCGGGCGAACGCTCGCACCACCTCGGCCGGCAGGTCGGGGTGCAGCCCGTGGGTGCCGAACGCCGCGTTGATCTCCGCGGTCAGCTCGACCAGGCGACGCGGCGGGCCGACCGGCTGGGGCGGGCCGAGCAGCTCGCGCAGCAGCTCGTCGTGCACGTCGGCGCGCCACGGCAGGCCGGTGTGGCCCATCTCGGCGGCGATCAGCGCGCCGGCCGACTCGGCGGCCACCAGCATCCGGAAGCGGCCGGGGTGCTCGGTCGCGGCCAGGCGGCGCTGCTGGTCGGCGTAGAGCGCGAGCACGTCGCCGGCGGCGACCGGGATCGACGCGGGAAGCGCGTCGAAGAGCGCGCCCTGCGCGAAGCCGGGCGGCTCGGCCTCGGGCCGGGGCCGGTCCGGTGGGACCGGCAAGCCACGCAGGCGGGCGGTCGCCGCGGCGAGCCCTCGTGGCTCACCCCAGCGCCCGGCGTGCCCGAGCAGCAGGGCCTCGGTCAGCTCCAGGTCGTGACAGCGCGCCACCCGCACGCCGGCGCGCAGCAGTGCCGGGTAGATGTCGGCGGTGGCCGGCCAGACCCAGCGTGGCTGGTCGGCGGCCTCGCGCGCGGCGACGGCCGCGGGCAGGTCGGCCACCGGGTGGGGTGGACCGACCGGCCCGCCGTCGGCATGCAGGTCTTGCAGCCGACCGTCGGGAAGTACCGCTACGAGCACATGGTCATTCTGCTCGCCGGGTACGACAAATTACTTCACGGCGCCGGCGGTGAGGCCGGCCTGGATCTGCCGCTGGAAGACCGCGTAGACGGCGATCATCGGCAGGATGGAGAGGGTGAGCGCGGCGAACAGGGTGGACCATTCGGCGTGGTAGCCGGCCTGGGTGCTGATGTTGGCGATGCCCTGGGTCAGGACCCATTTCGAGTCGGCGCCGGCGCCCTGCATGATCACGACGGGGAGCAGGTACTGGTTCCACTGCCCGACGATGTTGAAGATGGTGATGCTGATCAGCCCGGATTTCGCCATCGGCATCATGATCTGGAAGAACCGGCGCAGGTGTCCGGCCCCGTCGACCAGGGCGGCCTCGTCGATCTCGTGGGGCAGCGTCTTGAAGAACGCGACCAGGAAGAACACCGTGAACGACAGCGAGTACGCGATGTAGACCAGGATCAGCCCGGTGAAGCTGTTGAGCAGTCCCAGGCTCTGCACGATGCCGAACAGCGGGGCCAGCGCCATGAACGTCGGGAACGCCAGTCCGGAGACGAACAGGTAGTAGATCGCCCGGTTACCGGGGAACTTGTAGCGGGCCAGCACGTAGGCGGCCATCGCGCCGAGCAGCATCGTCCCGGCGGTGCTGATCGCCACCACGAACACGCTGTTGAGGAAGTACTGCCCGATGTGCGCCTCGCTCCACGCGTCGGCGTACGTGGTGAACGAGAACGACTCGGGTAGCGCGAACGGCTTGCCCAGGAAGATCTCGGTGTTGTTCTTGAACGAGGCCAGCACGACCCAGAGCAACGGCCCGGCCGTGGCCAGAGCCCACAGGAACAACGCGACGTGCGCGACCCCGTTGAGCGGATTGACCTTCCGGGACCTCTCCGCGGGCTTCGGCTCGGTCACCGCCGCGGTTTCCTCAACGGCAAGATTCATCATCGTCGTCATCTCCGCTCAGGCCGCCACGGCGTCGCGGCGGGTGACCCGCAGGGTCAGCGCGGCGAACGTCAGGGTCAGGAAGAACAGCACCACGCCGAGCGCTGACGCGTAGCCGGCCTGCGAGTTCTGGAACGCGTTCAGGTAGATCTGCATGCTCAGCACCTGGGTGCTGTTGTTCGGCCCGCCGTGGTTCACCGACATGATGTTGACCAGGGCGAACGCGTCGAACGCGGCGATACCCAGATAGACCCAGGCGACCTGCAGGGTGTCCCACAGCAACGGCAGCGTGATCTTGAAGAACAGGGTGACCTTGGTGGCCCCGTCCAGCGCGGCGGCCTCGTAGATCTCCTCGGCGATCGAACCCATCCCGGCGGAGAACAACACCACGTAGAACCCGACCGCCTGCCACACCAGGACCACCAGGATGCAGGTCAGCGCCCAGCGTTCGTCGGCCAGGAACAGCCACGGCGTCCACGACTGCGGCAACAACCCGTTGATCATGCCGGACTTGTCCGACCCGAACACCCGCCCGAAGATCACCGCCACGATCGCCAGCGCCAGCAGCTGCGGGAAGAAGAAGATCACCCGGTACACCTTCGAGCCCCACACCCCACCGGCCTTCTTACCACCGGAATTGAGCAGGAACGCGAAGAACAACGCCAGGGCGATCGTCACGATCGGCATCACGATCAACAGGTACAGGTTGTGCCGCAACGCGATCCAGAACACCGAGTCGTCCCACAACTTCTGGAAGTTCTCCACCCCGATGTACGTGAACCCGCCGTAACCCGACCAGTCGGTCAACGACAACTGGAACATCTGCAGATACGCGCCGACCACGAACACCAGGTAGAGCGCCAGCGGCACGACAAGGAAACCGATGATGAAGGGATACTTGCCGTGCCGCATGACGCCTGCCTAGGGGTTGTCAGAGAACGAGATCAGGAGCGGGTGAACTTGGTGATCGACGAGTCCTTGGCGACGGCCTGCGAGGCGGCCTCCATGGTGTCGCAGAACTTCTGCGCGTCGCCGCCCTTGAAGAACAGCTGGTTGGCGGCCTCGCGGGAGGCGTCGTCGAGCTTCTTGTACCAGGTGTCGAACAGGTAACCCATGAACACGTCCTGGCCGGCCTTGCCCAGCGCGTCGTTCGCGGAGGTCAGCCCGGGGCTGATGGTCACCCCGTCGGCCGCGCCGGCGACCACGGTCAGCGACTTGGTCAGCTTGGTGAACTCCAGCGCCGCCTTCTTCGACAGCATGGTGCGCAGGTACTCCTTGCCACCCTGCGGGTTCTTGCTCTTGGCCGCCGCGAAGTAGATCTCACCGGCCGCCGCGTTGATCGCCGTCGCCGGCAGCTTGTCGCTGGCCGTCACGCTGGGCAGCGCCATCATCGCGTACTCGAAGCCGGCCGGCGTCGACGCGGCCTGCTCGTTCTCCAGCCAGGAGCCGCACGGGTAGAACGCGACCTTGTCCTGGTTCTGCTGCAGCTGCACCTCGGTGTGCTTCAGACCCAGGTGCGACGGGTTGGCGTACTTCTTGCCGATCTCCCCCCACGCCGCGGCGGCCTGCTTGACCGCGTCGTTGGTCCACGCACCCGGCTTCAGGTTGTCGATGTCCTTGAGCACCTGCTCGGTGCCGATCTTCGCCGCCGACGTCATGATCGCCCGGACCATGTAATACGACGCGTTCGCCCCCGCGTAGCTGAACGGCGTGATGCCCGCCGCCTTGATCTTGTCGAGCAGCGCGGTGAAGTCCGCCCAGGTCGTCGGGATGGTCCAGTTGTTCTTCGCGAACAGCTTCTTGTTGTACCAGAGCCCGAAGACCGTGAACGAGTAGTTCACCGCGAACGGCTTACCGTCGTAGGTGCCCTGCTGCACCGCACCCGGCACCAGCGTCTCGGCCACCGTCTTACCGGCGATGTCCAGCGACGGCGCCGCGAACAGATCCGACAGGTCAGCGGCCTGCCCGGCCTTCACGATCGCACCGAAGTCCATGATGTCCGAACCCGAGTTGTTGATCATGTCGGGCGCGGTACCGGAGTTCAGCCGCGGCTTGATCGTGGTAGCGACCTGCTGCGTCGCCGAGTAGGTCACCTTCGAGTCCGGCCACTTGCTGTTGTACAGCGGAGTGTCCACATCGGTGGCGTACTTGGTACCGAGACCACCATCGAAGATCACGATCTCGATACCGGCCTTCGGGTCGATACCCAGCGGGTTGTCGGCCGACTTGGTGCCGGTCGCCTGCTTGGTGTCGTCACCGTTGTCGTCCGAGCCCGCACACGCGCTCAGAAAGCTCACACCGGGCGCGGCGACCAGACCGACGGCGGCGGCACGGCGCAGCAGGGTACGGCGATCGGTTGTCACAGACATCTATGTCCCTTTCGGAGGTTGTTTCAGCCCTTGACCGCGCCGGCGGTGAGCCCGGAGGCGATGTTGCGCTGCACGGCGAGGAAGAAGATGACGACCGGGATCGACGTGATGATCGCGCCGGCCATCAGCGGGCCCCAGTAGGTGCCCCGGCTGGTCTGGTTCTGCATGAGCCAGGCCATCAGGTTCTGGTGTTCGGGGTCGTTGAGGGTGTTGATGATCATGAACTCGTTCCAGGCCTGGATGAACCCGTACACCGAGGTCGCGACCAGGCCGGGGCCGGTGAGCGGCAGGACGATCCGCCAGAACACCTGGCCGCGGGTGCAGCCGTCGATCATCGCGGCCTCGTCCAGCTCGCGCGGGATGCCGGCGATGAAGCCGCGCAGCATCCACACCGTGTACGGCAGGATCAGCACCGTGTAGACCAGCGTCACGCCGATCAGGGTGTTGCCGACGGCGTGCCAGCTCTGCAGCATCAGGAAGATCGGGATCAGCAGCGAGATGAACGGGATCAGCTGCACCGCCAGGACCACCAGGATGATCGCCCGCCGGCCGTAGAAGCGGAACCGGGCGACGGCGAGCGCGCCGAGGAAGCCGACGATCAGCGCCGCGATCACCGCCATGGCGGTCACCAGGATGCCGTTGATCAGCGACTGCTTGAACAGCGGCGCGTTGAACGCGGACGTGAAGTTGTCGAGCGTCGGCGCGTGCGGGACGAAGGTCGGGGTGAAGCTCGACCACTCGGTCTGCGGCTTGAACGAGGTGATCAGCACCCAGTAGACCGGGAAGAACATCACGATCGCGAAGATCAGGCCGGCCGCGTTGGCGACGAGGTTGCCGATCCGGCTGCGCCCGACGGTCATCACGCCGTCGTCGGCCTTGCGGGTCCTGCGGCGCGGCGGGGTGCTGGTGAGGACGGCCATCAGTCCACCTCTCCGATCTTGAACATCTGACGGATGTAGACCGCCATCGCGCCGAGCAGGATCAGCACGGTGATCATCGCGATCGCCGAGCCGAGGCCGTACTTGTTCTGCGAGAAGGCCTGCACGTACGAGTACGTGGCCAGGGTCTGGAACTCGGGCTCCGGCTTGCCGTCCCGCATCACCCAGTTCTGCGTGAACAGGCCGAAGTTCCAGATCACCGACAGGGTCGTGACGATCACGAGCAGCGGCTTGAGGATCGGGACGGTGATGTTCTTGAACCCCTGCCAGGCGTTGGCGCCGTCGACGGTGGCGGCCTCCATCAGTTCCTTCGGCACCTGGGTCAGGCCGGCGTTCAGGGTGATCGCCAGGAACGGGATGCCGGCCCACACCACGCAGGACGTGATCACGATCCAGCCCTGCACCGGGGTGAAGAACCAGGAGTGGTTCTGGAACTCGACACCCGGGAGCTTGTCGATCAGGTAGTTGATCACGCCGACGTCGGAGTCGGTCATCATCTTGAAGATCTGCGCCTGGACCAGCGCGGGCAACGCCCAGACGAACATCATCGCGATGATCATGAGGAGCCGGACGGTCCGGCTGACCCGGCGCATCAGCAGCGCCACGCCGAGGCCGATCAGCACACTGAGCACCACCGACACCGCGGTGAAGAGGACCGTACGGGTCACCACCGACCAGAAGACGCTGTCGGAGAGCACCGTGACGTAGTTGTCCACGCCGACGAACGGCGCGGCGGCGCCGGTCCAGAGCTCCTTGAGCCCCAGCTTCTGGAACGACAGCACGAGCATGCGCCCGACCGGGTAGGCCAGCAGGAGGGCCAGGAGCACCAGGGCCGGACCGGACAGCAGCCAGGGGATGACGACGTCGTCACCGCCACGGCGGCGGCGCCGTTTGTGTCGGGTCACCGGTTGCTCCGCGCCGGATCCGCTCGGCCCGCTCTGCGCGCGGGTCGCCGGAGAGTCGACGGCGTACATCAGCTTTCCTCTCTCACCGAAGAAGAAGAGACGGCGGTGTGCCGCCCGCCCGCCGTGCGGGCGGGCGGCACCCGGATCAGCTCGCGTTGAGCGTCGTGGCGATCTGCTGGTCAGCGGCGGCAGTCGCGTCCGCCAGAGACTTCTTGCCGGTCAGGATGTCCGACAGCATGTTCTGCAGCACGTTGGCCTTCTCCACGTCGGCCCACTTGCCGGAGTTCGGGACGGCCCAGCTGTTCTTCGCCGCGCCGGCGGTGAACTTCAGCGCCGGGTTGTCGGTGGCGGCCTGGTCCAGCAGCGAGGTGGCGTTCGGCAGGGCGCCGGCCTTGATCAGGCCCTTCATCGAGGTGCTGTCGGTGAAGTACTTGATCCACTGAGCGGCCAGCTCCGGGTTCTTGCTCTTCAGCGGGACGCCGACGTTCGAGCCACCGAGCAGCGAGGGGATCTCCGGCATCGGCGCGGCGGCCAGCTTGCCGTTGACCTTGGTCGGGACCAGCTTCGAGTTCGGGTCGTTCGGGTCCTTCTTGACCTGCTCGGCGGAACCCTGCTCCCAGCCGTTGCCGTAGAACATGCCGGCGTTGGCCTGGCTGAACACCAGGTACTGGTCGGCCTCGTCCTTGGTGACGTCCGCCTTCGAGTACTTCTTGACCAGGTCGACCCACTTCTGCAGACCGGCCTGCGAGGCCGGCGTGGAGAGCTGGCCGGCCCACTTGTCGCCGTCCTTCTTGGCGATGTCGCCGCCGTTGGCCTTGACCCACGACATCGCGGCGTACCAGTAACGGCCCGGCATGTAGACGGAGCCGAACTTGGCGTCCTTGTTCGCCGCCTGCACCTTGTCGGCGTCGGCGAGGAACTCGTCGTAGGTCTTCGGCGCGTCGGCGATGCCGGCCTTCTGGAACAGGTCCTTGCGGTAGATCAGGACCCGGGCGCCCGCGTAGTAGGGCACGCAGTACGTCTTGCCGTCCTTCTCACAGGCGCCGGAGAGGCCGGTCAGCCAGGTGTCGGAGTTCTCGAAGCTCTTCTTGTCGAGCTCGGCGAAGCCCTCGGAGTCGACGTACTTGGGGAACTGGGTGTTGCCCAGCTCGACCACGTCCGGCACGTCGGTGCCGGCCAGCGAGGCGTCCAGCTTGGTGAGCACGTTCGCCCACTGCTGGTACTCGACCTGCACCTGCGCGCCGGTGGCGTCGGTGAACCGCTTGGAGGCGTCGTCCACGACGCTCTTCCAGCCGCTCTGGGCGTCGACCATGAGCCAGACCTTGATGGTCTTGCCCTTGCCGTCGACGGCGCCGTTGGCCGAGGTGGTGCCACTGTCGCTGCTGTTGCCACCGCACGCGGCGGTGCCGACCAGCGTGGCGGCGAGCGCCGCGGCGACCGCGATCTTGCGCTTCACTTTTCCTCCCGAAGGGGTTTCATTCGTAAAAAGGGATTAGGCGTCTTTCGCCGCTTTGTGTCCGTGCACCGCCTGGGCGGTGCGCTGGAAGGCGGCATGCGAGCGTTCGTGGGTCCGCTGCGCGACGGCCACGTACAGCAGATCGAGGACCACCAGCTGGGGGTGCCGTGCGGAGAGCGCGTCCGGCCGGAAGGTGGTCGCCTGGGTCGCGGTGATCAGGACGATGTCGGCGAGCTCGGCCAGCGGGGAACGGGGAAAGCTGGTGAGCGCGATGGTGGTGGCGCCCCGGCTGCTCGCCTCGGCGAGCAGCTCGATCGTCTCGCCGGTCTCGCCGGTGTGCGAGATGCCGAGCGCGACGTCGCCGGGCCTGGACAGCGCGGCGCTGGCCAGACCGTTGTGCACGTCGGTCCAGGCCCACACCGGGATGCCGATGCGGTGCAGGCTGAACTGCATCTCCTCGCCGACCAGCGCGCTGCCGCTGGCGCCGAAGATGTTCACCCGCGGTGCTGCGGCGATTGCCACCGCGGCCCGCTCCACCTCGCCCAGGTCCAGCAGCGAGGCGGTGTCGTGCATGGCCCTGGTGTCGGAGGCCATGATCTGGCCGAGCACCCGCTCCAGGGGGTCGTTGGGCTGGATCTCGCGGCCGATGTCGACGGTCCAGCCGGCCGAGCGGGCCCGCCCGGTCTCGGCGGCGATGCCCAGCCGCAGGTCGGCGTAGCCGTCGAAGCCCAGCGCCCGGCAGAAGCGGGTCACCGTCGCCGGTGACGTGCCGCTGCGCTCGGCCAGCTCGACGATGGTGGCCCGGGAGGCGGCGGCCGGGTCGGTGAGCACCTGCTCGGCGACCCGCTGCAGCGCGCCGGTGAACTCCGGCAGCAGCGTCCGGACCCGGACCAGGACCCCGTCGGCGGGCGGGTGGTCCATGGGGTCGCTCCCGATCTTCTCCGTGCGGCCGTGGTTGCTCTCGCCCCGCCCGTTCTCGGTGCGGGGGTGGTTGCTCTCGCCCCGCCCGTTCTCGGTGCGGCTGTCGGCCGGTCGGAGGCGCGGTTCGCTCCGGGACCAGAAGTTCTGGTCAAGCCGGTCCCGCACCGTCAGCTCGCTCCCGTTGGGGGCGGCCTCGCCGCGGGCCGGCGAGTCGGCGACCGCGGTCAACGCGGTCCCGTCCATCTCCGGCTCAGCCATCGGTCACCCTTTCAGGAAGGACTGTTTACTGTTGCGGTAAAAGTTCTTACTAACCGCCCCTCCGTGTCAAGGCCGTGGGTGAAGTTTTCAAACCGTTACCTGACCTGCGCCGATGAACACGTGTTTCCGACCCGCCAGATGACAGCCATCGATCCGGAAATAACCCTTACAACGTGGTCGCCATCACATGTCCGCCTTACGCCCGTTTGCGCTCCTCTGATCAGGGGAGGCTCCGCCACCGATCAGCCCACACGCCGTCGCCCGTTCGACCAGTTCGCAACACGCCAGGCAACCCGGTCGTCACGTCCGAAACAAGATCAAAACGCTTTCCGGTACGCCGTGAGCGCTCCCACCGGTCCGGGCCCGCAGCCGGTCATCTCCGGATGTTGCGTTATTGCTGCCCGCTGGTGCGGGTGGCCACCGTCGCGGTCGCCACCCACGATCCATTGCCGGTCATGGTCCGGATAGCCACGCCCGGGGTTGCCGATCACCGTCGCGGCCGCCACCCACGATCCGTTACCAGTCACGGACCGGATAGCCACGCCCTGGAGCTGCCGGCCACCGTCGCGGCCGCCACCCACGATCCGTTACCAGACCGGACCGGATAGCCACGCCCTGGAGCTGCCGATCACCGTCGCGGCCGCCGCCTGCCGTCCGTAGCTGGTCACGGTGGCACCCGATCCCGGTCACGGTTCGCGGATGTCTGCGGCGGCGCCCATCCCGTCCAGCGCTGGCCAGCGACCACGGCTGGCACTCATGGTGGTCTCAACGACCCGAACACCACCACCACAACCAGCCCAGCCCGGCCGGCTGGCACACACGGTGGCCTCAACGACCCGAACACCACCACCACGACCAGCCCAGCGACCACGGCTGGCACACACGGTGGCCTCAACGACCCGAACACCACCACCACGACCAGCCCAGCCCACACGGCTGGCGCACACGGTGGTTTCGACGGACCGCGACCGGCGGCCGGCCGTCATCAGCGACGGGACGGGCGACCAGGAGCGGCAACCAACGGGGGCCCTGGGGCGCTACCCCGACCAGCGCGCGCACCCCAGCGGAACCCACGTATATGAAGCTTTTGAAGTTTGATCCGGACCGCCGGGACCGCTGCTACTTCGCGGTCGCGCGGATCGCCTCCTGGAAGGCCTCGGAGCGGTGCTCGAAGTTACGGAAGCGACCATAGCTCGGCGCGGCCGGCGAGAGCAGCACGACGCCGCCGGCCGGTGTCACCTCGCGGGCCAGCCGAACCGCGTCGGCGAGGTCCTCGGACGAGTGGGTGGTGATCTTCGGGAGGTCGGCCAGCTCCGCCAGGATGCGTGGGCCGCTGTCCGGCATGCCGATCACGGTGAGTTCGCGGGAGGCGAGGAAGTCTCGTAACGGTGAGTAGTCCAGGCCTCGGTCAGTGCCGCCGACCAACACGGTGAGTGGCCGGTCCTCGTAGGCTTCGATGGCGTGCATGGCGGCGTAGGGCGCGGTGGAGAGGGTGTCGTCGACGAAGGTCAGGCCGGACGGGTCGGGGATCTCGGTGAGCCGGTGCGGGAGTCCCTCGAAGGAGCGGACCGCGGCGGCCAGCTCGGTGCGCAGGCCGGCCACGTCGATGCCCATGCCGTCCAGCACGGCCAGCGCGACGCACAGGTTGCGCTCGTTGTGCCGGCCCTTGAGCCGCAGCTCGGAGCGGGGGAACAGCGGATCGTCGCTGCAGAAGACGGTGCCCTCCTCGACCCGGAAGCGGGAGTCGCCGGCGGCGGCCGGGACCGGCGGGAAGCCGTTGCGGTCGGCGACGCCGCGGATCTCGTCACGCAGTCGCTCGTCGGCGCCGTTCACCACGATCAGATCCGGTCCGTGGCGGAGCAGGTTGAGCTTGTCGCGGTAGTACTCCCGCTCGCCGCCGTGCGCGTCCAGGTGCTCCGGAAAGAGCGAGGTGACCACCGCCACCCGCGGCGAATCGGTCAGGTCGGCGCACTGGTAGCTGGACAGCTCCAGCACGTAGAGGTCGGCCTGGGGCAGGTCGAGCAGCGGGACGCCGATGTTGCCGCCGTACGCGTTGGGCCGCCCGGCCGCCGCGAGCAGGTGGCTGATCAGGCTGGAGGTGGTGCTCTTGCCCTTGCTGCCGGTCACCCCGACGGTCTGCGCCGCGTGGTCGGCCATCCAGAGCGCGCTGCCGCCGGTGATGGTGATCCCCCGCCCGCGCAGTTCCGCCATGAACGGGTGGGTGGACGGCACGCCCGGCGAGCGGACGATGACATCCGCGCTGGCCAGGGCGGCGAAGGCGTGCTCACCACCGGCCAGCGGGGCGAGCTCGCCGTCCCAGGGGTCGTCGAGGTAGCCGGCGCTGTCGTTGACGGCGATCAGCCGGGCCGGCTCGTGCCGGGCGATCGCGGTCACCGCGGCCCGCCCCTCGCGGCCGGTCCCCCAGACCGCCACCGAGCGGCCACGCAGGTCTGCCAGGCGCACGTCAGTCTCCCCAAGTCGGTTTTTCGCGGGACCGCACTAATATTGCCCGTCGGCCGTTAGACAGGAGTTCCCGGGTGCAGTTCGACGTCATGCGCTTCCCCTCGTACGCGTTCGACCCGACGACGGGAGTCGCCACGTTCGACTACCTGCTCGACGGCCCGGAGCCGCTGAGCTTCACCGAGACGATCACGTTCCCGGTGGCGGCGCGCGAGGTTCCGGACGCCTTCCGCCGGGTGCTCGACCTGCTGCACGTGGTCGCCGGGGTGAGTTACTACAAGGTGGGCGCCCCGCCGCGGGTGCTCGCGCCCGAGCCGGTCGCGCCCGCGGTCGCCGCCTGGTTCACCCGGATCTACACCGACGGCCTGGCCGAGTACGCGTACCGTAACCAGCTCCCGCACGTCCTGGAGCTGACCGTGGAAACCCTCGGTGAGCTGCCCCCGGCCACCCCGGTCGAGGTCACCGGCCGGCCGCTGTCAGCTGTCGGCGGCGGCAAGGACTCGATCGTCACGCTGGAGATCCTGCGCGCGGCCGGCCTCGATCCGGTGCCGTTCTCGGTGAACCCGAACCCGGTGATCGAGAACGTGAACGCCGCGTCCGGCCTGCCCGCTCTGGCCGCCCGCCGCAGGCTCGACCCGCGCCTGTTCGAGCTGAACAAGGCCGGCGCGCTGAACGGGCACATCCCGGTCACCGCGATCAACTCGCTGATCGCGATCGCCACCGCCGTCTGGCACGGACTGGGCCCGGTGGTGATGTCGAACGAGCGCTCCGCCTCCGACCCGAACCTGATCTGGAACGGTCACGAGGTCAACCACCAGTGGTCCAAGGGGGTGCTCGCCGAGGGGCTGCTGCGGGACGCGGTGACGGCGCACACCGGGCTGATGGACCCGTACTTCTCGCTGCTGCGGACGCTGTCCGAGCTGCACATCGCGCAGCTGTTCGCCGGTCACACAGCGTATGACGACGTGGTGACCAGTTGTAACAAGGCGTTCAAGCTGCACGACCCGACCGCGCGCTGGTGCGGTGACTGCCCGAAGTGCCGGTTCGTCTTCCTGGCGATGGCCCCGCACATGCCGCGGGAGCGGCTCGCGCACATCTTCGGGCACGACCTGTTCGCCGACGAGTCGCAGGTGCAGGGCTTCAAGGAGCTGCTCGGCGTCGACGGGCACAAGCCGTTCGAGTGCGTCGGCGAGGCGGAGGAGTGCCTGGTGGCGCTCTCCATGCTGACCGACGACGCGCCGGCGCTGGTGGCACTGCGCGCTGCCGTCCCGGCGTCGGCCTGGGACTCCGTCTCGCACAGCGGCGTCTTCACCCCGGGCGGCCCGCACCACATCCCGCCGGCCTTCCAGAAGATCCTCGACGCGGCCCTCTGAGCCCTGGAGGCCGGGCCCGCGCAAAACACGGGCCCCCGCGAAAGGCAGGCCTGCGCAAAGGCAGGCCCGCACGAAAGGCGGGCACGCACGAAAGGCGGGCACGCGCGAAACGCGGGCACGCGCAAAGGCGGCCCCGCACAAAAGACGGGACTACTCCGGGGCGTCGTGATGGATGCGAGCCGGGTCGACACCCAGCTGCCGCAGCGCCACGCCGGTCGCGGCCAGCATCAGCGGCGGCCCGGCCAGGTAGACCTCGTGCCGGGACCACTCCCCGTACGCCGCGACCGCGTCGGTGACCAGCCCGGACGGGTACGGCCCCGGGTCACCCTCGGCGACCACCGGGACCACCGTGGCCCGGGGCGCCTGCCGGGCGAGCGCCGTCAGCTCGTCGATGTCGTAGAGCTCGCCGAGGTTGCGCACCCCCCAGAACAGCACCGCCGGGCGGGTGTCGCCGAGCGCGGCGAGCTGGGCGAGCATCGCTTTCATCGGGGCCACCCCGGTGTCCCCGGCGATCATCAGCACGCCCCGGCCCGGCTCCTCGGGCAGGCCCATGTCGCCCTCGGCCCGGCCGATCCGGATCCGGTCGCCGGTCCGAGTGTGGTGCACGAGTGTGCCGCTCACCCCGGTCTCGGTCTTGGCCCGCACGTGCAGCTCGATCACGTCGTCCACCTGCGGGGCGCCGGCCAGCGAGTACGGCCGCCAGATGCCGGGGACGTCGGCGACCTCGACCCGCGCGTACTGCCCGGGGCGGTAGGGCATCGGCAGGAACGGGCGCAACCGGACCACCGCCAGGTCGGGGCGGCGGCGCTGGTGGCTGATCACCTCGGTCTCCCAGATCGTCGGCTGGTAGGCGATCAGCGTGCCGCCGTGCACGATCCACTCGTAGACGTGCTGCCAGGTCCACCGCCAGGCCTGGTCGAAGTCCTGCCGCCAGACGCCCGGCACCATGCCGGCCCGCATCGCCTCGGCCAGGGCCGCGCCGACCAGGTGCAGCTGGCTCCACTGCACGCCGCACTCGGCCAGCACCGCGCCCAGTTGCCCGGCCCCGGCCACCACGGCCGGTGGGTCGTCGAGCCGGTGCACCAGCCAGGTGATCGCCCGGGCCAGCTGCCGGCGCTGCGAGTCGGCGGTGCCGGGCAGCGCGGTCAGCAGGTCCGGCTGGGCCTGCAGCAGCGCCCGCCAGAGCCGCTCGGCCACCTCGTCGATGCCGCCGGCGAAGGTGAGGCTGGTGCTGAGCAGTCGCTGGGTGTCCCGCAGCGCCAGGGTGTCGCCCGGGTCCATGCCGTCCGACGGCAGGTGGCGCCGGGTGGTGTTGCGGGCGAAGTGCGCCGCGTACTCCGCCGGGCTGACCGAGGGGAACTCGGTGCCGGGCGCCCCGATGGGGCGCGCCGGTGGCACCCCGGGGACCGCCGGGGCCGGGGTCACCGGTCCGCCCGGGTTGATCCCGGTGATCGGATTGACCCGATTGACCGGTACGCCATAGGCCGCGCTCGCCCCGGCCCGGTCCGCGGCGCCCGGCCGCCGAGCGCCCGGTCCGAGCCCGGAACGGCCCAGCGCGGCACCCTGGTCACCGCGCCACAACAGCTCGGACCCGGGGCCGGTGCGGGTGGACGGCGGGGCGGCGGGCTGCTCGTCGCCCGCCGGGCGCGGAGCGGGCTCGCCGGACGGCGTGGTCCGGCCGATGCCGGCCACGTTTCCCGCGCGCGTGGCGCCGCCGGTGGACGTGGCGGGACGCAGGAACGAGGTGACGGCGGGCGGCACGGGCGCCGGCGCCTCGGGCGGCGCCGGTGCCGGCTCGGCGGACTGCGGTGCCGGCGGAGAGATCTCGGACAGCGCGGCGGCGGCGTCGGCCTCGCCGGCGGCGGCCGCGTCGGGTGCGCTCTGGCGCAGCCGGATGGCGCGCAGCAGGGCGAGCAGATGCGGGTCTGATCCCGGACCAGACGACAACTGACACCCCCCGAGAAGCGGAACGTGCGAACAGTACAACCGTACTGCCGATTGCGGCGCGACGACCGCCCCGTGACCCCCTACTCCCATCTTGCCCCGCCGATGCTGATCCACAACGCCCGGTCGGCAGAATGCTGGTGTGCCCGCCATCGCCATCACCACCCCGGACGACCCGCGCATCGGTGACTACCGCGCCCTCACCGACCTGGAACTGCGGACCCGTTGGGAACCGCCCAACGGCCTGTTCATCGCCGAGGGCGAACTCGTCATCCAGCGTGCCCTGCGCGCCGGTTACCGGATGCGCTCGGCCCTGGTCGACGAGAAGCGGGCCGGGCAGCTCACCGGCCTGCCCGGCGACGCCCCGCTGTACGCGGCGGCCCCACCCGTCCTGGAGTCGATCACCGGGTTCCACGTGCACCGCGGCATCCTGGCGTCGTTCCACCGCCGCCCGCTGCCGTCGCTGGACGACCTGCTCGGCACGGCGCGGAACCTGGCGGTGCTGGAGGGCCTGAACACGCACACCAACCTGGGCGCGCTGTTCCGCAGCGCGGCCGCTCTGGGGATCGACGCCATCGTGCTCTCGCCGAACTGCGCCGATCCGCTCTACCGGCGGGCGGTGCGCGTCAGCATGGGCGAGGTGTTCGCCATTCCGTACACCAAGACGGAGAGCTGGCCGGACCCGCTGGTCGCGATCCGCGACGCCGGTTTCACCCTGCTCGCGATGACTCCGGCGCCGGACGCGGTAGCCCTGCAGCGGCTCACCCCGGAGCAGCGGAGGCGGCCGGCGCTGCTGCTCGGCGCCGAGGGGCCGGGCCTCACCGCTGACGCGCTGACGGCCAGCGATGTCCGGGTCGCCATCCCGATGCACAACGACGTGGACTCGCTGAACGTGGCGACCGCCGCGGCCATCACGTTCTACGAGCTGACCCGGGACGCGACGCGCTGATCACTTCAGCGGAGGGCTTCGGGATCACTCCAGCAGATAGGTCAGATGGGTGGCCTGCCCGGACGGCCGGGACCGCACCTGGCGCAGCCGCCGCGCGATCCCGCCGGTGAACAGCGGGGTGCCGGCGCCGAGCAGCACCGGCGCCAGGTGCAGCCGCAGCTCGTCGACCAGGCCGGCGTCCAGAGCGCCCCGGATCACCCCGGCACCACCCATGATCACCACGTCCCGGTCGCCGGCCAGCGAGACGCCCTTGGCGACGGCGCTGGCCACCCCGTCGACCACGAACGTCATCCGGTCGGCGAGCCGGACGCTCGCCGGCGGCACCCGGGTCACCACCAGTACCGGTGGCGTGGCGGCCCGATCCGCGCCGTAGCCCATCTCGTCGGTCCAGCCGTGCGGCCCGTCGATGATGTCGAACAGCCGCCGGCCCATGATCACCGCACCGGTGGCGGCGGTAGTGGTGTCCAGCACGTCGGCGTCGACCGGGTCGGGGTGCAGCGCCCAGGTGTGCAGCGCCTCGCCGCCGTCGCCCAGACCGTTGTCGAGGCCCGGGTTCGGCCCGGTCACGTACCCGTCCAGCGACATCGAGATGTCGGCGATCACTCGCGGCATGCCCGTCCCCTCTCGCGCGGTATGGGGACAGTCTCAGGCGCGCGGCACCAATCGGCCACCCGTCCAGGCCAGACCCATGCCGGCCGCGAGCAGCAGCAGCGCCCCGACGGTGGGCAGCGGCCGTACCGCGTACGACCCGGCGCCCAGCGCCACCGCGGCGAGCATCAGCAGCACCCCGTCGGCCGGGTTGACCAGCCGGGACCGGAACACCGCCCAGCCGAGCAGCAGCACCCCGCCTCCGCAGATCGCACAGGCCAGCTCGACCAGGATGGGTACCTGGCCGGCCGGCAGCGACACCGCGTCCACGCCGGTCCCGGCGGGCAGCGCGGCCAGCGGCAGCAGCAGGGTGGCGCCGGCCAGCGCGACCAGCAGGCCGGTCAGCGCGATCCGCCGGGTCCGCGCCCCGGCGAGCAGCCCGGCCAGGGCGATCAGCGCGACAGCGCCCAGCCAGCCGGCCAGCAGGGCGACCGGGAGCGGGCCGGGCGGGACGTTCACACCCAGGGTGAGCCAGCCGTACAGGACGGCGGCGGCCGGCAGCGCCCACAGGGCCAGCCGGGCGAACCGGCGCACCGACCAGATCCACACCGCCTCGCGCACCGGGGGTACGTAGTGGTCCGCGGCGCCGGCGGCCGGGGTGGCGGCGCCGACCCAGGCCGGGGCCACCCGCAGGGGCCGGCCGCTCGCGGTGTGACGATGGCTGATGCTCATGGCTCCGCCTCGCTCGCAGGGGCAACACGCCGAGCGGCCGGGGGTAACCGGTCGGGAATCCGTGACGAAGCATGTCAAATTCGGCGGAGATTGTGAGCATAATCTCAGGATTTATGCGGAAAAGCCGGACGGCCGGCCCCCTGCTGAGGCCGGCCGTCCGGATGAGGGTCAGGAACGCTCGGGCTGACTCGCTCCGTTGTAGTCCGCCCCGCCGATCGCCGACGCCGGCGGCACCTGCGGCGAGGCCGGCAGGGCGGCGGTCTGGTCCGGGTCGCCGGACACCTGCGCCTCGGCCTCCCGGACCTCCGCGTTCACCCGTTGGGCTTCCGCCGCGGCGGCCTCCGCGGCCTCCGCCGCCTCCCGCTCCACCGCACCGGAGTCGACCTGCGGCGACGGGACGTCACCGACCATGTTCGCCAGGCCGCCCAGCGCGCCGCCGAGACCCTCCAGCGCCTTGGTCAGCTCGGTCGGCACGATCCACACCTTGTTGGCAGTGCCGTTCGCGATCTGCGGCAGGCTCTGCAGGTACTGGTACGCCAGCACCTTCTGCGACGGGTTCGCCTGGTGGATCGCGTCGAACACCGTCCGGATGGCCTTCGCCTGGCCCTCGGCCTGCAGGATCCGGGACTGCCGGTCACCGTCGGCCCGCAGCACCGCGGCCTGCTTCTCACCCTCGGCGGTGAGGATCTGCGCCTGCTTGTGACCCTCGGCGTTCAGGATCGTCGCGCGGCGCTCCCGCTCGGCGCGCATCTGCTTCTCCATCGAGTCGCGGATGCTCGGCGGCGGCTCGATCGCCTTGATCTCCACCCGGGTGACCTTGATGCCCCACCGGCCGGTGGTCTCGTCGAGCACCGTGGACAGGTGCCGGTTGATCTCCTCGCGGCTGGTCAGCGCGCGCTCCAGGTCCAGCGAACCGATCACGTTCCGCAGGGTGGTGACGGTGAGCTGCTCGATCGCCTGGAGGAAGTTGGAGATCTCGTAGGTGGCCCGCACCGGGTCGACGACCTTGAAGTACAGCACCGTGTCGATCGAGACGACCAGGTTGTCCGAGGTGATCACCGGCTGCGGCGGGAACGAGACCACCTGCTCCCGCATGTCCACCTTGCTGCGCACCGCGTCGATGAACGGGACCAGCAGGTTCAGGCCCGGGTTCAGGGTCCGCTTGTAGCGGCCCAGCCGCTCCACCACGTCCATCCGCTGCTGGGGGACGATCCGGATGGAGCGGACGATGGTGGTCACCGCGAAGATGGCGATGACTATGACCAGGACAGCGATGACTGCTTCCATGGCGCCTCTCTATATGTTTCGAAGTACTTCTTGTCAGAGGTCGGGCAGCTCGTCGTGCCAGACCAGGGCGGTGGCGCCACGCACCTTGACCACGCGGACCCGCTGGCCGGCCGTGAACTTCTCCTTGCCGTCGAAGGAGCGAGCCTGCCAGATCTCGCCCTCGATCCGGATCTGGCCGTGGTCGGCGTCCACGTCCTCCAGCACGGTGCCGTGGTGACCCTCCATCGCCTCGATGCCGAAGGGGGTGTCACCGGTCTCCAGCGCGGATCGCGCGTGCCGCATGACCACCGGCCGGATCGCCGCCACCGAAAGGCCGGAGACCAGGGCGAACACGATGACCTGAAGAAGCAGCGGAGCGTCGAGGGCGGCCGCCAGCCCGGCCGCGGCCGCACCGGCCGCGAAGAAGATGATCAAAATGGTCGCGGTGAAGGCCTCGGCGATCGCCAGGGCGATGGCGAGGACGATCCAGAGAACGGCATCCACATCATCGATCGTGTCACGTCCACGCATCTCCGGCGATGCCATGGTACGGCGTAGCCGAACCGCGCTCGGACAGTTAGACCCGTCAGTCGCACAGCAGGAGGACCCCCACCGTGACACTGCTTCCGGAGACCGCCCGACGGGTCGACGAGATCGCCGCCCGGGCACAGTCCCAGGGCCGGGTGCCGTCCCTCGCCCTGGCCGTGGTCCGCGACCGGGCGGTGCTGCACTTCGCCGGTGCCGGGGAGAACCCGCGACCCGACCCGAAGACCCAGTACCGGCTCGGCTCGATCACCAAGACGATCACCGCGACGCTCGTCATGCAGCTGCGTGACGAGGGCTTCTTCGCGCTCGACGACCTGCTCTACCGGCACCTGCCGGGCACCCCGATCGGCGGCGTGACGCTGCGGCAGCTGCTCGGGCACGTCTCCGGCCTGCAGCGGGAGCCGGACGGGCCGTGGTGGGAACGCAACCCGGGCGGCGACGTGGAGCGGCTGCTGGGCGGGTTGACGTACGAAAAACTGACCGGTCCCCCGTTCCGCCGTTACCGCTACTCGAACCTGGCCTACGGACTTCTCGGCGCGGTCCTCGCCCGGGTCACCGGGCAGAGCTGGCCGGAGCTGGTCACCAAGCGGGTCCTCGACCCGCTGGGGATGAAACGCACCAGTTACCACCCGGTCGAACCGTTCGCCCGCGGCTACGTCGTGCACGCGCTCGGCGGTACCCCGCACGAGGAGCCGCGCCCGGACACCGGCGCGATGGCCCCGGCCGGCCAGCTCTGGTCCACCGTCACCGACATGGCCAAGTGGGCCGGCTTCCTGGCCGATCCGGCCCCCGCGGTGCTGGCCCGGGAGACGGTCGACGAGATGTGCAGCCCGGTCACCATCGGCGACCTGGAGTCCTGGACCGCCGGCCACGGTCTCGGCCCGCAGCTGTTCCGGGTCGGCGAACGCGTCTACGCCGGCCACGGCGGCTCGATGCCCGGTTACGTCTCGCACCTCGCGGTCCACCGCCGCAGCCGGTTCGGCGTGGTCGCCTTCGCCAACGCCTACGGTTTCGCCGGCGACGACGGCATCAAGGACCTCAGCCTGCGTACTCTCACCGCGGTCCTGGACGGCGAACCGCCCGCACCGGCCCCCGCCTGGCACCCGCCCGCGCCACCGCGGGGCGAGGCCGCGGAGATCTGCGGCCGCTGGTGGTGGATGGGCCGCGAGTACGACATCGCCCCGGACGGCGACGACCTCGCCATGACCGGCCCCGGCCACCACACCCGGTTCCGCCGCGAGGCCCCGGACCGCTGGCGCGGCGTCTCCGGCACCAACGAGGGCGAGACCCTGGCCGTCCTGCGCGGCCCCGACGGCGCCGTCTCCAAGATTGACATCGCTACGTTCCTCTTCAGCCGAAACCCCTGGGATCTCGCCTGAAACCCGCTTTACGGTACGGCTGGAGCGCCGCGCTACGCCCTGGCCAGCGCGGCGGCCCGGTCCGCCACGGCACCGGCGGCCGGAACGGCATCGGCGGCCGGAACGGCATCGGGCGCCGGGGCCCGGCTGGTCAGGCCGAGGGCCAGGCCAGCGGCCACGGTGGCGATGCCGAGCCAGACCAGCGGGCTCGGAGCCGGACCGCCGAGCGCCATCCCGGTCAGCGCCGCCGAGATCGGCGCCACCCCGGTGAGCAGACCGGTCCGCCCGGCGCCGATCCGGGTCACGCAGGTGTACCAGAGCAGGAACGCCATGGCGGTCACCGCCACCGCCAGGTACGCCCCGGCCAGGATGTCGTCGGCGTGCAGGCGGGTGACGGCGGCCGGGCCCTCGGTGAGCAGCCCACCGGCCCCGAACAGGACCACCGCCATCCAGGTGGCGTGCACCGACACGCCCAGCGGGCCGTGGCGGCCCAGGACCGGGACCGCCAGCAGTGTGAAGAGGGCTTCGCAGACGAATGTCACCACGGCCCAGAGCACGCCGGTGGCGTCGGCGCGGCCGAGGCCCTCGACCACTATCGCGCCGAGGGTGACGACGACGGCGGCGAGCAGCACGCGCGGGGCCGGGCCGCGACCCTCGAGCAGCGGGCCGCCGGCGGCGAGCAGCACCGGCACGCAGGCCACCGCGACACCGAGGACGGCCGGCTCGGCGTGGTGCGCACCGTGCACCAGGGCGATGTTGAAGAAGAACAGGCCGGCGACGGTGACACCGAGCAGCCAGAGCCATTCGGCGCCGCGGGGGCGGTGCAGCGCGGTCCGGGTACCGCGCGCCCAGGCGATCAGCAGCAGGCAGGCCAGCGTGTAGCGCAGGGTCTGGACGGTGAGGTTGGGCGCGGCGGCCAGGTGGGCGGAGACGGCGACGCTGCCGCCGACGAAAACCATGCCGGTCGCGCCGGCCAGGATCGGGAACGCCTTCATGGGTCTCATGCTCCCGGCGAGTATGGTCCGGATCGAGGACCAATCCCGACGGGACGGAGTGGACCAATTTCCGCGACGCAGGAGCACCCCGGGCCGGATTTCCCTCCATCGCGGGCCGCGGAGGCGGCGGCCTTCTCCCCGCCGCGGGCCGCGGAGGCGGCGACTCTCTCCCCGCCGCGGGCCGCAGAGACGCCTGCTCTCTCCCCGCCACGGGCCGCGGAGATGCCGGCCGGGTCGGATTTTCTTCAGCTGCGCGCCGCGGAGGCGCCGGCCAAAGGGCTGACCGGATGGCTGGCGGACGGGCTGCGCGGGGCGATCGCCGCCGGCCGCCTGGCACCGGGGGCACGGCTGCCGCCGACCCGGCAGCTCGCCGCCGAACTCGGCGTCTCCCGGGGCGTGGTGGTGCAGGCCTACCAGCGGCTGGTGGACGAGGGGCTGGCCGGGGCGCGGACCGGTTCCGGCACGGTGGTGGCCCGGCACGCGGCGGTCACCCCGCGGCCGCCGGCCGACCGGCGACGGACCTTGCACGAGCTGCGGCTGCCGCTGTCCACCCCGGACGGCATCGACCTGAACCTCTCCCCCGGCGTGCCCGACCTGTCGGCGTTCCCCCGGGCCGCCTGGCTGCGGGCGGAACGCGTGGTGCTGGACCGGGTGACCGCCGCCGACCTGGGATACGGCGACCCGGGTGGCATCCCCCGACTGCGCGCCGCGCTGGCCGCGTGGCTCGCGCGTACCCGAGGGGTGCTGGCCGAGGCGGACGACATCCTGGTGTGCGGCGGTGTCGCGCAAGGTCTCGCCTTGCTGGCGCAGGTGTTGACGTCCCGCGGCGAAGCCGCGTGGGCGGTCGAGGATCCCGGATCGCGCGGGGCCCGCGACCAGATGCTGCATTGGCGGGTACGCCCGGAGCCGGTCCCCGTCGACGACCACGGACTGCGCGTCGAGCCACTGATCGGAACCGGTCTGCGGACGGTGCTGCTCACCCCAGCGCACCAGTTCCCGACCGGCGTGGTGCTGGCCCCGGACCGCCGCCGCGAGCTGCTCGCCTGGGCCGCCGCCGGGGACCGCCTGGTGATCGAGGACGACTACGACGCCGAGCACCGCTACGACCGGGCGCCGGTCGCCGCCCTGCAGGGGACCGCGCCGGAGAGCGTCGCCTACCTGGGCAGCGTCTCCAAGTCGCTGGCACCGGGGATCCGGCTGGGCTGGCTGATCGCGCCGCGGCGCCTGCAGGCCGACCTGCTGGCCGCCAAGCACGCCAGCGACCTGGGTAGTTCGGCACTGCCCCAGCTGACGCTGGCCGAGTTGCTGGCGAACGGGGACTACGAGCGACATCTGCGTACGGTCCGCGCCCGGCAACGGGTGCACCGGGACGCGCTGCTCGCCGGGCTGCGAGCGCACCTGCCGCAGGCCCGGGTCCGCGGGGTCGCGGCCGGCCTGCACCTGCTGGCCGAGCTGCCGGCGGGGGTGGACGACGTCGCGTTCGCCGACCGGATCCGGGAGAACGGGGTGCTGGTGCATCCGCTGACCTGGCACCGGCTGCTCCCCGGACCGCCGGGCCTGGTGATCGGCTATGCCGCGCACCCACCGGACCGGCTCGCCGAGGCCGCCGCCCGCCTCGGCCGCGCCCGGTAGCCCGGCGCGTTCCCCGGTAGCCGCCGTCACACCCGGACAGAACCCGCCCAACCCCCGGCTGGTCCCCACAGCCCTGTCCCGACCCCACACCACCACCGGCCCGGACCCGAGCTGGCACCCACGGTCCCCTCACGGCCCCGGACACCACCACCACGACCAGCCACCAACCCCGGGCTGGCACCCACGGTCCCCTCACGGCCCCGGACACCACCACCACGACCAGCCACCAACCCCGGGCTGGCACCCACGGTCCCCTCACGGCCCCGGACACCACCACCACGACCAGCCACCAACCCCGAGCTGGCACCCACGGTCCCCTCACGAGCCCGGACACCACCACCACAACCAGCCACCAACCCCGAGCTGGCACCCACGGTCCCCTCACGGGCCCGGACACCACCACCACGACCAGCCACCAACCCCGGGCTGGTGCCCACGGTGCCCTCACGGGCCTGGACACCACCGCCCGGACCAGCCGGGGGGTTCGGGGCGGGGCAGGTGGCGTTGCGCGAGGGGGGCGTACCGGAAATGTCGGACTTCGGCCGGGAGAAGGCCGCGGGCCGGGACCGCGGGCGGCGGGCCGGGGCTCAGTCCGGGAGCACCGTCACATGGTCGATCAGCCGCTCCATCGAGTTGATCAGGGGCGTCTCGACATCGCGGTAGCTGTGCACCGAGGCCAGGATCCGCCGCCACATGTCGGCCGGCTCGCGCACCCCGGCGGCCTCGCAGACGCCCTCCTTCCAGGGGCGCCCCGGCGGGATGACCGGCCACTCGCGCAGGCCCACCCGTTCAGGTTTGACCGCCTGCCAGACGTCGACGTACGGATGGCCGGTGATCAGCACGTCGGGGTGGGTGACCGAGGCCACGATCCGGCTCTCCTTGGAGCCGGGCACCAGGTGGTCGACGAGCACCCCGAGCCGCCGCCGCGGGCCGGGCTGGAAGTCGCGCACCGCGCGGGCCAGCTCGTCGATGCCGTCCAGCGGCTCCACCACCACGCCCTCGATCCGCAGGTCGTCGCCCCAGATCCGTTCGACCAGGGCGGCGTCGTGGATGCCCTCCACCCAGATCCGGCTGGCCTTGGCCACCCGGGCGGGTGCCCCGGCCACCGCTATCGAGCCGGACGCGGTGAGCCGGCGCTGGGCCGGTGCCGCCTGCGGGGCGGGTTTGCGCAGCGTGACGACCTGCCCGTCGAGCAGGAACGCGGCCGGTTCGAGCGGGAAGTTGCGGCGCTTGCCGTGCCGGTCCTCGAGCACCACCGCGCCGTACTCGAAGCCGACCACCGCGCCGCAGAACCCGGAGTCGGCGTCCTCGACGACCAGGTCCGGCTCGGCGTCCACCTCCGGGATCACTTTTCGCCGGCGCCAGTTGCCGGACAGCACGTCCTCCCCATACATGAATCGCACGGTAACCCGTCCGTACGGACACGCCGGGGTGACGCTCCGAGCCGAGACAAGGTTCCGGGGTGGCACGTACCCTTGCTCGCATGTCACCCGCAGCAGATGCGGCCACCCGCACCGCCCGCCGGTCCACCCGCTTCGTGGCCTGGGTGCGGGCCTGGCGCGCCGGGCTCGTCCCGTTCGACGAGCTGGCCGACGAGATCGCCGGCGACGAGGAGCACCTCGTCGCCGATGTCCCGGGCACCTGGACCGACGTGCCGCTCGGCCAGGGCCTGCCGGTCTTCGCGAAGCTGCATCCCGACGACATCCGCCTGGTCCTGCCGGTCCCCGGCGACCCACGCGGCCTGCCCGGCCCGGGCCCGCTGACCGGGGCCGCGCTGCTGGCCGGCGAGGCGGTCATCACGCCCGGGTTCGGCCTGATCCCGGAGGTGCGCCGGCACACGTCCGGCTCGGGTGTGGAGTTCGAGACGGTGGTCTGGCGGGTGCTGCCGGCTCCCGAGCACCGGCCGGTCTTCCAGATGGGTGCGGCCGAGGCCGAGGCCGAGCTGACCGCGGCGCTCGGCGAGGCCACCACCCGGCTGACCAAGCTGGACGTGGCGCAGTGGCGACCGGAGCTGGCCGGCGCGTTGCAGGCGTTGCGCAGCCCGGAGAGCACCGCCACCCTGCCGGCCGGCTTCGACCCGCGCTCGCGCCGGCTGTTCGCCAGGGCCAGCGTGCTCGACCGGGTCCTCGCGCTCGCCGAGACGAACGCGCCGGGTGGCGCGGTGAACGGTTACGAGGCCCAGCAGCGCGACGAGGCGCTGCGTCCGCTGACCGCCGCCTGCCGGCAGGCGCTGGTCGCGGCCTGCAACGCGCCGCTGCGCCCGTGACGCCCGACCGGCACGCGCACTGCACGTTCTGCGGGGCGCGGTTCATGCCCGAGCAGCCGTGGCCGCGGCGGTGCATGGCGTGCGGCGAGACGACGTACCGGAATCCGACGCCGGTCGCGGTCGCCCTGCAACCGATCGGTTCCGGTCTGCTGGTGGTGCGGCGTGGCATTCCGCCGGCCGCCGGGCGGCTCGCCCTGCCGGGCGGCTTCATCGAGCTGGGCGAGACCTGGCAGGCCGCCACGGCGCGCGAGCTGGGCGAGGAGACCGGCCTGGCAGCCGACCCCGCCGAGGTACGCCTCTTCGACACGCTCAGCGCCCCGGACGGCACGTTGCTGATCTTCGGCTTGTTGCCGCCGCTCGCCGACCCGGGGCAGTTGCCCGGCATGCCGCAGCCGGAGGTGCTCGGCCTGGAGGTGCTGCACGCCCCCGCCGAGCTGGGCTTCAGCCTGCACACCCGGGTGGCCGCCCGATGGTTCGCCGAGACGGCTCACCTGGCCGTCTGACGGGTCAGTCGATCAGGTCGGCGGCGACCAGCTCGTCCAGCAGCAGCTGGATGGCCGGGGCGCAGCGGACGGTGTCGGCCGAGGTGAACCAGGCGAGCTCGGCGATCTCGTTGGCCGCCGCGGGCACCGGGTCCGGGATGCCGGGTTCACCCAGAAAGGTGATCAGCCGGACCCGGGTGCCGGGTGGGCGGTTGTGGGCCGGTGCGTCGATCGTACGGAAAAGGCGCAGCCCGGCGGCCGGCACCGGGATGCCGACCTCTTCCCGGGCCTCCCGCGCCGCCGCCTCGGCGGGTGTCTCGCCCGCCTCGATCTTGCCGCCGGGCAGGTAGAACGCGTCCGACGCGAAGGCCCGGACGACGAGCACCTGACGTTTGCGCACCCACACCCACGCGGCGGCGACGACGTCGCTCATGCCAGCACGAAGGGGTCGCCGGACTCGAATCGAGCAAGATCTTCGAGGGTACGGCGGGTGTTCGGTCCCGCCGTCTCGGGCAGCGCGTCGACCGGATGGAACGCGGCGTCGACCGTCTCGTCGGTCTCCCGGAGCAGCTCGCCGGACCAGGAGTCGGCCCGGCAGGCGAGCGTGACGTGCTGGTACGGCTGTCCCCAGGCGCTGGTGGTCAGCTGCTCGCCGGAGTACAGCGCGAACGGCGTGACGGCGTGCACCACCAGGCCGGTCTCCTCCAGCACCTCCCGGATCGCGCACTCGCGCAGCGTCTGGTGCAGCTCCATGGTGCCGGCCGGGAGCGCCCACCGGCCGTTGTCGCTGCGCCGGATGAGCAGCACCCGCCCCTGCGCGTCGCGCAGCACGGCACGCGCCCCGATGGTCATCAGCACCCGCCCGGGCCCGACCGACTCCCGCAACTGCCCGAGGTACGACTCTTCCCACGCCGGCACGGACGCGACGTTATCCCACGCCCCGCCCGCGCCGGGTGCCCGGGTCAGATCTCGTCGATCAGGTCGGCGACCGAGTTGACGATGCGGGACGGGCGGTACGGGTACGTCTCGCTCTCCATCCGGCTGCTGATCCCGGTGAGCACCAGGATCGTCTCCAGCCCGGCCTCGAGCCCGCACAGCACGTCGGTGTCCATCCGGTCACCGATCATCGCGGTGGTCTCGCTGTGCGCGCCGATGGCGTTCAGCGCCGAGCGCATCATCATCGGGTTCGGCTTGCCGACGAAGTACGGCTTCACCCCGGTCGCCCGGGAGATCATCGCGGCCACCGAGCCGGCCGCCGGCAGCAGCCCCTCGGTGGACGGGCCGGTCGCGTCCGGGTTGGTGCAGATGAACTTGGCGCCACCGTTGATCAGCCGGATCGCCTTGGTGATCGCCTCGAAGCTGTAGGTGCGGGTCTCGCCGAGCACCACGTAGTCCGGGTCGAACTCGGTCAGCACGTAACCGGAGGCGTGCATCGCGGTGGTCAGGCCGGCCTCGCCGATCACGTAGGCGGTGCCCCCGGGCCGCTGGTCGGCGAGGAACTGCGCGGTCGCCAGCGCCGCCGTCCAGATCGACTGCTCGGCCACCTCGAAACCCATCCGGGTGAGGCGGGCCTGCAGGTCACGGGGGGTGTAGATGGAGTTGTTGGTGAGAATCAGGAACGGCTTGCCGGACGCCTTCATCCGGTTGACGAACTCGGGTGCGCCGGGGACCGGCTGGCCCTCGTGGACGAGCACGCCGTCCATGTCGGTGAGCCAGCTCTCGATAGCTTTGCGTTCCTTCATTAAGCGGCTCCAGGTCGCTTGGCGGGGCGGGACGGAGGAGTGCAACAGTCGCTGGGGCACACGTCCCAGGTCGGGAGCGTACCCAGCCCGGTGTGCGGTTGATCACCGAGCCGCTCCTGGACCAGCTCGCGCACCATCGCGACGAACCGGGGGTGCACGCCGGGGGTGGCGGCCCGCGCGTAGCCCAGGCCGAGCCGGGCCGCGGTGTCCCTCGCCTCGTTGTCCAGGTCCCAGATCACTTCGAGGTGGTCGGAGACGAAGCCGATCGGGCTGACCACCACGTCGGTGACGCCCTTGCCGGCCAGCGCCTCCAGGTGGTCGTTGATGTCCGGCTCCAGCCACGGGACCTGCGGCGGTCCGGAGCGGCTCTGCCAGACCAGGTCCCAGTCGAGGTCCTCGGCCGCGCGCTCCCGCACCAGGCGGGCGGTCTCCTCCAGTTGGGCGGTGTAACGGCCGCCGGTCGGTCCGGCGGTGCGGGCCATGCCGACCGGGATCGAGTGGGCGGTGAAGACGAGCCGGGTGGTGGCCCGGCGGGCCGGGTCGAGGGTGGCCAGCGCGGCGCGGACCCCGTCGGCCTGCGGCTCGACGAAGCCCGGGTGGTCGTGGAACTGCCGCAGCTTGCTGATCAGCGGGGCTTTCGGCCCGACCGCCTTGCGGGCCGCGGCGATGTCCTCCCAGTACTGCTTGCAGGACGAATAGCCACCGTACGCGCTGGTGGCGAAGCCGAGCGCGTGCTCGACCCCGTCGTCGCGCATCTGGGCGACGGTGTCCGCGAGCATCGGGTGCCAGTTGCGGTTGCCCCAGTACGCGGGCAGGTCGATGCCGTGCCCGGCGAACTCGGACCGGACCGCGGCCAGCAGGTCACGGCATTGCTGGTTGATCGGGGAAACCCCGCCGAAGTGCATGTAGTGCTCACGCACCTCGGCGAGGCGTTCGTCCGGGACACCGCGCCCGCGCACCACGTTGCGCAGGAACGGCATCACGTCATCGGGTTTCTCGGGACCGCCGAAGGAGAGCAGGACGAACGCGTCGTAAACCACCGGACCATCCTGCCACCGGGCCGGTCAACCGGCGCGCGGTAACCCGTCTGCTGTCAGCGGTGTCACGCGCCGAGCGCGTGGTAGCCCCCGTCGACGTGCACCATCTCACCCGTGGTCGCCGGGAACCAGTCGGAGAGCAGCGCGCAGATGGCCCGCGCGGTCGGCTCGGTGTCGGTCAGGTCCCAGCCCAGCGGCGCCCGCTCCGACCAGGCGTCCTCGAACTGCTCGAAGCCCGGGATCGACTTGGCCGCCATGGTGCGCAGCGGCCCGGCCGAGACCAGGTTGCTGCGGATCCCGTGCTTGCCCAGGTGCAGCGCGAGGTAGCGGTTCGCCGACTCCAGGCCGGCCTTGGCCACGCCCATCCAGTCGTAGACCGGCCACGCCTTCGTCGCGTCGAAGGTCAGGCCGACGATCGACCCGCCGGAGCTCATCAGCGGCAGCGCCGCCGTGGCCAGCGACTTGTACGAGTACGTCGACACCTGCAGCGCCGTCGCGACGTCCTCCCACGGCGCGTCCAGGAAGCCGCCGCCGAGGCAGCTCTGCGGGGCGAAGCCGATCGAGTGGACCACGCCGTCCAGCCCGTCGACGTGCTCGCGCACCTTGTCGGCCAGGCCGGCCAGGTGCTCCTGATTCGTCACGTCCAGCTCGATCACCGGCGCGGCCTCGGGCAGACGCTTGGCGATCCGCTCCACCAGCGACAGCCGGCCGAAGCCGGTGAGTACGACCGTGGCGCCGTTCTCCTGGGCCACCTTGGCCACGTTGAAGGCGATCGAGGCGTCGGTGATGACGCCGGTGACCAGCAGCCGTTTTCCGGCCAGCAGTGCAGACAAGTTTCTCTCCTGAAGAAATCTGCGGCTCTGAAATTCTGGGGTCAGTGCCCCATGCCGAGGCCCCCGTCGACGGGGATCACGGCGCCCGAGATGTATGCCGCGTTGTCGCTCGCCAGGAAGGTCACCGCCGCGGCGACCTCGTCGGGGGTGGCGAGCCGGCCGGCCGGGACGGCCTTCATGATCTCGGCCTTGCGGGACTCCGGCAAGACGTCGGTCATCTCGGTCTCGATGAAGCCGGGCGCCACCACGTTCGCCGTGATGTTGCGGGTGCCCAGCTCGCGCGTGATGCTGCGGGCCACGCCGACCAGGCCGGCCTTGGACGCGGCGTAGTTCACCTGACCGGGGCCGCCGTACAGGCCGACCACCGAGGAGATGAAGATCATCCGGCCCCACTTGGCCCGCAGCATCTTGGCGCTGGCCCGCTTGGCGACCCGGAACGCGCCGGTCAGGTTGGTGTCCACGACCCGCTCGAACTGCTCCTCGGACATCCGCAGCAGCAGCGTGTCGTCGGTGATCCCGGCGTTGGCGACGAGCACCTCGACCGGGCCGAGCTCGTTCTCCACGAAGCTGAACGCGGCGTCCACCGACGCGGCGTCGGTGACGTCGCACTGCACGCCGAACAGGCCCTCGGGCGCGCCCGAGCCGCGGTGGGTGATGGCGACCCGGTCACCCTGCTTTTCGAACGCCCGGGCGATGGCCAGGCCGATGCCGCGGTTTCCGCCGGTCACCAACACGGTGCGAGGCACAGCGCAACTCCTTCGAGAGGTACGGGTCATACCCTGGTAGGGGGTACCGCAGGGCGACGACAGTCCGGTCCCGCGTCACTAGCCTGCTGGGAATGGAGACTATCGGCCCCCAGCGGCGGCACACGGTAATGGGGCCGCTGACTTACCTAACGTTCAAAAGGGAAACGCCCAGGCCCCCGATCCGGAGACGCGGTTTCCGGTACGCGATTCCGGTGCTGCTGTTCCTCCTGGTGAGCCTCGCCTTCGGGATGGCCGCGACGCTGGAGGAGACCCGGACCCTGCCGCCGCTCGCGATCTACACCATCTCGGCCGGCGCGGTGCTCCCGGTGGTGATCGCCTATCGCCGCCCGGTGGCGGCCTGGCGGCTGACGTTCGTGATGCTGTTCGCCGGCGTGATCAACGCGGATGTCGGCACGCACGCCGAGCCCTGGCCGTGGAACGCGGTGCAGATCCTCGCCGCGCTGTTCGTGCTGGGCCGGCTCGCCGCGGTCAGCGAGGCGCGGGTCACCGTCGGCGCGACGCTGCTCACCCTGGTGCCGGTCTTCCTGTTCTCCCCGCACGCCAACCTCTGGGGCGCCGCCGTCGCCGTCGTCGCGGTCGCCTCGCTCGGCAGCATCGCGTCCTTCCGGCGCCGCGCCCGCGAGCTGATCGCCGAGCAGACCGAGCTCAGTGAGCTGGAGCGGGCCCGCCGGGCGGTGCTGGAGGAACGCACCCGGATCGCCCGGGAGATGCACGACGTGGTCGCCCATCACATGTCGATGATCGCGGTGCAGGCCGAGACCGCGCCGTACCGGCTGGCCGGCCTGCCCGCGGAGGCGAAGGACGAGCTGGCGTCGATCGCCGGGGCGGCCCGGGAGGCGCTCACCGACATGCGCCGGCTGCTCGGCGTGCTGCGGGCCGAGGACCAGGCCGCCGAGCGCGCCCCGCAGCCCGGTTACCCGGAGATCGTCGAGTTGGTGGCCACCGCGCGCAAGGCGGGGCTGCCGGTCACCGGGGAGCTGCCGCCGCTGGCCGGGGTGGACGAGGCGGCCGGGCTCGCGGCGTACCGGATCGCGCAGGAGGCCCTGGCCAACGCGGCCCGGCACGCGCCGGGCGGCCCGGTGCGGATCCTGGCCCGCGCCGACGGCGACCGCCTGGAGCTGCGTGTGGAGAACGAGTTGACGACCCCGCCGGAGCCCGGGCACAAGGCGGGCCACGGGTTGATCGGGATGCGTGAGAGGGTGACCCTGCTGGGCGGCGAGCTGACCGCCGGTCCGGACGGCGCCGGCGGCTACCGGGTGCTGGCCCGGATCCCCCGACAACCCGAAGGGGTTCGATGATCAGGGTGTTGATCGCCGACGATCAGGCGATGGTCCGGCAGGGCTTCGGGGCGCTGCTGGCCGCGCAGCCCGACCTGCTGGTGGTCGGGGACGCGGCGGACGGCGCGGCGGCGGTGAGCGCCGCCCGGCAGCTGAACCCGGACGTGATCCTGATGGACGTCCGGATGCCGGTGATGGACGGCCTGGAGGCGACCCGGCGGCTGGCCGGCGGCCCGTCCGCGGGCGGCCCGAAAATCCTCATCCTGACCACGTTCGACCTGGACGACTACGTCTACGAGGCACTGCGCGCCGGGGCCAGCGGCTTCCTGCTCAAGGACGCCCCGGCCGCCGACCTGGTGCAGGCGGTCCGGGTGGTGGCGGCCGGCGAGGCGCTGCTCGCCCCGTCGGTGACCCGCCGGCTGATCGCCGAGTTCGCCGCCCGGCCGGCCGGCGACCGGCCCCGCCCGGTGGCGCTGAACGCGCTGACCCCGCGGGAGACCGAGGTGCTGCGGCTGATCGCCCGCGGCCGGTCGAACCAGGAGATCGCCGCCGATCTGGTGGTCGCCGAGCAGACGGTGAAGACGCACGTCGGCCGGATCCTGACCAAGCTGGCGCTGCGCGACCGCGCCCAGGCCGTGGTGTTCGCCTACGAGACCGGCCTGGTCGCCGCCGGCGAGTGAACAGGCGGCCCGCATGCCACGAATGACCACGGACGGGTGTTCCGTACCACCCGCGCGCGGCCTGAGTTTCTTAAGTTGTCTTTAAGGGGTACAGTTCCCGGCGGTTCCCAAGGCCCGACGAGCTGTGGAGGTGATCGCTGTGCGAGATAGCGATCCTCCTAGTCGTGGCCGGGACGCTCGTCAGCGCCTCTGACCGCTGACCAGGTTTTCTCCCACCCGTTCCCACCGGATCCCGCCTGATCGCGGGAGCTCCGGGCGTGTCGTGTGCGCCGCGACATCCGGGGACCGGGCATGGCCGCGACGTGACCTGCGCGCTCGCAGTAACCCCGCCAGTCACGATGCGGAAGGTGGCTCCACCATGAAGAACCTCATCGCACCCCTCGGCCTCACGGTCCTGTCCGCGTGGGTCGTCCTCCTGTTCGTGCTCGCCGCGCACAACACGCCATGAGCCCCGCGGCTCACGGTGGGCCGGGACTGCCAGGGACACCGCGCCCTCACGGCAGACGCGAGGTCCACAGCAGACTGGACGCCGCACCGAGCAGGGCCAGCAGCAGGGCGGCACCCGCGTACCACTGGGTGACCTCGCGCGGCTGCGTCCGGTGCCCGATCGAGCTGCCCATGTCCTCGTAGACCTTCTTCAGCTCGCTCACCGAGGCCGCCTCGTAGAAGTAGCCCTTCGTCCGTTCCGCCAGCTCCTGCAGCGAGAGCCGGTCCACCGGCACCCGCTGGAGCTGGCCGCGGATGTCCACCACGCCGGTGTCGGTACCGAACGCGATGGTGCTGACCGGCACGTTCGCCCCGGCCGCGGCGGTGGCGGCGTCCTCGATCGACCGGCCCGACGTCCGGTAACCGTCGGACAGCAGCACGATCCGGGCCGGGGGCGCGCCGTCCGCGCCGTCCGCCGGCACCGAGCGGATCGCGTCCAGCGAGGTGAACACCGCCTCCCCGGTCGCCGTCGCCTCGGCGAGGGTCAGGCCGTCGATCCCGGCGATCACCTCGGACCGGTCCTTGGTCGGCGCGACGAGCACGTTCGCCGCTTTCGCGAACGACACCAGGCCCAGGTTGTAGGTGGGCGGCAGCTCGTTGACGAACGCCTTGGCCGCCTCCTGCGCCGCCTCGATCCGGCTCGGTGCCACGTCGTCGGCCTGCATGGACAGCGACACGTCGATGGCCAGCATCACGGTGGCGCGTTCCAGCGGCTGCTCGGTGTCCACCGACGGGCGCGCCGTGGAGAACGCCAGCGCCGCCATCATCAGCAGGAACGCGATCGCCGACACGTGCCGGCGCCAGCCCAGGCCGTTCGGCGCCAGGGTGCGCAGCAGGTCGACGTTGGTGAAGCGCATCGCGTACTGCCGTTTGTGCAGTTGCCGCCAGACGTAGGCGCCGGCGACGGCGAGGACGGGCAGCAGCGTGAGCAGCCACCACGGAGCCAGGAAACGGATCATCGAGTGGTCCCCCGGGTGCGTGCGTGTCGTTGGGCGGCCACGAAACGGACCATGTCCAGCAGCCAGTCGGTGTCGGTGCGCAGCCGCAGGTGGGAGGCGCCGGCCGCGCGCAGGGTGCGGGCGATCGCGGCGCGTTGCTCGCCGGCCGCCGCCGCGTAGCGCTGCCGCAGCGCCGGGTCGGCGGTCTGCACCTCGTGCAGCGCACCGGTCTCCGGGTCGGCCAGGGTCAGCACGCCCACGTCGGGCAGCTCCAGCTCACGCGGGTCGACCACCTCGATGGCCAGCACGTCGTGCCGCACGCCGAGTTTGCGCACCGGCCGCGCCCAGCTCTCCACCGGAGCCAGGAAGTCGGAGATCACCACGGCCACGCCGCGCCGCCGTGGCGGCCGGTTGAGCAGGTCGATCAGGGCGCCGAGGTCGGTCCGCCCGGGCCGGATCCGGGTGCGCGCGATGGCCCGCAGCAGCCCCTGCGCCTCCTTGCGCCCCGGCCGCGCCGGCATCCGCACGACCGACGGGCCCGGCGGATCGGTCACCGCCGCCCTCCGCTTGAAGAGACCACGACCGAAACCACTTTCCGGTACGAGTGAGCCGGTGCCCACCACCGCACCGATCCGATTGCCGCCCCGCGCGGTCAGATGGGTGACAGCCGTCGCGGCGGCGATCACCAGGTCCCGTTTCAGCCACTTGGCGGTGCCGAAGTCGAGGCTGGCCGACAGGTCGATGGCCATCCACGTCTCCAGCTCCCGGTCGGCGACGGTGCGCCGCACGTGCGGGAGCGTGGTGCGGGCGGTGACCGGCCAGTCCATCCGGCGCACGTCGTCGCCGGGCCGGTACTCCCGGGACTCGCCGGCCTCGGTGCCCGGCCCGGGCAGCAGGCCCACGTAGTCACCCTGCAGCAGCCCGTCCAGCTTGCGGGTGACCAGCAGCTGGAGTTTGGCCAGCACGGCCTCGGCCCGGGCCGCCTCCGCCAGCGGCGCCGGGACGGTCCCGCCGGACGGGGTCGAGCCGATCCCGCCGGACGGGGTCGAGTCGGTCCGCGCCGCCTGGTCCAGCGGCGCCGGCCCGGATCCGATCGGCTGGCTCATGCCTGGCCGGGCCAGCCGGGGCCGTTCGGCGGGAACGGGGTGCCGGCGCCGTTCACCGGGTACGCCGCGCCGGCCGGGACGCCGCTGGTCGGCTGCGCACCGTTCGGCGCGGGCGGGACGTGCGCACCGTTCGGCGAGGTGCCCTGGCGGGAGGCGACCGACGGCATCGGCACCATCTGCATGATCCGGGCGACGATCTGGTCGGCCGGGACGTCGTCGGCGAGCGCGTCGTAGCTGAGCACCAGCCGGTGCCGCAGGATGTCCGGCGCGACGTCCTGCAGGTCCTGTGGCAGCGCGTAGTCCCGGCCGCGGAGCAGGGCCAGGGCGCGGGTGGCCCGGACGATGCCGAGCGAGGCACGCGGGCTGGCGCCGTACTGGATCAGCTGGGCGACGTCCGGCATGCCGTGCTGGGCCGGGGCGCGGGTGGCCAGGACCAGCCGGACGGTGTAGTCCACCAGCGCGTTGTGCACGAAGACCTGGTCGGCACGGCGCTGCAGGGCGAGCAGGTCGGCCGGGGTGAACACCTGCTTGGGCTCGGGCGCGCTGACCCCCATCCGGTAGACGATCTCGCGTTCCTCGGCGTCCGTCGGGTAACCCACGATGATCTTCATGAGGAAGCGGTCGCGCTGCGCCTCGGGCAGCGGGTAGACGCCCTCCTGCTCGATCGGGTTCTGGGTGGCCATCACCAGGAACGGGTCGGGCACGTCGTAGCTCTTGCCGCCAATCGACACCTGGTGCTCGGCCATCACCTCGAGCAGCGCCGACTGCACCTTGGCCGGCGCCCGGTTGATCTCGTCGGCCAGCAAGAAGTTCACGAAGACCGGGCCGAGCTCGACGTCGAACTGCTCGCTGCTCTGCCGGTAGATCCGGGTGCCGACGATGTCGGCGGGGACCAGGTCGGGGGTGAACTGGACCCGGGAGAAGGTGCCGCCCACCACCTTGGCCAGGGTCTCCACGGCGAGGGTCTTGGCCACGCCGGGGACCCCCTCGAGCAGGCAGTGCCCGCGGGCCAGCAGCGCCACGAACATCCGCTCGACCATCCGGTCCTGGCCGACGATGACCCGCTTGACCTCGAACATCGCCCGCTCGAGCTGTGACGCGTCGTGCGCCGGCGGGACCGGCTCCGGGCTGGTCTCGGTCTCGGGCGTGCTGGGCTGCGCCACCGGTCCTCCACAACGGTCAACATGTGCCGGCGCTGATGCCGACGCTCAAGACTTACACGACAGACAACTACACACGGCTGAGAGGTTCCTAGGAGCATAGAAACCCCGTCCGTCACCTGTCCGTCATCATCGTCGCGTCCCGGAGAGATCTCCGCAGCCCACGGCACTATCGGCCGAACATGTTGATCTTTCTGCGCGATCCGCCGGAACGGGCACGCTCACCGGGTGGATACGGAAGTCTTTGAACCGTGTAGCATTTAGTACGTCGCCGGGCGGCTTCCCCCGTGGCCGCCCGGCGCTAAGCTTTCTTTTTCATTTCTCCCAGGTCGTTCCTTTAAGTTGGTCGACATGGTCGAGGAACTCTCCCCGCAGTGCTCCGCCAAAGGTTGTCGCGCGTCGGCGGCCTGGCAATTGCTGTGGAACAATCCCAAACTTCATGCCCCGGAATACCGCAAGACCTGGCTGGCCTGCGACGATCATCGGGTTTCCCTGGGCACCTTCCTGGAGGCCCGCTCCTTCCTCCGGGAAGTGACCCCTTTCGTCTCGGCAGATGATGCTTCCGTCTCCTAGGCTCTAGAACGTGAGCACGCCTTCGGTCGATGCGCTGCAACCCTGGCCCGACACGGTGCGATGGCGCCCGGTCTCCAGCAAGCTGATCACTGTGGAGTTGATCGGCCTCGCCATCTGGCAGGTGATCCTGGTGGCCGGCCTGCTCGCCGGGTGGCTGTTCGTCCGCCACTGGGCCTGGCTCGCCGGCATCGCCGCGGTCCTGGCCCTCGGCGTCTGGCGCGCCACCGTCGCGGTCCGGGCGGTCCGTGCCTGGGGTTACGCGGAGCGCGACAACGACCTGATGGTCCGGCACGGCCTGCTGGTCCGCCGGCTCTCCATCGTGCCGTACGCGCGGATGCAGTACGTGGACGTCACCGCCGGGCCGCTGGAGCGCGCGTTCGGGCTGGCCACCGTGCAGCTGCACACCGCCGCCGCGGCCAGCGACGCCCGGGTGCCCGGCCTGCCCCCGCAGGAGGCGGCCCGGCTGCGTGACCGGCTGACCGCCCTGGGCGAGGACCGGGCCGAGGGCCTGTGACCGCCACCGAGACGCCCGAGCAGGCCGGACGGCAGCGGCTGCACCCGCTCAGCCCGCTGCTGCACGGCGCCAAGAGCCTCTTCGTGATCGTCGCCGCGCTCTCCTGGCAGGCGTTGCGCGAGCTCGGCCCGACCCATTTCGCGATGGTGGTGCTGGCCGTCGCGGTGGGCGCGGTGATCTTCTCGGCGGTCGGCTGGTGGACCACCGGCTATCAGGTGGTGGCCCGGGAGCTGCGGATCACCGAGGGGCTGCTCTGGCGGCGCAACCGGGCCATCCCGCTCGATCGACTGCAATCGGTGGAGCTGCGCCGCCCGTTACTGGCCCAATTCACCGGGCTGGCCGAGCTGCGGCTCGAGGTGGTCGGCGGGGGCAAGGCCGAGGCGCCACTGGCCTATCTGACCGTACGGGAGGCCGCCGCGCTGCGGGAGCGCCTGCTCGGGCTCTCCGGGCGTACCCCGGAAGTGTCATCAGCGGCCGGAGCGGGCCCGGCGGCCGCGCCGCGGACCGTGCCGCCGGGCGAACAGCTGCTGCACGCGGTCGGCAACCGGGAGCTGCTGATCAGCCAGCTGCTCACGCCGCAGGCGTTCTTCCTGCCGGTCGGCGTGGCGTGGGTGATCACCCAGTTCGTGATGGAGGGCTCGTGGACCTTCATCGGGATCGCCAGCACCTTCACCGCGATGGCCGGCGTGCTGCTGCAGCCGATCCGCCGGGTGCTGCGCGACTGGGACTTCCGGCTCGCCCGCGACCCGGGCGATCGGCTGCTGCTGCGCTACGGGCTGACCGAGACGCGCAGTCAGGTGGTGCCGCTGCACCGGGTGCAGGCGGTCCGGATCACCTGGCCGTTCCTGTGGCGGCTGACCGGCTGGCTCTACCTGCAACTCGACGTCGCCGGGTACGGCGCGCCGGAACGCGGCAACGACACCGGGTCGGACCGGCTGCTGCCGGTCGGCGACCAGCCCGCCGCCCGGCTCGTGGTCGGCGCCGTGCTGCCCGGCGTCGACCTGGCCGCGCTGGCCACCTCGCCGCCACCGCACCGGGTGCGCTGGCTGCATCCGGTCGGGCTGCGGTTCATGGGCGTCGGGCTGCACCCGGACGTGCTGATCACCCGGGAGGGGCGGCTGGCCCACGAGATGACCCTGGTGCCCTACGCCAGGATGCAGGGCGTGCGGGTGGTGCAGGGACCGCTGCAGCGGATGTTCGGCCTGGCCACCGTCTATGCCGACGCGGCCGGCGGACGCTCCGGGGTGGCCCGGGACCGGGACCTGGCCGAGGCGTGGGCGCTCGCCGACGAACTGACGCGGCGGGCCCGGCTCGCCCGGCAGCCGGTGCCGTCGCCGGCCCCGGACGCCGCGGGCGATCCCGGTCAACCCGCTGACGAGACGTTCTGGCAGCGGCCCGCGCAAGCTTAAGCTGTGCCAATGGAGCCACCCGAGTTCGCTCCCGGCCTCAGCGCCCGGGTCGAGTTGACGGTCACCGACGCCGACACCGCGCAGTCCCTCGGCTCCGGCGACGTGCCGGTGCTGGCCACCCCGCGGGTGCTGGCGCTGGCCGAGGTCGCCACCGTGGCGGCCACCGCCCGGCACCTGCCCGGCGGGGTGACCACCGTGGGCACCCGGGCCGAGGTGGAGCACCGGGCCCCGACGCCGGTCGGGCGCACCGTCGTCGGGCAGGCCACGCTGACCAAGGTGGACGGGCGGAAGCTGGTCTTCGACGTCACCATCCGGGACGGCGAGACGGTGGTGGCCGAGGTGCGGGTGGAGCGGGCCGTGGTGGATCGGCAGCGGTTCATCGCCGCTGCGCTCGGCGACTGACCCGGTGCCGCCGCGAGCCGCGCCACGACCCGGACTCCGGACGGTCCGCCGCGGGCGTGCCGTGACCGGTTTCAGATCTCGCCCCAGCGGGCCGTGACCTCGGCCGGGGTCGGCATCGCGGTGGCACCGCCCTGGCGCTCGCAGACCAGACCGGCCACCGCGAGGGCGAAGCGGACGTGGCGCTGCCAATCGGTCAGGCCGGCCGGGCGGCCGTCGGCCAGAAGGCGGCTGACCAGGGCGCCCATTACCGAGTCGCCGGCACCCGTCGCGTCGATAGCGCGGACCGACGGAGCGGGCAGCGCGACAGCGCCGTCCGCGGCGGCCACGTGCGCACCCCGCGCGCCGCAGGTGACCACCACCGCACCCGCGCCCAGCGATCGGATCCGGTCGGCGGCGGCAGCGGGGTCGGCCTCGTCGTAGAGCAGCTGCGCGTCGGCGAGGCTGAGTTTGACCAGGTCGGCCGTGGCGAAGAACTCCTCGGTCAGCTCGCGCAGGGCGGTCAGCGCGGCCGCGTCGGGCAGCAGTGTCGGGCGGACGTTGGGGTCGAAGACGCGCAGGCCGCCGAAGCCGGCCCAGGCCTGCCGGGCGGTGGTCCGGAACGGCTCGCGGAGCAGGCAGATCGAGCCGGTGTAGAGCACCTCGCCGCCGGCCAGGACACCCCGGTCCAGGTCGTCCGGGGTGAGCAGGGCGTAGGACGGCGGCTCGCCGTAGAAGGTGAAGGCCGGCTCGGCGCCCTCGAAGGTGGTCACCGCGAGCGTGGTCGGGACGGCGACGCGGCGCACCCCCCGCTCGCCGACACCGGCCTCGGTCAGGAAGGCGGCGATCCGGTCACCGAGCACGTCGGTGCCGAGCGTGCCGGCGTACTCCACCCGGCCGCCGAGCCGCGCCGCGCCGACCGCGACGTTGAGCGGCGCGCCACCGATCGCCTGGCGATAGATCAGCTCGCCGTCGTGCTCGGTCTCGAGCAGGTCGACCAGCGCCTCACCCAGCACCACCGCGTAGCCCATGCCGCTCCCTCTTCCCTCGTGAGCCTTCAGCCTCGCGGTTTTTCCGGTCCGCGGCCAGCCGCACCGAGATCCGGGCCGGAGAAATCCCGGCCGGCCGCTGACCGCCCTGCTTTCTGTCGGACGCGGGCGGTACCGTCGGGGCACAGCTGAGAACGGAGGCACCCCACGATGGCGCAGAAGGACGGCGGCAACCCCGCACCCAAGACGGAGTCACACGACCCCGCCTTCCCGGAAGCGTTCCTGCAGTTCATGCGGACCGGCTGGCGCGAGGATCCGATCTCCGTCACGCCCCTGCCCGAGGTGCCGAACTACGCGAAGCGCCGGGCGGCGCTCTCCGAGGCCTTCCCCGGCGAGACCCTGATCATCCCGAGCGGCAACGAGAAGGTGCGGGCCAACGACACCGACTACCCGTTCCGCCCCGGCAGCGACTTCTTCTACCTGACCGGCGACCGCGACCCGGACAGCGTGCTGGTGCTGCACCCGAGCGGCTCCGGGCACGAGGCGGTGCTCTTCACCCGGGAGCGCAACTCCAAGGAGACCGACCGGTTCTTCCGGGACCGCAACGGTGAGCTGTGGATCGGCCGCACGCACACCCTCGCCGAGAAATCCACCGAGCTGGGCCTGGAGACCGCGTCGCTGGGTCACCTGGGCTCGGCCCTGGCCCACTCCGCGCCGGGCCGCACCCGGGTGCTGCGCGGCCTCGACGCCAACGTCGACCGGGCCATCCTGGCCTACGAGCCGGACCGGTCCAAGCCGCGCGACCGCGAGCTGGCCTGGGTGCTCTCCGAGCTCAAGCTGGTCAAGGACGAGTGGGAGATCGCCCAGCTGCAGGCCGCGATCGACGCCACGGTGCTCGGCTTCGAGGACGTCGCCCGGGTCCTGCCGGCCGACCGCGGGGTCAAGGAGCGCCTGCTGGAGGGCGTGTTCGGGCTGCGCGCCCGGCACGACGGCAACGACCTGGGATACGGCTCGATCGTCGGCGCCGGCGCGCACGCGACGATCCTGCACTGGGTGCGCAACACCGGCGTGACGGCGCCGGGCGAGCTGCTGCTGATGGACATGGGCGTGGAGGGGCACAACCTCTACACCGCCGACGTCACCCGCACCATCCCGGTCTCCGGCACGTTCACGCCGCTGCAGCGCCAGGTCTACGACATCGTGCACGCGTCGCAGCAGGCCGGCATCGACGCGATCCGGCCCGGTGTGCTGTTCAAGGACGTGCACCAGGTGTGCATGCGGGTGCTCGCCGAGGGGCTGCACGACCTGGGCCTGCTGCCGGTCGGGGTGGACGAGGCGATGGCCGAGGACAGCACGATCTACCGGCGCTGGACGCTGCACGGGTTCGGGCACATGCTCGGCATCGACGTGCACGACTGCTCGAACGCGCGGAACGAGACGTACCGGGAGGGTCCGCTGCAGGAGGGCTACGTGCTGACCGTCGAGCCGGGGCTGTACTTCCAGCCCGAGGACGACCTGGTGCCGGCCGAGCTGCGCGGCATCGGCATCCGGATCGAGGACGACGTGGTGGTCACCGCTGACGGCTGCCGCAACCTGTCGGACGGCCTGCCCCGGTCGTCCGGCGAGGTGGAGTCCTGGCTGGCCGCCCAGCGGGAGGCCGGCCCCCGGCTGCCGGGCTGAGCCGGCCCGCTCCGGCGCCGGGCTCCTTGCCTGGCGCCGGACCGCGGGGCCTCGCCTCGCCTCGCCGCGCCTCGCCGCGCCGCGCCTTGCCTGCCGCGCCGATCTCTGCCGCCCCGGGCCTGCCGCGCGGTCAGCCGACCTTGTAGTCGGAGACGGCGAAGCACTCCGCGGCGTTCGGGTCGTCGCTGACGTTGATGGTGACCTTGACCGGGTGGCCGTCGCCGGCGTCGTACTCGGTGTTCACCTCGCCGCCGTCGTCGGCGCTGGTCTGCGCCATCGCGACCAGCTCGCCGAGGCTCGGCACCTCGATCTCCTCGCCCTCGTCACCGGTGACCGGGCCCAGGTCGACCTCGGCCGAGGCGCCGGGAGCGGGCGCCGAGGTGCCGACCCGCGAATAGTCGGTGACCTTTCCGCCCTTGACCGTGGCCTGGTAACGGCCGAGCGGCTTGGCGGCGTCACAGCCGCGGGTCAGCACGAACGAGTAGGCGGCCGGCTCGGTCCAGGCCGGCGCCGAACCGGTGGCGGCCGGCCCGCCGGAGCCCGGCGCCGTGGCCGAGGGCTCGCTGAACTTCGGCTCGCTGGACGAGGAGCTGCACCCAGCGATCACACCGACCAGGGCAAACGCGCACAGGGCACGCTCGAACCGCACGACGACCTCCGCTTCGGGTGGCCGCCGACCGCCGACGGGCCCACGCGGCGCAATCTAGCGCAGCCGCGCACCTGTCCTCAGTCGAGGCCGCTCCCCCGGCGCGGCCGGAAACGCAACCGTCGCACCTGCCCTCCACCGAGGCCACTCGCCAGCCCAGCCGGAAGCCCAGCCGCGCACCTGCCCTCCACCGAGGCCACTCGCCAGCCCAGCCGGAAACGCAGCCGCGCACCTGCCCTCCACCGAGGCCGCTCGCCCAGCCCGGGTGGGCCGAGAGGGGAATCGGGCCGGGGCCAAGGCCGTGCCCAGGCAAGAACAGGCCGCCCCAACCGGGCCGAAGTGAGGCCGGGTCGAAGTGAGGCCGGACAGGGCGGGACGAAGGAAGACTGGGCGGGGCGGGACGAAGGAAGACTGGGCGGGGCCGCGTTGGAGATCGGGCCCAGGGTGGGCGTCGGGAACGGGTGGGCTTGAGGAGGCTTCTCCTCAGGTGAGGTCGGAGACGAAGACGGCTACCTGGCGGGGTGGGACCGTGAGTTCGGCGCCGTCCAGTTGGGGGACCGCGGAGGCGCCGCGCAGGACCGGATCGGCCGAGGTGGTCAGCTCCGGGTGCGGGCGCAGCGGCTCGTCCACCGGGACCACCTGGCAGGTCGGCTCCTCGGTGGCGTTGAAGACCACCACGATGCGGCGCCAGCGTTCGTCCAGGCCGGTCCCGTCCAGGCACATCACGATCACGCCGGGCGTCTCGGCCGGACCGCCCAGCGGCAACGTCACGCGGCGCTGGACCTCGTCGGCGGTCGGCAGCCCGAAGACCGGTGACGAGCGGCGGATGCGCAGCAGCTCCCGATAGCGCTCGGCGGTCAGGTTGATCACCTCGGGGCCGGGGACCAGCGCCGGGTCGGCGAGCAGTGGCCGCGCGACATCCCACTTGTCGCCGTTGTCGGCGAACGGTGGCAGGCCCACACCGAACCCGTTGCCCTGGCCCGGATCCCAGCGGATCTGGTTGAACCAGTCGCCGGAGTTGAACGAGTTGCGGTCCAGCGACTTGGAGCGGAGCCGCTCGCTGCCCAGCGCCACGAAGCCGGCGCCCTGCCCGAGCACGACGAGGGCCAGCGCCAGCACCTGCATCCGGGCCCGGTCCACCGCCGGGGTGCCGGGTGGCAGCTTGAACGCCATCGCGTCGTACAGGATCTCGTTGTCGTGCGCGTCGACGTAGTTGACCGTCTCGCCGGGCGAGGCCGCGTAACCGCACGGCGAGCCGTTGTAGTCGATCTGGGCGCCGCTGCGCTCCACCCCGTCGTGGGTGACGAACCGGAACGTCGCGAGCCCGCCGGCCAGCCCCACCTTGATCCGGTCGTGCACCAGGCCGGGCGTCCGCGAGCCGAGCCCGGTGGCGAACCCGGGCACCCCGGGGTCGTCGCCGAACGCGCCACCGCCGCGGGCCGCGTCGCGCAGCCGGTCGTTGAACGACCCGATCCCGGTACCGGCCATGTTGACCTGGGTGGCCTGGGCGAAACGGGCGTCGTACGCCACCTCGCCGAAGTTCCAGCCCTCGCCGTACAGGCAGATGTCCCGGCCGTGCTCGACCCGGTGGTCGAGGGCGATCCGGGCCTCCAGGATGTTGGCCCGCGGATGATGTCCCATCAGGTCGAACCGGAACCCGTCGATCTTGTACGCCTGTCCCCAGGTGACCAGCGAGTCGATCACCAGGCGGCCCATCATCATGTGCTCGGGAGCGGTGTTCGGGCAGCAGGTGGACTCGGCGGTGCTGCCGTCGGCGAGCAGCCGGTGGTAATAGCCGGGGACGATCCGGTCCAGGACGCTGAACCTGTCCAGGCCGTCGCCCATGGTGTGGTTGTAGACCACGTCGAGGACCACCCGCAGGCCCGCGGCGTTCAGCGCGGCGACGGCCTCGCGCAGCTGCAGGATCCGGGCGCTGCCCGCCGGGTCGGTGGCATAGCTGCCCTCCGGCGTGGTCCAGTGCCACGGGTCGTAACCCCAGTTGTAGCCGTCGTGGTCGGCGACCGCCGCGACAGCGCGCTGCTGCTCGGCCGACTCCGGCGGGAACGCCGCCAGGTCGCAGGCCGGCTGCGCCTGATCGGCCCGGCGGTCCGGGACGGTGGCGAAGTCGTTGACCGGCAGCAGGTGCACGTGGGTGAGACCGGCCTCGGCCAGCGAGCGCAGGTGCCGCATGCCGTCCGAGCCGGTGCGGGTGAAGGCCAGGTAGGTGCCGCGCTCCGCGGGCGGCACCGAGGCGTCGGAGATGGAGAAGTCGCGGACCGAGACCTCGGCGATCTGCATCCGGGCCGGCGGGACGGCCGGCGGTTTCACCATCTCGTCCCAGCCCGGCGGCTGGTGGTCCTGGAGCAGGTCGACGAGCTGACTGTGGGTGGAGTCGGCAGCCAGCGACACCGAGTACGGATCGGTCACGCTGGTCGTCACGATCCGTTGCGCGGCCGGGTGCCACACCTCCACCCGGAACCGGTAGTAACGGCCGAGCCACTTGCGTTTGACCGGAATGGACCACACCCCGGTGAGGTCGTCCCGATCCATCGGCAGCAGCCGCGGCTCGTCGGCCGGCTCCCGGAACAGCTCCAGCCCCACCGACCGGGCGGTCGGCGCCCAGACCGCCAGCTGCGGCCGGTCGACGTCCAGGGTCAGCCCCAGGTCGGCGTCGGCGGCCTCCAGGTAGAGGTCGTCGAGCACGCCGGCCAGCTGCACCCCGGTCCGCGCGGTCAGCTCGCCGCCGGTGGCCCGGCCCACCACCAGCAGCCGATCACGCAGCAGGTCACCGAGCGCGGCGTCGCCCAGCTCACGCACCGCGAACGCGCGATAGGCCCGCAGGTGCGGGAAGCGGCGGCTCTGCGCCTGGAACAGCCCGCCCGGCCGCGGCGTCAGCGCCAGCGGGCCGGTGGCACCGAGCAGCTCGAAGGTGGTGGCCCGGGCCGCGAACCACTCGGGCAGCGCGATGGTGGTGCGGTCGACGAAGACGGCCAGGGCGCGGGCCGGGTCCAGCTCCGGGCCGAGGGTGCCCAGGTCGGGGTGGACCGGCTCGACGGTGCCGGCCAGCAGCCAGACCTCGCGGGTGACGGTCAGGTCGAGGCGCTGGTCGTCGGGGAGGTCCTTCTCCTCGGCGCGGTGCAGCACGTAGCGCAGGCCGACGGCGTCCGGCTCGACCGGGACGCGGAACACCGCGCCGAACGCGTCGAGGTGGGACGGTGCCAAGGGCGTACCCCAAGCGGTTTTCTCCGATCGGGGGACGCTTTCCCAGAAGTGCAGGCCCCACCCGGAGTAGTCGCCGTCCGGGCGTCGGTAATGGAGCACGGCGAAGCCGGGGTCCGGGTCGCGGGACGGACCGGTGTGCGACACGCGGCGGTCGCCGGAGGTCAGCCAGATCTCCGGATGCTGCCGGACGTCGACGGTCCGGTCGAGATCGACGTCCTTGAGGCCGTCGGACCGCACCGCCACGAACCCGACGGTGGCCGCGCCGGGCGCGAGCCGCACCCAGGCGAAGCGCCCGAAGGCGTCCTCCCCGGCGAACGGCTGCCCGCCCGGAAAGGCCACCTGCTGTCCGGGAGCGACATCTCCCCAGACGTGCAGCGACCACTGCGAGTAGTCACCGTCGGGACGGTGGTAGTGCACGATCAGCCAATGCGGACCCGTCACGGCAACATCGTCGCACCGGCCTGTGACGTTTTTCAGCGGGAAGCGATGACGGTGGTGATCAGCGGGCCGTCCACGCCGGTGCGGATCAGGTAGCGGTAGCGCTCGCCGGGGACCGCGGCGCCGTTGCTGTCCAGGTACTCCCACTCCACCTCGACCAGCGACAGGGCGGCCGAGATCCGCCGCACGTCGCGGATCTGCGCGTGCGCCGCGACGATCTGCTGATCCCGGTACGTGGGAGCCGCCCCGAGGAACGACAACGCCACCGCCGCCGGTGAGCTGAACGTGAAGCTGTACGAGTCGGCGACCACCATCCCGGGCAGCGCGTGGCAACCCGCGATGACTCCCACGTCGCCGGTGGTGAGGGCCGTGCCGTAGCGACCGAAGAACTCGGTGAGCTGGTCCTGATCCGCCGTGGCAGTCATGGGCGCATGATTTCCCACCGATCGACGACGGCAAACCCGGGCCCGCCGGACCGGTCCCGGCTGGAAGGATCAGCACGTGGACCCCGCCTTGCGAGGGCTAGCAAGACGGACGTACGGTTTACGGGATACGGCACAACCGAGAGTTAGGCCTACCTAACCCGAAGGTCGCCCTTTCGGTGCGAAAGACTTGACTTCCAGTCGCTGGGTGTGAAGGAGATGACGGTGGCCAGCCTCGACACCTTTGGTGCGAAGAGCGAGCTGCGCGTCGGAGACGCGAGCTACGAGATTTTCACGATCGACAAGGTGGAGGGCCACGACCGGCTGCCCTACTCCTTGAAGATCCTCCTGGAGAACCTGCTCCGGACGGAGGACGGCGCGAACATCACCGCCGACCACATCCGCGCCCTCGGCAACTGGGACCAGAACGCCGACCCGAGCGTGGAGATCCAGTTCACCCCGGCCCGGGTGCTGATGCAGGACTTCACCGGCGTCCCCTGCGTGGTCGACCTGGCCACCATGCGGGAGGCCGTCAAGGACCTGGGCGGCGACGCCTCCAAGGTCAACCCGCTGGCCCCGGCCGAGCTGGTCATCGACCACTCGGTCATCGCCGACCTGTTCGGCCGCGAGGACGCCTTCCAGCGCAACGTCGAGCTGGAGTACCAGCGGAACAAGGAGCGCTACCAGTTCCTGCGCTGGGGCCAGACCGCGTTCAACGAGTTCAAGGTCGTCCCGCCGGGCACCGGCATCGTGCACCAGGTCAACATCGAGTACCTGGCCCGCACCATCATGGAGCGCAACGGCCAGGCGTACCCGGACACCGTTGTCGGCACCGACTCGCACACCACCATGGTCAACGGCCTGGGCGTGCTGGGCTGGGGCGTCGGCGGCATCGAGGCCGAGGCCGCGATGCTCGGCCAGCCGGTCAGCATGCTGATCCCGCGCGTGGTCGGTTTCAAGCTGTCCGGCGAGGCGCCGGCCGGCACCACCGCCACCGACCTGGTGCTGACCATCACCGAGATGCTGCGCAAGCACGGCGTGGTCAGCAAGTTCGTCGAGTTCTACGGCCCCGGCGTGAGCGCGGTCCCGCTGGCGAACCGGGCCACCATCGGCAACATGTCGCCGGAGTACGGCTCGACCGTCGCGATCTTCCCGATCGACTCGCAGACCATCGACTACCTCAAGCTGACCGGGCGTACCGAGCAGCAGGTGGCGCTGGTCGAGGCGTACGCGAAGCGGCAGGGCCTGTGGCTCGACCCGAACGCCGAGCCGGACTACTCGGAGAAGCTCGAGCTCGACCTGTCGACCATCGTCCCGTCGCTGGCCGGCCCGAAGCGCCCGCAGGACCGGGTGCTGCTCAGCGAGGCCAAGTCCGCGTTCCGCGAGGTGCTGCCGAACTACGCCGCGCCGCACGGTCACGCCGACGAGGCCAGCGAGGAGTCCTTCCCGGCCTCCGACTCGCCCGCCAACGGCGTGGACGACGAGGCCGACAAGCCGCACGCGTTCAGCGCCGCCCTGGGTGCCGCCGGTCGCACGTCCAAGCCGACGGTGGTCAAGGGCGACGACGGCGTGACGTACGAGCTGGACCACGGCGCCGTCGTCATCGCCGCCATCACGTCCTGCACCAACACGTCGAACCCGCAGGTCATGATCGGCGCGGCGCTGCTCGCGAAGAAGGCCGTCGAGAAGGGCCTGACCCGCAAGCCGTGGGTCAAGACCACCCTCGCCCCGGGCTCCAAGGTCGTCTCCGACTACTACGACCGGGCCGGCCTGACGCCGTACCTGGACAAGATCGGTTTCAACCTGGTCGGCTACGGCTGCACCACCTGCATCGGCAACTCGGGCCCGCTGCCCGAGGAGGTCTCGGCCGCGATCAACGAGAACGACCTGACAGCGGTCAGCGTCCTCTCCGGCAACCGGAACTTCGAGGGCCGGATCAACCCGGACGTCAAGATGAACTACCTGGCGTCCCCGCCGCTGGTCGTGGCGTACGCCCTGGCCGGCTCGATGGACATCGACATCACCACCGAGCCGCTCGGCACCGGGTCGGACGGCAAGCCGGTCTACCTCAACGACATCTGGCCGTCCGCGCAGGAGATCGACGAGGTCATCGCGCAGGCCATCGGCGCCGAGGGCTTCTCCACGGCGTACCAGGACGTCTTCGCCGGCGACCAGCAGTGGCAGTCGCTGCCCACCCCGACCGGTGACACGTTCGCCTGGTCCGGTGACTCCACCTACGTGCGCAAGCCCCCGTACTTCGAGGGCATGGCCGCCGAGCCGGCCCCGGTCGCCGACATCACCGGCGCGCGGGTCCTGGCCAAGCTGGGCGACTCGGTCACCACCGACCACATCTCCCCGGCCAGCTCGATCAAGGCGGACTCCCCGGCCGGCAAGTACCTCACCGAGCACGGCGTCCCGCGCGCCGAGTTCAACAGCTACGGCTCGCGCCGCGGCAACCACGAGGTGATGATCCGCGGCACGTTCGCCAACATCCGGCTGCGCAACCAGCTGGTCCCGGGCGTCGAGGGTGGCTTCACCGTCAACCACCTGACCGGTGAGCAGACCACCATCTACGACGCCTCGGTCGCCTACAAGGAGGCCGGCGTCCCGCTGGTCATCCTGGCCGGCAAGGAGTACGGCTCCGGCTCGTCCCGCGACTGGGCCGCCAAGGGCACCATGCTCCTCGGCGTCCGCGCGGTCATCGCCGAGAGCTACGAGCGCATCCACCGCTCCAACCTGATCGGCATGGGCGTGCTGCCGCTGCAGTTCCCGCAGGGACAGAACGCCGAGTCGCTGGGCCTGACCGGCACCGAGACGTTCTCGTTCACCGGTGTCACCGCGCTCAACGACGGCACCACCCCGCGCACCGTCAAGGTCACCACGGACACCGGCGTCGAGTTCGACGCCGTCGTCCGGATCGACACCCCCGGTGAGGCGGACTACTACCGCAACGGCGGCATCCTGCAGTACGTGCTCCGCAAGATGCTCCGCGGCTGATCCTCAGCAGCAGTCGACGGCCCCGCCTGGTTCTCCGGCGGGGCCGTCGCCCGTTCCGGCCACCGGTGCCAGGCTCGCCGCCTCGGCCGCGGCCGCCCGGGCCTCCTGCTCGCGGCCCACCCGGCGGAGCATCATCGCGTGATCGGTCAGCCCGAGCGCTAGCGTCTCCGGTGACTCCCCGGCCAGGCCCCGGCGGATCGCCACCGCCTCGGCGCTGAACTCGATCGCGTCCGCCCAGTGGCCGGCCGCGTACAGCCGGCCGGCGTGCCCGGCGAGCGCCTGCCCGAGCCGGAACCGGCTCTCCCGATCGTTCCCGGCCGCCAGCACCCGCCACATCCCGGCCGCGCGCTCGCTCGGCGCCAGCGCCGCCTCGTGCTCACCGGCCTCGGCCAGCATGGCCGCCAGCGTGACCAGCACCTGGGCCAGTTCCGCGTCCGGCTGCACCCCGCCGATCGCCAGCGCCTGCCGGGCCGCCTCCGACCCGTCCGCCGGGCGGTCCGCCGCCAGCAGCCGGGCGGCCAGCGTGGCCAGGGCGAGGGCCAGCGCGCGGGGGCGCCCCGGATCGGCCCAGGCCAGGCTCACCGCCTCGTCGGCGGCCGCCACCGCCTCGGCGTGCCGGGACAGCAGCCGGAGGTATTCCGACTGGTTGAGCAGCGCCCGCACCAGCCCGGACCCGGCCTCCCGCACACCGGAGGCGACCAGTGACCGCAGCTCGGTCACCGCCGTCTCACCGAGCTGCCGCGCCGCCTCCCGGTCGCCGGCCGCGGACGCCCGCTCCGCCCTGCCGACCGTCTCCAGCGCGCGCTGCGCCAGACCGGCGCGATCCCCGGTCACCTGGCGCAGCCGCCGCATCCATCCCGTAGCCACCCGGCTGAATCTAAGCGAGTCGATCAAGTCCGGCGAGCGGGCGGATGCGACGACGGACACGTGGCCGCCTACCGGGTGCGGGCCGCGTGGTGCATAAGCTTCGGGGATGGATGACAACAGTGTGCTGAGCCGCATTCACGGCCTGGTCGAGGAGGAGCACCAGCTGCGCCAGCAGCTGAGCGAGGGCAAGATCTCCTCCACCGAGGAGCATGCCCGCCTCAAGGATCTCGAGGAGGCCCTCGACCAGTGCTGGGACCTGCTGCGCCGGCGCCGGGCCGCCCGCGACGTGGGGAACGACCCGGACGCGGAGCGGGCCCACGCCGTCAGCGAGGTGGAGAACTACCTGCAGTGACCCGGTCGCGGCCGCCGTGCGGACGGCGGCCGCGATCCGAGTCGGTGCCGGTCAGCGCCGACCGGGGCGCCCGGGACGCGGGCGGGCGGCGGAGCGGCGGCCACCGCGCAGCGGGGATCCGCTCAGCCCACGGCGGGGCCGGCACGGGCGTCTCATCGCGGGCCGCCTCTCATCGCGGGCCGCCTCTCATCGCGGGCCGCCTCTCATCGCAGACCCGCCTCGAACAGCAGCCGGTCGATCAGCTCCTCCGCGTCGACGGCCAGCCCCCGGGCACGGAACCAGCTCGCCACGTTGGTCACGTCCCGGGCGATGAACTCGGCCCCGCGCGGATTGGCGACCACGTCGACGATCTGCGGCAGGTCGATCAGCACCAGCCGCCCCTCGTGCACCAGCGTGTTGTACGGCGACAGGTCCCCGTGCGCCACCTGGGCCCGGGCCAGCACCGACAGCGCGTCGGTCATCTGCCGCCACAGGTCCTCGAGCTGCTCGTCGCCGGACCGCAGCTGCGCCAGCCGGGGCGCCGCCTCGCCGGTCTCCCAGTCGCCGACGAACTCCAGCATCACCTCGGTGCCGATCAGCTGCACCGGGTACGGCACCCGGACCAGCCCGCTCTCCTGGCCGATCTGCCAGAGCCGGCCGAGCGCGTCGAACTCGGCGGCCGCCCACTGCCCGGCGATCACCTGCTTGCCGAACGTGGTGCGGTTCGTCATGGCCCGCATCTCGCGGGACCGGCGCACCCGGCGGCCCTCGAGATAGCCGGCGTCCCGGTGGAACATCCGGTGCTCGCCGTCCCGGTACCGTTTCGCGGCGATCATGCTGGTCGCGCCGGTGCCGGGCAGCCAGCGCCGGACCAGGAAGACGTCCGCTTCCTTACCGGTCTTGAGCACACCCAGCTCGGAGTCGACGGCGCCGTGCTCGGTGCGTACCCAATCGGGTCGGGGTTCCGGGCCGTGCAGCGCGCCGTCCCAGGTGGACCAGCGGTCACCGACCTCGGGCAGGTCGGGGTCCTCGTGCAGGGCCGGCTCCAGCCGGCCGCGTTTCACAAAATCGGACTCGTCGTCGTCGAACTTGCGACGGCCGCGGCGCATGGTCGCCGGGCCGTAGGAGTCGTGCTCTCGCACTGGAGGGTCTCCTCGGAGAAAGAAGTTGTCGGGGATGCCAGGACTGCGGGCATGACAAAGACAGCCATCCGATGGCCACCCCCTTCTCTCTCGTGCGGCCCGATACCGGGCCGCCAGTGCGTTGCGTGCACGACTCTTTCCCACCCTCGCGGGAGGCGCAACCGATTTTCGGTACGCGTCAGCGGCTCGCCATGATGGCCGAGATCCCCTGGATCACGTTGCCGACCACCCGCGTCGGGGCGAATCGGGTGTCCATCCACTCCCGCCCGCGGTGCAGCCAGACGCTGGGCAGCCCCATCGCCGCCGCCCCGCCGATGTCGGCCTCCGGACTGTCACCGACCACCCAGGCGCCGGCCAGCCGCATCCGGACCCGCTGCGCGGCGAGCGCGAAGATCCGCGGGTTCGGTTTGCTCACCCCGGCCTGCTCCGAGATCACCCAGTCGGCGACATAGCGGTCCAGCCCGGTCCGCCGGATCCGGCCCTCGCACTGCTCGGCGGCGCCGTTGGTGACCACCACCGGCACCAGCCCGGCGTCGGCGGCGATCTCCAGCGCGCAGCCCACCATCGGATCGAGGCGCTCGAAGGCGAGCGGGCCCTCGTGGAGCTCGTCGACCAGATCGATGGCCGGGACTCGTAGCTGGTAGCGGTCCCGGATCTGGTCGGCGAGGTCCCACCGGGAGGTCAGGCCGTCGGCGTCCACGGCGACCAACCAGTCAAGATCATCTTGCGATGCGCCGATCTCGTCGAGGAAGCCTTTAGCCCACAACCGGTACGCACCGCTGCGATCGAGCAGGGTGTCGTCCAGGGCGAGGAAGACTAGAGGCACGCGGGCACTTTACGTGAGCGGTGACCGCAGCGAACAGTCCAGGACTGTAAACAAAGAGCGGAAAGCTTGACGCATTTCGCATCATCCGATCGTGGCTTAAAAAGCCGTACGTACGGATTGCAAGAACGCGGGGCCACATGACACGATCAGCGGCGTGCCCAGGGTAAGCCAGGACCAGCTCGACGCCCGCCGCCACGAGATCCTCACGGCGGCCCGCGGCTGTTTCGCGCGGTTCGGCTACGAGGGGGCCACGGTCCGCCGCCTGGAGGAGGCGACGGGCATGTCCCGGGGCGCGATTTTCCACCATTTTCGTGACAAGGAGTCGCTGTTCCTCGCCGTCGCCGAGGACGACGCGGCGACCATGGTGGCGACCGTCACCCGCAATGGCCTGGTGCAGGTGATGCGCGACCTGCTCGATCGGGCCGGCACCAGCGACGGCGACACCGCCGGCTGGCTCGGCACCCAGCTCGAGGTCTCCCACCGGCTGCGCACCGACCCGGCGTTCGCCAAGCGGTGGGCGCAGCGCTCGGCCGCCATCGCCGACGCCACCCGCGAGCGGCTGCAGCGGCAGGGCGAGGCCGGCGTGCTGCGCAAGGACGTCCCGGTCGACGTGCTCACCCAGTTCCTCGAGCTGGCCTATGACGGCCTGGTGCTGCACCTGGCCACCGGCCGGCCGCCGGGCGACCTGGCCCGCGTGCTGGACCTGGTGGAGGACGCGGTCCGCCGCCACTGACCGCCCCCGGCTGGTCCTCACGGTCCCCTCCAGTCCCCCGAGACAACCGTGACAGCCAGCCAGCCCGCACCCAGCTGGTCCTCACGGTGCCCTCCAGTCCCCCGAGACAACCGTGACGACCAGCCGGCACGCGGCATCAGGCCGCCGGGGCCTTGTCGATGAAGCCGAGCACCTGGTGAATCCGCCCGGCGTCGTCCCGCTCGGCCACGTCGAATCCGATCACCAGCGGCTCCTCCCCGGGCCGGCCCAGGTGCCAGGTGAACCGCACCTGGTCGTGGTGCGCGTCGACGGTCCCGCCCGGCCCGAACACCAGCCCCGGGAACTGCTGCTGCACCGCGCCGATCAGCCCGCTCAGCTGCTCCCGGCCCCGGACCGCGGCGATCGGGTCGACATAGCGCACCTCCTCGGCGAACAGGTCGGCGATCGCCGCCTGCCGGGCGGCCTCGTCGGTCTCGTTCCAGACCGCCAGGTACCGGTCGACCATGGTGTCGAAGTCGCTCATCGTCTCGTCCCCTCATCGGTGTGTCTCGCTGACGGGACTCAGCCTGCCGCCGCGGGGTAATCCCGGCGATTACCTCAGGGGTAATGCCGCTGCCCCGGCCGGCCGCCTAATCTGGCCACCATGAGCGCTGTGGGACAGCTGTTGCGGAGTTGGCGGGACGAGCGGCGGCTGAGCCAGCTGGACCTCTCCGGCCGGGCGGGCGTCTCGGCCCGGCACCTGTCCTTCGTGGAGACCGGGCGGTCACGGCCGACCCGGGAGATGATCCTGCGGCTGGCCGAGGAGCTCGACGTGCCGTTGCGCCAGCGCAATGAGCTGCTGCTGGCCGGCGGTTTCGCGCCCGCCTACTCGGAGTCCGACCTGGACGGTCCGCCACTCGCGGTGGTGCTGTCCGGCCTGCGGCAGGTGCTGGCCGGGCACGGGCCCTGCCCGGCGGTGCTGATCGACAGGCACTGGACCATGGTGGACGCCAACGACGCGATCAGCCGGTTCACCGGGGACTGCGCGCCCGAGCTGCTGGAGCCACCGGTCAACGTGCTGCGGCTGGCGCTGCATCCGCGTGGCCTGGCGCCCCGGACCGAGAACCTCGCCGAGTGGCGCACCCACCTGCTGCACCGCCTGGACCGGCAGGCGACCGCGACCGGCGACCCGGTGCTGCGCGAGCTGCACGCGGAGATGAGCGAGTACCCGGGTGGCGAGCTGACCGGCGGGGCGGACGGTGTCGTGGTTCCGCTGCGGTACGCCGGACTGAACTTCTTCAGCATCACCTCGGTCCTCGGCACCCCGCGCGACGTGACCCTCTCCGAGCTGGCGATCGAGGCGTTCCTCCCGGCGGACGCGGCCACCGCCGCCGCTCTGGGAAGATAGGTCGCATGGATCTCGGGCTGGCTGATCGCGTCTTCATCCTCACCGGCGCCTCGCGCGGACTCGGCTTCGCCACCGCGCAGGCCCTCGTCGCCGACGGTGCCCGGGTGGTGATCTCCTCTCGCGACGGTGACAAGGTCGCCGACGCGGTGGCCGAGCTCGGCGGCGGGCCGCGGGTCGCCGGGGTGACCGCCGACCTGGCCGACCCCGGCACCCCGCGTGAGCTGGTGGACGTCGCCACCGAGCGGTTCGGCCGGCTGGACGGCGCGCTGATCTCGGTGGGCGGCCCCACGCCGGGCACGGCCGGCAGCATGAGCGACGACCAGTGGCGGGCCGCGTTCGAGACGGTCTTCCTGGGGTCGATCCGGGCGGCCCGCACGTTCGCTGCGGCACTGCCCGAGGGTGGCGCGATCGGCCTGGTGCTCTCCACGTCGGTGAAGACGCCGCTGTCCGGGCTGGGCATCTCCAGCGGGCTGCGCCCCGGCCTGGCGATGGCCGCCAAGGACATGGCCGACGAGTACGGTCCGCGCGGCATCCGGGTGCTGGGCCTGCTGCCCGGCCGCTTCATGACCGACCGGAACCGGGAGCTCTTCCAGGCCACCGGCGACCCGGCGACGGCGGCGGCCGAGGTGTCGGCGGCGATCCCGGTGCGGCGGATCGGCGAGCCGCCGGAGTTCGGCCGGGTGGCGGCGTTCCTGCTCTCCCCCGCCGCGGGCTACGTGACGGGCTGCGTCGTGCCGATCGACGGCGGCGCGCTGCGCACCCTGTGAAGCCGAGCGCCGCGGAGGTCGCCGCGGCCGTCGGCCGGACCATCCCCGACCTGATCGGTCCGGACCTGCGGGTGCTCTTCTCCGGGATCAACCCGAGTCTCTACTCGGCCGCGACCGGCCACCACTTCGCCCGGCCGGGCAACCGGTTCTGGCCGACGCTGCACGGCGCCGGCTTCACCGACCGCCTGCTGCGCCCGGCCGAGCAGCACCTGCTGCCCGCGCTCGGTCTCGGCATCACCAACGTCGTCGCGCGGGCCACGGCCCGCGCCGACGAGCTCTCCCCCGGCGAGCTGACCGCCGGGGGCCAGGTGCTGACTGCTTTGGTACGCCGCGAGCAGCCCCGTTTCCTGGCCGTGCTGGGTGTCACCGCCTACCGGACCGCCTTCGCCCGTCCCCGGGCCAGGATCGGCCCGCAGCCGGACGAGGTGGGTGGCGTCCCGGTCTGGGTGCTGCCGAACCCCAGCGGCCTGAACGCCCACTTCCAGCTCCCCGACCTGATCCGCGAGTTCACCGCCCTGCGGGAGGCCGCTACGGCTCCACGGTCCCGGCCGGCACCGTGACGATCTCGACGTCGTCGTCGGCGAACGGCGGGGACGCCGGTGACGCCGCGGCGAACTGGGTGCGGTACAGGTCGGCGTACAGCCCGCCGGCCGCGACCAGCGACTCGTGCGTGCCGCGCTCCACCACCCGGCCGCGGTCGAGCACCAGGATCTGGTCGGCCTCCCGGATGGTCGACAGCCGGTGCGCGATGACCAGCGCCGTCCGATTCTCCAGGGCCACCGACAGGGCCCGCTGCACCGCCGCCTCGGACTCGCTGTCCAGGTGTGCGGTGGCCTCGTCGAGGATCACGATCGACGGCTGCTTGAGCAGCAGCCGGGCGATCGCGATGCGCTGCTTCTCCCCGCCGGAGAAGCGGTAGCCGCGCTCCCCCACCACCGTGTCCAGGCCGTCCGGCAACGCCCGGACCAGGTCACCGACCTGCGCGCCGTCCAGGGCCGCCCACATCTCGTCCTCGGTGGCGGCGGGCCGGGCGTACCGTAGATTCTCCTTGATGGTCTCGTGGAACAGGTGCGAGTCCTGGGTGACCACGCCGACCGTGTCGCGCAGCGAGTCGAGCGTCGCGTCCCGCACGTCGACACCACCGACCAGCACCGCGCCGCCGGTGACGTCGTAGATCCGGGAGACCAGCATCGAGGTCGTCGACTTGCCGGCGCCGGACGGGCCGACCAGCGCGACCAGCTGCCCCGGCTCGACGGTGAAGTCGACGCCGTGCAGGACCGGCGTGTTCTCGGTCCGGTCCAGCGTGCTGACGTCCTCCAGGGTGGCCAGCGAGACCTCGGACGCGCTCGGGTAACGGAACCGCACGTCGCGGAACTCGATCCGGCCGGCGCCCGCCGGGATCGGGGTGGCGTCCGGTTGCTCGGCGATGCCCGGTGCCAGGTCGAGCACCTCGAAGACCCGGTCGAAGGAGACCAGCGCGCTCATCACGTCGACCCGGACGTTGCTGAGCGCGGTCAGCGGGCCGTAGAGCCGGGTGAGCAGCAGCGCCAGGGTGACGACGGTGCCGGCCGAGACGTCGCCACGGACGGCGAGCCAGCCGCCCAGGCCGTACGTCAGCGCCTGCGCCAGCGACGCGACCAGCAGCATCGCGACGAAGAAGGTGCGGGAGAACATCGCCTGTTGCACGCCGATGTCCCGGACCCGCGCGGCTCGCTCGCCGAACCGGGCGGCCTCCGCGTCGGGCCTGCCGAACAGCTTGACCAGCAGCGCGCCGGAGACGTTGAACCGCTCGGTCATCGTCGCGTTCATCGTGGCGTCGAGGTTGTACGACTCCCGGGTGATCTCGGCGAGCCGGGCGCCGACGCGCCGCGCCGGGATGATGAAGACCGGCAGGAGCAGCAGCGACAGCACGGTGATCGGCCAGGACAGGGTGAACATCACCGCGGCGGTGAGCACCAGCTGGATGACGTTGCTGAGCACCCCGGACAGCGTCGAGGTGAACGCCCGCTGCGCGCCGACCACGTCGTTGTTGAGCCGGCTGACCAGGGCGCCGGTCTGGGTCCGGGTGAAGAACTGCAACGGCATCCGCTGCACGTGGTCGTAGACCCGGGTACGCAGGTCGAGGATGATCCCCTCGCCGATCCGCGCCGAGTACCACCGCTGGGCCAGGGACAGCAGCGCGTCGGCGATCGCCAGCCCGGCGATGAACAGGGCGATCCGGATCACGGTGGCGGCCGCCTCGCTGCCACCGCGGGTGATCGTGTTCACCACGTCGCCGGCCAGCAGCGGGGTGGCCACCCCGATCGCGGCGTCGAAGACCACGGCGAGCAGGAACACCGCGATGTCGCGCCGGTACGGCTCGGCGAACGTCACGATCCGCCGGGTGGTCCCCGGCTTGACCTGATGTTTCGCCACCTTGTCGGCGCTCTGGATCGACCGCAGCATGTTCCAGCTGGTCATGCTCATCTGGTTCCGCACCTCCCGGGTGTCGCGGCGACTACGACAACCCGAGAGGTGGGGCCGCTATTCCTTATTCCCCGCTGCCCAGCAACTCGGCGAGCCGGCGGGTCTGTGCCTCCCGCTCGGCGCGGTCCTGATCCGGGTAGGAACGGCCGAGCGCCCCGGCCAGCAGGCCCTTGATCTCGGCCACCGCGCCCGGGTCACCGGCCAGGATGGCGGCGGTCAGGTCGGCGACCGCCGCGTCCAGCTCGGCCCGCGGCACCACAGCGGTGGCCAGGCCCAGCCGATCGGCCTCGTCGGCCGGGATCCGCCGGCCGGTCACACAGATCTCCAGCGCCCGGGACGGCCCGACCAGCTCGGTGAGCCGTTTCGTCCCGCCCAGGTCGGGCACCAGACCGAGAGTGACCTCCGCCATGGAGAATCGTGCGTCATCGGCGAGAACACGCATGTCGCAGTTCAGTGCGAGTTGGAACCCGGCGCCTATCGCATGGCCCTGCACCGCCGCTATGGACACGATGGACGGACTGCGCAACCAGGTGAACGCGGCCTGGAAGCCCGCGATCCGATCGGCGGTCTCGGCGGCGGACAACTGTGCCAGACGAGCCAGTGAAGAATCGCCGTCGCCACGGGCGACTGACAGATCCAGGCCAGCGGAAAACGCGCGGCCTTCGGCTCGCACAATGACGACGCGGACGTCGCCGGGCAATTTCCGGGAAATGTCGCCGAGCTCCGCCCACATGGCCGGAGTCTGTGCATTGAGAACGTCGGGCCGGCACAACGTCACCGTTGCGACCGGCCCGGCCTGTTCGTAGCGAACGCCTACCTCGTCGGTAGCTTCCGCGGATACCGGCCCGGCGTTGTCGGACGTCACGCCTTCTTGCGACGGCGGGCGCCGCCACGCTGGCGCAACTGCACGCCGGACTCGGTGAGCACGCGGTGGACGAATCCATAGGAACGGCCGGTGGAAGCGGCGAGCGCCCGGATGCTCTCGCCCGAGGTGTAACGCTTCACCAGGTCCTTGGCGAGCGACTGCCGCTCGCTACCGACGATTCGACGACCCTTCTCAGTACTGGTAGCTGTGCCAGTGGCTGCCATCTTGAATCCTCACGTCGCAGACAGTGCGGTCAGATACGGTCCCACCTATTACACCGCCTCCAACGATCATGCGCCAGGCATCTCGCGTCGAAGAACGTGCCCATTTATTACTGTCAGGAACTTGACGGTTACCAAGTGCATCAATGTCAGACAGTTTGCTGACGTCGCCTGGAGCGGTATTTCCGGCGCGTCGACGGCGCACCGCCAGGCTCACCAAGACCATCGATCACCTGCAGAAACACTCGATCGAGGGGCACCCGCCGGGTACCGCCCGACCAGCCTGTGCACCGACTGTGCACACCCTGTGCGGGACGTCGGGCGCGTACGGGAGCAAGTCCGACCTGCCCGCAAACGCCCGAACATCGCACTGTCTGTGTGGGCACCAGTTGACAACTGACGATGCCGATGATCCTGGATCTCCGCGCCGCGCTCCCCAGGGTGCGGGCTAGGCCAGCTCGACGAGCTCCAGCAGGTCGTCGCTCCACGCGTCCTCGTCGCCGTCCGGCAGCAGGATCGCCCGGTCCGGCTTGAGCGCCTGCACACAGCCGGCGTCGTGGGTGACCAGCACGATGGCGCCCGGATAGTTGGCGATCGCGTCGAGCACCTGCTCCCGGCTGACCGGGTCGAGGTTGTTCGTCGGCTCGTCGAGCAGCAGCACGTTGGCGCCCGAGCAGACCAGGGTGGCCAGCGCCAGCCGGGTCTTCTCCCCGCCGGAGAGCACCCCGGCCGGCTTGTCCACGTCGTCGCCGGAGAACAGGAACGCGCCCAGGATCTTGCGCAGTTCGGTGTCGGTCTGCTCGGAGGCGGCACTGCGCATGTGGTCCAGGATCGACCGGTCCACGTCCAGTGTCTCGTGCTCCTGCGCGTAGTAGCCCAGCCGCAGCCCGTGCCCCGGGCGCACCTCGCCGGTGTCGGACTCCAGCAGGCCGCCGAGGATGCGCAGCAGCGTGGTCTTGCCGGCGCCGTTGAGGCCCAGGATGGCGACCCGGGAACCGCGGTCCACCGCCACGTCCACGTCCGCGAAGATCTCCAGCGACCCGTACGATTTCGACAGCCCGTGCGCCGTCAGCGGCGTCTTGCCGCACGGGGCGGGGCTGGGGAACCGGACTTTCGCCACCTTGTCGGAGGAGCGGACCTCTTCCAGGCCACCGAGCAGCTTCTCGGCCCGCTTCGCCATGTTCTGCGCGGCGACCGTCTTGGTGGCCTTGGCCCGCATCTTGTCGGCCTGGGCCAGCAGGGCGCCGGCCTTCTTCTCCGCGTTGGCCCGCTCCCGGCGGCGGCGGCGCTCGTCGGTCTCCCGCGCCTCCAGGTACGTCTTCCAGCCCATGTTGTACATGTCGACGACCGCGCGGTTGGCGTCGAGGTACCACACCTTGTTGACCGCGGCGTCGAGCAGCTCGACGTCGTGGCTGATCACGATGAGGCCGCCCTTGTGCTGCGCCATGTACCCCCGCAGCCAGGCGATCGAGTCCTGGTCGAGGTGGTTGGTCGGCTCGTCGAGCAGCAGGATGCCCTTGCCGTTCTGCCCGGAGTTGGCGAACAGGATGCGGGCCAGCTCGATGCGGCGGCGCTGACCGCCGGAGAGGGTGCCGATGGTCTGCGCCAGCGCGCGGTCCGGCAGGCCGAGGTTCGCACAGATGCGGGCGGCCTCGGCCTCGGCGCCGTAGCCACCGAGCGCGGCGAACTGGTCCTCCAGCTGACCGTAGCGCCGGACGAGTTTCTCGTCGGTGCTCTCCTCCAGCTGGATCTCGAGTTTCTGCATCTCGGCGAGGAGGCTGTCCAGCCCGCGGGCGGAGAGCACCCGGTCGCGACCCGTCACGTTCAGGTCGCCGGTGCGCGGGTCCTGCGGGAGGTAGCCGATCTCACTGGTCCGCTCGACCTGACCGGCGTAGGGCATCCCCTCGCCGGCCAGCACCTTCAGCGTGGTGGTCTTGCCGGCACCGTTGCGGCCGACCAGGCCGATCCGGTCGCCGGGCTGCACCCGCAGGGTGGTCGGGGACAGCAGGATGCGCGCGCCGGCGCGGAGTTCCAGTCCGGTGGCGGTGATCATTAAAGGCTTCTCGCTCTCGGGGATCGGGCTGACTCGGGGCGCAACTGGGAAATCGGCAGGTCAGCCTTCGCGGAGCAGCACCGGGCCATACTACCCGGGTGGCGGGAGCACCTCCCAACCGATTAGGCAGCAAGATCATCGGGTACACGCGGTGCAACCGTGGCGCAGGAGGACGGCATGGAACTCAATGAGAACGCCGAGATCGACACCAGTCAGGTGGAGGACGCCCGCGGATCGGGCGGCGGCGGAGGCGGCTTCGGCGGCCTGCCCATCCCGATTGGTGGCGGCGGCCTCACCGGGATCATCATCACCGTGCTGCTGGTGCTGGTCGGTGGCTACTTCGGGGTGAACAACCTGGGTGGTGGCGGCGGCTCGTCGAACAGCGACAACACCAACATCACCAACGAGTGCAAGCAGGGGGACGCGACCAAGCAGCTGGACTGCCGGAACGTGCTCTACATCAACTCCATCCAGGCGTACTGGGCCACCGAGCTGCCCAAGGCCTTCGACAAGCAGTACCAGAAGTCGGTCACGAAGATCTTCGCGAACCGGGTGAACACCGGCTGCGGCGCCGCCGACTCCGGTGTTGGCCCGTTCTACTGCCCGGCCGACAACAAGGTCTACATCGACCTGACCTTCTATCAGCAGCTGGCCAAGGAGCTGGGCGCGCCGGGCGAGTTCGCCCAGCCGTACGTGCTCGCCCACGAGTACGGTCACCACGTGCAGGACCTGCTCGGCACCGAGGCCAAGATGCGGCAGGCGCAACAGTCCGATCCGGACTCGGCCAACCTGCAGTCGGTCCGGCTGGAGCTGCAGGCCGACTGCTACGCCGGGGCCTGGGCGAAGGGCGCGACCGGCACCACCGACGCCAAGGGCAACAAGATCTTCAAGAGCCTGACCGACCAGGACATCCAGGAGGGCATCCAGACCGCCGGGCAGATCGGTGACGACACCCTGCAGCAGCGTGGCGGCGGTACGGTCAACCCGAAGGAGTTCACCCACGGCACGTCCGCGGACCGGCAGAAGTGGTTCCGGACCGGCTACGACTCGGGCGACCCGACCCGGTGCGACACGTTCGCGCCGGGCGCGGTGAACGAGGGCGACTGACCGCTCCGGCCCAGAGACATCCGGCCGCCGACCCGCACCTGGCGCGGGACGGCGGCCGGATCCGTCACGGCTCGCGGATCCGACGGATACCGCACGGCGGCCGGATCCGTCAGGGCTCGCGGATCAGGACGGGTACCGCGCGGGCCATCGCCACCGCCGCGACCAGCACGGCGTGCCGCGGCTCCGGGACCTCCAGCAACCGTCCGGCGCGCAGCGCTGCCACCGGCGCCAGCGCACGGTCGGCCAGGATCGCGTCGACAGCCGCCCGGTCGCCGCCGGTGACCAGCGCGGCGATCGCGCGTACCTCGGGAAGCAGCAACCGGCCCACGATCCCGGCACCGTCGGCGGCCGCCGCCTTGGCCTGGTTGTCCCGGCGGCGGGCGAAGCGCTGCTGCGACCAGCCGCCGGCCGCTGTCCGGCCCTGCACATAGTGGGTGTCCACCTTGGAGGCGACCAGCTCGGTCCCGTCCGCCACTCCGACCGCGACCGCGCCCTTGCGGGCCAGCAGCAGCCCCAGCCGGCGCGGCGCCCGCGCCTCGCGGATGAGCTCCGTCACACTCCCGGGATCCGCCACCCCGGGCGGCGCGTGCAGCGTCGCCTCCGCGCCGTCCGCCGCGACCAGCACCAGCCCGTTCTCCCGGTAGGCCCCGTGCCGGCCGGCGAAATTCTCCAGCCAGCGCGGCAGCCGCTCCGGGGCGACGTCCACCCATTTGCCGCCGCCGGCCGCCGCTCGTTCCGCCATTCCTGTCACACTACGGTGGCAGGATCCCGGGCATGACGGACAGGCTTCCCGAGACGCTGCTGGAGCGGCCTCGCCCGTGAGGCGATCGGCTGGGCCCCGCGCCACTGTGCCCGCACCGGCCCGGCGGCCGTCCGCGCCCGCCTCACCGCCGAGTCCGCCCGCCTGTCACCGCTGTCCGTCCGCGAGGCCGCCAAACACCTTTGAACCACGCTTTCGTACGCCTGCCCCGCCCCAGGCGCACCATCCCCGCCCGTGGCTGCCCGCGAGGCCGCCACCACTGACGGACCGCCCGGCGACCGCCGGGCTGAATCCCGGCGCAGCGCCCATGAGCGCTCCCCAGCCCGGTCCCGCTCCTCGCGGCCTTCGCCACCCGCTCGCGACGGCATCCCACGACGAGAGGCCACCGGCTCCACGAGCCGATGGCCTCAGCGACACATCCGATTCGTCAGGCGTCCAGGAGCAGCCGGACCGCCAGCACCGCGATCACCGCGCTCGACGTCAACGCCGTCACCAGCCGCCCCCTCGGCCCGGTCAGCAGCCGCCCGATCAGCGAGCCGCCCCCGGCGATCAGCAGTTGCCAGCTGGCCGACGCGAGGAACGCACCCAGCACGAACCAGATCCCGCCCCCGGCACCCCCGTTACCCAGCACCAGCGCCGCGAAATAGATCACCGTGGCCGGGTTGAGCAGGGTGAGCCCCAGAATCCCGGCGTACGCCCGCCACGCCGTGGTCGGCCGCTCGTCGCGCGCACCGGAACCCGGCCCGCGGATCGCGCCCCAGGCGGTCCACCCGGCCAGCGCCAGCAGCACCACCGCGCCGGCCCAGCGCAGCGGCCCGGCGATCGGCGCGATCATCCCGGCGACGGCGGCTCCCCCGGCCACCGCGACGGTGGCGTAGATCCCGTCCGCCGTGGCCGCGCCCATCCCGGCCGCCGCACCGACCCGCAGCGACGTGCGCGCGCTCAGCCCCGCGATCAGCGCCCCGATCGCGCCGACCGGCACCGCGATCCCGTAGCCGGCGACCACGCCGGCCAGGAACGGGGCGCTCACGACCGCTGCTTCGGCACCGCCGTTTCCCGGACGGCCGTCTGCTGTCGGCCGGCCCGTTCGGCCGCGGCGACAGGTTCGGCGAGGAAGGCGGTCAGCTCGATCACGCCGCCATCATCCCCATCCGGCACTCCCCCGGGCCAGCTAATTTCCCGGCCGGCGTCACCCACGGCCCAGCTCGGCCAGGACCGCCGCACAGGTGCTGTCGATCCGTCCCTCGACGCTGGTCACCACCCGCCGATCAGGTCCCGGACCCGGTCGATGTCCAGGGCCAGCCTCAGCGGATGTCCCTCGGCGAACCGCCGGGCGAGTGGACTTCCCCGACCCGGCCGGCCCGTTCAGCACGATCAACCTCGGCACCGCGTGGATGCTGGAGGTTAATGTCCAGATCATGGGTGTGGTCGCCGAACTGATCCTGATCCGGCACGGGCAGAGCCTGGCCAACGTGGCCTTCGCCGCCGCCGACGAGCAGGACCTGCTGGAGATCGAGGTGAGCGGCCGGGACGCCGAGGTGCCCCTCACCGACCTGGGCGTCGAGCAGGCCGAAGCGGTCGGCGCCTGGCTGGCCGCGCTGCCCGCGGACCGCCGCCCCGAGGTGGTGGTCACCTCGCCGTACCTGCGGGCGCGGGAGACCTGGCGGATCGCCGCCGACGCCGCCGGTGTCCCGCTGCCCCGCCCCCGTACCGATGATCGTCTCGTCGACCGGCTCCTCGGCGATCTGGAAATGCTCACCCGGGCCGCCGTGGCGGCCCGGTTCCCGGGCGAGGCGGCCCGGCTCGCCGAGGCCGGCCTGTACGAATACCGGCCACCCGGCGGCGAGTCGTTCGCCGACATGCGGATCCGGCTGTCGTCCTTTCTGGAGGATCTGCACCGGGAGCACCCGGATCGGCGCGTGGTCGTGGTCGCGCACGACGCTGTGGTGCTGATGGCCCGGGCCGTTCTGGAGAATCTCGACTGGGCCGGCGTCGCCGCCGTGGAGGAATCCGCGGGCAGCGTCCGGAACGCCTCGATCAGCCGATTCCGGTCGGACGGCGGGAACGCGCTGGAACTCGATCGCTACAACGTGATCGATCACCTGTCGTAGCGTCCGACCAACCGGGGAAAACACATCGACAGCTGTCTTCCGAGAATTCTTTTCGGTGGATAAGTTGGGTCGATGCCCTCCCGATCTCTGGATAAGCGGTGAGGCGCGGGCTGGCCGGCCTGCTCGCGGCCGAGGCGATCTCCCTGCTGGGCAGCCGGATCACCTTCGTGGCACTGCCCTGGCTGGTTTTGACCAGCACCGGTTCGGCCCTCCTGGCCGGGCTCGCCGGTTTCGCCGAGATGCTCCCGTACGTGCTGGCCGGCCTGCTCGGCGGCCCGATCGTCGACCGGGTCGGGCCGCGGCCGACGGCGGTGGCCGCCGACGCCGCCAGCCTGCTCGCGGTGAGCGGCATCCCGATCCTGACCAGCACCGAGACGGTGCCGTACCACACGCTGCTCGGCCTGATCGCCCTCGCCGGCGCGCTGCGCGGCTTCGGCGACACCGCCAAACGCGCCCTGCTGCCCCGGGTGATCGCCGACGCCGGGTTGAGCACCGAGCGCGGCACCACCCTGTACGACGGGATCAGCCGGGTCGCCACGCTGCTCGGCCTGCCACTGGCCGGGCTGCTGGTGGCCGCGATCGGCCCGGCCCGGGTGCTGCTGGTCGACGCGGCCACGTTCGGCCTGTGCGCACTGTTGATCACGGCCTTCGTCCGGGCCGGTTCCACCGGCCATCACCCCGCCGAGGACGAGGAGGGCGGCTACGCGGCGGCCCTGCGCTCCGGTTTCCGGTACGTCCGGCAGGACCGTCTGATCATCGGGATCATGTCGATGCTGTTCGCCACGAATCTCTTCGACCAGGCCTACGCCACCGTGTTCGTCCCGGTCTGGGTGCGCGAGAGCCCGCACGGGCCGGCCGCCCTGGGCGTGCTGGGCAGCGCCTTCGGCGCCGGCGCGGTGACCGGCAACCTGCTCTGGACGGTGCTCGCCCCGCGCCTGCCGCGCCGCACCACCTTCGCCGTCTGCTTCCTGGCCGGCGGTCCCGCGCAGCTGTTCGCCCTGGCCCTGACCGACCGATTATGGCTGGTCCTGGCGGTGGCCGCGCTGGCCGGCGCGCTGATGTCGACGATCAATCCGATCCTGCTGGCCGCCGTCTACGAGCGCATCCCGGTCCGCGTCCAGGGCCGCGTGATGAGCGTCCTGATCGCCTTCTCCTGGGCCGGCATCCCCCTCGGCGGCGTCCTGGGCGGCTGGGCGGCCGACGACCTCGGCCTGCGCACCGGCGCCCTGCTCGCCGGCATCGGCTACCTGACCGTCACCCTCGCCCCGTTCCTCTTCTCGGTCTGGCGCTCTCTCGACGAGCACCGAACCGCCCCCGCCAAGGCCCTGGTCACCGCCAAGTGACCGGGTCACCGCATGCCGATCTCCCAGTCTCGGCACGCCGGCCCGCCCCGCGACATCGGGCCCGAGGCGGCTGATCGGCCCCGCCGGGGCGTTGAAGGTTTCCACGACCGGATCCCATGCTCGGGGATCGATAAATGGCCGGGAAATGTCGGCCACCCTGGCTACCCTGACCGCCGTGAAGGAGATATCGGGGAACTTCGAGACGCACCTGACGGTCTATCCCGGGCAGGCCGACGGCCTGGCCGCGTTCGCCGCCGAGCACGGTGCCGAGTTCCTGCACATCGAGCTGGACCGCGGCACGACCAGGTCCCAGCCGATGCTCACCCTGCGCGGCAGCGGCACGCTCACCGAGCAGCTGGCCATCGTGCGGGACTGGTGCCACTGGCTGCGGGTGGCCGGGATGGATCCGATCCGCAGCAAGATCGAGGCCGCTCCGTGGGCCGACGGCGTGCCGGGTTCCGACGAGGCCGCCCGCAAGGAGCCGGCCCATCGGTATTTCGAGCACCACGTCAAGCTGCGCCTGCCCGCCCGGGTGGCCGACCTGATCGCGATCACCGACCTGGTCGAGCCGCACGGCGCCCGCCTCTCGCGCAACGCGCGGAAGCGCTCCGCCGACGGCACCGAGACCCGCTTCGTGAACCAGCGCTGTTCCCGGGTCGGCCGGGACACCGCGTCGCGGCGCCTGGACCGGCTGGTCAGCAGCCTGCGAGAGGCCGGCCACGAGGTCGTCTCGGTCGAGCAGGAGTATGTCGTGCACGACGACAACCTGCGACTCGACGACGGCTGGCTGCCCCGGGCCACGACCGCCACCGCCGGGCAGGCGCTCGAGCTCGACCGGGTCGCCCCGCGGCGCAACGACGGCTTCCCGGACACCTATCGGCCGGTGCCCGGCACCCGGCAGGGCCTGGTCTTCGATCCGGCGCTCAAGCAGCACGACGACGCGTACCGGGCCGGCGAGCCGATCTTCCGCAATCCCCGCGAGGGGGAGCGCTGGCGGGCCGCCCGCCGCGCCGCGCTGGACCACGTCCTCGGCGTGCTGGCCGGCGGGCACTGGAGCCGGCACCTGGTGCTGCGCGGCAGTGTGACCATGCCGGCCTGGGCCGGCGCGGCCGCCCGCGAGCCCGGTGACCTGGACTTCGTGGTCATCCCGGCCGCTGTCGCCAGTGACAGCCCGCAGGCCTGGGCGCTGCTCGACGGCATCGTCGCCGAGCTGGCCGCGCGGCCCGGCGCCGGCCTGCGCCCGGACCGGGTCCAGCAGTCGGCGATCTGGACCTACGAGCGGGCCGACGGCCGCCGCCTGGTCATCCCGTTCACCGGGCCGCGGATCCCGGAGGGCATCGTGCAGGTCGACATCGTGTTCGGCGAGGAGCTGCCGATCCCGCCCGAGCCGATCACCCTGCCCGGCCAGGAGCGGCCGATCCTGGCCGCCACCGCCGGGCTGTCGCTGGCCTGGAAACTGCTGTGGCTCGCCACCGACGGCTATCCGCAGGGCAAGGACCTGTACGACGCGGTGCTGCTCGCCGAGCGGACCACCGTCGACCTGGCGCTGGTCCGTGACCTGATGCGCCCGGAGCTGGGCGACGAGGCCGACCGGTTCACCGCGGAGTCGGTGCTGCACTGGCCGGACATCCAGTGGGACAACTTCTTCCGGGAGTACCCGGAGCTGGTCACCGAGCCGCACGAGCTGCCGTGGCTGCGCCGGCTCGCGGTGGCGCTGGATCGCGCCTGGGGATAGGTCCCGTCCCGGGGCCGCCGCACTCCCCCGCGATCCACGAGACCGGAGCTAACCCGTGTGTCGGAGTCCGACCGGGGCTGCGGCGTGGCCCAGAGCGCGCCTGGCAGCGTCCGCGACACTCTGGACCTCGCCTCGCACTCGGCCGGACTCCGAAACACGGGCACAGCTAGCGCGGCGTCCAGTCGCGGAGTTGGGCGGCGACCTCGCGGTCGCCGTCGATCCGGACGGCGTCCAGCGGGATCCGGCGATACAGCAGCAGCACCAGGTCACTGGCGGTGCCCTGGACCCGGGTGACCGGCTCGCCGCTGGCCGCCGGGTCGGCGGTGGCGCCGGACGGGGACAGGTCGACGGTCCACGACGGCCCCTCGATCGCCTGGTACTGCACCCGGGCCGGGCGGTGCGGCCAGGGGCCCAGCGAACCCAGCCCGGTGGCGAGGAACTCGTGGACGCCGTCGACGGCCACCGCGGCCGGCAGCGGCTCCGGCCGGCCCAGCGACACGCCGGCGTCGTAGGCGTGCACCGCCGCCTCCTGCACCTGGTGCCGGGCCACCGCGCCGGCGGTGTGCGGCGCCGCCGTCGCCGGCCACCACGCCCAGCAGGGCGCCTCCGGGCCGGCGGCGCGCAGCGCGGCGCCCAGCATCCGGGTCGACTCGGCGGACCAGTCCAGCAGCTCGCCGTCCGGGACGGGGCCGCCGGGCCGCTCCCGGGACGGCGGGCCGGACGGGTCCGCCTCGGTCACCGCCGTCGCCCAGAACCGCTGCACCTCGCCGACGTGGGCGAGCAGGTCACGCAGCGTCCAGCCGGGGCAGCCCGGCACCCGGACGGCGGGGTCGGGCGCCGCGGCGACGGCCTCGCGCAGGGCCGCCGAGCGCTCCTCGACCAGCGCGACCAGCTCGGGGAAGGGCGACGTCGAAGTCATGTCCGGTTTCTACCACCGGCACGTGACAAAAGGGCGGCGCGCTCGGTGCGCACCGCCCTTATGACGTACGAAAATCAGACGTTGAAGCCCAGCGCCCGCAGCTGCTCGCGCCCGTCGTCGGTGATCTTGTCGGGGCCCCACGGCGGCAGCCACACCCAGTTGATCCGGAAGTCCTGGACCAGGCCGCCGCCCGGCCCGGTGGTCAGCGCCTGCCGGGTCTGGTCCTCGATCACGTCGGTCAGCGGGCAGGCCGCCGAGGTCAGCGTCATGTCCAGGGTGGCCAGGTTGTCGTCGTCGACGTGCACGCCGTACACCAGGCCGAGGTCGACGACGTTGATCCCGAGCTCGGGGTCGACGACGTCCTTCATCGCCTCTTCGATGTCGTCGACCGAGGCCTTCTTGGTCACCGCCGGCTTCTCCGCCGCCTCGGACACGCTGGCCTCGGGAACCTCGACTGCCTCACCGGCCTCCGCGGCCGCGGCACGCTCCTCGGCGAGCCAGGCGGGAACCTCGTCGGTCTTGTCGGTCATGCCTTCACCTCCGGGCTCGCGCCCACGTCGACGCCGGCACGCGCCGCGGCGTCCTTGAATGCCATCCACGGCAGCAGGGCACACTTCACCCGGGCGGGGAATTTCGCCACGCCGGCGAAGGCGATCCCGTCGCCGAGCACGTCCTCGTCGGGTTCCACCTGGCCGCGGCTCTGCATCAGCTCCACGAACGCGTGGTGGATCTCGGCGGCGTCGTGCCGGTCCTTGCCCTGCAGCAGCTCGTGCAGCACCGAGGCGGACGCCTGGCTGATCGAGCAGCCCAGACCGTCGTACGAGATCTCGGAGAGGTCCGAGCTGACTCGTACGGTGATCTCGTCGCCGCAGGTCGGGTTGACGTGGTGCGCCTCCCCGTCAAAGGGGTCACGCAGCCCACGCCCGTGCGGGTTCTTGTAGTGGTCCAGGATGATCTCCTGGTACAGCCCGTCGAGCATCATCAGCCGAACACCTTCCGGACCTGGTCGAGACCGCGCGCCAGGGCGTCGATCTCCTCCGTGGTCGTGTAGAGGTAGAAGGAGGCCCGGGTCATCGCCGGCACCGCGAAGCGTACGCAGACCGGCCGGGCGCAGTGGTGGCCGACCCGGACCTCGACGCCGAGCGCGTCCAGGATCTGCCCCACGTCGTGCGGGTGTACCCCGTCCACCCCGAACGACACCGTCCCGCCGCGGCCTTCGGGTTCCGCCGGACCGAAGATCCGGACGCCGGGGACGGCGGAGAGCTGCTCCAGCGCGTACGCGGTGATCTCCTGCTCGTGCTGGTGGATGTTCGCCATCCCCAGCGCGCTCAGGTAGTCCACAGCGGCGCCCAGCCCGATCGCCTGGGTGATCGGCGGGGTGCCGGCCTCGAAGCGGGCGGGCGGCGGCGCGTACGTCGTCCTGGCCATCGTGACGGTCTCGATCATCGAGCCGCCGGCCAGGAACGGCGGCATCTCCGCGAGCAGGTCGTACCGGCCCCACAGCACGCCGATGCCGGTCGGGCCGAGCATCTTGTGGCCGGTGAACGCGATGAAGTCGACACCCAGCTCGCGCACGTCGATCGGCAGGTGCGGCACTGACTGCGACGCGTCCAGCATGACCAGCGCGCCGACCTGACGGGCCCGCTCGACCAGCCGGGTCACGTCGTTGATGGTGCCGAGCACGTTGGACATGTGCACGACCGAGACGAGCTTGGTGCGCTCGTTGATCAGGTCGTCCAGCTGGGACTCGTCAAGCCGGCCGTCGTCGGTGATGCCGAACCAGCGCAGCGTGGCGCCGGTCCGCTCACAGAGCAGCTGCCAGGGCACCAGGTTGGAGTGGTGCTCCATCTCGGAGATCACGATCTCGTCGCCCGGTTTCAGCGCGAGCAGCTGGCCGGCCGCGTGCGCGACCAGGTTGATCGCCTCGGTGGAGTTCTTGGTGAACACCACCTCGTCCGGGGTGCCCGCGCCGATGAACGCGGCGATCTTGGCGCGGGCGGCCTCGTAGAGCTCGGTCGACTCGGTGCCCAGGGTGTGCACCGAGCGCGACACGTTGCCGTTGTGCTTCTCCTGGTGCAGGCGCATGACGTCGAGCACCTGCACCGGCTTCTGCGAGGTGTTGGCGCTGTCCAGGTAGACCAGCGGGTGGCCGTTCACCTCCCGGTCGAAGATCGGGAAGTCCTTGCGCACCCGCGCGACGTCAAAAGTCATCTTCGACTCCAGTCTCAGGCGTGGACGAACTTCTTGTAGCCCTCGGCCTCGAGACGCTCGCCCAGCTCCGGGCCGCCCTCCTCGACGATCCGGCCGCCGACGAAGACGTGCACGAAGTCCGGCTTGATGTAGCGCAGGATCCGCGTGTAGTGCGTGATCAGCAGGAAGCCGGTCTCGCCGGTGGCCCGCACCCGGTTCACGCCCTCGGAGACGACCTGCAGCGCGTCGATGTCGAGGCCGGAGTCGGTCTCGTCGAGGATCGCCATCTTCGGCTTGAGCAGTTCGAGCTGCATGATCTCGTGCCGCTTCTTCTCACCGCCGGAGAAGCCCTCGTTGACGTTGCGCTGGGCGAACGCCGGGTCCATCTGGAGCTTCTCCATGGCGCCGCGCAGCTCGCCGGCCCAGGTGCGCAGTTTCGGCGCCTCGCCGTCGATGGCGGTCTTCGCGGTACGCAGGAAGTTGGCCACCGAGACGCCGGGGACCTCGACCGGGTACTGCATCGCCAGGAAGAGGCCGGCGCGGGCGCGCTCGTCCACGGTCAGCGCGAGCACGTCCTGGCCGTCCAGGGTCACCGAGCCGCCGGTGATCTCGTACTTCGGGTGGCCGGCGATGGAGTAGGCCAGGGTGGACTTGCCCGAGCCGTTCGGGCCCATGATGGCGTGCGTCTCGCCCGACTTGATGGTGAGGTCGACCCCGGCCAGGATCGGCTTCAGCTCGCCATCGGGCAGCTTCACCGAAACCTGCAGGTCGCGGATCTCCAGGGTGCTCACGGCTCTACTCCATTACTCGGTGTCGTCGAAACGTAGATGTCTCCGTCGCGGATCTCGACGGGGTAGACCGCCACCGGGTCGATGGCGGGTGGTCCAGAGGGCTCACCGGTACGCAGGTCGAAGCGCGAGCCGTGCAGCCAGCACTCCAGCGTGCACCCGTCGACCTCGCCCTCGGAGAGGGCCACCGAGGCGTGGCTGCACTCGTCCCGGACCGCGTAGAAGTTGTCGTCGTCGGCGTGCACGACAGCGATCTCGACGCCGTCGACCTCCACCTGGAGGGACGTGCCCTTCGCGATCCCGGACGCCGGCCCGATGTTCTCGAACGTCACTGACCGGCCTCGACCAGCCGGGCCTCGATCGCGTCGCCGAGCCGCTCGCGCAGCTCCTCGACCGGGATCTTGTTGATCAGCTCGGCGAAGAAGCCGCGGACCACCAGCTTGCGCGCCTCACCCTCGGGGATGCCGCGGGCCATCAGGTAGAACAGCTGCTCGTCGTCGAACCGGCCGGTCGCGCTGGCGTGCCCGGCGCCGGCCACCTCGCCGGTCTCGATCTCCAGGTTGGGAACCGAGTCGGCACGGGCGCCGTCGGTCAGCACCAGGTTCCGGTTGATCTCGTACGTGTCGGTGCCGGTGGCGGTGGCCCGGATCAGCACGTCGCCGACCCAGACGGTGTGCGCCGACTTGCCCTGCAGCGCACCCCGGTAACCGACGTAGCTGCGGCAGTCCGGCACCGAGTGGTCGACCAGCTGGCGGTGCTCCTGGTGCTGACCCGCGTCGGCGAAGTACAGCCCCCAGAGCTCGGCGTCGCCACCGCGGCCGGTGTAGTCCACGCTGGTGAACTGGCGGACCAGGTCGCCGCCCAGGGTCACCTGGAGGTGCTGCACCCGGGCGTCCTTGCCGACCCGGAACTTCACGTGCTGGGCCTGCACCGCGTCGTGGTCCCACTCGGCGAGCGTCACGAAGGTGAGCTGGGCACTGTCGCCGATGATCACCTCGATGTTGTCGGCCAGGGTGACGGTGCCGGTCTGCTGGAGCACGACGGTGGCCTTGGCGAAGTTGCCGACCTTGACCACGGTGCGCGCGGCCGCGGCCTCGCCGCCCTTGCCGACCAGCCGGATCACGGCCGCCTCGGCGGGCACGGCCTCGGCCGCCACCTCGATCACGGTGATGCCGGCGGCCGAGCCGTAGGCCAGGGCGCTGATCCGGTCGAACGGGGTGAGCACCGGGTCGACGTCGTCGGCGGTGGAGACCGTCACGCCGGCCGGCAGGTCGGCATACTCCACCGACGGGGCCGCGCCGTTCAGCGACGTGGCCTTGACCAGGTCACGCAGCCGCTTGAGCGGGGTGAAACGCCACTCCTCCTCCAGGCCGGTCAGGGCCGGGAAGTCGGCGACGTCGAAGGAGCGCAGCACCTGCGACTTGGTGCTCGGCGGGGCGATGGCCTCGGTAGTCATTTCGTCCTTATGTCCGCTTCTTGCGATGGCCGGGCTGATTAACCCACGGCCCCTTCCATCTGCAGCTCGATCAGGCGGTTCAGCTCCAGCGCGTACTCCATCGGGAGCTCCTTGGCGATCGGCTCGATAAAGCCGCGCACGATCATCGCCATCGCCTCGTCCTCGGTCAGGCCCCGGCTCATCAGGTAGAAGAGCTGGTCCTCGCTGACCTTGGAGACGGTCGCCTCGTGCCCCATGTTCACGTCGTCCTCGCGGATGTCCACGTACGGGTACGTGTCCGACCGGGAGACCGTGTCGACCAGCAGCGCGTCGCACTTGACGGTGCTCTTCGAGTACGACGAGCCCTCCAGCACCTGCACCAGGCCCCGGTACGACGTGCGGCCGCCGCCCCGGGCGATCGACTTCGACACGATGGTCGAGGACGTGTACGGCGCGGCGTGCACCATCTTGGCCCCGGAGTCCTGGTGCTGACCCTCGCCGGCCATCGCGATCGAGAGCACCTCGCCCTTGGCGTGCGGGCCGGTCATGTAGACGGCCGGGTACTTCATCGTCACCTTGGAGCCGATGTTGCCGTCGATCCACTCCATGGTCGCGCCCTCCTCGCAGGTGGCGCGCTTGGTGACCAGGTTGTAGACGTTGTTCGACCAGTTCTGGATGGTCGTGTACCGCACCCGGGCGTTCTTCTTCACGATGATCTCGACGACCGCGGAGTGCAGCGAGTCGGACGAGTAGATCGGCGCGGTGCAGCCCTCGACGTAGTGCACGTAGCTGCCCTCGTCGGCGATGATCAGGGTCCGCTCGAACTGGCCCATGTTCTCCGTGTTGATCCGGAAGTAGGCCTGCAGCGGGATGTCGACGTGCACACCCTTCGGCACGTAGATGAACGAGCCGCCCGACCAGACGCTGGTGTTCAGCGCGGCGAACTTGTTGTCGCCGACCGGGATCACCGTGCCGAAGTACTCCTTGAAGATGTCCTCGTGCTGCTTCAGCGCCGTGTCGGTGTCGAGGAACAGGACGCCCTGCTGCTCGAGGTCCTCACGGATCGCGTGGTAGACGACCTCGGACTCGTACTGCGCGGCGACGCCGGCGACCAGGCGCTGCTTCTCCGCCTCCGGGATGCCGAGCTTGTCGTAGGTCGCCTTGATGTCCTCCGGCAGGTCCTCCCAGGAAGCGGCCTGCTTCTCGGTGGAGCGCACGAAGTACTTGATGTTCTGGAAGTCGATGCCGGTGAGGTCGGCGCCCCAGTTCGGCATCGGCTTGCGGTCGAACAGGCGCAGGCCCTTGAGGCGCAGGTCGAGCATCCACTGGGGCTCGCTCTTCAGCGCGGAGATGTTGCGCACCACAGCCTCGGACAGACCGCGCTGCGCGGCGGCGCCCGCGACGTCGGCGTCGGCCCAGCCGTACTCATACTTGCCGAGCGCGGCCAGATGCTCTTCCTGAGTGACGATCTGGTCAGTCATGACTATCTGTCCTAACCGTGGTGGCGGTGGTGTGCGCGCGGCTGGGGATGTGCGTGGTGCACACCCCGTCGCCGTGCGCGATGGTGGCGAGGCGCTGCACGTGGGTGCCGATGAGCCGGGAGATGACTTCGGTCTCGGCGTCGCACAGCTGAGGGAACTCGGCAGCCACGTGGGCCACCGGGCAGTGGTGCTGGCACAACTGCCCGCCGGACGCGATCGTGGTCGCGCTGGCAGCGTAGCCCTCGGCGGTCAGCGCGTCGGCGAGCGCCTCCGCCCGGGTGATCGGATCGGCGCCGGCCTCCCGCAGGGCCGTGCGGCAGCGATCCTCCAGGGCCTGGATCTGCGATCCGGCGAACGCGGTGACCGCCTCCGGCCCGTTGTGCTGAGCGATCCAGCGCAGGGCCGCGGCGGCGATGTTGTCATAGTGGTGCGGGAAACTCTCCCGGGCGGCGGCGGTGAGCACGAACGCCTTGGCCGGGCGGCCACGGCCGCGCGGGCCGGTGCGGCGCACCTCGCGGGTCTCGACGAGCGCGTCGGACAGCATCGCGTCCAGGTGCTTGCGGATCGCCGCGGGGCTCAGGCCCAGGCAGGCGCCGAGCTCGGCCGCGGTGGCCGCGCCACGCTCCAGCAGCAGCTGGGCGACCCGGTCCCGGGTGCGGCCGTCCGACGGGGTGGCTGTCGCCACACCGTCCGACGGGGTGGCTGTCGCCACCGCACCGTCGTCGCCGAGCCGCACCTGGTTTTTCACTACGCCAACGTTACGTATTTCCTCGGGCACCCGCAAACCGGTCCCCGGGTGATCCATCACACCGGCCACCAGGGACGCGTCCATTCAAGATCAAATTCGAGCGTACGATGCCACGGGTGAAGTCCTTCGAGCCGCTCTACCGCCCGTTCGCCACCTGGTTGCGCCCCTTGGCCCTCGCGTCCCTGGTCGCCAACGTCGTGCTGATCGTCACGGGCGCGGCGGTCCGGCTCACCGACTCCGGGCTGGGCTGCCCGACCTGGCCCCGGTGCACCGACGCGTCCTACACGACGACGTCCGCGATGGGCGTGCACGGCATGATCGAGTTCGGCAACCGGCTGCTCACCTTCGTGCTGGCCGGCCTGGCCATCGCCTGTTTCCTGGGCGCCCTGGGCCGGCCCCGGCGGCAGTCCCTGGTCCGGCTGTCGGTGCTGGTCGGCCTGGGCATCCCGATGCAGGGCGTGCTCGGCGGCATCACCGTGCTGACCCACCTCAACCCGTGGGTCGTCGGCCTGCACTTCCTGCTCTCCATCGCGCTGATCACGCTGGCCTACGCGTTCTGGCGGCGGATCGGCGAGGGCGACGGCGACCCGCGCCCGCTGGTCCCGGCCCCGCTGCGCACCCTGGCCCGGGTGACCGCGCTCGCCAGCCTTGCCGTCGTCGCGGCCGGCGTGGTGGTCACCGGCAGCGGCCCGCACTCCGGCGACCGCGGCGCCAAGCGCAACGGCCTCGACCCGGCGGCCGTCTCCCAGGTCCACGCCGACCTGGTCTTCCTGCTGATCGGCCTCTCGATGGCGGTGTGGTTCGCCCTCCGCGCGGTGTCCGCCCCACCGGCCGCGGTCCGCGCCGCGCTGATCCTGGTCGCGGTCGAGCTGGGACAGGGTCTGATCGGCTTCGTGCAGTACTTCACCCACCTCCCGGTCCTCCTGGTCGCCGCACACATGCTCGGCGCCGGCCTGGTCTGGTGGGCCACCCTCGGGGTCCTGTGGTCGTTGCGCGAACGCCCCACCCACACGCCGGCCGACCCGGCGCCGGCCTCCCCCTCGCCGGCCGAAGAGCCGGTACCCGCCGCCTGACCCCGCCCGGGCTCACGGCGTCACCCGCTCTCACCACCTCACCCGCGCCCACCGTCTCGCCCGGGCTCACCGTCTCACCCGCGCTCACCGTCTCACCCGCGCCCACCCCGGTACCTGCCCGGCCGGTCCCAGTGCTCGGCTGGCACCCACGGTCGCATCAGACGCCCGGACACCACCGCCACGACCAGCCACCACCCACCGGCTGGCACCCACCGTGGCATCACACACCAGGAGACCACCGCCACGACCAGCCACCACCCGCGGGCTGGCACCCACGGTGGCATCACACACCGGGAGACCACCACCAGCACCAGCCGCACGCACCGGCTGGCACCCACGGTGGCATCACACGCCCGGACACCACCGCCACGACCAGCCACCACCCACCGGCTGGTGCTCACGGTGGCATCACACACCAGGACACCACCGCCACCACCAGCCACCACCCACCGGCTGGCACCCACGGTGGCATCACACACCAGGACACCACCGCCACCACCAGCTACCACCCACCGGCTGGCACCCACCGTGGCATCACACACCAGGAGACCACCGCCACGACCAGCCACCACCCGCGGGCTGGCACCCACGGTGGCATCACACACCGGGAGACCACCACCAGCACCAGCCACGGCCCACCGGCTGGTGGTGGCGGTGGCATCGCACACCGGGAGAGCACCGCCACGGCCAGCCGGGGCCTCGGGCGACGACGGGGAGGGCGGGCTGCGGGCGTACCGGAAAGGGGTGGAAAAGAAGCGGGCCGCGACCTGGGTCGCGGCCCGATGAGGAGTGCCGGGGTCAGAGGCGGGCCAGGATGGCGTCGGCGAAGCGGTCGGCGGCGCCGGGCGCCGTGCCGAAGAACAGCGCCGGCTCGGTCAGCTCCAGCTCGATCATCCGGGGTGCCCCGTCGGGGCCCGGGATGACGTCGACCCGGGCGTAGAGCAGGCGTTTCGACCCGCCCGGGACCGCCGCGAGCACCTGGCGGGCAACCTCCAGCTCGGCCTCGGACGGGGTACGCGGGGTGATCTCCTCGCTGCCCACCTCGACCGCGTGCTCGCCGGTCTGCCGCAGCATCGGGCCCTTGCGGATGGCGTGGCTGAAGCTCAGCTGGCCGGTGGCGTCGGGGAAGCAGAGCAGCGCGGTCTCGCCGGCGGTGGCGACCGCGGCCAGGTACGGCTGGATCATCGCGGTGCGGCCGGCGGCGGTGAGCCGGGTGACGTGCGCGCGGGCCCCGTCGAGCTGCTCCGGCAGGGCGTAGCGGGCGGTGTCCTGGCTGCCGGCCGACACGGTGGGCTTGACCACCCACTCCCCCGCGCGCGGCGCCGACCAGGTCTCCCCGGGGCCGACGAAGTCGGTCGGGATGACCGGGACACCGGCCGCGGCGAGATCGCTCAGGTACCGCTTGTCGGTGTTCCAGGCGATGATGTCGGCCGGGTTGGCCAGCCGGGGGACGCCGCGTGCCCAGGCCACGAACTGCTCGTGGCGGGCGACGTAGTCCCACGGCGAGCGGATGACGGTGAGGTCGAACCGCGACCAGTCGGCGTCCGCGTCGTCCCAGCGCAGCACCTCGACGGCCACCCCGCGCGCGAGCAGCGCGTCGCGCAGCGGGTGGTCGTCCTCCCACAGGTCGGGGAAGTGAGCGCAGGTGACCAGGGCGACCCGGGCGTCGGGAGCGGGCATCAGCGAGCCATGCTCCGGCGTGCCATCGACCGCCACAGGTCGTTGCTGGGGCGCATCTGCTCCAGGAGCTCGCGCTCCCACTCGTTCTCCACGGCGACGCCGGCGTGCTCACAGGCCTCGCGGGCGACGCCGGTGTCCTGGGCGAACTGGTCGGACCACTCGCCGTCCTCACCGACCAGGACGATGCGGGCGCCGCGCTTACCGACGTACTCGATGACCGCCTTGGCGCCGCCGTGCCCGGCGGCGAAAGACTTGATCTCGGAGGTCAGCGTCATTACGGAACCTTCTGCCATGCCTCGCAGCCTAAGCAATCAGCGATGCACCGCGGGGTACTCCGGCGCCGTTTTGTGATTGGAGTTACCAGCAGGTTTACCCATTCACAGTATTGTTATGCACCAATTGCGCCCGAATTGCGAGGTGGCCAGAATCCGTCTAACGAGTGACAGACAGTAGTTGACACTGGTCACAATCCGGGCATCGTGTGCGACAAGACCGTAACCCGCTGACTGAACGCTACCTCAGATCAGCGCATCGACGGCGATCGCCATGAAGAGCAGCGTCAGGTACGTGATCGACAGCTGGAACAGGCGCATCGGCTTCACCATGCCGCCGTGCCGGGTCTGGTGGACCAGCCGGATCGACTCGCCCAGGAAGAGCCCGCCGGTGATCACCGCGGCGGCGCCGTAGATCCAGCCCAGGCCGAGCCCCCGGCCGAGCGGCCAGGCGATCAGCGAGGAGACCACAGTGAGCACGGTGTAGAGCAGGATCTCGAAGTTGACCCGGGCGACCGAACGGACCACCGGGAGCATCGGAACGCCGGCCCGCGCATAGTCGTCCTTGTACTTGATGGCAAGCGCGTAGAAATGCGGCATTTGCCAGAAGAAAACGACTGCGAACAGCGCCCAGCCCATCGGGGCGATGGTTCCGGTCACCGCGGCCCAGCCGATGACCACCGGGGCCGCCCCGCAGACGCCGCCCCAGAACGTGTTGGCCGGGGTGCGCCGCTTCAGCCAGAGCGTGTAGACCACGTCGTAGTAGAAGATGGAGAACGCGGTGAGCGCCGTCGCCAGCCAGTTGGTCAGCAGCGCCATCAGCACCACCGAGACCACCGCCAGGGTGAGCCCGAAGATCAGCACCGCGCGCGGGGTGATCTGGTGGCTGGGCAGCGGGCGCCGCTTGGTCCGCTTCATCAGCACGTCGATGTCGCGGTCGATGTAGCAGTTGAGCGCGCTCGCCGCGCCGCCGGCCAGCGCGCCGCCGACCAGCACCGCGAAGAAGGTGACCAGGTCGGGCCAGCCGCCGGCGGCCAGCATCATGGTCGGCACCGTGGTGACCAGCAGCAGCTCGACGATTGCCGGTTTGGTCAGCGCCAGGTAGCCCCGGAACACCGCCATCCGGTCGCGTCGCGCCTCGTCAACGCGTGGCGCAGGCTCCGCCACGCCGGGCGGCCGTCGTTGGACGGAACGCTCGGTGATCATGCTCACGGACAGCCACCTTCCGGCATTTGGACCAACTCGCGGCCGCCTGCCGGGTGAAGATCAACCCGGCCAAGCCGCCCGGACAGCCTACGCGCCACCGTCTCCGCTGCTCGGGGCACCCGGCACGGGTGGACGCCGTCACACCCCTCAACCGTGTGTCCGCTCACAGCGTATGCACCTGTGCCGTTCGCTGCGCAGACGTTTAGCCCTACTGGATAGGGTCAAGCCGAAAAGGGTTCCACAATCCTGCCCGAGGAGCACAACAGACGTGGGTGCCACAGATCCTGCTCTCAATTGGTCCGACCTCGACCGCAAGGCGGTCGACACAGTGCGGGTGCTGGCCATGGATGCCGTCGAGAAGGCCGGCAACGGCCACCCCGGCACGGCCATGAGCCTGGCTCCGGCCGCCTACCTGCTGTTCAACCGCGTCATGCGGCACGACCCGACCGACCCGCACTGGGCGGGCCGCGACCGGTTCGTGCTGTCCTGCGGTCACTCCAGCCTCACCCTCTACATTCAGCTCTTCCTCAGCGGTTACAGCCTGTCGCTCGACGACCTCAAGTCGCTGCGCCAGTGGGACTCGCTGACCCCGGGTCACCCGGAGTTCGGGCACACCCCCGGCGTCGAGATCACCACCGGCCCGCTGGGTCAGGGCATCGGCAACGCGGTCGGCATGGCGATGTCGGCCCGCCGGGAGCGCGGCCTGTTCGACCCGGACGCCGCCGCCGGCGAGTCGCCGTTCGACCACCACGTCTTCTCGATCGCCTCGGACGGCGACATCGAGGAGGGCGTCAGCCACGAGTCGAGCGCCATCGCCGCGGTGCAGAAGCTCGGCAACCTCACGGTGATCTACGACGACAACCAGATCTCCATCGAGGACGACACCCGGATCGCCAAGTCGGAGGACGTCGGCGCCCGCTACGAGGCGTACGGCTGGCACGTCCAGACCGTCAACTGGAGCGGCTCGGACCCCTACACCGAGGACGTCGAGGCGCTCTGGAACGCGATCCAGGCGGCCAAGGCGGTCACCGACAAGCCGTCGTTCATCGTCCTCAAGACGGTCATCGGCTGGCCGGCGCCGAAGAAGCAGAACACCGGCAAGATCCACGGCTCCGCGCTGGGCAAGGACGAGATCACCGCCACCAAGGCGCTGCTCGGCTTCCCCGACGAGCCGTTCGCCATCGACGACGAGGTGGTCAAGCACGCCCAGCAGGCCGTCGAGCGCGGCAAGGCGGCGCACGCCGAGTGGCAGCAGGCGTTCGACGCCTGGGCGGCCGGCAACCCCGAGGGCAAGAAGCTGTTCGACCGGCTCACCGCCAAGCAGCTGCCGGAGGGCTGGACCTCGGCGCTGCCCGAGTTCCCGGCCGACGAGAAGGGCCTGGCCACCCGCGCCGCCTCCGGCAAGATCCTGGAGGCGCTGGCGCCGGTGCTCCCCGAGCTCTGGGGCGGCTCCGCCGACCTGGCGGAGAGCAACAACACCACGATGAAGGGCGAGCCGTCCTTCATCCCGGCGGAGTACGCCACCAAGGAGTTCCCCGGCCACGAGTACGGCCGCACGCTGCACTTCGGCATCCGTGAGCACGGCATGGGCTCGATCCTCAACGGCATCGCGGTGCACGGCGGCACCCGGCCGTACGGCGGCACCTTCCTGGTCTTCAGCGACTACATGCGCGGTGCTGTCCGGCTCTCCGCGCTGATGAAGCTGCCGGTCGTCTTCGTGTGGACGCACGACTCGATCGGTCTCGGCGAGGACGGCCCGACGCACCAGCCGATCGAGACGCTGACCGCGCTGCGCGCCATCGTCGGCCTCGACGTGGTCCGCCCGGCCGACGCCAACGAGACCGCGTACGCCTGGCGCGGCGCCCTGGAGCACAACGACCGCCCCACCGCGCTCGCGCTGTCCCGGCAGAACCTGCCGACCGTCGACCGCTCGAAGTACGCGTCGGCCGAGGGCACCCTCAAGGGCGGCTACATCCTCTCCGAGGCGTCCACCGGCACCCCGAAGGTGATCCTGATCGCCAGCGGCTCCGAGGTCTCGGTCGCGCTGACCGCGCAGGAGCGCCTGGAGGCGCAGGGCACCCCGACCCGGGTCGTGTCGATGCCCTGCCAGGAGTGGTTCTTCCAGCAGGACGTGGCGTACCAGCAGGAGGTCATCCCGAACGGGGTGAAGGCTCGGGTCACCGTGGAAGCGGGTATCCGGATGAGCTGGGACCGCATCCTCGGCGACGCCGGCGAGGCGGTCAGCATCGAGCACTACGGCGCCAGCGCGCCCGCCAAGATCCTCTTTGAGCAGTTCGGGTTCACCGCGGACAACGTCGTGGCGAAGGCCAACGCCTCGCTGGCCAAGGTCGGCGAGATCACCGGTCACACGACCGGCAACTGACAGGAGTTGAAGGTAATGACCGACAGACTGGCAGAGCTGTCCGCCCAGGGTGTGGCGGTCTGGCTCGACGACCTCTCCCGGGTCCGCCTGACCAGCGGCTCGCTCGACAAGATGCGCCGCGAGCAGCACATGGTCGGGGTCACCACGAACCCGAGCATCTTCCAGAAGGCGCTGTCCGACGCGGACGCGTACGACCAGCAGGTCAAGGACCTGGCCGCGCAGCGCGTGACGGTCGAGGAGGCGGTCCGGCTGATGACCGCCGCCGACGTGCGCGCGGCGTGCGACGTGCTGCGCCCGGCCTACGACGCCTCGAACGGTGTGGACGGCCGGGTGTCCATCGAGGTGGACCCGCGCAAGGCGCACGAGACCGAGTCGACCGTCGCCGAGGCGAAGACGTTGTGGTGGCTCGTCGACCGGCCGAACCTGTTCATCAAGATCCCGGCGACGCTGGCCGGCCTGCCGGCGATCACCGCGGTGCTCGGCGCCGGCATCAGCGTGAACGTGACGCTGATCTTCTCGCTGGAGCGCTACCGCGCGGTGATGGACGCGTTCCTGGCCGGCCTGGAGCAGGCGAAGGCCAACGGGCACGACCTGTCCAAGATCGGCTCCGTGGCGTCGTTCTTCGTCTCCCGGGTGGACAGCGAGGTGGACAAGCGCCTCGACAAGATCGGTAGCGACGAGGCCAAGGCGCTCAAGGGCAAGGCGGCCATCGCCAACGCCCGGCTGGCGTACGAGGCGTACGAGGAGGTGTTCTCCGGCGACCGGTGGACGGCTCTCAAGGACGCCGGGGCGCACCCGCAGCGGCCGCTGTGGGCCTCCACGTCCACGAAGAACCCGGACTTCCCCGACACGATCTACGTCGAGGAGCTGATCGCGCCCGGCACGGTGAACACCATGCCGGAGTCGGTGATCGTGGCGTTCGCCGACCACGGCACCACCAAGCCGGGCAGCATCACCAGCAACTACGCCGACGCCAAGAAGGTCTTCGCCGACCTGGCGGCGGTCGGCATCGACTTCGACGACGTCGTGAAGGTCCTCGAGGAGGAGGGCGTCGAGAAATTCGACGCCAGCTGGAAGGAACTGCTCGAGCACGTCGAGAAGTCGCTGAAGTCCGGCACCAGCGTCTGACGAACACCCCGCGGCCTGTCGTGGAACCCTCCGCGACAGGCCGCTCCATTCGCGAAAAACTGGCAGGATGGCAACGTGGGTAATCCGCTGCGCACCGCACAGGACCGACGGCTACCGCGGATTCCGGAGCCCTGTGCTCTGGTGATCTTCGGGGTCACCGGTGACCTGTCCCGTAAGAAGCTCATCCCGGCCGTGTACGACCTGGCCAACCGCGGTCTGCTGCCCCCCGGCTTCGTGGTGGTGGGCTTCGCCCGCCCGGACTGGGGCGACGGCGACTTCGAGTCGCTGGCCTACAACGCCGCCAAGAAGGGCGCTCGCACGCCCTGGCGGGAGGACGTCTGGCAGCGGCTCTCGAGCCAGTTCCAATTCGTGCCCGGCTCGTTCGACGACGACGCCGACTTCGACAAGCTCGCCGAGACCCTGGACGAGCTCCGCGAGCGCAACGGGATCGTCGGCAACACCGCCTTCTACTTCTCGATCCCGCCGGTCGCGTTCCCGCTGGTGCTCAACCAGCTCAACCGCACCGGCCTGGCCGACAACGCCAAGGCCGGCGGCTGGCGCCGGGTGGTGGTGGAGAAGCCGTTCGGCAACGACCTGCAGACCGCTGTCGCGCTGAACGCGCTGGTGGACGACGTCTTCAATCCCGACGACGTCTACCGGATCGACCACTACCTGGGCAAGGAGACGGTCCAGAACATCCTGGCCCTGCGCTTCGCCAACAGCCTGTTCGAGCCGGTGTGGAACTCGAAGTACGTCGACTCGGTGCAGATCACCATGGCCGAGGACGTCGGCATCGGCACCCGGGCCGCGTTCTACGACGCGTCCGGCGCCGCCCGCGACGTGCTGCAGAACCACCTGCTCCAGCTGCTGGCCCTGGTCGGCATGGAGGAGCCCACCAGCTTCGACCCGAACGAGATCCGGGCCGAGAAGCTGAAGGTGCTCAAGGCGATCAGCCTGCCGGCCGACATCACCGCCGGCTCGGTCCGCGGGCAGTACCTGCCCGGCTGGGTGGCCGGCGAGCGCGCCGTGGGCTACCTGGAGGAGGCGAACATCCCGCCGGACTCCACCACCGAGACCTACGTCGCGGTCCGCCTCGGCATCCAGAACCGCCGCTGGGCCGGCGTGCCGTTCTTCGTGCGGGTGGGCAAGCGGATGCCGCGCCGGGTCACCGAGATCGCGATCCTCTTCAAGAAGGCCCCGCACCTGCCGTTCGACCCGGCCGACGTGGAGATGCTGGGCAACAACCAGCTGGTCATCCGGGTGCAGCCGGACGAGGGCGTGGTGCTCAAGTTCGGCTCCAAGGTGCCGGGCACCGCCATGGAGGTCCGCGACATCGCGATGGACTTCCAGTACGGCGAGGCGTTCACCGAGTCCAGCCCGGAGGCGTACGAGCGGCTCGTGCTGGACGTCCTGATCGGCGACCGCACGCTGTTCCCGGACGCGGCCGAGGTGGAGCAGTCGTGGCGGGTGATCGACCCGCTGGAGGCGGCCTGGGCGGGCACCAAGCCGGAGCCGTACCGGTCCGGCGAGTGGGGCCCGCGGGCCTCGGACGAGATGCTGGAACGCGAAGGCCGCGCCTGGAGGCGAGCATGATCGGGCTGTGGGACACCACCGGTAACGAGGTCGTCAAGGCGCTCGCCGCGGAACGCCGCAGCGCCGGCGGCGTGGCCTCCGGCCTGGCGCTCACCCTGATCGCCGTGGTCGAGGAGAAGAAGGTCCGGGAGGCCGAGGCGGCCGCCACCATAGCCGCCGCCGCGCACCCGTGCCGTCTGCTCATCGTGGTCCGCTCCGACCTGGACGGCCGCAGCCGGCTGGACGCGGAGATCGTGGTCGGCGGCCGGCTGGGCCCGGCCGAGGCGGTCGTGATGCGGATGTACGGCCGGCTCGCGCTGCACGCCGAGTCGGTGGTCATCCCGCTGCTCGCCCCGGACGTCCCGGTGGTCACCTGGTGGCACGAGGAGCCGCCGAACTCGATCGCCAACGACTTCCTGGGCGTCGTCTCGGAGCGCCGGATCACCGACAGCGCGCAGGCGCCCGACCCGGTGGCCGCGCTCAAGCAGCGGGCGATCGACTACGCGCCCGGCGACACCGACCTCACCTGGACCCGGATCACCCTGTGGCGGACCCTGGTGGCGGGCGCGTTCGACGCCACCGAGGCGAAGGTGGTCGGCGCCCGGATCGTGGCACCGGAGAAGGACCCGACCGCCTGGCTGATGCTCGGCTGGCTCAAGTCCCGCCTCGGCATCGAGCCGGTGCTGGAGCACACCGACCGCGCCCCGCGGATGCACTCGGTGGAGTTGCAGTGCGAGAACGGCGACTGCGTGCGGGTCACCCGCGAGGAGGGCACCGCGCTGTTCAGCCGTACCGGCCAGGAGGACCGCTACATGCCGCTGCCCAAGCGGCCGGTCGGCGACGAGCTGGCCGAGGAGCTGCGGCGGCTGGACGCCGACCAGATCTACGCCGAGGCGCTCGGCGCCATGGCCGGGCTGTCCGGCCTGGACAGCCGCCCGGCCAGCCGGGTGCACGTCTGGAAGGACCCGGCGATGGCGGCGCGGGCGGCCAGCACGACCGACGCGATGGCCGGTTAGAGACGAAGTCTGGAGAAGGGCCGTCCGCCGCTGGCGGACGGCCCTTTCGGCGAAGGAGAACCTAGTGAGTGAGACCGTTGTCGTGGTGGTTCCGGACGCCGACATCCTGGCGTCGACGGTGGCGGCACGCCTCGCCATCCGGATCATCGACGCGCAGGCGGTGCACGGGACGGCGAGCGTGGTGCTGACCGGCGGCCGGGTGGCCGCCAAGGTGCTGCGCCAGCTGCGGGACCTGCCGGCCGCCGCCGCGATCGACTGGTCCCGGGTGGACCTCTGGTGGGGCGACGAGCGCTTCCTGCCGGCCGGCGACCCGGATCGCAACGAGACCCAGGCGCGCGAGGCGGTCCTCGACGCGCTGCCGCTGGACCCGGCCCGGGTGCACCCGATGCCGGCCACCGACGGCCCGGACGGCGACGACCCGGACGCGGCGGCGGCCCGCTACGCGGCGGAGCTGACCGCCGGCGGCCGGCCGCTCCGGTTCGACGTGCTGATGCTGGGCGTGGGCGAGGACGGGCACGTGGCGTCGCTCTTCCCGGGGCACCCGGACGCGACAGCCACCGGGACGACGGCAGCCGTCCGCAACAGCCCGAAACCGCCGCCCACCCGGATCACCCTGACCATGCCGACCATCCGGCAGGCCGAGGAGGTGTGGCTGGTGGCGGCCGGTGCGGACAAGGCGGAGCCGATCGGCACCGTGCTGCGCGGCGGCGATCTGCCGGCCGCGCGGGCTCAGGGCGTACGCAAGACGCTTTTCCTTCTCGATGAGGCCGCCGCGAGCAAACGGTGAACGGTGATCCGTAAAATCCGGTAGGTGTCAGCGACAATCCGCGCCTACCGGCCGAGCGACCTCGACGCCATCTACGACATCTGCGTGCGCACCGGCGACGCGGGCCAGGACGCCCGCGGCAAGTACAGTTCGGACCGGCTCCTCGGGGACATCTGGGCGGCGCCCTACGTGATCCTGGAGCCGGAGCACGCGCACGTGCTCGACGACGGCACCGGGCGCCCGGTCGGCTACCTCATCGGCACCGCGGACACCGCCACGTTCGTCGAGCGGTACCGCGCCGAGTGGCTGCCGGCCACCGCCGGCCGCCTGGTCGACGGCGACCCGCGCGACGAGGTGATGCTCGACCTGCACCGGCGCCCGGAGCGGATGCTGCACCCGGGGCTCGCCGATTACCCCGCCCACCTGCACATCGACCTGCTGCCCGAGTGGCAGGGCAAGGGCCAGGGCCGCGGCCTGATGGCCGCGTTCCTGGCCGGGCTGCGGGCGGCCGGGGTGCCGCGGGTGCACCTGGGCATGGCGCTGGAGAACCACAGCGCCTACGCGTTCTACCGCCGCCTGGGATTCCACGACCTGCCGATCGAGGATCCCGGCGCGCGGTTCGTCGGGCGGGACACCAGCCCGCTGTGAGTCAGTCCCGGCCGCGGCGCTGACGCACCTTGGCCAGCGCCTCGGCGAGGATCGCCGCGGCGTCCTCCTCGCTGCGACGCTCTTTCACGTACGCCAGATGCGATTTGTACGGCTCGGTCCGCAGCCGTCCGGGCGGGGCCTGCCGGTCGAGCCCGGCCGGCTGCCCGCACCGCGGGCAGTCCCAGGTCTCCGGGGCCGCGGCCTCGGCGGCGAACCAGATCAGGCTGTCGTGCCCGGCCGCGCAGAAGTAGTTCACCTGCCGGCGAGGGGCGGGTTCGGTGCGCTCGTCGGGGCGCATCGGGCTGGACCCGACGCGGCTGCCACGGATGGCGCTGCCACTGGACACGGACGTCACTCCTGTCTAAAGGCACAAAAAACCGCACGACCGGAGCAACCGGCCGCGCGGCAGATTGTACGACGCTACTCGCGGGTCAGGAAGCCACCGCGAGTTTGAGCCAAAAACCGAGCCCCACGATGCAGGCGAACCAGATGATGCCGACCAGCAGCGTGTAGCGGTCCAGGTTCTTCTCCGCCACCGACGAGCCGGCCAGGCTGGAGGTCACGCCGCCGCCGAACATGCTGGACATGCCGCCGCCCTTGCCCCGGTGCAACAGGATCAGCAGGGTCAGCAGGATGCTCGTGATGATCAGCAACACGATCAACGTGTACGCGAATCCGATCGGCATGGTCGGGTTCATTCCTCTCGAAGGGCACAGCAGCGGTCCCACAATAGCGGGTGCCCGGCCGTTTACCACGGCCGGGCACGCGCCGAATACGATCAGCGGGCGACGTGCTCCGGGAAACGCACGATGGCGGCGAAGCCCTCGGCGTCCAGAGCCGCACCGCCGACCAGGGCCCCGTCCACGTCGGGCTGAGCCATGATCTGCGCGATGTTGTTCGCCTTGACGGATCCGCCGTACTGGATGCGGACCGCCTCGGCGACCTCGGCGCCGTACTTCTCGACCAGGCGGGCGCGGATCGCTCCGCAGACCTCCTGGGCGTCCTCCGGCGTCGCGGTCTTGCCGGTGCCGATCGCCCAGACCGGCTCGTACGCGATCACGATCTGCTTGACCTGCTCGGTCTTGAGGTCCTCGAGACCGCCGTCGACCTGGGCGAGCACGTGCTCGACCTGGTTGCCGGCCTCGCGGATCTCCAGTCCCTCGCCGACGCAGAAGATCGGGGTCAGGCCGGCCGTGAAGGCCGCCTTGATCTTCGCGTTGACCAGCGCGTCGCTCTCGTTGTGGTACTCGCGGCGCTCGGAGTGCCCGATCACCACGTAGGTGCAGCCGAGTTTCGCCAGCATGGAGCCCGCGATCTCGCCGGTGTACGCACCGGAGGCGTGCTGCGAGATGTCCTGGGCGCCGTAGCCGATGTTCAGCTTGTCGCCCTCGATCGCGGTCTGCACGGTGCGCAGATCGGTGAACGGCGGCAGCACGACGGTCTCGACCGCCTCCAGCTGCTCCGCGTTCAGGCTCGCCGCGAGCTTCTGGACCAGCAGATTCGCCTCGTAGTGGTTGAGGTTCATCTTCCAGTTGCCGGCGATGATCGGCTTGCGGGTCACGTCACCCATCACTTCTCCAGAGCGGCGACGCCCGGCAGCGTCTTGCCTTCGAGGTACTCCAGGGACGCGCCCCCACCGGTGGAGATGTGGCCGAACGCGGACTCGTCCAGGCCGAGCGTGCGGACCGCGGCGGCCGAGTCGCCGCCGCCGACGACCGAGAAGCCGTCGATCTTGGTGATCGCCTCGGCGACGCCGCGGGTGCCGGCGGCGAACGGGGCGAGCTCGAAGACGCCCATCGGGCCGTTCCAGAACACCGTCTTCGCACCGGCGATCGCGGACGCGAACAGCTCCGTCGACTTCGGGCCGATGTCGAGGCCGAGGCGGTCGGCCGGGATGTCCGAGATGTCGGCCACCGCGTGCTCCGCCTCCGCGGCGAACTCCGTCGCCGCGACGACGTCGACCGGAAGAACGATCCGGTCCCCCGCCTGCTCGAGCAGCGAGGCACACGTGGAGATCATCTCGGTCTCGAGGAGGGACTTGCCCACCTCGTGACCCTGCGCCTTGAGGAAGGTGAAGCACATCCCGCCACCGACGAGAAGCTTGTCCACCTTCGGCAGGAGCGCCTGGATCACCGCGAGCTTGTCCGAGACCTTCGAGCCGCCGAGCACGACCACGTACGGCTTCTCCGGGGTCTCGGAGACCTTGCGGAGGACCTCGACCTCCTTGACGACCAGGCCGCCGGCGAAGTGCGGGAGCCGGGCCGGGACGTCGTACACCGAGGCGTGCTTGCGGTGCACCGCACCGAAGGCGTCGTCGACGTAGAAGTCCGCGAATTTCGCCAGCTCGTCGGCGAACGCGCCGCGAACCGCGTCGTCCTTCGCGGTCTCCCCCTCGTTGAACCGCAGGTTCTCCAGGAGCAGCACCTGGCCGTCGGTCAGTGCCGCGACCTTCGACTGCGCGTCGGAACCGACGGTGTCGGAAGCGAAGATCACCTCGGAGCCCAGCAGCTCGCCCAGGCGGGCGGCAACCGGCGCGAGGGTGAACTTGGGGTCCGGCGCGCCCTTCGGGCGGCCCAGGTGGGACGCCACGATCACGCGGGCGCCCGCGTCACGCAGGGCGATCAGCGTCGGCAGCACCGCGCGGGCGCGGCCGTCGTCGCTGATGACACCCGGGTTGCTCTTGTCGAACGGGACGTTCAGGTCGGCGCGCACGAAGACGCGCCGACCCGATACACCCTCGCCGAGCAGGTCGTCGAGAGTCTTCAAGATCAGGCTCCGACGAGCTGAACCAGGTTGACGAGGCGGTTCGAGTAGCCCCACTCGTTGTCGTACCAGCCGACGACCTTGACCTGGTTGCCGCCGATGACCTTGGTCAGGCCGGCGTCGAAGATGCAGGAGGCCGGGTCGGTGACGATGTCGGCCGACACGATCTCGTCCTCGGTGTAGACCAGGATGCCCTTGAGCGGGCCCTCGGCCGCGGCCTTGATCGCGGCGTTGACCTCGTCGACCGTGGTGTCCCGGGCGGCGGTGAAGGTCAGGTCGGTGGCCGAGCCGGTGGGGATCGGCACCCGCAGCGCGAAGCCGTCCAGCTTGCCCTTCAGCTCCGGCAGCACCAGGCTGACGGCCTTGGCGGCGCCGGTCGAGGTCGGCACGATGTTCAGGGCGGCGGCGCGGGCGCGACGCAGGTCCTTGTGCGGGCCGTCCTGCAGGTTCTGGTCCTGGGTGTACGCGTGGATCGTGGTCATCAGACCCTTCTCGATCCCGATCGCGTCGTTCAGCACCTTCGCCATCGGGGCGAGGCAGTTGGTGGTGCAGGAGGCGTTCGAGATGACCGTGTGCTTGGCGGCGTCGTAGAGGTGGTCGTTGACGCCCATCACGATCGTGATGTCCTCGTTCTTGGCCGGCGCCGAGATGATGACCTTCTTGGCGCCCTTGTCGACGTGCGCCTTGGCCTTGCTGGCGTCGGTGAAGAAGCCGGTCGACTCGATGACGACGTCGGCGCCCAGGTCGCCCCACGGCAGGTTGTTCGGGTCACGCTCGGCGAACGCCTTGAAGGTCTTGCCGGCGACGGTGATCTCGTCGGCGGTCGCCTTCACCTCGTGCGGCAGACGGCCCAGGATGCTGTCGTACTTCAGCAGGTGGGCAAGAGTGGCGTTGTCGGTCAGGTCGTTCACGCCGACGATCTCGATGTCGGCGCCGGACGCGAGAACCGCCCGGAAGAAGTTACGACCGATACGGCCGAAGCCGTTGATGCCAACCCGGATGGTCACAGGTGGTCTCCTCGTTTCGGTCCGCCGGATTCTGCGACCGGCGGAGGGTCTCGTGCCGGCCACGTGGAGGGCCTGCACAGGGGGCGTCCGGCCGCCGCGCCCGAAGCAACGATGAACGCCGCAGCAGAGACACTTCGGCGGCGTCACAGCGGGGGTTCGGCCGAACTGCCGGCACCGTCGCCGTCACCAGTGACCCTATCCGAGGCCCCCCGCCATGACCGCAGCGGGGCGCGACCTGAACGTTACCTAATCCGGATCCCCGCCGGGTCGGCCCCGGCACCGGGTGACCAGCGCGACTCACGCCGATCCCGGCCAGATCCACAAGCCCTTTTCCGGTACGGCCACAGGTCCCGTCCCCGGCACCCGGCCACCCCCCGCCCGGCCTCGCCCAGCACTCCGGCCGGCGTGACCGGAATCACCGGATCGGGCGGTCAGCAGGCCATCATCTCCGGGGTGACAGCCGCCTCGGTGTCGGGGATGCCGAGATCCCGCGCGCGCTTGTCGGCCAGTGCCAGCAGCCGCCGGATCCGACCGGCGATCGCGTCCTTGGTCAGCGGCGGGTCGGCGAGCGCGCCCAGCTCCTCCAGCGACGCCTGCCGGTGCTCCAGCCGCAGCCGCCCGGCCGAGGTCAGATGGTTCGGCGCGTCGTCGGCGAGGATCTCCAGCGCCCGGGTGACCCGGGCGGCCGCCGCCACCGCGGCCCGCGCCGATCGCCGCAGGTTCGCGTCGTCGAAGTTGGCCAGGCGGTTCGCGGTAGCCCGCACCTCGCGGCGCACCCGCCGTTCCTCCCAGGCCAGCACGCTGGAGTGCGCGCCGATCCGGGTGAGCAGCGCGGCGATCGCGTCGCCGTCCTTGATCACCACCCGGTCCACGCCGCGCACCTCGCGCTCCTTGGCGGTGATCCCGATCCGGCGGGCCGCGCCGCGCAACGCCAGCGCCGCCTCCGGTCCCGGGCAGGTGATCTCCAGCGCGCTGGAGCGACCCGGCTCGGTGAGCGAGCCGTGCGCCATGAACGCGCCCCGCCACGCGGCCACCGCACAGCACACGTTCGCCGAGACCACGTGCGGGGGCAGCCCGCGGACCGGGCGCCCCCGGACGTCCAGCAGGCCGGTCTGCCGGGCGAGGGCCTCGCCGTCCTTGACGATCCGGACGATGTAGTGGCTGCCCTTGCGCAGGCCACCGGAGGCGAGCACGTGCACCTCGCTGGGGTACCCGTACACGTCGGCGATCTCCCGGCGCAGCCGGCGCGCCACCGCCCCGGTGTCCAGCTCGGCCTCGACGACGACCCGGCCGGAGACGATGTGCAGCCCACCGGCGAACCGGAGCAGGGAGGCCATCTCCGCCCGCCGACAGCAGGGCTTGGGCACGTCGACCCGGCTCAGCTCGTCTTTGACCGCTGCCGTCATCGCCATCGTGTTGTCACCTCATGCGCCGGATCTTGGACAGTGTGTGCCGCACTACGCCAGTAATTAACGAGCGGCGCCCAATACTGGCACCAGTGCAACACCCAGTGCCTCAGGATCATGCCGTGGGCTCCCGTCCGCAACGGCGACGGGTGCCAATACCAGCTCGGCTCCCATCAGCTGGGCGGCGACGCGAACCGGCTCCGGCTCGCCGGCCCATTTCTCGTCGGCCAGCACCGTGTCCACCCGCAGTTCCGGCAGGTAACCGTGCAGCGTGCCGAGGTGCCCGGCGGCGGAGAGACCGTGCGTCTCCTTGTCCGTGCCGAGGTTGAGGGTGACCAGCCGGCGGGCCGGGCTCGCCACGATCTCCCGGGCCAGCCCGGGCACCAGCAGGTGCGGCAGCACACTCGTGTACCAGCTGCCCGGCCCGAAGATCAGCCAGTCCGCGGCGCGGACCGCGTCGAGCGCCTGCGGGCAGGCCGGCGGATCGGCCGGCTCCAGCCGCACCGCCTCGACCCGGCCGTCGACGACCGCCACCGAGTGCTGACCCCGGATGGTCGACCGCCGGCCGGCGCCGTCGATCACGTCCGCCTCGATGCCGACAGCGTGCAGGGCCATCGGCAGCACCCGGCCGCACGCGCCGACCATGGCGGCGGCGTGGTCCAGGGCCCGCACCGGGTCGCCGAGCATCTCCATCAGCCCGAGCAGCAGCAGGTTGCCGACCGTGTGCCCGGCCAGGGTGTCCTTGCTGCGGTCGGCGCGGCGCTCGATCCGCGGGCCGCGGGCCACCGGCGGCAGCGGCGGGACGCCACCCGGCTCGGTCATGGCCACGAACCGGTGCTGCATCAGGGTCGCGGTGAGCTGCGCTGTCGGATCCTCGTCGGCCAGCGCGGCGAGCGCCTGCCGCAGGTCGCCCGGGGGCAGCAGGGCGTCCCGCTCGACCCGCAGGCGGCCGCTGGAGCCGCCGTCGTCACCGACCGTGACGATGGCCGTGATGTCCAGCGGCAGCTCGGTCGCGGCGTGCCGGAGCGCCCGCAGCGAGGCGCTCAGGCCGTGCCCGCCACCGAACGCGACGACCCGGATCGGCCGGGCCGGGGCCGTCACTCGCGCCCCAGATCGCGGTGCGAGGCGTGCGCCGAGAGGCGCATGGCGCTCAGCCGCGAAGTCAACTCCTCGGTTATCGCCACGCTCCGGTGTTTCCCACCGGTGCACCCGATCGCGACCGTCAGATAGCGCTTGCCCTCGCGCTCGAAACCGGGCGCGGTGGCGGCGATCAGGCCGGCGTACGTCGCCACGAAGTCGGTGGCGCCCTCCTGGCCCAGCACGTAGCTGCTGACCCCCTCCTCCAGGCCGGTGTGGTCACGCAGCTCGGGCACCCAGAACGGGTTCGGCAGGAACCGGGCGTCGAGCACGTAGTCGGCGTCCGGGGGCAGGCCGTACTTGAAGCCGAAGGAGAGCACGGTGATCCGCAGTTTGCGGGCGTCCTCCCCGCCGAACAGCTCCTCCACCCGGCGGCGCAGCTGGTTGACGTTCAGGTGGCTGGTGTCGATGATCACGTCGGCCTGCTCGCGGGCCTCGGCGAGCAGCTTGCGCTCGGCGGCGATGCCGTCGGCCAGCCGGCCGTCACCCTGCAGCGGGTGCGAACGGCGCACCGACTCGAACCGCCGGATCAGCACCTCGTCGTCGGCGTCGACGAAGACCACCCGCGGCGAGAAGCCGCGCTCCTTGAGGGCGCGCACCGCACCGGCCAGGTCGGTGGAGAACGCGCGGCTGCGCACGTCCAGCACCATGGCGGTGCGCCGGGCCGCGCCACCGGCGGCGAAGGCCAGCTCGGCCATCTCCAGCATCAGCGCCTGCGGCAGATTGTCGACCACGTAGAACCCGACGTTCTCCAAGGCCCGGGCCACCGTGCTGCGGCCACCGCCGGACAGCCCGGTGACCACCACCAGGTCGGTACCGGCCTCGTCCGGGTCGACCACGCCGTCGGTGCCGAACTCGGGCATCGCTTCCGTCACGCACGCCTCCCGCGTCGCTTCGCCCGCACCCCGCGGGCGGACACAACATGGTAGGCCGATGGATGGGGCGCCGGCCGCCGGACAACCTGTCCGCCTCGGCTCCTCGGCTCGGTCGCGAGCTCCCTCATCGGCCGGTCTCCGTCTTTTCCGGGGTGCCCGCCGGGTTGAGCGCGGCCAGCACCGCCTCGGCGGTCCGGCGGCCGATCCCCGGCACCTCGATGATCTCCTCCGGGGTGGCCGCGGCGAGCCGCTTCACCGATCCGAAGTGCCGCAGCAGCGCCTTGCGCCGGGTCTCGCCCAGGCCGGCGACGCTGTCCAGCGCCGACTCGGTCATCCGCTTGGCCCGCCGCTGCCGGTGGAACGTGATGGCGAACCGGTGCGCCTCGTCCCGGGCACGTTGCAGCAGGTAGAGCGCCTCGGAGGTGCGCGGCAGGATGACCGGGAAGTCGTCGCCGGGCAGCCACACCTCCTCCAGCCGCTTGGCCAGGCCGCAGAGCGCCACATCGGTGATCCCCAGGTCGGCGAGGACCGCGGCCGCCGCGTTCACCTGCGGCTGGCCGCCGTCCACCACGACCAGCTGGGGTGGGTACGCGAACCGGCGCGGTTTGCCGGTCAGCGGGTCGATGCCGGGCAGGTCGGCGGTCTCCAGCTCGCCCGTCGCCTCCCCGGTCTCCTCGGCCGCCGGCCCCGGCCGGTCACCCGGCGCGTCCGCGCCGGCCTGCGCCTTGTAGCGGGCGAACCGGCGGCGCATCACCTCGCTCATCGCGGAGAGGTCGTCCATCCCGCTGCCGTCCGGGTTGCCGCGGATGGCGAAGCGGCGGTACTCCGCCTTGCGGGCCAGGCCGTCCTCGAAGACGACCATCGAGGCGACCACGTCGGTGCCCTGGATCTGCGAGATGTCGTAACACTCGATGCGCAGCGGCGCCGAGTCCAGCCCGAGCGCGTCGGCGATCTCCTCGAGGGCCTTGTTCCGGGTGGTCAGGTCGCCGGCCCGGCGCAGCTTGTGCCGCTGCAGCGACTCGCCGGCGTTGCGCGCCACCGTCTCCATCAGCGACCTCTTGTCGCCGCGCTGCGGGATCCGCAGGCTGACCCGGCTGCCGCGGCGCGCGGAGAGCCAGCCCTCCAGGGCGTCGGCGTCGTCCGGCAGGGCCGGGACCAGCAGCTCGCGGGGGACGTCGGCCTCGCCCTCGGACTCACCGTACATCTGGGTGCAGAAGTGGTGGACCAGGTCGCCGGTGGACAGGTCCTCCACCTTTTCCACCACCCAGCCGCGCTGGCCGCGGACCCGGCCGTCGCGGACGTGGAAGACCATCACGGCGGCCTCCAGGGGATCCTCGGCGAAGGCCACCACGTCGGCGTCGGTGCCGTCGCCGAGCACCACGGTCTGTTTCTCCATGGCCCGGCGCAGCGCCGCGATGTCGTCGCGCAGCCGGGCGGCGCGCTCGAACTCCAGCTCCTCGGAGGCGGCCAGCATGTCGCGCTCCAGGCGTTTCACGAACGTGTCGGTGCGGCCGGCCATGAAGTCGCAGAAGTCGTCGACGATGGCCCGGTGCTGCTCGGCGCTGACCTGGCCGACGCACGGGGCCGAGCACTTCCCGATGTAACCCAGCAGGCAGGGGCGGCCGACCTGACCGGACCGCTTGAACACGCCGGCCGAGCAGGTGCGCGCCGGGAAGACCCGCAGCAGCAGGTCGAGGGTCTCCCGGATGGCCCAGGCGTGCGAGTAGGGGCCGAAGTAGCGCACGCCCTTGCGCTTGGCGCCGCGCATCACCTGCAGGCGGGGGAACTCCTCGTTCAGCGTGACGGCGAGGAACGGGTACGACTTGTCGTCCCGGTACTTCACGTTGAAGCGCGGGTCGAACTCCTTGATCCAGGAGAACTCCAGCTGCAGCGCCTCGACCTCGGTGCCGACCGTCACCCAGTCGACCGAGCCGGCGGTGGTGACCATCTGCTGGGTGCGCGGGTGCAGCGACCAGGTGTCGGCGAAGTAGGAGTTGAGCCGGTTACGCAGGCTCTTGGCCTTGCCGACGTAGATCACCCGGCCGGCCGGATCGCGGAAGCGGTAGACGCCCGGAGCGTCGGGAATGGTACCGGGCGCCGGACGATAAGTGGACGGGTCTGGCACAACGACAACAGTAGTGCGTGGGACTGACAGAATTGCCCGACCGGAGGTCCGGTGCCGCCGCCACGGCGCCGGATCTCCGGCCGGATGTCAGCTGGGGGAGATCAGGCTGCGACGATCTTGTCGCCGTCCACCTTGACCTTCGTCTCGGCGAGCGGCTTCGGTGCCGGGCCGCCGGCCACCGAGCCGTCCTCGATGGAGAACTTCGCGCCGTGGCACGGGCAGTTGATCGTGCCGTTCTTCACCTCGCTGACCTCGCAGCCCTGGTGCGTGCAGATCTTGGTGAATGCCTTGAAGGTGCCCTGCTTGGGCTGCGTGATGACGTAGTCGCCGGAGATGATGCCGCCACCCGCGGGCACGTCGGCGACCAGCGCGAGGGAGGCGCCGGCCGCGCCGCCGCCGCTGTCCCCGGTGCCGGTGCCACCGCCGCCGACCGCGTCCGCGCCCTTGCTGCCGGCCGGCGCCGGGTCACCGGCGAAGTCGGAGCCGTTCGGGTTGGTGCCGCTGGTGGCGGTGCCGCAGGCGGCCAGGACCGCGGCGGCGCCGAGGCCGCCGGCGCCCAGCAGGACGACGCGGCGGGTGGATGCCGTCCCCGCCTCCTCGACCTTGCTCCCGGCGTCGAGTCCCGTCTGCACGTCAGTCATTAATCGCCCTCCAGTACCTGGTCCGCGCGCGGATGGCACGCGAAGTCGCCCGTGAGTACGCGGCCGCCACCGCGATCGGTTCATGCGTGCGGCGAGATTAACCACCGCGGGCGGCGGCGTCCTTCCCCGGTTCGTCCGCCTCGGTCAGGGCCGTTCCGGTCACCGCCGTCGCCGCGATCGACACTAGGAGATCGGCTCGGCGGCGGGGCTGTCCGAAGCCTAAGAAGTTTCTAAAATCAACTTTCCGCACGTCATGAAACCCGTCCGGCGAGAGGGACCCGCCGGACGGGCCGGTGGGCGAACCGTCCGGGGAAACAACCCGGCACGGCAGCGGCGGCCGTCTCCGCGTGGAGACGGCCGCCGCTCACCGATCGCCGGGCGGGGTCAGACCGCGGCCTTGACCCGCGACCTGGTGGCACGGGCCTTCGTCGCGGTCGCCTTTTCTCCGTTGGCCTTGGCGGCCCGGGCGATCGCCGCCGGCGATCCGGCGGCGTCGCCGGCGAGCCCGAGCACGTGCCGCAGGAACTGCCCGGTGTGGCTCTCCGGCACCTCGGCCAGCTCCTCCGGCGTGCCGGTGGCCAGCACCAGGCCGCCCTTGCTGCCGCCCTCCGGGCCCATGTCGATCAGCCAGTCGGCCGTCTTGATCACGTCGAGGTTGTGCTCGATGGTGATCACCGTGTTGCCCTTGTCGACCAGGCCGTTGAGCACGATCAGCAGCTTGCGGATGTCCTCGAAGTGCAGGCCGGTGGTCGGCTCGTCGAGCACGTAGACGGTCCGGCCGGTGGAGCGTTTCTGCAGCTCGGAGGCGAGCTTGACGCGCTGCGCCTCGCCACCGGAGAGGGTGGTCGCGGGCTGGCCGAGCCGCACGTAGCCCAGGCCGACGTCGACCAGGGTGCGCAGGTGCCGATGGATGGCCGGCAGCGCCTCGAAGAAGGTCGCCGCCTCCTCGATCGGCATCTCCAGCACCTCGGAGATGGTCTTGCCCTTGTAGTGCACCTCGAGGGTCTCCCGGTTGTACCGGGCGCCCTTGCACACCTCGCACGGGACGTAGACGTCCGGCAAGAAGTTCATCTCGATCTTGATGGTGCCGTCGCCGGAGCAGTTCTCGCACCGGCCGCCCTTGACGTTGAACGAGAACCGGCCGGGACCGTAGCCGCGCACCTTGGCCTCGGCGGTCTCGGCGAACAGCTTGCGGACGTGGTCGAAGACGCCGGTGTAGGTGGCGGGGTTGGAGCGCGGGGTCCGGCCGATCGGCGACTGGTCCACGCCGACGACCTTGTCCACGTTCTCCAGGCCGGTGACCTTGGTGTGCCGGCCGGGCACCTGGCGGGCGCCGTTGATCTGGTTCGCCATCACGGTGTGCAGGATGTCGTTGACCAGCGTCGACTTGCCCGAGCCACTGACCCCGGTGACCGCGATGAACTGGCCGAGCGGGAACGGGACCGTGAGGTTGCGCAGGTTGTGCTCGCGCGCCCCGTGCACCACCACCTCGCGGCCGGCGGTCTGCGGCCGCCGGGTGGCCGGCGTCGGGATCGACTTGCGGCCGGAGAGATACGCGCCGGTCGGCGAGTTCTCGTTGGCCAGCAGGCCGTCGACGGTGCCGCTGTGCACGATCTGGCCGCCGTGCTCGCCGGCGCCCGGGCCGATGTCGACGATCCAGTCCGCGGTCCGGATGGTGTCCTCGTCGTGCTCCACCACGATCAGCGTGTTGCCGAGGTTACGCAGCCGGACCAGGGTCTCGATCAGCCGGTGGTTGTCCCGCTGGTGCAGGCCGATGGACGGCTCGTCCAGCACGTAGAGCACGCCGACCAGGCCGGAGCCGATCTGGGTGGCGAGCCGGATGCGCTGCGCCTCGCCGCCGGAGAGGGTGCCGGCGCCACGGTCCAGGGAGAGGTAGTCCAGGCCGACGTCGACCAGGAAGCGCAGCCGGGCGTTGATCTCCTTGAGCACCCGCTCGGCGATCATTTTCTGCCGGTCGTCGAGCTCCAGCCCGGCCAGCAGCTCGGCGCACTCACCGACCGACAGGTTGCAGACCTCGGCGATGCTCTTGCCGGCCACGGTGACCGCGAGCACCTCGGGCTTGAGCCGGGCGCCACCGCAGACCGAGCAGGGCACGTCGCGCATGTAGCCCTCGTACTTGTCGCGGGACCAGTCGCTCTCGGTGTCGTTGTGCCGCCGCTCGATCCACTGCACCACACCCTCGAAGCCGGTGTAGTACGAGCGCTCGCGACCGTACTTGTTCCGGTAGCGCACGTGCACCTGGTCCTCGGCGCCGTACAGGATGGTCTTCTGCACGGCGCTGGGCAGCGCCCGCCACGGCGTGTTCAGCTTGAAGCCCTCGGCCTTGGCGAGCGCCTCGAGCAGCCGCAAGAAGTACTCCTGGGTGGTGCCGCCGGACCACGGCTGGATCGCGCCCTCGCTGAGGCTCTTCTCCTCGTCCGGGATGATCAGCTCGGGGTCCACCTCCTTCTTGGTGCCGAGGCCGGTGCACTCGGGACAGGCGCCGTACGGCGCGTTGAAGGAGAAGACCCGGGGCTCCAGGTCCTCGATCGCCAGCGGGTGATCGTTCGGACAGGCCAGGTGCTCGGAGAAGCGGCGCTCGCGCTCCGGGTCGTCCTCGGGCAGGTCGACGAAGTCGAGCAGGACGATGCCGCCGGCCAGGCCGAGGGTGGCCTCCACCGAGTCGGTCAGGCGCTGCTTGCTGCTCGCCTTCACGCTGAGCCGGTCGACCACCACCTCGATGGTGTGCTTCTCCTGCTTCTTCAGTTTCGGCGGCTCGGTGAGCGGGTGGACCACGCCGTCGACCCGGGCCCGGGCATAGCCCTTGGCCTGCAGCTCGGCGAAGAGGTCGACATACTCCCCCTTGCGGCCGCGGACGACCGGGGCGAGCACCATGAAGCGGGTGCCCTCCGGCATGGCCAGCACCCGGTCGACGATCTGCTGCGGGGTCTGCTTGCTGATCCGCTCGCCGCAGACCGGGCAGTGCGGGATGCCGGTGCGGGCGAAGAGCAGCCGCAGGTAGTCGTAGACCTCGGTGATGGTGCCGACGGTCGAGCGCGGGTTACGGCTCGTCGACTTCTGATCGATCGAGACGGCCGGCGAGAGGCCCTCGATGAAGTCGACGTCCGGCTTGTCCATCTGGCCGAGGAACTGCCGTGCGTATGAGGAGAGGGACTCGACATAACGCCGCTGCCCCTCGGCGAAGATGGTGTCGAACGCGAGGCTGGACTTGCCCGAACCGGAGAGACCGGTGAAGACGATCATGGCGTCGCGGGGCAGGTCCAGGTTGACGTCGCGCAGGTTGTGCTCGCGAGCGCCACGAATAGTCAGTCGGTCGGCCACTACCAGCCTCTCCGTACAAGTGTTTGAAGACGGCGAACACTCTAGCCATGGGGTATGACAATTTCCGTCGGCCTAGGTGCAGCGCCGCTCAGATGCCGGACATTCCCGCAGATCGGACGCTGACACGTCACTCCGCCGGGTGATCGACCAGTGACCGCACGTCCCAGATCTCCACCCCGCCGACCAGCCGCGGCTCGCCCAGTGCGCCGGTCAATGTGGCCCGCAGCGCCGCCACGTTCGGCGCCTCCGGCACCAGCATCACCACCGCCGCCCGCCAGTACACCAGGTCGGCCCGGATCAGCGCGCGGTCCGCCTCGGTCAGCGCCGGCCGCTGCCCGGTCGCCTGCACCCGGTTGAGCAGTTCGGTGGTGGGCCGGACCGGTGCCCGCCACGACCCGGTGCGGTCGTGCGGCGGGTCGGCCGGGCCCATGAAGTAGCCGCGCGGCACCGCGAAGTCCAGGTTCTCCAGGGTCGCCCAGCGCTGCGCGGTACGCCCGGTGGTCACCTCGGGCAGCGGCACCGGCACCAGGGTCCGGCCGTCCGGCACGTACCGCCTCCACAGCCCGGCGGTCAGGAACTCGGGCAGCGGGTCGCCCTGGACCACCGGGGCCGGTGTCGGGAAGAGCGGGACCAGCGCCAGCGTCATCCCCACCCAGAACCGGCGGCGGCGCACCCGCGGGTACTCGCCGATCCGGTCGGCGGCCAGGGCCAGCAGGATCCCGGCGATGGTGGCCGGCACCATGGCGAACCGGGTGACGCTCACCAGGTCGATCACCGGGATGTGGCTGACCAGGGCGAACGGCAGCGGGATGGCGGTCTTGACGCCGGCCGCCTGCAGCCGCGGGCCCAGCGAGGCGATCAGCAGGACCAGCCCGGCGATCGCCGCGGACCGGGCGGCGGCGGACCGCCAGAGCATTCGCAGCGCCACCGCGATCATGAGCAGGCCGACCGGGCCGAAGAACGTGTTGTCCTCGGTGGCGCTCACACTCAGCCGCTCGGCCACCGCGTCGATGCCGGCCACCGACTGCCGGGGGTAGGCGCCCAGCGCCAGCAGGTCGGTGACGAACTCGGTCGGCGCGAACGGCTGGCCGTGGTAATTGCCCGGCGCGAGGAACTGGTACCACAGCGGGTAGCCGGCCAGCGCCAGCGTGGTCCCGGTGGCCACCCCGAGCCCGGCCAGGAACCGCCGGGCCGTCGCGCGCGCCTCGGCCCGCCGCATGATCGCGTAGGCGAGCACGAAGACGCCGAGGGTGAGCGCGGTGAAGAGCAGCGTCTCCTCGTTGATGAAGATCTGCAGCACGATCAGCAGGCCCAGGACGATCCCGCCGCGCACCGCCCGGCCGGGCTCACGCAGCCGCAGCACCTGCCAGACGATGAGCGGCACCAGGTACTGGCTGACGAAGTTGAGGTGCCCGTTGGCGTGCGAGATCATCGTCGGCCCGAAACCGCACCAGAGCGCGCCGATCAGCGCCGCGCGGCGGCTGGCCACCAGGTGCCTGGCGAACAGCCAGTACCAGGCCGCGGCGGTGCCGGCCAGCCCGGTGGTCAGGATGATCGCGACCGAGACGCCGCCGCCGAGGAAGTGGGTGACCGGGGCGAGCGGCAGGCTCAGCGCCAGGATCGCGGTGTTCGCCATCATGTTGACGCCGACCGGCGCGTTCAGGTGGCTCTCGAAGAACAGCGGGGCACCGTCGAAGACCACCCGCTCGCCGTGGGCCAGCATGAACAGGAAGATCCCGTGGTCGTCGTCGTTGCCGTCGAGCACCCGGCCGTTCGGATCGAGCCACAGCCGGATCATCACGAGGACGGCGAGCGCCAGGAAACCGAGCAACACCCCGAGATCGCTCCGCCGCCACCCGGTGAACCCGGTCCGGCTCCCGGTGGCGACCGCCCCGTCCCGCTCCTCGAGCATCTCCTCCGCCGCACGCACCGACCGGATTCTGCCAGAGCCGCCTGGACCCCGGAAAAGCCCGGGCACGCTGTCCGGCACGGTGTGAGGTGCGCTGACGCGCCGCTTCCCGCCGCGCCACCCCGGATTACGGTACGGCCACAGCTCCCGTGGTCACCCACGGCTGCCGACGACGAGCCGGCCACACACGGGGTGCTCGCGGCGTACCGGAATCGGAAGTGCACCGGGACCGGCGGCGACCGTGAGCCGCCGGTCCTCCCGTGCTCAGGGCCGGCGCCGGCGCGGCGCCGTCGCCAGCCGGACCGAGCGGCGCCGGCTCTCCACCGCCACCTCCCGGCGCAGCTTGCGCCAGCTCGCCAGGCGGCGCGCCGGCAGCGAGCCGTCGGCGAGGGCGGCCCGCACCGCGCAGCCCGGTTCGGCCTCGTGCCCGCAGTCGTCGAAGCGACACCGCCCGGCCAGCTCGGTGACGTCGGCGAACGCCCGGTCCAGGCCGGACTCGGTGTCCAGCAGGCCGACCCCCCGGATGCCCGGCGTGTCCAGCACGCAGCCACCCCCCGGAACGGTGATCAGATTCCGGTACGCGGTGGTGTGCCGGCCCTTGCCGTCGGCGTCGCGGATCGCCTGCACCGGCATGACGGTGGTGCCCGCGAGGGCGTTGGCCAGCGTCGACTTGCCGGCCCCGGACCTGCCGAGCAGGGCCAGCGTGCGGCCCGGCGCGACGAACTCGCGGAGCCGGTCGAGGCCCCGGCCGCGTCGCACGCTGACCGGGACGACCGGGACGCCGGGGGCCAGCTCGGCGAGCTGCCGGGCCACCGCCTCCGGGCTCGTGGTGGTGTCGCTCTTGGTGAGCACCAGCAGCGGGTCGGCGCCGGACTCCCAGGCCAGCGCGAGCAGGCGCTCCACCCGGGCGTCGCTGGGCTCGGGGAAGATCGGCTCGACCACCGCGACGGTGTCCATGTTGGCGGCGAGCACCTGGCCGGACGCGTCCTTGCCGGCGGTGCGCCGGATCAGCGTGGTGCGCCGGGACAGCACCAGCTCCAGGGTGACCCGGCGATCGGGCCAGTGGCGCAGCACCACCCAGTCGCCGGCACAGGGCAGCGAGGCCGGGTCGCGGGCCGCGTCGAGCATCGCGTTACCGCCCAGGCCGGCCCGGATGACACCGGTCGCGGTGAGGACGGTGCTGATCCCGCGGTCGGCGCGGAGCACCCGGCCGGGGACGGTGTCGGGGCGGTCGTAGCCAGCGAACGAGGATGCGAAGAACTCGTCCCAGCCGAGCTGGGACAGGTCGAACGACGACATGGGAACCCTTTACGGTCGAGTAGGGGCGAAGGCCCCCGGGTGAAGGGACGCGACAACGACGAACGACACGTGCCTCACCTCCTCCGCGGGTCCGGATCCAGCGGCGCGTCTCCGATCGACCGTACGGTTCCGCTCAGCGCCGCGAAAGTGATTTCCCCGGCCCTGCGGACCAGTGCCGGGACGCTAGTGTCAAGGCGTGACAATCGACCCGCTGGTCCTGATGACCGACGTGGAGCAGGCCACCGAGAAGCTGCTGCGGGCCGTCGAGGACTTCGACGACGCCGTGATCGGCGAGCCGTCCGCGCTGCCCGGCTGGACCGTCGGCCACGTGCTCACCCACCTGGCACGTAACGCGGACGCCCTGACCAACCTGCTGACCTGGGCGCGGACCGGGGTGGAGACGCCCGCCTACGCGTCCCGCGAGGCCCGGGACGCGGCGATCGAGGCCGGCGCCGGGCGGCCGCTGGACGAGCAGATCGCCGACCTCCGGGCCGCGCACGAGCGGTTCGCCGACGCGGCCGCCGCGATGCCGGCCACCGCCTGGACGTTCGCCTACCCCACGATGGTCCCGTCCGCGGCCGTGGTGCCGTGGGCCCGGCTGCGCGAGGTCGAGGTGCACCACGTCGACCTGGGTCGCGGCTACACGCCGGTGGACTGGTCGGACGCGTTCGCGCTGCGGCTGCTCCGGGAGATCGCCGGTGACCTGCCGGCGTCGGCGCCGGCCATGGTGCTGCACCCGGCCGGGGTGGAGCACCCGCTGGTGATCGGCGCGGCGGACGGCCCGGCGATCGGCGGCCCGACCCGCTCGCTCGCGGCGTGGCTGGCCGGCCGGGCCGACGGCGCCGACCTGACCGTCTCGCCGGACGGCGAGCTCCCCCAGCCCATGCGGTGGAAGTGAGGCCGAGATGACCACTGACTACACCGGAGAGGCCCCCGGCACCCGGGACCTGGGCGGCGGCCTGACCCTGACCAAGGTGTCGGTCGGCCCGATGGACAACAACGCGTACCTGCTGACCGACGCCGGCGGCGAGCAGCTGCTGATCGACGCCGCCAACGACGCCCCCGCGCTGCTGAAACTGATCGGCGACGGCGGCCTGGCCACCGTGGTGACCACCCACCAGCACCAGGACCACTGGTTCGCGCTGGCCGAGGTGGTCGCGGCGACCGGGGCGGCGTCGCTGGCGCACGAGGCGGACGCCGGGGCGCTGCCGGTGGTGACCCGCACCCTGCGCGACGGCGACACCGTCGAGGTGGGCGGGCACCGGCTCGAGGTGATCCACGTGGTGGGGCACACGCCGGGCTCGATCGTGCTGGCGTACCAGGAGCCCGGCGGCGGCCGGGTGCACCTGTTCACCGGCGACAGCCTGTTCCCGGGCGGCGTGGGCAACACCCGCGGCGTGCGGGAGAATTTCGAGTCCCTGATCGACGACGTCGAGCACAAGCTCTTCGACCGTTTCCCGGACGACACCTGGTTCTATCCGGGCCATGGCAAGGACAGCACGCTCGGCGCCGAGCGCCCGGCTGTCCCGCAGTGGCGAGACCGCGGTTGGTGAGGCGACCGCCGGCGGGATGCGCGCGGGTGGTAGACGTGTAGGCGCCGGATCCGGGCGATTGGCGCGCCCGGATCCGGTTGTCGTCGGCCGGCCGGGTCAGCCGCGGCCCTGCTTGGCGTTCGGGTTGACGTGGACGCCGGCGGCGAAGGCGACGATCTGGTCGTGGGTCCAGCCGATGCCGTCCCACACCTGGATCTCCAGGTTGATGCCGTTCGGCTGCTTGACGAAGAGGGTGACCCCGTCGCCGGTGGTGCCGGGCCGCTTGACGAAGAAGCCGGTCCTGTCGCCGACGGTCACCCTCTCCGGCTTGCCGGGCATCTCGCCGTGCTCGTCGACCGACTGCAGCATCACGGCGACCTTGCCGACGAAGCTGGCCGCGTCGGAGTCGGCGACGTCGCCCTGCGGCACGGCGCTGTTGTGCGGCTTGGCGCCGACCGGGGCCAGCGTCATGAAGCCCTCGGTGACACCCTGCACCTCCCAGCCGGCCGGCACCTTGTCCACCGAGAAGCCGGCGGGCTGTTTGCCGGTGTAGGAGACGAGATCGAACGCGGCGGTCCCGGCGGTGGCGGTGGTCGCGGCGACGGTGGTGCCGCCGGCCTGCGGCGCCGTGCCGGTCGGCCGGCCCGCGGTGGTGAGGCCGACGGTCGCGGCGGCGACCGCGACCACCAGGGCGGAGCCGGCGGCGGACTGCAGCACCCGGCGGCGGCGCAGGGCGGCGCGGCCGCGGGCCAGGTCGGCGTCGGCCTGGACGGTGGTCGGTTCGCCGGGCGAACCGGCGAGATCGGCGAGTTGGTCACGCAAAGTGGTCATGGTGTGCCTTCTCAACTGTGGGCGGTGGACAGCGATGGACCGATGACGACCCGGAGCCGGTCGAGGGCCCGGGCGGTCTGGCTCTTCACCGTGCCCTCGGAGCAGCCGAGGGCGTCGGCGGTGTCGGCGACGTCGAGGTCGTAGAAGTAACGGAAGACCAGCGCCGCCCGCATCCGTGGTGGCAGCTGCCGCAGGGCCGCGCGCAGCCCGTCCGCCAGCTCCCCGTGTGCCGCCTGTTCGGCCGCGGGCAGGTCGGGCACGTCTGCCATCGACTCCTCCCGCCGCCGCCACCAGCGCCGCCGCTCGTCGGTCAACGCGTTGACCAGCACGCGGCGCAGGTATCCGTCCGGATTGTCGGCCCGCTGGAACGCCGGCCAAGCCACGTACAGCTTGGTCAGCGTCGACTGGACCAGATCCTCCGCCAGGTGCGCGTCGCCCGCCGTCAGCAGGGTGGCAGTGCGCACCAGGCCGGATCTGCGGGACACCACGAAGCGGTGGAATTGCTCGTCGCGCTCGCTTCTCACAAGACCTCCTTCGCTCTCACACCTCCCTGACGACTCGCGTCCCGCACAGGTTGCACGAAAACCACGCTTGCCGAAAACGGTACCGAGCAGTACCGTTTCGGCGTCAGATGGAACCGATCGGTACCGTTTTGGAGGCACGTCATGCAGCTCGTCACCGAGGAGACCGCCGACGCCAGGCAGCGGGCCCTGCTCGAGGACACCCGCCGCCAGCTCGGCCGGGTGCCCCACCTCTACGCCGCGCTCGCCAACGGCCCGCAGGCGCTGGCCGGCTACCTGGCGTTACGCGACGCGCTCAGCCGTGGCGTGCTGCGCGCCCGGACCCGTGAGCAGCTCGCCCTGCTGATCGCGCAGGAGAACGGCTGCGACTACTGCCAGGCGGCGCACACCATGCGGATGGGCAAGCTCGGCGCCACCGACGCGGAGATCGCCGGCACCCGCCGCGGCCGGGACGCGGACCCGCACACCGCGGCGATCCTGGACGTCGCGCGGGCGGTGCTGCACACCGGCGGCCGGGTCGGCGACGAGCGGCTCGCGGCGGCGCGGGCGGCCGGCGTGACCGACGCCGAGCTGGCCGAGATCGTCGCGCACGTCGCGCTCAACGTCCTGTCGAACTCGTTCAACCACCTGGCCCGGCCGGAGCTCGACTTCCCGGCCGCCCCGGCGCTGGAGCCGGCCCGATGACCACGCTCTGGCAGTTGCGCCGGCACGGCCCGGTGCGGCGTGCGGTGGCCCTCGCCGTGGTGGCGACCGGCGCCGTCGCCACCGGCCACCCGGCCCTGGTGCCGTACGCGGTGGCCGGCTACGCCGTCGCCAACGCCATCGCCGTGACCCGCGCCGCCGCCCGCGATCGGTAGGGTCCCCTCATGCCCACCCACGCCCGTGACCGGCTGCTCGACACCGCCGAGCGGCTCTTCTACGCCGACGGCATCCGCTCGGTCGGGATCGAGCGGATCCTGGCCGAGTCCGGGGTCGGCCGGGCCTCCCTCTACCGCCACTTCCCCGGCAAGGACGACCTGGTCGTGGCGGTGCTCCAGCGGCGCGACGAGGCCTGGCGGGAGTGGCTGCGGTCGTCGGTGGAACGGCTCGCGCCGCTCCCGGCCGATCGCCCGCTCGCCGTCTTCGACGCGCTCGCCGAGCGGTTCGCCCGTGCCGACTTCCGTGGCTGCGCGTTCATCAACACCATCGTGGAGACCGCCGACCCGGCGAGCCCGGCGCACGCGGTCGCCGACGCGCACAAGCGGGCGGTGATCGGGTACGTCGACGGCCTGCTCACCGAGGCCGGCCGCCACCGGCCCGGTCTCGCCGCGCAGCTGGTCATGCTGATGGACGGCGCGATCGTCACAGCGGTCCGCGAGCACACCCCGGACGCGGCCCGGCTGGCCCGCGCCACGGCGGCCGCGCTGCTCGGACCCTGAGCGGTCCGCGCCGCCCCCTTCGCCCGGCGGTGTGAGTTCCGTCTCCACCGGTGAAAGCCCGCGGGCCCGGGCGGATTCCGGCTCCCGGCGGGTTTGCCACGTAGGCTGGCGGAAGACCGGAGATGACGTGGAGGCCGCCTTGGTGAACCTGCGACACGATCCGTCCCGGTGGGGCTTCCCCGTGCAGCCACCCCAGCCGCCGGACCCCGGCCCGGCGTTCCCCGGGTGGCTCGAGGAGCGGCTCTTCGACCAGCGCATCGTGATGATCCGCGGCCAGCTCACCAGCGAGGTGGCGACCGGCATCTCGGCGGCGCTGCTCACCCTGGACGCGGCCGGCCAGGCACCGATCCAGCTGCACGTGGCCTGCCCGGGCGGTGAGCTGAGCGCCGCGCTCGCCGTGGTCGACGTGATCGACGCGCTGGTGTCGCCGGTGCACGCGCTGGTCACCGCGGAGGCGGGCGGGGCGGCACTGGCCGTGCTGGCCGCCGCGGACCGCCGGGCCGGTTACCGGCACGCCCGGTTCAAGCTGGCCGAGCCGCGGGCCGCCGGGGTGAACGGGACCGCCGACGAGGTGGCCGCCGCGGCCGGGCAGCACCTGCGGGAGCTGGAGGAGGTGGTGGTGCGGCTCGCCGAGGTGACCGGGAAACCACGCAGCCGGGTGGAGGACGACCTGTCCGCGGGGCGGAGCCTGAACGCGGCGGAGGCCCTCGAATACGGGCTGCTCGACGAGGTGATCTCCCCCAAGGCCCGATGATGAAAAACGGCCCCGGACCGAAGTCCGGGGCCGTTCTCAGATCTTGATGATCAGGACGCGACCTTGACGCCCATCGAACGCGCGGTGCCGCTCACGATCTGAATCGCGGCGTCCATGTCGTTCGCGTTGAGGTCGGGCAGCTTACGCTCCGCGATCTCCTTGACCTGCTGCGCGCTGAGCGTGCCGACGGTCTGGGTCAGCGGGTTCGACGCACCCGACTGGATCCCCAGCGCCTTGCGGATCAGGAAGCTGGTCGGCGGGGTCTTGTAGGCCAGCGTGTGGCTACGGTCCTCGTAGACCGACACGATGACCGGGATGATCTCGCCCCGGTTCTTCGCGGTGGCCTCGTCGTACTCGACCTTGACGGCACGCATGTTGGCACCGGTCGGACCGAGCATCTTACCGAGGTCGACCATCGCGGCGTTACCCGCCTCAAGCGCGAGGGTTACCTCATGGGTCTTCTTCTTGGGAGGCATCGGGTAAGGCTCCTTAGGGTGAGCTGCGGGCCGAGAAAAACGCAGCTCGCCAGCATCAACGACACACGACAACCCCGAGACCTTACTACCGCCCTGACGAGAGGGTCAAAACGGCTGGTAAGCGGGGTCTCGGGTCCGCTGACCAGTGTAGCTCGCGGTCCCGGGGGCCCCGGGACCACCCCGGATCAGTAGTTGTCGCAGAAGCAGGAGCGCATGTTCGCCCGGACGATCGCGACGTATTCGGGGTTCGACAGCCGCTTGCCGTCCCGGTACGCCGTCTCGGTGTTCCCGAACCCCATGTTGTAGCCGTCGATCACCAGGTTCAGCAGGCACGGCGAGCTGTCCGTCCGGCACTTCGAGGTGCTCAGGTCGTACTTGTCCTTGAAGAAGAGGTGCCCGAAGTACTTGGTCAGCCAGGCCAGCTGGTTGGCCCCGATGATCGCGTTCTGCCGGTAGTCCTTGTAGTCGTAGGACTGCTCGAAGCGCTGGTTGATGAACGCCTCGGTGTCCGGCATCACCTGCATCAGGCCGTATCCGCCGTCACAGTTCTCGATCGCCGACTGCCAGCCGCTCTCGTGCCAGGCCACCGCGCGGACCAGGTCGGCCGGCACCTTGAGGGTCGGCGCCGACCCGGGCCAGTAGATCTTGGTCGCCGCCGCGTTCAGCGCCGCCTTCGCCTTGGCCTTCGACACGTTCTTCACCGTCGGCGCCTTGGTGCAGGACGCCGCCTGGAAGTTGTTCACCGGCCCGGTGGGCGTCGGCGACGACCGGGTCTTCTTCGGCTTGCTGCTGGTCTTCGACGGTTTCGGCGCGGGCGCCGTCGTCGTCTCCACCGGCTCCGGGGTGGGCGACTCCTCCGGGACCGGCGACTCGGACGTCACCGCCACCGTCGGCGCCGAACCGGACGCCTTGTCGTCGTCCTTGCCGCCAAAGCCGCATCCCGCGGCCACCACCAGCACCGCCGTCAGGGCCGCCAACCGCACCTTCATCGACGAAGTCCTCCCCCGTTGAGACATCGAAGAGGAACGCTAGCAACCGATGATCACGATGTGGTGACCGGCAAACCACCCAAAGGATGCCAAGATTCCGGACTTGACCCCGTGTCACGAACGGCAACCTGAACCGGGGACAATGGGAGGTATGCAGACCCGCACCGACCTCCGCAACGTCGCCATCATCGCTCACGTCGACCATGGCAAAACCACACTGGTCGACGCCATGCTCCGACAGGGCGGTCAGTCCCACGCGCGTGGCGAGATGGCCGAACGCGCCATGGACTCCATGGACCTGGAGCGGGAAAAGGGCATCACCATTCTCGCCAAGAACACCGCTATCAGCTACCAGCCGGCCGAGGGCGACCCGGTCGTCATCAACATCATCGACACTCCGGGCCACGCCGACTTCGGTGGCGAGGTGGAGCGCGGCCTGACCATGGTCGACGGCGTGGTGCTGCTGGTCGACGCGTCCGAGGGCCCGCTGCCGCAGACCCGCTTCGTGCTCCGCAAGGCGCTCCAGGCCAAGCTGCCGATCATCCTGGTGATCAACAAGGTGGACCGGCCGGACGCCCGGATCAAGGAGGTCGTGGACGACACGTACGCGCTCTTCTTCGACCTCGACGCGGACGAGGACCAGATCGAGTTCCCGATCATCTACGCCTGCGCCCGCGACGGCATCGCCTCGCTGAACCAGCCGGCCGACGGCGCCGTCCCGCAGGACAGCGCCGACCTGGAGCCGCTGTTCTCCACGATCCTGAACACCATCCCGGCCCCGACCTACACCGAGGGCGCGCCGCTGCAGGCGCACGTCGTCAACCTGGACGCGTCGCCGTTCCTCGGCCGCCTGGCGCTCTGCCGGGTGCACGAGGGCACCATCCGCAAGGGCCAGACCGTCGCCTGGTGCAAGACCGACGGCACGATCACCAACGTCCGGATCTCCGAGCTGCTGATCACCGAGGGCCTGGAGCGCAAGCCGGCCGAGAGCGCCGGCCCGGGCGACATCATGGCCGTCGCCGGCATCCCGGAGATCATGATCGGTGAGACCCTCGCCGACGCGGAGAACCCGATCCCGCTGCCACTGATCACGGTCGACGAGCCGGCCATCTCGATGGTCATCGGCACCAACACCTCGCCGCTGGTCGGCAAGGTCAAGGGCGCCAAGGTCACCGCGCGGATGGTGAAGGACCGCCTGGACAAGGAGCTGATCGGTAACGTCTCGCTCCGCGTCCTGCCGACCGAGCGCCCGGACGCCTGGGAGGTCCAGGGCCGTGGTGAGCTCGCCCTCGCCATCCTGGTCGAGCAGATGCGCCGCGAGTCCTACGAGCTGACCGTCGGCAAGCCGCAGGTGGTCACCAAGGTCATCGACGGCAAGGTGCACGAGCCGGTCGAGCGGCTCACCATCGACGCCCCCGACGAGTACATGGGCGCGATCACCTCGCTGCTGGCCACCCGCAAGGGCCGGATGGAGCAGCTGACCAACCACGGCACCGGCTGGCTGCGGATGGAGTGGCTGGTCCCGGCGCGCGGCCTGATCGGCTTCCGGACCGAGTTCCTCACCGAGACCCGCGGCACCGGCATCATGCACCACCTGTACGAGGACCACGAGCCGTGGTTCGGCGACCTCCGCACCCGGCAGAACGGGTCCCTGGTGGCCGACCGGGCCGGCGCGGTCACCCCGTTCGCGATGATCAACATCCAGGAGCGCGGCCAGCTCTTCGTCGAGCCGACCACCGAGGTGTACGAGGGCATGATCGTCGGGGAGAACTCCCGCGAGGACGACATGGACGTCAACATCACCAAGGAGAAGAAGCTCACGAACATGCGGGCCGCGAGCGCGGACAACACCGAGAAGGTGATCCCGCCGCGCAAGCTGTCGCTCGAGCAGTCCCTCGAGTTCTGCCGCGAGGACGAGTGCGTCGAGGTCACCCCGTCCGCGATCCGCATCCGCAAGGTCGTCCTCGACCAGACCGCCCGGGGCCGCGCCGCCGCGCGCCGCAAGCACCAGCAGTAATCACCGTCACCGAGACGCCCCCGCCTTTCCGGCGGGGGCGTCTCCGTTTCCACGCCGCTTTCCCGCCACGGGCCGCTCTTCCCCGGACCGCTTCGCTTTCCCGGTACGCCCCCGGCCCGCTCCGCCCGGCCAGCCGCCGCGCCGGCTCCGCCCAGCCGCCCGCTCCGCCCGCTCCGCCCGATCAGCCGCGGCCCGCTCCGCCCGGTCAGCCGCCGCCCACTCCGCCCAGCCGCCCAGCTCCGCTCAGTCAGCCGCCACCGGCTCGGCCCAGCCGCCCGGCCAGCCGCCACCCGGTCGCCCCAGCCGCCCCGGCTCCGCTCAGCCAGCCGCCACCGGCCCGGCCCGGCCGCCCAGCCAGCCGCCACCCGCTCGACCCAGCCGCCCGGTCAGCCGCCACCCGCTCCGCCCAGCCGCCCGACAGACGCCGCCAGGCTCCGCCCAGCCAGACGTCGTCCGCTCCGCCCAACCGCCCGACAGACGCCGCCAGGCTCGCCCAGCCAGACGTCGTCCGCTCCGCCCAACCGCCGTCCGCGCTCCGCCAAGCCAGACACCGCCTGCTCCGCCAAGCTGCCCAGCGCCCCGCCGCCCGGCTCCGCCCAGCCGCCCGCCGCCCATCCCCGCGTCTCTGAACAGCAGGAACCCAAGATCGCGCAACCCCGCCCTATCCCTGGGGGAGCCCCCGTCGATCAGTGTGGCGGCATTCGGGAAGATCACGTGGGCGGCCTGTGGACAGACCGCTGCTGTGGACAGCGAGCCCGATCAGCACCACCCGTGATAGCCACGAGCCCGGGCAGCGGATGCCGCCCGGGCTCAGGTGCTCATCGCGTACCGAAAAGGGGTCAGTGGGCGGCGGTGATCAGTTCCCTTTTGCGGTCCCGGGCGGATTTGGCCAGGCTGGCGACCGTGGCGATGCCCAGGGTGCCGAGGATGACCAGCAGGGACAGCCAGATCGGGATCTCCGGGGCCCAGTGCAGGCCGTTGCCGCCGTTGATGAACGGCAGGCTGTTGGTGTGCAGGGCCTCGAGGAAGAGCTTGACGCCGATGAAGGCGAGCACCGCGGCGAGGCCGACGTTCAGGTAGACCAGGCGCTCCAGCAGGCCGCCGAGCAGGAAGAACAGCTGCCGCAGGCCCATCAGCGCGAAGACGTTCGCGGTGAAGACCAGGTACGGCTCCTTGGTGATCCCGAAGATGGCCGGGATCGAGTCGAGCGCGAAGATCAGGTCAGTGGTGCCGATGGCGATCATCACGATCAGCATCGGGGTGAAGAGGCGCTTGCCGGCCGAGGTGACGACCCGGAACTGCCCGTCGCCGAACGACGAGGAGAGCGGAAGCGCTCGTTTCGCCCAGCGGATCAGCACGTTCTCCTTGAAGTCCTCCTCGTCGTTCTCGCCACCTTTCACCAGCGTCACCGCCGTGTAGACCAGGAACGCACCGAAGATGTAGAACACCCAGGAGAACTGCGAGATCAGCGCCGCGCCGGCGGCGATGAACGCGCCCCGCATGACCAGCGCGAGCACGATGCCGATCAGCAACACCTTCTGCTGGTATCGGCGCGGCACCGCGAACCGGCCCATGATGATCACGAAGACGAACAGGTTGTCGACGCTCAACGAGTACTCGGTGAGCCAGCCGGTGTAGAACTCACCGGCCGCCCGCCCACCGCCGACCGCCCAGACCCCGGCGCCGAAGAGCAGCGCGAGCGCGACGTAGAAGGCGACCCAGCCACTTGCCTCTTTCATGGTCGGCTCGTGCGGCCGGCGCCCGATGATCAACAGATCCACGGCGAGCACGGCCATCAACGCCACCAACGTGGCGAGCCAAACCCAGGCTGAAACGTTCAATGCGAACCTCCGGCAGACACGTGTCGTCGCTGCGCCCTCTCCGGATGGATCACGAAAGGCCCAGCGACGTGCGACTGTCGGAGGTCTCTTCCGCCGCGAAGCTTCGTCGCGACCCCCGGCCCCGGGTCGCCCGCTGGTCACCCAGGCGAGCGTTCCGTGTTGACGAGACCGGGGCGGGGGAATACTCCCCTCCCACACAACCATTGTTGCGCATCCCCACCCCGATCGACACACCGGGAGCGGAAGAGTGGCCGGACTCGCTCTCCAAACCACCCACCAAGGCAATTTCCCGTACGCAACTCCGCGGCCATCTCGCCTCAACGTCTCCGGAGCCGGCGGAAGCCCCGGCAACAGCGCTCTCACCAGGCACTTCCTCCCCTCGGGCAGCATCGGATCAGGCGCTCACCGCTGACCGAATCGCGATCTTCGCGGGCAGCCGTCGCTCCCTGGTGGCAACGACCGATCGGCCGTTCACCCGTTTCAGGCGCGGTCCGGGCACCCGCCGCCACGGTTGTCCTCGCGGGCCGCTCACCTGCCCACGCCGAGCGGTCCCGATCACTCCGGGGTGCCTAGCAAGGTCGCCATCTGGTGCGTATGGGACGCTTGCGGGCATGATCCTCGAAGTCATGCTTATCGACGTCCTCCCCGGGCGGGATGCCGATTTCGTCGCCGCCTACCGGCTCGGGCGCCCGCTGATCGCCGGCGCCGACGGCTGCCGCGGGCTGGCGCTGAAGCATCGCGTCGAGTCGGCCACGCGCTTCCTGCTCCTGGTCGAATGGGATTCCATGGACGCGCACGATCACCATTTCCGGCGCACCGAACGTTTCGCCCAGTGGCGCGCCCTGATCTCCGCCACGCTGGCCCAGCCCCCGGTCTCCGAGTACTTCACCGGCCTGCCCTCCCTCGCCGGCCAGCCCGACCCGGACCACGACTTCTTCGCCGGCTGACCCAGCCACCCGACCCGACCCCGGCTACTGCCCCTCCGGCGGCCGCCTCAGCGGCCCCGCCGGATGCGGCGGCCGGCAGGCGAACCGAGAACATGACCCGCTGCCGGCCACCCCGCCGGTGCCGGGTGTGCCCCGGGTCCTGGCCGCCGGGGTACACGATGTATCCGTGATCGATGGGAATCGACTCGGACCGGTTCTCCCCCGGTTCCGCGTCCGGGACGACGGCCTCCTGCTGCGCCCCCGGCTCCGCCGCCCGATCCTCATCTCCTGGACGAAGCTCAACGGCGTCCGGATCGCCCCCGCCGACGGGTGGTCGGGCCGGAACGCATCACCCGGCAGCCGAGGCTATTACGCACTGCAGGTGAAGCTCGCCGGCGAATGGCGCCGCTTGGGCGGACGCCACCGCGTGCACCACGCTGTCCTGCCCCTCGCCGTCCGGGAGGCCGCCCTCGGCGAACGCAACGCCCCGCCACCGGACGAGCAGGCGCTCCACACCGCATACGAGATGATCCGCACCCGCTGGGAGCAGGCCGGCGGCACCCCCGGCGACGAGGACGACAACTGGCCACGCCCGCCCAGCAGCAGCCGGCCGCCCCCTGGCAGGAGCCATGACCGCTCCTGAGAAGAGCCGCAGCCGGCAGCCCTGAACAAGAGCGGTGCCCCGACAAGAGCCGAGCTCACCGCCGGACCGCGCGGTCTACTTCACCCCCGCCATGTCCATGCCGCGCAGCTCCTTCTTCAGCTCGGAGATCTCGTCGCGGATCCGGGCCGCCAGCTCGAACTGCAACTCCCGGGCCGCCCCCAGCATCTGGTCGTTGAGGTCCTGGATGAGCTGCGCCAGCTCGGCCCGGGCCATCCCCTCGCGCGCCGGCCCCGCCGCCGCGCGCCCCTTGGAGCGCGTCTCCGGCACCGGCGCCTTGCCCCGCGACATCTGACGGCCACCGCCGCCCACGATCGCCGAGTCGGTGTCCTCCGCCTCGCGGTAGATGTCGTCGAGGATGTCGTGGATCTTCTTCCGCAGCGCCTGCGGCTGGATCCCGTGCGCCTCGTTGTGGGCGATCTGCTTGGCCCGCCGCCGGTCGGTCTCGTCGATCGCGTCCCGCATCGACGGGGTGATCTTGTCGGCGTACATGTGTACCTCGCCGGACACGTTCCGCGCGGCCCGGCCGATGGTCTGGATCAGCGATCGGCCGCTGCGCAGGAACCCTTCCTTGTCGGCGTCGAGGATCGCCACCAGCGACACCTCGGGCAGGTCGAGACCCTCACGCAGCAGGTTGATGCCGACCAGGACGTCGTAGTCGCCCTTGCGCAGCTCCTTGAGCAGCTCGACGCGGCGCAGGGTGTCCACCTCGGAGTGCAGGTAGCGGACCCGGATGCCGTTCTCCAGCAGGTAGTCGGTGAGGTCCTCGGCCATCTTCTTGGTCAGCGTGGTGACCAGGACGCGCTCGTCCTTCTCCGTCCGGAGCTGGATCTCGTGCATCAGGTCGTCGATCTGGCCCTTTGTCGGTTTCACCACGACCTGCGGGTCGACCAGGCCGGTCGGCCGGATCACCTGCTCGACGAACTCGCCCTGCGCCTGCTCCATCTCCCAGTTGCCCGGGGTCGCGGAGAGGAACACCATCTGGCCGACCCGGTCCAGGAACTCGTCGAACCGCAGCGGACGGTTGTCGGCAGCGCTCGGCAGCCGGAAGCCGTGCTCGATCAGGATCCGCTTGCGCGAGGCGTCACCCTCATACATCCCGCCGATCTGCGGGATCGAGACGTGCGACTCATCGATGACCGTGATGAAGTCGTCGGGGAAGTAGTCGAGCAACGTGTACGCCGGGTCGCCGGGCTGCCTCCCGTCCATGTGCATCGAGTAGTTCTCGATGCCGTTGCAGAAGCCGACCTGCCGCATCATCTCGATGTCATACGTCGTGCGCATCCGCAGCCGCTGGGCCTCCAGCAGTTTGCCCTGCCGCTCCAGCTCGGCCAGCCGCTCGCCGAGCTCGGCCTCGATGTCGCGGATCGCCCGCTCCATCCGCTCCGGACCGGCCACGTAGTGCGTCGCCGGGAAGATGATCAGCTCGTCGACCTCGCGGACCACCTCGCCGGTGAGCGGGTGCAGATAGTAGAGCTTCTCCACCTCGTCGCCGAACAGCTCGACCCGGACGGCCAGTTCCTCGTACGCCGGGATGATCTCCAGCGTGTCGCCGCGCACCCGGAACGTGCCGCGTTGGAAGGCCACGTCGTTGCGCGTGTACTGGATGTCGACCAGCCGGCGCAGCAGCTTGTCCCGGTCGATCTCGCCGCCGACCTTGACCTTGACGGCGCGCTCGATGTACTCCTGCGGGGTGCCCAGGCCGTAGATCGCGCTGACCGTGGCGACCACGATGGTGTCCCGGCGGGTGAGCAGCGACATGGTGGCCGAGTGCCGGAGCCGCTCGACCTCCTCGTTTACCGACGAGTCCTTCTCGATGTAGGTGTCGGTCTGGGCGATGTACGCCTCGGGCTGGTAGTAGTCGTAGTAACTGACGAAGTATTCGACGGCGTTGTGCGGCAGCAGCTCGCGGAACTCCTTGGCGAGCTGGGCGCAGAGCGTCTTGTTCGGTGCCATGACCAGGGCCGGCCGTTGCAACCGCTCGATCAGCCAGGCGGTGGTCGCGCTCTTGCCGGTGCCGGTGGCGCCGAGCAGCACGGTGTGCCGGTTACCGGCGCGGACCCGCCGCTCCAGCTCGTCGATCGCCGCGGGCTGGTCACCGGCCGGCTGGTAGTCGCTGACGACCTCGAACCGGCCGTCGAGTCGTGGGATGTCGAGCGCCATGTCCACCACCGTACGTCGGGGGTATGACAAGTTCCGGGACGGGCGTGCCGATGGTGCACAATCGGCCCGGCGGTGCGGCATTGTCGGGCCTTTCCCGCGCCGCCTACCCTGGCGGGGTAGGCCGCTCGCGGCGGCCGACGTGCGCGGTCAGGATCATCCAACGGTCCAGCCGTGCCGCACCGCGGTCGATGCGCCCCGGCACCCGGCGAGCGCACCCGCGGGGGTCGCGCGGAAGCGGGCCGGCCGCCGCGAGCGCCGCTCCACGTCCGCCCCCCGGCGGATCAGAATGCGGGCGGTTGCCACCCGGTGGCCTCCGCCCAGTCGTACGCGGCCCGCGCCTCCTCGTCGAACCACGGCTGCTTGGCCCGGGCATACCCCGCCCGGTCGGCGAACCGCAGCGCCAGCTCGGCTTTCGCCGCCGCGTAGGCCTCCCGGGCGGCCGGCACCGCGCGCAGGTGATCGCGCATCAGCAGGGCGAACCGCCACCCCGGCGATCCGGCCACCCGCAGGTGCAGGATCACCGGCCGGCCCGGATCGGCCGAGCCGTGCACCCTCTTGGGCCACGTCTCCCCGGACAGCCCCCGGGCGTTGTCCGTCCACTCGCCCGGCCGGCACGGGAAACCGGCGGCGGCGAGACCCGCGGCGAGCGCGTCAGCCTGGTCCAGCGTGCGTACCGAAAGCATGAGATCGATGATGTCCTTGGCCGGCAGACCCGGCACCGCTGTCGACCCGATGTGATGCACCTCGGCGGAGCCGAGGGCGTCGCCGAGGTGATGCCGGATCCGGGCGATCAGCCGGGCGGCCGCCGCGGGCCAGCCCGGGTCGGGCTGCCGGATGCTCAGCTCGGACGACTTGGGGGCCGCGACGCCGCGCCGGACATTCCGCTCGAACTCCACCAACCGGTCGCGCCACAGCAGATCCACCCGGGCGTGCAGTGCCGCCAGATCGTCAGTGTTGGGCAGCACGACGTCGGCGGCCGCCTGCCGGGTGGCGTCGTCGGCCTGCGCGCCGATCCGGGCCGCGGCCTCCGCCGCCGACATGCCCCGGTCGCGGGTCAACCGCTCGATCCGCACCGCACGGTCCGCCGCGACGACGACAACCAGATGGTACGTCGGCGCCAGTCCCGTCTCGACGAGCAGCGGAACGTCGTTCACCACTATCGCGTCGGCGGGCGCCTCGCGGATCATCTCGGCGGTGCGCGCCCGGACCCGGGGGTGGATGATCCGCTCCAGCCGCCGGCGGGCCGCCTCGTCCCCGAAGACCTTGGCCCCGAGCGCCGGGCGGTCCAGCGCACCCTCCGGGGTGAGCACCCCGTCCCCGAACGCGGTGACGATCTCGGCCAGCCCGTCGGTGCCCGGCTCGACCACCTCGCGGGCCAGCTTGTCGGCATCGATGATCACCGCGCCGAGCTGCGCGAGCCGTGTGGCGACGGCACTCTTGCCGGCGCCGATGCCACCCGTGAGACCGACCTTCAGCATGCGCTCAGTATCCCGGCCCGGCGCCCGGACGGCGCGGTGGCAGCGGGTCACGACTTGGCGAACGACACGTACCGGGAAAACGGAAAGACCGCCCCGGCCGAAGCCGGGACGGTCTTTCTCAGCTACTTACCGGAGCAACCGGGCAGGTCAGCTCTTGCCGCCGGCCAGCTTCTCGCGCAGGGCGGCGAGAGCCTCGTCGGTGGCCAGGGTGCCCGCGGGCTCCTCGGCCGACCGCGCCGGGGCGGACGAGCTCGACGAGGTCGACGACGAGGTGGTCACGCCGCCGGTCGGAGCCGGGTTGAGTGCGGCCTCGGCGTCGGCGTCGCGGGACGCCTGCACCTGCTTGGTGTGGGCCTCCCAGCGCTCGCGGGCGTCGGCGTACTGCTTCTCCCACGTCTCGCGCTGCTTCTCGAAGCCCTCGAGCCACTCGCCCGTCTCCGGGTCGAAGCCCTCCGGGTAGATGTAGTTGCCCTCGGCGTCGTACGTCGCGGCCATGCCGTAGAGGGTCGGGTCGAAGTGCTCCTCGCCCTCGACGAAGCCCTCGTTGGCCTGCTTGAGCGACAGCGAGATCCGGCGACGCTCCAGGTCGATGTCGATGACCTTGACCAGGACGTCGGAGCCCACCTGGACGACCTGCTCGGGCAGCTCGACGTGCCGCTCGGCCAGCTCGGAGATGTGCACCAGACCCTCGATGCCGTCGTCCACGCGGACGAAGGCGCCGAACGGAACCAGCTTGGTGACCTTACCGGGGACGATCTGGTTGATCGCGTGGGTCCGGGCGAACTGACGCCACGGGTCCTCCTGGGTCGCCTTCAGCGACAGCGAGACGCGCTCGCGGTCCAGGTCGACGTCCAGAACCTCGACCTCCACCTCCTGGCCGACCTCGACGACCTCGGACGGGTGGTCGATGTGCTTCCAGGAGAGCTCGGAGACGTGCACCAGGCCGTCCACGCCACCCAGGTCCACGAAGGCACCGAAGTTGACGATGGAGGACACGACGCCCTTGCGGACCTGGCCCTTCTGCAGCTTGTTGAGGAACTCGGTGCGAACCTCGGACTGCGTCTGCTCGAGCCAGGCGCGGCGGGACAGAACCACGTTGTTGCGGTTCTTGTCCAGCTCGATGATCTTCGCCTCGAGCTCGCGGCCGACGTACGGCTGCAGGTCGCGGACACGACGCATCTCGACCAGGGAGGCCGGCAGGAAGCCACGGAGGCCGATGTCCAGGATGAGACCACCCTTGACGACCTCGATGACCGAGCCGCGGACGACGCCGTCCTCTTCCTTGATCTTCTCGATGGTGCCCCAAGCCCGCTCGTACTGAGCGCGCTTCTTCGAGAGGATCAGACGGCCTTCCTTGTCCTCCTTGGTGAGGACGAGGGCCTCGATGTGGTCACCGACCGACACCACTTCCGCGGGGTCCACGTCGTGCTTGATCGACAACTCGCGCGAGGGGATGACGCCCTCGGTCTTGTAGCCGATGTCGAGCAGGACCTCGTCCCGATCGACCTTGACGACGGTGCCTTCGACAATGTCGCCGTCGTTGAAGTACTTGATGGTCTCGTCGATGGCTGCGAGGAAAGCTTCCTCAGAGCCGAGGTCGTCGACGGTGACACGGTTGGCGCTCGAGGTGGCCTCGATGCTGCTCGTCATGTGGACAGTTGCTCCGAACGGATGGATTCGTGGTGTCTCCCGCGCTCGACGGAACTGCCGCTGGACGCGGCACGAACGAACGAGACGACCAACCGAGGAGCAGTCAGATCATTACCAGTCGATCATGCCGAGACCGGCGACCGTGGAACCTGCTCCCTGCCGAGGCACACGTTCCGCGAGCGCATCGACTAGCTTACCGTGCGCATTACCACAGGTTGCAAGCCCTCCTGATGACCGCGGCACATTGTTCGGACAGAACCCGTCAGCATGCCCGTTTTGAGCCGATTCAGGACGCGGGACACGCCTGTCGTACCGTTGTCGAGTGACCGAGATCCCCACCATCGAGAACCCTCGGGTGACCGAGGACGAGACGCGCCACGCCAACCGGGCCTGGTGGGATCTCGACGCCGACGACTATCAGGACGAGCACGGCGCCTTCCTCGGCGACGTGGATTTCGTCTGGTGCCCCGAGCGGCTGCGCGAGGCCGACGCGCGACTTCTGGGTGACGTGCGCGACCGGGACGTCCTGGAGATCGGCGCCGGTGCCGCCGCCGGCGCCCGGTGGTTGCGCAGGCAGGGCGCCCGCGCGGTGGCGATGGACCTGTCCGCGGGCATGTTGCGGCACGCTCAGGCCGCGGCCGCCCGGTCGGGCGTACGCGTACCGCTGATCCAGTCGGACGCGCTCGCCCTGCCGTTCCGGGCGGCGTCGTTCGACATCGTGTGCACGGCGTTCGGCGCCATCCCGTTCGTGGCCGACTCGGCCGCGGCGATGCGGGAGGTGGCCCGCGTGCTGCGTCCCGGCGGCAGTTGGGTGTTCTCGGTCACACATCCGATGCGGTGGGTCTTCTGGGACGAGCCCGACGAGAGCGGCCTGCTCGCCCGGAACTCGTACTTCGACAGGTCCCCCTACGTCGAGCGCGACGAGGACGGCCGCGTCACCTACCTGGAACAGCACCGCACGCTCGGCGACCGGGTCCGCGAGCTGGTGGCGGCCGGCTTCGTGCTGCGCGACCTGATCGAGCCGGAGTGGCCGGAGGGGCACGAGGAGACGTGGGGCCAGTGGAGCCCGCTGCGCGGCCGCCTGTTCCCGGGCACCGCGATCTTCGTCTGCGACCTCCCGGCCCGCTGACCCCCTTGCCGGTCACCACCCCCTCGGCGGTTTCCTCGCTCACCACGGGGTATCCGGCGGGTATGGCGGAGAAGGACCTGAAAAAGGGTGACGAGGTGACCTGGCGCAGCCACGGCGAGAACGTCCACGGCACCGTCGAACAGAAGATCACCAAGCGGACCGAGGCGGCCGGCCGCACCGTCGCGGCCTCGCCCGACGACCCGCAGTACCGGGTGCGCAGCGACAAGACCGGCAAGGGCGCGGTGCACAAGCCGGGGGCGCTGAAGCGTGGCTGACGTGTACCCGGAGTTCCGCGAGGCGGTGAACATGAGCGCCGCCGACCTGCGGAAGTGGCTCGGCACCGCGGAGTCGAAGGACGTCGGGCAGAAGGCCTCGGCCGGCGCCGAGTCGGTCGGCCACGACTCGGGCCGGAAGATCGTCGAGCTGCTGGACAAGACGAAGTCCGCCCTCACCGAGGCGGACGAGCAGCACATGCACAAGGTCGTCGGCTACGTGCACCGCCACCTCGCCCAGCGCCCGGAGGGCGACATCACCGAGACGAAGTGGCGTTACTCCCTGATGAACTGGGGCCACGACCCGCTGAAGGACTAGCCACCGGCGCGCCGTCGGACGCCGGGCCGGCCGGCCGGTCACCGGAACGAGAGGTGGCCGGGTGAGCGGGTGACCTACGACTTGTGCAGGAGGCCGGCGAGCAGGATCAGGGTGGCCGGGACGGCGCGGTAATACACCCAGGTGCCGCGGCGGTCGCTGTCCACCAGGCCCGCCTCGCGCAGGATCCGCAGGTGGTGCGAGATGGTCGGGCCGGTCAGGTGGAACGCGCTGCTCAGATCGCAGACGCAGATCTCGCCGTCGGCAGCCGAGGCGATCATCGAGAGCAGGCGCAGCCGGACCGGGTCACCGAGGGCCTTGAACATCGCGGCGAACTCGGTGGCGCTCGACGCCGCCAGCGGCGCCACCGTCAGAGCGACGCCGTCCGCGGAGAGCGAGACGACGTCGGGTGGAACGGCCCGGTCGGTCATGCCGACGACCGGGCCGGTCCCGCGCGGCACGGCCGGATGAACGGTCTGCTCCATCGACATCGATCGGCTCGACATCGGTCCAGCGTGGCAGATCGGGGCAAGCCACGAAGCCCCCGGGGTGCCCAAAAACGCGCTCAGACGCCCGAACGAGCCCAAAAACACCCACATGTGCGACGCCCGGCCCGCCGCGTGCGCCGGGCGGCTCCCGTCACGGGCGGCACGAGGAGGCCGCCCGCGACGACGTGCGGGCCGAGGCGCTCGTCAGTGGTCGGCGCCGTTCCAGTCGCGGCCGTGGCCGACCGACACCTCCAGCGGCACCGACAACGGGTACGCCCCGCCCATCTCCCGCCGGACGAGCTCCTCCAGCGCCTCCCGCTCCCCCGGGGCCACCTCGAACACCAGCTCGTCGTGCACCTGCAGCAGCATCCGGGAGGCCAGTCCGGAGGACCGGAGCGCCTCGTCCACCCGCAGCATCGCGATCTTGATGATGTCCGCCGCCGACCCCTGGATCGGCGCGTTCAGCGCCATCCGCTGCGCCATCTCCCGCCGCTGCCGGTTGTCGCTGCTCAGGTCGGGCAGATAGCGCCGGCGGCCGAGGATGGTCGCGGTGTACCCGTCCTTGCCGGCCTGCAGCACCACCGCCTGCAGGTAGTCGCGCACCCCGCCGAACCGCTCGAAGTACTCCTCCATCAGGCCCTTGGCCTCGTCGTTCGAGATGGTGAGCTGGTTGGAGAGGCCGTACGAGCTCAACCCGTACGCCAGGCCGTAGTTCATCGCCTTGATCTTGCGTCGCTGGTCGGCGGTGACGTCGCCGAGCTCGACGTGGAAGACCGACGAGGCGGTCGCGGCGTGGAAGTCGGCGCCCGAGTTGAACGCGGCGATCAGCGCCTCGTCCTTCGACAGGTGCGCCATGATCCGCATCTCGATCTGGCTGTAGTCGGCGGTCATCAGCTGATCGAACCCGGAGCCGACGATGAACGCCCGGCGGATCCGCCGGCCCTCCTCGGTGCGGATCGGGATGTTCTGCAGGTTCGGATCGGTCGACGACAGCCGGCCGGTCGCGGCCACCGTCTGGTTGAACGTGGTGTGGATCCGCCCGTCGTCGGAGACCGACTTGAGCAGCCCGTCCACCGTCGACTTCAGTTTCGCCATGTCGCGGTACCGCAGCAGGTGGGCGAGCAGCGGGTCCTCGGTCTTGGCGAACAGGTCCTGCAGCGCGTCCGCGTCGGTGGTGTAGCCCGACTTGATCTTCTTGGTCTTGGGCAGGTTGCGCTCGACGAAGAGGATCTCCTGCAGCTGCTTGGGCGAGCCCAGGTTGAACTCGCGGCCGTGCACCTCGTGCGCCGCCTGCTGGGCCGCTTTCACCTCGGCGGCGAAGTTCGTCTCCAGCTCGGACAGGTAATCGGTGTCGGCGGCGATGCCCCGGCTCTCCATCTCGGCCAGCACCACCGAGAGCGGCTGCTCCACCTCGGCGAGCAGGCGCTGCGACTCGCCGCCGTCGCGGGACAACTCGGCGGTGAGCACGTCGGCCAGGTCGAGCGTGGCCCGGGCGCGCAGCATCACGGCCTCCTCGGCCGCGGTGTCCTGCTCGTCGCCGTCGAACGACAGGGCGAGCTGCCCGTCGGCCGGCGCGTCCACCTTCAGCTCGCGCTTGAGGTAGCGCAGCGCCAGGTCGGTCAGGTCGTAACCGCGCTGGTCGGGTTTCGCCAGGTAGGCCGCGAGGGCGGTGTCGGTGACCACGCCGGCCAGCTGCCAGCCGTGCGCCCGGAAGGCGAGCAGGATCGGCTTGGCGTCGTGCAGCACCTTGGGCCGCTCCGGGTCGGCGAGCCAGGCGGCCACCGCACGCTCGTCGTCCTCGTCCAGGCCGGCCGGGTCGAACCAGGCGGCCGGGCCGCTGCCGGTGGCCACCGCGATGCCGGTCACCTGGCCGGTGCCGCGGCCGAAGGTGCCGGTGACGGCGATGCCGACCGGGGCGGCGACGGCGTGCTCGGCGAGCCAGCCGGCCACCGCACCGGCCCGCAGCACCTGCCCGGCCAGGTCGAAGCCGGACTCGGCCTCCGGCTCGACGGCCTCCAGGTAGGAATAGAGCCGCTCGCGGAGCACCCGGAACTCGAGGGCGTCGAACAGCTGGTGCACCGCCTCACGGTCCCAGCCGTGCCAGCGGGCGTCCTCCGGGCGCAGCGGCAGCTCCAGATCGCAGACCAGCGCGTTGAGGTCGTAGTTCCGGATGACGCCGGCGAGGTGGGCGCGCAGGTTCTCCCCGGCCTTGCCCTTGATCTTGTCGACGTTGGCGATGACGCCGTCCAGGCCGCCGTACTCATTGATCCACTTGGCGGCGGTCTTGTCGCCGACGCCCGGCACGCCGGGCAGGTTGTCGCTGGTCTCGCCGACCAGGGCGGCCTTGTCCCGATAGCGCGACGGCGGCACGAAGTACTTCGCCTCGATCGCCTCCGGGGTCATCCGCCAGACCTCGGAGACGCCGCGGACCGGGTAGAGGATGGTGACGTGCTCCCCGGCGAGCTGGAACGCGTCCCGGTCGCCGGTGGAGATGATCACCTCCATGCCGGCCGCGCGGGCCTGCGTCGCCAGGGTGGCGATGACGTCGTCGGCCTCGTAGTTCTCTTTCGTCACCACCGGGATGCGCAGCGCCTCCAGGACCTCCTGGATCAGGCTGACCTGGCCCTGGAACGGCGCCGGGGTCTCCGAACGGCCGGCCTTGTACTCCGCGTACTTCTCGGTGCGGAACGATTTCCGGGAGAGGTCGAAGGAGACCACGATGTGGGTCGGCTTCTCGTCACGCAGCATGTTGATGAGCATCGACGTGAAGCCGAACACCGCGTTGGTGTGCTGGCCGGTGACCGTGGAGAAGTTCTCCGCGGGCAGGGCGAAATAGGCCCGGTAGGCCAGCGAGTGGCCGTCGAGCAGCAGCAGGCGGGGGGTCGTCGCGTCGTCGCTCACGTCCAGAAACTCTAGACCGCGGGTACGACACAAACGGCGACCGCCCCGCCCGCCTCACAGCACCTTGCTCAGGAACGCCTTGGTGCGTTCCTGCTGCGGATTCGCGATGACCTCGTCCGGCCGGCCCTTCTCGACGACGACCCCGCCGTCCATGAAGACCACCTCGTCGGCCACCTCCCGGGCGAAGCCGATCTCGTGGGTCACCACGATCATCGTCATCCCGTCCCGCGCCAGGCCCTTCATCACCTCGAGCACCTCACCGACCAGCTCCGGGTCGAGCGCGCTGGTCGGCTCGTCGAAGAGCATCAGCTTGGGCCGCATGGCCAGCGCCCGGGCGATCGCCACCCGCTGCTGCTGACCGCCGGAGAGCTGGCCCGGGTAGTTGTCCACCTTCTCGCCCAGGCCGACCCGGTCGAGCAGGGCCAGGGCCCGGTCCCGGACCTCGGCCCGGTTCTCCCGCTTGACCCGGCAGGGCGCCTCCATGACGTTGTCCAGGACCGTCATGTGCGGGAACAGGTTGAACCGCTGGAACACCATGCCGATCGACTGCCGCTGCTTGGCGATGTCCCGTTCGTTCATCTCGTGCAGCTTGCCGCCGCGCTCGCGGTAACCGACCAGCTCGCCGTCGACCAGGATCCGGCCGGCGTTGAGTTTCTCCAGGTGGTTGATGCAGCGCAGGAAGGTCGACTTGCCCGACCCGGACGGGCCGAGCACGCAGCTCACCCCGCCCGACGGCACGGTCAGGTCCACGCCCTTGAGCACCTCGAGGGAGCCGAAGTACTTGTGGACGTTCTCCGCCCTCACCATCTCGGTCATGTGACCCGCCCGCCCTGCTCGACCTGGATGTCGCGGAGCCGCTGGCGCGCCTTGCCGGCCGCGCCGTACCCCTTGCCGAAGTGCCGTTCCACGAAGAACTGGCCGATCATCAGCACGCTGCAGATGATCAGATACCAGATCAGCGCGGCCACCAGGCTGGGCAGGACCACGAAGGTACGCGCCTCCACCTGCTGGATCTGGAAGAACAGCTCGGTGGCCACCGGGACGTAGGCGACCAGTGAGGTGTCCTTGACCATCGCGATGATCTCGTTGCCGGTCGGCGGCACGATCACCCGCATCGCCTGGGGCAGCACCACCCGGCGCAGCACCTGGCCGCGGGACATGCCCAGGGCCACGGCCGCCTCGCTCTGCCCGGAGTCGATCGACTGGATGCCGGCCCGGACGATCTCGGCCATGTAGGCCGCCTCGGACAGGCCCAGCGCCAGCACGCCGGCCACGAACCCGGCGAGCAGGTCCTTGGACTCGATGCTGAAGAACTGGCCGTTGAAGTCGTCGAGGCCGAACAGCGAGCCGATCTGCTTGTCGAACGGCAGGCCGAAGCCGATCCGGGTCCACAGGATGTTCAGGTTGCCGAACAGGATCGCCAGCACCAGGCGGGGCGCGGCCCGGAAGAACCAGGTGTAGACCCAGGCGACCGAGGAGAGCACCTTGTTCGACGACAGCCGCATGATCGCGATCACCACGCCGAGCACGACACCGAGCAGCATCGAGCAGACGGTGAGCAGCAGCGTGCCGCGCAGGCCCCGCAGGATCGGCTCGGTGAACATCACGCCCCGCTTGCCGGGGGTGTACTCGAGGAAGATGAACGACCAGCGGAAGCCGGAGTTGGTCAGCAGCAGATGGGCGAACATGGCGACCAGCACCGCCAGTACGCCGACCATCACCCACCTGCCGGGGTGCCGCACGGGCACGGCCTTGATCGCCTCAGGCCGCGCCCGTCCGGTCTCTGTCTCTTGCGTCATTGCCGGATGACGATCAGGAAGCCGGGTTCACCGCGGGCGCGTCGATGGCACCGGCCGCGACGCCCCACTTGTCGAGAACCGTCTTGTAGGTGCCGTCGGCGATGAGCGCCTTGACCGCCTCCGCGATGACGTTCGCGAACTCGGTCTGGTCCTTGCCCACGGCGTAGCCGTACGGCGCGGAGTCGTAGATGTCACCGAGCAGGGCGAGCTGGCCGCCGGTCTGCTTCACCGCGTACGCCGCCACCGGGGAGTCGGCCAGCATGGCGTCGTCCTTGCCGGTCACCACGGCGTTGGTGGCGTCCGACTGGGCCTGGTACTGGTCGACGGTGATCTTCGCCTTGCCCGCCTCGGTGCACTTCTTCGAGCGCGCCGCGATGTCGTCGGCCTGCACCGTCGAGGTCTGCACGGCGATCTTCTTGCCGCACGCGTCGTCCGGGTTGATGGTGGCGCCGGTCTTGGCCGCCCACTGGGTGCCCGCGGAGAAGTAGGAGATCATGTTGACCTCCTTCATCCGGTCCTTGTTGATCGTGAAGGACGAGACGCCGACGTTGTACTTGCCGCTGCCGACGCCCGGGATGATGCTGTCGAACTTGGCGGTCTGCCACTCGGTCTTCAGGCCCAGCTTCTGGCCGACCGCGTTGAACAGGTCGACGTCGAAGCCGACGATGGTCTTGCCGTCGGTGTCCAGGAACTCGCTCGGGGCGTAGGTCGAGTCGGTGCCGATGACCAGCTTGCCGGTCGACTTGATGCTGGCCGGGACCTTGTCGGCGAGCGAGGTGTCGGCCGCCGCGCTCGGCGCCGAGCCGGTGGTGCCGGTGCTGGTGTCGGACTCTTCGCCACAGGCGGACAGCGACACGGTCAGCGCCGCCGCCACGGCCGCGCCGAGGATCGCCCGCCGGCCGGGGGTGATGCGGAACATGGGTACTCCTAAGGGGTTACAAGACTGGGATCAGGCGACGCCGAGGTAGGCGTCCTTGACGGCGGGGTCGTGCAGGAGATCCTGCCCGGTGCCTTCCTTGACGATCCGGCCGGTCTCCAGGACGTACGCCCGGTGCGCCCGGGAGAGCGCCTGCTGCGCGTTCTGCTCCACCAGCAGCACCGTGGTGCCCTGCTGGTTGATCTCCACGATGATGTCGAAGATCTGCTGGATCAGCATCGGCGCGAGACCCATCGAGGGCTCGTCGAGCAGCAGCAGCTTGGGGCGGCTCATCAGCGCCCGGCCGACCGCGAGCATCTGCTGCTCGCCACCGGAGAGCGTGCCGCTGCTCTGCTTCTCGCGTTCCTTGAGCCGGGGGAACAGGGTGAACACCCGCTCCATGTCCTCGGCGATCTCGGCCCGGTTGCGCCGGGTGTAGGCGCCCATCTCGAGGTTCTCCCGGACCGTCATGCCCGGGAAGACGCCGCGGCCCTCGGGCGACTGGGACACCCCGCGCACCACCCGCAGGTCGGCGCGCAGCTTGGTGATGTCCTGGCCGTCGAAGAGGATCGAGCCCTGGGCCACCGGGCGCAGGCCGGAGATGGCCTTCATGGTGGTCGTCTTGCCGGCGCCGTTCGCGCCGATCAGGGCGACGATCTCACCCTCGCCGACGGTGAGGCTGATGCCGTGCAGGGCCTGGATCCGCCCGTACAGCAGCGTGATGTCCTTCAGCTCAAGCAGCATCGGTGGGCACCCCCAGGTAAGCGGCGATGACCGCCGGGTTGTCGCGCACCTCGGCCGGCGTGCCCTCGGCGATCTTCTTGCCGAACTCGAGCACCACGATCCGGTCGGTCACGCCCATCACCAGGCGCATGTCGTGCTCGATCAGCAGCACGGTGACGCCGGTGTCCCGGATCTTCCGGATCAGGCCGAGCAACTCCTCCTTCTCCGCCGGGTTGAAGCCGGCGGCCGGCTCGTCCAGGCAGAGCAGGGTCGGGTTGGTGGCCAGCGCCCGGGCGATCTCCAGCCGGCGCTGCTCGCCGTACGAGAGGTTCCGGCTGACCTCGCCGGCCCGGTGCTCGATGCCGACGAAGCGCAGCAGCTCCATCGACCGGGCCCGGCCGTCGCGCTCCTCCCGCCAGAACCGCGGCAGGCGGAACAACGCGCTGAGCACGCTGGTCTTGAAGTGGGCGTCAGCGCCCACCATCACGTTCTCCAGCGCCGTCATCTCCGGGAACAGCCGGACGTTCTGGAACGTCCGGGCGATCCCGCCGCGGGTGATCTCGTGCTTCTTCTTGCCGATCAGCGACTCGCCCCGGAACCGGATCTGCCCGCTGGTCGGCCGGTAGACGCCGGTCATCGCGTTGAAGCAGGTGGTCTTGCCGGCGCCGTTCGGCCCGATCAGGCCGAAGATCTCGCCCTTGCGCAGCGCGAAGCTGATCCCGTTCAGCGCCACCACGCCGCCGAAGCGGAGCGTGACGTCGTCCATCTCCAGCAGGACGTCGTCGCCGCGGGTGACCGGCGAATCCGGCGAACCCTTCGAGACCGGACCGGTCGGCGCGGCCTCGTCCACCGGGCCCGCGTTCAGACGGTCGAGCTCCTCGGGGCTCTCGACATGTGGCTCGCTCATTGCGGCGCGGCCTCCTTCTGGCGGTCTTTCAGCTCCATCGCGCGCCGTCTGCTCGGGATGAGACCCTGCGGCCGGAGCACCATGATCAGGATGATCAGCGCGCCGAACATGGCGAACCGGTACTCGTACAGGTCGGTGTCGAACGGGCCGGTGATGCCCCGGAGCCGGTTCGGGATGTACGAGATCAGCGCGCCACCCAGGATCGCGCCGGCGATGTTGCCGGAGCCACCCATGACGACGCCGGCCAGCACCAGGATGGAGAACTGCAGGACGAACGGCTGCGAGTTGATGAAGCCGTTCTCGCCGGCGAACAGCACGCCGCTCAGGCCACCGATGAACGCGCCGATGGCGAACGCCCACAGCTTGAACTTGATCGTCCGCACGCCCATGATCTCGGCGGCTTCCTCGTCCTCGCGGATCGCCAGCCAGGACCGGCCGACCCGGCTGCGGTCCAGGTTGCGCACCCCGAGGATGACCACGATCACCACGGTGAGCGCCAGCCAGAAGTACGGCGTGGCGTCCGCGACGCCGAAGATCGGGGTGCCGTCGGAGTGCTGCCCCGGCGGGTGCGGGATCTGCGAGAAACCGCGTTCCCCACGGGCCCAGTCCGAGCTGGTGACGATGATCCGGATGATCTCGGCGAAACCGAGCGTCACGATTGCCAGGTAGTCACCGCGCAACCGCAGCGTCGGCCAGCCCAGCAGCACACCGGCCAGCATGGTCACGGCCAGCGCGACCGGGATGGCGACCACCCAGCCCCACTTGGTGCCCAGCACGCTGTCCGGGGAGGTGAGCAGGGCGGTCACGTAGGCGCCGACGGCGAAGAAGCCGACGTAGCCGAGGTCCAGCAGACCGGCGAAGCCGACCACCACGTTCAGGCCCACGGCGAGCAGCACGTAGTACGCCATCTCGAACAGGGCGGTGCGCCAGTCGACGCCGGTGGTGATGACCTGCGGGCCGATCACCGGGACCGACTCCACGTACGGCAGCAGGTACGCGCCGATCACCAGCAGGGCGATCAGGCCCAGGCGTACCGGCATCGGCTGGCGGCCGAGCCAGCCGCGCAACTGGCGGCCGCTCTTCTTCGCGGTGACCGGTTTTTCAGCGACGGCACTCATGCGCGCGCCCTCCCCAGGGACTCACCCAACAGACCGGTCGGGCGGAAGAGCAGGATCAGGACCAGAGCCACGAACCCGACGGCGTGCAGCCACTCGGTGCCGAACAGGCCGGCCGCGTAGTTCTGCACCAGGCCGAGCAGCAGGCCGCCGAGCAGCGCGCCGCGCAGGTTACCGATGCCGCCGAGCACGGCGGCGGTGAAGGCCTCGATGCCCAGCAGGAAGCCCGCGTCGAACTTGGTGACGCCGACCTTGAGGTCGTACATCACCGCGGCGACGCCGGCCATCAGGCCACCGATCAGGAAGACCAGCGCGATCACCCGGGACTTGTTGACGCCCATCAGGGCGGCACTGTCCGGGTTCTGTGCGACCGCCCGGATGCCCCGGCCGAGCCGGGACCCGTTGATGAAGCGGTCGAGCAGGAACATCATCACCAGGGCCAGCACGATGATGAGGATCTGCAGGTTGGTGATCTCCATGTTGCCGATGGTGATCACCGCCTTGGGCTGGATCAGCGGCGGGACCCCGCGGGGGCCACGGTGCGTCACCACGCCGACCACCTCGGAGATGACCAGCGAGGCGCCGATCGCGGTGATCAGGAAGGCGAGGGGCGGTGCGTTGCGCTTGCGCAACGGGCGATACGCCACCAGCTCCACGGTGAGTGCGGTGAGGCCGGAGATGATGATCGCGGCGACCAGGCCGAGAACCAGGTAACCGAGCACCGCGCCGACCGACGGGGTGGCCGAGTTCTGGTCCAGGCCGAACCAGCCCCAGGAGATCAGGGCGGCGTAGGTGCCGAGGAGGAAGACTTCGGAGTGGGCGAAGTTGATCAGCCGGAGAACGCCGTAGACGAGGGTGTAGCCCAGAGCGAACAGGGCGATGATGGCGCCCTGCGTCAGGCCAGTGATCGTCAGCGGCCCGAAGTTCTGAATCAGACCGGAGAAATTCACAAGAGGGCTCCAAAACGACGAGGTCGGTGCGGCCGGAGATCATCCGGCCACACCGGCCCTACAGAGAGTTACCGCCTAGCGGTCAGGAAACCTTGATCTCCACGTCCGCCTTGGTGTCGCCCGACTCGTCGAACTTGAAGGCCCAGACCTTGATCAGGGTCGGGTCCAGCTCGCCCTCGGCGGTCCACTTGTACGTGTTCGCGATGCCCTTGTAGTTCACCGTCGACAGGTAGGTGTTCAGCTTGTCCGGCGTGGTGTTACCGGCCTCGATGCCCTGCAGGAAGATGTTCGCGGCGTCGAACGCGACGTCGGAGTACGTGCCGGCGGCGACGTTCCACTTCGTCTTGTACGCGTTGTTGAACTCCTGGCCCGCCTGCTCCGGCGGGGAGCACGGGCAGGTCACCACGGTGCCGACAGCCGCGGCGTTGCCGGACGCCTTGGCCAGGCCCGGGTCCTTCATGCCGTCGCCGCCGAGCAGCGTGCCCTTCCAGCCGGCCGCGGTGAGCTGCTTCCGGATCAGGCCGGCGTTGGTGTAGTAACCGCCGTAGAAGAAGGCGGTCGCGCCGCTCGACTTCACCTTGGAGATCAGCGCCGAGAAGTCGCTCTGCTTGCCGTCACCGTCGGTCTTGTCGGAGTCGACCACCGCGGCACCCAGCTTGCTCTTGACCACGTCGGCCAGGCCCGCGCCGTACGCGGACTGGTCGTCGGCCACGAAGACCTTCTGCGCCTTCAGGGTGTCCTTGATGTACGCCGCGGCGGCCGGGCCCTGCGCGTCGTCGTTCGCGACGGCGCGGTGGAAGATCTTCCAGCCCTTGGACGACAGCGAGGTGCGGGTCGCCGACGGGGTGATCGTCGGGATCTTCGCCTCGGCGAAGATCGGGTCGGCGGCCTCGGACTCACCGGAGAACGGCGGGCCGACGACACCGAGGATCTTCTTGTCGGAGACGAGCTGCCGGGCCACACCGGGAGCCACCTCCGCCGCACCCTGCGAGTCGAACTTGGCGACCTCGATGCAGGTCGACCCCTTCTTCTCGTTGTACTGGTTGACGGCCAGCTCGAAGCCCTGCTCGATGTTCACACCGAGGTTGGCGGCCGAACCGGTGAGCGCACCGAAGAACGCCAGCTTGTAGCCGCAGTTCGAACCTGACGCCGTGTCGCTGCTCGTATCCTTGTTACAAGCTGCAGTACCGGCGAGCAGCCCGATCAGAGCGACACCGCCGATCGCACGCGCGAAGACCTGCTTCAAGGTTGGAACCCTCCTCATAACCGAACCCACCGGGCCACCACACGCCGATTGGCCCTTGCCAATCGGCGGAGCGCAGTCAGCCCGTCATGGGGCGGGACGCTATCCCAGGTGAGTCACGGGTGGATAGCGTTCGAACCGGCTTTCACCGAACCGTTACGTCCGGTGATCGAACGCACGAGGAGAGTGTCACAAGCCACAGTTTGTCAAGGTCAACTCGGCTGCTGTACGCCGCCGGACTCCTGACCCTCGGCCAGAATCCGGTCAGCCACCTCACGCATGGTCATCCGATGGTCCATCGCGGTTCGCTGGATCCACTTGAAGGCCTGCGGCTCGGTCATCGCGTACTTCGTCATCAGCTCGCCCTTGGCGCGCTCCACCGACTTGCGCGTCTCCAGGCGCTCGGTCAGCCCGGCCACCTCGGACTCCAGCGCGGCGATCTCGGAGTACCGCGAGAGCGCGATCTCGATGGCCGGCACCAGGTCCGATTTCTGGAACGGCTTCACCAGGTACGCCATGGCGCCGGCGGCACGGGCCCGCTCCACCAGGTCGCGCTGGCTGAACGCGGTCAGGATCACCACCGGGGCGATCCGCCCGCCGGCGATCCGCTCGGCCGCGGCCAGGCCATCCATGATCGGCATCTTGATGTCCAGGATCACCAGGTCCGGCTTCAGCTCCTCGGCCAGCCGCACCGCGGTCTCGCCGTCTCCCGCCTCGCCGACCACGTCGTAACCCTCTTCGACGAGCATCTCGGCGAGGTCCAACCGGATCAGGGCCTCGTCCTCGGCGATGAGCACCCGTTTGCGCTCGGCACCAGCCTGCGTGTCGGCCACGGAACCTCTTCCCTCATCCCTCTGCGTCGCGACACCCTGGTATCTGGGTGTCACCCTCCTCAGCGTAGTAGGTAGGCTGTCTCTCGCTGAGGTTGGCATCACCGCTTCCAGTGGTGTGGCCATCCCGTCTGTCCCCGTAGACCAACCGGCAGAGTCGATGGACTCAAAATCCATGCAGTGTGGGTTCGAATCCCACCGGGGACACCAGAAACCATCACCGCGGCCGCCTCGGCGAGCGTCGCATTCCGCATCGGCCCTGTGGTGACGCGACCCACAGACGCGGGAGACATGCGGACCGCGGCCCCCGCGGAAACCATTCCGGTTCCCGGTCCGCCCGCGCCTCCGGCGATTTTCCGGTACGCCGTGAACGGCGTACCGGAAAGCGTCTCATAGTCGTCCCGGCTCCCCGGCCAATCTCCGCGAACGCCCCGCCGCCGCCTGCCCGCGGTGCTGTCATGGCAGGGACAGCATCACGGGAGGCCTCATGTTGTGGTCCGGTTCGTCGCCACTGACCGTCGCACGCGGGGGGATGTGGGGATTCCTGATGGTGGCCGCGGCCGCCTGGCTGGTCACCGGCTGGAGCGTGCTGCGACTGGAACCGACCGACATCACCGCCGTGGCCGGGCCGATCGTGCTGTTCGGGGCGGTCTGCGAGGGCCTGCGGGCGCTGGCCGGCACCCGCACCTGGTGGCTGAACGCCGGGCTGGCCGTGCTGTTCGCCGTCACCGGCACGATCATGCTGGTCAGCGACGACTCCGGGTACACCACGACGGCCGCGCTGATCGGCTGGTACCTGCTGGTCCGGGGCGCCGTCGACGTCGCGGTCGGGATCATGACGCGCGGCACGGACCGGGTGTGGAGCCTGGTCGTCATGATCGGCGTGCTGGAGACCGCGCTGGGCTTCCTGGCCGCCGGCCCGCTGGCCCGTGGCGCACAGGCGGTGCTGGTGATCCTGGGCGGGCTCGGGGTGCTGCGGGCGGTCGCCGACCTGGTCACCGCGCTGCGCCTGCGGGAGGTCGCGGCGAAGGGCCGCGACGTGCTGGACCTGCCGCCGGAACGGGCCGCCGGGCTGGCCGGGTACTCGGCCGGGCACACCGACTTCGAGGGCGCCGGCCGGGCGCGGGCCAAGCACCGGGCCCGGGACGGCGCGGTCGCCACCGCCGAACCGCACTTCGGGGCGCACACCGAGTCGTTCCACGAGCGGGTGGTGCGGACCACCGCCGACCTGGACGCGATGCTGGCCCAGGCCGGGATCACCGGGCCCCGGCCGGGCGCGCCGGCCGCGCCGGAGACCGCCGACCTGCCACCGGCCCCGGACAGCCCGGAGGGTCTGGCGAGCGCCCCGGCAGCGAGGAACGCCGCCCAGCCGGAGCGTCCGGCGGGCGGGCACTAGAAAGAAAGTCCTGTCCCCGGCCCCGCCGGTGGTGGATCCGTGAGCGGCCAGTCGCCAGGCCGGGACCCACCTCCGGCGGGGTCACCAGGAGATCAGGGCGGTCCAGATCAGGGCCGGTCCGGGATCAGGCACCGACCCGGCGGAGCAGGCCCTCCTGGACGGCCGAGGCGATGTGCCGGCCGTCCCGGGTGAACATCCGCCCGTTCGCCAGGCCGCGACCCCGGCCCGCCGACGGGCTGGCGCTGTCGTAGAGGAACCACTCGTCGGCCCGGAACGTCCGGTGGAACCACAGCGCGTGGTCCAGGCTCGCGCCCACCACGCCGCCCGGTCCCCACACCTCGCCGTGGTAGGACAGCACCGCGTCCAGCAGCGACAGGTCGGACGCGTAGGTCAGCGCGCAGGCGTGCAGCAGCGGGTCGTCCGGCAGCTTGCCGTCGATCCGCATCCACACCCGCTGCTGCGCACTCGCGTCCCGGTCGCCGGGCGGCACCCAGCCGGGCTGGCCCAGGTAGCGCACGTCGACGGCCTGCGGGCTGGCGTTGAACACGCTGCGCCGGCTCGGGTACTTGTCCACCCAGTCACGCATGGTGGGGACGTCCTCCGGGCCGGGCACCCCCTCGGGCGCCGGCTCGTGGTGGTCCAGCCCGTCCTCGAGGACCTGGAACGACGCCGACATGAAGAAGATCGTCTTGCCGTGCTGGCGGGCGGTGGACCGGCGGACCGAGAAGGAGCGCCCGTCGCGGATGTTCTCCACGTGGAACGTGATCGGCTCGGTCGGGTCGCCGGGGCGTACGAAATAGCCGTGCAAGGAGTGGACCAGCCGTGCCGGATCGACGGTGCGGCCCGCGGCGACCAGCGCCTGCCCGGCGACCTGGCCGCCGAACACGCGCTGGGCACCGGTCTGCGGGCTGTCACCGGTGAACGTGGCCGCGTCGACCTGCCTCAGGTCGAGGATCTCCAGAAGCTGGTCGACGGCGGCCTGGCCCTGCAGGGGTTGCGTCATACGGCGGACGGGTCCACGAGCGAGCCGAGCTGGTGCACGCGCAGGGTGTTGGTGGAACCCGGCGCGTTCGGCGGGGAGCCGGCCACGACGACCACGTAGTCGCCGGGCTTGGCCAGGCCCAGACCCAGCATCTTCGCGTCCACCTGGCGGAACATGTCGTCGGTGTGCTCCACGAAGTCGGTCAGGAACGTCTCCACGCCCCAGCTCAGCGCCAGGGTGCTGCGGACGTGGTCGACCGGGGTGAACGCGTAGAGCGGCAGGTCGCAGTGCAGCCGGGCGAGGCGGCGCACGGTGTCACCGGTCTGCGAGAACGCCACCAGCGCCTTGGCGCCGATGTTCCGCGCGATCTGCGAGGCGGCGATGGTGAGCGCGCCACCGTGCGTCTTCGGGTCGTGCTGCAGCCGGGCCACGCCCAGGCCGCCGGACTCGGTGGTGGTGACGATCTTGGCCATCGTGCTGACCGTGAGCACCGGGTACTTGCCGACGCTGGTCTCACCGGAGAGCATCACCGCGTCGGTGCCGTCGAGCACGGCGTTGGCGACGTCGGAGGCCTCGGCCCGGGTCGGGCGCGAGTTCTCGATCATCGAGTCGAGCATCTGGGTGGCCACGATGACCGGCTTCGCGTTCTCCCGGCACAGCTGCACGGCGCGCTTCTGCACCAGCGGGACCTGGTCCAGCGGCAGCTCGACGCCCAGGTCACCGCGGGCGACCATGACGCCGTCGAAGGCCAGCACGATCGCCTCGAGGTGCTCGACCGCCTCCGGCTTCTCCACCTTGGCGATCACCGGGACGCGGCGGCCCTCCTCGTCCATCACCTGGTGGACGAGCTTGATGTCGTCGGGCGACCTGACGAACGACAGGGCCACCAGGTCGACGCCGAGTTTCAGCGCGAACCGCAGGTCCTGCTCGTCCTTGTCGCTCATGGCGGGGACGCTCACCGCGACGTTCGGCAGCGAGACACCCTTGTTGTTGCTGACCGGGCCACCCTCGGTGACCAGGACGCTGATGTCGTTGCCCTCGACGCCGGTCACCTCGACGGCCACCTTGCCGTCGTCGATCAGCAGGCGGTCACCGACCTTGACCTCCTGCGGCAGCTTCGTATAGGTGCAGGAGACCCGGTCCTTGGTGCCGATGATCTCGTCACCGGTGATGACCACCCGGTCACCGGTCTCCCAGCGGTGCGGGCCGTCGGCGAACTTCCCCAGCCGGATCTTCGGACCCTGCAGGTCGGCGAGGATGGCGACGGCACGGCCCGCCTGCTCCGACGCGGACCGGACCAGCTCGTACATCTCCCGGTGGTTCTCCCGGGTGTCGTGGCTGAAGTTCATCCGGGCCACGTCCATGCCCGCCTCGACCAGCCCGAGCATCCGCTCGGGAGACTTGGTGGCGGGGCCCATCGTGCAGACGATCTTTACGCGGCGTGTCACGGCCATCAGGCTAATCCTTCTCCTGGGGCGGCTCGGCGAGCGACCCCCGTCCTCGGCATGAATTGCGGGTGTCGACGGCGAGGTCAACCCGGGAAATCACGGGTTCGCTGCGTCGTCCGCGGGCTTCAGCGACCGCCGGATCAGCTTATCGGTCGCCTGAAGGCGACCGGCGCCACATGCCACAACCCCCTGTCGCGTACGTCGATCAAGTCCCCGACCAGCACAAAGAGGCCCGCCACCCCCCGAAAAGGGTGACGGGCCCCAGTGAACGCTTACTCAGACCGAGAGCGGCTGCTGGTCCGAGCGAACGGGTGCCGGCAGATCTCCCGCCGCGCCCAGGTAGTCGTGGATCGCCGCGGCGGCCGACCGGCCCTCGGCGATCGCCCAGACGATCAGCGACGCGCCCTTGTGCATGTCGCCCGCCACGAACACGCCCTCGGCGTCGGTCTGCCACTCCCGGTTCGCGTCCAGCACGTTGCGCCGGTTGCGGGTCAGGCCGAACTGGGCCAGCAGCGGCTGGTCCTCGGTGCCCTCGAAGCCGATCGCCAGCAGCACCAGGTCGGCGCGCAGCTCGCGCTCCGAGCCGGGTACCACGGTGACCGTCCGGACCCCGTCGACCCGCTGCACCGAGACCTCGGCCAGCCGGATCGCGACCAGGTTGCCCCGCTCGTCGCCGACGAACTCCTGGACGGCGACGCCGAAGATCCGGTCGCCACCCTCCTCGTGCGCGGCGTAGTTGCGCAGGATCATCGGCCAGGTCGGCCACGGGTCCTTGAGCCCGGCCCGGACCTCCGGCGGCAGCGGGTACTGGTCCAGCTGGGTCACCGAGGCGGCGCCCTGACGGTGCGCGACGCCGAGGCAGTCCGCCCCGGTGTCGCCACCGCCGATGATGATCACGTGCTTGCCCTTGGCGTCGATCGGCGTGGTGTCCTGCAGGCCCGCGACGATCCGGTTGGCCGGGACCAGGTGCTCCATCGCCAGGTGCACGCCGTTGAGGTGGCGGCCCGGGGTCTCCGGGGTGTCCCGGCCGGCCAGCGCGCCGGCGGCCAGCAGCACCGCGTCGTACCGCTCGCGCAGGTCGTCGGCGGTGATGTCGACGCCCACGTTGACCCCGGTCTGGAAGACCACGCCCTCGGCGGCCATCTGCTCGAGCCGCGCGTCGATCACGTGCTTCTCGATCTTGAAGTCCGGGATGCCGTAGCGGAGCAGGCCACCGATCCGGTCGTCCCGCTCGTAGACGGTGACCGCGTGCCCGGCCCGGGCCAGCTGCTGCGCGGCGGCCAGGCCGGCCGGGCCGGAACCGACCACCGCGACCGACTTGCCGGACGCCACCGGCGCCGGCTGCGGCCGGACGAAGCCCAGGTCGAACGCGTGGTTGGCGATCTCCACCTCGACCTGCTTGATGGTCACCGGGTCGTCGCCGATGCCCAGCACGCAGGCCGCCTCGCACGGCGCCGGGCAGAGCCGGCCGGTGAACTCCGGGAAGTTGTTGGTGGCGTGCAGCGACTCGGCCGCCGACTCCCAGTTCCCGGTACGCACCAGGTCGTTCCAGTCCGGGATGCGGTTGCCCAGCGGGCACCCGTCGTGGCAGAACGGGATGCCGCAGTCCATGCAGCGGGTGGCCTGGTCGCGGATCAGCTCCTCGCCCGCGGGCGGGTAGACCTCGCGCCAGTCCATGATCCGCACCGGGACCGGCCGCCGCTTGGGCAGCTGCCGCTGGTAGCGGAGGAAACCGTTCGGGTCAGGCACTGGTAACCCCCATGACCGCCTCGTCGACGTTGTGACCGGCGGCTTCGGCGGTCTTGATCAGCTCCATCACGCGCTTGTAGTCGCGCGGCACCACGGCGGTGAACCGCTCGACAGCGGCCGGCCAGTCCTTCAGCAGGCGCTCGGCCACCGCCGAGTCGGTCTCCGCGTGGTGCTTCTCGACCAGCGAGCGCAGCAGGTCGCGCTCCTCGTCGGTGAGCGGCGCGAGATCCACCAGCTCCGGGTTGACCAGGTCCTGGTTCAGGTCCAGCACGAACGCCTTGCCGCCGCTCATGCCGGCCGCGAAGTTGCGCCCGGTCGGGCCGAGCACCACCACGGTGCCACCGGTCATGTACTCGCACCCGTGGTCGCCGACGCCCTCGACGACCGCCACGCCGCCCGAGTTGCGGACCGCGAACCGCTCGCCGACCCGGCCGCGCAGGAAGATCTCGCCGGCCGTGGCGCCGTACAGGATGGTGTTGCCGGCGATGGTGTTGTCCTCGGCGGTGAACGGCGCGTCCTCGGCCGGCCGGACGATCACCCGGCCGCCGGACAGACCCTTGGCGACGTAGTCGTTGGTGTCGCCGATCAGCCGCAGGGTGACGCCGCGCGGCAGGAACGCGCCGAACGACTGGCCACCGGTGCCCCGCAGGGTGAACTCGATGGTGTCGTCGGGCAGGCCGTTGCCGCCGTACCGCCGGGAGACCTCGCCGCCCAGCATGGCGCCGACGCTGCGCTGGTCGTTGCGGGTGCGCAGCTCGTGCCGGACCGGGTGACCCTTGATCAGGGCCGGCTGGGCCAGCGCGATCAGCTCGTTGTCCAGCGCTTTCTCCAGGCCGTGGTCCTGGGCCACCACGCCGCGGCGGGCCGCGCCCTCGGGCAGCTCGGGCACGTAGAGGATGGGCGCCAGGTCGAGGCCCTTGGCCTTCCAGTGGTCGACCGCCTCGACCACGTTGAGGACCTCGGCGTGGCCGATGGCCTCCTCGATGCTCCGGAACCCGAGCTCGGCCAGGATCTCCCGGACCTCCTCGGCGAGGAACATGAAGAAGTTCTCCACGAACTCCGGCTTGCCGGTGTACCGCTCGCGCAGCACCGGGTTCTGCGTGGCGATGCCGACCGGGCAGGTGTCCAGGTGGCAGACCCGCATCATGATGCAGCCGGAGACGATCAGCGGCGCGGTGGCGAAGCCGAACTCCTCGGCGCCGAGCAGGGCCGCGATCACCACGTCCCGGCCGGTCTTGAGCTGGCCGTCGACCTGCACGGTGACCCGGTCGCGCAGCTTGTTCAGCAGCAGCGTCTGCTGCGCCTCGGCCAGGCCCAGCTCCCATGGGGTGCCGGCGTGCTTGAGCGAGTTCAGCGGGGACGCGCCGGTGCCGCCGTCGTGCCCGGAGATCAGGATGACGTCGGCCTTCAGCTTGGCGACACCCGCCGCCACCGTGCCCACGCCGATCTCGGAGACCAGCTTGACGTGCACCCGGGCGGCCGGGTTGACCATCTTCAGGTCGTGGACCAGCTGCGCCAGGTCCTCGATCGAGTAGATGTCGTGGTGCGGCGGCGGCGAGATCAGGCCGACGCCCGGGGTGGCGTGCCGGGTCTTGGCGACCCACGGCCACACCTTGTTGCCGGGCAGCTGGCCGCCCTCGCCGGGCTTCGCGCCCTGCGCCATCTTGATCTGCAGGTCGTCCGCGTTGACCAGGTATTCGCTCGTCACGCCGAACCGGCCGGAGGCGATCTGCTTGATCGCGGAACGGCGCTCCGGGTCGTAGAGGCGCTCGACGTCCTCGCCGCCCTCGCCGGTGTTCGACTTGGCGCCGAGCCGGTTCATCGCGATGGCCAGCGTCTCGTGCGACTCGGCGGAGATCGAGCCGTAGCTCATCGCGCCGGTGGAGAACCGCTTGACGATCTCGCTGGCCGGCTCGACCTCGCTGATGTCGATGGCCGGCCGGTCCGCCGCGAACCGGAACAGGCCGCGGAGGTGGCCGGCCTGCGCCGACAGCTCGTTGACCTTGCCGGTGTACTTGCGGAAGACGTCGTACTGCTTGCTGCGGGTGGCGTGCTGGAGCAGGAAGACCGTCTCCGGGTTGAACAGGTGCAGCTCACCCTCGCGGCGCCACTGGTACTCGCCGCCGACCTCCAGCCGGCGGTGCGCCCGCTCGGCCGGGTTCGCCGGGTACGCCTTCTCGTGCCGCGCCTTGACCTCGGCGTGGATCTCGGCCAGGCCGACCCCGCCGATCCGGCCCGAGGTGCCCGCGAAGTACCGCTGGAGCAGCTTGTTGTCCAGGCCGACGGCCTCGAACACCTGCGCGCCGCAGTACGAGGACACCGTGGAGATGCCCATCTTCGACATGATCTTCTGGACGCCCTTGCCGAGCGCCTTGACGTAGTTGCGGACCGCCTTGCGCGGGTCGATGCCGGTCAGCGCGCCGGTGGCGATCAGGTCGTCGACGCTCTCGAAGGCGAGGTACGGGTTGACCGCCGCCGCGCCGAACCCGATCAGGGTCGCCGCGTGGTGCACCTCGCGGCAGTCACCGGACTCGACCACCAGCGCCACCTGGGTGCGGGTCTGCTCGCGCACCAGGTGCTGGTGCACGGCCGCGGTGAGCAGCAGCGACGGGATCGGCGCCAGATCGGCGTTGGAGTCCCGGTCGGAGAGCACCAGGATCCGGACGCCGTCCTCGATCGCCTCGGAGACGTGCCGGCAGATCTGGGTGAGCCGGGCCTTGATGCCGGCCGCGCCGTCCCGCAGCGGGTAGAGGCCGGAGACCCGGACCGCCTTGAACCCGGGCAGGTCGCCGTCCTCGTCGATGGAGAGCAGCTTCGCCAACTCGTCGTTGTCGATCACCGGGTAGGGCAGGGCGATCTGCCGGCAGCTCGCCGGGCCCGGCTTGAGCAGGTTGGCCTCCGGGCCGATGGTGGTGGCCAGGCTGGTCACCAGCTCTTCCCGGATGGCGTCCAGCGGCGGGTTGGTGACCTGCGCGAACAGCTGGTGGAAGTAGTCGAACAGCAGCCGCGGCCGGGTGGACAGCGGGGAGATCGGGGTGTCCGTGCCCATCGAGCCGAGCGGCTCGGCGCCGGACCGCGCCATCGGCGCGACCAGGATCTTCAGCTCCTCCTCGGAGTACCCGAACACCTGCTGGCGACGGGTCACCGAGTCGTGCGTGTAGATCACGTGCTCGCGCGGCGGCAGGTCGGCGAGCTCGATCAGCCCGGCGTGCAGCCAGTCCGCGTACGGCTCGGCGGCGGCCAGCTCGGCCTTGATCTCGTCGTCGTGCGCGATCCGCCCGGCAGCGGTGTCGACCAGGAACATCTTGCCCGGCTGCAGGCGGCCCTTGGCGACCACCTCGGCCGGGTCGACGTCCAGCACGCCGGCCTCGGAGCCGAGCACGACCAGGCCGTCCCTGGTGTGCCACCAGCGGCCGGGGCGCAGCCCGTTGCGGTCCAGCACGGCGCCGATCACGGTGCCGTCGGTGAAGGCGACAGCGGCCGGCCCGTCCCACGGCTCCATCAGGCTCGCGTGGAAGCGGTAGAAGGCGCGCCGCGCCGGGTCCATCGCCGGGTCGTTCTCCCAGGCCTCCGGGATCATCATCAGCATCGCGTGCGGCAGGCTGCGACCGGCCAGGTGCAGCAGCTCCAGGACCTCGTCGAAGGAGGCCGAGTCGGAGGCCTCCGGCGAGTTGATCGGGAACAGCCGCTTGATGTTGCCGGGCAGGTTCGGGGTGGACAACAGCGCCTCGCGGGCGGCCATCCAGTTCTTGTTGCCGCGGATGGTGTTGATCTCACCGTTGTGCGCGATCAGCCGGTACGGGTGCGCCAGCGGCCACGACGGGAAGGTGTTGGTGGAGAACCGGGAGTGCACCAGGGCGATCGCCGAGGTCACCCGCTTGTCGGTCAGCTCCGGGAAGAACTCCGGCAGCTGCTCCGGGGTGAGCATGCCCTTGAAGGTGATGGTCCGCGAGGACAGCGAGGGGAAGTAGGCGGCCACGCCACGCTGCGTGGTCTCCCGTTCGGCCTGCTTGCGGATGCAGAACGCGACCCGGTCCAGCTCGATGCCGGACAGCCGCTCACCGGCCGGGCCGGCGCTCGAGTCGACCAGCCGGTGCGCGGCCAGGAAGACCTGCCGGATCGCCGGGCGCGCGTCCTCGGCGGTGGCGCCCAGGTCGGCCGGGTCCACCGGCACCTCCCGCCAGCCGAGCAGGTCGCCACCCTCGACCAGGGCGTACTTCTCGAAGACCTTGATCGCACGGGCGGCCTCGTCCGCGTCGGTCGGCAGGAAGACCAGACCGGTCGCGTAGTGACCCGCCTCGGGCAGGTCGAAGTCGAGGATGGCGCGGTAGTACTCGTCCGGGACCTGAATCATGATCCCGGCGCCGTCGCCGGTGTTCTGCTCGGCGCCACGCGCGCCCCGGTGGTCCAGGCGGATCAGCGCCGACAGACCCTTGGCCACCACGTCGTGACTACGACGGCCGTGAATGTCGGCAACAAAGGCCACGCCACAGGCGTCACGCTCGAACGCCGGGTCGTACAACCCCTGGGGATGCGGATATGCCACCGGGCCTCCTGTCGTCTGGTGTTTCGGATCAAGGTCGGGACGACGTCGGCCCTGCAAAGTCTCTTGAGTCTACGTTAAGAGACACCGATCTCCGCCAGGTGCGGATTGATCACACCTGGCTCGGTACGCACGACCCGAACTCCGGCATGGTGCGGACGAACTGAATAGCACAGCCGAACCGGCGCCCGGTAGTCTCGCGCGATGGCGCGAGCGGATTCCGACCTCTTCGACCGGCTCGAACGGTTCTACGATGCTTTGCCCCGGCCCTGGTCCCGGATCGAGGAGATCGGCTCGCTGGTGCTCTTCGTCCGCGAGGGCGACGGATGGCCCTACTACGCCCGGCCCCGGCTGGGCTCGCCCACCCCGTCGGCCGCCGACCTGACCGAGGCCCGCCGGCGGCAGCGTGAGCTGGGTGTCCCGGAGGCGTTCGAGTGGGTCCACGAGACCACCCCGGACCTGCTCGCGGTGGCCCGCTCGGCGGGCCTGGAGGTGCTCCTCGCGCCGCTGCTCACGCTCGATCCGCAGGCCCTGGTGCCGGATCTGCCGGTGCCCGGCGCGACCATCCGGCTGCTCGATCCGGCATCGCCCGGGTTCGCCGCCGACCTGGCCGCGTCGCGCGCCGTGGCCCGGCTCGCGTTCGCCGCCCCGGCCTACCGCTCACCCCTGGAGATCGCCGAGAAAGCCCTGGTCATCGAGGGTGCCGGGCCGTCCGAGCGGGATGCCGCGGCGAGCCTGGCACCCGGCGACGAGGCGGTCCGGCAGGCCCGCGCGCTGCTCGGCTCCGGGAACTACGAGACGGCCGTGGTGGAGTCGCCGGAGGAGGGCATCCTGGCCACCGGCACCAGCCAGCAGGTCGGCGACGTGGCGGAGATCGCCGGGGTGGCCACGCTGCCCTCGGCACGCGGCCGCGGCTACGCCTCCCAGCTCACCGCCACGCTCGCCCGCAACCTGCTGCACCGGGGCGCCGGCCTGGTCTTCCTCTCCGCCGGCGACGACGACGTGGCCCGCCTCTACACCCGCGTCGGCTTCCGCCGCGTCGGCACCGCCTGCATCGCCGAGCCGGCCCCGGCACCCCTCTGACCCGCCCGCGCGCCGCCTCGATCCGTCCGCCGCGCGGCCCGCGCGGCTCCCGGAGGGCGGCGCGCGACTGGCTCACACTTCCCACCATATGGTACGCGGTAAGCACCAGAACTGTGATCGCCCATTACCGAAAACACGCCCGCGCGGGTCCCCCGAGTGAGGTGGTCACCTGTATCGGATGGGTGAAATCACCGGACCGGTCCGCCCGCTCCCCGGATCCGGGGGAATCTCACACACTGAACCCGGCCGGCCCGGCGCTTTGCAGCGTAGGAAGACGCGGGCCGGCGGGGTCCCCGCCGATCCACGGTGCCCCCCGCGAACCCGTGGACTCGCCCGGACCTTCGCCCCGGCCCGTCACCAGCAGCGGACCCGCACGACACGCGCCGCGGTCCGGTGGCGGCGCGGCCTCGCGGGCCGGTCGGCACGGGGCTCCGAGTCGTACCGGAAAAGGGTTTTGCCGGGGAATTCCGGTTACTCGGGCGGCGACCAGTCGACGAGCGTGCGGGGGCGCATGTGGTTGAGGGCGGCGTCGCGGGCTCGCAGCGCCAGCCGGCCGCGCGCCTGGACCACCGCTGACATGCGGCGACTCTGGCGGACGACGCTGGTGGTGCGCGGCTGGCGCAGGCGGGTGTAGGCGTCCAGGGCACGGGTGAGCGCGTCGCCGGGTGCCGCGCCGGCGAACAGCGAGTGCAGCGTCGCCGCGTCCTCGAAGGCCAGGCAGGCGCCCTGACCCAGATGGTGCGGCATGGCGTGCGCGGCGTCGCCGATCAGCAGCACCCCGCCGGGCCCGGACGGGAAGGCGTAGCTGCGCGGCAGCGGACGCAGCTCGCGGACGCCCTGCGGGACCAACTCCTCCGGGCGGGTCAGCGAGAGCAACTCGCCGACCGGTTCGTGCCAGCCGGCGAACCAGCGCTGGAGCAGGGCCAGCTGGGTGGCGGGCGGTTCCGGGCGGGCGGCGCCGGCGGCGGTCGCTACCCAGTAGACGCCGCCCTTGCCGGCCGCGTGCGCGCCCAGCGGGATGGCCACGAAGCGGTAGCCGGCGCCGAGCGTCTCACCGCCCAGCACCTGGCCCTCGGCCGGCCGCGGCATCCGGTAACCGGGGATGACCGCCTGCCAGGCGGCGAAACCCGAGCCGACCACCGTCGACTCCGGGGCCAGGGCGGTGCGGACCCGGCTGTCGATGCCGTCCGCGGCGACCAGCAGGTCGGCCTCGATCAGCGTGTGGCCGTCACCGACCGCGGGGCGTTCCCGGCGACCGGTGCGGACCGTGTGCACCTCGAAGCCGGTCCGGATCTCGGTGTCGCCGAGGCCCGCGACCAGCGCGTCGTAGAGATCCTCCAGATGGGCGACGGCCGGCCGGGGGCCGGCCGCGGCGATCCGCGGACGCGGTGCCACCAGCCACTGCCCGTCCGGGCGGCGGACCCCGCCGTCCGGCAGCGGGGAGGCGATCGCCGACCAGCCGCCGTCCGGGTCGAGCGCGTCCAGGGCGCGGCGGCCGTTCGGCCAGAGGACGACGGCGGTGGGCGGCGCGGCGATCCGTTCGGCTCGCTCCAGCAGCGTCACCCGCCAGCCGGTACGGGACAGCGCGCCGGCAGCGGCCAGACCGGCCATCCCGGCGCCCACCACCACGGCCGTGCGCATGGCGCTCGTCAGTTCTCGGCGGCGGGCGGGGTGGTGACTTCGGCCTTCTCCGGCGCCTCGGCCGGGGGCAGGACACCGGTCCGCTGGTACGCCAGGAACCGCTCCTCGCTGACCACCTGGTAGCCGGTGGGCACCTTGCCGCCGGCCGCCGGCGCGCCCACGTCGACCGAGGAGACGTCGCTCTCCGCCTCCGGCTCCGGCGCCGTGTCCGGCGCGTCGATCGGCACCACGTAGGCCCGCGGGCCGCGCATCACGACGAAGTAGATCGCCGCACCGAGGAAGACGGCGATCGAGACGAACACGTTGAGCCGGATGCCGAAGAAGTGGTTGGCCTCGTCGGTGCGCAGCATCTCGATCCAGAAGCGGCCGGCCGTGTACGCCATCACGTAGAGCGCGAAGGCCCGCCCACGGCCGAACTTGAATCTCCGGTCCAGCAGCCAGACCAGGCCGGCCACGCCGAGATCCCAGATCACCTCGTAGAGGAAGGTCGGGTGGTACAGGTCGGGACGGGTCACCGGCTCGCCGTCGATCATCGTGGCGTGGCCCGGGGTGGCCGAGTCCATCTCGTGCACCTGCAGGCCCCACGGGAGGGTGGTGACCTTGCCGTACAGCTCGTTGTTGAACCAGTTGCCGAACCGGCCGATCGCCTGGGCCACCGGCAGGGCCGGGGCGAGCGCGTCGGCGAAGACGCTCAGCGGCAGGCCGATCTGCCGCGCCGCGATCCACGCGCCGAACGCACCGCCGGCCACCGCGCCCCAGATGCCGAGGCCGCCCTCCCAGATGTAGAGGGCCCGGACCGGGTCACCACCGGAGCCGAAGTAGTCCTGCGGCGAGGTGATCAGGTGGTAGACCCGGGCGCCGAGGATGCCGAACGGCACCGCCCAGACCACCAGGTCCAGCGACACCCAGGGCGCCACCCCGCGGTGACGCAGCCGCTGCTCCATGAGCAGGGTGGCGACCACCATGCCGGCGATGATGCAGAGCGCGTAGGCCCGGATCGGAAATGGGCCCAGGTGCCACACCGACGTGGTGGGACTGGGGATGAGGGCGTAGTTCACGGGTGCACACGCTACCGCCGCGGGGCCAGTTGGCAATGCCCAGGGCTGCCGACCACGCGGCTCGCCCGCGGGTCGCCGGACGACCCGCGGGTCCGCTCGTCAGCGGTGGCGGACGCCGTCGGCCAGCTCCGAGCTGAGCGCCCGGAGACTCGCCAGCCCGGCCGCCCGGTCCGGTGCGTCGAGGACGCAGCGGATCAGCGCGCTGCCCACGATCACCCCGTCGGCGAACGCGGCCACCTCGGCGGCCTGCGCGCCGTTGCCGACGCCGAGACCGACCCCGACCGGCATGGCCGGGTCGGCCGCGCGGATCCGGGCGACCAGCTCGGGCGCCTGCGAGGAGACCGCCGTACGGGCGCCGGTGACGCCCATCAGCGCGGTGGCGTAGACGAAGCCCCGGCAGTTCTCCAGGGTCATCGCGAGCCGCTCGTCGGTCGAGCTCGGCGCGACCAGGAAGGTCCGGTCGATCTGGTGCCGGTCCGAGGCGGCGATCCACTCGGCGGCCTCGTCCGGGATCAGGTCGGGCGTGATCAGCCCGGTGGCCCCGGCCGCGGCCAGGTCGCGGGCGAACGCGTCGACGCCGTACTTCTCGATCGGGTTCCAGTAGGTCATCAGCACGACGGTGGCGCCGGCCGACGCCACCGCCTCGATGATCTTCAGGGTGTCCCGGGTGCGCACCCCGCCGGCCAGCGCGATGTCGCTGGCCTTCTGAATCACCGGACCGTCCATCACCGGATCCGAGTAGGGCAGCTCGACCTCGATCACGTCGCAGCCGGCCTCGTGCATCGCGATCATCTGCTCGATGCTGTGCTCGACCGTCGGCAACCCGGCCGGCATGCAGCCGACCAGGACCGCGCGGTTCTCGCCCTTCGCCTTGGCGAAGGTCTCGCCGATGCTCACACTCACGTGTTCTCCCCGGGGACGACGGTCTCGACCGGGTCGAGGATGCCGAAGTAGGCGCCGGCGGTGTGCACGTCCTTGTCGCCACGCCCGGACAGGTTGATCACGATGGTCGGCGTCCGGCCCAGCTCCTCGCGCAGCCGCGGGGCGATCTTCGCGGCGCCGGCCAGCGCGTGCGAGCTCTCGATCGCCGGGATGATCCCCTCGGTCCGGCAGAGCAGCTGGAACGCGGCCATCGCCTCGTCGTCGGTGACCGGTTCGTAGGTCGCCCGGCCGGTGTCGTGCAGCCAGGCGTGCTCCGGGCCGACACCGGGGTAGTCCAGGCCGGCCGAGATCGAGTGCGACTCGATGGTCTGCCCGTCCTCGTCCTGCAGCAGGTAGGTCCGGTTGCCGTGCAGCACCCCGACCGAGCCGCCGGTGATGGACGCCGCGTGCCGGCCGGTCGCCACGCCGTCGCCGCCGGCCTCGAAGCCGTACAGCCGGACGCCCTCGTCGGGGACGAACGCGTGGAAGATGCCGATCGCGTTGGAGCCGCCGCCGACGCAGGCCGCCACCGCGTCCGGCAGCCGGCCGAGCTGGTCCAGGCACTGCTGCCGGGCCTCGACGCCGATGCCGCCGACGAAGTCCCGGACCAGCTCCGGGAACGGGTGCGGGCCGGCCGCGGTGCCGAGCAGGTAGTGCGTGGTCTCCACGGTGGAGACCCAGTCGCGCAGCGCCTCGTTGAGCGCGTCCTTGAGGGTGCGCGACCCGTTGGTGACCGGGACGACGGTGGCGCCGAGCATCCGCATCCGGGCGACGTTGAGTGCCTGGCGCTCGGTGTCCATCTCGCCCATGTAGACCACGCACTCGAGGTCGAGCAGGGCGGCAGCCGTCGCGCTGGCCACGCCGTGCTGGCCGGCGCCGGTCTCGGCGATCACCCGGGGCTTGCCCATCCGCTTGGCGAGCAGCGCCTGGCCCAGCACGTTGCGCACCTTGTGGGCGCCGGTGTGGTTCAGGTCCTCGCGCTTGAGCCAGATGTCCGCGCCGAGCTTCGCGGAGAGCCGTTTCGCCGGGTAGAGCAGCGACGGCGTGCCCGCGTAGTTCAGCAGCAGATCGGTGAACTGCTCCTGGAACGCCGGATCGGTCTTGGCCGACCGGTAGGCCGCCTCCAGCTCGTCCAGCGCCTTGATCAGCGCCTCCGGGACGAACCGGCCGCCATATTTCCCGAAATGTCCCGCCCGGTCGGGCAAGGCGGCCGCTGTCATCGGACCGGCCTCGGGGTCGCCGGGTGGTTGCCGGCGTTGACCAGCTCGGCCACCGCGTCACGCGGCGACTTCTGGGTCACCAGGCCCTCGCCGACCAGCACCGCGTCGGCGCCGGCCGAGGCGTACCGGATCAGGTCGTGCGGGCCGCGGACGCCGGACTCGGCGATCTTCACGACGTTCTGCGGGAGGCCGGGGGCGATCCGCTCGAAGACCGACCGGTCCACCTCCAGGGTGCGCAGGTCCCGGGCGTTCACCCCGATGACCTTCGCGTTCGCCTCGAGCGCCCGGTCCGCCTCCTCCTCGTTGTGCACCTCGACGAGGGCGGTCATGCCCAGCGACTCGATCCGCTCCAGGAGGCCGACCAGCGCGTTCTGCTCCAGCGCCGCGACGATCAGCAGCACCATGTCGGCACCGTGCGCCCGGGCCTCGTGCACCTGGTAGCTGGAGACCACGAAGTCCTTGCGCAGCACCGGCACCTTGACCGCGGCGCGCACCGCGACCAGGTCGTCCAGTGAGCCGCCGAACCATCGGCCCTCGGTGAGCACGCTGATGCACCGGGCGCCGCCGGCCGCGTACTCCCCGGCCAGCTCGGCCGGGTCGGGGATGTCGGCGAGCGCGCCCTTCGACGGCGACGACCGCTTCACCTCGGCGATCACCGCCACGCCCGGCTTGCGCAGGGCGGCGTACGCGTCGATCGCCGGCGGCGCCGCCGCGGCCAGCTCGCGCACCTTGTCGAGCGGCGTCGCCTCCTGGCGTGCCGCTACGTCCTCGCGCACACCGGCGAGGATCTCCTCGAGTACGTTCTGCGGCCGCGCGGGGCCGCCAGCGCCCGCTTCCGCCTGCTCATCGGATGTCACGTAATGACTCCCCTCTCCGGGTGTCTTCGGCCCGATGCTAGGAGGTCCGGCCGGTCACCGGCCCTCCGGGGTATGGCGCGCCTCACGAGTTGGGCTGGGGCATAATGCCAGGCTGCCCGGCCCGCATGTCACTTCCCTCACATCGGGCGAACGGCCATCCCCCCGCTGTGCTGGGGCACCTCCGCCGAACGGCCCACACCACACAGTGTTGACGCCGGTGTCACCGTGCGGAAATACGACTCCGGCATCGTGTCACTCGGGCAAACTTGTCCACGGCGTCGACGGCGCCGCCACCCGGACGATGATGCGGAGTCGACCAATGGCCACTGACCAGAGTCCTCAAGCAGCCGGTTTCGCCGAGGTCTCCCGGACGCTCGTCGCCATCGCGGCGGAGGTCGTGACCGGCGTTCAGCGGGCAGTGGTGGGTCCGGGCAACGTGCGCACCGCGCGGGACAACGCGTGGTCCGCGATCCAGGCCGACCGGGCGCGGGCCGCGGCCCGCGCCGAGACCAGCCGGGCCGTCGCCGCCATGGCCGCCAGCAGCCCGCGGCGGACGGTTGCCGCCGCCCGCCGCCGGGCTCGCGGCGCTGTCCTGCCGGTGCGCTGAGGTCGCCGCTCCGCTGATGCCGCGAAAAGTCGCTTAAGCGGTCGGATCGTCGCCGCGGTCCAGCGCGTCCCAGGCCGCCCGGTTGTCGGCCGGGGCCGGTTCCGCGTCGCTCCTGGGCTGCCGCTCGTAGCGCGCGGACATCGCCGCCCACTCGTGGCCGTGCCGGACCGTCAGCACGCCGCCCAGCGCCACCGCCGCGCCGCCCAGCACCGCGGCGACCGGCCACAGCAGCGAGCCGCCGGCCAGACCGGCGCGGGCCAGCACCGACCCCACCACCACGCCGGCCCCGGCCGCGACCAGCAGGCCGCCGAGCAGCCGCCGGGCCACACCCCTGGTGGCCAGCAGCGCGCCGGCGCCGGCCAGCGCCGCCACCGCGACGCCGACCAGCGAGGGCTGCACGTCGGCGCCGGTCCGGGTGGTGGTCAGGTCGGACAGGCCGGTGCGGTGCTCGACGGTCACCGACCAGGCGCGGGTGACCGCGTACAGGGTCAGCCCGGCGCCGGCCAGGCAGGCCACCACGGCGATCAGGTGGGAGCGCCGGCTCATCGCGCGGCGCGCAGGGTCTCGGCCGCGGCGATCGCGGCGAGCACCGCCGCGGCCTTGTTCCGGGTCTCCTGCTCCTCGGCGGCCGGGTCGGAGTCGGCCACGATGCCGGCGCCCGCGCCCACGTAGGCCACCCCGTCCTTGACCAGCGCGGTCCGGATCGCGATCGCCATGTCCATGTCACCGGCGAAGCCGAAGTAGCCGACCGTGCCGCCGTACAGGCCGCGCCGGGTCGGCTCCAGCTCCTCGATGATCTCCATGGCCCGGACCTTCGGCGCACCGGAGAGCGTGCCGGCCGGGAACGTCGCGGCGAGCGCGTCGAACGCCGTCCGGTCCGCGCGCAGCCGGCCGACCACCGTGGACACGATGTGCATGACGTGGCTGTACCGCTCGATCCGGGCGAACTCCGGCACCTCCACGCTGCCCGGCTCGCAGACCCGGCCCAAGTCGTTGCGGCCCAGGTCGACCAGCATGACGTGCTCGGCGCGCTCCTTCGGGTCGGTGAGCAGCTCGGCGGCGAGCGCGGCGTCCTGCTCCGGCGTCGCGCCCCGCCAGCGGGTGCCGGCGATCGGGTGCAGCAGCGCGGTCTTGTTCGCGCTGACCTTGAGGTGCGCCTCCGGCGAGGAGCCGACGATGTCGAAGTCGTCGAAGCGGAGCAGGTACATGTACGGGCTCGGGTTGGTGGCCCGCAGCACCCGGTAGATGTCCAGCGCGTTGGCGTCGGTGGGCCGCTCGAACCGCTGGCCGACCACGATCTGGAAGCACTCGCCGGCCCGGATCGCCTCCTTGGCCTGCTCCACGGCTTTCTGATAGTCGCCCGGGGCGGTCCGGCTGACCGGCTCGCCGGCCGGCCGGCGCTCCACCGTGGAGACCATCGGCGGGGTGGGGCGGGACAGCGCGGTGGTCATCGCGTCGAGCCGGCCGAGCGCGTGGTGATAGGCCGCGCGACGGGCCTGGTCGTCGGCGTCCTCGGCCAGCACCGCGTTGGCGACCAGCAGCGCGGACCCGTCGTGGTGGTCGAGCACCACCAGGTCGGTGGCGAGCATCATGCCCAGCTCGGGCAGCGGCAGGTCGTCGGCGGCGGTGGCCGGCAGTCGCTCGAAGCGGCGGACCAGGTCGTACGCCAGGTAGCCGACCATCCCGCCGGTGAGCGGGGGAAGGTCGGTGCCGAGCGGGCCCTCGGCGAGCGCCGCGACGGTCTGCCGCAGCACCTCGACCGGGTCGCCGCCGAGCGGCACCCCGGCGGGTGGGGTGCCCAGCCAGGCCGCCTCGCCGTCCCGCTCGATCAGGGTCGCCGCACTGCGCACGCCGATGAACGAGTACCGGGACCAGGCGATGCCCTGCTCCGCCGACTCCAGCAGGAAGGTGCCGGGGCCACCGGCCAGTTTGGTGTAGACACCGACCGGGGTCTCGCCGTCGGCCAGCAGCTTGCGGGTCACCGGGACGACCCGCCGTTTCATCTGGACAAATCCCGCTTCGTCAGGAGATGTCGCTCCGCTGGTCACTGGCCCTCCAAAGGCAGCTCGTCGAAGAAGCAGTTGTGCGCCCCGGTGTGGCAGGCCGCCCCGGTCTGCTCGACGGTGACCAGCAGCGCGTCCCCGTCGCAGTCCAGCGCCACCGACCGGACCCGCTGGTGGTGGCCCGAGGTGGCGCCTTTCACCCAGTACTCCCGCCGGCTGCGGGACCAGTAGGTGGCCTTGCCGGTGGTCAGCGTGCGATGCAGCGCCTCATCGTCCATCCAGGCCAGCATCAGCACCTCCCCGGTGCCGTGCTCCTGGACGATCGCGGCGACCAGGCCGTCGGGGGTGCGCTTGAGCCGGGCGGCGATCGCCGCGTCGAGGGACGTCTCTGCATCTGATACGGGCACGCCAGGGATTCTCCCGCATGCTCCGGAGCACCGGTCGAGGGCCCACGATCCGGTCACAGGGGATGTGCCCGGCCGATCGGGACGGTACCGTCGGCGGGGCGCCGTACCTGCCTGACATGCCCGGCGCCCGCCCGCCGGTGTTCTCGCGCAGCTCCAGTGGGCGCGCCTCGCGACGGGAGTGGTTTACCGATGGAGTCGAGCTCCAGCCCCGACAACACCCGGCCCGCACCCGGACTCGCCCGCTTCTGGCAGGTTCGTCCGGATCCGGAACCGGAGTCGACCTACCTGCCTTCCGCCTACCTGCCTCCGGAGGAGGAGACCGCGCGGGACGCCGAGCCGGAGCCGGAGATGGTGTCCCTCGGCTCCCGCCACTCCGCCGGTCAGCTGGAGGCCGGGCTTCCACCGCTGCCCACCGACCTGCTGACCGGCTCCTCCCTGCCGTTCGGCCCGCACGCGGTGTCCCCCTTCACACCTGTCGCCTCGGCCCGCGGCCCCCAGGGCCCGGGCGAGGCGAACGGCTTCCACCGCGATCCGGGCGACCTGCCGGGCAGCGACCCGTTCGGGCTGAACCGGGCCGCCGGCCGTGGTCCCGGCCAGGGCCGGGGCGACCGTGGTGGCGTCCCGCCGGCCCGTTCCCGGCACGGCGATTCAGATCACTCGGTCCCTTCGGACCACGATTCCGAGCCTGGCCAGGACGTAGAGTCCCAGGAGCCCGGGACCGCATCCCCGGGCCGGGAGACCTCTTTCGGGGGATTCCGGCTCGGCGGCACCGGGCGCTTCCTCTTCGGCGGACGGACCCCCGACGCGCCCGCGGGCGTCAACGGGCACCCCGCCGCGGTGGAGTCATCGGCCGCGGAGGAGACCGGGGTCGCCGAGCCCGGCGACGCTCAAGTCGCCGAGCCACCGGCCGACGAGGAGTCCACCGGTGCGACACCGGCGGACGCGCCGGCGGCCGACACGTCGCCGGCGGCCGGGCAGGACGCCGCTCACGAGGCGGCACCACGCGACGAGAACGGACGTGAGGACATGAACGGACGGGCAGGAGCCCCCGGCTACGCACAGGCCGGCGACGCGCCGGGCCCGGACGAGGCGCCCGTGGCGGACGGCCCGGCCGGCGAGCCGGATGCCGCGGACAGCCGGCCCGCCGCCGGCTGGGCCTCGGTGCCGGTGCCGCCGCCCACCTCGGGCGGCCCGACCGGCTCGGTCTCCGGCGCACCGGTCTCCCCCGGGTACGCGCCCGCGCCGTACCTGCCGACCGATTTCACCCCGGACCACCCGGCTCCGGTCTCCGGGCAGCCCGACCAGGCCCCGGAGCCGGCGGCCGCGACACCCGCCGACCCGGCCGCGTCCGCCGCGCCGGTCTCCCCGGCCCCGCCGCCGGCCACCGGCTCGGCCTCGGTGCCGATGCCGGACCTGACGTTCCCGGTGCTGCCGCCGAGCCCGCAGATCCCGGCCAGCCGCACCCCGGCCGACCTGCCGCCGGCCCCGGACACCGCATTCGCCTTCGGCTCGCCGGCCACCACCGGGTACAGCCTGGGCCGCTCCGGCGACGCGTTCGGGGTCGCCTCGGTCACGCCGGCCGGTCCCGCCGCGCCGCAGCCCGGCTCGGTGACGCCGCCGCCGCTGGACTTCCAGCCGTACCCGGAGTCCGGCCTGGCCGGCGTCTCGGTCGGCACCGGTCGCCGTGGCCTGGCGGACCTGCCGGAGGAGGAGCCGCGCCCGGCCGCCCGCCGCTCGGCCAGCCTGGAGGACGCCGAGCCGGTGCGCCGCTCGGGTCGCCGCTCCGCCGCGGCCGACGAGGACGAGGAGACCTCCGGCGAGCCGGCCCCGGCTGGCGAGGAGGGCTCGATCATCCGGGCCACCATCTGGGACGAGGACGCCGCCCGGCACTTCCGGGCCGCCTGGCACGAGGTCAAGGCGGAGTTCGTCGACGACCCGGTGAACGCGCTGACCCGGGCGCACGACCTGCTCACCGACGCGGTGAACGAGCTGACCGAGGTGCTGCTCGCCGAGCGGGACGACCTGGACCCGCTGCGCGGCACCGGCACCCCGGACACCGAGAGCATGCGGATGGCGATGCGCGGCTACCGGGAGTTCCTGGACCGGATCCTCTCCCTGTAATCGACCGGTACGCGCGAAAGGCGGGCGGCCCCCGGCAAGGGGCCGCCCGCCTTTCGCATTGCCTCGCGGCACCGCGGCACCGGTGCCGCGAGGCGGACGGGATCCCGACGGCGGCGGCAGGAGGGATCCCGGGCTGGTCAGCGATGCACCGAGCCGCTCCCGGCGCAGCGGCGGCACAGGATCGGGTGCAGCAGGTGGGCCAGGTCGTGGCGGTCGGTCACCGGACGGGGAAACGCCAGGCGGGCGCTGCGGCCCGCCAGCCGGACCACGAAGCCGTAGCGGTCCAGGCGGACCACCCGGGGCTCGTCGCCGGGGCGGGCGGCCGGGCCGAGCTGCCGGCGCACATAGTCGCCCATCTCGCCCATGTGGTGGTCGGCCAGGTCGGCGATCAGGTCGAACTCGACGGCGCGCAGCGGGTCCGGGGACGCCTCGGCGTAGTCGTCCGGGTCGATCTCGGTCAGCTGCTCGTGGCGCTCGAACCGCACCTCCGCCACGTCCATCCGGTAGAGCGCCTGGCTCGTGCCCACGTCGAGCAGGTCACCGCAGGCATCGGTGTCGGCGTAGTCCAGCGCGGCGGCACGCGCCTCGTCGCCGGTGAGCCGCGCGGCCCAGCCGGAGACCCAGACCCGGCCGATCGACGGCGACGAGGCCATCGGCGGCACGTCCCGGATGTCCAGCACCAGTGCGGTGTCGTCGTTGCCCGGCTGCGGGCGCAGCGCGCCGGCCAGGGTGCCCTCGGCCGGCACGAGCAGCAGCGGACGGCCCTGCGCGTCGGTCACGTGCCGGACCGGCAGGGGGCCGGGGTGGCACGCGATGTGGGCGACGGCGGGCAGGTGACCGGCGGCGAGCGTACGCGCGATCTCGGCGGGACTGGGTTGCATGACGAGCACCTCCGGGCACCGGTTAGGCTTACCTAAGTTAGGCAAGGCTAACCGTAACAGGAGATCCGCGTTGAACAACTCGCGACCCAAAGCGAAGCTGTCCCGGGCGCTCGGCATCCCGCTGACCCGCAAGTGCGTGAAGTACTTCGAGCGGCGCCCGTTCCCGCCCGGCGTGCACGGCCGGGGCCGGCGCAAGAGCTCGGACTACCAGGTCCGGCTGCTGGAGAAGCAGCGCCTGCGGCACCAGTACAACATCAGCGAGGTCCAGATGCGGGCCGCGTACGACGCCGCGCACCAGGCCGAGGGCAAGACCGGCGAGAACATGGTCACCCTGCTGGAGCGCCGGTTGGACGCGACGGTGTTCCGCGCCGGGCTGGCCCGGACCGTCTACCAGGCCCGCCAGCTCGTCGTGCACGGACACTTCACGGTGGACGGCAAGAAGGTGGACCGGCCGGGCTACAAACTCAAGCCGGGCCAGGTCGTCGAGGTGCGCGAGTCGAGCCGGCAGAAGCCGCCGTTCCAGATCGCGGCGACCGGCGCGCACCTGGACGGCCCGACCGCGCCCTACCTGTCGACGGCCCTGGAGGAGCTGCGCACCACGGTGCTCCGGGTGCCGCAGCGCTCCGAGGTGCCGGTCCTCTGCGACGAGCAGCTGGTAGTCGAGTACTACGCGCGGTAGAACTCGCGGCTGGCTCCCATGGTCGCCTCACCGCTCGTGAGACGACCATGGGAGCCAGCCCCGGCCTCAGCTCCGGGTCTGCTCGAGCCAGCTGGCGTAGAGCTTGGCGTAGATGGAACCCTCCTCGGCGACGAGCCGGGCATGTGGGCCGCGTTGCACGACGCGGCCCGCGTCCACCACGATCACCTCGTCGGCGGCCTGCGCGGTGGACAGCCGGTGCGCGATCGCCACCGTGGTCCGGCCGCGGGTGACCAAGTCGAGCGCGTGCTGCAGGCGCACCTCGGTGGCCGGGTCGACGGCGCTGGTCGCCTCGTCGAGCACCAGCAGGTCGGGGTCCGCCACGTAGGCCCGGACCAGGGCCACCAGCTGGCGTTCGCCCACGCTGAGCGCCTCGCCGCGCTCCCCCACCGCGGTCTCCAGCCCGTCCGGCAGACCGGCCAGCCAGTCGGCCAGGCCCAGCTCGGTGAAGGCGTCCCGGAGCTGCTCGTCGGTGAGCGACGGCTCGGCGAACCGAATGTTCTCCGCGACGGTGGCGTCGAACAGGAACCCGTCCTGCGGCACCATCACCACCCTCGACCGCAGCGAGGAGAACCGCACCGAGGTCAGCGGGGTCCCGGAGAGCAGCACCTCGCCCCGCGCCGGGTCCATCAGCCGGGTCAGCAGCTTGGCGAACGTGGTCTTGCCGCTGCCGGTCTCGCCGACCACCGCGTACTTGCGGCGCGCGTCCAGGGTCAGGTCCACGTCGGCCAGCACGATCGGGCCGCCCGGGTAGCGGAACGACACGTCGGCGAAGCGCACCGACAGCGGCCCGGCGGGCAGCGGCACGCCCCGGTCGTCCGGGTCGGCCACGTCCGGCTCGACGTCCAGGACGTCCAGGATCCGGCGCCAGCCGGCCACCGCGTTCTGCGCCTCGTTCAGCATGTCGGTGGCGATCTGCACCGGCTGGATGAAGAGCGTGACGAGGAACAGGAACGCGGTCAGCTGCCCGACCGTGAGGCCGCCGTCCACGCCGAGCAGCACGCCGGCGACGACCACACCGGCCAGCGCCAGACCGGCCCCGATCTCGGCGCTGGAGAAGCTGGTGACGCTGGTCCGCAGGGCTTTCTGCTGGGCGACCCGCAGGTTGTCGATCGAGGAGTCCAGGCGGGCCTGGGTGCGGCCGGCGACCCCGTAGGACCGGATCACGGTGGCGCCCACCACGCTCTCCGCGACGGCGCCGAGCATCACCCCGGTCCGCTCCCGGACCGACTGGTAGACCGCTCGCAGCCGTTTCTGGAACAGCCGGGACACGCCGGCCGCCGGGCCGAACGCGATCAGCACCACCAGGGCCAGCTGCCAGGAGTAGACGAACATCACCACCGCCGAGACCAGCAGCTGGCCGGAGGCGAGCAGCAGTTGCACCCCACCGGTCTGCAGGAACTGCGAGATCTGGTCGACGTCGCTGGTCACCCGGGACACCATCGAGCCACGCCGCTCGGACTGCTGGTGCAGCATGGACAGGTCGTGGATGTGCCGGAAGGTCCGCGACCGCAGCCCGCTCAGCGCGGTCTCGCTGACCGTGAAGAGCCGCCGGGTCATCAGGTATCCGCAGAGCGTGGAGACCGCCAGCGCGCACAGGGTGAGCGCCACGATCCGCCCGATCACCCGCAGGTCCGGGCCGCCGGCCGCGCGGATGCCGTGGTCGATGCCCTGCTGCACGGCGATCGGCACCGCCACCCGGCCGGCCATCTGCAGCACGGCCAGCGCGATCGTGCCCCCCAGGCCGGTGCGCAGCTCGGGCGAGAGCGCGAGACCACGCTTGATCGTGCCCATCGTCGTCTCGCCGCTCACTGGTGCTCCGCCTTCTCGTACGCCGTGACCAGCTCCCGATACCCGTCCCGGGTGGCCATCAGCTCGGCGTGCGTGCCGGTCGCCACCACCCGCCCGCGCTCCAGGTAGACCACCTCGTCGGCGAGCGCGATGGTGGCCCGCCGGTACGCCACGACCAGGATCGACGCCCCGGAGTCGGTGCCACGCAGGGCGCCCAGGATGGCCGCCTCCACCCGCGGGTCGACAGCGCTGGTGGCGTCGTCCAGCACCAGCAGCCGGGGCCGGCCGGCCAGCGCCCGGGCCAGCGTGAGCCGCTGCCGCTGCCCACCGGAGAGCGAGGTGCCGCGCTCGCCGACAGCGGTGTCCAGCCCGGCCGGCAGCCCGTCGACGAACCGGTCGGCCTGGGCCAGGGCCAGCGCCGCCCGGACCCGGTCGTCGTCGATCTCCGGCCGGTCCAGCGCGATGTTGCCGCGGACCGTGTCGTCGAAGACGAACGGGATCTGCGGAACCAGGGCGGTCGTCCCGGCCAGCGCGGACAGGGCCAGGTCGGGCAGTTTCACCCCGTCCACGGCGACCGTGCCGGACTCCGGGTCGACCAGCCGGACGGCGAGCGAGGCGATCGTCGACTTGCCCGAGCCGGTCGCGCCGACCAGCGCGACGGTCCGGCCGGACGGGACGGTGAAACTGACGTCGTGCAGCACGGCCGGGCCGTCGCCGTACCGGAAAGTCACTCGGTCGAACCGCAACTCGGCAGGGCCGGAACCGGGCAGCGAACCCTCGCCGTAGGTGAGATCACCCTCGGCGCCGAGCACCGCCTGCACCCGGTCCCAACCGGCCACGCTGCGCGGCAGCTCGGCGACCACCCAGCCGATCGCGCGCACCGGGAACGCCAGCACGGTGAACAGGAACGCGACGCTGACCAGGTCGGCCACCTCGATCGCGCCGGTCTGCAGGCGCCAGGCGCCGAGCAGCAGCACCGCGAGGGTGCCCAGGCTGGGCAGCATGTCCATCAGCGGGTCGAACAGGCCGCGCAGCCGGCCCACCGCGATCAGCGAGTCACGCAGCTCGTCGACGAAGACGGCGAACCGGCGCGACTCGTCGGCCTCCCGGCCCATCGTCTTGACCACCAGGGCGCCGTCGAAGCTCTCGTGCGCGACGGCGCTCACCCTGGCCCGGGTGCGCTGCGCGCGGATCTGCCGCGGCGACATCCGGCGCGAATAGACCAGGTTGAGTCCGAACAGCGACGGGAAGAGGGTGGCGCCGACCAGGGCGAGCACCCAGTCGGTGGCGAACAGCGAGACCAGCGCGGCGATCAGCATCACGATGGTGCCGACGGCGAACGGCAGCGGGGCGATCGGCACCCAGGCCGCCTCCACGTCGGAGTTCGCGTTGGAGAGCAGCGTGCCGGTGGCGTGCCGCTGGTGCCAGGCCGGTGGCAGCGAGAGGTAACGCCGGGTGACCGCGCTGCGATAGCGGGCCTGAAGGCGGAACTGCATGTAGCCGGCGCCCAGGCGGCGACCGAAGATGCTGGCCACCCGGAGCCCGCTGATCCCCAGGAAGATCGCGGCGACCAGGGCGAGCCGGCCGGCGCTGACCCGGTGCGAGGCGAAGGCGGGCACCACGATGTGGCCGATCACCCAGCCCACGACGTAGGAGTTCGCGATGATCAGAAGCCCGAACAGGCTGCTGCCGATGGTGCCGATGGTGAAGAGTCGTGGCTCCGTGCGGATCGCGTGGCCGAGCACCCGCAGACCCCGTCCCAGCACGTCGCGGCTGGTTCCGCTGCTCAAAGATCCCTACCTGACTGGTAAGCGTTGACCGGGGGATCCGGCCTTACCGATCCCATCCTGCCGAATCCGCGGCCGCCAGCCCCACGGTTTACATTGTGGCCACGATTACACATACCATCGGCCGATGAACGAGTACGCCCGCCGGGAACGCCAGCTGCTCGCCGACCTACTACTGCACGAGGGCCCGGACGCGCCGACGCTCTGCACCGGCTGGACCACCCGGGACCTGGCCGCCCACCTGGTGATCCGGGACCGCCGCCCGGACGCGTCGGCCGGGATGTTCGTGCCGGCCCTGGCCGCGCACGGCGAACGGGTGCGCCTGGCCAAGGCCGCGCTCCCCTATCCGGACCTGATCGACGAGATGCGCGATCCGCCGGTGTGGAGCCCGGTCAGCAACCCGCTGACCGACGGGCTGGCCAACACCATGGAGTTCTTCATCCACCACGAGGACGTCCGCCGGGCCGGTCCGGACTGGGAGCCGCGCCCGCTGGAGGCCGGCCAGCAGGCGGCGCTCTGGCGCAGCGTCAAGCTCACCTGCCGGATCGCGCTGCGCCGGCTGGGCGTGCCGGCCGAGGTGGCCGCCGACGGCTTCCCGCCGGTGCGTACCGGGGAGCACCCGCGGGCCCGGATCGCCGGGGACGCCGGGGAGCTGGCACTGTTCTTCTCGGGGCGGCAGCGCGTGGCCCGGGTGCGGATCGACGGCGATCCGGCGGTCGTCGAGCGCCTGCGCGGGGCGAAACTCGGCTTCTAGATTGGCTCGACCGGAACGGACCGGATTGGCCCGGGAGCGCGGACCACTCCCGATCTAGGTTGATACTCATGAACGCCCGACTCTCGGTAGCTCAGGGCGCCGCGCTCTCCATCGGCGCGGTCCTGGGCACCGGTCTCATCTCCATGCCGGCGCTGGCCGCCGAGGCCGCCGGCCCGGCGGCGCTGGTCGCCTGGCTCGCCCTGATCCTCCTCTCCGCACCACTGGCCTGGACGTTCGCCGCGCTCGGCGCCCGGTACCCGGACGGCGGCGGGGTGGCGACGTACGCCGGCATGGCCTTCGGCCCGCGCGCCGCGGCCGCCGTCGGCTGGTGCTTCTACTTCGCGGTCCCGCTCGGCGCGCCGGTCGCCGCGGCGTTCACCGGCGGCTACGTGGCGGACGCGACGGGCGGCGGGAAGGTCGTCGAGTTCCTCACCTTCCTCGGCGTGGTCACCGTGGGGTACGCGATGAACTGGTTCGGCCTGCGCGTCTCCGGCCGGGTCCAGCTGGTGCTCAACGGCACCCTGGGCGCCCTGCTGGTGATCACCGTGCTGGCCGCGCTGCCGCACCTGGACCTGGGCAACCTCACCCCGTTCGCGCCGCACGGCTGGCACGGCATCGGTGCCGCGGCCGCCATCCTGGTGTGGGGGTTCGCCGGCTGGGAGGCGCTCTCCTCGCTCTCCGCGGAATACCGCGACCCGCGCCGGGACGTGCCGCGGGCCACGCTGATCGCCGTCGCCGTGGTCGGCGTGCTCTACCTGGCGGTGGCCGCGGTCAGCGTGCTCGCCCTCGGCCCGGCGCTGGCCGGCAGCCGGGCGCCGCTCGCCGACCTGCTCGCCATCGGGGTGGGCGGGCCGGTCCGGGCGCTGACCGCGGTGATCGCGCTGGTGCTGACGCTGGGCGCGGTGAACGCGTACTTCGCCGGGGCGAGCCGGCTCGGGGTGGCGCTGGCGCGGGACGGCGCGTTGCCGGCCCGGGTGTTCGGGGGCCGGCGCCGCTCCCTCAGCTTCATCTTCGTCGCCGCCGTCGGCTGCGCGCTGCTGCCGATCGCGCTGCGCACCTCGACGCTGCTGGTGACCGGGTGCTTCACGCTGGTCTACGTGCTCGGGACGGCGGCGGCGCTGCGGCTGCTGCCGCGCGGGTGGTCGCGGGTGGTGGCCGGGGTGGCGTTCGTGGCGGTGTGCGGGCTGCTGTTCCTGAACGGGTGGCCGGCCCTGCTCAGCCTGGTGTTCGCGGGTGGGGCGCTGATCTATCAGTTCTCACAGCAGCGCCGCCAGGCCCTCCTCGATCAGCAGCGGGTCGACGGCGCCGAAGCCGATGACGAGGCCGGGACGGTTTCCGCCGTACTGGAGTAGGTTCTCCGATCTCCGCGACGACCCACCGGAGAACAGGGCGGTGACGTGCAGTCCCGCCGCCGACGGCAGGACCTCCAGCTGGGGGATCCCGCTCAGGGTCGCGACGATCCGGGCGTGCCGGGCCGCGTACTCCCGGCGCGCCCGGCGGACATGCCGGGCCAGCTGCCCCTCGTCGATGAACCGGGCCAGCGCCGCCTGCATCGCCACCTGCCCGTGCCCGTCCCCCAGCTGCCGGGCCGCGGCCAGCGCCGGCCGCAGCCCCGGCGGCGTCAGCACGAACCCGGTCCGGATGGTCGGCAGCATGCTCTTGGAGAACGTCCCGACGTAGAGCACCCGGCCGTACCGGTCCATCGCCCGCAGCGGCTCGAGCGGCCGGCTGCCGAACCGGAACTCGCTGTCGTAGTCGTCCTCGACGATCGCCGCCTGCCGCCGCCGCGCCCACTCCAGCAGCTGCCGGCGCCGGTCGTGACTGAGCACCGCGCCGAGCGGGAACTGGTGCGACGGCGTCACGTAGACGATCCGCGCGTGCGCGGGCAGCTCGTCCACCACGAGGCCATCCGCGTCCACCGGCACCCCGGTCACCCGGGCGCCCAGCGAGGTGAACAGGTCCCGGGCCGGCGGATAGCCCGGCTCCTCCATCGCCACCACGTCGCCGGGCCGCAACAGCACCCGGCCGATCAGGTCGAACGCGTGCTGGGCGCCGTTCGTGACGAGCACGTCGTCGGCGGTGGCCCGGACCGCCCGGGCGTACCCGAGGTAGCGGGCGATGGCGGCGCGCAGGGCCGGATGACCGTACGGGTCGGCGTACGTCCCCGGCCCGTTGGCCCGCAGCCGCAGCTCCGCCCCGACCATCCGCCGCCAGGTGTCGAACGGGAACAGCGACGCGTCCGGGATGCCGACCCGGAAGTCGTACCGGGGTGGGTCCTGCGCGCCACTGGTCGGCAGCGGCGCGAACGACCAGCCGGCGCGCGGGCGCAACGGATCCGGCACCGACCGCGGTGGCCGGCGGGTCGCCCGCGCCGCGGCCACGAACGTGCCGGCGCCGACCCGCGCGGTCAGGTGGCCCTCGGCGACCAGCCGCTCGTACGCCCCGGCCACGCTGCCCCGGGAGACACCCAGGTCGGCGGCGAGCACCCGGCTGGCCGGCAGCCGGTGCCCGGCGGGCAGCCGCCCGTCCGCGACGGCCGCGCGCAGCGCCTTGTACACGGCCGCGGTGGTGCGCCCGTCGATGACCAGATCCACGCCTCGACGGTATAGACAATCCGATATACCCGTCGCGGGTATCCAGGCCCTTACCCTCAGTTCAGATTCGTCCACGTGAATCGGAGGTTCGACATGAGGATCCGACCCGGCATGCTCGCGGCGCTGCTGCTGACGCTCGTCGCGGCGGTGGTGAGCACCGTCCCATCGGTGTCGCTGCTCACCGGCGGCGTCGCCTGACCAGCTCCGCCCGGCTGATGAAGGAGTCCGCACCGACCGTACGGGTGCAGGCGAACGCCCCGGCGATCGCCCCGTCCGCGAGACACTCGCCGTCGCCCTTCCCCGCCGTCCAGGCGGCCAGGAAGGCGGCGGCGAACGCGTCCCCGGCCCCGTTGGTGTCCACGATCGGCGCGCCCGGGTCCGCCGCGTCCACGTGCGTGACCCCGTCCGGGGTGATCAGGTCCGCCCCGCCGGCGCCGTGGGTGACCACCACCCGGCCGGCCGGGACCCTGCCGGCCAGCCGCACCCCGCTGACGAAGACCAGGTCGGCCTGACTGGCGAAGTCCAGGTGGTACGGGTTCTCCCCGTCCCAGTCGTGCAGATCGGTCGAGACCGTCACGCCGGCCGCCCGCATCGTGGGCAACAGGTGCCGGGCCCAGTCCACGATCGTGACGTGCACGTGCCGGATCCCGGCCGGCAGCGGTTGGTAGTACTCCTCGGGCAGCCGGTATCCGGGGACGTCCCGGCCGTCGTACAGGGAGAGCCGCCGCCCGTCCGGGCTCATCAGGTTGACCGCCCGCCGGGTCCCGGCCGGCGCCGGCGCCGCGACCAGCGGGATCCCCCACTCCCGGAACGCCGCCGTCACCCGCCGCCCCGGCTCGTCGTCACCGATCGTGTCGATCACCCGCACCCGCTCGCCCAGTGCGCGCAGCCCGAGCGCGACGCAGGTGCCGGTGTGCGAGACGTGGTCCTCGATGGGCCCGCGGGGCCGCGCCGAGTCGGCGCCGAGCACCGGCAGGTCGGCCACCGGGACCACGGTGTCGATCCCGGTCCCGCCGATCACCAGAAACGTCATGGCGTCACGGTAACGACTAGGATTGACGCCAGTTGCCGGGGCACTCTAGCCGTGTCACCGCCACCGCATTACTGTGCGGTAACAACGACGTTACGTCCCCCTGTTCAGGTTTAAGGCGGCACCTGATGGCTCTTGAGGTTCCCTACCGGTCGATCCCGGACATGCTCTTCCAGCGCGTGGCGAAAACGCCGGACGCTCAGGCGTTCGCCGGTCCGGACGCGAGTGACACCGGCATGGAGTGGCTGACCTGGCGCCAGGTGGGCGAGCGCACCAAGGCCATCGCGGCCGGCCTGCGTGAGCTCGGCATCGGGCTGGAGGACCGGGTGGCGATCCTGTCCAGCACCCGCCTGGAGTGGATCCTGGCCGATCTCGGCATCAACGTGGCCGGCGCGGCCGCCACCACCGTCTACCCGACCACCGAGCCGGAGGACACCGCGTTCATCGTGGCCGACTCCGGGTCGAAGGTGCTGATCGCGGAGAACCCGAAGCAGGCGCTGAAGCTCGCCGGCGCGGAGACCAGCCTCACCAAGGTGGTGCTGATCGAGGGCCCGGCCGACGCCGGTGCCACCCCGCCGCAGATCACCCTGGCCGAGTTGGAGGAGCTGGGCGCCGCCGCGCTGCGCCGCGAGCCCACCATGATCGACGACGTGGTCGCCAAGCTGACCCCGGAGCACATCGCCACGCTCATCTACACCTCCGGCACCACCGGCCGGCCCAAGGGCGTCGAGCTGCTGCACCGCGGCTGGACCTGGGAGGGCGTCGCGCAGAACGACCTGGGCCTGTTCTCCCCGCAGGACCTGCACTACCTCTGGCTGCCGATGTCGCACGCCTTCGGCAAGACGCTGCTCTGCGGCATCCTGCACGTCGGCGTACCGACCTACGTCGACGGCCGGGTGGACAAGCTGATCGACAAGCTCGCGGTGATCCGGCCGACGCTGATGTGCGCCCCGCCGCGGATCTTCGAGAAGGTCTACAACAAGACCGTGACCAGCGGCCTGGCCGGCTCCGGCCTGAAGCCGAAGATCTTCTCCTGGGCGGTCGCCACCGGCAAGCGGAAGGTGGCGCTGGAGCAGGCCGGCAAGCCGGTCCCGGCCACCCTCAAGGCGCAGTACGCGATCGCCGAGCGCCTGGTCTTCGCCAAGCTGCAGGACAAGCTCGGCGGCAACCTGCGGGTCCTGGTCAGCGGCTCGGCCGCGCTCAGCCGCGACATCGCCGAGTTCTTCGCCGCGGCGAACCTGCCGATCCTGGAGGGCTACGGCATGACCGAGGCCTCCGCGGCGAACTTCGTGAACCGCAACGGCCGCCTCAAGATCGGCACGGTCGGCGAGGCGATCGGCGATCTCGAGGTCCGCATCGACACCGACGGTGAGGTGCTGCTGCGCGGCGCCCCGGTGATGCGCGGCTACCACAACCTGCCGGAGGCCACCAAGGAGGCGTTCACCGACGACGGCTTCCTGCGCACCGGCGACATCGGCGAGCTCGACGAGAACGGCTACCTGAAGATCACCGACCGCAAGAAGGACCTGGTCAAGACGTCCGGCGGCAAGTTCATCGCGCCGAGCGCCATCGAGGGCGCGTTCAAGGCGGTGTGCCCCTACACCTCGCAGGCGATCGTCATCGGCCAGTCCCGCAACTTCGTCACCATGCTGATCGCGCTGGACGAGGAAGCGATCATGACGTGGGCCGAGGGCGGGCCGCTGGCCGGCAAGAGCTACGCCGAGATCGTCGCCGCCCCGGAGACGCACGCCCTGGTCGAGGGCTACCTCGCCGAGCTCAACGGCAAGCTCAACCGGTGGGAGACGGTCAAGAAGTTCAGCATCCTGCCGCGCGACCTGAGCATCGAGGCGGGCGAGGTCACCCCGTCCATGAAGATCAAGCGGCGCAGCGTCGAGACGAACTTCGCCGCGCAGATCGACGAGATGTACAAGGGGAGCCTCGCGCAGATCTAGTTCACCGAAGGCCGCTTTCCCTCGGGGAGGCGGCCTTCCGTGTCCCCGGGATCGGCCTTCAAGATCAAGAGCTTTGCTGACTCGGGCCGCGCTGATCACTGATCGTCGCTCCCGCCAGGGACCCTTCCGGGCCGGGCTGGCCGCTGCGCGTCCAGAACGCCCGGCCCGCAAGGGCGACGTCCGCGGGTGGTAACGGAAACCCCGGCGTGGTGACCGCGAACCCTGAGCGGCCGCTAGCTGCCCGTGTTTCGGAGTCCGACCGGGGCTGCGGCCGGACTCCGAAGCACGGGGCTAGGCGATCACGGCGGGGGTGCGCCAGGCCGGCCGGGCCACCCGGTCCAGGTCGTGGCGCACCGACGCGATCCGGCGCACCGCCTCCACCAGGTCGTCCGCGGCCAGCGTGAACGGCAGCCGCAGGAACCGCTCCAGGGTCCCGTCCAGCCCGAACCGCGGCCCGGGCGCGAGCCGCACCCCGACGTCCTCGGCGGCCCGGGACAGCGCGCTGGAGATCGGCCCGTCCAGCTCCGCCCAGAGCGTCACCCCACCGCCGGGCACCACGAACCGCCACTCCGGCAACTGCTCCCGCAACGCGGTGACCAGCGCGTCCCGCCGGAAGCGCAACTGCGCGCGGCGCGCCTCGACGATCGTCCCCGCCTGACTGAGCAGGTGCACCGCGACCAGTTGCTCCAGCACCGGGCTGGCCATGTCCACGCCGACCCGGATCGCGGCCAGCCGCTGCACCATCGGGGCGGACGCGCGCACCCAGCCGATCCGCAGCCCACCCCAGTACGCCTTGCTCATCCCGCCGATCGACATCACCCGGGAGTGCCTGTCGAAGACCGCCACCGGCGGCGGCATCGCCGGATCGTCCAGCGGCAGGTCCACGAACGACTCGTCGATCACCAGGTCGGTGCCGCCGGCGTGCGCCGCGGCCACCAGCCGCTCACGCAGCTCGACAGGCATCAGGTGGCCCGTCGGATTGTGGAACTCGGGAATCATGTAGGCCAGCCGGGGCCGGGTCTGCCGCAGCGCGCCGAGCAGCATCTCGCCGTCCCAGCCGGTCGCGGTGTCCAGCCCGTGCGTGCTGATCCGGGCCCGCCGGGCGGAGAGCGCCGCCAGCGCGTTCGGATAGGTGGGCGTCTCCACCAGGACCGGCGCGCCGGCCGGCACGGAGAGCCGGAGCACCAGGTCGAGCGCCTGCTGGGTGCCGCTGGTGATCAGGATCTGCTCGGCCGAGGTGGGCACCCCGCGGGCCGTGTAGCTGTCCGCGACCGCCGCGCGCAGCTCGGCCAGGCCGGTCGGGTGGTAGCCGGCGCTGCCCAGATAGCGCGGCAGGTCGTCGGCGGCGGCCCGGGCGGCCGGCACGAGTTCCACCGGGGCGGCCGAGGCGGCCACCCCCATGTCGATCATGTCGAGGTCGTCGTTGGCGGTCCACAGGCCGGAGGTGGCCACTCGGTGCCCGTTCGGCAGGGTGGTCCAGCTGCCGGCGCCGCGCCGGCTGGTCAGGTGGCCGGTCTCCCGCAGCGCCCGGTACGCCGCCGACACCGTGGTGCGGCTCACCGCCAGCGCCTCGGCCAGCTCGCGCTCGGCGGGCAACCGCACCCCCAGCGCCAGTCGCCCGTCGGCGAGCAGCCCGCGCACCGCGGCGGCCAGCGCCGCGTAGTCAGGGCTCCGGTGCCGACCCGGCAAAGAATGCCACCGGCCCAGCAATCGGGCCAATTGGTCTCCACGCACCGACGTCGTCATAGCCACCTCCCGAGGATTGGCACTTTAACACCGTCGAATTGGCATCGAGAGTGGCAGCATGAACCTGGTACGTCGCGTTCCCCAGCTCCTGCTCGGCCTGATCCTCTACGGCGCCAGCATGGCCCTGATGATCGAGTCCGGGCTCGGGCTCACCCCGTGGGACGTGTTCCACCAGGGTCTCGCCGAGGTGACCGGGGTCAGCTTCGGCTGGATCGTGCTGCTGGTCGGCATCCCGGTGCTGCTGCTCTGGATCCCGCTGCGGCAGCGGCCGGGCGTCGGCACCATCGCGAACGTACTGGTGATCGGTTTCACAGCGGACGCCGTGCTGGCCCTGCTGCCGGCCGGCACGTCACTCCCCTACCGGATCGGTGACCTGATCGCCGGCATTCTGCTGAACGGTTTCGCGACCGGCCTCTACATCGGCAGCCGGATGGGCGCCGGCCCGCGGGACGGCTTGATGACCGGCCTGGCGCGCCGCTTCCCCAAGGTGTCACTACGCGTGATCCGCACCGGCATCGAACTGCTCGTGCTGATCGCCGGCTTCCTGCTCGGCGGCACCGTGGGACTCGGCACCATCGCGTACGCCCTGGCCATCGGACCGCTGGCGCACCTGTTCCTCCCGTACCTGACGGTCCCCGAACCCACCCGCGCCGGGCCTGTCGACGCCGTACCCGCACACTGAACCAGCCCCGCTCCCGGGCCCGCGCCAGGCCCTTCGGCGCTGTAGCCGCGCACTAGACCAGTCCACTCCCGGACCCACGCCAGGCCCTTCGGCGCTGTAGCCGCGCACTAGACCAGTCCACTCCCGGACCCACGCCAGGCTCACCGGCGCGGGTCCGCCCACAGGACGACCCGTACCGATCGCACCGGCGGACGCCCATCCACCGCCGGCCGGGTATCTCCCCTCCCGGCTCCGCGCCCATCCCCGTACCCAGCACCGATGCGGTGCGCCGGCACATGACCCCTGGCAGCGATTCCGGCAGCGGGCGCGTGGCGCACGCCGGTGCGGTGCCCGCACATTGGGACAGACCGACCCCGATACGCGCCCTATGCCGCTTACACCGGCATAAATCGCTTTTTGTCGACCGGGGTCACCTGGTGATCATCCGGACACATTCGCTTCCCGACATGACGGCGGCACGGCATCATTGCGGCATGGGGGTCGGCGGCTGGAGTTGGAACGACGCGTGGATCTTCGTCTCCGCGGTCATCGCCGAGCGCCTGGAGCGGGACAGGGCGCTGCACGCCGCCCTGCCGGTGACCGGAGCGACGCTCGCCGATCTGCTGGCCGCCGCCGATTTCCTGCACCACAGCGTGCCGGCCCGCGCCGACCTGGAGGAGTCCGTCCGCCGCCTGGCCGGCGCCGGTCTGATCACCGTGACCGACGACGTCATCGAGGTGGCCCCCGCCGGTGAACAGCTCTGGCGCACCCGCCCGTTCAGCGGCCTCTCCTCCGCCGTCATGACGTTGCAGGCCCAGCTCAACCGCGCCGCCGAGCCGGGTTACACCGACTGGTCCCTCACCGAGACCGCCTACAACGCCGCCGTCCGCGAATACAGCCTCCGCCTGGCCGACGGCCGCTGACCCCGGCTCCCGGCGCCCCAGAGGGCTCTCAACCGCGCCACCCTGTCCCCGCCGCGCCGCCGATCCCTGCCGCGCCATTGATCGCCGCAGCGCCACCTTGTTCCCGCCGCGCGACCGGTCACGGCCGCACCACTAATCACTGCAGCGCCAACGATCGCTGCCGCACCACTAATCACCGCAGCGCCACGTTGTTCCCGCTGCGCCACCGGTCCCTGCGGCGCCATTGATCGCCGCCGGGCCACCGTGTTTCCGCCGGGCCACCATGTTCCCGCCGCGCCACGTTGTTCCCGCCGGGCCGAGCGGCTGGCAAGAGCGCTGCGGCCCGAGCGCGGGCAAACGCCTCGCTCGGCGGGGCGGGGCTGATGGCGTCTGGTCGAGGGGCGTACCGAAAGAAGAGTCAGCGCACCGGGCTGCCAGCGGCCCGCAGCGTTTCCTTCACCTGGCCGATGGTGAGGTCGCCGAAGTGGAAGACGCTGGCGGCGAGGACCGCGTCGGCGCCCGCCGCGACGGCTGGCGGGAAGTGCTCGACAGCCCCCGCACCGCCGCTGGCGATCACCGGGATGTCGACGACGGCGCGGACCGCGCGGATCAGCTCCAGATCGAAACCGGACTTCGTGCCGTCGGCGTCCATCGAGTTCAGCAGGATCTCGCCGGCGCCGAGCGAGGCCACCCGGGCCGCCCACTCGACAGCGTCGAGGCCGGCGCTGCGGCGTCCGCCGTGCGTGGTGACCTCCCAGCCGGACGGCTGGCCGGCGGCGCGGCGCACGTCCAGCGAGAGGACCAGCACCTGGTTACCGAAGCGCTCGGCGATTTCGCTGATCAGCTCCGGACGGTTGATGGCGGCTGTGTTCACACCGACCTTGTCCGCGCCGGCCCGCAGCAGCACGTCCACATCGGCCACCGAGCGGACGCCGCCGCCGACGGTGAGCGGGATGAAGACCGTCTCGGCGGTGCGGCGGACCACGTCGAGCATGGTGCCGCGGTCGTCGGAGGAGGCGGTCACGTCGAGGAAGGTCAGCTCGTCGGCGCCTGCCGCGTCATAGGCGGCGGCCAGCTCGACCGGATCGCCGGCGTCCCGGAGGTCGACGAAATTGACGCCCTTGACCACCCGCCCGGCGTCCACGTCGAGACAGGGGATAACACGCACCGCGACCGTCATGCACCCACCCTAACCACCCGGTCCGGCCGAATCCGGCGGGCCCTGACCAGTCCCAGATGCGGCGTGCACCGGCTCGCCGCCGAGCAGCGCCACCGGCGAACCAGCACCGCGGGAAGGGGCGCGGTCGCGACGAAGGCGATGCCCCGACCGCCGCGACGGCGGCGGCCGGGGTGATGTCATCCGGCCGGCGGCACCGGCGATTACTTCTTCAGGACCTCGAGGGCCTCACGCACGGTGAAGGCGCCGGCGTACAGCGCCTTGCCGGCGATCACTCCCTCCACGCCGACCGGCTCCAGGGTGGCCAGGGCGCGCAGGTCGTCCAGGGTGGAGACGCCGCCGCTGGCGATCACCGGCTTGTCGGTGGCGGCGCAGACCTCACGCAGCAGGTCGAGGTTCGGCCCGCGCATGGTGCCGTCCTTGGTGATGTCGGTGACCACGTAACGCGAGGCGCCGGCCTTGTCCAGGCGGGCCAGGACCTCGTAGAGGTCACCGCCGTCCCGGGTCCAGCCGCGCGCCGCCAGGGTGCGGCCGCGCACGTCCAGGCCGATGGCGACGCGGTCGCCGTACTCCGCGCAGATCCGGTCGCACCACTCCGGGTCCTCCAGGGCGGCGGTGCCGATGTTGACCCGCTGCGCCCCGGTCGCGAGGGCCCGGGTGAGCGACTCGTCGTCCCGGATGCCACCGGAGATCTCCACCTTGACGTCGAGACGACGGACCACGTCGGCGAGCAGCTCGGCGTTGGACCCGCGGCCGAACGCGGCGTCCAGGTCGACCAGGTGGATCCACTCGGCGCCGTCGTTCTGCCAGGCCAGCGCGGCCTCCAGGGGATCGCCGTAGGCGGTCTCCGAGCCGGCGGCGCCCTGGACCAGGCGGACCGCCTGGCCGTCCGCGACATCGACGGCGGGCAGCAGTTGCAGGGTCACTATCTATCTCCTACTTCGATTAGCGACGGCCTCCGTTGGCGACGGCTTCGATTAGCGACGGCCTCCGTTGGCGACGACTTCTATCAGCGACGGCCTCTGTTGACGACGGCCTCTGTTGACGACGATTTCTGTTAGCGACGATTTCTATGGGCGACGGCTTCTATGGGCGGCGGCTTCTATGGGCGGCGGCCGAGCACCACGACCACGAGAGCGGGAGCGGCCAGGACGAGCAGGACGGTGAGCAGGATGCGCAGTGCCGTCTCCGGGATGAACAGCCAGACCGCGGCGATGGCGAGCAGCGGGACGATCAGGATGCCGGCCCGCTGGCGCCGGCTGCGGTGATAGAGCCGGCCGTCGCTGCCGATTCTGGGCGGCGTGAGCTTCCGCAGAACCGCACGGCGACGCTGCCGCCGGGCCACCCGGCGGGCCCGGACGGCCTTCTCCCGTTCCAGGACGGCGAGCCGCTCGGCCCGTCGCCGCGCGCGTTCCTTACTCATCGGAGCGTGGCGACCCAGTTGCTGAGCAGCGCGTATCCGGCGTCGGCCGACTTCTCCGGGTGGAACTGGGCGGTGCTCAGCGCGCCGAGCTCCACCACTGCCGCGAACGGCTCGTCGTGGGCGGCGGTGGTCACGGCGGCCTCCTTCAGAAGATCGAGATCACGGGCCGCGTACGAGTGGACGAAGTAGAACCGGGTGTCGGTGGCAAGCCCGGCGAGCAGCTTCGACCCGGCCGGCACGGTGACCGTGTTCCACCCCATGTGCGGGATCCGCTCGGCCCGCAGCCGGGTGACCGAGCCGGGCAGCAGGCCCAGCCCTTTCGTCTCCACCCCGTGCTCGACCCCGGACTCGAACATGACCTGCATGCCCACGCAGATACCGAGCACCGGGCGGCCGGCCGCGACCCGCTCGGCGATCACCGGCCCGGCACCCAGCTCGTTGATGCCGGCCATGCAGGCGGCGTAGGCGCCGACGCCCGGGACGACCAGGCCGTCGGCCGCCGCGGCCCGGTCGAGGTCGCTGGTCACGGTGACGTCCACCCCGGTACGCGCCACCGCCCGCTCCGCCGAGCGCAGGTTCCCCGAGCCGTAGTCGAGGATCACCACGTTTGCCGTCATCTCAGAGCACGCCCTTGGTGGAGGGCAGCGAGCCCGCGTTGCGCGGATCGATCTCCACGGCCTCGCGCAGCGCCCGGGAGAACGCCTTGAACTGGGCCTCCACCACGTGGTGCGCGTCCGGGTGACCGCCCGGCCGGCAGGCGCGCAGCACGTCCACGTGCAGTGTCACCTTGGCCGCGTGGCCGAACGCCTCGAAGATGTGCCGGGTCATGCTCGTCGCGTAGACCGGCCCGATGTACGGCGTGAGCAGCGGCTCGTCGTGCACCACGTACGGCCGGCCGGACAGGTCGACGGCGGCCCGGACCAGCACCTCGTCCATCGGGATGGTGGCCGAGCCGTACCGCCGGATGCCCCGCTTGTCGCCGAGCGCCTGGGCGAACGCCTCGCCCAGCGCGATGGCGGTGTCCTCGATGGTGTGGTGCGAGTCGATCTCCAGGTCGCCCTCGGTCCGCACCGTCAGGTCGAACCCGCCGTGCTTGGCGAGCTGGTTGAGCATGTGGTCGTAGAAGCCGACACCGGTGCTCAAGTCGCCCTTGCCGGTGCCGTCGAGGTCGATCTCGACGAGCACCTTGGTCTCGTTGGTGACGCGGTCAATCCGCCCGGTACGGCTCACGAAAGGATCTCCTCAGCGGCATCAAGGAATGCGGAAGTCTCGGATGCGGTGCCGGCGGTGACCCGCAGCCAGCCGGCCAGGCCCACGTCGCGGATCAGCACCCCGCGGTCGAGGAACTGCTGCCAGGCGGCCTTCTGGTCCGGCTGGGTCCGGAACAGCACGAAGTTGGCGTCGCTGTCGGCGACCCGCACCCCACGGGCCCGGAGCACCTCGACGATCCGGTCACGCTGTTCCTTGATCGCCTCGACGGTCCTCAGCAGCGACGCCCGGTGCACCACCGCCGCCTTGGCGGCGGCCTGGCTGATCGCGGACAGGTGGTAGGGCAGGCGGACCAGCTGGACCGCGTCCACCACTGCCGGGTCGGCGGCGAGATAGCCCAGCCGGCCACCGGCGAAGCCGAACGCCTTGCTCATCGTCCGGCTCACCACCAGGCGCGGGTGGCCGGGCAGCAGGGTCAGCGCGCTCGGCGTGCCGGGACGGGCGAACTCGGTGTACGCCTCGTCCACGATCACCATGCCCCGCGCGGCCGCCAGCACCGCGTCGATCACCGCCGGGTCCAGCGCGGTGCCGGTCGGGTTGTTCGGTGAGCAGAGGAAGACCAGGTCCGGGTCGTGTCTCTCGATCTCGGCGACCGCCCGGTCCGGGTCGAGGCCGAAATCCGGGTCGCGGAGGGCGCCGATCCACCGGGTCCCGGTGCCCTGCGCCAGCAGCGGGTGCATCGAGTAGGACGGGCCGAAGCCCAGGGCCGACCGGCCCGGCCCGCCGAACGCCTGGAGCAGCTGCTGCTGCACCTCGTTGGAACCGTTCGCCGCCCAGACGTTGGCGGTGGTGAGGCCGTGGCCGAGGTACCCGGCGAGCTCGGTGCGCAGGCCGATCACGTCCCGGTCGGGATAGCGGTTGAGGTCGCGCAGCTCGGCCTGGACGGCCTTGCCGATCGCCTCCACCACGTCGTCCGGCACCGGGTACGAGTTCTCGTTGGTGTTCAGCCGCACCGGGACGTCCAGTTGCGGGGCGCCGTAGGGCGTTTTACCCCGCAGGTCGTCCCGGATCGGCAGCTCGTCGATCGTCGTCACTGAGCGAACCTGGCCTTCACCGCGTCGCCGTGCGCCGGCAGGTCCTCCGCGTTGGCCAGCGCCACCACGTGGCCGGCCACGTCGCGCAGCGCCGCCTCGTCGTACTCGATCACGTGGATGCCGCGCAGGAACGACTGCACGGACAGCCCGGACGAGTGCCGCGCGCAGCCCCCGGTCGGCAGCACGTGGTTGGAGCCGGCCGCGTAGTCGCCCAGCGACACCGGCGACCAGGCGCCCACGAAGATGGCGCCGGCGTTGCGGACCCGCATGGCCCACTCCCGCGCGTCCCGTGTCTGGATCTCCAGGTGCTCGGCGGCGTAGGCATCCACCACGGCGAGACCCTGCTCCAGGTCGTCGACCAGCACCACACCGGACTGCTCACCGGTCAGCGCGGTGCGCACCCGCTCCTCGTGCTTGGTCGTGGCGACCTGCACGGCCAGCTCGGCCTCGACCGCGTCGGCGAGCGCCGTCGAGTCGGTGACCAGCACGCTCGCCGCCAGCGGGTCGTGCTCGGCCTGGCTGATCAGGTCGGCGGCGACGTGCCGCGGGTCGGCGGTCTCGTCGGCCAGGATGGCGATCTCGGTGGGACCGGCCTCGGCGTCGATGCCGACCACGCCGCGCAGCAGCCGCTTGGCGGCGGTGACCCAGATGTTGCCCGGCCCGGTGATCACGTCGACCGGCTCACAGCGGTCGGCCTCGTCGACGCCGTCCGAGCCGTGACCCAGCATGGCGATCGCCTGGGCGCCGCCCACCCCGTAGACCTCGGTGACGCCGAGCAGGGCACACGCGGCGAGCACCCGGGAGTCGGGCAGGCCCCCGTTCTCCGGCTGCGGCGGGCTGGCCACCACCAGGCCCTCGACGCCGGCCTCCTGGGCGGGCACCACGTTCATCACCACGGTGGACGGGTAGACGGCGAGGCCGCCGGGCACGTAGAGCCCGACGCGACGGACCGGCACCCAGCGCTCGGTGACCGTGCCACCGTCGACCACCTTGGTGGTGGTGTCGGTGCGGCGCTGGTCGGCGTGCACCTTGCGGGCCCGCGTGATCGCCTCGAGCAGGGCGGCGCGGACCGCCGGGTCGAGCGTCTCGGCCGCGGCCGTGATCGCCTCGGCGGGCACCCGCAGGCGCTCCAGCTCGACCCCGTCGAATCGCCGCGTCGCCTCCCGGATCGCGCTGAACCCATGCTGATGGACCGCCTCGACAACGGGACGAATCCTCTCGACGGCCACGGAGACGTCGAGCTGGGCACGGGGCAGCAGACCGCGCGGGTCCCGGCGGGAGCCGCGCAGGTCGATCCGATTCAGCACGGGAACAGTCTAGGCGGCCACGCCGGCGGTCTCACCGCCACGAGGCCGCGGCCCAGGCGTTGAGACGCGCAGATCACCATTTCTCCTCCACGATCTTCCGGCCCGGCGCCGCTTGACTCTCCCGCTGCGGGAGGGTGAAGGCTGTCCGGGTGGCAGAGTTACTGACTGTTGGCGAGTTCTCCCGGCTGACCCATCTGACGGTCAAGGCCTTGCGGCACTACCACGACGCCGGCGTCCTGGAGCCGGCGCTGGTCGATCCGTCGACGGGCTACCGCTACTACACGGCGGATCAGGTGGAGCTGGCGCAGTTGGTGCGCCGGCTGCGCGAGGTCCGGATGCCGGTCGCCGGCGTACGGCGGGTGGTGTCGGCGGCCGACCCGCAGTCCCGGGACGCGTTGATCGCCGACCACCTGGACGTGCTGCGGCGCGAGCTGACGGCGACCGCGGCGGCCGTCGGGTCGTTGCGGGCACTGCTGACCGGCGGTGCCGCCGCCGCTGAGCTGACCATCCGGCACGCCGCGGAACAGCAATGCCTGATGATCGACGGTCACGTCGATCAGGACAGCCTCACGCCGTGGTGCGAGATGGCCTACCCGTCGCTGTACGCCGTGGCCGGCCGGTGGGGTCTCACGCCGGGCGGGCCGTGCGGTGCCCTGTACGCCTTCGAGTGGTTCCAAGCCGGTGGCCGGGTGACGGCGTTCCTGCCGGTCACCGCGTCCGGGGCCGGCGAGCGCGCCGGGAGTCCGGACGCCGGCGGGGTGCGGTGGGGTGTGCTGCCCGCCCAGCGGCTGGCGGTCGCCGTGCACGCGGGGCCGTGCGCCGACCTGGATCGCACCTACGGCGCCCTGGGCCGGCAGGTACTCGACCGCGGCATCGGGGCCACCGGGCCGGTCCGCGAGCTCTATCTGGTCACGTCCGCCGACACCGATGACCCGGCCCAGCTGCGGACGGAGGTGTGCTGGCCGGTCACCCCGTCGTCCTGAACCCCGTCGATCTCCAGTAAGGAAAAATCTGATGCCCCTGTCCATCGCCCAGATCGTCATCGACTGCGCCGACGCCCAGAAACTGGCCACGTTCTGGGCGCAGGCCCTGGATCGTCAGGTCGACCCGGATGCCAGTCCGGACTTCGCCACCATCGGTCACGGCGCCGCGTCCACCGGCAGCGCTCCGGCGCTGATGTTCATCAAGGTGCCCGAGCCCAAGCGGGGCAAGAACCGGCTGCACTTCGATCTGGCCGCTCGTCAGGTGCCGGACTGGCGGACCGAGGTCGACCGGCTGCTCACCCTCGGCGCCACCCGCGTCGACGAGCACCAGGCGTTCGGCTGGCACTGGATCACCATGCGTGACCCGGAGGGCAACGAATTCGACCTCGGCGCCGGCGCCGCCACCGCATAGTCGCGGACCGCACCGCCCGGCGCTGGGTTGACCAAGGTCAGCGGACGACTAGGCTGAACCCGTGAGCGATCGGCTGCCGGTCTTCCCGCTGAGCACGGTGCTCTTCCCCGGTCTGGTGCTGCCCCTGCACATCTTCGAGGAGCGTTATCGCGCTCTGGTGCGGGAGCTGGCCGCCCAGCCGGCCGAGCCGCCGAGCGAGTTCGGCGTGGTCACCCTCCGGCACGGCAGCGAGGTCGCGCCGGAGCCCGGCGACGGCCCCGCCCCGCCGCCCGACCCGGTCGGCGCCGCCGACCTGTTCGAGGTGGGCTGCACCGCCGAGCTGCGCCACGTGTCCGAGCTGCCCGACGGCCGGTTCGACATCATGACGGTGGGCCGGCGCCGGTTCCGGATCCTCGACGTCGAGCAGGGCTCCGAGCCCTATCTGACCGCCCGGGTCGAGTGGCTGCCCGACGACGAGTCACCCGACCAGACCGCCGAGCTGCTGAAACCCCGTGTGCTCACGGCCTTCCAGCAGTACCTGGAGCTGCTCCGGCCGAACGCGGAGATCCTCGATCAGGTGCCGGACGATGCCACGGTGTTGTCCCACCTGGTCGCCGCCACCGCCCAGCTCACCCTGGAGGAGCGGCACTCGCTGCTGGCCGCGCCGGACACCACCGCCCGGCTGCGCGCCGAGCTGCGGCTGCTCAACCGCGAGGCTGGTCTGCTGGCCCGGGTGCGGGCGGTGCCGGTGCCGCTGTCGGATCTGGCCCGGCCGGCCAGCCCGAACTGAACGGGTCGGCGCCGATCGGCCGCTGCTCCTCGATCGGCCCGTACTGCCCGTGGTTGGGCCCGTAACCGGGCTGCGCGCCCGGATGGTCGAGGTCCGGGTCGTTGGACCAGCCGGCCAGCAGGGTCAGCACGATCGCCGCCACGAAGGCCGGCACCAGCGTCGGCCCGAGCGAGTGCACCTCGGGCGGCGCCAGGTAGGTCGCGCCCTGGGTGGCGGTGGCCCGCCACTGCTCGTAGGCGTCCTTGCCGATCAGCTCGCCGATCGGGACCGCGATCCAGTGGGTGCCCACACCGGCCCCCAGCACCACGCCGAGCAGCAGCGCCGGCCCGCGGTCGCGGCGCATCAGCAGCCAGGCGGTGATCGCCACGAGCAGGCCGAAGCCGATCCCGAGCAGGGTGAGCCAGCCGTCCGCGGCGATGTACTGCTCCGGGGACGGGTCGTTGACCACGATGCCGCTGTCACCCGCGTCGATCACCGGCACGCTCGGCGCGAGCGCGTGCCAGAGCAGCCCGAACGGCGCGCCGAGCACGGTGACCACGGCGGCCGCGCCGGCTCCGACGGCCACCGACCGGCGCCACGGCCGGCGGCTGCTCTGCGACAACCGCCACCACGGCGGGCCGGCCGCCGGCTGGTCCGCCAGCGCCATGGGAGAAGGCGGCATGGGTGGCGGCGCCACGGGCGGGGTCGACTCCTCTGGTTGCACCCTCTGATCCTTCCAGATCCGGCCGCGAGGTCAGGCGACGGCCGCCGGGCCGAGGATCATCTTGAGGTCGGCGCGCAGCGCGGGCGTCGCGGCGACCCGGGCCGCCACCAGCCGGATGACTGTGGTGCGTTTCCCGTTCTGCAGGTGGACGTGCACCTCGGTGTCGCCCGGGTGGCCGGACAGGATGTCCTTGAGCTCGTCGACCAGCGGCGGCGTGACCCGGGTGATCGGCATGGTGAGCACCACCGGCTTGCTGTCCGGGTTGTGCGAGACATCGGGGATGGACATGTCCATCGCCATGATCCGCGGGGTGTCGTCGCGCCGGTCCACCCGGCCCTTGACCACCACGATGGCGTCCTCGGCGATGTACTGCCCGACCAGCTCGTAGGTGTTCGGGAAGAACAACGTCTCGACACCGCCGGCCAGGTCCTCGACGGTGGCCGACGCCCACGCCCGGCCCTGCTTGGTGATCCGGCGCTGGACGCCGGTGAGGATGCCGGCGATCGTGACGATCTGACCGTCCTGGACCGAGCCCTCCTCGTTGAGCGCGGCGATGCTGGTGTCCGCGTTGCTCTGCAACACCTGCTCCAGGCCGGCGAGCGGATGGTCGGAGACGTAGAGGCCGAGCATCTCGCGCTCGAAGGTCAGCTTGTCCCGCTTGTCCCACTCGCTGTCGCCGATGGTCGGCATGGCGACGGTTGCCGACGCGCCGCCGACCTCGTCGCCGAACGCGCCGAACAGGTCGAACTGGCCGGCCGCCTCGTTCCGCTTGACCCCGGCGTACGCGTCGATCGCCTCGGCGTGCACGGCGAGCAGGCCCTTGCGGGTGTGCCCCATCGAGTCGAACGCGCCCGCCTTGATCAGCGACTCGATGGTCCGCTTGTTGCAGGCCACCGCGTCCACCTTGGACAAGAAGTCGTAGAAGTCGGTGTACTCGCCTTTCTCCTTGCGGCACCGGGCGATCGCCTCCACCACGTTGCCGCCGACGTTGCGCACCGCGCCGAGGCCGAACCGGATGTCCTTGCCGACCGGGGTGAACGGGCCGGCCGACTGGTTCACGTCCGGCGGCAGCACCTGGATGCCCATCCGGCGGCACTCGGCGAGATAGACGGCCATCTTGTCCTTGTCGTCGCCGACGCTGGTGAGCAGACCGGCCATGTACTCGGCCGGGTAGTGCGCCTTGAGGTAGGCCGTCCAGTAGGACACCAGGCCGTACGCCGCGGAGTGCGCCTTGTTGAACGCGTAACCGGCGAACGGCACCAGCACGTCCCACACCGCCTGGATCGCCTCGTCGGAGTACCCGTGCTCGCGGCAGCCGTCGCGGAACGGGATGAACTCCTTGTCGAGGATCTCCTTCTTCTTCTTACCCATCGCGCGGCGCAGCAGGTCGGCCTGGCCGAGGCTGTAGCCGGCGAGGATCTGCGCGGCGCGCTGCACCTGCTCCTGGTAGACGATCAGGCCGTACGTCGGTTCCAGGATCTCCCGCAGCGGCTCCTCCAGCTCCGGGTGGATCGGGGTGATCTCCTGGAGCTTGTTCTTGCGCAGCGCGTAGTTGGTGTGCGAGTCGACGCCCATCGGGCCGGGCCGGTACAGCGCCAGCACGGCGGAGATGTCCTCGAAGTTGTCCGGTTTCATCAGCCGCAGCAGCGACCGCATCGGCCCGCCGTCGAGCTGGAACACGCCCAGCGTGTCACCACGGGCGAGCAGCTCGTAGGCGGCCTTGTCGTCCAGCGGCAGCGCCAGCAGGTCGAGCGGCTCACCGTGGTTGATCTCGATGTTCTTGTTGGCGTCGTCGATGATCGTCAGGTTCCGCAGGCCCAGGAAGTCCATCTTCAGCAGGCCGAGCGTCTCGCAGGTCGGGTAGTCGAACTGCGTGATGATGACGCCGTCGCTGGCCCGGCGCATCAGCGGGATGTGGTCGATGATCGGCTCGGCGCTCATGATGACGCCGGCGGCGTGCACGCCGGTCTGCCGGATCAGGCCCTCGATGCCGCGCGCGGTGTCGATCACCTTCTTGACGTCCGGGTCGGTCTCGTAGAGCGAGCGGATCTCACCGGCCTCGTTGTACCGCTTGTGCTCCTTGTCGAAGATGCCCTCGAGCGGGATGCCCTTGCCCATCACGTCCGGCGGCATCGCCTTGGTGATCCGGTCACCGACGGCGAACGGGTAGCCGAGCACCCGGGCCGAGTCCTTGATCGCGGCCTTCGCCTTGATCGTGCCGAACGTGGCGATCTGGGCGACCTTGTCGTCGCCCCACTTCTCGGTCACGTACCTGATGACCTCGCCGCGCCGGCGCTCGTCGAAGTCGATGTCGACATCCGGCATCGAGATGCGCTCCGGGTTGAGGAACCGCTCGAAGATCAGGCCGTGCGGCAGCGGGTCCAGGTCGGTGATGCCCATGGCGTACGCGATGAGCGAGCCGGCCGCCGAGCCACGGCCCGGGCCCACCGCGATGCCGTTCCGCTTCGCCCACTGGATGAAGTCGGCGACCACCAGGAAGTACGCCGGGAAGCCCATGCTGATGATCACGCCGAGTTCGTACTCCGCCTGCGTGACGTGGGTGTCCGGGATCCCGTCCGGGAAGCGTTTGCGCAGGCCCTCGAAGGCGACCTGCCGGAAGTACTCCTCCTCGGTCATCCCGTCCGGGATGGGGAACCGGGGCATCAGGTTCTTGAACGTGAACATCCCGTCGATGTCCACCTTCTCGGCCACCAGCAGCGTGTTGCGGCAGCCCTCCTGCCAGGCCTCGGAGGAGTCGACGGCGCGCATCTGCTCGGCCGACTTGACGAAGTAGCCGTTGCCGTCGAAGCGGAACCTGTTCGGGTCGGCGATGTTGCTGCCGGTCTGCACGCAGAGCAGCACGTCGTGCGCCTCGGCCTGCGCCTCGAAGGTGTAGTGCGAGTCGTTGGTGACCAGCGGCGGGATGCCCAGTTTCCGGCCGATCTCCAGCAGGCCGTCGCGGACCCGCTTCTCGATCGACAGGCCGTGGTCCATGATCTCGAGGAAGTAGTGATCCTTCCCGAGCGCCTCCTGGTACATCGCCGCCGACTTGAGCGCCTCGTCGAACTGGCCCAGCCGCAGCCGGGTCTGCACCGCGCCGGACGGGCAGCCGGTGGTGCCCATGATGCCCTCGGCGTGCTCCGCGATGATGTCGAAGTCCATCCGCGGGTACTTGCCGAGCTGGCCCTCGATGGAGGCCCGCGAGTTGAGCCGGAAAAGGTTCTTCAGGCCGACCGCGTTGCGCGCCCACATGGTCATGTGGGTATACGCACCGTTACCGGAGACGTCGTCGCTCTTCTGCTCCGGGCGGCCCCACTTGACCCGGCTCTTGTTCAGCCGCGAGTCCGGCGCGACGTAGGCCTCGACACCGATGAGCGGGGTGATCCCGGCGGCCTTGGACTGCGTGTACATCTCGTAGGCGCCGTGCATGTTGCCGTGGTCGGTGATCGCGGCGGCCGGCATCCCGAGCCGTTTGGCCTCGCTGATGAGTTCCTTGACCCGGGCCGCTCCGTCGAGCATCGAATACTCGGTGTGAACGTGCAGATGCACGAACGAGTCGGACACCCGGGACCCCCTCTTCTGTTGGCGAGACCGATCAGCCTACTCCGCGAACGGCTCCAGCATCACCGACGCGGCGCGCAGCCAAGCCTGCCGCGTCTCGGGTTGCAGGTCCCCGTACTCGATCGAGGAACCCACCTCCAGTGCCGGATCGTAGGGCACCACGGCGACCGCGCGGGTACGCGTCGCGAAGTGCTTCTTGAAGTCCTCCAGCAGCGGCAGCGCACCCGGCGAGGGACACGAGATCAACGTCACGGCGTTCGCCACCATGTCGCCCATCCCGCTCTCCTCCAGCACGTCGAGCATCCAGTCGGCGGTGAACGCGGCGTCCTCCCGGGGCACCGTGGTGATCACCAGCTGGTCGGCCATCCGCATGACCGTCTGCCAGTTCACGCTCTCCACGTTGTTGCCGGTGTCCACGCAGATCACGTCGTGGGTCCGGCGCAGCAGGTCGGTCACCCGGCGCACGGTGGCCTGGTCCAGACGCTGGGCGAACCGGGGGTTCTCCTCGCCGGCCAGCACGTCGTACGACCCGTCGGAGGCGTGCCGCAGATAGGCGTCGAGCTCCTGCAGCAGCGCGTCGCCGTGCAGTCCCTCGATCCGCTCCAGATCGGTCAGCAGGTGCTTGATCGTCCGGGCGTGCCGGGCACTGCCGGCCCGCAGCCCGAGCGTGCCGCGCAGCTCGTTGTCGTCCCAGGCGAGCACGCCGCGCCCGCGGACACTGCCGATGGTGGCCGCGGCCAGCACTGTCGCGGTGGTCTTGTGCACGCCGCCCTTGGGGTTGGCGAACGCCAGCACCCGGGGCTGCCCGAGCTTGCGCCGCATGACGCCGACGGCCCGCTCCGTGCCGTCGTCGGGGCGGGTCTGCCGCCACTCGATCCGAGCGCCCGCCGGCGCCGACGGCACGGCCGGGGCCGGCTGCGCCATCGGGGCGGGCGCGGGTGGTGGGGACACCGGCTGCGGCGCCACCGGCGCGGGCGCGGCCGGCGGCGCCGGGGCCGGCGCGTAGGCCTGCGGGTAGGCGGGTGGCGGATAACCGTTCGGTGCCGGATAGCCGGGTGCCGGCGGGTACGCCCCCCGCACCGGCGGGGCGGGCGGCGGCGGGGCGGGCTGCGGCGAGCGCGGCGCCGGCTCGAAGAAGCTGTGCTGCGGTGGCTCCGGCCGGGCCTGCCAGCGCGGGTCCAGCGGATTGATCGGGCGCTGCGGCATCGGGCGCGGCACCTCGGCGCGCGGATCCGGCTCCGCGGCGCGGCGCTGCCCGTCATAGCCCGGCCGGCTGTCCAGCTCGTACCCCTGGCGGCTGTCCAGCGGATTCACCGGGCGAGCCGGCCCGCGGGTCGGCAGCGGCTGCTGGCCCCACTGCTGCGGGAGCGCCGCGGGTTCCGGTTTCGGCTCCTCGGCGGGCTCGTCGGCGCGGTGACCATGCCGGGCACGGTCGAGCAGAGCCCGCCAGCGCGGGGCTGGTTCCGCAGGCCGGCCCCAGCCGGTCTCGGTCCCGTCCACGGCTTGTCCTTTCTGCGCCTACCCGACGTCGTTCTCCGGCGAGGGGTTCTCGCCATGACAGGCTACGGACGAGAACCCTATGCGGGCCACCGACCGTGCGCCCATCCCCCTGTCGTTCTTGATCACATGACGGCACGCTGGTCATGCACGTGCATCCGCCCGAACGTTCTGTTAGACGGAAAAACTAACGTCCTGGTTCGGCGCCGGATGCTCCGGAAGACGCGCCGGATGTGTCGCGAGCGGCGCTCGCTTCCGCCTCCGAGGGTACGTCAAGCAGCTCCGCTGACGACCCGGCGACGGCCGGCGCCGATGAGACCCCGCGACCGGATGAGGCAGAAGTCACAGTGGCACCGATCGACGACGGTAACCGTCCCGGCGAGGCCGGCGCAACGCTCGGCACCGCGGTGGGCACGGGCGGTGCCGACGGCTCGGCGGAGACCGTTCCGTGCTCCTCCGGCAGCGGCGGCCGGAACTCGGTGCGGTCCAGGCTGCGCACCTCCGGGGCCGGGTCGACGGCCCGCACGCCGGGTCGGGACGCGATGCCGTCGAGCGCCACCGGAGTGCCGCGGACCACTGCCGCGAACACACAGGCACACCCTTCCCGGTACGCCGCCGCCTCCAGCGCCGCGGTGCGGGCCGCGTTCCGGTACGTCTGCCGCAGCCGTTGCTCGCGACGCCCGTCACCGGTCAGCGACCGCTCCAGCCGCGAGTAGTCGGCCTGCTCCCGATCACGCACCAGGGCCGCGTCGAGCATCCCGGCGGTCACGTCGCCGGGCATCGTGTACACCGGGATCAGCGACACCTGGGTCCGGGCGTCGGGCAGCGGCACCCGCGCGTACACCTGGGCCACCGTCACGTCGGCGAGCATCGCCGGCAGCCGGGCCGGCGCCGTGTACCGGGCCAGGCTGACCAGCGCCCAGGTCTCCCCGGCGACCGGACCGGACGGGTCGGTCAGCATGGCCAGCTCACGCCGGGCGGAGTCCAGGTAACCGCCGACCGACTGGCCCTCGACCACCCCGACCCGGACGACGTCGCCCGGGTCCTCGCCGGACGGGCCACCGGGGCGGCCGGCCCAGGCGACGGCGAGGACCAGCGCGACGGTGGCGGTGAGCGCCACCCCGGTCATGATCTGCAACCGGAGCGAGCCGCCCCCGAACCTGACGAGGACCGCTCGCAGCCGATGCGCGGGGCCCACGGTGATCACTCCAGAGGAAAGGTCAGCCGGCGTCCTGCAGGACGTCCAGCGCGTATTTCAGGTCGTCCGGGTAGTCGCTGACGAACCGCACCTCGTCGTGCGTCCGCGGGTGCAGGAAGGCCAGCTCCCGGGCGTGCAGCCACTGCCGGTTGAGCTTCAGCCGGGCGGCCAGGGTGGGATCCGCGCCGTAGGTGAGATCACCGACGCACGGGTGCCGCAGCGCCGAGAAGTGCACCCGGATCTGGTGGGTGCGGCCGGTCTCCAGCCGCACGTCGACCAGGCTGGCGGCGCGGAACGCCTCCAGCGTGTCGTAGTGCGTGACGCTCGGTTTGCCGCCGGACATCACCGCGAACTTGTAGTCGGCAGTCGGGTGCCTGTCGATCGGCGCGTCGACGGTGCCCCGCAGCGGGTCCAGGTGGCCCTGCACCACGGCGTGGTAGCGCTTCTCCACCTCGCGCTCCTTGAACGCCCGCTTCAGCACGCTGTAGGCCATCTCGGACTTGGCGACCACCATCAGGCCGGTGGTGCCGACGTCGAGGCGGTGCACGATGCCCTGCCGCTCGGCGGCGCCGCTGGTCGCCACGTTCTGCCCCATCGCGGCGAGCCCGCTGACCACTGTCGGCCCGGTCCAGCCGGGACTCGGGTGGGCGGCCACCCCGACCGGCTTGTCCACCACCACGATGTCGTCGTCGCTGTAGATCACGCCCAGCCCGTGCACCGGCTCGGCGACCAGGACCGGCGCGGAGACCGGCGGCGGCAGGGTCACCTCGAGCCACGAGCCCGCCGCCACCTTGTCCGATTTCGGCCGGGGGATGCCGTCCACCAGCGCGTCACCGGCCTCGACCAGGGTCGCAGCGGCCGTCCGGGACAGCCCGAACAACCGGGAGACCGCCTGGTCCAGCCGCATCCCGTCGAGCCCGTCCGGCACCGGAAGAGATCGCGTGTCACTCATGCCGTCTCCTCCGTCCCGGTGGCGCTCTCGGTGGCACCCTCGGGTTTCTTGTCAGCTCTGCCCTTCAACCGGCTGCCGTCCCGCTGCCGGCCGGTCAGCTCCAGGATCACCGCGAGGCAGACGCCGACGGTCAGGCAACTGTCCGCGATGTTGAAGACCGCGAACCTCTCCCCGTTCGGCGCGAACGCGCTGATCATGTCGACCACGTGCCCCTGGAACGGGCCGGGCGCCCGGAACAGCCGATCGGTCAGGTTACCCAGCGCGCCGCCGAGCACCAGGCCGAGCGCGACCGCCCAGGGCACCGAGCGCAGCTTCGTCGCCATCCAGCCGATCCAGCCGATCACCACCAGCGTGATCACCGGGAAGATCCAGGTGTACGCGCTGCCGAAGCTGAACGCCGCGCCGCCGTTGCGCAGCAGCGAGAGATAGATCAGGCCACCGAGAATCCGGACCGGTTCGTTCGGATCCAGGTTCTCGGTGGAGAGATGCTTCACCCATTGGTCGAGCGCCACCGCGACCAGCGCGGTGGCGCCCAGCACCGCGACGGCGCGCGGGGTGAAACGGGAGGCCTTGTCGGCGTTCAGCGTCTTTCCTCCAACTGCTTGCAAGAGACACAGAGAGTCGCGGACGGGAAGGCGGCCAGCCGCTCCACCGGGATCTGGTTACCGCACTTCTCGCACCAACCGTAGTTGCCCTGCCCGAGGCGCTCGATGGCACGCTCCACCTGTGTGATCCGCTCGAGCAGGTTGTTGGCCAGCGTGATCTCCTGCTCCCGCTCGAACGTCTTGGTGCCGGTGTCGGCCTGGTCGTCCCCGGCCGAGTCGGCGAGCCGCTCGCGTGAGAGCTCGGTGATCGCACTGAGCGCCTGATCGTACTCGGCCTGCAGCTCGTTGAGCCGCGCCACCAGAGCTTCCCTGATCTCCGCGGTCTCCGACGTGGAGCGGGTCCGCCCGGAGGCGGCCCCACCGCTCGAAGCGGCCCGGATGTCGGTTGCCTTGGCCATCATCGCTCCCTCGGCCGCGCCCGGCGCGGCGATCAGCGGTCCTGAGGAACCGTCGGCCTCCCGGCCCGCCCGGTCCTCCTGTCTTCCCCCGTGCGGTTACCTCTTGCGTTTCCGACCCCACCGGCCGGGGCCGGCCCCACCGCCACCCGCGTCCCCGGCACCGCTCCGGCGGACCACCACGCTCCGGCCCGAGCGTGGTCCGCACCCCGGAACCGCCCCGACGAACCGGCACGCTCCACGAGTGCGACCGCGTCTCCATCCCGGCCGTCCTGCCCCACCTGCAGAAATGGCGCGGCTTGGGGAACGCCGCGCACTCCGGAGGCTGGCAAGGATACGGAACGTGAGATGCCCCGACAACCTGTCGATCCACCCGCACCCGACAAACCGGCACGAACACTCCGGCCGCTCGTCGGATACACGACGATACACCCGGAGTCACTCCGGCATCACCGCTTGTCACTCCACGCCAGGCTTCCGCGTCGCCGCCGCGCCCCGCGCTCCGAGCCGGCCGCCCCGCCCGGTCCCGAGGCCGCGCCCGGGAGAACCGGCCAGGTCAGACCACCAGGAGACGATCCAGCCGGCTTCCCGGCAGGCGACCCGGGACCGGCACGATTCACGATCCGCGAAGAGCGGTCAGCCGGGCCTCCAGCTCGGCGGCCGGAGCCTCGACGGCGAAGACCTTGTCCCGGCTGGTGGCGCCCAGCCGAAGGGCGACATCGGCGGCCCGGACACCAAGCGCCGCGGCGAGAGCCCGGCGGACCGCCTCGGTCGCCTTGCCGTCCACCGCGGGGGCGCCGACCGCGACGATCAGCGCCGGCCCGTGCGGCCCGGCATAACACCCGCCCACCCGGGTCCGGCCGGCCCCGGGCCGCACCCGGACCGGCACCGACACCCCGGCCGGCACTTCCCGTTTCCCCATGCGTGCCATTCTGCCGCGCGCCCGCCCGCGCCCCGCCCGGCTCAGCGGTGGGCGTTGGCGCCGAGCAGGCGGTCCACCGGGCGGCACAGGCCGCACGGGCTGAAGCCCAACTCGACCGCTTCGGCCGCCGGGAGCGGCTCGGTCAGGCGGCCGACCAGGTGCGGGCAGTCGGCCATGTGGTAGCGCGGGCGGCCGTCAACGACCAGGACCTCGGTGTCCAAGCGGGCCACCTGGACCGCGTCGGTCGGCCGGACCGACTGGGGCAGCGGCTCGTCGTCCGGGTCGTCGGCGTCCGGCTCGGCGAAATCGTCGCTGGGCGCCGCCGCATCCTGACCGGAATCGATCAGCGGCACACCCGGACCGGAATCCCTCGGCGGCACGCCCAGGCCGCCATCCCTCGGCGGTGTGCCCGGGCCGCCATCCCCCGGCGGTGTGCCCGGGCCGGAGGCCTGTGCCGGGAAACCGCGCTCCGGCGCACCGGCGGCCTCGCCGGCGGCGGGCTCCGGACCGACAGGTCCGGCAGCGGGCGACTCGGCGGCGGGCCGGCGCCACGACTGGTCGTCGGCCTCGGAGCCGCGGGCGGCGCCGATCGTCGACGAGGCGGCGTGATAGTCAGCGGCGGCGGGCGTTTCGTCCGGCAGGTGACTTGACGCGGCTGGTGCACGGAAGCCCTGCTCGGCGCCCCCGGAGGCCGGATCGCCGACGCCACCGGACGCGCGGGAGGCCGGATCGCCGGGCGCCGAGAAAGCGCGGGAGGCCGGATCGCCGACGCCCGCGAGCCCCCCAGGGGGCGGATCGGCGGCTGCCGGGAGATCGACCGTGTCGCCTTGATCCGCCGGGGGCTGATCCGCGTATACAGGTTCAGCGCTGGCGGCGGGGAATCCGATCGGGTCGGTCCGTCCCGCCGCGGCGGAGGTCGCGGCCGGCTCGGGAGAGTCGGCGGCGAAGGATGCGCCGGCGGCGTGCGGCGAGTCGCCGGGGTACCCGGAATCGGCTGCGAACGCGGCACCGGCCGGGGCAGAATCGTGGGCGTCGGACGGCGCCGCGGAGGCGCGGCGCGGCGGCTCGGCACCCTCGGCGAATCCGGGGTCGTCGGGGAACTCGGCGGGGTCCGGTGCGCCGGTGCGGCGTGCCGCGGCGTTCTGCCGGGCGCCGATGACGATGACGACGGTGGCCAGCAGGCTGGCCACGATCGACGCTATGAAGAGGCTGCTCGACCCGCGGACCAGGCCGATCGCGAGGCACACCGCCGCGACGAGGATGAGCGGGAAACTAGCAGGAATCATGGCTCATCCTCGTCGAGGTGCGGAGGCTGTGGTCAGCGACCCGATTCGATGGCGTTGGACCGGCCGCCGTAGGACCCGGCGAGACCGGCCGCGGCGAGACCGCCGGAGCCACCGACCGAGCGGCTCGCGTCGGCCCGCGCCATCTCGGCCTCCAGGCCCTGGCCACGGCCGTCGAGGTCGCGCAGCTGGCTCTCGAGGTAGGCCTTCAAGCGCGTGCGGTACTCCCGCTCGAACTGCTTGAGCTCCTCGATGTGCTTCTGCAGCGCGGTCCGCTTGGCGTCCAGGCCGCCCATCGCCTCCTGGTGGCGCTGGCGCGCGTCCCGCTCGAGGGCGTCGGCCTTGGCCCGGGCCTCCCGGGTGACCTCCTCCGCCTTGGAACGGGCGTCGGAGAGGAGCTTGTCGGCCTCGCGCCGGGCGTCGGACACGTGGTCGTCGGCGGTGCGCTGGGCCATCATCAGCACCCGGAGCGCCTGCTGCTCACCGTCCGCGCCGGTCGGGCCGCCGGCCGGGCCACCCTGGGCACGCACCTGCTCGAGCTCGGCCTGCATCTGCCGGGCCGCCTGCTCCGCCGCCGACTTGTCCCGCTGCACGCGGTCGAGCTGGCCTTTCAGGTCGTTGAGCTCGGCCGCGAGGCGGGGGTCGGCACTCGGGCCGGCTGGCGCGCCACCCCGACCGCCGCGCTCCACCTGGGCGCGCAGCTCGTTGTTCTCCTCGATCAGACGGGCGAGCTCGCGCTCGACCTCGTCCAGGAAGGCGTCGACCTCCTCCTCGTCATACCCCCGCTTGCCGATCGGGGGCTTCTTGAAGGCGACGTTATGCACGTCGGCCGGGGTCAGCGGCATCGAAACTCCTCGGGTCAGTCGCGGCCGCGGTTGGGGCTGCTGTCTATCTGTGGATCTAGAAGAAGCGAACTAGCACGAACTCCATGAGCACGAACAGGATAACCAGCAGCACGATGGAAGCCAGGTCCAAACTCACGTTACCAATGCGCAGCGGTGGGATCACACGCCTCAACGCCTTGAGAGGTGGATCCGTGACGCTCCACACCAATTCGAGTGCGGCGGACGCGCCCCGGGCCGGTTGCCAGCGACGTCCGTACTGGAGCACCGCTCCCATGACGAACCTGCTCAGCAGCACGAGGAGGAAGAAATACACCAACAGATAGAGAATCTGGAACACGATCGACAGCACGTCCGGCGGATCCCTCGTTCGGGTCAACTCTGGGTGAAGAAGCCGCCCTCAGCGATCTTGGCCTTGTCCTCCGCGGTGACCTGGACATTTGCCGGTGAGAGCAGGAAAACCCGGTTGGTCACGCGCTCGATCGTACCCCGCAGACCGAACGCCAGTCCGGCCGCGAAGTCCACCAGTCGGCGAGCGTCCGATTCATCCATCTCGGTGAGATTGATGATCACCGGTACGCCGTCCCGGAAATGCTCGCCGATCGTCCGCGCCTCCCGGTACGTGGTCGGGTGCAGCGTGGTGATCTGGTACCGCTGCTCCTCCTCCGGGCGGTGCTGGACCTGCGGCTGGTGAACCGGCGGCTGCGGGGCCAGCGCGAGGTTCTCCCGGGTGGAGTAGGTCAGCGACGAGGACTGCTCGGGCGCCGCGGAGGGCCGGGTGATGGAACGGACACTGGCCCGCTCGATCCGGTCGTCCTCGTCCCGGTCCAGGTCGGCGCGCACCGAGGAGACGCGCTCGCTGAGCCGGCTGCTGCGCTCGAAACGGTCGGCACGGTCGGACCGGTCGCGGTCGGCACGCGCCCGCGGAACGGCGTGCTCCTCCTCGACCTCGTCCTCGTCGTAGGAGTCCGAGTAGCGGGAGCTCGAGGAGTAACGATCCCGATCGCGGTCCCGATCCCGATCACGGGACGAGCGGTGGGAAGTCTCCCGGTACCCCCGGTCCTCGTAGTCGACGTCCTCTTCCTCGGCAAGCCCCAGCCACACCAGCGACTTACGGAAACCGTTCATGCCCCCACCTCCGTCCGCTTCTGCGGCCCGCGTCCCCTCTGGCGGCCCGCGTCCCCCCTTGGCGAGCCGGACATCGAGTCCGATGCGGACCCACGGCTCACTGCGACGCTGCGTCGTCGGACGCAACGGCCGCCGGGCGGTGGCACGTCGCGTAAAACAACACCCATGTAGTTTGCTGCCCGCCGCAAGGCTACCGCAGCGAGTTTCGCATCCCGAGTAAAGATGTACCGATCCGTACGTGTGTCGCCCCATGCTGGACGGCCGCTTCCAGGTCGCCGCTCATGCCCGCCGACAACACCGTGGCGCCGGGATGTGTCGCGACGAGCTGACCAGCCAATTCGGCCAGTCGAGCGAACGCGCGGCCGGGATCCTCGCCGAGCGGGGCGACGGCCATCAGCCCGCCCAGCCGCAGACCGTCCGATGAGGCCACCGCGTCGGATACCCGCCAGAGATCGTCCCCGGCCACCCCACCCCGATGCGGGTCGCCGTCCAGGCTCACCTGGACCAGCACGTCGAGCGGCCGGTCCCGGACCGCGACGGCGGCCCGGTCGAGCGCGGTGACCAGACGCAGCGAGTCCACGGACTCGACCACATCGGCGTACGCGGAAACTGATTTCGTCTTGTTGCGCTGCAGCTGTCCGACGAAGTGCCAGCGCAGGCGCACGCCGGCGGCCCGGACCTCAGCAGCCTTGCCGGCCGCGTCCTGGTCCTTGTTCTCCCCGACGTCGGTGACACCGAGACCGGCGAGCAACAGCACGTCGCTCGCCGGGTACGTCTTCGTCACCGCGGTCAGCGTCACCGCATCCGGTCGCCGTCCCGCCGCCGCGCAGGCACGCGCGATCCGGTCACGCACCCGCTGGAGGTTGGCGGCGAGCTCGGCCCGCCGCCCCTCGTCACTCACCACTTGCCAGGAACCATCGGTGTGATCAGGAACCGTTCTTCAAGAAGTCCGGCACGTCCACGTCGTCGAAGAGCACCTTGCGCGGCGTCGGCGCGGCCGGCGCGGGCGCCGGCTGGTGCGGGGTCAGCGACGTCGACGTGATCGACGAGGCCGGCGAGCTGGTGGTCTGCACCGGCGCGGGCACCTGCTTGCGGACCGGCTCGGACGGCTTGTAGGACGGCGACCCGCCGTCGAAGCCGGCGGCGATCACGGTCACCCGCACCTCGTCGCCGAGCGCGTCGTCGATCACCGCACCGAAGATGATGTTCGCGTCCGGGTGGGCCGCGTCGGTGACCAGCTGCGCCGCGTCGTTGATCTCGAACAGACCCAGGTCGGAACCGCCGGCGATGGAGAGCAGCACGCCGCGCGCGCCGTCCATGCTCTGCTCCAGCAGCGGGCTGGAGATGGCCCGCTCGGCCGCCTCGACCGCGCGGTTGTCGCCACGCGCGCTGCCGATGCCCATGAGCGCGCTGCCCGCGTTGCTCATCACGCTCTTGACGTCGGCGAAGTCCAGGTTGATCAGACCCGGCGTGGTGATCAGGTCGGTGATGCCCTGCACACCGGAGAGCAGCACCTGGTCGGCCTGACGGAACGCGTCCATCATGCTGATCCCGCGGTCGCCGAGCGCCAGCAGCCGGTCGTTCGGGATCACGATCAGCGTGTCGCACTGGTTGCGCAGCTCGTCGATGCCGGCCTCGGCCTGGACCTGGCGCCGCTTGCCCTCGAAGGAGAACGGCCGGGTCACCACGCCGATGGTCAGCGCGCCGAGCTTGCGGGCGATGTTCGCCACCACCGGAGCGCCACCGGTACCGGTGCCGCCGCCCTCGCCACAGGTCACGAAGACCATGTCGGCCCCCTTGAGGACCTCCTCGATCTCGTCGCGGTGGTCCTCGGCGGCGTTCTTGCCGACCTCGGGCTGGGCGCCGGCGCCCAGTCCACGGGTCAGTTCACGGCCGACGTCAAGCTTGACGTCGGCGTCACTCATCAGCAGGGCCTGGGCATCGGTGTTGATCGCGATGAACTCGACGCCTTTGAGCCCAACCTCGATCATGCGGTTCACGGCATTCACGCCGCCGCCGCCGATGCCGACGACCTTGATGACCGCAAGGTAGTTGTGCGGAGGTGTCATCGGGCTCAGCCTTCCCTTCGGGGTTGGCGAATGTCGAGGGCCCCTGCGGTTCCACGGGGATCCGCACTTCGACATCCACTGCCGTACAAGGGAGGGCGAGGAAACCCTCACCCTCTACTAGAGGTTCAGAGTTATGTCAACCACTGGAACCTCTCGACGCAACGTATGCGGACATCGCGCCCTGACCAAAGAACTCAGGCGGCGTGTCGCGTCCGCTTACGTGGTGAGTATCCGACTCACCCGTAACCTCGACGGTAATATTCCGTTCGTACGATTTTGCCGGTTTGGCGAATTAGTTACCGAATGGTCACGATCCTTGGCGCGCTCACGTCGAACTCGGTGCCCTTGCGCTTGATCAGCGCGGTGGCCACCTTGCTCTTCTCCGCGCTCTGGGTGTCGTCGCCCCAGACCACCGCCCGGCCCTTGCGCAGCTCCAGCCGGATGGCGACCGGCGACGGCACCGCGATGGCCACCAGTTGCTCGCGCAGGTCGTCGCTGAGCGCGGCCAGCACGATCAGCGCCGAGACCGTGTTCGCGTCGGCCGGCCCGGGCGTCGCGAGCCGGGCCAGCGGCAGGCCGGCCGGCGCCTCGGTCACCGTGCGGAACGGCACGCCGGCGTCGTCGATCAGGGTGAAGCCGTCCTGGGCCGGCACCGCGGCCACCGGGGCCCGCTCGACCACCTCGATCCGCAGCGTGGACGGCCAGCTCCGGGTGACTGTCACCTTGTCGACCGGGGCCAGGCCGCGCACCCGGGCGGCGACCTCGTCCGGGTCGACCCGGGCCAGCGGCTGCTCGGCCGGCACCGCGGCCACCGACCGGACCTGCTCCGGGGTGACCGTCTGGGCGCCGACCACCTCGACCGTCCGCACCCCGAGCACCGAGGTGCCGTAGACCAGCCAGGCCAGGCCGCCGGCCACCAGGAGCACGCCGGCGCCGATCAGCCAGGGCAGCGCGGCCCGCAGGCGGCGCTGCCGGGCGCGGGCCATGAACCGGCGCGCGGACGGCGGCACCGCGTCGGTGTCCGCCCGCACCAGCCGCCAGTTGCGCGTGCCCGGGCCCGCCACCGGTCAGCCCGCGAGGTCCGGTCGCAGGTCCGCCTCGGCGAGCGCGGCCAGCAGCTCGTCGCCCATCAGCGAGATCGGCGGCGCGCCCATGGTCACCACCACGTCGCCGGGCCGGCTGCGGCGGACCACCTCGGCCGGCACGTCCTCCCAGTCCGGGACGAAGACCTTGCGCTCGGCGGGCAGGTCGATGGCGGCGGTCAGGGCGAGACCGCCCTCGCCCGGCTTGCGGGTCTCCCCCGGGCCGAACACCTCCATCACGATCACCTGGTCGGCCACCGCCAGCCCCTCGGCCAGCTCGGCCTGCAGGTCGCGGGTGCGGTACACCCGGTACGGCTGGAAGACCACCAGCAGGCGCCCGTCGCCGGCCACCTCGCGCAGCGTGCGCAGGGCGGCCATCACCGAGGTCGGGTGGTACGCGTACTCGTCGTAGACCCGGACGCCGGCCGCGATGCCCTTGCGCTCGAACCGGCGGCGCACCCCCGGGAACGACTCCAGCGCCTCGACGATCTTGTCCAGCGGCAGGCCCAGCTTGAGCGCGGTGAGCACTGTCGCGGCGCTGTTCAGGCCCATGTGCTTGCCGGGCAACGCCAGCTTGAACTCACCCAGCGGCTTGCCGTCCAGCTCCGCCTGGTAGCGCACGCCGTTGACGGTGGAGACCACGTCACTGATCCGGAAATCGGCGTCGGGCGACTCGCCGTACGTGTAGACGGTCTTGCCGGCCGCCCGCAGCCCGGCGATCAGCTCCTCGGTCCCCGGCCCGTCCGCGCAGGTCACCACGAAGCCGTCGGCAAGCCCGCCGAACTCCAGGAAGCCGGCCTTGAGGGTGTCCAGGTCACCCCAGTTGTTGAGGTGGTCACCCTCGATGTTGGTGATGATCGCGACGTGCGGGCGGTAGATCAGGAACGACCGGTCGTGCTCGTCCGCCTCGGCCACGAAGTGCGGGCCGGTGCCGTGGTGGCCGTTGGAGCCGGCCGCGGAGAGCTCGCCACCGATCACGAACGACGGGTCCTGCCCGGCGTGCTGCAGGATCACCGTCATGATCGAGGTGGTGGTGGTCTTGCCATGGGTGCCGGCCACCGCGATGGTCTGCCGGTTCGTCATCGCCGCGGCGAGCGCCTCGGACCGGTGCAGCACCCGCAGCCCGCGACGGCGCGCCTCGACCATCTCCACGTGATCCTGGGGGATCGCCGTGGAGTAGACGACGGTGTCGACGCCGTCCAGGTTCGACGCCTCGTGCGCCATGTGCACCGTGCCGCCGAGCGCCCGCATCCCGGCCAGCGCGGGCCACTCGCGCAGCTCGCTGCCGGAGACCGGGATGCCCCGGGTCAGCAGGAGCCGGGCCAGGCCGGCCATGCCGACCCCGCCGATCCCGATCAGATGCACGCTGCCCAGATCCTCGGCGGTCATCTCACCGGCCGGCGTCAACTCCGCCGTGTTCACCACGTCACTCCCTCAGTCACAGGAAACCTCACCGACCCACCGCTTCCAGAACGAAGCGCAGCAGCTGCTCGTCGCCGTCACGGCGGCCGTACCGCGCCGCGGCGTGCCCCATGGCGGCCAGTCGCTGCCGATCCCGGGCCAGCGGGATGATGTTCCGCTCGACCCACTCCGGGGTCATCTCGCTGTTGTCCACCAGCAGCCCACCGCCCGCCTCCACCACCGGGATCGCGTTGCGGCGCTGCTCCTGGTTGCTGAACGGGTACGGCACGTAGACGGCCGGCACGCCCAGCGCGGTGGTCTCGGCGACCGTGATCGCCCCGCCCCGGCAGAGCATCAGGTCGGCGGCAGCGTATCCGAGCTGCATGTCGGACAGGTAGGGCACTACGACATAGGGCACCGGCAGGTCGTTCGGCACGTCGAACGGGTCGTTGCGCCCGCCCTGCACGTGCAGCACCTGGATGCCGGCGTGGGCCAGCCGCTTGGCCGCCCCGGCCACCGCCAGGTTGATCGACCGGGCCCCGGAGGAGCCGCCGCAGACGAACAGCACCGGCAGGTCGGGGCGCAGCCCGAAGTGGTAGAGCGCCTGCGGGCGCAGGGCCGGCCGGTCCATCTGGGTGATGCCGGTGCGCAGCGGGACGCCGACCAGGCGCGCGTTGCGCAGCGACTCGGCCTGCTCCAGCTGGTGCGGGAAGCCGACGGCGACCCGCTTGGTGAACTTCATGCCCATCCGGTTCGCCACACCGGGCGGCACGTTCACCTCGTGCACGACGATCGGCAGCTCGCGGCGCCAGGCGGCCAGGTAGGCCGGGACGGAGACGTAGCCGCCGAAGCCGACCACCACCTCGGCCTGTACCTCGTCGATGATCTCGCCGGCCGCGTGGGTCGACTTGTACATCCGGTCCGGGGTGCGCAGCAGATCGAAGTTGAGCGAGCGGGGCAGCTGGAACGCCGGGATCACCCGCAGGTCGTAACCGGCCGCCGGGATGAGCTGGTTCTCCATCCCCTTGGGACTGCCGAGCGTGGTGATCCGGATGTGCGGGAAGTGGCGGCGCAGGGCGTCGGCGAAAGCGAGCAGCGGATAGATGTGACCGCCGGTGCCTCCCCCGGCGAGCACGACCGACCGCAGCGGAACCATCACCGTCTCCTTCCGTCCCCCGCTTTGACAGACTTCTTCACCGGCTCGGCGGCCGGACGCCGCGGCGAGGGGAGCGGCGGCAGCGGGGCCCAGACTAGCCGTACCCATCGCGGGGTCGGACGGGCGTTCAGGGCACGCGCCGCGTCCGGCTCCGCGCGGGCGAACGAGGCCAGCATCCCGACCGCCGCCATCGCCACGACGAGGGCACTGCCACCTGCGGAAATGAACGGCAGCGGAAGGCCGGTGATGGGCAGCAGACCGACCACCCCGCCCATGTTGATCACCGCTTGGGCGACCAGCCAGGTGGTGATCGAGGCGGCCGCGAGCCGCCGGAACGGGTCGGCCGAGCGCCGGGCGATCCGGAAGCCGCTGTAGGCCAGCACCGAGAAGAGCGCCAGCACCACGGTGCAGCCGACCACGCCCAGTTCCTCGGCCAGGATCGAGTAGATGAAGTCGTTCTCGGCCTCCGGCACCCAGCCCCACTTGAGCGCGCCCTTGCCCAGGCCGACGCCGAACCAGCCGCCCTCGAAGATCGCCGAGCGGCCCATGATCAACTGGTAGCAGGCGCCGTCGAGGTCACACTTGTCGAGCGGCTTGAGGAAGGCGGTCAGGCGCGCCACCCGATAGTTCTCCGCGCCGTCGGTGCCGGACCCGGCGCCCCGGGAGGCGGCGGCGATCAGCAGCCCGATGCCGGCCAGGCCGAGCACGCCCAGCGCGCCGAACACCCGCAACCGCACGCCGGCCGCCCAGAGCAGCCCGACGATCAGCGCCAGCAGCACCAGCATGGTGCCCACGTCGTTGTAGCCGACCAGGACGAAGAGCAGGCCGACCACCGGGAAGAGCGGCATCGCCAGTTCGCGCCAGTGGCCCAGCGCCGGGCCCTTGCGGGCGATCACGTCGGCACCCCACAGCACCATGCCGAGCTTGGCCAGCTCGGAGGGCTGGATGCCGATGCCGCCGAGGTAGAGCCAGAGCAGGTTGGCCTTGATCGGGCCGGCCCTGACCACACCGTTCGCGTCGGCTTGCAGGACGTGCAGGCCCTTCAGGGCGTTCAGCAGGTCGAGCAGGCAGAGCAGCAGGATGGCGGTGCCGAGCACGTACTTGCCGAGGGTGCGCAGGGTGATCGCGGGCAGCCGCTGGCAGACCCAGAAGGCGACCAGGCCGAGCAGGGCGAAGACCGCCTGGCTGGTGATGTCCGAGAAGGCGTTGCCGTTCGCGGCGTACGCCCGCACGCTGGTCGCCGAGAAGACCATGGTCAGGCCGATCAGCAACAGCATGCCGGCGCTGGCGATCAGCAGGTAGTAGGACGAGAGGGGGCGGGCCAGCAGCCCGTGCACCGCGGGCAGCAGCTGCCGGCTCAGTGACGGGCGGGCCTTTTCGGTACGGTCGTCCGCCATGCACCCATCATCGTCGCGACGACACGCCACCGACGTGTACGTCGATGGCGTGTCGCAGCGGGGTTTGTAGCGTTCGCCACGCTCAGGAAGCGCAGAACACGGTCACCGTCGCCCCGGTGGACAGGTTGCCGGAGAAGGTGAAGTCCCACATCGTGGGGTCGGCGTTCTGGGCGCTGGCGGTGACGGTTTCCGACTCACCGGCCGCCAGGACGTAGGTGCCGCCGATGGCGGTAGCGCCGCCGCAGCTCACCTGGGCCGAACTGCTCGAACTGCTCACTGCCTGGGTCACCGTCGACAGGGTCGGCGTGGAACCGGCGGGTCCCTGGGTGCCCTGAACACCCTGCGGTCCCTGGACTCCTTGGATGCCCTGAGAACCGGTGGCGCCAGCGGCCCCGGTGGCGCCGGCCGCTCCGGTGGGACCGGCAGGACCGGCAGGACCGGCGGGACCGGCGGGACCGGTGACCCCAGCGGGGCCGATGGCACCCGGTGATCCGGCCGGGCCGGCCGGGCCGGCCGGGCCGGCCGGCCCGGCGGGGCCTTCGGGACCGGCTGGGCCGGCGGGGCCCGGCTGCCCAGCGTCACCCTTGGCGCCGGTGGCGCCCTTCGGCCCGGTAGCACCCTTCGGCCCGACCTCGCCCCACGACTGCAGGGTCTCCCCGGACCGGCACTTCGACGTACTCGACGCGACCCAGCGCATCGCGCCGGACTTCTTGGTCACGCATACCTTGATCACGGCGTCGGCGGACCTGGCCGCGTCGCCGGCGCCGGTCTGGCCGGCGGCCGCCGCCGGAGCCGCGCCGACCATCGACGCGATCGCCATCGCACCGGCCGAGGTGAGCAGAAAGCGTTGCCTCATCGGTAGTTCCATTCTCTGCGGATCGCGGATCTGGACGCTCCCGCCTGGGCGGGGCACGATCGGCTCCCGCACAGGCCGCTCACAGCCTAAAAACGGATCCGTCCCCCATATGGGGATATAGACGCATTGACCAGCGCGCCGACGAGAATGCCACCGGGGTTTCGCGGGCATGCCGCCAGGGTCACGGCCGATCGACCGTGACCCTGGCGTGCGTCGCGCGGTTACCCGGGATCGCGAGGATGAACCGGTCAGCCCATGACCGCGAGATGGTCGCTGTAGAACAGGCCCAGGCCGATCGCGGCGCAGATCCCAGCGATGATCCAGAACCGGACCACGATGTTGACCTCGCTCCACCCGGCCAGCTCGAAGTGGTGCTGCAGCGGCGACATCCGGAACACCCGCTTGCCGGTGGTCTTGAACGAGATGATCTGGATGACCACGGACATCGTGATCACCACGAACAGGCCACCGATGATCACCGAGAGCAGCGTGGTCCGGGTGGCCACCGCCAGGCCGCCGATCAGGCCGCCCAGCCCGAGCGCGCCGGTGTCGCCCATGAAGATCCGGGCCGGGTTGGTGTTCCACCACAGGAAGCCGACACAGGCGGCCGCCGCGGCCGCCGCGATCAGCGCCACCTCCAGCGGGTCACGGACCTGGTAGCAGTGCGCCTGGGTGAGCTCGCTGGTGAGCCGGTAGTCGTCGTCACCGCACCAGTGCCGGTACTGCCAGAAGCCGATCAGCGAGTACGCCCCGAGCACCAGGATCGACGCGCCGGTCGCCAGGCCGTCCAGACCGTCGGTCAGGTTCACGCCGTTGGACATCGCCATGATCACGAAGACGAAGACCATCACCGCGCCGACCTTGCCGACGTCCAGCCAGCTGACGTCCCGGATGAACGAGATCTTCTCGCTGGCCACGGTCTCCCCGTTGGTGCTCGGGAAGTAGAGCGCGGCGATACCGAACCCGGTGCCGACCAGCAACTGCCCGAGCAGCTTGCCCTTGGCGCTGAGGCCGTCCGAGTTGCGCTTGCGGACCTTCAGGAAGTCGTCCAGGAAGCCGACCGCACCGCAGAACACGAAGAGCCCGAGCAGCACCAGCGCGGTCATGGTGGGCCGCTCCTGGGCGATCTGCCGTTCCGGAAGCGTGGTCAGGGCGACGTGGCCGGCCACGTACGCGAAGACCGTGGCCAGGATGAACGCCACGCCACCCATGGTCGGGGTGCCGCGCTTGCCCAGGTGGGTCTGCGGGCCGATGGTCCGGATCGGCTGCCCGGCCTTCAGCGCCGAGAAGACCTTGATGGCGATCGGGGTGCCGAAGAGCGAGATGAGAAAGGCGACCGCGGCCGCGACGATGACTGCCCTCACGTGGGCTGAACCTCCTCGGGACGCCGCAGCCAGTCGGCGACGTCCCATGTGCGGTACCGGGAACCCTTGACCAGCACGACGTCGTCGGCGCGCAGGTCGTTTCGCAGAATCTCGATCGCGGCGGCCTGGTCGGCGGCGAAGCGGGCGGTGCCCCGCCACGCGCCCACCTCCGCCGCGCCGTCCAGGATCGGCCGGGCGTTCTCCGCCACCGCGATCAGCCGGTCCACACCCAGCTCGGCGGCGAGCCGGCCGACCTCGGCGTGCCCGGACACCTCGTGCTCGCCGAGCTCGGCCATGTAGCCGAGCACGGCGGTGGTGCGCCGGCCCGCGCCCATCGCGGCCAGCGCGTGCAGCGCCGCGGCGGTCGACGACGGGTTGGCGTTGTAGGAGTCGTCGATCAGGGTCACCCCGTCCGGCCGCTGGACCACGTCCATCCGCCGGCCGGACACGATGCCCACCTCGCCGAGCGCGACGATCAGCTCGTCGAAGGCCATCCCCGCGGTCAGTGCGACGGCGGCGGCCGCGAGGCTGTTCGCCACCTGGTGCCGCCCGGCGACACCGAGCCGCACCCGGCCCGATTCACCACCGCTTTCCAGTACGAACGACGCCCGCCCCATCGAGTCCAGCGTGACGTCGGTGGCCCGCACCCCGGCGGAGTCCCCCTCGCCGACCTGGACGACCCGCGCCACGGTCCGCGACGCCATCGCCGACACCCGCGGATCGTCGGCGTTCAGCACCGCGACGCCGGACTCCGGCAACGCCTCGACCAGCTCGCCCTTGGCCTGCGCGGTGCCCTCCACCGAGCCGAACTCGCCGATGTGCGCCGCGCCGACGTTGAGCACGACACCGATCGACGGCCGGGCGATCCCGGTCAGGTACCTGATGTGCCCGATCCCCCGGGCGCCCATCTCCAGCACCAGGAATCGGGTCTTCTCGTCGGCCTGCAACACCGTGTACGGGAAGCCGAGCTCGTTGTTGAGCGACCCGGGCAGCGCCACCGTCGGGCCCAGCCGGGACAGCAACTGCCCGATGTAGTCCTTGGTGGTGGTCTTGCCGGACGACCCGGTCAGCCCGACCACCGTCAGCTCCGGCAGCCGCGCCAGCACCGCGCTCGCCAGCGTGGCGAGGGCGGCCAGCTGGTCCTCGACGACGACGCCGGGCACGCCCGCGTCGCGGGTGCCGAGCACCCCGGCCGCGCCGGCCTCGACCACCCGCGGGCCGAACTCGTGCCCGTCCACCTTCTCGCCGGCGAACGCCACGAACAGCCCGCCCGGCCCCACCTTGCGGGAGTCGTACTCCACCCCGCCGGTGACCGTCTCCGAGCCGTCGGTGTTGACCAGCCGGCCGCCGGTGATCCCGGCGATCTCGGCGAGCGAAAGACTGATCATGAACGAACCTCCAGTGCGGCGGCCAGCTCGATCCGGTCGTCGAACGGCAGCACCTGGCCGTTCACCTCCTGGCCCTGTTCGTTGCCCTTGCCCAGGACGGCGATCACGTCGCCCGCGGCGGCCATCCGGACCGCCTCGTCGATCGCCGCCCGGCGCCCGGCCACTTCGACCACCTTGGCGGCCGAGTGTGCCTCCTCGGCGCCACGGCGCACTGCCGCGCGTACCGAAGCCGGGTCCTCGGTCCTGGGGTTGTCATCCGTGATGATCACCAAGTCGGCGCCCTGCGCCGCGGCCTCGCCCATCAGCGGCCGCTTGCCCTTGTCCCGGTCGCCGCCGGCGCCGAGCACGCAGATCAGCCGTCCGCCCCGGCCGGTGGCCAGCTCGCGCAGCGCCGCGAGGGCGGCCACGATGGCGTTCGGCTTGTGCGCGTAGTCGACGACGCCGAGCACCTCACCGGGCGACGGCACCTGCTCCAGCCGGCCGGGCACCCCGGAGCACTCCAGGATGCCGCGCCCGGCCACCGCCGGGTCGATGCCGACCGAGGCCAGCAGGGCGAGCGCGAGCAGCGCGTTGGCCACGTTGTGCAGGCCGGGCAGCGCGACGCCGGTCTCGACGGTGACGCCGTCCGGGCCGTGCGCGGTGAACAGCTGACCGAAAGCGGACGGCCGGACGCCGGACGCCCACCAGGTCGCCGCCGGATTCCCGGCCGCCGAATAGGTGACCATCTCCGGCGTGCGCAGCCGCATCACAGCGGCGTCGTCGTGGTTGAGCACGCCGATCGCGCTGCGGCCGTCGAAGAGCCGCGCCTTGGCCGCGAAGTACTCCGCCGAGGTGGGATGGAAGTCGAGGTGGTCCTGGCCGAAGTTGGTGTAGCCGGACGCGGCGAACCGGATCCCGTCCGCCCGGCCCATCACCAGGGCGTGGCTGGAGACCTCCATGACCACCGCGGTGACGCCGCGCTGCACGCCGACCGCCAGGATCGACTGCAGGTCGGTGGCCTCCGGCGTGGTCCGGACGCTCTTCACGGTGAAGTCGCCGAGCCGGGTCTCCACCGTGCCGACCAGGCCGGTGACCTGCCCGGCCGCCCGCAACCCCGCCTCGACCAGGTACGACGTCGACGTCTTCCCGGCCGTCCCGGTGATGCCGATCATGGTGAGCCGCCGGGACGGATCGCCGTAGATGGCCGCCGCCGCCGCACCGAGCACCGCCCTCGGGTGCTCGGCGACCAGCACCGGCAACCCGGCGGCGAGCGCGGCGTCGCGCCCGGCCGGATCGGTCAGCACCGCCACCGCGCCGGCCCGGGCCGCGTCGGCGACGAACTCGGCGCCGTGCCGGTTCGCGCCGGGCAGCGCCGCGTAAAGATCTCCAGGGCGCACCGCGCCACTACTGTGAGTGACCCCGGTGACAGCGATGTCACCACCGTGCGGCGTTGCCGGAAGCAGCTCAGCGAGCCGCGTCAACGGGAACGGCGCAACGGTCTCGGGTCGGGGAATGCCGGACACGGCGTCAGACCCTACCCGGTAGGCCACTGGTTCCCGTCAACGCCATGCGACCCGCGTCATTGCCGGAGCCGGAAGGTCGGCGGTTTCGTGGTGGATGGTGGCACAAAGTAATGGAGAAGGGTGTAGCCCATCATGTCGGAGAAGGCCGGCGCGGCCACCTCGCCACCGGTGCCCTTGGCCACGTCCATCGACACCGCGACCACGTAACGCGGGTTCTCGGCCGGCGCCATGCCGACGAACGAGCTGGCGTTGTGGCTGGTGTACTGCCCGTCCACGACCATCTTGCCGGTGCCGGTCTTGCCGGCCACCCGATAACCCGCCACCTGCGCCTTGGTGCCGGTTCCCTCGTTGTCCTCGGTCACCGCCTCCAGCAGCGTGCGCAGCTGGCCCGCCACCTTGGCGTCCAGCACCCGGTGCGTCTCCGGGGCACCGACCGGGGTCTCCGTGCCGTCGGCCGCGACTGTCGACTTGATCAGGTGCGGCTGGATGTAGACGCCGTCGTTGGCGATCGCGCCGTACCCGGCGGCCATCTGCACCAGGGTCGCTGAGACGCTGTGCCCGATCGGCACCGACCCGTACGCCGAACCGCTCCACTTGTCCGGCGGCAGCAGCAGGCCGGGCGACTCGCCGGGCATGCCCTCGCCGGTCGCCTGCCCCAGCCCGAACTTCTTCTGGTACTCGTAGAGCTTCTCCTTGCCGAGCTTCTCCCCGATCAGGATCGTCCCGACGTTCGACGAGTAGGCCAGGATCCCGGCGATGGTCAGCTTGGAACCCTTGGTCAGCTTCTCGTGGTCCTCGAAGGGGATTCCGCCGCGCACGATGGCCGGCGCCACCACCTGCGTCGAGTCCGGCGTGATCAGCCCCTCCTGCAGGGCCGCGCCGATCACGAACGCCTTGTGGCTGGAGCCGGGGTCGGTGACCACCGCCGTCGGCACGTCGATCCGCTGTTTCTCCTCGGACTTCTCCGGCTGCGCCGCGTTGTAGGACGGGTAGCTGGCCTGCGCCACGATCTCCCCGGTCTTGATGTCCATGATCACCGCACCGGCCACCGTGGCGTGGTTCTTCTCCGCCTCGGCGTTCAGGATCCGCTGCGCGTTGAACTGCACGTAGCTGTCGATGGTCAGTTTCACCGAGCTGCCCGGCTGGGCCGGGGTGGTCTGCTCGTAGCCACCGGCGATCGGCACGTTCAGGTTGCCCTTGCCGGCCTCGTAGATCCGCTTGCCGTCGGTGCCGTGCAGCAGGTCGTCGTAGCGGGCCTCCAGGCCGACCAGGCCACGCCCGTCGTCACCGGTGAAGCCGATCAGGTTCGCGGCGAGATCCTTGCCGGGCACGTCACGCCGCTCGTCCAGGTGCGTGTAGATCCCCTTGAGGCGCATCGCCTCGATCCGGTTGGCGATCGAGATGTCCACGCCGCGGGCCAGGTAGCTGAACCGGGACCAGGTGCCGAGCACCTGCTTGCGCTGCATGTTCGCGGCCAGCTTGGAGGCCGGGATGCCGAGCAGCCGGGACAGTCGCACCGCGGTGACGCCCAGATTCTTCTGCAGATCCGGGTTCTCCGGGTCGGCGTAGATGTAGCGGGCCTCGATGCTGTTCGCCAGCACCGCGTTGTTGCGGTCCAGGATGCTGCCCCGGGCGGCCGGCAGCTCGACCGTGCTGAGCCGCTTGTTGCGCAGCTTGACCAGGCTCTCCACCTCGGCCGGCGAGGTGCCCACCTGGAGCACCACCAGCCGCATGCCGATCATGACGAACAGCGAGAGGGCGAGCACCGTGCCGAGCCGCAGCCGCCGGGTGCCGTTCGCCAGCTTGGGCGGTTCGGCGGGCACCGGCCGCGGCCGCCGGGCCGCTTCCCGGCCGGGACCACGACCGGTCCCGTCGGTCACCGTCCGCCGTGGTCCGGGTTCCGGCTTCCCGGTACGGCGGGCAGGCGCGCGCGTGGGCTCGGGCGTCCGGCGTACGCGAGGGATGTCGCGGTCCTCGACCCGCCGCTCCCGTTTGTCGCGTGGCTCCCGGACCCGACTCCGGTCGGTGATCTCGCGCGGCTCGCGGCCCTTCCCGGCGCTCTCCCGGGGCTGCCGGCCCTTGCCGGCGGCCTCCCGGCCCCGGCTCGCCGCCTCCCGGGGCTCCCGGCCCGCGCTCTTGGTCTCGCGTCCCGGGCTTTTCGCCTCCCGCGCCTCGCGTCCCGGGCTTTTCGCCTCGCGGGGTTCCCGCGGCTCGCGGCCCCGGTCGGTGGCCGGCGGCTCGCCGGTGCGGGCACCGCGCTGCCGGGCCCGCGGGGCGCCCTCGCCGCCCTCGACCACCTGCAACGCCGGCCGGAACGGATCAGCGGTGCGACCGGTCCGCGGCGTGCGCCCCCGCTCGGCCACCGTCCGCCCGCGCGGCGTGTACGCCCGCGCCTCGCCGATGCTGGAGAAACCGCGCCGCTCGGGGCGCTCCGGCTCGTCCGGCCCCTCCGGGGGGACGGCACGCGACGCAGCGCGCCGGGGCGAAGTGCCCCGGCGCGGTGTCTCGTCGTCTCGCGGCGACACGGCTTACTGCCCCGTTCCCGCGGCGTTCCCCTGGCCGGCGGCCGCCTGTTGGCCGTCGTTCTGCTGCGCGCCCGGCCCGGCCTGCTTCTGCTGCGTGCCCTGCCCGGCCTGCTTCTGCTGCGTGCCCTGCCCGGCCTGCTTCTGCTGCGAGTCCTGCCCGGCCTGCTTCTTCAGCGAGTCCTGCGCGGTCACCGAGACCGGGCCCTCGCCCGGCGTCGGCGGCCGGATGATCTTGCCGTCGGGCAGCCTGATCATCGCCGGGTTCTCCGCCCGGACCAGGCCCAGCCGGCGCGCGGCGGCCTCCAGGTTGCCCGGGCTGGACACCTGGATCAGCTGCTGGTTGAGCTCCTGCTGCTGCTCGTCCAGGGTGGCCTGGTTCTCCCGCAGCGCGTCCAGCTTGAACGACTGCTCCATGGTCTTCGTGTTGATCAGCAGGATGCCGACCACGCCGGCCAGCACCAGCACGATCACGCCGGCCGCGAAGGTCGGCCGCGGCGCGCGGATCGGCAGCGGCGGCGCGACCCGCAGGCGCGGCAGCGCCGGCGCGGCGGTCTCGGCGGTGTCCAGCCGCTTGGCCGCGGTGCCCTCGACGGTCACCTCGATGTCGCCCTCGACCCGCAGGCCGGCCCGCTCGCGGCGGTCGTCCCGCCCGATCCCGGACCGGCGCGTGTCGGACCGGCGCGCCCCCCGGACGCCGGTCCCCTCGCTCCGGGCATCGCGGCTCGCCCCGCGCCCACGCTCCGTGGCGCGCGGTTGCGCCGCACGGCCCCCCGACCGCGGCGCGTTGGTTCGCTCGCTCATGCTTCCCCCTCCCCCTCTTTGTGCGCCTCCGGGCGTTTCCGCCCCGATCCCCCGTGCGTTGGTGCAGTCATCCGGGGCCGTTCGCGGCCGGCCCCTCGTCCCCTGGTGGTGCCGCTCTCGTGCTCGTCGATCCGTTCCACCGCGCGCAGCTTCACCGAAGCCGCCCGCGGGTTCTCCGCCACCTCCGCCTCGCTGGGCAGCTCCGACCCTCGGGTCAGCAGCCGCAGCGTCGGACCGGTGCCGGGCAGCTCGACCGGCAGGTCGATCGGCCCGGTGCTGCGCGCCCTCGACGTGATGGCGCGCTTGACGATCTTGTCCTCCAACGATTGATAACTCATCACCACAAGTCGCCCGCCGGGCGACAAGGCGTCCAAAGCCGCCGGAACAGCGGATTCGAGCACCTCGAGCTCGCCGTTCACCTCAATGCGTAGTGCCTGGAACGACCTTTTCGCGGGATTTCCACCCGTTCGCCGCGCGGCGGCCGGAATAGCGTCTTTAATCAGCTCGGCCAGCCGGGCCGTCGAGACGATCCGCTGTTTCGCCCGCTCCCGCACCAGCGACGAGACGATCCGCGTGGCGAACTTCTCCTCCCCGTACTGCCGGAGGATGCGCACCAGCTCGCCCGGCTCGTACGTGTTGACGACCTCTTCCGCGGTGATCCCCCGGGACTGGTCCATCCGCATGTCGAGCGGGGCGTCCTGCGCGTACGCGAAACCGCGGTCCGCCTCGTCCAGCTGCAACGAGGAGACACCCAGATCGAACAGTCCGCTGTGGATCCCGGGCAGGCCGAGCTCGGTGAGCACCCGGGGCAGCTCGTGGTAGACCGCGTGCACCAGGTGCGTCCGCTCGGCGAACCGGGCCAGCCGATGCCGGGAGTGGGCGAGCGCCTCGGTGTCCCGGTCCAGACCGATCAGGACGACGTCCGGGAACCGCTCCAGCACCGCCTCGGCGTGCCCGCCGAGACCCAGCGTGAAGTCGACGTGCACCGCGCCGGGCCGGGCCAGGGCCGGACCGAGCAGCTCGAGGCAGCGTTCCAGCAGCACCGGAACGTGCGCACCGCGCGGCTCCCCCATGTCGACCCCCATTGCCCCACCTGATCGCGTTTCACCCGGTTGTTACCTGTTGCTGCCATGCCGGCCCGGCCGCCATCCGTACCGCCAGATCCCCATCCGCTCTGTCCCGCGCCGGTGTGACCGGCTCCGGACACGCGCCTGGCGCCGGGGAAGAGGCGCCAGGAGCGGGAGCGGCTGGAGATCTCGCAGTACGGCAAGCAGTGGCGGTCGGGCCGGAAATCCCAGCGGCCCACCGAGTGCCACGCCTTACAGTCCGCCGGGCAGCACCCCCTCCTCGATGTCGGCGAACTCTTCCTCGCTCGCCGAGAGGTAGTCGTCCCAGGACTGCTTGTCCCAGATCTCGACCCGGGTGCTGGCCCCGATCACCACGAGATCCCGGCCGAGACTCGCGTACTCCCGCAGATGTGCGGGGATGGTGACCCGGCCCTGCTTGTCAGGCACCTCGTCGTGGGCGCTGGCGAAGAACACCCGGCTGTAAGCCCGGGCGGCCTTGTTGGTCACCGGCGCCTCGCGCAGCTGGCCCGCGATGCGCTGGAACTCCGGCATCGGGAACACGTAAAGACAGCGCTCCTGCCCCTTCGTGATCACGACACCTCCCGCCAGCTCGTCACGGAACTTCGCCGGGAGAATCAGCCGGCCCTTCTCGTCCAGCCGAGGGGTGTGCGTGCCGAGGAACATCGGCCCCCACCCCTTTGCCGGGACGGCCGCTCCATCGCGGAGGAGTGGACCGTCTGTCAACTCGGGCCGGCAGGCTCTCGGTTCGGTCCCTCGGTCCTGCCACTGCGCCCCACTCTACTCCACTTCCCTCCACCTGCAACCCGAAAGGGACTGCTCGCGAGCCGTTTTCGCGGACGTAATCCCAGTTCACAGGCGGTGGCGCCGAGTGGAGGGCCAGAGCATGATCCACCAGGTCCGGTTTCCGACATCCGGCACAGCGGGGTCGATAACTCCGCCCGAAAAGGGCAGTTCAGCCCCTCGCCCAGCGCGGCGGGGAGGAAAGTGGAGCCCCGCGAGGGAGGAAGGTGGAGCCTCCGGCGCACACCTCAGCCCAGCCGGGTGGAACCTCCGGCGCACACCTCGACCCGGTTAGGTGGCCCCTCCGGCTGGCGGCTCGACCCAGTTGGGTGGAGTCTCCGGTGCGCGGCTCGACCCAGTCGGGTGGAGTCTCCGGCGGGCGGCTCGACCCGCTTGGGTGGAGCCTTCGGTGCGCGCCTCGGCCCGGTTGGTTAGAGCCTTGGTGCGCGGCTCGACCCGGTTAGGTGGAGCATCCAAGGTCGACCCGAGGCCATCACCACCGTCTTGCGCCTCACCCCGGAGCCCGGCCCCCGAACCACCATGCTCGTCCCGGCGGCACGGGTGCTTCCCCCGTTGTGCCTGCCGAGCCCTTGGTCATCACCTCGCCCAAAGCCCCCGCCGCCCGGACCAACCCCCAGCTGGTCTCCACAGCCCTATCCCCGGCCCGGACACAACCCCCATGCCCAGCCGAGAACCATGGGCTGGCACTCACGGCCCTATCCCGAGCCCGGACACCACCCCCACCACCAGCCGAGAACCACGAGCTGGCACTCACGGCCCCATCCCGAGCCCGGACACCGCCCCCACCACCAGCCCAGAAACCCGAGCTGGCAACCACGGCCCCATCCCAAGCCCGGACACCACCCCCACGACCAGCCGCACGGTGTGGAGGCGGGGGCGGCGCTGCCGAAGGGCGGGCGTACCGGGAATGTCGGACTGCGGCCGGGGAGCGGGCAGCGGACCGGAACCCGTTGCACACCTCGACCTGACCAGGGCGCCAGCGGACCGCGACTGGCGGCCGGAACCGTGACCCACCGCCCCCTGGCCTGGCGACCACACCGCAACCAACCACGGACCGCAACCGGCGGCCAGGACCGTGACCCACCGCCCCCTGGCCTGGCGACCACACCGGCGACCGACCACGGACCGCGACTGACGGCCGGAGCCTTGACCCACCCTGGCCTGGCAACCACACCGGCGACCGACCACGGCCGTAACCGGCGGCCAGGACCGCGACCCCGGGGCCGGACCACGCTCCGGACCCGGGAACGCCAGTGGGGCGCGACCCGATCCGGGTCGCGCCCCACTGGCGGTGTGTCCTTACTTACTACGCGCTATCAGGCGACCAGGCGCCGCACGACGTAGTTGCTGCCGTAGATCTTGTGCTTCCCGACCCGGGCGCCCGTGTGCGGCGAGTCGTACATGTACCCGCCGCCGGCGTAGATGCCCGCGTGGTACCCGTACGACCCGGACCGGAAGACGATCAGGTCGCCGACGCGCTTGCTCGACTTGCTGACCGCCTTGCCGTACTTCTGCTGCGAGTTCGCCTTGTGCGGCAGGCTCTTGCCGGCCGCCTTCTTGTACACGTAGCTGGTGTACCCGGAGCAGTCGAACCGCTTGGGCCCGGCGGCACCGAACAGGTAGAGCGCGCCCTTGTGCTTCTTGGCCTCGGCGAGGATCTTGGCCCCGCTGGCCTTGAGCGTGATCTTCGCCTTACCGGAGGCGGTCTGCTGGTAGCCGCTGCCGGTGAAGAGCGCGCGGACGTAGACGCTGGAGCCGACGCCCTTCTGGTCGGGACGGGCCGCCAGGGTGACCGCACCGTTGCGCACGGTCTTGGTGTCCCAGGTGACCCATTTGCTGGAGCGCCAGGCCTGCAGCCGGACCGTGCCCTTGGCGACCTTGCCGGTGCGCGGGTCGATGACCTTGGCGGTGAGCTTGAGGGTGGAGCCCCAGGGGAGCTTCCGGTTGTTGACCGAAGCGGTCAACCTGGGCTTGGCCTTGGCAGCCGCCGCGGTGGTGGCGGTGACGGCGCTCGCGACCGGGGTGGTGGACGCGGCCGCCGGCGAGGCTCCAACGAGCTGGCCGGCGCAGAGGCAGAGACCCAGGGACAGTGCGATGGTACCGGCGCCGGACATGCGGCGGCCACGGCTCGAACTGTGTTCGTGCACGGTTGAGAAATCCCTCCGGCACGCCTGCGAGGTTAGCTGTCGGGTTCGGGCGGGAAGGCTTGCCCGGCCACCGTGGTGGCTTCACCCCAAGGTCCGAACCGGTACGCCGTCGTGGGGCACGGCGCTGTGGTGCGGACCGGAAAGTGGGTTCCCCGTCCCTGCCCCCTGATGCCTTGTCAGCTTTCTGGAACTGCGTGGTCGCGTCGACCAGCCCGGGGCAGGGCTCGGCGTGAACCGGTGCGGCGCGACCGGCGAGCGGTTGCCGCCGGTGAATCTTTGGTACCCGACTTCGCCGATGATCGTCAGACGCCAGTTAGTCACCCAGCGTATTCGGCACACCGATTGCTGTCCCATTTGTTGCGTCCACAAGACAAATGTCATTACCCGGAGCACCTGATCAACTACATTCCGTCGAATGGAGCCAGTGAACCAGAACACACAATTTCTCCCGGGGTAATCCCCTAGGGATCCCGAAACGGTGACTCAGCGGCGCAAACGTGGTAATCCCCACGGGGCTGAACCCTTGCCATTGAGCCGCGGGCCTTCCGGCAACTCGACGTAACCCTGGGGTCCGGTACCCTCGCTGGCGTGACGGACGGGAAGATGCCCCTGCGGGCCATAGTCGCGACCACTGCGTCGAAGACCGCGGCCGCGCTCTCCAGGGCCGCGGGACGCGGCGACGGATCGGTGATCGGCGGCTGGATCGGCCTCAAGATCGATCCGGATCTGCTGGCCCACCTGTCGTCCGGCCGGGCTGTCGCCCTGGTCTCCGGCACCAACGGCAAGACCACCACCACGCGCCTCACCGCGGCCGCCGTCGGCGTGCTCGGCCGGGTCGCGACCAACGGGTACGGCGCCAACATGCCCACCGGCCACACCTCCGCGCTGGCGAAGGAGGGGCACACCCCGTTCGCCGTGCTGGAGGTCGACGAGCACTACCTGGCCCAGGTGATCGACTCCACCCGGCCCAAGGTGGTGGCGCTGCTCAACCTCTCCCGCGACCAGCTGGACCGGGCCAAGGAGGTGGCGATGATGGCGCAGCTGTGGAAGACCGCGCTGGCCGGCCACCCCGAGATCCGGGTGGTGGCCAACGCGGACGACCCGATGGTGGTCTGGGCCGCCGTGAGCAGCCCACAGGTCACCTGGTTCAGCGCGGGTCAGCGCTGGCACGACGACTCGTTCGTGTGCCCGGAGAGCGGGCACCCGATCGAGCGGGCCGACGGTGACTGGTGGTGCACCGGCTGCCCGCTGCGCCGCCCCGTCCCGCAGTGGGTGGTGGAGGAGGACGGCGTCATCGACCCGCGCGGCGACTGGCACCTGGTGAAGCTCCAGCTCCCCGGCAAGGTCAACCTGGGTAACGCGGCCACCGCCCTCGCGGTCGCCGGTGAGTTCGGGGTCCGCCCGATCGAGGCCCTCCCCCGGCTCTCCCGGGTGACCTCCATCGCCGGGCGGTACGCGCAGGTCGACCGGGACGGCCGCAACATCCGGCTGCTGCTCGCCAAGAACCCGGCGAGCTGGCTGGAGGCGTTCGACATGGCCGACCAGGCGCCGACGCTGCTCTCGATCAACGCGCGGGACCCCGACGGGCTGGACACCTCGTGGCTGTGGGACGTCGACTTCGCCCCGCTGCGCGACCGGCCGGTGCTGATCACCGGGGACCGGGCGTACGACCTGGCCGTCCGGCTCGAGGTGAACCGGGTGCCGTTCCAGCACGTACAAAGCTTCGACCAGGCGCTGGCGGCGGTCCCGCCCGGCCGCCTCGAGGTGATCGCCAACTACACGGCGTTCCAGGACATCCGCGCGGTGCTCGACCGTGTCAACTGAACCCAACACCGAGGTCAAGGCATGAACGACAGCACGCTGCGGATCGTCTGGATCTACCCGGATCTGCTCTCCACCTACGGCGACCGGGGCAACCTGCTGATCCTGGCGCACCGGGCGGCCGCCCGCGGCATCCCGGTGGAGACCTACGAGGTCCGCTCCGACATGCAGATGCCGACCACCGCCGACATCTACCTGATCGGCGGCGGTGAGGACGGCCCCCAGTCGCTGGCCGCCCAGCGCCTGATCGCCGACGGCGGGCTGCACCGCGCCGTCAACCAGGGCGCCTCGGTCCTGGCCATCTGCGCGGGTTACCAACTGTTCGGTCACTCGTTCTTCGCCAAGGGGACCAAAGTTGCGGGCCTCGGCCTGCTCGACATCTCCTCGGACCGGGGCGAGACCCGGGCGGTCGGCGAGCTGCGCGGCGACATCGACCCGCGGCTCGGCCTGCCGCCGCTGACCGGCTTCGAGAACCACGGCGGCCGCACCCACCTGGGCCAACACGCCGCACCGCTGGCCCGGGTGACCAGCGGCATCGGCAACGACGGGCACACCGAGGGCGCCTGGGCCGGCAAGATCATCGGGACGTACTCGCACGGACCGGCGCTGGCTCGCAACCCGGCTATAGCCGATCTGCTACTGCGTTGGGCGACCGGCGCGGATAGGCTTGCGCCTCTTGACGACACCTGGCCGGAGCGTCTGAGGGGTGAGCGGTTCGCCGCCACCGCCCCGGCCTGACGAGGAAGGGGCGGGCGGTTCGCCGCCACGACCCCGGCCTGACGACGAAGACGAGCGCTGAATCGACTGCACGACCTTGTCCTGAACCGACGAGCCGTTGGGGCGGTAGACCTGCATATGACCGACAAACCTGAACGCCCCGTGGGCGCCCGCACCGGGGACTCTCAGGCCGCGCCGATCAGCCGCAAGCGCCGTTTCGTCCGGCTCGGCGTGCTGACCGCGCTGATCGCCGGTCTGGCGGTGGCCGCCGCCACCCTGCCGCTGCGTGAGCTGGGCGACGCGGTGGTCGCGCTCGGCCCCGGCGCCGCCGTCGCCGTCGCCGTGCTGGGCGGCCTGCTGCTCTCCGTCCTGGTGCCGCGCACCGCGGTGACGGTGGCCTGCGGCGCCCTGCTCGGTGCCGCGACCGGTGCGATCGCCGCGCTGGCCGCCGCCCTGATCGCCGCGATCGCCACCTACTACGCGGGCCGCTGGGCCGGTCGCGGCGCCCTGCAGGCCAAGGCCGGCGGCCGGCTCGCCCGCCTGGACGGCTGGCTCAACCGTCGTGGCCTGGCCGCCGTGCTCCTGGTCCGCTTCCTGCCGCTCGCCCCGTTCGGCCTGGTCGGCTACGCCTACGGCACCACCAGCGTGTGCCGCAAGCGCTACCTGCTGGGCACCACGATCGCCGCCATCCCGTCCACGATCACCTACGCCGTGATCGGCGCCGCGGTGGCCACCCCGGGCAAGATGAGCGCGATCACCGTCGCCCCGGCGCTGATCAGCTTCGTGCTCTCCACGGCGATCGTGCTCCGCTGGCGGCAGACCTCCCGCCGCACCGCCACCCCGGCCTGACGCGCGACTCGCCCGGCGCCAGGCAGGCGCTCACGCCCGGCTTCACCCCGTTTGGGGTACGCCCGGAGCAGCGTTCCACGGCTCCGCGACGCTCCCGGCGCGGCAGCACTGTGCTCCGGCCGTACCGTAATCGGGTGGTGATCGTGAACTGGGAACACGGCGGGCCGGCCTCGCGATGGCGAGACCGGCCCGGGGCGCGCGAACTCAGACGACGACGCTGACCAGACGGCCCTTGACCACGATGACCTTCTTCGGCTCCTTGCCGGCCAGCGCCTCGGCGACGGCGGCCAGGGCCTGCGCCCGGACCTCCTCCTCCGGGGTGTCCGGGGCGACCTCGACCCGGCCGCGGACCTTGCCGTTCACCTGCACCGGGTAGGTGATCGAGTCGGCCACCAGCTGCGCCGGGTCGGCCTGCGGGAAGTCGGCGTAGGCCAGCGTCCCGATGTGGCCCAGCTTGCTCCACAGCTCCTCGGCCAGGTGCGGGGCGAACGGGGACAGCATCAGCACCAGCGGCTCGACGGCCTCCCGGGAGACCACCGGCAGCGGGGTCAGCGCGTTGGTCAGCTCGATCAGCTTGGCGATCGCGGTGTTGAACCGCAGCTCCTCCATGTCCTCCCGGACACCCGCGATGACCCGGTGCAGGATCTTGCGGGTCTTGGCGTCCAGCGGCTCGTCGGTGACCCGGATCGCGCCGGTCTCCTCGTCGACCACCAGACGCCAGACGCGCTGCAGGAAGCGCTGCGACCCGATCACCGCCCGGGTCTCCCAGGGCCGGGAGACGTCCAGCGGGCCCATCGCCATCTCGTAGACCCGGAACGTGTCGGCGCCGTACTGCTCGCACATCTCGTCCGGGGTCACCACGTTCTTCAGCGACTTGCCCATCTTGCCGTACTCGCGGCTGACCTGCTGGTCGCCGTAGTACCACTTGCCGTCGCGCTCGACGACCTCCTCGGCCGGCACCACCACGCCACGGGCGTCGCGGAACGCGTAGGCCTGGATGTAGCCCTGGTTGAACAGCTTGCGGAACGGCTCGAAGGACGAGACGTGGCCCAGGTCGAACAGCACCTTGTGCCAGAAGCGGGCGTACAGCAGGTGCAGCACGGCGTGCTCGACGCCGCCCACGTACAGGTCGACACCACCGGCGTCGGTCGCCGAGCGCGGGCCCATCCAGTACGCCTCGTTGGCCGGGTCGACCAGCACCTTGTCGTTGTGCGGGTCCAGGTAGCGCAGTTCGTACCAGCAGGAGCCGGCCCACTGCGGCATGGTGTTGGTCTCCCGGGTGTACGTCTTGGGACCGTCACCCAGGTCCAGCTCGACCTGCACCCAGTCCTTCTTGCGGGACAGCGGGGTCTCCGGCTCGGTGTCCGCGTCGTCCGGGTCGAAGGTGCGCGGCGAGAAGTCGTCGACCTCGGGCAGCTCGACCGGCAGCATCGAGTCGGGCAGCGCGATCGGCAGGCCGGTCTCGTCGTAGACGATCGGGAACGGCTCGCCCCAGTACCGCTGCCGGCTGAACAGCCAGTCGCGCAGGCGGTAGGTGGTGGCGCCGGCGCCCTTGCCGTGCTCCTCCAGCCAGGCGATCATCGCGGCCTTGGCGTCGTCCTTGGTCAGGCCGTCCAGGAAGCCGGAATTGATCACCTCGCCGTCGCCGACGTAGGCGCCCTCGAAGCCGTCCGGGGTGGCGATGGTCCGGACCACCGGCAGCTCGAAGACCGTGGCGAACTCGAAGTCGCGCTGGTCGTGGCCGGGCACCGCCATGATCGCGCCGGTGCCGTAGCCGGCCAGCACGTAGTCGGCGATGAAGACCGGGATGCGCTCGTCGTTGACCGGGTTGACCGCGTAGGCGCCGGTGAAGACGCCGGTCTTCACCTTGCCCTCGGCGGTCCGCTCCTCCTCGGTCTTGGCGGCTGCCGTCGCCTGGTAGGCGGCGACGGCCTCGCCCGGGGTGGCGGCGACCTTCCAGGACTCGTGGGTACCGGCGGGCCACTCGGCCGGCACGATCGTGGCGACCAGCTCGTGCTCCGGGGCCAGGACCATGTAGGTGGCGCCGAACAGGGTGTCCGGGCGGGTGGTGAACACCGTGATCCGGTCGTCGCCGGCCGCGAAGTGGACGTGCGCCCCCCGGGAGCGGCCGATCCAGTTGCGCTGCATCAGCTTGACCGGCTCCGGCCAGTCCAGCACGTCCAGGTCGTCGACCAGCCGGTCACCGTACGCGGTGATCCGCATCATCCACTGCTTCAGGCTGCGCTGGAAGACCGGGAAGTTGCCCCGCTCGGACCGGCCCTCCGGGGTGACCTCCTCGTTGGCCAGCACGGTGCCCAGGCCGGGACACCAGTTGACCGGGGCCTCGCTCATGTAGGCCAGCCGGTACCCGTCGATCACCTTGCGCCGCTCGGTGGCGGACAGGCCGGCCCACTCCGGCCCGCGCGCGCCGGACTCGAACTCGGCGATCAGCTCGGCGATCGGCCGGGCCTTGTTCAGCTCCGGGTCGAACCAGGAGTTGAAGACCTGCAGGAAGATCCACTGGGTCCAGCGGTAGTACTCCGGGTCGGTGGTGGAGAACGAGCGGCGGTCGTCGTACGCCAGGCCCAGGCGGCGCAGCTGCTGCCGGTACCTGTCGACGTTGGCCGCCGTGGTCACCGCCGGGTGGGTGCCGGTCTGCACCGCGTACTGCTCGGCGGGCAGGCCGAACGCGTCGAAGCCCATCGGGTGCAGCACGTTGAAGCCGGCCATCCGCTGGTAGCGGGTGTAGCAGTCGGTGCCGATGTAGCCCAGCGGGTGCCCCACGTGCAGGCCGGCGCCGGACGGGTACGGGAACATGTCCTGCACGTGCAGTTTCGGAGCGCCGGCGCGCGGGTGGTCCGGGTCGGCCAGCTCGCCGACCGGGTTGGGCGCGTGGAACGTCCCGTTCTCCGCCCAGTACTGCTGCCAGCGCAGCTCCATCTCGCCGGCCATCGCGGCGGTGTAACGGAACGGGTTCTCGGTCTCGCTCATCTTCACCATCTCGTCTACGTCAGTGGGCTGGTGGGGTTCGCGCTCCGGCCGCGACTCGCACCGGCGCCTGGCGCCGGCGGAGGCGAAGGGCATAAAAAAGCCCCTCACACAGGAGGGGGCGCCGCACTGTACCGATGACGGTTCAGCGCGGCCGGCTAAGGAGCAGAACAGACCGAGCCATGCGCGCCATGATACCCGCCCGCCGTCACGCACGGCGACCGGTATGCCGCCGGGTACCGAATCGGTCCGAAAGCCGATCACCGTCGGTAAATGGACCATGTTTGCTCCGTTTTCTCGAAAGCCCTTGCGTTCCGGCCTTTCGGAGGGATGTACATCCGGGGATAACCTGTCAGGACGGGCGGCGAGCGCCGGAGGCCCACGGCCGCTGGGCGCCCGCAACCTTGGGGTGCCCTGACGGTGGGTGATCCGCCTTCGGAGTACGTACTACTGGGAGGAAGCCCGTGACAACGCCGACCTGGGGCGAGCCGACAGGACCGCTGACCAGCGCCGAGTTCCGCGCCGCGACGCAAGCCATCATGGCCAACATCGAGCAGGTCATCGAGGGCAAGAGCGCGACGGTGCGGCTGGCCCTCGCGGTTCTGCTCGCCGAGGGGCACCTGCTGATCGAGGACGTGCCGGGCGTCGGCAAGACCAAACTCGCCAAGGCCCTCGCCCGCTCGATCGACTGCTCGGTGCGCCGGATCCAGTTCACCCCGGACCTGCTGCCCAGTGACGTCACCGGGGTGAGCGTCTACAACCAGGAGACCCGGGACTTCGAGTTCAAGCCGGGTGCCGTCTTCGCCAACCTGGTGGTCGGCGACGAGATCAACCGTGCCTCGCCGAAAACCCAGTCCGCCCTCCTGGAGTGCATGGAGGAGCGGCAGGTCACCGTCGACGGCACGACCTACGAGCTGCAGGCGCCGTTCATGGTGGTGGCCACGCAGAACCCGATCGAGATGGAGGGCACCTATCCGCTGCCGGAGGCGCAGCGGGACCGGTTCACCGCCCGGATCGCGATGGGTTACCCGGACCCCCGCGCCGAGCTGGCCATGCTCGGCCTGCACGGCGACCACGACCCGCTCAACGACATCCGCGCGGTGGCCGACGCCGCGCTGGTCCGCCGGCTGATCGAGACGGCTCGCGCGGTGCACGCCGCCGACGCCGTCCAGCAGTACGCGATCGCCCTGGTCACCGCGACCCGGGAGGCCCCGGAGATCCGCCTCGGCGCGTCCCCGCGGTCCACCCTGCAGCTGCTGCGCACCGCCAAGGCGGTCGCCGCGCTGGAGGGCCGCGACTACGTCCTCCCCGACGACCTGCAGGCGCTGGCCGTGCCGGTGCTCGCCCACCGTCTCATCCCGACGGCCGACGCGCAGCTCAACCGGCGGACCACCGACACCATCGTCTCGGAGATCGTGCACCGGCTGCCGATCCCGCAGGCGAACCGGAACCCGTACGACGCCCGGGACGGCCGCGCGCCGTACGAGTCCCGGGGGCGGTGACCATGCGGGAGGCGCTGCGGGGGCTCACCACGCGCGGCCGCTCGTTCCTGGCCGCGGCGATCGCGGCCGGGATCTCCGCCCTGGTGCTCGGCGAGCGTGACCTGCTGCGGGTCGCCGTGCTGCTGGCCACGCTGCCGCTGCTGGCCGCGGCGTACGTCGGCCGCAGCCGCTACAAACTGGCCTGCACCAGGTCGCTGGAGCCGGGCCGGGCCCCGGTCGGCTCCAGCGCGCGGGTCATCCTGCGACTACAGAACCTCTCCCGGCTGCCCACCGGCACCATGCTGCTGGAGGACCGCCTGCCGTACGCGTTGGGCAGCCGCCCGCGCGTGGTGCTGGAGCGGCTCGGCGCGCACCAGGCCAGCTCGGTGGCATACACGGTGCGCGCCGACGTGCGCGGCAGGTACCCGATCGGTCCGCTGGTGGTCCGGCTGACCGATCCGTTCGGGCTGTGCGAGCTGACCCGCTCGTTCCCCAGCGTCGACCAGCTCACCGTGATCCCGCAGGTGCTGCCGCTCCCCCGGGTGCGGCTGGCCGGGGAGTACGCCGGCACCGGGGACAGCCGGGCCCGCTCGGTGGCGGTGCACGGCGAGGACGACGCCGCCACCCGGGAGTACCGCCGCGGCGACGACCTGCGCCGGGTGCACTGGCGGTCCACCGCGCGCACCGGCGAGCTGATGGTCCGCCGCGAGGAGCAACCCTGGGACAGCCGGGCCACCGTGGTGCTGGACACCCGGGCACACGCGCACCGCGGCGAGGGCCCGACGGCCAGCTTCGAGTGGGCGGTCTCGGCGGCCGCCAGCGTCGCGGTGCACCTGCGCGAGGCGGGCTACAAGCTGCGCCTGGTGACCGGCACCGGGATCGACATCGACGCGGCCGAGGCCGGCGGCGAGGGCCTGATCCTGGACACCCTGGCGGACGTCAAGCTGGCCTCCACCGGTGACGTGGCGGCGCTGGTCGAGCAGGTCCGCCGGCGGTCCGACGGCGGCCTGGTGATCGGGCTGTTCGGCACCCTCACCACTGCCGAGGCGCACCTGCTCTCCGGCCTGCGCGGCAACGGCGCGACCTGCATCGGGTTCGCCATCGACAGCTGCACCTGGATCCCGATGACGCCGGGCGACCGGCAGGAGTCCGATCGCGAGCACGCCGCCGCCTCGCTCGCGCTGGTGCGCAGCGGCTGGCGGTCGGTGCCGGTGTCGCACGGCGAGACGCTGCCGGCGCTGTGGCCCACGGTGGGCCGCGGATCGCAGGGCTTCGCGTACCGGGCGGCGATGGCCGAGACCGTGGGCGGGGTGATCCGATGACCGGCCGTCGTCGTCTCGGCCTGGTCGCGGCCGGCGCCACCCTGCTGGCCTCGGCGCCGCTGTCGGCGATCTTCGCCTCGTGGACCTGGCTGCTCCAGGTGCTGCTCACGGTGATCATGGTGGCCGGGGCCGCGGTGCTCACCCGGACGCTGCGCTTCCCGAGCTGGGCCCAGGCGCTGGGCATGGTGGTCGGCCTGGTCGTCACGCTGACCTGGATCTTCCCGAGCGGGCACGAGATGCTGGTGCCGATGCCGGCGACCTTCGCCCACTTCGCCGACCTGGTCCAGCAGGCCGGGCAGGACACCAGGCAGTACGCGGTGCCGGTGCCGAACCGGGACGGCCTGCTGTTCGTCGCGGCGGCCGGCATCGGCGCCGTCGCCATCGTGGTGGACTTGCTCACCGCGGTGTTCCGCAGGCCGGCGCTGGCCGGCCTGCCGATGCTGGCGATCTACTCCATCCCGGTCGCCGTCTATCTGGACAGCGTGCCGGTCACCCCGTTCATCGTGGGCGCCTGCGGCTACCTCTGGCTGCTGGTCGCCGACAACGTGGACCGGGTCCGCCGGTTCGGCCGCCGGTTCACCGGCGACGGCCGGGACGTGGACGTCTGGGAGCCGTCCCCGCTGGCCGCGGCCGGCCGGCGGCTCGGCCTGGTCGGCGTGGTGGTGGCGGTGCTGCTGCCGCTGATCGTGCCGACCGTCTCCGGTGGCCTGCTCTCCCAGCTGACGCAGAACGGCAGCGGGGTCGGCGGCGGGCTCGGCAAGGGCGGCGGCGGCCGGATCAACCTGTATGCCTCGCTCACCGGCCAGCTCAACCGGACCGACACGGTCACCCTGCTGAAGGTCAGGACCACCGAGAAGGAGCCGTTCTACCTGCGGTTCGGCGTGGCCGACCAGCTCACCGAGGACGGCTCCGGCAACCAGGCGCCGAACGGGAACACGCTCGACAAGGGCAGCCTGCCGAACCCGAGCGTCGGCTCCGCGGTCTCCTACCAGCAGTACCACGCGGACATCGAGATCACCGATCAGCTGAAGCAGACGATGGCGCCGGTCTACGCCTACCCGGTCACCATCGGTGGTCTCTCCGGCAGCTGGGCGTTCGACCCCAACCAGCAGGTGCTGTACTCCAGCCGGGTCACCACCAGCAAGCAGAAGTACTCGATCGACTACCTGCGACCGGAGTACACGCCGAAACAGCTGCGCGAGGCCGAGCCGCTGCCGGAGAACAGCAACCTCCGGGTGCTCACCGAGGTCCCGCGCAACAACTACGTGAGCCAGCGGGTGCGGGAGCTGACCCGGGGCAGGACCACCGAGTACGACAAGGTGCGGGCGATCTACGAGTCGTTCTCCACGAAGTACGGGTTCTCGTACACCACCAGCGTCCCGTCCACCGCCAACATGCCGGCCATCGAGTCGTTCCTGCGTAACAAGCAGGGGTTCTGCCAGCAGTACGCGACGGCGATGGCGTGGATGGTGCGGGCGGCCGGGATCCCGGCCCGGGTGGCGTTCGGCTTCACCCGGGGCACCAAGGACAACGACACGTACACCATCACCAACCGGAACGCGCACGCCTGGACCGAGGTCTACCTGGACGGCTTCGGCTGGATCCCGTTCGACGCGACACCGGCGGCCGGGGTGACCGGCGCGGCCCGCTCGGACTGGGCACCGGACACCGAACGGACGGCCTCGCCGACCGCCGCCGCCACCGGCTCGGCGGCGCCGGGTCCCGGTTCGTCGGTGGCGGCGGGCAGGGCGCAGAAACCGGACCCGGGCAGCGACGGCGGCAACCCCGGCCTGGCCGGTGGCGTCGCCCCCGACCAGGACAACTGGACCGGCCTGCTGATCGCCATCGCGGTCTTCACGCTGCTCGCGCTGCTGATGGTCCCGGCCCTGCGCCGGGTCCTGCTGCGACGCCAGCGGAACAACGCGACGGCCGGTTCGCCGCCCGCGGTGGCGACGGCGGATCCGGGACTGCCCGGTACAGCCGGTGCGGTCACCGGCATCGAGGTGACCGGCGACGCGGTGCGGGCACGGGCGGACGCGCACGCGGCCTGGGACGAGCTGATCGACACGATGGTCGACTTCAAGATCGCTGTCGATCTCACCGAGACACCGCGGGTCACCGCGCAGCGCCTGGTCAAGGAGGGCGTCCTGGGGGCCGAGCCGGCCGCGGCCGCGGAGCTGCTGGGCAGTGCCGAGGAGCGGGCGCGGTATGCCCGGCAGCCGATGCAGGGTGCCGAGCTGACGACGGCGCTGCGGCAGGTGCGGGCCGGGTTGTCGCACTCGGCGACGGCGCGGGTCCGGTTGCGGGCGGTGCTGCTGCCGCCGTCGATCATCCTGGGGTGGCGGCTGGCGCTGGCCGAGGGCGGTACCCGGACCATGGAGGCGGCGAGCCGCGCGCGGGACGGGATGGCCCGGTTCAACCCGCGGCGGCTGCTGAACCGCGCCCGCTGATCGCAAGGCCCCGCCCTCAGCAGGGGGCGGGGCCCGCCTCGCAGCTGGCCGTCACGGTGGTTTCCGCGCCCGCGACACCACCGTGAGCGCCAGCCCACCACCCACGGCTGGCCGTCACGGTGGCAACCACGCCCGGGACACCACCGTGAGCACCAGCCCACCACCCACGGCTGGCCGTCACGGTGGCAACCACGCCCGGGACACCACCGTGAGCACCAGCCCACCACCCACGGCTGGCCGTCACGGTGGCAACCACGCCCGGGACACCACCGTGAGCACCAGCCCACCACCCACGGCTGGCCGTCACGGTGGCAACCACGCCCGGGACACCACCGTGGGCGCCAGCCCACCACCCACGGCTGGCCGTCACGGTGGCAACCACGCCCGCGACACCACCGTGGGCGCCAGCCCACCACCCACGGCTGGCCGTCACGGTGGCAACCACGCCCGCGACACCACCGTGGGCGCCAGCCCACCACCCACGGCTGGCCGTCACGGTGGCAACCACGCCCGCGACACCACCGTGGGCGCCAGCCCACCACCCACGGCTGGCCGTCACGGTGGCAACCACGCCCGCGACACCACCGTGGGCGCCAGCCCACCACCCACGGCTGGCCGTCACGGTGGCAACCACGCCCGCGACACCACCGTGGGCGCCAGCCCACCACCCACGGCTGGCCGTCACGGTGGCAACCACGCCCGCGACACCACCGTGGGCGCCAGCCCACCACCCACGGCTGGCCGTCACGGTGGCAACCACGCCCGCGACACCACCGTGGGCGCCAGCCCACCACCCACGGCTGGCCGTCACGGTGGCAACCACGCCCGCGACACCACCGTGGGCGCCAGCCCACCACCCACGGCTGGCCGTCACGGTGGCAACCACGCCCGCGACACCACCGTGGGCGCCAGCCCACCACCCACGGCTGGCCGTCACGGTGGCAACCACGCCCGCGACACCACCGTGGGCGCCAGCTGGGCGGGTTCGCGGGCAGCCGGGAGCTGGGCGGCGAGCGAGGCGGGGAAGCCCGGCGGCGCCGTCGAACGAGACCGTCAATACCGGGTGAGGACGGCACCGTCGACGAACAAGACCGTCAACACCGGGTGAGGACGGCACCGTCGAAGAACGAGACCGTCAACGCCGGGTGGGAGCGGTGCTCAGGGCGTACCGAAAAAGGGCAGCGAGGCGCCGCTGCCGGGAGAGAACAGCGGGGAAATGGCGACGGCGGCCGATGGCCGCCGTCGATCGATGTCGGCCGGTGCCGTCAGCGATGCCCCTCCGGCCGCTGCTTCCAGCGGTCCTCCAGCCGGTCGAGCAACCCACCGTTACCCCGGCGTCCGGATCGCGTGCGCCGGGATGCGGTGCCGCCGACCGACCTGAGGTCAGGGGCCTGGCCGCGCTTGCGCGACTGCATCGCGAAGGCGGCCGAGCCGAGCATCACGACGAAGCCGGCGACGCCGAGCAGGGTGTTGCTGGCGACCGTCCCGTAAACAACGAGGGCCAGACCAAGCACGATCACGAACGCGGCGATGATGAGCCGGCGCCGTGCATGGAAACGCGGGTCGCTGGCCCGCACAGCCGAGGCGAATTTGGGGTCCTCGGCAAGCGACCGCTCGATCTGATCGAACAGCCGCTGCTCGTGCTCCGAGAGCGGCACGGCTTTCCTCCCCGGGCGCAAGTCCGGCCCGCGTGGGGCCGGGGCAGCCGTCGGCTGCCTTACCACGCAAGTCTACGAGGGGGTTGGCGGGTCGGAAAGCGGGACGACGGCCGAGTGCGGGTGATTTTCCGGCCCCGGAAGATCGATTCGTCCGAAAAGCCCGGCTCACCTGCATCGTTACGGCAGGTGAACGCTTCGACGACATCGAGTGATACGGATATCCGTGTCACCTGACGATCAGCAGCGGAACCGTCATCTCGGCAGCGGTGGCCGACCCGTGGTATGCCACCAGTTGCCTGGCTTTGACCGGTTCCCAGCCGGACGCCACCGACACCGTCCGCCCCCAGCAGAGCACCACGACGTCCCCGATCCGGTCGGCGTGCCCGTCCGGCACCGGCCCGAACCAGCCCGCCTCGATCGCCGCCGCGCGGGTCAGCACCGAGGCCTCGTCGCCGAACACCCCGCGCCAGTTGGCCAGCACGTCGTCGAGCGCCCCGTCGGCGGCGTAGAGATAGCGCACCCGGGGCTCGCCGGCCACCCCGATCACCCCGTCGCTCAGCTCCGGGATCGCGGCCATGTCCCGCCGCCCCTCCGCCGGCACGTTGAGCTGGCCGTGGTCGGCGACCACCAGCAGCGCGGAACGCGGCGGCAGCCCGTGCACCACCCGGTCGAGCAGCTTGTCCACCCCGCGGGCAGCTTCCCGCCAGCTCTCCGAGCCGACGCCGTCCTCGTGCCCGAAGTGGTCGAGATCCGGGTGGTACCCGTAGACCAGCGCGGGGCCGTCCGCCTCGCGCAGCGCGGCCAGCATCTCGTCGGCGACCGCCGCGCCGTCCGCGGCGCCGCGGTAGACCCCGCCCCGGTTCGCGGCGAGCGAGAGGCCGCTGCCCTCGAACTGCGGCCGGCTGACCACCGTGACCCGCACCCCGGCCGCCGCCGCGAGCTCCATCCGGGTCGGCACCGGCTGCCACTGCCGCGGGTCGGGATCGTCGCCCCAGGAGATGTGGGTGAGTGGCCGGCCGTCCGGGCGGCGGACGGTGAAGCCCAGCACGCCGTGCGCCCCGGGCGCCACCCCCGCGCCGAGGGTGACCAGGCTGACCGGGGTGGTCGACGGAAACCCCGCGGTCAGCGTGCCGGCGTGCCCGCGCCCGCCGGCGGCCAGGTCGGCGAGGACCGGCGCGTGCGGTGCGGCCAGCGGCAGCTGATAGGCGCCCAGCCCGTCGACCAGCAGCACCGCGATCTTGTCGACCCCGTCCAGGCGGGCGCCGAGGCCGAGCACGTCGGCCGCGCCCGGCACCCCGAGCACGGCGCTCACGCTGGGCAGCAGGTCGGCCAGGCTGGCGGTGCCGTAGGCCGGGCGGAGCAGCCGCAACGCGTCCGGGTGCAGCCCGTCGTCGGGCAGCTCGATCATGGCCGGCGGGCGAACAGATGCAGCTGGGAGGCGATGTCCCGGAACGGCGGCCGGGCGCTCAGCGCCAGCTCCAGGTCCAGCACCACCTGCGGGTCCTCCTCGACGACGGCGGCCGGCAGCAGGTCGGCGACCACCCGTACGCCGTGCGTCTCCTCGACCTCCAGCCCGGCACCGCGCAGCACCGCGGCAGCGGTCTCCGCGTCGTAGCGCCGGCGCAGCGTGTCGCGCGGGCCGGAACGGCCCTCCGGGTCGGTGACCAGGGCGGACGCCGCCCGCAGATGCCCGTTCACGGCGCGGCCCAGGATCGCGGCGGCGCGGCTGGCGACCAGCAGGCTGAGCGCGCCACCGGGCCGCAGCGCGCCGGCGATCGCGGCGACGGTGGCGGCCGGGTCGTCGACCACCTCGAGCACGGCGTGACACAGGATCAGGTCGGCGCTGCCCGGCTCGACCAGCCCGGCGAGCGCGTCGCCGTCACCCTGCACGGCGCGCACCCGGTCGGCCACGCCGGCGTCGGCGGCGCGGCGGGTCAGGGCGGCGAGGGCGTCCGGGCTGGCGTCGATCACGGTGACGGCGTGCCCGGCCTCGGCCAGCGGCACGGCGAACCCGCCGGTGCCACCGCCGACGTCGAGGACTGTCAGCTCACGGCCGGCGTGCCGGTCCAGCTCACGGCGCAGGACGGCCCAGACCGCCGCGGTGCGGGCGGTGACGAGCGGCCGGCCGGTTCGTGCGATTGCGGTGTCCACCCCGGCAGCCTATCGGCCGGGACAAGCCTAGAAATCGAACAGGACGCCGGTGGCGCGATTCATCTCGCAACTGTTGCCGTAGGTGTGCGCCCACGTCACCGAGCGTCCCCGCCAGGTGCCGGTCAGCCGTGCGGTGATCGGCTTGTAGAGCAGGAAGCAGTAGCGGTCGGCCGGTTTGAGCCGGGCCGGGTTCGCCCTGACCCGGGTGAGCGCGGCGCAGGCCTGTGCCGGCTGCGGGTGGCCGCCGCCGTCCGGGTCGCAGGTGAGCTTGACCGCCGTGGCGAAGCCGGCCTCGGCCGCGTAGGCCAGGACGAGCCGGGTGCCGGCGGCCGGCCGCGGCTGGGTGGCGGCGCTCACCGGCGCGGCGGTGGCCACTACCGCGGTGAGGCCGGCGCAGATCTGGAACAGCATGGTGCACTCCCCGTCGGTTCTTGGTAGCGCACCTTATGCCATCAAACCCAGAATTTCCGGCAAATCACCGGAAGTCGCGTGAAGCCGGCGTCACTGGCGGCGTGAGCGCGTCCAGCCGGTCCGCCACCAGGTTCAGCACCCCCTCCACCTTCTCCAGCTTTCCCCGCACCAGCAGCGCCGCACTGCTCCGCGCCACCCGCCGGTACCGCAGCCACAGCCCGGCCGAGCAGGTCACGTTCAGCATCCCGGTCTCGTCCTCCAGGTTCACGAACGTCACCCCACCCGCGGTGGCCGGCCGCTGCCGGTGCGTCACGATCCCGCCGGCCCGGACCCGGCTGCCCGCCTCCATCCCGGCCAGTTCGTCGATCCGCAGCGCCCCGGCCCGCGTCAGCTGCTCCCGGAGGAAGCGGGCCGGGTGCGTCTCCGGGGACAACCCGGTCGCCCAGACGTCCGCCACCAGCTTGTCCACCTCGCTCATCCCGGGCAGCATCGGCGCCTCGGTGCCGGTCACCGTCCCCGGCAGCCGGTCCGGCTTGTCCTGGGCGGCCGCCCCGGCGGCCCACAGCGCCTCGCGCCGGGAGAGGCCGAAACTCGCGAAGGCGTCGGCGGTGGCGAGCGCTTCCAGGTGCGCGGTCGAGCAACCGGTCCGCCGGGCCAGATCGGTCATCGACCGGTACGGCCCGTACGCCCGCCGCTCCATCTCGATGCGCTCGGCCAGCTCCTCGCCGATCGTCCGGACCGCCTTCAGCCCCTGCCGGACCGCCGGGCCGCCCAGTCCCCAGGCGTGCGGCGGCTCCCCCGGCCCGGACCGCCACCGGGTCTCCGGCGTGGTCTCCAGGGTGGCCATCGCGTCGCTCCGGTTGATGTCCGGGCGGCGCACCTCGACCCCGTGCCGGCGCGCGTCGTCGACCAGGGTCTGCGGCGAGTAGAAGCCCATCGGCTGGGCGTTCAGCAGTGCCGCGCAGAACGCCGCCGGGTGGTACCGCTTCAGCCAGGCGCTCGCGTACACCAGATAGGCGAAGCTCATCGCGTGGCTCTCCGGGAAGCCGTAACTGGCGAACGCGGAGAGCTTGTGGAACAGGTCGTCGGCCAGCTCGCCGGTGATCCCGTTGCCGGCCATCCCCTGGTAGAGCCGGCGGCGGATCCGGTCCATCTTCTCCACCGAGCGCTTGGCGCCCATGGCGCGGCGCAACTGGTCCGCCTCGGACGGATCAAAACCGGCCACGTCGATGGCCAGCTGCATCAGCTGCTCCTGGAACAGCGGCACCCCGAGCGTCTTGGCCAGCGCGTTCCTCATCAGCGGGTGCGGGACGTCCGGTTTCTCCAGGCCGTTCTTGCGCCTGATGTACGGATGCACCGACCCGCCCTGGATCGGCCCCGGCCGGATCAGCGCCACCTCGATCACCAGGTCGTAGAAGCAGTCCGGCTTGAGCCGGGGCAGCGTCGCCATCTGGGCCCGGCTCTCCACCTGGAACACCCCGACCGAGTCGGCCCGGCGGAGCATCGCGTAGACCTCGGGGTCGTCGAGCGGCATCGTGCCGATGTCCAGCTCGTCCTCGATCATGTCGTAGGCGTAGTGCAGCGCGGAGAGCATGCCGAGCCCGAGCAGGTCGAACTTGACCAGGTCGACGGCCGCGCAGTCGTCCTTGTCCCACTGGAGCACGGTGCGGCCCGGCATCCGGCCCCACTCCACCGGGCAGACCTCGATGATCGGGCGATCGCAGATCACCATGCCGCCGGAGTGGATGCCCAGGTGGCGGGGGAAGTTCTGGACCGCGTTGGCGAACTCCACGACCTGCTCGGGCAGCTCGCTGTCAGCTGTCGCCACGTCACCCCAGCGGTCGATCTGCTTGCTCCAGGCGTCCTGCTGACCGGCCGAGAAGCCGAACGCGCGAGCCATGTCCCGGACCGCCGACCGGGGGCGGTAGGAGATCACGTTGGCGACCTGGGCGGTGTGCTCCCGGCCGTACTTCTGGTAGACGTGCTGGATGACCTCCTCGCGGCGGTCCGACTCGATGTCCACGTCGATGTCCGGCGGGCCGTCGCGTTCCGGGGCGAGGAAGCGTTCGAAGAGCAGGTTGTACTCGACCGCGTCGACGTTGGTGATCCACAGGGCGTAGCAGACCGCCGAGTTGGCCGCCGATCCCCGGCCCTGGCAGTAGATGTGCTGCTCGCGGCAGAACTGGACGATGTCGTAGACGACCAGGAAGTAGCCGGGGAAACCCAGCTCCTCGATCATCCGCAGTTCGTATTCGAGCTGCCGGTAGGCCTTCGGGTGGTGCTCGCCGTACCGCTCCCGGGCGCCTCGCATGGTCAGCTCGCGCAGCCAGCTCATCTCGGTGTGCCCCGGCGGCACCCCGTAGTCGGGGAGCTTGGGGGCGACCAGGTCGAGGTTGAAGGCGAGGCCGTCGCCGTACATCGCGGCGTTCGCCACCGCGCCCGGATAGTCCGCGAACCGGCGGGCCATCTCGGCGCCGCTGCGCAGGTGGGCGGTGCCGGCAGCGGGCAGCCAGCCGTCCATCTCGTCCAGGCTGCGGCGGGCCCGGACGGCGGCCAGCGCGGTGGCCAGCCGGCGCCTCGACGGGGTGGCGTAGTGCACGTTGCCGGTCGCCACCACCTCCAGCGCGCGCTGCCTGGCCAGGCCGAACAGGGCGTCGTTGTAGTCCGCGTCGTACGGGTCGCCGTGGTCGGTCAGCTCGACCGCCACGTTCGGGGAGCCGAACAGGTCGACCAGCCGGTCCAGCTCCCAGCCGGCCGCGGCGTGCCCCTCGGTGGCCAGCGCCCGCGGGACCACGCCCTTGCGGCAGCCGGTCAGCACCAGGACGTGGTCCTTCAGCGTCTCGGCGACCTGTTCCAGGCTGCCGTACTCGGGCTTGCCCTTCTCCCCGCCAGCGAGCTGGGCCTCGGAGATCACCCGGGCCAGCCGGGCGTAGCCCTCGTGCCCGTGCGCCAGGGCGAGCAGGTGGGTGCCCTCCGGGTCCGGCTCGCCGTTCTGCGGACGGGTCAGGCCCAGCGACAGCTCGGCACCGAAGATGGTGGGCAGGCTCAGCTCGCGGGCCGCCTGGGAGAAGCGCACCACGCCGTAGAAACCGTCGTGATCGGTGACGGCCAGGCCGGTCAGGCCGAGCCGGGCGGCCTCCTCGGCCAGTTCCTCGGGATGGCTGGCGCCGTCCAGGAAGCTGAAGTTGGTGTGGCAGTGCAGCTCGGCGTAGTCGACTGCGGACCTCGTGCGGATCAGGGCCGGTGCCTGGTAGGGCTCCCGCTTGCGGGTCCAGGCCGGAGCGTCCCCGCCGTCCGCCTCCGCCGCGATCGGGTCGACGACCTGCCGGGGACCGGGAGCCGACCAGAGATCCCGTGCCTTTCCGGACAGCACCCGCTCCATCTCGGCCCACGGCCGCTCCGGATTGTGGAAACTCATCGGCCCACCCGGTCAGTCATAGATCGCCTCCACCGTCCACTGGCCGGCGGCCAGCGCGAGCAACAACGCCCGGCCGTCGGCCAGGCACATCTGGAACCTGGCCCGGCGGCGGGCCTCCTCCGGCGCCCACCAGCGCTCGTCGACCGGCCACGGCCCGGCCCAGCCGGTGATCGGCAGCGGGGCGGAGCGGTCGACGGTCAGGGTGGTGGGCACGCCGGTGAGTTCGAGCCGCGCGGACACCCCGACCGGCAGGCCGGTCTCGTCGTGCACCACCGCCGGGAGCGGCTGCGGCAGCACCATCGCGGGCGACGGCCGGGGGAGGCGGCCCGGCCAGGGCGGGAGCAGCGGCGGGCGCGAGGTTTTCCGGCGGTCCGGGTGCTTTTTTCGTACGCCTGGAGCATCCGCCCCCGGTGACGCGGCAACCACCTCACGCCGCGCCGGCGGTCCCGCGTCGTGTCCCTCGCCCCGTCGCGCCTCACCCACCTCTCCCTCTCCCGCCTCTCCTTCGCGCGCCTCTCCTTCGCGCGCCTCTCCTTCGCGCACCTCTCCTTCGCGCACCTCTCCTTCGCGCGCCTCTCTTCCGCGTGCTCCTCCTTCGCGCGCCTCTCCTCCGCGCGCTCCTCCGGTGATCACGCTGAGCGGGGCGACCGGCACCGGGAACCGCCTGGCGGGCATCCCGGGAAGCTCCGGGGCGACGGCGCGGTCCAGCACCGGGACGGTGCGCAGGTCCGGGATCGGATCGGCGTGCACGGTGGCCGGACGGGCCGGGGAGCGCTCGTCGCCCCACGGCACCAGCCGGACCTGGTCGTCCCCGGAGCGGCCGCCGCCGAGCACCGGGGTCACCACCGCTTCCGGGCCGAGCAGGCCCTGCACCCGGCTGAACGCCCGGTGCGCGCGGTCCCGCTCGGCACCCGCGTCACCCCACAGGCCGGGCTGCAGGCCGGCGTGCGCCAGGATGCCGCCCGGGATCAGGCTCAGCCGGACCAGGCCCGCCGTCGGCCGGGCCGCGGCGTTCCGGCGCGCCCCGGTCAGCCAGCCGTCCAGCTGCCAGCGCACCCGTTCGGCGATGGCGGCCGCGGTGAGCAGCCCGTCGTGCCGCCACACCCGGTGCAGTTCCTGGCCGTCCGCGGTGACCGCCTCGACGCCGAGCCGGGTGCAGGCCAGCCCGTATCCGGCCAGCCGCTCGTGCAGCCGCTCGGCCAGCACCCGCCCGGCGAACGCCGCGGTGTCCACCCGCGCCAGCGGCTCGTCGTAGGTCTCCTCGACGGCCAGGTCCGGCGGCGGCTGCCGAACCGCGAGCGGCCGATGATCGCCGCCCCGGGCCAGCCGGTGCGCCAGCGCCCCGTCGAACCCGAACCGGGTCAGCACGTCCCCGGACGGCAGCGCGGCGAACTCCCCCAGCGTCTTCGTCCCGAGCCGGCGCAGCAGGTCGGTGAGCTCCGGCCGCTCCAAGGCTTCGACAGGCATGCCGGCCAGGAACTCCGGCGTCTCCCCCGGCGGCACGATCCGTCCGCTGCGCGCCGCGATCCCGGCCGCGAACACCCCGTCCGCGATCCCCGCCTGGCTCTCCACGGCGCAGCTCTGCGCGACGTGCTCGACGATCCGCTCGGCGGCGGCCTCCTCGCCCCCGTAGTACCGCGACGGCCCCCGGGCCGCCAGCGCGCACGCCCCCGGCCGGATCACCTCGACCCCGGCCGCCACCTCCTCGACCGCCGCCACCACCGGCTCGAACGCCCGGGCGTCCCGCCCCGGGTCGTGCTCCACCACGATCAGTTGCGGGCATCGCCCCTGCGCGTCCCGCCGCCGCAGCCCCCGCCGCACGGTCTCCCGCCGCGCCGCCTCGGAGCAGGCCAGCACCCGGTTCCCGGCGAACACCGCCACCGGCTCCGCGGCCGGCACCCCGAGCACGATCTCCGCGGCCACCACCGGCCAGTCCGGGCACCAGAGCAGCAGCGTCCGCACCCCGTCCCCCACCTCAGACACCCGCCGCCGGCCCGGTCGCCGCTTCCCGCCGCTTCCCGCCACCGCCGGCCCGCCGCCGCCCCGCATTCCCGGCCCGCTCGGCGGGCCGGTCACCAACCGGCACCGTGCCGCCGGACACCGGCTGCGCCTGAGACCGAGCCGAACGCAGCCGCCGAGCGTCCTCACCGACCCGGCTCCCGTCCGCGCCCGCCCCCTGCCCAGCCGCGCCCGCCCAGCTCCCGCCCGCACCCGCCCCCTGCCCAGCCGCGCCCACCCAGCTCCCGCCCGCACCCACCCCCTGCCCAGCCGCGCCCACCCAGCTCCCGCCCGCACCCACCCCCTGCCCAGCCGCGCCCACCCAGCTCTCGCCCGCACCCACCCCCTGCCCAGCCGCGCCCACCCAGCTCTCGCCCGCACCCGCCCCCGCGGGAGCCGGGAAAATCTGCGCGGTCGCACCGGCCGGTGCCGGGACAGCATGGATCGGCCGACCGCCGGAATGCCGCGGGCGAGACTGAATCGGCTGGGCGTCCGGGCTGGTCCGGGGTGCGCTGGCACCGGTGGCCGGGGTGGCGTCCGGGCGAGTGGTCAGGCCGGGCATCCAGAGGGTCAGTTCCTTGGGGCGGGCGGCGGCGCCACGGCCGCTGGCGACCACTGTCACCTCGCGGCGGCGCAGCCGGCCCCGGCCGTCCCCGAGGCCCTCCCACGAGCCCCGGCTGACCTCCAGCGTCACGTCAGCGCCGGACCAGGCCCCGAACGGCATCAGCACGCTCCCCCGCTGCCGCGCCCGGGCGGCCAGCCGGCCGGCGATGGACGCGGACACCGGCCCGGGCACCGCCGTGACCACCACGTCCACGCCGTCGATCAGGGCAGCCACCACGGTCGGCCAGTCCGGTCCCGGCTCGGGCACCAGCGCCAGCCGCTCCAGCACGATGCCGGTCTCCGCCGCGGCCAGCGCGCCGAGCGCCGGCAGTCCGACGACCGCGCACCACGATCCGGCCCGGGACGCGGCGGCGAGCAGGGCCAGCATCAGCGAGGTCCCGCCACCGGCCCGCGCGGCCCGGCCACCGGCCACCGCCACCGTGCTGCCCCGCCGCAGCCCGCCGCCGGGCAGCAGGTTGCCCAGCTCGGCCGCCACCGGCAACATCCGGTGCGCACCGGTCTCCGCCGCCCCGCTCGCCGGCCGTACCAGTTCCGCGAGGGCAGCCGTCCCGCTGATCATGCGCCCTGCCATCGTGCCCCGCTCTGTTCCCCGTGTATCCCAACCGCGGTGACACCCTCCGCCCCGGGCCCGCTCATCCCCGGTCAGGCGACATCCAGCCCCGAACCGCACCTCCCGGCCCGATGCCGCTCATCCCGGCCGCCTCAGACCGCACGCGGCCCGAAGCCGCTCACCTCATCTGTCCGCCCGAGCAACCCGGCTCACAGCGGCTCATCCCCACCGCCCTATCCCGACCACGCGGCCTCGACCGCAACCGCGCCCGTCTCGACCAGTCCGCCCGGACCACGGGTTCCGACCCGAGCTCAGCCCCGGGCTGATGCTGGTTTCAGGCCCGGCAAAGCGCCCGTGCGGGCCGCCTCGTCAGGCTCAAGTCGTGGGTGGGGTCGCCTGTCCGCTCCTCAGTCGGTCGTCGAGCCGGCGGAATCGAGAGTTCCAAGGCGTCGGAACCGGCCGTCCTAAGTGGTCAGGCCGCCAGCGGTGGCTGGTAGGACATGCCGAGGGAGGACTCCGCCACCGTGACGAACTGCTCGGCCGCGCGCAGCAGGTCGTCTGCCTCACGGGCGGTCACCACGTGCGGGATGCCGGCCTCGGCGGCCGCTCGCTTGCCGGCGCCGAGAGCGAAATAGCCGGCCCAGTCGCCGAACTCCGGCGCGACCATCACCAGCAGCGACCAGACGCTGGTCGCCCTGGTCCGCCGCCCGGGTGCGGCCGGGCGGGCCCGGGCGGCGAGCAGAGCCGCGGCCGCGCGCAGGGCGGCCAGATGGGCCGCCGCGTATCGCAGGCCGTCGGGGGTGGTGTGCGCCGCCTCGGCCAGTCCCTGCCGGGCAATCGCCAACAGCTGCGCGGGAGTGCGATGCGGCAACATGTGCGCCGGAACCGTGGGCGCCTCCACCCGAGCACTCGCGCCGGGTGTGTGGGCTGGGCCGGGAGCCGGCATTAGGCCGGGGGCCGTGGTGCTCGCCATGCTCGTTTCTCCTCGCCTGTTCCGCATCCGACGTGCTGGCCGAACCGGACCGCTGCGGAGGAAGTCGCAACGGGCCACACCTGAGCCGCCCCGGGACCGAGCCGCCGCCACCTCCGTGGAGCGACCGGACGACCGGGCCGGCCGACAAGGCCGGGTGCCGGGGCCCCACGGGCAGTAGGAGCCCCGGCCGCAGACCGGCCGGATGTGAAGCTTCCCCACACCACACCCGGCCGGACACTGCCGGCGGGTCCGCCGCCCACCACCGGGGGTCGGGGGCAGTGAGCGGCGGCCTGCCTTGTCACGAGGCCCGAACCCGCGAATGCCCGGACCACGCATGCGGCACTTCGCGGGTGCCGCTCCCGGAGACGCGCCGCGAAACACGCTCCCGGGGGCCAGAACGAACGCCTTTCGAACATCCGTTCTAACTACAGCGAAGACTAGCACCCGCATACGACAAAACCGCAACCTTCACGGCACCACGCCACCCACTTTTTCGAACAAATGATCGACACCTCGCCCTCGTGCGGGATGCCCGATATGCGCGGATGACGGCATGGATCACCGGCGACAGAGCGGACGGAAGCCGGGAGACCGGAGGAGAAGAAGCGGGCCGGCAGGCATGGCCTGCACCCGCCGCTGCCGGTGGCGACCGCGCTGACCGTGGTGGCGGCGGTCGGGTACTGCTCGACCCTGCTGCTGCAGGAGCGGCTGGTCGGGCTGACCCCGGCCGAGCACCGCGGGCAGGCGCTCGGCCTGCACACCTCGGGCATGCTCACCATGCAGGCGGTGTGCGCGGCGCTGGCCGGATCGCTGGCCGAGCTGACCTCGCCGGCCGCCGCGATCACCCTGCTCGCGGCGGCCTCGGTGGCCGTCACCCTGGCGCTGGCCGGCCCGCTGCGGGATCCGGGTGGTGCGCGGCCTCAGCCGACGTGGACCCCGGGCCGCAGCTCCGGATCGGGCTCGGTCTTCCGGAGGATCTCGCGGACCACCGGCGCCGTGTCGCCGCGCCCGAACAGCAAGTAGCGGAACAGGTGGCCGAGCGGGCTCCCCTCCGCCCACTCGAAGTAGCAGTGCGGCCGCACCCCTGTCGCGTCGCGCAGCGCGAGCAGCACCGCGGCGATCGCGTTCGGCACGGCCGGGCTCTGCACCCGCAGGATCCGGTGCGCGCCGACCTCGACGCCGTGCACCTCGAGGACATCGCTGAACTCCGACGGGTCGACCACGTCGACCTCCAGGAAGATGATGTCGGCCCGGCCGGGCACCGGGTTGATGCCCCGCTGCTCGCCCTCCTTGACGTCGTACTCCGCCTGGTCGCCGTCCTGCCGCTGGTTGGCGACGATGTTCAGCTCGCCGTCGTGCTCGATCGAGTCGGCGATGAACTGCCGGGCCCGCTCGTCGAACTCGATCCGCTCGGCGCGCAGCTCGGTGGTCCGGGTGACCCGGGAGACCAGCGAGATCAGGATGATCGCGGCGATGAACACCGCGGAGATCGCGATGCCGTCCGGTTTCTCGATGATGTTGTCGCCGAGGGCGTAGAGCAGCACCAGGGTGAGCACGCCGAAACCGGCGGCGGCGCCGCGCTGGCCGGCCCGGAACGCCGAGATGGTCACCGCGACAGCGCCGGAGACCATCATCGCCAGGATGCCTGTCGCGTACGCCCCGGCCTGCGCGTTCACGTCGGCACCGAAGGCGATCGTGATGCCGACGCTGATCACCGTGTAGACCAGCACGACCGGCCGGACCGCGCGGGCCCACTCCGGTGCCATGCCGTAACCGGGCAGGTACCGCGGCACGATGTTGATCAGGCCGGCCATCGCCGAGGCGCCGGCGAACCAGAGGATCAGGATGCTGCTGACGTCGTAGACGGTGCCGAAGACCTCACCGAGCTTCTCGTGCGCCAGGTAGGCCAGGGCCCGCCCGTTCGCCTCGCCGCCCGGCTCGAACTCCTGCGGCGGGATCAGCACCGTGGTCACGAAGCTGGTGGCGATCAGGTAGACGCTCATGATCGCCGCGGCGGTGGTGAGCAGCTTGCGTGTGTTGCGGACCCGGGACTCCATGCCGTCGGCCTTGATCAGCGGCATCATGCTGACCCCGGTCTCGAAGCCGGAGAGCCCGAGCACCAGCGCCGGGAAGGCCAGGATGGACGGACCGATGATGTCGAGGAATCCGCTGCCGTGCTCGGTCAGCCGGTCGACCCAGGTGGACAGCGCGCCCTCGGTGCCGAAGACGTCGGCCAAGCCGACCACGGTGACCACCGCGTTGAGCAGCAGGAAGATCGCGACGAGCGGGATCGCGACACCGACCGCCTCGCTGAAGCCGAGCAGGAAGACGAAGCCCAGGATCAGCAGCAGGACCACGGTGATCAGCACCTGGTGGCCGTGCAGGAAGCCGGGCAGGTACGGGTTCTCCGACATGTGCACGGTGGCGTCGGCGGCGGACAGCGTGATCGTGATGACCCACGACGTGCAGACGAAACCGAGCAGCACCAGCACGAAGATCTTGCCGCGCCAGAACGGCAGCAGGTTCTCCAGCATCGCCACCGAGCCCTGCCCGTGCGGGCTCTCCTTGGCCACCCGCCGGTACATCGGCAGCATGCCGAGCAGGGTCAGCGCCACGATGAGCAGGGTGGCGAGCGGGGAGAGCGCGCCGGCGGCGAGCGCCGCGATGGCCGGCAGGTACGACAGCGTGGAGAAATAGTCCACGCCGGTCAGGCACATCACTTTCCACCAGGCCTGCTCGTGCGCGGGGTTCTCCGCCTCGGGGCCGACCGGCTGCACGCGGTGGGCCAGCAGCCAGCGGGGCAGGGCGTGCTGCGACGGCCGGTCCCGGACCGGCTCCACCACCGCTGGCACGTTGATCTCGGTGCTCATGCCACCCTCTTCCTAGAACAGCAGATGCCAGGATGCACTAGCAGTGCGACACTTCGCGGGCTGGGAGGCGACATGACACAAACGATCGTGATCACCGGTAGCAGTTCCGGTGTCGGGCTGGCCGCCGCGAAACAGCTGGCCGCCCGCGGTGACGAGGTGATCCTGGTGGGCCGGGACACCGGTCGCCTGGCCGCCGCGGTGGACCAGGTCCGGCAGGCCGGTGGACGTGAGCCGCGACACTTCCGGGCCGACTTCGAGCAGCTCGACGACGTCCGCGAGCTGGCCGCCCGGCTGCTCGCCGACTACCCGCGGATCGACGCGCTGGCCAACAACGCCGGCGGCATCATCAACCGGGCCCACCTGACCGTCGACGGTCACGAGGCCACCATGCAGGCCAACCATCTGGCCCCGTTCTTGCTCACCCACCTGCTGCGGGAGCGGCTGACCGGCGCCCGGGTGGTGACCACCGCCTCCCGCGCGCACGTGCAGGGCCGGCCGGGCACCAACTTCGCCGAGGACCTCCGGTCGTACAGTTCCTGGCGGTCCTACGGCGCCAGCAAGGCGGCCAACATCCTGTTTGCCGCCGAGGCCGCCCGCCGCTGGCCGGACGTGCTGAGCGTGTCCTTCCACCCGGGCGTGGTCCGCACCAACTTCGGCGCCGGCAAGCTGACCCGGCTCTTCTACAAGTACGCTCCCGGCCTGGTCTCCCCGGAGGCCGCGGGTGACCTGCTGACCTGGCTGCTCACCACCCCGGCCGGCGAGCTGGAGAACGGCGCGTACTACGTCGGTCACACCGTCACCCGCCCGGCCGCGCACGCCCGCGACCCGAAACTCGCCGCCGACCTGTGGGACGCCAGCCTCACCGCGACCGGCCTCGCCAAGGAATGAACCGCGACCGGCCCGGCCCGGGGGTGACCGACGTCGCCCTGCACGTCTGGCGGGTGCCCCGCCACGCGGTCGGCTCGGCGATGCTGCGCATGGCCTTCGCCCGCCGGCACCTGTCCGGCCTGCGGTTCGGCAAGTTCCTCGGCACCGGGACCGGCACCACCTTCGGCCCCGGCGACGCCGACCTGACCAGGTGGGCGGCGCTCACGGTGAGCGACACCCCGGTACGTTTCCCCACCTGGGACCGGATCGCCACGGGTCACGCCCGGATCGACCTGGAGCCGCTGATCAGCCGGGGCACCTGGTCGGGCCGCACCCCGTTCGTCCCGACCGGCCGCCGGCACGACGGCATGGTGCTCGCGCTGACCCGGGCCCGGCTGCGCCCGTCCCGCGCGCTCCGGTTCTGGCGGGCCGTCCCGGCGGTGGCCGGCGAGGTGGCCGCCGCGCCCGGGCTGCTCGCCCGGTTCGGGGTCGGCGAGGCGCCGCTCGGCTGGCAGGGCACGGTCAGCGTGTGGCGCGACGCGGCGGATCTGACCGCGTTCGCGTACCGTCAGCCGGGACACCGTACGGCGATCGCCCGGACCCCGGCCGACCGCTGGTATGCCGAGGAGCTGTTCGCCCGCTTCGCGGTGCACGGGATCAGCGGCGACCGGTCCGTGCTGGGCTGGGCCGAGGGACGGGAGCGTACGTAAGCGATGAGGCTTGTGGCGTGGCAGCCGGACGACCTGCTGCGGCGGCTCGACGACGTGGTCGCGGTCTACGGCGAGGCGATGGGCTACCGCCAGGAGCTGCTCCAGACCCGCCGGGGGTACATCGGGTCGCACGTGCGCCGGCCCGGCTTCCGGGCGGTGGCCACGCTGACCACCGACGGCCGGGTGATGGGTTTCGGGTACGGCTACACCTCCGCCGCCGGCCAGTGGTGGCACGACCAGGTGCGGTACGCGCTCGGCGAACCGGCCCGCCGGCAGTGGCTGGCCGACTGCTTCGAGGTGGTCGAGCTGCACGTGCGCCCGGCCGCCCAGGGCCACGGGGTCGGTGCCCGGCAGCTGCGCGCCCTGCTCGCCATGGCCAAGGGCACGACCGTGCTGCTCTCCACCCCGGAGGCCGACGAGCAGGTGTCCCGCGCCTGGCGGCTGTACCGGCGTTACGGGTTCACCGACGTGCTGCGGCACTTCTACTTCCCGGGTGACGAGCGGGCGTTCGCCGTGCTGGGCCGGGAGCTGCCGCTCGCCGAGCGCCCGGTGGAGGACGCGCCCGGCATGGCCGGCGCCTGACCCGTGTACCGACGGCTGTCCTGGGGCCTGCTCGCCGCCCTGGTCCTGGCGCAGATCAGCTATCCGCTCACCGGAGGTGACCTCCGGGCCCGGCTGACCGTGCTGACCGTGCTGCTCGGGGTGGCCTTCTCGGTCTCGCACGCACTGCTGGCCCGTGGCCCGCGAGCGGCCGCCGCGCTGGTGCTGACCGCGACGCTGGGCGGGTTCGCGGTCGAGGCGATCGGCGTGGCCACCGGCTTCCCGTTCGGCTTCTACGAGTACTCCGGCCGGCTCGGGCCGCGCCTCCTCGACGTACCGTTGATCATCCCGCTGGCCTGGACCTGGATGGCCTGGCCGGCCTGGCTGGCGGCGTTGCGGGTGGCGCGCCGGCGGGCGGCCCGGATCGCTGTCGCGGCCGCCGGCCTGGCCGCCTGGGACGTCTTCCTGGATCCGCAGATGATCGCCGAGGACTACTGGCGCTGGCGGGACCCGGCACCGGCGCTGCCCGGCGTGCCCGGGGTCCCGCTCAGCAACTATCTGGGCTGGATCGGGTTCGCCGTGCTGCTGATGATCGCGCTGGCGGCCGCCGCGGGCCGGGCCACCGCCGGTCCGCAGCCGTCGGACATGCCCGCGCTGGCCCTGTGGGTGTGGACCTACGCTTCGTCGGTGCTCGCCCACGCCGTCTTCCTGGGGCTTCCCGCCTCGGCCGCCTGGGGCGCGGTCCTGATGGGTGCCGCCGTCCTGCCCCTGCTGCCCCGGCTGCCCCGGCTGCGCATCGCCCGATGACGCTTCTCCTCTTGCTGCCGTTGCTGCTGCTCACCCTGCACACCGCGGTGAACGCGCGCCTGCTGCGCCGCCCGCACCGGGGCGCCACCACCGGCGAACGGGTCGCGGTGCTGCTCCCGCTGCGCGACGAGGCCGCCCGGGTCACGCCCTGCCTGCGCTCGCTGCTCGCCCAGCGCGGGGTGCCGGACCTGACGGTGCACGTCCTCGACGACGGCTCCACCGACGGCACCGCCGACGTGGTCCGCGCCCTGGCCGGCGACCGGGTGCGGCTGCACACCGGCGCGCCCCTGCCGGCCGGCTGGCTCGGCAAGCCGCACGCCTGCCACCAGCTCGCCGGACTCGCCGGTGACGTGGACGTGCTGGTCCTCGTGGACGCGGATGTGGTGCTCGCGCCGGACGCCGTGGCCGGAGCCGTCGATCTGCTCCGGCGCAGCGGGACGGGACTGCTCAGCCCGTACCCCAAAATCGTCGGATCCGGACGTCTGGTGCAACCGCTCCTGCAGTGGTCCTGGCTGACCTTCCTGCCGCTGCGCGGCATGGAACGCTCGCCGCGGCCGTCGCTGGCCGCGGCCGGCGGCCAGTGGCTGGTCCTGGACCGGGCCGCCTACCTGCGGGCCGGTGGGCACGCCGCGGTCCGCACCGAGATCCTGGAGGACATCGCCCTGGCCCGCGCGGTGAAGCGGTCCGGCTGCCGGATCGCGCTGGCCGACGGCTCCCGCCTGGCCACCTGCCGGATGTACGACTCCTGGCGGGAACTGGCCGACGGCTACGCCAAGTCCCTGTGGGCGTCGTTCGGGTCCGCCGCCGGCGCGGCCGCCGTCGTGGTCCTGCTCCTTCTGCTGTACGTCCTCCCGCCGCTCGCCCTGCCGATCGCGCCGGGCACCGCCCTGCTCGCCTACCTGCTCGGCGTCACCGGCCGCCTGATCACCGCGCGTGCCACCGGCGGCCGCGCCCTGCCGGACGCCCTGGCCCATCCGCTCTCCGTCGTCCTGTTCGCCGTCCTGATCGCCCGTTCCTTCCACCGGCGACGCCGCAACCGCCTGTCCTGGCGCGGCCGCCCCATCCGATCGGAGATCGCCGAATGAGTGAGATCGTGGTGATCGGGGCCGGTGTCGGCGGCCTGGCCGCGGCCATCCGCCTGGCCGAGGCCGGCCATCGCGTCACCGTCCACGAGCGGTCCGGCACGGTCGGCGGCAAGCTCGCCACCTATCACCGGGACGGTTTCCGCTTCGACACCGGACCGAGCCTGCTCACCCTGCCCGGCGTCTTCGCCGAGCTCGGGCTCGACCTGCGTCCCGAGCCGCTGGACCCGGTCGTCCGCCACTTCTTCCCGGACGGCACGGTCCTCGACTCCGCGGCCGGTCACGACGTCTTCCTGAGCCGGATCGCGGCGACGCTGGGCACCGGCGCCGCCGGTGACTGGGCCCGGTTCTGGCGCCGCGCCGAGCGCATCTGGCGGGCGTCCTGGGAGTCGGTACTGCAGCGCCCGATCACCGCCGGCTCGCTGGCCCGGCTCTCCTGGCGGCTGCCCGACCTGGCCGCCATCGCCCCGGGCCGCACGCTGCGCTCGCTGGGCCGGCAGTACCTGCGCGATCCGCGCCTGCGGATGCTGCTGGACCGGTACGCCACCTACACCGGCGCCGACCCCCGCCGCGCGCCGGCGGCGCTCGCCGCGATCCCCTATGCCGAGCTGACGCACGGTGGCTGGTACCTGCCGGGCGGTCTCGGCTCGCTCGCCGAGGCGCTGCGCGCCCGGTGCGATCAAGTGGGGGTACGCGTGGAGCTCGGTTCCCCGGTGACCGCCATCGACGCCGGCCGCCGCGTGCACGGTGTCCGCCTCGCCGGCGGCACCCGGGTGCCGGCCGACGTCGTGGTGTCCAACGTGGACGCCAGCACGCTCTACCGTGACCTGCTGCCCACCCCGTCCCGGCTGGCCACGCTCGCCGACCGCAGCCTCGCCGGTTTCGTGCTGCTGCTCGGCGTCCGCGGCGACACCCCGGAGCTGGCCCACCACAACGTCTTCTTCCCGCGCGACTACGACGCCGAGTTCGACGCGGTGTTCGGCGCACCGGGGCGGCGCGCCCGCCCGGCCGGCGATCCCACGGTGTTCGTCACCCGGGCCCCGGATCCCACGGTCCATCCGGCCGGGCACGAGGCGTGGTTCGTGCTGGTCAACGCGGCACGTCAGGGCACCGACTGGTCCGCTGTGGACTGGCGACGGCCGGGACTGCCGGAGGCGTACCGGGACCGGGTGCTCGCGGTGCTGGCCGAGCGCGGGCTCGACGTACGGGAAAGGCTCTTGTTCGCGGAGATCCGGACCCCGGCGGACCTGGCCGAAGCGACCGCCGCACCCGGCGGCACGATCTACGGCACCGCCGGCGGCCTGCTGCGGCCGGCGAACCGCGCCCCGGTCGACGGCCTGTTCCTGGTCGGCGGCTCCACGCACCCGGGCGGCGGCCTCCCGATGGTCACCCTCTCCGCCAAGATCGTCGCCGACCAGATCGGCACGGCCCGATGAATCCGTCGTGACCACGGGCGGCCCTGCTCGATCGTGGCCGGGCTCCGCGCGAGACGCGACAGAGCCCGGCCACGATCGGTCAGACGCGCGTCAGGACGGACGGTTCTTCGTCTGCCGGCCCTGCACGTGCCAGTACCCGTCGGAGCCGACGTAGCCGATCTCGAGACGGACCGACTTGACCAGAACGTTCTCGGCCGTGTCGAAGTTGATGGTGCAGTTGTAGTTCTGATGGACGGAACGGCCGTTGACGACCATGTGGTCACCGCAGCGCATCACGCCGGTGATGACGTCGTCACCGCCGTTGAGCTCCGACAGTCCCTCGAAGCTGAGCAGGGTCGCCAGGCCACCGGAGTCCGGATCGGTGACGGTGTACGAGATCTGCACCGACCGGTTGTACCAGGTCACGACGGCGTTGGCGGTGCCGCCGATCGAGTTGTGCATCTGAGCGAACGTCGTCGTCTTGTAGGCGGCCGACGCCGGCGTCGTCGTCAGGCCGGTCAGCACGACGGTGGCGGCAGCGGCCGCCGCGAGCGCCTTCGAGAACTTCATGGATCTCCCCGTTTCGCGGAGCTCGTGCTCCTATGCCGAGGGATCCTATCCATCAACATCATCTCGATCCGCCTCCGACGATCAGGTCAGCGGAGCCGGCCGGGCGATCAAGCACTGCCGTGGGCGGCGACGAAGGCCTGAGCGATGCCGGAGGCCAGGTCGGCGGGGTTCTTGGCGGCGATGGCGCGGCCGCCGGTGACCTTGGCCATGGCCTGCAGCGCCGGCAGGTTCGCGCCCGGGCCGAAGCCGACCGCGATCACCGGGACCGGCCGGGCCGGGTCCGCACCGGCCTGCAGCCTCTTCAGGAAGTCCGCCTGGGACATCGTGAACCTGGTCCCGCCGTCCGACCCGTCGGTGAGCACCACGACGACTGTCGCCGTGTCCGGCTTGGCCCGGCCGCGCATCTCCTGGACCCCGTCCAGCACGGTCTGGTAGAGCGGCGTCCCCGCGTTCGCCACCGGCTGGTAGGAGCTGATCTTCGCGGCCAGCTGCTGCCTGCGGTTCTTCCCGTCGGCGGACCCGGCCAGCGGTCCGAACGACACCTCCTCGACGTGTGCCGGACCGGTCGGCCCGGACGTGCCGAACAACCACATGCCCAGGCTGGTGTCCTCGCCGAACAGCCGGGACGCGGTGGCACCCGACTGGCGCAGCAGGGCGGCCTTGGTGACGGTGTGCCCGGCCCGGTCGGTGATCTTCTCGTTCATCGAGCCGGACCCGTCGACCAGCAGCAGCACCTGGAACGCCACCGACTTGTAGCCGGACCACTGCCGGGCCGGGCCGAGCAGCGCCTCCGGATCGGCCGGCAGGGTCAGCGCCCCCTTGGTGGCGGCGTCCCGGAACCCGGCCTCGGTGAGCGCCGCCGTGGTGATCGCCGCCCGCAGCCGCTTGCTCAGCTCGGCCGGCACGCCCTTGCGAGTGGCGTACGGATAGTCCGCGTCGACCAGGCCGTCGACCGGCGGCCCGCCGACCAGGCGGACCCGGTGCCCGCCTTTCTGATATGCCGTGAGCTGCTGCTCGGTGGCCGGGAAGACACCGATCTGGTAGCTGGCCGCGGTGTCGTCGGTGGCCCGGGACAGCTGGGCCAGGATGTCCGCCGGGTCGGCGCTGGCGTTCTCCAGCCGGCTGCGCAGGGTGAGCGCCTGCAGGGTGGCGATCCCGTCATCCGGGGTGACCCTTGCGATCGCCTGGCGCACCGCGTGGACGCCGAGCAGGCCGGTGGTGGTGAGCAGCGGATCGGGCATCCGGACGGCCGGCACCCGCCCGTCGGCGGCGCCCTGCGCCAGCCCGGCCCAGGAGGTCCTGCCGTCCGGCGCGAACAGCCGGCCGATCGCCTCCGGCCCGGTGATCACCAGGGGCGACCAGGCCAGCGGCGTGCCGGTGGTGGTCCAGGTGCGACCCCGGGCCCGCGCCGCGGCCAGCCAGACGCTGCTCGACGGGATCCAGACGTCCGGCTGCGCCTTGGCGGCGAGCACCGCGCCCGGCTCGACCGCCTGCACCGCGACCTCGGAGCAGCGCTGCCCGGCCTGGCTGAGGGTGGTGGCCGCCCGCTGGATCACCGGCGCGATCTCCGGGGCCGCGGCGACCCGCAGTTTCGGGTCGGGGCACGGGCGGGCGGTCTGCCGCGGTGCGGACGACGGCGCCGCGCTCGGCTCGGCGACCGGAGTGCCGGCCTGGTTGCTCATCAGTCGCCAGGCGAGCCCGCCGGCGGCCAGCAGGACCAGGACCACCACGGCCGCCGCCAGCACCGCACGGCTGCGGCCCGGGGCCGGTTCCGGGTAGGGCAGGCGTGGGTCGGGCCACTCGTTGTCGGGCATGCCACCTTACCTCGCGTAAAGGTCACCACCGATGGAGCGGATGGTAGTCCGGGATTTATGTCTCGCAATGGTTCCTAAGGTTCCGAACAGAATCTCGGCATGATCGCGACCGCTACGACATCAGCCGGGGCGTCGCGACGGCGATCACGATGAACTCGCCGTCGCCGCTGAGCCCGACCGGTTCGCGTCCCCAGCCGCCGTAGATCCGGTCCACCCGGAAGCCCGCCTCGCGCAGCGAGTCCCGCAGCTCCGGCTCGGTACGGAAACGCAGCGTTGCCGAGTCGGCCAGGCTCCGCCCGTCGGGGAACCGGTAGCGCTGCGTGACGTGCACGATGCCCTCGGCGGTCTCCTCGGCCTCGCTCCACGCCTCCACCACGGTGCCGTCGCCGAGCACCACGGTGCGCCACGAGTCGTCCGGGTTCCACAGCTCCCACGGCCGCTCGGCCGGGTCCTGACTGTCGAAGATCAGCCGCCCCTCCGGGACGAGCGCCCGGCGCAGCCCGCGCAGCACCGCGTCCCACTCCTCGTCGTCCACGAAGGACTGCGCCACGTGGCTGGTCATGAACGCGGCGTCGTAGGACCGGGCGGGCAGCTGCTCGACCGAGCCGCACAGCCACCGGACCCGGTTGCCGCCCTCCTTGCGCCGGGCCGCGGCGAGCGCGGCGGCCGCCGGGTCGACGCCGGTGACCTGGTGACCCGCGCCGGCCATGGCGATGGCGAGCCGGCCGGTGCCGCAGCCGAGGTCGACCACCCGATGCGCGGACCGCTCGGCGAGCACGGCCATGAAGAAGTCGTCGTCCCAGCCCCAGGGACACTCGGCGTCGTAGACCTCGACCAGCCGGGGGTCACGGAACTCGCCATGCCACACACCGAGGACTCTAAGCGGAGCGTAGACAGTTGACTACCCGAAGTGGACGGTGGATCAGAGGGCGCGTACGCCGTACGGAAGGCGACCCGAGGCGATGTGCTCCAGCACCACATCGCGCAGCGCGGCGGCCGCGTGCGGCAGCACCGCGGCCCGGCGCTGGGCCAGCGCGATGGTCCGGCGCATGCCGGGCGGCGCCAGCGGCGTGGCGCGCAGCAGCGGCCGGTTCGCCAGGACCATGCTGGGCACCAGGGCCACCCCGAGCCCGGCCTCGACGAAGGCCAGCACCGCGTCCATCTCGCCGCCCTCGACGGCGAACTTCGGGGTGAAGCCGGCCCGCTCGCAGGCGTGCAGGGTGACCTCGCGGATGTCGTAGCCCTCCCGGAACATCACCATCGGGGTGTGCCGCAGCTCGGCGAGTTCGAGCTGCCGCCCCACCGTCGGCGGCGGCCCGTCCGCGACCGAGGCCACCACCAGGCTCTCCCGGAGCACCTCGGTGGCGTCCAGCGCCGGGTCGATGCCCTGCTCGGGCGCCACGATCAGGGCCAGGTCCAGGGTGTGCGCCAGCAGGCCGGCGTTCAGGTCCTGCGAGCTGCCCTCGCTGACGTGCAGGGTCACCCCCGGATGGTCGGCCCGGAAGGTGCGCAGCACGGCCGGGACCAGCGAGGAGCAGAGGCTCGGGGTGGCGCCCAGGCGAACCTCGCCGCGGCGCAGGCCGACGATGTCCTGCACCGCCTCGCGGGCCGCGTCCGCGTCCGCGACGATCCGCTGGGCCATCGGCAGCAGGGTCTCGCCGGCCACGGTGAGGGTCACCGCGCCGCGCATCCGCTCGAAGAGGGGGGCGCCCAGGGACGCTTCGAGGGTGTGAATCTGCTTACTCAACGTAGGCTGCGAAACCCCCAGAATGTCCGCCGCTTGGGTGAAATGCCGGGTTTCTACCACTGCTAGGAAGTACCTGAGTTGTTGCAGCTGCACCGTAATAGCTTATCGCTATGAGTACCCGCCCGATCATGCATTAGACGAATGACTCGGGACTTTCTACCGTCCAGGTTGTGGCGGTAGACACTCCAATTCCCAAGACCAAGAACGCGGCGGGGGCGACGGCAACGCCCACCCCGCGCAAGGTGGTCCGGCCCTCGTCGGTCACCCTGAAGATCATCATGGCCGTCAGCGGCATCCTGCTGGTGCTCTTCCTTTTCGCGCACATGGCCGGCAACCTCAAGATCTTCTTGGGTGCCACCGACTTCGACCACTACGCGCACTGGCTGCGGTCGATCGGCACGCCCCTGCTGCCGGACACCTGGTACCTCTGGATCCAGCGCACCGTGCTGACCGTCGCGGTGCTCGCGCACATCTACACCGCGGCCGTGCTGACCGTCCGGGCCCGCAAGGCCCGCCCGGTCAAGTACGCGCACCGGCCCAAGGTCCAGGGCAGTTACGCCGCCCGCACCATGCGCTGGGGTGGCGTGATCGTCCTGCTCTTCATCATTTACCACATCCTGGACCTGACCACGGGGAACCTGAACCCCCACGCGGACAAGGCCCACCCGTACGCCAACGTGGTCGCCGACTTCGCGCCCGAGCGCTGGTACGTGACGGCCTTCTACACGCTGGCGATCGTGGCCGTCGGGTTCCACCTGGCGCACGGCATCTTCAGCGCGGCCCGGACGCTGGGCCAGCAGACCATGAAGGGCCAGCGCCGCGCGAAGTACATCGCGATCGCGCTGTCGCTCGTGCTGGTCGTGGGGTACCTCTCGGTGCCGTTCGCGGTACTGACCGGATTGGTGGACTGAGATGACTGAGACGGATTTCTGGAAAGAGGGCGACCCGGTCGTCGACAAGGCCGCCCCGGACGGCCCGATCGAGACCCGCTGGGAGCGCCGCAAGTTCGCCGCCAAGCTGGTCAACCCGGCGAACCGCCGCAAGATGACGGTCATCGTGGTGGGCACCGGCCTGGCCGGCGGCTCCGCGGCCGCGACGCTCGCCGAGCAGGGTTACCGCGTCAAGTCGTACTGCTACCAGGACAGCCCGCGGCGCGCGCACTCGATCGCCGCGCAGGGCGGTATCAACGCCGCGAAGAACTACCGCAACGACGGTGACTCCGTCTACCGGCTCTTCTACGACACGGTCAAGGGCGGCGACTTCCGCGCCCGCGAGTCCAACGTGTACCGGCTGGCCCAGGAGTCGGTGAACATCATCGACCAGGCCGTGGCGCAGGGCGTCCCGTTCGCCCGCGAGTACGGCGGCCTGCTCGACAACCGCTCGTTCGGCGGCACCCAGGTGTCCCGGACCTTCTACGCCCGGGGCCAGACGGGCCAGCAGCTGCTGCTCGGCGCCTACCAGGCCCTGGAGCGGCAGATCGGCCTCGGCAACGTCGAGATGAACGCCCGGCACGAGATGCTCGAGCTGATCATCGTGGACGGCAAGGCCCGCGGCATCGTCGTGCGGGACATGGTCACCGGCGAGATCAGCACCGAGTTCGCGGACGCCGTGGTGCTCGCCTCCGGCGGGTACGGCAACGTCTTCTTCCTCTCCACCAACGCCAAGGGCTGCAACGTCACGGCGTCGTGGCGGGCGCACCGCAAGGGCGCGCTGTTCGCGAACCCCTGCTACACGCAGATCCACCCGACCTGCATCCCGGAGTCCGGCTCGCACCAGTCGAAGCTGACCCTGATGTCCGAGTCGCTGCGCAACGACGGCCGGGTCTGGGTGCCGAAGGCGCAGAAGGACACCCGCCGCCCGGCGGACATCCCGGAGGACGAGCGCGACTACTACCTGGAGCGCATCTACCCGGCGTTCGGCAACCTGGTGCCCCGCGACATCGCGTCCCGGGCCGCCAAGAACGTCTGCGACGAGGGCCGCGGCGTCGGCCCCGGCGGTCTCGGCGTCTACCTGGACTTCGCGGACGCGATCAGCCGGCTGGGCCGCAAGGCCGTCGAGGCGAAGTACGGCAACCTCTTCGAGATGTACCAGCGCATCACCGGCGAGGACCCGTACGAGACGCCGATGCGCATCTACCCGGCCGTGCACTACACGATGGGTGGCCTCTGGGTCGACTACGACCTGCAGTCCACCATCCCCGGCCTGTTCGTGGTGGGCGAGGCGAACTTCTCCGACCACGGCGCCAACCGCCTCGGCGCGTCCGCGCTGATGCAGGGCCTGGCCGACGGCTACTTCGTGCTGCCGAACACGATCAACAACTACCTGGCGGCCGGCCCGTTCAAGAAGGTCTCGGCGGCCGACGCCGAGGTCGTCGAGGCCCGCAAGCAGGTCGAGGACCGGATCGAGAAGTTCCTGTCCATCGACGGCGACCGGACCGTCGACTCGTTCCACCGCGAGCTCGGCCACATCATGTGGGAGTACTGCGGCATGGAGCGCACCGAGGAGGGCCTGACCAAGGCGATCGGCCTGATCCGGGCACTCAAGGAGGAGTTCTGGGCCCGGGTCAAGGTTCCCGGCAAGGGCGAGGAGCTCAACCAGAACCTGGAGAAGGCCGGCCGGGTCGCCGACTTCATCGAGCTCGGTGAGCTGATGTGCATCGACGCGCTGCACCGGCGGGAGTCCTGCGGCGGTCACTTCCGGGCCGAGTCGCAGACCCCGGACGGCGAGGCGCTGCGCCACGACGACGAGTTCGGCTACGCCGCGGCGTGGGAGTACTTCGGCGCCGACGGCAAGCCGACCCTGCACAAGGAAGAACTCGTTTTCGAGTACGTCCACCCGAGCACGCGGAGTTACAAGTAATGGACATCAAGGTCAGGGTGTGGCGTCAGTCCGGCCCCTCCTCCTCCGGGAAGATGGTCACCTACGACGTGAAGGGGATCTCCCCGGACGCGTCGTTCCTCGAGATGATCGACGTGCTCAACGAGACGCTGATCCTCGCGGGTGACGACCCGATCGCGTTCGATCACGACTGCCGCGAGGGCATCTGCGGCGCGTGCAGCATGGTCATCAACGGCGTGGCGCACGGCCCGGAGAAGGCCACCACCACCTGCCAGCTGCACATGCGGCACTTCAAGGACGGCGACGTGATCGACGTCGAGCCGTGGCGTGCCGCCGCCTTCCCGGTGATCAAGGACCTGGTCGTCGACCGGACCGCCTTCGACAAGATCATTCAGGCGGGCGGTTACATCAGCGCCCCGACCGGCACCGCGCCGGACGCCCACGCCACGCCGGTGCCGAAGAAGGACGCCGACGCCGCGTTCGAGGCGGCCACCTGCATCGGCTGCGGCGCCTGCGTCGCCGCCTGCCCCAACGGCTCGTCGATGCTGTTCACCGCCGCGAAGATCACCCACCTCGGCCTGATGCCGCAGGGCCAGCCCGAGCGCGACAGCCGGGTGATCGACATGCTGCAGGCACAGGACGACGCCGGCTTCGGTGGCTGCACCAACATGGGCGAGTGCACCGAGGTCTGCCCGAAGGGCATCCCGCTGAGCCTGATCGGCCGCCTCAACAGCGACTACCGCAAGGCCGTCGCCAAGCGGTGACGCGTCCGGCGGCGGGACACGACGTGGTGTCCCGCCGCCGGGACGAGACTCCAGATGCCCGGCACAATGGCGTGCCGGGCGTTTGGCATTTCCGGCCTTCTTGCTTTCGGCCCGGCTCCCGGATCAACTTCACGATCAAGAGATTGCTGACTCGGATCCGCGCTGATCACTGATCGTCGCTCCCGCCAGGGACCCTTCCGGGCCGGGCAGGACGCTGGCGCGTCCCGAACGCCCGGCCCGCAAGGGCGACGTCCGCGGGTGGTTGCGATCCGCCAACCCGGGTCAAAACCCCGCTCTCGCGCTATCGATGTGCTTCGCCGGCGCTCAGGCGCCGAAGCCGCGGTGCAGGAACGTGGTCAGGGTCTCGATGGCCTCGTCGTCGGTGAGTTCGCGGCCGAGGGCGGGTCGGGTCGCGGCGGTGAGCCAGGTCGCGGCGAAGGAGCTGACCGTCGCGCCGAAGAGCGAGGCGCTGACCAGCGGATCGCCGGGCAGGTCCAGGCCGGCCAGATGATCCGCGATGTGCCCGAGGTCGGGGGCCAGCATGTCGCGGCTGCGCTCGGCGAACGCCTCGTCCACCAGGGCGGCCTGCTGCAGAGCCACCATGATCACGCGATGCCGCCGGTAGAAGCCCCAGAACGCCGCCACGTGGAACCGGACCGCGTCACGATCGCGGAAGTCGGTACCGTGCCCGGGCAACTCGGCGCTGGCGTCGCCCTCGGCCAGCAGGTCCGCGAGCAGGGCCGCCAGCAGCGCCTCCTTGCCGGCGAAGTGCTTGTAGAACGACCCGGTGGCCCGGCCCGCCTCGGCGGTGATATCGGTGATCTTGGCGTTCAGATAGCCGACCCGGTCGAAGACCCGGATCGCTGCGGCCTTCAGCTCGGCCTCGGTCTGCGCCGCCTGCTGTTTGCGCAAGCCGGGCTGCTTGCCGGTGGTCGCCGGGGTGACGCCGGGCCAGGCCCAGTCGGCCTGCCCGCCGCGGCTCTGCTCGACCGCTGGTCCGCTCCGGGTCTGCTCGGCCGCCGGTCCGCTGCGCGTCTGCTCGGCCGCCGGTCCGCTGCGCGTCTGCTCGGCCGCTGGTCCGCTGCGCGTCTGCCCGCCGCGTCGCTGCTCAGTCGCCCGTCCGCCCCGCGCCCGCTCGCTTGGCTGCTCGCTCAGCTCGTCCTGCGCCTGCCCGGTCGCCACCGCGCGGTCACCACCATCCGGAATTCCGCCCTCTTGACCGGAGCGTATCAGCGGCCTACGGTGAATCCATGTTCAGTGAATCAGAATTCACCATAATCGTCGGCGCCGGTCCGACCGGCCTCACCGTGGCCCGCCAGCTGCAGCGGCTGGGTGCGCCTTTCCGCATCCTCGAGAGATCGGCACAGCCCTTCACCGGGTCCCGGGGCAAGGGGCTGCAGCCGCGGACCCTCGAAGTGCTCGACGACCTCGGGCTGATCGACCGCTTCCGGGCGGCCGGCGACGACTATCCGGAGATGCTGGTGCACCGCCCCGACGGCCGGACCACGGCGTGGCGGATGGACGAGTTGCACGATCCGACCGACGCGGTCCCTTATCCGAATCTGTTCATGGTTCCCCAGTGGCGGACCTCCGAGCTGCTCGCCGAGGGCGTCCCGGTGGAGTTCGGCGTCGGCGTCGAGGCCCTGGAGCAGGACTCCGGCGGCGTCCGGGTCGCCCTCGACACCGGCGAGACGCTCACCGCTCGTTATGTGGTGGGCGCCGACGGCGGCCGCAGCACTGTCCGCCGAGCGCTCGGCGTCGAGTTCCTCGGCTCCACCCACGAGGAGGAGCGGCTGCTGATCGCCGACGTGCGACTGTCCGGGCTGGACCGTTCGTCCTGGCACATCTGGCCGGGTGAGCCCGCGTTCCGGCTGGGCCTGTGCCCACTGCCCGGCGGCGACTGGTGGCAGCTCACCGCCCCGCCCACTGACACCCCGATCGAGCAGCTCGTCGCCTCGGTCGACCCCACGATCACCATCTCCGAGATCGGGTGGACCTCGCAGTGGCGGGCCAACATCCGGATGGCCTCCCGCTTCCGGGTGGGCAACGTGTTCCTGGCCGGCGATGCCGCGCACGTCCACTCCCCCGCCGGCGGCCAGGGCCTCAACACCGGCATCCAGGACGGTTACAACCTGGGGTGGAAACTGGCCACCGGCGACGACACCCTGCTGGACACCTATGAGGCGGAGCGCCTCCCGGTCACCGCCGACGTGCTCGGCATCAGCACCGACCTGCACCGCCGCCACGTCGACAACGCCGATGACGCCATGCGCCGCGACGATCCGATCCTGCGCCAGCTCTCGCTCAACTATCGCGGTGGCCCGCTGGCCGCCGAGCACCGCACGACTCCCGGCCTGGTGCGGGCCGGCGACCGCGCACCGGACGCGTCACTCACCGGCGGCCGGCGCATCTTCGACCTGCTCCGCGGCGGCCACGCCACCCTGCTCGCCTTCGGCTTCGACGGCACCCTGCCGGCCCTGCCACCCAACGTCCGTGCCGAGCAGCTCCCGCCCAGCGAAACCTCAGCCTGGTCGGCCTACGACATCCACGAGCCCACCCTGCTCGCGATCCGCCCCGACAACTACGTCGGCTGCGCCACCCAGGACCCCCAGGACATCACCGACTACCTCAAACTGATCGGCCACTGAGGCGCCATCCGCACGACCCAGCCACCATCCCGGGCCCGCCCTTCCCCGCCAGATCCGCCTTCCTCCGAGGCCGCGCCGAGGCCACCCCTCCCCGCCGGATCCTCCCCGCCGGATCCGCCCCCACCTCGCGAGATTCCGCCGCCCTGCCTTTCCTCAGATCCGCCTCACCTCCGGGAGGCCCACCGTGCCCGCCGACGTCAGCCGGTCACCCCACCTCCGCCAGCCTCTCTCCGCCTCTACCGGTCGCCACCAGGGCCAGCCCATCCCCGCCAGGCCATTGCCCGGATCGCCGTCTTCGCCCTATTGCCATGTCGAAACCGCTGGCGGGACAGCGGATCGGGTCCGGTGGGTGGCTACCAGGGACGCGGCCAGGACTACGCCAGCTCCCAGGAGGAGCGGCGGCCGGGAGCCGAGCTGGGACAGGGCTGAGCCCAGCGGGATGGCCAGCGTGATCGGGCCGAACATGACCATGTTGCCGGTGGCGGCCGCCCGGCCCAGCAGGTGATCGGGGGTTCCTGTCTGGATCGCGGTGATCCCGGCGATCAGGGTCCAGGGCAGTCCCAGGCCGGTCAGCGCGCTGCCGGTCAGCATCGCCGGCCACCACGGCAGCGACCACGCCACACAGGCGACGGCGAACAGCCCCGCCCCGAGCGCGGCGACCCGAGCCGCTCGCAGGCGCGCGAGCAGCCGGCCGACCAGGAATCCACCGACGATCGAGCCAGCACCCTGAACACTGGACAGAATGCCGAGCTGGGTCGACGGCCGATGCAAGCCCTCCACGAGATGCGACAACACCGCGGCGTTGGTCAGCCCAGAGACCGCGATCGCCACGGCCGCCACCACCACCGGCGTCCGCACCGGCTCCCGCCACAGCGCCTCAACCCCGGCCCGGACGCTGCCCCAACCCAACCCCACCGAACGCCCGCCGTTGCGGTCCGGGCTCTCCGGGCTTACACCGCCCCGAGCCGCGGCACCTTCACCGCTCCAAGCTCCAGCCACCCCACCTTGACCGCTCTGGCCCCCGGTCAGCGCACCTTCACCGCTCCGAGCCCCGGCCACCCCACCTTCACCACTCTGGCCCCCGGCTAGCGCACCCTCACCACTGCAAGCCCCAGCCACCGCACCCTCATCACTCCAAGCTCCAGCCACCGCACCGTCACCACTGCGAACTCCGGCCACCGCACTCTCATCACTTCGAGGCACGGCGCCCGAGCCCTCACCAACCTGCGTCACGACCAACGCGTCCTCGTTGTGGCTCGGCCTCGGATGCCGCTGCACGTCGGCTGGGGCAGAAGCAGCCGGAGGCCATGCGGGAGCGTCCACACCGGAGCTGGGCGAGCGCCCGGCAGCGGGAAGTCGGACCATGGTGTACAGGGCGGCGGTGAGCAGCGGAAGGACCGCGCAGAGCAGGATCACGGCGTGCGGGCCGCGCCAGGCGTAGAGGGCCGCGCCGGTCAACGGAGCCAAGAGCTTCATGCCCTCCTGGGCGCTGGACCGCCAGCCATTCACGTGGCCGAGCAGCACGGCAGGCAAGGCGGCCGGGAGCAGGGCGGACTCGCCGGCGTCGAGAAGGACGTAACTGAGGCCGCGCATCAGCAGGACCGGGTAGATCCAGCCTGCGGAGCGGACCACCAGCAGGGCCAGGATCGCGGCCCCGACCAGCATGTCCACCGTGATCAGCAGCGGGCGCCCGGGGAAGCGGTCGACTACGGCGCCGAGCCAGGGGGCGGCGAGGGTGGGTGCGTAGGTGCCGATGCCGGCCAGCGCGGCGAGGCCTGGGGAACCGGTGAGGTCGAGGATCCAGAGGCCGGCCGCCAGGGCCAGGGCGTAACTCCCGAAGCCGGAGCAAACGGAGATCAGCACGAACAGGAGGGCGTTCCGGCGCATGGATCACTCCAGGGTTGAGCCAGCCAGACTCACATCCTGTGGAGTTGAGTGTCGGGATGTCAACCGGGGGCTGCGGCCGTGAAGCTCGCCTCCAAACGGTCGAGGGCGGCCCGGAGCGGAGCCGGGAAGCGCGGGACACCGGGGGCGGTGAGGTCCGCCAGCGCCTGGGCGACCAGGTCGTAGAGGGCGCCGGGCGCGGCGTCCGGTGCGGCCGACAGGGTCTCGCGGACCAGGGCGGCACGGGGGAAACGGGCATCCCAGCGACGGTCGGCGCCGATCCTGCGGTACAGCTCGGTGACGGATTCCCTGAGATGGGAGGGGCTTTCGCCGTACCCCGAATCGAGCTGGCGCCGAGACGGCCGCGACTCGCGCTCGGCGGCCTCGGCCAAGCGGTGCCGGCGCTGCTCTGCCGCTTGGCGGCTGGCGAGGCCGAGCGCCTCGGCGATCGCCGGCCAGGTGACGCCGTCACGCCGGGCCTTGTCGATCAGCGCCAGTTCCTCGGCGTCCAGCTGGGCACGCCGCGCGCGGATGCCACGGAGTTCGGAAAGATCGGCCACTCTCCCACTCTAGCTAGTGTCAACAAGAAGTTGACAAATGCAGCGCCAAAAGAGCGGAGACGCGCTGGGCGCGGCCGAGGCAGCACCTGCGAGAGCAGTGAAATCCAGCGGGCCCCTGCGCAGACGACACCCGACAGGAGCGTCAGCCCTTGGTAGCGATCAGCTGCTCGACGCCATCCAACAGGCGGGCCAGGGCGATCTCGAAGGACTCCGGCTCGTCGACCCGGAAGACGCCGTCGGCCACCGCCTCGGCCAGGGCCGGAAAACGATCCGCAGTCACGAACCGATCGAGCAACGCGCCATAGTCCGCAGTCACATCCGGCGTGCCACCCAGCAGAACCGCGCTGATCTGCGCCTCTCCCCGCGTCAGATACAGCGCCGCCATCACCGTCTCGGCGCGTTCCCGATGGCTGAGCGGCGTATCCCGGAACGCCGACAGCCCACGATCGAGCCAGGCCAACTGACCCGGCTCCAGCGGCGGCCGACCGGCCGAGGCCTGCAGGATCCACGGATGCGCGAAGAGCACCGCGCGCAGCGCCCGCGCCCAGGTGGCCAGGCCGTCGCGCCAGCCCGCCGGCAGGACGGGCGGCTCGCCGGGGGCGGCGTCCTGCATGAAGACCAGCAGTTCGTCCTTGTTCGCGACGTGCCGGTAGAGGGACATCGGCGCGCAGCCGAGCCGCTCGGCGAGCCGGGCCATGGAGAGCGCGGCCAGCCCGTCACTGTCGGCGATCTCGATCGCGGCGGCGACGATCCGGGCCAGGCTCAGGGCCGGCTGCGGGCCACGGGTGGGTCGCTCCGCGACGCCCCAGAGGACCTGAAGGGTACGCGGCAGTTCGGTCGGCACCGGCCCATAGTAGGGGCTTCCCGAACTACTGCGTATGCCATACGCTGAATTGCGTAGGACATACGCAGAAAAGGAGCCGGCATGACCCGATGGTGGCGACGCCCGTGGATCGTCCCGCTCGCGGCGATCGTGGTGATCTTCGTGGCGTTCTCGATCCCGCCGTACCTCAGCTTCGACCCCGCACGGTCCCGGGTGCCCCAGCCGCCGTCGCTCGGCGTCGCGCACTTCTGGCTGCTCGTGCCGCACGTGCTGTTCGGCAGCGTGGCGCTGGGCACGGCGGTGCTGCAGATCTGGCCGTGGTTCCGGCAGCGATATCCGGTCGCGCATCGACGCGTCGGCCGGCTCTACATGCTCGGCGGGGTGCTACCGGCCGGCCTCTGTGCGCTGACCATCGGAGCGTTCACGCCGTACGGTCCGGCGACCCGGGCCAGCGACGTACTGCTGGCGCTGCTCTGGCTCGGCACGACGACGGCCGGCTGGCGGGCCGCCCGGCGCCGCCGTTTCGGCGAGCACCGCCGCTGGATGGTCCGCAGTTTCGCCCTGACCGCCTCGATCATCACCAATCGCATCTGGGGAGCGGTCTTCGTGATCACCCTGTCCCCACAGCTGGACACCACGTTCCACGGCGACGAAGGCCTGCTCAGCTGGGTCGCCTCCGCTGCCGCCGCCTGGCTCGGCTGGACCGTCCCCTTGCTGATCGCCGAGTGGCACCTGGAGCGCACCCGCAATCGCCGCCCGGCCCCGCGCCCCACCAGGCCGGCCGCCTCTGAACCCGCCGTCCCCGTCCCCTGACCCGGGCCCGCCTCTCCCTCACGGCCCATGTCCGCTCCAGGCCGCTTCCCACCCTTTTCGGTACGCCGTCAGCCGCCCGCCCGCACCCCACTCCCGAGACTGCCCCGCCCGCCGCTCCCTGCCTCGGCTCGCGCCGCACCTCCACGCCGGAGGGGTGGCCGGGCAACGGACTACCACGCCCGCCGCCCCCGCCTCGGCTCGCGCGGGAGGGGCGGCCGGGAAACGGACGACCAGGCCCGCCGCCCCCGCGTCGACTCGCACGGGAGGGGATGGCCGGAAACGGACAACCACGCCCGCCGCCCCCGCCTCGGCTCGCGCCGCACCTCCGGGCCGGAGGGGTGACCGGAAACGATGGAGCGGAAGGCCGCCCTCACGAAAGCCGCTGGTGAAGCGGCGCCGCCGGGCCTGCCCCGCCGAGTAATCGAGACGGCCGTGAGCACCAGCCCGAACTATGCGGCTGGTGCTCACGGCCCTCTCGACCGGATGGGGTGATCAGCGCTCGGCAGAGCAGGTGACCGGCTCCGGGAGGGAGGAGTCCCCTCCGGACAGCGGCCCAGCATCGACGGCGCTGGCGACAGCGGAAGCCGGAGCGGGGAGCGCCTCGCCCGGGCTGGAGAGGGACGTCGAAGAGGAAGCGGAAAGGGCCTCGCCCGGGCCGGACAAGGACGTCGAAGAGGAAGCGGAAAGAGCCTCGCCCGGGCTGGCAGGAGACACCGAGGAGAAGGCGGAAGCGGCGACGGCCTCGCCCGGGCTGGACGGGGACGCCGAGGAAGGAGCGGGAGCGGGGAGGGCGGGAACTTCAGGGCGGCGCAAGGCGATCAAGGTGATCACGGCGGCGGCGAGAACGAAGCCCGCGGCGGTGAGGAAGGCCAGGCTGTAGCCGTCGCGGAGGGCGGTGATCTCCGGGATTCCGGCGGCGGCCCGGGTGGAGGTGCGGCTGGCGGCCACCGCGGCCAGTACTGCCAGGCCCAGGGCCCCGCCGGCCTGCTGGGCGGTGTTGGTCATGCCGGACACCAGGCCCGCGTCCTCGGTGGACGCGTCGGCCATCGACAGCATCATGATGGCCGGGACAGTGATCCCGACGCCGAGACCCATGACGACCAGGGCGGGCAGTACGTCGAGCGGGTAGGACGCGCCGGCCGGGGCTCGGACCAGCAGCAACAGGCCACCGGCGAGCAGGGTGAGGCCGGCCAGCAGGACCCGGCGGGCGCCGAATCGAGCGGTCAGGCGGGCCGCCACGACGAGCGAGACCACGCCGATCACGATCGGCGTCGGCAGGAAGGCGAGGCCGGTCCGGAGCGTGTCGAAGCCCATCACCCGCTGGAGGAACAGCGTGTTCACGAACTGGAAGCCCATCCCGGCCGCCATGATCAGGACGACGGCGGCGTTCGCGGCGAGCAGCCGGGGACGGCGGAGCAGGCGGAGCGGGACGAGGGGCTCGGTGGCGCGGGACTGGCGTACCAAAAATGCGATGACCAGCAGGAACGCGCCAGCGGCGAGGGACCACGCCGGAGCCGGCGGGCGGGGCTCGCCGACCGCGACGATGGCATAGACGCCGAGCGACAGACCCGCGGTGATCAACGCCGCGCCCAGCAGGTCGATCCGGCCCTTCGCCGCCCGCCCAGACCCGGGCCGGGCGGGAGCGGGCTGGGTAGAAGTGGGCTGGACGGGAGCGGGCAGCAGGCGGCGGCCCGCCAGCCAGGCGGCCACGCCGATCGGGACGTTCATCAGGAAGATGGCGGGCCAGCCGGCCACGTCGGTGAGCACGCCGCCGGCCACGAAGCCGATCGCCGCCCCGCCGGCCTGGGTGAAGCTGAAGATGCCCATGGCGCGGGCCTGCGGGCCCGGCTCCGGGTAGAGCCGGACGATCATGCCCAGCACCACGGCGGAGGCGAGCGCGCCGCCGACTCCCTGGACGAACCGGCCGGCGACCAGCAGGCCGGCGCTCGGCGCGAGGCCGCAGAGCAGGCTCGCCGCGGTGAAGACGCTCAGCCCGGCCAGGAACACCCGGCGGGCGCCGAGCAGGTCACCCAGCCGGCCGGCGAGCAGCAGGAAACCGGCGAAGCCGACCAGGTAGGCGTTGACCACCCAGGCCACCCCGGCCGGGGTGAAGCCGAGATCCCGCTGCATCGCGGGGATGGCCACGGCGACGATGGTGCTGTCCAGAACGATCATCAGGGCGACGGCGCACAGCACGGTCAATGTTGCCCCACGGGAAGGACTCATGTCCTGACCGTAGCAGATAATCCGGTAGCGGACTATCTAGGCCGAGAGCATCCGGTGGGGGATTACTTTCCGCGAGGGCGGCGCACCGGGGCCGGACCGGGGGCGGCGTCGTTCGCCAAGGTGCCGAGCAGGTCGAGGAAGACGGCGCGGGACTCGGCCGGAAAGGCGGCGAGGGCCTCCCCGTGCACCCGGTCGACGATCCGCTGGCCCTCCTCGGCGGCGAGGCGGCCCTTCTCGGTGACCGCGATGATCCGGGCTCGCCGGTCGGTGACCGACGCGCGACGCTCGGCCAGACCGCGGCGCTCCAGCTCGTCGACGGTGCCGACCATGGTGGTCTTGTCCAGGCCGGCGAGCGCGGCGAGCTGGATCTGGGTCCGCTCCTCCTCCAGCGCGTGGATCAGCACGCACTGCATGCGCGGGGTCAGGTCGACCTCGGCGAGGGCGGTGGCGAGGCGGTTGGTGAGCGTGTGCCCGGCCTCGTTGAGCAGGCGGCTGACGTCGAGCTGGGTGCGTTGCGGAGCGGACATGAGACAAGGTTATCCCCGGATCATCCGTATGCGGACGATCCGGGGACAGGGTGGGGTCGGGGAGGCGAGATGCGAAGCAGAGGGCGGCCGGCGAGTCCCCGTGTCCACCCGCCGGCCGCCGGTATCAGGCGAAGGTCACCCAGGCCGGCGCGTACGGCGTGACGCGCAGCGGCATCCGGGCCTCCGCCGGGGTCCGGTCACCCTTGCGGTTGTTGCACCGCCCACAGGCGGCCACCGTGTTCAGCCACGAGTTCGCACCGCCCCGGGACCGGGGCAGGATGTGGTCGATGGTGGTGGCCGGCTCCCCGCAGTAACCGCAGATCCTCCGGTCCCGGGTGAGCACCCCGGCCCGCGACCAGCCCGGGCCGCGACCGCGCCGCCAGCGGGTCACCACGTAACTCACCAGCCGGACCACGGTGGGCACCTGGAAGACCCCGATCGTCGCGTCCGGCTGCGCCTCGTGCACCACCGCCACCTGACGGAACAGCATCCGGATCGCGTGCCGGAGGCTGACCCGGTGCAGCGGTCCGCAGTCGGCGTTCAGCACCAGAACCGCGCTCATTCCGTTTCACCTCCGTCAACCCTATTTTCTCAAGAATAAGCAGGTCAATGACCGTCCTGCTGAGGAAGAAAATAGGCGCGGCATCGACGGCCGACAACCGATTAAAGAGCCCGGCGGACCGCTGCCGACAATTGCACGAGGCCGGCGAATTGCAGGGCCGCCCAGAGCGCCGGCGGCAACCAGGGCAGATCCAGCACGGCGAGCGGCACCAGGCCCAGGCCGGCGACCAGGGCCCGGGTCGGGCGCTCGGCCACTGTCACCGCGCCAATCTCGGACATGCCGGCGGCTGTCGCCCGGGCCCGCAGGTACTCGTGCAGCCAGCTCGCGGCGCCGGCCACCACGACGAGCCAGCCGGGCGCGCCGAGGAGCCAGAAGGCGGCGAGCCAGGACGCCTCGCCGAGGCGGTCGGCGACCGAGTCGTACACGAAACCGGTTTTGGTCACCCGGCCGGAGACCACCGCGACCGCCCCGTCGAGGCCGTCCGCGACCGCCGCCAGCAGCACGAGCAGCGCGGCGAGCAGCGGGCTCGCCAGGGCCGCGAACGGCACCGCGAGGCAGAGCAGAAGACCGAAGGTGGTCACCGTCATCGGCGACACCCGGTGGCCGCTCAGCCACGACCCGATCCGGTACGCCGTGCGCACCCACCCGCGCACGATCGGCGACGCCCGCCGCGGGTCGAACCCGCCGTGCAGCCCGGACCAGGCGGTGGCGTAGTCGTCCCAGGTCACGCCGCTGCGGCGACGTCCTGCGGGGCGAGCCGCTGCCACACCTCGCGGGTCGCTGTCGACCGGTTCATGGTGATGAAGTGGATGCCCGGCACGCCCTCGTCCAGCAGCCGGGCACACATCTCCGCACACTTCTCGATGCCGAGCTCGCGCACCGCCGCCTCGTCCCCGGCGACCCGCTCGAACTCGCGCAGCAGCGCCGGCGGGAACGGCGCCCCGGACAGCTGGCTGGACCGCTCGATGGTGGCCATCCGGGTCACCGGCATCACCCCGGCCACGATCGGCGTGCCGCACGCCTGCGCCGCCACCCGGTCGCGCAGCCGCAGGTAGTCGTCGGCGTCGAAGAACATCTGGGTGATCGCGTAGTCGGCGCCGGCCCGGCACTTGCCGACGAAGTTGCGGGTGTCGTCCTCGACGTCCGCGGACCGGGGGTGCTTGTAGGGGAAGGCGGCCACCCCGACGCTGAAGTCGCCGGACTCCCGGATCAGCCGGACCAGGTCGGCGGCGTAGTCCACGCCCTCCGGGTGGCGCACCCACTCGCCCATCGGGTCGCCCGGCGGGTCGCCGCGCAGCGCCAGCACGTTACGGATCCCGGCCCCGGCCAGCCGGCCGATCACGTTACGCAGGTCGGCGACCGAGTGGTCGACGGCGGTGAGGTGGGCCAGAGGCAGCAGCGTGGTCTCGGTGGCCACCCGCTCGGTGACCGCGACGGTGGTCTCCCGGGTGGTGCCGCCGGCGCCGTAGGTGATCGAGACGAAGCTCGGCCGCAGCGACTCCAGCTCCCGGATCGCCTGCCAGAGCAGCTGCTCCCCGGCCGGCGTCTTGGGCGGGAAGAACTCGAACGAGAACGTCGGCGCCGCACCGCGGATCAGCTCGCCGATCGACGGCGTGCCGGGCAGCTTGGAGGGAAGTCCGAGAGACACACCGGGCACTCTACCGGGCCGGATCGGTGGCGAAGGTCCCCGAACCGGGGCCGCCCGGGCCACGCCGCGGCCCTGCGTGGCGCGCGGGGCGGCCCCTAGTAGCGTCGCGGGTGTGACGACTTCCCCGCTCGAGGTGGCCGGACTGCGGCCGCGTGTCGACAAGGCGCTGGCCGCGTTCCTGGCCGGGCAGCGCGACCGGCTGCTGGCGATCGACCCGGCGCTGGCCGAGGTGGCCGCCACGCTGAGCGAGTTCGTGCTGGGCGGCGGGAAGCGGCTGCGGCCGGCGTTCGGCTACTGGGGGTTCCGGGGCGCCGGCGGCGCCGACACCGACGAGGTGGTGGCGGCCCTCGCCGCGCTGGAGCTGGTGCAGGCCAGCGCGCTGATCCACGACGACCTGATGGACCGGTCGGACACCCGGCGCGGGGTGCCGGCGGTGCACCGCCGGTTCGCGCGGCTGCACGCCGCCGCCGGCTGGCGCGGTTCCGCCGACGGGTTCGGCGAGTGCGCCGCGGTGCTGCTCGGTGACCTGGCCCTGGTCTGGTCGGACGAGCTGCTGCACGGTTCCGGGATGCCGTGGGCGGACCTGGCCCGGGCCCGGCCGGTGTTCGACGCGATGCGCACCGAGGTGACCGTCGGGCAGTATCTGGACGTGCTGACTCCGGCGACCGCCGACACGTCGCTGGAACGGGCCGGGAAGGTCGCCCGGTACAAGTCCGCCAAGTACACCGTGGAGCGTCCGCTGCTGCTCGGCGCGGCGCTGGCCGGGGCCGGTCCGGACGTGGCCGCCGCCTACTCGGCGTTCGGGCTGCCGCTGGGCGAGGCGTTCCAGCTGCGGGACGACGTGCTCGGCGTGTTCGGCGATCCGGAGCGGACCGGCAAGCCGGCCGGCGACGACCTGCGCGAGGGCAAGCGGACGTACCTGGTGGCGGCGGCGTTCGGGGCGCTCGGCGAGGCGGAGTGGGCCGAGCTGGACGGCGCGCTCGGGGATCCGGGGCTGGACGACGCCGGGGTCGAGCGGCTGCGCGCGCTGATCCGCGACTGCGGCGCCCTGGACGCCACCGAGGCGCGGATCGAGGAGCTGATGGCCGGGTCCCTGGCCGCCCTCGACCGGGCGCCGATCGAGGAGGAGGCGCGCGGGGTGCTGCACCGGCTGGCGGACGCGGCTACCCGTCGTTCCGTCTAGACCCGGCCGTCGGGGTGCGCTGGATGCCGCGCCGGCCCAGCGCCACCCACAGCGCGAGGGTGCTCAGCACCAGGGCGAAGCCGAACAGCAGATCCTCGACCGGGGCGTGGACCAGGCGCCAGCCGATGATCGCGTCCGGCGCGTAGATCACGATGTTCCGCCCGGTCAGGATGCCGTTCGAGATCAGCTGGAAGCCGAAGATGATCGGGTAGGTCGCCCAGAAGACCAGCCGGGTCACCAGCCTCGTCCGGAGGATCAGCAGATCGAGGATCAGCGACCCGGCGACTCCCAGGACGGCAGCGGTGGTGTAACTCACTCCCCCTCGTCCCCCGCCGGCCGCCGCAGCACGGCGCGCACCGCCTCGAAGCCGAGGATCGCGCACACCGGCACGACCAGGAAGAACAGCACCTCGTCGAGGGGCAGTCCGCCGCCCAGATAGATCCCGGTGAGCTGCCCCGGGTCGAAGGTCCAGTGCCCGGCGGCGATCGCGCCCAGGTCCCACAGGACGAAGACGGCCGCCACCGGCAGCACGGTCAGCACCAGCCGGCGCCACCGGCGGAGCACGTTCACCCGCAGGATCGGCTCCAGCCACAGGGCGCCGGCCAGGCAGCCGGCCAGCACCAGCACGTACGAGAAAGGTCGCATCGGCTAGAAACCGAGCGCCTGCGCCCGCCGCTTGACCTCGCGGGCCTGCGGCCCGCCGAGTGCGATGGCGGCACAGCCGCCGACCCCGGGATCCGCCTCGTAGAGCCACCGGACGGCCTCTTCGTCGTTGTACCCGGCGTCGCGGAGCACGGTCAGCACGCCGGGCAGATGTTTGAGGACGGTGGCGTTGGCCACCAGCTCCTCGGGCACCTGACGGATGCCGTCACGGCGGACGGCGAGCAGCTCGCCGTCCTTGATCATCTGGTGGACCTTGCTGATCGACACGCCGAGTTTCTCGGACACGTCCGGCAGGTTGATCCATCCAGCCGGTTCGGTGATGACGGGTTCGCTCACGCCGTACAGCGTGCCAGACCAGATCGGAGAACAGTTGATGAGCCTGTGGCCAAGGATCCGTGCCGAGCTGCGCGGGGCCTGGCGCTCGGTCAAATACGACCTGGGCCGCCGCCCGCCGGAGCCGGCCGACGGACCGGACGTCACCTCGACCGGGCTGAGCACGTTCCCCGGTTCGCTGATGGAGTGGCGCACCCCGGCGGCGGAGACGGACGCGAAGCCGCCGCGGCGATTTGTCGCGGTTACCGTGTTGTGTCTCGTCGCGATGCTCGCCGCCGCCGGGTCCTACCTACTCGTCACCCGCGGCCTGACCTCGGCCTTCGCCGACCAGCCGGTGGCCGCCCCGGCGCCCGTGGCGGACCCGTCGTCGACACCCGCGGCGGAGCCCACGGCCCGGCTCGGGACGATCACCCGCCGGCGTGCCACCCCACCGCACGCCACCGTGCCGATGCCGGACCACCGGCCGGTGGCCCAGCCGCAGCCGCGGGAGCCCGGTACGACCGACCCGGCCGCGCCGCCCGGGCCGGCGCCGGTCCGGCCGAGAACGACCACCGCCACCCCGGAGTGCCACTGCGTCACCCCGCCGGCACCGACCCCCACCGCGCCGTCCCCGGCGGCGAGCACCACGGTCCCGGCCGATCCGTCGCCCAGCGAGCCCGTCTCGGCCGGCCCGTCCGCGCCACCCAGCCCATCGACGGACGCCAGTACCGACGCGGACAGCTCCGGTGCGTGGCGACAGCATCACCGGCACTGGCAGGAGAACTGACGGGACCCGGGAACGGCACCGGGATGCCCCCGATCGGCGCAGGTCACGAGCGGTTCAGGTACCCGTTTGGACTCAGCTGTGACATCCTGGGTCACCCCCACCGGAAAGACACATACACTTCACGCCGATGGACACCACAGTCGCCGATACGTTGATCGGCACAACGATTGACGGGCGCTACCGGATCACCGGTCGCGTCGCCCGTGGTGGCATGGCGACCGTGTACCGGGCCACCGACGAGCGGCTCGCGCGCACCGTAGCGCTCAAAATCATCCACCCGTCCCAGGCCACGAACGTGCACTTCGTCGACCGGTTCACCGACGAGGCGAAGACGATCGCGCGGCTCACCCACCCCAACGTCGTGGCCGTCTACGACCAGGGGCGCCACCAGGGTCTGCCCTACCTGGTGATGGAGTTCGTGCAGGGCAAGACCCTGCGTGACCTGCTGGCCCAGCGGGGCAAGCTGAGCCCTGTCGAGTCGCTGGCGATCCTGGAGCAGATGCTCGCCGCGGTCGCCGCCGCGCACCGCGCCGGCCTGGTGCACCGCGACGTCAAACCGGAGAACGTGCTGGTCGCCGAGGCGCCCAGCGGCGGCACCGCCGACCTGGTGGACGCCGTGGTCAAGGTCGCCGACTTCGGTCTGGCGCGGGCCATCGAGGCGAGCACTGTGGACGAGTCCGGCCAGCTGATGGCGACGGTGGCCTACGTCGCGCCGGAGCTGGTGCAGAGCGGCCAGGCCGACGCCCGCACCGACGTCTACTCGGCCGGCATCGTGCTCTTCGAGATGCTCACCGGCCGGGTGCCCTACGACGGCGCCGAGCCGGTCGAGGTCGCCTGGCAGCACGTGGACAACGACGTACCGGCCCCGTCGACGCTGGTCCCCGGCCTGCCGCGGGCGCTCGACGAGCTGGTCGCCCGGGCCACCCGGCGCAACCCGGCCGAGCGACCGACCGACGCCGGCCGGCTGCTCACCGAGGTCCAGGCGGTTCGCGACAGCCTGGGCACGCTGCATGTGGAGACCGCGATGCTGCGCCAGGTCCCGGGCCGTCCCGGGGTCGCGGACGCCACCACCATCGTGCCGACCGTGCCGGCCGCCGACGCCACCGCCCTGGTCCCGCCGGTGCCCGGTGGCTACGGCCCGCCCGGCGGCCAGCGCCCGTCCTGGGCCCGGCTGCCCGAGCAGGGCGGCCGGAGCACCGCGCCGCACCGCCGGTCCGCGCCCGACCCGCACGGCGAGGGCTTCTTCGCCGACCGCCGCCGGATCCCCCTGTTCTCGCTGATCGCGGTGATCGCCCTGGTCGTGCTGGGCAGCACCTGGTGGCTGACCCTGGGCCGGTACACCGACGCGCCGAACGTGGTGAACCTGCCCCGGGCGCAGGCCCAGGAGGTGGCCGACAAGGCCGGCTTCGGCGTGCTGTTCGCCGAGCCCGGGCAGTACAGCAGCACCGTGCCCAAGGACTCGGTGATCAGCCAGAACCCGGGACCTGACGAGCGGGTGGTCAAGGGCGACACGCTCACCCTGATCCTCTCCCTCGGCCCCGAGGTGCACGCGGTGCCCGACATCATCGGGCAGGAGGCGGCAGCGGCCAAGGGCTCGCTGGAGGAGCTCAAGCTCAAGTACCAGGAGGGCAAGGGCCAGTACAGCGACACCATCCCGGAGGGCGTGGTGATCACCACGTCGCCCAAGGTGGGTACCGAGCTGAAGCCCGGCGAGACGGTCACCGTCATCCTGAGCAGGGGCCGCGCGCCGATCACCGTGCCGAACGTGGTCGGGATGAACATCAACGACGCCCGCGCCAAGCTCGCGCAGAACGGGCTGCAGATGGTCGAGCGGCACAAGGACAGCGACCAGCCGAAGGACCAGGTGCTCGCCCAGACGCCGAAACCCGGCACCGGGGTGGAGAAGAACACCGAGGTCACCCTCGACGTGAGCAACGGCCCGCCGCTGCTCACCATGCCCGACGTCAACCGCCACCCGTGCCAGGAGGCGAAGGGCACGCTGGAGGGGATGGGCCTGGTCGTGCAGATCGGCGGGCTCAACCCGAACGGCACCGTCCTGGTCCAGGCCCCGGCGCCCAACTCCCAGATCCCCCCGCAGAGTACGGTGCAGATTCAGTGCTTCTAGACCGCCGGATCGGGTCGCACACGAAGACGTCGGGAGGGCTGGCCAAGGCCGCCCTGCCCTACGTCGACGCCGCGGGCTCGGAAACACTTCAGGTGTACGTCTCCAACTCCCGTGGCTGGGCGCTCCCGGCCGGTGACCCGAAACAGGACGTGCTGTTCCGCGACGGCATCGGGGAGCGCGGGCTGCCCGCGTACATCCACGCGTCGCTGCTGGTCAACCTGGGCTCACCGACCGAGCTGACGGTGGAGCGCTCGATCGCCACGCTGGAGCACGCGCTGCGCCGCGGCCAGGCGATCGGCGCGACGGCGGTGGTCTACCACGCCGGCAGCTCGGTCGACGAGGCGCACGCCGAGAAGGCCATGCACCAGTTGCACGAGCAGTTGCTGCCGCTGCTGGACACGGCCGCCGCCGAGGGTCTCCCCCGGCTGCTGGTCGAGCCGAGCGCCGGCGGCGGCCGCAGCCTGGCGTCGAAGGTGCAGGACCTGGAGGCGTACCTGGCCGCCGTCGAGGGACATCCGTGGCTGGGCGTCTGCTTCGACACCTGCCACGCCTGGGCGGCCGGGCACGACCTGGTCGTCCCGGGTGGGATGACCGAGACCCTGGACGCCCTGGTCGCCGCGGCCGGCCCGGGCCGGTTGCAGCTGATCCACGCGAACGACTCCAAGGACGACTGCGGCTCGACCCGCGACCGGCACGAGACGATCGGCCAGGGCAAGATCGGCGCGGCGCCGTTCGCCGAGCTGCTCCGGCACCCGGCCACCGCCGGGGTGCCGATCATCGTGGAGACCCCGACCGTCGAGCACGAGGGTCACGCGGCCGACATCGCCCTGCTCAAGGGCCTGCGGACGGGCTGACTTCCCGGATTCGTGCCACCCTCGGGCGTTGGCCGGCCCGCCGCCCGGCGGCCGGGACAGACTGACCGGGTCACGCCGTCAGCAGGGCGGACAGGCGAGTCGCCGGATCATCGGGGGCCGCGGTGGCCGGGGCGCGCAGCAGCTCGACCCGGTGCACCAGGCGCGGGACGGCGATCGCAACGGGGGCCAGGACGGTACTGCCGGCTATCAGCGGAGCCGGCAGCACCGCCAGGCCGTGCCCGGCCGCGACCAGTCCGGTCAGCACCGTCACCTCGGCGCCGTCGTAGTGCAGCCCGGCCCGCAGCCCGTCCACCGGCAGCCGGTGCAGCGGGGACACCAGCGGGGCGTCGATCCAGTACGCGTCGGCCAGGTCGGCCAGCTCCACCGAGGCGCGCCGGGCGAGCGGGTGGCCGACCGGCACCGCCACCACCGCCGGGCTCTCGATCACCCGGAGCGCGCGCGGGTCGCCGGGCTCGGGCAGCCGCAACGGGTCGCTGGGCGCGGTGAAGCCGTCCACCAGGCCCAGGTCGAGCGCGCCGGTGGCGGTGCCGGTGACGACCCGGTCCAGGCCGGCGACCATCACCCGGGTGCGCAGCCGGACCGACTCGGCGCGGATCCCGGCCAGGGCGGCGGCCACCGGCGCGGACCAGGCCAGCGGGGTGAGACCGAGGGCGAGCCGGCCGGGCGGGGCGGTGGCGCGGGTGACGTCGGCACGGGCGGCTTCCAGGCGTACCAAAAGAATCCTGGCGTGCCGCAGCAACCGCTCGCCGGCCCCGGTGAGGCCGACCGGACGCCGGGTCAGCAGGGGCGTGCCCAGGTCCGCCTCCAGCGCGGCGATCTGCTGGGAGACCGCCGACTGGGTGTAGCGCAGGCGCTCGGCGGTGGCGGAGAACGAACCGGTCTCGGCGACCGTGACGAAGGTGCGCAGCAGGTGCGGGTCCACATCAGGAACCCTAATGCCGGATGCAGCAGCGATCGTTGGACGTGATCTCGGGTGGCGGCCGAGGATGGAGGCATGATTCCGATCGCCCTGGTCGGCGACCGTTCCCCGACGGTTCGCGCGCACCGCCGCATTCCCACGATCATCGACGCCCTGCGCGAGAGCGAGGGCCTGGACCTGGACGCCTACTGGGTGCCGACGCCGGACGCCGCGGATCCGGCGGCGCTGAGCGGGTTCGCCGGGGTGTGGTTGCTGCCCGGCAGCCCGTACCGCAGTGAGGCCGGCGGCGTCGCGGCGGCCCGCACCGCCCGGGTCGAGGGCATCCCGTTCCTCGGCACCTGCGGCGGTTTCCAGCACGCCATGCTGGAGTTCGCCCGGGACGTCTGCGGCTTCGGCACGGCCCGGCACGCCGAGAACGAGGACGGGCCGGACCAGTTGATCGTCGAGCTGGCCTGCTCGCTGGCCGGGCACGAGGCGGCCGTCGAGCTGACCGCCGGCTCACTGGCGGAGCGGCTGCTGGGCACCACCCGGACGGTCGAGCGCTACCACTGCTCCTACGGCCTGTCCCCGGACCACCTGGAACTGCTGACCGCGCACGGGATGCGCTTCACCGGCCACGACGAGAGCGGCGAGGTACGGGTGGCCGAGCTGCCCGGCCACCCGTTCTATCTGGCCACGCTCTTTCAGCCGGAGCTGTCCGGCGACGCCCCGCACCCGCTGATCCGGGGTTTCGCCAGGGCCGCCGCCGGGCGCGCCGCGCAGGTCACGCCAGCAGCACGCTGAGGACCGAGACGGCCTCGTCGATGCCGGCGTCGTCGACGTCCAGGTGGACCACCAGGCGGGCCAGTTTGGGCAGCATCGCGGCGATCAGCACGCCGCGCCGGGCCGCCTCGGTGGCCAGCTCGGGGGCGTCCAGCGGGGCCTTGGTGAGGTCCAGCGGGACCAGGTTGGTCCGCACCCGGTCCGGGTCGACCACGCCGAGCGGGGCCAGCCCCTCGGCGAGCCGGCGGGCCCGGGCGTGGTCCTCGGCGAGCCGCTCGACGTGGTGGTCCAGCGCGTACCGGCCGGCGGCGGCCAGGATGCCGACCTGCCGCATGCCGCCGCCCATCCGTTTGCGGATCACCCGGGCCCGGGCGATGCGCTCCCGGCTGCCCACCACGAGCGAGCCGACGGGCGCGCCGAGCCCCTTGGACAGGCACACCGAGAGGGTGTCGAACAGAGCGCCGTAACTGGCCAGCGGCACCCCGTCGGCGACGTGCGCGTGCCAGATCCGGGCGCCGTCGCAGTGCAGCGCGACCCGGTGGGCGTCGGCGACCGCGCGCAGGTCGCGCAGCGTGGCGAGCGGGATGGCCCCGCCGCCGCCGAGGTTGTGGGTCTGCTCGACGGCGATCGCCGCGGTCGGCACCGACGGGAAGCCGGCCGGGCGGATCATGGCGGCGATCCGGTCCACGTTCAGCGCGGCGCCGGTGGCCGGCCAGGTGCGGGTGGAGATGCCGCCGAGCAGCGCCGCGGCGCCCAGCTCGTACGTCACCACGTGGGCGTCCGCCCCGGCCAGCAGCTCACCGCCGGGCGGGACGACCAGTTGCAGGGCGATCTGGTTGGCCATCGTGCCGGACGGGCAGAAGAGCGCCGCCTCGTGCCCGAAGAGCTGGGCGACGTGCTGCTCGAGGGCGTTGACGGTGGGGTCGTCGCCGAACACGTCGTCGCCCACCACGGCGGCCGCCATCGCCTCCCGCATCCCCGGGGTGGGCCGGGTCACGGTGTCCGAGCGCAGATCAACCACGGAGCATCTCCGCGACCAGGAAGGCCAGCTCCAGGCTCTGCTGGGTGTTCAGGCGCGGGTCGCAGGCGGTCTCGTAGCGGTCCGGCAGGTCGAGGTCCTCGATGCCCTGCGCGCCGCCCAGGCACTCGGTGACGTCCTCACCGGTCAGCTCGATGTGGATGCCGCCCGGGTGGGTGCCGAGGCCGCGGTGCACCTCGAAGTAGCCGAGCACCTCGTCGACGATCCGGTCGAAGTGCCGGGTCTTGTAACCGTTGCTCGACTCGTGGGTGTTGCCGTGCATCGGGTCGCACTGCCAGACCACCTTGGCACCGGTGGCGTGCACCTTCTCCACGATCGGCGGCAGCGCGTCGCGCACCTTGCCGTTGCCCATCCGGCTGATCAGCGTGAGCCGGCCCGGGATGTTCTCCGGGTTGAGTTTCTCGCACAGCTCGATGGCGGTCTCCGGGCTGGTGGACGGGCCCAGCTTGACGCCGATCGGGTTGGCGATCCGGCTGATGAAGTCGATGTGCGCGTGGTCCAGCTGCCGGGTGCGCTCGCCGATCCAGAGGAAGTGGCCGGACAGCCCGTACGCCTTGTCGCCGGAGACCCGGGTCAGCGCCCGGTCGTACTCCAGCGCCAGCGCCTCGTGCGAGCAGTACAGGCTGACCGTCCGCAGCGCCTCGCTGTCGGTCATCCCGCAGGCACGGATGAAGTCCAGCGCGCGGTCGATCTCCCGGGCGATCGCCTCGTAGCGCTCGCCGGCCGGCGAGGCCCTGACGAAGTCCTTGTTCCAGTCGTGCAGCCCGTGCAGGTCGGCGAGACCGCCGGCCAGGTAGGCGCGCAGCATGTTCATCGCGGCGGCGGAGTTCGCGTACGCCCGGATCATCCGCTGCGGATCGGCGACGCGGGCCGACTCGTCCTTGTCCAGCGAGTTGATCATGTCGCCCCGGTACGCCGGCAGCCCCAGCGAGTCGGTCAGCGACGACCGTGGCTTGGTGTACTGCCCGGCCACCCGGGCGACCTTGACCACCGGCATCGAGGCGCCGTACGTCAGCACCACCGCCATCTGCAGCAGCGTCCGCGCGTTCGCCAGCAGGTGGCTCTCGGTGTTGTCGGCGAAGGTCTCCGCGCAGTCGCCGCCCTGCAGCAGGAACGCCCGGCCCTCGCACACGTCGGCGAGCTTGGTCCGCAGCTGGTCCACCTCGTAGGGCGCGACGATGGACGGCACGTTCTCCAGGACCTTGCAGACCGAGGCGACCTCGTCCATGTCCGGCCACGGCGGCATCTGCACCCGGGGCAGGGCTCGCCAGCGGTCGAGGCCCAGGGCCTCGTCCTCGGCGGAGTCGGTGGACGGCCGGGAGGTCGCGACTCCCGGGTGACTGAGCTGGTGCCACTCTCGGCGCATGGGTAGAGCCTACGAAAGCGGGGGCACCGGGTCTGGACCCGGTGCCCCCTATTTCAACCCTTGATCAGAGGTTGTTCTTGATCGAGGTGATCAGCTCACCGTTGCTGGTGTCGCCGGAGAACTCCCAGAAGAAGGCGCCGCCGAGACCCTGGTTCTTCACGTAGGTCATCTTGCCGGCGATCGTCGACGGGGTGTCGTAGCTCCACCAGTTGGTGCCGCAGTAGGCGTACGCGGTGCCGGCCACCGTGCCGTTCGCCGGGCAGCTGGACTTGAGGACCTTGTAGTCCTCGATGCCCGCCTCGTAGGTGCCCGGAGCGGCGCCGGTCGCGGCCCCGCCCGGAGCGGCCTGGGTGACCCCGGTCCAGCCGCGGCCGTAGAAGCCGATGCCGAGCAGGATCTTGCTGGCCGGGACGCCCTTGCTCTTCAGCTTCTGGATCGCGGCGTCCGAGTAGAACCCGGCCTGCGGGATGCCGGTGTACGACGTCAGCGGCGAGTGCGGGGCGGTCGGGCCCTTGGCGTTGAACGCGCCGAAGTAGTCGTAGGTCATCGGGAAGACCAGGTTCAGCTTCGCGATGCCGGAGGCGTAGTCGGCCACGTCCAGCTTGCCGCCCTGCGAACCGTCGGCGGAGATCGCCGAGGTGATCAGGAAGCTCGAGCCGAACTTGGTGCGCAGCGCCGAGATCACCTTGTTGTAGGAGTCCGGGCCGGACGCGTCACACTGCAGGCCACAGGCGTTCGGGTACTCCCAGTCCACGTCGATGCCGTCGAAGACGTCGGCCCAGCGGGAGTCCTTGACCAGGTTGTAGCAGGAGTCGGCGAACGCGGCCGGGTTCGCGGCGGCCTGGGTGAAGCCACCGGACCAGGTCCAGCCGCCGAACGACCAGATCACCTTGATGTTCGGGTACGCCTTCTTGAGCTTGCGCAGCTGGTTGAACGAGCCGCGCAGCGCGCCGGTGTCCCAGGTGTCGGCCACACCGTCGACGCTCTCGGCCGCGGAGTAGGCGCGGTCGTAGTCGGCGTACGAGTCACCGATCGAGCACTGGCCGCCGGTGGTGTTGCCGAACGCGTACAGGATGTGCGTCAGCTTGGCGGCGGAGCCCGAGGTCACCAGGTTCTTGACGTGGTAGTTGCGGCCGTAGACGCCCCACTCGGCGAAGTAGCCGACGACGTTCTTCCCACTGGTTCCGGGGGGAGCGGTGGTGGCCGGCGGCGTGGTGGCCGGCGGCGTCGTGGCGGGCGGGGTGGTCGCCGGCGGGGTGGTGGCGGGCGGGGTGGTCGCCGGCGGCGTCGTGGTCGGCGGGGTGGTGGTACCGCCACACACGCCGTTGTCGATCCAGACGTCCCAGGAACCGGCGTGGGTGGCCGGGGACTCGTTCTGCGTCCACCACTTGGCGGTGTAGTTGTGCCCGCTCTGCGAGGCGACGTTGTCCTTGACATAGGTCGCGCTGGCAGACCAGGCGGGGGCACACGCGACCGCGGCGTTAGCGGACACGAGCGGGACCGACGCCGAAGCACCGATCACCACCGCGCCGGCGAGCAGCGACCGACGGAGGGTTTTGCCCACGGGGGTCTCCTCAATAATTAGGAAACTTTCCAGAAGGGAAGTTGAGGAGACGGTAGTCACATTGATTAACAACAGTCAAGCCAGGTGAACACCTTTAAGGTCGCTTTAACGGAGATCAAGGGATGAACACGGCGTGCATTCATGCGGCTACACCGCGTAGGCTTTCGTCATGACCATCTCCGACGTCGACATTGACGCCCGCACCGAGGGCGCGACCGATTTGGACCGTTACCGCGGTTCGGTAGCGCCGGTGGTCGATGCGGCCTGCCCCACCCGTGGCGGCCGATGAGCATTCACGTGATCGGCGTCGACGCCTACGCGCTCGGCTGGGTCGGTGTGGAGCTGCGCGACGGCGCGTTCGGCCGCGCGGTGCTCGCCTCCACCCTCTACGAGATCGTCGCGGGCAGCTCCGGCGCCGCGGTGATCGGCGTCGACATCCCGCTGGGCATGCTCGCGGACCGCTGGCGCACCGCCGACACGCTCGCCGCCGACCAGCTCGGCCCGCGCCGCGGCAGCGTCTTCCGGGTGCCGCCGCGCGCGGTCTGGATGGAGCCGGACTTCGCCGCCGCCAACCGGCTCTGCCGCGAGCTGACCGGCGCCGGCCTGAGTCGCCAGTCCTGGGCGCTGCGCCCCAAGCTGCTCGAGGCGAACGCGCTCTGGGAACGCCACCCGGGCCTGCTCTTCGAGGCGCACCCGGAGGTGTCCTTCCGGACCATGGCCGGCGAGCCACTGCCGTTCGCCAAGAAGACCTGGAGCGGCCAGGCCCGCCGCCGCGAGCTGCTGGCCCGGCACGGCATCGTGCTCCCCGACCAGTTGGGCCCGGCCGGTCAGGCCCCGCCGGACGACATCCTCGACGCCGCCGCCGTGGCCTGGACCGCCCACCGCGTCGCCACCCGCACCGCCCTCTCCCATCCCTCCCCGCCCGAGGAGGACAACGGTTCCAAGATCGCCATCTGGTATTGAGACCCGCTTTCGGTACGCCCGGAGCACCGTCCCGTGGCCACCCGGTGCACGACCCCGGCCCGCCGCGCACTCCAGCGCTCTCCTTCACAGCTCGCCTTCCCGCAGTCCCTGCCGCAGCGGGCCAGCAGCGCTCCGGCCCTCAGCCCGCTCGGGCACTCCTCTCTGGCCAGGCGTGCCGACCGCGACCAACCGCGGACCGCGCTGACGTGCCGACCGCGACCAACCGCAGGCCGCACTGACATGCCGGCCACAACCAACCGCAGACCGCACTGACATCCCGGCCGCGGCCAACCGCGGACCGCAACGGCCGGCCGACGCAGTGGCCGAGGATCTCCCGGCAGGCGAGACGACGGTCCGGGACGAGGCGGACCTAGCCAGACCTGCTACCGGGCATAGCGATCTCTCTCGGGCACAGCGATCTCCCTCGGAAGGAAATCCACACCAGCGCCTTGTCCACAGCCCCGCCGCGTGCGACCGCGTTTTCGCGCCACACTGTCTGATGGGATGGCCTCCCCTGGGCGGGCGGGGACTGCACGGGGCCGGATCGGCACGAGCTCATTCGGGATCGATAGGGCCGCCTGGGCCGGCCCGGCGGTTCGGCCGATCTTGATGACCCGGCAACGGGCCGGGGATCTGACCGTGCGGTCCGGCGGACCCGCACGACACGCGCCGCGGTCGTGCGGGGGCCGGGCCTCGCGGGCCGATTGCCACGGGGCTACGAGTCGTACCGGAGCATGAGCGGTCGGAACCGGCGCCTGCCGGAAGTGATCAGACGGACTGGGTGGCGATTTCGCGGGCGCGGTCGCGGGCTGCCTCCAGGGCGGCCAGCAGGGCCGCGCGGACGCCGTGTTTCTCCAGTTCGCGGATGGCGGAGATGGTGGTGCCGGCCGGGGAGGTGACCGCTTCGCGGAGTTTGACCGGGTGTTCGCCGGAGTCGCGGAGCATCACGGCGGAGCCGATGGCGGTCTGGACGATCAGCTCGTGGGCGACCTGGCGGGGCAGGCCGAGCAGGATGCCGGCGTCGATCATGGCCTCGACCAGCAGGTAGAAGTAGGCCGGGCCGGAACCGGAGAGCGCGGTGACAGCGTCCTGCTGGGACTCGGGGACGCGGAGCGTGACGCCGAGCGGCTTGAACATCTCCTCGGCGATGGCCAGGTGCTCGCCGTTGGCGTGCGGGCCCGCGGAGATCGCGGTCATCGCCTGGTCGACCAGCGCCGGGGTGTTGGTCATCACGCGGACCACCGGGGTGCCCTCGGGCAGCCGGGCGGCGAAGAAACCGGTGGGCAGGCCGGCGCAGAGCGAGACGACGAGCTTGCCGGCCGGGACCTTCGGGCCGACCTCGTCGAGCAGGGTGCCGGCGTCCTGCGGCTTGACCCCGATCGCCAGGATCTCGGCGCGCTCGACCGCCTCGGCGTTGGTGACCACCGTGACGCCGTATTTCGCGGCGAGCTCGGCGCCGCGCTCCGGGCGCCGGGCGGTGATCAGCAGCCGGTCGGCCGGCCAGCCGGATCGGAGCAGGCCGGCGAGGACCAGCTCGCCCATCTTGCCGGTGCCGAGGATGGCGACGGTGTGCATCGGGCTCCATTCAACGAGAAATGCCGGGGACAGGAACGTCCCCGGCATTCATCACAGCATGTCAGTTACCGAAGAAGACCTCGGCCTCTTCGTAACGCGACAGCGGGACGGTCTTCAGCTCGCCGGTGCCCTCGATCAGCGGGACCCGGACGATGTCGGTGCCGCGCAGCGCCATCATCTTGCCGAAGTCGCCCTCGTGCACGGCGTCGATCGCCTGCAGGCCGAAGCGGGTGGAGAGCACCCGGTCGAACGCGGTCGGGGTGCCACCGCGCTGGATGTGACCGAGGACGACCGTCCGGGCCTCCTTGCCGGTCTTCTCCTCCAGCTGCTCGGCCAGCCACTGGCCGATGCCGCCGAGGCGGACGTGGCCGAAGCTGTCCAGCTCCTGGTTGTGCAGGACCATCTGGCCGTCGAGCGGCTGGGCGCCCTCGGCGACGACCACGATCGGCGCGTACTCGACCTGGAAGCGCTTGGTCACGTACGTCGCGACCTGCTCGACGTCGAACTTGCGCTCCGGCAGCAGGATGACGTTGGCGCCACCGGCGAGACCGGCGTGCAGCGCGATCCAGCCGGCGTGCCGGCCCATGACCTCGACGACCAGGGTGCGGTGGTGCGACTCGGCGGTGGTGTGCAGCCGGTCGATGGCCTCCATCGCGATGTTCACAGCGGTGTCGAAACCGAAGGTGAAGTCGGTCGCGTTGAGGTCGTTGTCGATCGTCTTCGGTACGCCGACGACGTTGACGCCGAGGTCGTGCAGCTTGGTCGCGACGCCGAGGGTGTCCTCGCCGCCGATCGCGACCAGCGCGTCGACACCCTGCTCGGCCAGGTTCGCCTTGATCTTCTCGACGCCGCCCTCGATCTTGAACGGGTTGGTGCGCGAGGAGCCCAGGATCGTGCCGCCGCGCGGCAGGATGCCGCGGACCTCCGCGATGCCGAGCGGCTTCGTCAGGCCCTCCAGCGGGCCCTTCCAACCGTCGCGGAACCCGACGAACTCGTGGCCGTAAGCGGTCACGCCCTTGCGGACCACGGCACGGATGACCGCGTTGAGACCGGGGCAGTCGCCGCCACCGGTGAGCACGCCGATACGCATGATTCTCCTCGTCCTTCCCCTGAAACGGGTAGCGAGATGCGGATAGCCCGTGAGAATCCCCGGGAGCGTTCTCGTCGGCAGCGTTGCCGGCCCGGGGCGAGCCGCGACCAAACTCTAGTCTCCGCCCGCCGGGCCGCTTTACGCGCCCCTTCCCACTGACAGCAACGAATCGACGGCGCCCAGGGCCTCGGCTTCCGCGCCGAGCTGGGCGGGAACCACCCGCAAACCCGCCGCGGCGCTCGGCGCGCAGTGCCGCAGCAGCGCCTCCCGGACACCGTCGGTGACGTGCGGCCCCGGCTCGGCGAACCGGCCGCCGACCACCACCGCCGGGTTCAGCACGTCGCACGCGACAGCCACCCGCCGCCCGATCAGGCGACCGGCGTCCAGCAGCGCCCGCTGAGCCGGCCCGTGCCCGCCGGCCGCGAGCACGAGCAACCGCTCCTCGGTGGGCGGGCCGGATTTTTCCAGCAGCGCGGCGAACGAGGCCGGGGCGAGGTAGCCGATGCCGGCCCGAGATCCCGTCGTCGATCGCCGCCGTCGAGGCGTCCCGCGAGGACGTCCCGAACGACACCGAGAAACCCCTCTTCCGGTACGGCCACGGCCTCACCCTCTGACCGCGCGCCACCCCCGGCTGGTCCTCAGCACCCTTTCCCGGGCCCGGACACCACCACCACGACCAGCCCCGGTACGCGGGCTGGTCGTCAGCACCCTCACCTACGCCCGGACACCACCACCACGACCAGCCCCGGTACGCGGGCTGGCCGTCAGCACCCTCACCCACGCCCGGACACCACCACCACGACCAGCCCCGGGTCGCCGGCTGGCCGTCAGCACCCTTTCCCACGCCCGGACACCACCATCAGGACCAGCCGGGGCGACGGTGGGGCTGGGGCTGCGGACGTACCGGAAGAATCGGACCGCGATCGCGGGGTGACGGCGGACCGCGACCACCCGCATGCCCGCATTGACCAGTGCCATCCCACGGCCGCGACCGGCGGCCGCGACAGCGACCACTGACTCCGTGGCCTGGCGACCAGACCGTGACCAGCCACTGACCGCGACCGCCGGGCGGCGACCGACAACCAGCGGCCCGGCGACCGGACCGCAACCAGCCACCGACCGACGACCAGCGAGCGAGCGGCGAGCGGCGACCGGCGACCGGCGACCGGCGGGCGAGCGGCGACCGGCGAGCGAGCGGGGGCGACCAGCGGCCGGCAACCAGTGATCGACTACGGCGGGCGATGGGCGACAGGGGCGGCGGCGGCGGGCGACGGACGACGGACGACGGACGACGGGCGGAGCGTGCTGCGGCGGGAACGGCGACAGCCAGCCGGCACAGGGCCGACTGGCTGCAGCACGAGCTATCCGGAAGAGGTCAGTGCGCCATCGCAGGCGGGGCGTCCGGGTCGACGTCCAGCGGCCCGGTGCGGAACAGGACCGCCGCGACCAGCGCCGCCAGGACGAAGAAGCCGGCCGACCACCAGAACACCGTGTGGTAGCTCTCCAGCGCGGCCCGCGCCACCAGCTCCGGGGTCTGCTTCTTGCCCGCCAGGTAGTCGCTGGCCGCGGTGGCGGCGAACGAGCTGAGCAGCGCGGTGCCGATCGAGCCGCCGATCTGCTGGACCGTGTTGATCATCGCGGAGGCGACGCCGGCGTCGTGGTGCTCGACGCCCGAGGTGGCGGCGTTCTGCGTGGGCGCGAAGACCAGGCCGAGGCCGAGACCGATGACGATCAGGCCGGGCAGGACTCCGGCGGCGTAGGTCGAGTCGAGCTGGAGGCGGGTCAGGAAGACCATGCCGCCGGCGGCGATCAGGGCGCCGACCGGGACCAGCGGGCGCGGGCCGATCCGGGGGGCCAGGAGCGAGCCGGCCGTGGTGGCGGTGAGCATCACCGAGCCGAGCATCGGCAGGAACGCCAGCCCGGTCTTGACCGGGGTGAAGCCCAGCACCGCGGTCAGGAAGTAGGTGAGGAACAGGAAGATGCCGAACATGCCGGCGCCGGCGATCGCGATCGAGGCGTAGGAGCCACCCCGGTTGCGGTCGAGGACGACGCGCAGCGGCAGCAGCGGGTGCGCCACCCGGCGCTCGATCAGCACGAAGGCGATCAGCGCCAGCACGCCGACGGCGATCGGGCCGAGCGTCCAGCCAGCGGTCCAGCCGTCCGTCTCCGCCTTGCCGAGGCCGTAGACCAGGCCGACCAGGCCGATCACGGCGGCGACGGTGCCCGGCACGTCGATCTTGCCGTGCGCGGCGACCGGCTCGTCCTTCAGCTTGACGACGGCGCCGAGGACGGCGAGCGCGGCGATCACCAGGTTGACGTAGAGGCACCAGCGCCACGAGGCGTACTCGGTGAGCACGCCGCCGAGCAGCAGGCCGATGCCGCCGCCGGCGCCGGAGATGGCGCCGAAGATGCCGAACGCCTTGCCCCGCTCGGCCGGCTCGGTGAAGGTGGTGGAGAGCAGCGACAGCGCGGCCGGGGCCAGCGCCGCGCCGAACGCGCCCTGCAGCGCCCGGGCGACGATCAGCATCTCCAGGCTGCCGGCGGCGCCGCCGAGCGCGGACGCCAGGGCGAAACCGATCAGGCCGATCAGGAACATCCGCTTGCGGCCGAAGAAGTCGGAGAGCCGGCCGCCGAGCAGCAGCAGGCTGCCGAAGGCGAGCGCGTAACCGGTGACCACCCACTGGCGGTCGGCGTCCGAGAAGCCGATGTCGGCCTGCGCGGTGGGCAACGCGATGTTCACGATCGTGGCGTCCAGCACCACCATCAGCTGGGCGAGCGCGAGCACCACCAGCGCCCACCAGCGGCCGGTGTCGGCCGGCGCCTCACGTCCGGCGTCCCGTGGTCGATCAAGAAGGGTGCTCATCATGCCCTTTCAAAAAGTTGAGGTACATCCTCCACTTCGGCAGGCTAGCACCGGAAGTTGAGGAACTCCCTCCGCTTAGTTGTAGGCTTGGCCACATGACCGAGACCGCTCGCCCGCTGCGCCGTGACGCGCAGCGCAACCGGGAGCGCATCCTGCACGCCGCGCACGACGTCTTCGCGGCCCGCGGGTTCGCCGCGACCCTGGATGACGTGGCGCAGCACGCGGGGGTCGGCGTGGGCACCGTCTATCGCCGGTTCCCCACCAAGGAGGCGCTGATCGAGGCGCTCTTCGCGGACCGGCTGGAGGATCTGGTCTCGCTCGCCGAGGACGCGCTGGCGCTGCCCTCCGGCTGGGACGGGCTGACCATGATGCTGCGCCGGTCGATCGAGATGCACGCCGTCGACCGCGGGCTGCGCGACGCGGCGCTCTGCGTCGGCGTCGACAAGCGGCACTTCGCCAAGGTCGGCGATCACCTGGTGCCGCTGATCCAGGAGCTGATCGACCGGGCGCACGCCGAGGGCACGCTGCGGGCCGACGTGGGGCTGCACGACCTGCCGGTGATCATGGCGACGGTGACCGATCTGGCCCAGCACAGCAGCGGCTGCCGGCCGGAGATCTACCGCCGGTTCCTGGAGCTGATCATCGATGGGCTGCGGGCCCGGCCGGACAACGGCGACCTCGGCCCGGCGATGACCCAGGCCGACGTCGAGGCGGTCGTGCAGGACTGCGTGCCCCCGATCGAGGCACGCGCCAAGAAGGCCTGAGGGCCCGCTCGAGGCGGGCGCCGAAAGCCCAGGACCCGCTCGGGGCGGGCGTCAGCGATGCCCTACGACCCGGTCATCCGCTGCCAGCGGGCCAGGTTGTGCCGGGCGTCGACGAGCGCGTCATGCCGCCCGGCCATCTCCGGCAGCGCCGGCCGCCCGAGATCGTCCCAGCGCTGGCGCAGGTCCTTGGTGAACCGGGGGATCTCCCTCGGCAGGGCCGGCATCGCCCCCCACAGCTGGGCCAGCGCCACGTGGTCGTAGGCCGCGTACCACGCCCAGAGCTCCATCTGCTCGCCGCGCCCGCGCAGCGGCTCCATCAGGAACTCGTAGAGGTCGTCACGGATCCGCTCCCGGCTGCGCCACGCCTTGTCGGCCGGCGATGGAAGCTTGTCCAGCACGTTGCGGCGCACCCAGGGCACGGCGCGACTGTCGTCGAACTCGGTGCTGACCGCGTAGAACTCGCGGCCGAACTCGTCGACGACACCGATCGAGACCAGGTCGACGAGCCGGCCGTCCTCGATGAACTCACAGTCGTAGAAATAGCGGTAGACCATCGCGGTACATCCTCGCCCATCGTCATCCGGGCATGGACTCCAGGGCCTCCCGCGCCGCCGCCAGCCCGGCCGCGCAGGCCACCCGCGCCGATCGATCGGCCAGCACCGCCCAGCGCAGCCGCAGCAGCACCGGCAGCGCGACCTCCAGTTCGTCGGCCGCCACCGGGCCGGCCGAGCGGTATCCGTCGAGCAGCTCGGCCGCCCGCTCCGGGCCACCGGCGTAGACGACGGCGGCGGCCACGTCGTAGACCAGCGGGCCGGTGCCGCACGCGCCGCAGTGCAGCAGCCCGGACCGCCCGGTCGAGGCGTCCAGCACGAACGTCTCCGGGGCCGGGTCGCCGTGCAGCACCCCGTACGTCAGCCGGTCGGTCACCGTGAGCCGGGTCGCCGCGGTGACCGCCGCCGCCACCGCGCCCCGCAGCCAGGGCTCCGCGTCCAGGTGCGCGGCTTCCGGGTCGACCGGCTGCCAGGGCCGCAGCCCGGGATGCCGGAACCCTTCCAGCGCCCGGTGCACGGCGCCCAGCCGCTCGCCCCACCACTGCTGGTCGACCGGGTCGGCGCCGTCCAGGTGGCGGCCGGGCACCCGGCGCAGCACGGCGAGCGCGCCGTGCGGGGTCTCCACGGTGAGCGCGCCGCCCAGGGTGCGGACCGGCTCACCGGCCTCGATCCGTACGCCCCGCAGGTGCACCGCGGCGGCCAGCCCGGCCTCCACCGGCAGCCGCGCCGCGTGCTCGGCGAGCCGGGCCACGTAGCGGTCCGGCCCGGCGGCGACCTCCCAGCCGCGGGACATCACCGCCATCGGGAGCTCGGTGATCTCGGTCGGGGCGAGGTGCCACTGCTCCCGCAGAGCGGTGCGCACGATGTCGTCTTCCGGCACCGCGGGATTATCGCGGCACACCAGTCAAATCCGACGGACACCCTGGGCGACAATCACAGAAGGCGATGGGGTGTTTACAGAAAGCGACGGAAGGGACATGATCTGACAAGGCATGTGTCGATGTCCGGTGTAGAAATGGCGTTCGAAGCGTGCTGTGTGCTAAGAGTGATCGTTCGCGTCGTGGGGCCGACGCCGGCCGGGGTCGACGCGGTCCCCCTGGGGGAGGGATAACGCCGTGGACCATCGCATGCCGGATTCCGGCGACGCGCTTACCGGCGTGGAGATGTTCGCCGGGCTGGAGCCGGATGTCCGACAGCGGGTCATCGCCACAGCGGTTCCGCGTCACTACCGGAAAGGACAGATCCTCTTCGTCGAGCACGACCCGGGGGATTCCCTGATCATCATGAAACGAGGCGCGGTGGCGGTCTTCCGCACCGCGCCGACCGGTGAGCGCGCCGTGCTCACCGTGGTCCGACCACCGGACGTGCTGGGCGAGGTGTCGCTGCTGGACGCGTCCACCCGCAGCGCCTCGGCCGAGGCCATCGAGGACTCCCAGGCGCTGTCGCTGTCCCGGGCCGCCTTCATGGACCTGGTGCACTCCAATCCGCGCATCCTGGACGCGGTGATGCGATCGGTCGGGGGGCTGATCCGCCGGCTCACCGAGCAGAACGCGGATCATGTCTTCCTGGACCTGCCCGGGCGGGTCGCCAAGACCCTGGTGCGCCTCTCCGGGGAGAGCCAGGCGCCGATGATCACCATCGAGCTGAACCAGAGCCAGCTGGCCGAGATGGCCGGTGGCTCGCGGCAGAGCGTGAACCAGGCGATCGGCTCGTTCGCCAACCGCGGCTGGCTGCGCACCGAGGGCCGCCGGATCGTGGTCACCGACGTGCAGGCGCTCAAACGCCGCGCCGGCATGAACTGACCCAGGATCAAACCCGCTTTCCGGTACGCCTCGAGCGTCCCGTGGCGGTCCCGCGCGAGGGGGCGCGGACCGGCCACGGGACAGTGCTCCGGGCGTACCGGAAAGCGGCGGCGACCGACCCGGGCGGACCCGTCAGGCGGGCTGGACCTCTTTGAGCTTCGCGGCGTAGACGTCGACGTACTCGCGGCCGGAGAGGGCCATCAGCTCGAACATGATCTCGTCGGTGATGGCCCGCTCGACGAACCGGTCGCCGCGCGAGTCGGCGTACCGGGAGAAGTCGAGCGGCTTGCCGATCCGCATCCGGACCCGCTTCACGGTGGGGATCAGCCGGCCGGTCGGCTGGATCTCATCGGTGTTCAGCAGGGCCACCGGGACGACGACGGCGCCGCTCTCCAGGGCCAGCCGGGCCACCCCGGTCTTGCCGCGGTAGAGCCGCCCGTCCGGCGAACGGGTGCCCTCCGGATAGATGCCGGCGACGTTGCCCTCGCGCAGCACCCGCAGCAGGGTGTTCAGCGCCGCCTGGGCGGCCTCACCACCCGAACGGTCCACCGGGATGGTCCCGGCGCCGACGAAGAACATCCGCGAGAACCAGCCCTTGATCCCCTTGCCGGTGAAGTATTCAGCTTTGGCGACGAAGGTCACTTTCCGCTTCATCACCAATGGAGTGAAGATCGAGTCGGAGAACGAGAGATGGTTGCAGGCCAGGATCACCGGGCCGGACCGTGGCACGTTCGCCAGGCCCTCGACCTTGGGGCGGAAGACGAGCTTCAGCAAGGGTCCGAGGACCACCAACTTGAGCAGCCAGTAGAACACTGCCGTCCTTTCAGCGGATGCCGCCGGCGTCCCGGGGCGCAAGAAGGGTACGAAGCGGGGGCGGCACGCCACAACGCACTCCCGCAACAGGCGCATGCCGTGTCACCATTCAAGGCACGGTCGGCGAGGGGGGTGTGCATCGGTGACAGCGGGCGGTGCCCGTCGCGGGCGGCGGGACAACGGGCTCGACGCGTCCGACTACGCGGTCGCGGGCGACGTGGATCCACGCGTCGGTGAGCACCTTCTCGACGTGCTCGCGGCCGGCGGCATCGCGGCCTATCTGCAACCCACGGCGGATCTCAACCCGATCCTGCGGGCGACCACCCTGCCGGCCCGGCCGATCGATCGGCTCTACGTGGACCGGACGCATCTGGAGACCGCGCGCGAGCATCTCCACCAGGTGACCGGCGGTCAGCCGGCCACGCCGCCCGCCGCGCCGCAGCCGCAGCCGCGGCCGCAGGCCGAGGTGGACGCCGAGTGGGACAAGATCATCGCCGGCTTCCACACCACCGTCGACCCCGAGACGGCGCCGTGGCCGGAGGCCGAGGGCACCAGCCGGCCGGAGCAGCCCGATCCCCCGCCCGCCAGGCGGCGCACCGACAAGCCGGCCGAGCTGGTCTTCCACCCGATCGTCGACCCCTTCGACTACCCCGAGGCGAAAGAGGACGACGACGAGGAGGAGCGCTACGTCCCGCCGCCTCCCCCACCGCTGCCGCACATCTCGAAGTACGCCGTGGCCGGCGTCCTCGGGGTGATCTTCGGCTTCGTGCTGTTCCTGTTCCCCAGCCTGATTCGCCCGATCGACTCGACGGTCGTGATGGTCTTCGGCTTCGCGGCGATCGTCGGCGGCGCGGCGACACTGGTGTGGCGGCTGCGCTCGGGCGACGACGACGACGAGTTCGACGACGGCGCCGTGGTCTGAACCGGTCACATCGCGTTCCGCACTGCTGCCGCATCGACAAACATCGGTGTTCTGCCGGTAACCTACGGTGATGCCTCGTCGTTCGCTCGTGGTCGTCGCCAACCGTCTGCCGCTCGATGACAACGCCGCGCCGGACGGCGCCTGCGAGTGGCGGCGCAGCCCGGGTGGGCTCACCGGCGCTCTGCACACCATCCTCCAGCAGGCACCGGCCACCTGGGTGGGCTGGGGCGGCGGTCCCGGACCCCGGTTACCGAACGTCGGCAGCGTGCGGTTACGGCCGGTCGCGCTGACCGCCGACGAGCAGCGCGGCTACTACGAGGGATTCGCCAACTCCACGCTCTGGCCGCTGTACCACGACGCCGTGCAGCAGCCGGTCTTCCAGCGCGAGTGGTGGGACACCTACCGGGCGGTCAACCAGCGGTTCGCCGAGGCCGCCGCCGAGGTGGCCGGCCGGCACGCCGCGGTCTGGGTGCAGGACTACCACCTCCAGCTGCTGCCGCGGATGCTCCGGGAGCTGCGGCCGGACCTGCTGATCGGCTTCTTCATGCACATCCCGTTCCCGCCGCCCGAGCTGTTCATGCAGCTGCCCCGCCGGGTCGAACTGCTGCACGGGATGCTCGGCGCGGACCTGGTCGGCTTCCAGCGTGAGCAGGCCGCGCACAACCTGGCCCAGCTGGCGCGCAAACTGCTCGGCGCCGAGGCCGCCGACCACGCCATCCACGTCGGCCCCCGGACCGTGCGGACCGGGGCGTTCCCGGTCTCCATCGACGTGTCCGAGATGTCCGCGCTGGCCACCCGGCCGGACGTGGTGGCGCACGCCGGCCAGCTGCGGCACGACCTGGGCGAGTCGAAACGGGTGCTGCTCAGCGTGGACCGGCTGGACTACACGAAGGGGATCGAGCACCGGCTGACGGCGTACCGGGAGCTGCTGCGGGACGGCGACGTGAAGGTGCGGGACACCGTGCTGGTGCAGGTGGCGGTGCCCAGCCGGGAACGGGTGGAGAGCTACCGCGACCTGCGGGACCGGATCGAGGGCGAGGTCGGCCGGATCAACGGCGAGTACGGCCGGGTCGGCGAGCCGGCCATCCACTACCTGAACCAGCCGTTCGACCGGGCGCAGCTGGCAGCGCTCTACCGGGCCGCCGACGTGATGGTGGTGACCCCGCTGCGGGACGGCATGAACCTGGTCGCCAAGGAGTTCGTGGCGGCCCGCGGGGACGGGTCGGGCGCCCTGGTGCTCAGCGAGTTCGCCGGGGCGGCCGCCGAGCTGTCCACGGCGTTCCTGGTGAACCCGCACGACCTGGACGGGCTCAAGCAGACCCTGCTGCGGGCGCTGGAGGCGGACCCGGCCGACCTGCGGGCCCGGATGGGCGCGATGCGGCGGCACCTGGCCGAGCACGACATCTACGCGTGGGCGCGGGCCTACCTGACCGCGCTGGACCACACCGGCAGGCTGGCCCAGCGACTACCGAACTAGTTTCTCCAGCCAGTCCAGGATCGCGTCGATCGGCTCGGCCCAGCTGTCCTCCAGCATCATGTCGTGGCCCATGCCGGGGAACATCAGCGGCGCCTCGCCGTACCCGGCGGCCGCCCGGTCCAGCGCCTTGCCGGCCACCACCCGGTCGTCCGGGCTGCCCACCACCAGCACCGGCGGCGCGCCGACCGGGCGCGGCGGGACGGTCCGGCGCCAGCCGCCGAGCACCGGTGCCACCAGCACCGCCGCCCGGGCCGGGTAGCGGCCCAGCGCCTGGGCCACGGCCGCCGCGCCGGTCCCGTGCCCGACCAGCACCGTCTGGCGGGGCAGCCCGGCGGCGGTCTGCACCACGTCGTGCGCCCGCGCGCGCAGGTCGCCACCGGGGCGCGGGGTGAGCGCGTGCGCCGGGAAGCCGCGCCCGGCCGTCCGCGGCAGCCAGTGCTCGGCGAAGACCGCGGCGCCGTGCCGGTGGCCCGGCACGAACAGCACCGGCGGCCGGCCCCGCTCCTCGTCCGGCGGCAACGACACGACCTCCCGCGCGGCGGGCGGCACCGGATCGGTCCAGTCCCTGAACCGCAGCAGATCAAAAGCGGTCACGCGACCGGCTCCATCTCGTTGAGCAGGCTTTCCAGCGAGCGGAGGTAGTCGACGTGGTCCACCTCGAACCAGTGCCGCTCGGTCTTCACCACCCGGCGCCGCGACCAGGAGGCGAGCGGCTTGGCCGACTCGGTGCGCTGCACCTCGGCGGCCCGGGCCGGGTCGGTCTGGCGCAGCCGCAGCCAGCGCGCGGCCGCCACGCTCTGCCAGTGGGCCAGCGGGAACACCCCGGCGTCCGGCTGCACCAGGCCGATCACCGCGAGCGTCGGGTTCTTCCGGGCGAAGGTGTGCAGGTGCAGGTCGGGGCGGCCGTGCTCGTCGGCGTCGAGCAGCCCGGGGTCGAGGAACTCGAAGCGCGGGCGGTAACCGGTAGCGGTGATCACCAGGTCCGGCTCGATCCGCCGGCCGTCGGCCAGTTCGACCTCCGGCCCGTCGAACGACGTCACGTCCGGCACCGGCGTGATCCGGCCGTGGCCCAGGTAGTACGGCAGCTGGCTGTTGACGATCGGGTGACTCTCGTACGGCTGGTGGTCCGGTTCCGGCAGCCCGAACCGGGTCAGGTCGCCGGTGGTCAGCCGCACCGCCCGGCGATACAGCCACTGCCGCGCCGGCAGCGGCAGCCGCCACCGCAGCAGCCGGTCGTTGACCTGGTCGGCGGGGCGGCCGAGGAGGTACTTGGGGGCGTACCAGTAACCGCGCCGGGTCGAATGCCACACCTGGCCGGCCTGCTGGGCGGCCTCCACGGCGATGTCGCAGCCGGTGTTGCCGCCGCCGATCACCAGGACCTTGCGGCCGCGCAGCAACGACGGGTCCTTGTACGCCGAGGCGTGCAGCACCCGTCCCCGGAACTCCCCGGGGATCGACGGCCGCCGCGGATCCCAGTTGTGCCCGTTGGCCACCACCAGCGCGGCGTACCGCGACGTGCGGGACGAACCGCCACCGATGGACCGGGTGGTCACCTCCCAGCCGCCGGCCTCGAGCGGCACCGCCGAGACCACCTCCATCCCGAACCAGATGTGCTCACCCAGGCCGAAGTGCGCGGAGTACCGCTCCAGGTAGCTGAGCACCTGGCTGTGGTGCGGATAGTCGGGCCAGCTGTCCGGCATCGGGAAGTCGGGGAACTCGGTGAGCGGCCGGGACGAGATCAGGTGGGTGCCGGCATACATCGGGCTGCGGTCGTGCCGCCAGTTCCAGGCGCCGCCGACGGCGGTCTCCCGCTCGTAGCAGTCCACCTGGAAGCCGAGCTCACGCAGGTTCTTGACGGCGGCGAGGCCGCTGGCGCCGGCACCCACGACGCAGACGGCGTCGCGGCGGTCGCCCGGGTCCGGGGAGTCGTGCACCCGGCGATCCTGCCAGACGTGGGTCTCAGCCGGAAGGGAGTAGAAGGTCCGCGAGGACCGGAAGATGGTCACTCGCGACACGTGCCCGATCGGTCGCGATGATCTCGTATCGCTCGATCTGCACGTCCGGACTGACGAAGATCCCGTCGATGCGCCGGCTGGGCGCGGTGGCCGGGAAGGTCGGCTCGTCGTCCTTGGTGGTCAGCAGGCCGTCCTCGACGGTGCGCCAGGCGCCGCCGCCCGGGCCCTCGTTCAGGTCGGCGGACGCGATCACCGGGCCGGTCAGGGCCGCCAGCTCGGTTTTCCAGTGCATCGCCTGGGCCGGGCGCTCGGCCGGATCGGTGGCCAGGTGCGAGCCGGAGACGGTGAACGCCGCGCCGCGCACCCGGCAGCGGGCGAAGAACGCGCCGCGCAGATGCCGGCCCGGGGTCAGCGGGTAGCGCAGGCACCAGGTCTCGCCGACCGCCACCCGCAGGCTGACCAGCAGCAGGTTGCCCAGGGCGGGCAGCCCACCGGCCGCCACCACCAGCCCGCACTCGCCGGCCAGCGCGGCGCTGCGGTGCCGCCAGCGGAACCGGCGCGGGGCCTCCTGCAGCACGAGGACGTCCGGGGCCAGTTCACGGATCAGGCTCACCAGCGCGGCCCGGTCGTCCTTCAACCCGTGCACGTTCCAGCCGAGCACCCGCAACGGCACCCCGGACATCCCCACCACCAGGTCTCAGGCGCGCCGGGCGAGATCCGCCGCGCCGACCACGCCGGCCACGTTGCCCATCTGGGCGGCGTGCACCTCGGCGACCGGGAAGCGGTTGCGCTGGGCGAGCTGATCGCGATAGGTCCGCTCGGCCGGGCCCATCAGCAGCGGGCCGGCGTCGATCACGCCGCCACCGATCACCAGGATCTGCGGGTCCAGGCTCTGCGCGAGATCCGCCAGGGCCACCCCGAGCCAGTAGCCGACCTGGGCGAACGCGTCCATCGCCACGCCGTCGCCGGCCCGGGCCGCCTCGGTGATCTGCCGGCCGGTGATGGCCAGCGGGTCGCCGCCGGCCAGCTCGATCAGCTTGGCGGCGCGCTCCGGCTCCTGCCGGGCGCCGGCCCGGCCGAACCGGACCAGGGCGTTGCCGCTCGCGTACTGCTCCAGGCAGCCGAGCCGGCCGCAGCCGCACGGATGCCCGTCCGGCACCGACTGGATGTGGCCCAGCTCGCCGGCGGTGCCGTTGGAGCCGCGCCAGAGGCTGCCACCCAGCACGATGCCGCCGCCGATCCCGGTCCCCACGGTGATCATCACCATCGAGTCGTCGGCGTGCTTGGCCACCCCGAACCGGAACTCCGCCCAGGCCGCGACGTTGGCGTCGTTCTCCAGCACGGTCGGCAGGCCGACGGCCTTGGCGACGTAGTCCCGCAGCGGCTCGTCGCGCCAAGCCAGGTTCGGCGCGAACAGCACCGTCGAACCGGCCGCGTCGATCCACGCCGCGGCACCGATCCCGACCGCTGTCGCCTCCGGGTACTGCGCCGCCAGCTCGGCGGCCACCTCGACGATCGTGTCCCGGGTGCCGGCCGGGTCCTCCGCCGGCGTCGGCCGGCGGTTCGACGCCAGCACGTTGCCGAGCTCGTCGACCACGCCGCCGGCCACCTTGGTACCGCCGACGTCGATTCCGATGGTCAGCGTCACGCTGCCCGTCCCCTCTGAAGCAAGTTCACACCGCGTCGCCGTCGCGGGCGCCGTCGCCCGGAGCCGCGTCGCGGTCCTCGGGCGCCGAGGCGCCCAGGTCATGATCCACGCTACGGTGCGCGGCCGCGTCGTGTGCGGCGGCCTCCGCGGTGACCACGGACCAGACGTCAGAACCCGCTTTCCCCCGATTACCCGGAACTCGCCTCGCCGACCCGTTCCGTTTCGCCGCTTTCTTCCCCGCCGGGGACCCACCGGCCGCCGCGGACCCGTCGCCCGTCACCGCCTCAGCGGCCGCTTCCGGCCCGCCGGCCGCTTCCGGCCCGCCGGCCGCTTCCGGCCCGCCGCTCGCCGGCGGCTCAGCGGCCGACTCCGGCGCCGGGGCGGACTCCCCCTGGTCACGGCCGCCACCCTCGGTCGCGGTTCGCCCGCCGCCTGCCGGTACGCCGGCGGCTGCGCCCTCCTGCTCCGGCACGTCCGCGGCCCCGCCGGTGGACACGCCCCGCGCCACCCGTCGCGCCTCGGCGACCGCCCGCGCCACCGCCTCCTCGGCGGCCTTGGCCCGGGCTCGCGCCAGCTCCGCCTCGCGCGCACTCTCCGCCGTCGCGGCCGCCCACGGATCCGCGCCGGGCGCCCCGCCCGCCTGCTCGGGGGCGGCCGCGGTGGTCGAGCCGGCGGCGCTCCGGGTGGCCGCCGACCAGGTCTCCTCCGGCGCCGCACCGGGCCGGGCCGCTCCCCCACCGGGTGATTTTCGTGCCCGATCGCCCTGCATCGAGCCGGCCAGCGAGGCCAGCCCGCGCAGCACGCTCGCCGCGCCGGTGGCGATGTCCCCGGCACTGCTGGCGATCTTGAAGGCGGTCTCCGGGCTGGGATCCCGGGCCGCGGCGATCGCCTTGCAGACCGGGCAGACACAGCACTCCGGGCTGCCGGTGGCCCATCTGCCGCCACCGCCGCCCGGCCGTGCGCCGCCCTCGGCGCCCCGGGCCACGTCGTTCAGCGCGCCGAAGAAGCCGTCCACGGTGCCGCCCACCAGCGTGGCGGCGTCCGAGACGACATTGTGCGTACGCGAGGAGTCCTTCGACGAGAAGCGGCCTCGCGCCGCGGCACCGACCCCGGCCGTCGCGGCCCGGGCGAGAATCGTGGCGACGAGCCGCTCGGCCTCCTCGCGTGCTGACCCGGCCATCCGCTCCCCCTCACGCTCGCTGCGGGCAGGCTCTCCACCCGGTGCCAGAAGCTCGTCGAGCGCCTCGCGGCGGGACCGCGAACAGCGCGTCGAGTGCCCCGCGGCGCGCGGCCACGGAGCGCGTCGAGCCGCCGCGGTCAGGCCGCGGGCAGGCTCTCCACCCGGCGCTTGAGCTCCTTGAGCGCCGTATCCATGATCAGTTTCTCGGCCTTGCGGCGGAACATCCCGAGCATGCCGATGGCCAGCTCCACGGCCAGCGAATAGGTCACCGTGGTGGTGCCGTCGGCGGCCTCGACCAGGTCGTAGGAGCCCTCCTGGGACTTCTGCGTCTTGGACGGCGCGACCAGGTGCCACTCGATCCGGGAGAGATCGTCGGCGTACGCGTACTCCAGCGTGTACTCGTCGGCCATCACGCCGGCGTCGATCCGGAAGGTCACCTGGGCGGCGTAGCCGTCCTCATACTCCTCGACGATCGTGACCTGCTTGATCGCCTCGGCCCACTCCGGATAGGCCGGGAAGTCGCAGATGACCGCGGCGACCTTGGCCAGCGGCGCATGGACCTGGATCGACTGCGTCGAGGTGTCCGCCATGCACGGGAGGCTACCCGCTGGATGCGACAAAGCGTGCCACCGCCCCGTCGCCGACGAGCCGATGTCGGCCGGGGCCGCTACGATCCGTGACGTGCCAGCCCTAGCCAGCGGATCCACGCGCATCCGTCCGCTCGAAGCCGCGTCGCGCGTGATCATGCTCGCGCTGGTCGCGGTGCTCACCGTGATCGCCACCAACGACCCCCGCCAGCTGGGGTGGATCGCCCTGCTGGCGGTCGCCGCGCTGCCCGCGTTCTTCTTCCGGGGGCACCCGATCCTGGCCCCGGCCGGCCGGTTCGCCGAGGTGATCGTGACCGGCCTGGCCGCCGGCTCGATCGCGCGCGCGTCCGACGGCGTGGCGCAGGGCTTCGGCGCCGAGGCGATCCTGCCCTACCTGGCGGTGCCGCTGCTCACCGCGGCGCTGCGCCGCAAGCCGACCGAGGGTGCCGCGCTGCTCGGGGTGGCCGCGGTGGCCCTGGTCGCCGGCGGCGCGCTGGCCGACCCGAAAGCCGTGCTCGCCGAGCCGGGATACCTGGCGGCCGGTGGGCAGTGGCTGGTGCTCGGTGCGATCGTGACGTTCGCCGCCGAGGCGATGCGCCAGTTCCTGCAGCCCGCCGAGCCCACCCCCCAGCCGTACGCGGAGGCCACCCGCCTGCTCACCCAGCTGCGCAGCGTGGCCCGGTCGCTGCCGGGCGCCACCCTGGACCCGGGCGGCATCTCCGAGCACCTGCTCGAGGAGTTGCGCGCGGTCGCCCCCGGCCATCGGGCCGCGGTGCTGTCGGCCAGCGGCGGCGGCCGGCTCGTGGTGCTCGCCCAGACCGGCGCCGAGCGGGTCGACTGGGAGACCACCCTCGACGCGGACTCGGCGATCGCCGACGCCTGGGCCACCCAGCAGCCGCACGTGGCCAGCCGGTCGCAGGCCCGTACGCACCGCGGCGGCGAGGTCTCCTCGCTGGTGATCCCGCTGGTCGCCGGGGTCCGCACGATCGGCCTGGTGATCCTGGAGACGGACGCCGCGGGGGCGTACCCGCCGGCCGTCGTGCAGTCGGTGACCGAGGTGACCGGCCCGGCCGCGCTGCGCCTGGAGGCCGCGTTGCTCTTCGACGACGTCCGCTCCCTGGCGACCAACGAGGAGCGCCAGCGCCTGGCCCGGGAGATCCACGACGGCGTCGCCCAGGAGCTGGTGATGGTCGGTTACGGCATCGACAACGCCCAGGCCACCCTGCCGGAGGGCGCCGAGGAGACCGCCGAGGAGCTGCGCGCCCTGCGCGGCGAGGTGACCCGGGTGATCACCGAGCTGCGGCTGAGCCTGTTCGAGCTGCGCTCGGAGGTGGACCGCAACGGCGGCCTGGCCGCGGCGATCGCCGAGTACGCGCGGACCCTGGGCACCAGTGCCGGCCTGCGGGTGCACTTCACCTTCGACGAGTCCACCGCGCGGCTGCCCGCCGCGACCGAGGCCGAGCTGCTGCGGATCGCCCAGGAGGCGATCACCAATGCCCGCAAGCACGCGGGCGCGTCGAACCTGTGGGTCACGTGCACGGTGGATCCGCCGTACGCGGAAATCGAAGTCTCCGACGACGGCAAGGGTTTCGCCGACAATCGACCTGATGGCCGGTACGGTCTGACCATCATGGCCGAGCGGGCCGAGCGCATCCGGGGCCGTCTCAAGATCACCCCAAGACACCCCAGCGGGACAACCGTCGCCGTAGTGCTCGGAACCCCGCCCCGGCGCGATAGCGTGCGGGATAGCGTTTCCGCTCCAGAAGGGGAGTAACCCGAGCATGTCGACCAGTCCTGCGCCGACGACGCGCACCAAGGTCCTCCTTGTCGACGATCACGACTTGATCCGTAAGGGGCTGCGACACGCATTCGAGCGCGACCGTCAGTTCGAGGTCGTCGGCGAGGCGGCGACGGCCGCGGAGGCGGTGCGTCAGGCCGGCGCGCTGCAGCCGGATGTCGTGATCATGGATCTGCGGCTGCCCGACGGCAGCGGCCTGGAGGCCACCCGAGCCCTCCGGAAGAACAACGCCAACATGGGCATCGTGGTGCTGACCATGTACGCCGGCGACGACCAGCTCTTCGGCGCCCTCGAGGCCGGGGCCAGCGCGTTCGTGCCCAAGACCGCGCCCGCCGACGAGGTCGTCGCGGCCGCCCGGCACGCCGCGTCGGCGCCCAGCGCGTTCACCGCGGCCGACCTGGCCGAGGCGATGAAGCGGCGGCTCGCCCCGTCCGGCCCGCAGCTGTCCCCGCGCGAGGGTCAGGTGCTGCGGCTGCTGGCCGACGGCATGAGCGTGGCCGGGATCGCCAAGCAGCTGTTCGTCTCCGAGTCGACGGCGAAGACCCACATCTCGAAGCTCTACGAGAAACTGGGTGCGGCGAACCGGGCGCAGGCGCTGATGACGGCGCTGCGGCTGGGGCTCCTGGAAGCCCCCGACGCCCCGAAATTCTAAATAATCCCGACACTTTCGGCGTTTCTGCCTGCCGGCCTACGAATCCCCCGATAGGCCTCGCAGCCCAGGCACCCCGAAAATGGCCCCGAAGAACGCCGCGAGCCTCCCGACGCCGCGGCGATCCCCCCTGGTGTCTCCGCGTCCGCGAGGTGTCCCCCGCGGAGACGCTGCTCACTCCCCCAGGGCGAGCAGGACCTTTCGCAGCAGGGCGTTGAGCTGCACCACCTCGGCCGGCGAGAGGGCCGCCAGGGCCGCCTGATCGCGGGCGATGCCCTCGAAGATGTAGCGGTCCCACATCTCCCGGCCCCTCGGCGTGGGCCGGATCAGCACCCGCCGCCGGTCGGTGGCGTCGATCGTCCGGGTCACCAGACCGGCCGCCTCCAGGCGATCGAGCCGGCTGGTCATCGCCGCCCGGGTCACCTTCGCCGCCTCGGCCAGCTGCGCCGGGGTCGCCTCGGTCGGCCACGGCTGGATCATGAGCACGTGCAGGGTCTTGTAGTCCTGCAGCGTGAAGTCCTCCGCGTTGTGCGCGAACGCCGCCGCGTCGGCCCGCTCGATCCAGCGCCCGATGTGCTTCATCCGCACCAGGGCGCCCTCGACCTCCGGATCGAACCGCGGCTCGTCCTTCCAGAACGACGCCCACCGGGCCACATGCTGATCCACACCGTCTTCCACCCGACCAGTTTCGCACAGGATCTAATTATTAGTTGATTGATAGTTAGATGGTGAACTAGTTTGGCCGCATGACTCGCGACTTCCGCCTGCTCGCCTCCGGCCAGACCCTCTCCTGGCTCGGCAACGGCTTCCAGACCGTGGCACTCGCCGTCGCCGTGGTCACCCATGGCGGCGGCGCCGGTCACCTCGGGCTGGTGATGGCCGCCTCGGTGATCACCATGCTGGCCGGCACGCTGTTCGGCGGCGTCTGGGCCGACCGCCTCCAGCCGCGCCACGTCATGGCCGTCTCCGACCTGGTCCGCCTGCTGGCCACGGCCGGCATCGCGGCGATGTTCGCCGGCGGCGGCTACCACCTGCCGCTGCTCTGCGCGCTCACCGTCGTCTCGGCCGGCGCCGGCGCGTTCTTCTCCCCGGCGATGAGCGCGCTCAAGCCGCTGCTCGTCCCGGCCCAGCAGCTCCAGCGGGCCAACGCCACGCTGACCATGCTGCAGACCGCCTGCGGGGTGGCCGGGCCGGCGCTCGGCGGCCTCACCGTCGCCGCCTTCGGCGCTCCGGCCGGCTTCGCCGCCAATGCGGTCAGCTTCGGGTTGTCCGGCGTCTTCGCCGCCATGCTTTCGGTACGCGCGGAGCGCGGTCCCCGTACCTCGATGGTCAGCGAACTGGCCGCCGGCTGGCAGGAGATCCGTGGCCGTGACTGGCTGATCGGCGGACTGTTCGGCGCCACGGTCTACCACATCGCCAACGGGATGGTCCTGGTGCTGGTCCAGGTGATCGCCATGCACCGCCTCGGCGGCGCGCACGCCCTCGGCTGGATCTCGGCCGCCGAGGGCCTCGGCGGCCTGCTCGGCTCGGCGCTGGCCCTGCGCTTCCAGCCCCGCCGGCTGCTCCGGGCCGGCTGGCTGGCCCTGCTGCTCATGCCGTTCTGGGCGCTGTCCTACGTTCGGCCCGGCGTGCTCACCGCGATCCTCGCCGGCGCCATCATCGGATACGGCGGCCTGATGTTCTTCGCGGTGGCCTGGGAGACCGCCATCCAGGACCGGGTCCCGCAGGCCATGCTCGGCCGCGTCGCCTCCTGGGACTATCTGACGTCCTTCCTGGCGATGCCGCTGGGCAACGCCCTGGCCGGGCCACTCTCCGCCCGTTTCGGGGTCGACCGGGTGATGGTCGCGTGCGCGGTCGTCCTCTTCGCCTCGTCCGCGGCGCAGCTGCTGATCCCCGGGGTCCGCACGCTGACCCGCACCACCGAACCGGACGTCGCGCTGGCGCCTGCCTGACCGCAGCCCGCACGCATGACCCGCACCACCGAACCGGATGTCGCGCCGGCCCCTGCCTGACCGGATGACCCGTACCACCGAACCGGACGTCGCGCCGGCGCCTGCTTGAGCGGCGTCCGGGGTGGGTGCCCCCGCCGGCGGCGTAGTTGAGGGCTGCCCACCGGATCCGACCGGCGGCTCAGCCGCGGGCGGGGCCCCGCGCGCGGGGCTTCCCGGCGGGGCCGCCCCGGCTCGCCCACGCCCCCAGCCGAGGCCAGCCGAGGGCAGCCGAGGCCAGCCGAGGGCCCACCCTCCCGGGGGCCCCCGCCACCGCCAGTGTGCCGCCGAACCCCGAGATCACGGCGGCGGCCTGTGGACAACCCGCCGCTGTGGACAACCCGGGTCAGGCCGCCAGCAGGCCGGCCAGCGCCGCGATCAGGTGCGGCTTCGTCGGAACACCGGTGGCGCGGCGGGTCACCCGGCCGTCCGCGTCGAGGATCAGCAGTGTCGGCGTCCGCGAGATCCGCAGGGCGCGCACCTCGTCGAGGTGGCTCTCGGCGTCGACCTCGATGTGCCGCACCGCCGGGAGCAGGCCGGCCACCTCGGCGCTGACCCGGCGCACCGCCCGGCATGGCGCGCAGAACGCGGTGGAGAACTGCAACAGCGTGACCCGGCCGGGCTCGACCCCGAGCCGCTCCAGCAACGCGCCGTCGAGCCGCCCGGCATCCCCCGCATCCACCACCCCACCAGTCTGCTCCGCCGCCGCGCGCACCGACCACCGCACCCGGTCAGGCGGACTGATAGGCGCTGGCCTGCAACGTGAACAACTGCGCGTAGATCCCGTCAGCCGCCAGCAACTCATCGTGGTCGCCCTCCTCGACGACCCTCCCGTGGTCCAGCACGAAGATCCGGTCGGCCTCCCGGACGCTCGCCATCCGGTGCGTGATCAGCACCACCGTCCTGCCGGCCGCCAGGTCCCGCAGCCGCCGATAGACCTCGTGCTCGGCCCGCGCGTCGAGGTTCGCCGTCGGCTCGTCGCAGATCAGCAGCGGCGCGTCCCGGTGGAACGCCCGGCTCACCGCGAGCCGCTGCCACTGCCCGCCGGACAGGTCCGCGCCGTCGGTGAAGTGCCGGGACAGCAGGGTGTCGTACTTACGGGCCAGCTCCATCACGAACTCGTGGGCGTCCCCGGCCCGGGCCGACTCCTGCACCTGGGCCAGCGACGCCGGACGGTCGTGCCGGCCGATCGCGATGTTGGCGCGGGCCGACAGCGGCCACCGGGTCGGCTCCTGCATCACCACCGCGACCCGATCCCGCAGCGACTCCGGATGAAACCGGGAGACGTTCACCCCGTCCCAGGTGATCGTTCCCTGCTGCGGGCGGTACAGCCCGGCCAGCACGGCGGCCAGCGTCGACTTGCCGGAGCCGTTCTCGCCGACCAGCGCGATGATCTCGCCGCGGCGCAGGGTCATGGTGATCCCGTCGACCGCCGCCCGCTCGGCGTCCGGGTAGCGGAAGGTCACCCGGTCCAGCCGGATCTCGCCGAAGCCGGCCGGGGCACGCAGCTCCGGCGACGGCTCGGCGTGCGCCAGCGACATCGCGCAGAACCCCTGGAAGTCGGCGAAGTAGAGGCCCTGCTCGTACACCCGGTTCACCGAGAAGGCCAGCTCGCGGAGCTTGCCGATGCCGATGTTGATGGCGTAGGCGGCGGCGCCCCCGACGGCCAGTTCCATCCGGCCGGTCGAGAGCAGCCAGAGCAGCACCAGGTAGGCGAGTCCGCTGATCAGGCCGCTGAGCGCCTGGCCGTACAGGTTGGTGCGGACCGAGCGGGTGACCACCCGGATCTCCTCGGCGGTGGAGATCCGCAGCAGCCGGGCGACCTCGGCGAGCAGGAACCGGCGGACCGTGAAGGCACGTAGTTCGCCGGCCGGTTCCCGGGCCGCCAGGAGGTAGGCGAGCATCCGCTGACGCCGCCAGACCGCTATCAGTTTCAGCTCGCTGCGGTAGTTGAGCCGGGCCGCGCGGACCGCCGCCCAGCCGCTCGGCACCGCCGCCAGCACCAGCAGCGGCAGCAGGATCGGGTGCAGCACGGCGAGCACACCGGCCGCGGCGACCAGCCCGACCAGGTTGGTGAGCACCTCGATGCCGAAGTCGACCACCTGCTGCGCGGCCGGGATCCCGCGATCGCGGGCCCGCTCCATGGCGTCCCGCCAGTCCGGATCGTCGAAGGTGGCCAGGTCGACCCGGGTGGTCAGGTCGAGCAGGCGGTTCTCGGCGGCCTCATAGACCGCCGGCGACAGACGGCCGTGGGTCGCGGTCGCGGCGTTCGTCAGCAGGCCGCGCACGGCCAGGGCCACCACGAGCAAGACCAGCGACGGTACGGCGGCCCGCACCCGTTCCGGCGTGGGCCCGGCCTGCAGCAGTCCGTCGAACACGCCGACCGTGCTGATCAGCCCGAGCGCCCCGGCCACCCCGGCGGCGACCTGCAGCACCAGCACGGCGGTCGTGGTACCCGGGCCGGCCCGCCAGGCCAGCAGCCAGGCGTCCTTGAGCAGGTGCGGAAGCCGCCGCAGCATCCGCAGGAAACCGGTGTTCGCGGCCTCCTGCGTGCTGGTCAGCCAGTAGGGCACGTCCAGCTCACCGTCGCCCCCGGTCTCCAGCATCGTGGTGCCGTCCGCTGCCGCACCGCCATCGCCGCGCGCGGCGGACGCACCGGAATCATCGACGGCCCCGAACACGGCGTCACCGACCGCGACCCGTCCACCGGGATCACCGGCGGCATCGGCGGCGCGGTCGTCGCGCGCGACGGGCCGGCCGGGATCACCGGCGGCATCGGCGGCGGGGTCGTCGCGCGCGACGGGCCGGCCGGGATCACCGGCGGCATCGGGCACGGGTCGGGGGTTGTCGGCAGGGCGGGCGGGGCTGGCGTCCGGCATCGGCGGCCTCCGGTCGGGGGTCCCTCCGTTCCGTTCCTACGCCGCTCGCCCACCCACTGTCCACGGAGCGAACGGCTCACTCACGCGAATCCCCTACTACTGGGTCTTTCCGCCGCGACCACCCGCGGACGTCGCCCTTGCGGGCCGGGCGTCCGGGACGCGCCAGCGTCCTGCCCGGCCCGCAAGGGTCCCTGGCGGGAGCGACGATCAGTGATCAGCGCGGATCCGAGTCATCGATCCCTTGCATTTGATCTTGGTTGGTGCCGGCTGCGACGGCCACGCCTCCGTCAGGCCGGATCGAGCAGGCGCCGCAGCCGGGCCGCCTGGGTCTCCCAGCGCCACTCCCGCTCGACCCAGGCGCGGCCCGCCTTGCCCATCGTCCTGGCGAGATCAGGATCGGACAGCAGCTCTGCCACGCGGGCGGCGATGGCGGGCACGTCGCGGCCACCGACCACGTAACCCGTCTCGCCCTCGCGGACCGCGTCCGGGGCGCCGCCGGAGTCGCCGCCGACCACCGGCAGGCCGGTCGCCGAAGCCTCCAGGTAGACGATGCCGAGACCCTCGACGTCCAGGCCGGCGGCCCGGGTGCGGCACGGCATCGCGTAGACGTCGCCGGCCGCGTAGTGCTCGGGCAGCTCGTTCCACGGGACCGAGCCGGTGAAGACCACGTCGGACTCGACGTCGTGCTCGCGCGCCAGGCGGGCCAGCGTCTTGCGGTGCGGGCCACCACTGACCAGCAGCAACGCGGCACCCGGGACGCGGCGGCGGATCTCCGGAAGGGCACGGATCAACATGTCCTGGCCCTTGCGCGGAACCAGCCGGGACACGCAGACGACCACCGGGCGGCCGGACAGCCCGTGCCGCGCGCGGACCGCCGAACCGTCGACGCCGGGGTGGAACGTGTCCACGTCGACCCCGGGCGCGAGCCGCCGCAGGTCGGTCAGGCCGTGCAGCGCCTTGTCCAGGCGGATGCGCTGGTAGTCACCCAGGTACGTGATCACGTCGTTGCCCCGGGCGATGCGGCGCAGCAGGCCGCGGGCGCCGGGCAGCGCCGCCCAGCCGATCTCGTGCCCGTGGGTGATCCCGACCGCCCGGGTGATCCCGGCGTCCCGGCGCAGGCCGTGGGCGAGCAGGCCGAGCGGGGCGGCGGCGCCGAACAGGACGCTGTCGCAGCCGTGCGCCCGGGCCAGCTCGGCGGCCCGCCGGGCGACCCGCGGGGTGGGCAGCAGCATGCCGGTGTCCTCGCGGACCACCTCGAACGGCTGCTCGGCGTCGAACGCGGCAGCGCCCTTCCAGGTGGACGAGTAGACCACCACCGAACCGGCCGGCTGGCGCACCGCCAGGTTGTGCACGAACTGCTGGATGCCGCCGGGCCGGGGCGGGAAGTCATTGGTGACCAGCAGGGTGCGCCCCATCAGCGCTCACCCCGGGCGTACGCGCGGGCCGCGGCCATCCGCTGCACGGTGGACGGGTGCGAGGCGAACATCAGGAACTCCCAGGTCGGCGGATCAGGATCGGACAGGTTCACGGTGCCGAGGCGGCGCTGCATGGCCTCGAAGGTCTGCGGGTCGCCGGTCAGGTCCAGGGCGTGCCGGTCGGCGCGGGCCTCGATCCGCCGGGAGACGAACGCCTGGCCCGGGCCGGCCACCAGCCCGGCGACAGCGGCCACGGCGAGCAGCAGGCCGATCGCCCGCGGCTCGCCGATCGAGTCCACCCCGGCCAGCCGGAGCAGCCCGGTCCAGGAGCCGAGCAGGTAGACCGCGATCACCGCGAGCGCGGCGCCGAGCGCGCCGAGCAGCGTCCCAGTGAGCACGTCGCCGTCCTTGGCGTGCCCGAGCTCGTGCGCGGCCACCGAGACCACCTCGTCGGGGGTGGCCTCGGTGAGCATGGTGTCGTAGACGACGATGCGCCGGGTCGGGCCCAGGCCGGAGACATAGGCGTTGACCGCCCGGGTGCGCCGGGACGCGTCGGCGACCAGCACGTCCTTGACCGGCACGCCGTCGCGGTCGGCGAGCTGGATCAGCTCGGTGCGCAGCGGACCGTCCGGCATCGGGGTGAACCTGTTGAAGATCGGCTCGACCACCACCGGGAGCACGAAGGAGAGCAGCACGACGAGCCCGGCCGCGCCGGCCGCGCCGAACGCCCACCACCAGCGGGGCGCGAAGTGCGTGACGGTGAAGAAGCCGGCCAGCGCGAGCCCGCCCAGCACCGCGCCGACCAGCAGCGATTTGGCCAGGTCGGCGCCCCAGCCGCCCCAGGACTGGGTGGAGATGCCGTAACGCACCACGATGGTGTGCCGCCAGGCCGCGAGCGGCACGGTGAGCAGCTCGCCGGCGAGCACCACGAGCAGGCCGCCGAGCACCGCCCGGGCCAGCCAGTGGTCGCCGAACGGCCGGCCGGCCAGCTCGACCAGCCGGGCGCCGATCGGGGTGAGCCCCAGCAGCAGCGCCACCAGCAGGCCCAGCGCCATGCTCAGGTAGCTGCCCGGACGCAGCTCGGCCCGGAACTGCCGGGCCCGGGCCACCTGCTCGGACGGGAACTGGCCGAGCGCGGCCACCTGATCGGCGCGCGGCGCGGGGGTGCGATGCCAGGGCACGGTCAGCGCCGCGAACAGCACGAGCGCCACGAGAAGCACCCCGAACACGACGAGGGCCCACCACCGGGGAGTCATGACGAAAGATCCTAGGCCGTCGTCATGATCACGCCACGTGGCGGCGGAACGGGACGATCGCCGGTGGCTCCGGGGTCTCCAGCAGCTCCACCTCGAAGCCGGCCAGCTCGAACGTCTCGATCGCCCGCAGCTCGCCGGGAGTCAGGTCGGCGATCCCACCGGGTGTCTGCTCCAGCACACTGACCAGGCATCCGGTGCACTCGTCGGTCCGCTCGACGCAGCGACCACAATCGATGATCATTAGCCCTCCTCAACCGGGAGGGGCCGATCCGCGCGACGGATCGGTCACCTCAGGTGACCGTCACGCTAGGCGAGGGGTACGACAAAACCTCAGGGGTACGCCGAACCTCAGGAGCGAGCGAGCCGGCGCAGCAGCGAGTCCGCGCCCATCGGATAGGCACCGTGCCGGCGCACGCCGTCGGCCACCTCCCGGTCCGAGGAGACCACCACGAGCGGGCGGCCCGGCGGCTCCGCCCGGACCAGCTGCCGGATCAGCTCGTCGGCGGTGGTGCCCTTGCGGGAGAAGAGCACCCGGACGCCACGCGGCGCGGGCGGCAGCCCGTGCACCCGCTCGGCCCCGTCGAAGACCACGGTGACCTCGTCGCCGGTCTGCGCGGCGATCCCGCCCAGTCCGGTGATCAGGCGTTTGCGCTGCTGCTCCAGAGACATGTCGGCGAAGCCGCGCTTGGTGACGTTGTAACCGTCCACGATCAGGTGGGCGCGGGGCAGTGCGAGCAGCTGGTCGAGCCGGCCCGGGTCGTCGGTGTCCTGAGCCCGGGCACGGGACCGCTCCGGGGCGCCGGGCCGGTCCGCCGCCGCGTCGGCCACGAAGTCGGCGGGGAGCTTGTCGGTCGGATCCAGGGCCAGCTCGCGGCGCAGCCCGGTGGCCGCCTGCCCGATCGTCTCGAGCAGCAGCCAGAGGCGGGCGTCGTCGACCGCCCGGGCGTCCTTGGCCGCCTGCTTGCCGGTGGCGGCGCTGGCCTCGGCGTCGGCGAGGCGGGACCGCATCCGGCGGATCTCCGCCTCGTGATCGAGAGCGGCACGCGACGCGCGGCCCTTCTCGGTGGCCAGCAGGTCGGCGGCGCGTTTCTGCGCGGCCAGCGCGTCGCGCAGCGCTTTGGCCGTGGTGCGCGCCTCCTCGCGCAGCTGGCCGAGCTCCTCGCGGACCCGGGCCAACTCGTCGCGCAGCTTATCGGCCTCCACCCGGGCCACCGCCCGGTCGTGCTCGGCCCGGGTGGCGCGCTGCTCGGCGGCGCGCAGCCGGTCGGCCTGGGCGGCGCTGTCCGCGTCGGCCCGGACCACGTCGCCGGCCGCGTCGATCAGCTCCCGCCAGCCGTCCGGCCGGGCCAGGTAGGCCAGCGCCGCGACCTCGACCGGGTCGGCGGCGGCCGGGGCGACCCCGGCGGTCACCGCGGCACCCAGGTCACCGGCCTCGGTGACGATCCGGGCGCCGATCCGCTGCCGGAACAGCGGGTCCGCGGTGAGCTGGGCGGCGATCTCCCGGCCGCCGAGCCGGGCCCGCCGGTTCGGCGCGAAGCGGGCCACCCGGCGCAGCGCGACCGGGATCTCGTCGCCGGGCAGGCCGGGCAGCGCCGCGGCGGCCAGCGTCATGATCCGCTGGCGGACCGGCTCGGGCAGGATCGGCTCCGGGAGCGTGGGTTCCGGCACGTCCGGGTTCAGGAGGTCCGCAGCCGGGAACGCCACCTCCGCTACGGGGCGGTCGTCGGGTTCCAGCGGTACGGACATCCACCCATTCTCACACCGTGGCAAGCGAAAACGCTTGCCGAGGCAAGTGATCTTTTCCTGGTGGGCTCGGTTTATGTCATACCCCCGCTCTAATGTTCCCGGCCGTGGCACAACCGGCTTATGTGCAGGGCACTCTGGACACGCTGCTGTCCGCCGACGGCTCGGTGGATCCGGCCGCCGTCTCGCTCGCCGACACCACGTTCGTGGTGCTCGACCTGGAGACCACCGGTGGCGCTCCGGACGGCGGCGGGATCACCGAGATCGGCGCGGTCAAGGTTCGTGGCGGCCAGCGGCTGGGCGAGTTCGGCACGCTGGTCAACCCGGGTGAGCCGCTGCCGCCGTTCATCACCGTCCTGACCGGCATCACCGAGGCGATGCTGCGCCCCGCCCCGCCGATCGAGACGGTGCTGCCGGCCCTGCTGGAGTTCCTCCGCGGCGCCGTGCTGGTCGCCCACAACGCGCCCTACGACGTGGGGTTTCTCAAGGCCGCCTGCGCCCGGCACGGCTATCCGTGGCCGGCGCCCCGGGTGCTGGACACCGCCGCGCTGGCCCGCCGCGCGCTGACCCGCGACGAGGTGCCGAACCGGAAGCTCGGCACCCTGGCCCACTTCTTCCGGTCCACCGTCGAGCCCAACCACCGGGCGCTGGACGACGCCAAGGCCACGGTCGACGTGCTGCACGGCCTGATCGAGCGCCTGGGCAGCTACAAGGTGCACACCCTGGGCGACGCGATCGAGTTCGCCAAGGCGATCACCCCGGCCCAGCGCAACCGCCGGCACCTGGCCGACAACCTGCCGCACGTCCCCGGGGTCTACATCTTCCGCGCCGCCGACGACCGCCCGCTCTACGTCGGCACCTCCAAGGACGTCGCCACCCGGGTGCGGAGCTATTTCACCGCCGGCGAGAAACGCGCCCGGATCTCCGAGATGCTCACCGCGGCGGTCCGGGTGGAGGCGGTGGAGTGCGCCCACGCGCTCGAGGCGGAGGTGCGGGAGCTGCGCCTGATCGCCTCGCACGCCCCGCCGTACAACCGCCGTTCCAAGTACCCGGAGCGGATGGTCTGGCTGAAGCTGACGGCCGAGGCGTTCCCGCGGCTGTCGGTGGTCCGCCGGTTCGCCGACGACGGCGGGACCTACCTGGGCCCGTTCTCCTCCCGGCGCACCGCTGAGCTGGCCGCCGCCGGGGTCTATGACGCCGTGCCGCTGCGACAGTGCAATCACAAGCTCTCGCTGCGGGTGAAAACTCCGGCCTGCGCCCTGGCCGAGCTGGGCCGCTGCCCGGCGCCGTGCGAGCACGAGATCACCCGGGAGGATTACGACGTGCGGGCCGCCCTCCCGTTCCGGGTCGCCACTTCGGGGGACCCCGGTCCGGTGATCGAGGCGATCCTGGCCCGCATCGACACGCTCAGCGACCGGCAGCGCTACGAGGAGGCCACCACCCTCCGCTCCCGCTTGATCGCCCTGCTGCGGGCGCTCATCCGGATGCAGAAACTGGACGCGCTGACCCGGCTGCCGGAGATCGTCGCCGCCCGGCGGAACGACAAGGGTGGCTGGGAGATCGCCGTGGTGCGGCACGGCCGGCTGGCCGCGGCGGCCACCTCCCCGCCCCGTGAGCACCCGAGACCCACCCTGGACGCGGCGAAACTGACAGCCGAGACGGTCCTTCCCGGACCGGGCCCGGTGCCGGCCGCGTCCGCCGAGGAGACCGAGCGGGTCCTCGCGTGGCTGGAGCGGGTGGACACCCGCTTGGTGGAAACCTCCGGCGACTGGGTGTCACCGGCCCGTGGCGCGGCGCGATTCACCGCCCTCCTCAGCAGGGCCGAGGCGGCCGCTTCGGCCCAAGACTCGACCGTTCGCCTATCAGTAACTGACCGTTCGGATGACGCTCGCTCGCTTAGGCTGTAAGGCACGCGGGGAGCTTGTGGTGATTCCGGTTGTTGGAGTCGCAGCCACCTCAGCTTCTCGTGCCATGCTTCAAAGCAGGCATGGGAGATCGGTGAGGGGGTGTCCGGGTGGACGTCGACGCCGGCCACGGCGCCGCTCTCGGTCGTGCCCTGCCGGCCGCCACGTCCCAGGCCGGCTCCTCGAGCCCGCTGAACTTCACCCGCCGGTTGCGTTCGCTGCTGAACTTTCAGGGCAATGACGACGATCCGGTCTCGACGCTGGCGCGTACGCACCGGTCCATCCATCCGTCGGCCGATGTGGCCCTGCTCCGGCGCAGCTACTCGATCGCCGAGAGCATGCACCGCGGCCAGTTCCGCAAGTCCGGCGACCCCTACATCACGCATCCGCTCGCCGTCGCGCAGATCTGCGCCGAGCTCGGCATGGACACCACCACGCTGGTCGCCTCGCTGCTGCACGACACGGTGGAGGACACCAGCTACACGCTGGAGGCGCTGGAGGGCGACTTCGGTCCCGAGGTGACCCACCTGGTCGACGGCGTGACCAAGTTCGACAAGGCGTTCTACGGCAAGGCCGCCGAGGGCGAGACGATCCGCAAGATGATCGTCGCGGCCGGCAAGGACGTCCGGGTGCTGGTGATCAAGCTGGCCGACCGGCTGCACAACATGCGGACGCTGGACGCCCGCTCCCCCGCCTCCCGGGCCCGGATCGCCAACGCCACGCTGGACGTGCTGGTCCCGCTCTGCGACCGGCTCGGCATCCAGGCGCTCAAGCGCGATCTGGACGACGTGGTGCTCTTCCACCTGGAGCCGGACGCCTTCGCCCGGATCGACGAGCACGTGAAAAACCGTCCCGGCTGGAACGAGTACCTGGCCGACGTCTCCGGCAAGGCGCGCACCGCGCTGCGCCGCTCCCGGGTCGACGCCGAGGTGACCCCGCGTCCCCGGCACTACTACTCGATCTGGAAGGACACCGTCGCCGGCGGCCACACCGTGCCGCTCGACCTGCCCCGGATCGCGGTGGTGGTGGACGGGCCGGACACCGACTGCTACGCGGCGCTCGGCGCGATCCACGGCCGCTGGCGCCCGGTCGCCGGCCGGTTCAAGGACTTCATCGCCTCGCCGAAAAACAACCTGTACCGCTCGCTGCACACCACCGTGGTCGGTCCGGAGGGACGCCTCGTCGAGGTCCTGATCCGCACCGAGACCATGCATCGGTACTCGGAGTACGGCGTCGCCACCAGCTACCGATATCCGAAGGTGTCCGACGAGCCACCCGGCGCCGACCAGCTGACCTGGCTGAAACGTGTGCTCGACTGGCAGCAGGACACCACCGACGCGGCCGAGTTCCTCGATTCGCTCCGATGTGACCTCGCCGAGGCCCAGATCACCGTCTTCGCCCACGGCAACGCCTACGAGTTACCCAGTGGCTCCACCCCGGTCGACCTGGCGTACGAATTGGGCCCGCAGAAGGGCGACCAGTGCCTGGCCGCCACCATCAACGGACGTCTCGCCCCCCTCAGCTCCCCCCTCCGTGACGGTGACGTCGTCGAGATCTTCTCGGAGAACGACGGGCAGACCGAGGTCGAGCCGAACGCGCCACGCGGCCCCCGCAAGGAGTGGCTCGGGTTCGTCAAGTCGAGCCAGGCGCAGATGCAGATCAACCGCTACTTCGACGAGCGGAACGAGCCCGGCATCAGCATCGCCGACAAGGTGCGTCTCGGCCGGGCCACCATCGGTCTCACCCTCCGCAAACACGATCGCGGCCTGGCCAGCGAGGTGCCGCTGCGCCGCCTGGCCGAGGACCTCGGCTACCCCGACCTGGAGACCCTGCTGGTCGCGGTCTGCGACCGCGCTGTCGAGCCGGACGCGGTGGTCGAGCAGCTCATCGCGATGGTCGACCACCCGGACTGAGGCGTCCGGCGTTCCGGGCTAACCTTGCCCGCGTGAACATCTCTCGGCAGTTGCGCGGCCTTGCCTACCAAGTGTTCTACGGGCTGCCCCTGCCGGTGCGCCGTCACGTGGCCCGGGCCGTCTCCCCCAAGTTCCTGGTCGGGGCGGTCGCCGTGATCCGCGACTCGGAGGCCGCCGAGCCGGGGCGGGTGCTGCTGCTGCGCCAGCCGTCGAGCCGCGGCTGGGGCCTGCCGGCCGGCCTGCTCAAGCGTGGCGAGCTGCCCGCCGTCGGCGCCGCCCGCGAGCTGTTCGAGGAGTCCGGCGTCCGGATCGAGCCCGGTGACCTGCGCCCCGGCAATCCGAACGCGATCCTGCACCCCAACGCGGCGAATGTCGACATGGTCTGGTTCGGCTGGGTGCCGGCGTCCAGCACGCCGCTGGTGGTCGACGGCGGCGAGGTCCTGGAGGCCCGCTGGTTCCCGCTCGACGACCTGCCCCCGCTCACCTGGCCGACCGCGCGCCTGCTCGGCATCTACGGCCTCGGCCCGCGAGCCGGCGAGCTGCCGCCGTCGGTCACCGTCTCCGACACCGCACCGACCCGCCCGGCCTCCGCACCGTGACCGCCCCGGACCAGACCACGACATCGGAGACCACCGTGACCACCCCGGAGATCTGCGGCGTCGTGCTCGCCGCCGGTGAGGGCCAGCGCCTGCGCCCGCTCACCGCGTCCGTGCCCAAGGCACTCTGCCCGGTCGGCAATCTGCCGCTGCTCGACCACGCCCTGCGCCGCCTGGCCGGCCTCGGCCTGATCGGGCCCGCTCAGGTCGGCGTGAACGCGGCCTATCTCGCCGACCAGGTGGTCACGCACGCCACCGGCCGCGCGCACCTCTCGGTCGAGCTGGACGGCCCGCTCGGCACCTCAGGTGGCGTCGCCCGCCTCAAGGAGTGGATCGGCGGCCGCGGCGTGCTGGTCGGCAACGCCGACGCCTACCTGGTCGACCCGGTCCGCGAGCCGGGCAAGGACATCGCGGCACTGATCGACGGCTGGTCCGGCGAGACGGTGCGGATGCTGACCAAGCCGTGCCGCCCCGGCGAGACAGGCGGTTTCAGCGGACGCCGCTTCGCCGGCTTCTCCCTGATCCCGTGGCGCTTCGTCGTCGATCTGGAAGACCACAACACCGATTTGGTACGTACGGTGTGGCGCCCCGCCGAGGCCGAGGGCGCCCTGGAGCTGATCGGCTACGAGGGCTTGTACCTGGACACCGGCACCCCCGCGCTCTATCTGGAGGCGAACCTGCACGCCGCCGGCTCCGGACTGATCGACCCGGCCGCCGAGGTCACCGGCACCGCCGTGGAGTCGGTGATCGGCGCCGGCGCCCTGGTGGCCGGCAGCGTGACCCGGTGCGTGGTGTGGCCCGGTGCCACCGTCGAGGCCGGCGAGTCGCTCACCGACGCGATCCGAGCCCCGGGCGGCCTCACCGTGCCCGTCGCCTGACCGCCGCCGAGCCCCGCCAGGGTCAGCCGCCCCTCGCTTCGCCGAGCCGGTCCGCCCCGCCTAGCCGCCCAGCGGCGGGGCCGCCCGGCGCCGGCCCGTCCAGCTGCCCGGCGCGCGACCGCACAGCTACCCAGCACGCGGAACGACCGGCACGCGGCCGCACAGCTACCCAGCACGCGAAACGACCGGCACGCGGCCGCATAGCTACCCAATACGCGGAACGACCGGCACGCGACCGCACCAGCCGCCAGCGGGAGAACCGCCCGGCCCGGCGCGAGACCAACCCCGCGCGAGACCTGCCCCGGCGCTCAGTCCGCGTCGGGCAGCCCGATCGCGAACGCGTCCTCGAGATCGTGCTTGGAGTAGGCCCGGAACGCGATGTGCGACTCCGTGTTGACCACACCCGGCGTCTTGGAGATGCGGCCGGCGATGACCTCGGCGATGTCGTCGAAGCGCGGCACCCGCACGATGGCGATCAGGTCGACGTTGCCGGCGACCGAGTAGACCTCGCTGACGCCCTCCAGCGCCGCCAGTGCCTCCGCGACCTCGGGAATCGAATCGGTGGCGCAGTCGATGTGGACGATCGCGGTATTCACCTGAGGTCTCCTCACCCATGAGGCCGAATGTTCCGGGCCCATGCTATCCGCACCCGGATCAAGCCCGGCAGACGAACCGGCCGCACCACGCCCAGCCCGCCAGATGAACCGGCCACACCACGCCCAGCCCGCCAGACGAACCGGCCACACCACGCCCAGCCCGCCAGACGAACCGGCCGCACCCCGATGAAGCCCGGACGCGCCCGCCGGATCGAGTCCGGCAAAACGAACCGGCCCGCCGGCGACTGCCGACGGGCCGATCCGTGTGTACGTCTTACTTCTTGCCGGAGAGTTCCTCGCGCTTGGCGCTGGTGATCGGTGCCGGCGAGACCGGCGCCTCGGCCGGCTTCTCCACCGGGAAGAAGAAGCCCTTGACCGCCGGCGCGAGCGCCCCGATCTTGTTCATCTTCTTCGGCACGACCCAGCCGCGGTACTCCAGCGGCACCGGGTGCCCGTGCTCGTCCACCGGGCCGAGCGGCTGGTGGACCTCGACGAACTGCCCGTTCGGCAGGCGCTTGATGATGCCGGTCTCGACACCGTGCGCCAGCACCTCCCGGTCGTGCTGCTGCAGACCGAAGCAGATCCGGACCGAGATGTAGTACGCCAGCGGCGGCAGGATCAGCAGGCCGATACGACCGGCCCAGGTCATCGCGTTCAGGCTGATGTGGAACTTGTCAGCGATCACGTCGTTGCCGCCGGAGATCGTCGCGACCAGGAAGAACGCGAGCGCCATCATGCCGATGCCGACGCGCTCCGGGTTGTCCCGGGGACGCTGCAGCAGGTGGTGCGTGCGCTTGTCCTTCAGCTTCCGCGCTTCCAGCCACGGGTACGCCATCGGCAGCGTGAACAGCGCGCCGAGGCCGACCACGGCGGGCCAGAACAGCGGCGGGATGCTGTAGCCGTCGCCGATCGGGATGTAGATCTGCCAGTTCGGCATGAGCCGGACCAGGCCGTCCATGAACATGACGTACCAGTCGGGCTGCGACGCGGAGGAGACCTCGGCGGCGCGGTACGGGCCGAACATCCAGATCGGGTTGATCTGGAACAGACCGGCCATCAGCGCGATGACGCCGAAGACCGCCATGAAGAAGCCGCCCTGCTTCATCACGTACCGCGGGAACATGCGCTCGCCGACCACGTTCTCGTTGGTCCGCATCGGGCCCGGCCACTGGGTGTGCTTCTGCTTGAACACGATGCCCAGGTGGACGCTGATCAGCGCGAGCAGGATGCCCGGGATGAGCAGCACGTGCGCGATGTAGAACCGGCCGATGATGAACTCGCCCGGGTACTCCCCGCCGAAGATCGCGGCGGACAGCCAGGTACCGATCACCGGGAGGGACAGCATGATCGCGGAGGCGATGCGGAGACCGGTGCCGGAGAGGCCGTCGTCCGGCAGCGAGTAACCGGTGAAGCCGGCGAAGAACCCGAGCAGGAACAGCAGGACGCCGATCACCCAGTTGATCTCACGCGGCTTGCGGAACGCGCCGGTGAAGAACACGCGGGCCATGTGCACCACGATCGACGCCATGAACAGCAGCGCCGCCCAGTGGTGCATCTGGCGCATGAACAGACCACCGCGCACCTCGAACGAGAGGTGCAGGGAGGACGCGTACGCCGCCGACATCTCGGTGCCACGCAGCGCCGAGTAGGAGCCGTCGTAGGCGACCTCCTTCATCGACGGGTCGAAGAAGAGGGTCAGGAAGACGCCGCTGAGAAGCAGCACGATGAAGGAGAAGAGGGCGATCTCACCCAGCAGGAACGACCAGTGGTCTGGGAAGACCTTGTTCAGGAGCGCCCGGAGCGGGGTGGCCGCCTGGAAGCGGTCATCGACGCCCTTGGCGAAGTTGGCAGTTGCCTCGGCTGGATCAAGCTTTCGGCGTTTCACGGCCGCTCCCAGAAGTCGGGTCCGACAGTGTCCTTGAAGTCAGACGTTGCCACAAAGAAACCTTCGTCGTCCACCGACAGCGGCAGCATCGGCAGACGCCGGGTGGCGGGACCGAAGACCGGCTGCGCGTTGTCGGTGATCAGGAACTGCGACTGGTGGCACGGGCAGAGCAGCCGGTTCGTCTGCTGCTCGTACAGGCTGGCCGGGCAACCCGCGTGGGTGCAGATCTTCGAGTAGGCGACGTAGTCGGCCCACATCGAGCCCTTGTTGCGCGGGTCGGCACTGGCGTTCGCCCGGGTGATCGCCGCGTCGTCGGCCCGCAGGTGGATCAGCAGGGTCGGCGAGTCGGCGTACTTGTTGGTGGCGCCGCCCGGGATGCCCGGGTAGACGGTCATCTGACCACCGGCGCTGACGTCCTCGGGACGGATCGGGGACCCGTCCTCGCGGGTCAGCCGGACCAGCTTGCCGCCGTTGGTCACCGGGTTGAAGCCGGTGCGGTACATCATCGGCTCGGGGTCCTTGTGCGGGTTCTGGATCAGGCCGCCGACCAGCGGGGCCGCCGCGGCCAGGCCGAGCGGGGCCAGGCCGAGGCCGATCGCGCCCTTGAGCAGCGGGCGCCGCTGCACACCGAGCTCGTCCGCCACGTACATCATGGTCTGACCGGTGATCAGCCGCTCGTCGTCGGTGGACGGGTCACCGTGCCGCTGCTGGATCGAGAGCTCGTGCGGCAGCAGCTTCTTGGCCCAGGCCAGGATCGCGATACCCAGGGCGAACAGCGAGACGCCGAGCGTGATCCCGAGGACCGGGGTGTAGTAGTCGTTGATCGTGTGACCGAGCTGGTACTTCCACGGCCAGACGATGTAGAAGACCAGGAAGGCGATCGCGAACAGGCCGGAGAGCAGGAACAGGAAGGAGATGTTGCGGACGACCCGCTTCTCCGCCTTCGAGTTCGGCCCCTGGAACTGCGACTCGTACGTGACGATCTCGATGTCGTCGCGCCGCAGGCCTTCCTTGACGATGTCGAAGCGCGTCAGCTTCGGATCGGTCACGTCGACCGGCTCGGCGGCCGCGCCGTGATGCGTTGTCATGACTTCCCCGCAATCCAGAGCGACGTGAAGACCAGGATCGTGATGCCGACCAGGAAGATCGCCATGCCCTCGGTCGCCGGACCGTATCCACCCAGGTTGAAGATGCCGCCCGCGTCCTTGTTGTCCTGGAGCTGCACCGTGATGTACGTGATGATCTCGCGCTTCTGCTCCGGGGTGAGCTGGTTGTCCCCGAAGACCGGCATGTTCTGCGGGCCGGTCAGCATGGCGGCGTAGATCTGCTCCGGCGTGGCGTCGTGCAGGCTCGGGGCGAACTTGCCCGAGGAGAGCGCGCCGCCGGCGCCGGTGAAGCTGTGGCAGGAGGTGCAGTTGACCCGGAAGAGCTCGCCACCGCGGGCCAGCGCCTCGGGGTTGTCCTTCAGGTTCAGCTTCAGCTCGCCGTCCGGGATCTCCGGACCGCCGCCGATCTCCTGGATGTACTGCGCGAGCTGCTTGGTCTCATCCGGGGTGAACTGCGGCTTCTTCTGCTCGGCCTGGGCCTCCTGGCGAGTCATCGGCATGCGGCCGGTGCCCACCTGGAACTCGACCGACGCCGAGCCGACGCCGATCAGGCTGGGACCACGGCCCTCGACACCCTGACCGTCCCGCCCGTGGCAGGAGATGCAGCTGTTGTCGAAAAGCTCCTGGCCCTGCTGCGCCGCGGTGGAGAGCGGGGTGGTGTCCTCAGCGAACGCGCCGGGCGTGAAGGCGGTGTAGACGCCGCCGGCGAGCGCGAGCGCCGCGATCATGCGCACCGCGGCGCCGACCCGGCGGCGGGCCCGGCTGGGCGCGCCGCCGCGCCGGGAGAACACCCGGGCACGCCTGCGGGCGGGGGTGTCAGAAGTCATGGGCTATGTCCCTCTGGGTGTCGTTAGAGAACGTCGCCTGCGGCGCTTGTCACTTAAGCCAATAGATCATGGCGAACAGCGCGATCCACACGATGTCCACGAAGTGCCAGTAGTACGACACGACGATCGCCGACGTCGCCTGAGCCGGGGTGAAGCGGCCCATCGTCGTCCGGATCATGTAGATGATGAAGGCGATCAGGCCGCCGGTCACGTGCAGGCCGTGGAAGCCGGTGGTCAGGTAGAACATCGATCCATACCCGTCACCGTTGAGCTTCACGCCCTCGTGGACGAGGTTCCGGTACTCGTTCGCCTGGCCGAGCACGAAGATCAGGCCCATCACGAAGGTGAGCGTGAACCAGCGCCGCAGCGCGAACACGTCACCCTTCTCCGCCGCGAAGACGCCCAGCTGGCAGGTCACCGACGAGAGGACCAGGATCACGGTGAACGTGGTGGCGTACGGAATGTTGAGCTCTTTGGTGTGCTCCGCCCACATCTCGGGAGCCGCGGCGCGGATCGAGAAGTACATGGCGAACAACGCCGCGAAGAACATGAGCTCGCTGGAGAGCCACACGATGGTCCCGACGCTGACCATGTTGGGTCGGGTCAGCGAGTGGATCCGGCTCTTGTCGATGGCTGCCGCTGTCACGGGCTCATTATTCCCCCGCCATAGGTGCAAGGTCAGCCGGGGTCCCTAATCCGGCACTGTGGGCAGCCCGGAATATTCGGTGACCAGCGGGTAGGTCTAGCTTCGAGTGGTGCAGTCAGTCGAATTCGCCCCGCTCGCGGGCGCGGCCGGGGATACTGGACTCCCGCCGTTCACCGCGTCGGCCATCTTCACCCAGTTCCACTGGTTCAGCCTGATCGCGGTGGGTCTGCTGATCTCGGCCGCCCTGTATCTGTACGGCGTGCACCGGCTCCGGCAGCGCGGTGACCACTGGCCGGGCGGCCGCACCGCGGCGTTCGTCGCGGGTGGACTCGGCTCGATCGCCGCCGTCTCGGTGACCGGCATCGAGGCGTACGACACCACGCTGATCTCGGTGCACATGGTCCAGCACATGGTGCTCTCGATGATCGGGCCGATCTTCCTGGCCCTGGGCGCGCCGACCACCCTGGCCCTGCGAGTGCTGCACGGCCGGCCGCGCAAGACGCTGCTCGCCGTGGTCCACTCCCGGTACGTCCGGGTGCTGACGTTCCCGCTGGTCGCGTTCGGACTGTTCATCGCGAACCCGTTCGTCCTCTATTTCACCGGGCTGTACCGGCAGACCCTCGAGCACGCCTGGCTGCACGAGTTCATCCACGTGCACTTCATGGTCACCGGGTGCCTCTTCTTCTGGCCCCTGCTGGGCCTGGACCCGCTGCCGAACCGCTGGCCGTACCCGGGCCGGGCGCTGCTGATGGTGCTCTCGGTGCCGTTCCACACGGTGCTCGGGCTGACGATCATGCAGCAGCACGACCTGCTCGGCGGGGACTGGTACCCGAACCTGCACCTGGCCTGGATGGATCCGCACAGCGACCAGGTCACCGCGGGCGGCATCCTGTGGGCCGGCGGGGAGATCGTCAGCGTCACCATGCTCGGCATCCTGGTGGTGCAGTGGGTGCGCCAGTCGGAGCGGGAGGCCCGCCGGATCGACCGCGCCCTGGACCGCGTGGAGCTGGAGGAGGCGGCCGCCGCGTCCAAGATCACAGGGCCGGAGAACCCGGAGCGACCGGCCCCCGACGCCGGATAACAGATTCGGTACGATCCCTGGGACCTACAAGGTGAAGTGGGGCACACACATGAGCGACACCACCACGACCCGGCACACGGTTCTGCTATACAGCGACGACGCCGCGGTGCGCGACCGGATCCGGCTCGCCATCGGCACGCGTCCGGCGGCCGATCTCTCCGTCGAGTTCACCGACGCCTCCTCCTGGGAGGAGTGCCGGCGGCTGCTCGACGACTACGAGATCGACCTGATGGTGCTCGACGGTGAGGCGACCCCCGCCGGCGGGCTCGGCATCGCCCGTCAGACCAAGGACGAGTACCCGGACCCGCCGCCCACCTGCGTGGTGATCGCCCGTGCCGCGGATCGCTGGCTGGCGGCGTATTCGCAGGTCGACGCGACTCTGCTGGCCCCGCTCGACCCGGTCACCACCGGTCAGACGGTGGCCGGGCTGCTCCGGGCGCGCCGCGACGGCGCGATCCCGCTGGGCGCCCTCCCCCGCACCTGACCGCCTGAGAAGACACCCCCCCCCGACGGAGGCCCCGCCATGGGCGCACGCACCTGGCCGAACCTGACGATGTCCCTGCTGCGCGGCGAGGAGCTCGCCACCGCGGACACGGCCTGGGCGATGAGCGAGATCATGGCGGGCAACGCCACGCCGGTCCAGATCTCCGGATTCGCCGTGGCGCTGCGCGCCAAGGGCGAGACGCCGGCCGAGCTGGCCGGCCTGGTGGAGGCGATGCTCTCCAGCGCGACCCTGGTGGAGCTGCCCGCCGAGGTCCGCACCCGCGCTGTCGACGTGGTCGGCACCGGCGGCGACCGGGCCAACACGGTGAACATCTCCACCATGGCGGCGATCGTCACCGCCTCCGCCGGGGTGACGGTCGTCAAACACGGCAACCGGTCGGCGTCGTCCACCACGGGCACCGCCGACCTGCTGGAGCACTTCGGGATCCCGCTGGACCTCGGCCCGGCCGGGGTGAACCGGACGGTGGCCGAGGCCGGCATCGGCTTCTGCTTCGCCGCGCGGTACCACCCCGGCATGCGGCACGCCTCGGTGACCCGGCGTGAGCTGGGCGTGCCCACCTTCTTCAACATGCTCGGCCCGCTGACCAACCCGGCCCGGCCCACCTCCGCCGCGATCGGCTGCTTCGAGCCGCGGATGGCCCCGGTGATGGCCGCGGTCTTCGCCGAGCGCGGCGACTCGGCGCTGGTCATGCGCGGCGAGGACGGCCTCGACGAGTTCACCACCGCGGCGCCCACCCGGGTCTGGATCGCCCGCGACGGCAAGGTCGACGAGCTGCTGGTCGACGCGACCGAGCTGGGCCTGCCCCGGAGCGCGCCGGACGCGCTGCGCGGTGGCGACGTGGCCTTCAACGCCGACGTGGCGCGCCGCGTGTTCGCCGGTGAGACCGGTCCGGTGCGGGACGCGGTACTGGTCAACGCCGCGGCGGCGTTCGCCGCGCAGGGCGGCTTTCCGGGCGATTTCCGGGACACCATGCGGGCCGGGATCGCCCGGGCCGCCGAGGCGATCGACTCCGGCGCCACGACCGCCCTGCTGGACCGCTGGGTCACCGCCGCCCAGGCGGCCAAGGCCGCCGAGTAAAACCCGCTTACGGTACGCCCAGGGCACCCCGCCGTGGGCCACCCCGCGACGCCCAGCACCCTCCCCGCCGCACCGCGCTCGCGGTCCTGGCTGGCACCGCGCGCAGGACCGGCCGGCCGGCACCTCGCGCCATGCTGGGACTGTGCGGCAGGCTCGGTCAGCGATCGCGCGGGGCGGGCCGGAGCCCGCTCTCCCGCTTGCCGGCCAGGCGGCGAAACGGCACTACCTGCTGAAAAATCCGGAAAAAGACTGCAACACGCCGCTGGCAATGCTCGGCATCATGCGGTAGACGTGACAGCGTCTGAATGACATTCGGGTAATCCCACCTTCCGCACGAAGGAGACACCCGTGGACGAACGCGAACTGCGCTGCGTCATCTGCGACGGCGACATGCTGTTCGAGACGCCGCCCTGCGACGACGGGCACGACGACTGCCCCGAGCTGGTCTGCACCCGCTGCGGCGCGGCCGAGGTGATCGCCCCGATCGTCGTGCACCTGTGGCTGGAGCCCAGGTCCCCGCGCCGGATCGCCCCGCAGCAGCGCACCGCCGCCGCCTGACCCGGACCCGGGACACACCCGTGGGTCGCTGGTCGGCCCCGGGTGGGACCGCCTCGCGGGTTGGCGTGGGCGGCGTGGCTGCGGTTGGGGCAGCCCCAGGTCGTACCGGAAAATGGCGAACAGAAAGCCCGCACCTCCCGGAGAGGTGCGGGCTTTCGTGAGTCGAGCGGACCTGGCGGTCAGTGCTCGGCGGGCTGGCGGGTGCTGGAGTAGTACTCGAAGAGCATCCCGCAGGCGCTCAGGATGACCATGACCAGGCCGGCCGCGAGCAGCCACCACATCCAGAAGACCAGGCCCATGCCGGCGATCGCCGCGGAGAGCGCGATGCCGAACGGCCAGTAGCTGCCCGGGCTGAAGAAGCCCAGCTCGCCGGCGCCCTCGGCGATCTCGCCGTCCTCACGGTCCTCCGGGCGCAGGTCGATGCGGCGGGCGACGAACCAGAAGAAGCCACCGCACATCGAGCAGAGCAGTCCGGAAAGGATCAGCGCGACGGTGCCCACCCACTCGGTGTGGTCGCCGGTGCCCTTGGTGTAGAAGCCGTAGACGGTGGCCGCGCCGAACAGGAACAGGGCCACGCCCATGAAGATCTTGTACTCGGTCCTCATGTCAAATCCCTACTTCCCCGCGGCGACGGTGTCGCCACCCTGGTTCCAGGAGTGGGTCCCGCGACGGGTGTCGAACGGTTTCGTCGTCGTCGCGAAGGCCGGCTCGCCGATCGTGGTGAGCGCCTGCGGCGTCGACTGACCGGCCTTCTTGGCCGCCAGGAACTGGTCGAACTTCTCCGGCGTCACAACCACCAGCTCGAAGTTCATGAACGCGTGGTAGGTGCCGCACAGCTCGGCGCACCGGCCGACGTAGTGACCGGTCTTGTCGAGGGTGACCTCGAAGACGTTGCGCACGTTGCCCGGCATGACGTCGCGCTTGAACAGCAGCTCCGGCACCCAGAACGAGTGGATGACGTCCTTGCTGGTCTCCTCGAAGCGGATCTTCTTGCCGACCGGCAGGACCAGCGACGGGATGACGTCCGACGAGCCGATCGTCGACGCGACGGTGTTCGCGTCCTCGCCCATGCCGTCCCGGTACTCGAACTCCCAGTTCCACTTGAACGCGGTGATCTGGACGATCTGGTCCGGGTTCTTCGACACCTTGTCCACGTCGGTCTGCACGATCGCGGTGTAGTAGAAGAGCACCGCGACGATCAGCACCGGGGTGACCGTGTAGAGGACCTCCATCGGCATGTTGAACCGGGTCTGCACGGGCAGCTCGTCGCCGCGCTTGCGGTACCGGATCACGCACCAGAAGATCAGGCCCCAGACGCCGATGCCGACGACCAGCGCCGCGATCGTCGAGGCGATCCACAGGTCGTACATCTTGTGCGCCTGCAGGCTGATGCCCGGACCCGGCCATCCGAAGTGGCCGAACTTGCTCCCGACGTCCTCCACCGAGCACCCCGCGAGCAGCGCCAGCAGCGTCGCGCCGCCGAGACCCAGCCCGGCCGCCCGGCCAAGTGCCCGCGGCCTTGTGGCCGAACTCCTTGCGCCCACCTGCTTCTGCCTCCTTAGCAGCGCCGCCCCGCCCGAAATCGGACACCGGGCGGCAAGGCTCACCGACGGTCGCACACTACTCGACCAGGACCGGGCCGCCCGTCACCGGGGGGCGTTCGCCCGCCTCCGAAAAATCTCCAGACAACCGGACGATACCGTTCCCCTTGTGGATTACACAGGCGATCCGCCCGTCTACCTGGACGCTGCCAGCGCGGCGCCGCTGCACCCGGTGGCCCGGGAGGCGTTGCTCGCGGCACTCGCCGACGGCTGGGCCGACCCGGCCCGCCTCTACGCGGCGGGCCGGCGGGCCCAGCAGCTGCAGGAGGCGGCGTCCGCCGCGGTCGCGGAGCTGTTGGGGGTACGCCCGGACGAGCTCTCCTTCTGGCCCTCCGGCACCGCCGCGGCGCAGGCCGCGGTGCTCGGCGGCCTGGCCGGGCGCCGGCGTGCCGGGTCGGTCCTGGTCCACTCGGCGATCGAGCACTCCACTGTGCTGCACGCCGCCGGGACAGCCGAGGCCCGTGAGGTGCGAGTGGACCGGCTCGGCCGGCTCGACCTGGCTGCCTGGGCGACCGCGGTGGCCGCTCCCGGGGTGGCCCTGGCCAGCCTGATCAGCGCCAGCCACGAGGTGGGCACGATTCAGCCGGTGGCCGCCGCCGCGGAATACTGCGCCGCCTCCGGGGTACCCCTGTTCGTCGACGCCGCTCCGTCGATCGGCCGCACCCCGGTGCCGCCGGGCTGGTCGCTGCTCAGCGCCAGCGCGCACAAGTGGGGTGGCCCGCCGGGCGTCGGCGTGCTGGTGGTCCGCAAAGGAGTGCGATGGATCTCACCGGCCCCACAGGATGATCTTTATCGCCCCCGGCCGCCGGGGGCCGCCGATCTGCCGGCGATCGTGGCCGCGGCGGCGAGCCTGCGCGCGGTGACGGCCGAGGCGCGGGCCGAGGCGGTACGCCTGAGCGCCCTGGTGGACCGGATCCGGGATCGGGTGGCCGCCACCGTGCCGGACGTGGAGATCGTCGGCGACCCGGTCGAGCGGCTCCCGCACCTGGTCACCTTCAGCTGTCTCTACGTGGACGGCGAGGCGCTGCTGCACGCCCTGGACCGGCGCGGGTTCGCCGTCTCGTCGGGTTCCTCGTGCACCTCGTCGACGCTGCGGCCGAGTCACGTGCTGGAGGCGATGGGTGTGCTCAGCCACGGCAACGTGCGGGTGTCGCTGCACCGCGGGATCACCGAGGCGGACGTCGAGCGCTTCCTGGCGGTGCTGCCGGAGATCGTGGCGGACCTGCGGACGGAGGCCGGACTCTGATCACGCTCGACTGCCGGGGACAGAAGTGCCCGCTGCCGATCATCAAGCTGGCCAAGGCCATGCCCGGGGTGGCGATCGGCGAGATCGTCCGGGTGCTGGCCGACGACCCGGCCGCGGCCAACGACATTCCCGCCTGGTGCCGCCTGAAGGGGCAGGAGTTCGTCGCCGGCCACGGCCAGCGGTTCGACGTGCGCCGGGTCATCTGAGGTACGACACGACCTGCGGGACCGGGTCCTTGGCCAGGTGGGTGTCGACGACCAGGCGGGGACCGAGGTACGGCTCGTACTCCGACTGGCGTTCCAGGACGCGCACCCAGTCCGGGACGCCGTCGTGGTCGCGGGCGGCGTACCGGGACTCGACGCGGCGGCGGTGCTCCGCGTCGTCGCCGCAGAGCACCTCGACCACGCGCAGCGGCACCGCCATCCGCTCGGCCAGGTCGACCCAGAGGTCCCGGGCCGCCTTGACCGGGCTCACCGCGTCGATGATCACGTGGTGGCCGATCCTGAGTTGCTCCTCGGCCAGGGCGGCGACCACGCCGTAGGCCGCGTAGCCGGGGCGGGACTCGTGCACCGCGTAACGCTGCAGGGCGAAGTCGACGGTGTCGACGGCGAGCACCGCCGCGGGCAGCTCGGTGGCGACCGCGGCGGCGAGTGTGCTCTTGCCGACTCCGGGCAGCCCGGCGAAGACCGCGAGGACCATCAGGCCGGCAGGTGGGCGGTGATCTCGGCAGCCGCGTGCTCGCCGTACGCCGCGGTGAACCGCTTGACGAACTCGGCGGGCTTGATGTCGTACTCCTGGGTGCCGACGGTCTCCAGCACCAGCGCCGCCACCAGCGAGCCGACCTGGGCGGCCCGCTCCAGCCCGAGACCCCAGGAGATGCCGGAGAAGAAGCCGGCCCGGAAGCCGTCGCCGACACCCGTCGGGTCCTCGCCGAGCACGTCCGGGACGACCGGCACGTGGATCCGCTCCAGGCCCTTACCGGTGATCTCCACGCCGTCCTTGCCGAGCGTGGTGACCCGGATCCGCACCTCGTCGAGGACCTGGTCGCCGGAGAGGCCGGACTTGGTCTCCAGCAGGGAGCGCTCGTAGTCGTTGGTGAGCAGGTACTCCGCGCCGCGGATCAGGCTCAGCACGTCCGAGCCGTCCATCCGGGCGAGCTGCTGCGACGGGTCGGCGGCGAACTTGTAGCCACGGGTGCGGCACTCCTGCGAGTGCCGGATCATCGCGGCCGGGTCGTTCGCGCTGATCAGCACCAGGTCGATGCCGCCGAGGCGGTCGACGACCGGGGCCAGCTCGATGTTGCGCGCCTCGGCCATCGCGCCGGCGTAGAACGAGGCGATCTGGTTCAGGTCGTCGTCGGTGGTGCAGACGAACCGGGCGGTGTGCGCCACGTCGCTGACGTGCACCGAGTCACAGTCCACCCCGTGCCGCTCCAGCCACGACCGGTAGTCGGCGAAGTCGGCCCCGACCGCGCCCAGCAGGATCGGCCGCAGGCCCAGCTTGCCCATCCCGAACGCGATGTTCGGCGCGACGCCGCCGCGGCGCACGACCAGGTCGTCGACGAGGAACGAGAGCGACACCTTGTGCAGCTGGTCGGCGATGAGCTGGTCGGCGAACCGGCCCGGGAAATGCATCAGATGGTCGGTGGCGATCGAGCCGGTGACGGCGATCTTCATGGCGGCCCTCAAGGTCGGGGATACAGGGTCGTTACGGCTAGAGACTACCGGTGGTCACACAGAACAGGCCGTCCCGTGAACGGGACGGCCTGTCCGGAGTCTGCTCGCAGCGAAAACGATCAGTGGAACGAGTCACCGCAGGCGCAGGAGTTCTGCGCGTTCGGGTTGTCGATGGTGAAGCCCTGCGCGTCGATCCGGTCCGCGAAGTCGATGGTGGCGCCCGCCAGGTAAGGCGCGGACATCCGGTCCACCACGACCTCGACGCCGCCGAAGTCGTTGACGACGTCGCCGTCGAGCGAACGCTCGTCGAAGAAGAGCTGGTAGCGCAGGCCGGAGCAGCCACCGGGCTGTACGGCGATGCGCAGGCGCAGGTCGTCGCGCCCTTCCTGCTCGATCAGGGCCTTGACCTTCACAGCCGCGACGTCGGTCAGGATGACGCCGGTCGGGGCGCTCGCCTCGGTCGACTCGGTGTGCGCTTCAGTGGTCACTAGGATCTCCCTGCCAGGTTCAACGCGATTGAGCCTGGGTTTTCCGCCACGGGTAAACCCAGTCATGTGCCGTACCAGCCAACGCTAACTCCAATCCCGGAGATTCCCAATCCGGGTCGGACGCAGATCACCTCGACCACTGGCGCGACAGGCGCTCACTGAGTTCTCGCAGGCCGCGGGCGGGTTCGGCCATCGCTTTCTCGACCGAACCGAAATGTTCGACAAGGGTGTGCGTCTCGGTCACGCCGGCCGCCGACGCCTCCCGGTGCCCGGTCTCGTTGCGCCCGGCCAGCACCACGCACGGCAGGCCCCGGTCGCGGGCGCCGCCGGCGATCCCGGCCACCACCTTGCCGCGCAGCGACTGGTGGTCGAAACTGCCCTCGCCGGTGATCACCAGATCCGCCGCGTCCAGCTCCCGGTCCAGCCCGATCAGGTCGCTGACCAGGCCGATCCCGGAGGTCACCCGGGCACCGAGGGCGATCAGCGCGGCCCCCAGACCGCCGGCCGCGCCGGCTCCCGGCCGGGCCGCCAGGTCGTCCACCCCGAAGGCCTTCTCCAGTACGCCGGCGAAGTGCTCCAGGGCGGCGTCGAGCCGGAGCACGTCCTCCCGGCCGGCGCCCTTCTGCGGGCCGAAGACGCTGCTGGCCCCGTGCAGGCCGGTCAGCGGGTTGTCCACGTCGGTAGCGGCGACCAGGGCCACCTGGCGCAGTTGCGGGACGCCGGCCAGGGCGGTGGCGGTGATCAGCGGGGCGCCGCCGTAGGGCAGCGCGTAACCGGCCACGTCGACCGGGCCGGCACCGAGCGCGGCCAGCATGCCGGCTCCGGCGTCGTTGACCGCGGAGCCGCCGAGGCCGATCACCACCTGGGTGGCGCCGGTCTCCACCGCGGCGGCGAGGAGCAGGCCCAGGCCGTACGAAGAAGTCTTGTTGGGGTCCCGCTCCGGCGCGGTCAGCAAGTGCAGGCCGCAGGCCTGGGCGCTCTCGATGTAGGCGATGCCGTTCGCGTAGAGGATCTCGCCGGAGGCCGGCCGGCCCAGCGGGTCGACGGTGCGCACCGGGATCCGCTGCCCGTTCAGCGCGGTGGCCAGCACCTCGACGAAGCCGGGCCCGCCGTCGGCGATCGGGCGCCGCACCAGCTCGTCGGAGGGGACGGCCCAGCCGTCGGCGACCGCCTGGGCGACCTCGGGGGCGGAAAGGGTGCCGGCGAACTTGTCCGGACAGATCAGTACGCGCACCCCAGGAGTGTGGCAGGCCACCTCGGCGCCCGCAGCTACCGTCCCACGCCCTGTGCAACCATGTTTGGCGTGACGTCGACCTGGACCGAACCCGGAAACACCCCTGTCGCGCTGCTGCTTCTCGGCAAGGGCAGCGACCCGGCCAGCGAGCGGGGCGTGGACTGCCCCGGCGACCTGCCGGCTCCCAGCGACCCCGACCTGGTCGCCCGCGCCACGGCGGCCAAGGCCGCGCTCGGTGACCGGGTGTTCGTGCTGGGGCACCACTACCAGCGTGACGAGGTGATCCAGTTCGCCGATGTCACCGGCGACTCGTTCAAGCTGGCCCAGCAGGCCGCGGCCCGGCCGGAGGCGGAGTTCATCGTCTTCTGCGGCGTGCACTTCATGGCCGAGAGCGCTGACATCCTGACCAAACCGGAGCAGCAAGTCATCCTTCCGGACCTCGCGGCCGGCTGTTCGATGGCCGACATGGCGGTGCTCGGCCAGGTCGAGACGGCCTGGGAGCACTTCCAGGATCTCGGCATCGCCGGCGACATCGTCCCGGTGACGTACATGAACTCGTCGGCCGACATCAAGGGCTTCGTCGGCCGCAACAAGGGTGTGGTGTGCACCTCGTCGAACGCCAAGCGCGCCCTGACCTGGTCGTTCGAACAGGGTTCGAAGGTGTTCTTCCTGCCCGACCAGCACCTGGGCCGCAACACCGCGGTGCTGGAGATGGGCTTCGACCTGGACGACTGTGTCCTCTACGACCCGCACAAGCCGCACGGCGGCCTGACCGACGAGCAGCTGCGGGACGCGCGGATGATCCTCTGGCGCGGGCACTGCTCGGTGCACGGCCGCTTCACCCTGGACAGCGTCCGCGACGTCCGCGAGCGGGTCCCCGGGGTGAACGTGCTGGTCCACCCGGAGTGCCGGCACGAGGTGGTGCGCGCCGCCGACTACGTCGGTTCGACCGAGTACATCATCAAGGCGCTGGACGCCGCGCCCGCCGGTTCGGCCTGGGCGATCGGTACCGAGCTCAACCTGGTGCGCCGGCTGGCCCTGGCCCACCCGGACAAGCAGATCATGTTCCTCGACCGGACGGTCTGCTACTGCTCCACCATGAACCGGATCGACCTCCCCCACCTGGTCTGGGCGCTGGAGGAGCTGGTCGCCGGCCGGGTGCCGAACGTGATCACGGTCGACGAGAAGACAGCGCACGAGGCGCGCGTCGCGCTCGACCAGATGCTCGCCCTTCCGTAACGCTGTGTAGCCGGGAGATTTCACCTCGGAGGGTGATTGCCCGGCTACTACGTTTTCTCGGCCGCGCTACGACTGGCGTACTTGTCACTCAGCGCTATGCTTCCCCGGTTGCAGAATCGGGTACCCCCGCCCGAGTTGCCTGCCCCTCGATCACCGGGCGCTACACGCCCGCCGGCTGGAGGTTACGTTGACCGACGATGTCCTGATCGTGCACGGCGGTACGCCGCTGCAAGGACAGATCCGGGTCCGTGGCGCCAAGAACCTGGTCTCCAAGGCGATGGTCGCCGCCCTGCTGGGCGAGTCACCGAGCCGCCTGTTCGACGTGCCGCGGATTCGCGACGTCGAGGTCGTCCGCGGCCTGCTCGGGCTCCACGGGGTCAAGGTGAGCGACGGCGCCGAGGACGGCGAGCTCGTCATGGACCCCACGAACGTGGAGAGCGCCAGCACCGACGAGATCAACGTGCACGCCGGCTCGAGCCGGATCCCGATCCTGCTCTGCGGCCCGCTGCTGCACCGGCTCGGCCACGCGTTCATCCCGGACCTGGGTGGCTGCCACATCGGGCCGCGCCCGATCGACTTCCACATCAAGGCGCTGCGCGAGTTCGGCGCGGTGGTCGACAAGACCCCCGAGGGCATGCACCTGAGCGCGCCGAACGGGTTGCACGGCGCCAAGCTGGAGCTGCCGTACCCGAGCGTCGGGGCCACCGAGCAGGTGCTGCTCACCGCGGTGCGCGCGGAGGGCGTCACCGAGCTGCGCAACGCCGCGATCGAGCCGGAGATCATCGACCTGATCTGCGTCCTGCAGAAGATGGGCGCGATCATCACGGTGCACACCGACCGGGTCATCGAGATCCAGGGCGTGCCGAAACTCTACGGCTACGAGCACAAGCCGATCCCGGACCGGATCGAGGCCGCCAGCTGGGCCGCCGCCGCGCTCGCCACCCGCGGCGAGATCGAGGTGATCGGCGCCCGCCAGGCCGACATGATGACGTTCCTGAACGTCTACCGGAACATCGGCGGCGAGCTGAAGATCACCGACGACCGGGTGGCCCGCGACGGCGTCACCGGCGCCGAGGGCGGCATCAAGTTCTGGCACCCGGGCGGCGAGCTCCGGGCCGTGGCGCTGGAGACCGACGTACACCCCGGCTTCATGACCGACTGGCAGCAGCCCCTGGTGGTCGCGCTGACCCAGGCGCGCGGCATCTCGATCATGCACGAGACGGTGTACGAGCAGCGGCTCGGCTACACCGAGGCGCTCAACACGATGGGTGCCACCATCCAGGTGTACCGGGACTGCCTCGGCGGCACCCCGTGCCGGTTCGGCCGCCGCAACTTCATGCACTCCGCGGTGATCGCCGGCCCGTCCAAGCTGCACGCGGCCGACCTGGTCATCCCGGACCTGCGGGCCGGCTTCGCGCACCTGATCGCGGCGCTGGCCGCCGAGGGCACCTCGCGGGTCTACGGCGTCAACCTGATCAAGCGGGGCTACGAGGACTTCGAGGCCAAGCTGGCCGCCCTCGGTGCCCACGTCGAGCGTCCCTGAGCTGCGGTTTCGTCTCGATCAACGGCGCGGTGTGTCACGCACCGCGCCGTTTGGCTACGCTCGTGGCGTGTCCCCGCTGTTTCGCCGCAAGCCAGCCGACCTCGTCGAAGACGCCACTTCCTCGGTGACCGAGCAGGAGGCCGCCGAGAACCGCCGCAAGAACTACACGCCCAGCAAGAAAGAGCTGGGTGTGGTCACGCCGAAACGCGCGCCGCAGGGCCGCCGGGTGGAGGCCGCGCCCGCCGACCGCAAAGAGGCGATGAAGCAGCTGCGCGAGCGGCAGCGGCAGGAGCGCGCCGAGGCCGCCGAGGGCATGCGCCAGGGCGACGAGAAATTCCTGCTGGCCCGCGACCGCGGCCCGGAGCGCTCGCTGGTCCGTGACATCGTCGACTCGCGCCGCACGGTCGGCTCGTTCTTCATCGCCGGCGCCCTGATCGTGATGGTCGGCTCGCTGGTGAGGAACAACGCTGTCGCGCTGGCCAGCAACGCGCTGTGGGCCCTGCTCGCCCTGGCCGTCGCGGTGGACAGCGTGTTCATCGCCCGCCGCATCAAGCGACTGGTCAAGGAGCGCTTCCCGACCACGCAGCAGCGGATGGGCTCGCTCTACCTCTACGGCATCATGCGCGGCCTGACCTTCCGCCGGATGCGCGTCCCGAAACCCAAGGTCGACCTGGGCGCCACCATCTGAAAACCCATTTTCGGTACGACCTGAGCGTCACGCCGCGACCCGCGTTCCGGGGGTTGCGGACGTGGCGCTCTTTCGTCCACAGCGGCGGGTTGTCCACAGGGACACCACGCGGATCGACCCGTTCCCGCCACACTGTTCGTGGGGGCTCCCCCTTGGGAGGGCGGGCCTGGGAGCGCGGGCCGGCGAGCACGGAGCGCCCTCTCTGAGAGGGCAGACCTAGGAATGCAGAGCCTTCCCCGGGAGGCGCGAGCGACCCTGGAGCCCAGAACCTCCCCTGAGAGGGCGAACCTGCGAACGCGCGGAATCGCCTGCGGCGGCCCGGCCAACCGCCGATTACGGGAGGCCGGCCAGGCGTAGCAGGGCCGCGACCGTGGCGGCGGCAACGACTACCAGGACGAACGGGACCTTGCGCCAGGCCAGCAGCGCGCCGACGGCTACCCCGGCCGGGCGGGCCACGCCGGCGAACTCGGTGCCGGCCATCAGGGCCGCGGTGCCGGCGAGGGCGGCGAGCAGGGCGGCGGCGGCCATCGGGAGCAGGCGCTGCACGGCTGGGGAGAGTTCCAGGCGGTCGCGGAGGAGGACGCCACTGAGGCGCATCGCGTAGGTGCCCACGCCGAGGGCGATGACGGCGGCGATCAGCATCGGTTCTCCTCGGCGGGTTCGGTGAAGACGGTGGCCGGGACGACGGGACCAGCGGCTGGCCCATTCGCGCCGGCACCTGCAGACAGGTCGCGCACGACGGCGGCGGTCAAGTCGCTCGCGCCAGCACCTGCAGACAGGTCGCGCACGACGGCGGCGGTCGAGTCGTTCGCGGCGGGGTGGCGGCGGGACGGGAACAGCAGAACCAGCAGACCCAGGAGGGCGGCCAGCACCGGGAGGCCGGCCGGGAGCACCGGGGTGAGCAGGACGGCCAGGGCGGCGCCGGTGAGGGCGACCAGGCGCGTGTCCCGGTCGCGCAACGAGGGCAGGATCAGGGCGATCAGACCGGCCGGGAAGGCCGCGTCCAGGCCGAAGGCGTCCGGGTCGCCGGTGGCGCCGCCGAGGAGGACGCCCAGGAGTACGCCGACGTTCCAGGCGATGACCAGGGAGATCGCGACCAGCCAGTAGACCTTGCGGCGGGCGGCCGGGGTCCGCTCGGCGAGGGTGAAGGCGACCACCTCGTCGGTCATCAGGTGGCTGCCGATCAGGCGGTCCCGCCAGCGGGTGCCCAGGGTGTCCGCGACCGCCAGCCCGAACGGCAGGTGCCGGGCGTTGAGCAGCAGGCCGGCGAAGACCGCGGCGATCGGGTTGCCGGCCGCGAACAGGCCGACCGCCAGGAACTGCGCGCCCCCGGCGAAGACCACCACCGACATCAGCGGCGCCAGCCAGGCGGGCAGGCCGTACGCCATGGTGATCGCGCCGAACGAGGCGCCCACCGCGAGCGTCGCAGCGGCCAGTGCCGCCACGTCGCGAGGGCGGGCCTGCGTTCGATATACCGTACCCATGGTTCGTCATGCTGAACGAATGTGAAGCGTTCGTCAAACCGAACGACTCGACCGATGGAGCGAACACACATGGAGCAACCGGCGCCGCCGCTCGCCGTCATCGCCGCCGCCCTGCGCCGGGAACGGGACCGCGCCGGGATCTCCCTCGCCGAGCTGGCCCGGCGCGCGGGGCTGGCCAAGTCGACGTTGTCGCAGCTGGAGGCGGGCAGCGGGAACCCGAGCATCGAGACCCTGTGGGCGCTCGGGGTGGCGCTCGGGGTGCCGTTCAGCCGGCTGGTGGAGCCGGAGCCGACCAGGGTGCGGGTGATCCGGGCCGGCGAGGGGGCCACCCGGCTGCGTGCCGACCGGGCCGACTTCGTGGCGACGCTGCTGGCGACCGGGTCACCGCACGTACGGCGGGATCTCTATCTGATGGAACTGGAGCCGGGCGAGCCGCGCGAGGCGGAGGCGCACATCCCGGGCAGCGTCGAGCACATCGTGGTGGGCGCCGGCCGGATCCGGACCGGGCCGGTGGCGGAGCCGATCGAGGTCGGCGCGGGTGACTACGTGACGTTCCCGGGTGACGTCCCGCACCGCTACGAGGCGCTGGAGAAGTCCTGGGCGGTCCTGATCATGGAGCACCGCTGACCGGCTGGCACTCACGGTCCTCTCCGGACCGCTGACACCACCACCAGCACCAGCCCGCCACACCGCAACCCACCGGCTGGCACTCACGGCCCCCTCCCGACCCCTGACACCACCACCAGCACCAGCCCGCCGCACCGCAACCCACCGGCTGGCACTCACGGTCCCCTCCCGACCCCTGACACCACCACCAGCACCAGCCTGGGAGGCGGCGGGACCGATGGGGTGGGTCAGGCTTTGTAGAGGCGGGCCACCACGTCTTCGATGTCGGGCTCCACCACCGAGAGGTCGCGGATCGGGACGGCGGCCACCAGGCCGGCCACCGCGGCGCCGGCGGTTACGCCGTCCAGCGCGAAGGTCACCCGGTGCCGGTCCGCCTCGACGCCGACCAGTGTGGTCCCGGGCAGGACGAAGCCCTCCGGCAGCGGCGAGGAGAGGTCGGCGACCAGACTGCGCCGGGAGCCGTACCGGGCGTGCAGCGCCTCGATCGTGCCGTCGTGCACCACCCGGCCGTGGTCGATCACCACCAGCCGTTCGCAGAGCCGCTCGATGTCGGCCAGGTCGTGTGTGGTCAGCACCAGCGTGACGTCGCCGGACGCGCCCAGCTCGGCCAGGAACGAGCGGACCGCCTGCTTGCTGACCACGTCCAGGCCGATCGTCGGCTCGTCCAGGAACAGCACCCGCGGCCCGTGCAGCAGCGCCGCGGTCAGCTCGCCGCGCATCCGCTGACCCAGCGACAGCTGCCGGACCGGGGTGTCCAGGAAGTCGTCCAGGTCGAGCAGCTCACGGCAGCGGCGCAGCCAGGCCAGGTGCTCCGCGGCGGGCACCCGGTAGATGTGCCGGAGCAGGGTGAACGACTCGTGCAGCGGCAGGTCCCACCAGAGCTGGGAGCGCTGGCCGAAGACCACCCCGATGCCGAGCGCCAGCTTGGTGCGCTGCGGGACCGGGCGCAGGCCGCACACCTCCACCTCGCCGCCGGACGGGGAGAGCACGCCGGTCAGCATCTTCAGAGTGGTGGACTTACCGGCGCCGTTCGGGCCGATGTAGCCGACCATCTCGCCCGGCTCGATGGTGAGGGTCACCCCAGCGACCGCCGGCACGGTGCGTTTCTCGCGGCGGAACCGGCCGCGCTTCACGCGTACGTCGAAATCTTTTCGGAGGTCCTTGGTTCTGATCATGATCCGGTGCTCCTGTAGTGCCGGATGCCGGCCCGCCAGACGACGGTGGCGGCGCCGGCCGCGGCGAGCGCGACCAGCGGAGAGGCGAAGCCGGCCCAGGCCGGCAGACCCAGCGGGTCCGGGTGGCCGAGGAGGGCCAGGGCCGGCTGGTAGGCGATGAAGGCGAGACCCACGACGTACGCGAAGAGGGCGCGGAAGATCGGACCGTAGACCGTTATCGGGTACGAGGCGAAGTCCCGCCCGCCGTAGGTGAAGGCGCTGCCGAGCTGCCCCGAGTCCACCCACCAGAACGCCAGGGTCGCGCTGATCACGAAGATCGCGCCCATGAACACCGCACACGCCAGCGGCGCCAGGGCGAGCAGCGCCACCCGGGCCGGCGTCCAGTGGATCTCGTTCATCCCGACCGCGACGGTCAGCACGCCACACCCGAACACCACCCGCAGCAGCTTGCGGAGCGGCAGGTCCATCAGCAGCAGCTGGGGCAGCGCGGCGAGCGGCCGGACCAGCACCGCGTCCAGCGTCCCGGCCCGCACGTAGGTCTTGAGCTGATCGACGTTGCCGACCAGGAGGTCGGCGAGCGAGAACCCGGCGGACATGATGCCCGTCATCAGCAGCGCCTCGGGCAGGACGAAGCCGCCGATCTCGTCGGTGGCGCGGAACAGCACCAGCACGGTGAGCACGTCGAACACCGTGGCGCCGACGTTGCTGAGCAGCTCGAACAGGAACGACGTGCGGTAGGAGAACACCGACCGGGCCTGCGCGGCGGCCAGTGCGGCGTAGGCGCGCAGCTCACCCACCCTGCACCACCAGGCGCCGCTCGGCCCGCCTCTGCACCAGCGCGGCCAGCGCCAGCAGCGCGGTCGCCCAGCCGGCCTGCAGGACGATCAGGCCGGCCTGCATCGCCGGGCCGTCCCGCTCGGCGGCCACGTCCAGCGGTGTCTGCAGGATGCTGGGCAGCGGGGTACCCACCCACAGCGTCACCGCCAGCCAGTGCGGCAGCAGGCGCAGCGGGAAGTAGAGGCCGCCCAGCACCCCGGCCCCGAGCACCCACAGCATGATCGGCCCGCGCGCGTCCTGCAGCCAGTACGCGGTGGCGTTGACCAGGTAGCGGCAGCCGAAACTGACGATCACCGCGAGCAGCACCGAGACGAGGAACAGCGGCACCGTCTGCCAGCGCTCCGGCAGCCGCATCGGGAAGCACAGGGCCCCGACCACCACCGGCGGGATGAACCTGGTGAGCAGGCCGTGGCCGGCCCGGCCCAGGTCGGTGGCGAGGTAAGCGGTCACCGGGGCGACCGGACGTAACAGATCGGCCGCGACGTCACCGGTGCGGATCCGCTCGGCGAGCTCCGCCCAGCCCCACAACATCACCACGCTGAGTAGTCCCTGGCCGAACCAGACGTAGGTGACGAGCTGATCCGGCCGGTAACCGGCCGGCTGCCCGCCGGGAGCGCTCGCGGCCACCGCCAGCAGCACGTAACAGCGCATGTAGCCGAACACCACATTCGTGAACGTTCCGGCTATGGTGGCCTGACGATAGGTTGTGTACCGCCGGAAACCCGACCCGGCCAGTGCACCGAAAGTAGTGAGCCACCCCCGGAACGGCCCGGTCGTTGAGATCGTGAGCACGCTGGCGCCCTTCCCGGCCACGCCGCTAATCTCCTTCCCACACACCCGCAGTGGAGCCGGGAGACTGTACCCGGGTTCCCCGGTCGGCCACGGCTCGTTTTTTTCACACGTTGGAGTTCGCCGTGACGGAGCGTTGCCAATCGCCGGGCCTGGACGCCCGATGAACGGTTGGAGCTCCCGCCCGGGCGCGGACGGCTGGGACGACGAACCGGCGTGGGTGTACGAGATCACCTGGGAGTGGGAACCACTTCCCGGTCAGCGCTACCCCGGTGACCAGGGCCGCCGCAAGGCCGTGCACACCCCGGTCTACGAGGCGTCCCGCGGCTCGTCCGCGCCGGTCAGCTCGGCTCCCGCCGGTCCGCAAGGGCAGGCAGGCGGTTCGGCGCCGGGTCGCGGCTGGGCCCCGGCCGAGGACCCGCAGAGGTACGCGGTGAGCCCGCCCCGTGACTCGCAGAACGATCCCGCGTGGAACCGGCCGATGCCCTATGGCGGCGCGCCGGATCAGCGTCGTGGCGCGGCACCGGTCTACGGGCGGGGCCCCTCGTCGGTGCCCGTGACGCCCGGTCCCGGGCGGGTGCCGGGACCGGCCGTACCGGTCTCCCCCGGCCACCCGTCGTCGGCACCGGTCTCCCCCGGCCGGTCCTCGGGTGCCGCCCGGGTCCCCCAGCAGCCCGACAGTCCCCGCCGTGGTGGTCCGGGTGCGCCCGGCGGTCCCGGGGCGCAGCAGCCGCCGTGGGGGCGTGGTGACTTCGGGGCGCGGCCGGTGTCGCCGGCGCATGGTGAGCGTGGCGGATTCGGGCCGGGGCAGCAGCAGGGTGGGTCGGCGCCGCAGGTGCGCGGGGGCGCTCAGATTCCGCCGGGGCCTCGCGGGGCGGGTCCGGCCGGTGGGCCGGACGGGCGTCATCAGGGGCAGCGGTTCGGCGGGTATGGGCCCGGCCCGGGCACTGGTTTTGGTGCCGGTCCTGGTCCGGAGCAGGGGCGTCGTCCCGGATCCGAGCAGCCGGGGCGTCCCGGGCCCGAGCAGCAGGGTCGTCCCGGGCCCGAGCAGTACGGCCGTTATGGGCCCGACCAGCATGGCCGTCCCACGCCTGAGCAGCAGGGCCGTCCCGGGTCTGAGCACGGTCGTTCCGTGTCTGAGCAGCACGGTGGCTGGGCGGCGCCGGAGCAGGCGACGTCTCGGTCTGGGGGTGATCCGCGGCAGGGTGGTGGGGCGCGGCCGGTGTCGCCGGCCGGGCTCACCTATGGCAGCGCTCGCGCGGTTCCGCCGGAGGCGTTCCCGGCTCGGTCCGGGCGGACTCCGGACGCGCCGTTCGAGTTGCGCCCGGCTCCGCAGGAGCGGAACAGCCCACCTCCGGCACGGCCGGCGGCGCAGCCGACCCGGATGACTCCGCAGCAGCCGGCCATGCCGCCGGCAGCGGTCTACCCAGCGGCGCCCGGCCGGAATCCGGCGTACCCCGGCATTCCCGGCAACGCGCCTGTTTCCGGCATCGCGTCCGCTCCGGTCTCCGGGTTCGCCTCCGCTCCGGTCTCGGGTGTCACGTCCGCCCCGGTCTCCGGTGTGGCGGCCGCCCCCGTTTCCGGTCTCGCGTCCGCCCCCGTTTCCGGGGTTGCCTCCGCGCCGGTTTCGGGTGTCGCGTCCGCCCCGGTTACCGGCGTCGGGGGTTCGGTTCCGGGCGTGTGGCGCGGCGACCTCGACGGATCCGGCTCGCGTCAGCAGACCGCGCCGGGCGGCGCCGGACCCGACCAGCCGGGTCATGGTGCGGACGGGCCGTTCCTGCCGAATGACAGTACGCAGGCGATGGACGTCGGCGGTGTCGACCTGAGCGCATACCGCGCGCGGCAGCAGGGCGGCGCGCCGGGAGAGCGCACCCAGGCCATCGACCCTCGGCGGGTCGGGCCGGTGGCACCCGGCGACGAGGCCGCGCCATCCGCCGGTCCGGAGACGCCGTTCATGGCCGCGCAGGGTGCGGGAACCGCATTCGCGGAGCCGGATGCGCCGGTTGGCGGGGTGCCTTCCGAGGCACCCGTCACCGGGACCCCGTTCGGGGCGGGCGATTCGCCGGTCGCTGGGACGCCGCTCGCGACGAACGAGTCGCCGGTCGCTGGGACGCCGTTCGGGGCGGGCGATTCGCCGGTCGCTGGGACGCCGTTCGCGACGAACGAGTCGGCGGTCGGTGCGCCGGCCGGGGCGGGCGCCGGTGTGCCCGTAGCGGAGCCGGCTGTTGAGGAGCCTCGGGGGCTGGGCTGGCTGCTGTCGATGAGCGGGCTCGGGGCGGAGACGCCGGTGCCCGAGACTTCGCCGCTGGCTGCTCCGGAGGCGGCGGAGGCCGAGGAACGACCGGCCGGCTGGTTCGCTCCCGGGCTGGAGGACGGACCGGACGAGACTTCGGACGACGGTTCGACGGCCGGGTCGGATGTGGACGACACGGTGGGCGGCGACAACGTGGCCGCCGAGATGGCGGACACGGATGCTGCCCAGGCAGCCGACGGGACGCCGGCCGCGGACGACTCGGTGCAGGGCGACTCGGCTGAGGGCGAGTGGGCCCAGCGTGACTCGATTCAGGACGACCCGGTTCAGGCCGACTCGGTTCAGGACGACCCGGTTCAGGGCGACTCGGCCGAGGGCGAGTGGGCCCAGCGTGACTCGGTTCAGGACGACTCGGCCGCGGACGACTCGGTTCAGGGCGACCGGGCCGAGGATGTGACCGTCGAAGCGCGTGCGGTGGAGACGCCGGTCGGCATGTTCCCGTGGGACGTCCAACTGGAGACTGCCGAGGCTGGTGCGGCCGAGGTGCCGGCGGAGCCGGTGGCCGCTCGGCACAGCCACGCCTGGCCGGACGAAGATTTCGCGGTCGATGACGTTCCGGTGTCGCCGGCCGGACCAGGGCGGCACGAGCGGGCGACGGACGAACCTTCGGGCAGGCACGAGGCGACCGATTCTGGTCATCCGGTTGGCGAGCATCACGCGGCTTCGGACCTGGACAGCGACGGGCTGGCGCCGGTTTCGGCCATCCCGGTTTCGGCCGCGCCGACTTCGGCGTTCCCGGTTCCGGCCACTCCGATCTCGGCCGCCCCGACCTCGGCGATTCCGGTCTCCGCCGCCCCGCTGTCGGCCACCCCGGAATTCGAGGTCACACCGGTCTCGGCTACCCCGGTTTCGGCTCCCCCGGAGTTCGAGGCCCCGCCTGTTACGGCCGCCCCCGAATCCGAGGTCGCGCCGATCTCGGCCGCTCCGGAGTTCGAGGCCCCGCCGGTTCCGGCCACTCCCGAATTCCAGGCCCCGCCAGTTCCGGCCGCCCCGGAATTCCAGGCCCCGCCGGGCTCGGGTGGTTCGGGCTTCGAGGTCGCGCCGCCGGTGAACGGGTTCGTGGTGGCGGCGCCGCGCGTTCCTGAGTGGCCGCCGACCAACCCGGCAGCGGTGGGCGCTGCTCGGGACGATTTCGTCGCCGAGGTCGAGGCTGCCGAACCGGTCCGCGAGATCGGCGCCGAGGTCGAGACTGCCGAACCGGTCCGCGAGATCGCCGTCGAGCCGACGGATGCCGGACCCGGCTACGAGATCGCCGCTGAGGTTCCGGTTGCCGCAGCGATCGAGGAGGCCGCCGGGCCGGCCATCGTGGACACACCGACGGCGCACGGAGCGGACAGCACGTCAGCGCCGGCCGGGCTTGCCGCTGAGGTCCCGGTCGAGGCCGAAGAGCGGGTGGAAGACATCGCGGCGCCCGTCCAGGGGCCGCTCGTCCCGGCGAACCCGGTCGCGGAAGACCGCCTCGAAGAGGTCGTGGTCCAGGAGACATCGGTCACCGAAGACCATCTGCCCGAGGACGCACTCGACCCAGAGACGCCGGTGGCCGAAGACCGCGTCGACAACGCCGTGGCCGAGGACGCGCTCGACCAGGAGCCCTCGGTCGCGGAAGACCACGTGGAAGAGATCGTGGCCGAGGACGCGCTCGGCCAAGAGATCCCGGTCGCGGAAGAGCACGTCGAAGAGGTCGTGGCCGAGGACGCGCTGGACCAAGAGATCCCGGGCGCGGAAGACCACGTCGAGGACGTCGTGGCCGGGGAGGCGCTCGACCCAGAGGACTCCGCCGCGGAGACGCTCGACCCAGAGGACTCGGCCGCGGAGGACCGCGTCGAGGTAGCCGACGAGGCCGCCGGCTGGGCGGCGCCCGCCGAGCCGGAGACAACCGTCGCGGAGGCCGCTGAGATCGCGGTGGCGACCCCGGCCGAGCCGGACGCCACCCCGGTGCGGGCCGACGACCCCGCGACGGCTTCAGCGATCCCTGAGCCGCGCGCCGAGGGCGCCGACGACCGCGGCGGTGCGGCGGACCCGCGTATCGGAAATCCGGCCGACGACCGGGAGCCGGCGGCGGACCCGCGTACCGGAAATCCGGCGGACGACCGGGAGCGGGCGGCGGACCCCCGTACCGAAGAATCCGGAAGCGGCCTCGCGCCGATCCGGCAGCGACGGGATCAGCGGGCCCCGGCCGACCGCCGGCGGGCCGATCCGGAGCAGATCCTGGCCGCCTACCCGTGGATGTTCGATCCGGCGACGCTGCGTGAGCAGGTCGGCGACCCGGATCGGCTGTGGGAGCTGGCGGACCGGCTGACCGACCGGCTGGAGTTCGCCGAGCGGGACAACGTGCGGGCCGGGCTGCTCAGCCTGCGGGCCGTCGTGTCGCGGGTGCTGGGTGAACTGGACGACGCACTCGCCGACGGGCGGGAGGCGCTGCGGCACGCGGAGGCGGCAGGTGTGGCGCACCTCGTCTCGATCACGCAGGCCCGGCTGGCGCACGTGCTGCAGTGGCGTGGCGAGTTCGCCGAGGCGGACCGGCTCTACGCGCGGGCCGACTCGCCGGAGCTGCCGGCCCGGGCGCGGGCGGAGATCCGGGAGCTGGCCGGGCGCTCGGCGTTCGAGCAGGGCCGGTTCCTGGAGGCGGTGAACCACTTCGAGCGGGCCCTGGACCTGTGTCAGGGCGGTGACCCGGAGCTGGTGGAGCGGGTCGAGCTGGCCCTCGACGTGATGGCGCGGCGGTCCGGGGACGGCTGGGGTCCCTATCCGCGCAGCCGGGAGCAGGTGCTCGGGCTTCCGCCGACGCCGACCCCGCTGCGCGACGACGGCACCTCGCTGTGGGGGTACGCGGCGGCGGTCGAGCCCCGGTACGCCGAGGCGCAGCCATTCGCCGAGGGTGTCGCCTGGGTGCGGCGCCCGGACTCGGCGGCCTGGGAGCTGATCGACCCGGCCGGGCAGGTGCTGATCGGCGCCGACTCGGGTTACCTGGCGGCCGGCCGGTTCGCCGAGGGGCTGGCCTGGGTGAGCAGGGACGCCGAGGGTGGCTGGTTCGCCGTCGACCGGGGCAACCGGCTGGTGGTGTCCGGCGGCTTCGAGGACGTCCGGCCGTTCCGGCGTGGCCTGGCGCTGGTCAAGCGGGGCGGCTGGGGTGCCGTCGACAGGCACGGGCGGATCGCGGTGCAGCCGAAGTACCACGGGTTCGCCACGGTGCTCAGCGCCGGCGGGCCGATCGACGGGTTCAGCGACGAGGGTCTGGCGGTGGTCGACGCGGGCACCGGCTCCGGGGTGGTGGACCGCACCGGGCAGCCGGTGGTCCCGCCGGTGCACAAGGCGGTGGTGATCCACCCGTCGGCGTTCCTGATCGCCGACGAGGCGGGCCGCTGGGGTGCGCTGGACCGGCAGGGCCAGCCGCTGGTGGAGACCCGGTACGTGGAGCGGGCCGACGCGATCGAGGAGGTCGTCCGGCTGCGCCCGGACAACAGGCCGGTTCTCTAGTTCTTCGATAGGGTTCGAGATATGGAGTTCCGTCATCTCGGCCGTTCCGGCCTGCTGGTCAGTGAGATCGCCTACGGCAACTGGATCACCCATGGGTCCCAGGTGGAGGAGGAGGCCGCGCTCGCCTGTGTGCGCGCGGCCCTGGAGTCCGGGATCACCACGTTCGACACCGCCGACGTCTACGCCGGCACCCGGGCCGAGGAGGTGCTGGGCCGGGCGCTGAAGGGCGAGCGGCGGGACGGCCTGGAGATCCTCACCAAGGTGTACTGGCGGACCGGGCCGGGCGCGAACGACAGCGGCCTGTCCCGCAAGCACATCATGACCTCGATCGACGGTTCGCTGCGCCGACTCGGCACCGATTACGTGGACGTCTACCAGGCACATCGGTACGACCACCACACCCCGCTCGAGGAGACCATGGAGGCGTTCGCCGACGTGGTGCACCGCGGCAAGGCGCACTACATCGGCGTGTCCGAGTGGAGCGCCGCGGAGATCCGGGCCGCCAAGCCGCTCGCCGACGAGCTGAGGATCCGCCTGGTGTCCAACCAGCCGCAGTACTCGCTGCTGTGGCGGGTGATCGAGGCCGAGGTGGTGCCGGCTTCGCAGGAGCTGGGTCTCGGCCAGATCGTCTGGTCGCCGCTCGCGCAGGGCGTGCTGACCGGAAAGTATCAGGCTGGGCAGCAGCCGCCGGCCGGGTCGCGGGCCACCGACGAGAAGTCCGGGGCCGGGTTCATCGCCCGCTGGCTGGAGGACGACGTGCTGAACACGGTCGCCCGCCTGAAGCCGCTCGCGGACGAGGCCGGGCTGACCATGGGGCAGCTGGCGATCGCCTGGGTGCTGAGCAACCCGAACGTGTCCGCGGCGATCATCGGCGCGTCCCGGCCGGAGCAGGTCCGGGACAACGTCAAGGCGTCCGGGGTGAAGCTGGACGACGGGCTGCTGAAGGCGATCGACGAGATCGTCGAGCCGGTGGTGACCCGGGACCCGGCGCTCACCACCAGCCCCGAGAAGCGGCCGTAGGACGGGCGCCGGCGCCGGCGTGATCCCTCTGCGGGACCTCGCCGGCGCCGGGCGGTCAGCTCCAGAAACGCATCAGGTCCAGGCCCTTGCCGATCAGGGTCTGGTCCACGTCGAGCAGGTCGCAGCACCAGAGCACCACGGCGTAGAAGTACCGGCTGAGGCTGGTCTGCCAGAGCGCCACGAACAGCAGCAGGAAGCCGAACGGGGCGAACATGTCCCAGGCCCGCCGGTACTCGGCGCTGAGCCAGGGCCGCAGGATGCTGCCCCCGTCCAGCCCGGGGATCGGCAAGAAGTTCAGCACGCTCGCGGTGACCTGCAGGAACGCGAGCGCGGCGAGCGCCTGCCAGAACTCCGGGTGGTCGGTCATGATGAACACCCGGAATCCGGTGTCGACCACCCGCGGACCGAGGCCGAGCAGGAACGGCGCGGCCGCCACCACCGCGAGCACCACGTTGGTCAGCGGCCCCGCCGCACTGATCAGCGAGTCCTTGATCTTGCTGTTGATGTACCGGTGGTCCACCCAGACCGCACCGCCGGGCAGGCCGATGCCGCCGAGGATCACCACGATCACCGGCAGCACGATGGAGAGCAGCGGGTGCGTGTACTTCAACGGGTTGAGCCGCAGGTAACCCCGGTCGGCGACGGTCAGGTCACCGGAGAAGTACGCGGCGATCGCGTGCGAGTACTCGTGCAGGCAGAGCGAGATCAGCCAGCCCGAGATGATGAACAGGAACACGTCGAAGCCGACGTTGCCGTACCGCGTCCAGGTCAGCACGGCGCTCACCGCGAAGATCGCGACGATGCCGACGAAGACCGGGCTCGGAACGAACGCGTTCCGTGGAGTGCGGGTGTAGACCGGTTCGTAGGTCACGTCACTCCGCCGGTTGCAGGCTCATCTGATAGTCGACCCGGTCGTCCTCGACCAGCGTGACCGTGCTGACGCCGCCGGCCTGCAGCGTCCGCCACTCCTGACCGATCCAGGACTCGGCGTCGGCCTGGCTGCTGAACGTCTCGGCAGGCCCGTCAACCGGCTTGCCGTCGACGTCCTCGTACCGCCAACTCCATGGCATTGAGCCGCCCCCTCACGTCGTACCGTCGGTGGCCTTCCACCCTACGGCGTGCACGTGTGCGACCCGGCTCTAAGGTACGGGGCATGTCCGAAGATCGGTGGAACACGGTCCTGGTGCTCGGCGGGATCCGCTCCGGCAAATCCGCGTTCGCCGAATCGCTGGTGGCCGACGCGCCGGCGGTGCGCTACGTCGCCACCGCGGTCGGCGGCGAGGACGACCCGGAGTGGCTGGACCGCATCGAGGAGCATCAGCGACGCCGGCCACAGTCCTGGTCGACCGAGGAGACCGGCGCCGACCCGGCCCGGCTCACCGAGCTGCTGAGCGAGGCGAAACCCGGCGACACGCTGCTCGTCGACGACCTCGGCGGGTGGGTCGCGGCGGTGCTCGACCCGGCCCGGCAGCCCAACGACGACGAGGCCGACGTCGCGGCGCTGGCCGCCGCGGTGCGCGGCTGCACGGCGCGGGTGGTGCTGGTCAGTCCGGAGGTCGGTCTCTCGCTGGTGCCGGTGACGCCGGTCGGGCGGGCGTTCGCCGACGCGCTGGGCACCACCAACCAGGCGCTCGCGGACGCGTGCGACGGCGTGGTGCTGGTGGTGGCCGGGCAGCCGACCTGGTTGAAACGGGCCGTCACCGCCACCGCTCCGGCCGCGCCGAAACCCAAGCCGCCGGCGGCGGCCACGCCGGCACCGCCCCCGCCGCCGGTCTTCGTGACGCCGGTCGCGGACCCCGGCTTCGTCGGGACGCCGACCACCGCCGACGCCTTCAGCGGCGCCACCATGAGCCTGCCGCTGGTCGCCTCCGGCCTCACCAAGATCGAACCGGGCATGGACCTGCCGCTGCCCAGCAGCGACGCCGGCCCGGACGCCCGGGAGCGCCTCGGCCTGATCGACCTGCCCGGCGCCGGTCTGGGCCGGGTCGGCGAGGCGGTCGAGTTCGCCGCCGCCACCCAGGACACCACCAGCCCGCAGCCGTGGTCCTCGGTCCGGGTCGTGGTGATCTCCGGCCGGCACGGCGGCGGGGCCGCGGCCGGCGCCGACCCGCTCGACGTCGAGCGCCGGGTCGCCGAGACCGAGCGCGGCGCCGGACTGCTCGGCCGGCTGGCCGGCCAGGCCGGCGCGGACGTCGCGGTGCTGCGGGTGCAGGCCTCCGGCGCGATGGAGGAGGGTCCGGTCGCCGCCGACCACGCTGTCGACGCCGCGCTGCGGCAGGGCTGGCAGCTGGCCGACGAGGCGGCCGACGCCGGCCGGGACGCGCTGCTGCTCGCCGGGATCGGGGTCGGCGTGGAGGCGGTGGCGACAGCGGTGCTCGCCGCGACCACCGGCGCCGAGCCGGCCGCCACCCTGCCCCGCGTGCTGCAGCCCGGCGGGACGTTCGACGACCACGCCTGGATGGTGCGCTGCGCCGCGATCCGCGACGCCCTGCACCGGATCCGGCAGGAGGCGCGCGGCGCCACCGACATCCTCCGCGAGCTCGGCGGCCTGGACCTGGCGGTGGCCACCGGCCTGCTGCTCGGCGCGGCCGCCCGGCGCCTCCCGGTGCTGGTGGACGGCCCGCTCGGCATCGCGGCCGGCCTGATCGCCCGGGACGTGGCCGGGCAGACCCGGCACTGGTGCCTGCTGCCCGAGGCGGGCACGCTGGCGCTGGTCAGGCAGGGCGCCGACGTGCTGGGCCTGACGCCGGTGCTGGAACTCGGCCTGGACCTCGGCGAGGGGGCGAACGCGCTGGCCGTGCTGCCGCTGCTGCGGACGGCGATCGGGCTGGCCGCGGCCCTGCCGGTGCACCCGGCGATGCTCGCCGACCACGGCGACGCCGGGCTCGACGACCCGGACGCCAACCTCACCGAGGCGGACCAGGCCGGTGACGAGGCCACCGTCGCCGCCGGCCCGGAGGGCACCGCCGACGGCTTCGGCAACCCGGTCGACGGCGTCGAGGACGGCGCGGCCGGCCGCTCGTGATCGACGGGCTGCGGCTGGCGGTCACCACCCTGACCGTGCTGCCGGTGCGCGGCGGCCGGGTGGACCGGCCGGTCGCGGCCGTCGCGATGGGCCTGGCGCCGCTGGTCGGCGCGCTGCTCGGGGCGGCGCTCGCGGCCCTGCGCGAGGGTTTGCTGGCGCTCGGCGCGCCCGGCCTGGTCGCCGGCGGGGTCACCGTGGCCGCCGGCGCGCTGCTGACCCGCGGCCTGCACCTCGACGGCCTGGCCGACACGGTGGACGCGCTCGGCTCCTACCGGTCCGGCCCGGCCGCCCTGGAGATCATGAAGAAGCCGGACATCGGGCCGTTCGGCGTGGTGGCGCTCGCCGCCGGCGTGCTCGTGCAGGCCGCCGCGCTCACCGCCGTCACCTGGTGGTCGCTGGTGATCGCGTGGACCACCGGCCGCCTGGCGATCACCCTGGCCTGCCGCCGCGGCGTCCCACCGGCCCGTCCCGAGGGGCTCGGCGCGATGGTGGCCGGCACGGTCCCGGTCCCCGTCGCGTGGCTCGCCGGCGTGCTCGTGGCGGCCGCCGCGATCCCGGCCGTCCCCGGTCGTCCCTGGCAGGGACCGGTGGCGGTGGCGGCCGCCGTGGTGGGGGTGCTGGTGCTGCTCCGGCACTGCGTGCGCCGTTTCGGCGGGGTCACCGGGGATGTGCTGGGCGCCTGCGTCGAGACCGCCGGCACGCTCGCGGTGATCACCCTTTCGCTGCGGTGAGCGGCGGGTCACCACCCGCTTCGCTGCTTCCGGTACGCCGGGCGTACCGGAAAGTGGTTTCCCGGGTCAGCGGACCGAGGGCTGCACGAAGGGCGGCTTGACCAGCCGGGCCTCGGTGCGGCGGCCGCGGATGTCGATCTCGACCGGGGCTCCGTCGGGCAGCCGCAGCTCGGTGTCGATCAGCGCCAGGGCGATGCCGACCTTCTTGGTCGGGGAGAACGTGCCACTGGTGGTCTCGCCGATCCGGGTGTCGCCGGCGAAGACGGGCATGTGGCCGCGCGGGATGCCGCGGCCGGTCAGCTCCAGGCCGCGGAGCTGGCGGCGCGGGCCGGCGGCCTTCTCGGCGAGCAGGGCGTCGCGGCCCCAGAAGGCGGGCTTGGACCAGCCGACCGCCCAGCCGGAGCGGGCCTGGACCGGGCTGATCTCCAAGGAGAGCTCCTGGCCGTGCAGGGGATAGCCCATCTCGGTGCGCAGCGTGTCGCGGGCGCCCAGACCGCACGGGCGGACTCCGGCGCCGATCAGCGCGTCCCACACGGTGGTTGCCGCCGACCACGGGATGACCAGCTCGTAGCCGTGCTCGCCGGTGTAGCCGGTCCGGCAGACGACGAGCGTGACGTCGCCGAGGGCGGCCTCGGTGAACGACATGTAGTCGTGCCCGGTGGGCAGGCCGAGCCGCTCCAGGACGGCGGCGGACTCCGGGCCCTGGACGGCGAGGATCGCGAAGTCGTGGTGCAGGCCGGTCACCGTGATGCCGGACGGCGCGGCGGCGGCCAGGCGGCGGACCACCTCCGCGGTGTTCGCCGCGTTCGGGATCAGGAAGACGTCGTCCGGGCCGTAGAGGTAGGCGATCAGGTCGTCGACCACGCCGCCGGTCTCGTCGCAGCAGAGCGTGTACTGCGCCTTGCCCGGGGCGATCCGGGCCAGGTCGTTGGTCAGGCAGGAGTTGACGAAGTCCGCCGCGCCGGGGCCGGCCACCCGCGCCTTGCCCAGGTGCGACACGTCGAAGACGCCGGCCGCCTCGCGGACCGCGGCGTGCTCTTTCAGCACGCCGCCGCCGGCGTACTCCAGCGGCATCTCCCAGCCGCCGAACGGCGCGAGTTTCGCGCCCAGCGCGACGTGGCGTTCGTGCAGCGGAGAGCGGAACGACTCGGCAGACATGAGACTCAACTTACCGGTGACCTTGGGCATGGTTAGAGTCGCGGGGAATACCAAGTGTTTCCCACCAGCCGGGAGACCGCTTACCGGCGGCCTCCCGCCCCCAACGTCGCGGAGTGCCCGAGTGACCCAGCCCAGCCTCAGCCTGGTCGACACCGACCCGGCCGAATTGGCGGTCGATGCCATCGTCATCGGCCTGCACAGCCAGCCCGACCAGGACGGCGCCCTGCTTCCGGCGTCCGGCGCGGAGAGCATCGCCGCGGCGTTCGACGGGAAGCTGACGTCGACCCTGGCGCTGCTCGGCGCCACCGGCGCCCCGGGTGAGGTGACCAAGCTGGCCACCCTCGGTACGGTCGCCGCGCCGCTGGTGGTCGCGGTCGGCCTCGGCGACGAGCCGACCGGCTCCGCCCCCGACCTGGAGACGCTGCGCCGGGGCACCGGCGCCGCGGTGCGCGCGCTGGCCGGCAGCGCCTCGGTGGCGCTGGCCCTGCCGGTGCCGGACGACGCGGACGCCCCGGCGGTGCTGCGGGCCACGCTGGAGGGCGCGCTGCTCGGCGGCTACCGGTTCGCCGGCTACAAGACCAAGCCGCAGAAGGGTCGCCGGGAGCCGGTGACCGCGTTGCGGGTGCACGTGCCGGACGCCGCCGACGCGGCCGCCCAGGCCGAGGTGACCCGCGCCGAGGTGGTCGGCCGCGCGGTCCGGCAGGCCCGGGACTGGGTCAACATGCCGCCGAACGAGCTGCGCCCGGCCACCTTCGCCGACCAGGTGGCGGCGGCCGCCGGCGAGGCCGGGCTGGCCGTCGAGGTGCTCGACTTCGAGCAGCTCAAGGCCGGCGGGTACGGCGGTATCGTGGCGGTCGGCCAGGGTTCCGAGGCGCCGCCGCGGCTGGTCAAGCTGAGCTACACCCCGGACGGGGTGGCCGAGCCGAAGCGGGTCGCGCTGGTCGGCAAGGGCATCACGTTCGACACCGGTGGGGTCAGCATCAAGCCGGCCGCCGGCATGTGGGAGATGAAGTCGGACATGGCCGGTGCGGCCGCTGTCGCCGCGGCCATGCTGGCGATCGCCGCGATCAAGCCGGGCGTGGCGGTCTCCGGTTACCTCGCGATCGCGGAGAACATGCCGTCCGGGTCGGCGTACCGGCCGGGCGACGTGATCACCATGTTCAACGGCAAGCGGGTCGAGGTGTTCAACACCGACGCCGAGGGCCGCATGGTGCTCGGCGACGCGATGGCGCGGGCCTGCGCGGACGGCGCCGACTACCTGTTCGAGACGTCCACCCTGACCGGCGGCCAGGTGATCTCGCTGGGCAAGCGGATCGCCGGCCTGATGGGCTCGGACGAGGCGACCGCGCTGGTCAAGGCGGCCGGCGACACGGTGGGCGAGCCGGCCTGGCCGATGCCGCTGCCGGACGACGTGCGCAAGGGCATGGAGTCGGAGATCGCCGACATCTGCCAGACCAACGCCAACCTGGACCGGGCCGGGCACATGCTGCAGGGCGGCGTGTTCCTGCGCGAGTTCGTGGCGCCGGGCGTGGAGTGGGCGCACATCGACGTGGCGGGTCCGGCGTACCACTCCGGTGAGGCCACCGGTTACTGGACCAAGGGCGGGACCGGCGTGCCGATCCGCACCCTGCTGCAGGTGGTCGAGACGCTCTGACCGGGCGCGCCGCCCGGCCCGGGGTCAGGCCGGGCGGCGCTTCTGCCTGGCGTTGTAGTCGCGCATCCGCTGCGGGTAGCCGAGCAGCCGGACGTCGTAGATGGGCAGCGAGAGCTTGTGCGCGAAGCGACGGGCCACCTCGGGCGACTCGATGCGCCGCCGGGTCCACTCGCCGTCGTGTGCGACAAGCAACACCGTGGTCTCGGTCACCGTGGTGCGCGGCTCGACGAACGCCTCGACGCCGGTCCGGCTGCGGACGAACTGCGCGAGATGCTCGAGATCGGCCTGGTCAACCGGGCGTCCTCCGGCACCGACCGATCTCGGGCGGCGTCGAAACCAAGCCACTTCCGCTCCCCCTCGTCTCAGGTCTCGCAAGGGTACGACGAGCCGACGTGTCTTGGGGCACCTGCCCGCATCGAGCGGGTCCAGAAGTGACAAGATGTCCGAGACGGGACTGTGACCGTTTCCATTGTGTGACCCACATGGCGACGACTCGACTACTGGAGTCAACGTGAGCCAGCCGAACGGCGGAACCTTCGACATCGTCATCCTCGGCGCAGGCAGCGGCGGGTACGCGGCCGCGCTGCGCGCCGCCGAACTGAACCTCTCCGTAGCGCTGATCGACAAGGCCGAGGTCGGTGGTACCTGCCTGCACCGCGGCTGCATTCCGACCAAGGCCCTCCTGCACGCGGCGGAGATCGCCGACCAGACCCGGGAGAGCGAGCAGTTCGGCGTCAAGGCCGACCTGGTCGGTATCGACATGGCCGGGGTGAACGCGTACAAGGACGGCGTCGTCGGCCGTCTCTACAAGGGCCTGCAGGGCCTGCTCGGCCACAACAAGAACATCACCCTGGTCCAGGGCGCCGGCAAGCTGGTCGGCAAGGACACCGTCGAGGTGGACGGCCGGCGCTACACCGGGCGCAACGTCATCCTGGCCACCGGCTCGTACTCGCGGACCCTGCCCGGCCTGGAGATCGACGGGCAGAAGGTGATCGCCAGCGAGCACGCGCTGAAGCTGGACCGGGTGCCGAGCTCGGCGATCGTGCTGGGCGGCGGCGTGATCGGCGTCGAGTTCGCCAGCGTGTGGAAGTCGTTCGGCGCCGACGTGACCATCATCGAGGCCCTCCCCCGGCTGGTCGCCGCGGAGGACGAGGAGATCTCGAAGACCGTCGAGCGCGCCTTCCGCAAGCGGAAGATCAACTTCAAGGTCGGCAAGCCGTTCGAGAAGGTGGAGACGACGGCCGACGGCGTCAAGGTCACCATCGCCGGCGGCGAGACCCTGGAGGCCGAGGTCCTGCTGGTCGCCGTCGGCCGCGGCCCGACGACCGCCAACCTGGGTTACGAGGAGCAGGGCATCACCCTGGAGCGCGGCTTCGTGATCACCAACGAGCGCCTGCACACCGGCGTCGGCAACATCTACGCGGTCGGCGACATCGTGCCCGGCCTGCAGCTCGCGCACCGCGGCTTCCAGCAGGGCATCTTCGTGGCCGAGGAGATCGCCGGCAAGAACCCGGCGGTCATCGACGAGGCCGGCATCCCGCGGGTCACCTACTCCGACCCGGAGGTCGCGTCGGTGGGCCTGACCGAGGCCAAGGCCAAGGAGAAGTACGGCGCTGACAAGGTCACGTCGTACAACTACAACCTGGGCGGCAACGGCAAGAGCCAGATCCTCAAGACGGCCGGCTTCGTCAAGCTGGTCCGCGTCGAGGACGGTCCGGTGGTCGGCGTCCACATGGTCGGCGCCCGGATGGGCGAGCTGGTCGGCGAGGCCCAGCTGATCTACAACTGGGAGGCCTTCCCGGAGGAGGTCGCCCAGCTCGTGCACGCCCACCCGACGCAGAACGAGGCGCTGGGCGAGGCTTTCCTCGCGCTCGCGGGCAAGCCCCTGCACGCGCACAGCTGAATCAGATCGCTTCGATGAGGCTTATTCACGATAAGCGTCGTGGGTACGTCTCGACCGTCGTGAACAAGCCTCATTGGCGTTAAGGAGTTTGGGGAAAGATGCCGACATCGGTAACCATGCCGCGGCTGGGTGAGAGCGTCACCGAGGGCACCGTCACGCGCTGGCTCAAGCAGGAGGGCGAGCGCGTCGAGCTGGACGAGCCGCTGCTCGAGGTCTCCACCGACAAGGTCGACACGGAGATCCCGTCGCCCGCCGCGGGCGTGCTCTCGCGGATCGTGGTCGGCGAGGACGAGACCGCGGAGGTCGGCAGCGAGCTGGCCGTCATCGCGGGCGAGGGCGAGGACGCCGGTGCGGCCGCCCCCGCACCGCAGCAGGAGGAGCAGGCCGAGCCCGAGCCGCCCGCCCCGACCACCCCGTCGACCGAGAAGCCGGTCGAGGAGGAGGCCCCCGCCCCGCAGACGGCGGCCCCGGCCGCCGAGGCCGGCGAGGGCACCGAGGTGAAGATGCCGGCGCTCGGCGAGAGCGTCACCGAGGGCACCGTCACCCGCTGGCTCAAGCAGGTCGGCGAGACCGTCGAGCTGGACGAGCCGCTGCTCGAGGTCTCCACCGACAAGGTCGACACCGAGATCCCGTCGCCGGTGGCCGGCACGCTGCTGGAGATCCGGGTCCCGGAGGACGAGACCGCCGAGGTCGGCGGCGTGCTGGCGATCGTCGGCTCGGCGTCGTCAGCGCCGCGGGCCGAGTCGAAGCCGGCTCCGGCGCCGCAGGTGGAGTCCAAGCCGGCCCCGCAGGTCGAGTCGAAGCCGGCGCCCGCGCCGCAGCAGGCCCAGCCGAAGGCCGAGTCGGCCCCGGCCGGCGAGTCCTACGCGACCCCCGCTCCGGCCGCCGAGACCAAGCAGCCGGCCCCGGCCGCTCCCGCGCAGCCGGCCGCGCCGGCCGCCGAGACGGTCAAGGCGAACGGCGCCGGCGACGCCGGTTACGTGACGCCGCTGGTCCGCAAGCTGGCCGCGGAGAAGGGTGTCGACCTGTCCTCGCTGACGGGGACCGGCGTCGGAGGCCGGATCCGCAAGCAGGACGTGCTCGACGCCGCCGAGAAGGCCGCCGCGGCCAAGGCCGAGACCGCCGCCCCGGCCGCGTCCGCCCCGGCCGCCGCCGCTCCGGCCGAGGCCAAGGCCAAGCCGGAGCCCAGCCCGCTGCGCGGCCGCACCGAGAAGCTCACCCGGATCCGGGCCACCATCGCCCGGCGCATGGTGGAGTCGCTGCAGATCTCGGCGCAGCTCACCACCGTGGTCGAGGTGGACGTCACCAAGATCGCGACGCTGCGGAACAAGGCGAAGGCCGACTTCCAGGCCAAGCACGGCGTGAAGCTGACCTTCCTGCCGTTCTTCGCCCTGGCCACCGTCGAGGCGCTGCAGCAGCACCCGGTGGTCAACTCGTCGATCGACGTCGAGGCCGGCACCGTCACCTACCACGGTGCCGAGCACCTGGGCATCGCCGTGGACGCGCCGAAGGGCCTGGTCGTCCCGGTCATCAAGGACGCCGGCGACCTGAACCTGGGCGGCCTGGCCAAGCGGATCGCGGACGTCGCGGAGCGCACCCGCAACAACAAGATCGGGCCGGACGAGCTCGGTGGCGGCACCTTCACGCTGACCAACACCGGCAGCCGGGGCGCCCTCTTCGACACGCCGATCATCAACCAGCCGCAGGTCGGCATCCTCGGCCTGGGCGCGGTGGTCAAGCGCCCGGTGATCGTGAACGACCCGAACCTGGGCGAGATCATCGCGCCCCGCTCGATGGTCTACCTGGCGCTCAGCTACGACCACCGGATCGTGGACGGCGCGGACGCCGCCCGCTTCCTGGGCACGCTGAAGGAGCGCCTGGAGGGCGGGCACTTCGAGGCCGACCTCGGGTTGTGAGTTCGCGTTAGACATCACTGGGGTGCGCCGTTGTGGCGTACCCCAGTTTTGTTTTGATCTGGATCTCTTTCGGGAAAGACTGGGGACATGCGGATCGTCATGGCCGGCGCCTCCGGCTTTCTCGGGACCCGGCTCACCGACCGGTTGAGGCAGCACGGGCACGACGTCCACCGGCTGGTGCGACAGCCGGCCACCTGGGATCCGGGGCAGGGACGACTCGACTCCGAGCTGCTGGCCGGCGCGGACGCGGTGATCAACCTGGCCGGGGCGAACATCGGCGGGCAGCGCTGGACCGCCGGCTACAAGCGGGTGCTGCGGGCCAGCCGGGTGAACACCACCGACACGATCGCCCGGACCATCGCGAGACTGCCGGCCGCCGACCGCCCCCGCGCCCTGCTGCAGTCCTCGGCGGTCGGCTGGTACGGCGACACCGGCGACCAGGAGGTCACCGAGGAGGCGTCGGCGGGTAACACGTTCCTGGCCGACCTGTGCCGGGTCTGGGAGGCCGCCGCCCGGCCCGCCGAGGACGCCGGTGTCCGGGTCGTCCTGCTGCGCACCGCGCCGGTGCTGGACCGGACCGGTTCGCTGCTCAAGCCGCTGCTGCCGCTGTTCAAGCTGGGCGGCGGGGCCCGGCTCGGCGGCGGGCGGCAGTGGATGGCCTGGATCGCGCTGGCCGACTGGCTGGGCGCCACCGAGTTCCTGCTGGAGCGCGAGGATCTGGCCGGACCGGTCAACCTGGTCTCCGCCCGGCAGTGCACCAACGCCGAGTTCACCCGCGCGCTGGCCGACCGGCTGCACCGCCCGGCCCTGTTCTCGGTGCCCGGCCCGGTGCTCGACGTCGTTCTCGGCGAGCTGGGCGGGGAGACGCGGCGCAGTCAGCGGGTGGTTCCCGCGGTGCTGCGCGACGCCGGATTCTCCTGGGCATACCCGGACATCGAGTCCGGCTTGGCGGCGGCTTTGCGACCCGAACCCGCGATCGGCCGCTGATCTACAGCTCCCGCTGCTAACCTGCGCCTGATGTCCGTGACCGCCCCCGCCCCCGCCGCGTCCGCCGATCGCCCCTCGGAGCCCGTCACCACGCCCGGCCGCCGGCCGCGCGCCTGGCGGGCTCATCTGACCGTGGCCCTGGTCGCGCTCGCCATGGCGGGCTATGTGACCCACGGCCTGTGGGCGGACCCGTACACGCACGTGCTCGCCGACAACGTCGGTGACCAGGCCTTCTTCGAGTGGCTGATGGGGTATGGGTACTACACCGTCACGCACGGCGCGGACCCGTTCTTCACCGACCTGCTGAACGCCCCGCTCGGGGTGAACCTGGCCGCCAACACCTCGATCACGGTGTACACGGTGCTGATGACGCCGGTCACCCACCTGGCCGGCCCGCAGATCAGCTTCGTGACGGTGCTGACCCTGAACCTGGCCGGTTCCGCCTTCGCCTGGTACCTGTTCCTGCGCCGCTGGCTGGTCGGCAACGCCGGGGCGGCCGCGGTGGCCGGGTTGTTCTGCGGGTTCGCGCCGGGCTTCATCTCGCACGCCAACGGTCACCTGAACTGGACCGCCGGCTGGGTCGCCCCGGTGGTGGTCTGGCAGGTGCTCAAGCTCCGCGAGGAGGGCCGCTGGCTGCGCAACGGGCTCACGCTCGGGGTGCTGCTCGCCGTCGGCTTCTCGATCGCCGCCGAGGGGTTGTTCTACACCGCCCTGGCCAGCGGCATCTTCCTGGTGGTGTGGTCGTGCGCCGAGGCGGTGCGGCAGGAGGCGCGGGCGGCGCTGGGCACCGTGCTGCGGGCGCTCGCGGTGACCGCCGTGGTGGCCGGGGCGCTGCTCGCCTACCCGCTCTACATGCACTTCGCCGGGCCGCAGACGTTCTCCGGGACCGGGTTCAACCAGAAGTTCTTCGCCGAGGACCTGGCGTCGTACCTGTCCTTCCCGAGCCGGTCGCTGGCCGCGATGGCCGGGCTGCACAAGGACCTGGCGCCGAACGCGACAGAGGAGACGTCGTTCTTCGGCGTCCCGATGATCGTCCTGATGATCGCCGGTTACCTGCTGCTCCGGCGGCGGGTCGCGCCGGGGCGCCGGGCCACGCTGCGCGCTGTCGGCGTGGTCGGAGTGGTCTTCGTGGTGCTCTCCTGGGGGCCGCGGCTGTTCATCAACAAGCACATGTACCACTTCCCGCTGCCCTACGCCGCCCTGCAGCACCTGCCGCTGTTCAACTCCGCGCTGCCGGTCCGGCTCTCGCTGGTGGTGGTCGGGGTGTTCGGCATCCTGCTGGCGCTGCTGCTGGACGAGCTGCTCAGCCGGCGGATCAAGCTCGGCACGCTGCACACCGCGCTGTCCGCGGCGGTGGTGGTCAGCCTGCTCCCGCTCGTCCCGCTGCCGCTGCGGGTCCAGCACCGCTCCCCCGAGCCGGCGTTCATCGCCAACGGCACCTGGAAGAGATACGTGACGGACGGCGGGACGATCTCCGCGCTGCCGTTCGCGTTGAACGTCACCGCGGACGGGCAGCGGTGGCAGGCGTACACGCTGGCCCGCGGCGGCGAGCACTTCCGGATCCCGGCCGGTTACTTCCTCGGCCCGCAGGTGGCGGGCGAGGCCGGCAAGAAGCGGCAGGGCCAGATCGGCGCACCCCCGCGGGCCACCGACTGGCTCTTCCTGCGCGCCGCCTGGTGGAACTACGTCATCCAGCTCAACAACGCCGACCGCGCCCAGGCCCGGGCCGATTTCGAGTACTGGGGAGTGGACGCGGTCTTCCTGCCCGCCGAGATCACCGGCTCCGACCACCAGACGCTGTCCCGGGACGCGGTGCTCGCCACCGCCATCGACCTGCTCGGCCCGCCGGAACGGGTCGACGACGTCCTGGTGTGGCGCATCCGTCGCGGTCTGGACCCCGTCGACCGCTGAGTACCGGTGAGTACGGGGCTAGGCTTTCCGCTGTGACAACCTCCGTACTCACCGTTCTTCGCCCCGGACTGGTCGATTACCGCGACGCGTGGGACGAGCAGAAGCGCCTGCACGAGGCCGTGGCCGACGGCGACCGGCCGGACACCATCCTGCTGCTGGAGCACCCGAGCGTCTTCACCGCCGGCAAGCGCACCGAGCCCGCCGACCGCCCGTGGGACGGCACCCCGGTGGTCGACGTCGACCGCGGCGGCAAGATCACCTGGCACGGGCCGGGCCAGCTGGTCGGTTACCCGATCCTGCGCCTGCCCGACCCGGTCGACGTGGTGGCCTACGTGCGCCGCGTCGAGCAGCTGCTGATCGACGTCTGCGCGGAGTTCGGCGTGCCCACCGAGCGGGTCGAGGGCCGCAGCGGGGCCTGGGTCCGGGCCACCGACGGCGGGCCGGACCGCAAGATCGCCCAGATCGGGATCCGGGTGGCGCGCGGCGTGACGCTGCACGGCTTCGCGCTGAACTGCGACTGCGACCTGGCGAACTTCGACCGGTTCGTGCCGTGCGGGATCCGGGACGCCGGGGTCACCTCACTCAGCGCCGAGCTGGGCCGGCCGGTGACGGTGGCCGAGGTGATGCCGGTGGTCGAGCGGCACCTCACGACCCTCTTCTGATCCGGAAGACGACGGTGGCGCCCTGGTCGGCGCAGGCCACCAGGTCGTCGACGGCCGTGCAGCCGTACGGCAGCACCCCCGGCAGCGTGCCGTAGAGCCGGCCGGTGCGCAGGTCGGTGACCTCGGTGTGGTCGCCGGCCGCGCGCAGCATCAGGTCGCCGGTCGCCTCGCCGCGACCCAGCCGGCGGGTCACCCGGCCGGTCGCCGGATCGAGCAGCACGAGCCGCTCGTCCAGGGTCCGGGTCACGCCTCGGAGGTAGCCGTGCCACCCGGCCACGGTCCAGCGCACCGCGCCGGTGTGCGGGTCGATCGCGGTCAGGCCCCGCTCGCCCAGCACGCAGAGCAGGTCGCCGCAGGACACGGCGCTCCGGGGCATCGGCACCCGGGCCGGCTCGGCCCAGACCGGTGCCAGGTCCGGCAGGCGCAGCGCGGTCACCGTATCCGGCCCCAGGACGTAGGCCTGATCGCCGGCCAGCACCGCCTGCGGGTCGTCCGGGTCGATCGACTCGGTCACCGATCGGCGCGCCAGCTCCCGCCCGTCGGCGGCCGACCACACCCGCGCGCCGTTCAGGCCGTCCAAGGTCAGCAGGTACCGCCCGGCCGGGTCGAGCATCGCGCGGTCCGCCGAGCCGCGCCGGGTCCACCCGATCCGGCCGGTCGCCAGGTCGGCCAGGCGCAGCAGCGGGTACCCGTCCTGGTAGTCGGTGAGCAGCACCCGATCACCGGTCACGATCGCCGGGCTCACCGTCGACCAGCGGTCCTCACCGGTCGCCGGGTCCAGCACCACCAGCTCCGTCTGGTCGGCGGCCACCAGCACCGGGCCGGAGCGGTACAGCCAGAGGTCGGCGCCGCCGGTCAGCGAGAGCCGGACCCGCCAGGCCGGGCCACCCGGCCGCATCGGCTGGGCGACGAGGTCGACGCCGTCGCCGGCGACCGGCTGCACGGTGTAGAGCGCCTCCGGGGTGAGCAGGACACTCGACGTGGCCCGGCCGCCGGAGCCGGCCACCCGCGGGAAGGCCTCGATCCGGGGTGGCGCGGCCGCGGCACCGAGCAGCAACAGCACGGCGATCGCGACGGTGGCCCGCAACTCGCGCCACGGGATCCGGCGGGTCCGCTCGGGGGCGGGCGCCGGAGCCACGTCGAGGTCGATGAGCACGGGCCCCAACCTACGACTACGGCGCGACCCGGTGCGGGTCCCTCGGGAACGCCGTGACCGCACGGACGTTCGCGGCGCCGGTCAGCCTCGCCACCAGGCGTTCCAGGCCGATGGCCCAGCCGCCGTGCGGGGGCATGCCGTACCGGAAAGCGTCCAGATAGCCCCGATAGGCGGCAAGCGGTTCGCCGGCCGCGCGCAACGCGGCGACGTAGTCGGCGTGCCGGTGCAGCCGCTGCCCGCCGGTGACGATCTCCAGCCCGCGGAACAGCAGGTCGAACCCATGGGAGTAGGTCGGGTCGGCCGGGTCCGGGTGGGTGTAGAACGGCCGCTTGCGCATCGGGTAGCCGGTCACGAAGACGAACTCGGAGCCGTGCTCGCGCCGCGCCCACTCGCCCAGCGCCCGCTCGTGCGACGGGGCCAGGTCCGGCTCGTCGGCCGGCGCCCCGGCGATCCGCAGCGCCTCGGCGAAGCGCACCGCCGGGATCTCGGCCGGCACCTCGGGCGTCTCGTATGCCGTGCGCTCGGTGATCTCGCCGAACATCCCGGCGATCGTCCGGGTCAGCGCGGCCATCACGTCCCGGTGGTCGGCGACGAAGCCCATCTCGGCGTCCAGCGACGTGTACTGGGTCAGATGCCGCGCGGTGTCGCTGTTCTCCGCGCGGAACACCGGACCGACCTCGAAGACCCGCTCGAAGACGCCGACCATCATTTGCTTGTAGAACTGCGGCGACTGCGCGAGATAGCCGGGCCGTCCGAAATAGTCCAGCTGGAAGACGTTCGCGCCGGACTCGGTGGCCGACTCGACGATCTTCGGAGTGTGGATCTCGACGAACCGTTGCGCCTCGAGGGCCGCGCGGAAACCGGCGGTCGCGGCAGCGGAGATCCGCAGCGCGGCCCGCCGGGCCGGATGCCGCAGAGCGAGGGCCGCGTGGTCCAGCTGGGCCGGCAGGCCCGCGGTCAGCTCGGGTCGATGCAGCTCGAACGGCAACGGTACGTCCGCGGCGGCGTGCACGTGGATCTCCGGTCCGGTCAGCTCGACGCCGTGCGGAGCCTGCTCGTTCGGGGTGACGGTGGCGGTGACCGAGACGACGCTCTCCTCCGGCGCGGTCAGCTGCGCCGGGTCGGTCAGCACCACCTGGGCGAGCCCGGCCGCGTCCCTGACGATCAGGAAGCAGACCGATTTCAACCGGCGGATCCGATGGATCCAGCCGTCCACCCGGACCTTTTCGTACGGGTGGGACGCCAGTTCGGTGGAGAGGATGCGTTGCATGGCGGTTACCTCCTCCGGTGACGGCAACGCGGCCCCGGGAGGTGCGGGCGAGCGGGATCCTCGCGGTACCACCGCACCTTCGCGCCCCGTCTCGCACGGGACGCCTCTTGCCCTGCTCGGCTCCGGGGTGTCTTCACGCTCCGGCGCTCGGGCCACCCTCACAGCTGCCGGTGGCTCTCTCGGCCGGCGGATCGGAGCGTTACTCGGTCCCATCACTGCCGTGCCGAGCACCCTAGGCATGCCCCGCCGTCGTCCGCATCCGGTTTTCCCACCAGGTAGTGGCGGCGGTCACACCTCAGGTCACGTGAGCCTCGTCGCCCCTACGCTGCGGGCGGCCCGGAGCGGCGTAATCTCGGGGTCGTGACTATTGCTCCCGAGGGCCGCCGCATGCTGCGCATCGAGGCGCGCAACGCCGAAACTCCCATCGAGCGGAAGCCGCCGTGGATCAAAGTCAAGGCGAAGATGGGTCCGGAGTACACCCAGATACGCGGGCTGGTGCAGAAAGAGGGTCTGCACACCGTCTGCCAGGAGGCCGGCTGCCCCAACATCTACGAGTGCTGGGAAGACCGCGAGGCGACCTTCCTGATCGGTGGTGACCAGTGCACCCGCCGCTGCGACTTCTGCCAGATCGACACCGGTAAGCCGGCCGAGTTCGACGCCGACGAGCCGCGCCGGGTCGGCGAGTCGGTCGCCACCATGGGCCTTCGTTACGCGACGGTCACCGGGGTGGCGCGCGACGACCTGCCCGACGGCGGCGCCTGGCTCTACGCGGAGACCGTCCGCCAGATCCACAAGCTGCAGCCCGGCTGCGGTGTCGAGCTGCTGATCCCCGACTTCAACGCCGAGCCCGACCAGCTCGCCGAGGTCTTCGGCGCGGCCCCCGAGGTGCTGGCGCACAACGTCGAGACGGTCCCGCGCATCTTCAAGCGGATCCGCCCCGGCTTCCGTTACGAGCGCTCCCTCGACGTGATCACCCAGGCCCGCGCGGCCGGCCTGGTCACCAAGAGCAACCTGATCCTCGGCATGGGCGAGGAGCGCGCGGAGATCTCCGCCGCCCTGCGCGACCTGCACGCGGCCGGCTGCGAGCTGATCACCATCACGCAGTACCTGCGTCCGACGCCGCGGCACCACCCGGTCGAGCGCTGGGTCAAGCCGGAGGAGTTCGTCGAGCTGCGCGAGGAGGCCGAGCAGATCGGCTTCGCCGGGGTGATGAGCGGGCCGCTGGTGCGCTCGTCGTACCGGGCGGGTCGCCTCTACCGGCAGGCGCTCGACGCCCGCGGCTGAGTTCCTCGCCGTTCACTGACGGCCGGTCCCCACGCCCGCCGGCGCGGGGACCCGGGGCGGGCTTCGCCGTTCGCCACGGCCCTCCCACACCACGCCCGCCGGCACGGGGACCCGGGCGGGCTTCGCCGTTCGCCACGGCCCTCCCACACCACGCCCGCCGGCACGGGGACCCGGGGCGGGCTTCGCCGTTCGCCACGGCTCCCCACACCACCATGCCTGCTGGCGGACCCGGTGCGGGACTGAGGAAGGCCCGCGACCGAGTCAGGTCGCGGGCCTTCGCCAGGCTTGCGGGCTGATCACTTCTTGCCCTTCTTGCCCTTCTTGTTGCCTTTTGCCTTGCCCTTGCCTTGGCGTTCCCGGCGGAACTCGGCGAGCCGCCGATCGGTCTCCGCCTCGGACGCGGCCGTCTGGGGGAAGAACACCGGGTAGAGCAGCCGGCCGAAGAGCAGGATGATCGGCGCCAGCCAGGCCCACCACGGGATCCCGGACTCGGATCCGAACAACGCCTCGACCATCTGGTACGCGTCGTCGGCGGCGCTCTCCATCACCAGCCCCCGGAGGGCGAACGGAACTTGTCATGCATGACGGGCTCCCTAAGCTGTCGGTCGGCCCCCACCATCGGGACCGCGCCGGTCGGGATTAGCCTTCGCCGGGCCAGCTCCGGTCACTGGACCGCGTCTCCGCGCTCCCCCGCGGAAGTTGCCACCGCCCGGCAACCGGGCACACCCGGCCCGCAACCGACCGACCGGGCCTTCGGCCGCCGCATGCACCCACATCGCAACGAACCGGTCGGCTGCGAAGCACCGCGAAAGGCAGCCGCCCACGACAGTGGTGCGTGGCGCCGGACCGAACCGAGGTCGCGGCCGGCAACAAGCGTGGCGGGCAAGGTCGCGGCCGGCAACAAGCGTGGCGGGCAAGGTCGCGGCCGGCAACAAGCGTGGCGGCCAAGGACAGGCCGGCCCGGACATAGGAGCGGCGCAGGACCGACACGGCGCAGGAACGGCCCGGCGCAGGAACGGCCCGGCGCAGGAACGGCGCGACGTAGAACCGACACGACGCAGGACCGACACGACGCAGGACCGACACGACGCAGGAGCGGCGCGGTCGCGGACCGGCCCTGACCGGTCAGTCGTCGATGAGGTGCAGGCGGCGGGCCACCGCCGCCGCCTCCACCCGGTTGGTGACCTCCAGTTTCGCGATGATGCGGGAGACGTGGACGCTTGCCGTTTTCGGCGAGATGAACAGGCGCTGGGCGATCTGGCCGTTGCTCCGGCCCTCGGCGACCAGCCGCAACACCTCGCGCTCCCGGGCGGTGAGCACCTCCTCGGCCGCCCGCTCGGCCGTCGCCGGGCGCACCCCGAGCCGCCGGGCCAGCGTCTCGGCCTGCTCGACGAGCGGGGCGGCGCCCAGCCCGGCGGCGATCGTGGTGGCCTCGGCGAGTGCCGCGGCCGCCGCCGGCCGGTCGGACGCGTGCGCCTCGGCGCTCCGGACCAGGGCCATGGCCAGCTCGAACGGCTGCCCGTCGGCCCGCCACGCGGCCACCGCGGCGGTCCACCGCTCGGCGTCGCCGGACAGCTCGGCCTCGACCTGGGCCGCCGCGGCCAGCTCCGCCGGGTAGCGCCGGGGCAGCCGCTCGGCCGCCGCCCCGATCCGCTCGGCGAGCTGCTCCACCGCGTCCACCGAGGCACCCTGGCCGGGACCCGGCTCGCGGGCCAGGGCCACGGCCCGGCACGCGGTGGTGAGCAGCTGCCAGGCATAGCGCGGCCGGTCCAGCAGGCCGCCGTCGCCGACCGCGATCCGTGCCGTGGTCACCGCCGCCGGGGCGTCCCCGGTGGCGAGCGCCGCCAGGATCCGCAGCTCCAGCATCCAGAGGCGTTTCTCGCAGGGCACGTAGGGCTTGCCGAGCATGCCGGTGGCCCGGGTCAGCACCTGCTCGGCCCGGGCGTGCCCGCGGGCCAGCCGCAGCCGGGCCCGCAACCGGAGCCAGGGCAGCGCCATCAGGCCGGGCGGGTCCTGCCGGCCGGCCTCGGCCAGCCGGGCGTCGGCCTCGTCCCAGCGGCCCAGCGCCATCAGCGCCTCGGCCTGGTTGGCCAGCAGGTAGACCCCGGTGGTGCGGGAGACGCCGTAGCGCATGGCGTGCGGGACGCCCTCGGCGGCGGCCGCCGCCGACTCCGCGTAGCGGCCCAGCTCGAACAGGACATCGGAAACGTTCACCAGGCCGTGCGAGAGCGCCTGGTCGTCGCCGCACGCGCGGGCCTGCTCGACCGCCGTCAGCAGCACCGGCAGGCCGTCGGCGGCGGGCATCCAGCCGGCGCAGATCTGCCCCTTGGTGATCTCCGCGTAGACCCGGGCGCTGGCGTCGCCGAGCTGGTCGACGGCGGCCCGGACCTGCTCCCAGATCCGCTGCACCTCGTCGCCGTCCATGCTGGCGAACAGGTAGGCCACCTCGCCGAGCAACCCGGTCCGGCCGGGCTCGTCCGTCGCCTCGGTGAGCAGCCGGTACGCCTCCTTGGTCTCGGCGAAGCCGTCGCTCTTGCCGGCCGTGCGCAGCAGCTTGGCCCGGCGCACCAGCAGCCGGGCGGCGCGCACCGGCTCGGCGGTGGCGTCCAGGTCACCCAGCGCGGCCCGGGTCAGGCTGAGCGCCCGGTGCAGCTCGCCCGAGTCGATGGCGACGAGCGCGGTCTCCTCCAGCAGGTCGAGGTGACAGGTGCCGAGCAGCTCGGCGGCCTGCGGCACCTGCTCCCACAGCTCGAGGACCCGGTCCAGCAGGCGGGCCTGCTCCGCGTACGCGAAACGCCGGCAGGCCTCGTCAGCCGCGCGTTTCGCGGCGACCAGGGCCCGGGGATGGTTGTTGGCGGCGTGCCAGTGGTGGGCGATCTCGGCGGGAGCCCGGCCGGCCGGCACCAGCTGCGGATCCGCCTCGATCGCCTCCGCGTAGCGCGCGTGCAGGCGGGCGTGCTCGCCGGGCAGCAGGTCGTCGTGCACCGCCTCGCGGACCAGCGCGTGGCGGAACTCATAACCCCCGTCCGGATCGAAGACGATCATCTGGGCGGCGACCACCACGCGCAGCGCCGACTCGCAGGTGATCTCGTCGACGCCGGCCACCTGCGCGATCAGCTCGTGGCCGATCCGGGTGCCGCCGACGGCGGCGACCCGCAGCATCCGCTGGGCCGCCTCGGGCAGCTGGTCGACCCGGGAGAGCAGCAGGTCGCGCAGCGTCTCCGGGATGTCCGCGCAGGCCGGGTCGGCGCTGGCGGCGAGCTGCTCGATGAAGAACGGGATGCCCTGGGCCCGCCGGGTCACCACGTCGACGGTCTGCGGCTCGGGCTCGCCGCCGAGCAGGTGGCCGAGCAGCTCGGCGGTGCCCTCCCGGTCGAGCCGGTCGATCTCCACCCGCTGCACGCCGCGGACCCGCTCCAGCTCGGCCACGAACGGCCGCAGCGGGTGGCCGCGGTGCAGCTCGTCGGTGCGATAGGTGGCCAGCAGCATCAGCCGCGGGGCCCGGGCCGAGCGGACCAGGAAGCCGATCAGGTCGCGGGTGGACCGGTCGGCCCAGTGCAGATCCTCCAGCACCAGCAGCAGCGGGCGCTGCGCGCTGAGCCGGGCGACGAGCGACCCGACCAGCTCGAAGAGCAGCCCGCGATGGGCCTCGCCGAACGCCGACGGTGGCCCGAGCTCGGGCAGCAGCCGGGCGAAGTCGGCCTCCCGCCCCTCGAACACCTCGCGTCCCTCGCCGCGGACCAGCTCGCGCAGCGCCGCCGCGAACGGCGCGAAGGGCAGGCCCTCCTCGCCGAGCTCCAGGCACTGGCCGGTGAGCACCCTGACCGGCTCGCCGGCCAACCCCCGAGTGAACTCCTCGACCAGCCGGGTCTTGCCGACGCCGGCCTCGCCGCCGACCAGCAGGACGGCCGGCTCGCCGCCGCGCACCCGGCGGAGCGCGTCGCGCAGGGTGGCCAGCTCGCCCTCCCGGGCGACCAGGATCTCGCTGTGGCCACTCACCGTCGTCATGAGGTCGAGCATGCCACCCCGGTCCGACAGAAAATTCGCGCCGATCATGCCGCTCGGGACCGGAGGACCGGCCGGCGTATCAGGAACCGGCGTCGATGTCGCCCGCCGGCCGCCTCCCGTGCCCGCCGATCGGCCTCGGCCTGCTGGCGCAGCTCCTCGCCGCGCTGCCGGGCCAGGTACAGATGCACTTCGGGAACCATCTCCGCGCTCCTCATGAGTCGTGTCGTCGTCCTCGCTGACATCGACTCTTCGCGCGAAGGCGGCCCGCGGGCATGGGGACGCCGCCCGATATCCGGGCTGCGCACCCCCTTACGAGACGGTCGCCGGGTGCCCGGGCCGCCGTAAGGTACCTGAGTCCCACTACACTTTCCGGCTATGGCAAAACCCCAGGAGAAGGTGTCGTTCGGCGAGCGCCTGAAGCAGATCGGCCAGGTGTTCTCGTTCACCGCGAAACAGGACAAGTGGTTCGTTCCGCTAGTCATCGGTGCGGTGGCGATCCCGGTCGCGCTGACCGTGACGGCGGTGCTCCTGGGTCTCGGCCTGCTCTGGATCCCGGTCGGCGTGCTGGTCACCCTGCTGGCCGTGCTGATCGTGCTGAACCTGCGCTCGAACGCCGCGATGATGAACGTGGCGGAGGGCCAGCCCGGCGCGGCCGCCTCGCTGATGGAGAACATGCGCGGCGACTGGCGGGTCCGCCCGGCGGCCAGCTCGACCACCCAGTTCGACATGGTGCACGTGGTGATCGGCCGGCCCGGCGTGATCCTGCTGGCCGAGGGCAACCCGCAGCGGGTCCGGGCACTGCTCGGCCAGGAGAAGAAGCGGCTGTCCAAGGTGATCGGCAACGCGCCGCTCTACGACTACGTGATCGGCACCGAGGAGGGTCAGCTCCCGGTCCGCAAGCTGCGCACCACGATGCTGCGGCTGCCCCGCAACCTCACCGGCAAGGACGTCAACGCGCTGGACAAGCGCCTCGGCGCGCTGATGGCCCGCCCGCAGATGCCGAAAGGCGCGATCCCGAAGAACATGCGCCCCAGCAAGGGTGCCTTCCGCCAGCAGCGCCCGCGCTGAGCTGAGCGTCATCCCGGTGGTCCACCCCCGCCACCGGGCCGCGAACTGAAGACGGAGACGAGATGCCAACCGCTGGGCCCCACCGCCTGCAGCGTCAGCTGTCCAGCTGCGAGGTCGGCGATGTCTGGTCCGGCGTCGACGAGCACGGCCGCCCGGTGACCGTGGCCCAGCTCAACGAGCTGGCCTCGGCCGACGAGCGCTGGCGAGCCGCCTTCCGGGCGGCGTCCGAGGCGCTCGGCGCGGCGGAGACCGACGGGTTGCCGATCGCCGGTTCCGACCACGACGGCGAGCGGCCCTGGGTGGCCTGTCCCGAGGCGGCCGGCAGCGGCGGCGCCGCGGAGATCTTCACGGTGCTCGGTCAGCGGCTGCGCCCGGCTTTCGCCGGGGAGGGTGCGCCGTCCGCCGCCGGCGATCCGGTGGTCGCGCAGGCTTCCGCTTCGGTACGCGCGGAGCCCGACCCGCCGACGGTGCCGTTCCAGCCGGTCCCGCCGGCGACCGCCGTCCCGGCGCAGCCCGCTGCCACCCATCCCGTGCCGATCCAGCCGGTGACCACCCACGCGGTCGCGACCCGGCCGGTCTCCGGCCACCCGGTCTCCGGCCATCCGGTCTCCGGCCATCCGGTGTCCGGGCACCCGATGTCCGGCGCGCCGGCCTCGGGCCTTCCGTCGTTCGGCAACCCGATCTCCGTGGTGCCGATCTCGGGCGCCGCCGGTGCGTACCGTCAAGCCGGCGGCAAACCGCGACCGGACCGCCTCCTGCTGCTGATCGTGGCCCTGGTGTCGTTGCTGATCGGCGCCGCCATCGGCGCCGCCGTGGTGGCCGGCCGCGGCGACGGCACGCCGGCCACGTCACCGAGCGCCGCCCCGGTCACCTACACCGACGCGCAGCTGCTGCTGCCGGCCACCCCGCCGGCCAAACCGGGCCTGGACCCGGCGCCGGACGGTGTCTGGCCGCACGACTGGCCCACCTTCGAGGGGCAGACGAGCGGGGTGCAGGAGGTGACCGGACTGGTCGGCGTCGGCTTCGACTTCCGGCTGCCGACCGGCTGGACCTGCAAGCTCGCCGAGCAGGCCGACGCCGCGGTGCACTACCGGTGCGGCACCTGGCAGGGCGAGACGCTCACCGCCGGCGGTGACCTGACGGTCCGCGCCTGCGCCCCGGCCTGTGACGACAACACCCGCAAAGCCCTGCGGCAGCGCGAGGAGGCCTGGGGTCTACGGTGGACCAGCGGCACCTCGCTGCGCTCCTGGGCCGAGACCTCGCAGCTCGACGGCAAGCCGGTCTACGGCGTGGTCTACGTCGGGTTCTGGCGCACCGCCCCGGAGGAGGTCCTGAACCGGGAGGTCGTCCTCCGGATGACCGCGCCGGTCGCCGCGACAGCCGACGTGAAGAAAGTGGCCGACAACATCCGCGACCGCACGTACACGCAATAAGGAGTACCTCTCGTGGCCAGCACCCTGGCGGTCCCCGGCACCTACCCGACCATCAGTGACGCGCTCGAGGTGGCGCCGGACGGCGCGGTGATCAGCGTCGCTCCCGGGACCTATCGGGAGCGGATCGAGTTGCGGGGCAGGACCCTCACCCTGCGCGGCACCGGGGAGCCGGGCACCGTGGTGGTGGACGCGGCCGGGCTGGAGGGGCCGGCGCTGGCCGTGCTCAGCGGCGAGGTGACGGTCGAGGGCCTGGCCCTGACCGCCGGGGACTACCCGGCGATCTCGGCGATCAGCGCCCGGCTGACGGTCCGGAAATGTCAGCTCTCCGCCGGTTACGGCCCCGGCCTGCAAGCCACCGACATGTCCACTGTCGAGGCCACCGAGGTGCAGGTCCAGCGTGGACAGCACGGCCTGGTCTTCTCCGACTCGGGCGGCACCGTGGAGTCCTGCGAGATCCGCGGGGTGAGCGACGACGGCGTCATCGTGCGGCTCGGCGCCGACCCGGTGATCCGCAACACCACTGTGGCCGAGTGCGGCTACCGCGGGGTCTACGTCTACCAGTCCGGCCGCCCGGTGATCGAGCGCTGCGACGTCTCCGGCACCGGCGACGCCGGCATCGTGGTGGCCAACGGCAGCTCCCCGCGGATCCTCCAGACCTGGGTGCACCAGACCCACGGCTCCGGCATCGTGATCGGGGCCGGCTGCACCGCTGTCGTCGAGCAGTGCCGGGTGGAGGGCACCGCCGAGCCGAAGGTCAGCGTCGACCCGCGGGCGCAGGCCACCGTGACGCTCTCCGAGGGCGGTCCGGCGCCGCGGGCCGGGATCACCGAGTCCGGCGCCGGCCAGGACGCCGCCGAGGTGGACCGGTTGCTCGGCGAGCTGGACGCGATGATCGGCCTGGCCGGGGTGAAGAACGAGGTCCGAGCCCTGATCGACGAGATCCAGGTGAACGAGTGGCGGCGCAGCGCCGGACTCTCGGTCGGCGCGGCCAGCCACCACCTGATCTTCACCGGTGCCCCGGGTACCGGTAAGACCACCGTGGCGCGCATCTACGGCCAGCTGCTCAAGGCGCTCGGCGTGCTGCCCAACGGCCGGTTCCGCGAGGTGTCCCGGCGCGACCTGGTCGGGCAGTACATCGGGCACACCGCGGAGAAGACCACCTCGGTCTTCGAGGAGGCGATGGGTGGCGTGCTCTTCATCGACGAGGCGTACACGCTGTCCCGGGCCGGCGGGGCCAGTGCCGACTTCGGCCAGGAGGCGATCGACACCCTGGTCAAGCTGATGGAGGACCACCGCGACCAGGTCGCCGTGATCGTCGCCGGGTACACCAAGGAGATGCTCGACTTCCTGGACGCCAACTCGGGTCTGGCCTCCCGGTTCGCCAAGACCCTCGAATTCGAGAACTACGGCCCGGACGAGCTGGTGCTGATCGCCAGCCGGATCGCGCAGAACGACGACTACGTGTTCGAGGCCGGCCTCGCCGAGGCGCTCTACGAGCACTTCTCGCAGATCGAGCGGGACCGGAACTTCGGTAACGCCCGGGAGGCCCGCAAGCTGCTGGAGGGTATGCGCAAGGCGCAGTCCGGCCGGCTGCGCTCGCTCGGCCGGATGCCCAGCCGGGACGATCTGACCACGCTGGTCGTCGACGACCTGCTGACAGCGATCCGCTGACTGTCGGTGGCGGCACATAGAATGGGCTCTCTATCGCGCGGACGGGGAGGCGAGCGGTGAACCCAGACGGCCACCCGGCCCAGGCGTACGGCGCCGCCCCGCCCCAGCCGGCCCAGGCGTATGGTGCCGCCGCGCCCCAGTCGGCCCAGGCGTATGGCGCCGCCGCGCCCCAGTCGGCCCAGGCGTATGGTGCCGCCGCGCCCCAGCCGGCTCACGCCACCGCCGCGGCCACCCCGCTGCGCCGGGTCAGCACGCAGGCCCGGGGCAGCGTCCCGGTGCCGCCCGCCGGGGTCCCGCAGCCGGCCGCCGCCCCGGTGCCGCAGCGCCCCACGCCGGTCCCGGCCGACGCGGCCGCCGACGCCGGGGTCCGGCCGATCCCGCGCCGCGGCCAGGTGGGCCCGGTCAGCCTCACCCAGATCGTGGTCGCCGAGCTGTCCGTGCTGGCCACCGTGGCGGCGGCGATCCAGGGGCCGCTGCCCGCGCTGGCCGTCGGCGCGATCGGGCTAGTCCTGATCGTGATCTTCTTTGCCCGGCAGCGCGGCCGCTGGTGGCTGGAGCACCGGCAGGTGGCCCGGGCGCACGGCCGGCGCCGGGCCGCCGCGCTGGAGACCGGCAGCGGTCCGGTGCTGGCCGCGCTGCGCACCATCGCCCCCGGCCTCGCCGTCCGCGACATGACCGCGCAGGACGGGGCGAGGGCCGGGGTGGCCAAGGACGAGGCCGGCTGGTTCAGCGTGGTGGCCCTGACCCCGACCGCCCCGATGCACCACGACGGCGCCCCGATCCCGCTGGAGGCGCTGGTCAGCGTGCTCGCCGCGACCGAGCAGCCGGGCGTGGTGCTGGAGCTGGTCACGCACACCGTGCCGGCGCCCAGCCCGGACGTGCACGCCGCGTCGCCGGCCGGCTCGTCCTATCGGCAGCTGGTCGAGTCGCTCAGCCCGGAGCCGGTCCCGGCGCACCGGGAGTCCACGATCAGCGTCCGGGTGGACGCGCGGGTGCTGGCCGAGGCGCTCCACGACCACACCGCCGACCTGGAGGCGGCCGCCGCGCTGGTGGCCGGCCTGGGCCGCAAGGTGGCGACCAGCCTGCGCCGGGTCGGGATCGGCTGCCGGGTGCTGGACGCCGACGAGCTGCTGGCCGTGCTGGCCCGGTCCTGTGACGTCGAGGCCGGCGCGCTGGCCGAGGGCTCGCAGGTCGACGAGGACTGGACGCACTGGCGGTCGGCCCGCCTGGTGCACCGGACGTACTGGTTGAAGACCTGGCCGACGTCGGCCGGCGAGATCGGCTCGCTGTTCGCCTGGGCGGCCACCGCGCCCGCCGCGCAGACCAGCGTGGCCCTGGTGCTGAACGCGGCGGCCGACGGCGACGACGTGGCGGCGCGGGCCTTCATCCGGCTCGCCACCCGGCCCGACGCCGACCTGGGCGCGCTCGACCGGGTGCTGGTCGACGGGGTCCGGCGGGTCGGGGCCGAGTTGCAGCCGCTGGACGGCGAGCACGGGCCGGCGGTCTATGCCACGGCGCCGACCGGAGGTGGGGCGGGATGACGCATCCGGATCACGAGGGAGCCTGGCGGCCCTATCCGCCACAGCAGCCCGCCGAGGAGGAGCAGCAGCAGCAACCGCAGCCGCTGCCTCCGCCGCCGGCCATCTTCCCGCCGAACGCGGTGGCCCGGGCCTCGGTGCGGCCGCCCGGCGCGCCGCAGGATCCTTACTCAGCGCCGGGGCAGTACGCCGCGCAGGCCATGACCCCACCGCCTGCGCAGCCGATCCAGCCGTTCCAGGGGCAGCCACCCGTGCAGGGGCAGGTCGTTCAGCCGTTCCAGGGGCAGCCGGTCCAGGCATTCCCGGGGCAGGCCGTCCAGGCTTTCCCAGCGCCGGCGGCCCAGGCTCCGATCCAGCAGGGACAGGGCGTTCAGGCTCCGGTCCAGCAGGGGCAGGGCGCCGCGGAGGGCGTCGGGCGCCGGTTGGCCGCACCCCAGCTCACCTCGGCTCCGCTGGCCGGGCCGCAGGGCCGGGCGATGGCCGCCGCCACGCACGGCTGGCAGGACGACACCCCGCCCGACGAGCCGCCCGCGGGCGACGACGAGGCGCGGACCGGCCCGTCCGGCAAGACGTCACCGTTGCACATCGGCTGGCACGCCATCTCCCGCAAGACGCTGCGCCGGGTGACCGTCGCGCCGTCCGCCGGCGCCGGGCTGGTCCTCGGCCGCGACCGCCAGCAGGTCCCGGTGCCGCTGCGCCTGTTCGCCCCGGAACCGGTGCGGATCGCCCTGGTCGGCGGCGTCTGGGCGGCTCAGCTGCTGATCTTCCGGGCCTTCGCACTGGGTGCCCGGGTGGTGGTGGTGACCACCGAGCCCCGCGCCTGGGCCGGCTTCGGCGAGCGCGCCACCGGGCAGTACAACCGGCTCACCGTGCACAGCAGCGACCAGGGCGTGCAGCTCAACGGCACCGCGCAGACGCCCACCCTGGCGGTCTACGACCTGGGCATGACCGGCCCGGCGACCACCCCGCCGCTCGGCCCGTGGCGCACCCAGCTGACCATCCTGCGTCAGCTCGACCGCCCCGGCCTGGCCGCGCTGCAGGACGCCCAGCTCGCCCTCTTGCAGCGTCTCGGCGGTGACGAGTCCGCCCTGGCCGCCTCCGCGCTCAAGCTGCGCCCGCACAGCAGCCAGTTCCTGCAGTTCATGGCCGACGACATGCTCGCCCTGATCGGTGACGGCACGGACCGCTACCTGTTCCTCGCCCAGACCCAGACGGAGCAGCAGTTCGTCGGCCTCCCCCGCCGCTGACCCACCACCGCTCCGCGTCACACCGCCGCTGACCCACCACCGCTCCGCGTCACACCCCGCCGCCAGCCGCCGGGCCGCTTCAGCGTGCGCTCACCGCTTTCCGGTACGCCCTGAAGGTCCCGTTCCCGCGTAGCGTTCATCCCACTGCAGTGCAACGATCGATCCACTTCTCGTTGCGGTCAAAGTCAAACGTTGCAACGATTTCCGCGCCATGAGCTGCTGGTATCCACTGAACGAGCAACATGGTCGTTGCTGGATTAGCGAACGCAACGTAGCGTTTCTTCTATCAGAAACGAGCACGAACACTGGAGAGCATGATGCGGAAGTTCACCACCCCGGCCCCGATCTCCACCGTCCTGGCCGTCCCGGCCGGGCGGATCCAGCTCATCGCCGCCGACCGCGCCGACACCGTCGTCGAGGTCCGTCCGGCCAACCCCGGCAAGAGCCGCGACATCAGGGCCGCCGAGCAGACCACCGTCGACTTCACCGACGGCGTCCTGCGGATCAACGCCCCGGAGCCGACGAACAAGCTCATCGGCGCGTCCGGTTCCCTGGAGGTCACCGTGCAACTGCCGACCGGCTCCCACGTCGAGGCCTCCGCCGCCTGCACCGAGCTTCGTGGCGTCGGCCGGCTCGGCAACATCTCCTTCGACGGCGCCTACCGGCAGATCAAAATCGACGAGGCCGCCGGCATCCGCCTCACCGCCGTCGACGGCGACGTCGAGGTCGGCCGGCTCACCGGCCCGGCGGAGATCAGCACCAGCCGCGGCGACATCCGGATCGCCGAGGCCAAGCGCGGCACCGTGGTCCTCACCACCCAGTCCGGCAGCATCTCGGTCGCCGCGGCCCCCGGCACCTCGGCCGCCCTCGACGCCGGCACCGCCTACGGCCGCATCAGCAACACCCTCAAGAACGACGGCATCCCGGAGCTCGACATCCACGCCACCACCTCGCACGGCGACATCACCGCCCGCAGCCTGTGACCCCCGCGAATCGCCCCGCCCGCGAACCCGGCCGCCCCGATCCCGAGGCCCGCGCCCCGGCCATGGGCCCTCTCAAGCCCACGGTCCGACCACCACCCGGCCCCTGCGCCGCCGCGCGGTCCGCACACCGCGGACCGCGAGACGCGCGGCGGCCCTGACCCCAGCCAGCCTCGCGGTCGGCACACCGCGGACCGCGAGGCGCGGGGCGGGCCCTGACCACAGCTCGGAGTCCGCGTCGCGTGGACACGGGACAGGGCTGGTGCTCCTGGGGACCCGGCTGTTTCGTACCGGAAAGGGCTTTCAGCCAAGTCCCCGATACCGCACAGCGGACCGCGATGGGTGCCGGTCAGCGGGCCGGTGGGGTCCAGGCCAGCTGGACCAGTCGGGCGCCGTGCCGGCGGGTGATCATCCAGGCGCGGCCCGGAGGCAGGACCTGCGGTTTGATGGTGCCGAAGAGCGGGCCCTCCTCGCGCGGGCCGGACATCATGATGCCGGGCGAGGCCAGCTCCCGGATGCGGCCGATGACCGGGTCGAACATGGCGCGCGCCGCGCCGCCGATGCGGCGGGTGATCACCAGGTGCAGGCCGATGTCGCGGGCCTGCGGGAGGAACTCCAGCAGGGGCAGCAGCGGGTTCTGCGCGGCGGCGGCGACCAGGTCGTAGTCGTCGACCAGGACGTAGAGCTGGGGGCCTTTCCACCAACTGCGGTTGGCGAGCATCTCCGGGGTCACGTCCGGGCCGGGGAGGCGCTCGCGCATGACCACCACCACCTGGTTGATCAGGTCGGCGGTGACCTGGTGCGAGGTGCCGTAACCGATGGTGTTCTCCGGCGGGACGCAGCCGAGCAGGCTGCGGCGCAGGTCGACGCAGAGCACCCGGGCCTCGGCCGGGCTGTTGCCGGCGACAATCGACTTGGCCAGGCTGCGCAGGAACGAGCTCTTGCCGCTCTCGATGTCGCCGAAGAGCAGCGCGTGCGGCTCGGCGTCGAAGTCCAGCCAGACCGGCTGCAGGTCGTTCTCCGCGATGCCGATCGGGACGACCGGGCCCCGGGACGGCGGCAGCATCTCGAACGGCAGCTCCGGCGGCAGCAGCCGGACCCGCGGCGCGGGCGGGCCGCTCCAGTGCTCGGTGGCGTGTTTGACCAGCTCGGCGACGGCCTCGGCGAGGTCGTCGGCGCGCTGTTCGCGGTCGATGCGGGGCAGCGCGGCGAGGAAGTGGTGCCCGTCCGGGGTGAGGCCGTGGCCGGGTGACTCGGGCACGTTCACCGCCTCGCGCCGGTTGATCAGCGAGTCGGTGGGCTCGCCGAGGCGCAGCTCGATCCGGGTGCCGAAGACGTCGCGGATCTGCGGGCGGACGTCCATCCAGCGGTTCGTCGCGGCGACCACGTGGACGCCGAAGCCGAGACCCCGGTTGGCCAGCTCGTTGACGGTGGGCTCCAGGTCCTCGAACTCGGCGCGCAGCGTGGACCAGCCGTCGATGACCAGGAACACGTCACCGAACGGGTCCTCGGCGAACCGCCCCTGCGCCCTGGCCCGCCGGTACGCCGCCATGCCCTCCACGTTCTGCTGGGCGAACAGGTCCTCGCGGATCCGCATCAGCCCGTGCACCTCGGCGATCGTCCGGCGCACCCGGTCCACGTCGCGGCGGGTGGCGACGCCGCCGACGTGCGGCAGGTCGGTGAGCGCGCTGAGTGGGCCACCACCGAAGTCGAGGCCATAGAACTGCACCTCGCGCGGGGTGTGCACGAGCGCCAGGCTGGTGATCAGGGTGCGCAGCAGGTTGGACTTGCCGGACTGCGAGCCGCCGATCACCAGCAGGTTGCCGGCCGCACCGGAGAGGTCCAGCCACATCGGGTCGCGGCGCTGGTCGAACGGCTTGTCGATGATGCCGACCAGGGCGTGCAGGGTGCCGAACCGCTCGGCCGCGTCGACGGTGAGGCCGCGGTCGGGCATCGAGATCACCGGCGGCAGCATCTGGCCGAGGGTGGGTGCCTTGTCCAGCGGCGGCAGCCACACCTCGTGCGCCGGGGTGCCGCGGCCCTCCATCTGCCGGGCCAGCACGTCCATCAGGGTGTCGCCCTGAACCTTCTCCTCGACCTCCTGGCCGGCCTCCTCCTGCTCCGGGCGCTCGTCCTGGAGCGGGGCCGAATAGTAGGTGCTGAACTCACGGACCGGGCTGCCGGCCCGGGTGCCGCCGGCCGCGACGATGCCCTCCTTGCGGACCGCGCCGGACACGTAGGCCGCCTTGAGCCGGATCAGCCCGTCGGTGCCGGCCCGCAGGTAGCCGTGGCCGGGGTGGTGCGGCAGCTCGTAGGCGTCCGGCACGCCGAGCACCGCGCGGCTCTCCATCGAAGAGAAGGTGCGCAGGCCCAGACGGTACGACAGATGCGACTCCAGCCCGCGCAGCCGGCCCTCGTCCAGTTTCTGCGAGGCGAGCAGCAGGTGGATGCCGAGCGACCGGCCGACCCGGCCGATCTGGACGAACATGTCGATGAAGTCCGGCCGGTCGGCGAGCAGCTCGGAGAACTCGTCGACGATCAGCACCAGGCTGGGCAGCGGGGCCAGCGGCACCCCGGCCGCCCGGGCCCGCTCGTAGTCGCGCTGCGAGGCGTAGTTGCCGGCTTTGCGCAGCAGCTCCTGGCGCCGGGTGAGCTCGCCCTGGATGGCGCCCAGCATCCGGTCGACCAGGGCCTGCTCGTCCTGCAGGTTGGTGATCATCGCGGCGGTGTGCGGCAGCCGGTCCAGCGAGGCGAAGGTCGCACCGCCCTTGTAGTCGACCAGGATGAAGTTGAGGATCTCCGGATTGTGGGTCAGCGCCAGCGCCACCACCAGGGTGCGCAGCAGCTCCGACTTGCCGGAACCGGTGGCGCCGATCAGCAGGCCGTGCGGGCCCATGCCGTCCTGTGCCGACTCCTTGAGGTCCAGCTCGACCGGGCGGCCGTCGACGCCGATGCCGATCGGCACCCGCAGCCGGTCCCGGTTGGGCCGGCCGGCCCAGAGCGTCTCCAGGTCGATCTGATAGGGGTCGTCCTGCTCCAGCAGCTCGGCCAGGCCCATGTCCTGCGAGATGGCCGGCTGGTCGCCGAAGGTCGCGGCGGACAGCCGCAGCGGCGCCAGCTCCCGGGCGAGCACCTCGATCTCCGCCATGCCGAGCGCGTCGGCCCGGCCCACCTCGGTGGAACCGTCCATGGTGGTGCCGGTGATGGTCCCGTCCGCGGCGATCTCCAGCACCACCGAGCTGTCGTCGAGCAGCCGGGGCGGTGGGACGGACAGGTCGAGGATGGTGACACCGGCGACGCCGCCCTCGGTCATCAGGTGGTCGGATCCGGCCGTCGAGCCGCCGTCGATGATCACCACCACGTGCGGCCCGCCGGGCGGCGGACCGGACGGATCGAACCGGGACCGGTTGACCAGGACGTCGTCGAGCATCGCCTCGAGCGCCGGGACGCTCGGCGCCACCAGCCGGACCGGGCCGACCGCGTCGGTCTTGTCCGGGTGCTGCGCGTGCGGCAGCCATTTCGCCCACTCCCACCAGGGCCGCTGATGGTCCGGCACGCAGACGCCGACGCGCAGGTCGTCGGGGGCGTGGAAGGTGGCGATCTGGGCGACCAGAGCGCGGGTGAAGTCGTGGATCGCGTGGTCGGCGCCGCGCAGGTAGATGTGCGAGAAGTCGCGCAGGGCGACCGAGACCGGCAGGTCGGGCACCACCGAGTAGGTGTTGACGAACTTGCGCAGCGCCATCGCGCAGAGCGGCTCCAGCTCGTCGACCGGGCGGGTCTGCGGCGGGATCAGCCGGGTCGCCACCTCCTGCACGCCGACGGCGATCCGGACCACCGTGAAGTCGGCGTCGCCGCGGCGCCGCTCCCAGAGCCGGCCGCTGTCGGCGAAGGTCCAGAGCGTGCCCGGGTCGGGATTGCGGTAATACAGCGCCTCGCGCTGCTGGCGGATCGTGTTCCGCAGCTGGGCGCGGAGCTGGGAGAGGTGCCGGAGATACTGCCGGCGGGACTCGATCATCTCGCGCTTGCCGGGGCCCGAGGTGTTCGTCGCCATCATCGCGATCATGCCGAGGATGGAGACGCCGTACATCGCGCCGGCGACGTACGTCAGCGGACCACCGCCCTGCCGGCTCATCATCAGGCCCATGGCGGCGGCGCCGGCGCCCATCGGCAGCACCATGAGCATCCGGGTCCACCCCTTGCCGGCGGGCGGCGGAACCTCGGGCGGCGGGTCGAGCAGCACCTCGCCGGACGGCATCACCGGCGCCGGGCGGCGCGGGGGGCGCTTGACGATGGTGACGGTCACGCTTGGCTCTCCCCTGGTCCGTATTGCCGCTCATCTTAGCCGTCACCCCTGACAGCGAGCCCCCCGCAGCCATTCGCCGGGGCGAATCCGCACCGAACCGGCCTGCTAGTTTGTGTGGCACACAGGCACAGCTGGAGGTGACCGCGTGACCGCACCGGGTGGCCCGAGTCTGGCCCGGGTGACGATCGCCGCGCCGACCCGCCGGATGGACATCGCCCTGCCGGACAACATGCTGGTCGGCGAGTTGCTGCCGCACCTGCTGCGGCACGCCGAGGGCGCGCTCGGCGAGCCCGCCGAGCGGCACGGCGGCTGGGTGTTGCGCCGGGCCACCGGCACCCCGCTCGAGCCGCATCGCAACCTGGCCGCCCAGGGCGTCCGGGACGGCGAGCTGCTGCATCTCAAGCCGGCCCGGGAGGACTGGCCCGAGCTGGCCTATGACGACGTCGTCGAGGTGATCGCCAGCGGTGCCCGGCGCGCCGGGCGGTCCTGGGGCGCCGCCGCCACCCGCCGCTGCGGCCTGGCGGTCTTCGCCGTCGCCCTGCTGGTCGGTCTCTACGGTCTGGCGTTCGGCGACTCGTCCCGGCAGACCGCCGCGATCGTCGCGCTGGCCGTGGCGCTCGGCCTGGCCGTGGTCGGCATCCTGCTGTCCCGCGCGTTCACCGACGCCGGGGCCGGCGCCGTGGTCGCCGCCACCGGCCTGCCCTACGCGTTCGTCGGCGGCGCCTGGCTGCTCGCCGACACCGGCGCCGGGTTCCTCGACATCGGCGCACCGGCCCTGCTGCTCGGCTCCGCGGTGCTGCTGGTGCTCAGCGTGCTCGGGCACGCCGGGGTGGCCGGGCTGCCCCGGCTCTTCGTGGCCGGCATCGCGGTCGCCCTGACCGGCCTGCTGGCCGCGCTGCTCACCCTGGCCGGGGTGTCCTCGGACGGCGCCGCGGCGGTGGCGCTGACCGCGGTGATCGGGCTGCTCCCCGGTTACCCGGTGCTGGCCAGCTGGATCGGCCGCCTGCCGTTCCCGGAGCTGCCCAGCCGGGCCGAGGAGATCCTCAAGGACAAGCCGATGCCGCGCCGGGCGGACGTCTTCGCCGCCGTGGTGCGCGCCGACGAGGTGCTCACCGGCCTGCTGCTGGCCACCGCGTTCAGCGGTGTCGTGTCGATCGTCTTCCTGGGCTGGTCGCATCCGAGCCGGTCGGCGATGTTCCTGATCGTGGCCGCGGTGGCCGCCCTGATGCTGCGCTCGCGGCTGCTGGCCACGCCGCAGCAGCGCAGCCCGCTGCTGGTGGCCGGGGTGGCCGGCCTCGCCGTGCTGGGCGTCGGCGCGGTGCACAACGACGTGCTCCCCGGTCTGCTGCTGCTGGTCGCCGCGGCGGTGGCCGGCGGGGTCGCGCTGTTCACCGCGGTGGTCTACAGCCAGCGCCAGCCCTCCCCCTACCTGGGCCGGGCCGCCGACCTGCTGGACGTGGTGGCGATCATGGCCCTGATCCCGCTGGCGTGCGCGGTGATGGGGGTCTTCGACGACATCCGCGGGCTGTTCTCCTCGATCGGCGGGTGATCCGGCGTGGCTTCGCGGCGTGACCAGCTCCAGTCGTACCAGTTCCTGAACCAGCGGGTGATCTCCGCGTTCGTGATGCGGGAGACCGATCCGGCGCAGTCTCCGCTGCGGCGGGGCATCGGCGCGCTGTTCGGCGGCCTGATGGTGGCGATCCTGATCGCCGCCGGGTTCGGCATCTACGGCATCCTCACCAAGGTCGGCACCGACGCGTGGCAGGCCGACGGCTCGGTGGTGGTCGAGCGGGAGTCCGGCGCCAGCTTCGTCTACCTGCAGGGCCGGCTCAACCCGGCGCTCAACTTCACCTCGGCCAAGCTGGCCGCCGGCCGGCCCAACCCGGCCGTCTACCGGGTCGCGGCCAAGGCCCTGGCCGGCACGCCGCGCGGGATCACCATCGGCATTCCGAACGCGCCGGCGTCGCTGCCCGAGGCCGGTCAGCAGATCGGTCTGCCCTGGACGATGTGCGCGGTGCCGGGCGAGCAGCCGAGCGCCGCGCTGCTGGTCGGCCAGGCCGGTCCGGCCGGCACCCCGCTGGGCGACAGCGGCCTGCTGGTGACCGACGGCACCGACCGGGACGCCCAACTGGTCTGGCACGGCTTCAAGCACCGGATCGACGACGCGCAGACCACGCTGCCGGCGCTGTTCGGCGCGGTGGACGTCAACGAGGTGAGCACCGCCTGGCTGAACGCGGTGCCGGCCGGCGCCGCCATCGAGCCCATCCAGGTGCGCAACCGCGGTGCCCGGTCGGACCGGGTGACCGGCTTCAACAACGGGCAGGTGCTGACCGTGGAGACCGGGGTCGGCAAGCAGTACTACCTGATCCTGGAGAACGGCGTGCTGCCGATCACCGCGTTGCAGCAGGCGGTGCTGAAGGCCAGGTTCCCGGCCGAGCCGCGCACCGTGGACATCAGCGTGCTCAGCCCGTTCTTCCCGGAGCTCAAGCAGAACAACGGGCCGGCCGAGGCGCAGCCGCCGGCCGACCCGCCGAAACTGGTGACGATCACCGCCGGCACCACCGCCTGCGCGATCACCCGCGCGGCGGACAAGGCGCCGGCGATCACCTACGACGGCCCGGCCACCGGCCTCGCCTCGGCGGTGCCGACCGCCGGCAGCACCGCCGGCGGGCGGGCGCTGGCCGACGCGGTGCTGGTGCCGGCCGGCCGGTTCGCCCTGGTCAAGGTGCCCGGCTCGGGTGGTTATCAGGTGGTGACCGACCTGGGGGTCCGCCATCCGGTGCCCGGCGCTGACGCGCTGAGCCGGCTCGGTTACGCCGCCACCTCGGCGACCGAGGTGCCGACCGCGCTGGTCACCAGCATCCCGGCGGGCGTGACGCTGGATCCGGCGGCGGCGGTCAAGCCGGTGAGCACCGTCAATTAGGGCCGGGCTGCTCCAGCAGCATGACCGGCGGGCCGGGCTCGATCGGCTCGTCGTACTCCGGCAGGGGCGGTGCCGTCGCCGGCCGCCAGTGCTGCCGCCGGCTGCGCCGGATCGCCGCCGTCACCATCAGCACCGCCGCCACGGCGATCGCCGCGATGATGGCGCCGGTGTAGGCAGCCGTCCGCCGCCGCTGCTCGGCGCCGGTGCGCTCGGCCGCCGGCGCGGACACCGCGGGCAGCGCACGAGCCTGCTTTGCGGTGATCTTCCCGGTGACCGCGGCGTACGGATTGACCACCCCGGCGCCGAACGCGTCGCCGGCGACGGCCGGGCTGGCCGACGCGGTGAGCAGCCGGGTCAGGTCGGCGACCGGCATCTTCCCGGACCGGTTGCGGATCAGCGCGGCGGCCGCGCCGACGTAACCGGCGGCCAGCGCGGTGCCGTCCGCCTCGGCGAGCCCCCGGCCCTGCAGGGTGGGCACCGCCACGCCCGGGGCGACCAGGTCGACGTAGTCGCCGTGCTGGGACTTGGGGTAGATCTGGCCGTCCTGGCCGACGGCGCCGACCCCGATCACGTCCGGATAGGCGGCGGGGTACGGCGTCGGGTTGTCGTCCTGCGCCGAGCCGAGGTCACCGGCCGCGGCGATCACCGGCACGTCCCGGGCGGTCGCCGCCGCGACGGCCGCGCGGAGCCGTTGCCCGTCCTGGTACGCCGGGTTGGCCACCACGATCACCTGGGCCCCGTTCCGCAGGGCCAGCTCGATGCCGCGGCCGATCGCGCCGGGGGTGGCCACGCCCTGCCCCGACGAGTCGTCCGGGAGCACCCGGATCGGCAGCACGGTGGCGCGGTAGGCGAGGCCGACGACCGGGCTGCGGTCGGCCGGCTCGGCGGCGATCACGCCGGCCACCCGGGTGCCGGTGCCGGTGCAGTCGGTGTTCGCCGTGCCGCGCCCGGCGACCGCGTCGGCACCGGCCAGCACCCGGCCGGCGAGCTGCGGATTGTCGGCCCGGACGCCGGTGGAGAGGACCGCGACCAGCACGCCGCCGCCGCGGGTGAACCGGGTGACCGCGTCGATCGCCAGCATGTCCCGGGGCCACGCGGTGCCGCTGGTCAGCCGGTCGGCCTGGGCGCACTCGGCGCCCCACGCCGGAGCGCCGCCGAACCCACCCGGCGCCGCGACCAGCAGCAGAGCGGCGGTCAGGGTAGCGGCCATCCCCCGCCGGGCGAGCGTCACAAGCACCCGCCGATGATATGCCCGTCGATCCGGGTCAGTCGCGGACCGGCGGTTCGGGCTCGAAGGCCAGCAGGACCGGCACGTCATCGGCGGCGACCCGGAAGCCGGAGTCGCCGTCCGGATCGACAGCGACACCGTGGTCCTCCGGCCACACCGCGAGCGCCAGCGCGAACGGCACCTCGGTCACCACCGTCGGCTCCGGGTGGCTGGCCGCGAGCGACTCGGCGCTGGTGAACACCTCGATCATCCGGTCCGGGGCGGGTGCCCACGGGAAGCCCGGCTCGGCGATCTCCTCCGGCTCGGCCGGGCGGGTCGTCGGGATCAGCACCGTGCTGTCCAGCAGCCGGTCCAGGTATCCGTACACGTCGCCGGCCCGTGCCGCGAGCCGCATCGCGGCCGCGTCGTCCTGCGGATAGTCGCCCGCCGCCTGGTGCCGGGCCCACATGTCGTCCTCGGCGCCGAGGTCCTCGGCGGCCTCCGCCGCCACCTCGGCGAGGCTCGGCACGCGAAGATCGCCCACCGCCGCCTCGGCGAGGTCCTCCACCGGCAGGAACACGGCCAGCGGGGTGCCCGGGTCGATCGCCAGCCGCCACTCCGGGTGCGGCCACTTGCGGCGCAGCTCGGCGTAGTTGGTGACGGTGTAGCCGTCGATCGCGTGCCCGAACTGCGCGGCCAGCGCCCGCACCGAGGTGAAGACCGGCAGGAGGACGTGCTCGAAGGCGTGCACGGTGAGGAATCGCTGCGCCGCCGAGGGATCCCGGGTCAGCTGCGGCAGGAACAGGTCGGCCACCGAGAGCAGCTGGAAGAACGACTGCCGGTCGTCGGCCACGAGCGCCGCCACCAGGGCGTTCTCGACGTCGTTGGCGGGCGTCCAGTCCTCGCTCACGCGGGCCGCCGGTGCGAGGCCGGCAGCAGGCTGCCGAGACCCTCGGGAGCGGCGAGCACGGCGGTCGCGGCAGCGCCGGCCGCCAGATCGTCCACATCTGACGGTACGGCACGCAGCGCCAGCCAGAACGAGGCGAAGTCGCCGGCCACCCGGTGCAGCAGCCGGTCACACACGTCGGCGGCGGTGAAGTGGTCCCGGTCGCGCGGGTCGTCGTCGTCCAGGTAGCCGACCGCGCCCGCGTCCCGTCCACGGATCCGCAGCGCCAGCAGGCCACCCTGCACCAGGCCGATGGCCAGCCAGTCCTCGGTCAGCCGGTCACCGAAGAACGCGTTCAGATAGCCCAGGTCGTGGGTGCGGTCCTCGCGGAACCCGAACAGCGGCTGGTCCAGGACGAACCCGAACCCCGGGAGGACGGCCGGGAAGCTGGGCGCGCCGCCGTTCGTCCGGCCCAAAAAGTCACGGTAGTGCGGCGGGAGGCGTACCCCGAAACGCTCGTCCGCCGCGTCCAGCGCGGCGTCGGTGAGCCGCTCGGTGACCAGGATGCCGGGCGGCTCGGTGCCGGGCGCGACGAGGCCGTGACCGGACAGCGTCCGGGCGCCGACGCTGACGCCGCCGAGATGCCGGAAGCTCGCGTGCAGCTCGGCCGGAACCAGCGCGAGGTGCCGGGTCTGCGCGGTGTGTGCCCAGGTCCAGCCGACCGGGGTGCCCACCGCGCCGTCCCAGAGCGGATCACCGCCGGCCCGGGCCACCCGGTCGGCGGTCCGCACGTCGACGACGCGCGCCTCCTCGACCGTGAGGTCCGCGATCGCCGGGGGCAGGGCGACCATGACCCGCGCGTACGGCGTCCAGTCGGGGAAACCCCAGGGGTCCACCGGAACGCCGTGCCGGTACCGCACCCGGAGCATCGGGCTGGCCGGGTGCGCGGCGCGGAACGCGTACCGGGCGCCGGCTATCCGTTCGCTCACGGGTGTCACTCTACCGATCCGGTGACACCGGGTCAGCCGACGAAGTCGCCGGTCCGCGGGTCCATCCCGGCGGCCTCCCGGGCGGCACGCACCATCGCCCAGGCGGACTCCGGCGGGGGCAGGGCGTTGGCCGGAATCGCGTACACGTCGTCGTCGATCCCCCAGACGGCGCAGCCGGTCCGCTCGCACCAGCGGGCCCGGATCGCCTCGGCCGCCGCCGTCCGGCGCTCGCGCTCGGCCGGCGCCTCGGCGAACCGGAAGAAGATCGCCCGGCCCACCGAGTCGTACGCGCTCAGCGCGCCCGGCGTGCTGAGCAGGCTGCCGCCGGTCGCCACGTCCAGGCCGGCCAGCTCCCGCTCGGCGCGGCGCAACTCCCGGCGCTGCGCCTCGGTCGACTGCCTGTCGTCGTGCGGGTCGGTGATCCCGTGCCGGTCCGCCCAGTCCTGGCGCAGCCGGTGCAACCGCTCGCGGTACGCCGCGTCCTCCGGCGTCTCCCGGCGCCGGGCCTCGTCGAACCTCGACCCGGTGGCGTCGAACAGGCTCTCGTACCGCTCGCGCAGCCGGGCCAGGGAATGCCGGTGGAAGAGGCGGCGGTCGTCAGCGCCGAGAGCCCGCCCCAACCCGGACCAGAACGCCGACCCCGGCATCTCGTCCGAGTCGTCGCCCAGGAACCGCTCGGCCTCGCTGACCGCCGCGATCGCCGCCGCCAGCCGGGTCCGCGCGATCCGGCGGGCGTCACCGGTCAGCTCGCCGGGCCGGTCCGGCACCATCGACGCGTACCGGGCCGCCACGTTGACCCACTCGGCTGCGTCGATCAGCTCGGATGTCTCCGGCCCGCCGTAGACGACCTCGTCGGGCTGCTGCTGGATCTCCCGCTCGGGCAGCCGGAACTCGAACACCCGGGACCGGCCGCAGGACGGGCAGGTGCCGGTGTAGCGGGCGCCGGCGGCGCCGTCCGGCAGCGTGATCACCGTGCTGGACCGGGCCAATGTCGGCTCTCCGCACGCACAGGGCGTGAGGTCGATGAAGAGATGCGCCTCCAGGCTGGTCCGGGCGAGCGGGGCGGCGGTCATTCCGGTAACCCTACCGCTCACATTGATAGGATCACCCGGTGACCGAACCGGAGGCGGAGCGCGATCCCGCTCAGCATCTGATGCTGTGGACGGACATCAAGCGGCAGCCGGACGGCAGCCAGCGGCGCACCCCGATCCCGCTGGACGCCGCCGCGGCGCAGTTCGCCGCGATGATCGAGGCGGGCCGCGCGGCCGAGTCGCGGCTGGACCCGGAGGATCCGGACGACGCGGTCGCCTTCTCCCGTAACCGTGGCCGGGTGATCGCCACCCTGCTGGCCGAGCTGTCCCTGCGGCTCACCCCCGGGCAGGGCGCCGGCGCGATCCGGGGCGACGGCGCGATGAGCGAGCTCGCCGCCGACATCGCCCGCCACCTCCGCGGCCCCGGCTACTGAGCAGAGGAGCGCCACCATGGCCCCGCCCGACCTGAGCCTGCCGCAGCCCGAGCGCGATCCGGCCCGGCACTGGCTGGTCTACGCCGCCGCCGAGCGCGATCCGGACCGGTTCCGCCCGATCCCGCTGGACGAGGCCGCCGAGCGGCTCCGCCCGGCCGCCGCCGGCGGCGAGGCCGACAACCGCACCCCCGGTGACCGGGACCTCGTGGTGATCTCCCGGCAGCGCGCCACCGCCATCGCGGACCTGCTGGACGAGCTGGCCGCGCGTCTCACCCCGGGCGTCGAGGTGCGCACGATCCACTCGGACGGCTCGCTCAGCCGGCTGGCCAAGGAGCTGGCCGACGACATGCTGCGCCGAGCCGCCTGACCCGGGCCGCCCGGCGTGGGTCACGCCTCGCTCAGATGTCGACGCGCTGACCGGTCTCCGGGTCCAACCCCATGATCTCCCGGGCCCGGACGGTGTACTCCCAGTCCGCCTCCGGCGACGCCTCGACGGTGACGTGGTGCTCGTGGTACGCCGGATCGTCGGGATGCCGCTCGGGGTGGTAAGGCGTGGTCGCCGCGTGCTTGCGCTCCCACTCCGCGTGCCAGGCACCGAGCGCCCGCTGCCGCTCCTCGCGGGTCGGCGGCGGTGGCCGGCCCGGCACGTTCGCCTCGCGCACCCGCTCGGTGTGCCCGCCGGCCGCTGCCACCTCCAGCAGGGCGCGCGCCCGCTCGGCCACGCCCGGCGCCAGCTCCGCCGGGAAGAAGAACGCGCGCGCCTGGATGTGGTAGAAGAACTCGTCCTCCGGCGGGTCACCCGTCTCGACCACCTGCCGCGCGATCGATTCCGGCCACACCCACATACCATCCGTACGAAAAACGCCCTGTCCCGTGACCGCGACCAGCGGCGCACCGGTGAGGAACGCCGCGGTCTCGTCCCGTGCCTCGCTGTCCAGTCCCCGGTACGCGGTGCCGGTCCCGGGCAGCGCGAGCCGCAGCACGAACTCGCCCGCCGCCTGACGCGCCAACGCCCGCCGCACCGCCCGGAACTGCCGCTGCGCCACCTTGGCCAGCGCCGCCGGCAGCAGCGGGCCCAGCTCCTCCAGCCGGCCCGGCAGCTCCCCGCGCTCGGCGCGGGCCAGCATGTCCGACGGGTGCCACTCGCCGTCGCGCCCGAGAATCTCGTCGACGGTACGACCCCGTGCGGTGACCCGGCGCAGCACCCAGGAAGGGTCGGAAAGGGCGTCACCGGGACGCATCCGGCCGAAGTAGACCGGCTCACCGTCCGTCGAGGCTGCCATGGCACCGAGCCTACCGACCGGCGGCGCGGGGATGCATCGGTGGCGGCCGTCCCCCTAAGCTGCCCCGATGATTATCCGCTGGACCGGCTTCGGCGTCCTGCTCTACGTCTTCTCCTGCGCGGCCATCCCGGCCGCGTTCCTGGCCAAGGAGGCCACCTACCGCCTGACCGGAACCCACAACGTCCAGCTCGCCGAGCTGGGCGTGGCCCTGGTCATGCTGGTGTTCGCCGCGGCCGTCTGGTTCGTCGGCAAGGCGCTCAACGCCAAGGACGACCACCGCCACACGGTGATGGGCACCCCGCTGCAGAACGGCGCCGCGCTCTTCCTGTTCATCGCCTGGTTGATGCCCTGCGTAGCGGTCGGCCAGCTCACCCACCCGATCCTCGGCTGGCTGATGTTCCCCGGCGTGATCCTGGTGTGGGTGGCGGGCTATTTCGTGCTGGAGTTGTGGCGGCAGCGCGACACGTTCAAGGAGGAGCGCCGCAAGTTCAAGGAGGGTCTCCAGGGCCCGGGCGCCACTACAGATCCAGCCGCTGACCGGTCTCCGGATCAAGCCCCCTGATCTCCTAGACGCCTGGCTCGCGGCTTCCGCTCGACCTCCGTGCCGGCCGCGGCCAACGGAACGACGCGACGGACAGACACCGCCTCGGCCGTCGGACCGGGAACCCGTCCGCCGCCACTCCGGTCAACGGCGGCCGCGGAGATCGTCGCGGCGGGCGATCAAGTCGTCCCGATGGAAGCGCTGCGGCGAGCGCTGCCGGAACTCGCGTCCCGCGACACTCCAGAACGCCGCGTCCGGCAATCGATCGGCGCCGGGCGGCAGGAACTTGAGCGCCTCGTCATAGCAGGCCACGGCGATCGTGGCCGACTCCCGGGCCTCGTCCGGCGGGACGTCTTCGAGCCCGGACGCCAGCGCGCTCATGTCGGCGATCGCGACCCACTCCCCCGCGTCGAACAGCCGGGAGGGGTCGCCGTCCGCGCCGAAGGTGACGTAGCTCCCCGGCACCGGCGGCGTCGCACGCTCGGGAAGCCGGAAGACGAACTCACGGTCGACACCGCAGTCCTCGCAGGCGCCCGCATACCGGCGGGCCGGCACACCGTCGGCCTCGACCACTGACGCGGCCCAGGCGACGGCCACACTTCCGCATCTCGGGCAACCGTGCAGGTCCATGTAGAGATGGGCTTCGTCGCGAGTCCGGGCGGGCGGTAGCACCCAGCGATGATATGCCGATCCGCACCTATGCCGGACCGGCTGCGGCCGCCCGCGCGGCGCGCACCATCTCCCAGACCTCGGCCGCCGGTGGCAACGCCTCCCACGGCACCTGCCACACCCGGTCGTTCTCGAGCAGCTCACGCCACGCCTCGTCGGACCATCCACCGCGGGCCAGCCACGCGCGGTAGGCGGAGAGCGCCGCGCCCCGACGCCGGTCACGCTCCGGCACATCGGCCGCCCAACCGATCTCCACCTCGGCGATCAACTGACGGAAAGCGGCCAGCCCGGCCACCGGATCGTCAAGCGACAACCCGGTCCGCTCGTCCTGCCCGGCCGCGGCACGCAGCAGCCGGGTGAGTTCCGCCCGCTGCTGCGGGGTCGGTGACCGGCGTTGCGCCCCGGACGCCCCGCCCTCCACCCACTCCTCGTCGTCGATGCCGTGGCGTTGCGCCCACTCCTCCTGGATCCGGTTCGCCGTCATCACGTGGGCGGCTCGCGCACGGCTCATCCGTGGCGGCGCCTCGTCCCGCATCGCGCGCAGCCGGCGTTCGTATCCCATCCGCAGGTCCGCCAGCCGGTGCTCGTGGAACGCCTGCGGGTCCCGCTGGTAGAAGGCCCGGCCGCCCTCGGTCCAGAACGCCGTCGCCGGCACGCTGTCCGCGTCCTCCGGAAGGAACTTCTCGGTCTCCCCGACGGCGGCCACGGCCGCCATCAACCAGGTGCGCGCGGTGGCACGCTCGGCTTCCGGCGCGCTGTCCGATGTCGACGGTACGGCGGCCGCGTACCGCTGCGCTGCCCAGAGCCACTGTGCCGGATCCAGCAATTCCGACGTACGCCCACCGAGCCCGTACACCACCTCGTCCGGACTCGACACGTCCTGAGAGATTTCCGGCACCCGGAAGACATCGGCACGTGCCCGTCCGCACGCCGCGCACGTGCCGGTATACCGGCATCCGGGCGTGCCATCCTCGAACCGCACCGGCTCGGCCCGCGACTCCAGGCCGAGATGTCCGCACTCACACGGCGTCAGATCGAGGTACAACTGCGCCTCCAGCCTGGTCCGCGCCAGTCGCCGGCTCATGAGCGGGGCTCGATGACCCAGGTGGCGCCCGGCTCGTCAGGCGCCCGGTAGCGCGGCGACACCACGTGGCAGGTGACCGCCCCGGGCTCGGCGAAGATGTGCAGGAGCAGCTCTCCCCGCGACACGTCAACCTCCAGCTTGCCGGCCTTCTCCAGCGTCGGGCCGACGCTCCAGCCACGTGCCGTCAGCACCGGCGCCAGCGCGGCGATCTCGTCAGCGGGCGGCACATCCGCCGGGAACTCGGGGAACACCATGAAACTGATCCGGAACCCCCACAGCTCCTCGTGCTGGTACACCGATGCCGGTGACATCCGCAGCGGCCCGTCGATGCTGTTGAGCTGCGTCGGCGAACCTGGAAAGGCCTCCCCGGCGATACTCTCCAGCTCGGCCAGCACCGCCGAGCCCTCCCGCCGGATCTCCGCCCGCATGGCATCCACACCCGATGGCGGCTCATAGTCGCGCGGCACACTTCGCACCGGCAACGGAACACCCTCGACGAAATGCCGCTGCCGGAACTCCTCCCAGGTGGGCAGTCCATCACCGGAATACCCGGACGAGCCCTCGAAACCCGACAGCGAACGAATGATCCCCCGCTCGGAGAGCGCCTTGGACGCCTCCTCCCGAGCCGCCTCCGCCAGCCACGGCCGCGGATACGCCCGATCGACGATGTGGAACGCCGGTCGCAGATCGTCCGGCGCCTCACCGATGCGATACACCGTCACCCAGTCCGGCATCGCCGCCCGGAACGAACTGTCCCACCACCAATGCGACACCGGCACGAACGCCGGCACATCCTCCGCATCGGCGGGGCCGTGCTCCCCGATCAACTCCCTGATCGCGACATCCGCGTCAGCAAGCGTCTCCGCGTCCACCAACTCCGCCATCGAGGTGCCGACGAAATCTTCCTTCAGATACTGCAAAGCCGAACGGACCCGCAACGCCTCAGCACGTCGCTCCCATCCAGCCTCATCGATCTCGTCAATCTGATAGACGACGGCCATTGCAACGTCAGACCGCAGCCGCTCCAGCTGCACCACCACAGCGGGCAGGAATTCACCACCCGGGAGCTGGCCATCCGGAGTTGCCTCATGCAAATCCACCAGCGCAAGGAAGAAATCCGCGATCGCGCGGCGCACCCAGCGGTCACCCGGCGTGGCCGTCTCAAGAGCGTGCAATGCGAATCCGCTCAACTCTTCAGGCGTGAACTTGCGGCGCGTCACCTTGCGGCCTCTACCCTTCCATACGTCGCGACCACGGCCGAGCCGTCGTTGCCGACGAACACCCGAGCCAGCAATACGAACCGGGCGTCCGCCAACTGCCGCTGGAAGGTGATCATCGTTTTTCCACCCTCATTCACAGGCGGCTCGACTCGAATTTCGCCTACCAGCATGGTCTTCAGAAGACTTCGCGTATAGACATCGATCGGATTGCCATCGGACCTGTCCTCAGGCGGCAACTCGGCTAGATGTTTATGCGCATGGTATGCCTCTGCCTCGGGCATCTCCCACGCCGGGTATTCGATCTCCGAGAGCCTGGCATCAACCAGGTCCGGATGTACGCGACTCGGCAGAGAGGCGGAATGCGGTATCCGAGCGATGTGGTCGAGGTCTGCCTGCAATGCGGCCCGCAATCGGGCAAATCCTTCGTCGGCAGACATCATCGAAGTAGCACTTCTCTGCACTGCGGCCTTGATCTGCTTCTCGGAGAGCTGCTTTCCCTGTTCGCGCAGCTCCTCACGCATGATCGGATTCTGTTCCGCCACCATCTCTTTCCACTTGGCCCGGGCGAACTCAACATGGTTCGCGAACACCCGGACATCGCCGTGCGCCTCCGCGAACGCCCATTGGCGAATCTTCTCGCGAAGTTCCGGCGTAGTCTCCTTCGGCCAGTCGTTCAGCGCTGCGGCGATCTTTCCCCGCGTCTGCCCGTCAAGGCCCTGGAACATGAGATGTTCTGTCAGGCCGTTCGTCTCCAGGGCGGTCAGGAAGCGCTTGTCCTTCTTCAGCTGAAGGTCGTCCTGGAACTTCTGCCGCTCCACGGCGTCCCGGGTGGCACGAGCCTCCACATCGGCGATGGTGTCGGACCGGGACTCCAATTGGTCGAGTGCGGCGGCCTCCCGGACCATCTGCTCGACCAACAGCGCCCGCTCGTGCACAGTCTCGCCGGTGAGCGACCGCAGCATCACGGACTGGAGATCAGCCGCCACCGCCGCCCGCTCGGTCATCAGCCGCAGCTCGTACGCGTGCGTACGACCCTCGACCTCAACCTTGACCACCATGGAGATCCCGCGCTCCGCGGGCGCGCGGAGACCATGCGGCGGATCGGCATACGTGTTGTCGATCCGCAGGATGCGGCCGTCCTCACCGACGCCGAACCTTTCCCGCACGTGGTCGTAGGCGCTTCACAGGGTGGCCGTGTCCGGCGCGGTGATCCGGATGCGGACCGCGTCCAGAACGTCGCCGACCCGCGCATCCGGCCGGGCCGGCTCCGTCCAGCTGCCCTTGGCCATCCGCTCGACCTCGGCGTGCAGAGCGGATCCGTCCCGCGACTCGTAGGACAACCGCACGCGCTCGCCGGTTTGCCGGGCCACCTCGCCCGCGATGTCCCGCGCCTCGGCTCTGGCGGCCGGGAGGACGTCGCGTTCCAGCCGGGCGGCGTACTCGTCCACCAGGGCACGCTGGCCGGCGTCGGGATGGACGCCGACGTCACGAGCCGGGTCCTCGCCCCGCACCGTGTCGGCGAAGTCCCGGGTGCGGAGTTCCCCGCCACCGAGGTGGTTGATCTCATGGGCCACCGGCTCGAACAACCCGCCTTCGCCCGGGTTGAGCTGGTTGAACCTTTCCAGCCAGCCCTTGCTGGGCCTCAGCGCGTCGCCGGCGGCAAGCTCGGCCACCACCGTTCCCGCGCGATCGACCGTCTCCGGGGTGCTCAGCATCCGAGCGAGATCAGGTGCTGCGGCGGGATCCGCGACGAGCCGGCCCAGATGCCCGGCGAGCTCGGGACCGAGCCGGGATGACAGCCGCTCGGCGACCTCCGCACCGGAGAGTCGGACCGACGAGTCGCCGCGGGCGTGCTGGACACCGGCGTCGCTGATCGGCTTCACGCCGTTCCAGTCCTGGCCGAGCATCGCCTCCTTGCCCAGCCAGAGCGCGTCCGGACTGTGGTGGTCACGGGCGCCGGCCATGGCTATCTCACGCGGGGTCGGATATCCCTCGGTGCCGAAGGCGTGCCGGGCGGCCCGGTTCAGGATCTGCTGACCGGCGTCGCGCTCCTGGCGCATGTTCTCGGCGATCTCCTGTGCACTGTCGCCGCCGTACCGCGCCCGGAGTTCGCCCAGGTCGGCGGTGCCGGCGCCGATCTGCTGCAGTGCCTCGTCGATGCCGTGGATGCGGCGCCGCAGCTCGGTGAGGATCGGCTCGACGCTGCGGCCCTCGTTGTTCGGTGCCCACTCGTAGCCGGCCTTGGCCCAGACGTACGCACCCTTGTTGACCGCGCGGACCTCGATATGACTGACCCCCGACTCGCGGTACCAGCCCTCCATGTGCCGGTTGAAGCCGGACGCGAATCCACGCTTCTGCATGTCGGCGTGGAGCTTCAGCGAGGAATGGCGGACCACCAGCCTGCCGTCGTGCTCCCGGGAGAACTGCCGGATCGCGGTGCCGACCGAGTTGCCGTCGGCGTCCCGGATTCGCAGCCGGATCACCACCTCGTTCCGGTACGCGCTGATCGGCGTGCCCCACTCGTCGAACTCGACCCGCAAGCCGCCGAACTCACGCCCCTCGATGTGCCGGGCGAACTCCTCCCGGATGGCACCCTCCCACCGGCTCGCCTCGGCGTCCGTCTCGGGGATGAGCTCGTCGAAGGACGGCCGGCGGCCCTCCTGCTCCCACCGGCGCTCAGTCCAGTGCGCATCGCGTGCCGGGTCGTGGTCCGGTACCGATCCGGTGTCGTGGCTGACTTCCGCGGGCGGGTCGGCCACGTGCCCGGCCGGGTGCGACGGATTGGCCCGCGCCGGGTCGGATGTGCCGGAATGCCCGCCGTAGTCCGGTGCCGGATCATGCCGGCGACCCAGGACACCGTCCCGCGAGAGCAATGCCGACTGCCGGTGCACGAACGCCGAGTCCACCGGATGACCGAGCGCCCGCAGGTCCCGCTCCACGCCGAGGATCTCGTGCCGCAGCCTGGCCTGCTCCTCCGGCCGCGACCAGGCACGGTCGAACTGCCGCTGTAGATGCACCCGCTCGTTGAGCCGTGCCGCCGTGTGCGGGTCCACTCGCGGTCGTTCCGGTGCCGCCGGGCCGTCGCCGCCGCCGAAGAGCCGGCCGATCGCCGCGATCGTCCGCCGCAGCACGCCGTGTGGTTGCGGCCGAGTCTCGGCGTGCCGCATCGCCAGCGTCTCGGTGATCTCGTGCACCCAGACGCGGCTCAGCTGTTCACCGGCCACCCGGTCGTTGACCCGGACGACATGCGGGTCGTCCGGGGTGCCGGAGCGCACGGTGGTCTCGGCGAGATCGCGCATCCCGGAGCCGATCTCGGCCCGGAAGTGCCGCACCGTGCCGTCGCTCAACGTGACGTGCACTCTCTCGCCGTCGGTGGCCACGAAGGACACCCCGTCGCCCGCGAAGTCCTGCGGTACCACGTCGTGGACAGCCGCGTGCAGCTCGTGCGGGGTCAGCGAGGGCACGTCCGCGGGGCGGCCGTCCGGCACGAAACCGGTCCGGTCGATGGGACTCGCGGTGTGCCGTGAACCTTCCGTCGATGGGCGCGGCGTATCCGGCGTCGAGGTGGACGGGTCGTCCGGGCGTACCCTGATCGGGTTCGACTCGGTGGCGGTCTGATGCGGCGTGGGCCTCGCTTCGGCCTCCGGACCGTGCGTCGCACGGCCCGCCAGTTCCTCCGGGGTGACCTCGCCGCGCAGGATCCGCAGCACGCCGCGGGCCGCGTTGCCGACCTGATACTCGCGGTCGAGATGGTCGCGCAGCCCGGCCGCGCGCTCGTGGTGATCGTCGATGTGGTCGAGGACCGAGCGCACCTGGTCCAGCCACTCCTGCCGGCGGGCCTCGTCGACGCCGCGCAGGATGCGGCCGACCTGCTCGGGTGAGATGCGGTCGGCGTCGCCGACCTCGGCGCGGACGGCGTCGAGCAGGGACCGGACGGTGTTGTGGTCCCGGACGGCCGACATGCCGCCGAGATCATGCGGGACGTAACGGGGATCGCCGAAGAACATGCCGGCGCCGGTGCCCTCGCCGGCGATCACCGGGACGGCGGCCCGCGCCGCCTCGCTGGCCACCAGGCCGAAACCGTCCTGGATGGACGGCATCAGCACCAGGTCGGCCTGGTGCAGGTCGTTGAGCAGTTCGGCGCGGCCCTCCGGGGTGCCGGACTTGACGAACGGCCGCACCTCGACCGGCGTGCCGGCGATCTCGGAGAGCCGGTCCACCATCCCGGACAGTTCCTCGGGCTTGGCACCACGCACCACCAGGCGTACGTCGACCCCGTCCGCCCGCAGGTCGTGGACGAGTCCGGCGGCGAAGTCGACACCCTTGATCGGGTCGCCGGCCCGGCCCTGCACGTAGAGTGTGTACCCCTCGCGGCCGGCGCGGCCCGGCGGATCGTGCGGGTCGCGGGGCATGTCGGAGATGATGGTGTGCGCCGGCGGGCCGCCGTCGGCGGAACCGGCCAGCCGGGCGGCCTCCTGCCCCAGCAGCGGACCGATGCCGGTGACCAGCGAGGCGCCCGCCATCAGGGCCTTCTCGGTCGCGGCGTGACCGCGTCCCTCGGCCGGGTTGCCGCGAACGGCGTCCAGCACCTCGGGCGAGGTGTGCAGCACGTGCACGTACTCGGCGTCCGGGTAGACGTGCTCCTGCAGGATCCGGGCCGCGCCGCCACCGAACCGGGAGTTGCCGACCAGCACGTCGACGTGCGGCGGCAGGTTCTCCAGGAGCATCGACATGGCCCGGGTGTCGGGGCCGCCCTTGTGATCGGTGACGCCCCAGACCTCGGTCACGCCCCGGACGTGGATGCCCTCCGGCGTCTCCGTCCGGGTCAGCGCGAGATCACCCTCGTCGACCCGGGTGACCCGGCCGTACACGTCCGCGCCGGCCGCGGCGAAGCTCTCGCTCAGCTCCCGGTTCGCGGTGATCACGCCGCCGGCCGTCGAGTTGTACTCGGTGCAGACCGTCATGACGCGGGTGGTGCCCTCGGCGGCCGGCGCCTCGTCGTTGTGGCGGAGCACCACGTCGCGCGGATCGAGGGTCCGGTGGAAGGTGGCGTCGTCGACCCGGTGCACGCCGTCGCCCAGGCCGGCGATCGCGTCGTGCACGGCGTGGGCGGTGGCCTCCGGGTGGTAACGCCGCAGCAGGTCGAGGCGGAGCTCCGCGGCGCGGTCCCGGGCGGCGGGCAGGTCGTCGAGCGTACGTCTGACGTGGTCGGTGAAGGTGGACCGGTCGCCGACCGCGTGGTCGCCCAGCCCGTCGCTGATCCGCAGCGGATCGGTGAACAGGCGTCCGGCGCCGCTCTCGGCCGCCACCACCACGGGTACGCCGTGCCCGGCCGCCGAGGTGACCGCCGAGTCCAGCATTCCGGTGGTGCGCGGGTCGATGAGCACGTCAGCGCCGTGCCACAGCTCCCGGCGCCCAGCCGGATCGTCGGGCAGGCGCACGATCTCGACCTCGGCGCCGGCCCGGTCGGAGAGTGCCAGCCGGTGCCAGCCCATCGCGACGTCGTCGCCGCCGGGGAGCGCGATCCGCAGCCGGGCGTCGACGCCCTGCTCGCGGAGTTCCCGGACGGCGTCGGCGGCTTGGGCGTGCGCGCCGAAGTCGTCGTTGGCGACCAGGATGCGGTAGCCGCCCGCGCCCGGCTCGCGGACCGGCGGGATCGGGCCCCCGTCGATCGGCGGCACCACCTCGTGCACCGGCGGGATCGGCTCCCGGCCGTGCGCCTGCAGCGCGCTGCGCAGCCCGTCGGCGACCTCCGGGCCCATCGCCACCACCACGTCGGCCTTGGCGATCACGTCCAGGTGCTTCGGATCGACAGGCACGGTGTCCAGGATCTGCACCACCCGGGCGTCCGGGAAAGCGTCCCGCCGCGCCTCCGCGACGCCGGCCGTCTGTCCGTAACCGACCAGCACGTCGGTGTCCGCGGGCAGGTGGTCCGGCCGCAGCAGCGGGCTGATCCGCCCGGTGATGCCGGGGATCGGATCGGCCGGGACGCCGTGCAGCCCGGGGCCCAGCTCGCCACCCTCGATGCCGGGGATCCGCAGCCGCACGTGGTCGCCGGTGGCGCCCAGCCCGGCCGCCAGCCGGCGCAGCGTCCCGTGCTGCAGCGGACCGTCGGCGGTGTCGTCGAAGGCCAGCAGGCGCAGCGGCCGGGTGTCGCGGCGCCCGGCCGGACCGGTCTCGCCGATGATCTCCCGGCGGGTGGCCGCGCCCGGATCGTCCGGGGACAGACCGAGGTGCCGGTCAAGAGCATCAAGCTCACTTCTCGCGTACGCGGTGTGCTCCGGCTCCTCGGCCAGCGCCCGCAGGTAGTCACGCTCGGCGAGCCGTCCCAGGTCGTGCGGGCTGAGCCCCCGCTGCGGGCCGGCCTCGCCGGGCCGCAGCGTGTCCGGCGGATGCAGGTCGAGGCCGTCGCGGGCGCGCAGCTCGATCGCCCCGATCTCGGCCACCTCGTGCGCGATGGCTCGCGGCACGGCCAGGTCACCGGCCCGGTCGGAGACCTCGATCCGGTAGCCGCCGCCGGACGGTGGCAGGTGCCCGTCGGGCAGCGGCCGGCCGGCCGCGTCGACCGGGATCGATCGGGCCACCGCCCCGTTCGGCAGGCTGTCGGCGGGCACCACGTCGACGGTGTGGCGGGCATCGACGGGTATCCGCTCGCGCAGGGCGGGTTCGGCGATGGCGCGTACCGCCTCGGGGTTCGCGACGTCGCGGGCGTGCCCGTGGAACTCGCCGCCGGGCACCTCGGCCGCGGTGATCGGGCCGCGAAGCACCTTGTAGCCGTGCCAGTCACCGCCGTTGAGCAGCGCGTCCTTGCCCACCCAGTGCGCGTCGGCGCCTCGTTGGAAGGACCAGCCGACGACCCGGACCTCCCGCGCCGTCGGGTAGTCGCCGGGCGGCCGGAGGCCCCGGCTGACCTGGTCCGCGCGGTCGACCAGCGCGGCCGCCTCGGCACGGTGCTCGCGCATGTGGGCGGCGACCTGTTCCGGCGTGCGTCCGCCGTACTTCTCGTAGAGCGGCTGGAGTTCGGTCTCGCCGAGGCGGGACAGCCGCGACAGGTGGCTGTCGATCTCGTTGATCTGGCCGCGGAGCGCGTTCATCACCCGGCCGCCGCCATGCGGCTCCCAGGTGAAGCCGTCCCTTGCCCAGGCGTAGGCGCCGGCCTGCACGGCGTGCAGCTCGAGCCGGATCCGCGGTGCCTCGGACTGCTGGTACCAGTGCTCCATGAAGTAGTTCAGGTCGGTCGCCATGCCCCGGCCCTGGACGTCCTTGTCCAGGAAGAGCGCGTCGATCTTGACGGTCAGCCCGCCGTCCGGCTCCCGCCGGAACTCCCAGCCGCCATGCCCGACAGTCCTGGTGCCGTCGGGCGACTTCACGGTGAACTTGACGGTCACCCGGTCCGGCTCGGTTCGCACCGAGCCCAGGTCATGCTGGTAGTTGGGGTGATCCGAACCCATCACCTCGATGCCCAGGCCGGCGAACTGCTTGCCCTCGAACTTCGCGGAGATCGCGTCACCGATGGCGGCGTTCCAGGCGGCGGCCTCCTCGGCGGTACGCGGGATCATGTCGATGACGTCCGGCGTCTCACCGCGCGCCCAGGGCGCGTCGTGCGCCGGGTAACCGTCACCCGGAGTGTCGCCGTGCGGCGTGAAGCCGTCGCGCGGTGCCTCCTGCCGCGCGTTCTCGTCGCGCGGTGCCTCGTGCCGTGGGTACCCGTCGCGGGATTCCGTGGGCCGTGGTGTCTCCGCCGGTTCGGGCCGCCGCGCGGGGTCGTAGTCGGGGTCCAGCGCACGGCGGATCCGGTCCAGCCCGGCGTCGTGGTCCGGCCGCGCCCCCGGTTCCGTGCGCGGCGGCGCCTCCGGTTCCGTGCGCGGCGGCGCCTCCGGTTCCGTGCGCAGCGGCGCCTCCGGGTGCCGTTCCGGCGCCTTCGCCCCGTGCCAACCCGAGCCCAGCATGGTCCGCTTGCCGATCCAGGTGCCCCGCGGACCGGTCTGGTCGGTCCGCCCGACCTGGCTGATCTCGTGCGGTGACGGGAATCCGGGATTGCCGTAACCGGTGGCCCGCGCGCGGGCGAGCAGGTCCGACGCCTCGGCCCGCTGGTGCGCCAGCCCCTCCAGCGCCGTCGCCACGTCCGGATAGCCGTGGCGGTCGAGGAGGAACCGGATGGTGCTGCCCTCCTCCTCGGGCCGGCGAGCGGCGTTCACCAGCGCGTTCATGTCGCTCTGGAACTGCCCGATCTCCCGCTCCAGCCGGCCGAGCACCAGGTTCGCCTGCCGGTCCGTCGCGTGGTTCCAGTCGTATCCGGCGCTGGCCCAGGCGTAGCCGCCCACCGACTTGCCGGCCTGGATGGTGATCCGGTCGACGCCGGAGTCGACGTACCAGCCCTCCATGTGGCCGTTGAACGCGTGGCTGAAGCCCCGGTTCTGGTAGTCCTCGTGCATGCTGAAGTCGTAGTGATGGACCTCGAACCGGCCACCCTCGACGCTGAACCGGCGGATCGCGCTGCCCGCCTCGGCCCCGGTCACCGGGTCGATCGCCGAGATCTTCACCTCGAGGGAGCGGCTGCCCACGTCCACCCGGTCGACCCGGACGTCGAGGCCGCCGAAGTCACGCCCGGACAGCTCCCGGCTGAACTCCCGCTTGACCGCCTCGGTCCATTCCGGACTCGCCTCCATGGTGTCGGAGAAGAAGTCCCGCAGCGACGAACGCGGCTCCCCCGGAAGCCGCGGCCCGTCCCCGCCACCGGGCCGCTGCCCCACCTCATGCTCATACCGAACGTCATCGCGCGTTTCCCGCCCAGGCCGCTCATGCTCGCGTGCGGCCTGTTCCCGGGCAGCCCGCTCACGTGCGGCATGCTCACGAGCGGCCTGCTCCCGCGCGGCCTCCTCCCGGGCAGCCTGCTCACGAGCGGCCTGCTCCCGCGCAGCCTGCTCACGAGCGGCCCGCTCGTGCGGCTGCTCGCGCACGGGCTGCCGGGAGCCGGCCTCTTCGGCGCCCCGCCGCACCTGGTCCACCGCCTGGTCGGCCAGCCGGTCCACGGTCCGGGCGATCTCCTCGGCCGACTTGGGCCGCATCCCGCCGTGCTCCGACTGCTCGGCCAGATGATCCCCGGCCCACCGCCCGAGCTGCTCCGGCCCGCCCCGCATCCGCAGCCGCGTCGTGACCTCGTCCGGCCCGAGCCGCTCGACCGGCGGCGGCTCCGTCCTGGCCGCCGCATGGCGGTTCACCACGTCGGCGGGCTGCTCGACGACCTCTCCCCGCAGGACCTCGAGAACCCGCATCCTCTCCTCGGGCCGCAAGGCGTCCGGAGGCGTTCCGTCATGCGGAGGCTGCCCGTCATGCGGAGGCGTTCCGTCATGCGCAGGCTGCCCGTCATGCGGCGAGCCGAGATCGTGCGCGGGCCTTTCGGCCCGGGGGCTCAGGTGTTCCCCCACCTCACTGTGCAGCGCACGCCAGGCCTCATGAAGACTTTCCCGTACGTACGCGGCACGCGCCGTGGGTTCCGAAGGCACGTGGGCGGAGAGCCCCACCCCGGCGTCCCCGTGCTGCCGCCAGCCACCACCGTCGACCGGCTCCAGATGTGGCCGGACGACGACGGCATGCCCGGGCGGGATCGACTCGTTGACCTGGATCTTGACGTCGACCGCGACGCCGTCGCCGTAGTGCACCCGCAGCCGCTGGTTGTCCGCGTCCCAGTCCGCCCGGTACGGCTGATCCGCCGCACCCGCCTCCCGCCCGTGGTAGACCAGCTCGCCCAGTTCGCTGTTGACCGTCGCGGTGACCTCGTGCGCGGCCGCGACCGGCTGCTCGGGCGCCGGCACGTCGATCGGAACGAGCCGCGGCGCCTCGGTTCCCGGGGCAGGATGCCGGTGGCTGCCCGACGGCGATTCCCGCCGTGGTTCCGCGCCGGCATCGCGTGCCTCACTCGGCGCTGCCTCACCGGCCCGCTCACCGTGATCACCGATCGGCGCCTTGGACATCGGCCGACCATCGCGCACTTCCGGATACGAGCGGGTCACCGAGCCGTCGTCATGCTCAAATGCTCGTAGTTGTTCGTACCGCTGCCGCAATTCGTGAATGTCGGGAAAATAAGTTCTGGTCCATCTTGCGCGTTCATCGTTGTGCCGGCCGAGCGCGACCTTCTGATACTTGGCGCGCTGCATCTCGACACCGCTGGCGTGCTGCTCCAACACATGTCGGTCGACGCCTCGCTCGGCCAGCCGGATGTACTCCTGCAAGCGCACGTGGTACTCGACGATCCTGTCTTGGGATGCGTTCAGCTTCCCCGGAGCGTTCAGATAGTCCTTCGGCGTGTTGCCCGGGCGCTCCCGCTGTGCCTCGGTTGCCAGCTTGCCGTCGAACCGATCCACGAGTTGGTGGACATGGTCCACCTCGTGTTCCAGGTCGAGGAAGCGCATACCGTCGAGGTAGCGCACCTCCCGTTCGGTACGCAGCAGGTGCTTACCGGTGACATCGTAGACGTCGCGTTGCACCACCCGAGCGCCTTCTGGGTCCACCACCAGCTTGAATCCGTGCTGATCGAGGTACTCGACGACTGCGGGGAAGTCCGGGTGCAGCTCCATCCGCACGGTGCCCTGCCGGATCGTCTCCGGATTCGCCGGGTGCCCGACCTCGGCTCCCGCGTCGCGCATCGGGTAATCAGCGTCGTCCGGCTGCGCCGTGGTCCGATCGTCGGGCCGCGGCGCAGCCGAATCTTCCGGCCGGACCCCGGTCGGGTCGTGTGGCGGGCCGTCGTGGGGAGGGTTGGCGCCGCTCTCGGTGTGGGTTGACGGCTCATCGGGCCGCGCGGGGCGCTCACCGGTCGAGCCGTCACGGTGTGCCGGTCCAGACCCACGGTCCACACCGGACGTCTCACCGCGCGCCACCGACCCGCCGGCCTCGGTGCGCCGCGGGATGTCGATCGGCCCCGTGGCGGGCGCGACGCCGCTGTCCCGGCGCTCCGTTCCACCGCGCGGCTCGCCGGTATCCCGTGCCGGTGCTTCACGGTCACCGTCCGGCCGTTCCACACGGGCGTGATCGCCCCCGCTGCTATCCATCCCGGCAGGTTCGGTCCCGATGCGATCGACCCCGGCGCGATCGATCGTGGCGGGCTCTCCACCGGCCCGATCCGCACCAAGGTGCTCGGGGCCTACGCGATCACCGCCCACCCGATCGCCGCCGACCCGCTCGCCACCAACCCGATCGCCACCAACCTGTTCCACTGTCGACGGCCTGTGGTCAGCGGGTGTGGCGACCCGATCCGCAGACGCACCAGCGCGGTCGGCGGGCTCGCTGGAACGGGCGGCTGGCTCGCTGGAACGGTCGGCGAGTTCGCTGGTCCGGGCGGCGGGCTCGTTGGCGCGGCCGGCCGGGGAGCCGTCATGTGCGGCGCGGTCGCCGGATGCGGCAGTGGTGTGGTCGCCCGACGGGGACGAGTGATCGGCGGCGCCGGGCAGGCGGTCGGCGCCCACGGCGGGACGGTCTCCACCGGCCACCGCGCGGTCACCCGCCGGCACCGGGTCGCCGGCCGGTTCCTGCCGGGCCGGCACCTGATGATCCGAAGTGGACGTTCCGTCACGTGCCGGGGTGGGCGGGTCACCACCGGGCGGGCGGGCATCCGTCGTACGCGAGCTGTCCGCCCCATCGCGAGCGGACCCGGCGGCGGTGTCGTGATCCGGACGCGCAGCGGTCGTGTCCGGTGCGCGGTCGCCGCCGGAGCGATCGGCGGCCGGAGCGTCACCACCGGCACGGACCTGCGTGCGATCACCGCCCGCCGGAGCGTCACCACCGGCACGGACCTGCGTGCGATCACCGCCCGCCGGGGCGCCACCGGACCGGCTGCCTCCGTCACCGCTCGACGACCCGCCCCCTGCGGACCTGCCGGCCCCGTCACCGGCCGCCGGGGTCTGCCGCACGGTGGTGCCGCCACCTCCCGCTTCCACGCGGGCGGGTGGTGCCGACTCCGGGCCGGGCGCCGCCGACGGGCCCCAGTGCTCGGACTTGGCCGCCTGCACGTCCGGCCGGTCGGCGATCTCGGTGGGGTGCATGCCGGTGCCGTCGGCGTTCTGGAAGGTGACGTATCCGTCGCTGGTGAGCAGCAGGTGCGAGCCGCCGTCGGGCATCGAGGAGACGACGTTGAACCCGCCCTCGTGGCCGGGCAGCACGTGCAGTTCCTGCCCGATGCGAAGTTCGCCGCCGCCGAGGTTGGCGTGCTCGAGGTGCGTCTGCCCGCCGAAGACGGCGCCGGCCGCCGCGCCCTGCACCGCGCCGTGGCCGACGTTGGTCCAGCTGAACTGGTGGTTCGGGTCCTGGGAGCTGGCGATGACCTCACCGGCCGCCGCTGTCGTGCCCCCGGCGAACGCGCCACCGACGGCGTGCCCGAGCGGACCGCCGAACATGCCCGCGCCGAAGGCCGCGCCCTGGAACGTGCTGTTGCCGAGGTGGCCGAAGTCCAGCTCGGCGCGGTTGCCGGAGGCCATTTGGAGGCCCTGGGCGATCAGGTCGCCGCCGCCCATCATGGCGCCGCCCAGGGCGATCCGGGTGCCGACGAACTTGCCGAACTCCCGGCCGAGCGCCGACTTCTCGATCGCGCCCGCCGCCATTTTCTCCAGCTCCTTGGCGGTGGCGGTCTCGGCGGCCTTGCGCATCTCGACGCCGGCCCACTTGTTCAGCAGCTGCTGGCGGATCTCCTTGGACAGCTCGCGCTTGAGTGCCTGGCGGGTCTGGTTCTTGAGCGCCCCTTTGAAGCCCTTCCGGGCCAGGCCGCGCAGCTGCTGCGCGGCGAGCTTGTTGGCGACCGCCTTGGAGATGCCGCGCGCCATCATCTCCCGCGGTCGCAGTGAGCGCAGCACCTGGCCGGGCAGTTTCCGCAGCTCGTCGCGGGTCATCTTGCCGGCCACCGACTTGCCGAAGTTGCGCAGCCCGCGGCCGCCGGCGCGCAGGCCGTACTTGCCGAGGTTGATCGCCCCTCGGCCGGCGGCGGCGGCTCCGCGACCGGCCGCGGCGGCGCCCCGGCCGATCGCGCGGGGCACTCCCTTGGCGACCATGCCGGGCAGCTTGGTGAAGAGTCTGCCCAGGGCCCGCAGGCTCGTCCGCAGGGTCATCTGGGAGATCTTGTGAAGGGTCGCCTCGCCCAGCTTCTTGACCGCCAGCTTGGTGGCGGCGACCATGCCCATGGCCGGGCCGAGCGAGGCGCCACCGGTCGGGATCGCGGCCGCGATCAGCGGGATCAGCGAGGCCGCCAGCATGAACAGGTTGAGTGCCGCCATGTACTTGAGCAGCTCGACCTCGAGGCCGTAGTTCTGCACGAAGTTGCGCATGCCTGCCGCGCTGTCCGCGTTGCCCCGCAACCCTTCGAGGTAGGCGAACCACTGCTCGACGAATTCCTGGGCCGCGCCGTCACCCGACCAGTTCTCCAGGATCGGGTTCGCCATCATCGAGATGTCCTGGTAGGCCTCCTGCATGGCCTCGGCCAGCAGGCCCCACTGGTCCGCCAGGTCGTAGATGGCGTTGGCGTTCGCGAGCGGGATCTCGCCAAGGATGATCTCGCCGACGGCGGTGTGCGCGCCGGGAATCCACTGCTCGATCTCCGCGAACCAGTCGACCAGGGAGGTCAGGAACTCGTGATCGTCGCCGCCGCTCATCGGGCCGGGAACCGCACTCAGACCGCCTTGCGGATGTCGCCGGCGGCGTCCTCGTCGGCTGATTGGTAGTTGACCATGGCGTTCGCCACGGTCTCACCGACACGAATCAGCATGGTGCCGCAAAATCCACAACTTTTGACGACCGCCTCGTTGGAGGGCGACGAATTCCCCTCGGAGTCCTTGACGGCCTCGGTGTACTTCGTCCGGTATTCCGCGGTGTACTTGTCGTTCGGCGGCAGCGCGCGATCATTCTCGTGTGCGGTGATGCCGCGTCCGATCTCGGCGACCTTCTTCTCCAGGTCCTCGCCGGCGCCCTGCATGCGATGGCCGATCTCGATCAGCGAGGCGGGACTCGTCCGGATCTGCACGAACTCACCCACGGCGCTCTCCCATCTGCCGCCGGACCTCGGCGTCGTGGCTGCCGACGAAGTTCTCGATGCCGGCCTGCCCGCCGAGGGCCCTCAGGTCGCCCGGCATGCTCTCGGCGAGCACCTCGCGACTCTGCCGGCCGGCGTCCTCGATCGCCGCGCGGACCGTCTGCACGATGCTCGCGGAGAGCGCCTTGGAGTTGGGCTGGCGCAGCACCCGGGGGTCGATGTCCAACTCCAGCAGGTGACCCCGCGGCCCGACCACCGCCTTGATCATCTTGTCCGGCGACCACGCCGTCCCGGTGACCTCGAGCATCCGCTGCTGCATGGCGGGAATGTCAGCGGTGGCCTTCCGCAGGTCCGCGAGCATCGCGTTGAGCGCACCCCAGTTGGGCCGCCCCGGAACGTCTGCCATCCCACACCTCCCCGATCAACCGCTCCATCATGAGGGACCGACCGGCCGCCGGCGATGGCCGGCGGCCGGTCGGGCTCACATCCCGGACGCGATCTGCTGGTCGATCTGCTGCATCCGCTCGGCGGACGCGCCGAGCTTGACACCGACGCTGGCCAGCGCCGTCTTGATCTCGGTGGCGCCCTGGTTCCACTTCTGCCGCGCCTCGTCGCAGGCGGTGCCGGCGGCACCGGTCCAGTCCTGGGCGAACAGCTGGGTGAAGGCGGTGTAGAGATCGTTGAGCTGCTGGTCCATCTGGCCCTCGAAGGTGCCGATGGCCGCGGCGACGTCGTTGATCTGGCCGAAGTTGTAGGTGATGCTCATGATTCGCCTCTCCGATCTTCGTCTGCGTCAGCCGCGAAGGATGCTGATGACGGAACTGTCGCCGGTCGAGGCGGCCGCGGCGCGGATCTCCTGCGCGGCGTCCTCGTCGTGCACGCCGTACTGCTTGGAGGCGCTGCTCATCTTCCCGGCGAGCTCGTCCAGCGCGTTGATGATCTTCGTGAGACCGTCGTTCAGCTGAACCGACACGTCCTGGAGAGCGTTGTTCGCGGTGCCCTGGAACCCACCGCCGCCGAGCGACTGGATGCGGTCGAGCAGCTGGGCCATGCCCCGGGCGACGCTCTGTCCCGTTTCCTCGCATCGCTGGGCCATCGCGTTGAGCTGTTCCTGCGTGGCATGGACCTGTCCCATACCCGGAGTTCCTGACAAGGTGGTTCACCCCGATTCTCGTAGTCGGCGCGCCGGGGCCGAGGCTTTCCGGAGCGTTCTCGCCGCGCCATTGGGCTATGTCCTGTCGTACACCGGGTGGCTCAAGTTGGTTCGAACCCCCGCATCGACGAAGGCGTACTCTATAACGTCCGCCTGATCATCGGCCGTCATACTAATCTGGCGCGACGATGGCCGGACACGACCCGTCGGGGAGGCGTCATGGGAGAGCAGGCTCCGTTCGACGATCAGGGCATCGCGAATCCGTACGACAAGCAGACAGCCGCCAACACCAATACACCGTGGCTCCACGACGGTCCGAAGGTCGACGTCGACCTGGACGGCCTCCGCGAGTACGCGAAGCTGATGATGAAGGCCCAGCTCGACCTGTCCAGCCGGCGCACCCACCTGAGCCAGCTCTTCGAGCTGCCCACCACGGCGTGGGACGGCGAGGTGCTCGGCGAGGCGGCCTGGATCCGCTCCCAGATGAGCGCGAACGCCAGCGAGCTGAACACCTACCTGTCCAACCTCGGGCAGTCGCTGATGAACATCGGCTCGGCCGCGCAGACGGTCGCCGACATCTACGAGCACGGTGACGCGGTCTCCGCCGCCTCGATGAACGATGTCCTGTTCGCCTTCGGTGACAAGTCCGTGCCCCGGCCCGACGGCCTGCCGTCCTACCTCGGCAAGACGTACTCCGACGCGCTCGCCGAGGGCAGCAAGGAGGCCGGCCCCGCGGCGGACAGCGCCGAGTGGGTGGACCAGGGCACGGTCGCCAACGGGCCGTACCAGACGTTGCAGACCTCGGTGGCGAACGGCCAGCGCCGCACCATCGAGACGACCACGATCCCGAACAGCGGCACCACGATCGTCACCACCACCGTCTACGACAAGAAGGGGCACGTCGTCTCCACGTTCACCACGCGGACCGAGACGACGTACGACGCGACGACGAACGTGCAGACGACCAAGGAGACGACGTCGTCCGGCAAGACGGTGACCGGCACCACGACCAGCGAGAAGCGCTACGCGAACGGGGAGGTGGTCCACGAGGTGACCACGTCCACCGACGGCAAGGGCGGGGTGACCAGCCAGCGGAGCACCGACGTCGACGCCGACGGCGTGCGGACCGACGTGACCAGGACGCCGAACACCGACACCGACGACAAGACGGACATGAAGGAAAGCGACCGGGTGGTCTACGGCAAGGAGACCAAGAGCGAGAAGGCCGTGACGAAGGAGATCGCGGACGACTACTACCCGGAGGGGACGAGGGGCTGACCGATGGGTGTGGATTACTGGGGCGCCGCCGCCGACCCGAACTACGGCTACAGCCCGTACAGCGGGACGACCCACTATGGCAGCCATTCGTCGTCCGACGCGCCGTTCACCCAGCAGGCGGGTGGGGACAACCACACCACCATCGAGCAGATCCACCGGCAGATCCACAACATGCACCCGGAGCGGATCGCCGTGCTCGCCGACCAGTGGCAGAACGCCTGGACGCTGATGAGCGAGGTGCGGTCGTTCCTGCTGGCGGAGAGCCAGGCGCTGGAGCGGGAGTCGTGGAAGTCACCGAAGGCGCGGGAGGCCTTCCTGAAGATGGGTCCGGGCCAGTCGCTGGCCTACCTCGACGTGTGGATGGACGCGGCCCAGGTGAACGTCACCCAGCTGCGGCACCTCGTGCTCATCACCAAGGCGGCCCAGGACTCCATCGACGATCTGGTGGACAAGTACAAGACGGATCTGGGCGCCGCGGCGGACGTCACCGGAATGGACCAGCTCGGCCACTGGCTGACCCACTGGAACACGACGTGGAGCGACTCGGAGAAGAACGAGGCCCGCGACGACATCAACGACGTCAAGAAGGACTACCAGGAGCGGGCCCAGCGGATCGCCTACTACTACGGCAACGAGATCTACGGCTACATCGGCAAGCTCGCGGGCGGCATGGGACCGCCGGTCCGGCCGATGGACGCGGTGCTCAACACGCCGGGCAAGCCGCCGACCCCGCAACTGCCCAAGCTGCCCGGTGGCGGCGCCGGCGCGCCGCCGCCGCCGGCCTTCGGCGGCACCCCGCCGCCGCTGCCCGGGCAGAACAAGACGCCGAAACTGCCTACCAACCCGAGCGACCAGGTCAAACTCCCGGACCTGCCGGGCGACCAGCCGGGTGGCAACCAGGATCACGGCCAGCTGCCGGGTACCCAGCCGCCGCTGCTGCCGGTGCTGCCGGTGAAACCCGGGCAGACCGGCGTCCAGCCGCCGAAATCGGTGCCGCCGCTCACCAACCTGCCGGGCCAGCTGCCGCCCGCGTTGCCCGGTGGCGCGAAACCGCCGGCCTTCGGGCCCGGCCTGACGCAGAACGCGCCGGGCACCCTGTCCCCCGGGCTCAAGCCGGGCGGCTCGGCGCCCAGCCTGCCGCCCAACCCCGGGCAGCTCGGCCGGAACTCCTTCGGGCGCAGCCCCGCACAGCCGCCCGGCACCGGTCAGCCGCCCGGCCGCACCCTGCGCCGCCCCGGCGGTACCAACCCGTCGCAGCCGGGCCGGCCCGGCGACCGCCGCCGCGGCGACGACCGTTCCCGGCAGTACGGCACGCCGTACGAGGGTGAGGAGAGCTTCAGCCGGCCGCCCGGGGGGATGCCGCCCGTACTGAAGAATCCGGCCGGCGACCGGGACCGCCGCCGCCCCGGCAGCACCGAGGAACTGCACCCGACGGTGAACGGCAGCAACGACGCGTTCCGTCCGGAGGGCACCGCGCCGCCGGTGCTGAACCGGCCGAGCACGCCGGCCACGCCGCCGGCGCCGGCCCGGCGCCGCGAGACGCCGCAGCGGGACCGGCAGACGACCGCCTGGGCCGACTACTTCGGGTCCGAGCAGGCGACCACCGAGGCCGGTTCGGGCATGCTCGAGGCGCCCGCGGCACCGATCGCCGGCGCTGGGGTCTCCCGGCTGGAGGAGATCCCCCGCGGGCTCCGCAGCCGGGCCGCCACCCAGGCCGCGGCCGCCGGGCAGCACCAGCCGGGTACCGTTTCTCCCGAGCTCAGCAAGCGGCGGACCACCATCGACCCGATGCCTGTCGGACCGCAGGACGACGAGGCTCCCGGCATCGTCACCGACGAGCGGGCGTTCGAGATCCAGACGCCGGGTGGCGGTGTCGTCACCAGCAAGCGGGACGAACCGGTCTACGAGCCGGAGATCCGGCGCGTGCTCGGTGGCGGCAACTCCTAGCCGGAAGGACGGGTCAGAGGCGTGAAGGTCGGATCACCGGCGAACTACTACGTTCGCGTGCGGTTCGCCGGGTGGGAGGACACGGCCGAGCGATCCGAGCTCTACCGTGGGGTCTACACCGTGACCGTGAACATGGGTCCGGAGTTCACGTTCGTCGACGACCTCACCCGGCTCGGCCCGCCCTGGCTGGAGTCGGCACTACCGCCCGAGGCCGACGGCGAGCTGGTGGATCCGGACATGGTGCGCCTGTTGGAGTTGCTGCAGTCCTGGTACGCGGTGACCCCGAACGACGAGCTGGCCGGGCAGAGCCATCGGTTCGTCCGGCCCTGGGGTGTCGAGGACCGGCAGGAAGGCGTCGTGTTCTACACCGGTACCGCGGAATTCGCGGCTCTGCTCGACGATCTGGCCGCCCTCGCCGACACCCGCGCGGGGAACGTGCACTCGGTGGTCCGGCGCGACGCGGTGCTGGACCACCCGGTCATCCGCTTCCTCGAGGATCGGATCCTGCCGTCACCGTTGCTGCACCCGATGGACGCACGAACAGCGGGGCTCGCGGAGCGGCCGTCACCGTAGTCGTTCTCGGATGCCGGAAGGACGGGTCAGAGGCGTGAAACTGGGGGCACCGGCGAACCACTACATCCGCGTGCGGTTCGCCGGGTGGGAGGACACGGCCGAGCGATCCGAGCTCTACCGCGGGGTGTACGCCGGAGAGCGGCCGGCGCCCTGATCAGTCGCGCGCCCGCCGGACGACCATCGATCCGGCGGCGCGGTCGTGCAGGCCACGGCCGTCGCCGTCGGCGATCAGCGCGGGGATCAGCAGCGCCAGCAGCACCGCCCGGATCAGCCCGCGGCCCAGGCCGATCGCGCCGCCGTCGGCGAACGCGACGCAGCGGATCCGGGCCAGCCGCATCCCGGGCGTCTGGCCGAACAGCCCGAGGAAGAACGTGTTGATCAGGATCAGCAGGACCACCGGCGGCCAGGCCACCCGGTTCGGACTGGCATAGAGGCTCGCCACCAGAAGGCAGAGGACCCAGTCGATGAGCAGCGCGATCAGGCGCTGCCCACCACCCGCGGGCTCCGGGCGGGCCGCGGCAAGGGGTACGTCGTTCGCGGAAGCTGCCACGACCGCCGAGCGTACGCGATAGGGTCCGAACGTCGGCCTCGCGCTCGCGCCGTGCCTGATCATCCGGTTACGTAACACGGCGGAAACAATAGGGATACGCCGGGGCAACTCCGTACCCATAACGTCGCGACCAGCCTTGCCAGATGGCGGCCCCGGCCGCCCGGTATCGGAAAACTGTGCCAGGAGGACGTGTGTTCGCCAATCCCGAGGAACTCCTGCGATACCTCAAAGACGAGGGCGTCAAGTTCGTCGACGTACGTTTCTGTGACCTCCCCGGCGTGATGCAGCACTTCAACATCCCGGTGGAGTCGTTCGACGACAGTGTGGTGACCGACGGCCTCGCCTTCGACGGGTCCTCGATCCGCGGCTTCCAGGCCATCCACGAGTCCGACATGATGCTGCTGCCCGACGTCGCGACCGCGTTCGTCGACCCGTTCCGCCAGCAGAAGACGCTCGCGCTGAACTTCTTCATCCACGACCCGTTCACCCGCGAGGCGTACTCGCGTGACCCGCGGAACGTGGCGAAGAAGGCCGAGGCGTACCTCGCCTCCAGCGGCATCGCCGACACCGCCTACTTCGGCGCCGAGGCGGAGTTCTACATCTTCGACTCGATCCGCCACGAGACCTCCGCGCACCAGGCGTTCTACTACATCGACTCGATCGAGGGCGCGTGGAACTCCGGCCGTGAGGAGGAGGGTGGCAACCGCGGGTACAAGACCGCGTACAAGGGTGGCTACTTCCCGGTCTCCCCGGTCGACCACTACTCCGACCTGCGTGACTCGATGGTCCGCCGCCTGATCGACACCGGCTTCACCGTCGAGCGCTCGCACCACGAGGTCGGCACCGCCGGCCAGGCCGAGATCAACTACAAGTTCTCGACGCTGCTGCACGCCGGCGACCAGATGCAGCTGTTCAAGTACATCATCAAGAACACCGCCTGGGAGCACGGCAAGACGGCGACCTTCATGCCGAAGCCGCTCTTCGGTGACAACGGTTCCGGCATGCACACCCACCAGAGCCTCTGGCTGGGCGGCGAGCCGCTGTTCTACGACGAGACCGGTTACGCCGGCCTGTCCGACACGGCCCGCTGGTACATCGGTGGCCTGCTGCACCACGCGCCGTCGCTGCTCGCGTTCACCAACCCGACGGTCAACTCGTACCGGCGCCTGGTGCCCGGCTACGAGGCCCCGGTCAACCTGGTCTACTCGCAGCGCAACCGCTCCGCCTGCACCCGCATCCCGGTCACCGGCAGCAACCCGAAGGCCAAGCGCGTCGAGTTCCGCGTGCCGGACCCGTCGTCCAACCCGTACCTGGCCTTCTCCGCCCAGATGATGGCCGGCCTGGACGGCATCAAGAACAAGATCGAGCCCCCGGCTCCGATCGACAAGGACCTGTACGACCTGCCGCCGGAGGAGTGGGGCAGCGTCAAGCAGGTGCCGGGCTCGCTGGACGCCGTGCTCAACTCCCTGGAGAACGACCACGAGTTCCTCACCGCCGGCGGCGTCTTCACCGACGACCTGATCTCCACCTGGATCGACTACAAGCGGACCAACGAGATCGACCCGGTCCGCCTGCGCCCGACCCCCCACGAGTTCGAGATGTACTACAACGTCTGACCTCGCACGTCGCTGAAGCGGCGGTCACCCGGCTCCGGCCGCGGTGGCCGCCGCTTCCGTTCCCGGCGACGATCGGGACGGTGCGGCGTCCGGCGCATCGCCCGCCGCGCGGTGCCGTGACCGGGCCGGTCAGGGGATTTCCGGGACCGGCGGTGGTTGCGGGGTGAAGAACCAGTGGCGGACCGTGGGGCGGGTCAGCAGGATCAGGTAGAGCAGCGGCCAGACGAGGCCGGGCACGCCGGTCAGGCCGTGCAGCCCGAGGCGGACCGCCTCGATCAGCAGGGACACCACGCAGAGGACCGCGAGCGCCCACCACGCCCAGCGGTTGGCCCGCTGCAGGCGCCAGCTCAGGAAGAGGTAGAACACGCCGTAAAGGCCCTGGAGCACGATCGGGAACGAGAGGCTCCGGAGGCTGAGCGCCGCGTAGAAGACGGTCAGGCCGCCGCCGATGCAGAGCAGGATGCACATCACGGTGACCAGGGGCGGGGTGGGTCGCTGTGGCACCGGCGCATTGAAGCACCTCCCGGCGTGCGGGAACGAGCCGGGATCGGGATCAGAGGTATTCGCGTTTGCCGAGCGCTTGGGCCAGACGCCAGAGCAGAACGGCTCGGCGGGTGGCGACGGTCGCGGCGCGGGCCGGGTCCGCGGGCAGGCGGGCCGCGATCACGCGGCTGGCCAGGTCAGCCAGGAAGTGTTCGGAGTCCGGTGGCGGAACGACCCCCGGCATGGACGACGGAACGGCCCCCGGCGAAAGCGGCGGGACGACCACGCCGAGGTAAGGCCGGCGCAGGGTACGCGGGGCGATGATCGGCAGGATGCGCTGCAGGTGGGATCGCTGCGAGACGATCGCCACCGGCCGGGAATCGCCGAAGTGACTCTCGGCGTGCAGCAGATTGGTGACCGTGTCGACGGAGTGGCGCTCCGCGCGTACGAGAAATGGGTCCCCACCGGAAGCGAGCAGCGCGTCTCGCATGAGATCGGCCTCGGGGACGCCGCAGAACACCTCGCCGGGCGCCTCCGGAGTGGTCCACGGGCGGCCCTTGTGGTCGGCCGGAGACTTGTAGCCGGCGCAGACGATCACGCCGCGATCGGCGCCCAATGTCCGGAAGAGATCAGCCGCGACGGCTACCCGGGCGGCACCCTCAGGGGTGAGTCCGTCGCCGGTGGCGGTGCGGCCACGGCCGGGCACCAGCACATGTGCCACCTCGGCGAGGGCGAGCCCGGGCGTCCCCGGCAGGATCTCGAAACTCAGAGCAACAGCCAATCTCACGACGGAACGACGAACAAGGGCCGACGAGCAAAGCACGACAGGCAAGAGACAACGGGAGAGAGACAACGAGCAAGGAACGACGGGCAAGGGACGACGGGCGGGAACAGCGGTGCGACGACGGATGAGCCGGGCGGGCAGAATCGACGCGTGGACATCGGGGTGCTGGGGCCGCTGGAGCTGCGCTCCGGCACCGGAGAACTCGTGCCGATCACCGGCACCCGACTGCGTACCCTGATGATCCTCCTCGCCCTCGATGCGAACCGCACCGTTTCCGCGGACCGCCTGATCGATGGCATCTGGGGCGACAAGACACCCGCCGCCGCCACGAACGCCCTGCAAGCCCTGGTCTCCCGGCTCCGCCGGACCGCTCCGGAACTGCGCGTCGAAGCCACTCCCACCGGCTACCGCCTGACCATCGACCCACAAAATATAGATATATACCGTTTCGAGAACAGCGGCAGCCCCGGCGACGCCCTGCGACTCTGGCGCGGCGACCCCGAGTTCCCCGACATCGCCGCCGCCGAGGCGGCCCGGCTGCGCCACCTGCACCTCACCACCAAAAAGGCCTGGCTCACCGCCGAGATGGCGCACCGCGACGTGGTGCCCGACCTGGAGGCCCTGCTCGCCGAGCACCCCCTGGACGAGCCGCTGGCCGCCCTCCTGATCAGGGCCCTGCGGCACAACGGCAGCCCGGCCCGCGCCCTGGACGCCTTCGACCGGATCCGCCGGCGCCTGGCCGACGAACTCGGCACCGACCCCTCCCCCGAACTCGCCCACCTGCACCTGGAGCTGCTCGCCGAGGAACCGCCACGCGGGAACCTCCCCACCGAGCTGAGCAGTTTCGTCGGCCGGGAGGCCGACATCAGCGCCGTCCGCGCCCTGCTCGGCGAGCACCGCCTGGTCACCCTGACCGGTCCGGGCGGCAGCGGGAAGACGCGGCTGTCGGTCGAGGCCGGCGGCCGGCTGCCGGGTCCGGTCTGGCGTGCGGAGCTTGCTCCGGTACGCGATCCCGCCGAGCTCCCGCAGGCCGTCCTCACCGCGTTGCACCCACGCGAGCAGGTTCTCCTGGGTTCCTCGCGCGATCCCCTCACCCGGCTGCGAGACGCGGTGGCGTCCCGCGAGATGGTGCTCGTCCTGGACAACTGCGAGCACCTGATCGAGGCCGCCGCCGAGGTCGCCGACGTGCTGCTGCGCGCCGCGCCGGGGCTACGCGTGCTGGCCACCAGCCGGGAGCCGCTGGGCATCCCGGGCGAGGCGCTCTACCCGGTGGAGCCGCTGGAGTCGCCGCCGCCGGATGCGGACGTGGCCACCGCGGCCGGCTTCCCGGCGGTCCGGCTGCTGCTGGACCGGGCCGCCGGGTTCACCCTGAGCGACGGCACCGTGGCGCACGTGGTCCGGATCTGCCGGGCGCTGGACGGGATGCCGCTCGCCATCGAGCTGGCCGCGGCCCGGTTGCGCACCCTGCCGGCGGCGGTGCTCGCCGACCGGCTGGCCGACCGGTTCCGGCTGCTCACCGGCGGCAGCCGGACCGCCCTGCCCCGGCATCAGACGCTGCGCGCGGTGGTGGACTGGAGCTGGGACCTGCTCGGCGAGCCGGAGCGGCGGCTGTGGCGGCGGCTGGCCGCGTTCCCCGGTGGCGCCGGCGTGCCGGCTGTCGAGCAGGTCTGCGACGCCGACCTGGACCTGCTCGGCGCGCTGGTCGACAAGTCGCTGCTGGTCCTCGGGCCGGACGGGCGGTACCGGATGCTGGAGACCATCCGGGAGTACGGCCTGGAGCGGCTGGCCGAGGCGGGCGAGACCGAGTCGATGCGGGTGGCGATCGCCGGCTGGCTGCTGGACCGGGCCCGCGAGGCCGAGCCGCACCTGCGCGGCGCCGGGCAGCTCACCTGGATGGCCCGGCTGCGCGCGGAGCACGACAACCTGCACGCCGCGGTCCGGGCCGCGATCGCCGCCGGGGACAAGGCCACAGCGGTCGCGCTGGTCGCCAGCCTGGGCTGGTACTGGTGGCTGTGCGGGCACCGGGTCGAGGGCACCAGCCTGTGTCTCGACGCGCTCGCGCTGGACGGCGAGGCGGACCGGCAGGAGCTGGCGCTGGCGCACACCCTGGCGGCGCTCAACGGCGTCGAGGGGCCGCTCGGCTTCGCCGAGGTGCGCGAGTCGTTCCGCCGGGCGCTGGAGCTGATCGAACCGTCCCCGGACAGCCATCCCGGGCTGCGGCTGGTGGTGCCGATGGCCGCGCTCTACACCTCGCCGGAGCAGGACCGGGTGATCGCTCTCAGCCAGGCGCTCTACGACGACCCGGACCCGTGGCTGCGCGCCATCGCCCGGATGATCGTCGGGCAGGTGCGGCTCAACTTCGGCGAGCCGGCCGAGGTGGCCGAGGCCGACCTGGCCGCGGCGCTGGCCGGGTTCCGGGCGGTCGGCGACCGCTGGGGGATCGCCTTCACGCTGAGCGCGCTGGCCGACCTGACCGCCGCCCGCGGCGACTTCGCCCGCGCGGTCGGCTGGCAGCAGGAGGCTGTCGCGCTGGTCGAGGAGGTCGGCGTACAGGAGGATCTGCCGCAGCTCAGCGCGAAGATGGCGCACCAGATGTGGCTGGCGGGCGACCGCGAGGCGGCACACCAGACGCTGCGCCGGGCCCGGCGGCAGGCGCTCGACGCGGGCGTCCCGGAGGTGATGGGCTCGGTGCTGCACGCCAGCGCGTCGATAGCCCGCGACGAGGGCCGCCTGGACGACGCCCGCCGGGAGATCGCGCGGGCCGTCGAGCTGATCGCCCACTCGACGCTCGCGCCGCAGTTCCGGGCCATCGCGGCGAGCGCCCAGGGCCTGATCGAGGGCGCGGCGGGCCGGCTGGCCGAGGCGCGGGCCCGGCACCGGGAGGCGCTGGAGGTCGCGGCCGGCACGCTGGACTCCCCGGTGATCGCGCAGGTGCTGGTCGGGATCGCCGACCTGGCCCGGCGGGAGAACGATCCGGCGCGCGCCGCCTACCTGCTGGGCGCCGCGGTCGCGGTGCGCGGCGCTGCCGACCGCACGGTCCAGGACGCCGACCGCGTCGAGCGCGAGGCCCGCGCCGCACTCGGCGACGCGGGCTTCGAGGCTGCCTTCCGCCGCGGCGACGGTTTCGACCTCACCCGAGATGCCCAAGACGTCTTCGGTACGCCCTGAGCACCCTGGACTAGGTCCGGCGGCGGAACGCCCGCACCGACAGCGGCGCGAAGACCGCCAGCAGGGCCAGCGCCCACAGCACCGACTCGAGCACCGGACGCGCCACCGGGCCGCCGGTGAGCAGCCCCCGCACGGCGTCGGACAGCACGCTGGCCGGGTTGATCCGCACGAACCCCCGTAACCAGCCCGGCATCGTCTCCGGCCGGACGAAGGCACTGCTCGCGAACGTGATCGGGAAGATCAGCACGAATCCGAAGATCTGCACCTTGTCCGGCTCGTCGACGAGCATGGCGACCAGCACCGAGATCCACGACGCGGCCAGCGCGAACCCGAGCAGCAACGCGAACGCCCCGAGCACCTCGACCGGCCCGGTGGTGATCCGGAAGCCGAGCAGCATGCCGACCCCGAGCAGGAGCGCCACCGCCCACCCCTGCTTGATCACGTCGGCGACGATCCGCCCGGCCAGCGGCGCGAACCGGGCGATCGGCAGCGACCGCAGACGGTCGAAGACGCCCTTGCTGATGTCGGTGTTCAGGCCCACCCCGGTGTTCATCGTGGCGAACAGCAGGTTCTGCACGATGATCCCGGCCAGCGCGAACGTCAGGTACTCCTGCGGCGAGCCGGCCATCTGCCCGCCGAAGACGTACGTGAACAGCAGCAGGAACATCACCGGCTGGATGCTGAAGTCGATCAGCTCCACCGGGTTGTGCTTGATCTGCACCAGGGTCCGCCAGGCGAGGGTGGCGGTGTTGCGTACGGCCATCGTGCTCATCGCGCCGCTCCGGTCAGGCCGAGGAAGACCTCGTCCAGGCTCGGGCTGCGCAGTGCCAGCTCGGCGATCACCAGCCCGGCGTCGTCCAGGCGCCGTACCAGGGCGGTCAGCGCGCCGGGATCGGTGACCGGCGCGACCACCGTGTCACCGCGCACGTCGACCGGGCCGGAGGCGACCCGGCGGACCTCGGCGACCAGCTTCTCGAGGTCGTCGGCGAGCGCCGCGCTCACCGTCACGGTCCGCACCCCGGTCCGGGCCTTGAGCTGCTCCGGCGTCCCGGTGGCGATCACCCGGCCGTGGTCGATCACCACGATCTCGTCGGCCAGCCGGTCGGCCTCGTCCAGGTACTGGGTGGTGAGCAGCACCGTGGTCCCGTCGGCGACCAGCCCGCGGACGATGTCCCACACCTCGTTGCGGCTGCGCGGGTCCAGGCCGGTGGTGGGCTCGTCCAGGAAGAGCAGGCGCGGGTCGCCGACCAGGCTGGCGGCCAGGTCGAGGCGGCGCCGCATCCCGCCGGAGTACTTGCCGGCCGCGCGGGCGGCGGCGTCGACCAGATCGAACCGCGTCAGGAGGGCGCGGGCGCGGTCCCGGGCGGCCGGGCGGGAGAGGCCGAGCAGGCGCCCCACCATGATCAGGTTCTCGGTGCCGGTGAGCTGCTCGTCGACGGAGGCGTACTGCCCGGTCAGGCCGATGAGCCGGCGGACCTGGTGTGCCTGCTTCCCGATGTCGAATCCGCCGACAGTGGCGTGCCCGGCGTCCGGGCTGACCAGGGTGGCCAGGATCCGGACCGCGGTGGTCTTGCCGGCCCCGTTCGGCCCGAGCAGGCCGAGCACCGTGCCGGGTCGGACCGCGAGGTCCACCCCGGCCAGGGCGGTGGTGTCGCCGTAGCGTTTCACCAGGCCCTCGGCGTAGATGGCGTTGGTGTCGATTCCCATGCCGACACCGTGCCGAGGACCGCTGACACGGCGCTGACACGCTGGTCCGGACGGTGTCAGACCAGCTTGCCGAGATCCGGGGCCAAGACCCTTTCCGGTTCGCCGACGGCAACCGGACTGCGGGTGCCGACCGGTGTCCAGATCAGCAGAGCCAGGCCGAACCAGACATAGATGTTGCTGCCCAGGAACGCCAGCGGCGGCTGCGGGCGGTTCTCCCACGCCCAGGTGAGGTGGGAGCTCATCAGCACGTAGGCGGCGACCGCCAGGTAGGCGGGCCGGCGGTCACCGGCCGTCCAGAAGCGCTCCACGCAGCGGATCAGCGCCGGGATCAGCCAGACACAGTGGTGGATCCAGGTGACCGGGCTGATCAGGCAGCCCAGGATGCCGGTCAGCGCCAGCCCGCCGAGCACGTCGTCCCGCGAACGGGTCACCCGCCACGCCCAGAACCCCAGCGTGGCCAGCACGCAGACGATCCACACCTGCGACTCGACCGCGTCGAACGGGAACCGGGCCAGCATCCCCCGCTCGGACTGGTTGGAGAGGAACCAGAGGCTGCCCACCCGGTTGGTGTCCCACAGCGCCGAGGTCCAGAACTCCCGGGACTGGTCCGGGAAGAGCGCGCCGGCCAGCACCGTCGCCGCGCCGGCCGCGCCGATCGCCGTGCCGGCCTCCCGCCAGCGCCGGGTGACCAGCAGGTACAGGATGAACACGCCGGGGGTCAGCTTGATCGCGGTGGCCAGCCCGATCCCGGCGCCGGCCCACCACTTGCCGCGGGCCACGCCGAACAGCATGTCCGCCGTCACACAGGTGAGCAGCAGCGTGTTCACCTGACCGAAGGTGAACGTCTCACGGACCGGCTCGAAGGCCAGCGCGACGCACCAGGCCACCCCGAAGGTGAGCCACAGCGGCTGCTTCATCCGGCTCAGCACCGGCCCGGCCAGCCACCAGACCAGCAGCCCGGTGGTGACCACGGTGCCGATCGAGGCGAGCACCACGACCAGCACGAACGGCAGCACCGCCATCGGAGACATGACCAGCCCGGCGAACGGCGGGTAGGTGAATCCGTACGGCGTGTCCCGCTGCAGCCAGTCGTAGACCATCCCGCCGTCGTGGAACCAGTACCGCACCGCGCCCCAGTAGACCTTCGAGTCGAAGAACTTGTTACGGAGCCCGGAGACGAGAATCAGTGCCGCCGCGGCCAGTACGGAGACGATCAGGGTCACGATTCGCTTCATGCAGCACTTTCCACGCTAGAAAACCGGCGAAAACCGTCATCGCGACGGCGCCCTGCGCCTTGGTGGCGAGGGCCAGGTTGTAACCGTCGGGCAGGCAGAGGACGGCGGCCACCGCGCATGGTACGACCAGCCAGCGAGTCTCCCGCCGCACTGTGGCGGCCAGCACGGTGAGCGGCCAGATCGCGTACCACGGGTGGAAGACCGGGGCGAGCAGCACTGTCGCGGCCAGCGCCAGCCCGGCGTGCAGCAGCGGGTCACCGCCGCGCCAGGCCCGCCGGAACAGCCAGAGCAGCACGCCGGCCAGGGCGATCAGGCCGAGCACCCGGGTCACCGCGACCGCGTGCGGCACCCCGAGCAGCTCCAGGGTCATCCCGATCGCGGTGGGCGGCGCGGTCCACTGCACCGAGACGCCGCTGCCGGTCAGCCCGCCGATCCAGCCCAGCCCCAGCCCGGCCCCGGCGGAGACCAGCGCGAGGGCACCGGCGGCGCCCAGGACCAGTTCCAGCGTGGCCCGCCACCACGCCCGCGGGATCAGGAAGATAGCGAACGGCAGCGCGACGACAGCCGTCGCCTTCACCCCCACCGCGAGCCCGAACAGCACGCCGGCCGGCCACCCACGGCCGGTCGCCGCCACCGCGAGACCGCCGGCCAGCAGCGCCACCATCACCGCGTCGTTGTGCATGCCGGAGATCAGGTGGATGAGCACCAGCGGGCAGGCGAACACCAGCCAGACCGCGCGCTCCACCGGCACCCCGGCCCGCCGGGCCAGCACCGGCAGGCAGGCGCCGAGCGCCACCACGCCGAGCACCGCGATCAGGCGGAGCAGTGCGAGGGTCCCGGTGAGCGAGCCGGCCAGCTTGGCCGCGGCGGCGGCCAGGACCAGGAAGACCGGACCGTACGGCGCGGGGGCGGCACGCCAGGTAGGCGCGACGGCGTCGTCCCAGGGGCACCCCAGAAGATCGACACCACCGGCGTACGGATCCAGCCCGGTCGCCTGCTGCCAGCCCTGACACGCGTACGAATAAGCGTCGTAGCTGCCCAGCGGCAGGAACGGGAGCAGCGGCAGCGCCCACAGCCCGGCCGTGACGAAGGCCCACCGCGCCGACGGCACCACCCGCCGCCCGGCCCACCAGGCGCCGGTCAGCAGCAGCGTGCCGGCCAGCCAGAGCACCGGCAGCAGCACCCCGTCCCGCCCCGCGAAGATGGTGCGCGGGTTCATCGGCGGTGCCCACGGCCAGCGCGCGCCGCCGAGGTACGCGGCGCCGGCCAGCAGCGCGCTGCCGAGCAGCCCCGTGGTGCGGACGAGGAACGGACGGGGCATGGCGCTGACCCTACCGTGACGCGCTGCTACCCACGGGGTGCCCGGTACTGTCGACGGGATGTGGCTACGGCACCGGCTGGAAGTGATCACCGCGCTGGTGGCGGCGGTCCTCGGCGGCGCCTACCTGACGGCCCCACGGATGGGCTCTGACCTGGCCGCGCAGGTGGGGCGGGCGGAGTTCTTCGCGGCGCACGGCTGGACCCCGATCGACCTGCGCTGGTACGCCGGGGTGAACCAGCTCGGCTACAGCCTGGTGTCACAGCCGGTGATGGCGTTGCTGGGAGCGCGGCTTACCGGCGTGGTGTCCTTGGTCACCGGATCGGTGCTCCTGGTCCTGCTGTTCCGGCGCACCGGCGGGGTCCGGTTGTGGGTGGCCGCCCCGCTCGGCGTGGCCGGGCTCGCCGGAAACCTGGTCAGCGGGCGGGTCACGTACGGCCTGGGCGTCTGCCTCGGGCTGGCCGCGCTGCTCGCGCTGACCTGGCTGCCCCGGCGTGCCGCAGCGGCCGCCGCAGCGGTCCTGGCCGCCCTCGCCGCGGCCACCAGCCCGGTCGTCGGCCTGTTCCTCGGCCTGGCCGGCACCGCCCTGCTGCTGAGCCGCCGGGTGCCGGCCGGGCTGCTGATCGCGGTGCCGGCGGCCGTCCCGATGGGCGTCAGCGCGCTGTTCCTCGGCGACGGCGGGTGGATGAACATCAGCCGCACCGACACCCTGCACGCGGTGCTGACCGGGCTGCTGGTGGCGGCGCTGGTCCGGGCACGACCGATCCGGATCGGCGCGTTGCTCTCCTCGGCCGGTGTGCTGGCGGCGGCTCTGGTGCACACGCCGGTCGGACTCAACGCGACGCGGCTGGCGGTGATGTTCGCGCTGCCGGTGCTGGCGGCGTACGCCACGTTGCCGGACCGCTGGGCGAAGCGGACCGTGACCGCCGGGATTCTCGCCCTGGTCGCCTGGTGGCAGCCGCCGGTGGTGTCGGCGGATCTGCGCGACATCGGTAATCCGGCGGCGGACCCCGCCTACTTCCGCCCGCTCACCGACCGGCTGGCCGCGGCGCCCCTGACCGGACGGGTGGAGATCCCGCCGACCAGGGATTACTGGGAGGCGGCCCGGCTCGGCGACGTCCCGCTGGCGCGCGGCTGGCTGCGGCAGGCGGACATCGACCGGAACCCGCTCTTCTTCACCACGGTCCCGGGCGCGGCCGGCACCGGCGTGCCGCTGACCGCGGAGAGTTACCGCGCCTGGCTGGCCGAGCAGGCGGTCCAGTTCGTCGCGGTGCCGGACACCGAGCTGTCCTGGTCCGGCCGGGCCGAGGAGCGTCTGGTCACGGCCGGTTTGCCCTACCTGACCCCGGTCTGGTCGGACGCGCACTGGCGGCTCTACGCGGTGGCCGGCCCGCAGCCGATCGTCGCGGCCCCGGCCACCCTGGTCCGGCACACCGCCGCCTCGATCACCCTGGACGCCCCGGCCGCCGGCGACGTCCACCTGCGGGTGCGCTGGTACCGGTGGCTGACCGGCTCGGGCGGCGCTGAGGTGATCAGAGACGGTCACTGGACGATCCTGCGAGTGCCGGGACCCGGCCGGTACACGATCTCCAGCTAGCCACGATCTCCGGTCAGCTCTGCGCGGCGCGCTTGCGCTCGCGCTGCTCCCGGGTGAACCGCTTGCGCCGCTCCAGGTCGGCCTTCCACCCCTCGCGGGCGAACTCGTCGCAGCCCTGGACGGCACCCTTGGTCTGGGCCGGCCCGATGATCGTCCGGAACCACATGTCGTCGAAGGTCTGGTGGAACCAGTTCGCGAACCGATCCTGCCACTGCGACACGACGCTCTCCTCAATCAGTTGGTGCGCTAACCGTTGGTACCCCAACTATTGGTAGGATAGCCGTCGAGCTGAGGAGATCCGCAAGTGAGTGACGACGATCCCGATCCGCTGGCCCTGGAGCGGCAGGTCTGCTTCGCGCTGTCGGTGGCCGCGCGCAGCGTGGTGGCGATCTACCGCCCGCTGCTGGAGCCGATGGGCCTGACCCACCCGCAATACCTCGTGATGCTCGCCCTCTGGGGTGACTCGCCGCTCTCCGTGCGCCGCCTCAGCGAGCTGCTGCAGCTCGACCCGGGCACGCTCTCCCCGCTGCTCAAACGGCTGGAGGCGATCGGTTACCTGACCCGCCAGCGCGACCCGGCCGACGAGCGCAGCCTGGCTATCACACTGACCGATTCCGGTCGCGCCCTGCGCACCGAGGCCGAGAAGATCCCGCCCGCGGTCGTCGCCCGCCTCGGCATGCCGATCGAGGACCTGCAGCGCCTGCACGCTTCCCTCACCCAGGTCATCGCCGCAGCCGCCTGATTCCCGGTAGGCCCGCGGCGCTCCCACCCCGCCGCCCCGGTGCGGCCGCCGCCGCCAGTCTTGGTTGCCAATGCTCGCGGTCATTCCGGGCATGCGGCCAGTCGCGGTCTACGATCCGGTCCAGACCGCGGTCCGTTTCTTCCGGTACGCCCGCAACCCCGCACCCGGAACCGCCCCCAGCCCGTCAAGATCAGTCCCAGCTGGCCGTGGCGGTGGTCTCCCGGCTCGCGAGACCACCATGAGCACCAGCCCCGAACCCTCGGCTGGCCATGACGGTGGTCTCCCGGCTCGCGAGACCACCCTGAGCGCCAGCCCGAACCCTGGCTGGTCGTGACGGTGGTCTCCGGACGCGCGAGACCACCATGAGCACCAGCCCCCAACCCCCGGCTGGCCGTGACAGTGGTCTCCCGGCTCCCGAGACCACCCTGAGCACCAGCCCGAACCCTGGCTGGTCGTGACGGTGGTCTCCGGACTCGCGAGACCACCATGAGCACCAGCCGCCAACCTTCGGCTGGCCGTGACGGTGGTGTCCCGGCTCGCGAGACCACCATGAGCACCAGCCGCCAACCTTCGGCTGGCCGTGACGGTGGTGTCCCGGCTCGCGAGACCACCATGAGCGCCAGCCCCGATACCGCTGTGTGCAACCCACGTGGACGACGGGCAGCGTGTGAACCGCGGACCGGGGCGGGAGCCCGGCACGCACGCCGGGCACGAGCGGGACCGGGCGTGGACGGGACCGGGCCGAGGGCGTACCGGAAAGCGGCGGTCGTCAGAGGCAGCGGGCCCGGCGCGGTCAGGATTCCATGACGCGTTGCATGGCGGCCCGGGAGCGGCGCGTCGTCCGCAGGTAACGGTCGACGAACTCGCCAGGATCGCCGCCGCCGAGCAGCAGCACCACCCCCGCCAGTTCCACCCCGTGCTGCGGCAACTGGTCGGTCGGACGGCCGCGGACCAGGGTCAGCGCGTTGCGGACCTGCGCCGCCAGCGTCCACCCGGCCGCCATCTCCTCCGCGTCGGCCGCCGCCACCAGGCCGCCCTCGCACTCCGCGGCGAGGGCCTCCAGGGTGCGGGTGCGACGCAGGCCGGGCAACGCGTGCGCGTGCCGCAGCTGGAGCAGCTGGACCGCCCATTCGACGTCGGTCAGGCCGCCGCGACCCAGTTTGGTGTGCGTGTTCGGGTCGGCGCCGCGGGGCAGCCGCTCGGTCTCCACCCGGGCCTTGATCCGGCGGATCTCCACCACCTGCTCGCGAGTCAGGCCGCCCTCGGGATAGCGCTTGCTGTCGGCCAGCTCCTGGAAGGCCTGGCCGAGCGACGCGTCGCCGCAGACGAACCGGGCGCGCAGCAGCGCCTGCGCCTCCCACACCTTCGACCAGCGGTCGTAGTACTGCCGGTAGGCCTGCAGGCTGCGGACCAGCGGGCCCTGCCGGCCCTCCGGGCGCAGATCGGCGTCGATGCCCAGGGCCGGGTCGGGTGCGGGGGCGTTGAGCAGGCGCCGCATCTCCTCGGCGACGGCGTGTGCGGCGGCCTCGTCGCCACCGTCGAAGACGAAGAGCACGTCGGCGTCGGACGGGTAGCTCATCTCGTACCCACCGAGGCGGCCCATGCCGATCACCGCGAACCGCATCCCGGCCGGGCCCGGTTTCGACCGGCGGGCGATCAGCAGTGCGGCGTTCAGGGTGGCGTCGGTGACGTCGGAGAGCGCGGCGCCGAGCGCGTGCACGTCGATCGGCTGGGCCGGGGCCAGGGCGCCGCCGTGGCTGAGGATGTCCGCGCAGGCCAGCCGGAACAGTTCCCGGCGGCGCAGCGCGCGGACCGCGGCGATCGCCTTGACCGGGTCGTCGGCGTGCCGGACGGCGGCCGCGGCGAACCCGTCCAGCAGCTTCTCCCGGGACCGGGGCAGCAGCTCCGGGTCGTCGGCGAGCAGCCGCAGCGCCTCCGGGTCGCGGGTGAGCAGGTCGGTGGCGTACCGGGAGAGGCTGATCACCCGGGCCAGCCGGCGGGCGACCGGGCCGCCGTCGCGCAGCAGCCGCAGGTACCACGGCGTGCTGCCCAGCTTGTCCGACACCTGCCGGTAGTTGAGCAGGCCACGGTCCGGTTCCGGGGCGTCGGAGAAGTCCTGCAGCAGCATCGGCAGCAGGGTGCGCTGGATCGCCGAGGTGCGGGTCACCCCGCCGGTGAGCGCCTCCAGATGCCGCAGCGCGCCGGCCGGGTCGGCGAAGCCGAGCACCTCCAGCCGCCGGCGCGCCGACTCCGGGGTCATCCGCAGCGCCTCGGCCGGCACCCGGGCCACCGCCTCCAGCAAGGGTTGGTAGAGCAGCTTGACGTGCAGGCGGCGGACGTTGGCGGCGTGACCCACCCAGTCGGAGCGGAACGCCTCGACGGCGTCCTGCCCGGGCAGCGGGGTGTAGCCGAGGGCCGCCGCGAGCCAGCGCAGGGCGGCCGGGTCGTCCGGGACGGTGTGCGTGCGCCGCAGCTGCTGCAGTTGCAGGCGGTGCTCGACGGCGCGCAGGAAGCGGTATCCGCGCAGCAGCGTCTCGCCGTCCTGCCGGCCCACGTAGCCCCCGGTGACCAGCGCGCGCAACGCCGGCAGGGTGCCCGGCAGCCGCAGCGTCTCGTCCACCCGGCCGTGCACCAGTTGCAGCAGCTGCACCGCGAACTCGATGTCGCGCAGCCCGCCCGGGCCGCGCTTGATCTCCCGGTCCAGCTCCTTGGCCGGCACGTTGTCGATGATCTTGCGGCGCATGTCGCGCACGTCGGCGACCGCCTCGGGCCGCTCGGCCGCGTGCCAGATCAGCGGTCCCAGGTCGGCCAGCCACTCGGCAGCCAGGGCCAGGTCGCCGGCCGCCGGGCGGGCCTTGAGCAGCGCCTGGAACTCCCAGGTGCGCGCCCAGCGCCGGTAGTAGGCCTGGTGGCTGGCGAGGGTCCGGACCAGCGGGCCACGGCTGCCCTCCGGGCGCAGCGCGGCGTCCACCGGCCAGGCCACCTGCCCGCAGATCTCGATCAGGCGGGCCGCGACGGTGGTGCCGGCCGGCAGGTCCTCGTCACCGGCGGCCACGAAGATCACGTCGACGTCGGAGACGTAGTTCAGCTCGTTGCCACCGCACTTGCCCATCGCCACCACGGCGAGGCGGGGCTCCGGGGTGCCGGCGGGCAGGGCGGCGACGGCTATCGCGTACGCCGCGGCCAGGGTCTCGTCGGCGAGCGTGGAGAGCGCGGCCATCGTCGGTTCCAGGCCGCGGCCGCCAGTCAGGTCGGCGGCCGCGATCCGCAGCAGGGCGATCCGGTACGCCTTCCGCAGCGCCGGCACTGTCGCCTCGTCGAGGTCGAGGTGGCCCTCCGGGTCGGGTGGCAGCCCGCTCGCCGCGGTGGCCAGGGTCCGCCACTCCTGCTCGTTGGCGATCAGGTGATCGCCGAGTGTCGACGACGCGCCGAGCACCGCGACCAGCCGCCGCCGCAGCCCGTGGTCCTGGTGGAGCAGGCCGATCAGTTCCCGGGTGGCGGCGTTCTCGGTGATCTCGCCGGTCGGGCCGGTGGGCCGGCCGCCGTTGGCCCGCTCGGCCGCCCGGGAGACCGAGTCGACCAGGCGGTGGAACTGACGCAGCGCCAGGTCCGGATCGGCGGCCCGGGACAGGGCGTGGATCAGCTCGGCCGCGTCGGGGCTGACCGGACCCTGTTCGGCGTCCCACAGCCGCAGGCCCTGGGCACCGAGAAGGGCGGCCCCGTTGTCGGCGAAGCCGTACCGGGCCAGCCGGGTGGGCCGGGTCATCTCAGTGCCCCAGCAGTGGCAGGTTCCTGGCCGGGATGTCGGCGTCCGGCAGGGTGCCCAGGGCGAGCGCCGCGAACCGGGCGGCGAACGGCTGCCACACCTCCTCGACGTCCGGCAGGATCTCGGCGACGGCGAGCACCACCGCCTCCGCGTCGTAGCCCAGCTCGGCCAGGTCGGCGGCGCCGGTCCGGGTCCAGTCGGCCATCATCTCGGCATCGCACTCGATGTGGAACTGCAGGCCCCAGGCCCGGTCACCGATCCGGAACGCCTGGTGCGGGTACCGGCTGGAGGCGGCCAGCAGGGTGGCGCTCAGCGGCAGCTCGGTGATCTCGTCGCGGTGCCACTGGATCACGTCGGGCAGCAGCGGCACCCACTTGAACAGCGGGTCGGTGTCGGCGGCGTCGCGCTTGCCGACCAGGCCCGGTCCGATCTCCGGGCCGGACGGGCTGCGCTCGACCAGGCCGCCGTGCGCGCCGGCCAGCAGCTGCCCGCCGAGGCAGACGCCGAGGGTCGGCACCCGGTGCCGGACCGCCTTGCGCAGCAGGCCCTCCAGCGCGGGGAACCAGGGCGCGCCCGGGCTGCCGGCCGCGTCCGGATAGGCGCTCTGGTCGCCGCCGAGCACGATCAGCGCGGCGTAGTCGTCGAGGGTCTCGGGCAGGTCGTCGCCGGCGTAGGGCCGCAGCACGGTGAGCCGCAGCCCGGCCTCGGTCAGCCAGTCCCCGAGTCGCCGGAGGTCGTCGGTCGGATCGTTCTCGATGACAAGCGCTGTGCTCACGTGACGAGGCTAACGAATTACCGCGCGACAAACACCGACAGGACGTTGTCGCGGCCGCCCGCGAGAGTTCCTTCCGACAGCTTTGACGTCGTCGTGACGGAGGATGGGATGAACAACATCGGCTGGATCGAAGTGGGCACCGAGCGTCCGGAGGAGGCCGAGAGGTTCTACGGGGAGGTGTTCGGCTGGACGTTCGCCGACGACGACACCTCGCTCGGGCTGGACGGCAGGCCGTACCGGATGGTCACCGGGCCGGACGGGGGCGCGCCGTTCGGCGGCTTTTACGGCACCGGCGGCAAGGCCCCGGACCAGGCGATCTTCCTGATCGTGGTGGCCGACACCGAGGCGGCCTGCCGGCAGGCCGAGGCGCACGGCGCGAAGGTGCTGGTCGGGCCGCGGCGGGAGGAGAACGGGCTGGTCTACGCCCGGCTCAGCGACCCGCTGGGCAACCTTTTCGGCGTCTTCACGCCGCCGGCTCGGTGAAACGTGGCCGGTGCGGAAGCCTGCCCCACCCCCGCACCGGCCACCAGGCGCCCGCCGCGGGACGCGGCGGAGCGAGCCGGCTCGGTGAGGAGGGACAGCCGCTCCCGCTTGTCGGCGGGAATGTCCAACTCGCTCTCGTCGAGGGTGCGTGGCGGCGCCGGCTCGCGGGTCGGCGTCACCTCGCTGATCCGATCGACCCGGAAGATCCGCGCCGAGTCACGCAGCCGGCACCAGGCGATCAGGTACCAACTGTCGCGCACCGCGACATAGCCCTGGGGCTCGACGTCTCGCCTGGTCACCGTGCCGGAACGATCCCGATAACCGATCCTGATCACCTGGCCGACCGGCAACGCCGGCGGCATGACGGCCGGCGCCGAGCCACCCACCAGGTGGATCCGGCCGGCCAGGGCGTGCGCGGCGGCCGCGTCGTCGGCCCGCATCGCGGCCACCAGCTTGCGCAGCGCGCTGGCCGCGGCCTGCCGGAACGGTGTCCCGTCCAGCCGGCGCAGGGCCAGCGCCATCGCCACCGCCTCCTCGGGCGTCAGGTTGACCGGCGGCAAAGTGTGCGCGCGGTCCAGGCAGTAGCCGCCGGTGCGGCCGGGCTCGGCATAGACCGGGGTGCCGGACTGCTGCAGCGCGGCGATGTCCCGCTCCACCGTGCGGGTGCTCACCTCGAAGCGGTCCGCCAGCCACCGGGCGCTGCGCGGCCGGGGCGCGACCGCCCGCAGTTCCTCGACGATGGCGTAGAGCCGATCGGTACGGTTCACGTCTCGCACGGTAGAGCGGGGGTACGACAAAATCCTCGAGCGCTTAGTGTCTGCGGCATGACGCAGGAGTCTCCCGGTGTCCGGGTGTCCACGCTGGAACTCTTCTTCGATCTGGTCTTCGTCTTCACGGTCACCCAGCTCGCCGATTACCTCGCGCACCACCTGACACCCGCCGGCCTGATCGACGTGGTGCTGATCCTGGTCGTGGTCTGGTGGATGTACTCGGGTTACGCCTGGCTCACCAACGCCGTCGCCCCGGCCACCACCACCCGGCGCACCCTGCTGCTGGTCGGCATGGCCGGGTTCCTGGTGATGGCGCTGGCCATCCCGGCGGCCTTCGGCAGGTACGGCTGGATCTTCGGCCTCGCCTACGTGCTGGTCAACATCAGCCACTCGGTGATGTTCCTGCAGGCCGGCCCGGCGGCGGTGCGGGTGATGCGGACGCTGGGCCCGTTGAACCTGCTGGCCGCGCTGCTGGTGCTGACCGGCGGGCTGCTACCCGGCGAGCCGTGGCGGCACCTGTGCTGGCTGGCCGCTCCGCTGGTGCAGATCGCGGCCGGCTACCTGCACCCGGCGGAGCTGCACCAGATCTCGGCGGCGCACTTCGTCGAGCGGCACAGCCTGGTCACCATCATCGCGATCGGTGAGTCGATCATCGCGATCGGCGTCGGCGTGGGCGCGCACCTGTCCGGCGGCGTGATCCTGGCCGCGGTCCTCGGCCTCTGCGTGGCCTACTACCTCTGGTGGGCCTACTTCGCCGACGGCGATCGGCGCTCCGAGCACGTGCTGGCCGAGGCCGGCGATCCGGGGCGGCGGGCCCGGCTGGCCCTGAACGCCTGGGGCTACGCGCACATCCCGATCCTGCTCGGCATCGTCGTCACCGCGGTCGGGATCAAGAAGACGGTGGGGCATCCGTTCGAGGGCCTGCACTGGGGTGAGGCGGTCACGCTGGGCGGCGGCATCGCGCTCTACCTGCTCGGGCACGCCGCCTTCCTGCGGCTGCTGCGGCTGCCCGGCGCGGCGTACCGGATCGGGGTCGCGGCTCTGTGCGTGGCGACCGCGCCGCTCGGGCACCTGCTGGCGGTCGCGCAACTGGCCGCCGTCGCCATCATCATGGCCGGCGGCGCCATCGTCGAGGACGTCCACCGCATCCGCCGCTCCAGCCTCGCCGAAGCCATCGGCGACTTCGGCCGAGGAGCCTGAAACCCGATTCACGGTACGCCGTGAGCACCGTCCCGCCGACCCTGCTCACCCCCGGCTGGCGCTGGTGGTGGTATCCCGACGTCCGAGACCACCGTGAGCGCCAGCCGGAACCGGGGGCCGCGCCGCGGTCCGCGCCCTGAGCGGCCTCGCGTGCGGGCCACGGACGGGCGGGTGCCCGGGGCGTACCCGAATCGGGTTGTGCTTGTCGGGTCGGTCAGGCGATGCAGGCGCAGACGATCAGGGCGGCGCCGAAGTGCGAGGCGGCGCTGACCAGGGCGCCACCGTGGTAATCCGGGGTGCAGATGACCTCGCCGAGCTTGCCCGGCGTCATCCAGTCGAGCACCAGGAAGGCCAGGCCCATGATCGCGATGCCGAGCACGCCGAACAGCGCGGTGGAGGCGACACCCTGACCGAACGAGTCGTAGGTGGTCCAGATCGAGGTGAACACGATCAGCGCGATGCCCAGCTGGTTGGCGGCCAGCAGCATCGACGCGTTCGGGTTGCGCTCGGTCCAGATCAGGTGACGCAGCTTGCCCGGCGTGAGCATGTCGATGAGCACGAAGCCGAGGGCCATCAGACCGATGCCGATCCCGCCGAAGACGATGCTCCGCCCGGCCCCCTCCAGCAACTCTTGCAGCACGGCCTCTCCCCTTGTCGCCTGACGTCAGCAGAGACCGTACCGCGTGTCACCCAACTTCGTGATCTCAGAGTGCGCCGAGGTAGCGCTGCCGCTCGTAGGGCGTCACCTCGCGCCGGAACTGCTCCCACTCGGCCCGCTTGTTGCGCAGGAAGAAGTCGAACACGTGCTCGCCGAGCACCTCGGCGATCAGCTCCGAACCGGCCATCACCTCGATCGCCTCGGACAGGTTCTCCGGGAGCGCCTCGTAACCGGCGGCCTTGCGCTCGGCCGGGGACAGCGACCAGACGTCGTCCTCGGCGCCCGGGGGCAGCTCGTAACCCTCCTCGATGCCCTTGAGGCCGGCGCCGAGCATGACCGCGAACGCCAGGTACGGGTTGGCCGCCGAGTCGATCGAGCGGACCTCCACCCGGGCCGAGTTGGGCTTGCCGAACGCCGGCACCCGGACCAGGGCGGACCGGTTGAGGTGGCCCCAGCTGACGAACGCCGGCGACTCGGTGATCCGGTCCGGCAGCTGCAGCGGGAAGAGCCGCTTGTAGGAGTTGACCCACTGGTTCGTCACCGCGGTGTACTCGCGGGCGTGCACCAGCAGGCCGGCGATGAACGCGCGCGCCGTCTTGGACAGTTTCTGCGGGTCCTCGCCGTCGTAGAACGCGTTGCGCTCGCCCTCGAACAGCGACAGGTGGGTGTGCATGCCGGAACCCGGCTGGTCGGTGTACGGCTTGGGCATGAAGGTGGCCTTGACGCCCTGGGAGAGCGCCACCTCCTTGACCACGTGCCGGAACGTCATGATGTTGTCGGCGGTGGTCAGGGCGTCCGCGTACCGCAGGTCGATCTCCTGCTGGCCGGGGGCGACCTCGTGGTGGCTGAACTCCACCGAGATGCCGATCCGCTCCAGGGCCAGCACGGCCTGCCGGCGGAAGTCGCGGGCCACCGCGTGGGTGGTGTGGTCGAAGTAACCGCCGGTGTCCACCGGGATCGGCACCGAGCCGTCGTTGTCCCCGTCCTGGACCAGGAAGAACTCGACCTCGGGGTGGGTGTAGAAGGTGAAGCCCTTCTCCGCGGCCCGGGCCAGCGCGCGGCGCAGCACGTGGCGCGGGTCGGCCCAGGCGGGGCTGCCGTCGGGGAGCAGGATGTCGCAGAACATCCGGGCGCTCTCGCCGCTGCCGCCGCCCTCGAACGGGAAGACCTGGAACGTGGTCGGGTCCGGCATGGCGACCATGTCCGACTCGAAGACCCGGGCGAAGCCCTCGATCGCCGAGCCGTCGATGCCGATGCCCTCCTCGAAGGCGGACTCCAGCTCGGCCGGGGCCACCGACACGCTCTTCAGCGTGCCGAGCACATCGGTGAACCAGAGACGGACAAAACGGATGTCGCGCTCCTCGAGCGTACGAAGCACGAACTCCTGCTGTCGGTCCACTTCCACCCCTCGTCCCGCTGTCGATCCTTCGAGCCGAGAGTACGCTGGCGGCGCCCTGTGACGTGGGCCCGGGTCCGGATCCGGAACCCCGTCATGGGGGGACAATGAGCCCATGCCCACGCTGCGCATCGCCCTCGCTCAGGTGAACTCGACGGTCGGCGACATCGCCGGTAACACGGCCGAAATCCGCCGTTGGTCGCAGGCCGCTTCGGAGGCCGGCGCCCACCTGGTGGCCTTCCCCGAGATGATGCTGACCGGTTACCCGATCGAGGACCTGGTCTTCCGCAACTCGTTCGTCGACGCCTCCCGCCGGGCCCTGCGCTCGCTCGCCGCCGACCTGGCCGCCGACGGGCTGGGTGAGCTGGCCGTGGTGGTGGGTTATGTGGACGCCGACGGCCCGGCCGCGATCAGCTCCGACGCGACACCCGGCAGCGGCCGGCGGGACGCGTCGGCGCTGCTGTACCGCGGCGAGGTGGTGGCCACCTACTTCAAGCACCACCTGCCGAACTACGGCGTCTTCGACGAGGACCGGTACTTCGAGCCCGGCGACGCGCTGACCGTGGTCCGGCTCGGCGGGGTGGACGTCGCGCTGACCGTGTGCGAGGACATCTGGCAGGCCGGGGGGCCGTTCACCGCGGCGCGGCGGGCCGGGGTGGGGCTGGTGGTCAACATCAACGCCTCGCCGTACGAGTTGAACAAGGACGACGTGCGGCTGCCGCTGGTGCAGCGGCGGGCGGCGGAGGCGGGGGCCACCGTCGCCTACGTGAACATGATCGGCGGGCAGGACGAGCTGGTCTTCGACGGGGACTCGATGATCGTCGGGCCGGATGGCTCGCTGCTCGCCCGGGCCGGGCAGTTCACCGCCGAGTTGCTCGTCCACGACCTGGACCTGCCCGTTGCCGGCACCACGCCGAATCAGGCGGGCTCGACGGATGCGGCGAAGCCACCGGTCGAGCAGGAGATCGCGGACGACATGGCGATCCACCGGACTGTCGTGGAGGCCGATCTCGCGGCGCTCGACGGGCGGCGCGACGGTGGCGTCGCCGACCGGATCGCCGACGAGGCGGAGGTCTGGGCCGCCCTGGTCATGGGCCTGCGCGACTACGTCGACAAGAACGGCTTCCGCTCCGTGGTGCTCGGCCTCTCCGGCGGCATCGACTCCGCGGTGGTCGCCGCCATCGCCGTCGACGCCCTCGGCCCGGAACGCGTCACCGGCGTCTCGCTGCCCAGCGGCTACTCCTCCGAGCACTCCAAGGACGACGCCGCCGACCTGGCCAAACGTACCGGCCTGAACTACCGCGTGGAGCCGATCCAGCCGATGGTCGACGCGTTCCTGGCGAACCTGTCGCTCTCCGGCCTGGCGGTGGAGAACCTGCAGGCCCGGGTCCGCGGCGTGATCCTGATGGCGCTCTCCAACGCCGACGGGCACCTGGTGCTCACCACCGGCAACAAGAGCGAGCTGGCGGTCGGTTACTCCACCCTCTACGGCGACTCGGTCGGTGGCTTCAACCCGCTCAAGGACGTGCCGAAAACCATGGTCTGGCAGCTCGCCCGCTGGCGGAACACGCAGGGCGAGCCACCCATCCCGGAGAACTCGATCACCAAGCCGCCGAGCGCCGAGCTGCGCCCGGACCAGAAGGACTCGGACTCGCTGCCCGACTACGAGGTGCTTGATCCGATCATCAAGGGGTATGTGGACCAGGACCTGGGCCGTGCCGAGCTGATCGCGGCCGGCAACGATCCGGCCCTGGTCGACCGGGTGCTGCGGTTGGTGGACCTGGCGGAGTACAAGCGCCGTCAGTCGGCGCCGGGCACCAAGATCTCCGGAAAGGCGTTCGGCAGGGATCGGCGGCTGCCGATCACCAACCGGTTCCGAGAAGGGGCAGGCTCCTGAGCCGCTTCAGGGCGGCGGCGGTCGGTCGGACGGTGTGAAAACCTCCACTTACCCCTGACCGCGGCGCGGTCCCCGGTGCGACGATGCTCGCAACACCCGGGGACCGCACCAGGCGGCCTCGAGGGAGGAGAGTGACGAGATGTCGGACATCCCGACCCTGTACGGCGGGCCCGCGACCCGCCGGGTCCGCACCCGCGACCTGCTCAACGCGAAGGGCCGCGGCGACCGCTGGCCGATGCTCACGTCCTACGACCAGTACACCGCCTCGATCTTCGACCAGTCCGGCGTACCGGTGCTGCTCGTCGGCGACTCCGCGGCGAACAACGTGTTCGGCTACGAGACCACCGTCCCGGTCACCGTCGACGAGCTGTTGCCGCTGGTCCGTGCCGTGGTCCGGGCCACCAAGACCGCGCTGATCGTCGGCGACCTGCCGTTCGGCAGCTACGAGGAGGGCCCCACCCAGGCACTGCGCACCGCCGTCCGGTTCATGAAGGAGGGCGGCTGCCACGCGGTCAAGCTGGAGGGCGGCCGCAAGATGGCCCCGCAGATCGAGGCGATCACCGGCGCCGGCATCCCAGTGATGGCGCACATCGGCTTCACCCCGCAGCGCGAGCACGCCATCGGCGGCTACCGCGTCCAGGGCCGGGAGAACGAGGGCGCCGAGGTGATCTCGGACGCCCGCGCGGTCACCGACGCCGGCGCGTTCGCCGTGGTCCTGGAGATGGTCCCGGGCGAGGTCGCCAAGCAGATCACCAAGGAGCTGCCGATTCCCACCGTCGGCATCGGCGCCGGCCCGGACACCGACGCCCAGGTCCTGGTCTGGCAGGACATGGCCGGCCTGCGCACCGGCAAGGCCCCGCGCTTCGTCAAGCGTTACGCCGACCTGGCCGGCGCGCTGACCGAGGCGACCCGGCAGTTCGCCGACGAGGTCCGCAACGGCGAGTTCCCCGCCGCGGAGCACACCTTCTAGGACCCTTTCCGGTACGGCGGGGAGCCCCCCGTCCACGGGCCTCCCAGCCCTGGCCCTACGAGCGGGCGGCGTCGAACACCACCGACCACGGCGCGGGAGCCGGGTCTCCCCCGCCGACCGGTGTCACCCGGGTCCTGGCCGCCGCCAGCACCTCGGCGGCCAGTTCGGCGAACCGCGGCGCGGCCGGATGCCCCGCCCGGCGGGGCCAGACCGCTACCAGCCCCTGGCGCAGCGGCTCACCCCGCAGCGGGCGCCAGGCCACCCGCGGTTCCCGGCGCACCGTGTCCTCCCGGGCCAGCGCGACGCCCTGACCGGCCAGCACCAACCCGCACAGCAGCTCCGGGCTGCGGGCGTGCCGGACCCGCGCCGGATGGAACCCGTGCTCGGCGCTGACCGCGAGGATCCGGTCGTACCAGTCCGGGGCGGTGGCCCGGGGGAACAGCACCAGCCCGTGCCCGGCCAGGTCGGCCAGGGGCACGGCGGCGGCCCGGGCCAGCGCAGCGGTACGCGGCAGCACCACGCCGAGCGGGCTCCAGGTGACCGGACCGGCCCGCAGCTCGGTCCGGTCGACCGGCTGTTGCACCAGGCCGGCGTCGAGTCGCGCGGCGGCCAGCGCCGCCACCTGCTCGGCGGTGGTCAGCTCCTGCAGATCCACGTCGAGCCCGGGAAACCGCGCGGCCAGGCGGCGCAGCAGCTCGCCGAGCACCGGCGCGGGCGTGTCCGGCGGGACACCGGCACGGAGCACGCCCAGGCTGCCGTCGCCGGTGGCGCGCATCACCGTACGCAGACGTTGCTCGGCGAACAGCAACTGCCTCGCCTCCTCGACCAGCGCCTGCCCCGCGCCGGTCAGCGCGGTGCCGCGCGGCAGCCTGTCGAACAGCGTGACGCCGAGCTCGCGCTCCAGGCGCCGCATCGCCTGGCTGAGCGGTGGCTGCGCCATACCGAGCACCTCGGCGGCCCGGCTGAAGTGCAGCTCCTCGGCGACGACCAGGAAGTACCGCAGGTGCCGGAAGAGATCCACCGGGCCACTTTAGGTCGTGTTCCGGAGTCCGACCGGGGCTGCGGCCGGACTCCGGAACGCGGCCTAGGGTGGTCCGATGTCGATCGACGAGGTGTTCGCCGCGGAGGATGTCGAGGGCTGGCTGCACGTCCGGGACATCGACGACGACCGGGCGGTGGGCGTCCGCGCCGGGGAGCCGGTGGTGCTGAGCTCGATCGTCAAGATTCTGCTGGTGCTGGAGTTCGCCAGGCAGGTGGCCGCCGGCGCGCTCGACCCGGCCGAGCGGGTGGTGCTGCGCGGCGGCGACCGGCTGGGCGGCTGGGGCACCGGCGGCTGCGCTGACGACGTCGAGCTGTCGCTGCGCGACCTGGCCTACTTCACCATGTCGGTGAGCGACAACACGGCGGCCGACGTGCTGCTGCGCCGGGTCGGCCCGGACCTGCTGCCGATGCTCGCCGCGGAGCTGGGTCTGTCCCGCACCCGCGTGATCGGCGGCCCCCGGGAGATGCTGGAGTCGATGTTCGCCGACGTCGGTGCGGCCGACGGCACCGCGTTCGCCCGGATCTTCCCGGCCCTGACCGGCGATCAGGTCCGTGGGCTGCGGGCCTTCGACCCCGAGCGGACCACCTCCAGCACACCGGCCGAGATCACCCGGCTGCTCCAGCTGATCTGGCGGGACGCTGCCGGGCCGGCCGCGGCCTGCGCGACGGTCCGCGAGCTGATGGGGCGGCAGATGTTCTGGACGCGACTCGCGGCCGCCTTCCCGGCCGGGGTACGCGTTTCCGGCAAGACCGGCACGCTACCCGGCCTGCACATGGAGGCCGGGGTGGCCGAGTACCCGGACGGCGGGCGGTACGCGATCGCTGTGTTCGCCCGCACCCGGCAGCTCGCCACCGCCCGGATGGACATCGACCGGCTGCTTGGGCGGGCGGCGCTGACGGCGGTCCGGCACCTGCGCGGGGAGTGACCCGGACCACGCCGCGGCACCGGGCGGGCGGCGCCGAGCAGCGCCGATATCGAGCCGGATATGACCGGCTCCGCCCTGCGATCTTGGACGATCGGTCCTCCCCGGTGGTGGGCTACGACTCCGCCACACAGCGAGGAGCACTGCCATGTCCGGAAAATCGTTACATCGTCGCGGGTTCCTGCTCACCGCGGCGGCGAGCACGGCGGTCAGCACGCTTCCCGCCGTCGCGAACGCCGCCCCGGCTTCCCCCCGGCACCATCGGAGCGCCACGTTCCGCTGGCTGGGCACCGCCGGCTGGCGGATCGACGTCGGCGACCGGACCGTGCTGGTCGACCCGTATCTGAGCCGCTTCCCGACCGGCCTGTTCACCGGCGCGTTCGACCCGGCCACCCCGCTCGCCGTGAACCCCGCGGCGATCACCGCGGCCCGGCTCGGCACCCCGGAGACGGTGCTGGTCACGCACACCCACTGGGACCACTTCGCGGACGTGCCGCAGGTCGCCCGGAGCACCGGGGCGCGGGTGCTGGGCACCCTCACGGCGTACCACCTGGGGCTGGCGTACGGGGTGCCGGCCGCCCAGCTCAGCCCGGTCAAGGGTGGTGAGGTGCTGGACTTCGGCGCGTACCGGGTCGAGGTGGTAGCGGCGCTGCACAGCCGCAACGCCGGCTACTCGATGGCCTTCCCCGGGGTGCGGCTCGCCGTGCCCCAGCCGGCCCCGGCGACCATCGCCGACCTGCCGGAGGGCGACACCCTCGCGTACGTCTTGCGCGTCCCGGACGGCCCGTCGGTCTTCCTGATGGGCGCCAGCGACTTCGTCGAACGCAACCTCACCGGCCTGCGCCCGGACGTCGCGATGATCGCCCTGAACAGCTCGGCCGCCACCTTCGACTACGTGCCCCGGCTGCTCGCCGCGCTCGACCGGCCGCGGGTGGTGGTCCCGGTGCACTGGGACGACTTCGAGCAGCCGGCGACGAACCCGCCGCCCGTCGCGCCCGCCGACCGGAATCGGCTGAGCGCGTTCGTGGACGCGATCCGGGCCGCCTCGCCACGGTCCCGGATCGTCGTCCCGGAGTACGACCAGCCGTACACCTTCTGAGCTCAGACGCGCTCGAACCGGACGGTACGGGTGGCCGGATCGGCGACGGCGAGGCGGGCCTGGACGCGGCCGCCCAGCGGCAGGTCACCGACGCAGCGGGCGCGCACCGCCGGATCGTCGAGCGCCACCGTGCCGCCGGCCGGCCGCTTCCCGGACGCCTCCTCGCGGTCCAGCACCGCCACGTCGAAGGACTCGCCGACCCGGACGTGCAGCAGCACCGCCTCGGCCAGGTCGATCGCGCCCCGATCGGCGGCCGAGGCGAGCCGGTCGGTGGTGGACATCTGCTTCGGCAGGCGGGGCAGGGCGTCGAGCGCCCAGCGGGGGACCGGGCGGTTCTCGTACAGGGCCAGGCAGGTCTCCGTGACGTACCGGTCGGCGAGACGCCGCAACGGTGCCGTGACGTGCGCGTACGGCGCCCCCACCCCGCCGTGCCCGGTCTCCTCCGGCACCGGACCGGCGGAGCCGCCGAACGCGGTGTAGCCGGCACCGCGCAACAACTCCGCGGCCTGGTCGAGGAACGCCGCGCCGCGCGGGCTGCCCGGATCCACCGAGGCCACCACCGCACCGACCGTCGCGCCCGCCGGCCAGTGCACCCCGAGCGGCTCGGCGGCCGCCCGCAACTTCGCCACCGCCTCCGGTTTCGGCGCCGGCATGGTCCGCAGCATCCCGACCCCGCCGTCCAACATGATCCGCGCCGCGGCCATCCCGGTGAGCAGGGAGATCTGCGCGTTGTGCTCCTCCACCGGCAGCGGCGCGCGCAGCACCAGCCGCCAGCCGTCGCCGTCCCGCTCCACCTCCTGCGCGGGCAGCGGCAGGTTCACCGCGCCCCGCTCGGCCGCCCGCCGCGCCAGCAGCGTCCCGATCTCGGCGAGCAGCACCACCAGCTCGGACGGGTTCCCGCCGGCCAGCTCCCGCTGCACGCTCGGATAGTCCAGCTTGGCCCGGCTGCGCACCCGGGCCCGTTCCAGGTGTGTCGCCGTCGTCACGCCGTCGGCGTCCAGGTCGATGGTCCACACCACGGCCGCCCGCTCCACGTCCGCGAACAGGCTCACCGCGCCCTCGCTGAGCACCGGCGGATGCAACGGGATCCGCCCGTCCGGCAGGTACACGGTCTGCCCGCGCACCCAGCTCTCCGCCTCGACCGCCCCGCCCGGCCTGACGAACGACGCCACGTCGGCGATCGCGTACCGCACCCGGTAGCCGCCGCCGTCGCGCCGGCTGAGATGCATCGCCTGGTCCAGGTCCTGCGACCCGGCCGGGTCGATCGTCACGAACGGCACCTCGGTCCGGTCCACCCCGGCCGGCGTCCCGGCGGCCGCCCGCTCCGCCTCCGCGATCACCTCGGCCGGGAACTCCCCCGGCAGGTCCAGCTCCCGGCGCAGCACGGAGAAGTCAATCTGCGGCGCCCACATCCGTTTGATCGGCACCGCCCATTCCTACCAGCCCCGGCCGCGCCGCACCTGCGGCGCGCCACCGACACGAGCGGACCGCACCCGAGGGCACGGTCCGCTTCGCCACCGCTCACCGCCTATTTGGTACGCCGGGAGCCGGCCGCCGTGGCACGCGTGGCCCGAGCCGGCGCCGCCGACTTGGCCGCGTTCCGCGAGCCGCGGGCGGTACCGGCGGCGGTCCCGGTGTTGGCACCCGAGGTGCGGGTGACCTTGGTGGCCTTGGCCGCGTTCCCGGTCGCCCGTCCGGCGGTGGTGGCCGCCGACTTGTTGGCGGCCTTCTTGGCCGGCGCCTTGGTCGCGGCCACCTTCGTCGCGGTCGCCTTCGACGCGGTCGCCTTCGTCGCGGTCGCCTTCGACGCGGCCACCTTCTTCGTCGCAGTCGCCTTCGTCGCAGTCGCCTTCGATGCGGTCGCCTTCGATGCGGTCGCCTTCTTCGTCGCGGTCGCCTTCGACGCGGTCGCCTTGCGGGCCGGCGTCGCCTCGATCGCCTCGGCGGCCTTCGCGGCCCTGGCCGCCGCCGCCTTGGTGGCCTTGGCGGCCTTCGTCGCTGCCGCCCGCGTGGTGGCGGCGGTCCTGGCCACCTTGGCGGCCGCGCTCTTGGCCGCCGACGCCGACTCGGCCGCCGCGCTCGCGGTCGCCATCGCCTTCGCGGCCTTGGCCACCGCGATCTCGGTGGCCGCCGCCTCAGCCGCGGCCGCCTTGGCGAGCCTGGCCTCAGCAGCCGCAGCCGCCTTGGCCGAACCCACCCGCGCCTTGCCCCCGGTCGCCTTAGCCGTCGCAGCCTTGCTGCCGGTCGCCTTAGCCGTCGCAGCCTTGCTGCCGGTCGCCTTGCTGCCGGTGGCTTTGGCCGCAGTCGCCCTCGTGCCGGTGGCCTTCGCCGCAGCCGACTTCGTCCCGGTGGCCTTGGCCGCAGTCGCCTTGGTACCGGTGACCTTGGTGCCGGCAGCCTTGGCGGGCGTCGCCTTGGCTCTCGTCGACGTGGCCGCGGTCGCCTTGCTGGCCGTCACCTTCGCCGCGGTCGCCTTGCCACCAGCCGTCTTCGCAGCAGTCGCCTTCACCGCGGTGGCCTTCGCCGGAGCCGCTTTGGCCCTCGTCGACGTGGCAGTGGTCGCCTTGCTGGCCGTCACCTTCGCCGCAGTGGCCTTGCCACCAGCCGTCTTGGCAGCAGTCGCCTTCACCGCGGTGGCCTTCGCCGGAGCCGCCTTGGCCCTCGTCGACGTGGCAGCAGTCGCCTTAGCCGTGGTAGCCCTCGACCCGGTTGCCTTCGCGCCGGCAGCCTTCGCGGTCGCAGTCTTCGCCGCCTTAGCCGTCTTCGCGACACCGGTCGCGGCCTTTGCCGTGCCAGCCTTGGCCCCGGCTGCCTTGCCCGCCGTCGCCTTAGCCACCGTAGCCTTGGTCGCCGCCTTCTTGGCCGTCGCCTTAACCGCCGTGGCCTTGCCCGCCGTGGCCTTGCCCGCCGTGGCCTTGCCCGCCGTGGCCTTGCTCGGGGTCTTCTTGGCCGTCGTCGTGGCCTTGCTGGCGGTGGCCTTACCGGGCGCTGCCTTACTCGCCGTCGATTTGGCCGCCGTCGCCTTGCTCGCTGTGGCCTTACTCGCGGTGGCCTTACTCGCAGTCGCCTTGGTCGCCGCCTTGCTGGCCGTCGCCTTGCTGGCCGTCGCTTTGCTGGTCGTCGCCTTACTTGCCGTGGCCTTGGTGGCCGTGGCCTTGCTCGGCGCGGCCTTAGCAGCCGTCGCCTTGGTCCCCGTGGCTTTAGCCGCCGTCGCCTTGGTCCCCGTGGCCTTGGCCGCCGTCGCCTTGGTCCCCGCCGCCTTAGCCGCCGTCGCCTTGGTCGCACCGGTCTTGCCAGCACCACCCCGACCCGCAGCCACCTTGGATCCACGCCCCGCCGGCTTCTTACCCACCGCCGAACTCCGCGCCTCGACAGCCGCCGCCTCCTCAGCGGCCACCGCGGCCCGAGCCGCCGCGGCCGCAGCCGCCTTGCCGGCCCCCGTCCGCCCGCCGACCGTCTTCACCGGGGCCGTTTTCCTACCCCCGGCCGCCTTCGACCCGACGGCTTTGACCGGCGCCGCGGCCTTACCCGCCGAGGCCCGGGCCCCGACCGCCTTGACCGGCGCCTTGCCGCCCTTGGCCCCGGTACCCCGGCCCCGGGCAGCTCGCCCACCGGTCTCCTCGACGGCCGCCATGACCGCTTCGTCGGCCAGCTCGGCCGCCATCGCCGCCGCCTCGGCCGCCTCCGCCGCCTTGGCCGCCGCCCCACGAGCGGCACCCACCGCGCCCCGCGCGGTCTTGTCGCCCGCACCCCGGCGGGCGTCCGCCCCTCGCTTCAACGGCTGCGTGGCCGGCGAAGCCTCCTGGTAGTCGGCCGCGGGCTTGGCATCCCACTCCTCGCCGGCCCCGGCCGGCTCCGTCACCGAAGCCCGTCCGACCGCCCGTCCGGCGTCGCCCGGCACCCGGGCAGCCGCCCGCTGAGCCGCCGCCTGCCGCCGCGTCATCCGGGACGGCGCCGGCTCCGCGCTGGCCGCCGCCTCCTCCACGGCTCCCGGTTCCACCGACGAGCCGCCGATGTCCCCGGCTCCACCGCCACTGACAGCCGGCGCCGCCGGATCCGGCACAGCGGCCATCGATCGCCCGGCCCGCGCCGGACCCGATCCGCCGGGCACCGTTCCGCCGCCGACCGCTACCTGCGCCGCCGGCGGTTCCGGCTGCTCCGGCCCGAACCGGCCGACCGCCGCGGTCCCCGCCTGGGCGGCCCGGTTGGCGGCCATCTCCGCCTGCGCGGCCCGGACAGCCGCCGCCTCAGCCCGTCCACCGGCCGTGTCCGGCCCGGCGGTCCCGGACGACGTGCCCGCCGAGGCTCGCTTCCGCACCGGCGTGCTCCGGACGATCCCGCTCTCCTCGACCTCGACAGCCGCCTCGTCCGGCGAGAGGAACAGCTGGCCACGTGCCCGAGCGCTCTTCGCGAACTCCGCCATCTGCGCCGACACCAGATCCGAGCCCGGTTCCTCCGCGGCCTCCGGCTCGGGGGTCTCCAACGCCTCCAGGTCGGGACGATCCGCACCCCACTGGTCGGATTCCCGCTCAGGGCTCGCCGCGTCCCGCGGCGGCGCGAACCACCCACCGAGGAACGGCCGATCCGTCAGCTCGCTCGGCGAGACCTCCTGTTCGACGTCCTGCGGCCGCGATCCGGCCGGGGCCGACTCGGGCCACGCCGACGACGTCTCCCGGTTCCAGTCCCGGTCGGGATCGGCCGACATCGTCACCTGCGTCTTGTTCGGCAAGTTGCTGCTGGCCGCCGCGACGCGCCGACCACTCCGGGCCGCTGCCGCGCCACCGGATTTCCGCTGCGACACAACCGGCTTGCGTACGCTTTCCGCCCGCGCCACCGGCACCCGAACCTGCCCGGCGCCGCTCCGCCCCGAGCCGGTCTTCGCCTCGGCGGCCTTGGCCGCGCTCCCCTTGCCAGCCGCAGCCTTGACCACCCCGGCCTTAGCCGCACTGACCTTGGCCGCACCCGTCTTAGCCGTGCCCATCTTGACCGCGCTGGTCTTAGCCGCACCCGCCTTGACCGCGCTCGTCTTAGCCGCGCCAGCCTTGACCGCACTCGCTTTGACCGCGCTGGTCTTCACCGCGCTGGTCTTCGCCGCGCTCGCCTTGACCGCGCTGGTCTTCACCGCACCCGCCTTGACCGCGCTGGCCTTCGTCGCATTCGCCTTGACCGCGCTGGCCTTCGTCGCACTCGTCTTGGCCGCGCCGCTCTTGGCCGCGGCGGCCTTGACCGGACTCACCCGGCTCACACTCGCCTTGACGGTGACCGCCGGCGCCTTGACGCGACCGGCCGCAACGGTCCTCGCCGCCACTGCTTTGGAAGCCTCAGCACCAGCAGTCTTCTTGGCCGCCGCGGCAGTCGACTTGGTCACCGTCTTACCCGGCGCCACCGGCTTGGTCGTCGCCTTACCCGGCACCGCCGCCTGACGAGCCATCGGCACCGTCGAGGCCCCCCGCTTGCCGGACCCGGCCGTCTTCGCCGCGCCACCGGCCGCCTTCACCGAAGCCGTCCGTGCGGCCGGCACCACCGCCGTCTTCTTCCCCGCCGACGCCTTCGCCGTCCCCGAGCCCACAGCACCCGCCGCCGCCCGAGCCACCGGCACCTTGGCCGCCGCCTTCGAACCACCCTTGACCGCAGCCGCCGCCGTCTTGCCCACGGTCTTCCCAGCCGCCGCCTTGCCAGCAGCCGGCTTCGCAACCGTGGCCTTCGCGGTAGCCGCCTTACCAGCAGCCGGCTTCACAACCGTGGCCTTCGCGGTAGCCGCCTTACCAGCAGCCGGCTTCGCAACCGTGCCCCGGGTAGCCGCGGTCTTGGCGGCCGTGGCCTTCGCCACCGTACCCTTCACCGCCGAAGTCCTCGCGGTCGCCGGCTTGGCCGCCGCCTTCGCAGCGGTCGGCTTCGCCACTGTCTTCACCACGCCGACCGGCTTCACCGTGGCAGCCTTCCCGCCGCTCGCCTTGACCGCACCGGCTGCCTTGGTCGCCCCGGCCACCTTGGCCGCCGCTCCCCGCGCCGTTCCTGCCTTCACCTCGGGCTTGCCGGAAACCCGAGCCGTCACACTCGCCGAAACCTTCGACTTGGCCGCCACCGCGACTCCACTCCCCACCTTCGCGGCGGCTCGTCCCGCCACTGCCGTCTTCGGTTCACCCGTCGTTCCCCGGGCCCCGGCCCGGGTCGCGGATGCCCGCCCACCAACACGCTTGTCCCCGGCCCCGGCCACACTCGCCGCGCTCCCGGACACCTCTTTCCGGCCACCGGCCGTCGCCCGACCACCAGCCGTCGCCCGACCACCAGCGGTCGCCCGGCCACCAGCCGCCGCCCGGCCACCGGCCGTCCCACGCCCGCCGGCCGGCTTGATCACCGCGGCCGCCGATCGGGAACCCGCTCCCCCGCGACCGCTCACCGTCCGCCCGGCCCCATTCCGTACGGTCGCGGTTTCCGCCTCACTCACGGCGGCCGCGCGTTTCGTCGTACCGGAAACCGGTTTTGTGGCGACGCCGGAGGCGGCGGGTCTGATCGGAGCCTTTTTGGCAGCGGGCATCGAGGTGTTCCTCCTTGCGAATGACTGTGGGCACGTCTGCGCCAGGGAAGTCGGACATGGAGCGAGGTGACGGTCTAGCTGCTCTCTCCGGTCCAGCGAGCGTCCTCGGCATCCCACTCGGCATTGCGCTTCTCGACCGTTTCGAGGGCCCGCGTCGCTTCGTCAGCCGTGGCGAACGGGCCGAGCCGGAATTGGGCGGGACACACGTCGTCGCCGATCTCGACCCGATGGTGTCGGAGGCACCAGAAGTAGCCCGCCCCGCCGAGCCCACTGTCGTTCATTCCATCACTGTGCAACTAAAAACGACCATGCGCTACCGATTCGGGCAAAATGCCCAAGATTTCCATTGTGGAGCCGAGTGGATTGACCGTCATACCCCATCGGAACGAGCCACCCGGCGCATTCGCCCGGCTTCCCGCTCGCATTCACACCACAGAGACCTCATCGAGCGCCACGGAAGCCTGGGAACACAAAGCCGCCCCCGCCGCGGACTCGCGGCGGGGGCGGCTCGTAGGACGGATCAGCCCAGTTCGGCGGCGACCAGCTCGGCGATCTGCACGGCGTTGAGCGCGGCACCCTTGCGCAGGTTGTCGTTGGAGATGAAGAACGACAGGCCGTTCTCCGCCGTCGAGTCCAGCCGGAAGCGGCCCACGTAGGACGGGTCCCGGCCGGCCGCCTCCAGCGGCGTCGGCACGTCGGACAGCTCCACACCGGGCGCGGACGCCAGCAGCTCGCGGGCCCGCTCGACGGAGAGCGGCCGGGAGAACCGGGCGTTCACCTGGATCGAGTGGCCGGTGAACACCGGCACCCGCACGCAGGTCCCGGAGACCAGCAGCTCGGGCAGCCCGAGGATCTTCCGGCTCTCGTTGCGGAGCTTCTGCTCCTCGTCGGTCTCGAAGCTGCCGTCGTCGACGAACGAGCCGGCCTGCGGGATCACGTTGAACGCGATCGGCTTGGGGAAGACCTTGGTCTCCGGGAAATCCACCGCGGACCCGTCGTGGACCAGCTCGAGGGCCCGGTCGGCGACCTTCTTGACCTGCTCGTCGAGCTCGGCCGCGCCGGCCAGCCCGGCGCCGCCGACGGCCTGATAGGTGGTGGCGATGAACGAGACCAGCCCGGCCTCGTCGTGCAGCGGCCGGAGCACCGGCATCGCGGCCATCGTCGTGCAGTTCGGGTTGGCGATGATGCCCCTCGGGCGCACCCTGGCCGCGTCCGGGTTGACCTCGGCCACGACGAGCGGGACGTCCGGGTCCATCCGCCAGGCCGACGAGTTGTCGACGACCACGGCGCCGGCCTCGGCGACGCGCGGCGCGTAGTCCTTCGAGCCGCCCTTGCCGGCCGAGAACAGCACGATGTCCAGGCCGCTGTAGTCAGCGGTCGCCGCGTCCTCGACGGTCACCTCACCGTCACCCCACGGCAGAGTGCGGCCCGCGGAGCGCGCGGAAGCGAAGAGCCGAAGCTCGCTGACAGGGAACGCGCGCTCGGCCAGGATGCGGCGCATGACGCCACCGACCTGCCCCGTCGCGCCGACGATACCGATCCTCATGGCGACCAAAATACGGCCTGAACTGCGTACCAAGAAATCGCCTTGTTCAATATGTGGGATTGTTGTCTCACATTAGAGGACAACGGGACTAGCTTCGAGGGCATGGCGACGTACACCCACGGGCACCACGAGTCGGTCTTGCGCTCACACCGCTGGCGCACCGCAGAGAATTCGGCGGCATACCTGCTGCCGCATCTTTCCTCCGGATTCACCCTGCTGGACGTCGGATGCGGCCCCGGCACCATCACCGCCGACCTGGCGACGCACGTCACACGGGTCACCGCCCTGGAGCAGACCGACGCCGCGCTGGACGTGGCACGTGCCGAGATCGCGCGGCGCGGCCTGGCCAACGTCGACTTCGCGGTCGGCGACGTGCACGCCCTCGACTTCCCGGACGACAGCTTCGACGTGGTGCACGCCCATCAGGTGCTGCAACACGTCACCGACCCGGTCGCCGCGCTGCGCGAGATGCGCCGGGTGACCCGGTCCGGCGGCGTGGTGGCCGCGCGCGACAGCGACTACGCCGGCTTCACCTGGTTCCCGCTGATCCCGGAGCTGGACGAGTGGCTGGCGCTGTACCAGCGGATCGCTCGCGGCAACGGCGGCGAGCCGGACGCCGGCCGCCGGATGCTGTCCTGGGCCCGCGCCGCCGGATTCACCGACGTGACGGCCACCGCGAGTGTCTGGGGCTTCGCCGACGACGCCGACCGGCGATGGTGGGGCGGCATGTGGGCCGACCGCATCCTGAAGTCGGAGATGGCCACCACGGCGCTGCGCACCGGCGCCGCGACGCGGGCCGACCTCGAGCGCCTGTCCGCCGCCTGGCGCGAGTGGTCGGAGTCGCCGGACGGCTGGTTCACCATCCCGCACGGCGAGATCCTCTGCCGCGCCTGACCCCACGGCGGGCGGCTCCGCACCGTTTCCACAGTCGCTGGCAGGTGCGTTTGCTGTGCGGGAGATCGCCGGGTCCGGCAGCGAGGTCGCTCTGACCACGTCCGCCTCGTCCCGGAACGCCGTCTCGGCGGCCGGGGAACCGCCCGGTCGCCGGTCGTGGTCTACGGGTGGTCGGGGTTTGCTTGCCGGGCCATGGAGTTGCTGGTCACGGTCCCGCCCGCCGGCCGACCGATGACCTCGGCTGGTCCTGGTGGTCCTCTCCGGGCCCGGGACACCACCGTGAGTACCAGCCCAACAACCCCAGCTGGCCCTGACGGTGCCATCCGAGCCCCGCACACCACCGTGAGTACCAGCCCAACAACCCCAGCTGGCCCTGACGGTGCTCTCCGAGCCCCGCACACCACCGTGAGTACCAGCCCAACAACCCCAGCTGGCCCTGACGGTGCCATCCGAGCCCCGCACACCACCACGAACACCAGCCCAACAACCCCAGCTGGCCCTGACGGTGCCATCCGAGCCCCGCACACCACCACGAACACCAGCCCAACAACCCCAGCTGGCCCTGACGGTGCTGTTCGGGCCCGGGGTAGGGCGCCGGCACCGACGGTGGCCCGCAGCCCGTGGGTCACTTCAACGGAAACGCGCCCGCCGATGGTTATCCACAGCCTGGCTCGCGGCGCCACCGCGCTTGCGCCACACTGCTTCCGGGGGCCCACCCCCAGGGTGGGCGGGCTGTCGCGGCTGCACGGAATGTGGCCGGTGCGCGGGCCGTGACCGGTCCGCACCCTGTGGCCAGTGCGCGCGACGTGACCGGTGCGCGCGGTGTGACCGGTGCGCGCGGTGTGACCGGTGCGCGCGGTGTGACCAGTGCGCGCGGTGTGACCAGTGCGCGCGGTGTGACCAGTGCGCGCGGTGTGACCAGTGCGCGCGGTGTGACCAGTGCGCGCGGTGTGACCAGTGCGCGCGGTGTGACCAGTGCGCGCGGTGTGACCAGTGCGCGCGGTGTGACCAGTACGCCGCGTGACCAGTACGCCGCGTGACCAGTACGCCGTGTGACCAGTGCGGCCGGTTGCACGGGCTGTCGCCGGTGCGCGAGCGGCCGGCCGGGCGCCGCCCCCGCCGTACCGGAAAGCATCTCCCGCAAGCGGAGCGGGACCGCGACGCATCGTCGCGGTCCCGCATTTCCCCCCGGTGTGGTCCCTGGCCGATCAGAGCGCGTTCGGGCGGAAGGCCCAGTGCCAGGATTCGCGGCGCACGTTCTCGACGAAGCCGTAACGGCCGCCGTTCTTGCGCATCCAGGCGAGCGCTTCCGGGTTGAGGTCCAGGTCGGTGGCCATGCCCCAGCCGTGTTCGCTGGTGCCGGGCTTGGCGGCCAGGCCGCCCTGTGAGTAGAGGCCCTTGCGGCGGGCCAGGTCGACCTGTTCGGTGTACGGACGGTACGAGTCCGTGATGCCGATCTTGACGCCGTCGGCCTTGGCGTCGGCGATCAGCTGGGTGAGTTTCTCGGCGGCCGGGGCCCAGAGCTTGTGCCGGGTGCCGCCGACCTGTTCGAGGGCCTCCGCCGGGATCCGGCCGTTCCCGTACGCGGCGAGATCCTCCGGAATGCCCTTGCCGTTGAGTTTGTAGGCCTGGTCCGCCGCCGAGGTTCCCTGAGCGGCCATGGCGCCCCTCAGGTGGCTGGCGAACGTGCTGGCGCTGGTGCTGGTGTTGCTAGCGGATCCCGAGGTCCGGGTCGCGGTCGCCGTGGTCGCCTGCTGAGTCTGCAACGCCAGGATCCGGCTCTGGATGTCGGCGATGCGCGAGTTCACTCCCTCGATTCCCACGTTCTACTGGTTCGGCGTGGCCACGGAAAACTGAGTCGCTCCGCGATTTTTCCTCAGCCGGTGGCCCTTCCAGCCGCACGGTCAGGTCGAGATCGATCTCCGACGTGCTGTTCTTCCGGTTCGGCAGCACGTTGGTGACCAGCACCAGCAGCGAGCCGACGATCGCGTAGGCGGCGAGCACACCCAGGTGCGGGCCGACCGGCGCGTCCGGGAAGTACAGGTTGTCGCGGACCGCCTGCACGCCGGCGCCGGTGGGCAGGTTCTCGCCGAGCACCCGGCCGAAGGTGGGCAGGAACTCGGGCAGGATGCTGGCCCCGGAGATGACCGTGCCGATCATGAAGTAGAACGCGCCGACCGCCGCGCCGGGCGGGCCGATCACCGCCACCGCGCCGGCCGTCGATCCGGTCACGGCCAGCGAGATCAGCGAGAAGATGCCGAGCATCTCCCACCGGTCGGCGTGGCTGCCGATGCCGAACCAGCTCATCGACCACAGCACCGCCACGGCCGAGCCGACGGCGTAGAGGATCAGCGTGGACAGGTGCGCGACACCGCGGCGCCAGCTGCGCCGGGTGCGCGGGATGAGCCGGCCCAGCCCCATCGACGCGACAGTGCCGCCGAGGGACAGCGCCTGGGTGAGGAAGCCGAGCGACACCCCGTTGACGTCGTCGGCGGGCAGCGGGACCACGTCGGTGACCAGCGGCGGGGCGGTCAGGGACTGGACGGTGACGATGCCCACCCGGCTCGCGGTCTGGGCGAGCCGGGTGACCTGGGCGGCGGTCCGTTGCTGCAGCATCGAGGTGTAGGTGGACCGCAGCAGGCTGGCGGCGGCCGGTCCGGCGGCGCCCGCCACGTAGAGGTGCGGGGTGTCGCCGGTGAGGTCGGCGCCGCCGTACACCTCGCGGCGCCTGATCGCGGTGGTCAGCGCCTCGGCCGCCGGATAGTCGGCCACCTCGAACCGGTCGCCGGCGGTGAGCACGCCGATCACCTCGGCGCGCTGCTCGGCACTGGCGACCAGGCCGACCGGCAGGTGGTGCGGTGCGGCCCGATGCCCCATGCCCAGGTAGTACGCGGTCAGGGCGAGCTGGATGACCATCCCGATGGCGCAGACCGCGAGCGCGAAGCGCCGGAACTGACGGCCCGGCTGGATCTCGTTCTCCTCGATCACCTCACGAGCGTGCCATTCCGGCGGGGTGGAATCAGGCCAAATCGGCCGGGTTGGTGTTCGCCCCGCAGAGCAGGGTGATCACCCGCTCGCCCGGCGCGGGGCGGTAGGCGCCGGAGGTGAGCGCGGCATAGGCGGCGGCGGTGCCGTGCTCGACGACGATGCGCTGGTCGTCCCAGAGGCGCTGCCGGGCGTCGACGATGGCGTCGTCGTCGACCAGCACCGACTCGATGCCGGCGTCGGTGGCGAGTTCGAAGGCGATGTCGCCGGCCCGGCGGGCGCCGAGGGAGTCGGCGGCGACACCGGACACCGGGACGTCGACGGGAGCGCCGTGTCGCAGGGCCGCGTGCAGCGCGCTGGAGGTGACCGGCTCGACGGCAACGATCTTGGCGGTGCCGCGCAGAGCCGCGATGACGCCGCCGATCAGGCCGCCGCCGCCGACCGCGACGAGCACCGTGTCCGCCTGCCCGGCGATCTCCAGGCCCAGCGTGCCGTTTCCGGCGACCATGGCCGGATCGTCGTAGGCGTGGCAGAACAGCGCCTCGGTCCGCTCCCGCGCGGCGGCGTAGGCCTCGGCGTACTCGTTGCCGACCTGGACGACCCGGGCGCCCAGCTTGCCGAGTTTCGCCACCTTCACGGCCGGCGCGGTGACCGGCACGAACACCTCGGCGGGCACGTTCAGCCGGCGCGCCGCGTAGGCAGCCGCCAGCCCGGCGTTGCCACCGGAGGCCGCCACGATGCCGGCCTCGGGTACCTCGCTGCTGAGGATCTTGTTCATCATGCCGCGGGTCTTGAACGACCCCGCGTGCTGCAGGTACTCCAGCTTGAAGAGCCGGCCCGGCTCCGCCTCGATCAGCGGGGTCCGCCGGATCCGGCCCTCGATCCGCCGGGCGGCGGCTTCCACGTCCGCAAGGTTGATCACGGGTCGAATCTAGGCGACGCTCCAGCTCACCTGGCCGGACGGGACGGGTAAGCGCTCCCCGATCAGCCGCGCCAGGTCGAGTAATCGGTTCGAGAAGCCCCACTCGTTGTCGAACCAGCCGCGCACCTTCACCCCGCCGTCCGCTGTCGCCTGGGTGCCGGACGGGTCGAAGAGGCACGAGGCCGGATTGTTCTTGACGTCGATGGAGACGGTCGGGTCCGGGTCGTACGCCAGGATGCCCCGCAGCGGCCCGGCCGCCGCCTCGGCCATCGCCCGGTTGACCTCCTCGACCGTCACCGGCCGCCCGGTCTGCCCGGAGAGCTCGGCCAGCGAGCCGACCGGCGTGGGCACGCAGTAGTAGCTGTACCGCATCTCGCCGATCTCCGGCAGCGCCACCCGGACCAGGTCACCGACCACGTGGTTGTGCGGGATGATGCTCTCCCCGGTGGCCCGGCCCAGCCGCGGATCGTCCCGCGAGGTGCCGATCAGCGAGTCCTGCACCCGCTGCCAGCCCTGGGTGGCCAGCATCACCGAGGTGTTCACCGAGTGCAGCCCGAATCGGTCGAGCAGCACCTTGGCCATCACGGTCAGCGCGTTCACCCCGCAGGAGGCCGGCGAGACCACGTTGTGCACGGCCGGGTCGTAGCTGAGGTGATTGGCGCCGACGACCAGGAAGGCGTCCGGATCGTCGGCCGAGGCGCTGATCACCACCTTGCGGGCGCCGCCGTGGGTGATGTGGGTGCGTGCCGCGGTGCCGGCCCGGAACCGGCCGGTCGCCTCGATCACCACCTCCACCCCCTGCTCGGCCCACGGGATGCGTTCCGGGCGTTCGTGGTGATAGGCGCGGATCGCGTGATCGTTGACCACGAGATAGTCGCCGCGCGCGGTGACAGTGCCCGGGAACGCGCCCCGGATGCTGTCCCGGCGCAGGCCGTACGCCAGCTTCTCGGTGGACGCGATGTCGTTCACCGCGGCGATCGAGATACCCGGATTCGGGGTCGACGCCACGATTCGGGTCAAGCTGCGACCGATCCGCCCGAGGCCGTTGATCCCGATCGCGACAGTCATCGAGCGCTCCTCGACTCCGCTGCTGTTATGCCTTCCCCGTCCGCCCAGAACACCTCTGTTTCACAGAAGAGTCCACTCGGCGTCACGGCTCCGACACTATGAGTTGTGCAAGTTGCACGTCAACGGAAGACGATGTCACACAGCCGAATGATGACCATCAAAGCCCCGGCAACAATGTGGAGCACGTTACGGCATGCTGGAGACGTGCCCATACTCCTCTCCTACGCCACCTCGGACGCACCGTGGGCACAGTGGATCAACCGATCCCTGCAGGCAGCGGGGCATGTGGTGGAAATGCAGCCGGCCGGGGTCGACTTCGCCGATCGGATAGGCGCTGCGCTATCCGGACCGGATCTGGTGGTCATTTTGGTCTCCCGGGAGCATCGAGCGTCCGATTCGGACTGGGCCGAGGTGCCCCTGGCGCCCGGCCTGGTGGCACTGCTCCTCGATTCCGGATCGCCGCCCGCCGCGCTCCGCGCCACGAACTGGAAAAGCCTCTATGACCTGGACGAAGAGGAGGCACTGGAGGTCTTGATGGTCGCTGTCGGCGGCCCGCGAAACCCTTTTTCGCGTACGCCGTGATTGCGGGCGTGTTTGACTTACGTCCGATTGGGGTATCAAGATCATATTTGGGAAGGGTGAACCAGTTTCCGACTCTGATCCCAGTGTGCATGAATCGCCGAAACTCGCCCTCGCCGCGGGAGAAATACGGTGCCGGGGCCTCTCGCGGCCCGCACCCGCCGTCAGGCGAAGGCGCGGTAGAGCAAGAGCAGCCCGATCGCCGTCCCGAACGTCACGATCACCCACTTGAGCACCTTGCCCGGCAGCCGCCGGGCCAGCCGGGCCCCCGCGTAGCCGCCGACGACGGTGGCCGGTGCCAGCACCGCCACCGCATCCCAGCGCACATCCGCGAAGAGCGCGAACACCAGCAGGGTGACCAGCCCCACCGTCGCCGACAGCACGTTCTTCAGCGCGTTGATCCGCTTCAGCGGCTCGTCCAGCACCAGTGCCAGCGCCGCCACGTACATCACCCCCAGCGCCGCACCGAAGTACCCGCCGTACACCGCCCCGACGAACACCACGGCCTGCACCGTGACCGCGGCCCGTCGCGCCGACATGGCCCGCGGATGCCCCACCAGCCCGCGCAGCCGCTCCTGGAAGGCCAGCGTCGCCGCCGCACCCAGCACCAGGAACGGCACGACCACCTCGAACACCCGCCCCGGCGTGGACAGCAGCAGCACACATCCGGCCAGCGTCCCGAGCGCCGCGGCGGGCAGCACCGCCCGCACCCGCCGCCCCTGCCCGGCGAGGTCCGCCCGGCTTCCGGCGACGCTCGACACGTACCCCGGGAACACCGAGACCGAGTTGGTGACGTTGGCGGCCACCGAGGGCAGCCCGGTCGCGATCAGGCTCGGAAACGTGATCAGCGAACCGCCCCCGGCGATCGCGTTCACCGCTCCGGCCGCGACACCGGCGATGCCCAGCAACAAGATGTGCGACAGATCCATGATGCGAGCGAATCTACGTCCTCACCCGGCCTCGGCCCCGCCTTCTCACGAGATCACGCCCGCGCCGGCTTCCGAGATCGGAAACCGGACCGGGTGCACTGCCGGTGACCGGCCGGGACGTACTATGGCGACGCGACGGACGAGTCGGCTGGGCGGCCGCGTCGGTGCCCGCGGGCATCGCCGAGGAACGTCCGGACTCCGCAGAGCAGGGTGGTTGTTAACGGCAACCCGGGGCGACCCGCGGGACAGTGCCACAGAAAACAGACCGCCGGCCGGTGCCAGCACCGGCCGGTAAGGGTGAAACGGTGAGGTAAGAGCTCACCAGCGCCCCGGGTGACCGGGGCGGCTAGGTAAACCCCACCCGGAGCAAGGCCAAGCAAGGCCGGGACCGCGAGGCCCCGGCCGGCGCAGGCGTTCGAGGGCTGCTCGCCCGAGCCTGCGGGTAGGCTGCATGAGCCTGTCGGCAACGGCAGGCCGAGATGGATGGCCGCCACCGCGGACCGCGAGGTCCCGGCCACAGAATCCGGCGTACAGGCCGGCTCGTCCGCCGCCTCGAGGCCACGATCGTCGGGGCGGCGCCGGCCAGGCCCGGCGCGAGTTCGGCCCCGTCCGCCATGCGGCGCCCCGGCCGCGGCGTTCATGGCAGATTCGCTCATTCAGCTCGGATTTCTGCCGATGACACCGGCGGTGATCGGTGGTCGCGGAAACGGAGTGGATACGGTGCGTGGCTGGCGGTGTTCAGCGTGGCCCGGATGACGCGGGGTTCCATCGGGCAACCGCGGATCAGGCCCTCGCTGGCGGTGCTCACGGTCGTGGTCATGGTGGCGGTTGTTGCCGTTGCGCCGTCGCTGAGCTCGGCGTTGCAGGAGTTGATGTACGCGCTGACCGGGTTCGGCTCGGCCACCGTCATCGTCGTCGCCGCGCGCCGGCACCGGCACCGGCGGGCACACCAGCCGGCCTGGTTGCTGCTGGCTGCCGGCCTCGGGTGCGGAGCGCTGGCCAACACCATCTGGGGCATCCAATACGGGTTGGGTCTGCCGGGAGCGCCTCGGTTCTCTGTCGTCGACGTGCTGTACTTCGCGATGTATCCCCTGCTCGCGGCGGCGTTGGCGATGCTGCCCGAACGGCCGCCGGGCAGTTCGCGCTGGACCGGCTGGGCCGAGGCCGGCATCGTGGCCTGCACCGGAGCGATTCTGGCCTGGATCCTGCTGTACGACCCGTATCTGATCGACGAGGGTCGGATGCCCGGGGATGCCGGGGCGGTCTGCTACCCGGTATTGGACGTGCTGCTGATCGCCATGGCCGTTCGGCTGCTCGTCGCGCAGCGACGGCTCACCCGGACACACATCGCCTTGCTGGTGATGGCCGTTCTCCTGGCGGCCGCGGACGTCGCGTACTTCCTGTCGGTGACGTTGGGCGGCGCGTGGTCCGGCCCCGCGCCCAGCGTCATGGCGTGGCTCGTCGCGTTCACGCTTCCAGCATTCGCTGCGGCGGGGCCGGAGCCCACCGTCGGCTCCCGCACCGCCGCCGGGGAGATGGGTAGCTGGCGTACCGTGCTGCTGCACGGCGTGCTCGTCCTGATCGGCCCCGCGGCGACCTGCTACGCCCTGGTACAGGACGAACGAGAAGGTCAGCTCAACGGCTACGACTTCATCGTCCCGCTCTCGGCGACCGCGGCGATCGCCGTGCTGCTGGTCGTTCGCATGACCATCGCCCAGCGGCAACTGCACCGGCATGCCACCTCGCTCACCGAGGCGCTGGCCGAACAGCAACAGCTACAACGCTCGCTGCGGCACCTGGCCGACCACGACGCTTTGACCGGATTGCCGAACCGGCGCCGGCTCGAACAACATCTCGCCTCACCCACTCCGCGGGCTGTGCTACTGCTGGACCTCGACGACTTTCAGGACGTCAACGACCGGCTGGGACACACCATCGGTGACCAGTTGCTGCTCGCGATCGCGCAGCGCCTACAAGCCACTCTCGCTCCGGGCGAGTTGCTCGCCCGCACCGGCGGCGACGAATTCGTTCTCCTGGTGCCCGCCGCCGATTCGCCCGACGCCGTAAGCCGCGCCAACAGCCTGCTCCATCTGCTGCGCGCGCCGATACCGGTGGGCGAGCACATGTTGCACATCACCGCCAGCATCGGCGTACGGCTGCCCGACGCAGCCGCTGACGTGGTGCACCGGCTCGGTGACGCCGACCTCGCGCTGTATGCGGCCAAGGCCGCGGGCAAGGACTGTGTCAGCCAGTACGACCCGGCGTTCCGCACCCGGCAGACCGAACGCATTCGCATCGTGGAGCGGCTACGCCACGCCCTGAACGCCGGCGAACTGACCGTGCACTTCCAGCCCATTGTCGAGCTCGACACGGGTACGACGGTCGCCGTGGAAGCGCTGGCTCGCTGGCTGCCCCCCGGTGAACCGCCGATCGGCCCGGACAGGTTCATCCCGGCCGCCGAGGACAGCGGCCTGATCATCGCCCTCGGCGAATGGGTGCTGCGCCGCGCCTGCGCCGACGCCGCACCCTGGCACCGGGCGAACGGCGTCACGCTGACCGTCAACGTATCCCCGCGGCAGCTCGCCGACGACGAGTTCACCACGAAGGTTCGCGCCGCGCTCACCGACAGCGGCCTGCCACCGACCGCGCTCACCCTGGAGATCACCGAGGGCATCCTGGTCAGTGCCGGCCACCACAGCGCCCAAGCCCTCGCCCACCTGCAGACCCTGCGCGCCGACGGCATCCGGATCGCCGTCGACGACTTCGGCACCGGCTACTCCTCCCTGGCCTACCTGCGCGTCCTGCCGATCGACACGCTGAAGATCGACCGATCGCTGATGCCCGCCGACGAACACGACATCCGCCAACTCGCCCTCGTCCGCGCGGTGATCGACCTTGCCCGTAGCCTGGACCTGACAACGGTCGCCGAAGGCATCGAAACGGCTGTCCAGGGAGAGTTGCTGCACCGCATCGGCTGCGACCGGGGCCAGGGCTACCACTACGCCCGGCCCATGCCTGCCGCCGAACTAGCCGCCTTCACCGCTTCGACAGTTCTCGGCGCGGCGTGACACCCCGTCGGCCTGACTCCTTGTCATGATCCGAGTGGTGAAGAGCTACTTTCGCGTGTCGCCGCCAGCCTGTGGAGCAGATCAGCGGCCGTGAAGGGTTTCTCGAGGAAGGCGATGTCCTCGTCGAGGATGTGGGTGGTGCCGAGAAGTCCGTTGCTGTAGCCGGACATGTAGAGCACGGGAAGATCCGGCTGACGTTCGTGCAGCGACTCGGCCAGACGTCGCCCGGAGACGCCCGGCATGATCACGTCAGTGAGCAGGGCGTCGCAGCCATGCTGCTCGTACAGGTCCAGCGCTTCGCCGGCGTCGGCAGCGGTGAGCACATGGTATCCGGCCCTGCTGAGGATGCGGGTGACCACGCGGGCGAGAGCGGGCTCGTCCTCGACCACCAGCACGGTGCTGCCGTCGCCGCGCGGCGGTGCCGTACGGTGCGCCGGCGGGATCGCCGTCGTGTCGGTTACCGCCTTCGCCAACGGAAGGTAGACCCGGAAGGTTGTGCCTGTGCCCAGCTCGGAGTACACGTTGATGCTGCCTCCGCATTCGGTCACGATGCCGTAGACGGTGGCCAGGCCCAATCCGGTGCCTCGACCCTGAGGCTTGGTGGTGTAGAACGGCTCGAAGATCCGCTTGGCGGTTTCCGGCGACATGCCCTCGCCAGTGTCGCTGACCAGCAGGCGGGCGTAGGTGCCGGCGGGCAGGGGCGGTTGCATGTTGACCTCCTCGCCGTCCAGCGTGGCGGTATTGGCCTCCAGAACGAGGGCGCCGCCCTCGGGCATGGCGTCACGGGCGTTGAGCGCCAGGTTCAACAACACCTGCTGAAGCTGACCCGGATCGGCGTGCACGATCAGCGGCTGCGGCGAGGGCACCGCGATCAGGTCGATGTGCTCGCCGATGGTGCGCTCCAACATCATCTGCACTTCGGTGACCGCCGCGTTGAGGTCGACGTCCTGCGGCTGGATGGCCTCCGCACGGGTGAACGTCAGCAGCTGCCGGGTCAGGTTGGTCGCCCGCTCCACCGCCGTACGTACCTGGGTCAGGTCGGCTTGCACCTCCGGCCGGTCAGCGGTCTCCTCCGCCACGAACTCGGTGTAGTTGGCGATGATCGCCAGGATGTTGTTGAAGTCGTGAGCGACACCGCCGGCCAGCTTGCCGAGGCTCTCCATGCGCTGTGCCTGGTTGCTGCGCTCCTGGATGGCGCGCCCGCGTTCGGCGGCCTCCTTCGCCGCGGTGATGTCCCGCGCGACGGCAGAAGCACCGATGACCGTACCTGCCTGATCGTGGATCGGTGCCATCGTCAGCGCGACGTCGACGAGAGTCCCGTCCTTGCGCAGCCGCCGCGTCTCGTAGGCCATGCCGCGCTCGCCGTGCCGGATCCGGGCGAGGACGTCCGCTTGCTCGCCCGAGCCGGTCTCATCGGCCAGCATCGTGGCGGGCCGGCCGAGGACTTCCTCAGCCGGGTATCCGAACAGGCGTTCCGCCCCGCCGTTCCACGCCGTGATGATGCCCTCCGGGGTAACGCCGACAACCGCGTCGTCGGTGTGCTCGACCACGGTCGCCAGGGTGGCCCGATGAGCCTCGGCGACATCGCGGGCGGCGCGTTCACGGGCGTCGGCTTCGTCCAGCCGGTACTGACCCCACGGGTCCACATAAATCGCGCCTTTACCGAGCAGAACTCCATAGGCCCGGCGTAGCGTCCAGTAGTAGACGCCCATCGCGGCGGTGAAAAGGTCCCACATCGCCGAGGTCCAGGTCCACCCGGCAGCCTCCATGTGCATCTGGTGAGTGGCCGGAACCTGCATGACGGTGCGGTACGCCATCACCGCGTGCAGTCCGTGACCGACCGCGCAACTGAAGAAGATCAACGCGGTGGCGGTGGCAAGCCTGTTGGTGCGTAGCTGTCCCGCTCGAGCGACCGGAACTACGATCGCCACCGTGATCGCCGCGTAGGCCACCATGATCACCAGATTGCCCATGAGAAAAATCTGGTCCGGCATGCCCTTCCGTTCGGACAACCATCCGGCAACCTGAGCGAGCCGCAGGTCAGACCGATCGCCGGCGCCTTGGCCACCTTGAGGACGTCAAGCCAGTAGACCGAAGCCTCATCGGCATCGGCGTGCCACCGAGTACCCGCCGCCCCGACCTCATCGGACCGGCCGGTCTCATGGGCACCCATCGGGCAATCATCGGCGCATCCCGGACGATCTCGCGGTGCCCTGAAGACGCCCGGAGTCGGAGCCGCTCAGCCGCGTCGCCCAGCGCTCACTTCGTGCCGGCGGTCCGGGTGACCGGCACCGGTTCGCCTTGGATGTCCAGGACCGCTCGATCGCCCAGCGGCCTCGCCAGGTTCAGCACCGCTGTACGGGACGCGCCGATCAGGGCGCACGTGCCGCTGCCACCACCGTTCGGCTGCTCCAGCACGATGACCGTCGCGGCCCGGTCCGACTCGATCGGCTCGGCCGCGTAGTCGATGCCGCACGGTTGCGTCGCCGGCTCCGGCGATCCGATGAAGGAGACCGTCATGCGGGTACCCCGGGCGTCCAGGGTGGCGGAGTCGATGGACAAGCCGGAACTCACCACAGCGGAGTTCGCGGCGGACGGGCCGGCCCCGGGAGCCCGCGCCCCGGCCAGGCTCGCGTCGTAGCGGGCCAACACCGCCCGGGCGGCCTGACGCTGTTCCTCCCAGCTCGCGCCCTTGGCCAGACCAGCGGCACCGCCGTCATCCTCCTTCGTGGCACAGCCGGCGAGCAGCAGCACGATCACCAACGCCGCCGGCCGAGACGATCCAGCCACTCTGACACCTCCTCAGCACGGTCGGGCCACCGAGCCGGCCTCGATCACCGAAGCAGGTCGACCACCTTTGAACCGATCACCGTTAACCTGTGCTCATGGATACGTCCGCGTGGGTGATCGTGCTCTCCCACCGCTACGAACGACGCCACGACGACTACCGCGACCCCGTCACGGTTTGACTGCGCGGCTGGGGCATCGACTGGATCCCGTTCCGCGACGGCGAACTCCGGCGGGACGGGTGCCACGACTGGGTCACCTGGCGCGTCCGGCGGACGGCGCTGGAGCGGCTCGGGATCACCGTCGGACCCGGACCTGCTGGGTCACCTCGGGATGGGGATGGGCCGCCTGCGGATAGGCCGGCTGCGCGAAGAACTCCTCCAGCTCCACCTGCTCCAGCACGTCCTTCGCCGCGCGTACACGAGCCCTTTCGACGGCCTTGGCCCCCCGCGACCGGGCGGCGTCCTCAGCGGCCTTGGCCGCCTGGTTCGCGCGACGGGTGACCGCCGCCTTCGCCGCCCGCTGCCGGGCCACCTCCGGGTCGAGGCGCCGCGCCGGGCGCACGTCGGCGGTCGCCTCGACCTCGCGGGCCTCGATCGCCGCGAAGTCCGGCCGGATCTTGGCGGCCACCCATTCGACGCCCGCGACCAGGCCGACCACCAGGGCGAAGATGACCCGCAGACCGAGCGGTCCGGGCGCCGCGAAGTTCACCGCCGCGGAGATGCTGACCACCAGCACGAGGACCTTGAGCGCGGCCCGGCGCGCGTCCTGGGCCATCCCGGCGGTCTGGCTGATCGTGAGCATGGAGAGCATGGCCAGATCAAAAACGGCCGGCACTATCCAGGAGAACAGCCCGGCGCCGAGGCTCACCAGGTAGTGCCCCTGGTGCAGGTAGCTGGCGGCGAGCGCGCCGGCCAGGATCCCGTTGTTGGCGCGTTTGATGGTCCGGATCGCCTTCAGCATGCCCGGCACCGCGCCCTTGGCGTATTCGGCGGCGAACTGCTGCGTCAGCGTCATCTGCGCCGGCATCGCATGTCCCCCTCGACGCGAAGAACCTTCGGATGAACAGGCCAGACGCTACCGGAGAGTCGGTCGAATAGGGGCAAGGTTCGCAACGGACCGCAAGGTCCGCAATAAATCCAAAACCGATGTGGGTACGCCCTGAGCACGCGCGCCGCGCCCCGGCGGCGGGACGCGGCGCGCGTGCTCAGAAACGGACCAGATCAGGTGGAGGAGACGGTGTCGACAGCGGCGGCCTTCTCCCGCTCGATCCGCGGGTCCCCCTCGTCGGCGAAGTAGTCGTCGGGCGTCGTGCCGTCCACGCCCGGAGCCACCTTCATCACCCGCAGCCACCAGGTGGCCAGCACCGCGACCGCCAGGTTCACCAGCACCGCCACGAAGCCCACGTAGATCGTCTTCGAGGAGTCGAGGCCGAACTCGGAGAGCGGGAACGCCGACCCGCCGAAGTGCGCGCGTTTGGTGGCCGCGTTCGGGATCTGCCAGAGCATCCAGAACGCCAGCAGCATGCCGGCCGCCCAGCCGGCGATCAACGCGCCCCGGTGCAGCCACCGGCCGTACAGGCCGAGGACCACCGACGGCCCGGTCTGCAGGATGATCACGCCGCCGATCAGCTGCAGGTCGATGGAGAACTGCGGGTCCAGGAAGACGATGAACGCGACCGCCCCGATCTTCACCACCAGCGAGGTGATCTTGGCGACACTCGCCTCCTGGGCCGGGGTGGCATCCCGCTTCAGGTACTCCTTGTAGATGTTGCGGGTGAACAGGTTGGCGGCGGCGATCGACATGATCGCGGCCGGCACCAGGGCGCCGATCCCGATCGCGGCGAACGCGACGCCGGCGAACCAGGCCGGGAACTTCATGTCGAACAGCAGCGGCACCACAGTGTTGCTGTCCACGCTGCCGGCCTTGGCACCGGGCAACGGCTTCACCCCGGCCGCGATGGCCATGAAGCCGAGCAGCGCGATCAGGCCGAGCAGGAAGCTGTACGCCGGCAGCGCCGACATGTTCCGCTTGATCACGCCCCGGTTCCGGCTGGCCAGCACCCCGGTGATGCTGTGCGGGTAGAGGAACAGCGCGAGCGCCGAGCCGAGCGCCAGGGTGAAGTACTGCACCTGGTTGTTGGCGTTCAGGATGATCCCGTCGCCGGGCGCCGGAGAGGCGGTGAACTTCGCGTCCGCCGCGTCGAAGATCGCACCCCAGCCACCCAGCTTGTACGGCAGGTAGATGACCGCCACCGCGATCACGATGTAGACCAGGGTGTCCTTGACGAACGCGATGAGCGCCGGCGCCCGCAGCCCGGACTGGTACGTGTACGCCGCCAGGATGGCGAACGCGATGATGATCGGCGCGTGCCGGGCGAGCGGGCTGTCCCCGGTCACGCCCATCGTCTTGAGCACCGCCTCGATGCCGACCAGTTGCAACGCGATGTACGGCATGGTGGCCACGATCCCGGTGATGGCGATCAGCAGCGCCAGGGTCGGCGAGTCGTACCTGGTGCGGACGAAGTCGGCAGGCGTGACGAAGCCGTGCCGGTGCGACACCGACCAGAGCCGGATCAGCACCAGGAAGAAGAGCGGGTAGATCACCACGGTGTAGGGCACCGCGAAGAACCCGGCGGCGCCGGCGCCGAACATCAGCGCCGGGACGGCGACGAACGTGTACGCCGTGTACAGGTCACCGCCGACCAGGAACCAGGTGATCCAGCCGCCGAAGCTGCGCCCGCCCAGCCCCCACTCGTCGAGGTGCGCCATGTCCTGCGGGGCGCGCCACTTGGCTGCCACGAAGCCCATGCCGCTGACGAGCAGGAACAGGACCGTGAAGACGACGATCTCGGTGATGTGGTCGCTCATGGCCGGTCCACCCGCTTCCGCTTGGTCATCTGGTAGACCAGCGTGGTGGTACCGACGCCGAGCAGGATGAGGGCGAGCTGCAGCCAGTAGAAGAGCGGGAATCCGGCGAGCCTCGGCTCGACGTGGTTGTACAACGGGGTCAGCAGCGGCACCACGATCGGCACCAGCAGCAACCAGTTCCAGGGACTGCTATCGGTACGTGGTGGTGGGGACTTCGGCTCCGCCATGATCCACCTCCCTCAATGTAGCGAGACAGTGCGTGTAGCTCTCGTCACGCTAACGAGGCACCCGGAGCATTGGCGATCAAAGTGCGCCGAACGGGCGAGGCGGTGCGCCGAACGGCACACCGTCTCATTGCCCGGAACGCGGGCCCTCAGAAGAGGCCCACCGCCACGGTCTTGGTGAGCGTGGCGTTCTCGTCGTCACCGTCGAGCGACCACATCATCGCGCCACCGAGACCACGGCTGCGGATGTAGAGAGTCTTCTGCAGCAGTACGGCCGGATCGTCGTACGTCCAGAAGGTGTTGCCGTCGAAGAGCCAGGCGTGACCGGCCCGCAGGTCCCGATGCACGGCGTAGCCCTGTGCCGGCAGTTTCTTGAGGGTCTTGTAGTCCTCGGTGCCGGCGGCGAAGACGCCCGGCGCCGGGCCCGCGGCCGGCTGGAACAGCCCGTTGCCGGTGCCGGTGACCCCGGTCCAGCCCTGCCCGTAGTACGGCAGGCCGACCACCAGCTTGCGCTTCGGCGCGCCGCCGGCCAGCCAGGCGTCCACCGTGTTCGCCACGGAGAAGTCCGGGTTGTCCGGCGCGCCGGCCGGCACCCGCAGCGCCGACTGCTGGTTGGTCCGTGCCTCCCAGGTGCCGTGGTAGTCGTAGCCCTGCAGGGTGCCGAAGTCCAGGTACTTGAAGATCTTGGCGGCCTCGAAGCCGGCATCGATCTTGGCCGGGGCGGCCGGCAGGAACGCGGTCAGGTCGTAGTGCCTGCGGTTGCTCTTGCCGAGCCGGTCCAGCTGGGCCCGGAACTCCGCGGCCAGCAGGGTGAAGTTCTGCTTGTCCTCGGGCCGGATCACATTGCCGGCGTTACCCGCCGACCCGGGCCACTCCCAGTCCAGATCGACGCCGTCGAAGATGCCGGCCGCCACGCCCTCGGTCAGGCCGGGCAGGTTGCCCTTGATCCAGAGGTCGACACAGGACGACACCAGCTTCTTGCGGGAGGCGTCGGTGAGCGCCGCGTCCGAGAAGTACGCCGAGCCGCTCCAGCCGCCCAGCGAGATCAGCACCCGCAGCCTCGGGTTCTTCTTCTTGAGCTCGGCGAGCTGGTTGAGGTTGCCGGCGATCGGCTGGCCCGCCACGTCACCGACGCCGTCCACACTGTTCGCGTCGGAGAACGGGGTCTGCCAGTCGGCCCACGGGTCGGCGGAGGCGCAGACGCCCTCCGCGGTCACCGGGCCGAACGCGTAGTTGAGGTGGGTGAGACGGGCTGCGGCGCCCGAGTTCTGCACCTTGGCCAGCTGGAAGTCGCGGCCGTAGATGCCCCACTGGGTGAAGTATCCGACTTTCACGTAATCACGAGAAGCGGAGGCGGGTGCGGGCGCGCCGGCCACGACGGCGGTGACGGCCGCGGTGACCGCGACGAGACTGCGGGTGAAACCCTTCATGAGCCCCCCAGGAGCGAAACGGTTAAGAACGTTTCCTGATCGAGGAAACTAAACGTTTCGACCTGGGAGGGTCAATGCCTTCTATCGAAGATGGGCTGTCTCGTTCACGGACCGCACCGCGATGTTCCCGTCCGGCCAGATGTCCATGGTGGATACGCCCGCCGCGTCCAGGAACAGCCGGTGCAGGAACGCGTCACCGGCCGCCAGGGCGTCGCGGAGGATCAGCTTGATCGGCGACACGTGCGAGACCACCACGACGACCTGTCCGGGGTACGCCTGCACGATCTTCGCCATCGCGCCGCGCACCCGCTTGGCCACCGCCTGGAACGACTCGCCCCGCGGCGGCGCCACGCTCGTCGACTCCAGCCAGGCCGCCATCTCCCGCGGCCAGCCCTCCTGCACCTCGGCGAAGGTCTTGCCCTCCCAGAGCCCGAAGTCGCACTCGATCAGGTCGTCCAGCACGGTCACCGGCATCCCGCCCACCTCGGCGGCGATCAGCTCGGCGGTCCGTACGCAACGGGCCAGCGGCGAGGTCAGCACCGCGCCGACGTCCCGGGACAGCCCGGCCACCCGGCCGGCCGCGGCCATCGCCTGCGCCTCGCCCTCGTCGGTGAGCGGCACGTCGCCGCGACCGGAGTACCGGCCCTGCGCGGTCATCGCCGTGGCGCCGTGCCGGACCAGGATCAGCCGGGTGGCGTTCTCCAGCGACGGCGGGGCCCAGGATTTGGCCGCCGGCGCCTCCGGCCGCTGCGGCGCGGACTCGGTCTCGCCGTCCATCGCCCGGTTGGCCAGGGCGTCGGCGTCCTTGTTGCGCTCCCGTGGGATCCAGCCGAAAGTGACCGACTCGAACGTGGCGACCAGGCCGGCCGCCTCGGCGGCGAGCGGGCGCAGACCCGGGTTCTTGATCTGCCAGCGGCCGGACATCTGCTCGACCACCAGCTTGGAGTCCATCCGGACCTCGACCCGGGTGGCGTTCAGCTCGGCGGCGGCCCGCAGACCGGCGATCAGGCCGGAGTACTCCGCGACGTTGTTGGTGGTGGTGCCGAGGGCGGCGAACCGCTCCAGCAGCACCTCGCCGGTGGCCGCGTCCTTCACCACGGCGCCGTACCCGGCCGGACCGGGGTTGCCCCGGGAGCCGCCGTCCGCCTCGACGACAACCCGCAGGTCACCGCTCACAGGCCCGACTCCGACGTCCGCACCATGATCCGGCGGCACTCCTCGCAGCGCACCACCTCGTCGGCCGGTGCGGACTTCACCCGGTTGAGGTCGGCGCCGTACAGCTCGATCCGGCAGGCGCCGCAGCGGCCGGCGTAGACCAGCGCCGCGCCCATCCCGGTCTCAGTGCGGATCTTGTCGTACAGGGTGACCAGGTCGGCCGGCAGGTCGTTGGCGAGCGGGCCGCGGGAAGCCGCCTTGAACTCCTGCTCCTTGACGATCTCGGCGGACGTCTCGTCACGCCGCCGCTCGGCGTCGGCGCGCCGCCGTACCGCCGCGGTGATCCGCTCCTGCACCTCGGCCAGCGCCGCGACCGCGGTCTCCCGCTGCTCCATCAGCTCCAGCTCGGCGTCCTCCAGCTCCGACTGCCGCCGGTTGAGCGTGGCCAGCTCGTGCTGCAAGCCCTCGACCTGCTTCAGCGAACCACCCGCGTCCAGCTGCTTCTGGTCCTTCGCCTTGCGCTGCCGGACCTGGTCGATGTCCTTCTCGAACCGGGAGATGTCCCGGTCCAGGTCGTCGACGGCGACCTGGGCGCGGACCCGCTCGTCCTCCAGCGCGGAGATCTCCCGGGCCGCCGCCTCGATCTCGGCGAGCTCGGGCAGACTCTTGCGGCGGTGTGCCAGCTGAGCCAGGGCGGTGTCGACGGCCTGCAGGTCGAGCAGGCGGCGCTGAGCTTCCGGGGCGGCCTTCACGGGTGGGTCTCCTTCGACACAGAAGCGACATGAACGGTCCAGGGGTCCGTGTCCAGGTCGGACACCACCACTTCGACGGGGAACTGGGTACGCAGCCAGGACGCCACCTCGTCGAGCCAGGGACGCTCGGTGGCCCAATGGGCGGCGTCGAGCAACGCCGGGCCGTCGTTCGCGAGGTGCTCGCTCACCGGATGGTGCCGCAGGTCCGCGCAAAGATACGCGTCCACTCCGGCACGGGCCGCGCCGGCCAGGAAGGAGTCGCCCGCGCCACCGCAGACGGCGAGCGTACGAATCACCCGATCCGGGTCGCCGGCGGCGCGCACCCCGGCGGCGGTGGCCGGCAGCCGGTCGGCGGCCAGGGCGGTCAGATCGGCCAGGGTGAGCGGCTCGGGAAGGTCACCGATGCGGCCCACGCCGCGGCCCTCGCCGGCGGCCGCGCCCTCGGCCGGCGCGAGCGGGCGCAGCCCGGTGAGGCCGAGCCGGGCGGCGAGCGCGTCGGAGACACCGGGGTTCGCCACGTCGGCGTTGGTGTGCGCGGTGTAGAGCGCCACCTCGGCCCGGATCAGCCGATGGACGAGCCGGCCCTTGAACGTGTCCGGGGCGAGCGACGACACCGGTTTCAGCAGCAGGGGGTGGTGGGCGACGATCAGGTCGGCGCCGATGGCGAGGGCCTGGTCGACGGTCTCCGGCACGCAGTCCACCACGCACAGCACGCGGGAGACGGCGTGCTCGAACTCGCCGAGCACCAGGCCGACCCGGTCCCAGGACTCCGCCCAGTGCCGGGGGTACCGCCCGTCGAGGGCGTCGACCACCTGACGAACGGCCGGGGTCCCGACCGGCCCGGTCACCGCGTCACCTCGCCGGTCCGGCCGCCGGGCACACTACGGCGTCTCTGGGTGCAGTCGGTCACGCCCGCAAACTCTACTTGGCTAGGAAACCGCCCCAGGCTCGACTCGGCTGGCCGCCGTGATCGGGTTGCTGACCGCCTGGAGCGCACGGCGCCACGGGAACTGCCCGCGGAACCGGTCGGTCTGGCCCGGACCGCCCAGCCGGCACACGTCCTCGCCGTACAGCACGTGCACGCCCCAGTCGCGGAGCTTGGCCAGACTCTCGTGCAGGGCCGGGTGCAGGGCCATCACCTTGTTGGTGTACGGGACGACGGCGGTCGGCACGCCGTACCCGTACCCCTCCACGAGCAGGCCGAGCACCAGCGTGTCGGTGATCCCGGCGGCCCACTTGTTGACGGTGTTGACGGTGGCCGGCGCGACGATCATGGCGTCCGCCGGCGGCAGCACGTCCGGGTCGCCGGGACTCTTGTAGAAGGTACGCACCGGATGTCCGGTCTGGGTCTGCAAAGCCGTCACGTCGACGAACTTGCGACCGTCCGGGGTCGTGATCACGCACACCTCCCAGCCGTCCCGCTGGGCCATGCTGACGAGGACTCCGACGTCCCGGGCCATCGGTGAGCCGCACACGAGGACGTACAGCACACCGGGTGAGGGGTTACCGGCCATCACGCGCTGACCCACCTCATACGCCGACTCCCATCTGTTCGGCCAGCTCCGCGATCGGAGCCGGCGGCGTGCCCCGGGTACGCCGGAGCACGTCGGAAAGGACTTCGTGGGCGAGCGGACGGCAGCGGATCTCCGAGGGGGCGAGCCGGTCGCCCTCCAGCAGCATCTCGCCGGCTTTCTCCACGTCGCCGATCTGTGTGTAACCGCGAGCGATGTCCAGGTAGTGATGCGCCCGCCGCTCCGGCAGCATGGCGTGGAACCCGGCTTTCTCCATCCGCTCGTGCGTCTCCACCGCGGTCCGCCCGTCGCCGAGCTCGACCGCCGTCGCACAGCGGTGCAGCTGGACGTTCGTCGGCCCGAAGGACGTCCAGTAGTGGTTGAAGTCGCCGCCCAGCTCCCGGGCGGCCTGCTCGGCGCCGCTGAGCAGGTCCCGCACTGTCGCTCTGTCGCCGATCCGGGAGGCCGACATCGCCCCGTTGAGCAGCAGCATCCCGTACACCGAGAGCTGCTCGGCCTCGGGCCGGGACGGCCCGGGCGCGAGCCGGTTCGCGATGTTCACGTTGACCTCGAGCGACGGGCGCACCCGTCCGAGCGCGAGCAGGGCGCTGCCCACCCGGTAACTGGCGAGCCCGGCCAGCAGCTGGTCGCCGGCCCGCTGGGAGACCGCTATCGATCGGTCCGCGGCCAGCCAGGAGAGCTCGTGCTCGCCCACTTTCCGCAGCGCCGAGGAGGCGATCTGGTAGACCTGCCCGAGCAGGTGCGCGGCCTTCGGCGCCTGCTCGCTGTTGGCGTGCGCGCTGTCCGCCGCCTGGGCGTCGCGCAGCAGCTTGGGCAGCGCGCGGGCCAGCACGCCGTACTTCGCGTGCTGATAGGTCAGCCAGGCGTGGCTGACCGCTTTGTGCATCTCCGCCAGCGGTGGTGACTGCGGCACCGCCTGGAAGAACGCGCTCATCTGGTCATATCGCTCCAGAGCCGCTCGAATCTCCTCGACCTCCACCTGGTCGATACAGTTCTGCGTCTCCGGTTTGCGCTCCACCTCCTTGCCCAGCAGCAGCTGGACATCGACCTGGAGCACGTCGGCGATGTCGTAGACCACGGAGAACTTGTCGAGTCGGCGAACCCCCCGCTCCACCTTGTCGACCCAGCTCTTGCTCTTGCCCAACCGGTCCGCGAAGACCTGTTGAGACATCTTGCGCCTGCCCCGCCAGTAGGCGACGCGGCGGCCGATCGGCAGCTCGTCCACGGTGCCTCCCCCACTCACCCGGCGGCCCGTCCGCCGGTGAGCCATCCGGTGACCTGCAGTCTGAACCGCTCACGTGTGCACAGATCGCACAACGTGTGTGATCGCCTGCTCACCGATGCTCGTAGTTTTTTGTGCAAGTTGCAAAGGGTGGATCTGACCGGCCCAACGACGTTCGCGTCGATGGGATACGGCCTCGACACCCGACTTGGCGGCAGCAGAACCGGATCCTGGGGGAATCAGGCCATGCAGTGGACCAACCGTCAGCCGTTCGTCCGTCAGCCATTCGTCCCACCGTCGCTTCTCGACCGCCTCGACCGGGTGCGCCTGCGCCGGGCCGCACAGGCGTTCGCCGGGCACGGCTGGGCGGTCGCACCCGGCGCGGTGCTGACCGGCCCGCGCTTCGACTGCGGGCGCCCCGGATGCCCGATCACCGGTTGTCATCCGGCCGTCGACTCCCTCGCCGAGTCGGCCACCACCGATCCCGGCCGGGTGGCCGGATGGTGGCGGCACCGGCCGCACAACGTGCTGCTCACCACCGGCGACGCCTTCGACGTGCTGGAGGTGCCGGCCGTGCTGGGCCGGCCGGTCGCCGAACGGCTCGGCGACGCGGCCGGGCCGGTCGCGGTCACCACCGCCGGTCGCTGGATGTTCCTGGTCCGGCCGGGCTGCCCGCTGCGGGCCGAACTCGACCTGCGCCAGGACGTGGTCCGCCATGGGCAGGGCTCGTGGATCCCGGCTCCACCGAGCCGGCTGGTGGAGGGACCGGTGCGCTGGGCGATCCCGCCCGGCCAGGTGGGCTGGACGCTGCCGGACCCGGAGAGGGTGCAGGAGATGCTGGCCGCGAACGTGCGCCGGGCGGCCGCCAAGCCGCTCGTGCCCCGCCAGCTCTCCACGCTGCGCCGGGCCGCCTAGATCCTGGTCCGGCATCCGATCGGATGCCGGAGCACGACCTGGCCCGGGGCCGCCGGAACCGGAACCGCCGGAACCGGACACGCGTCCCTCGCCGGCCACCTCATCGACTCCGGCGGCCGGTTGCCGGGCGTGGGCACGGGAACACATGTCATCCGACAAGCTATCCCGGACCCTGGCGTGGGGCGAGTCACCCGAACAGATGACGCTGATGAATGAAAATCAGGCGGCCAGGTCGCGGTAGGCGGCGATCACGGCGGCGGTGCGGTCGGCCAGCTCCGGTCCGCTCTCCGCGACCGGCACGCCGCCGACCCGGGCCAGCGCCCGCTCGGCGTGCCGGGCGGTCGCCGCCACCTGCTGCTCGCTGATGAAGCTCTCCCCCGCCCGGGCCGCCGCGTCGATCGCCCGCAGGATGCCCTCGGCCGCCGCGCCGGTCTCCCGCCACAGCTCATCGGCCCGCTCCCGCTGCAGGTCCGCGGCGATCCGGGCCGGGCTGTCCGCCGGGATGTCGGCGTCCCGGGTCGCCTCCAGGCCGGCCAGCACCCGGCGCAGCTCCTGACGCCGGGCCAGCAGGGTGGCCAGCTCGTCCAGGGCGCGGGTGAGCGAGCGGTCGGCCAGCTCGGCGTCGATCATGCCGCCCAGCGCCGGCCAGGTCTTGCGCACCCGGCGCGAACCGGCCAGGGCGCGCGCGAACGCCCGCCGCTCCGGCTCGGTCCACAGCACCCGCGACTGCGGGTCACGCGGCGTCGCGAACGCGGCGAACTGGGCGCCCCGGGCCTGCCCGCGGGCGAACCAGACGATCAGGGCGGCGCTCGCGGTCGCCGGCAACCACCAGGACAGCCCGGTCGCCGAGAGCAGCGCGGTGGCGAAGACCAGGGCCAGGGCTAGGCGCGCGGTGCGCGCCAGACGAACCTCGCGGGTGCGCACGGCAGGCGGTCGCGGCACGGCCTGCACCAGAGTTCCGGTACGCCGGGAGCGGGCGCGCCCGGTCCGGAGCCGTACCGGGCGGGACGAGACGACGACCTTCTCGTCGTCGGCGCCGATGTACAGGTCCGTGCTCACCGCGCCTCCCTCACCCGGGGTCCGGGCGGGCCCGAACCGCCGAGGGGAAACCGGCCGGACCCGCCCATCTGCGGTGCTTCCCGCAGGTACCAGTAGGGATCGGAGCCACGCCGGCGGACTTGAGCCGCCTCCGGTTGCGCTGTCGGTGCGAGCCGGTGCCCGGATCCGGCGACGGCCGGCCGGGCCGATCGGCAGGTGTCCCGGCGGGCCGGGCGGCCACCCGGGCGGGCCGCCGGTGACCCCGGTCTCGCTGACCCGGCCACCGCCCGGCACACCCCGGAAAACTGTCAGAGGGTAACCCTACGGTCGCCCCATGACCGACACAGCACTCCGGAACTCCCCGATCACCCTCGACCGTCGCCTCCTGCTCGGTGAGACGGACTATCAGGTCACCGTCTTCCCCACCGAGGACCAGCGGCTCGACCTCTGCATCGTGAGCAGCGACGACGACGGCCAGGTGGTGAGCGAGATCAGCGGCAGCCTCGCACCGACCGACCTCCCCGGCCTCACCGAGGTGCTGACCTCCACACTGGCCGGCCTGATCGCGATGACCGGCCCGCCCGGCACCGGACCGGCCACCACCCCGACGCCCCGGCGCCACCCACCCAACCAGGGCGCCCGCTGGACCCCGGCCGACGACGCCCGGCTCCGCGCCCGCTACCACGAGGGCGCCGGCCAGGCCGAGCTCGCCGCCGAGTTCGGCCGCACCACCGGCGGCGTCCGGGCCCGCCTGGAACACCTCGGCGAGATCCCACCGGGCGGCCGCTGGCGCCCACCACGAGCCGACCCACCGGACCCGACCACCCCGTGACCGAGCCGGCGGTGGGCCGACCAGGCGCCGGCCCACCGGACCCGACTGCCCTCTGACCGAGCCGGCGGTGGGCCGACCCGGCGCCGGCCCACCGTCGCCCGCGTCCCGCACCCGGCCGGCGCCACGCCCCGCCTGGAGGCCATATCGAGGGCGCTGCCCGCACCGCACCGTGCCCGCGCCAAGGAGTCGCCACCGAGGCGTTGCGTGGGCCACCACGACTCGCACGGGCGGCGGCGGTCGTCGGCTCTCCGGAGGCGCGTGCCGGCGCGGGGTGCGCTCAAGGCGTACGAAAAGGAGGAAGCGGCATGCGGAGGGGATATGACGAGCGTCCCCGGTCCGCGACGAGCGCGGACCGGGGACGCCGTTGGTCGTGGGCGCGGTAGGTTTCGAACCTACGACCCCTCGCTTGTAAGGCGAGTGCTCTCCCACTGAGCTACGCGCCCGGGTTAAACCGGAGTGGTCATCCTACCCTGCCACGGATCGTGACCGGCGCGGGCTGCGAACCAGCTACCGGCGGCCCGTCCCCATGAGACGGCAGGCCGGTTCAGGCCCGGTCAGACGCCGGCCAAGGTGACGACCAGGTCGTGGCGTGCCAGAACGGCGAGGATGACAGCCGGGTGCGGCGGGTCAGAGGTGCGGCGGGCCAGCGGGTGCCTCGGATCAGGGGTGCGGCGGGCCAGCGAGTGCGGCGGGTCAGGGGGTGCCGGTGGCCAGGGCGGTCCGCCAGGTGGACTGATCTCGGGGTTCGCCGGGGCCGGTCATCTCGGCGAAGCGGACGGTGCCGGTCGGGTCGATCAGGAACGTGCCGCGGTTGGCGAAGCCGGTCTCCTCGTTGAAGACCTGGTAGGCGCGGGCCACCTCGCCGTGCGGCCAGAAATCGGCGAGCAGCGGGAAGTCGAAGCCCTCGCGCTCCGCCCAGACCTTGTGGCTGTACACCGAGTCGACGCTGACGGTGAGCACCTGCACCCGGTCGTTGACGTAGTCCGCCAGGTGCTCCTGGATCTCGGTCAGCTCACCGTGACAGTGCCGGCTGAAGGCCAGGGGGTAGAAGACCAGCAGGACCGCTTTGCGGCCGCGGAAGGCGGACAGGCGGACCTCTTGGTTGTTCTGGTCCTTGAGCAGGAAATCCGGCGCCGGCGCGCCCACCTCGATCGGCACCGCCCCAGCCTAGGCCCCCGCCGCCCCGGCCGGCCACGGCCCCGGGCCGCGAACCGGGCACGGCCCGGCATCCGAGGCTGACCGCAGGCGTGCGGTCCGAGAAAGCGGTCGGGAAGACCCGAGGGCGGTCCGGAAGGTCCGGGAGAGCGGGCGGAAGACGTGCAGAGCCGTCGGAATGCTCCGGGAGAGCCGTCGGAAAAATCCGGGAGAGCGGGCGGAAGACGCGCAGAGCGGTTGGGAAGAACGGTCCCGAGGATCCGTCGCGGAAGCGGTCCGGGCATGCCGATGGGCCGGCGTCCCCGAGGACGCCGACCTGAGCGGGTGACGGCAGTGAGCTACTTCTTCTTGGCGGCGCCTCGCGGGGAGACCAGCCGTGCCCCGGTCCAGTCCTTGCCGGCGTTCACCGTCGAGGTCTGCTGCAGGCCGGCGGTGGGCGCCGACTCGCTGATCTCGCTCGGCTCGACGTGCCCGTCGCGTCCGGCCTTCGGGGTCAGCAGCCACACCACGCCGTTGTCGGCGAGGGGGCCAAGAGCATCGGTGAGCAGCTCGAACAGATCACCGTCGCCATCGCGGTACCACAACAGCACCGCATCGACGACCTCGTCGGTGTCCTCGTCAACCAAATCACCGACGCGTTCGGTCAGGGCGTCACGGAGCTCCTCATCGACGTCATCGTCGTAACCCATCTCCATGACCACCATGTTCGGCTCGAAGCCGAACCGGTCCGCCAGGCTGCGTACGCCGTCGGCCTGACCCGCGGTCGCGCTCACTGTCCAAATCCTCCTAGCCGTGAAATGCCGCGAAAATGTACCGGAACTTGGGGGTAGTCCACACACTCCGGGCCCCGGGCGCAAGTGGCGCACCGAGTGTGTGGCAATTTACCGCGCCAGCAGGGCCTGGGCACCCTGTGTGATGGCATCCTCTCCCACCAGCACATGCTGGGCGGCCGGACCCAGCGGAACCGGTGCGTCGGCCGCGGCCACCCGCCGCGCGGATCCGACGAACGCCCCGTCGACCAGAGCCGCGAGCACGCCCTCGCCGACCCCGCCGGAGCGGCGGGTCTCGTCGACGATCAGCACCCGGCCGGTGGCCAGGCTCTCCCGTACCAGGTCAGCGACGGGAAGCGGGTTCAGCCAGCGCAGGTCGACCACCCGGGTGCCATACCCGTCGGCGGCCAGCCGGGCGGCCACCCGAAGAGACATCCGCACCCCGCCACCGTACGTGACGATGGTCAGATCCTGCGCGGTGCCCAGGGGGTAGATGCGCGCCCGGCCGATCGGAGCGTGCTCGACGGCCCACCGTTCCGGCGGCGCGTAGGGGGCCAGCCACTCGTTGTCGCCTTGCTGATAGAGGTCCCTCGTCTGATACAGCGACGCCGGCTCCAGGAAGACGCAGACGCTCCCGTCCACCTCCGCGGCGGCCAGACAGGTACGCAGCATCGGCGCGGCGTCCTCGGCCCGGGCCGGCACCGCGACCACCAGGCCGGGCACGTCGCGCAGCACGGCGAGGGAGTTGTCGTTGGCCCGGTGGCCGCCCAGGCCGTACGGGTCGGCCAGCGCGGGGAGGCGCAGCACCAGCGGGTTGCGGTACGCGCCCGAGGAGAGGAACGACATGGTCGCCGCCTCGCCGCGCAGCTGCTCCTCGCCGCCGTGCAGGTCGGCCAGCCCGGGCAGCTCGGCGACCGGCAGCAGCCCGGCCAGCCCGGCGCCCAGCGCGAGCCCGAGCACGCCGGTGGCGTCCGGCGGGGTGTCGAAGACCCGGTCGCCGCCGCGCTCGCGCAACCCGGCGGTCACCCCGTGCGGCCCGCCACGGGTGGTGCCGGGCCCGAAGGCGAGCAGCCCGGGCCGGGCGGCCAGCGCGTCGGTGAGCGCGGCGTTGACCGTCTGCGCCAGGGTCATCGGCCCGGCCTGCTCGGGCAGCCGCCCGTCGAAGATCCGGACCCGGCCGGACGCGCCCGGCCCGGCGGCCCGGCTCGCCGCGTCGGTGATCGCGTGCGCCACCCGCAGCGGGCGGCGCGGGGCCAGCGAGGCGACGATCTCGCCGATGGTGGCCAGTTTCGGCTCGCCGAGCACCTCCTCGGCGGCCTTGCGGACCTGCCAGCCGACCTCGTCGTACCGGGTGATCACGTCGTCCGGGCCGAGCAGTCCGGCCTCGACCAGCAGCCGGGCGGTGCCGACCAGCGGATCCCGGGCCAGCTCCGGGCCGGGGTCCGGGTCGCCGGGCCGGCCCAGCAGCGACACCGTGCCGAGATGGAGCACCGCGGGGCGGCGCTCCCGGCGGACGAACTCGGCGGCCTCGGCGGCGGCGTCGTGGGCGGCGGCCAGGTCACAGCCGTCGGCGTACGAGTACCGCACCCCCGGCCGCCCGCGCAGCACCGAGGCCACCCAGCCGTCCGGCTCCGGCCCGCCGGCCGCGTCGTCCTCGCAGACCAGCAGCAGCGGGATCGGCCGGCCGGCCCGGTCGTGCCAGCCCGCGGCGTGCAGGGCGGCGGCCGCGCCGGGCTGGTCGATCCCGTCGTCGCCGAAGGTGGCCGCGACGATCGCGTCGGCGGGCCAGCGCGGATCGGGCGAGCGGCTCAGGCCGTACGCCAGACCGACCGCTCGCGGCAGGTGACCCGCCGGCGGTGAGACCACCGGGACCAGATGCAGCCCGGCATTGCCGAAGACCTTGTCGCGGCCGCCACTGATCGGATCCCGGACCGAGGCCACCACCCCGCGCAGGATGTCCCGGGCGGCGTCCTCCAGCCGCTGCGCGCGGTTCTCCGGGGCGGCGGCCGCGGCCCGCGCGCAGTAGAAGGCGGCGGCCCGGTCGTGCGGCAGCGCCGGATCGTCGCCACGCAGCGCCGCGGCGACCGCCGCGTTCCCCTCGTGGCCGGCCGAGGCGACCGTGTGGAAACCCTCGTTGAAGCTGCGCAGCCAGCGCGCGGCCAGGTCGAGGTGGCGGCTGGTCAGCTGGGCGTCGAAGAGCTCGAGGGCACGGGCGCCGGTCAGGGTGACGCCGTCGCGGACCGGATCGCCGGGAGCGCGCCGCTGCTCCGGGGGTCGCAGGGCCGAGACCGCATCGCGGAACCGCTCGTCGAGGCTTTGCGGGGTGGTCACGAAATCAGCATTGCGGACCGCGGCGAACGCTGCCACCCACCGGCGGCCGATCACACTTGTCGATCTTCCTGCGCGGGGCCCGGATCCGGTGGTGCAATACCGGGATGATCATGAGGTGCGCCGCCTGTCTGGTCCTGATCGCGGCGGCCTTCCTCGTGCTGGATCTCTACACATAGGCCGCCGGTAGGCTCGCCGGATGCGTAGCGAAGTGATCACCGTCCGGACCGGCGACCGGCCGGTCGTCGTCGACATCACCCGGCAGGCGGAGGAGTTCGTGGCGTCCGAGCAGGACGGCCTGCTGCACGTCTTCGTGCCACACGCGACGGCCGGACTGGCGATCATCGAGACCGGCGCCGGCTCCGACGACGACCTGCTGACCGCTATCGACGACCTGCTGCCGGCCGCCGACAAGTGGCGGCACCGGCACGGTTCGCGCGGGCACGGGCGCGATCACGTGCTGCCGGCCTGGATCCCGCCGTACGCCAGCCTGCCGGTGCTCGGCGGCCGGCTCACGCTGGGCACCTGGCAGTCGATCTGCCTGGTGGATCCGAACGGCGACAACCCCACTCGCCAGGTGCGGTTCTCCTTCCTCAACGGGTGATCGGCAAAGTTACTGGTCAGTACATGTGTCGCGCATCGCTGCGCCGACCGTTAGGCGTGACGATGCCCACCGTTAAGAGGCAGGATGGAGACCTCCGGGCGATACGCCACCTTGATCGCACCGGTTCCGACACTCACACCAAGAGGATTGCCTGTGGCCACGGAGCGCAAGCGCCCGGTGATCAGCGATGGCCTGCCGAGCCAGCTTCCGGACATCGACCCTTCGGAAACGAACGAGTGGATCGAGTCCCTCGACGGAGTCATCGACGAACGGGGCGCCAAACGAGCCCGGTACGTGATGTTGCGCCTGCTGGAGCGCGCGCGTGAACGACAGGTCGGCGTTCCGCCACTGACGTCCACCGACTACATCAACACGATCACGCCGGAGCAGGAGCCCTGGTTCCCGGGTGACGAGTTCGTGGAGCGGCGCATCCGGGCCTACGTCCGGTGGAACGCCGCCATGCTGGTGCACCGCGCGCAGCGACCCGAGATTGGCGTCGGAGGCCACATCTCGTCGTACGCGTCGAGTGCCAGCCTCTACGAGGTCGGCATGAACCACTTCTTCCGGGGCAAGGACCACCCCGGCGGTGGCGACCAGATCTTCTTCCAGGGCCACGCCTCCCCCGGCATGTACGCCCGGGCGTACCTCGAGGGTCGTCTGACCACCGACCAGCTGGACGGCTTCCGCCAGGAGCTCAGCCACCCCGGTGGCGGCCTCCCGTCGTACCCGCACCCCCGGCTGATGCCGAACTTCTGGGAGTTCCCCACCGTCAGCATGGGCCTCGGCCCGATGAACGCGATCTACCAGGCGCGGTACAACCGCTACCTGCACAACCGCGGCATCAAGGACACCAGCCAGCAGCACGTCTGGGCGTTCCTCGGCGACGGCGAGATGGACGAGGTCGAGTCGCTCGGCGCGATCGGCCTGGCCGCCCGCGAGGAGCTGGACAACCTCACCTTCGTGGTCAACTGCAACCTGCAGCGGCTCGACGGCCCGGTACGCGGCAACGGCAAGGTCATCCAGGAGCTGGAGTCCTTCTTCCGCGGCGCCGGGTGGAACGTGATCAAGGTGGTCTGGGGCCGCGAGTGGGACCCGCTGCTCGCCGCCGACACCGACGGCGCCCTGGTCAACCTGATGAATGTGACGCCCGACGGTGACTACCAGACCTACAAGGGCGAGTCCGGGGCGTACGTCCGGGAGCACTTCTTCGGCCGTGACCCGCGGACCCGCAAGCTCGTCGAGGGCATGACCGACGACGAGATCTGGAACCTCAAGCGTGGTGGCCACGACTACCGCAAGCTCTACGCGGCGTACAAGGCGGCCACCGAGCACACCGGGCAGCCGACGGTGATCCTCGCCAAGACCATCAAGGGCTGGACGCTGGGCTCGCACTTCGAGGCCCGCAACGCCACGCACCAGATGAAGAAGCTGACCCTGGAGGACCTGAAGGGCTTCCGGGACCGGCTCTACCTCGACATCAGCGACAAGCAGCTCGAGGAGAACCCGTACCTCCCGCCGTACTACCACCCCGGCGAGAAGTCCGACGAATACCAGTACATGCAGGAACGCCGCCGCGATCTGGGCGGTTACGTGCCGTCCCGGCGCACCAGGGCCAAGTCGCTGGCGATCCCGGACTCGAAGGCGTTCGCCGACGTCAAGCGGGGCAGCGGCAAGCAGAAGGTGGCCACCACGATGGCCTTCGTCCGCCTGCTCAAGGACCTGATGAAGGACAAGGAGTTCGGTGCCCGGTGGGTGCCGATCATCCCGGACGAGGCCCGTACCTTCGGCATGGACTCGCTCTTCCCGACCAAGAAGATCTACTCGCCGCACGGCCAGACGTACACCTCGGTGGACCGGGAGCTGTTCCTGTCCTACAAGGAGGCGACGAACGGCCAGATCCTGCACGAGGGCATCAACGAGGCCGGTTCGACAGCGAGCTTCATCGCGGCCGGTACGTCGTACGCGACGCACGACGAGCCGATGATCCCGCTGTACATCTTCTACTCGATGTTCGGCTTCCAGCGCACCGCCGACGAGCTGTGGGCAGCCGCCGACCAGATGACCCGGGGCTTCCTGCTCGGCGCCACCGCCGGCCGCACCACGCTCAACGGTGAGGGCCTGCAGCACGAGGACGGGCACTCGCTGCTGATCGCGGCGACCAACCCGGCCGTGGTGGCGTACGACCCGGCGTTCGCGTACGAGATCGCGCACATCATGGAGAACGGCCTGCATCGCATGTACGGCGAGAAGCAGGAGAACATCTTCTACTACCTCACCATCTACAACGAGCCGGCGATCCAGCCCGCCGAGCCGGAGAACGTCGACGCCGAGGGCATCCTCAAGGGCATCTACCGCTACTCCGAGGGCCCGGCGACCGGCGGCCCGAAAGCGCAGCTGCTCGCCTCCGGCACCGGCATGCGCTGGGCGCTCAAGGCACAGGAGCTGCTCGCCCAGGACTGGGGCGTGAGCGCCGACGTGTGGTCGGTCACCTCCTGGGGCGAGCTGCGCCGGGACGCGATCGAGGCGGAGGAGCACAACCTGCTCCACCCGAGCGACCAGCCGCGCAAGCCGTACATCCAGCAGAAGCTGGAGGGCACCGAGGGTCCGTCGGTGGCGGTCAGCGACTGGATGCGGGCGGTGCCCGACCTGATCGCCCGCTGGGTGCCGAACGGGTACACCTCGCTGGGCACCGACGGGTTCGGCATGAGCGACACCCGGCACGCGCTGCGCCGCCACTTCCACGTGGACGGCGAGTCGGTCGCCGTGGCCACGCTGCGCGAGCTCGCGCTGCGCGGCAAGGTACCGGGGCACGTGCCCGGCGAGGCCGCCAAGAAGTACGCGATCGACGACGTGAACGCGGCGCCGGTCGGCGAGACCGGCGGCGACAGCTAGCAATCAGTGGAAAGGGCCCGCTCCGGCGGGCCCTTTCTCATGCCGGGACGTAGGTCACCACCTCGACGCCGGTCGCCGTGCGCCACGACCCGGTCAGCGACAGGGCGATCTTGGTGCCGTCGTCCCAGAGCCGCCGGCCCTCGCCCAGCACCACCGGGAAGACCATGATCCGGTACTCGTCGATCAGGTTGTGCCTGGTCAGATAGTTCACCAGGGTCCCGCTGCCGTTGATCAGCAGCGTGCGCGGCTCGGTCTTGAGCTTGGCCACCGCGTCGGCCACCTCGCCCTCGATGAACGTCGCGTTCCACTCCGGCTCGCTCAGCGTCGTGGTCGCCACATGCTTGGGCATCGCGTTCATCCGCACGCCGAAGTCGCCGGTGGCCTCCTCCATCCGCGGCCAGGCCTGCTTGAAGCCCTCGTAGGTCCGGCGGCCGAGCAGCAGCGCGTCGGCCTCCCGCAGGTTCTCCGCCTGCCAGCCACTGAGCTCCTCGTTGAAGTAGGGGCCGCTCCACGCCGGCTCCTCGAAGACGCCGTCGAGCGTCACGTACTCCACAGCGACAACCTTGCCCATCTCGCTCACCTCTGTATTTGACGTGTTGGTTAATTAACTCATTGGTAAAGTAAGCCGGTCGGCTAGCGTGTGTCAAGTGCAGCTCGACGACGTTCTCCGCTGGCGCGTCCACCGCCACCACCTCGGCTCCGTGAAGGCCACCGACCCGGTCGCCCTGGCCCGTCGGCTCTGCGGCATCCACGCCCAGGTCGCGTCCTGCGCCCAGGCCGCGGCCGACCTGCGGATGGACACCCCGCCGGACCTGGACGCCGCGCTGTACCGCGACCGCACACTGGTCCGCACCTGGGCGGCCCGGGGCACGCTGCACCTGCTGCCGGCCGCCGACCTGCCGTACTGGGTGGCCGCGATGAGCACCCGCGAGCGGGAGACCAAGGGCTCGTGGCTGAAGTACCACGGGGTCACCGTGGACCAGATGGCCGACATCATCTCGGCGGTACCCGATGTGCTCGGCGGCGAACCGATGACCCGCGAGGAACTGGCTGCCGCGATCATCGCCGCGACCGGGCACGAGGAGTTGCGCGAGCCGCTCACCCAGGGCTTCGGGGCGATCCTCAAGCCGCTCGCCTTCCGCGGCCTGCTCTGCTCCGGGCCGCCCCGTGGGCGCAACGTCACCTTCGTGGCACCGCGGGAGTGGCTCGGCGAGCAGGAGCCGGTCGACCTGGAGGAGGCGGTCGACCGGCTGGCGCTGGACTATCTGGGCGCCTACGGCCCGGCGGAGCCGGCGGAGTTCGCCCGCTGGTTCGACCTGCGCCCGCCACTGGCCAAGCAGGCGTTCCAGCGCGTCAGAGCCGAGATCTCGGACGCCGCGGCCGAGGACACCGTCCACCTGCTGCCGGCCTTCGACCCCTACACCGTCGGCGCCCTGCGCCAGCTGGAGGCGATCAGCAGCGGCCCCCGGTCGGCGGTGTCGCGGCCACAGGGCTGGATCTCCCCGGTCGTCCTGGTGAACGGGCGGATCGAGGGCACCTGGGACACCGGCACCATCACCCTGTTCCGCGACCAGCCGGGCTGGGTCCGTAATGCGCTCGCCGATCTCGGTAGGCTGGCACCGTGACTGTTCGCGTACGTTTCGCCCCCTCACCCACCGGCATGTTCCACGTCGGCGGCGCCCGCTCGGCGCTGCAGAACTGGATTTACGCCCAGCAGCACGGCGGCGTCTTCGTGCTCCGGATCGAGGACACCGACGCGGCCCGCAACAAACCCGAGTGGACCGAGGGCATCATCTCGGCGCTCGACTGGATCGGCATCGAACGCGGGACGTACGAGGGCCCCTACTACCAGTCCTCGTACGCGGCCGACCACACCGCCGCCGCCACCCGCCTGTACGCCGAGGGCAAGGCGTACTACTGCGACTGCAAGCGCGAGGACGTGACCGCCCGTTCCGGCAACACCCACACCGGCTACGACGGCTTCTGCCGCGAGCGGGCGCTCGGCCCGGGCGAGGGTCGCGCGCTGCGTTTCCGCACGCCGGACGAGGGCGAGACGGTGGTCGTCGACCTGGTCCGCGGCAAGCCCACCTTCGAGAACAAGCTGATCGAGGACTTCGTCATCGCCCGCTCCGACGGCTCGGCGGTGTTCCTGCTGGCCAACGTGGTCGACGACATGAGCATGGGGATCACCCACGTGTTCCGCGCCGAGGAGCACCTGCCGAACACGCCGAAGCAGCAGCTGCTCTGGGAGGCGCTCGGCGTCACCCCGCCGGTCTGGGGACACGTCCCGGTCATCGTCAACGAGAAGCGGCAGAAACTGTCGAAGCGGCGGGACAAGGTCGCCCTGGAGTCGTACCGGGACGAGGGCTACCTCGCCGCCGCGATGCGCAACTACCTGATGCTGCTCGGCTGGTCGCCCACCGGCGACCGGGAGATCGTCCCGTGGTCGGTGGTCGAGGAGGAGTACCGGATCGAGGACGTCAACCACGCCCCGGCCTTCTTCGACGTCAAGAAACTGCGCGCGTTCAACGGCGAGTACATCCGGGCCCTCACCCCGGCCGAGTTCACCCAGGTCTGCGCGCCGTGGCTGACCGGCACCGGGACCATCCCGGCCCCGCCGTGGGACCCGTCGAAATTCGACGCGGAGATCTTCACCACCATCGCCCCGCTGGCGCAGACCCGGATCGCGGTGCTCTCCGAGATCGTGGAGAACGTCGATTTCCTCTTCCTCGACCAGCCGGTCGACGACGAGGCGTCCTGGGCCAAGGCGATGAAGGAGGGCGCCGCCGACATCCTGGACGGCGCCGCCGAGGCCTTCGCCGCGCTCACCGACTGGCGCGCGGAGCCGCTGAAAACCGCGTTGGAGCAGGTCGGCGAGGCGCGCGGGCTGAAGCTCGGTAAGACCCAGGCACCGGTCCGGGTCGCCGTCACCGGGCGTACCGTCGGACTTCCGCTCTTCGAATCGATCGAGCTGCTCGGCCGGGAGCGGACGCTGTCCCGGATCGCGGCGGCCCGGGCGCGACTTTCCGCCTGATCGCCCCCTTTTACCGCATTCGACGGCCGGCCGCCATAGCTGGTCGTCGAATGCGGTGATGCGGTCCGCTACATGGGTGGCCGCCACCCCCACGCGTTGCGCGGACTGGGTAATATTCGGCCGCTGATCAACGGCTTCACCGTCCTCCGCGGCCGTCCCCCCACATAGCTCCAATTAACCCTGTCTCTGGATGCGACAGGGCCGGTGCTCGGGAAGGCTGGAGAGGCCGATGCCGCGCACCGGTCATCCCCGGTGCACGAGCAGCGGTTCACGTAACCATGTCATCCACGGGCGGGGGAGGTCGGATGGTGGTTCGACGAGCTATGAAACGGGTGGCGACGGCGGCCGGCGCAGTGACGATCGCGGCGGCACTGGCACTCGGCACCACCCCGGCGGCGGCGCAAGCCACCTCCGCCGGGCAGATCACCGGCGTCCTTCCGGCGGCCAAACCGACGACCAGGCCACCGGCCAAACCGCCGGCCAAACCGAAACCGCAGCCGAACGGGATCCACATCACCGGCCAGGGCGTGCCGGACGAGGGGATCAAGGTCCTGCAGGCCGAGGACCCGAAACTGTTCCGCATGCTGTTCACCGAGGTGGGGTGGCTCGCCGCGGCGCAGCCGCAGGCCTCACCTCCCGGCAAGAGCGCCAAGCTGGGTCCGAGATACGTCGTCCACGTGCTGACCGGGGACAAGGCGACCCAGGAGTTCGAGCTGTACCCGCTGGCCGCCGGCGGCCCGCGGGCGCACCGGCCGGCGCAGCAGCCGGCCGGCACCAAGCGGCAGCAGGACGGCTGGTTCTACGGCCGGCAGTCGATGTCCGAGTCGCTGCGGCTCAGCGGCGTCCCGCTGAAGGCGAAACCGGACGTGGTCAACGGCGGCATCGGCGGCGGTGTCGGCGAGAGCCTGGACCAGTCCGAGGTCGACCCGGTCGCCGGCGCCGGCCACCTGTTCGGGCAGATGCGCCAGCTGCTGCTGCTCAACGGGGCGGTCCTGCTGGTCATCCTGACCGGCCTGGCCGGCATGGCGTTCATGATCCGCCGGCGCGTCTAGCATCCGGACGTGACGTCCGCCCTGGCTCCCGGTCATCCCGCGAGCCAGGGCGTCTCGCTTTTCACCCCGATTTCGGTACGCCCGGAGCGCCCCGCCCCGGGCGAACCCCGGGCGTCGTCCACAGTCACCGCCGGGCGCGCCCCTTGTCGGGCAAGCCCCGCACCGGCGACGCCCGTCGAGAACCGAGCCGGCTGGCACCCACGGTGCTATCCCAGACCCGGACACCACCGTCACGACCAGCCCAGACCACAGGCCGGGACCGGCTGGCACTCACGGTGCTATCCCAGACCCGGACACCACCGTCACGACCAGCCCAGACCACAGGCCGGGACCGGCTGGCACTCACGGTGCTATCCCAGACCCGGACACCACCGTCACGACCAGCCCAGACCACGGGCCGGACCGGCTGGCACCCACGGTGGTATCCCAGGCCCGGACACCACCGTGACGACCAGCCCGGACCGCGGGCGGGGACCGGCTGGGGGTGACGGTGGTATCCCGGGTCGGGACACCACCGTGAGCGCCAGCCGGGCCGTGGGGCTGTCGCGGTGGCGGGTCAGCCGGCTCGTTCCGGGGTGCACACCGCACGCTCGACCAGGGCCAGCAGGTCCTCCACGTCCGCCTCGAAGTCCGCGTCGCCGGGCTGTCCCGCCCACTCCACGACAGGCAGGCCGCCGGTGACCTCGCCGGTGGTGTAGCCGAGCAGGAACGCGCAGATCATCCGGGCCAGCCGGGGCACCGCCCGGTCCGGCACGCCGGCGTCGAGCAGGATGGCGCGCAACGCCGCGGTCAGCCAGGACGCCGAGGCGCCGGCCGCCGAGCGGTTCAGCAGCAGGGGAAAGGCGCTGGGGTGGGCGTGGGCGAGCGACCGCACGGCCCGGGCCAGCGCCCGCAGCCGTCGCCGCCAGTCGATGTCCGCGAGGTCGTCGCCGACCGCGGTGCCCAGTTCCAGGTGCAGCAGGTCGACCAGGCCGTCGAGCAGAGCGTCCTTGCCCCCGACGTACGGGTAGAGCGCCATCGAGGTGAGCCCGACCCGCTCGGCGACCGCCCGCATCGACATGGCGGCCAGACCTCGTTCGTCCACCAGGGCGAGCGCCTGGTCCAGGATCAGCCGTCTCTTGTCGTCCACGTGTTCACCTGACCAGCCGGGGGGCCCGGACCGGGGAAACGCGCCCGGGCCGGTGCCGCCACTCACCCGTCGGGGTGAGCACCCCACCGGGCGCGCGCCCGGCGCGGTTCCGGCACGGTGGGAGCGGACGTCCGAAAAGAAACTATCCGCAGGCCACGCACGGAGGGCGACCGTTCCGCGAGGTCCGTACGGAAAAGTCGTGAAACGCTGGGCGGGCGGCTCCGGGCGTACCCCAGGGGCGCGAAGCGCGAGACGAACCGTGAGCCGCGCGGCGGCCGGGGGGACGCCGGGCCTCGCGCGGCCCGGCGGAGAAGATCAGCTCAGCACCAGCGGCCCGGCGGACGGCCTCGACCGGCCGCCCGGCGACGCGGCCGCACCGCGCCGTGCAGGTGCGCGCCGGCCCAGCCGCGCAGCTCGGTCCGGCACCCGACCCGGCCCGGCTCCGAACCGATGACCTGCTCCGACAGGAGCAGCGGTTCCTCCTCGGCCACCGGTGGCAGGTCTTCGAGGGTGGGGTCGATCTCGGCCCGCAGCGCATCGTCCCGGTCCATCATCTCGCCTCCTCGATCCGCGGGTTCGGCTGTCGACAGGTTGTTCGGCACCGTCTCTTCATCGGCACGCCCGGCCCCGGGTTGAACGCCGGGGCGCTACGCACTAGTCGGACACGATGCCAGGTCACCGACCGGAATCGCGGGAGGGGCGCACCGCTACACCGGACAAAAGTAATAAATTTGCTTAAAACAGCGCGGTTCGCGTCAGCCGATCGTGGCGTGACACGCTGGGCCCGTGGCCGAGAGCCGAAGCACTGATGCCGCGCCGGAGGCCCCGGCGAACCCTCTGCAACCTGCGACGTTGCGCCGGATCGAGCGGCACGCCGGGGCGCTGGCGAGTTCCGCGGTGGTCCGGATGGAGGAGACGCTGCCCTGGTTCCGGGCGCTGCCGGCCGACCAGCGGTCCTGGGTGATGCTCGTCGCACAGGCCGGCGTCCGGTCCCTGGTCGAGTGGCTGCGCTCGGGCGCCACCGTGGCGGCCAGCACCCAGGAGATCTCCGACGAGGTGTTCGCGGCGGCGCCGCGCGCGCTGGCCCGGGCGATCACGCTGACCCAGACCGTGCAACTGATCAAGGTGACCATCGACGTGGCCGAGGCCGAGGTGCCCGGCTTCGCCGCCAAGGGCGAGGACGACCTGCTGCTGCAGGCGATCCTCCGGTTCTCCCGGGAGATCGCGTTCTCCGCGGCCCGGGTCTACGCGCGGGCCGCCGAGTCGCGCGGCGCCTGGGACGCCCGGCTGCAGGCGCTGCTGGTCGACGCCCTGCTGCGCGGCGACTCGTCGGACGTGCTGGCCAGCCGGGCGGCCGCGCTGGGCTGGGTGGACACGCCGCCGGTGGCGGTGGTGGTGGGCCGCTCCCCCGGCGGCGACATCACCGCGGTGCTGCACGCGGTCTACCGGGCGGCGCGGCGGGCCCGGCTCGAGGTGATCGGCGGGGTGCACGGCGACCGGCTGGTCGCCGTGGTCGGCGGCGCGGCCGACCCGGTTGCCACGGCGACAGCGCTGCGCCCCAGCTTCGGCGACGGGCCGATCGTGGCCGGCCCGGCGGTGCCGACCCTGGAGCAGGCCACCGAGTCCGCCCGGGCGGCGCTGGCCGGGTTCCGCGCGGCGGCCGCCTGGCCGGGTGCGCCGACCCCGGTCGCCGCCGACGACCTGCTGCCGGAGCGGGCTCTGGCCGGCGACATGGACGCCCGGCGCAAACTGCGCAACGACGTCTACGCGGGGCTGGCCCGGGCGGGCGGTGGCCTGCTGGAGACCCTCGACGCGTTCTTCGCGGCGGGCGGGGTGCTGGAGAGCGCCGCCCGGGAGCTCTACGTGCACCCGAACACGGTCCGATATCGGCTGCGGCGGGTGGCCGAGGTCAGCGGGCTCTCCCCGCTGGACGGGCGGGACGCCTTCGCCCTGCGGCTGGCGCTGACCATCGGACGGCTGGAACCTGCGACATGAGTCACAGGGATTAGCGACTAACGAGCAGCGCGTCAAATAGTGCTCAACCCGGGCAAGTTCCCCTACGATTTGTAGGGATCCTACAAGGCTGGTCGTAGGGTTTGGTCGCGCCCGGCAACCCCGGAACGCCCCCCGATCCGGAAGAGTCGAAGACGTGCTCGCCGTTCTCTCCCCCGGCCAGGGTTCTCAGAAACCCGGCTTCCTCACTCCGTGGCTCGACCTCCCCGGTGCCCGGGACCGCCTGACCGCGTGGTCCGCGCTGGCCGGCGTCGATCTGGTGCACCTGGGCACCGAGGCCGACGCCGACGAGATCAAGGACACCGCCCGGACCCAGCCGCTGCTGATCGCCGCCGCGCTGCTGGCCGCCGAGCAGCTGCCGCTGGACGGCGTCGGCCTGGTCGCCGGTCACAGCGTCGGTGAGCTGGGCGCCGCCGCGGTGGCCGGGGTGCTGACCCCGGCGGACGCCATCACGCTGGCCGGCGTCCGGGGCCGGGAGATGGCCGCCGCGTGCGCACTGCAGCCGACCGGCATGTCAGCGGTGCTCGGCGGCGACCCGGACGAGGTGATCGCCACCATCGAGAAGCACGGGCTCCACCCGGCCAACCGCAACGGCGCCGGCCAGGTCGTGGCGGCCGGGGCGCTCGACGCGCTCGCCGAGTTCGCCGCCGCCCCGCCGGCCCGGGCCCGGGTGATCGCGCTGGCCGTGGCCGGGGCGTTCCACACGCCGTACATGGCACCCGCCGAGACCGCCCTGGCGGCCGCGGCGGCCGGGGTGAGCGTCACCGATCCGGCCCGGACGCTGTTGTCGAACCTGGACGGCACTGCCGTGTCCGGCGGCGCGGAGATGCTGAGCCGCCTGGTGCGCCAGGTCACCGCGCCGGTCCGCTGGGACCTGTGCATGCGCACGTTCAAGGACCTGGGCGTCACAGCGGTGCTCGAGCTGCCCCCGGCCGGCACCCTGGCCGGTCTGGTCAAGCGCGAGCTCAAGGGCGAGGGCGCGCCGGAGATCGTCACCCTGAACACGCCGGACGATCTGAGCGCCGCACGCGACCTGATCGCCCGGCACGGCACGGCACAGCACTGACGCGCGCAGTCGCGACTGAAGGAGGAACAGGATGATCGCGGGTTCCCGCATCGTCGCGATGGGCCACTACCAGCCCTCGCGCGTGGTCACCAACGACGACCTCACCAAGACCCTGGACACCAACGACGAGTGGATCCGGGACCGGGTGGGCATCGCCGAGCGGCGGATCGCCGACGGCGAGACGGTCGCCGACATGGCCACCTTCGCGGCCGAGAAGGCCCTCGCGGCGTCCGGCCTCACCGCCGCCGACATCGACCTGGTGGTCGTCGCGACCTGCTCGTCGATCGACCGCTGCCCGAACGTGGCGACCCGGGTCGCGAACAAGCTGGGCATCGTCGCCCCGGCCGCGTACGACCTGAACACCGCCTGCTCCGGCTTCTCGTACGCGATGGCCAGCGCCGACCACGCGATCCGCGCCGGCGCCGCCCGCAACGCCATCGTGATCGGTGCGGAGAAGCTCTCCGACGTCACCGACTGGTCCGACCGCACCACAGCGGTGCTCTTCGGCGACGCGGCCGGCGCGGCCGTGGTCACCGGGGTCACCGACCAGGAGGCGGTCGGCGTGGGCCCGGTGCTCTGGGGTTCCGCCCCGGACAAGGGCGACGTGCTGCGGATCGAGGGCTGGCAGCCGTACATCAAGCAGGAGGGCCAGATCGTCTTCCGCTGGGCGACCACCGCGCTGGCCCCGTTCGCCATCGAGGCGTGCCGCCGGGCCGGCGTGGAGCCCTCCGAGCTGGCCGCGTTCGTGCCGCACCAGGCGAACACCCGGATCATCGACGGCATCGTGAAGCGGCTGGGCCTGCGCCCGGACGCGATCGTCGCCAAGGACCTCGTCGAGTCCGGCAACACCTCCGCGGCCAGCGTGCCGCTGGCCCTGTCCAAGCTGATCGAGCGCCGTGAGGTGCCCTCCGGGGCCCCGGTGCTGCTGTTCGGCTTCGGCGGTGGCCTCACCTACGCGGGCCAGGTCGTCCGCTGCCCGTAAGCTTTTCCGGTTGATACCGGAAAAACCGTAAAAACCGAGAGGAAAAGAACAACCATGGCTACTCGCGAAGAGATCACCTCCGGCCTCGCCGAGATCCTCGAGGAGGTCGCCGGGGTGAACCCGGACGACGTCGCCGAGGGCAAGTCCTTCACCGACGACCTGGACGTCGACTCGCTGTCGATGGTCGAGGTCGTGGTGGCCGCCGAGGAGAAGTTCGGCGTGAAGATCCCGGACAACGAGGTGCAGAACCTCAAGACCGTCGGTGACGCGGTCAACTACATCGAGGCGAACCACTGAGATGAGCACTGTAGACGTCGTCGTCACCGGGCTCGGCGCGACGACCCCGCTGGGCGGGGACGTCGTGTCCACTTGGGACGCCATGCTGGCCGGCCGCTCCGGAGTGCGCACCCTCACCGAGGAGTGGGCCGGCCAGCTGCCCGTACGCATCGCCGCTCGACTCGCCGTCGAACCGTCGGAGGTCATCGAGCGGGTCCGGATGCGCCGCCTGGACCGCAGCGAGGCGATGGCCATCATCGCCGCGAAGCAGGCCTGGACGGACGCCGGGCTGGAGGGCGTCGAGCTGGACCAGGAGCGCCTGGCGGTCAGCTTCGGCAGTGGCATCGGCGGGGCGATCACCCTGCTGGACCAGGACGACATCCTGGAGCAGTCGGGACCGCGGCGGGTCAGCCCGCACACGGTGCCGATGCTGATGCCCAACGGCCCGGCCGCCTACGTGGGGCTGGAGTTCGGGGCCAAGGCCGGCGTCCGGGCGATGGCCAGCGCCTGCGCCACCGGCGCCGAGGCGGTCGCCCTGGGTCTCGACCTGATCCGGGCCGGCCGTGCCGACGTGGTGGTGGCCGGCAGCACCGAGGCCGTCATCCATCCGCTGCCGATCGCCGGTTTCGCCTCGATGCGCGCCATGTCGACGCGCAACGACGATCCGGAGCGGGCGTCCCGGCCGTGGGACAAGAACCGGGACGGGTTCGTCCTCGGTGAGGGTTCCGGCGCGATCATCCTGGAGCGTGCCGACCACGCCGCCGCCCGCGGTGCCCGGGTGTACGCCCGGCTCGCCGGCGCCGGGGTCACCTCGGACGGCTACGACATCGTCCAGCCGGATCCGGAGTGTGCCGGCGGCATCCGCGCCATGCGGATGGCGATTCGCGACGCCGGTCTGACCGGTGCCGACATCAAGCACGTCAACGCCCACGCGACCTCGACCCCGGCCGGCGACATGGGCGAGATCAAGGGCATCCGTGAAGCGGTGGGTGACCACCCGGTGGTCACGTCGACCAAGTCGATGACCGGGCACCTGCTCGGCGCGGCCGGCGCGCTGGAGTCGATCGCCACCATCCTGGCGATCCGCGACGGCGTGGTTCCCCCCACCATCAACCTGGACGACCCGGACGAGCGGCTGGATCTCGACGTGGCGGCGCACAAGGCCCGTCACCTCGACATCCCGGCCGCGGTGAACAACTCGTTCGGCTTCGGGGGTCACAACGTGGCCCTGGTCTTCGCGCGCCCCTGACCGGGAGGAGTCGTGCCCTTCACCCCCGGAGGGACAGATTCGGTCACCGATCGGCGTGATCCCGAGCTGCGGCTGATCGCCCTCTTCGACCGCGGCACCATGCGCCTGCTCGCCCCCCGGGACGAGTCGGGCGTGCTGCCCGCCCGTGGCACCGTCGACGGCACCCCCGCCGTCGCCTTCGCCACCGACGCCACCCGGATGGGCGGCGCGATCGGCGTGGCGGGGTGCCGGCGGATCGTCGAGGCGATCGACGGCGCGGTGCGGGATCGCGTCCCGGTGGCCGGCCTCTGGCACTCCGGTGGGGCACGGCTCGCCGAGGGCGTGAGCTCGCTCGACGCGGCCGGCCGGGTGTTCGCCGCGATGGTGCGGGCCTCCGGCCGGATCCCGCAGGTCTCGGTGGTGCTGGGGCCGGCCGCGGGCAGCGCCGCGTACAGCCCGGTGCTCACCGACCTGGTGATCATGAGCCGGGCCGGCCGGCTGGTCCCGTCCGGCACCGCCACCTCGTGGGCGCACGTGACCACCGACGACGAACCGGCCGCGCTGGCCGAGGCCCGCCGGCTGATCCGGCTGCTGGGCCATCAGGGCCGGCTGTCGCCGTCCGACGTCCGGCCCGGCAGCACGATCGGACGTCCGCTCGACTCACTGCTGCACGACCGGAACTACGACGTACGCCCACTGATCCGCGCCCTGCTCGACGAGCCCGGCCTGGAGTCACACGCTCGCTGGGCGCCGAACGTGGTGACCACCCTGGGCCGGTTCGCCGGTCGCACGGTCGGCGTGGTCGCCAACAACCCGCGGCACCTCAACGGCTGCCTGGACGCGTCAGGTGCCGAGAAGGCCGCCCACTTCGTCAGGATGTGCGACGCGCTCGCGGTCCCCCTGCTCGTCCTCGTCGACACCCCCGGCTACCTGCCCGACCAGGACCCGCACGCGGTGGTCCGGCGCGGCGCCCAGCTGGTGCACGCCTTCGCGGAGTCGGTGGTGCCCCGGGTGACGCTGGTGACCCGGCGCGCCTACGGCGGCGGCTACCTCGCGATGAACTCCCGCGCCCTGGGCGCCTCGGCCGTGCTGGCCTGGCCGGACGCCGAGGTCGCGGTGCTCGACCCCGGCGCCGCGGTGCACGTCCTGCACCGCAGGCGGCTCGCCGCCGCGCCACCGGCCGACCGCGACGCCCTCCGCGAACGCCTGATCCGCGAGCACGTCGACGCCACCGGCGGCGTCCAGCCGGCCCTGCAGGCCGGCGTGGTGGACGCCGTCATCCACCCGGACGAGACCCGCCGGCGGATCGCCGAGGCCCTCGCCGAGGCGCCCCCGGCTCGCGGCGCCCACGGCAACATCCCGCTGTAGCCGGCCGGCGGCGCCTACTTGACGCAGGCGCTGCGCGGCAGCCCGGCCACCGCGATCGGCGACCTGCCCGGCGCCGTGGTCTTCCCCGCGATCACCGCGGCCAGCGCGGTCAGGGACAGCTTGCTGGACGAGTAGGTGGCCACCAGGGTCGGCGACTTGGCGTACGCCAGCAGCCCCGGCAGATCCATCATCACCGTGACCGCCGCCTCCGGGGACAGGTCGACCGGCTTGTCGCCGTACCCGACCAGGCGGATCTCCGCGCCGCCCGCGGCCCGCACCTCGACGCCGGCCTCCTGCAGGGCGTGCACCAGGTTGACCCGGGCCGTCTCACGGGACGACGGGGCGGTCACCGTGACCGGACCGTTGACCAGCGGGCCCGAGCACTTGCCGCGGAGCACCGTGATCGAGGCGGCGTCCAGTGCCGCCACCGCCTGCTGGTGCGGCGCCGAAGCGAGCACCGACAGGTCCGGCTGCGGGGTGGCGGCGGTGCGGAACTTCAGCGTGAGGATCCGGGTGACCGCCTCGACCAGCCGCTCACGCTTGAGCGCGCCGCTCCGCAGGCCGGCCACGATGCCGTCCCGGGCGGCGCCGATGTCCGGCGGCATGAGCAGCATGTCGTTGCCGGCGTTCAGGGCGCGGACCGCCGCCTCGCCGGCCGGCCACTTCCGGGCCGGGGCCATGTTCATCGCGTCGGTGATCGCCACCCCGCTGAACTTGAGCTGGCCGCGCAGCACGTCCGTCATGATCTTGTGGGAGAAGGTCGCGGGAGTGCCCTTGTCGACCGCCTGCAGGTTGAGGTGGCCGGACATCACCACGCCCGCGCCGGCCTGCACCCCGGCCTGGAACGGCGGCAGGTCCTGCGCCTTCCAGGCGGCCAGGCTCTGCTTGATCAGCGGCAGCTCGTCGTGGCTGTCCCCGGTAGTGTGCCCGTGTCCGGGGAAGTGCTTGAGCGCCGCCGAGACGCCGGCCGCCTGCATGCCACGCACCGCGGCGGCGACCTGGTTGGCGTTCGCCTTGGCGTCCGTCCCGTACGACCGGGAGCCGATCACCGAGCTGCCCGCCGTACCCAGGGTGTCGGCGACCGGGGCGAAGTCGACGGTGACGCCCATCGCGGCCAGCTCCTCGCCGGCCGCGTGCCAGGCCGCCTCGGTCAGCTCGGGCCGGCCGGCCGCGCCGATCGCGAACGCCGACGGGAGCGCTGTGACGCCGTCGGCGACCCGGGTCACGATGCCGTACTCCTGGTCGGTGCCGATCATCAGCGGGGCGGCGGCCGGCAGCTGGCGGGCGGCCGCCTGGAGGCCGTCGGTGAGGGCCCGGACCTGTTTCGGGTTCTCCACGTTCGACGTGGGGTTGGTCTTGCCGGTCGGGTCGTCCGGGGTGAACGACACCAGGATCAGACCGCCCAGCCGGTACTTCGCGATCATCTGGGCCGGGGTGTCCACGCCGGCCAGGGCCCGGTTGCCGGCCGCCGATCCGGCGTCCACCTGGGTGGCCGAGCCGCCGTACGCGTACGGCATCAGCACCTGCCCGGCCAGGTCCTCGTCGCTGAGCCCGGCCACCGTCGCCGCCGCGCGCGCCGCCGGATCGGCCGGTGGCGCGGACGCCGACTCGGAGATCGGGGCGGGCGCCGAGGCGCTCACCGGTGCGGCGCTCGGCGGCGGGTTCTCCGGCGCGTCGGCATTGTCGCCGCACGCTCCGGCGAGCAGCAGCAGCGGGGCGACAAATGCGACACGGGCCAGCTTTTTCACACCAGCCATCGAATCAGGTCGGGAAAACCGCCGTCAGCCGACCCGGGTGAGAAGTGTGACCGGAGCCCCGTCGCCGGCGTACCGGTACGGCTCCAGCTCGGCGTCCCAGGCACTGCCGAGCGCCTTCTCCAGGGCATGCGTCAGCGCCTCGGGGGCCCGGGCCGAGGCCATGATGGCCCGCAGCCGGTCCTCGCCGATCTGGATGTCGCCCGAGGCGCCCATCGTGCCGTGGAACAGCCCCCGGCCCGGGACGTGCATGAACCGCTCGCCGTCGAGCCCGGGACTTGGTTCCTCGGTCACCTCGAAACGGATCATGGGCCACTGCCGGAGGGCAGCAGCCAGCTCGGCGCCAGTTCCCGCGCGTCCGGTCCAGCTGCACTCGGCACGGCGCATGCCGGGGTCGACCGGCTGCACGGTCCATTGGAGATTGACCGGCGCGGTCAGGACGCGCGCTATGGCCCACTCGACGTGCTGGCACACGGCGAGCGGAGATGAGTGGACGTATACGACGCCACACGTTGGCACGGTGACCTCCCGGAGACCGAGGTGCGTCTTCCCCTACGACCTCGACCGCGGTTGATCGTGTCCCATGATGCCGGTTGGTACGGATGGTGCGCCAGAGAATCCGCAACATCGACTATGGGAGCCGCCGTAGTGGCATATCCGGTCCAACGCTCGTACCTGCTCCGACGGTGCGGTTCACCAGGCGTCGTGTAGAGTTGCCACGGCCTTTTTTCTCTGTCTCGAGCTTTTCCTCAAGGAGTACCGCCGTGGCGAGCAACACCTCAAAGACCGCCCGCGCATCAGTCCGCGCCGGCCAGGGCACCGGTGGCGCCCTCAGCGTGCTCGGTGAGTACAAGTACCTCATCCCGCTCGCCAACGGCCGCTACGCGTACGTGCGCAACCTGACCAACGGCAAGACCACGCACCTCAGCACCACCTCGGACGCTTTCGTCGAGGAGATCCGCACGCTGGCCGCGGCCGGCCACGGCGCCAAGATCCGCGCCGAGCTGGGCGCGCTGCACACCGTCAACCCGGAGCACGGCTGGGCCGACACGGAGAAGCGGCTCGTCGACGCCGGCGTCTTCGAGGGCTGAGCAGACACGCGGTAAAGGCACCTCCCGGTTCCGACCGGGAGGTGCCTTTTCGCATCTGACGAAGATCAGCTCAAAGGGTCGGCGAGGACCGGCTCAGTCGAGGAACTCGACCCAGCCGCTGTCCAGGTCGTAGATCGCGCCGGCCACCTTCAGCCGGCCCTCGGCGATCCCGGCGGCCAGGCCCTCGTTCTCCCGCAGTCGCTCCACGGTCCGGATCACGTGCGCCCGGATCGCCAGCTCGGCGGCGCCCGGGTCGTCCAGGTCGACCCCGTCGACCGCCGGGGCGATCTCGTCGACCAGATAGCCGACGTCGCCGCCCGGCCGGTCGCCGGAGCGCACCGCGCCGACCGTCGCGGTCACCGCGCCGCACCGCTTGTGCCCCACCACCAGGGCGAGCGAGACGCCGAGCGCGTCGACGGCGAACTCCACCGAGCCGAGCACCGACCGGTCCAGCACGTGCGCGCCGGAGCGGGCCACGCAGATCGCGCCGAACGGCTGGTCGAAGACCGCCTCGAGCGGTACTCGCGAGTCGATGCAGCCGAGCACCACCGAGTGGGGCTGCTGGCCGCCGGCCGTCGCGGCGGCCTGGGTGACGTTGTGCCCGTAGTGCGGCTTGCCGTACACGAATCGTTTGTTGCCGGTGATCAGCTCACCCAGGGCCGTGGCGGGGGTGAGGGCCGGGACGGTGTGGATGCCTGCCATGCCGTCGATTCTCGCTGCCCGGACGGCCGGCGAAAGTGATTGCGAGGCAGGTCACGCGACACGTCCGGATGAGTGGCGTACGCCGTGATCGCGAGTGATGATTATTACCCGTGGGTACGACGGGGCCGTGAACAACGCGGAGGTGCCCATGTTCGAGCGTACCGAGATCACCCTCGCCGACGGTGTACGGCTGCACGCCGAGGTCTCCGGCCCGGCGGACGCCCCGGTGACCGTCGTGCTGCTGCACGGCTGGTGCCTGGACCGGCGCACCTGGCGGCGCCAGGTCGACGCGCTCGGCGGACTGGGCCGGCGGCAGCCGCGAGTGATCACCTACGACATCCGCGGGCACGGGCGCTCCTCGGCCACCCGGCGGCACGCGGCCACCCTGGACCAGCTCGGCGACGACCTGGCCGAGGTGCTGCGCCGGCTGGCCCCGGCCGGGCCGGTGGTGCTGGGCGGCCACTCGATGGGCGGCATGACGATCATGGAGTACGCGCACCGCCACCCGGCCGAGTTCGCCGACCGGGTGGCCGGGCTGCTGCTGGTCTCCACCACCGCCGAGGGGCACACCCACACCCGGTACGGCCTGTCGCCCACCGTGGCCGGCGTGCTGCGGGCCGGCGAGACGCTCGGTGCCGGCCTGCTCGCCCGGTCCGGCGCCTGGCGCCCGCACCGGGCGGTGCTGCCCGCGCTGGCGCCGGCGCTGCGCTGGCTGCTGTTCGGCGACCGGTGCGGCGAGGACGACCTGGGCCTGACCCTGCGCAGCGTGGGCCGGGCGTCGCTGCGGTCGATCGGCGGGTTCCGCAGCTCCATCGGCGCCCAGCAGCGGCTGGACACCCTGGCCACGGTGGGCCGGATCCCGGCCGCGGTGCTGGTCGGCGACCGGGACCGGCTGACTCCGCCGCCGTGCGCCGAGTCGATCGCCGCCGCGCTGCCGGGCGCCGAGCTGACCGTCTGCCCCGGCGCCGGCCACATGCTGCCGCTGGAGCGCCCGGAGGAGGTCTCCGCCGCGCTGCTGAGCATCGTCCGCCGGGTGAACCGCGGCACCCGCAGGGCACACCGCCGCACGGCCTACCCCGAGGCGGCTTAGCGGAACATCCGCCCACCCCCGGTCGTTTCTGAAAGGCTCGAACAACGCGGCGAACACCGGGCCGCTGTGACGCGCGTTGCCGGGCAGGAGTAAGTTCGATTGCCCCCTTCGCGCGAGCGCGCTGGTGGTGCGCACGAAAGGGAGAACGACCGACTTGAGCGACGCCACCGTCCTGCAACAGGAGATCGCGGTCGAACAGCAGCACGTGGACCGGGTGTACGCCCGGCTCGCCGAGCTGCGCCAGGATGCGTCCCGCGCCGAGAAGGAGGGCTACCAGCTCGCCGGGGTGGGCACCTTCGGCGCGCTGGTCGAGCGCGACGCGATGGTCTACCACGCGGCCCGGCGCCGGCACGCGCTCGACACCGAGTACGAGGGGCTGGTCTTCGGCCGCCTCGACCTGAAAACCGGCGCCACCCACTACGTGGGCCGGATGGGTATCCGCGACGACAGCTCGAAACCGCTGGTCGTCGACTGGCGGGCGCCCGCCGCCGCGGCCTTCTACCAGGCCACCCCGGCCGAGCCGCTGGGCGTGGTGCGCCGCCGGATGATCCAGTCCAGCCGGGAGCGGGTCACCGGCATCGAGGACGACCTGCTCGACCCGGAGTCGGCCCCGCCCGGGATGCGGGTGGTCGGCGACGGCGCGCTGCTGGCCAGCCTGGCCAAGGCGACCGGCCGCGGGATGCGGGACATCGTCGCCACCATCCAGCGCGAGCAGGACGAGGCGATCCGCTCCCCCGCCTCCGGCGTGACGATCGTCACCGGCGGCCCGGGCACCGGCAAGACCGCCGTGGCCCTGCACCGCGCCGCCTACCTGCTCTACTCCGACCGCAGCCGGTTCGCCGGCGGCGGCATCCTGGTGGTCGGCCCGTCCGGCGTCTTCGTCGAGTACATCGCGACAGTGCTGCCCTCGCTCGGCGAGGACACCGCGACGCTGCGCTCGCTCGGCTCGCTGGTCCCGGGATGGGACGCGACCCGGGTGGACGCCGGCGAGGTGGCGGCGATCAAGGGCTCGCTGCGGATGCGCCGGGTGCTGGAGCGGGCCTCGCACGACGCGGTGCCGGGCGGTCCCGCCGAGCTGCGCCTGCTCTACCGCGGTGCCCTGCTCCGGCTGGGCACGCCGGAGCTGGACCAGATCCGGCGCAAGGTGCTGCAGCGCGGCGCCCGCCGCAACGAGGTCCGCGGTCAGGGCTTCGACCGGATCTTCGACGCGCTCTGGGCGCAGGCCCGCGAGCAGAAGGTGACGGGCCTGCCGGAGAAGCGCGAGTTCGAGGCCGAGCTGGCCGACCGGACCGACTTCCGGGACTTTTTGAAGGCGTGGTGGCCGCGGTTCACCCCGATGCGGGTGCTGCGCTGGCTGGCCGACCCGAGACGGCTCCGGGCGTACGCCAACGGGGTGCTGTCCCGCGAGGAGATCGCGACCCTGCAGGGCTCGTTCGACGGTCTCGCCGAGCACGGCCCGACGATCGCCGACGTGGCGCTGCTCGACGAGCTGGACGAGCTGATGGGCCGCCCGCGCCAGCCGCAGCGCAAGACCAAGAACCCGTTCCACGTGCGGGACGGGATCCAGGAGGTCAGCACGTTCGCCGACCGGCAGGCCGCCCAGCGGGCGCAGCAGGTGCAGCGCGAGGAGGACTACCGGGACTACGCGCACGTGGTGGTCGACGAGTCGCAGGACGTCTCGCCGATGCAGTGGCGGATGATCGGCCGCCGCGGGCAGTACGCGTCCTGGACCATCGTCGGCGACCCGGCGCAGACCGCCTGGTCGGGCGACCCGGCCGAGCTGGACCGGGCCCGGGAGAAGGCGCTCGGCTCGCGCAAGCGCAACAGCTACGCGCTGACCACCAACTACCGGAACTCCTCGGAGATCTTCGCGGTCGCCGCCGGGGTGATCCGGGCGATCCTGCCCGACCTGCCGCTGCCCCGCGCCGTCCGGTCCACCGGCGTGGACCCGGTCGACGTGGTCGCCGGCCGGGCGGCGCTGCCCGGCACGGTCCGCGAGCTGACCGAGAAACAGCTGGCCGACGTGGACGGGACGATCGGTGTGATCGCCCCTGTGCCGCGCCGCGACGAGGTCGCCGGCTGGGTCACCGGCCTGCCGGAACGCGTCCAGGTGGTCACCGCGCTGGAGGCCAAGGGCATGGAGTACGACGCCGTGGTGCTGGTCGAGCCGGGTGAGATCGCTGTCGACCGGGCCGGCGTGCGCACCCTCTACGTCGCCCTGTCGCGTGCCACCCAGCGCCTCACCACTGTCGGCGCCGACCCGGCCTGGCACCCGTAAAACCACACCGGCGGGTATGGCGATCATCACATCGGCCGAGCACGATCACTGCATGACACATGTGCAACACCAGCCGCGGGTCGCCTGGGACGGGGCGCGAGCCTTCGTCCGGGCGGCCACGCGGCACAACTTCGCCGAGTTCAGCCGCCGGGTGCGGGACCGGCTCGGCCCGGACGTCCAGGAACAGCTGATCGCCACCCGCGACTACCTGATCGCCTCCGGGATCTGGGATGACGGTGACCGGTACCCGATGGACGTGGAGGCCGGCAAGTGGCGGTGGCGTCTGCAGGATCTGCTCCAGGCCCGGCCGGACCTGGCCGGCGCGATCGTCGATCTGACCGCCGAGAGCTTCGAGTTGTAAAACGTCGCTTCTGTTCTTTTTGCGAACCGCCACGCCGGATGCGCGAAAAGATGAGAATGCGAGTCATGAGTGACGGCCGGGTCATGGTCTTCGCGCCGGCTCCCCAGCTGACGGTGACCATCGAGCAACACCACGACGAACCCGAGTTGCACGTGCATCCGGGCGGTCAGGGCATCTGGCAGACCCGCATGATCACGTCGCTGGGCGCCCAGGTGACGCTCTGCACCGCCGCCGGTGGCGAGGTGGGCCGGGTGCTGGCCCCGCTGATGGCCGATCTGCACGGGGTGACCATGCGGCTGGTGGCCCGCGAGCACGGCAGCGGGTGGTACGTGCACGACCGGCGCAGCGGCAGCCGTCAGGAACTCGCCGAGCGGCCCGGCGTGCCGCTCTCCCGGCACGAACTGGACGAGCTCTACAACCTCACCCTGGCCGAGGGCCTGCGGGCCGGCATCGCCGTCCTCAGCGGGCCGGCGCACCCCTCGGTGATCAAGCCGGAGGTCTACGGCCGGCTCGCCGCCGACCTGCGCGCCAACGGCTGCCGGGTGATCGCCGACCTGTGCGGGCGCTACCTGGAGTCGGTGCTGGAGGCCGGCCTCAACGTCGTCAAGATCAGCCACGAGGAGCTGATCAAGGACGGGCTGGCCGCCGACGGGTCGACCCGGGAGCTGATGGCCGCCCTCGTGAAAATCAACACGGAGGGCGCCGAGGCGGTCCTGGTGTCGCGGGCCGACGAGGGCGCCCTGGCGCTGATCGACGACGAGATCTTCTCGGTCTCGCTGCCCCGGCTGACCGCCGCCGAGCACCGCGGCGCCGGCGACTCGATGACCGCCGGGGTGGCCGCCACCCTGGCCCGCGGCGGCTCGATGACCGACGCGGTCCGCACCGGCGCGGCCGCCGGCGCCCTTAACGTCACCCGGCACGGTCTCGGCACCGGGCACGTCGACGCCGTCCGGGTACTCACCGAACGAGTCCGGCTGACCCCGATCAAGAAGGCATCATGACCCCTCGCCACCCGCGCATCCTGATCACCAACGACGACGGCATCGAGGCACCGGGCATCCGCTGGCTGGCCCGGGCACTCGCCCACGCGGAGTACGACGTGGTGGTCGCCGCCCCGCTCAGCGAGTCCAGCGGTAGCAGCGCCTCGATGACCGCCGTGGTGCAGGACGGGAAGATCGTGTCCGAGCCGCACGAACTGGCCGGTGCCAAGAACATCCCGTCGTACGGGGTGGCCGCCTCCCCCGCCTACATCGTCCTGCTCGCCCTCCGGGAGGCCTTCGGCCCGCCACCGGACCTGGTCGTCTCCGGGATCAACCGAGGGGCCAACGCCGGCGCCGCGGTGGTGCACTCGGGCACCGTGGGCGCCACCCTGACCGCCTCGCACGCCGGGCTGCGCGGGCTGGCCGTCTCACTGGACGTGCTCACCCCGGCCCAGGCGACAGCGGCCAGCGGGGGCGCCGCGATCGACGCCATCCACAAGGCCGACGAGGAGAAGCACCACTGGGCCAGCGGCGCCGAGCTGGCGGTGCGGCTGCTGCCGTCACTGCTGCACACCCCGCCCGGCACGGTTTTCAACCTGAACGTCCCGGATCTGCACGTGGACGGGATCCGTGGGCTGAAACAGGCGGCTCTGGCCCGGTTCGGCCAGGTGCAGATGAGCATCGCGGAGGCGGGCGACGGGTATGTCCGCACCGCTGTGCAGGCCGCCGAGGAGGAGCTCGACCCGGGCACCGACCTGGCCGCGCTGGCCGACAACTTCGCCGTGGTCACGCCGCTGCGGGCGCCGCACGAGGACACCGACATCCGCATCAACGTCGGCGCCATCCGCATCCAGACGGCATATTGAGTGGGACAGGGTCGAGGCGCGAGTCAAGTTCACGAGTTCCCAGACGAAGATCAACTTCAAGATCTTCGGATACGCGGGTCCGCTGTGGTGCGGATCGCATGCTCCCGCGCGGGCCGAGGGCGGCGATCTGGCCGCTGCGCGTCCAGGGCGATCGCCGCCCTCTTCACTGTCCGCGGGTGGTCACCGAAAACCCGGATCCCGCTCCGGGTACTCCGCCGGGCGGCTCGGCCAGGGGCTGTCCGGCCGCTCCCGGGCCTGTCCGGATGCCCGGTCGGGTCCCGTTCGGCCGCGCGTCCCCGGGCCCCTCTACTGGGCCTCCCGGCTAGGTGCCGTTTCGGCCGCGCGCCCCGGCCCCTCCGCTGGGCGGCCTGATCAAGCGCCGTTTCGGCCGCGCTCCCGGGACGCTCGCGCCCGCCGGGCCGTCAGGCGCCGGAGAGGGCGGCGTCGTCCTGGTGGGGCTGGGGGTTGCCGAAGAGCCCGAGCAGGCCCGTCACCCAGAGCTGCTTGTGGGCGAACCGGCTGGGGTGGGTGACCACGACCTTGACGCCGCTCACGCCGGCGAGCTGGAAGGCGGCCACGAGGGCGCTGATGCCGACCGAGTCGATGAAGGTCACGTGCTGCATGTTGAGCTCGATGCGCACCGGGGAGCCGTCAGCCAGCTGAGCCGCCACGGCCTCACGGATCTCGTACGCGTTCTCGACGTCGATCTCGCCTCGCGGCGAAACCTCGACGGCGCCGTCCGCAAGCGTCGACGTCGTTATCGACAGCGTCACGCCTCTTCCCTCCACCCGCCCGGGTCAATCCGGGGCGTTGTTCCTCTGTCCGCGATCGTCACGACCGCCCTGGTGAGCAGGGCGGATGGACTACCCCCGGAAGGTTCGGTGAAACTGACCGAAAGGTTAGGCCCCGAACCTGTTAGACACCTGAGTGGCCCGTGTGGGCGTGGTCAACAGTACTGCGGGCCGTCAAATCGTTTTCGAACTGTGATGCCGTCCATACCGGACGTTTGCCGTGGCCCGCATCGGGGCACGGTTTCGATGACAGGGCTAGCGCAGGAGGTAACCGACGATGTTCGCGACCAGGAAGAACCGGACTGAACGGACGGCCGCCGAGGCGTGGAACCACCTGTCGGCTGCCATGGCCAGCGCCGGCGAGACCGGCAAGGACACCGCGGCCAAGGTCGACAAGAAGAGCCGACGGCTGGCTCGCAAGGCCAGCAAAAAGGGTTCCTACCTGGCAGAACGCGCCAGTGGCGCGGCCGACGAGGCGTGGGTGCGGGCGAACGCCGCCGCCGCCGCGCTGGCCGGCCGCAAGCCGGGCCGGCCGTGGGGCCTGATCGCCGGGATCGGACTGCTCGGGCTGGCAGCCGGCTGGGCCGCCGCGTCCACCGCGCGCGCCGCGATCGAGCGGCAGGCCGAGAACGAGCAGCTCGAACTGGCCGAGACGGCGGTGGTGGTGACCCCGACGTACGACCAGAAATGACCGGTCGGACGAGCTGAACCGCGGGGGTGTGGCGACCGTGCGCGGTCGCCATACCCTGGTGCGATGGCCGAGCCCAGCACCGCCGCCACGTTCTTCCCCGACGCCGCCGCCCTGCGCGCCTGGTTCGAGGAGAACCACGAGAGTGCGACCGAGCTGTTCGTCGGCTACTGGAAGAAGGGCGCCGGTGAGACCGGCGTCTCCCATCCCGAGGCGATCGAGCAGGCGCTCTGCTTCGGCTGGATCGACAGCGTCGTCAGGCGCATCGACGACCGGCGCTACCGGGTGCGCTTCACGCCACGCCGCAAGGGCAGCGTGTGGAGCGAGGTGAACGTCACCAAAATGGCCGAGCTGGCCGAGCGGGGGCTGCTGCGGCCGGCCGGGCGGCGCGCCTTCGACGAGCGGCGCCCGGCCCGGGTCGGCGAGTACTCCTACGAGCAGGCCGCGCCGGTCACCCTCGACGACGCTCAACTCGCCCGCTTCCAGGCCGATCAGGGCGCCTGGACGTGGTTCGCCGGGCAGTCCCCGGCGTACCGGAGATCCGCCACCCACTGGGTGCTCGGCGCCAAGCGGGCGGACACCCGGGAACGGCGCCTGGCCCAGCTCATCGCGGATTCCGGAGCGGGTCGACGGGTGCCGCCGCTGATCTCCCGTTGATCGGCGCGGCTCTGTACAGTTGAGCGGCACCGCGTTCGATCAAAGAATGCTCGGAAGTCGGTCACCACTTCGCCATGCGGCCCGGGCCGCCCGATCAGAAAAAGGTCCACCTGGTGCTCAGTGCGGGACATCTCCTGGACAACCGCTACCGGTTGGACGAACGGATCGCGACCGGCGGCATGGGCGACGTGTGGCGTGGCACCGACGTGGTGCTCGGCCGGGTCGTCGCGGTGAAGGTGCTGCGCACCGCGATGCTGGACGACCCGGAGTTCGCCGCCCGGTTCTACGGCGAGGCCCGGATGATGGCCGCGTTCCGGCACCCGGGCGTGGTGGAGGTCTACGACTACGCCGAGGCGGGCGACTCCGGCGGCCCCGAGACGGTCGCCTACCTGGTGATGGCGTTCGTCGAGGGCGAGCCGCTGTCGAACCGGGTCAAGCAGGGCCCGATCCCGGTCAGCGAGACGCTGTCGATCGTGGCCCAGGCCGCCGAGGCGCTGCACGCCGCGCACGAGGTGGGCATCGTGCACCGCGACATCAAACCCGGCAACCTGATCGTGAAACCGTCCGGCGCGGTCATCCTGATCGACTTCGGCGTCGCCCGGTCCAACGCGATGACCAGCATGACCGGCGTCAACTCGATCGTCGGCACCGCGCTCTACATGGCCCCGGAGCAGGTCGCCAAGGGCAACCTGACGCCCGGCACCGACGTCTACGCGCTGGGCGCGGTGGCCTACCACTGCATCGCCGGGCGGCCGCCGTTCGACGGCGACAACGCGCTGCAGGTGGCGCTGCGTCACCTGGAGGACGAGCCGGACCCGCTGCCCGAGCACGTGCCGGTCGAGGTGCGCGAGCTGATCGCCCGGGCGATGGCCAAGCAGCCGGCCGACCGGTTCGCCAGCGCCGCCGAGTTCGCCGAGGCGGCGTACGCGGCGGTCGGCGCCCCGCAGGACTGGAAACGGCTGACCGGCACCGCGCTGATCCGCCCGACCAGTCCCGCGCCGGCCACCGCGCCGATCAGCCCCGCCATGCCCACCCACCCGGTCCAGCGGCCGCGGATGTCGCCGGCCCCGCCGCCGATGCCGGCGCCCAACGTGGTGCCGGTGGCGCCGCGCGCCCAGCGCAGCCTGATGATCGCCGTGATCGCGCTGTTCGTGCTGGCCGGGGGCCTCGGCGTGGCCTGGGCGATGAGCGGCGACCGGACGCCCGCCGACGCGAGCCCGACCGGCGGATCGTCGGCCACCACGAGCACGGTGGAGCAGACCACCGATCCGGTGGAGTCGGAGAGCGAGGTGCCGGAGGTGGAGACCACCACGCACCGGACCACCACCACCCGGCGGACGAAGAACCCGACGTCGAAGCCCTCGGTGTCCGTCTCCGCCCCCTCGGCGACCCCCAGCGAGTCCCCGACCACCACCCCGACCGAGGACCCGACGACCGAGCCGACCGACGACCCGACGACCGAGCCGACGAAGAGTCCGACGACCGCGCCGACCTCGACCGGCCCGGACGACCCGGGCACCGGGGGGTGGGACCGGCTCCGGAACCGGAGCCGGCACCGGTTCTTGACTCTCTCCCCGTGTCAGGCGGGACGGTGGAGCGACCATGTTGAGTATCGGAGACTTCGCCGGCCTGGGCCGGGTGTCGGTGCGCATGCTGCGCCACTACGACGCCATCGGCCTGCTTCGTCCCGCCCACGTCGACCCGCACAGCGGCTACCGCTACTACACCGCGGAGCAGCTGCTGCGGCTCAACCGGATCCTGGCTCTCCGGGATCTCGGCTTCAGCCTGCAGCAGGTGCGGGTGATGCTGGAGGAGAAGGTCGATCTCGGTGAGCTGCGCGGGATGCTGCGGCTGCGCCGGGCCGAGCTGACCGCCCAGGTGGAACGGGACAGCGCCCGTCTGGCCCTGGTCGACGCACGTCTCCGGATGATCGAGTCGGAGGGTCACATGAACACCGGAGACATCATCCTGAAGCGGGTTCCGGCGGTGCGGGTGGCGGAGCTGTCCGCCACCGCCCTGGGGTACGACCACCCCGCGTCGATCACCGAGAACCTGTCGCCGCTCTACCCGCGCCTGATGGAGCTGATGGAGCAGGCGGGTGTCACGACGACCGGCTCCCCGCTGGCCTATTACCGGCCGGCGCCGACCGGGCCGGAGGACGAGACGATCACCGTGCACGCGGCGTTCCCGATCGGCGACGCGGAGGTCACCGGGGCCGGGTTCGACGTGGTGGTGCTGCCGCCGATCGAGGCGGCCACGGCGGTGCACGAGGGGCCGATGGCGGAGGCGTTCCGCACCGGCGGGCGGATCGCCGCCTGGATCGAGGACAACGGGTTCCGGCCGGTGCCGCCCGGCTACGCCCGCGAGGTCTACCTGCACTGCCCGCCGGGCTGCTTCGACGAGTGGCTCACCGAGATGCAGGTGCCGCTGGACGGCACCGGAATCGCAACCCGGGAAAACTAATCCTCAACTGGGTCGCGGCCCGGCCGATGAACTCGGGTGGCACGGAAAAGCACCCGAGCCGCTACCGGGAAGGGCCGCCACCATGACGACCGTCGAGACTCACCAGACTCCGTATGAGCCGGGCGCGTACTCCGTGGCGCCGCCGTGGGCCGTGCACGGCCAGCCGGAAACGGCGGCTCCGTGGGCCGGCGCCGGCCAGCCGGAAACGGCGGCTCCATGGGCCGCCAACGGTCACCCGGAAACCGCGGCTCCGTGGGCCGCCAACGGCCACCCGGAAACCGCGGCTCCATGGGCCGCCGGGCCGGCATCGGGCGCGTCCGAGGCGGAGACCGCCGAGCTGGGGGCACTGCCCTTCGGCGGCACGGTCCCGCCGTACGGCTCGCCCGGCAACAAGCACGGCCAGCTGCTGGTCCGCTTCCCGCACGAGGTGCTGGGCGCGGCCCGGCCCGATGCCCCGTCCTGGCGGCCGGTGGTGGCCTGGACGTTCTTCCTCAGCGTGCTGGGCGTGATCCCGGCGATGCGCCGGGCCGGCAAGGCGAAGGCGTACGGCCGGACCCGCCTCCCCTACTACGTGGCCTTCCTGCTCACCCTGGCCGGCGGCGCGGCGTTCTGGTCGGCGCTGGTGTCCGACGTGGCCCTGCCGCTGTACCGGCACCACGTCGAGTCCCAGGCGACCGAGGCCGTGCAGCGCAAGGTGCTCGGCGACGGCCGGGTGGAGGCGGCGGTCGGCACCACCGTCAAGTCCGGCGGCTGTGTGCCGGCCGGTGACCGTGGCGCCGACGGCCTGCGTGCCTACGACTGCACGTTCCAGCTGGCCGACGGCAGGTCCGCCACGATGAGCATCATGGCGGACCTGCGCGGCAACTGGGAGACGCCGAAGCGGTGACTGCCGGTCAGAAGGTGACCGGCACGCCCTCCCGGACGAGCTGCCAGTTCCTGACGTAGAAGTCGGCCGGGTCGATGTGGCCCTTGGCCTGCGCCCAGTCGATCAGGAGCTGGCGGATCTCCTTCTGCTCGTTGTAGACCTGGGTCTTCACGATGCCCGGGAACGCGCCACCGCCGGACCGGCGGTAGTTGTTCACCGCGACCACGAACTGCGCGTCGGCGGCCACGTCCACCCCGCCGACCTGCAGCTTGGTGATCCGGCTGCCGATCGGCTTGCTGATGTCGATGTCGTAGTCGACCCCGGAGAGGATGTCGTAGTTGTAGTCCGGGATCGCGCTGTCGCTGATGTTCGCGACGTCGACCGGGGCGCCCACCGCGAGGGTCTTGAAGAACTTCGCCGAGTACTCCAGGTACGCCCGCACCTCGGCGCCGGTCAGCACGACAGCTTCCAGGGTGTTGTCGTAGATGTAGAGCCCCGCGACGTCCTTGATCTTGACGTCGCCCTTCGGGAACACCGCGGTCCGGCTGAACGGCGCGGCGATCGAGAGGACCGGCAGGCTCGCGTACGACGTGCCGGCCAGCGCCCTGGTCACCTCGTCGGTCTGCACCTTGTTGATGTAGTCCAGGATCGGGGTGTCCTGGTACCGCGAGGTGGCGGCGGAGAGTTCCTCGGTCGACGTGGCGACGACCTGGTTGACGTACGCCACGGTCTTGTCGTGCTGGCTCTTCACCACGGCGAGCACCTTCGGGTCGGCCTCGACCGTGTTGGTGTTCAGCGTGGCCGCCGCCTTGCTGGTGACCCTCCACCGGCCGTGCTCGCGGACCAGCTCGAAGTCCATCTTGGTGAGGCGCTGGCCCCACTTCGACGGCTCCGAGGTCAGCACCTGCTGCCCGGTCGCGGTGTTGGTGACGAACCGCTGCGCGATCTCCTGGTGCGCGTGCCCGAACAGGATCGCGTCGATCCCCGGCACCTGCTGGGCGATCAGCTGGACCGGGTTCTCGTTCGGCAGCTCGGGGCCGTAGCTGGAGGTGCCGCTGTCGCCGCCGTGCGCGGACAGGATGACGACGTCCGCGCCGCGGGCCCGCATGATCGGCACCCACTTGGCGGCGGTCTCCACCATGCCGAGGAACTTCAGCTTGCCCTCGACGTTGTCCTTGTCCCAGATCGCCACGCCCGGGTTGGTCAGGCCCAGGATGCCGACACGCAGGGTGGGCGCGTGCTTGCCGAGCGAGACCTTCTTGATCACGTACGGCGTGAAGGCCGGCCGGCCGGTCTTGGCACTCACCGCGTTCGCCGCCAGGGCTGGGAAGCCGAGCTGCCGGATCCACAGGTTCAGCAGCGGCAGGCCGTAGTTGAACTCGTGGTTGCCCAGCGTCACCGCGTCGTAGTGCAGCACGTTCATGGCCTTGGCCATCGGGTGCTTCTCGCCGGTCGTGGTGATCGGCTCCTGCTTGGCGTAGTACGTCGCCAGCGGGGTGCCCTGGATCGTGTCACCCGCGTCGAGCACCAGCGTGGCGCCGGTCGCCTCGGCGCGCAGCTTGTTGACCAGGGCGGCCAGCTTGGCGACGCCGACGTCGTTGTGCGCGGAGTCGTCGTACTCGGCGTCCTTGTAGTAGTCCCAGTTGTACACGTTGCCGTGGGTGTCCGAAGTGCCGAGCACCGTCAGGTGGAACGTTTCCGGAGTCTTCGGGCCGCCCTTGCCATGGGCCTCGGCCGCGCCGGGGAAGGCGAGCGGTGCCGCGGCGGCGGCCGCCGAGGCGGCCAGCACGCTGCGCCGCGATACGCCGTTGGGAAGCGTCATTGCGAACCTCTCGCATCTCTTTTCCGTGCGGGCATCTCGTGGATGCCGCGAACACAGCACCCTAACGGGGGATCAGGCCATCGGTCGATCAACGAAGGGTTGCGTGACCGTCAAGTTTGCTCAAATCTCGTCCGGCGCCTCGATACCGAGCAGGGACATGCCGGTGTGCAGCGTGCGCGCGGTCAGGTCGGCCAGCCCCAGCCGGCTCGCCCGCACCTCCGGCGCGGCCCGCAGCACCGGGCACCTCTCGTAGAAGCCGGAGAAGGCGGCGGCCAGCTCGTACAGGTAACCGGCGAGCCGGTGCGGTTCGGCGAGGGTGGCGGTCGCGGTCACCGCCGTCTCGAAGCCGAGCAGGGTCAGCGCCAGGTGACGCTCGGCCGGCTCGGTCACGGTGATCCCGCCGGGCGCGCTGCCCGCCTTCCGGAAGATCGCCCGGACCCTGGCATGCGCCATCTGCAGATAGGGACCGGTGTTCCCGGTGATGGCCAGCATCCGGTCCCAGTCGAAGACGTAGTCGCCCCGCCGGTCCCCGGAGAGATCGGCGTACTTGATCGCGCCGATGCCGACGGCGGGGGCCGAGGCGCGGCTTCCCCCACGATTGTCATTTTGTTTTCCGCCGCGGACCGACTCAGCCTCGTCGAGCAGCGCGGCCAGCTTGACCGTGTCGCCGGCCCGGCTCTTCAGCATCTTGCCGTCGGCGCCCAGGATCGAGCCGAACCCGAGGTGCTCGGCGACCACCCCGTCCGGCAGCCAGCCGGCCGCCCGGGCCACCGCGAAGACCATCGCGAAGTGCGTCCGCTGCGGGGCGCCGACCACGTAGAGCAGCCGGTCGGCGCCCAGCCCGACCCGGTGCCGGATCGCGGCCAGGTCGGTCGCCGCATAGCCGAACCCGCCGTCGGCCTTCCGCACGATCAGCGGCAGCGGCTCACCGTCCCGCCCGGTGAAGCCGGCCGGGAACGCGCACAGCGCGCCGTCGCTCTCCGCCAGCAGCCCCTTCTCCCGCAGTTCGGCCAGCAGCACCGGCAGGTCGTCCTGGTACCGGCTCTCGCCGGCGAAGTCGTCCGGGCCGAGCGTCACGCCGAGCCGCGCGTAGACGTCCAGGAAGTAGACCTCGGACTGGGCGACCAGCTGTCGCCACAGCTCCCGGGAGAGCGGATCGCCGGACTGCAGCGCCACCACCCGCGCCCGGGCCCGGGTCCGGAAGTCCTCGTCGGAGTCGAACTTGACCCGGGCATCCTGATAGAAAGCGGTCAGGTCCCGGATCGAGTGATCGGCCGCGCCACCCCTGTCGACCAGGTGCTCGACCAGCATCCCAAAGGGCGTGCCCCAGTCGCCCAGATGGTTCACCCGGATCACGTCGTGCCCCAGCCAGTCCAGCGTCCGGGCCAGGGCGTCCCCGATGATCGTCGACCGCAGGTGGCCGACGTGCATCTCCTTGGCCACGTTGGGCCCGGAGTAGTCGACGACGATCCGCTCCGGCACCGCCACGGCGGGCACGCCGAGCCGGGCGTCCGCGGCGGTGGCCCGCAGCGCCTCGGTGAGCAGACTGTCGGCAACGGTCAGGTTGAGGAAACCTGGGCCGGAGACCTCGATCGCGGCGAGTCCGGCCAGATCGGCCTTTCCGGCCACCTCGGCGGCGATCTCCCGGGGCGCCCGGCCCAGCTCCCGGGCCAGCGCGAGCGGCGCACCTGACTGGAAGTCGGCGTGCGGCGAGGACCGCACCGCCGGATCGACGCTCCGGCCCGCCACCGCTTCGAGCGCGGGCGCCAGCCGGTCGTGCAGAAGAACTTCAAGATTCACGATCAACCCCATTCGGCGTACGAACGAAGCGGGTCGACCAGCGACGTGACAGTCACCGGCGGGATCGACCCGCCGGCGGAAAGCACAGATCAGCGGCGGCCCGGGGGACGCCGGCGTCGCGCGCTGAAGTGGCTGTGCATGCGGCGACTATAACGGCCCGACAGCGGTTTCCGCCGCCCGGTACTCTTCCGGCGATGAGCGCGGACTCCGGGTGGGACGACGACGGGGCCGGCGTGCTGCGCCTGCCGTCCGGCAAGCTGATCCGAGGCCGTGGCCTGCGCGAACCCATGCCGTCCGGGCATCCGCCCCGGTTCGGGGTGTACCTGCTGGGCGCGCCGCCGCCGGAGTTCGGGTGGCCGAGCCGCTGGGTGCGCTGGGTGGATTTCTGGGTGCCGGCCGACCCGTCGTACGCCAGATCGGTCTTGATCGAAGCCCTGGCCCGAGCGGACCGGGAGCGGGTGGAGATCGCCTGTTTCGGTGGCCGGGGGCGGACCGGGACCGCGCTGGCCTGCCTCGCCGTCCTCGATGGCGTGCCCGCGCGGGAGGCGGTCGCCTACGTCCGCCGGCACTATCACCGGAAGGCGGTGGAGATGCCGTGGCAGCGGCGGTTCGTCGCCCGCTTCGAAAGCGTCGGTCCGCTGCCATAGCGCCGGTTCCGGGACTATGGTGCCCGCATGTCGATTCTCGCCAGCGATGTGCGGCACACCGGGCGACCGGCCGGGCATCGGCTGGTGCGCTGGGTCGCGGTGGTCGTCGTGGCTCTGGTGTTCGCCGGCGCGCTGGCCTCGGCCGGGGCGTGGCTGGGGTGGCGGGACGCCGATCCGCTGCCGAGCGATCAGCGCGCCGTCGCGATCGCCGCCGAGGTGCTGCCCGGCGCCCCGGTGGACGAGATCGACAGGTGGGATGCGATCTTCGGCGACCGGCAGCCGTCCTGGGAGACCCGGCTGCTCACCGACGATGAGTACGACGGCGGCTCGGTGCTGCTCCCGGTGTCCGTGCCGGACCTCGCGGCGGTCCGCCGGACCCTGGAGCGGACCGGCTGGCGGTTGCTGCCGGGCGCGGGCGTGGAGCGGCTCTCCGACGTGCAGACGGTGGAGTTCGTCACCGCGCGCCGCGACGGGGTGGAGCTGGCGGTCTTCCGCGACAGCTGGTCGGAGGGTTCCGGGATCGTCTTCCAACGTCCCGAGCCGGCCCTGGTGCGGCCGCTGGCGCTGATCGGCGGGCTGGCCGGTCTGCTGCTCGGTGGCTGGCTGGCGCTGCGATTCACCGCCCGGCAGGCCGGCCGCCGCCCGTGGAACGCGCCGGCCTGGGCCGGTGGCGCGCTGCTGGCGCTGCCCACCCTCGCGGTCCTCGGTGAGCTGCTCTCCCCGACCGCGCCGATCCCGCCGGACGTGCCGGGCGCGCCCTGGGAGGGCTATCCGATCTTCAAGCTGCCGGCGCTCCTCGGGCTGCTCGCCTGGGGCTGGGCCACGGTCCTGCGGCTGCGCGCCCGGTTCACCGATCGGCGGGCTCAGCCGGGCTCGTCCGGGTCCGCGGGCGGCGACTTCCCGGCGGCGGCCTTGGCGTCCAGGGTGGACTTGTAAGACAGGTAGGTGAGAAAGGCGGAGACCCCGCCGAGCAGGGCGGCGATGACGCTGGCCAGCTGGTCGGCGAGGTTCGGGCCGAGGCTGGCCATGCCGGCGACCGCGAGGGCGAGCAGGACCAGCAGGCCGAGAGCGATGGTCTGCCCCCGGCGGTCCCGGAGGGTGCCGTTGGACTGGTTCGGCTTGCGGCGGCTGGTCACCAGCCAGACGACCGTCTCCACCAGGATGATCGCGGCGGTCACGAAGACCGGGACCAGCCATGCCTGCAGCCCGCTGTCGTCGATCACCGCGGAACTCCGGCCCGCGCCCGGCGGAGTGGTGCGCAGCCGCTCATCGCAACGCTCCCCGCATGCCCTCGACGAAGCCGTCGGTCAGTTCGACCCGGCGGTAGAGGTAGTCGTAGGTGTGCTGGCGGAAGACCCTGGCGAACTCGGCGTAACCGGCGCTCATCGGGCGCGGGTGCGCGTCCTCCACAGCGGACCTGACGATGTCCAGGTGTGGCACCGCCGCCTTCACCTCCGGATCGTTGTAGGCCTCCTGCGCGGTCGGCGCGAACCCGTAGGTGGCCAGCAGTTTCTGGGCCGGCATGCCGGTCAGGAAGTGGATCACCGCGGCGGCCTCGTCGCGGTGCTCGGTGTCCTTGGCGATCGCCAGCCCCTGGCCGCCCAGGATCCCGACCGGGAGCCGGCCCAGCCGGATCGCCGCGGTGCGGGGTTTCGCCCGTTCCTCGCGGTCGATCTTCGGGTACCAGACCGGCCAGTTCCGCATGTACCGCAGGGTGCCGGTCTGGAACGCGGCGTTGGTGTTCTCCTCGCCGGCCGCCGTCACGATCCGGTCGCCGCGCAGCGCCTCGGCGAGCGGCGCGAGGGCCCGCTGCCACTGGCCCAGGCTCGTCGAGACGACGCCCCGCTCGTCGAGGATGGTCCTATCCTGGGCGAGGGCCTGCTCCAGCACGTTGATCACGAACGCCTCGTCGGTGACCGAGCCCTCGGTGGTGAGCTGCCCGGTGAACTGGCGTCGCCCGGCGATCACGGTGTCCAGTGTGGGCTCCGGGTCGGCGGCCGCCTTGTCGGTGACCCGGCGGTACAACATGCCGACGTCGGTGTTGAACGGCACCGCCCAGAGCCGCCCCGACCCCTCCTCGACCTGGCTGACCCGCTGCACCGGCGGCAGCAGCGTGATGCCGTCCGGCGGGTCGATCGGCGCGATCCGGTCCCGGCTGGCGAAGCGCGGGAGGTGGATGACGTCGAGGTTGTAGATGTCGGCCGGGGTGCTGACGAACTTGTCGTACTGGTCCTGGGTGGAGCTGTTGACGGTGACCACCTCGAGGGTCACGTCCGGATGGAACCTGTTCCACAGATTGATCAGCAGGTTCCGGCCGCCGGTGCTGTCCACGCCGGTGACCAGGGTGAGGGTGACCGGGGTGCGACGGGTGAACAGGTAGCCGGCAGCGGTGGACAGCATCCCCGCGGTCAGGACTCCGGCGATGAAGGAACGCCGCGAATACAGGTCCGGCATGTGATCCACGTTACTCGATGCCGAGCGTCCGCCCGGCCCCGTTCGTCCGCGCGGACGACCCGGCTACCTCACCAGGTGAACGAGCCGGGGTAGGTCCGCTCGGCCAGCTCGTTCTGGCCCGCCAGGCTGGGGTGGAAGTAGTCGAGCGGGCTCACCAGGTCGAGGGTGAACCGCAGGTCGTGCACCTTCCCGCCGTCCCAGCGGCACCTGCTGCCATATCTCGCGCAGGCCGCGCGCAGCACCTCGTCGTACGCGTCGATCCGGTCCCGGACCGCGCGCCGCCGGCGGTTGTCGGCGCTCGCCGTGGACGTCGGATCGGCCAGCATGGACGGGCAGATCCCCAGGCTGTCCCAGAGCCGCACCGCGCTCGGCTCGTCCCGGCCGACCTGCCACAGCCGGTACAGGTCCGGGATGCTGGCGACCAGCACCCGCGCCTTGGGCAGCCCCTTTCTCAGGGTGGCCAGCGCGCGGTCCACCCGGCCCCGGAACGTCGCCACCGGGGTCATGTCGCCGACCTGCCCGGCACAGGCGTCGTTCGCGCCGATCAGCACCGTCACGTACCGCACCTCGGCGTCCACCGCCCGGAGCGCCTGGGCGGCGAGCGCGTCCGACTCCGCCCCCGGCTCGGCGAAGTCGTACACATGGCCTTTGATCTTGCTGTTCTTGGCGAGGATCCGCTGGTAGTGGCTCTGGACGCCGTCGCCGTCACCGGTCGCCCAGGAGTTCTTGGCACACGCCAGGTAGGCCAGGCAGCTGCCCACCCCGGCGGTGATCGAGTCGCCCAGCGCGGCCATCGAGGCGGGATAGCGGGACGCGGAGCTCGACGGCGGCCTGGTCCGGCCCTCGGTCGGCGACGGCTCGCCGGCAGCGCCCGCGCCACCCTCACAGGCCAGCGCGAAGACCCCGAGCAGAGCCAGGACGAGCAGGTGCCAGCGGCGCGGCATCGGACGTCACACGGTGGTGGCGGTCAGTGCCGTGACGGCGGACACCGTGATGACCGCGCCGAGGGCCCAGCCGGCCACCACCGCCGGCCGGGCGCGGCGGAACCTGTTCAGCGGGGCCACCAGCATCGCGATCAGGCCGGCCACGGCGAGGCCGAGCGACAGGATCATCGCGCCGTAACCGTCGCCGTTGAACCAGGTGTCGCCCTCCTCCTGGGCGGCGGCCGTCCAGGCGACGAGCAGGAACACCGGAAGGGCCAGCATGGTGCGGCCGAAGATGTTGGCGGCGATGACCGGCGGCTTCGCATCGTCAAGCATTCGCGCAGTCTGACACACGACCACCAGCCGCTCGGGCCACCATGCGCCGATCAGGCGGCGGTCACCGCACGGATCTCGGCCAGGCCGGCGTCGCGGGTCGTGGCGGAGACGCCGGTGACGGTGAACCGCAGGCCGGTCACCGTCTTCGGGGGGAACCGGACGGTGAGCGGGGAGCCGTCGTCGGGCAGCGCACCGACCGGGACGACGCTGCCGTCGGAGAACCGCAGGGTCGCGCCGGTGACCTGGTCGCCGGGGTCCGGCCGGTCGTAGAGGACGATCCGGTCCAGCACCTGCGGCGACGGCCAGGTCAGGGTCAACCAGGCACCGGCCCGCTCGCCGACGGTGACCCACTCGCCGAGCAGGTCGCCGTCCCGCCGCCCGTCGACGGCCTTGGCCGCCACCTCCACGGTGGCCTCGTTGCCCGAGGAGGCGGCCGGGACGGCCTGGCCGGCCACGTTGCGGCCCGGACCGGACCCGGCCGCGATGGGGGCGTTCCGCCGCAGGTAGGCGCCGTACTCGCCGCGAGCACACCAGTCGGCGGTCTGGCAGACCACCCGGTCGTGCGGCGCGTAGGCGAGGAAGGTGGCGAGCTTGGCGCGGTACCGGCCGGGCGTCAGGTTCACCGGCCGCCGGGCGACCGGATAACCGGCGTGCCCGACGATCCGGTGCGGGGCGCGGTAGCGCTGCTGAGCCGCGTAGGTGAGGTAGGCGACGGTGTGGTGGTCGTCGTGGTCCCCGTCGCCGTAGGCCCCCCGGAAATCCAGGGTCCGGATGATCCCTGGCCGGTAGTCGCCGAGGACCGCGGTGAGCACGTCCAGCAGCGCGGCCCGGCTGTAGAGGTGGCCGGTGTCCAGCGTGTGCGTCCGGGCGGCCGGGTCCAGCCAGAGCATCTGCAGGGTCTGGTCGGGCCAGCCGCCGACCCGGTCCGGCAGGCGCAGGAAGAGCAGGGTGACCCCGGCACCCGCCAGGGTGGCCCGATGGACCGGATGCCCGGCGGCGACCAGGGTGTCCTCCGCCCACCGGGCCGGGCGGCCGGCCATCCGGGCGTAGGCGGCCATCTCGCCCCGCTCCCGGGAGCGCCAGTACACCGGGCCGCGGGCGGCGTCGCCGGAGGTGACGTACAGGGTGGTGACCCGGCGGCCGGCCGCGATGTCGTCGCTGATCTCCGGGTTGACGAAGAGCAGGTCGTCGTCCTCGTGCGCGACGACGGTGAGCGTTCCCCGGCCGGCATCGGCCGCGGCGGGTGCCGCCAGGCCGGCGACCAGGGTCAGGGTGACAACGGCGAGCCTGGCCCAGGGCACGGCACTCCTCTCGTCGCGATGCCTCAGTGGTACCGCGCCGGCGGCCACCGGGTCGAGCGCCGGATCGGGTGACGGTGAGTCATCGGTCGCCGGCGCGGTTGCCGGACTTAGTCGTGTGACATGGACCGGACGGATGAGGTCATTCCGATCGGCGAACGTGAATGCCTGTCAACGCTTGCGCGGTACGCATGCCCACCAATTAGCATGCCTTCAGGGGAAGGCCAACCGAGCTACGACCCAACCGAGCTACGACGCTTTTGGACGGTGCTCAGCCGCATGCCGGAGACACCTGATTCCGCTCCGGGGCCGGAAGTGGGTGCGCACCAGCGCCGGCTCCTCCGCAGCCGATTCGTCGCGCTCCTGGAGGAATCACCGACGATCCGCAGCCGCTCCGGACGGCAGCTCTTCCTTCAGGAGGCCGACACCGCCCTGGGCCGGCCGCCGCTCCCCCGCGACCACGAGGTCCCGCACCTGCAACTGGTCGAGGTGGTGACCACCTGCGCCGCCCGGCCGGGCGGCCTACGGCTGCTGGTCGAGTGCCTCGAACTGCTGGAGCCGAACACCGAGCAGGTGGCCGGCCTCTACCGGCTGGTGGACGAGTGGCAGGTGACCGAGATCTTCGCCGGCCACGACATCGCGTGGCTGCGGGAGGAGTTGCACCGGCTGCGCGGGCGGGAGGCGCTGCGCCACCTGGTCGCGGCCACCCGATCGGCCGAGGCGCCGTCGTACTGCGCCGACGCCTGGCACGTCCTCGCCTACCTGACCGGGCTCAACGCCGTCGACGGCATGCCGCCCTGGCTGCGCTGCCTGCACACCGTGACGCCGCTGCTCCCGCCCGAGACCGAGCCCCGGCTGCGCGAGCTGACCACCGCGCTGGCCGCGCAGTGGAAGCTGTCCGCCCAGTTGGCCGCCCTGCGAGCCCAGCTGCCCGCGCCGTCGCCCGGGCCCAGCATGGCGTACCTGGTGATCCAGTTCGAGAAGTACGGCGGCGACGACGAGTCGTACATCGTCTCGCACTGGCGGCAGTGGGCCTCGCGGGTCTGGCGGCCGGTCCGCGGCGAGGACCAGCGGGTCGGCCGCGACGAGCTGGAGGCGGCGGTCGACCGGATCGTGCTGCGGACCGAGCGGGACTGGGCGGAGAAGGACGGGCCGGTCACGATCGAGTTCGTACTGCCCTGGGAGTTGCTCAACACCCCGGTGGAGGCCTGGCGCAAGGAACTCGCGTCCCGGTCACCGACGCCGCTGGCGATGGACTACCCGGTGGTGGTCCGCAGCCTGGAACGCCTGCAGACCCGGGAGTGGCACCGGCTGTGGCGATCACGCTGGCGGCTGCTGACCGACAATCCACGGCAGCCGCATCCGATCCACTTCGCCGAACCCGATCAGACCGATCTACGACTCGAGGCGATGCTGAAGCGCGACGCCGGCATCGTCGCGATGGTCCTCCACCAGCCGCCGACACCGAGCAGTCTCGGCGAGAGCCAGGCCCTCGCCGCGCTCCGGGCCGGCCTGCCGATCCTCATCTGGCACCGCAGCCAGGCAGCCGATTCGGGCCTGCGGTCGGCGGTCGCGGCGCTGCTGGGTGGCGGCGCGTCCGGACCGTCCGAACTGGCGCAACTACCGGTCCGGATGGCCCGGCTGCGGCAGCGGGCGTGGAGTGAGGACGCGGGCCGCCGGGAGCAACACGTCGGGCACGGTATCGCCGTTCTGTGGGACGATCCGGATCGGCAGCCCGGTCGTATCTGGCCATCAGACAGCGCACCGAGAGAGGCTCGCGATGACTGACCGGAACCAGCAGGTCCCGCCCCCGGCCGCCGGCTGGTGGCTGTACGACGGAACCGGCCGGCCCGGCGGGGCAACCGACGCCGGCGACTGGCCGGAACCACCGCACTGGCGGGCCTTCCACGGTGGTCCCGACCTGCCGCCACCACCGGACTACCCGGACGAGACCGCGCGCCGGCTCGGCGTACCGGGAATGGTCCGTCCCGACCGCAACCAGCTGGACGTCATCAACGCGGCACTGCTGCTCTTCCGTCCGCTGCTGGTGACCGGGCGCCCGGGCGCCGGCAAGTCGAGCCTGGCCTATCAACTCGCCCGCGACCTCGGGCTGGGCCGGGTCCTGCACTGGCCGATCACCTCCCGGTCGAATCTGCGCTCCGGCCTCTACGACTACGACGCGATCGGGCGCGCGCAGGCCGCCGCCGAACGACCCGCCGGCGATCAGACGGCGGCCGGCCCCGAGTCGACGCTCGGCGAGTTCATCCACCTCGGACCGCTGGGCACCGCCCTGCTGCCGCACCGCCGGCCGCGGGTCCTGCTGATCGACGAGCTGGACAAGAGCGACATCGACCTGCCGAACGACCTGCTGAACGTCTTCGAGGACGGTACGTTCTCGATCCCCGAGCTGATCCGCGCCCGCAACCGGATGCCCGCCGTCGAGGTGCACACCGCCGATCCGGGACATCGCGCGGTCATCCGCGACGGCGTGGTGACCTGCCACGTGTTCCCGATCGTGGTGATCACGTCGAACGGCGAGCGCGACTTCCCCGCCCCGTTCCTGCGCCGGTGCATCCGCCTCGACCTGCCGGACCCGGACGAGCACCGGCTCGCCGACCTGGTCTCCGCCCACTTCCCCGGCACCGACGAGAACGCCCGGCAGCTGATCAGGACATTCATCGAGCGGCGCGGCGCGCGCGGCCCGCTGGCGGCGGACCAGTTGCTCAACGCGATCTTCCTGGCCGTCTCCGGCGCGCACGCGACGGGAAACGAGGCGGACTGGACGCGCCTGCTCGAGACGGTGTGGCGCAACCTGTCGGCGACCGGTGTGTGATGACCTCGCCGACCGGAGCCGATGACCAGCGGCCGCAGCGGTGGCCGCGGCCGACGGCGCTGCACTGGTCGGACATCGCCGACGCCCTCTGGCTGGCCAGCCGCGACGGTTTCGAGGGCGCCCAGCGGCCGGCCCCGCCGGCTCCGGACGAGACCGTCCCGCCGGTCGGCACGACCGGTCCCGGGCCCGGCGCGGAGCAGCCCGACGGGACTCCCCCGGCCGCCGGCCCGCCCCCGGCCGAGTCGCCGTCCGTCGACGGCACCGAGGCCGTGGCCCCGCCCGGCCCGCGGCAGCCGGCGCCGCGGGAACCGCGCGCCGCCGTGCCGATCGCGCAGCGGCGGACCGACTTCTTCGCGAGCCTGCGCCACGACGTGCCGTCCAGCACCGAGATGATCCTCGACGAGGAGGCCACCGCGGAACGCGGCATGATCGACCGCCGCTGGCTGCCGATGCTGCGCCAGGCCACCGAGCGCCGCTGGAACGTCGTGCTGCTGGTCGACACCGGGCCGTCGATGTGGATCTGGGCCGGGCACGCCACGGCCATCTCCGCGCTGCTGGAACGCCAGGGGGTGTTCCGCGACGTCCGGGTGCGGACGCTGGGCTCGGACGGGCACGGCGGCGTCGAGATCGGGTCCGGCGCCGGCCGGGTGACGACGACGCCGGGCGGCATCGTGGACCCGACCGGCCGGACGGTGGTGCTGGTCTTCACCGACGGCTACTCGGACCTGTGGTGGACCGGCGTCGCGCAGTCGGCGGTCGCGCTGTGGGCCGCGCACATGGTCGTCGCGGTGCTCAACCCGCTGCCACAGCAACGCTGGTCGCAGACCGCGCTCGATCCGCGCCGGACCTGGCTGCGGACGACCGGGCCGACCCCGACCGCGCTGACCACCTGGACCAGGTCGGCGATCGACACGGTGGGCACGGCGTCCACCCGCCTGGTCGACCCGATCGCGGTGCCGGTACTGGAGATCGACAGCGGGTGGGTACGCCGGTGGGCGGATCTGGTCGCCGGGATCGGGCCGGGCGTGGTGGCGCTGCCGGCGATCCTGGTCTCGGCCAGCCACCCCCGGGCGACCGCCGCGGCGGACGACCGCCTGGGCGAGCCCGCCGAGTACGCGGTCGCGCGGTTCCGGGCGATGGCCTCACCCACCGCGGTCCGGCTGGCGGTGGCGCTGGCCGCCGCGCCGCTCAACGTGCGGACGATGCTGGCCGTGCAGCGCAGGCTGCCCCGGGCCGGCCCGGCCGAGCTGGCCGAGGTGCTCACCAGCGGGCTGATCCGTCCGGTGGTGCCGGACGGCGAGGTGACCGATCCGGTCCGGGTGACCTTCGACTTCGCCGAGGGTGTCCGGAAACGGCTGCTGGAACTCGGTCACCGCGACCGGACCCTCGACGTCCTCCGGACCGTGGAGGCCGAACTGGGTGACGAGGTGGCGGCGGTGCGCGGGCTGAGCCGCCGGATCGCCGCGCCGGCCGCCGCCGATCATCCGGCCCTGACCGAGGGCAGCCGCCCGTTCCTGCGCGTGGAGCTGGCGGTCAACGAGGCGTTGAGCGGGCCGCACCTGGACGCGGCCAACCAGTTGAAGGGGCTTTTGGCGGAACGCCCGGCGGTCCGGGAGGAAGGCTCTAGGCTGGGCACCATGGTGCCGCCGGGCGATGTGTCGGAGATTCCCGCTGCCCGGCTCGACGAGCTGCTCGGACCCGAGCGCCGCCGCGGCGCCGATTTCGGCATCGGCATCGACGCCGAGCCGGTGTCGACACGGGAGAGCCGTCAGGTCGCCACCATCAGCAACATCCCGCCCCGGAACGTGAACTTCACCGGACGGACCGAGTTGCTCGCCGTCCTGCACACACGGCTCGGTTCCGGGACGACCGCCGTGCTGCCCGAGGCGATCCACGGTTTCGGCGGAGTCGGCAAGTCCCAGCTGGCTATCGAGTACGTCCACCTCTACCAGCACGACTACGACATCGTCTGGTGGATACCTGCCGAACGCCCGGCCCAGATCCGCACCGCGCTCGTGGAGCTGGCGCAACGTCTGGAGCTGCCGGTGCCGCCGCTGGCGGGCTCGGCGGTGCCGGCGGTCATCGACGCGCTGAGCCGGGGCCGGCCCTCCGCGTCCTGGCTGCTGGTGTTCGACAACGCCGAGCTCCCGGAGGACGTGCAGCCGTTCTTCCCCTCCAGCGAGTCCGGCAAGATCATGGTCACCTCGCGGAATCCGGAATGGGTCGAGGTGGCCAGCCCGATCCAGGTCGACGTGTTCAGCCGCGCGGAGAGCGTCCAGTTGCTGCGGCGGCGCGCGCCCACCCTCGCCGAGAGCGACGCCGCCCGGCTGGCCGAGGCGTTGAGCGACCTTCCCCTCGCGGTCGAACTGGCCGCCGCGTGGATGGCCGAGACGGGCATGGCTACCGACGAGTACCTGCGCCTGCTGGATGCCGGCCGGCCGTCGCTGACCGAGGCGGTGGGCGGTACGCCGACGGCCGCGCCGCCGCTGGACTACCCGGAGGAGGTCGCGGCGGCGTGGAGCATGTCGCTGATCGGCCTGCGGGAGCGGGAACCGGCGGCGCTGCGCCTCTTGCAGGTCTGCGCGTTCTTCGCACCCGAGCCGATCAGCCGGATCCTGCTGTCCAACGCCCGGGGCCTGGGCATCCACCCGGACCTTGATCCAGTGCTGCGCAACGCGACCCGGTTCAACCAGGCGGTACGCACCATCGGCCGGTACTCGCTGGCCCGGGTGGACTACCGGACCAACTCACTGCACATGCACCGCCTGGTCCAGCGGGTGCTCATCGCCCAGATGGAGCCGGACGAGCGGGAGCTGCTGCGCCACAGCGCCCACCTGTTGCTGGCCGCCAACGACCCCAACCTGCCGGAGGAGACCGACCACTGGCCCCGGTACGCCGAGCTGTACCCGCACGTACTGGCGTCGGACGCCACCGAGTGCCGGCACGGCTACGTGCGTGACCTGGTGCTCAACGAGGCGCGGTACCTGTCCCGTTGGGGTGATTTCCGGGGCGCCCGCGACCTGGCCATGCACGCTTACGAGGTGCTGGTCCGCATCGAGGGGCCGGCCCATCTCGACGCCCTGCGGATGGCCAACTGGCTGGGCTACATGCAGTTCTCGGTGGGCGATTACCGGGCCGCCGCCAAGTTGAACGCCGACACGCTCCAGTTGTATCGGGAAGCCCTGGGCGACGACCGTGAGGAGACCCTGAACGCCATCGGGGCGGTGGCCGCGGATCTGCGGGTCGCCGGTGACTTCTCCGGAGCGCTGGACCGGTCACTGACGGTCTACGAGCGCGCCCGCGCCGGTTTCGGGGAGGGCGAGCCGTTCACCCTCCGAGCCGCCCACAACCTGGCGGTGAGCCTCCGCCTGTCGGGGATGTTCAGCCGAGCCCTGCAGCTCGGCGAGCGAACCCACCTCCAGTTGATCCAGGTGCTCGGCGCCGACCATCTGGACACCCTGCAGACCCGTGGCGGCATCAACCTGGACCGGCGTGAGCTCGGTGAGCACGTTACCGCGCGGACCGACCAGGAGACCCTGGTCGCCCTGCTGCGCAGCCTGCTGCCGGATGAGCGGCACGCGTTGCTACTCAGCCAGACACAGCAATTGGCGGTCACCCGGCGCAAGGCCGGGGACCTGAGCAACGCGCTGACGCTGTCCCAGGGCGTTCTGATCCGCTACCAGGAGCGTTACGGCGAAGGCTATCCGGACACCACGCTCGCGCGGCTGACCGTGTCGATCGACCAGCGGGTGCTGGGCAACCTGAGCGCCGCGCGCGAGGCCGGTGAGCTCGCCGCCGACCAGCTGCGCGACCTCCTGGGACCCGATCATCCGCACACCGCCAGCGCCGAGATGAACCTGGCCGTCACGATGCGCCTGCAGGGTGAGATCGAGGCGGTGCGGCAACTCGACGAACGGGCCCTGCGCCGGCTCACGGCACGGCTGGGCCCGGAGCATCCGGTCGTCCTGCACGCCCGGATCAACGTGGTCAGCGACTACCACGCCGTCGGTGAGGCACGGCTCGCCCTGGACGAGGGGGTGATCGTGCTCCGGCAGTGCCGGGACCTGCTCGGTGCCAACCATCCGACGACCCTGGCCTGTGCTGTCAACGTCGCCATGGACCTCAAGCGGGTCGGCCGGGGCGACGACGGGGAGCGGCTGCTGGCCGACACCCTGACCCGCTTCGGCGCCGTCCTGGGCGCGTCCCACCCGGCCACCGTCAGCGCGGCGGCCGGCCTGCGAGCCAACTGCGACATCGACCCGCTGCCCCTCTGACCGGTCAGGCAACCGGCCGACGGGCCAGGCGACCGGCGCTGCCGGATCGGTGACCGGCGCTGATGGTCAGGCGACCGGCGCTGCCGGTCGGTGACCGGCGCTGATGGTCAGGCGACCGGCCAGACCGCGGGCACCGGCATCTCCGGCGAGGCCGCCGGCAGGTCCGCGCCGAGCCAGGCGGCCAGCCGGACCGGATCCGGGCGAGCCTCGTCCGGGCCGGCGGTGGTGGCCAGCCGGCACGCCACCGCGCGGACCAGTTCCGGCCGGCTCAGCAGGGCACGTGCCGCCGCGCTGTCCGGCTGGTCGGACAGCGCCAGGCCGAGGCCCACCCAGCCGTGCACGCTGGCGGGGTCGGCGGTGACGAGCCCGGCGTACGCCACGGCCGCCGCGGCCCGGTCACCGCGGATCAGGTCGGCGTCGGCCGGCTGCGCCCCGGTCACGGCGGTCGCCAGCAGCTCCGGATCGTCGCGCAGCCGGCGCAACCGGTCCGGGTCGGTGAGCAGGTAGCGGATCAGCACCGCCCGCGTGTCGAAGCGCCCCACCTCGGGACTGGCCGACGTGGTGACCCGGGAGTCGGCCGGGACGGCCGGGGCCGGGGCGCCGTGTCGCCAGGCCTGCGCCAGAGCCGCCACGGTGGCCGGCTCCACCACCAGGTGATGCCCGCGCCACATGGCCTGGTGGTCGAGCGCTGCCAGCCGCGCCAGGCGGTCCACGTGCTCCGGCACCGGCCGGCGCAGGCAGGCGGCCACCGGCTCGCGCAGGTGCTCGACGAACCGGCGCCCCCAGGACGTCAGCTGCTCGCCGGCGAGCAGTGTCCGGATCGTGGCGGCGGTCTGACCGCGCCACAGAGCCAGCTCGAAGGCGGCCAGGGCGGCGTGCTCGGGCGACCGGTGGCCGCCCCAGAACTCGGTGATCGCGGCGAACGCGTAGACACCCTGCAGCAGGCCACCGAGCGGCCTCGGATCATCACGCCAGGGGGCGTAGTAGCGATGCCCGGGATCCTCGTCGCTGAGCGTGAGCAGGTGCAGCAGCGCGCCGAGCTTCTGGTGCTGCGCCTCGTGGACCAGGGTGACCGCCAGGTCCACCGGGTCGTCGAGATCGGAGAGCAGCACGTTGCCGAACGCCTCGCCGCCGGAGGCCGACAGATGACGGAACCGCTCGCGGGGTTCGACGGGGGTGAACGCTCGGACGGTCGCGGCGATCGCCGGCGCGCGGTCCGGTTGCTCCCGGACGAGCAGGGACCACGCCGCCGTCAGCAGCCGCTGCCAGTGCTCGATCTCGGCGGGCGGGAGCGGGTGGGGCGGGGTCGGGCCGCGGAGGTCCCGATAGGGATCACAGTCCATCAGTTCGACGGTCAGCTCCTGACCGTCGGCGGTCGCCGTCACGATGACCGGGTCCCGCCAGGCGGGGGTGCCCGGCCCCACCGAGGCTCCGTCGGTGGTGCGAACTTCGAACACCCCATCACGACACGTGACCCGCACCGTGGACCACGGCGTGGTGACGGGCAGGACCGAGTGGCCGAGCGTGGGGAGCACCGCGACGCCGTGCCGGGCCGGCACGGTCAACTCGAACGAGAGCCCGGCGCGGATCGCTGCGGCCGCAGCCAGCGCGTGCAGGTACCCGGCCTCCACCCACAGCGGCACCGGCCCAGTTGCCGATCTCTGGATCCGGCGCAGCATGTGGGCGGCCCAGATCCCGACGGGTGGTCGCATCAGGACGTCGTCGGCTGCCGCCGAGGCCGCCCGGTCCGCCGCCACGACGAGCTGCCAGGCGTCGGCGGCCGGGGCGAGTTCACCCGTCGGGGTGTCCCCGCCGAGCGCGTCGAGGAGGAGGGACAGCACGATCATGCGCCAGCTGCGCTCGGCGGAACGAAGCTCGCCCACCGTTCGTTCGTCGCCGAGGCCGGCGGAGAGAGTGCGGAAACTGTCACCGCTCAGGCGATGCCGGGCAAGCGCGGCAACCGACTCAACAGTCATGACCCTGGCGCGTGGGTCGGCGCCGCCGTGCCCGGCTCGGCGAATTTGCCGTTGTAACCGCTGATGCTGCCACCGGAATTCCGCAGGCGGAGCAGAACGCGGGCCGCGGCCTCGGTGAGATCGATCTGGCGCAGTTCCGCGAGAGCGACAGACGACAAGTCGATCAACTCGCACTCGACCTCTTGTGAGGATCCAGGCATCTGTGGCAGTCCTTCCACCCGCGGCCTCGCGACGGCCAACGAAGCCCTACCGGACAGCGAGCGGATCGTCGGCAGAGGGTACGGCTATACCGCATGGGATCGTACGCGGCGATGTTGATCACTAACGGCGACCCGCCGGAACTCAGCCGACTCGGGGACACCGCACGGTTTTCGTACGGTCGTAGACTCGCGCGTCGGCGACCGGAGGAAGAGGCCAGGTGGAACTACGCGACATCGAGATCTTCTTGACCCTGGCCGAGGAGCTTCACTTCGGGCGTACGGCGGAGCGGCTGCACGTCTCGCAGGCCCGGGTCAGCCAGTCGATCAAGCAGCAGGAACGCCGGATCGGCGGCGCGCTGTTCGAGCGGACGAGCCGCAGCGTCCGGCTCACGCCCCTCGGCGAGGGACTCCGCGAGCGGCTCACCGCGGGGTACACCGAGATCATGGCGGGTGTCGACGAGGCCACCTCGATCGCCAGCGGTCAGGCGGGCACTCTGAGCGTGGCCGCCTTCGATACGCACCATCAGGAGCTCACCGCCGTCCTGGACCTGTTCCGCCAGCGGCATCCGCAAGCCACCCTGCGCATGCGGGAGGCGCTCCCGGTCGACCCGTTCGGCGTGCTGCGCGACCGTCGCGCCGACGTGGCGCTGCTCTGGCTGCCCGTCCGCGAACCGGACCTGGCCGTGGGGCCGGTCCTGTTCACCGAGCCGCTGGTGCTCGCCGTCGCGCCCGGTCACCCGCTGGCCGGCCGGGAGAAGGTCGAGATGGAGGACCTCGGCGACCACCCGGTGGTCTGTCCGGACGGGCCGATCCCGGACTACGTCTGGGCGGCGCACACCCCGCCGGTGACCCCGGCCGGGCGGCCGATCCGGCGCGGGACCCCGGTGTCCACCCTCAACGAGGCGTTCAGCGCGATCAGCGCCGGCGGCGTCATCTCGCCGATCGGCAGGCAGGCCACCGTCTCCCGGGTACGCCCGGACATGGTCTTCCTGCCGATCGCCGACGCGCCGGTGCTCGAGTACGCGCCGGTCTGGCGCCGAGCCGGCGAGACGCCGCTGCTCCGGGCGTTCCTGCGAGCCGTGGACGACGTCGTGCCGGGTCGCTGAGCCGGCCACCGGGCGTACCGGAAAAGGGGCCGGTGCGATCGCACCGGCCCCTTTCGTGTCCGCTACTGGTTGGTGGCGTAGAGCTGCTGGATCTCGGCGGCGGACAGCGCGCGGTCGTAGAGGTGGACCTGGTCGGCGGTGCCGTCCAGGTAGTCGACCGGGTTGCCGCCGAACCTGCCCCGGCCGATCACCGTGTGGCCGGTCGGGGCGGCCTGCGGCAGGCAGGCGTCGGCGGTGCCGGCGAGCGCGCCGTCGACGTAGAGGCGCAGCTCGCCCCTGACCGAGTCGCGCACGCCGACCAGGTGGTACCAGCGGCCGGTCTCGGGCTTGGCCGGGCCGAGTGCCCGGACGCTGGCGTTGCTCATCGCGAAGCGCTGGTCGGCGCCCGAGTACTGCAGGAAGAAGTCGCTGTTGGCGGCGCCGTCCTGGCTGACCACGGTCTGGAACGCGCCGTCCGCCTTGTCGAGCTTGACCCAGGCCGCGACCGAGTAGTCGGCGGCGGTGTTCAGGACCGCGCGGCCGGCGTCCAGGTACTGGTCGCTGCCGTTTAACGCGACGCCCTGGCCGGTGTGCCCGTCGGTGAAGGTGGGGCCGTTGACTCCGGTGAGGTCGCCGAACGACCCGTCGAGCGGCCAGAACGCGACCCCGCTCAGCCCCGGCGTGCCGGGGCCCGGCTGCGGGATGCCGGCGGTGGTGCCGTCGGCGCCCGCGATGATCTTCTGGTTGATCGCCTTGACCTGGGCCAGGTCCATCTTGGTGACCCGGCGGTCGTAGGTGAAGAAGCCGTTCAGCTCACCCTCGACGTCGGAGAGCTGGGTGTAGATCGCCGCGCTGATCCCGCAGCGCTGCGCGGAGGTGAGCACGTCCTCCTGGTTCTGCACGTACCGGCTGGTCAGCGTCGCCTTGTCGGGCGTCATCTGGTACGCGTTGCCGTCCCCGAACCACATGTGGTTGGACACCTTGAGGCCGTATCCGCCGTGCTCGCCGTCGATCGACACCCGCTCGGTCGTCGGCCGCGGTGACGCCGGGCCGAGGTACTGGTGGAAGTCGATCACGTCGCCGCGGCCCGCGTCGCCCTTGGAGTTGCAGCAGTTCACCCCGCTGTGCGCGTTGACCAGGCGGGTCGGGTCCTGCGCCTTGACCTCGTCGGCGATCCGGCCGGTGGCGGCCCGGTCCCATTCGCCCCAGCCCTCGTTGAACGGCACCCAGGCGACGATCGAGGTCCAGTTCTGGTGCTCGCGGACCATCTCGTGCAGCTCGGCCTCGAACTGGCCGCGCCACTCCGCGGGGATCGGGCCGGTGTTCGCCGCCGGCATGTCCTGCCAGACCATCAGGCCCAGCTTGTCGGCCCAGTAGTACCAGCGGTCCGGCTCCACCTTGATGTGCTTGCGCACCGCGTTGAAGCCCATCTCCTTGTCCTTGCGGAGATCCCACTTGAGTGCCGCGTCGGTGGGTGCGGTGTACAGGCCGTCCGGCCAGAAGCCCTGGTCGAGGTTGGCCATGTTGAACAGGATCTTGTTGTTCAGGGTGATCCGCAGCCGGCCGTCCTCACCCTTGGTGGTGCCGACCGAGCGCATCCCGAAGTACGAACCGACCTTGTCGACCGTCGTCCTGCCGTCGACCAGGGAGACGTCGAGGTCGTAGAGGTACGGGTCGTCGGGCGACCAGAGGTGCGGGCGGGTCACCGGGAGGGCCAACTCCGTACCGGAAGCGCCTTGGATCTTGCCGGCCACCGTGCCGCTGCCCCGCGCGACGGCCTTGACCTGCAGGTCCTCGCGTCCCGCGACGTCGACAGTGAGCCGCAGGACGCCGGCTCCGAGGTCCGGGGTGAGGTGCAGCCCGGTGATGCCGCTGGCCGGGACCGGCTCCATCCAGACGGTCTGCCAGATGCCCGAGCTGCCCTGATAGAAGATGCCGTGGTCGCTGGTCCGGCGCTGCTTACCGATCGGCTGGCCGGTGGCGTCGGTGAGGTCCTCGGCCCAGACGATCAGTTCCTGCTCGCCGCCGCCGGTCAGCGCGTCGGTGACGTCGGCGTCGAACTTGTCGTAGCCGCCGCGGTGGGTGGCGACCAGCTTGCCGTTCACGTAGACCTTGGCGTCGTAGTCGACGGCGCCGAAGTTGAGCCGGAGCCGGTTGCCGGTGTTGATGTCCCAGCCGCTCGGGACGGTGAAGGTGCGGCGGTACCACATCCGGTCCTCGTGGCGCTGGATGCCGGAGAGCGCGGATTCGATCGGGTAGGGCACCAGCACGCGCTCGCCGAGGGTGGTCCCGGTCGGCACGGCCTGGCCGGTGGCGGCCTTGGCGAATTGCCAGATCCCGTTGAGGCTCTGCCACCGGCCGCGGGTGAGCTGCGGGCGCGGGTACTCGGGCAGGGCGTTGTCCGGGCCGACCTGGTCGGTCCACGGGGTGGCCAGCGGCGGGACGCCGGCGTGCCAGACGGGTTCGGGATCGGCGGCGGCCGGTGGCGCCGCCGCCAGGACGACGGCGACAACGGCCGCCAGGGTGAGGATCTGTTTCTTCACGCGCGATGCTCCTTGAGGACGGTTAAGAAGCGCTCGTGTTCAATCGTGAGCAAACACAGTTGAACAACAGAGATCGACCGTCGTCAAGGTCTTGCGTCAGTCGGTTCGCGGGATCGGAGCGGAGCCGTCCTGCGCGAAGGTCACCGGGATGACGGTGCCGGGCCCCGACTGCTCCAGGTCGAGGAAGAATCGGTACAGGTCGACGCCGCGGCGCTCGCCGTCCACCCCGCCGAGCACCTCGCAGAGCGCCAGGTGCAGGTGCGTCGCGGTGGTGCCGTGCCGGACGACGGTGCCGAGCAGGTCGCCGCGCTTGACCTCGGTGCCGATGCCCAGGCCGTCCGGGGTGCCGGTGAGGTGGGTGTAGAAGCCGCCCATGCCGTCGTTCGGCGAGCGCATGAAGATCTGCGCGCCGTAGACCTTGGCGGTGTCGGCGGCCGGTTGGTGCGGCTGGAACTTGGTGACGTGCCCGTCGAAGGCGGCGAAGACCTGGGTGCCCTCCTCCGCGCCGAGATCCATGCCGAACGCGATGTACCAGTTCGGGCCGGTGTGGCCGCCGTCGCCCGGGCCACCCAGGCCGGCTCCCGCGCCGGACGGGTCGACCGGCGCGGACATGTCGATGTCGAACGGTTCCATGATGACGGGTCCTCTCAGGGCAGTAGGGCGGCGATCTCGGCCGGCAGGTCCGGCGCGTCGTAGGCGAACGTCTCGCCGGCCACCGCGCCCTCGATCTCAGTGATCTTGTTCTGCATGATCAGCATCTGGTCGTCGTCGAGGTCGCCGACGATCGCCGACTCGTCGACGCCGGCCGCGGCCGCGACGTCCTTGGCGTACCGGGCCGGGTCGTTGCCGTCCGAGGCCGGCGCGTACTTCTGGAACGCCGCGAGCAGGGTGAGCCCGGCGTAACCGCCACCGCGCAGCAGCTGGGCGATCGCGGCGAAGCCGGTCTCCCAGGTCGGGAAGATCAGGAAGTGGTGCCAGTTGAACTTGTCCGGGTACTGGCCGAAGTCCGGGCCGCCCGGCTGCCCGGTGAGGTTGCCCGGGTTGTTGTTCAGCCAGGCGTACGTGCCGGGGTGGTGGCGCATGTGCGGCCGGCCGCGGACGATCTCCGACTCGTAGACGACGTAGTTGTAGATCTCCGCGCCGTGGCCCTGGTAGTCGGTCGGGCCCTGGAAGCCGGGAAACCACTCGGCCTGCGGGATGTTCAGGCCGAACGAGACGCGGCCGGTGATCTCCCAGTACCACAGGTGGTCGCCGGGTTCGAGTGTCATGTCACTGTCCGATCAGAAGACGCCGATGGGGGCGATAGCGGTGTTGGGGGTGAGGACGACCGGGCGGTCCACGCCGACGACGATGCCGTCGACGGCGATCGCGCGCACCGGCCGGCCCTCGGTGTCGGTGACCTGGAAGGTGGTGCGCACCTTGGGATCCACAGCGGTCCCGGCGGCGTTCAGCAGGGAACGCTCCGTGTCGGTGGTCGCGTCGGTGACAGCGGTCAGCGCGGCGGTCACCGCCCGCGCCACGTCCGCCCGCACGCCCGGGTCCTCGACGACCGAGTCGAGCAGCCGGCGCATGTCCCGGATCGGGGCCGCGACGGTGGCCCGGTCGTCGCCGTTGCGGAAGACGAGCTGCGCGTCGACCAGGCTCAGCACCAGGATGTACTCCTGGGTGAGCTGGAACAGCACGAAGTTGAGCGACTCGGCGCTCGACGCGTTGTCCACCACCTGCCGGAAACCGATCTCCGTCTGCTGGTTGATGCTCTTGTCGCTCTCCTCCATCCGGACCTGCTGGGTGTGCCGCTCCTGCGACTCCTGCTTGGCCCGGTCGATCTGTCTGCCGACGGCCTTGGCGAACGACGACCGCACGTCGTGGGTCTGGCCCCGCACGTGCAGGTCGGCGTCCACCTCGCCGCCGGTGAGGCCGGTGGCCTCGGCCTCGCCGTGGAACGAGGCATCGGTGCCGTAGTCGTAGTCGTCGCGGCTGCGCTGCTCGGCGTCGTCCCGCCGGACCTGGTCGGCGAAGTTGTCGACGACCTGCTGCGAGTTGCTCTCCAGCACGTTCGACGAGGTCTTCGTGTCGACCTGCTCCTGGCGGCGGGTGATGATCCAGACCTCGGTACGGCTGCGCGCCTCGATCTTCTTGTTGTCGACCATGCCGCCGTTGCCCAGCTGGCCGTGGAAGGTGAACAGCTTGTACCGCTCGTCGAGGAACAGCTGCGGCACCGGCATGAACCGGCCCAGGGCGGGCCAGCCCTCGGTGGCCTTGACCGGGCCGTCCACCACCCGGTCGGCGTCCAGGTCGTACCTGATGAACTGGTCGCCGCGGAAGAAGTGGAGGTGGTTCTCGTGCGGTCCGGTGCCGTAGAACGCGAAGTCCACCCCGTCGGCGAAGGCGTCCGGCCAGCCGTTCCACTTCAGGCCGATGTCGGCCGGGCCGAACTCGGTGACGTCGTCCCGCAGGTTGTAGCGGACGTACCTGCCGCCCTTGAAGAACCAGACGATGCCGAGGAACGGGCCGACACCGTGGACCGCCGCGTCCAGGTCGGAGCAGAACTCCGGCGGCAGGCCCCAGTTGCCCTCGATCGGCTGGGCGCCGATGATCACGACGTCGTCGTTCGGGTCGTAACGCAGGTACTGGTCGCCGCTGAACAGCCAGACGTGCCCCTCGAACGGCGGGATGCCGCCGGTGAGCACCGCGTCGACCCGGTTGGCGAAGGCCGGCGGCAGGTTCCAGTTGCCGGCGATCGGCAACCAGTCGGACGTCTCGTCGCGGCGTTCCGGCTTCTCGAAGTACCTCAGGTACCGCTTGCCACGAAAGAACCAGATGCGATCAGCGGTACCGCCGAAACCCCGGACCGCGCAGCCGAACGCGCCCTTGCGCCGGGCGTACGGCGAATCGGCCGGGCTCGCGAAGCCGCCCAGTCGCGCCGGGAAGGCCGACGGCGCCACATCGAGCGCGATCCGTACCGGTTTGAGCTGCGCCTCGATGCTCTCCGGCAGCGAGGGCGAGATGGCGAAAAGGGGTCTCACCTGTGGTGTGCCCGGGTCGAGGGACACCGTGAACGCTTGATCGGTCATCGCGGCGCACCCCTCAGGCGAGTTCGTCGATCTCGAGGTACAGCTCCCGCTCGACCTCGACGCCGACGCTGAAGCCGCGGGCGGCGCTGGGCGACCGGGTCAGCCGGAACAGGCCGGTGGCGACCTCGCCGTCGTGCAGCCGCCGGTCGACGCCGTCGTCGCGGCCGAACGAGACCGGCTGCGCCCGCGCGAAGCGCAGTTCGGCGACGTCGTCGTCGAGCGGGTGGCCGACCTGGGTGCGTACCGTGCCGGGCACGAACCGGACGGCGAGCACCTGGTCGAAGTTCGGCCGGGTGGTCAGCTCGTGGGCCAGGAAGACCTGCTCGCCGCGGCCGAAGCAGAGGTACGGCAGCCCGTCGCCGGATGCCGCCGCCTCCTCGAGGTCGCGGAACCAGACCACCCGCACGGTCACCGGCACGCCCTTGACGATCGGGGTGCCGCCGCGTTCGAAGTGGCCACGGAACACCGTCCCGGTCAGCGTGGTCCGGGCCGGTACGCCGTCGCTCCCCGGCTCCAGCTCGGCGATCGGGAACGGGTCGGGGTCGAAGGTGTACTGCCCGTCGCCGTGCCGCGCCCGGTCGGCGGTCAGCGTGTCCAGCGCGCCGGCCGGCAGTTCCGCCTCGAGCAGGACCTGGAAGTGATGCGGGCAGTGGTACATCGGCAGGTGCGACAGGTAGACCGGACCGGCACCGAACAGCAGCATGCCGTGGCGTCCGGTGGTGTCGCACTCACCGTTCGGGTGATGGTGGTGGTCAGTCATGCCCGAACGGTCGTCCCCTGTCCTGCTCACGTACCTTGCGGCCACCTTGCGGCGCAGGAAAGCATGGGTACGGGGGCGCGCTGTGGACGTTCGGCTGCTCGGGGAGGTCCAACTGCTCGCCGCGGGCCGGCAACTCGACACCGGTACCCCGCGGCAGCAGGCGGTGCTGGCCGCGCTGGCCGTCGAACCGGGCCGGCCGGTGCCGATCGCGACGCTCGTCGACCGGGTCTGGGGCGACGACCCGCCGGCCGAGGCCCGCAACGTGCTCTACTCGCACATCAGCCGGATCCGCGGGCTGCTCCGCACGGCGGTCGTGTTCGGCGACGACGACCCTGGGCGGCTCGACCGGCGGCACGCCGGCTACGTCCTCGACATCGACCCGGAGCGGGTCGACCTGCACCGCTTCGGCCGCCTCACCGATCTTGGCCGGGACCCGGACCGCCCGGCGGCCGACCGGGCGGCGGCGCTGGCCCAGGCGCTGAGCCTGTGGCGCGGCGCGCCGCTGGCGGCACTCACCGGTGACTGGGCGGCCGGCGTCCGGCAGACCTGGCAGCAGCGCCGGCTCGACACCGTCGTCGCCTGGGCCCGTGCCGAGTTGTGGCTCGGCCGCACCGACGCGGTGATCGAGGCGGTGCCACCGCTGATCGCCGAGTACCCGCTCGCCGAACCGCTGGAGGCGCTGCTGATGGAGGCGCTGCACCTGGCCGGGCGGGACGCCGAGGCGATGGACCGGTACGCGGCGGTGCGCACCCGGCTGGCCGAGGCGCTGGGTGCCGATCCGGGGCCGGCGCTGCGCGCCCTGCACGAGGCGATCCTGCGCGGCGAGGCGCCCGGCGGGGCCCGCACCCCGCCGGGCCGCGCGGTGACCGTGCCGGCCCAGCTGCCGCCGGACGTCTACGGCTTCGCCGGGCGCACCGCGCAGCTGCGGGAGCTGGACGCGGTCCGCGCGGCGACGCCGGCCCGGCCGGTGGCCATCGACGGGATGGCCGGCATCGGCAAGACCACCCTGGCCGTGCACTGGGCGCACCGTGCCGCGCGGCACTTCCCCGGCGGGCAGCTCTACGTCAACCTGCGCGGTTTCGACGCGACCGGGGACCCGGTCACGCCGGCCGAGGCGGTCCGGGGCTTCCTCGACGCGCTGGACGTGCCGCCGGAGCGCGTCCCGGCCGGCCTGGCGGCCCGGGTGGGCCTGTTCCGCAGCCTGCTGGCCGGGCGGCGGGTGCTGATCCTGCTCGACAACGCCCGCGACGCCGAGCAGGTCCGGCCGCTGCTGCCTGGCGCGCCCGGCTGTCTCGCCGTGGTGACCAGCCGCAACCGGCTGGCCGGGCTGGTCACCACGGCCGGCGCGCATCCGCTGGCGCTCGGGCTGCCACCGGCCGGTGAGGCCCGGGACCTGCTGGCGTACCGGATCGGGGGCCGCCGGGTGGCCGCCGAACCCGGCGCCGCCGACGAGATCGTGACGCGCTGCGGGCGGCTTCCGCTGGCCCTGGCCGTCGTGGCCACCCGCGCGGCCGTGGCACCCGAGGTGCCGCTCGCGGCGCTCGCCGGTGAGCTGCGCGAGGCGCAGGGCGGGCTCGCCGAGTTCACCGATCCGGACCTGGAGAGCAACGTGCGTGCGGTGTTCTCCTGGTCGTACCGGCAACTGAGCCCGGCCGCGGCGCAGCTGTTCCGGCGGCTGGCCGGGCATCCCGGCCCGGACCTCGGCGCCCCGGCCGCGGCCGCGCTGGCCGGCGCGCCGGTCGCCGCGGTCCGCCCGGTGCTGGACGAGCTCACCCGGGCGCACCTGCTGGAGCGGGCGGCCGGCCGGTACACGCTGCACGACCTGCTCCGGGCGTACGCCACCGAGCTGGCCGGCACGCTCGACCCGGAGCCGGACCGGGCCGCCACCCGGCGCCGGGTGCTCGCCTACTACCTGCACAGCGCGTACGCCGCCGACCTGCTGCTCAACCCGCTGCGGGACGAGCCGGCGGCCGGGCCGCCGCCGCTGCCGGCCGGCACCACGCCGGAGCGGCCGGCCGGGCAGCCGGAGGCACTGGCCTGGTTCGGCGCCGAGTACCACGTGATGCTCGCGGCGCTGCGCGGCGGCGCGGACGACGAGACGGTGTGGCAGCTGGCCTGGGTGCTGACCCGGTACCTGTCGTACCACGGCCGGTGGCACGACTCGATCGAGGCGCTGTCCGCGGCGCTGGACGCCGCCGGGCGGCTCGGTGAGCCGGCCAAGGCGGCCTTCGCCCACCGGTACCTGGGTTGCGCGTACCTGCGGCTGCGCCGGCTGGACGAGGCCGACGGCCACCTGACCGAGGCGCTGCGGCTCTACCGGGAGGCGGGCGACATCGTCGGCCGGGCGCACACCCACCGGCATCAGGCGTGGCTGCTGGAGGTGCGCGGCCGGTACCGGGAGGCGTTGCGGCACGCGGAGCAGGCCGTCGAGCTGTTCACCGCGGCCGGGCACCGGGCCGGGCGGGGCCGGGGGCTGAACGCGATCGGCTGGTTCCACGCGATGCTAGGCGACTACGCCGAGGCGGTCACCGTCTGCCGGGCGGCGCTGCGCCTGCAGTCCGCCGCCGGCGACCGGTTCGGGCAGGCCGAGACGTGGGACAGCCTCGGGTACGCCAGCCAGCGCCTGGGCCGGCATCGGGAGGCGATCGACGCGTACCGGACAGCGGTGGCGCTGTACCAGGAGTTTGATGACCGGTACAACGAGGCGGACAGCACGGCCTCGCTGGGCGACGCGTACCACGCGGCCGGTGACGTCGCGGCGGCCCGCGACGCCTGGCGGTCCGCGGCCGGGCTCTTCGACCTGATCGACCATCCGGGCGCGGCGGCCGTCCGCGCCCGGGCCGACACGTGAGAGGTGAACATGGACGAGGTAGTCGTCAGCCGTACCGACATCGACGCGCTCGCCGAGGCCGTCGAGCAGGGCGGCCTGCCCGCACCCGACCTGCTGCGCGCCCTGATCACCGCGATCCGCGCTTCGGTCGGTGAGGACGCCAGGGTGAGCGTGAGCGTCGAGGTCGACGCGGTGGACTCGGTCGACGAGCAGTTCGAGGCCGCGTTCGTCCCGGAGCCGGCGGCCGGCCGCACGGTCCGGGTCACCGTCATGAAGATCGGCCGCTGACGGCCGGCACCACCGTGCGCACCGTGCTGATCGCCATGCCGTTCATGAGCGTGGACCGCCCGTCGATCCAGCTCGGCCTGCTGCGGGCGATCGGCGCCGCGCACGGCTTCCCGGTCGGCACGCTGCACGCCAACCTGGACTTCGCGGCCCGGGTGGGCACCGACTTCTACCGGTCGGTCGCCGACGCGCGCGGCCCGCTGCTCGGCGACTGGCTGTTCGCCCCGGCGGCGTTCGGCGCGGCGGCACCCGACCCGGACGGCCGGCTGCTCGACGAGCTAGGCATCACCGGGGCGCGGCGGGACCGGCTGCTGCGCGCCCGGGCCGAGGACGTGCCGGCGCTGCTCGACGACCTGGTCGCGGCGCATCCCTGGGATCGGGTCGAGGTGGCCGGCTTCACCTGCACGTTCCAGCAGAACACCGCGTCGTTCGCGCTGGCCCGGCGGCTGAAGGCGGCGTACCCGCGGCTGGTCACGCTCTTCGGCGGGGCCGGTGTCGACGACGAGATGGGCATCGAGCTGCTGCGCCGGGTGACGGCGATCGACCTGATCGTCGCCGGCGAGGCGGACACCGCGTTCCCGGCGGTGCTGCGCGCGCTGTCCGACGGCGTGGACGCGGCGACCGTACCGGGAATCGCCCGCCGCGAGGGAAGCGGCCTGAAGGTGACGGCGGCCGCGCGCCCGCAAGAGGATCTCGATGCGCTGCCCCCGCCGGACTACCGCGAGTACTTCGCCCGCGCCGAGCGCCTCGGCCTGCTGTCTGCGGCGCAGCGCCGCGAGGTGTGGCTGCCGTTCGAGAGTTCCCGGGGTTGCTGGTGGGGCGCCAAGCATCACTGCACGTTCTGTGGTCTCAACGCGACCACGATGAGTTACCGCAGCAAGTCGCCGCAGCGGCTGCTGACCGAGTGGGACACGCTGGCCCGCCGGCATCGGACGCTGCGTTTCGAGGCCGTCGACAACATCCTCGACATGCGGTACCTCACCGAGCTGTTCCCGGCGATCGCCGACGGGCGCCATGACTACGAGTTCTTCTACGAGGCAAAGGCGAACCTGACCCGGGAGCAGCTGCGGTCGCTGGCCCGCGCCGGGGTGACCCGCCTGCAGCCCGGCCTGGAGTCGCTCAGCTCGGCGGTGCTGCGGCTGATGGACAAGGGCGTGCGGGCCGCACAGAACGTGAACCTGCTGCGCTGGGCCGGTTACTACGGGATAACCGTGGCGTGGAGCATCCTCTGGGGCTTCCCCGGCGAGACCGCCGCTGACTACGCCGAGCAGGCGGCGGTGGTGCCGCACCTGGCGCATCTGCGACCGCCGGAGGGCTCCGGCCGGATCTGGTTGGAACGGTTCAGCCCTCTCTTCCGGACCGTCCGGAAGAGAACACCGGAGAAGAGCTATCGGTACGTGTACCCGGCCGGTTTCGACCTCGACCGGCTCGCCTACTTCTTCGACGACGAGTCGGGCGACGCCCTGCCGGACGAGGTGTACGCCCCGCTGGAAGCCGCGGTGGACGACTGGTCCCGGGCCTGGTCCCGGGAGCCGCGGCCGGCACTGACGTACCGGGCGGCGCCGGGCCTGCTGGAGATCCAGGACAGCCGGCACCCGGCGAGCGCCGGCACGTACACGTTCGACGGGGCGATTGCCGAGGTTTACCTGGCCTGCGTCGAGCGCCCGACCGGGGTGTCCGCGATCCATCAGCGCCTGCGGCGGCCGGAGTTCGTCGACGAGGTGCTCGCCGAGTTCGCCAGGCGCGGCCTGATCTTCCGGGACGGGTCGCTGGTGCTGGCGCTCGCGACCCCGGCGGTGCCCGGACGCTAGCCGGCCTGGTGTTCGTAGAGCCAGGCGATCGCGTCGAACGACCAGCCGGTCGCGCCGGCGGCCAGTCCCGCGTCGCGGTCCCGCTGGTCCGGGCCGTCGGGCAGGTGAAAGCGGGTCTTGTTCGCCGCCGACATGGCCTGCAGGCGGGCGGTCCGGCCGAGCCGCCGGGTCTCGTAGCGGCGCAGCGCCCCGGCCGGGTCGGCGCCCGCCCCGGCCAGGCAGGCGGCCAGCGTGGCGCCGTCCTCGATCGCCTGCGCCGCGCCCTGCGCCATGAACGGCAGCATCGCGTGGCAGGCGTCACCGAGCAGCGTCACCCGGCCCCGCGACCAGCGGTGCAGCGGCGCCCGGTCGAACAGCGCCCAGACGAACGTCTCGTCGACGGCGCGGAGGATCTCGCGGACCTGGGGATGCCACCCGTCGAACGCGGCCAGCGCGTCCGCCGGGTCGCCGCGGTCGGTCCAGGACTCGTGCGTCCAGGCGTCCTGCTCGATCACCGCGACGAAGTTGAGCACCCGCCCGCCGCTGACGAAGTAGTGCACGAAGTGCCGGCCGGGGCCGAGCCAGGCGTCCACCGTCACCTCGAGCGGCAGGTGACGCACCCGGTCGGCGGGCACCAGCCCGCGGTACGCGACGCAGCCGGTGAACCGGGGCTCCTCGGGCCCGAACAGTGCTGCCCGCACCGGCGAGTGGATGCCGTCCGCACCGATCAGCACGTCCGCGTCGGCGTCGGCGTGCCCGGCGAAGTGCGCGCTCACCCGGTCGCCGCGATCGGTGATCCCGGTCAGTCGGTGTCCGAAGTGGAGCCGCTCGGCGGGTAGCGCGCCGGCCAGCACGGCGAGCAGGTCGGCCCGGTGCATGTGGTAGTACGGGAAGCCGAACCTCGCCTCGACCGGCTCGCCCAGCGGCGCGCGCTGCAGCGTCCGGCCGTCGTCCCAGCGGCGCTGGTGGAACGCCAGCGGCTTCACGGCGGTGAGCGCGAGCTCCTTCTCCAGGCCGAGCCCGTGCAGGACCCGGGTGGCGTTCGGGCTGAGCTGGATGCCGGCGCCGACCTCGCTCAGGGCGGTCGCCCGCTCGTACACCCGCACGTCGAAACCGGCGGCCAGCAGCGACAGTGCCGCGCTGAGGCCGCCGATCCCGGCGCCTATGACATTGATCTTCATCGCTTCATTATGGCCACCTCAGCAGGCGTGCGCGACGACCTTCGGCTTGCCCGAGCTGGTGGCCGGAACCGTCACGCACGCGACGCTGCCGTCCGCGGTGACCTGGGCGACGCCGCGGCGGACCACCTTCACCGTGACGCCCGGGAGGGTGAGCTTGTCGGCGGCCTCGCTCAGGTGGGCCGCCGGCTTGCCGCCCTCGGCGACGGCGAGCAGCACCGCCTGCGAGCCGAGCACCTGGGCCCAGGTCTCCGCACCGCCGCCGCCGAGGTTGGCCGGCCCCTGGCCGGCGGCGCCGGCACCGAAGGCCTCGAAGATCTTGGCGACGTCGAGCTTCGTGGCGTCACCGGGAGCGGCGATGTCGGCGCCGCCGGCGACCTCGACCCGCAGTGTCGCGCGGCCGGTGCTGCCCTCGGCGAACTGCAGCAGGTTGATCTCGAACGCCTGGAACGTGCCGTTGTCGATCCACAGGTCCAGGACGATCGGCTTGTCCGCCGGCGGCTTGTCCAGTTCGGAGCCGAGTGACTTGTCGAGCAGGCCGGCCGCCGACTCGCCGCCGATCTTCGCCATCGACTCGATCAGGCGCTTGCCCTGCTCGTACGCCTTGACCGTGGACGTGGTGACGATCAGGTGGGTCTTGTCCTTGTCGTCGCGGACCACCTGGGCGCTCTCGATCAGGCTCTGCGCGCCGGCCTTCAGCTCCGCGGCGATCTTCTCGCTCTGCTCCGGGGAGGTGCTCGGCGCGACGCCGGCGGCGCCCTGGCCGAGCTTCGTCAGATCGGCCGTCGCGACCGAGACCCAGCCACCGTCGATCAGGGCGTCGACGCCCGGGACCGCGGCGCCGACGTCCTTGCGCATCGCCGCGACGTCGGCCGCCGAGGCGCCGAACTTGGTGGCCAGCTGGCTGACCGGCGCCTTCACGTAGGTGACCTGGTCGACCACCCGGATCTCCAGGCCGGTGACCCCGTCGATCACCGCGTTGATCAGGGCCTTGTCGTCGGCCACGCCGTCACCGGCCTTGTCCCAGGCGACGGTGAACGAGGAGTTGTAGAGCTTGCGGAGCATGTCGGCGTCCTCGTCGGTGAAGGCGCCCTCGCCCGCACCGGACTCCTTCTTGGCCAGCGCGATCAGATCGTCGACGCTGCCACCCGCCTTGAGGGTGAAACCGGCCTTGCCGCCGGCGGCCAGGTTCTCGGCCGCCTTCTGGATCTCCAGCTTCGGCTCGAGCTTCTGCAACTGGTTGGCGCACCCGACCGTGAGGGTCAGTGCGGTGACGCCGGCGAGCGTGCCGGCCAGGAAGCGCTTCATGCGCGGAGATCTCCGTTCGAGGGGTGGCCCGGGAGTGTACGACCACCGATCGACAGGTCCTGCCGTGTTTCCTGGATTTCCGAACTTCAAGGTTCCTTTACGACTGCCCCGGCCACCTGCCTCGAGCTGCGAGAACAGCGATTTTCGTCAGGTCGGCGTGAGGTTGACGACACGTCGGCGTACGGCTGCCGAGGCGTACCGGCACGTGGGGATCCGCCTCCTACACGTGCGACAGGCAGGAGGCGTCGACGCCCCGCTGCCGCAGTTCGGCGCCGGGCCGCACTACTGTCTCGGCTCCGACCTCGCCCACGCCGAACTGACCGAGGTGACCTGGCGCCCGGCGATCGGCACCCACGGTCCCGACGAGCTCCCGTTACGCTTCCTCGCCCCGGCTCGAGCGGGTGTCAGTACTCGTTCTTGATGACGAAGTACGAGCCACGGATGGTGCCTGCCAGTTTCGACTTCTGGCGGGCGAACTTGAACGAGCCGAGCTCCCCGGGAACCTCCATGCCATCGGAGAGCTTGAACCCGACCGCCCGTTTCCCGCCCTCGTCGACGGTGTACATCACGTTGATCGACAGGCCGTCCTGGTAGAAGACGTACGCCATCTTGATGTTCTCCACCTGGAACGCGGTGGCCTCCAGCGGCCGGGCGGCGATGACGATGCCCCGCTCGCGCTCGAGGATCCGGCTCACGTAGTCGATGATCGGACCCGCCTCGCTCGCGGGTTCGACGGTGAAGACGTGGCCGTACTTGTTCTTGAAGTAGCGGGCCTCGTTGGCCCGCAGCCCGGCGAGCGCCTCGGCCACCGGCGACGACTCCAGGCCGACCGTCGACACGGTGTCGAAGTCCACCGCGTAGGACATCGGAAACTCCTCCTGCGGTACCGCACGAACGTGCGCTGAACTGGGCGGACGCTTGCCACGATGGTACCGTCCGAGGCCGTCCTCGCGGGCCTCGCGGGCGATCAGCTGCGCAGGTAGGCGAGCACCGCGAGCACCCGGCGATGCCCGTCGGTGGCCACCGGCAGGTCGAGCTTGGTGAAGATCGCGCCGATGTGCTTGTTCACTCCGGCGTCGCTGATGTGCAGCGCCGCTCCGATGTGGGCGTTCGAGCGGCCCTCCGCCATCAGGCCCAGCACCTCCTGCTCGCGCGGGCTGAGCCGGTCCAGCGGATCCGGCCGGCGGCGGAGCAGCTGGCGGACCACCTCCGGGTCGACGACAGTCTCGCCGGCCGCCACCTGACCGACGGCGGCCATGAAGTCGGTGACCGCGCCGACCCGGTCCTTGAGCAGGTATCCCACCCCGGCGCCGTCGCCGGAGTCGAGGAGCTTGGCGGCGTAGGACTGCTCGACGTACTGGCTGAGCACCAGCACCGGCAGGCCGGGGAGGGCGGCCCGCAGCGCCACCGCGGCGCGCAGGCCGTCGTCGGCGTTACCGGGCGGCATCCGGACGTCGGTGATCAGCAGGTCCGGCGGGTCGGCGTGCACCGCTGTCACCACGGCGCCGGCGTCGGCGACCGCCGCGATGATCTCGTGGCCGAACCGGCTCAGGATGCCGACCAGGCCCTCCCGGAGCAGCGACGAGTCTTCGGCCAGGACTATCCGAAGGGGCACGGGATCTCCACGTGGATCAGGGTGGGGCCACCGGGTGGGCTGGAGACCCGCATGCGGCCGTCGAGGACGCCGATCCGGTCGGCGAGACCGGTCATGCCGGTGCCGGCGCCCTGATCGGCGCCGCCGGTGCCGTTGTCGGTGATCTCCAGGGTGAGCACGTCGGCGTGGTGCCGGCCGGTGATCCGGGCGGTGGTCGCGCCGCTGTGCTTGGCGATGTTGGTCATCGTCTCGGTGACCACGTAGTACGCGGCCAGCTCGACGGGTTGCGGCAGCCGGCCGGGCAACCGCACGTCGACGGTCACCGGGATGGCGAACCGGCTGGTGTTCTCCTCGATCGCGGCGACCAGGCCGTTGTCCGCGAGCACCTGCGGGTTCAGCCCGCGTACCAGGTCGCGCAGCTCGGCCAGGGCGGTGGCGAGCTGCTCCTGCGCCTCGCCGATCCGCTGGTGCAGCGGTGACTCCGGGTCGGTGTCCAGCCGCATCAACCCGAGCCGCATGCTGAGCGACACGAGCCGCTGCTGGGCGCCGTCGTGCAGGTCGCGCTCGATGCGGGCCCGTTCCGCCTCGAACGCGCCGACCAGCCGCGCCCGGGACCGGCTCACCTCGGTGAGCCGCTCGCCGAGCTCCCGGTCGCGGGGCGCCAGGATGATCCGGGTGAGCGCGGCGCGGGCACCGGCCCACGAGGTGACGGTGTACGGCCAGGCGGACAGGAGCAGCCCGCCGGGGATCGCCCACGGCCACACGGCCGGGTCCTGCAGCACGGCCTGGATCAGGATCACCGGCACCGCGAACGCGAACCCCAGGACCAGCAGGTCCAGCCAGCACAACGCGGTGGTGAAGATGAGGGTGAAGGCCAGCTCGCGCCACGTCGCCGGCTCGGCCAGCCGGGTGCGCAACCAGGAGCGGAGGCCGGGCTCGGCCGGCGGCTGATGCGGGTCGTCGGTGCGGTCGGCGTCGACCAGCCGCAGCCGCCGGCGCTCCAGCCGGGCCACGGGGAGCCCGGACAGGGCCGTCGCGAGCAGCGGCACCACGCCGACCACGACGATCAGCGACACCACCCCGGCCACGATCATCGCGGCCAGGACGCCGAGCGTCACCGCACCGACGACCACACCGGAGATCAGGTACGCGAGAGCACGCCACGGCCAGGACGAGAGCAGGAAGCCGAGCGGGCGCTGGGCCATCGCCTGCCACGCTGTCCGGTTTCGCACCTCACGACCGTAGGACATCGCGGACCGGCGGCGCAGTAGAGCGGACTCTACCTCCGGCACTACAGCGCCGGTCAATGTGCGGGACCCGGTCACCGCTGTCGAATGGTCGCCATGACGACGACGCCAACGACCTCGGCCGGCACGGCAGTGGAGCTCGACACCGTCCGCAAGGTCCACGGGACCGGCGACCGGGTGGTGACCGCGCTCGACGACATCTCGATCAGCTTCGCCCGCGGCACCTTCACCGCCATCATGGGTCCCTCCGGATCGGGCAAGTCGACCCTGCTGCACTGCGCCGCCGGGCTCGACCATCCCACCTCCGGCAGGATCACGGTGGCCGGACACGACATCGGCGCGATGGACGAGGACCGCCGCACCGTCCTGCGTCGCGACCACATCGGATTCGTCTTCCAGGACGGCAACCTGGTCGCCTCGCTGACCGCCGCGCAGAACGTCGAACTGCCGATGCGGTTCGCCGGCCGACGGCCCGACCCCGCCGCGGTGCACGCCGCGCTGGCCCGGGTCGGACTCGCCGACCGTACCGGGCACCGGCCCGGCCAGCTCTCCGGTGGACAGCGGCAACGGGTCGCCCTGGCGCGCGCGCTGATCACCCGCCCGGACGTGCTCTTCGCCGACGAGCCGACCGGCGCCCTGGACACCACCACCTCCGGTGAGGTGCTGGCCCTGCTCCGGAAACTCGTCGACGACGAACGACAGACCACGATCATGGTGACCCACGATCCGGTCGCCGCCTCGTACGCCGATGTCGTGGTCTTCCTCAAGGACGGGCAGATCGCCGGCCGGTTGACGCCGCGCCGGCCGGACCCCGCGATCCCCGAGCTCATCGCCGCGCACATGACCCGGCTGGAGAACTGATCATGCTGGCCCTGGCCAACCTCCGCGAACGCCGGCGCTCCTTCGCCGCCGCCTTCCTCGCCGTCACCTTCGGGGTCGCCCTGATCGGCGTCACGCTGCTCGTCCACGACTCGGCGCGCCCCCGGGTGCAGAGCCGCTTGGCCGCGGCACCGCTGCTGGTGGTCCCGCCGCGGGCGGCGAACGAGAGCGGCCACCCCAGCGACCTGATGCCCTGGCCGGAGAGGGACGCGGCAGCCCTGGCCGGCCGGCTGGACCGGATCGAGGGCGTTCGCGCGACAGTGATCGACCGGTCCTTCTACGCCCAGGCGTTCCGCGACGGTCAGCCGGTGGCGGACGACGCGGCGCGGGACGCCGGCCACGGCTGGTCCAGCACCCGGCTGGCGCCCTACCGGCTGCTCTCCGGCGCGGCGCCGCGGACCGACGGCGAGGTGGCGGTGGACGCGGCGCTGGGCGTCGGACCGGGCGACCGGCTGCTGGTCAACCTGGCCTCCGGGCCGCGGGAGATGACCGTGTCGGGGACGGTCGACGGACCGGGCTTCTTCTTCACCGACGTGGCCGCCGCGCGGCTCGATCCGGGCGTACGGGCCATCGCCGCGCTGCTGGACGACCCGGGCCGGGCCGGCGCCGTGGCCGGCCGGGCTCGCGCCGTCGTGGGCGACACGGGCACCGTCGTCACCGGCGATGCCCGGGCCGTGCTGGAACCGCAGTTCGTGGCGCACCAACGCTTCCTCGGCACCCAGCTGATCGCCGCGATGGCCCTTCTCGGCCTGTTCGTGACGGTGTTCGTGGTGGCCGCCACGCTGGCGCTGGCGACCGCCCAGCGGCGGCGGGAGATCGGCCTGCTGCGCGCCATCGGCGCCCGGCCGGCGCAGATCCGCCGGATGATCCTCGGCGAGGCGGCCGGGGTGGGCCTGGCCGGTGCGCTGGCGGGCGCGGTGCTCGCGGTAGCCGCCGCGCCGCTCATGAAGGCGATCCTGGTGAGCTTGGACGTCACCGCGCCGGACTTCGCCATCTCGGTGTCCGCCTGGCCGCTGCTGGCCGCGGCGCTGATCGGCGTCGGGGTGGCCGTCACCGGCGCCTGGGCGGCGAGCCGGCGGGCCGCGACGGTCGCGCCGCTGGAGTCGCTGCTGGACGCCCAGGTGGAGAAGCGGCCGATGACGCTGGGCCGCTGGCTGGCCGGTGGCACCTCGCTCGGCCTCGGCGTGCTGCTCGCGGTGCTGACCGCCGGGTCCGGCGCCGACGACCGGATCAACCTGGCGATGGGCGCGGCGATGTGCTTCATCGTGGCGGCGACCCTGCTCGCGCCGGTCCTGATCGGCCCGGTGGTCCGGGTGGTCACCGCGCCGCTGGCCCGCCGGTCGGCCGCGGCGGCCCCGGTCCTGATCCGCGCCGAGCTGCTCAACGCCACCCGCCGGACCGCCTCGACGGCGGCGCCGATCATCGCGGCGGTGGGCTTCGCGGTGCTGATCAGCGGCATGGTGGAGACGATGCGGACCGCCTACCCGGCCGGCGAGACCAAGAAACTGGCGGGCCAGGTGCTGATCGCGCCGGACCGCACCCCCGGCCTCAGCGACCAGGTCGTGGCGGACAACCCGGTGGGCAAGGCGGCCCTGCCGACCCGGATCTTCCTCGACCGCCCGGGCGCCGGTCCGACCGTGATCGACGCGCTCGGCTCGCGCGACCCGCGCTGGGACCGGCCGGGCGAGGCCGTGCTGGGCGAGAGCACCGCGACGACGTTCCGGGTCACCGCCGGGCAGACCATCACGGTCCGCTTCGTCGACGGCCGGAGCGAGACCCTCACGGTCTCCCGGGTCCTCCCGGACGACCCGGCCCGCGGCGCCTTCGTGATGTCCCGGGCCCTGGTCCGCCGGCACGACCGGGCCGCGCTCACCGACACCGTCTTCATCCCGGCGGCGCACGCTCCGCGGACGGTCGCCCCGGGGGCCGCCCTGCACGACGCGCGGAGCTTCGCCCTGGCCGACTACGACACCGACGCCCGCCTCACCAGCAGCCTCGCGATGATGCTGATCGCGGTGGCGGTCGGCTACAGCGGCCTGGCGGTGGCGAACACCATGGCGATGGCGGCGTACGGCCGCAAGGCCGACTTCACGGTGCTCAGGTCCGCCGGCGGCACGGTCCGCCAGCTGATGACTTTCGTGGCCGGCGAGACCGCCCTGACCGCGGCGATCGGGGTGGTCCTGGGTCTGCTGGTGACGCTGCCACCGTTGGCCGGGATGGCCGCGGGCCTGTCCGAGGTGACCGGCACGGACGTCTCGTTGCGACTGAGCGGCGGCGTGGTGGGCGCGGCGATCCTGGGCTCGCTGTTCATGGCTGTGGCCGCCAGCGTCACGGCCACCTGGCGCGTTCTCCGGCCCCGCGCCGCGGCCGGCTGAGCGGGCCGCTCCTTCCCGCTGCGAGCACGTTGCCGCACTCACGCCTCGACAAATAGATTGAGGTCTATGCACAACGTTGATGCCGCCGAGGAGTGGCTCGATTCCTGGGTGGCTGCGGTCGACGCCCAGGCTTCTCGCACCGTGGAACTGTCGCACCGCGTGGCCGCGCTGACCGGATCGGCACGCACCCGGACCGGATCCATCACCGTAACGGTGCGTTCCTCCGGTCAGCTCGACTCCCTGGACATCGACGATCAGGCACTACAGACCACCGGCGCGGAATTGAGCCGGCAGATCATGGACCTGATCCGGCAGGCCCAGATACAGCTGTCGGCACAAGTCACCGAGCAGGTCCGCCAGACCGTCGGACTGGATACCGAGACCGGACAAGCCGTGATCCACTCGTACGCCACACGGTTCCCGGCCCCACCCGACGAGCAGCAGCGTGATCGCCGTGCCCGGTGAGCTGTTCCAGTTCACCGCCGATGACGTGCAGCGGCACGCCGCCAGCACGGACGCGGTTGCCGACGCCATCGAGCAAGCGCGAACAGCCGTGGCGGCGATTGCCATGGACACGCAGGCGTACGGTCAGCTGTGCCAGTTCCTGCCCGGCCTGCTGAGCCCGATTTTCGCCCTGGCCGCCAGCACACTCGCCGAAACCGGTGAATCGCTACGGGAGACGGCACACCATCTCCGCACCGCGATCACCACCATCACCAGCACCGACACCTCAGCCGCGGACAGCATCCGCGAAACCGGTCAGCCCGCCGGCCGATCCGGGAACCAGCCGTTGTGACCGTCGACCCGCTGGTGGCCCGGAGCGCCGACTCGACCACCCGGTACACCGGGCTCGGCCTCGTCGAGGACGCCGCGGACATCACCGGCGGCATCCGCGACCACAGCTGGGTGGATCCCGCCCTCGGCGGTGTCGGCGCCGGCCTGGACATGCTGTCGCTGACCGTCGACCCGCTGGGGACCCTGGTCTCCTGGGGCGTCGCCTGGTTGATGGAACACGTCAGACCCCTCAAGGAAGCCCTGGACTGGCTCGCCGGCAATGCCGACGAAGTCGCCGCACACGCCGCCACCTGGGCCAACGTCGCCGCTCTCACCGCGCAGGCCCGCGAGCGGTACATCGACCACCTCCAAGCCGAGGTCGCCGGCTGGTTCGGCGCCTCCGGTGACGCCTACCGCCGGCACGCCGACGCACACCTGAACGTCATGGAAGCCCTGTCCACCGCAGCGCGGGGCCTCTCGTACGCGGTCGAAGGCGCCGGCCTGCTCGTCGCGCTGGTCCGCGGCATCGTCCGCGACCTGGTCGCCGGATTCATCGGCACGCTCGCCGCCCGCCTGCCCCAGTGGCTCGCCGAGGAGGGACTCACCCTCGGCATCGCCAGCCCCGTCGTCGCCGGCCAGGTGGCCACCCTCGTGGCCACCTGGGTCAACAAGATCCAGCACTTCGTCCGGGCTCTGCTCAGCAGCCTCCGCCGCCTCCACCCCATGCTGGACAAGCTGGGCGACATCTTCACCGAGCTGCGCGCTCGCACCCATGACCTGGCCCGCACCGAACCCACCACGCCGGGCCCGGCCGAGCACCAGCAGTACTTCCGCCACTCCGACACCGACCCACTGGCCCGCTGGGGCCCAGCCCGCCAAACGCATCCGGATGAGTGGGAGGATGCGGTCCGTGAGGCGGAAGCCGCGGGAGTTGAGATCACGTTCCGTTCCGGCGGACTCGCCTATGGACCGAGCCCCTCACCTGGCCGGCCCGGTGTGCTGATCCTGGATCCGGACGCCTCCTATGGCGCCCTGTTGCACGAGATGCAGCACATGCGCGACGACCGAGCCGCCGGGTGGGCCGGTATGCGAGGCTGGTTCGAGGACCCGCACGTGCGGTATGCCAACGAGGTCCACGCCTATGAGCAGGAGATCCGGTACGCCGAGTCGATCAACGACCGGGACTCGGTTGCCAAGCTCAAGGATCTGGTACGCGAGGAGTACCGGAAGATCTTCGGAGAGAACCCATGACCATTCCTGTCCCGCCGAGACTTCCCGTGCCGCCGGTCCGGGAGATGAGCAACATCGAGCTGGCCGACCTCATCCGAGCCGGTGGCCCCTACCGGGGAAAGGCCGTCTTCGAGCTCGGCGACCGGGCCACCACCGACAACGACGCCGCGAGCCTGCTGGGTGAGCTGACGAGTCTTCCGGTTCTCCGCGACGACCGTATCCATGCGATGTCCCTGGCATGGGCGGCGATCGTCTCGTTGCTGGCCGCGCGGACACCACACGCAAGACAGGTGGCATACCGGGCGTTCGGGGCGCTGCCCGAAACCGACCAGAGGGATCTGCTCGCCTACCTGCGTTGTACCCGCATCGAGGATGCGCAGCCGTAGACCTCGCGGCCGGACCGGACACGGCCGGCGGCTGACTGTCGCCGGTCCCGCCTGACTCCCAGGATCCCTGACGGGTTGATCGAGGCGTCACCCGGAAGGGGCCCGCGGGCCCACCGATTCCGTGGGCCCGATGTCGCACCATGCGAACCGCCGCCGGTACGGCCCGGCACCCGAGAACAATGCCCACTCAGGACACTCTGGAGGGGGCGGCTGCGGTGACCAAGCACGAGCGGGTCGAACGACTACCGAAGAAGGCCTACGAGGCGGAGTTGTTCCGTCTGCAAGGCGAGCTCGTGAAGCTCCAGGAGTGGGTGAAGGTGGAGGGCGCCCGGGTGGTCGTGGTCTTCGAGGGACGCGACGCCGCCGGCAAGGGCAGCACCATCAAGCGGGTCACCGAGTTCCTCAACCCACGCCTGGCCCGGATCGCCGCCCTCCCGGCGCCCACCGAGCGTGAGCGCGGGCAGTGGTACTTCCAGCGCTACATCGAGCGCTTCCCGGCCCGCGGAGAGATCGTGTTGTTCGACCGGAGCTGGTACAACCGGGCCGGCGTCGAGCGCGTGATGGGCTTCTGCGACAACGCGGAGTACATGCGCTTCCTGCACCAGTGCCCGATCTTCGAACGGCTCCTGATCGAGGACGGCATCCTGCTCCGCAAGTACTGGTTCTCGGTCAGCGATCACGAGCAGGAGCAGCGGTTCCGTTCCCGGCTGAAGGATCCGATGCGCCGGTGGAAGCTCTCCCCCATGGACCTCGAGTCGGTCAGCCGGTGGGAGGAGTACTCCCGCGCGAAGGACGAGATGTTCCTGCACACCGACATCCCCGAAGCGCCCTGGTACGTCGTGGAGAGCGAGGACAAACGGCGGGCGCGGATCAACATGATCGCCCACCTGATCTCCACGATCCCGTACCACGAGGTGCGGCGGGTGCCTCTGTCGCTGCCGGCCCGGCCGCCGTCGAGCGGATACCAGCGCACGCCACGCGACATGCAGACGTTCGTGCCGGACCACGCCGCCACCCTGGCGACGGTCCGGAAGTCGCCTCCGGCGGCCGCGAAGGCTGAACCGGCCGGCAGGGCGGAGCCGAGGAAGCGGCGCGCAGGAGCGGATCTCCCGAAGTAGAAGACCCCCGCGACGACCCGCCATCAGGCCACTTCGGCTCCCGTTCCGGCAAGGCCCCGGAATCAATGAAAGTCTCGATCATTCGGGCGCGCCAAGACCTGAATGGCGGGACAGATACCTGGCGGGCGGATCGACTCCCCGCCGGATCGAGGCCACCTCGTTTCAGCGATGTTTCGGTAGCATCGATAGCTGCCCACCATCTGGTCGGCGCACCATGTGACGTCACCCACTGATCAACGTTTCATGGTGAATCCAAAGAGACCGAAAGGTCACCAATAATTAACACACATAGATGTGTGATGCCAGCTCAGGGACGATGCCCAAGAATGCAGGAAGATCATAATACCGCGTACGAAAGGGCGATTTTATGAATCTGTAACCCGTGCCGAATATAAACTTTCGGCGCGAGTGGTCGCGCGTCAGCAGATCTTCCTGTTCCCTGGTCTACGGCACCGAATCCACGGTGCTGGATATCGATCGTTTCGGGAGCATCCATGACGGCATCGCCAGTTCCGCCGGCCCGGGCTGCTCGCCTGGCATGGCGGCCGCTGCAGCGCTCGACACGCGTAGCCATCATCGCGGCGCTCGCCGCCACGCTGTTCTATCAGCTGTTCCTTCTCAACCCGGCGTACCGCGGGCCCGGCTGGCTCTGGTTCGCCATGCTGGCCGCCGAAGGCCTGACCGCCCTGCACCTGATCGGCACGTGGTGGACCATCCTGGCCCACGACGACCGGCCCGAACCGGTGGACGCCACGGTCTGGCGCAACCGGCTGCGGGCCGGCGCGGAAGTCCCGTCCATCGACGTCTTCATCACCGCGTACGGCGAGGAGCCGGCGCTGGTCCGGCGCACCATGATCGCCGCCCGCGACATGGACCTGCCACATCGGACGTTCCTGCTCGACGACGGCGACAGCGACGAGCTGCGCGAGATCGCGGACGAGGTGGGCATCGGCTATCTGCGCCGCCCGGGCGGCGCGCACGCGAAGGCCGGCAACGTCAATGCCGGGCTGGCGCGCACCAACGGCGAGTTCGTGGTCATCTTCGACGCCGACCACGTGCCCGAGCCGAGCTTCCTGCTCAGCATCTTGCCGCACTTCCACGACCCGGACGTGGCATTCGTCCAGTCACCGCAGTTCTTCACGAACAACGTCAATCTGGTCGCTACCGGCTCCGGCGAGGCTCAGCGCATCTTCTATGAGCTGGTCTGCCCGGGCAAGAACCACTTCAACGCCGCCTTCTGCGTCGGTACGAACGTGATGTTCCGGCGAGCCGCGCTGGACGACATCGGCGGCATCTGGACGGGCAGCAACTCCGAGGACATCTGGACGTCCATCGAGCTGCACAAGCGCGGCTGGAAATCCATCTACGTCCCGCAGGTGCTGGCCCGCGGGCTGGCTCCTCAGGATGTCCCGTCATATCTGAAGCAGCAGTTGCGCTGGGCGAGCGGTGGTTTCGAGGTGCTGCTGCGCGGGCGGCTGTTCAAGAGCGGCATCGGCCTGACCATCGACCAGCGGCTGCAGTACCTGTTCTGCGGTACGCATTATCTGCTGTCCATGGCGATGCTGACCTTCATGCTTTTCCCGGCGCTCTACCTCCTCTTCGCGCTGAGCCCGATCCGCGCCGACGGTTTCGCCTGGGCGACCCACTACCTGCCGTTCCAGGCGGCCGTGCTGCTGGTCACCTGGCTGCAGTCGGGCGGGTTCAAACTCTCGGCGATCGTGGCCAGCATCGGCGCGACGCCGGTACACCTGCGAGCGCTCGGCGGCGTACTGCTCGGCCGGCCGGCGAAGTGGAAGGCCACCAACGCCGCCGGCGGCGACGGCACCCGGTCGCTGTGGGCGGTCATGCCCCTGTTCGCCCTGTTGACGCTGAACATCACCGCCATCGTCGTCGGTGTGCTCGTCATGGCCGATCCGGCACCGACCTGGCTGTCCGTCGGCTGGGCCTCCATGATCGTTCTGATCCTCGGCCGGATGATCCTCGAATCGGTCACCGGCGGCCGGCTCCGGCGAGGCGCGAAGCCACCGGCCGGATCGCCGGAGGCCGCGCGTCCGGCCGCCGGCGGACAACCCACCACCCGGCCGCAGCAGATCGCGGCGACCGCCTGACCCGTCCACACGGCCGAGAGGGTACGACAATGAGCGCCACTGTCGACAATGTCAGAACCTACGACAACGATTCGACCCGAGTCATCCAGAGCACCCCGCCGGCGGCCCCGCCGCCGAAGCGCCGCGGACGCGGTGCGCTGCGGATCGCGCGTACCAGCCTGGTGGTGCTGATCCTGCTGGCGGCGGCCGGCGCGGGCGGCACCCACATCGTGCGGCAGCGCCTCGCCGAACGGAAGATGGTGGATGCCGGCACCGCCGTGCTCATCGCACAGCCGATCGCCGTCGGTTCGGCCGACGCCGCCGTCGTCACCGACATGCTGACCACCGAGCGGACCAGCGTCACCGCCGGCACGGTCCTGGCCACCATCACCCTGACCGCGGACGGGGACGGGAACACGCGACGAGTGCAGAAACTGCAGGCGCCCGCCGCCGGCATCATCACCAAGATCAACGTCGCTCCCGGGCAGATCGCCCGCGCCGGTGAGCCGATCGTCACCCTGTACGACCCGGCAAAGGTCGCCTTCGCGGTCGACGTGCCGCTGGAGAAGCTGCGCAAGCTCCGGCTCGGGATGCTCGCCTACCTGACCGGCCCCGGCCTGTCCGGCCGGATAACGGCGACGCTGGAGAAGGTCGAACCGAAGGTCGACACCGCCCGGCAGCCGGGCGCCGACGACGAGCTGACCGTCGTGTTGCGGCCGGACCCGGCGGCCCGTGCGACAGTGCGGACGCTGGTGCCGGGGCTGCGGTTCACCGTGGTCGTCGACACCACCACGGCCGTCGGCAACACTCCCGCCGTGAACAGCGCATGAACCGCCGCAGACTGACCGTGACCGCGATCGCGGGGCTCACCGTGCTGACGGCATGCACCGCCACGCCGGACGCCGGGCGGCCGGACGGGGTTCCGCCGGCGCCGGCGCGGAATGCCGGAACGGTCATGGAGGACGCCGCCGCGTCGCCGCTCACCATGCCCGTGGTAACCGGCCGTGGCAGCATCGCCGACAAGCTGCCGGCCGGCTCCGCCCCGTCCAAGGCCCCCGCGCAGGCCGGCGACCTTACGGGCCAAGCGGTGCCGACCAACCAGTGGTGGAGTTCCGCCCTGACCGGGCCCCGTACCCAGCCGATCTGGACCCACCCGCTGGCCGTGCAGGCCGCCGCCGGCGGCCTGCAGATCAGCGGCGCGTCGGTCACCGCCTCCGCGAACGCCGTCGTCACCCCGTTTCTGCCCGCCCTCACCGTCGGCGCGGCCACCGGCGCCGTGAGCGTCGTCAGCTACGGCGCCTTCCATGTCGTCCTGAGGGTCGGGCTCGCCGGCGGCGGCCGGGTCGATGTCACCCTCGCGCAGGGCAGCCCGGTGGTTTGGCTGCGCTTCGAAGGGGCGATACCCGCCTTGACCGGCACCTTCCGCGACGTGGGTAGCTCGCCCACTCGTGCCCGGCTCGACATCGCGGGCGGGCGCTGGGACGTGCTCGGTACTGGTCTGACGCAGACCGGGACCACCATCACCGGGTCGGGCGAGCACCTCGCCGTCGCCCGGGTCCCGGCCGGCGCTGATCGGGCGAGCTGGGAGAAGGCCAGCACCGACGATCCGATCGTGCAGACCACGGCGACCACGGCGTACGACGCGGCAGCCGGAACGGTCAGTCAGACACTGACCGCACGCCGGGCCGCCGGTGGGGCCGGTGCCTGGGCCCTGCTGCCGCACCACCAAGCCGGCCTGGTCGCGGGGCCCGCGCCGCTGGCCGGCTCCTATCCGGACGCGCGGGGGCCGATGTCCCTGGTCACGGCCAACGCGGTGCAGGTCAGGACCCCGCTGCCCGGCCTGCTCACCGCCATGCCGAAGGTATCGCTGAGCAAGGCGGCACACCAAGCCGTGCTGGCCGACCTGGACCGAGACCTGGCCGATCCGCCCGGCACGGGCGGCAGCTACTTCGGGCTCAAGGAACTCGGCCGGCTGTCCACCATCGCCGAGGTCGCGGCCGCCTCCGGTGCGGACACCCAGCGTACGGCGGCGCTCAACCTGTTGCGGCCGCAGCTCACCGACTGGCTGACCTACACGGGACCGTCCGACAAGCGTTACTTCGGCTACGACCGGACCTGGGGTGGACTGATAGCGGTGCCGGCCGAGTTCGGCGCACAGGACTACAACGATCATCACTTTCAGTACGGCTACCTGGTCCGCGCCGCAGCCGTGCTGGCAGCGGCCGATCCCACGTTCGCCCGCGACTACGGCGACGTGGTCGACCTGATCGTCCGCGACTACGCCGGTTCCCTGGCGATCGGTCCCGCGAACGGGCTGCCGCCGTTCCGGGCCTTCAACGCCTATCTCGGCAGCTCGGCCGCCTCCGGGTTCGCCCCCTTCGCGGACGGCAACAACCAGGAGTCGTCCAGCGAAGCGGTGGCGGCCTGGGAAGCCGTGGTCCGCTGGGGAACCGTCCGTGACAACGCGGAGATGACCCGGTACGGCATCGCCCACTACGCGCTGGAGGCGGCGACGGCCCGGATGTACTGGCTCGGCGAGGGGTTGACCCGCCAGACCGGATACGCGCACACCACCGCGGGCATCGTCTGGGACGCCAAGATCGACTATGCGACCTGGTTCGACCCCAAGCCGGAGTCCGTCCTCGGCATCCAGCTGCTGCCGTTGACCGCCGGCGCCTTCTACCGCGGCCCGTCGGCCGCCCGCCAGAAGGAACTGGGCGACAAGCCCGCCGTCTGGGGTGATCTCTTCGCCGCCGACCTGGCCCTGTCCGACCCGGAGGCCGCCCGCCGCCGGCTCGACGCGGGAGTCTCCCGGGAGGAGAGCACCAGCCGGGCGATGGTCCGCTATTGGGTCGAGGCCCTGGCCGTGCTGGGCCCTCCACAGCCGAAAGCGGCCGCGCCGATCGGGTCGCTGGCGTTCGGGTCCGCGGATGCGCCCCGGATCCTCCGCGCGCCCGGAGGATGAAAACGACAGCCCGCCCGCCTCACGAGCACACCGCGGAAGACACCGCGACCGACGCGAAACACCTGCTGCGAACCGCCACCCGACCGGTGCGACGGCACCCTGGCCACGTCAAACCGTGACTGGACAGCCCCCGCACCCACCGTGAGGTGGGTCTGGGGGCCGGGACACCACTGGCTCGGGCAGCTTTGCGGTAGGCCAGCGCGTCGAGCATCGCAGTACTGCCGTCGAAGTCCGCGGCCAGGAAGTGGCAGCTGTTGTCGGTGAGCAGCGGATACAGGCCGATGAACACGTCACCGACGAGATGGGCGGCAACCACTTCCGCGGTGAGCGGCAGATAGGCTGCCGTGCGCCGGTCCATCCCCTTGCGCCACCCACCTGCCACCGCCGGGGACCACCCCGCCGTACCCAGCCGGTGGTTCTCCCAACGCTTCGCATAAGCATCCCGTCGCGCCCGGAACAGGTTGACGTAGAGCGCCAACTTCTCCGGCACCGGCGACGCCATCGTGACCGGTCCGGGTGTGGCCATCGCGGCGAGTTGCTCCGGTGCTGGAGCGGTGTCCTGGCCCCGGAGCTCCAGCAGTCGCGACAACCGAAGGTTTTCCGTCCGTAACCGCTCCAGCTCACGACGCAGCCGGGCGACATCGTCATCAGTCACCGCGTCAACGGACACCACCGGCCAATCTTCACACGCCGGTCGCCGCAAGCCCGACAGCCGAGTCAGTCGAGCCGGGCCCGATCAAAACGGTCTATCAGGCTTGGCTTGCGGGCATGACGTTCCCGCAGCCGAGCCATCTGCTCCGCGAACTCGAAGATCTCACCCTCCCGTACCGCCAGCGCCTGAAGATCTCGTAGCAGGCTCACCGCCGCGTCATAGTCCTTCGGGCGCTTAGTCGCGATCAACTCGTCCACCTGGCTCCAACCCTGAACCGGGTTCCGCGCCAGCTCGTCCAGACGCTGCTCGCGGGCTGCGGCGGCCGCCTCCTCACGACGTTTGCGTTCGGCCACCTCACATTCACGGATCCGCTGCTGCCGCACGGCCCAGCGATTCTCGGCGGCGGCGAGCAACTCTCCGGCAGTCCGGCGCTCCCCTGTCTGGTCCTCCTGCGCCGTACCGTGGTACCGCCGCAGCAACTCCGACCGCAGCAGACCGGCCTCACCTCGCAGTACCCGCAGCAACCCCTCGTCCTTGTCAGCCGGGGGCAGGTCCTTCACCCATCGGCGCAGATCGGCGACCGACGGCGCCACTTCGGTCAACGGCCGGCTCGCCGCGGCCGCCGCATCGAGCAGATCGTCGTCGATACGCAGGAATTCGGCCAGGGCCCGCAACGGCCCGCTCAGCTTCGCCAGCCCCGACGGGACCGGGAGCTCGGGCTCGTCATCATCCAATTCCCGATTCTGCACACCCAGCAGCCACGCCAGATACAGCAGCCGCCGATCACCGCCGGCCAACTCCGCCCGGACCGGCACGATCGCTGCCAGCCGCCGCTCCTCGTCCCACCACTCCTCGTCACCGTCCTCATCCTCACTACGAAGATCGAGGATCACATGGGTACGAGTCGTCCAACAGCGGGCCGACTCCCCGGCACAAAACGTTTCCACCGTCTCCGGCGCCAGCACTGCCTTCGGAAAGCGCAGCATGATCCGCCGTGTGCCCCAGTTCGCCAGATACAGATGCGCGTCGAAGTACCGCTCCATCCACTTCGCTGGATCTGCCTTCAGGTCACCCCACTGATAGTCGTTGACGAAGCCCGACGACGTGATCCGGCCCCGCGACGACACCGCCCGCAACTCGCCCTGCTGCTCCGCCGTCAACGCCTGATCAAGCGCCACGAACTCGTAATACTGGTACTCGCTCATGAACCGGCCGCCCACCACCGGTACGCCTCGATCCACTGCGCGCCGTCTGGCGCAGGATCCGGCAACGGCAGATCCAGGATTCCGATAACCTGCCGCAGCCCGCCACGATGACAGACCGCCACGATCCCCGCCGAACGCAGGTCCACCTTTCGGACCACCACCGGCACACCGAGAACCTCGGTGCCGAACGGCAGCGCCAGGTTCTCCTCGATCATCAGGAAAAGGCCATTGAGCTGCTCATCCTCGTCGTAGCAATCAACGACCGCCTCGGCGACCAAGGCATCGAGCCGGGCATCACTGAGTGGAGACACCCGCGCAGGATAGAACCGCCTGCGGCCCTCCACCAGCTACCGACGACAGCCCACCACCGGAAGTGGTTCGCATGCAATCGAGTTGGGCCGGACGTTGCATCATGCGAGCCACCCCACCGTCATCCCCGGTGGCCCACTATCGGGACGTTTAACCAGCTCACGTAGCAGGTAGTCGCGTTCTGGGCCGCTGTCGGCGGCCCGAACGGGTGTCAGGAGCGGCGCATTGCCATCGCCGAAGTGGTACCTTATCCGGTACAACTTTGGGAGGCGTCGTGACTTCAGCGATCAGTGCCAGCGAGGCACGCAAGTCCCTCTTTCCGCTCATCGAGCGCGTCAACGAGGACCACACCCCGATCGAGATCGTCTCCAAGCGTGGCAACGCCGTCCTGGTGAGCAAGGAGGACTGGGATTCGATCATGGAAACCAACTACCTGCTTCGATCGCCTGCCAACGCCAGGCACCTCGCCGAGAGCGTCGAGCAGTGGCGAGCCGGCCGAGCCACCCAGCGTGATTTCGGGCCCGAGGAGTGAAACTCAGCTGGACCGATCACGGCTGGGACGACTACCTGTACTGGCAGACCCAGGACCGCAAGACCCTCAAACGCATCAACGCGCTGATCGCCGACATCAAACGTGATCCCGACGGCCAGGGCATCGGCAAACCGGAGATCCTCCGAAACAACCTCGCAGGGCTCCGGTCCCGGCGAATCGACGACGAGCACCGCATGGTGTACGCCGTCGAGCCCAACGAGATCACCATCATCTCCTGTCGATACCACTACGAATAGCCGCCGGCCCTGTCGTTGCTGATCAGCGGCGTTTGGCGAACTCTGCCAAGCGCTCGCTGAGCGGACTCACCCGTGGGCGCACCGGCCGATCGAAATAGCCCGCCTTGACCTCGCGCATCAGCGCCTCACCGTCCCGGTTCCAGTCGAACCGTGGCCGTTTCAATAGCCGCCGGAACACGACACTCGCCTTCTCGGGATCCCGATCAGCCAGCCGGCGCAGCACCATCGGCTCCACGCTGTCATCCTCGAGATAGGACAGGGTCTGCTCGCGCCACCGGCGGCGCCGCAACAGGTCGGGGTTCGCGAAGGCTTCCTCCACGAGGCCGAACTCCGCGTAGAAGCCGAGTCCGTCCGTTTCGTCGTAGATCAGCGCCACCGTTTCCGCATCGGTCAGGTCCGGCGGCAACGACATCGACACCGCAGGCGGGACACCCTTCGGGTCCGGCCCGAGAACCGCGTCACGGCAGTGCGTGTAGTAGCCGTCGAGCCGCTCCTGTGCCTGTTTCCCCGGGATCACCAGAAGGTCGGTGCCGAAGAACTCGACGAACCGTGCTCGGTCAGCACGCTGATGTTCCCATGCCAATGCCATCTTGTCCGGGTTTCGGAACACCGCTTCCGGCGTACGCAAAGACATGTCCAACGCGAGCTGATAGGCAATGTCCCGCTCGCTCCCGCGCAGGATCTGTACCGGCCCGCTCAGCATCCACTCGTCACCGACCGCGACCAGCCGGGCGATGATGAACGAGCGGCGCGGCATCTGCTTGAACACGGCCGGGCCAATGTTCGATCGGACCCGATAAGTCAGGTCATCGACCAGGCTCTCCACCAGGAGCGCGGGCCCGTCCTTGCGCTGCACCTCGAACGGGCCCTGCACCACATCGCGCCAGCAGAGCACCATCTCCCGTTCAGCCTCCGGCAGGTCCGGCCGGGAGTCCACGAACTGCTCCACCACCGTCCGGCCGTTAGCCAGCCGGTGCTCCAGCACGAAACAATCCCAGAGCAGCATCCACCGCTGCTCGTCGGCGTCTTCCAGGCCGTTGCCGTACTCGGCCAGAAAACTCGACGCAGCCCGGTCGTAGCGGGGCTGCTGAGAGAACGCCACCAGCTCGCCCTTGAGGTCACCAGCCCGTCGTAGCAGCGCGGCATCAACCATCGACATGCCACCTACCTATGAGCCGTCAGAACGACATCGACACGGGATACCTCGTTCGAGTGATCAATCGATCAGACGCCGAGCGAGGCGCTCGGCGTTGAGGCCCCGCATCGCGTCCTCGACGGCTTCCGAGTCGGTGAGGTCGATACCGCGGGCCGTCAACTCTGCGGCGATCCGCTTGGCCGGTCCCCACGTCGCAGTGTCGTCGAACGCCTCCTCGAACGCCGGAAGGAACGTGTCGACAGCCTCGACCACTGGACTGATCCATTCCGGATCAACCGCACGACGTTCCAGGGCATACCGGGTCCAGCGCCGTAACACCTCCGGCAGCGCGGCGCGCTGCTCGGCGTCCAGCGCCGCTTTGCGCGGCAGCCAGTCGGCCAGGAACAAACCCACCTGCCCCGGGCTCCAGCACAGCGGGCCACTGGTCATGTAGCCATCCCCGTAGTCCAGGAACAGATCGGCCAGCGACCTGGCGACCGCATCGTCCGCCGGTGCGAACCCGTCCAGCAGGTGCTCCCGTTCCTCATCACTCATCGGCTGCCAGTCACGGAAGTCCGGCAGGTAAGACCGGCATCGCGACCACGCCAGCGCCCGCAAGTCGAGGAAGTCCTCGTCATCGTGACGGGGCCAGGTCATGTCCGTGGTCCGCAAAGCATCCGCGAGCTCCGCCAACGCAACCTCGACCGGGCACTCGACAGCCGGCATCGGCACCTCGCCCGGCTCACGCAGCCGATCCCAGGTCTCCGCAGCTCCGGGCTGCAGCGCGGCCAGCTTGTCAACCAGCACACCGCCGGCGAGCGAGATCTGCGCCATCACCGTGTGCGGCGTCTGCCCGTCGAACTCGACGAACAGCACGTGCTCGCTGTCCCAGACATCCACCGCCCGCCACGCGCGAACCGGCTCGAAGGCAGGCACTCCCGACCACTCCGGCACCGGCTGACTCTCCGACAAGATCTCCAGCGTGCCGTCCAGCATCGACCACTCGCCAGGAGCGGCAATACGGCGCAACGCCGCCACCGCGGCCAGCCCGTGCGGCGACGGCCGAGTCGACGCCCGTCCCACCACCTCCAGATGGAACATCTTCTCCGGGTCACGCTCGCCGAGCCCAGCGGCCGACCACGCCGCACCGAGCCAGCCACTGGCCCACCGCTCGACCTCAAGCGCACCGTCCTCGGACACGATCGTCACCGCGTCACGCATCAACCGGTCCGACAACCGCAACTCACGCACCGGGCGCTGCGGACGCTTCGGCTTGCCTCGTCCCGCGGGACGACCACGACTCTTGGACATGTACCCATCTACCACATCCAGCCCAGGACGACACCCGAGCGACCCGGGTTCGCGCAATGCCACATTTGACCTGCTCGAACACGCAGGTCAGACCTGAAGTGGAGCGGCCGGGACTCGAACCCGCGACCGGGAGATTATGAGATCGAAAACCGCAGTCGATCTACTGGCACAAACGTCCGCCGAACTGCGAAAAACGCTCGCCATGATCTGACAGCCTTCCACTGTCTTTGCGGACCTCGTGGGACTGATTGCGGACTCTTCGATCTTGGGTGCGTCCTGCTTGCGCACCGCCCCACGGCCTCGCTGGCGCTGACCGCTGGTCCCAGCGTTCGGCGACCCGCGGCACCACGGCGTCCCCCTATTCGGCGGCAAGCCGCGAAGCAGTGCGGCACAGCTAAGTCCCGGCCCTCAGCCTCCTCCAAGTTCGTAGTATCACCGGTGATACTGATCCGAGTATCATGGGCGACGTGGCGGACAGACTGGCGACGATCTTGGCGGAGATGCGCCGGAACCCGAACAACGTCCGGTTCGCGGACCTGCTGTTCGTCTGTCGGCACTACTTCGGGGAACCACGATCACAAGGCACATCGCACTACGTGTTCAAGATGCCCTGGCCCGGCGACCCTCGGGTCAACATCCAGGACAAGGGCGGCAAGGCAAAGCCCTACCAGGTCAAGCAGGTGCTGACCGCGATCGAGAAACTGGGGGAACGATCGTGAGCGTGGCGGACCACTACACCTACCGAGTCCACTGGTCAGCCGAAGACGACGAGTACGTCGGCACCGTCGCCGAGCTACCGTCCGTCTCCTGGCTCGCCGAAGACCGCATGGGAGCCTTCATCGGCATCCAGCGCGTCGCCGAAGAGATCGTCGCCGACATGGAAGCCTCCGGCGAAACCCCGCCCGTGGCTATCGCCGACCGGCACTACTCCGGCAAGTTCCAGGTCCGTGTACCCGAAGAGGTCCACCGCCGCCTGGCCATCCGCGCAGCCGAGCAAGGCGTCTCTTTGAACGCGCTCGCTTCCTCACGCCTGGCCGGCGCCTGACAGTTCCGGCGGAGCTTCCCCCACGGCGACCACGGGCTGCGAGGACAGTCCACAAGGCAGAGCGGCAGCCACAACGACCAAACCCACAGGATCCTGGACCTAAGGATCACCTGCGACGAGGTTGGATCAAGCGTCATGCGAGGTCAGACGGGCTGACGGAGATCCGCTCAGCCCGGTGCGACCGCTAGCGCTGCGGTACTTCAATGCCGTACAGCAGCGCCAGACCTGCGCTCCGCCGGCACGCGAATCGCGGCAACCATCATCTCCAGTGGCAAGCCGCGGAGCGGCGCGACAGCGATCGCCGGATGCCGAGTCAAGAGGAACTCAAGCTGCGATCGTTACGACCGCTACCGAGTTTCCACCCAGAACTGTGGCTCCACACCCACCTAGACCGGCGCGCCTCGTCATGATCAGATGCCCGCGTGGAGCTCACCAAGCAGTTCAGCGATGATCAGTACGCCACCGCACTGGAGTCGTGGTCGTGGTTGCTGGAGCCGCACGGAAAGACGCCCCGTTTCACCTCCCTATTCGGGGATGTCTTCCTGGAGGACGAAGAAGGCGCGTGGTGGTTCCTCGACACGTTCGAGGGCGAACTCGTGCATGGCTGGGCGAGTCGGGCGCAACTGATCGCTGAGCTAGAAACAGAGGAGGGCCAAGACCGGTACCTGCTGGGGTCGCTGGCGATGGCCGCATTCCACCGGCGGGGACTGAGCCTGAGCGATGACGAGGTGTACGCCTACGCACCACCACCGGTCATCACCCGCAGCTTCGCCGTCGACGAGATCCAGGTGTTTCGGTTCACCGTTGCTATCAACCTGGCCGGGCAGCTCCACCGGCAGCTTCGCAGCGTACCCACTGACTGAGCCTGGCAACACGAGCCACGGATCAGCGGCAGGCAAGCAGTCGGCCGGCGCGCCGGCCGATGCCGGGCGAAGCCCGCCAGCAGGCCGACCAGCCTCGCCGCGGCAGAGGGCGCCAACGTCAAAGCGGTCCAGCGCATGCTCGGTCACGCCTCCGCCGCCATGACCCTCGACGTCTACGCGGACCTCTTCGAGGACGACTTGGACCAGGTCGCGGACTGTCTCGACCAGGCCGCGACCCGCGAGAATGCGGGTTATTCGCGGACTGATCACGCCGCCCCGGCCTTCGACGCCGTGCGGCCGAAGCGAAGACCGAGGTAGAAAGGGTGGGGCGGGCGGGACTCGAACCCGCGACCGAGGGATTATGAGTGGGTAGTTTGTTCCTGCACGGGGGTGCATTGTGGCGCATTACCAGCGGCGCTGTAGATCATGCACCGCCACGCACCCCCATGCAGTACACCCATTTCTACACCCTTGATCTTGCACGCTGAGTAACGATCAATTGAGGCCGTCGAGCTGAGCGGCGATGGATCGCATTGCCGCCACGGTCAGCGGGTCAATTCCCGCTGGCGCCGACTCAATACCGGCGAGGATCCGCCGCACTCGCTCCGCCGTCATCGTTGACACTGGACGTCGAGCCAGCTGCACGTCCGCAGCCACTCGGTGCCGCCCGACGTAGGGCGCGCAGATGATCTGTCGAGTTGTCGCCACGGCGCGCTGCTCCCCCAGGTCGATGACGGGGGCCACGGTCTCGCCCGCCACCTCGGCGCGCTGCCCAAGGTGATGACCCGCTCGGTGTTCGCGTCTGGCAACGACGACCAACCAGAACCAGCCGGCCGACATGGCACTCTCCACGTCGATCCAGTCGCGGAGGATCAGAGGTGCCCCTTGGCATCCACGTCGACGCGCGTAGGCGATGCAATCGTTGGCGTACTCGGCGTCATCGACCAAGCCTGCTGGCACATAGATGAGCGCGCGTCTCATGTGTCCTCCCCCGAGGATCAAAGCCGGACACCCCCACATCGCGAGATGTCTATGAGAACGCGAACAATCCTCGCAGTGACACCGTACGTACGTCGAGTGATTAACGACAAAAGAGTCGAAAGCCTGTACGAACGGACAAAGTTTCCGGAGATTACTTAACGACCTTGACTTAATACTTACTGTCATGATCGCCGACCGGCGCCAGCTCACCGATGGTGTCAGCCGACTGACCGAGCCAGAGGGCGGCGCAGGGCGGCAAGCCGTGCCGCCAGGTAGCCCCTCATGCCGTTGCCCGGCAGCGCCCCGTGCGCCCGTAGCAGCCGGATCGCGTGATCGAACTCCGGTTCGCCTGCGTTGTGAGACAGCGTCAGTGCCAGTTGGACCTGGCTATCGCTGCTGCCGGTCACCCACCACTCGTCTATCGGCCGGTACCCCTGCTCACCTGGCAGCTCCACCGTGACGCTGAAGCCCATTCCTGAGCCGCGCGGAGCAGCTGACGCCGCCAAGTAGAGGTCCGGGGATCCGGTCGCGTCCGGGCTGTTCGGCTCCTCTGCCAGGAAGTTGGGCACCAGCGCGGCCAGCCGTCGGATGAACCGGTCCGGAGCGGTACCGGCCCCCAGCGGGTACGCCGCGGAGGCGATCACCTCCACCAAGGTCAGCGAGCGATCCACAGTCGCCGCCCCTCCCAGCGCGCCCGTTCCAGTTGATCCTCGAAGTCCTGGATCGCCGCCGGCACATCGGCGGCCGTGGCGGCGTAAGCGGCCGGCTCGAAGTCCCGCCGAGCGCGACGCCGGATGTAGTAGCCGGCCGGTTGCTCCCATCCGGGCCGGCCATCCTGTCCTTCCCGCCAGCTCACGTACCAGTCCGGAAACCGCCGCTCCAGGTCGGCGATCTCCTCAAGGCGCTCCGGTGGCCAGCCTTCCTGCTCGGCCTGGAGGCGCCGGTTGCGCCACAGCAGCGACTCACGGTCGATCTCGGAGGTCATCAGGCCGCCGCCCGAGTCGAGCGGACGTCATGCGGGTGGCGGCTGCTGACTGACCGCGAACCCGCCGTAACAAGGCCTTTGACCTGCACGAAGATGGAGCGGCGTTCTAGGGCGTTGCCGGCCGAGTTCAGCTCGTAGCCGTCGAGCCACACCCAGCCCTCGTACGTCGACCAGTTCTGCACCCGGATGACCCGGAACAGGATCGGCTCGGCGAACTGAACGCTCGCCGCCCTGGTCACATGGATGACATCCCCGGAGCGAGGCAGCATCAGACCACCTGCCCGCGCAGCGGCGGCTGCGGCGCCGGCCCGCTGGGTGCGGCGTCTCCGTGAGTGCCCTGGCACACGCGGCACAGCGCCCGGACCGCGTCGTCCGGCCACCGGTCCGACGGCTGGTACTCGTGGCGGCCGTACTCGACCTGTTCGACGGTGACAAAGGGCACGATGTCCTGCGGCGCCATGCCCTCCAGCTCCGCTGGGATGACACCGCCGAAACAGAAGTGCAGCTGGTGCGACGGGTACGTCCTCATGGCGATGTCGATCTCGACCGCCGGGGAGTTGCCTCCCTCGATGCAGTGCGGCGCGTGGAAGATCACCCCGGCCGGATAGTCACGTCGCTCCATCGATCCTCCCCTAGAACCCGCGAACGGAGATGACCCGGAGCCGGCCGGCCTGCTGGGCACGGTGACGCTCGGCCGGGCAGGGGTACGCGTCCACCCCGCATCGGCAGCCGACCACCCACGGGCGGCACCGCCGCCATCGCCGGCACCGGCCGTGCTCGATCACCGTGCTGCGCATACCCATCGCCTCCGCCCTGAGCCGCTCCGGGATCCAAGGCGGTGGCGGACGGCCACCCGATAAGGGGCGTGATCACATCGAGTACCGGCCGCCACCGCGCTAAGGGCGACGACGGGCAGGCCTCGCGATCGGGAGTGAGGACCCTGACCACCTGCGCGTCGCCGCGCTTGATGGGCCACCCATAGGACTATCTTGTCCGGTAACAGGGCGTTCCCGTCCCCACCATGCGGCTATATTCGTCCTATGTCAAGGACGCATTCGTCCTATGGCCGCTCGGAGCCGTCCGGACCCCCGTTGAATCCCCCGCACCCCGCCTCGGAGGATGTGGGGGTGGAGATGTCAGAGATCATCCGGCAGCGCCGAGCAGAGCTGGGACTAACGCAGGCTGACCTGGCTGCACTCGCTGGCGTAGACACGCGGCAGATCAGGCGCTACGAGGCAGGCGAAGGACAACCGACCCTGCCCATCGCTAACGCCATCGCAAAGGCTCTACGCATCTCCCTTGACGAACTCGCCGGCGAGCCGACCCAGCGAGTCGACGTCTCGGGCAACTGGTGGGCATGCTGGCAGACCTGGAACAAGGGCCGTGAAATCTTGAGCTCGCACCAGGCGCACATCCGTCAAACTGGCGACTCCCTCGACATCGCCGCTGTCACACGCGGCACCCATGCCTTCGAAGAAGGCGGCTACCTCTGGCGAGGCGAAATGAGGATCTGGGACAACGAGATCCTCATGGGCTGGTACGTCGCGGATGAAGGCGCCGTCCGCTCGAAGGGGACGATGTATTTCGTTCTTCACCAACATGGCATCCAGATGACCGGCCGATGGGTGGGCCTCAGCTACGACGGCCCGATCATCAGTGGGTGGAGCGCCATGGCACGCACCGAGGATGAGGCCATCGCGCTGGTCAACCAGCTGAAAGAAGGGAAGGCTCCAACGCATGAGCGACACTGAGATCTCCGAAGTGATCATCACCGGCCCGACCGAGGACCAGGTTGTCGAGTTCACCCGCGGCCTCGTGACAGCTCGCCTAGCGGCCTGCGGCCAGACCGTCACCCAGATCCGGTCGATTTACCGATGGGAGGGCGATGTCCAGGACGAGCCCGAGGCCCGCGTTGCCCTGCACACCCGCACAAGTCTCGTGCCGAGCATCGTCGACTACGCCAAGGACCACCATCCGTACGACGTCCCATGCATCATCGCCCTGCCGGTGATCGCGGCGAACCCTGCCTACGTCCAGTGGGTCCTCGATGCCACGGATGCACCTGCCTGATCAGACGATCGGATGGAAATCGACGCCGATCATCCACACTCGACCCCGCAACCCCTTGCGCTGCGGTATAAACCTGGAGCAGACGCGGAGTCAGGGAGATCACGATGTCGAGTCCAGGGTCGGGTGGTAGCTGGTTCTCGCCCGGCGGGGGCGGCTACGAGAGCCACTCGTCGAGCGGGTACAGCGGCCGATACGAGCCCCGAGACAGCCCGCCCGGCCAGCAGCCGCGCCGCACCAGCCCGGTTCTCTGGGTCGCGCTCGTCGTCGGCATCATCGCGGTGGCTGGCACCGGCTGGCTCTTCCTCAAGCGGTCCGACGATCCAACGGCCGCGGACAGCCAGCAGGTGCAGACGGTCCAGTCAGCGGTGGCCGCGGCGAACGCAGCGCCCGCGTGCGCGGAGGTGTTCGTGCCGGGCAACGTCATCGACGCTTCGAAGCTGAAGGATGGCTGCAAGGACGCCAGCGGCGGGATCCAGTTCGTCGGCGCGTCGAACTGCGCGGACGGCTCGGTGCTCTACCAGGTAGACGCCAGCACCGGGGCGCCGGCCGGATGGGGTGTCGGCGGCAAGAAGTACCGGGCGGCGAAGGGCGAGGTGGCGGCGGACCCGGCGTACGGCAAAGCGGTCCGGGACTGCAACGGCTGACCGCGGACACGCTGAAGCGCCCCGCCCCGTGGGTTGTCCACAGGCGGGGCGCGTTGTCGTTGGGTCGGCGTACGGTCGGCCGATGGACGACTTGCAGGCGCGGATCGCCGCGCGGCTGATCGCGGTGCTCGACCATCAGGTACGGGCCGGGTGCGAGACCGGCGAGGGGATGGTGGCGCTCGTCGACGAGGACGGCGTGCCGCGGCTGTCGGTCGACGATGTGGCCCGGCTTGCAGCCGCTGAGGCGCGGGCCTGGTTCTAGAAGACACCGCCGGTGAGCAGGTGTACAACCAGCCAGGCGAGCCCGGCCAGCAGCAGGAAACGCCGCAGCCGGGTCCAGCCGGACGGCCGCCGCAGCTCCTGCGGGCCCTGGCCGGTGGCGGCGTAGCCGAGCCAGGCCCAGGCATGCTCGGACAGAGTGTCGCCGGACCGGCTGTTGAACAGGGCCATGCCCTCGATGGCGCAGAAGATCGCGCCCCAGGCGAGCCAGGCCCAGGTCCAGGCGCTCACTCGGCGACGGCCGGAAGCGCCGGCGCCTTGGCGTTCGGGACGCGCCAGGTCGCCCAAGCGGTGCCGCCCGCGGCGACCAGGGCTACGCCGAGCGCCTTACTGAATTCTTCGCGGGTGAGCGCGCCCGAGGTGGCGAGCGCGCCGACGCCGGCGGCGACCCCGGCTCCGACGCCAGCCACGACGGCCTTGCGGACACGAGCGAGCATGATGACCTCCTGGAAGTGATGGGAATGGTGCCGGTGCCGTTCCGGGGTGAGTTTCTTCCACCCGTCATGAGCAGATGCAAGATCGACAAGCTTCTAAGATGAATGAGAACCTTTCATCTCGACAGCCTGAGGTCATTCATTCATCCGAGCGCAGCGCCGATAGCTTCCAACTGAGGCGCTGGTTGCGCTCCCGTGTTCTACTTAGACCGCCCCTAGGATCTTTCGATAAGGCGGATCATGCAATGACTACCCTCCAGTCCAGCAGCGCCACTGCAGCGCCGAACCGGTCCTCCGCGTGGGATTTTCGGACGGCGGTCATCGCCTTCTTGACTGCAGTTGTCACCTTGATTAGCACGATGGCATCCCAATCCTGGTGGAGCGGGAAGATCGATAAAGTGCTCGGCAATGAGCCGAGAATTGATATCAGTAACCCCCTCCCTGGTCCCGTACCGCACGAGATCATGCTCGCCGGAAAGGTTCACAATCCACCTAAGGATAAAATCCTCTGGTTCGTGACCCAGGCTATCGATGACGGCAACGTTTACCATCCGAGCGACCGACCCTGTGCGCCGGCGGATGACGGCGATTTCCGATGCCCGTACTGGGTGGGCGACGCAAAAGGATCTTCAGGTGCGGTGAAACACTTTCGGATAATTGCCGTCATGGCAGATGATGCCACGCAGTACGCATTCAGTCAGTACAATATTGAAGCTGCCAAGTCCAAAAAATACCCCGGCATGCGTGATTTGCCTGAATCAAAACAAGAAATCGGACACGTTGACGTTCAGCGAGTTCGCTAGATGCTCGCTTCTGACCGGTCAGCGCCAGCAGCATTATCACCGTCCGAATAATGCTATTCCGCACGACAACCTAGGTCCCGCCGCAGCTGACGCATCGCCTCGGCCACCCGCCGGCCGGTGACCGTGGTCGGGGTCGAAGACGACCAGGCCTCGTCCTGCGTTATGACAATGCCGCAGAGCTTGCGCTCGGACTCCGCCTGCGCGTGCAAGCTGATCGCCACCGCGGCGGTACCGGTAGCCATGCTTGACGCCAGGATGGCCACCCAGTAGTAGCCGCGGCGCTGGGCGTCGACCTCGTTGATGGTCATCGGTCAGCCCCCGAGCCGCTCGGCGATGAGAGCGGCGACGGCTCCGAGTCCTCCGGCGGATCCGGCGACGGCGAGCCACCGGTACGCGCGGCCAGCAGCTGGCTCGCGCCCGGCACCCCGATCAGCGCCGCGCCCACCAGCGTCAGGGTCAGATTGAAATCGGCCGGCCGGACGAGCAGGGCCTGGTGCCAGATGAGCCCCCACCCGCCCAGGTAGACCGTGATGTCTTTGAAGAGCGTCCAGCCGGACGGGCGTCCACGACGTGGCCGAGAGGTGCGCCGTGTGCTCATGCATACGCCTTACCCTTCCCCGAGCCGGGCTGGGCTACGCTCACGCCGCGAGCCGATCGCGCAGCTCGTTGACCACCTCGCTGGCCAGCCCCGCCGGGATCGCCGCGGCGAGCGTCTGCGGGGTCAGGCCGGCCGCGGTGATCGCGGCACCGAGGCGGGCCGGCGTCAGCCCGGCCAGCACGGCGGCCGCCACCGCCTGCTCGTCGACGTCCTTGCCGGTGATCGCCGCCAGGAGCTGGGCGTGCCGGTTGCGGGCGCGCTGCTCGAACATCCGGATCCAGCCGCCGACCCTGCCCTGCCCCTTCGGGTTCTTGGTGGAGTCGGGGTCCTCCTCGGTCCAGCCGTGCAGCTCGTCACGCATGACCTTGCGGATCTCGTCGATGCTGGGCATGTCGTCCTCCAGTAGTCCGATCTCAGTCAGGTAGCGGCGGAACACCGCGGTGAGGTCGCGGCCCCCCTTGATCGCGTCGCGGAACCACGACACGTGTGAGTGCCCGGTGTGCGACAGGTCGCCGGTCGTGCGCCGTTTCAGCCGGTCCCAGCGGTGCACCGTCTCACCGTCGGTGGAGTAGATGAACTCGCGGATATCCCGGGTGTCGTCGGTGCCAGCTTCGAGCTGGCGGACCATCCACGCGTTGAAGGTCCGCAGCGTGTGCCGCTTTCCCCGCACGGTGATGTTGAAGTAGCCGATGTCGAGCGCGGCGGCGTCGTCGGTGGCGTACCGGCCGTCCCGGCTCGATTCGATCAGGGAGTACGAGTCGCTGCGCAGGTCGCCGATGCCGAGGTGGTACGACGAGCCGGACTTCACGTGCGCGACGTTGCCCTTGATGCCCAGCTCGACAGCGCTGAGTCCGAGCGGCTTCATCAGCAGGGCGCGGACCGCGAGGATGTTCGCCGGGTTGTTGGTGGCCATGAGGGTCTCCGATCAGCTCAGGACGACGGCGTTCGGCCACTTCGATGACGGGCCGACGAAGTGGATGTCCACGCCGCGTGGGTACTGCGCGCTGGCCGCGTGGGTCACGGTCGCGCCGGCCGTGGCGACGGTCGACAGCACCAGCACGGTGGTCACGTCGGATGCCCCGACGACGAAGTACCGCTCGGACAGGCCGATGTCGACGGCGAGGGTGGTACCGACGGCCGGGGACCGCGGCCACTGGATGACGGCCGTTCCCGCCGTGCTGGTCTTGCGTAGGTTCCAGCCGGCCGGGGCGGTCGTCGTGGACATGACGAGGCCGCCGGTGACCTTGACCCGGTAGGCACACCCGGCCAGGTACGTGGCGGACGGCAGCGTCACCACCACGGTCTCCGTCGTGCCGATCGCCGCTGAGCTACTGGTGGAGCTGGACTGCGCCACCAGGTACTCGAAGTCGGACGCGAAGATGATGTCGCCGGCGTTGGGCACGGGACCTCCCAGGTCAGAGGGCGTAGCGCCCGGGCGTGGCGATGTGGACCTCGGACCCGGCCGGCAGACTCTTGGCGATGCCGTTGATCGCCCGGGTCGCGCCGGTGATGGTCTGCGTGTACGGACCCGTGCCGGAGACGGTGCTCATCCCGCCGACTGGCACTCGGACCCGTTCGCCGGAGATCACGAGGTCGTACGGCTGGCTGGCCGCCTTGGTGGACCAGACGTCGGCCGGGTTGGTGATCGTCAGCACCAGCGTGGTGGCGCCGGCCGCGGCGGTTGACGCAAGCGTGGTGGTCCGGGAGTCGTAGCGGCTGGCCGCGGAGTCGTACACGGCGACGTCCCATGGCCGGGCCGGGGAGCACACCAGGTCGACGTCCCACGAGTACGGGCCGAGCCGCTCGGTCCAGCCCTCGACGATCAGGTCGAGCGACTGGCCGGCGAAGGTCGCGGGCGGGTTGGCGACGGTGATCCGGGAGCCGACCCGGACCGTGCACCAGGCGCCGATCAGCGACGGGTTCCGGGCGAGGTTGAGGCTGATCCGGGGCCAGCGCGGCTCGTCGACGGTGCCGAGGTGCAGCCGCCACCAGGCATGGTCGGTGAGCTGCGGGTCGGTGGCCAGGTTGACCTCGACGTCGTCGGCGTAGACCCCGGACCGGGAGATCGAGGTGTCGTCCTGCACTGTCACCTCGGACCCGGACGGCCGCGACAGCCGGATCCGGTTTCTCAACCGGAGATCGTCGTCGGTCGGCTCGGGCGGTGCGGCGACGTGGCCGACGTTGAAGTCGAGCGTCATCACCGGCACCTGGTTGTACAGCCCGACCCGGTTCAGGTACGCCAGGCCGGCGCCGCGCTCGGACAGCACGCCCTGGTTGGTGGTTTCGCACTCGCGGAGCAGGTCGAGGATCGTCGCGGCCCGCTGCGGGCCCATCTTCGTGCCGACCGGGCCGATCAGGACCAGGGGGATACCCTCTTCGGTGGCAAGGCGGGCGGCGCGGTTGCCCGCGAGCTCACCGGTGTAGCCGTCGAACGCGTTCTGGACGGCGCTGGATTGCAGGTTGTCGGCCAGCCCGGTGACGCCGTAGATGTGTGTCCACAGCGCGTCGGCGGTGGCGGTGTTGGTGGCCATGCGCCAGGACGCCAGCGCGCCGGGGGTGCCGGAGAACGTCCACGTGGTGCCGATCGCGCCGAGGTCGGTGGAGAACCAGGCGGCCTCGACGGTGACCGTCCCTCCACTCGCCGACACCTTGAACCGGTAGTCCAGCCAGTTGGTCGGGAAGTAGCCGGTGCCGAACGTGACGGCGTTGGTCATCAGCACCGTGTCGTCCTGGGTGACGGTGAGCCGGAAGGTGGTGCTTCTGACCGCCCAGGTCCACAGGTAGCCGTTGCTGGTGGTCCAGGTGAACATGGTCGTCTCGGCCACCGGCGCGGTCGTGGCCAGCTTCGCACCGAACGAGATCTGCCACCCGGCGGTGGCGCTGCTGCGGCGGAAGATGCCGCTCATCGTCGAGTCGATCGGCGACTGCACGACCGAGGCGGCGCCACCCGGGCCGCCGTCGGCGCCGAGCGTCAGGCTCGCCGTGCACGACCCCGGCCGGCCCCCGGAGACGGAGTTGGCCAGCTGCGTCGCGCCCGAGCCGTCCTCCAGCGGCCAGTGGCCGACCAGCGAGGAGAACTGGGTGATCATCCGGTACATCGGACTGCGGAGGGCCTCCTGGCCCTGCGACAGGCGGTGCAGCACGCCGGAGCCGGTAATCGGCGCGGTGACGTCCTTGCCGGACTGGTCCCAGCGGACCGGCCACTCCGGCACAGGGGTGGTCGCCCGGATCACGTCAACCCGGTAGTCATCCACGCTGGCGACGACCGAGCTGCCGTTGGTCATGCCGGCGACCCGCCACATCTCCAGGCCGACCCCGGCGCCGGAGGACTGCGGCATCGTTTCGGTGACCGAGGCGGACCAGGCGGCCGGCTCGCTGCCGGTGGCCGGCCAGACCTTGACCAGGATCGCGCCGCCGACGACGAGAATCCTGGTGCGGATCTTTGCGCCGGCGGTGTAAGTGACGCCGGTCGCGGTGATGCCGAGGACGTCGATGTAGTTCCTGGCGGCGACGCGCTGGACCTTGACCACGATCCCGCCGCCGGGCTGGAACTCGGTGTGCGCCTTGTAGTAGGAGAGGCTCGTGGCGTCGTACCAGAACACGGCGGACATCACCCAGGAGGCACCGACCGGCAGCACGGACACCGCGCTGGTGTACGAGATCTCCAGGTCGTAGCCGGTCACCTGGCTGGCGATCGTGGTCGCGGTGAAGTTGTCGGTACCGATGGTCACCTGGGCCTGAGTCCCGGTGCAGCTGAACGCCGTGTTGCCGGTCCAGGTGATGCCGCTGACCGGGTCGGTGCCGAGCCCGGACGCGGTGGTCCGGCTGAACGTATCGGCGATCCGGCTGATGCGGGCTTGGACCGGGCTGCCCTTGTCGAGCTTGCCGTACCACCGCCCGAGCGGGTTGACGCGCGAGTAGTGGCCGCCCCGGTTGTCCAGGGTCGCGTTGAGCGTGGTCGCGCCGACCACGTCGCCCTCATCCTGGCGGCCGGCCTGGATGGTGACGCCCTGGCCGACTCGGACGTCGGCGGTGATGTCGTCGATCGTCCAGGTGGCCGGGGTGACCGGGTCGGCGCCGGCGGCGAGGCCCACGTACAGCGGCAACGGGGTGACTGGGAACGCCATCAGGCCGTCACCACGACCTTGAGCTGCCGAGCCAGCGTCGTTCGGACTGCGGACTGCGTACGGACCGCGTGCGTCATCATCCGGCCGAACTCGCTGTCGGGAAACTCAAGCCGGACCACGATCGTGCCGCCGAGGCCGCCGCCGCCAGACAGCGGGGTGACCTGCGCGCCACGCGGCAGGTTGAGCAGCTCGGGGCCGGCCTCGCCGACGACCGCCGCGCCGCCCTGGGTGATGTTGCCGCCCTTGGCCAGATACGGGATGCCGGGCGTGCCAAAGCTGGCGGACGGGACAGAAATCCCCATGAACGAGCCGCCGATCGTGAAGTTCAGCTGATTCCAACCGCCGATGATCCGGTTCGCGACGGCACGGAAGCCGGACCACAGGCCGTTCCACATGCCGCGCGACGCACGCGTGATCCGGCCCGGCAGGCCGCGCACCCAGCTGACGATCCGGCCGCCGCGATCGACGACCGTGTTGTACGCGGAGGTCAGACCGGATTTGAAGCTTGCCCAGGCGCTCGGGCCGTTGTCGCGGATCCACCGCACCCCGGTCGAGATCTTGTCCCAGGCGAGCTTGAGCAGCCGGAGTGTGCCGATGGCACCTTCGAGCTTCAGTTTGACGAGGCCGAATGCGGCCGACACCACTCCGCCGAGGTTGCCTGCGATCCTGGCGACGTCCCGCAGTGCCGACCCGAACTCGCCGATCTTGGCGACGAAGTTGGTGATCTTCTGCTGGTTCTCCGGCTTGTCGAGCCAGGCCGACACCTTGTCCAGCGCCTTGTTGGCCGAGTCGAGGGCAGAATCGCCACCGGCCTTGGCCTGCGGGTAGATGATCCCGATGACCTTGCCCATGACGGTGACGACCTTGCCGCCGAGCGTCCAGATCTTCTCCAGCGTGCTCGCCGCGCCCGCGAAGAACCGGTCCAGCTTGCCGCTCTTGTCCGCCGACTTGATCCAGGCGGAGAACCTCTCCACCGTGCGGCCGATCAGGTCGCCGAGCTTCTCGACGAACGGGCCGGACGCCCGGGCCAGCCGGCCGAACGCGTCGACAAGCGGACCGGCCACCGCGCGGCCGACCCGGTCGAGGGCCGTGCGCGCCGAGTCGGCGCCCGCAGTGAGGTTGTCGACGAAGCTCTTCTTCGAGACGCTGTCGAACAGGGTCTTCGCGATCCCGTTCAAGGTCTTGCCGTAGTTGACCAGCGTCGTGTGCAGCGGGTTTTTCCACACCTCGGCCAGGCGCTGGAGCTTGGGCGCGAGCCCGGCGAACATGGCCTGCTGCACGTCCAGGCGCAGGTCCTCGAACGCCGGCCGCAGCGCCAGGATCGTGTTGAGGAACGCGCGGGCGGCGGGGGCCAGCTTGGTGATCTGCTGGCCGGCGCCACCCCCGCCACCTCCGCCGGACGCGCCCTGCGCCTGCTGGTCCTTGAGTGCCTTGCGGGCGACCGCCAGGCGCTGCTCGGCTTCCTTCTCCGCCTCGATCGAGTCGGCGACCCGGCGCCGGGCGTCCTGCTCGCGCTTCTGCGCCTGGACCACCTCGTCGGAGCCCTCGACGCCGGTGCGGGTGTTCTCCTTGGTCGCCTGGGTGAGGTCGTCGAGCCGGGCCTTCACCTGCCGGACCGCCAGCTCGGCCCGTTTGTACCGCTCCTCGGCCTCAGCCAGCGCGGTCGGGTCGCCGAGTGCCTTGGCCTTGTCGACGTCGGCCTGCGCGTCGGCAAGCTCCTTAACCGCGTCGGCCTGGTCGAGCTGCGCCGACTCCATGTCGAGCGCCTGGTCCCGGATCCGGTCCGCGGCGGTCTCCCGGGCGTCGTTGATCGCCTTCTGCGCCTCCAGTGCGTCGCGCTGGGCGTCGCGGACGTCGCGCTCGGCCCGAGCCACGGCCTTGACCGCGTCGGCGACGGCCCGGTTGGCCACGGTGAAGTCCTTGGCCGCCTTGGTGGCGCCCCCTCCGCCGCCACCACCGCCGGTCGCGGTCGTCAACCGCTTGTACTCGTCGCCCAGGCCGAATAGGCCGAGCTTGAGCGCGCCGATCCCCGCCACGCCGCCGGTGATGAGGCCGGGCAGTGAGCCGAGCGCGCCGCCGGCCAACGCCAGCGCGGGGCCGATCGACGCCGCCGCCGCAGCGGCGGCCAGCAGCGCGGACACGATGCCCCACACTGAGGACGTGACCGAGCCGAGCGTGGAGCCGAAGCCGCCTACCGCGGACACGCCGCCGGAGAACGCGGACGCGAGCGCCCGCATGCGGCCCTCGGCCCGGCCCTCCTCCTCGCCGCTGCGACGCACTTCGTCGTTGGCCCGGCCGACCTCGTCACGGACCCGGCGTAGTTGAGCCAGCAGCTGACGGTCCCGGGTGATCTTCCCGAACAGGGTCTTGTCGCCGGTCTCCGCGAACTCGGCGTTAAGCCGGGCCAGGTCCCGCTCGGTCTCCTCGATCTGCCGGTCCAGGCGCGCGGTCGAGACGGTCGCCTTCTCCATCGAGGCCTCGGCGGTCTGGCCGGCCGATCGGAACGCGCCGCCGATCACGCCCAGGACCCGGGACACGGAGTCCTTCGCCAGCAGGTTGAACACGAGCGAGGTGTCGGACATGGCTTACCCCTCCTCGGCTGGGCGGTTGTAGTCGTCGAGCCAGTCGCACAGCGCGAGGAACTCGGCCACCGGCAGGCAGCCGATCTCCCAGGGGCGGATATGCAGCACGTTCGCGAACAGCGCCAGGTGGGTCAGGCGGAGTTCGGCAAGGCTTTTCCCGAGCCGGCCTCGGCGGGCTCGACGTCGGCGGGCGGCGCGTCGTCGCCCATCTGCTCGGTGATCTCCAGGTCGAGCGCGGCGAGGACGCCGTCCTTCTCGTCGGTGGTCAGGTTCGACTTGAGTACGCGGTCCCGGATGGTCAGCAGCTCCTCCAGGGAGTGCTCGACCTTGACCTGGCCCATCCGGAAGTCCGGCACGTCCTCGAAGCGCAGGGTGTGATGGGTCTGCCGGAGCAGGTGCCAGAGCAGGATCTTGCGAGCCCGGGCGCCGCCGCGCCGGCAGTCGTCCACCCAGGCGTCCCACTGGCCGGGGCCGCTACCGTAGCGCCGCTCGATCATCTCGGCCTGCGACTGCGGCACCTGGTCCGGATCGAAATCCCAGATCTGGACGTCGCCCTCGCCGGGCGTGTACGTGACCTTCATCGTGCTCCCCTTCGGATGCGGTCTGCGGTGTCGGTGATGACCCGTTCGACGGCCGCCCGGTACTCGGCCGCGTGCTCTCTCATCGGGTCGTCGAACCAGCCGGGCGACCCGGTCTGCGCGACCCACGTGTTGGTGTTGCCGAAGACCGGGTGCCGCCAGGGCTTGTGGCGGTTGGTGCGCTTCGGCGCGTTCGCGAAGCCGCGCGGCATGCCGGTCTTGCCGACCCGCACCCGGACGCCGGCGGCTTTCCCGGCCAGGCGGGCCTGCGCCCTGACTCGGCGGGCGATCGCGCCGCGCAGCTGCTCGCCGCGGTGGGAGAGGCCAGCCGATCCCATCGCCAGGATCCGACCCTTGGCCTCGGCGACCGCGGGTTCGATCGCGGTCCGGAGTTCCTTCGTAAGCGCCCGGCGAAGGCGGGTGCCGTCCTCTTCGAGCCGGAGCGCCGTGCCGACGTCGCGCAGGTCGTCGGCGGTGACCCGCCACTCGCCGGCCATCAGCTGGTCTGGCGGGCTACCGCGCCGGAGGTCGGGTACTGCACGGACACCTCGGCGTCGTCGCCGACCGTGCCGGAAATCGGGTCCCACTTCTTGATCAGGACCGATCCGGTGTAGCCCGGGTTCGACGTCGACCGGGCGCCGTTGGCCAGCCGGACCTCGAACGTGGTCACCTGGCCGAGCAGGGCCCACATCTGCGAGTCGATCGCGGACGCGGCGACGTCCTGCTGGAACGTCGCAGAGAGCGAGCCGGACTTGACGCCGCCCAGCACCTCTTTCCAGCCGGCCGACGCGAAGGTCGTGACGTCCTTCTCGTCCACCTCCACCGAGAGCTCGATCTTGCTGGTGTAGGCGGAGACGTCGACCGAGTTGATCGCCAGGTAGCTGGCGAGCAGGACCATCTTGGCCATGGGGATCTACCTCTTTCGGGCACGAGAAAGCCCTCCGGCTTGGGGATTTCGGAGGGCTGACGGGGGACGGCGCGGGGCGCGAGGGTCAGGCGACGCCAACCGACACGAGGAACAGGAAGCTCGGCGAGGTGCCCGAAATCGTCCAGCTGGCGCGGACGTAGTTGTCCGTGATCGGCCCGGCCGCCCGCAGGATCTGGCCGCCCTTCGCGGTGGCCGCGTTGAACGTGATCGCGGTCGTCGGGCTGGCGAAGCCGGCGGTGTCATCGGTCTGGATCGCCACGGTCAGGGATGGCGTGGTGCCGGCCACGGACAGGACGTGGACCGCGGCGTAGAGCTGCTTGCCGGCCGGAACGCCCGGCGACGCCGCGGCGATCTGGATGACGGTGCCGTTGCCGGTCGCGGTCCGGGCGGTGCCCGGGTCATGTGCGACGGCGCCGCGGACCAGCGGCCAGGTGCCGCTGCCGTTCGACGACCAGGGCGCGACTGAGCCGACCGCGTCGCCGAGCTGGTAGTTGGTGCGCAGGAACCCGGAGAACCAGGCGAGCGAGCCGACCGCCGCGGTGGCTGGGCAGACGGTCATCGGGGTGATCGCGCCGAGCCCGGCCCACGCCGTGTCGTCGATCTTGCCGAGGACGACGTCATCGGCTTCCCACTGGCCGGACGCCTGCAACGACGCCGACCGGAGGCCGCCGAGGACCTCCTTGTAGACGTCCCCGGACGGCGCGAACGCTGTGGCTTCCTTCTCCTCGACCTCGGCGCTCAGCTCGACCTTGTTGTTGACCGTGGTCAGGTCGGCGCCGGCCTGAAACAGCCGGGCGTTGAGCAGCACAAACTTGCCCACGGTCAGCTCCCGCTTCCTACGACTCGGACGGTGATCTGGGCGCCGTAGTAGGACGCCTCGTTGGGGCCGGGGATCTCGCGGTAGCCGTCGATCCGGACGATCATCAGGTCGTCGGCGAGGCCCCCGAGCGCGGGCTGGCCGGGTGCGCCGCGGGCGGCCAGCAGCGCCTGCCGGATCGAGTACGGACCGGACCGGGACAGCAGCGTGTCGAGCAGCGCCTGGCCGTCCGCGTCCTCGGCGTTGCTGGTCAGCACCCGGCAGGTGATGTCGACGGTGTCGTAGCCGCCCGGGCCGGGGCCGAAGCTGTTGTTCGGCGCGAAGACCACCTCGCCGGGGTAGAACGCAGGCGGGTGCGGTTCGGCCGGCACGTACGCGGTGCATTGCAGGCCGGGGATCTCGGCGGCGGCCACCGCGTCGCGCAGCGCAGCCTTGACCTGGGCGAGCTGCATCAGCTTTCGGACTTGGCGGTCTTGGCCGGCCGCGTCTTCGTGTCCGGCTCCGGCTCGGTGTCCGGGCCGGCCAGCTCGGAGTGCAGCCGGATCTGGCTGTCGAGCGCAGCGATCACGGTCGGGTCGGTGGCCGCTTCGCGCTCGGCGCGCAGCCGGGTGACGGTCTCACGGGAGTTGGACTGCTGGTCCACGACGGGCCTCCTCAGGCGATGGTGGGGATGACGAACGGCGCAATGAGCGCCTCGACGTCGGGATCGGTCCGGGACACCCGGGCCACGCCCCACTCCGCCGAGCCGAGGACGCCCTGAGGGCTGTCCTTGCGCCGGTAGAAGCGGGCGGCGAGCAGCAGGCACGCCTGGGCGATCTCGTCCGGAACCGTCGGCCAGCCCCACCGGGCGGTCACCCGGACCCGGCCGGTGGCCGGCAGCCAGCCCGCGCCGGCGCGTAGCTCGGTGTAGGGGCGGCCGTAGACGGCGGCGTTGTCGGGGCCGGCCTCCCACCCGGAAGCGGCCGTGTACGACCCGGTCGTGCCGGTCTCGACGGTGACGCCGGTCAGTGTGGCGATGTCGTCGACGAGGATCACCTGGTCGACGCCGGCGTACGCGGACTGGCCGCACACCGGGAACGTGCGCGCGGTGGCGACCTTGTCGGCGTAGAACCGGCGGCCGCAGCGGCGGTCAATCAGCCGGGACGCGGCGGTGATGGCCTGCTGGATCAGGTCGTCGCGGTCGTCGGCGGTGGTCTTGCCGAGCGCGGCCTTGACCATAGGCAGCGCGGCATAGTCCTGCGGGCCGGGGTCGCCGACGGCGAAGCTGAACGGTTGTACGGAGGTGACCGCGCCGGAGGTCGACCAGGCACCGATCCAGGTGCCGACCGCGTCCGGAACCGGTACGGCCCGGTAGATGCCCGTCGACGGGTTCGTGATCGTCGGCGCCGGGAACGTCGTCCCGTCGGGCCGGTTCAGCACGACCGCGACCGTGGCGTTGGTCAGCACGTTGTCCGCGTTGCGGACCTCGTGCTCCAGCGGCACCCCGTCGCCCAGGTCGTACGTGGCCACGTCAGTCTCCTCGGGTCTCGGTGCGCAGGGGGCGGTCGCGAGTGGCGCGGGTGCCCGGCCTCGCGCCGCCGGGCACCCGCACGATCACTTCGAAGTCGACTTCGCCGCGGCCGGCCTGACGTCAGCGGGCTTGTCGTCGCCGGACAGGACCGCGTCGATGCGGCTGGCCGGGATCTCGGTGCCGTCCTTGGTGACGACCGGGGCGTCGGCCGAGGACTGCGCGGCCAGCGCGATCCGGGCAGCGTCAACCTCGTTGCGGACCTCGGCGTCGGACAGATCGAGGACCGCGGCCTGCGGGTTGGCCGGGTCGCGCTTCGCCGACTCCAGCGCTCGCACCTTCGCCGCGGCAGCCGGGTCGATCGCGTCGGACGCGCCCAGGTCGGCAGTCTCCAGCCAGTCGGCCAGGACGTTCCAGCCGCCCAGCGGGTCGTTCTCGTGCTGGGTGCGCCACGCCTTGACCTTCTCGGTCCGGGCGGCGCCGACGGAGATACCGCGGGCGACGGCGGCCCGCTTGATTTCGGTGACGTAGTTGGTCCGGGTCGATTCCGGGACCAGCATGGCGGCTCGGGCCGCCGAGTCGATCTGCGACATCGGGGGTCGCCTCTCTCTTCGTTGTGCCGGAGCACGGGGACAGGCCGGGCCGGCCGAACGGGGAGACGACCAGCCCGGAGCTGGGATCAGAAGGTCGGCGCGATCTGGCCGAAGCCCGCGGTGCCGGCGTTGCCGCCGACGACGCCGAACGCGACGGGGTAGCGGCCGGCGGTGAACGCGGCGTAGTTGAACAGGACCAGCTTGATGGTCAGGTTCTGGCCCAGCGTCTGCTCGAACTTGAGCTGGCGCGGGATGCCGCCGTTGTCCTCCCAGAGGTAGGCCTTGGAGGAGTCCAGGGTGAGGACCTGGTCCTCCGGGCCGGTACCGACGGCGGTGGGGATGTTCGCGTCGATGAAGACCGGCAGCCCGTGGTAGATGCCGACCGGCACTGCCGGGTTGGCGTCGTTGTCGGCGGAGTAGCCGCCCGGGTTGCTGTTGATCGCCATCGCGTTCATCGCGCCGGAGGCGTACGGCACGGCCAGCGGCCGGTTCTGCGAGTCGAGCTGGCTGGTCAGCCAGTACCAGCGGCGCGGGTGCATGAACCAGGCGTCCGGCTGAACCTCGGTGCCCGCGCTGGCCACCGCCGAGACGGCGCCGGCGGTCTTGGAGTAGAACGTCGCCGCGGTGACCGCCGCGGTGTACGCCGACGCCTGGTAGATGCCCGAGGTGTTGAGGATGCCGAGCATCTGCCCGGACGCGCCGGACCCGGCGGCGACCTGCCGGTCGATCTCCGCGTTGTAGGCGCGGGCCAGGTCCATGTAGACGATGGTGTCCATGCCCGGGGTGCCGCGCTCCAGCGACTGCCGGGAGACGTCCTGCTGGCCGCCGACGGTGCACACCGGCACCACCAGGTCGGCCCACACCTGGTCGGTGTTCTGCAAGGCGCTGTTCTGGGTGGCCTGCGCCGCGACGGCGGCGCCGGTGGTGCCGCGCGGCACGTCCAGGGTCATGCCCTGCGCGGGCATCGGCAGCCGGTTGACCCGGTTCGCGAGCGGCCGGCCGTTGCGCAGCACCGGCGCGAACATGTCGACGAGGTACTGCGGGACGACCAGGCCGGCGTACGACGCGGTGGTCGTGGCGCGCTGCTCGACGGCCTCGCCCTCGACCTCGATCTCGCGGGCGTGCCGGGCCAGGCGCTGGCTCGCGCCGGCGTCGCCGGACATCTGCGACCGGTAGGCGTCGGCGAAGAACGAGGTCTCACCGCGCCGGTTCTTCTCCTGGCTGTAGGTGCGCTCCTCGCGGGTGACGCGGGCGCCACCGACGTTGCGGGCCTCGGGCACCTCGGTGGTGCCGGCCGCGACGCGGGCCGCGCGGGCGCCGTCCTGGCGGGCCTCGACGGCCTCCTCCTCGCGGATCTGGGCGACGAGCTGCTCCTCCTGGGAGCGCAGGCCGACCAGCTCGGAGCGCAGCTGGGTCGCCTCGTCGGTCAGCTCCGAAGTGAGCTGGTCGACGGGCAGGGACAGGATTTCGGTACCGCGGGAACGCCGGGTGTCGATGCGGGAACGCAGCTCTTCCAGGCGCTGCCGCAGGATTTCCAGCGCCGACATGGCGGTGGTCCTTTCGGGTCAGCGGGATGGGTGAGCCACTGCGGTTCGGCATCGGGTGGTGGCCCGGGTGGTGCGCCCTGGTGGGCGTCCGGCGCGGGCTCCGGCGCAACGCGGAGATGCGGTGGCGGTTGGTCAGTTCGGCTTGGCGCCGGACGAGACCGGTGGGACTTTGGGCGGCCGATCAGGCCGCGGCGGGCGCCGAATCACAGGCGCAGGCACTTGAACCGGGACGTAGTTCATCGCGGTCAGGCCAGGTCGATGGCGGCGCGCAGGCCAGCGAGGGCCTGGGCGTCGAGGCGCGGCGCGAGGCGCCGCTGGGCGCGGGCGACGAGTTCGCGGAGTTCGTCGTCGGGCATGGTTTCGAGGTCGGCGGCTCGCAGCTTCACGGTGGTGGCCGGGTTCGCCGGGTAGGTGACAACGGAGACGTCGTAGAGCTTGACCTCGCGGATGAACCGCTCGGTGTAGTCCTCGTTCCACTCCTGCCGGGTGGCGGAGAACGCGAACGACATCTCGGTGAGGTCGCCGCGCTCCATGGCCACCGCCACGTCGTTGACCAGCGAGGAACGGCGGTCCAGCTCGGCGACGACGCGCAGGCCCTGGTCGTCCTCTTCGAGCGTCATGGTGCCCGAGCTGGTGCGCGCGAGCGGCAGGCCGTCGTGGTTGAGCAGCAGCCGGACGTCGTCCTTCTCGCGCAGGGTCTTGGCGAACGCGCCGCGCTCGATCGTCTCGTCGTACTCGCCGAGCCAGTCGCGCACCGAGTACGGCGAGCCGGTCACCGATGCGTACCCGTCGAGCGTGGTGCTGCCGGAGTCGCCGGCGCGCAGCTCGGCCCGGACGGTGAACGACCGGCTGAACCGGGCGCGGCGGTCGAGGTGCGAGGTCACTTCTCGGCTCCCGTCTGCGACTCGGAGCCGCTGGAGGTTTGCTGCTTCGCCACGACGTACGGCTTGTCACCCCACGGCACCGGCGGCCGGTCTTCGAGAGCGAGCTGGTCGTTCGGGGTGTCCATGCCGATGCGCGACCGGATCTCGTACACGCGGTGCCGGTCCAGCGGGTTCATGCGCAGCAGCGAGTCGCGGTTCAACTTCACGTACTGCCCGCGCGGCAGCAGCCTGGTCAGCACCTGCTCGATCGGCGCCAGGTACGGGTCGAGGGAGTACTTGAGCAGCTTGACGTCGGCGTCGACCGCGTTCGCGTAGGTGTAGGTGCCGCCGGTCTCGTAGCCGAGCGTCTCAGCGAACCCAGGACCGAAGATCCGCGCGCACTCCGCCGAGCTGTAGCCCTGGGCGTCGAGGAACTGCGATTCGTTCGGCTTGACCTGGATCTGCTCGTAAGTGATGCCGTCGGGCAACAGCACCGGCTCACGCGAACTCGCGGCGATCCGGAACTTGCTCTTCACCGAGTCGGCCTGCGGCTGTGTCAACGGCGCCGGGGACTTCAGCAGCGCGGTCGGATGGCCGCCCGCGTCGTAGAAGTCGCCGCCGAACTTCTCGGCCGCGATGCCGACGCCGATGGTGGCCGCGTGCTCCTCGATCGGCGACAGGCCGAGCACCACGCCGGGCACCGGGAACAGCCGAGTGTGGTCGACCCGGTCGCCCGGGATACGCGGCCCGTTGGCCGGCCGCCACCACAGCTTGCCGTCGCCGTCGACCTCCGGAGCCACCAGGTCCGGGTTCAGGACCTCCACCGTCTCCGGCCGGCCGTACGAGTCCAGCGTCAGCACGTGCACCATGAGGTTGCCGCGGGCCGCGAGCGACCACAGCGCCTGGGCGACCCAGTCGCCGAGGCCTCGTCCGGTGCCATCCGGGTCGCGCAGGATCGCCGGCGTGTCCAGCTGCCTGGTCTGGCCGCCCTCGCCGCGGTAGGCGTGCGCCGGCATGGTCCGGCCGGTGTTCGTGATGAGCCGGATCGTGGCGCCGACCGCGACCTTGCGGGCCGCGGACTCCGGGCTGACCGGCGTGCCGCCGAAGCCGAGGTATCGGGCCTGGAGCGCGGTGGCCAGCGGATCCAGCTGGGCGGCACGCTGGCCGAAGCCGAACCAGCCGGCCATGCGAGTCCAGACGGACACGGTGACCTCCTTGGTCAGTAGACGTGATCCCACGGGTTCGCGGCGGCCAGGATCTTCTCGGCGTACGTGTGCCATGCCCACAACGCGTTCGTGACGGCTTTCAGCGGGCTCACCTCGACGGCGCCCTTGTCGTCCCACGTCGTGCCGCCGGAGCTGATCGGCCGGGTCTGGGCGCCGGCCACCGCGGCCTCCAGCGGCGCGTCCCGCAGGTGCGCCAGCTGCTTGTCGACCAGGGCGTCGATGAACAGGCCGTAGCCGGCGGCCACGTCGTTCGCCCAGGGCGCCACGACCTCGCCGCGCTTCGGCTTGTCCCGGTCCTCAGCCGCGGCGAGGTTGGCGCGGTCCAGGTCGGCGGCCCACAGCGACGCGTTCGCGCCCTTGTCCTCAATCGCCCAGAGCAACGGGTCCCACCGCTCGCGGAGTTCCCGGATCCGCCTCACGACCCACTCGGTGCCGCGTTCGTACGCGACGATCGCCAGCTGGAGCCGGCCGTCAGCCTGCACGCCCACCGCGGCGATCGTAGTGAACGACCGATCCCGGGCGACGTTGATCGCGAACATCACCTGCGCGGGCCGGCCGTGCGCGTCCGGCGTGGTCGCCAGCTCGGCCCACAGTGCCAGCGGGATGACGCCGCCGCTGGCCCGCGCCCGCTTCGGCCACACGCCCAGGCGCTCTCGGGCGAAGCCGGCCGGGTTGTTCCGGAACGATCGGCGTTCCCGCTCGACGCTGGCGGTGCTCAGCGCGGTCGCACCGGCGCGCACCACGTCCAGCGACGGGTTCGTGGCCTTCCACAGCGTCTGGTCGTCCAGGTCGACCTCGTCGAGGTTCTCCAGGTCGCCGGCCAGGCCCCAGTCCCGCCAGGCCAGGCTCGGGTCCTGCGTCCACGGCCCGTCCGCCAGCTCCCGAGGCGCGGTCGGGTCGCCGCGCAGCCGCAGGTCGAACATCACGTCGCCGGTGATGCCGTTCAGTGGCGGCGACGATGTGTAGATGATCTGCGGGTTCGCCCGGGCGGACATCGTGAACAGCAGCGCCTCATGCTGCTCGTTCGTGTACGCGAACGCCTCGTCGATGATGTTCAAGTCGCCGGAGAAGCCGCGGCCGGACGACTTCGACCGGGCGATGAACTTCAGCCGGCGCGGAGCGGCCAACAGCACCAGCTCGCCGTCGGTGTTGGTCTCCTTGAGGACCTCGAAGCCCTCTTCGCCGTTGGTGTTCGACACCTTGACGACGTGGCCGTCGACCAGCAGCAGGTTCTCGTTGTTGCCGACCTGCGTACCGGCCCGGCGCAGCAACTTCAGGCAGCGCCGGAACGCCTCGATCGCGGTCTTGTACTCGTGCGCCGACCACATGATCAGCTCTTCGCGGAACACGAACAGCCCGGCCAGCGCCCGGATCTCCAGAATTGAACCCTTGCCGTTCTGGCGGGGCACGATCTCGCCGCACTCGAAGTGAACCCACTTGCCGGTCGTGTTGACGGCGCAGATCCGGTCGAGGCTGTCGTCCTGCCAGGTGTCCGGGAGCAACCCGCACTTGGCCGCCCAGCCGATCGCCTCCTGGGCGCGGCTCAGCTGGTATGGCGCGTGCGTCTCAACGCGGGGACGGGGCCGGCCATCGACCATCGGGTGGAGGTCGCAGCACGCCATCGGTAGCCCTCCGTGCGGGGTCGGGGACGCTGCGGGGGGAGAAAAGGGCGCCTGGGCGCGGGGTCGTCCAGATGTCCATTTTGCAAAAAATCAACGTCACCAGGGCTGGGCTGGTGTGAAGGCGCGCACGGCCTCGATCGACTTTGTCCCACGCTCCTGGTTGCAGCACCTGGGCTTGCCGTCTCTGCGTGGACACGTGGGGCATGGTGCGTTGCTGCCGTGGGCTGGGCGCATGGCACGCCAGTCGATGGGCTGCCCTGGATCCATGGCCACGGGCGTGAGGTGGTCTGCTTCCCGTGCACCACCGTGCCCGCAGATGTGGCAGGTGTACCCGTAGGCGGCGTGCATCAGGGCTTTCGCTGTGCGCCAGGGCCGGCCGCTGCGGTGCTGGGATCTAGGCACCAGCACACCCCCGGATACGACGAAGGCCCCGCTGGCGGGCGGGGCCTGTCGGAGCTTTCGGGCAGGGTTCGTCTGTCCCGGATGGCCGGAATAGTACGGCGCGTGATCAAGTCCCGCAACTACGCGTACGGTGCGTCACGCTGCCACCTTGCTCTCGCGCCGTTGCCGCTTCGGCGTGGCGGCCAGTGCCGCAGCGACGTCGCCGAATCGGTACAGCGGGATGACCTCCGGCTCTGGCTCGCGGTCCTCCTCGGCGGCCGTGGCTATCTCCGCCTCATCGGCCTCCTCGACGATCTGGCCGTGCGCGACGATCCGGCCGTCGCGCACCCGGGCCGCGATCAGCTTCCGGATCGCCTCTTGGGTCCGATCGGCGTCGAGGTAGGCGGCGAGCTTGGCGGCCTCGCTGGCGGTGACCAGCTTGTCGCCGAGGTGGCGCCGCAGGATGTCGCGGGACCGCTCGACGTCCCAGACCAGCTGGCAGGTCGGCATCGGGCACTGGATGATTCGGCGGCCCTCGACCGCGTAGAGGATCTTCCCGCAGTCGCACACGCCCACCAGCTCCTTCTCGGCGGGCCGGTCGACGAGCCGGGTCAGCTGGTGGCAGGCGTGCGTCAGGTCGCGGAACGCCTCGTCGGCGGCCGGGTGCTGGCGCAGCCAGTCGACCTGCCGGGCGAGCCAGGCGAGCTCCAGGGCGAGGGCGGGTGGTGGCTCGCGCCGGCGCAGCGCCTCGCAGCTGCCGTGCGCGCACCGGCGGCCGGTGGGCGGGCACAACGGGCCGCTCATGACGCGCCAGGCGGGCCGGCGCCCGGTCTCCTCGGCGACGACGCGCGTCCAGCCGCCGACGGCGGTCGCGATGGGGGCGAGCTTCGCCGAGGCGGTGAAGTCGCCGGGCGAAGCGTCGACGGAACCGCCCCGGGAACCGCCTCCGTAGCGCGTCTGCCGGGCGATCACGGTCCAGGCGTCCTCCGCATGCCCGGCGGCCTGTGCAAGATCCTCAGCGAGGCTCTGAGCGCACGGCCGGGCGCAGACGTAGCCGTCCTTCGTGGACGCGCCGCAACGCACGCAGGTCTGCTTCACGCGGGCCGCCCGGTCTCGCGGCGGAGCAGGATCACGTCGTAGCCCAGCACGTTCGCGGTTTCGACCAGCGCGTCGACGGACAGCCCGCGCCGGTTCTGCTCGCGGTCGCGCAGGGTCTGCGAGCTGACGTGCAGCCGCCGGCTCAGGCCCGGCCGGCTGAGGTTGGCCAGCCGGCGCAGGGTGTGCAGCACCTGGTTGGCCTGCTTGGTGCTGGTGATCTTCACGAGGCCCTCCGGGTCGGAAACGGGATGACGGCGGCGAGGGGCGTATCGGCGGGCGGCGCCGGGGCGGCCGGTCGGCGGGCGGCGACACGGCAGAGTGCGCACAGCGGTTGGCCGTCGGCCCGGAGTCCGGCGGGCAGTCCGTGATCGCATCGCTCAGGCCGAGGAGAAGGTTCGGGGTTCGTCGCCGGGCCGCTAGCGCGCGAAACGGTGACGGTTACTTCAACCTGTTCTCCGGATTGGGTGGTCGTAGTTGTGTCTTGGTCCTGGGTGGTGGTTGGGTCCTGTGGGCCCAACATGTGAGTCCCAGAGGACCCAACATCGCCGCGAATGTTGGTCCCTGAGGACCCAACAACTTCGCCGCCGTCCGGGGCCGATGCTGAGTCCTCAGGACCCAACAACTCGGAGTTATCCACAGGCAATGCTGAGTCTGTGGGCCCAACATCTCCCCGTCGGATGCTGAGTCCTCAGACCCAATCTCGACTTGCCGCGCGGCCCGCGCGGCGGGTTCTTCGACCGCGGTGGCGCTCCTGGGCGCGCCGAATTTCGAGCGCCTGTTTCGCCGGCGACCACACCTCGATGTCGTCACGGTCGAGCAGGTCGACGGGCAGCGTCAGCCGGTACTCGGTCGCCTTGGTGCCGCCGCCGGCCCGTACCACCTTCACGAGGCCGAGACGGCGCAAGTACGACAGGACATCCCGGACCGTGCGGTAGTCCGTTTCCAGGTCGACAGCGATGCGGGCGATACCCGGGCGCACGCGGGTGCCGTCGGCGTCGGCGAAGCTGGCGACACGTTCGGCGACGGCCTTGATCCGCAGCGCGGTGTAGCTCTTCCCGGCGATCTTCACGGTGCCGAACCGGCAGCGGCCGAGGATCTCGGTCCACTGCCGGTGGGTGACGGGGTGCTGCTCAGGTGGTGATTCGGTGACGCTCACGTCGGTCCCGTCTTCAGTTGCGGATCTTCTTCTTCGCCGGCCGCGGGCCGTACGCGACGGCGTCGTGGCGGCCGGGGCCCGCGCACACCGCCGGGTAGGCGTCGCGCGAGCCGACCTTGTAGGGAGTGCCGGGGTGCAGCGGCTGGCCGCAGCTGCACTTCCCGACGTGCTGTTTCGTGTCCAGGTGGTGCGTCCAGGCACTGGCGTCGATGGCGCCGTCCGCGTCCTTGAGCCGCGACCAGATGCCGGTGTGGCTGTCCATGCGCGGCCCGGGGATGAGCGGTTCCTGGGTCACCGCCCACCGCCGATCGGCAGCGCCTGCCGTCCGCCGCCCGTGTCCATCCGCTTGCGCCAGCAGGTCGGGCCGAGCCGGGCGACGACCATGCGCCGGCCGCCTACCGTCTCGTGCCAGGGCCGGAGCTCGCGCGCGGTTCGGCCGCAGTCCGAGCACCGTGGTGACTCGGCGGTCGGCTGCAGGTGGTCGCGCTCGACCAGGGCGAGGACTGCCGCCAGGCCCTCGCGGATGTCGCCAGCGTCGATGTAGACGTCGCCGCCATCGAGGGAAGCGGCCACCATCTCGTCGGTCACCTCGATCACGCGCGGATCCCCCGCTCCCGGGCGGCCTCGCGGCATGCCTCGCTCTTGCGGCACACGCCGTGTTTCGGCAGCTTGTGACCGCGCGGGCAGAGCCCGGATGCCACCGGAGCGGCCGGAATCTTCGGGTGAGGCTGCTCGGCGGCCAGGCCGAGCACCGCCAGCAGGTCGGCGTTGCCGGTTCGTTCCAGGTAGGCGGTGGCCGCAACCCGGGTCTCGGGCTGCTGCGCGTACGGCTCGTCCAGCCGGGTGGTGATGTTGCCGCCGCGGCTCACCGGGCACCTCCCCGAGTGCTGGTGCGGCACGTGCTGGCCCACGGGTCGTCAGTCAGCCGATCGCCACGCGGCAGCTCGAACGGCGTCCGACGGCAGCACGAGGTGACGCCCATGTCGGTTCCGATGAAGTGGACCGCCGACTGCGGTTCGGCCGAGATCCGGTCGCCCATCGAGCGGCAGGACTCACGCACGCACATCGCCTCACAACCGCGCGATCGCGGCGACCAGGGCGTAGTGCGCGTCGTGTTCCGGGTGGCCCACAGCGCCAGGTCGACGGAGCACTGGCCGGGCAGCCGGTTGAGCAGCCGGGCGATCCGGCGGCGCAGGAAGTTACGCATCGGGCTCACCGCCCCGCCGAAAGGTGCACTCGCTGATCTCGTGCCCGACTGGCCCGCCGCGCTCGTCGCCGCAGTTCGAGCAGTGCGGGTTCCGGCGACCGTGCCGCCCGTCGCCGGACCGGGCGGCGACCGAAGCGGCCAGGAGGTTGGCGGCGGTCGACTCGGCCTGGTCCGGAGTCAGCAGCACCCCCATGCCGCCCATGAAGCCGAACATCACTCGGCCGTCGCGACGCACCAGCATGAGGCCGGTCTCGAAGTCCTGGTAGCGGTCGCCCTGCCAGTCCAGGTCGAACGTGACGGTCTTGGACTGCTCAGCCACGATGGGCACCTCCTCGTAGCGCGCACGCGTCCGGCCCGGCCGCCGTCGACCAGGAGCCGTCGGCGCACTCGGTCAGCGGCATCCCGTACGGCGACGGCGTGGTGGCCGGAGTCGGCGCGGCCGGGGCCGTGACGATCAGCGCGGCGACCGCCGCCGCCCCGAAAACGATCAGGGCGGCAGCGGCCAGAACGGAGCGCGTCACCGGTCGGCCTCGTCGACGAGGGCCTGGCCCTTGCAGGTCAGCGCCCACCGGCGGGACGTGAACGGCTGGACGACCAGGTCGCGGCGCTCCATCGACCAGATGGACTGCGCGACCGAGGTGCGCTCGCCGTCGACGAGCAGCATCGGCGTGAAGTCGGCGTCGTCCTCGACCCGGCCGGCGGCGACGTCACGCAGCAGCGCGATCTCGATCTCGGTGGCGACCTCAGCCATCGGAACCCCAACCCGAGCTTGCTTCCTCGAACCAGCGGTCCTTGTCCGCCCGGGGCATGCCGCTGTCTGCCGCAGCGAGCGCCGTGGCGGCGGCGAGCGCGAGCGTGGCGTGCACCTGCGCGGCGGCGATGGCCTCCGCGATTGTGATGGGGTCTCCGGCGGCCTGCTGAGCGCCGATGCCGCCGATGATGCTGACCGCCTGCCGGTAGTGGTCCGGGCCGATCACTCGGCACCGCCGGAGAACTCCGCCGCCGGGACGCCGACCGCCTTGGCTTCCTCGCGCTCGGCCAGGAGCTCCTCGGCCGAGGCCTCCGGCACCTGGTGCTCGCCGTCCGGGCCGAGCCGCATCTCCAGCTGGCCGTCCAGCTCTCGCGAGCCGCCCTCGCCGGTCTCGCCGTCGAAGTCGTACGCCTCGCGCGGCGCGGAGAACAGCGTGTCCTCGATCGACCCGAGGCCCTGCCGCTTACGCAGCTGGTCGAGCAGGTCGCGGATCTGCTGACCGGTGCCCTCCGGGTCGGAGCCGTCGCCCTCGATGCCCGGCTCGATCGCCTTGATCGAGACGGCCATCTTCTTGCCCTTCTGGTTCTCGCCGTTGGCGTGCCACTCGACGATCGCGACGACCGGGACCTGAGTGATCCGGTTCGCGTCCATGAAGTCGGCAACCCGCTCCAGGCCGTTGTCGGGCCGGTGCTTCTCCGAGAAGGTGCCGGAGATGTTGACGGTCATGCTCATGCGGGTGCTACTCCTCGATCAGAGTGATGCGGACGCGGACCGGCTCCAGCCGGCCGCAGGGGTGGTTGTGGAACTCCCGGTACCGGCTGCCGCACGTGGTGCAGAGGTAGCGGACGTGCTCGTCCCAGACCCGACCGACCGGCAAGACGGAGCCGTCGTCCTGGAGGTCGCGGGCGTACTGCTCGGCTTGCTCCAGCAGCGCCTCCAGCTCAGCGATTCGCGTGCCTTGCTGGCCGATCGCCTCGGTCGCCTGGTCGCGCTGGGTTCGGTACGCCTCCATGTGGCCGCGAGCGTGGAAGAGCGAGGTGCTGGTCTCGTTCAGTTCGCGCAGCAGGTTGTCGCGCTCCGCCTCGACGGACGCCCGGACCGCCACGGCCTCCGCTAGGTCGCGGCGCAGCTCGGCTTCGCGGTCGACGTCGTCGCGGACCTCGGCCAGCAGCGCGTCGACGTCGACCGCCAGCGAGGCGTCGGCCGAGAGCGCGGGTGCGCACGGCTCGTACCGCGCGCACCCGCAGTCCGGCGCCCGGCAGCCGGCCGCCTTGCGCTTGTGGTCCTCCTGCTCGTCACCGCAGCGGCACAGCGGCGCGGTCACCGCCGGCCCCCGGCACACAGCGCGCAGAGCACGACCAGCGCGAGCATCGCCCACGCGACCCTGTCCGGGTGATCCATCAGGACCTCCCCGGAGTGACCGGCGGCTCCGCACTGCCCGGCGCCCGCAGGCAAAGGTCCAGCTGGAGATCCCATGCCAGATCAAGCAGCTCGTCGTTCCGGTCGTCGGCCTCCAACCGGGACTGTGCTTGCAACGCCACGTGGATCCGCCGGCCCGCCGCCGCGATCCGCTCTTCGAGGACGGCGGCGCGCCGGGCGTCGGCGGACGGCTCGTGCGGCGGGACGATCGTCTGCATCACGACCTCGCGGCGCTTCCCCAGTCCGAACATCAGCGCATCACCGCCAGTTCGGGCCAGCGGACCGCCTTCAGCGCGCGTCGATGCTCGTCCGGAACGTCGGCGAGCGGCTGTCCGTACGCGGCGAGCCCCATCGACAGCAGTGCCACCGCGTCGCACTGGTTGTCGTCGGCCGGGTTGATGTGCAGGAATCGGCCGTAGGTCGCGACGACCGAGGTCTTGACTTTGTCCTTGGTCACCTTGTTCTCGCCGGACGTAGCTCCCGACCCGGTCGCCCACACCTTGACCGTCGACGGAGCGACGTCGACGTAGGCAATCCGCTGCCGGGCCATCCACTGCGTGACGACCGCCCGGACGTGGTGCAACGGGTAGTCCGAAGCGGACTGGCGGGAGAAGGTGCCCTCGATGACGACCAGGTCGACCCGGCCGCCCAGCGCCCGGTTGCCGGACCCGAACCCGCACGCCCGGCGGACCGCGACGTCGATGATGTCGGTCTGGGTGTGCAACGGACGCTTGGCGGTGTCGAGCGTGCGGACCGCCAGCCGCGGCTCGCCGAACGCGTCGTGGGTGGTGGCGATCGCGGTGGCGGCGGTGGACAGGTCGAGCGCGGCGAGGCGCAGCGGCCGGATCATCGCCCCACCGCCAGCTCGGTATCGGCCGCGGGCAGCAGCGCGAAGATCTCCGGAGCCGACCAGCCGCGCGGGCTGGACAGCTTGTCCGGCACCGACCGCGCGATCTGGTGCGCCCGCATCGCCGCGTTGTAGCCAGCCCGGTACGCGGTGGAGAACTTCGCCGGGGCGATGCCGAGCGCCACCAGCTGGTCGACCGCCTCCGCGATCGAGGTCACTCGGTAGTTCGCGGCGACCATCTGGCCCTCGCGCCAGACCTGGAGGTCGCGGTCGTCCATGCCGTTCCAGAAGTCGACGCCCCAGCGGTGTGGCGGCGGACTGGTCCAGCGCATCGCGCCGTCCCGCCGAACGCCCTCGGTGCGCGCCCAGCGGAACAGCTCCAGTAGGAGTCCCCGCTCTGCCCGGGTCATCGACGGCCGCCGTGCGGGTCGAGCAGCAGCGCCAACCGCGACATGCGGTCGACATCGATGGCGCGCAGCACGTCCGGACCGTCGACCTGATTGCGTACCAATCCCGATTGATGCAGGACGGTCAGGTGGTGCGACACGTTCGGCTGCTTGGCGTCGAGCAGCGGCACCAGGTCGGCAGCTCGCATCGGGCCGCGCTCGGACAGCAGCGACAGGATCCGCAGCCGCATCGGGTCGGCGACCGCCTTCAGCGCGACCGCCAGGTCCTCGGCGTCGCTGCTGGTGAACCTGTGGCCGGCGTAGAACGGCGAGTGCAGGACGGCGGTCACTGGCCACCACCCGGCACCACGTCGTGGCCGTCGTAGCCCGGCAGCTCCGGGCCGACCGGGTGGCCGACCGGAAGGTTGCAGGCACCGTCCGGCGTCTCCCAGCCGCAGAACTCGGTGATCGGCTGCGATTCGGCCTTGCCGGGCACGTACTGCTGGCCGATCGAGGCGAGCGCCCGGGCGGTCTGGTGCTCGTCGAACAGGTGCAGGTCCCGGTCCATCGGGTTGCGCTGCTGGCCGGTGATCTCGTCGGCCGTGACCCGCTCGGCCGGGAACTCGTCGCCGACCGAGGTCTCACGCCGCTTGATCGACCGGAACACCACGCCGAGGTCCGCGACGTCCTCCGGCGTCCACTGCGACCGTCGCCGCTTGAGTCGGGTCTCGATCTGCAGCTCGGTCACGCCGATCCCGGCGAACGTGCTGACCATGTCGGCGATCCGCTGGTCGAGCGGCTTGCCGTCCCCGCGCTCCAACGTCTTGCGGCACAGGTCCTTGGCCTCGTCGACGAAGTCCGCGGGCAGTGCGGCGAAGATGCACTCGCGCAGGGCCCTCGCGCCGACGTTCTGGTTGTTCAGGTAGACGTCGGTCAGGTCGGTGAGTGCTCGCCGCTGGCCGCCGGCCATCTTGGCGTGCGGTACCTGGAACGTCCGCGACGAGCGGTAGTTCGTCTGCTGGTCCCAGGCGTACGCCTTGACCTCGGACTGCCCGGCCGCGTCGTCGCGGTGGAGCTCGTGTACGCCCTGGTCGAAGTTGCCCCAGATCCGGCCGAGCTCGCGGGCGCGGTGGACGGAGGCGTTGCTGCCGCGGTTGGGCACGGAGTAGAAGGCGCGGGACGCGAGGCCGTAGCGGCTGCACGCGTCGCGCATCTCGGCCCACACCCGGTCGAGGTTGCGCGGATTCTGCTGGGCGACCTGGACGGCGGCGGCGACCTCGGCCACCGCGCGGGCCTGCTCCACGGCGGTGGTCTGGGTGATCGGCGCCGGCGCGGCGAGCCGGTCGAGGGCGTTCGTCACCAGGGCACCTCGATCGCCTCGGGCGCGGCCACCAGGACCTCGTCGAACGACCAGTACTTCGCGCCGCTGACCGGGTCGGTCCGCCAGTGCTTCAGCTGGCCGTCGACCGTCGCCTTCCGGACGATCTCCTCGGCTTCCGCCCGGGTGTAGCGGCCAGCCTCCTCGATGTACTGCGTGTAGCCGCTGTTACGGGGTCGCCACCACATGGTCTTCTGGTTCGACCACACCAGGTAGCTGTCGATTTCGGTCACCAGATCTCTCCGTTCAGTTCCTTGGTCTCCCACGGCGGCAGCTCGCCGATCACGACGTCGTCCGAGTAGCCCGGCCATCGCCCCGACTCGGTGCACCGCGCGTAGATGTCGATCGCCTCGCGGACCCGCATCGCCCCGAGGCGCATCGCGGTCTGGTCCGGCTCGATCACGGTCACCAGGTATGGCGCCGTCTTCTCCTGCATCACCAGCAGGAAGCGGGCGCTGTCGTCTGCCAGGCCCAGGGCACGCAGCCCGGCCAGGTAGAACGCACCCTGCACGTGGTAGCCGAGCCGGGCGACGGACTTCATCGCGTCGTCCGGGGCCGCGCTGGCGCACGTCTTGTAGTCCGGCACCAGCAGGCGGCCGGCACCCGGGTGGCGCAGCCAGTCGATCAGCGCCCGGCACCGGACCGGCACCGTGCGCCCGTCCTCCAGCTGGCCGGCCGCCTGCCAGACGATGGCCTGCTCCGCCCGGCCCGAGCCCGGCGCGAACAGCGCGCGCGCGATCGGGTGCTCGCGGAGCCGGGCGGCCATCGCCTCGACGATCTTGACGTCCCGAGACAGCAGCGGAGTCTCGCCGCGCTCCCGGGCGTCCGCCGCGTCCTGCTTGGCCTTGTTGGTCCGCCAGCTGTCGGCCTTCACCTCGTGGATGCCCGGCCCCACGCCGAGCACCAGCTGGTGGGCCGCGCTGCCGAAGTCGAAGTAGTCAGTCGTCTCCTGCGGGCTGTCCGCCCAGTGCCGGTACAGCGCCGGGCACGACGGGGCGATCAGCATCCGGGCTCCGGTACTCGACAGCGAGCCGCCGGGCACCGGATCGGCGTGGTACTCGGCCTCGGTGAGCTGGTAGACGCCCGGCCCGGTGACCTTGGTGGACGGCGGCAAGGTCGGCGCGCTCACCGCCTACCCCCGTCCCCGAGATACCGGGCGTAGACCGTGGTCAGGCCTGTGGTCGACGAGCGGCGAGAGACCGCCTCGAAGTCGCCGGTGGGCCGGAAGCAGGCCACGTTGCCCATCCGGATCACCGAGGCGATCGAGCTGGCGTTGTTGACGTCGCCCTCGTAGACGACCGCCCACCGGCCGCGCTCGTCGCGCAGGATCTCGGCGACCCCGTCCCAGCGGCTGCCGGTGAGGTGTTGGCCCGGCCGGGCCGGCGGCGGCGGGTTCTCCCACCGGATGATCTCGGCCGCGGTCTTGGCCGGCGCCGTCATGCGCTCACCACCGGCAGGCAGAGACCGGACCGCTCGTGCTCAGGCGTGCCGATGCCGAGCCACGGGCAGCGGCACAGCGTCGGGCTGGTGGCCAGCGCCTGACGCAGCACCGGCCCCATCGCCTCGTCGAGCAGCTCCCACGCGTCGGACTCGGAGCCGGTGGCCTGGGCTTCCGCCTGCACTTCCGGCACGTGGTACGGACGCTCCGGGCGCAGGTGGCACCAGCGCCCGGCGAACTGCGCGGTCGGCTCGACCCACTCGGCCACCCGACCGCACTCGACGCACCGCCCGTACCGCTTGCTGGGCTCGGCCAGCTCGACGGGGATGAGGTCGAGGTGGGCGAGGAACCGCAGCGTGGTCAGCGCGTCCAGCTCTTCGGCCTCGACGTGACGGCCGTCCTGGAGGTTGACGTACAGGTGAGGCCCGCCGTCGGGCGTCCAGGTGTGGGCGACAAGGTCGGTGTAAGCGGCCCGATCCCAGGCGATCTCGACGAGGCGGCCGGTCTGGTCGTCGCGGATGGCGGAACGCCGGACGTCGTCCTGCTTCCGGGCCCACCGCATCGCGCGGCCCACGGCGCGCCAGTCGGGGAAGATCTTCATCGGGCGTCACCGCCCGCCACCTTGAGCCCGGCCGCTGCGTGCAACTTCACGGCCTGGCCCACCGCGGTCTTCAGCCATCCGGGTGCCGCCCCGACGTTGTTCTCCATGACCTGGTCGTTCCTGATCCCCCAGATGACCGACGTCGAGTACGAGGCCGTGTTGGTGGTGAAGCCGTGCACCCGGACCTCCCAGAAGCCGAAGGTCGACCGGTGCGTGACGATCACGTCCGCGGGCTTGAACTTGCGGCGCTTGGCGTCGCGGGTGACCGGGAGCTCGGAGGCGTCGAAGACGTACTTGGTGGTGACGTGGCGAAGCTTCATGCGACACCCGCCCAGCGCACCGAGGCGTCCGTCTCGTCGCAGACCAGGTACAGCGTGTGCGCCTCCTGCGCGACGGTCAGCTCCAACGCCGGCCACAACACCACCACGCCCGGCGCGGGAGTCTGGACGGTCACCGGCACGCCGTCGCGCTGGAGCCGGGCGGTCAGCCGGTCGGCCTCCGGGGGCGACAACGGGGTGCAGCACCGGCCGAACCGCGTCGTGCACGCCGGCCACGCAGACGCAGCGGCGCACGGTCTGGTCGATCCGGCGGCGGGCGCCCCACGAGGTGAGCGCGTGGCCCTCGGCGACAGCCGGGCCGGTCGCGCTGTCCCGGACGGTCCAGGCCCACCAGAACGGTTTGACCTGCCGGTAGCTGGGAGCTTCGGCGTTCTGGATGTAGATCGGCTGGCGCCTCACGACACACCGCCAGGAACCGGCGGGATCGTGCCGCACGTCGGGCACAACGTGCCGGGCGGCAATGGCAAGGTGAGCGGACCGCAGTTCGCCATCGGATGCGGGTCTGGGACCATCGCCGACCAGCGGTCCACCGGCGGAGCCTCCGGGCGCGGGCCGAAGATCGCGGCGACCAGGCGGCCGAGCCGGTCGCGGTCGTTGCCCGCGTCGAACAGCCAGTGCCGCGTGCCCGTCTCCGGGTCGTCCGCCATGCCCCCGGTGTCGGGGTGGATGCCGAGCACGTGGCAGGCCGCCTCCTGGGCGTGCATGCCGAGCATCCAGCGGGCGGAATCGTCGGTGACCTCGGCCACCTCGGCGTCGGAGTTGCCGAAGCCCTGGATGATGCCGCCGGAGAGCCGGACCGCGTGACCCGCGAAGCAGGCGGTGGTGCCGCAGTCCCACTTCCGTTGGTTCCAGGTCTCCGGGTGCGCGTCGATGTGGTCGAGCACGCGGTACGCCAACGCGGCGTTCGGGATCAGGGCGGTCACCGCAGACCACCCGGCCAGGTCGCCGCGACCAGCAGCGCGCGGGACCGCGTCCACCGGCGGGTGCCCCGGAAGAACCGCGGACGGCGCAAGTGCGGGGGCGTCAGGCGTCGGGTGATCGTTTCGTGCGGGTCGAGGTCGGCGGCATTGATGACCGCTATCTCGCTCGTGTCGGCGAGGTTGAGGCTCACTGCTATCTCCTGTGAAGTCGAGATGTGAAGCAGGTGCGAAGTCGGTGGCCCGGGGCGCAGCGGACGACGTGCGCCCCGGGCCGGTTGCCGGGCCCGGGCAGGCGGGCCGGCAGGGGCTGCGCGGCGGCAGAACAGGGGGCCGCCACCGCGCAGCCGGATCAGGTGGAGATGGCGGCCGAGTGCCGGGGGATCTCGCCGAGCCGGAGCGCTCCGAGCCCGGCCGCGGACTCGGCGTGGCTCTCGCACACCTCGCCGACCAGCACCGACCACACACCCAGGTCCGGGCGGTCGAACCGCACGCGCTCGCTGGCCGGCGCCGCGCAGGCCTGCGGCAGCACCACCGGCTGGACGTCGTCGAGGGCCTCCAGGCGGTCGATCAGCAGCGCCCAGGCGCACGGGGCGGTCATCAGCAGCCACCCGGACAGGTCGGCTCGACGGCGGTGAGGTCGATCCGGTCGTGCTCGGTCCAGCGCGGGATCCACTCGACGGCCTGCGGAGTCCCAGGGATGTACTCGAACGACCAGGCCTTGCCGTACTTCGCGATCATCGCGTCACGGCAGGCCTCGGCGTCCCGGGCGACCACGGTGGCGTACTTGCCGCTCAGTGGCTCGCCGGTCACCGGGTCGGTGTGGCCGCCGCCGAACGAGAAGTAGCGGACCACCGGCTCGGCCGGGCCGTCGCTCAGCTCCTCGCACGTCGTGCCGGACCGGAACGGCTCGTCAACGGCGACGCCCGGGTTCCGGCCGTCCTCGAAGCGGGGCGGGATGCGGCCGATCACCAGCTCGGCGTCCTCGGCCTCCCGCTGGTAGGCGGCGCCGGTCGGGTCGGCGATGTGCCGATCCACCTGGGCGACTGCCTCAGCGAGGGTGTCAAAGCCGCTGAAGGTCAGGCCGCACGCGCATTCCGCAGCGCACTCACCCGGACCGCCCGTCTGGCCGCTGAGGTGGTAATGCTCGGCGACCGGCTCCGGCTTGGGCTCCGGGTCCTTCCGGTAGGACGACCAGCTGGCCGCGACCTCTCCGTGGCGGCCGTTGCCCGGCCAGTCCACGCACAGGTACTTGCCGAACGGGTTGGCGACCTGCACGTCGAGCGCCGCCGCGGCCTGCTCGACCTCCTCGGCGCTGTCCAGGTGGAAGTCGATGTCGAGCGACCGGGGGCGACCAGAGGTGCCGGAGGGCAGCGGCACCCGGCCCTGCCGGACCAGCGCAGCCAGCTGCTCCAGCTGGACAGCGATCCGGCTACGGCGGTCGTCCGCCTTGGCCTTCTCGATCTCCTCGGCGGTCAGCAGGCGCAGCGGCTTCGCGGCGCCCCAGCGGACCGGGGTCGGCTCCAGGTCGCCGGAGCCCTCGACCACGATCAGCACCCGGGCACCGTCGTAGCCGTTGTTGAACGACTCGGTGTAGCGCACGACGGCCGGGCCGCACGCCTCGCCGCCGGTACCGTCGAGGTCGATCCAGTCGCCGCGTTCCAACTCGCCGGCGCGCTTGGTCTTGCGGTCAGGTACGGTCGAACTCGTCATCGGATGGCCTTTCTGAACGGTGGGTTGATCCGGTGATCTGCGCGCCGCCCGGGATGCTACCCCGTGGTGGCGCGCGTCTGTTTCAGGAAGGGTTGGGCCAGGGCGACAGCACGATCGGGGAGCCCGGCCGGTCGAGAAGCTCCGCGAGGTCCTCCAGCGCGGCAACCCAGCGCTCCGCCGAGTGCTCCCACCAGTCCGGCGGTTCCAGACGCCCGGGACCAGTGCCACTGCCGCCGCCGGGGCCAGTGCCGCCCCCTCCGCCTGGGTGCGTCACGCCGACTCGGCCTCTCGGTTTCGGCAGTACTCCTCCAGCGCCCGCCGGGAGATGCGTCGACTGCGGCCTTCCAGGAAGGACCGGATCCGGCCGTTCGCGATCAGGTTCTGGACGGTGCGCTCGCTGAGGTCGAGGACGGCGCCGGCGTGCTTCGCGCTGTAGGCGATCTGCTCGTCACCACGCTGGAAAGTTCCGTGCGTGGAGTCAGTAGAGGGTTTGTCTCCGTGCATGGAGACAACCGTATGCGTCTCCATTCGCGGAGACACTCATACTTTCGGTTGATTCCGATCACACCGCTCGATCCGCACGATGTATTCCATGCGCTTCCATGCAGAGAGACGTGCTTCCGGGGCAGAGAAACGAGTTTCCGGGCTCAGGCCGGTCAACTTTCGGCGACCCGGCCGACTCCGTTCGCGGGACAGTCTCCGTCCACGGGACAACCGTCCCGCGAACGGGACTTACCGTGATGTCGTGGCAGATCTCGATCCCGCGGTGGCGCTGGCAAACTGGGCGCTGTTCGTCGACCGCTGGCTGCGCGCCGTGCGCTCACACGATCTGCCCCCCGCGCAGCGGCTCACCGATCGGAAGATCTACGAACTCAGCGGGATTTCCACCAGCACCCTGAGCCGCTGGCGCAACGCCAAGGGGACCCAGCTTCCCGAGCTGGACAGGGTCCAGGCCTTCTGCCGCGTCGTCGGCGCGCCGATCGACGATGCCATGGCCGCACTCGGCCTGACCCGCGAGCCTCCGCAGGCCACCCCGGAGATGCCCGTCCCGGCCGACGTGCAGATCATCCTGCGCAAGCTCGTCGACCCGAACACGTCCGCGGCGGATCGCGCCTTCATCGTGCAGTCGTTGCAGGTGCTCGCCAACCACGTACGCGCCACGGCACATCGCAAGCCTGAAGCTAGCTGACCTCGTAACGTCCGCACCACATCGCCGCGATTCCGCGGATTCCATCCCTGCACCGTCACGCCGGTCCCTGCGTGAGCCCATGCCGACTCCGGGACCGGCCGATGACGCGCGCCCGCATCCCGAAGGAGCTGCTGCATGCCAAAAAAGAGGAAACCGGAGGACTACCCGACGATCAGCCAGGGGGCCGACGGCAAGTGGCACGCCTGGGTGACTGTCGGAACGAAGCCGAACGGTCGGCCCGACCAGCGCCACGTTAAGCGCCAGAACTACGAAGGAGCGGAGGCTCGCGTCGATGAGTTGCTCGCTCAGAAGCGGACCGGTCAGGTTCAGAATGCCGGCCGGGCGCCGACGGTCCAGGCGTGGTTCGAGGAGGTGTACTTCGAGACGGTGGCACCGCTCACGATGGATCTCACCACGATCGAAGGAGCCCGCAAGAAACTACGCCGCTACGCCTACCCGACGACCGGGAAGATCCGGATGGATCGGCTACAGCCATCGAACGTCACCGCCGTATACGTCGCCATGGTCCGTAGCGGGCTTGCAGACACGACGGTCCTTCAGGTGCATCGCATCATCGTTCGCGGGCTGCGGGTGGCCTTCCGGACGCGAGTCATCACCTGCAACCTGGCGGAGCTGATTACACCGCCGACCGCTAAGAAGAAGGTCCTTGCCGCGCCGACCAAGGGCGAGGCGGACAGGGTGCTTGCGGCGACCGACAACCGCCGCTCCTCCACTCGCTGGCGATGCGGATTCGGTCTGGGGCTACGGCAGGGCGAGGCGTTGGGGCTGCGTTGGCCGTGGCTCGACATTGACTCCGAGCAGCCGGAAGCACGGATCCACTGGCAGTTGCACCGACGCCCGTTCCTGCACGGGTGCTCCGGCTCCCCCTGCGGCCGGCGCCGGGCCGGCAACTGCCCGCAGCGGATCCTGCCGTTGAAGGCGGGTGAAATCCAGGTGGAAGGGGGTTTGATCCTTAAGCCTCCGAAGGGCTCCAGCTACGGCGAGATCCCGCTGCCTGCTGAACTCGTCGAGGAGTTCCGCCGCCACCGTGAAATCCAGGACTTCGAGAAGATGATGGCCGGTGACGCCTATGTCGATCGTGGCTTCGTCTTCTGCGACAGGCTCGGCCACCCGATCAGCCCCGAGGCCGACTGGAAGGAGTTCCAGGAGATCGAGGCTGAAGCTGGGGTGCACCTTCGGGTGCACGATGGCCGGCACTTCACCGCGTCGTTCTTGATCGCCTTGGGCGTCGACTCCAGCGTGGTGCAGAAGATCCTGCGGCATTCCAGCATCAAGGTGACTGAGGGGTACCTGGATGCCTCGACGGAACTGAAGCGAGAGGCGACGAGCCGAATGGGCCAGGCACTGCGCCGGCCTCAACGCGAAGGTAACGGTTGGTGACTTTCCGACAGTCCCCTGGCCTGCCAGTACACCCTTCCGTACACCCTTGATCTTGGCTAAGACCAAGGGATGCCTGGTGGGGCGGGCGGGACTCGAACCCGCGACCGAGGGATTATGAGTCCCCTGCTCTAACCCACTGAGCTACCGCCCCCTACACCGGCGGCGATAGTAACCCGCGCCCCGCTCCCGCAGCTAGCGATCTATCGCTCCACCAGCGTCTGTGGCAACAAAACAATCTGCGACCGCGGGTCGGTCACCATGTCGGGCGGCTGCAGGTCGACCACCGCCGGCAGGCCTTCCTCGCCGATGCTCCATGACTCACCGTCGTCCTGGGTGGTGAATTCGGCGAAATTCTCCGGGTTGATGTCGCTCATGTTGAAGCCTCCAGACAGGGACCTACACCCCGACCCGGGCGCCGAGTGACGCCAGGACCTCTCCAGCCGTCCGCCAGCCCCCGGCCATCGCTCCCTGGATGGACGGGCTGTCGCGGTGATCACCGGCGACGAAGAGGCCGTCGCCGAGGGCGACCGGCTTGCGCAGCGCGGCCTGCGGCACCCGGGCCGCGGGCAGGGCGTTCGGCAGGCTGATCACGTTGAGCAGTTCCCAGTCGTCGGTCGGTGTCCCGTACATCCGGGCCAGCTCGACCCGGATCACCGCCTCGGAGGCGCTGGACGGGGCGGAGATGCCGACCACTGTCGCGGCGATCAGGCTGCGCCCGCTGGGGGCGTACTCGGGTGCCGCGTTGCTGATCACCACGGTGTTCGCGATGATCTCCCGCCGGTCGCCGTCGATCAGCAGGATGGGTTCGTCGAGCGGCGCGTGGTCGGCGCCGAAGTAGAAGGTGGTCAGCCCGTGCATGTCCGGCGCGGGCAGCTGCGGAAGCAGTTCGGCGGCGTGCACCGGATCGGTGGCCACGATGATCGCGCGGCAGCGGATCTCACCGCCCTCGGTGACCACCATGCCGGGGCCGATGCTCAGCGTGCGGGCGCCGATGAGCAGTTGCGGGAAGGGCAGCGGGCCGGCCACCGCGGCCGGCAGCGCGGCCATCCCGAGGGCCGGCACCCCGATCCGGCCGCGGGCGAAGGACCGCAGCACCATCGCTGTGACGTGGCTGGAGGTGTCCAGCGACCGGTCGGCGAAGACGCCGGAGAAGAACGGCCGCAGCACCTCCTCGATGATCCGGTGGGACAGGCCGGCCTTGCGGAGCATCTCCTGGGTGGTCGTCTCCGGCGCGCTCAGCAGCCGCTGCGGTGTCGTGGTGGCGCACCGGGTGACCAGCGCGGCGAACTTCAGCCGGTCGGCCAGCGAGCCGATCCCGGAGAGCAGCGTCTGCGGGGTGGTGAGCGGTTCGCGCAGCGGGTTCTCCAGCCGGTGCAGGCTGCCGCCTCGGCGGACCAGCACCCCGGAGGTGAGATACCTCATCTCCAGCGCGTCGATGTCGACCAGCGCGGGCAGCCGTGGATAGGCGGTGTTCAGTGTCTGGAAGCCCCGGTCCATCCGCCAGCCGTCGTGCACGTCGGTCGCGACCCGTCCGCCGATCCGGTCGGCGCCCTCGACGAGCAGCCATTCCACCCCGGCACGGTCGAGCCGGCGGGCCGCGGACAACCCGGCGAGACCGCCGCCGACGATGACGACGTCCACCTCGACCGGCTGCGACATAACCACCTCACTGAGAGCGAACAACGCAAGCCTCAGGGTAACCGTGCACTTCGGGCTAAGGGGGCGAAAGAACAAGCGCCCCGAAAAACCCACAACCAAGATCAAATTACTGGCGTACGCCCACAGCAGCCGCCCCGGCCGCCGTCAGTCGGTCCCCGCCCGCCCCTCCAGTAACGCCCGCAGCCCCACCGCTCGATCCCGCCCGGCCACCCGCGCGAAGCCCCGCCAGACGCGCTCCTCATAGCAGCCCGGCTGCTCGGCCAGCAATGCCGCGAGCGCGCCCAGCGCCACCTGCCGGATCACCGGGACGTGGTCCACCGCCCGCTCCACCAGGAACCACTCCTGCCCGGGCGCCGGTTCCGCGGCCATCCGCCGGACCGCGGCCTCCCGCACCCGCCCGTCCCGGTCCAGGCTGGCCAGCACCACGTCCAGCACCCCGCCGGAGCCCGCCCGTACCCGTTCCACCGAGATCAGCAGCGCCTCGGTCAGCTCGCCCCGCCCGGCGTGGAAGAACAGCGCGTCCAGCGGACCGGGACACCGCCCCAGATCGGCCAGCTCCACCGCCGCCCGGTCCGGCGGCAGCTCCCGCAGCCAGCCGACCATCTCCTCGATCCGATCCAGCTCACGGCGAGCCACGCCGGCGAACTCCCAGACCCGCGTCACCCGCTGGACGAACCACCGGCCGGATCGGAGCTGCCGCACGCCGAGCACCACTCCGAGACCGAAGAACAGTGTCCCGAAGGCCCCGGTGAGAATGTCGCCGATCGCTCCGTCGCGCATGGACACCACTGTCGCCAACATGCTCAACAGGAACAGCACCAGACAGCCCGCCGCCCGCACCCAGACGGACAACCGCCGGCCGGCCCACGGGCGACCCGGCCGGCGGGCGCGGTCACGGAGCCTGGTCCAGAACGGCACGCGGTGAACGTACGGGAAAAAGATCTTTATGGGCCAGCAGGTTTCCGCGGCGCCGCGACCACCGCATCGCGGGGTCTGCGGCGGCCGGCCTGCTGCCGCAATGCGAGAGGCCCCGGTCCGCACCAGCGGGCCGGGGCCTCTGAACGCTCGCTCCCCCGATTGGACTCGAACCAATAACCTGCCGGTTAACAGCCGGCTGCTCTGCCAATTGAGCTACAGGGGATCGTGCCTGCCGCTGGGTTTCCCTGGCGACGGAGAAGAGATTACACGATCGCCGGGGCCCGGCGCGAAGGGGATACCCCGTGGCGCGCGGTGGGGGGCGATGTCGCCGTTGCGACTTCCGGCAACAGGAGTGAAACCGGGATGGAGGGCATATCGGCGCGGCAGGATGGGTATGCACGCCCCAGACGCGTTGGCGTCACTGATCGGAAGGAGCCGCCATCATGCGCGGAAAGTTGATGTTCCTCACCGGCCTCGCGGCGGGCTTCGTCCTGGGCAGCCGAGCCGGCCGGGAGAAGTATGAGGAGATCCGGGCGAACGCTCAGAAGTTCTGGGACCATCCGACCGTCCAGGAGGCGGCCGGCGTCGCGCAGGCGCAGGCCAACAAGCTCTACACCGAGGGCAAGGACAAGCTGCAGTCGTCCAAGCTCGGCGAGAAGCTCGGCACGGCGCACCAGGACACCGGCACCAGCGGCAACACGGACGAGTTGCTGGCTCCGACGGACACCCTCTCGGGTGCCAAGGGGTCCGGCAGCGGGATCTGATTCCCCGTGACACGCTGAAGGCCGCCTCGGCGCGAGGCGGCCTTCAGCGTGTGGTCAGGGCGCGTTGCAGGGTTCGCCCTCCGGCACCAGGCCGAGGGCGGTCAGTTCCCGGATCACGTACGCCAGGTGCACCGCCGCCGAGCCGGGCGCGTCCACCTCGATGTACTCGGTACGCGCGGTGTCCGCGGCGAGCAGGTGCCGCAGCACCGGCTGCCAGGCCACCGACGGATCGGTGACGCGCACCGTGATCACCGAGAGACCGGCGTCGGTGAGCCGGTCCACGCCGTCCCGCGGGGCGGGCCAGTCGCGTACCACGCGGGCCAGGTCCAGACAGAGGCCGAGCCGGTCCTTGTCCACCCGGGTCAGCGCGGCGACCGTGTCCTCCGGGCTGTCCAGCACCTGCCCCGGCCCGGGCTCGAACCCGGCGCGAACCGCGCGCCCGACCCGCCAGGCCAGGTCGGCGAGCCCGCCGGAGAGGCGGGCCACATGCCGGGCGACCGCCTTCTCGTGAGCCTCGTCCCAGTCCGCGCGGCGAGCCAGCCCGCAGGTGCTGACCGCGCCCCGGACCTCCTCGTCGGGCAACAGGTCGACGAGGATCCGGGCCAGGCCGAGGGTGTGTTGCAGACGGGCGGGTTGGCTCCAGTCGGGGAGCGGGGGCAGGCTGCCGCCCTCCGCACCAGACCCACCGGACAGCGGGGCGGAGCCGGCATCCTCCGCACCAGGACCGCCAGACAGCGCGGGCGAATCAGCACCCTCCGCACCAGATCCACCGGGCAGCGGGGGCGAGCCGGCATCCTCCGCACCGGGTGCGCCGGGCAGTGGAGGCGGGCCGCTGCCCTCGGCATCAGGACTGCCGGGCAGCGGGGGTGAGCCGCCGCCCTCCGCGCCGGGACCGCCGTTCAGCGTGACGACCTCGATGCCTCGGGCGTCGAGCTCGGCACGCAGCCGGGTGCGGGCGCGCCCGTCGTCGACGAGGGCGGCGGCGAGCGAGTAGGGCAGGCGCAGGGCGACGCCCAGCCGGCCGGGGTCCTCACCGCGAGCGGCGAGCAGGCCGGCGCGCAACTCGGCGGCAGTCGCATCGATGATCGCGAAGGCGTCGGTGAGGGTCCGGGCCCCGGTCAGACTCACGCCGCAGATGAGGTGCACGATCCGGCCGGAAGGATGTCGCAGCCGCATCAGTTTCCTCCCCGGACGAGACCACCCGTGCAGGTGCACGTGCATTCGCTCGTGCCGACGCTTCCAGTATGGACCATCGGCTGCACCATCCTTGATCCACCAGTACCCAGCCGCCGGCACGCCATGGCTGCCTCCATCCTGGAATGTCCTGCCCTCCGATACGAGCGTGCGACGCGATGCGGATCATCGGCGTACTTGCCGTGCGACAGCGTGACCGGCGGATTCATGATCAGATCGAGGTGCACCCATCGGCGACCGACTATGTTCATCGGTGGGGTGACCAGCGAGTAGCAAACTTGGCGAGGCCCTGGGAGAGCGTTTTCGGATCATCAGTCACGTGCATCATCTGCGGAAATGGACATGCAATGGTCGGCTGCCCGTGCGTACGCCGCGTGCCCCCGCACGCGGCAAATGCCCATCTTGCGGCCAACTCCGGCGCTGGACGCGCTCCCAAGGCTGCGGCCCAAGGGTCGCTGCGACCCGGCGCGAGCCGTGACCGCTCCAACGGAAGGTCGACGTCGAGAGCGGGCTCGGCGTCCGTATTTATCCACAGCGGCCGGTTGTACACAGGCCGGCCGGTGGATGCCGCGACTTTTCGGGACGCTGGTTTGTGGGTGGTCTGCCCCCGGATGGGGTGGGGACCGCGCAAGAGGCTGTTCAGGTGAGGCTCGGACGGTGCGCGGAGGGCAGCGGGCGGAGGGGCGGTGGACGGGAGACAGCGGACAGCGGGGTGGCGGGCGAAAGACAGCGGGCGAAAGACAGCGGGCGAAAGGCAACGAGCGGAAGGCAACGAGCAGTCGCGAAGGGGCACGGCACCAACCAACCCCATTCATCGTGCCGGGCCGGTGCGGGGATGGTTAGCAACCCGGTCCGCCGGGCATCCCCCTCGCAGGTCGTCATCGCACGTCGCAGCGGGGAGGGCGGCACGCGCGCGACCGGCCGCTTCACCGAAGGGAAGCCCCGCATGAAACTCCGTCATCGCCCGGAAGGGCAGCACGACCCCGACGAGCAGCCCGGGACCGGCAAGTCCGGCGACGCCGCGGTGACCGCCGGAGGCGCCGATGCCGACGCCGGCGCGTCACCGGCCGGCGCGGATGCCACGGACGCGCGCCGGCGTGGCGCCGAGGACTTCGATCTGGCCGCTGCCAGCACCACCGAGGTGGGTCACTCCCCCACTCCCCGCGATCTCGCCGCGCCCGGACCTGACGACGGCCCGGACCGGCCCTCCCAGCTGCGGGCGCGTGGCATCTTCGCCGCGCTGAAACGGACCTTCAAGCAGTTCTCCGAGGACAACGTCTCGGACTGGGCGGCGGCGCTGACCTACTACGGCGTGCTGTCGATCTTCCCGGGCACACTGGTGATCGTCTCGATCCTCGGCATGCTCGGGCCGGCCGGGCAGCGCACGGTCACCCAGGCGGTCGGTGAGATCACCCCCAATGATCAGCTGCGCGACCTGGTCAACACCGTGCTGAGCCAGGTGCGGGGCACCGGCAGCGCCGGGCTCGCGGCGATCATCGGTCTGCTGGTCGCGTTCTGGTCGGCGTCCGGGTACATCGCCGCTTTCATGCGCGCGTCGAACGCGATCTACGACGTGCCGGAGGGCCGGCCGATCTGGAAGACCCTGCCGATCCGGGTCGGGGTGACAGCCGTGGTCGGCGTGATGCTGATCGCCTCCGCCGCCATCGTGGTGTTCACCGGCGACCTGGCCCGCGTGGTCGGCGAGAAGATCGGCCTCGGCGGGGTGGCCGTGACCACCTGGAACATCGCCAAGTGGCCGGTGCTGGTGATACTGGTCAGCCTGATGTTCGCGATCCTCTACTGGGCCTCGCCGAACGCCAAGACGGGCGGTTTCCGCTGGATCAGCCCGGGTGGCATCTTCGCGGTGCTGCTCTGGGTCGCGGCGTCCGCCGGCTTCGCGATCTACCTGGCCAACTTCGCCAACTACAACAAGACGTACGGCACCCTCGGCGGTGTGATCGCCTTCCTGGTCTGGCTGTGGATCTCGAACATGGCGATCATGCTCGGCGCCGAGCTGGACGCCGAGCTGGAGCGCGGCCGGGCCATCGCCGCCGGCCACCCGGCCGACGAGGAGCCGTTCCTGGAGCTGCGGGACACCCGCGCGCTGAAGAAGGGCTCGGAGCACGGCCTGAGCCAGGGCTGACCCGCCCGGCGCCGACCGGTCGAGCACGGGGCGACCGGCCGGCGCCGGGCGCCCGGTGACCCGAGCTGGCCGGCCGCGCGGGATGAGCCGGCCCCGAGGACCGGCGGCGCCGCTCACTTACAGAGCAGCTTGCCCATCCGGCGACCGGAAATGATCAGACCCACGACGAGCATCGCCAGCAGGTAGAGCACGTCCACCACCTGGATCCAGCCGACCGCGCCCAGGCTGATCCCGCGGATCAGGTCCACCGAGCGGTAGAGCGGGGACAGCTCGACCAGCCAGCGCAGCACCGCTGGGTAGGACTCGGCCGGGACGAACGTGCCGGAGAACAGGAACAGCGCGAACTGCCCGGCCCCGATCAGGTCGAAGTCCTGCCAGCTGCGGATCAGCGTGGCGGTGGTCATGCCGAGCGCCCCGAACGCGAACCCGACCAGCACCGTGGCCGGGAACGCGGCGAGCGCCCGCAGTGGCGTCGTCAGGTCCATCGCCACCATCAGCGCGAGGAACGCCACCGAGTAGATGCTGCCCCGGGCCATCGCCCAGATCAGCTCGCCGATGGCGATCTCGAACGGCCGGATCGGCGTGGCCAGCATGCCGTCGTACAGCCGCATGAACTTCATCTTGCCGAAGAAGTTGAAGGTGGTCTCGGCGAGCGCGCCGCTCATCGCCGAGGCGGCCAGCATCGCCGGCGCGACGAACTCGGTGTAGCTGACCAGCCGGCCGCCGGGCAGCGCGATGTCGCCGATCAGCGCGCCCACCCCGACGCCGATGGAGAACAGGTAGAGCACCGGCTCCAGCAGGCCGCCGGCGAGCACCACCCAGTACGCCGATTTCAGCGCGCTGACGTTGCGCTCGGTGACCCGCACGGACCGGCCGGCGCTGCCCTCGAACGACACCAGTTTCGGCAGGACCAGGGTCAGCACGGCACCATCACACCCCTCGGAGGACGTCGGCTCATCGTCAGAACACCAGCCGCCGCTGGTACCGCCAGTGCGCCAGGAAGCAGCCCGCCGCGCACCACGCCAGCAGATAGAGCACGTGCCAGAGCCCGGCGACCCCGGGGTTCAGGCCGAGCGTGGCGGCCCGGGTCAGGTCCACCCCGTGCCAGAGCGGCAGGGCGTAGGCCACCCAGCGCAGCAGCGGGGGCAACGACTCGATCGGGAAGAACACCCCGGAGAAGAGCGACATCGGCAACACCGCGAACCGGAACAGGATGGCCAGGTAGCTGTCGCTGCGGATGCTGGCGGTGTAGGCCACCACCGGCGCCGCCACGGAGAGCCCGATCAGTGCGGCGAGCGGCGGCACGGCCACCACGGCCGGCGAGTGCAGCGTGCCGAAGCAGGCCGCCACCAGCAGGAACGCGGTGCTGCCGAGCAGCACCCGGAACAGCATGAACGCCAGGTGCCCGCCGAGGATGTCGGCCACCCGGAGCGGCGCCGCCGCCTGCGCGAAGTAGGTTTTCATCCACTCGAAGCTGCTCAGCACCGGCCAGGTGGCCTCGCCCAGCGCGGTCTGCGCGGCGGTCGAGGCGATCAGGCCGGGCACTATCCAGTCGAGATAGGCCGCGCCGTCGATGTCGGTCTGGACGTAACCACCGACGCCCAGCCCGAACCCGAGCATCGTCAGCAGCGGCAGCACCAGCGTGGACAGGGCGCTCGACCGCCAGGTCCGCCGGTAGTTGACGAGGTGGTACTCCAACACGTACGCCGCGGAGGTCATCGTCAGTCCACCAGGGTGCGGCCGGTGAGGTGGAGGAAGACGTCCTCCAGGCTGGAGCGGCGGACCAGGGCGGAGGCCGGGCTCAGCGAGCGCCGGTGCACCTCGGCCAGGGCGTCGTCGCCGTCGGCGACGTAGAGCAGGACGCGGTCGGGCAGCACCTCGACCCGGTCGGCGATGCCGGCCAGCTTGCCGGCATAGGTCCCCTGGTCCTCGGTGGTGAACCGCAGCTCGACCACCTCACGGGTGGAGTGCCGCTCGATCAGCGAGCGGGGCGAGCCCTCGGCCACGATCCGGCCGCCGTCCATCACCACCAGGCGATCGCAGAGCTGCTCGGCCTCGTCCATGTAGTGCGTGGTCAGGACCAGGGTGACGCCCTGCTGCTTGAGCCGGAACAGCCGCTCCCAGACCAGGTGCCGGGCCTGCGGGTCGAGGCCCGTGGTGGGCTCGTCGAGCAGCACCAGATCGGGCTCGTTGACCAGCGCGCGGGCGATCGTGAGCCGGCGTTTCATGCCACCGGAGAGCGGCTCCACCTTGCTGCCGGCCCGCTCGCTGAGCTGCACGAACTCGAGCAGCTCGGCGGCCCGGCGGCGGGCGGTGGCGCGCGGGATGCCGAAGAACCGGGCATAGGTCGTCAGGTTCTCCTGGACGGAGAGCTCGACATCCAGGTTGTCCAGCTGGGGGCAGACGCCGAGCCGGGCGCGGATCGCCGGGCCGTCCCGCAGCGGATCCATGCCGAGGATCCGCAGGACGCCGCCGGTGGGTGGCGAGACACACCCGATCATCCGCATGGTGGAGCTCTTGCCGGCGCCGTTGGGCCCCAGGAAGCCGAACGCCTCACCGGGCTGCACGTCGACGTCGATGCCGTCGACGGCAGTGAAGTCGCCGAACCGCTTGATCAATCCGCGGGCGTGGATGAGAGCAGTCACGCCCCGAAGACTACGGAGGGGGTGCGACAGAATTTCGCGCCGCGCCGACCAGCTCGTCGGTCATCCGGACGACCTCCGGCTGGTCCACCGGGGTGCCGGAGTCGTAGCGAACCGCCCAGCTCAGGCCGTCCTGACCAGTCACCCGGCGGCCGACCACCCGGACCGCGCCGCGCTCCAGCTCGTGATGTGTGGTGTACGCCACAGACCGCGTCACCCGGGAGCGCACCTGGTCGGGCACCTCCCCCGGCTCCAGCAGCAGAAAGGCCGCCACCGGCCCGTCCACCAGCACGGCGTACCCGTCCCGCTCCTCGGCCACCTCGGCCGGGGTGATCCGCAGTTCCCGCCCGGACCAGGCGGCCTTGTGGATCTCGTGCCAGCCCAGCCGGTCGGCGGCGGCCGGCAGCCAGATCCCCCGGTTGGTGGCCACCACGACACCGCCCTGCTCGCAGGGGCACCAGGCGATGACCCGCTCCTCCGCCTCGAGCGGGGGCCGGGAGCCGGCCGGCAGCGCGGGCCGTCGTCGGAAGAGCTTCACATGCCACCTGCCGCCTGTTCACGCAGGGCGCGAGCCTGCTGTTCGAGCGAGAAGAGTTCCCCGGCCAGGGCGAGGTACTGGTCCTTGCTGGTGACCGGGTTGAGCCGTTGCAGTTTCGATTTCAGGTCGCGGATCACCTGGGTGACCCGGGGCAACTGGAGTTTGGCCAGGGTGACCTGCACGTAGTTGGGGTCCGGCACGCCGTCGATCAGCAGCGGCTCGACGGCCAGCTCACCGACGGCGATCTGCCCGGTCAGGTCGGCGCAGGCGGTGCGGACCTTCTCGATCCAGACCACCCCGCTGACCGCGGAGCCCGCCCCGCCGGCCGCGTCGATCGCCTCCCGCACCGCGCGCAGCACCGGGTCGCCGTAGTTCTCCGGGCCGACCGCGTCGAACATCGGGCCGGCCAGCACCGGCTCCTGCAGTGCCAGCTTGAGCGCGTCCCGCTCGACCAGCCGCTGCGGCGAGTGGGCGGCGGGCCGGGGCGCCCGCTGCTCGGCCGCGTCGGATCCGCGCAGCGCGTTGTTCACCGCGCGCTGCACCGGCTCCAGGTCCATGCCCAGGTCACCGGCGAGTTTCCGGGCGTACTCGGGCCTTTTCTCCCGGTCTTTGATCTTGGCGACCAGCGGCGCGGCGCGGCGCATCGCCTCCACCCGGCCCTCGACCGTGTCCAGGTCGAATCGGCTGATGGTGTGCCGCAGCGCGAAGTCGACCAGCGGCTCCCGGCCGGCGATCATGTCGCGGACCGCCAGGTCGCCGCGGGCCAGGCGCAGCTCGCACGGGTCCATGTCGTCCGGGCTGACAGCGATGAACGTGCGCCCGACGAACCGCTGGTCCTCCTCGAACGCGCGCAGCGCCGCCTTCTGCCCGGCGGCGTCGCCGTCGAAGGTGTAGATGATCTCGCCGGTGAAGCTGTCGCTGTCCATCAGCAGCCGGCGCAGCACCCCGATGTGGTCCACCCCGAACGCGGTGCCGCAGGTGGCCACCGCCGTCGGCTCGCCGGCCTCGTGGCAGGCCATCACGTCGGTGTAGCCCTCGACGATCACCGCCCGGCCGCGCTTGGCGATCTCCCGCTTGGCGTGGTCGATGCCGTAGAGCACGTGCGATTTCTTGTAGATCGGCGTCTCGGGGGTGTTCAGGTATTTCGGGCCGTCGTCGTCGTCGAACAGCTTGCGCGCGCCGAACCCGATCACGTCGCCGCTCAGGTCCCGGATCGGCCAGAGCAGCCGGCGGCGGAACCTGTCGATCAGCGACCCGGACCGGGCCGTCTTGGACAGGCCCGCGGTGATCAGCTCGTCGGCGGTGAAGCCCTGCAGGCGCAGGTGCTTGCTGAGCGCGTCCCAGGAGTCCGGGGCGAAGCCGCAGCCGTATTTCTCCGCGGCCTCCCGGCCGAAACCACGCTCGGCGAGGAACTCGCGGGCCTTGCGCGCGCCGGGCGAGCCGAGCTGGTCACGGTAGAACTCGACGGCCGAGGCGTGCGCGGCGATCAACCGCTGCCGCTGCCCGGCCTGCGGGCGCGGGCCGGCCGGGGCGGCGCCGTCGGTGTCGTACCGGAGCTGGATGCCGGCCTTGCCGGCCAGCCGCTCCACCGACTCGATGAACGACAGGTGCTCCGCGTCCATCAGGAACTTGATCGCGTCGCCGCCCTGGCCGCAGCCGAAGCAGTAATACACGCCGCGGGCCGGGGCGACGTTGAACGACGGGCTCTTCTCGTCGTGGAAGGGGCAGAGGCCTTTCAGGTTGCCGCCGCCGGCCGAGCGCAGCGTCACCGTCTCACCGATCACGTCGGCGATCGACGTCCGGTCGCGGACCAGTGCGATGTCCTCGTCCTTAACCCTGCCCGCCACGGCATACATCCTGCCTCGCCGGCCACCGCCACCGCCAGCAGGGTCCGGGCGCGCCGGTCAGCAGAGGTCGCGGTGCCAGGCCACCGCCGCGTGGTCGGTGAGCGACGCCACCTGATCGACTATCACCCGGAGGGCCTCGGCCTCCGACGCGGCGGCCGCGTGGCGCGGCCGGAAGAGGGGATCCAACTTCTCCGGCGTACGCCCGAGCGCCGCCACCAGCTCGACCAGGATGATCCGCTGCTGCGCGTACCACTGCTCGGCGGCCCGGCTGCGCATCACGTAGCGGAACGCCATCCCCTTGAGCAGCGCGCACTGGTTCCGCACGGTGCGCGGGACGACCAGGTCGGCGTCGTAGCGGCGCATCGGGTCGGTGCCGTACTGGCTGTGCGTGGCACCGACCGCTGACGAGACGAACCGGCCGGTCAGCACGCTGGTCATCCGTTTCAGGGCGATCTGGGCGGCGTACGACCCGTCGTAGTCACCGACGGCGGCCACCGCCGGATCGGCGAGCAGGTGGTCGAGGGCCGCCCCGAGCTGGTCGGGGGTCTCGTCGGAGTAGGTGGCGGCCACGTCGGCGCAGAGCTCGGCGCGCTCGGCCGGGTCGTGCAGCAGCGGGCCGAGGTCCAGGTATCCGCCGTGCACCCCGTCCTCGACGTCGTGCACCGAGTACGCCACGTCGTCCGCCCAGTCCATCACCTGCGCCTCCAGGCACCGGCGGTCGTCGTCGCGGCCGTGGCGCAGCCAGGTGAAGACCGGCTCGTCGTCGGCGTAGACCCCGAACTTGCGGGTGCCCGGCCGCCGGAACCACGGGTACTTCGAGCAGGCGTCCAGCGTGGCCCGGGTCAGGTTGAGGCCGGCGCCGGGCACCTTGGCCTCCAGCCGGGTGAGCACCCGCAGGGTCTGCGCGTTGCCCTCGAAGCCGCCGCAGGGCTGGGCCACCTGGTCGAGGGCGGCCTCGCCGTTGTGCCCGAACGGCGGGTGCCCGATGTCGTGGGCAAGCCCGGCGACGTCCACCACGTCCGGGTCGCAGCCCAGGCGCGCGCCCATCTCCCGGGAGATCTGGGCGACCTCCAGGGAGTGCGTCAGACGCGTACGCAAGAAGTCGTCGACGCCCGCGGTGTGCACCTGTGTCTTGGCGGCGAGCCGGCGGAAGCCCGCCGAGTGCAGCACCCGGGCGCGGTCCCGCTGGTACGGAGTCCGGCCGTAACCACTGTCCTTGGCGGGCTCGGATGCCCAGCGCTGGGCGTCAGCGGCCGTCATGTGATCACCCTAAGCCAGTTGTCCCGGTTGCCGATGGGTTAGCCGTGGAGTCCGTTTCCCGGCGCCGAGGCGTCACGATCGTCGGCCGCCTGCTCGTCATGGGCGCCGCCGGCCTGCTCTCGGTCGGCCTGGTGACCGGATTCGCGGTACGCAACGCCGGTGACCAGTCGGCGGCGAACGAGGAGATCGCCGCGGTCAGCGAGGCGATGAGCGATCAGTGGAACGCGGACATGATGCACGACGCGCTGCGGGCGGACGTGATGTCGGCGCTCTACGCCACGAACGCCGACATGCGCGCGAAGCTCGCCGTCGACGAGGTCACCGACCACGGCCGGACCATGCTGGCGATGTACGACGACGCCGCGCGATCGGCACCGGACAGCCTGAAGGCGGATTACGCGGCCATCCGGGACTCGGTGGTCGGCTACACCGAGACGGCCGCCGACCTGGTGACGACGGCTGCCGCCGATCACCGGAGCGCGGCCGGGAAACTGCCCGGCTTCCTGGCCGTCTACGCGGATCTGGAGGACAAGCTCGGCGGTCTGGACGAGCGGATGTACGCCGAGGTCAAGGCCGCCGCCGCGGGCGGCTCGGAGGCCTCCTCGTCGAGCAACCGGTTCATCGTGCTGGCCGCGCTGCTGGCCGCCCTGATCACCGCGGCCGCCTGCGCGCTGACCGTGCGCGCGGTGCGCCGGCCGCTGCGCGGGACGCTGGAGGCGCTGCGCGCCCTGGCCGGACGGGACCTGACCGTCCGCGCCCCGGTGCTCAACCAGGACGAGCTGGGCGCGATGGCGGCCGCGCTGAACGAGGCGACCGGCGCGCTGCAGAGCACCGTCTCGGCCACCGCCGACCGGGTGAGCGTGCTCACCGAGGCCAGCGCCGAGCTGCAGCAATTGGCCGGCACGCTGGACCGGTCGGCGGAGGAGACCTCGTCGCAGGCACGCAACGCGGACAGCTCGGCCGGGAACGTGTCCGGCTCGGTGACCGACATGCTGACCGCCACCGAGCAGCTGTCCGCGTCGATCCGGGAGATCGCCAAGCAGACCTCGTCCGCGGCGGCCACCACGAACGAGGCGACCACCAGCGCGAACCGGACCGCGGAGGCGGTGACCCGGCTCAGCGAGGCGAGCCGGGAGGTAGGCGACATCGTGCAGATGATCACGAAGATCGCCGAGCAGACCAACCTGCTGGCGCTCAACGCGAGCATCGAGGCGGCCCGGGCCGGGCACGCGGGCAAGGGGTTCGCGGTGGTCGCCACCGAGGTCAAGGACCTGGCTCAGGAGACCGCGCAGGCCACCGCGGACATCACCGCGAAGATCCTGACGATCCAGGAGATGAGCAGCGGCACGGCCGGCGCGATCGAGGCGATCGCCGAGGTGATCGGCCGGATCGACGACGGGCAACGGACCATCGCGGCCGCGGTCGAGGAGCAGGCCGCCACCACCGACGAGCTGGCCCGCAACGTGGGCGCGGTGTCCGCGGCGGCCGGCGAGATCAGCGGCACCGTGGCGCACATCAGCCGATCCAGCGCGAACACCGCGGAGGGGGCGAACACCACCCGGCACTCGGCCGAGCTGGTCAGCGGCGCGGCCGGCGAGATCCGCTCGCTGATCGGCGAATTCCGTTACTGACGGCTGCGCAGCACGCAGAACTCGTTGCCCTCGGGGTCGGCCAGGCACACCCAGGAGACGTCGCCCTGACCGATGTCGACCGGCCGGGCACCCATGTTGACCAGCCGTTCCACCTCGACCTCCTGGTCGTCCGGGCGCAGGTCCAGGTGCAGCCGGTTCTTCACCCGCTTGGCGTCGGGATTACGGACGAACAGCAGCCCGGGCAGCACGTCGGTAGCCCGCCGGATCTCCAGCACGTCGTCGTCCTCGTCGACGATCACGAAGCCGAGCGCCTCGGCCCACCAGCGGCCCAGCCGGGCGGGGTCCACGCAGTCCACAGTGACCTGCTCCCACTGACTGGGCATGTGACCTCCCGGCGATCGACGCGTGGCGATCAGGTTACGCGACTCCGACGGGTGACCCCGGCAGCGCGGCGGACCGGCCGTGCGACGACGGCACTCGATGGCGCCCAGGATGACGTTCCGTGATTCCTGGTTCACCGGCGACCGCCACGATGCGGCGCCTGCTGAGCGAGTTGGGCGAGTCCGGGCGTACCGGCGCGCTCCACGTGGGCGGCACCCCGGGTGGGGTGTTCTACCTGGTGGCGGGCCGGATCGCGTACGCCGAGTCGCCGGCCGCGCCGAGCCTGGCCGAGCGACTGATCAGGTCCGGCCGGCTGACCCCGCGGACCTGGCGGTCGGCGTACGCGGAGGGTCACCCGGACTGCCGGGTCGGCCGGGTGCTGCTGCGCGACGGCTGGCTCGGCCAGCACGAGCTGGCCCTGCGGGTGCGTGCGGCGATCGCCGGCGCCACCCGCGTGCTGCTGCGCCAGGCGGACGCGCCCGCCCGGTTCGTCCCGGGGGAACGGCACTGGCTGGGTGAGGTCACCCCGCCACCGATCCGGACGCTGCCGCTGCTGATCCCGCACCGGTACCGCACCCGGCCACGGATCCCGGCCACCGGACCATGACGCACAAACCGTGCGACCTGTCTCCTCCGTGTCACCGGAGGATGGCGCACGGTGGTGGCCGAGTGACCAGCGGCCGCCGGCGAACGACTCAACTGAACACGGCCGAGCAAACGAAGCCCGGCAGCAGCGCTGAGGAGAGAAGTGCCCGGCGTCGATCACTGCCTACAGGAGGCCATGACGATCCCCGGCGCGGTCGGGGCCAGCATCGTCGACTACACCACAGGCTTTCCGGTCGCCACGACCGGAGCCGCGCCCAATGCGGACCACGAGGCCGCGGCGGCCGGGACCGCGGACGTGGTCCAGGCCGCGAACAGCCGATCGCTGTTCGTCTCGGCCATCCCGCACGACCTGCTCGAAGACCTGATCATCACGACCGCCGGTGGTTACCACCTCCTGCGCGTCGTCCAGACCGAGTTCGACAGCCGTCTGGTGCTCTACGTCTGGCTGGACCGGGTGCGCGGCAACCTCGCCGTAGCCCGCCGCATGATGCAGCGCCTCACCGACGAGCTCGTCGCGACATGACCAACGCACACACCAGCGAGGAGTAACGGTGGCCCCCACGAAGACCGCCGCACCCGGCGATCTGCTCACGCAGGTCGCCGACGAGCGGCAGACCGGAGCGCTGGTGGTGGGTGGCCATCCCGGCGGCGCGGTCTACGTCTTCGAGGGCCGGGTCATCTACGCCGAGTCGCCGGCCGCGCCCGGGGTGGGCGAGCTGCTCACCTCGTCCGGGCGGCTGGCCGGGCGTACCTGGCAGAACGCGCTGGACCAGGCCACCTCGACGGCCCGGGTGGGCCGGCTGCTGGTCGAGCAGGGTCATCTCACCCAGGGTGAGCTGGAGCTGTGCGTGCTCGGGGCGACCTACGACGCGGCGTACTTCGCGCTCGCCACGGCCGCCGCGCCGGTCGACTTCCTGCCCTCCGCCACGCACTGGCTGGGGCCGGTGGTGCACATCGACGCGGCAGCGGTGCGGCGCGAGGTACGACGACGGGTCACGCTCCTCGACGAGATCTTCCCGAACCCGCGGATCGACACGGCCCCGGTGATCCCGGTGGCCCGGCCGCCGCGGGAGCGGGTGACGGTCACCGCGCTGCAGTGGGAGCTGCTGATCCACGCGGACGGGCAGCGCACGCCCGCCGACCTGGCGCTGCTGCTGGGCCGGGCGGGCTACGCGACCATCCAGGAGCTGCGCCGGCTCGCGGCGCTGGGCCTCATCGAGCTGCCGAAGGAACGCGCGTCGGAGTCCCTGGACTTCGTCCGCCTCCCACCGCACCGGGGCGACTCGGCGCCGGTGACCCGGCCCGCCCCGCCGGTGGCCGAGCCGGCACCGGCCGTACCGGTGATAAGCGGCCCGCCACCGGCACCTCCGCCACCGGCGCCGCCGCCCGGGGAGGGAAACACCGGGCCGAACCGGTTGCCCCGGCTGGCCCGGCGCAAACCCGGGGCGAAGCTGCCCAAGGAACTCGCCGTCGAGAACCCGCCGGTGCATCAGGGCACCGACGAAGTCCTGCTGAAACGCATACGTACCGCATTGCGGGCCCTGCGGTGACACGCGCACCCCCGAGAATGACAAGGAGCGTCCGAGGATGACGGTGGATCCGGCGGTACTGGACGAGTTGGGCCGCCTGCGGAGCAAGGTGCCCGAGCTGTCCGGCAGCGTGCTCGCCACCGCCGACGGGCTGGTCGTCGCACACGATTCACACGGCATCGAACCGGACACCCTGGCCGCTCTCGCCGCGGCGCACCTGGCGCTGGCGCGCCGGTTCGCGCACGCGGTGAACCACGGCGAGCTGCGGGAGTCCGTCGTCGAGTGCGACGGCGGATACATCACCTCGTACACCGCCGGACCGAACGCGCTGCTCACGGTGGTCACCTCGGGCGACGCGAACCTCGCCATGGTGCATCTGGAGGCGCGGCGGTGCGTACGCCGGATCGTCAAGCTCCTGGCCCTGGAGAACGCGTCGCAGAAGCAGTTGCGACCGGAGATTCCGCAACAGACCGGACCGTCGTCGATCCCGCTGGCCCGGCGGACCCCGATGGCCACCCTGTCGAACGCCCCGCGCCGCCGCACGGCGGCCGGGTGACCGGCAGATCGCACCGCGGCATCCCGCCGCATCCATCCGGCGCCGCTGTGCCAGCGGCCCGCCATCCCACAACGGAGGAACCAATCCCATGGCCGACATGGACACCGCACTGAAGGAAGTTATGGAGATCGACGGCTGCATCGGCGTCGCTCTCGTCGACCACACCAGCGGCATGGCCCTGGGCACCCTCGGCGGCGGCAAGGACCTCGACCTGACGGTCGCCGCGGCCGGCAACACGGACGTGGTCCGCTCGAAGCTGCGGGCGATGGAGATGCTCAACCTCTCCGAGAAGATCGAGGACATCCTGATCACGCTGGACACCCAGTACCACATGATCCGGCCGCTCACCAGCCGGCAGGGCAAGGGCCTGTTCCTGTACGTGGCGCTGCGCCGGGACCGTGCGAACCTCGCGATGGCCCGGCACCGGCTGCGCCACATCGAGAACGAGCTCGACGTCTGATCCGCGCCCGGTAATCCGTGACCGCCACCCCTGGCGGGGAGGGTCCGCACCACCCTCCCCGCCCACGGCACTAGCATTTGCCGCATGTCGGCCCGGGAGATCCTCGCACGCGTCCGGGCCGGAGAGCTCGACCACGAAACCGCCCTCGACCTGCTGACCGGCGTTCCGGCCGGCGAGGTCGACGGGGCGCTGCGGACCGCGCTGGGCGACGAGTTCGACAGGTTGTTCCGCACCGGCTGGCAGCCGGTGGAGCTGCACCGGGCCATCGCCCGCCGGGGTGATCCGATCCAGGGCCGGCTGGTCGCCGAGGCCGCCGCCGCGTTCCTGGCGGGCAAGGAGCCGGTCGACGAGGACTGGCGGGCCCAGGTCGTCCAGCTGAAGGTCGCCGAAGGCCGCCGGCCGGATCCCATCGCGCTGCTCGACGCCTCCCTCGGCCTGCTCGCCGAGCTGCGCCTGCTGCCGGCCATCGAGATCCTCATCCCGCCGCCGGGCACCCCGGCCACCACCGTGCACCACCACGCCGACCAGCGGGTCCTCGACCGGGTCCGGGCCCTGCTGGCCAAGGCCGAGGCCACCGACTTCCCGGCCGAGGCGGAGGCGTACAGCACGAAGGCGCAGGAGCTGATCACCCGGTACCGGATCGAGGAGGTCACCGCCCCGGCCGTCGACGTCGTGCCGTTCGCCCGCCGGATCGGCGTCGACCACCCCTACGAGAACGAGAAGGCCAGCCTGCTCGACGCCGTCTCGCGCGCCAACAGCTGCCGCACGGTCTGGTCACCCGAGCTGGGCTTCAGCACGATCTTCGGGTTCGACGCCGACATCGACGCGGTCGAGCTGATCTACACGTCGCTGCTGGTCCAGGCGAACCGGGCGATGACCCGCGACGAGCCGGCCAAGGGCAAGGCCAGGGTCAAGGCGTTCCGCCGCTCGTTCCTGATCGCCTACGCGGCCCGGATCGGTGAGCGCCTGCGCCAGGCCGCCGACCGCGAGTACGCCGGGCACGGCGATCTGCTCCCCGTCCTGCGCGACCGCGACCTGCAGGTCCGCGCCGCGATGGAGAAGGTCTTCCCGCGCACGGTGCGCGCCCGCGGCAGCCGCGTCGACAGCCTGGAGGGCTGGGAGTCCGGTCGCGCCGCCGCCGACCAGGCCCGGCTGCGCTGACCGGTCAGGCCGGCATCGCGACGCCGGTGAGCTCCGCGCAGAGGGCGAGCAGCCGCTCCCGCAGTCCCTCGTCGTAGGCCTGCGGGTTGGCGGTCAGCGACGTACGGCGCTTGAAGTACTGCCCGGTGACCGTGGCCGCCGGCTCGTCCGAGGTGGCCAGCCACACCTGGGTCTCGGCGCCCGCCGGCAGGTCGTCGGTGGCCTGCGGGCCGCCCAGCCGGGTGCGGATCCAGCCCGGGTCCACCGCGTTGCTCAGCGTGCCGGGCCATCGCTGGGCCACCGCGAAGGCGAGCATCACGTCGTACAGCTTCGAGTCGCTGTAGGCCTGCATCCCGTCCCACGGCCGGGCCCGCCACTGCGCGTCGTCGAGGCGGGCCCGACCGGCCGACTCCAGCCCCGAGGTCAGGTAGATGAGCCGGGCCGGCACCGGCATCAGCGCCGTCAACAGGTAGGGCGCCAGGGTGTTCACCTGGAAGATCCGCTCCAGCCCGTCCTCGGTGAGCTCCGGGGCACGCTGCCCGCCGCCGACCCCGGCGTTGTGGATCACCACGTCGAAGGGTCCCGCCGCCACGGCCTGCCGGGCCAGCTCGCGGGTCTGCGCCAGCGAGGACAGATCACCGACCAGCACGCCGGCGGCGGCCGGCACGGCCTTGCGCGCGTCCTCGGCACGCCGCTCGTCGCGGGCGTGCAGGGTCACCCGGTGCCCGCCCGCCGCCAGGACCTGCGCCGTGTGCCGCCCGATGCCGTCGCTGGACCCGGTGATCAGAATCGTTGCCATGCCGGTCAGCTTAACCGGTTCACCAGCCGGTTGCCGGCAACCGCCGACCGGTAGGTGATCTCGTTCGCCGCCGCGGTCAGCCGCCGGACTCGTCGGTCTCGGCGCCCTCCGGGACGGTGTCGTCGTCGCGGGAGTCGAGCCAGCCGTGCGGGAGGGAGACCTTGCCGGGGGCGTTCACCCGGCCGCGCGGCTGGCCCAGCGACTCGACCGGGAACGGGACGGCCGGGTCGAGCTTGCCGAGCAGGTCGTCCAGTTCGGCCAGGGAGGAGATCATCGCGAGGCTGCGGCGCAGGTCACCGCCGACCGGGAAACCCTTCAGGTACCAGGCGACGTGCTTGCGGAAGTCGGCGCAGCCGTGCCGCTCGTCCTCCAGCGCCTCGACCAGCAGCTGCGCGTGCCGGGACATGATCTTGGCAACCTCGCCGAGGGCGGGCAGCACCGGCCGGTAGCCGGCGCCCTGGGTGAACGCGGCCTCCAGGTCGGCGAACAGCCACGGGCGGCCCAGGCAACCGCGGCCCACGACCACGCCGTCGACGCCGGTGTGCGCCACCATCCGCAGCGCGTCCGAGCCCTCCCAGATGTCGCCGTTGCCCAGCACCGGGACGTCCAGGGCCTGCTTGAGGGTGGCGATCGCGTCCCAGTCCGCCTGGCCGGAGTAGCGCTGCTCGGCGGTGCGGGCGTGCAGGGCCACGGCGGCCACCCCGGCGTCCTGCGCGGTGAGGCCGGCTTCCACGTACGTCAGATGGTCCTCGTCGATGCCCTTGCGCATCTTGATGGTGAGCGGGAGGCCGTAGGCGTCGGCGGCCCGCACCGCCTGCCGGACGATGCGGCCGAACAGCTTGCGCCGCCAGGGCAGGGCCGAGCCGCCGCCGCGCCGGGTCACCTTCGGCACCGGACAGCCGAAGTTCAGGTCGACGTGGTCGGCCAGGTCGCGCTCGCCGACCATCCGGACGGCGGCCTCGGTCACGTCCGGATCCACGCCGTAGAGCTGCAGGCTGCGGAAACCCTCGTCCTCGGCGAACGCGATCATCTTGAGCGTCTTGGGGATCCGCTCCACCAGCGCCCGCGTCGTGATCATCTCGCAGACGTAGACGCCGCCGCCCTGCTCCCGGCAGAGCCGCCGGAACGCCACGTTGGTGATCCCCGCCATCGGGGCGAGCACGACGGGCGGGTTGACGGCATGGTTGCCGAGCATGAGCGGTGCTGTCACGCGCTCTAGGGTGGCTGGCCAGCCTGGCCAAAGTCAAAGCCAAGATCGAAATCAAGATCCTCTTATCCGCACGTCCGCCGTGGTGCGGATCGTTTGCTCCCGCGCGGGCCGGGCGGGCCGATCTGGCCGCTGCGCGTCCAGGACGATCAGCCCGCCCTTCATTGCCCGCGGGTGGTTCCGGAGATCAGAACCACTGCCCGGCAGCCACACCGGGGCCTGCCGTCCCGATGCCGGGCCGGGAGCCGGCGCCCGGCCTCGGGTCGTGGCGATGCGGGAGCCGGGTTCGTCTGACAGAGTCGATGCGTGACTGACGAGGTGGGTCCGCGCAGGCTGGTGGCGGTGTTCGCGTCTCCGGTGGCGGAGATGCTGGCCCGGTTCGGGATCGAGCTGGGCTTTCAGGTCGTGCTGGTGGAGCCGGATCCGACCCGGCTGGGTGGCACGCCGCGGCCGCACGGCGATCGGGTGGTCGCCGACCTGGCGGCGGCGGAGCCGGACGAGCACACCGACGTGCTGCTCACCGACCATCACCGGCCGGAGATCGGGCCGCTGCTGCGCGAGGCACTGGCCGGCGAGTCCCGGTGGATCGGCATCGTGGGCAATCCGCGGCACGAGGGGCCGCACGTGGCGGCGCTGCGCGAGCTCGGCGTGCCGGAGGAGAAGATCGCGCGGGTCCGTCGCCCGGTCGGCCTCAACATCGGCAGCCGCACCGGCGCGGAGATCGCCGTCGCGGTCCTGGCCGGCCTGATCGCCGACCGCAACGGCCGCCCGGGCGGCTTCGAGTTCTGACGGCCTCCGGTCCGATCAGCGCCGGCGGTCCGGACACGAGGGCGGGGCATGGCCAACGCCATGCCCCGCCTGCACGGACGTCGGACGATCAGCAGCCGGGCAGCCGCTTGATCAGGTAGTCCTCGATCTGGGACAGCGAGACCCGCTCCTGCTGCATGGTGTCGCGGTCCCGAACCGTCACCGCGTCGTCGGTGAGCGTGTCGAAGTCGACGGTGACGCAGAACGGCGTGCCGATCTCGTCCTGGCGGCGGTAGCGGCGGCCGATCGCCTGCGAGTCGTCGAACTCGACGATCCAGCGCTTGCGCAGGTCGGCGGCGAGTCCCTTGGCCTTCGGCGACAGCTCCGGGTTGCGGGACAGCGGCAGCACCGCGACCTTGACCGGGGCCAGCCGCGGGTCGAACCGCATGACCGTGCGCTTGTCGACGCCGCCCTTGGTGTTCGGCGCCTCGTCCTCGTCGTACGCCTCGAGCAGGAAGGCCAGCACCGCGCGGGTCAGGCCGGCGGCCGGCTCGATCACGTACGGCGTCCAGCGCTCGCCCTTCTCCTGGTCGAAGTAGGACAGGTCGACGCCGGAGTGCTTGGAGTGCGTGGCCAGGTCGAAGTCGGTGCGGTTCGCGATGCCCTCGAGCTCGGCGAACTCGTTGCCGCCGAACTGGAAGCGGTACTCGATGTCGACGGTCCGCTTCGAGTAGTGCGAGAGCTTCTCCTTGGGGTGCTCGTAGAACCGCAGGTTGCTCTCCGACAGGCCGAGGCCGCGGTACCAGTTCCAGCGCTCCTGCAGCCAGTACTCGTGCCACTCCTCGTCGCTGCCGGGCGCGACGAAGAACTCCATCTCCATCTGCTCGAACTCACGCGTACGGAAGATGAAGTTGCCCGGGGTGATCTCGTTCCGGAAGCTCTTGCCGACCTGGGCGATGCCGAACGGCGGCTTCTTGCGGGCCGCGGTCGCCACGTTGGCGTAGTTCACGAAGATGCCCTGGGCGGTCTCCGGGCGCAGGTAGTGCAGGCCCTCGGTGCTCTCGGTCGGGCCGAGGTAGGTCTTCATCAGGCCGTTGAACATCTTCGGCTCGGTGAAGGTGCCCTTGTTGCCGCAGTTCGGGCAGTTCAGGTCGGACAGCGAGGACGGCAGGCTGCCGTGCTTGGCCTCGTAGGCCTCCTCCAGGTGGTCGGCCCGGAAGCGCTTGTGGCAGGACTGGCACTCGGTCAGCGGGTCGACGAACGCGTCGAGGTGACCGGAGGCGGCCCAGACGTCCTTGGCCAGGATCACCGCGGAGTCCAGGCCGACGATGTCGTCGCGCTGCTGGACCATGGTCCGCCACCACTGCCGGCGGACGTTCTCCTTCAGCTCGACGCCCAGCGGACCGTAGTCCCAGGCCGAGCGGGTCCCTCCGTAGATCTCACTGGAGGGGAAGACGAAGCCCCGGCGCTTGGCAAGGCTGACAACGGAATCGATACGGTCGGCAGGCATGAGTCTCCTACGCCGGCTGGGTGTCGGCGGGGGTGTCGGTGATTGTTGGACGACTTGGAAGATTACTCTCCGAGACTGCACACCTCGAACGCGCCCGTGCTGGTGTTCTGCCCCAGCTGCGCGGACACGTGCTCGACGTCGCCGTCCGGATAGGTCAGCTCGACCGGGACCTGGCCGCTGACCGGGTTGACGTCACCGATGGAGTACTCGTCGAACGGCTCCTCGCGGGCCATCCGCTGCCGGTACTGAGCGCGGCTCTCGAAGCTCTTGGTCTCCTGGCAGAGCTGGTCGTAGGCCTTGTCGTAGTCCCGGTCGTGCACCGCGTCCAGGTAGTCGCCGACCACCACGTGCGCCTGCTCGTTGAGCGCGCTGCTCATCGCGACGGCCAGGCCGATCACCGCGGCCAGCCCGCCGCCGCAGACCAGCACCAGGATGCCGGCGCCGACGCCGAAGCCGAGCCCGATCCGGCGGCCACGCCCCTCGACCGGCGGTGCCGGGAACGGTGGGTGCACCCCGGGACCGGGCGGCGGGGGCGGCGCGACCGGCGCGGGCGGCGCCACGGCGACCGGCGGGGCGACCGGCGAGGTGGGCGGGAAGGGCGGTTGACCGTAGGCCATGGATCCCAGCCTAGTGTTCAGCGCCAGGGCTCGGCGGCCCGGTCACTCTCCATGATCTTGACGGGCTCCCCCGGCCCGGCGCTCGCCAGCGTCTCGAAGGCGGACGGCTCGTCCAGCGACTGCGCGAGCAGCGGGGTGGCGTGCACCTTGACGTCGAAGGCGCCCAGCGCCCGGCGGTACGCTCCGACCGACTCCCACTCGGTCACCAGGGTCCAGGCGGCGGTGTCCTCCAGCGCCCGGGTGAGCCGGCCGGAGAGGTAACCCGGGCACCCGGCCAGGGCGGCGAGCGCGGCGTGCGCCCGCTCCAGGAATCCGTCCCGCGTGTCCGGCGGGACCGTGAAGCGGTTGAGCACCAGCATGTGACGAGCCTACGCACACCGACAGGAGCCACGGTGACGACGTCCGACCATTTCCTGCGCCGCCTCGCGCGCGTGAACCCGACCACGGCGTTCCTCACCGCGCTCGTCCTGCTGCTGGCCGGGCTGTTCCTCCCCGGCGTGGTCGGCGCGCTGCTGCTCGGCCTGCTCGCCGCCGGGCTGGCCACCCTGACCTTCACCACCTGGCCGGTGCAGTCGCCGGTCACCCGGCTGGTCCGGGCGGTGCTGCTCACCCTGTTGACCGTGGCGGTGGTCAGCAAGGCGATGGCGTAGAACGCATGCGCTTTTGACAATCATTGTCATTATCGCCCACAGTTGGTGGCATGATGCGCCGCCTGCTCGCCCCGCTGCTCGTGCTGGCCACCCTGGCCGGCTGCGGCGCGCGGGCCGAGGCCGGCGGCCGGCTGCCGGTCGTCGCCGCGTTCTACCCGCTGCAGTTCGTCAGCGAGCGGATCGGCGGTGACCTGGTCCGGGTGACGAACCTGACCAAGCCCGGCGCCGAGCCGCACGACGTGGAGCTGAGCCCCCGCCAGGTGGCCCGGATCGTCGACGCCGAGGTGGCCGTTTACCTGCACGGCTTCCAGCCCGCCGTGGACGAGGCGATAGCGCAGAACGGGCGGCGGCAGGGTTACGACGTGTCCACCGCGGTGCCCCTGCTGCGCGGCGAGGCCGGGGAGCACGGCGGCACCGATCCGCACGTCTGGCTCGACCCCGTCCGGCTCGCCGAGATCGGTGACCACCTGGCCGGGCGCCTGGCCGAGGCCGACCCGGACCACGCCGCCGACTACGCGGCCCGCGCCGCGACGCTGCACCGGCAGCTCACCGAGCTGGACGGCGAGTTCGCCGCGGGCCTGGCCACCTGCCGGCGGCGCGAGCTGGTCACCAGCCACACCGCCTTCCACTACCTGGCCGACCGGTACCACCTGACCCAGGTCGGGATCACCGGCGTGGACCCGGAGGCGGAGCCGTCGCCGCGCCGGCTGGCCCAGGTCGCGGCCGAGGCCCGGGCGCGCGGCACCACCACCATCTTCTTCGAGACGCTGGTCAGTCCCAAGGTCGCCGAGACGATCGCCCGCGAGGCCGGCGCGACCACGGCGGTGCTCGACCCGCTCGAGGGCCTGACCGACCCGGACGCGGACTACTTCTCGGTGATGCGGGCCAACCTGGCCGCTCTGACCACGGCATTGGGGTGCGGCACATGAGCGTCATCGAGGTCCGGCACATGGCGGCCGGATATGACGGCCGGGAGATCCTGCGGGACGTCACGCTGAGCGTCACCGCCGGCGAGGTGGTCGCCGTGCTCGGCGCCAACGGCTCCGGGAAGTCCACGCTGATCCGCACGGTCCTCGGCCTGGTTCCGGTCCGCCGCGGCGAGATCGACCTTTTCGGTACGCCGCAGCGCCGGTTCCGCCGGTGGGAGCGGATCGGTTACGTGCCGCAGCGGCTCGGCGCCGGCAGCGGGGTACCGGCCACCGTCGGCGAGGTGGTGTCCTCCGGCCGGCTGGCCCGCCGCGGCCTGTTCCGGCCGCCCGGGACCGCCGACCGCGCCGCCGTCCGGGCGGCTCTCGACGCGGTCGGGCTGCTCGACCGGATCGGCGACCCGGTCGCCACCCTCTCCGGCGGGCAGCAGCAGCGCACCCTGATCGCCCGGGCCCTGGCCGGCCGGCCCGACCTGCTGGTCCTCGACGAGCCGACGGCCGGCGTGGACGCGGCCAGCCAGGAGGCGTTCGCCGCGGCGCTGACCAGGTTCGCCGCGGACGGCGGGACGATCCTGCTGGTGCTGCACGAGCTGGGCCCGCTGCGGCCGCTGATCGGCCGGGCCGTGGTGGTGCACGACGGCCGGATCGCGCACGAGGGGGTGCCGCCGGAGCCGGCCGGGCACCACGCCGAGCCGGGACACGACCACGTGCACCCGCACGCCGACGAGGAGAAGGCCGGCATCTGCGAGTGGGCGCCGACCGAGACCAAGACCTTCTGATCGAGGGACACTGAAGTGGATCTTCTGACCTATCCCTTCATGCTGCGGGCACTGGCCGGCGCGCTGATCATCGGGCTGGCCGCTCCCGCCCTCGGGATCTATCTGGTGCAGCGGCGGCTGTCGCTGATCGGCGACGGCATCGGGCACGTGGCGCTCACCGGCGTCGGCGTCGGCCTGCTCACCCACCAGTCCCCGGTGCTCACCGCGGTGATCGTGTCGGTGGTCGGCGCGGTCGCCGTGGAGCTGGTCCGCGAGCGCGGGCGCACCTCCGGCGACCTGGCCCTGGCGCTGCTCTTCTACGGCGGCATCGCGGGCGGCGTGGTGCTGGTCGGGCTCTCCGACGACAGCAGCAACGCCAGCCTGATGCAGTACCTGTTCGGCTCGCTGATCACCACGTCGCCGCAGGACATCGCGGTGATCGCCGGGCTGGGCGCGGCGGTGCTGGTGGCCATGCTGCTGTTCCGCCCGGCGCTGTTCGCGCTCTGCAACGACGAGGAGTACGCCAGGGTCAGCGGCCTGCCGGTGCGCACCCTCAACCTGCTGCTCGCGGTGACCACGGCGGTGACGGTGACGATCGCCATGCGTACCGTCGGGTTGTTGCTCGTCTCGGCGCTGATGGTGGTCCCGGTCGCGGCGGCCCAGCAGATCACCAGGGGCTTCCGGTCCACGATGGCGGTGGCCATGCTGATCGGGATCTGCGCGGCCGGCGCCGGGGTGGTGCTCGCCGGTTCCCTGGACACCGCGCCGGGCGCCACCACGGTGCTGCTGGCCCTGGCCGCGTTCCTGATCACCACCGGCGCCGGCGCGCTCTGGCACCGCCGCCGCCGGGCCGGGGTACCGGCCCAGGTCGAGCCTCCGGACGTGGTGCTCCATGCTTGAGGGAAAAGGACTTTGACGGCCACCGGTTACGACGCGTACGAATCCGCCGGCGCGCTGCTGCGGGCGCTGTCCGCCCCGATCCGGATCGCCATCGTCGCCGAGCTCGGCACCGGCGAACGCTGTGTGCACGATCTGGTCTCCCGGCTCGGCGCCCCGCAGCCGCTGGTCTCCCAGCACCTGCGGGTGTTGCGGGGGGCCGGCGTGGTGCGGGGTGTCCGGCGTGGCCGGGAGATCGCATACTCCCTGGTGGACGAACACGTCGCGCACATCGTCGCGGATGCCGTCAGCCATGCGAGGGAGAACCGATCGTGAACCCGGAAAGCAGTGCCCAGCGCAACACCAAGCAGCGGAGCGCGGTGCGTGACGTGCTCGCCGAGGCCGAGGGTTTCCACAGCGCGCAGGATCTGCACGCGATGCTGCGTGACCGGGGCGAGCGGGTCGGGCTGACCACCGTCTACCGGACGCTGCAGGGGCTGGCCGACACCGGTGAGGTGGACGTGATGCGGCCGCCCGGCGGCGAGCACCTCTATCGCCGGTGCAGCCAGGGACACCACCACCACCTGGTCTGCCGCACCTGCGGGCGGACCGTCGAGGTGCTCGGCCCGGCCGTCGAGTCGTGGGCCGACAAGGTGGCCGGCGAGCACGGCTTCGTCGACGTCGCGCACACCCTGGAGATCTTCGGCACCTGCCCGGAGTGCGCCGCCAGGGCCGAGTGATCCCGGAGTGCGCCCGGATGCGCCGGCGACGCCCGGGTGCGAGGCTTCCGCATGTGAAGCTCTACGCCGACCGCGTCCCGACCGCCACCCGCCAACTGATCACCGATCTCCTCGTCGTCCTCTGGGTCTACCTGTGGGTCCGGGTCGCGATCTGGATCCACGACCTGGTCGGGGAACTGGCCGCGCCCGGCGCGAAGCTGGAGAGCGCGGGCAGCGGGATCGCGAACAACCTCGCCGACGCCGGCGGCAAGGTCGGCCGGGTGCCGGTGGTCGGTGACGAGCTCACCAAGCCGTTCACCGGGGCCGCCGACGCCGCCCGGTCGATCGCCGAGGCCGGTCACCAGCAGCAGGAGCTGGTCGACAAGCTGGCGGTGGTCCTGCCGCTGACGGCGATCGCGCTGCCGCTGGCCCTGGTCCTCTTCCTCTGGCTGCCGCTGCGGCTGCGCTGGATCCGGCGCGCCTCGGTGGCGGTGGCGGTCCGCGACGAACCGGCCGGCCGGGACCTGCTGGCGCTGCGGGCGCTCGCCTCGCGCCCGCTCGGCGAGCTGACCCGGCTGGGCCCGGACATCGCACAGAGCTGGCGGAACGGGGACACGGCAGCCGTCGACGCGCTGGCCGAGCTGGAACTCAGGCGTCTCGGTCTGCGCCCGGCCCGGACGTGACGCCGACCGGGCTGTCGTCCAGGACGAACCCGTCCTTGTCCTCGTCCTCACCCCAGTTGCGGTGGGTGATCGGCAGGATCGCCCAGAAGGTGAGGAACCATCCGGCGGCCACCACGGTGAGGATCACCGCCCAGCGGGCGTGCAGCACGTAGTCGGTGATCAGCAGGACGCTGCTGACCATCGACACCAGCATGCAGGCCAAGCCGCCGGTGGCCATCCGGTGCGAGTACCGGACCAGCTCCGGCTTGCGTCCCTGACGGAACAGCGCCCGGTGGAACGCCACCGGCGAGATGATCAGCGCGGTGGCGAACGCGGCGCTGATCAGCGCCACCATGTACACGTCCTTCTGGAACGCCGTGGTTTTCGGGAAGCCGCTGGAGAACGGCAGGGTCAACAGGAAGGCGAAGAGGATCTGCACACCGGTCTGCGCGACGCGCAGCTCCTGCAACAGGTCCGCGAAGTTCCGGTCCCAACGCTGTTTTGCGGTTTCCTTGGACGAGGGGGCCATGGTGCTGCCGCATTCCCCGTCCCGGCCATGGTCAAACGCCGATGCGCGCCAGCACCGCGCCGGCCAGCTCGGCCGGCGCCTGCTCGGGCACCCAGTGGCTGACCCCGCGGATCGCCACCAGCTGGTAGTCGGCGCGGACCCAGTCGGCGGTGCGCAGCACGGCGGTCAGCCCGACCACGCCGTCCCGGTCGCTCCAGACGAACGTGGTCGGCACGGTGATCTCGCCCAGGTCGGCGACGTCAGCGGTGCGGAACGCGCGGTACCAGTTCAGCCCGCCGGTCAGCCGGCCCGGCTCGCGCATCGCCTTGACGTACAGGTCGGCGCGCGGACCGATCGGGCCGAACATCCGGCGCAGCACCAGCGCGCCGCCGGCGAGCAGCAGCCGCTCCGCCACCGGGCTGCGGAACAGCTGGAAGTACGCCAGCCGGGCCTGCTGGCTCGGCCGGACCCGCAGCGCCAGCATCATCGCCCGCGGGTGCGGCACCGAGACCGCGGTCAGCGTGCGCACCCGCTCCGGGTGCCGGCCGGCCACCAGCCAGGCCACCTGGGCGCCCCAGTCGTGCCCGACCAGGTGCACCGACTCCAGGCCGAGAGCGTCCAGCACGCCGAGCACGTCGGCGACCGCCTCGCCGATCCGGTAGTCGCGCACGTCGCCGGGGCGGGCGCCGGGCGAGTAACCGCGCTGGTCCATCGCGTAGGTGCGCAGACCGGCGTGGTGCAGCCGGGGCATCAGGAGATCGAACTCGCGGTGGTCCTGCGGGAAGCCGTGCAGCAGGAGCACCGGCTGCCCGTCCTCGGGACCGCCCTCGGTCACCTCGAACGTCAGGCCGCGAGCCTTGACCTGCATGTGATCACTCCCTCGCTGTGCTGGATCGCCACCTCGGTGTTAGCGTCATCGAAGCACATCCACCGAAGCTAGTTCACGACCGCGGGAACCGCGCGTCGCGGGCGCGCTTCGATCCGACAGGGGAGCGCACAGCGCTGAGAGTGCGGCCTGGCCGCAGACCCTCGTACCTGATCTGGGTAATGCCAGCGCAGGAAGTTCGGTCTTCTCCAGCCGCGCCATGTTCCACGCATGGCGTGCGTCTCCTCCCGGTGCGTACACGCTGGGAGGCGTACATGAAGTCAGACAACCTCAACAGATGGCGCACGATAGACATCGTGATCGCCTCGGTCATCGCCGTCGCGTTCGGCGTGATCTTCTGGGCCTGGGACGTGGTCTGGGCCGCCACCGAGAACGCGTTCCTGTTCTTCCCGCCGGCCCAGTCCGTCCTCTACGGCATGTGGTTCCTGCCCGCCGTGCTGAGCGGGCTGATCATCCGGAAGCCGGGCGCGGCGTTCTTCACCGAGACCGTCGCCGCGATCATCTCGGCGCTGCTCGGCAACAAGTGGGGTGCCACGGTGATCTTCCAGGGCGCCGCCCAGGGCCTCGGCGCCGAGCTGGCGTTCGCCCTGTTCCGCTACCGGGTGTTCAACCTGCCGGTGAGCGTCCTCTCCGGCGCGCTGGCCGGCGTGGTCGCCGCGGTCTTCGACTGGTTCGTCTGGACCTACGACTACGCCCTGTGGAGCTACCGGGTCCCCTACGCGCTGATCACCGTGGCCAGCGCCGCGGTCCTGGCCGGCGCCGGCGCCTGGCTGGTGGTCCGGGCCCTGGCCCCGACCGGCGTCCTCGACCGGTTCCCGGCCGGCCGGGAACGGGCGCTGATCTGAGGTCCGTCCGGTGAGTGAGGTTCTGCTGCGCGGGTTCGGGTGGCGGCACGCGGGCCGTCGCGCCTGGGCGGTGCGCGGGCTGGACCTGCACGTGCGGCGCGGCGAGCGGGTGCTCCTGCTGGGTCCCTCCGGGGCCGGCAAGAGCACCCTGCTGGCCGCGCTGGCCGGGCTGCTGCCGGAGGACTCCGGCGAGGCCGAGGGCACCATCGAGATCGACGGGCTGGAGCCGCGCAAGGCCCGGGACCGGGCCGGCATCCTCTTCCAGGATCCGCAGACCCAGCTGGTGATGGCCCGCTCCGGCGACGACGTGGCGTTCGGGCTGGAGAACCGGGGACTGCCCGCCGCCGAGATCTGGCCACGGGTGGCCGACGCTCTGACCCGCGTGGGGTTCCCGTACCGGAATGATCGTCCCACCCACGCGCTCTCCGGCGGTGAGGCGCAGCGCCTGGCCCTGGCCGGGGTGATCGCGCCGCGACCCGGGCTGCTGCTGCTCGACGAGCCGACGGCCAACCTCGATCCGGCCGGCGCCGCGCTGATCCGGGACGCGGTCCGCCGCGCGGCCGGCCCGGACACCACGCTGATCATCGTGGAGCATCGGGTGGCCGAGGCGTTGCCGCTGGTGGACCGGGTGGTGGTGGTGGAGCCGGGTGGCGGGGTGCGGGCCGACGGCGCGCCCGAGGCGATCTTCGCCGCCTGCGGCGACGAACTCGCCGACGAGGGAGTCTGGGTGCCGGGCCGCCCGGTCGCCGCGCGGCAGTCCGCGGTCACCGCGACTGCTGCTTCGGTACGCCCGTCCGCCGCCGAACTGCTGCGTGCCGAGCGCGTCACCGTCCCGGGCCGGCTCCCCGAGGTGTCGCTGACCGCCCGGGCCGGCCAGGTACTCGCGGTGACCGGTCCCAACGGCGCCGGCAAGTCCACCCTCGCGCTGCTGCTCGGCGGCCTGCTCGCGCCGGGTTCCGGGCGGATCACCGGGTTCGGCGACGAGCGGCCACCGCACCGGTGGCGGGCCACCACGCTGACCCAGCGGATCGGGTCGGTCTTCCAGAACCCGGAGCATCAGTTCGTCACCGCCCGGGTCGCCGACGAGCTGGCCCTCGGCCCGCGCCGGCTGGGCCGCCCGGCGGACGAGATCCGGCGGACCGTCGACGAGCTGCTGCACCGGCTGCGGCTGGAGAGGCTGGCGGCGGCGAATCCCTACACGCTCTCCGGCGGCGAGGCCCGGCGGCTGAGCGTGGCGACGGCGCTGGCCACCGCCCCGCGGCTGCTGGTGCTCGACGAGCCCACGTTCGGGCAGGACCGGCGGACCTGGGCGGAGCTAGTCGCGCTCCTCGGTGAGCTGCGCGACGAGGGGCACGGCATCGTGGCGGTCACCCACGACGAGGACTTCGTGCGTACCGTAGCCGATCTGACACTGGCCATCGGCGGTCCGGAGTGAGCCTGCCGCTGGAACCGGTGGCGGATCCCGGGGCGCCGCTGGCGCGGCGCAATCCGGTCGCCAAGGCCGGCGCCGCGCTGCTTTTCACGCTGCCCCTGGTGGCCACGCTGGATCCGGTCACGCCGGGGCTCGCGCTGCTGGTCGAGCTGGCCACGTTGCCGTTCTTCGGGGTGCGGGCCCGGGTGCTCGCCCGGCGGTCCTGGCCGCTGCTGGTGGCCGCGTTCGGGGTGCTGGTCAGCATGCTGCTGTTCGCCGCCGACCGGGACGGCGCGCTGCTCGTCGCGCTGGGGCCGGTGGACGTCACCACCGGGGTGCTGAGCAGCGCGGCCGGGCTGATCCTGCGGATCTTCGCGGTGGCGCTGCCCGGGATCGTGGTGTTCGCCACCACCGATCCGACGGACCTCGCTGACGCGCTGGTGCAAAATGCGAAGGCGCCGGCCCGGTTCGCCATCGGCGCCCTCGCCGCGTTCCGGCTGTTGCCGCTGCTCGGGCAGGAGTGGCGGATGCTGACCCTGGCCCGGCGGGCGCGCGGGATCGACACCGGGCGGCATCCGATGGTGTTCGCGTCGACCGGGTTCGCGCTGCTGGTCGGGGCGCTGCGGCGGGGCGTGCGGCTGGCGGTGGCGATGGACGCGCGCGGGTTCGACTCGGCGGTGCCGCGGACCTTCGCCCGGGTGCAGCGGTTCACCCGGGCCGACGCCGCGCTCGTCGTGATGTCGCTGCTGCTGTCCGCGCTGATCCTGACCGCGACGATCGCTTTCGGCCTGTTCCGGCCGATCATCGGCTGACCCCGCGGTCCGGCTCCGCGCCCGCCGGCCCGGTCCGGTCCGGCCGATCATCGGTTGACACCTGTTCGCCGGGACGCCATCGGTGCGAGGGGGGACGTTGGCCTGCGGTCGCGAGATTGCACCTCATGGGTCACGGCCACGATCATTTCGTTGAGGCGACGACAAGCGGGAACAACCTTCCCGAAGCGCTCGATCCGAGCATCCCGGACAGTGAGCTCTCCCCCACCGACAACTCCCGCCGTGGATCACGGTGAACTCGGACTCGCACGTGGTCTACCTGGACCAGTCCGACCAGGGGCCGGGCAGCGACTTCGAGGCCAACGGCCGCTACCAGGACCCGGTCTACACCGGCAAGACGCTGACCACGGCCGGTGACTTCTGGCCCGGCTACTACGGCCGGACCAACGTGGGCGCCACCTCGTTCTCCTACCGGGCGGTCATGGACGGCCTGCGCGCCGGCCGGGTGTGGGTCGACCACGGCCGCCTGATCAAGGGGGTGGACGCCCGGGTCCGGGTGACCGGCGACCGGCGGCGGCACACCGGCACGCCGCTCGGCGGGGTGCTACGGGTCAAGCGGGGCACCTCGACCGAGCTGACCCTCGACATCGACCTGCAGGACGTACCGAACTGGGCGACCTTCGTCCCCCGCCTCGCCCGCGTCGACGTGATCGTCGGCACGGTGACCGGGCCGGTGGCGAACCGGGACGCCTTCACCGCCCCGGACACCCGGGTGGTCACGTCATTCGAGATCGGCAAGCGGACCGGGTCGGTGGCGCTGAGCCTGGACCTGGGGCGGCTGGACAAGCCGTTCTATGTGCGGGTGCGCGGCACGGACGGGAACCGTACGCAGCCCGGGCTGATGGGGGCGGGGGTCGACCCGTACGGGCCGAAGCTGGACGTGGCGGGTGACGCCGATCCGTGGGGGGACCTGTGGTTCTACACCAACCCCATCTGGGTCCTGCCCCGATGACGCACGCTGTGAGCGCCGCCGTGGCGGGCGCCGCCGTGGTGCCGGGTGGCGGCACCGCCCGCATCGTCGGGGTCACCCGGGGGCACCTGACGCTGGCCGAGGCCGATCACTGGATCCGGGAGCTGGTTCCGGCGCCGGTGCTGGCCTGCACCCACCTGGTCGCCGCGCCGTTCCCGCACGTGGCGATCAGCCTGCTCACCGCGGCAGCGGTCGACACGGACCCGGAGTTGCGGGTGGCGGCGGAGGCGGCGGCCGCCGGGACGGCCGGGCGGGCCGTGCTCTTTCCCGGCAGCGCGCGGCTGACCGGCGCGCTCACGGTGAGCGAGATCCTGCAGCGCAGCTCGATCGCCCGGGTGGAGGTGCTCGGCGACGGCCAGGCCGATCCGGGGACGGTCGTGGAGACCGGGGACTTCGTGCGGCCCCAGTTCCGCTCCGGCGAGCTGGTCCTGGTCACCACGCCGGCCGCGGGCGGGCGGCTGATCCCGTTCGAGCGCCGCGATCCGACGCCCTGCTGCGCCACCCACTGACAACGGCTCCTTCCGGTCCGGAGCTGTCGCCACAGCCCGGACCGGACCCGTTTCACCTGAGGTTTTCCACAGTCCCCGCACCCCAGACGGTTATCCACAGCCTCGATTGAGTCGATCACTTCGCGGACTTACCCTAGGCGTGCGTCACCTCCCTGAGCCCAGGGGCGCACTCCGGAGAGGAGCTCCGCACACCATGGAAACCGCGATGACGGAAACTCGGATCAGGCTCGAGGATGAGGCGTTGGCCGAGGCGATGGCCTTGTTGGGGACCACGACCCCGGAGGAGACCGTCAACCTGGCTCTGCATGAGATCGCTGCGGTCCGCCGACGGCTCGCAGCGTATTTCCGCCTCAAGGAAATGGCGGCCAGAGGCGACTTCGACATGCTGCTCGACAAGCGCAACTACCGGCGATGACAACGCGGTATCTGGTCGACACCAGCGCATTCATGCGGCTCCTGAGCAGCGAGACGGTGTTCGCCCGCTGGGAACAGCGCCTGATAGCCGGCATCGTCGCGGTGTGCCCACTGACCGAGTTGGAGATCATGTTCAGCGCTCGCTCGACGGTTCACCGCCAGGAGCTCCGGTCCGTGCTGGACAGCCTTTACCACTGGGTCCTCATACCCGACCGGGTGTACACGCGCGCAGCCGGCGTTCAGGAGACACTGACCGACCGGGGCAAGCACCGGTCCGCGGGTCCGATCGATCTGCTGGTGGCGGCCACCGCCGAGGAGCACCGGTTGGCGCTGTTGCACTACGACGCCGACTTCAAGCAGGTCGCCGAGGTGACCGGCCAGCCCATCGCGTGGGTAGCGGAGCCAGGTTCGGTCAACTGACCGTTCCCGAGACGCCAACGGGTGCACCGCGGGGGATCGCGGCTGTGGCTACACCGGATCGCTGAGCCGCACCGGAGCGGCCCGCTCCGCTATCGGCCGAGCAGCGCTGCCACGTCGGCGGCCAGGCGGGTGGTGGCCTCGATCTCGGCCTTGCGGATCGACACGCTCTCCACGTTGAAGCCGTAGGGCACGCTCAGGTGCTCGCAGAAATCGCGCAGGTCGCGGGCGATGTCCAGGCAGTGCTTGTACGACTCGGTGAGCGGGTCGGCGGCGTGCCGCAGCGAGTTCTCCAGCCAGCGGGGCACGTCGACGCCGAGCCAGCGCAGGAACTCCAGCGTCTTGAGGGAGCCGCACAGCGACAGCGTGAAGATCATCGTGCGGGGCTGGACCCGGCGCGCGCGGCACTCGTAGTAGTAGTCGGAGATCAGGTTCTTGGTCTCGTTGACGTGGTAGACCACCTGGGAGATGAAGAAGCTCGCGCCCCGCTCCTGCTTGGTCAGCATGCGCAGGTGCTCCTCGCGTCGCTCGCCGATCACCACGGCGCCCAGCGGCAGCTCCGGGCGCACCTCGGCACGCAGCTCCTGGGCCCGGCGCAGGCCGGTGTGGACCGCCTTGCCGCCGGACGACGCGCCGACGAAGACGCTCAGCACCCGCTCCGGGTCCGCCTCGCGCATCCAGTCACGCAGCTCGTCCTCGGCATACTTCCCGACGCAGCGATAGATGATCACGGGCCGGGTCCAGCCGCCGAGGTGCGTCTCGTAGTACCGCGCCGGGTCCAGGGTGGCGAGGAACGGGAAGGGCCGCTCCTCCGGGTTCCGGTCCGACTCGTCGTCGATGTCGTACAGGATCAGCCCGTCGAGGTCGAGCCCGCCGATCCGCTCCAGGGTGACCTCGGCGATCTCCTTGATCCGCTCCTCGGCGGTGCTCCGCTTCGGCGGTGTGACGCTGAACAGCAGCACCCCGCTACGGGTTTCGGCGAGCAGTTGCGGCAGTCGCGCACGAGTCATGGCCCCACCCTAGGAACCCGCCTGCCGGTGACCGGCACAACACTCCCGCCGTCCCGCCAGGCGAGCCTTTCCGGTACGCCCTCCGCCCCGGACGGCCAGTCGAGGAACGGGCTTCGCCAGCCACCGGGTGGGCGACGAGGTGGAGCCGCGTCGCGAGTAGTGCGACGCGGCGACGAGACGGAGCCGCGTCGCGAGTAGTGCGACGACGGCGTACGCGGTGCCGCTCAGCGGTTGCCACTCAGCCGGCCGGCGTACCTCGCCGAACGTATCGAGGTGAGAAGTCCTCGCCACGGGAGGCCGTGACCGTGACCGGCGTCGGAGTCTTCCTGCTGCGCCATCGCCGCTGGCTGGCCGGCCTACTGGCCGCGCTGGCCGGTCTGGTCAACCGGCTTACGCCGCTGGATCTCGTACAGTTCTCCGACCTCGGCCGGACGGTGCTGGCCGGCCGGTTCGATGAGGCCTACGCGGGAACGTTCACCCAGGCGGGGCCGCTGCAGCTCGTACTCAGCACCGTCGTGCTCATCGGCGGCCACGACGGCATGCCGCCCGCGCTTCCCCGCGTACTGGTGGATGTGGCGCTGACCCTCGGCGCGATGGCCGCCTGCGGCGGGAAACCGATACGCGAGGGCCTCGTCGCTGTCGTGACTCTGCTGTGGCTGCTGGGACCGGTGCCGTGGAGTGGGCATCCCCCCGAGGTTCTGATCCCCGTCCTGTGGGCGGCCGCGGTCGCGTCGGAGGAGAGAGGCCGATGGTGGGCCTCCGGCGCCGCCCTGGGCGTCTCCGCGCTGATCACACCACTCGCGGTGCTGGGGTATCCGTGCCTGCTCGCCGCCACCGGGCCGGTCAGAGCCGCGCGCACCATGGTCGCGGCCACCGGGATCGCCGTGCTGGGCTATCTGCCGTTCGTCCTGAGCGGGCGGTTCGGAATGTTCGGGCACGTCTGGCCGGTGGTGCCCGGGACGGTGCCGTATCAGCTCGGTCTGCACGAGATGACCTGGTGGGCACGCCTGGGGCAGGCGGTGGTGGTGGCGGGCGGCTGCGCCTTGGTGGCGTACCTTCTGCGGGGCCGGCCGGTAGCGATGGCGGCGGCACCACTGACGGCGGCCTTGTTGCGCGTGGCCACTGATCCCCAGCAGGTCGACTACTACTGGTTGCCGGTATCGGTGGGGACAGTGCTACTGATCGCGCTCCTGCCAGAGGACTTCCCGGCGTGGCGGCAGGTATCGACCGCGGTAATGGGGTATCTGACGATGCTGGCGGCGACAACAGATCACTACATGCCCGGCGCGCTGCTCTGCTCGGCGGGATTTCTGCTTGCCGGCGTCCGGCTCCGGTCACGATCACTGTCCCGGCCGACCGCGCCGGTGCGATCACTCTGATGCGTCGTCCGGCGTCAACGGCCGCCCGAGGTCGGCCAGATCGGTTTCGGACAGCCGCAGGGCGGCGGCCGCGACGTTCTGCTCCAGGTGCGCGACGTCCCCGGTGCCCGGGATGGCCAGCACGTGTGGCCCCTGGTGCAACGTCCACGCCAGCCGCACCTGGTGCTCGCTGACACCATGCCGAGCCGCTACCCGCAGCACCTCCGCCTCCCGCCGCAGGTCCGGGTCCGAGGGCAGTGCCACGCCCGCCTCCCGCCGCGCTCCCGCGATCGCGAAGAACGGCACGAAGGCGATGCCCCGCTCCCCGCACACCCGCAACAGCTCCTCGTCCCCGCGCACCCCCAGCGAGTACGCGTTCTGCACACCGGCAACGGGCGCGATCCGCTCCGCCTCGTTCAGATCGCCCAGGGCGGCGTTGGACAGGCCCAGATGCCTGATCAGCCCCTCGGACCGCATCTCGGCGAGCGCGCCGAACCGCTCCGCCAACGGCACCGCGACGTTCCGGGTGATCCGCAGGTTGACCAGGTCCAGCGCCTCCACCCCGAGCCGCCGCAGGTTCTCCACCACCTGCCCGCGCAACAGCTCCGGCGAATCCGCGGCGCTCCAGCGGCCGTCCGGCAGCAGCATCGGTCCCACCTTGGTCGCGAGGAGAACCCGGTGGCGGTACGACCCGAGCGCCGCCCGGATCAACTCGGTCGCGTACCGCACCGGCCCCGGCCCGACGTCGATGATCCCGCCGGGCGAGCAGTAGAACGCCGCCGTATCGAAGTGGTCGACACCCAGCTCCACGGCCCGGCGCAGCACCCGGATCGCCACCGAGGTGTCCGGGTTGGCGGTGAGCCGCATCGTCCCGAACCCCATCCGATTGACCACCCGGTCGCCGAGCCGCCACGTCCCCGCCGCTGCCGCATCCATCAGTTCCGAAGTCACCCGGCGACGGTAGGCGACCCGCGCGCCGATCGCCCTCGTCCGGCCACCCGATACCGATTTGCCCCCGTCACTGCTAGTTTGTAAGTACCGCCGAGCAGGAAACCCGCACCGGCCCGCCATGATCGATCATCGGCGCTGGGAAGATGGGGGCATGCTGGTTGCCTTCTCAGTCACGCCGATCGGGGCCGGGGATTCCGTCGGGGACGCCGTCGCCGAGGCCGTCCGGGTGGTCCGGGCCTCCGGGCTGCCGAACCGGACCGATGCCATGTTCACCACCGTCGAGGGCGAGTGGGACGAGGTGATGGCGGTGGTCAAGCAGGCCGTGGACGCCGTCGCCGCCGTCGCACCGCGGGTCAGCCTGTCGCTGAAGGCGGACGTCCGGCCCGGAGTGACCGGCGCGCTGACCGCCAAGGTGGAGCACATCGAGCGGGTGCTGGGCGAGTCATGAGACGCCTGGTGATGTGGGACATCGACTACACGCTGCTGCGCGGCGGCGGGGTCGCGGCCCAGGCGTGGCGGCAGGCGTTCACCGAGGTGACCGGGGTCGCGTGGCGGGACACCCCGATCTTCGGCGGGCGTACCGACCTGGACATCTGTCACGGGGTCTTCGCCGCGCACGGGGTGACCGACTGCACGCCGGAGCGGTTCTTCGAGCGTTACGTGGCGATCGTCGACACCGTCCGGCACGAGTTCGCCGAGCAGGGTGAGCTGATGCCCGGCGTCCGTGCGGTGCTCGAGCACCTCGGTGACCGCCCGGACGTGGTGCAGACCCTGGTCACCGGCAACGTCCCGGAGGTGGCCGCGGCGAAGGTGGCGGCGTTCGGCCTGTCCGGCTCGTTCGACGCCGAGGTGGGCGGTTACGGCACCGACGACAGCGTGCGCGCCACCCTGGTCCGCCGCTGCCGGGAGCGGGCCGAGGCGAAGTACGCCGAACCGTTCCGCCCGGTGGTGATCGGCGACACCGTGAACGACGTGACAGCCGCGCTGGCCAACGACGCGGTGGCGATCGCCGTGGCCACCGGCGCCACCCCGGCCGCCGAGCTGACCGCCGCCGGCGCCCACGTGGTCCTCCCCGACCTGACCGACCTGGAAGCCGCGATCAAGGCACTGACCGGCTGAGATCGCGACCACCGGCGGGCACCGGACCTGGCCCGGGAGGCCTTACGGCCGCAGCTCCGGCGGAAAACCCGTCCACTGCAGGGCCGCCGGCAGGTGACTCACGTCGTTGAACATGATCAGCCGTGGTTTCTGCCCCGGGAAGTACCTGATCAGTGTCAGTCCGGTGGGACACGAGTTGAGGCCGCGCCACCGGTCCTCCGGCGCCTCCAGCGCGTCCCGCACGAACCACGCCACCTGGAACGCGTGTGTGATCACCAGTTGGTGCGTCTCGGCCGGCGCCGGCCCGGTGAACCGCTCGATCATGGCGGCCGAGTTGGCCTGGGTGGGCAACTGGTCGTCCAGTTCCCCGGCGGCCCGCACCGGGACGCCCGGCAGGTGGGCGGCGACCAGCGCGGTGGTCTGCACGGCTCGCGGCAACGGGCTGTGGAAGATCTCGGCGATCGGGACCCCGGCGAGGCGCTCGCCGAGCAGGGTGGCCTGCTGCTCGCCGTCACCGGTCAGCGCGGACTCGTCCTCGTTGGCGAAGGCGTGCCGGGCGATCCAGAGGTGCCGGACCTCGCTCACGTGGGGCTCACCGGGTTCGGCAGCGCGCCGCCGAAGCGCCGGTCGCGCTGGGCGTAGAGCTCGCACGCGTACCACAGGTGCCGGCGGTCGAAGTCCGGCCAGAGGGTGTCCAGGTAGACCATCTCGGCGTAGGCCGACTGCCAGAGCAGGAAGTTCGACGTCCGCTGCTCGCCGGACGGGCGCAGGAAGAGATCCACGTCGGGCACCTCGGGGTGGTAGAGGTACCGCTGGATGGTCTTCTCGTTGACCTTGTCGGCCTTGAGCCGGCCGGCCGCGACGTCCCGGGCGATGGCGGCGGCCGCGTCGGCGATCTCCGCCTGGCCGCCGTAGTTCACGCAGAACTGCAGGGTGAGCGTGCTGTTGCCGCGGCTCATCTCCTCGGCGGTCTGCAGCTCGGAGATCACGCTTTTCCACAGGCGGCCGGACCGGCCGGACCAGACCACCCGGACCCCGAGATCGACCAGTTGGTCGCGGCGGCGCCGGATGACGTCCCGGTTGAAGCCCATCAGGAAGCGCACCTCCTCGGGGGAGCGCTTCCAGTTCTCGGTGGAGAACGCGTACGCCGAGAGGTAGGGGATGCCGAGCTCGATGGCGCCCTCGATGGCGTCGAAGAGCGAGTGCTCACCCTGCTCGTGCCCCTTGGTGCGGGACAGGCCGCGCTCCTTGGCCCAGCGGCCGTTGCCGTCCATCACGATCGCCACGTGCCGTGGGATCGCGGCGGGCGGCAGCGCTGGTGGCCGGGCGCCGGAGATGTGCGGGGTGGGCGGACGCGGGCTCACGGTTTCAACTCCCGTCGATCGACAAGCGGCAGCGAGCGCAACGAGCGCTCCATGTGCCATTGCAGGTGGGCGGCGACCAGACCGGAGCACTCCCGGCGCACCGAGGGCGCGGACGCGTCGGCGACCGACCAGTCACCAGCGGTCAGCGCGGCCATCAGGCCGAGCGTGACCGGGTTGGGGTGGGCGGCGCCCGGCGGGCGGCAGTCCGGGCAGACCGCGCCGCCGGCCGGGACGGCGAACGCCGCGTGCTGCCCGGGATCGCCGCAGACCGCGCACTCGGTGAGCGCGGGCGCCCAGCCGGCGAAGGCCATGGCGCGCAGCAGGTAGGCGTCCAGCACCAGGGTGGCCGCGTGCTCACCGGCCGCGAGGGCTTTCAGCGCGCCCAGGGTGAGCTGGAACAGCCGCAACGCCGGCTCCCGCTCGACCGGGGTGAGGCGCTCGGCGGTCTCACAGATCGCGCTGGCCGCGGTGTATCGCGGGTAGTCGGTCAGGAAGCTCTTGCCGAACAGCGACAGCGCCTCGACCTGGCTGACCGAGTGCAGCGAGCTGCCCACCCCCTCGGGCGAGCCGGCCAGCTGCAGGTCGATGTGCCCGAACGGCTCCAGCCGGGCGCCGAAACGCGAGGTGGTGCGGCGCACGCCGCGGGCGACCGCGCGCAGCCGGCCGTGCCGGCGGGTGAGCAGGGTGACGATGCGGTCGCTCTCGCCGAGTTTCTGCACGCGCAACACCACCGCGTCGTCGCGGTAGAGGTGGCGGCGGTATCCGGCAGCGGGCACCCCGCCATTCTGCCCCGTGCCTACGACAAACCCTGACCCGGATCTCAGGGTCGACTCCGGGACGGGACCGATGGTGCTGGAATCCGAGCCTGCATAGCGTCAACGGCATGACCGACTGCACCGAGTGGCAGCCACCGGGACCGAACAGCGGTCTCGCTGGCGAGGGCCAGCCGGGCATGCCGAAGGAAGGCACAGCATGAGCCGCAGAGTTGCCACCCTTGTTCTCGCCGCCGCCTCGGTCGCCGCCCTGGCCGGCTGCGACGGCGTGGTGGGCGCCACGATGACGTTCAACGACACCGAGAAGGTCAAGGTCACCGACATCGTGCTCGACGGTGGCAGCGGCGACGTGCTGGTGACCACTGGGAACGTCACCGAGACCACGATCAAGCGGGTGGTCCGCGGCGGCAACGGCTCGAGCACGACGTACGCGCTCTCCGGTACCACCCTGACCCTGCCGACCAGTTGCGGTCTCGACTGCCGGATCTCCTACGAGGTGCGGGCACCCACCGGGGTCAAGGTGCGCGGCAAGGTCAACTCGGGGGACCTGTCGCTGACCGACGTCGGGGCCGTGGACGTCACCCTCACCTCCGGCGACGTCCGGGTCGACGGCGCCACCGGCCCGGTGCGGGTCAAGGCCACCTCCGGGGACATGGACATCACTCGCGCGGCCGGCGTCACCGTCGAGGCCACCTCGGGCAACATCGCGGCCCGGGAGATCACCGGCCCGGTGGACGCCCGGGTCACCTCCGGCGACCTCGACCTGGAGCTGACCAGCCCGGCCTCGGTGACCGCCGAGGTGAGCAGCGGCGACCTGATGCTGCTGGTGCCGACCGGGAGTTACCGGATCACCCAGCACACCGGCTCCGGCGACGCGGACATCCACGGCGTCACCAACGACCCGAGATCGGCGAACGTGCTGGACCTACGCACGCGCAGCGGCGACCTGACCGTCGGCGTCCGGTAGTCCGGCGGCCGGCGCCGGGGAGACCGGTACCGGGAGACGACGGCCCGGCAGCAGCGCCGGCCGCCGCCCGGCAGCCACGTCCTCCACCCAGCCGACCAGGGCCAGCGCCACCGCCAGCAGCGCGCACACCACGATCAGCCGCCAGGTCAGCCCGACCGGCCCGGTGAGCGGCAGTTCGTGCCGCTCACCGAACTGGGTGACCGCCACCACGATCGGGATGTGCCACAGGTAGATGCTCAGCGCCCGGGAGTTGAGCACGGTCAGCACCCGGTGCTCCCGGACCATCGGCGAGCAGCCGAGCGCGACCAGGACGAACGCCGCGGACCAGAGGGCGTTGCCGATCGGGATGTCGTTCAGGTCGTACCCGCGCGGGCCGGGGTGGGTGACCACCCAGGCGATCCCGGGCAGGGCCAGCCCGGCGGCCAGCCCGGCGAGGCGCTTGCGCGGGATCCGCCGCAGGTGCCCGTCGTGGTGGGCGAAGCCGAGCAGCCACGCCCCGCCGTACAGCGCGAGGTCGCGCACCACGGTGACCACCCGGACGCCGGTCAGCTCCAGGACCACCAGGCCGGCGTACGGAATCAGCACCGCGACCAGCGGCGCACGCCGGAAGAGCGGCAGCGCCAGCGGCGAGAGCAGCACGAACCAGAGGAAGTCGCGCAGGTACCAGGCGTGGCTGAGCGCCGCCATCCACCAGCCGGTGGCCTCCGGGTCGACCAGCGGGAAACCCCAGAGCAGCAGGTGTACGTCGAACGGGGTACCGCCGAGCAGCATCGCCGGCACCGCGATCACCAGGGTCAGCAACCAGAGTGAGGGCAGCAGCCGGCGCAGCCGCCGCTCCACCGCCCAGGTTCCGAACCGGTCGAGCGACGCCGCCATCAGCGACCCGGCCAGCGCGAACATCACCGACATCGCCGGGAAGACGATGGTCAGCGCGGTCCAGCCGGTCAGGTGATAGACCACCACCCGGACGGTGGCGATCGCGCGGAGCAGGTCCAGATACCGGTTGCGCATGGCCAACGGTGTTACCCGCAATGGGCCGAATAGCGCAAATCCCAGTGAACTATCCCATAGTCAGGAAATGTCTACTTATCTAGCTAGAAGCCGAGCTTGCGAAGCTGCTTCGGATCCCGCTGCCACTCCTTGGCCACCCGCACGTGAAGATCGAGATAGACCTTTTTCCCCAGCAACTGCTCGATCTCCCCGCGCGCCCGCGAGCCGACCTCCTTCAGCCGCGCCCCACGGGTCCCGATCACGATCGACTTCTGGCTGTCCCGCTCCACGTAGAGATCCGCGTAGATCTTGGTCAGGTTGCCCTCGACCATCATCTCCTCGACCAGCACCGCAATCGAGTGTGGCAGCTCGTCGCGCACGCCCTCCAGCGCCGCCTCCCGGATCAGCTCACCGATCAGCACCTGCTCCGGCTCGTCGGTCAGCACGTCGTCCGGGTACAGCTGCGGCGATTCCGGCATCAGGCGCACCATCGCGTCGGTCAGGTTCTCCACCTGGTGCCCGGACACCGCGCTGACCGGGATGATCTCCGCGAAGTCGTAGAGCTCGGCCACCTGGAGCAGCCGCTGCGCCAGCGTCGCCGGGTCGACCAGGTCCACCTTGGTCACCACCGCGATGATCTTGGCTTTGAGCTCGCCGACCTCGGCCGAGATGAACCGGTCACCGCGCCCCACCGGCTCGTCCGCCGGGAAGCACACCCCGATCACGTCGACCTCGCTCCACACCTCGCGGACCAGGTCGTTGAGCCGCTCGCCGAGCAGCGTCCGGGGCCGGTGCAGACCCGGCGTGTCGACCAGCACCAGCTGCGAGTCCGGCCGGTGCAGGATGCCACGGATCACGTGCCGGGTGGTCTGCGGCTTGTTCGAGGTGATCGCGATCTTCTGCCCGACGATCGCGTTGGTCAGTGTCGACTTGCCGGCGTTCGGCCGCCCGACGAAACACGCGAAACCGGCGCGATACACCCCGTCGTCCCTGCGGTCCGACGACGCCGCCTTGTGCCTGTGACGACGCTGCGGCCGCGGCTCACTGGGCGCCGCCTTCTTTTCGGTACGGCCGTCGGCGCGCGCGTGCACCTTTTCGGTACGCCCACCGGGCCGCCCCGCCGCGACGCCGCGACCCGTGCCGCCGGGCGTCACGCGACGCTCACCAGGCTCGCCGGTGGGGCGCTCGCCACGGGTACCGGAAGAACCGGTCGGGCGCTCGCCACGCGTACCGAAAGAGCCGCCGCCTCGCGCCGAGCGCGACCCGGAACCGGACCCGGTGGCCGCGCCCCGCTCCCCCGACGCACCGCCCCGCGCGCCGCCCGCCTTGCGTCCCCGCTGGTCCGCGCCCTGTTGCTCGGCCCGGCGAGCCGCCCGGCGCTCCTGGCGCCGCAGCTCGTTGCGCTCCCCCGCGGTGAGGCGGCGCTCGTCCGGCTTGCGCTGCTCGTCGGTCATGCCGTGACCGTGCCGAGCAGCTTGCCCGACGGGCCCGCGACGTGCACCGGGGCGTCCGCGGCGAGATCACGCACGGCCGCGTGACCGGCACCGTCCAGCTCGTCGCTCCCGGTGACCACAGCGGCCGCCTCGATCGTGGTGGCGCCGGAGGCCGCGGCCTGGGCCACGGCCAGTTGCAGGGCGGTCACCGTCAGGCTCGGCAGGGTCACCGAGGCGGCCGCGTAGGTGCGGCCGTCCTGGTCACGGACCGCGGCGCCCTCGGCCGCACCCACCCGGGCGCGGGACGAGCGGGCCAGGGTGACCAGCTTGGCGTCCTCGGCGCTCAACTCGGGGCCGGCCACGGGGGGCACGGCGATGGCGGCAAACGTCTGGTCAGGCATCGGCGGGCAGTCTTTCCTCGTTCTCGGCAACGTTCTCGTCGTTCTCGTCGGGGGACGGCTCCGGCACCCGGCGCACCAGCACCGAGTCGATCCGGTTCCGCCGGCCGGTGGTGCCCTCGGCGATCAGGTGCAGGCCCTCCACGTCGGCGGCGGCCCCCGGGATCGGCACCCGGCCCAGCGTCTGCGCCAGCAGGCCGCCGACCGTCTCCACCTCGTCGGTGGGCAGTTCCACGCCGAACACCTCACCCAGATCCTCGATCGGCAGGCGCGCGGTGACCCGCACCGCGCCGTCGGCCAGATGCTCGATCGGGGGACGTTCCACGTCGTACTCGTCGGTGATCTCGCCGACGATCTCCTCGAGGATGTCCTCGATGGTGACCAGGCCGGCGGTGCCACCGTACTCGTCGACGACGACCACCAGGTGGTTGCGCGCCGCCTGCATCTCGGAGAGCAGGTCGTCGACCGGTTTCGACTCCGGCACGAAGGTCGCCGGGCGCATCGCGTCGGCCACCGCCTGCGCGGCCGCCGCCGGGTCGCCGTTCTGCGTGCGCCGGATCACGTCCTTGAGGTAGAGCACGCCCAGCACGTCGTCGACGCTCTCGCCGATCACCGGGATCCGCGAGAAACCCGAGCGCAGGAAGAGGTAGAGCGCCTGCTGCAGGGTTTTCGGCGCCTCGATCCAGACCATCTCGGTGCGCGGCACCATCACCTCGCGGGCGATGGTGTCGCCCAGCGCGAACACCGAATGGATCATCTCGCGCTCGCCGTGCTCGACCACACCCCGCTGCTCGGCCAGGTCGACCAGCTCGCGCAGCTCCACCTGGCTGCCGAACGGGCCCTCCGGGAAGCCCCTGCCCGGTGTCACCGCGTTACCGATCAGGATCAGCAGCGAGGCGAGCGGGTTGAGCACCCGGCCCAGCCAGCGGACCAGCGGCGCCGCGGCACGACCCACCGCGTACGCGTGCTGGCGGCCCACCGTGCGCGGCGCCACGCCGACCACCACGAAGCTGACCAGGGTCATCGCCCCGGCGGTGATCAGCGCGGCCGACCAGCCGACCCCCCAGGTGTCCACCGCGACCAGCGCCACCAGGGTGGTAGCGGTCAGCTCGCAGAGCAGCCGGAGCAGGAGCAGCAGGTTGACGTAGCGGACCACGTCGGAGGCGACAGCCGTCAGCGCGCCGGCACCCCGCTGGCCCTCCCGGTCCAGCTCGGCGGCCCGGGCGGTGGAGACCGTGGCCAGTGCCGCGTCGGTCATCGAGGCGAGACCGGCCAGCAGGACCAGGCCGACCGCGAAGATGATCAGTTGCAGGTCCGGCAGGCCGGCCGAGGCGGGATCCACTGTCAGCCGGCTTTGCGTCCGGCACGCCAGCTCTGCAGCAGCTTCGCCTGCAGGGCGAACATCTCCCGCTCCTCCTCCGGCTCGGCGTGGTCGTAGCCGAGCAGGTGCAGCGCGCCGTGCACGGTGAGCAGGTGCAGCTCGTCGGCGGGCGTGTGCCCGGCCGCTGCCGCCTGCTTGGCGGCCACCTCGGGGGCCAGCACGATGTCACCCAGCAGGGCCGGCTCACCGGCGCCGGACTCGCCGGGCCCGTGGTCGACGCTGCCCTCGTCCATCGGGAAGGCGAGCACGTCGGTGGGCCCGTCACTGCCCATCCAGCGATGGTTCAGCTCGGCCATGTAGTCGATGTCGACGAGCAGGATGGACAGCTCGGCGAGGGGGTTGACCCCCATCTCGTCGAGGGCGTGCCGGGCAACCGCGAGGATCGCGTCGGTGTCGACCTCGACTCCCGACTCGTTGGCGATCTCGATGGACATAGTGGTGCGATTACCCCTTGCGAATCAGCGCCGGCGCGGGGCCCGGCCGTTGGCGGCCCGGCCCGGCACGGCATGAACGGAATTTGCTGCCTGCTGCTGCTCCTGCGCGGCGTCGAACCGCGCGTACGCGTCCACGATCTCGGCGACCAGCCGGTGCCGCACCACGTCGGAACTGGACAGCTCGGCGAAGTGCACGTCCTCGACGTCGCGCAGGATCTCCCGGACCACCTTGAGCCCGCTGGTGGTGCCACCGGGCAGGTCGACCTGGGTGACGTCACCGGTCACCACGATCTTGGCACCGAATCCGAGCCGGGTCAGGAACATCTTCATCTGCTCGGGCGTGGTGTTCTGCGCCTCGTCCAGGATGATGAACGCGTCGTTCAGCGTCCGGCCGCGCATGTAGGCCAGCGGGGCGACCTCGATCGTGCCGGCGGCCATCAGGCGCGGGATGGACTCCGGGTCGAGCATGTCGTGCAGCGCGTCGTAGAGCGGGCGCAGATAGGGATCGATCTTCTCGGTGAGGGTGCCGGGCAGAAAGCCCAGCCGCTCGCCGGCCTCCACCGCGGGGCGGGTGAGGATGATCCGGTTGATCTGCTTGGCCTGCAGCGCCTGCACGGCCTTGGCCATCGCCAGGTACGTCTTGCCGGTACCGGCGGGGCCGATGCCGAAGACGATGGTGTTCTCGTCGATGGCGTCGACGTAGCGTTTCTGGCCCAGTGTCTTGGGCCGGATGGTGCGGCCCCGCCGGGACAGGATGTTGAGCGTCAGCACCTCGGCCGGGCGCTCCGAGGTGTTCTCCTCGAGCATCCGCAGGGTGCGGCGGACGGCGTCCACGCTGAGCGTCTCACCCTTCTCGATGAGCTCGATGAGCTCGGAGAAGATCCGCTCGGCGGTGGCGTTGTCCGCCGGCTCGCCGGTGATGGTGATCTCGTTGCCGCGCACGTGCACATCACTGCTCACCGTGCGCTCGATGAGGCGGAGGATCTCGTCCTTGGCGCCGAGCAGGTTCACCATGATCTTCGGGTCGGACACCGAGATCTTGGTCTGCGCCCGCACCGGGCTGGACGAGCCCGTGCTGGAAGGGTTCGGCGTACCGGTCATAGGGCGGCCCTGGGGCCTCCGCCACCTGCTCTCATACTCTGCGTCGTCCCCGGACGGGGCGGCGTGCTCAAGGATCGTGCCATCCTATCCGCTCACCCGCTCGCCCGCCGATGCCATTATCGGCAGTCCGTTCCGCGGATCACCCGCCCGGCACCCCGAACGGGCCGTCCGAGGCGAGTCCGCCGTCGAAGGCCTCCTGTCCCCGGGTGAAGCGGTAGGTCGCCCAGTGCATCCGGACCACCGTGCCGGAGTCGTCCCGGTGCAGGCGGAGCAGCTCGCCGGTCTCCCGCCCGGAGATCGTCCGCAGGACGTCGGCCTGATCCGGCAGCGGCCGGAAGATCGCCGGTGGCCGGCCCGCCGGCGCGTCGGCCACCCGGGCCTGCAACCGCCCGTCGTGCCAGCCGAAGATGTACTCCGAGCCCTCGCTCCACCAGCGGCCCAGCACCGACCGGTACGGCTGGGGCGCCGGAGCGGCCGGCCGCCACGGCCGGATCTCCGCCGGATCGATCTCGACGGCGAGCCGCAGCAGCTCGTGGACCAGCTCGTTGACCTCGCCGGCGGTACCCGACGAGCCGAGCACGGCACAGCCCAGGCCGCCCGGGTTGCCCTCGCCGCCGCGCCGGCCGTAGACGCCGGCCAGGAAACCGGGCATGGCGCCGTCGTGCCCGACGTGCACCGCCCGCTTGCCGTCCGGGCAGAGGATCAGGCCGAGACCGAACCCGGCCGCCCAGAGCGACTCGTCGGTGGTGGTGACCGGCCAGCGCATCTCCTCGACGGTGGCCGGATCCAGCACGCCCGGCGCCGGGTCCGCCAGGAAGGCGCCCCACGTCGCCATGTCCGCCGCGGTGCTCCACAGCTGCGCGGCCGGGGCGACACCGCCCAGGTCGAAGGCCGGCTCCGGGCGGGCCGCGTCGGAGTACGCGTCGACCAGGTAACCGACCACCGCCTCGGCCGGCCGCTCGACGGTGGTGTGCCGCAGACCGAGCGGGGCCAGGATCCGCTCGGTGAGGATCTCGGCCCAGGTGCCGCCGCGCAGCTTGGCGACCAGGTGACCGAGAACGGCCAGGCCCAGGTTGGAGTAGTGGAAGCGCCGGGCGTTCGGCAGCACCCGCTCGGCCCGGTCCAGCTCGGCCAGCATCCGCCCGGCGTCCGGGGTGATCAGCGTGTCCCACACGTCGCCGTACGGCTCCCGCTGGTACCCGGCGGTGTGCGAGAGCAGCCGGCGGATCGTGGCGTCGCCGTGCGCCGGCACGTCGAGGTAGCGGGCGACCGGCTCGTCCAGGTCCAGCAGCCCGTCGTCGCGGGCCTGCATCACCATCACCGCGGTGAAGGACTTGGTGACCGAGCCGATCCGGAACCGGCTGTCCGGGCCGAGCGGGTGCTCCGGGTTGCCCGACTCACCGACGGTGAGCAGCCACGGCTCGCGGTCGGCGCGGACCAGGGCGACGCTGAGCGCCGGGATCCGGCCGTCCGCCTGCGCCTTGCGGACGGCCCGCTGGTACCGGGTGTACGGCACGTCAGTTGCCGGCGAGCATCGGGCCGAGCGGCGCCCCGCCGACGACGTGCGCGTGCACGTGGAAGACCTCCTGGCCGCCGTGCCGGCCGGTGTTGAAGATGACCCGGAATCCGTCGCCGGTCAGGCCCTCGGCCTCGGCCACGGCTGCCGCGACGGCCAGCACGTCGGCGGCGGCCGACGGGTTCGCGGTGGCCAGCGCCACCACGTCGGCGTGGTGCTCGACCGGGATCACCAGGACGTGGGTCGGGGCCTTCGGATCGATGTCGCGGAAGGCCACTGTGGTGTCGGTGCGGTGCACCACGGTGGCCGGGATCTCGCCGGCGACGATGCGGCAGAACAGGCAGGAGTTGTCCACCCGTCGGATCTTATGCGGGCCGCGAGTGGGCTTGAATGGGTCCCGGAATTCCGTTTTCCTCGTGGGGAGCGCTCTCAGATGACCGACATTGATCACCTGATCGGCCAGTTGTCGCTGGCCGAGAAGGTGTCCCTGCTGACCGGGCAGGACTTCTGGTCGCTCCCGGCGATCCCGCGCGTCGGCCTGCGCTCGCTCGTCATGTCGGACGGCCCGATCGGGGTCCGGGGCACCGGCTGGGCACCGGAGGACCCGTCGGTCGCCCTGCCCAGCCCGACCGCGCTGGCCGCGTCCTGGGATCCGGAGCTGGCCGCCGAGGCGGGCCGGCTGCTCGGCCGGGAGGCCCGGCGCAAGGGCGTGCACGTGGTGCTCGGCCCGACGGTCAACCTGCACCGCACCCCGCTGAACGGCAGGCACTTCGAGTGCTACTCGGAGGATCCGCTGCTCACCGGGGAGATCGCCGCCGGGTTCGTGCGCGGCGTGCAGGAGCACGGGGTCGGGACCACGGTGAAGCACCTGGTCGGGAACGACTTCGAGACCGACCGGATGACCGTCGACGTGCGGATTCCGGAACGGGCGCTGCGCGAGCTCTACCTGGCGCCGTTCGAGCGGGTGGTGCGGGCCGGCGGGTGGGGCGTGATGAGCGCGTACAACGGGGTCAACGGCGCGCCGATGGCGCGGAACGGCCGCATCCAGGAGGAGATCCTGAAGCGGGAGTGGGGCTTCGACGGGGTGGTGGTCTCCGACTGGCGGGCCGCCCGGGAGACGGTCGGGGCCGCCCTCGGCGGCCTGGACATCGCCATGCCGGCGATGGACAACCCCTGGGGAGCGCGACTCGCGGAGGCGGTCCGGTCCGGGTCCGTGCCGATCGAGGTGATCGACGACAAGGTACGGCGGGTGCTGCGGCTGGCCGAGCGAGTCGGCGTGCTGTCCCCCGCGACGTCCACCCCTGGCCGGCTCGCCGGTCCCGGCGCCGGCTCCGCGGCCGCTCCCGGTCCCGGCGCCGGCTCCGGCTCCGGCTCCGCGGCCGCTCCCGGTGCCGCGGACGGTGACGCGGTGGCGTTTCGCGTCGCGGCCCGTTCCTTCGTGTTGACCCGCAATGAGGGGCTGCTGCCGTTGAGCCCCGGGAACTCCGGGCACATCGCCGTCATCGGCGCGCTCGCCCAGGACGCCCGGGTGCTCGGCGGCGGCAGCGCCCAGGTGGCCCCGCCGCACGTGATCTCGCCGCTGGACGGGATCCGGCAGGTGTTCCCGGACGTCTCCTACGCCGTCGGCGCCGACCCCCGCCCGTTCCTGCCGGCGGCCCAGGGCCCCGGCTGGTCGCCGTTCCGGATCGACATCGGGGCGTACCGGTTCGAGGTGCCGGCCGCCACGGTCCGCTGGCTCGGTGACCCGCCCGGCGGCCTGGCCGTCGAGGAGATCAGCTTTCTGGAGCTGACCACCACCTACACCCCGGCCGCCGGCGGCGAGCACGTCTTCGCGGTCTCCGGGTTCGGCACGTTCCAGCTGACCGTGGGCGACCGGAAGCTCTACCAGGGCTCCCTGCACCCGCCCGGCACCGGCCGCGCCGACCTGCTGCTGCACCCGCGCGAGCAGCGGTTCGCCGTCACCCTGCCGGCCGGCGAGCCGGTCGCGGTCACGATGCGGCAGAGCTTCGAGCCGGGGACGGCGCACTCGGCCGGTACCACGCTCGGCCACCGGCCGCCCGGCCCGGACGAGGACGGCCTGATCGCCGAGGCCGTCGCGCTGGCCGCCCGCTCGGACGTGGCAGTGGTGGTGGTCGGCACCACCGAGCAGGTCGAGTCGGAGGGCTTCGACCGCACGACGCTCGCGCTGCCCGGCCGGCAGGACGAGCTGGTGAGCCGGGTCGCGGCGGCCAACCCGCGGACCGTCGTGGTGGTCAACGCCGGCTCGCCGGTGCTGCTGCCCTGGGCCGACGAGGTGGCGGCGGTGCTGCTCACCTGGTTCCCCGGGCAGGAGGCGGGCGCGGCCCTCGCGGCGGTGCTGACCGGTGCCGAGGAGCCCGGCGGCCGGCTGCCGACCACCTGGCCGCGGCGCGCGGAGGACTGCCCGGTGCTCGCCGTCGAGCCGAAGGACGGGACCCTTTCGTACGACGAGGGCGTCTTCATCGGCTACCGGGGCTGGACGGAGCGGCCGCGCTACGCATTCGGTTCCGGGCTCGGCTACACGACCTGGGCGTACACCGCGGTGAAGGCGTCTCCGGACGCGGCGATCGTGACAGTGACCAACACCGGTGAACGCACCGGCCGCGAGGTGGTGCAGATCTACCTCTCCTCGTCGGCGCCGTGCCCGGTCGAGCGTCCACGGCAGTGGCTGGCCGGTTTCGCTTCGGTCCAGGCCGCCCCCGGCGAGACGGTCACGGTCCGGATTCCCCTGGCGGAACGCGCTTTCCAGGTCTGGTCCGACGGCTGGCAGACCATCCCGGGCCGGTACACGGTGACCGCCGCACACGCCCTCGACGATCCCCGCCAGACCACCGAGATCGAACTCCCCTGACCGTCCCGCACTCCTGGACGCCGGCGCTCCCGGTCCCAACACCACCGTCACGACCAGCCCAGCATCCCGGGCTGGCACCCACGGTGGTGTCAGGAGCCCGGAGACCACCGCCACAACCAGCCCAGACCCCGGGGCTGGCACCCACGGTGGTATCACCAGCCCGCAGACCACCGCCACAACCAGCCCAGACCCCGGGGCTGGCACCCACGGTGGTATCACCAGCCCGCAGACCACCGCCACAACCAGCCCGGGTCTCGGGGCTGGCGCTCACGGTGGTGTCAGCGCGCCGGATACCACTGTCAGGACCAGCTGGGACTGATCTTGACGGGGCGCGGCTGGTTGCCCGGACGGGTGCTGCGGGCGTACCGGAAAGCGGACCGCGGCCTGGAGCGGCGCGCGGACCGCTACCGGCAGCGCGTCCGCATCGGCCGCTTCACCAGCGAACGGCACCGGCGGCCGCGACCGCGACCAGCGGCACCCCCGGCCCGGGATGCCACGTGACCGGCGTCGAGCGCAACCGACGACCAGCCAACTCCGCTAACGGCGCGGAGAGGCGCGACGATCTTTCCCGGGGGGCGAAGTGTCCACACCGGGCTGTGGACGGCCGCGGGTGGCCGGCAAGGGCTGGGCCAGCCACAGCACCAGGGCCAGCTGCAGCACGGCGGCCAGCGACATCGCGAGCCAGACGCCGGGCAGGTTCAGACGGGTGGGCAGCCACCAGGCCAGGGCCGTCTGGGTGGCGGTGCCGGCCACGGTCACGGCGAAGAGCGCGGGCCCCCGGCCGGCAGCCATCAGGAACCCGGCCACCGCGATGACCGCGGCGATCGGCGTCAGATAGCCGCCGACACAGCGCAGGAAGAGCACCCCGACCGCGACGACCTCGTGATCGCCGGTGAACCCTCGCATGATCAGCGGGGCGAGCAGCGCGAAGAGGGCACTCGCGGCGGCACCGGTGAGCAGGGCGAGGGCGAGGACCTGGCGGCCGATGGCGGGGCGCTGTTCCGGATGGACGGCCAGCGTGCGCGGGGCATGGATGGTGGCGGCGTTGCGGATGGCGTAGAAGGCCATGGTGGCGAAGTAGAGGACCTTCAGGCCGATGCCGTAGGCCGCCACGGCGGCGACGCCGGAGTGGCCGACGACGGCGAGCAGGGCCAGCGAGCCGCTCATGCGTACCAGGAAGTCTCCGGCGATCGGCGCGCCGGTCCGCAGTACCGCGCCCACCGCACCGCCCCGGCCGGGCCCGGGGCTTCTCCCCGACCGGCGCAGCAGGAACAGGCCGGTGAGCAGGGCGGCGATCCGCCCGAGGACGGTGGCCAGGGCGGCGCCGGTGACGCCGAGGGCCGGGAGCGGGCCGGTTCCGTAGATCAGCAGCGGGTCGATGACCAGGATCAGGGTGTTGGCGACCAGGGCCAGGCGCATCGGGGTGCGGGTGTCGCCACGACCGGCGAAGATCGCGTCGACGACCTGCTGCGCGTAGAAGATCGCCACGCCCGGGAAGAGCACGGTGAGGTAGCCGGCGGCCAGCCGGGCCGCCGCGGGATCGTCGAGGAAGGCGCCGGCGAGCGGCTGACGCAGCGCCAGCCCGGCGGCCACCACCAGCGGGGTGATCAGCGCGTACAGCGACCAGCCGGCGCGGATCACGGACCGGGCGGCGAGCCGGTCGCCGGTCCCGTGCGCGGCGGCGAGCCGCACTGTCACCCCACCGTTGATCAGCAGAACGATGCCGAGCAGCGCGTTCTCCACGCCGGTGGCGACAGCGACCGCGGCGACCGGTGCCGGGCCGAGCCGGGCCACCCAGGCGACGTCGACGATGCCGGTGAGCACGCCGGAGAGCAGCGCCACGTAGTTCGGCACGGCCAGGCGCACCAGCGACTTCCGATGATCCATCGCTACCTCGTTTCGTTGTACCTCTAATCGAGGTACCACGGAACGATATAGGCTGGCCCGGCACCGAACAACCGGGAAAGGGTAGTGATGCTGGCGCTCGCGATTCTCGGCTTCCTGCACGACGAGCCGCTGCACGGATACGAGCTGAAGGAGCGGATCAAGGCCCTGACCGGCCACGTGCGCGCGGTCAGTGACGGCGCCCTCTACCCCGCGATCAACCGGCTGGAAACCGCCGGCCTGCTGGAACGCCGCATCGAGCCGGGCTCGTCGGCAGCGCCCCGCCAGATGCTCTCGCTCACCGACGCCGGTCGCGCCGAGCTGCTCCGGCGGCTCCGCACCCCCTCCGAGGTGGAGATCACCGACCGGAACCGGTACTTCACGGTGCTGGCGTTCCTGCGCCACCTGCCGGACCGCGCGGCGCAGGCCGAGGTGCTCCGCCGCCGGCTGGCTTTCCTGGCGGCCCCGGCCACGTTCTTCTCCCGTGGCGGCGAGCGCCTGCGGGCCGCCGACGTCGACGACCCGTTCCGGCGCGGCATGTTCGAGATCGCCCGCGCCACGTCCCAGGCCGAGCGGGCCTGGCTGGAAGAAACCCTGAAATCCCTGCTGGACGACGCCTGACCGCGCGAGGTCCGCCGCCGCTCACGGCAATTTCCCGGTACGCCGGGAGCCGCCCCTGCCGGCGTCGCGCCCAACGCCGGAACCGCAGGCGCTGAGCGTCTCCCCACCGGCGTCGCGCCCAACGCCGGAACCGCAGGCGCTGAGCGTCTCCCCACCGGCGTCGCGCCCAACGCCGGAACCGCGGGCCCTGAGCGTCTCCCACCGGCCGGGTCCACCGCCAACCGCCGATGCCCGGACTCACCGACGACCGGGGCAGTCGAAACCGCTAGCGGCCGGTCCTCGTCGACACCGAGCCCGCCGGCAGCGGCACCACTCAGCAGCCGAAACCTCCGGTCAGCGCCTCACCAGCGGCCGAGGCGGGTGGCCAGGACGGCGAGGGCGGCGACGCCGGCGGTCGAGGTGCGCAGGACAGCGTCGCCCAGGCGGACCGGGAGCGCCCCGGCGTCACGGAAGGCGTCCAGTTCGGCGTCGCTGATGCCGCCCTCCGGGCCGACCACCAGAACGATCTCCCCGGCGTCCGGCAGCGGCGCGGCGGTCAGTCGCTCGGTGGCCTCCTCGTGCAGCACGAAGGCGGCGGCCGCGTCGGCGCACCGGGCAGCGACCTGCTTGGTGGAGCAGTCCGGATCGCCGGCCACCGACGGCAGCCAGGCTCGCCGGGCCTGCTTGGCGGCCTCCCGTGCGGTGGCCGCCCACTTGTCGCGGGCCTTGAACCCCCGGTCTCCGCGCCACTGCGCCACCGACCGGGACGCCGCCCACGGCACGATCTCGTCGACGCCGGTCTCGGTCATCGCCTGCACGGCCAGCTCGCCCCGGTCGCCCTTGGCGATCCCCTGCACGACGACCAGCCGCGGATCGGCAGCCGGCTCCTGAGCCCGATCCCGCACCGCCACGTCGACGCTGCCCTTGCCCACGGCGACGACCTCGGCTCGCGCGGTCCCTCCACGCCCGTCCGCGAGGATCAACGCCTCGCCGGCCCGGAGCCGCTGCACGGTAGCGGCGTGATGCCCCTCGGGACCGTCCAGCGTGAACGACGATCCGGTGGGCAGGCTCTCGACCAGGAACAGAGGCGCGGACACCCCCGCACGCTACCCCGCGAGGGCATCAGCACCGGATCAGGACCACCGCGATCCCGGACCCCGCCGCGAACCCGGACCCATCGCAGACCCGGGGGCAGCGCGAACCTGGACCCATCGCAGACCCGGGGGCAGCGCGAACCCGGCCCCACCGCAGACCCGGGGGCACCTCGCCCCGGGGCGCCCACGGACCGGGAGCGCACCGCGAACCCCGGAGCGCACCACGGACCCGGATCTTTCACCGCTGGCGCGGTCAAGGGCCGGCGAGAAAGCGGTCGGGGACGGCAAGTGATCAGGGGCGGCCAGCCGTCATGAGCGGAAGAACGCCGTGACGTCGTCGGCGAAGAGTTTGGGCTGCTCGGCGGGGAGGAAGTTGCCGCCGGCGGGCAGCTCGGTCCAGTGGGTGACCGGGGCCTCGCGCTCGGCGAAGCGCCGGATGGTGATGTCGGTGACGCCCAGGGCAACGCCCAGCGGGACCGTGGAACGCTCCTTCGGCGCCCAGGCCGACGGGTCGTGCGCGGACTCCCAGTAGGTGTTCGCCGAGGAGCCGGCGGTGCCGGTGAACCAGTACAGGCTGACGTTGGTGAGGAGCAGGTCGCGGCCGACGGCGTCCTCGGGCAGCTGAGCGGCCGGGTCGGTCCACTCCTGGAATTTCTCGGTGATCCAGGCGAGCTGGCCGACCGGCGAGTCGTGCAGGCCGAACGCCAGGGTCTGCGGGCGCGTCGACTGGATCGCGGCGAAGCCCATCCGGTCGTCGCGGAACTCCTGGAGACGGCGCAGGCGGTCCTGCTCGGCCTCGGTGAGCCCCTCGAACTCGGCCGGGTCGCCGGACGGGAACGTGATGTGGCCGTTGACGTGCACACCGATCACCCGGTCGGGGGCCTGCCGGCCCATCTCGACGGCGATCCAGGCGCCGCCGCCGGTGCCCTGCACGCCATAGCGCTCATAGCCGAGACGGGCCATGATCTCGTTGAGCGCCGCGGCGCTGCGGGCGGTGTGCCACCCCGGGGCGGTGAGCGGGCCGGAGAAGCCCACTCCGGGATTGCTGACCAGGACCAGGTGGAAGTGCGCGCGGAGCGCCTCGACCACCGGCAGATAGAGCGCGAACGAACCGGGCCAGTCGTGGCTGATCAGCAGCGGGACGGCTGCCGGGTCGGTGGACCGGACGTGCGCGAAGTGCAGCGTCTGGCCGTCCACCTCGGTGGTGAACTGGGGCAACTCGTTGAGCCGCGCCTCGGCGGCACGCCAGTCGAACTCACCGGCCCAGTAGTCGGCCAGCCCGCGCAGGTAGTCGACCGGGACGCCACGGGTCCAGCCCTGGCCGGGGATCTCCGGGGTCCAGCGGGTGCGGGCGAGGCGGTCGCGCAGGTCATCCAGATCGGCCTGGGGCACGTCGATGCGGAAGGGGCGGATCGGGGCCATGTCCTGCTCCTCGGGGAGTGAGCGCTCGAACGGAACGGAATGCTTCGTTCCGTTCCAATGTAGCACTCGGCGAAGCGGAGCGGAATACTTCGTTCCGTTCCGGTAGGCTTGTCGGCATGAGGCGACCTGGGCGCGGCGAGCAGGCCGTTCGCAACAACGAGGCGATCCTGGTCGCGGCCCGGGAGATCTTCCTGACCGACCCGCGCGCGCCGGTCGCCGCGGTCGCCGAGCGGGCCAAGGTCGGCATCGGCGCGCTCTACCGGCGCTATCCGAGCAAGGAGGATCTGCTCCGCACGCTCTGCCACGACGGGCTGCGGATCTTCATCACGGAGGCCGAGCGGGCCGCCCGCGAGCCGGACGACTGGGCCGCGTTAACCACGTTCCTGCACGGCGTGGTGCGGGCCGACGTGCACTCGCTCACCGTGCATCTGGCCGGCACGTTCACCCCGACCGAGCAGATGAACGAGGACGCGCGCCGGGCCTCCGAGCTCGCCACCGGCCTGGTCGAGCGGGCCCAGCCACACCTGCGCCCGGGCGTCGGTCCCGCGGACGTGACACTGCTGCTGGAGATGTGCGCGGCGATCCGCGTCCCCGATCCGGGCCGCACCGGCGAGCTGCGCCGGCGATGTCTCACCATGCTGCTCGACGGCCTGCGCGCCGACGGCCCGTTGCCCGGTCCGCCACCGGTTCCGCTGGAGCTGGACTGGCGCTGGCTGCCCCGGTGAGGTCGCCGGGCGAGACCGGCGCCCGGCACCCGGGGCGACCGGCACCGACCATGTGACGGTCGAGCCGCGACCACACGCCGACACCAGCGCCGCTCGCTTCACGAAAGCCGCTACCACCCGGCGAGAGCGACGCCCACCCACTACCACCCGGCGAGAGCGACGCCCACTCACCACCACCCGGCGAGAGCGACGCCGCCGGCTCGGTCCGGGGGTTGACACGTCGCAACCACCCGCGGACGTCGCCCTTGCGGGCCGGGCGTTCTGGACGCGCCAGCGTCCTGCCCGGCCCGCAAGGGTCCCTGGCGGGCCGGGCGTTCTGGACGCGCCAGCGTCCTGCCCGGCCCGCAAGGGTCCCTGGCGGGAGCGACGATCAGTGATCAGCGCGGATCCGAGTCATCAAGCCCGTGAATTTGATCTTGATGACCCGGCGATCAGTGGCCGTTGAAGGCGTCCCGCATCCGGCTGAAGAAGCCGCCCTGCTTGCTCAGCTCGGCGATGTCCTCGCCGCGCGTTTTCGCGAAGTCGCGCAGCATCCGCTCCTGGTCCGCGGTCAGCTTGGTCGGCGTCTTGACGTCCAGGTGGACGAAGAGATCACCGCGGCCCTGACCACGCAGGTGCGGCACCCCCTTGCCCCGGATCCGCAGCGTGCTGGCCGGCTGCGTCCCCGCTTTGACCTCGATGTTCTCCTCGCCGTCGAGGGTCTTGATGGTCATCCTGGTGCCGAGCGCGGCGGCCGTCATCGGCAGCGTGACCCGGCAGTGCAGGTCGTCGCCCTTGCGCGAGTAGACGTCGTGCGGGCGCTCGTGGATCTCGACGTAGAGGTCACCGGCGGTGCCACCGCCGGGGCCGACCTCGCCCTGCTGGGCCAGGCGGATGCGCATGCCGTCCTCGACGCCGGCCGGGATCTTCACGGTCAGCGAGCGGCGGGTGCGGATCCGGCCGTCGCCGGCGCAGGTCGGGCACGGGGTCGGGATGATCGTGCCGTGTCCCTGGCAGTTCGCGCAGGGGCGGGACGAGACGACCTGGCCGAGGAAGGTGCGCTGCACCGACTGCACCTCGCCGCGGCCGCCGCAGACCTCGCAGGTGGCCAGGTGGGTGCCGGACGCGGTGCCGGCGCCGGAGCACTGGGTGCAGAGCACCGCGGTGTCCACGGTGATCGGCGCCTCGACACCGAACGCGGTCTCCACCAGGTCGAGCTCGAGACGCAGGATGGCGTCGGCGCCGGGACGGGTGCGCGGCCGCGGCCCGCGCGAGCCGCCACCGGCCGCGGTGCCGAAGAAGGCATCCATGATGTCCTGGAAGCCGACGAACGGGCCGGCCCCGCCGGGACCGCCGCCGGGCGCGCCGCCGCCGGGCGCCAGCGGGTCACCGCCGAGGTCGACGATCTGCCGCTTCTGGTCGTCGGAGAGAACCTCGTACGCCGCGTTGATGTCCTTGAACTTCTCGTGCGCCTCCGGATCGGGGTTGACGTCCGGGTGGTACTGCCGAGCCAGTTTGCGGTAGGCGCGCTTGATCTCGTCGTCGGTGGCTTCCCGGCTCACGCCGAGAATTCCGTAGTAGTCCTTGGCCACGGGGTTTGGAGTCCTCAATGTCTGCGCGGATCCGTCAATTCTGTGCCAACAGGTCGCCAACGTAGCGTGCCACTGCACGAACAGTAGCGATGGTGCCGGGGTAGTCCATCCTTGTCGGCCCCAGCACGCCGAGCCCACCAACGATCGTCGCACCCGGTCCGTAACCCGTGCTGACCACGGATGCCGACCGGAGGTTGTCGATCTCGTTCTCGTCGCCGATCCGGACCCGGGTGGTGCTCGGCTCCAGGTCGCCGATCAGCTTGAGGAGGATGACCTCCTCCTCGAGCGCTTCGAGTACGGGACGCAGCGTGCCCTGAAAGTCCAACACACCGCCGCGGGTGAGGTTGGCCGTCCCGGCGAGCGCGAGGCGCTCCTCACTCCGCTCGACCAGCGTCTCCAGCAGAACGGTGGCCAGGCACGCCATGTTCCCCCGGCTCCCGGGCACGCACTCGTCGACGAGTTTCTGCACCAGGGGCGGGGTGTCTGCCAATTTCTGACCGGCCAATTTCTCGTTCACCCGGCGGCGCAGGTCCCACACCTCGCCGTCGGGGACCGGGCCGGGCATCTCGACCAGGCGCTGCTCGACCCGGCCGGTGTCGGTGATCATCACGAGCATCAGCCGGGTGGTGGAGATCGGGACCAGCTCCAGGTGCCGCACGGTGGAGCGGGACAGGCTCGGATACTGCACCACCGCGACCTGGCGGGTCAGCTGGGCGAGCAGGCGGACCGTGCGATGCACCACATCGTCGAGGTCGACCACGCCGATCATGAAGCGCTCGATGGCGCGGCGCTCGGCCGGGCTGAGCGGCTTGATCCGGGTGAGCCGGTCGACGAAGAGCCGGTAACCGGCGTCGGTGGGCACCCGGCCGGCGCTGGTGTGCGGCTGCCGGATGTAGCCCTCCTCCTCGAGGACGGCCATGTCGTTGCGCACCGTGGCCGAGGAGACGCCGAGCTGGTGGCGCTCGACCAGCGCCTTGCTGCCGACCGGCTCGCGAGTTTTCACATAATCCTCGACGATCGCCCGCAGCACCTCGAGCTTGCGGTCATCCAGACTCATATGACCCCTCCCTCTGGCACTCCCGCGGACAGAGTGCCAGTCTACTTCGCGGCGGGCGGCAACGCGATGATCGAAAGGTCCGCCGTTGTTCGGTCTCCGATAGCGTGTCGGCCATGACGGAGCCGCCTCGACCGCCAGGTGACGGGTACCCTACGTCCCCCGGATCCCCTTACACTCCCCCGCCGGGCGGATACCAGCCCGGCTATCCGGCCCTCGGCTCGGAGGATCGCGCCTGGATCCTGGTCGCCCACCTGGGCGGCGCGGCCGGCGCGTTCGTCGGCGGCGGGTGCGCCGGTTGGGTGGCGCCGTTGATCTCGCTGCTGGCTCGCGGTGACCGATCGCCGGCCGTGCGCGCCGAGTCGATCAGCGCGCTGAACTTCCAGGTGCTCTGGTCGATCATCGCGCTGATCGGGTACGCCACCATCTGCTTCGGTATCGGGGTGGCGATCACCGTGCTCGCCTGGCTGGCCGGCACGATCTTCGGGGTGATCGCCGGGATCAAGGCCGCCAACAACGAGCCCTACCGCTATCCGATGAGCGGCAGGTTCCTGCGGTAACCGGCTCAGACCAGGTCGCGGATCACCGCGTCGGCCAGCAGCCGGCCGCGCAAGGTCAGAACCAGCAGACCATCGGCGTACGCGTCCGGCTCCAGCAGCCCGTCGCCGAGGGCCCGGGCCGCGCCGCCCGGGTCCACCCGGTCCAGCGGGATCCCCTCGCGCAGCCGGACCCGCAGCATCACGTCCTCGACGTGCCGGTCCTCAGCACTGAGCAGCTCACGACCGTGACCGGGGGAAACCCCATCATTCAGACGATTTGCGTACGCCGACGGATGCTTCACGTTCCACCAGCGCACCCCGCCGACGTGGCTGTGCGCCCCGGGTCCCAGCCCCCACCAGTCGGCGCCGGTCCAATACCGCAGGTTGTGCCGGCACTCGCCGCCGGGTTTCGCCCAGTTGGACACCTCGTACCACTGGAAGCCGGCGGCGGTGAGCGCCTCCTCGGCGGCCAGGTAGCGGTCGGCGGCCACGTCGTCGGAGGGGTAGGGCAGCTCACCCCGGCGCATCCGGGTGGCCATCCGGGTGCCGTCCTCGACGATCAGGGCGTAGGCGCTGACGTGGTCCACCCCGGCGTCGACGACGGTCCGCAGCGAGCGGGCGAAGTCGTCCGCGGTCTCGCCCGGCGTGCCGTAGATCAGATCCAGGTTGACGTGCTCGAAGCCGGCTTTCCGGGCCTCCTCGGCGGCCCGGGGTGCGCGGCCGGCGGTGTGCTTGCGGTCCAGCACCCGCAGCACGTGCTCGGCGGAGGACTGCATGCCCAGCGAGATCCGGGTGAAGCCGGCCGTCCGCAGCGCCGTCAGAGAGGACGTGTCCACCGATTCCGGGTTCGCCTCGGTGGTCACCTCGGCATCGGCCGCCAGCCCCCAGGTGCGGTCGACGCCCTCCAGGATCTTTCCGAGATCGGTGGCGGACAGGAGCGTCGGTGTCCCGCCGCCGACGAAAACGGTGTCCACCCGGCCGGGCTGGATCACCTTCGCGGCCAGCTCCAGCTCCTTCAGGACGGTGTCCGCGTACTCGTCCCGGCTCGCCCCGCCGCCCAGCTCGCTCGCGGTGTAGGTGTTGAAGTCGCAGTACCCGCACCGGCTCGCGCAGAACGGCACGTGGACGTAGACCGCGAAGCCCCGCGCGCCCACCTCGCGAGTTGCTGTGTCGGGGAGCGACCCGTCCGCGGGAACGGGTTCGCCATCAGGGAGTGCGCCGGCCATCCGCCAAGTGTGCCTGGTCCCCGCGGGACGACCGCTCGTGGATCTCCTGGGGCCGCGCCCAAGGAAGCGTTAAGGTGCCGGACATGGATCTGGTCGGTACCGTCACCGTCGCCGGGGTGACCACTCTCACGCTGGACAGCCCCGCGAACCGCAACGCCCTCTCCCGCGCCCTGATCACCGAGCTGCTCACCGCGCTCGGCGCCGCGGCCGCCGACCCGGCGGTCCGGGTGGTGGTGCTCTCGCACACCGGCCCGGTCTTCTGCTCCGGCGCCGACCTGAAGGAGACCGCCGCGACCCGGCCGGGCGAGCGCCTGCCGGTGGAGCTGATGGCCGACCTGCTCGCCGCGCTCTGGGAGTTCCCGAAACCGGTGGTGGCCCGGATCGCCGGGCCGGCCCGGGCCGGTGGCCTGGGACTGATCGGCGCCGCCGACATCGCGGTCTGCGCCCGGTCGGCCACCTTCGCGTTCACCGAGGTCCGGCTCGGGGTGATCCCCGCGGTGATCAGTGCCACCGTGCTGCCCCGGCTGGCGCCGCGGGCGGCGGCCGAGCTCTACCTGACCGGCGACGTCTTCGACGGCGCCCGGGCCGCCGAGATCGGGCTGGTCACCGCCGCCGTCGCGGACGAGGAGCTGGACCGGGCGGTGGCGGACTACTGCGCGTCGCTGATCAAGGGTGGCCCGCTGGCACTGGCCGGCACCAAGCAGCTGCTGCGGCGTACCAGGTCGGAGTCCATCCGCACCGAACTGGCCGACCTCAGTGACCGATCGGCGGGATACTTCACCTCCGCCGAGGGCCGCGAGGGCGTGGCCGCCCGCCGGGAGAAACGCGATCCGAATTGGGTTCCGGCGCAGTCACGATGATCTCCGTGCGCTCGTTGATTAGGCTTGGCGTCCCATGACGAGGAGGTGCGGTGCGGGTTAAGCCAGTGGTCGGGGTACTCGTCTCGCTCGTCCTCATCGCCGTGGTCAGCGTGATCGTCGTGCTCCGGCAGAGCCCGGGCGGCATCAAGCTGCCCCGGCTCGGCCCGGAGTGCACGGTCCGCGCCGACGGCGAGGTGACCCTGGACTCGGTGCAGATGGCCAACGCGGCCACCATCGCCGCGATCGGCATCCGCCGGGAGATGCCGGAGCAGGCCCTGGTGGTGGCGCTGGCCACCGCGCTGCAGGAGTCCAAGCTGGAAAACCTGGACGACGGCGACCGCGACTCGGTGGGCCTCTTCCAGCAGCGCCCCAGCCAGGGCTGGGGCACCGTCGAGCAGATCAAGGATCCGAGGTACGCCGCCGGCAAGTTCTACACCGCGCTGCGCAAGGTGAAGGGCTGGCAGCAGATGCGGGTGACCGACGCCGCCCAGCGGGTGCAGCGCTCGGCGTACCCGAACGCGTACGAGAAGTGGGCGGACGAGTCCCGGGTGCTGGCCCGCGCGCTGATGGGCCGGGCCACCGGCGCCGTCGAGTGCACCGTCTCCGGCTCCCCGGTGGTGCGCGGCGCGGCCGCGGCGACCGCCCTGCTGCGCGGCCTCAAACTCGACTGGGGCAAGAAACTGGACGCCGCCAGCACGGAGGCGGCCGGTCTCACGGTCTCGGTCAGCACCGCGGACAGCGGCTGGCGATACGCGCACTGGCTGGTCTCGCACGCCTCGGCGACCGGCCTCGAACGGGTACGTTTCGGCAACCTGGAGTGGCACGCCCCGGACGGCAAGTGGCAGCAAGTAACCACGGCCGGCGCCCACGATGACGGCCGCGTCGTCGCCGAAGTCTTCAGCTGACGACGCTCCCCGCAACTTTCGGTGACATGCCGTAGTTCTTGGCCCGCATCCCTGGGTTGCGCTGCGTATACATCGACATGGACACTGCGCAACCGCCCTGGTACTAAGTAGGGCGTGTTCTGGGGAGCGCTCGAATGGATCCTGCTGGGAGCGGGGGGCCTCGGGGCGATCACCTACGGTGTGCGGCGCCATCGACCGGCGCGGCGGGCGCCCTGGTGGCTGCTCGCCGGGTCGCTGGTCACGCTCGCGGTGGGCGATGTCTTCTACTCGTATCACCTGCGGGACGTCGCGGATGCCTGGTACCTGGTGATGTTCGGCCTGGTCGCGCTCTGCCTGCTGCAGTTCACCCGGGGCGGCGCGCTGCTGGTCGACCGGGCCCGGCTGATCGACCTGCTCGCCTTCTCCTGCTCGGCGCTGCTGATCATCTGGGTCTTCGTGATCGGCTCGCACGGGCAGTTCGGCGCCGTCCCGCCCGCCGACGTCATCGGTGACCTGCTGCTGATCGGGGTGGCCGGCCGCCTGGTGACCGGCGACCGGCGCAACGTCTCCGCGTGGCTGCTGCTGCTCGGCGCGCTCGGGATGCTGACCGGCGACATCGGCTATCCGCTGGCCAAGGGCCCGCTGACCGAGTCGGCGTACGTGGTGCTCTACCTCTGCTGGGCGCTGGCCGCGCTGCACCCGTCGATGGTCCGGCTGACCGAGCCGGCCACGGTCCGGCCCAGCCCCTGGAAGTTCCGGTGGTCGGCGATGCTCACGGTGTCCGCCTGCGGCCCGCCCGTCGTGCTGCTCATCGAGTCCCTGCACGGGCGGGTCGACGACGGGCCGGTGATCGCCATCACCGGCGCCCTCACCCTGCTGCTCACCATCACCCGGCTGGCCGACGCGATCCGCCGGCACAGCCAGGCGCTCACCCGCGAGCGGGGCCTGCGTGCCGCGACGGCGGCCCTGGTCGCCGCCGCGGACCGGCCGGCCGTCGACGCCGCGGTGCGCGCCGCGGTCGCCCGGCTGCTGCCGCCGCAGGCGGTGCGCCGGGTGTCGCTCGCCGACGAGCTGTCCCCCGCCGAGCAGCCGCCCGCGGTGACCGGTCCGGCGACGCGCGGCTGGTGGCTGGCCGCTGCCGATCCGGACGACCGCACCCTGGTCTGCCCACTGCGCCTGGAACCGCTCGACGTGGCCCGGCCCAGCGGCGGCGCGCTGATCATCACCGGTCGCCGGCGGGAGTTGGTCGCCGGCCACGACGCCCTGGAGGTGCTGGCCGGGCAGGCCGCGCTGGCCCTGGACCGGATCACCCTGGTCGAGGCGATCGGCCGGCGGGACAGCGATCTCTACCTGCGCGCGGTGATCCGCAACACGGCCGACCTGATGGTGGTGATCGACGCCGACCAGCGGGTGCGTTACGCCAGCCCGGCGCTGCGCGAGCTGCTCGGCCGGGTCGAGCTGCCGCCGCTGACCACGCTGGACGAGCTGGTTCACCCGGCCGACCGGGCGCGGGTCCGCAACGCGTTGCGGTCGCTGGGCGACGGCACCGCGCACTGCGCGCTGCAGCGGGCCGACGGCGGCCAGATCCTGGTCGAGCTCACCTATCGGGATCTGCGCGAGGACCGGCTGGTGCGTGGCCTGGTCGTGACGATGCGGGACATCACCGCCAACCACGATCCGGCCGAGCGGCATCCGCGGCAGGAGCACAGCGGCGAGCTGCCCGCCTGGGTCAACCGCCGCAGCGCCCAGCAGCGTTTCCGCTATTAGAAAATCAACACCGGATTGGCGTACGACATGCAAAAGCGCCGGACCTCGTAGCGAGGTCCGGCGCTTTTACGGTGTCCGTTATCGGGTCAGGCCACGGCGGCCGCTCACCCCAACGGTGAGGGCAACACCGATCGCGGCCAGCACGACCTGGAAGAAGAACTCGATCCAGTCGAAGCCGTTGGTGTGGGCGACACCGAACGCCCGGGCCAGCACCGTGCCCAGCAGCGCCGCGACGACACCAATGACCATGGTCAGCCAAATCGGGATGTTCTGCTTACCGGGTACGACCAGGCGACCCAGGGCACCGATGATCAGACCGACGATGAGCGCGGTGATGATGCCGGTGACTGTCATGTGGTTCCTCCTCGGGGGTGGAGCTTGTCGGTTGCGTCCGTCGAGCCCCAGAGTTCCCGACCCCGCGAAAACTCAAACCGCCCTATTTTTTGGCGCCTTTCGGGTCGGCCGCCTCGGAGGTGGAGAGGGCGGCGATGAAGGCCTCCTGCGGCACCTCCACGCGACCCACCATCTTCATCCGCTTCTTGCCTTCCTTCTGCTTCTCCAGCAGCTTGCGCTTGCGGCTGATGTCACCGCCGTAGCACTTCGCGAGCACGTCCTTGCGGATCGCCCGGATGGTCTCGCGGGCGATGATCCGGGAACCGATGGCCGCCTGGATGGGCACCTCGAACTGCTGCCGGGGGATCAGTTTCTGCAGCTTGGCGGCGATCGTCGTGCCGTACGAGTAGGCGTTGTCCTTGTGCACGATGGCGCTGAACGCGTCGACCGGCTCGCCGTGCAGCAGGATGTCCACCTTGACCAGGTCGGCGACCTGCTCGCCGGAGGGCTCGTAGTCCAGCGAGGCGTACCCCTTGGTCTTGCTCTTGAGCTGGTCGAAGAAGTCGAAGATGATCTCGGCGAGCGGCAGGGTGTAGCGCAGCTCCACCCGTTCGGAGGACAGGTACTCCATGCCGAGCAGGCTGCCGCGGCGGCTCTGGCACAGCTCCATGACGGCGCCGACATACTCGTTCGGCACCAGGACTGTGGCCCGCACCACAGGCTCGTGGATCTCCGCGATCTTGCCGGCCGGGAACTCGCTCGGGTTGGTGACCGTCTGCTCCTTCCCGTCCTCGGTGACCACCTGGTAGACCACGTTCGGCGCGGTGGAGATCAGGTCCAGGCCGAACTCGCGCTCCAGCCGCTCGCCGATGATCTCCAGGTGCAGCAGGCCCAGGTAGCCGACGCGGAAGCCGAAACCGAGCGCGGCCGAGGTCTCCGGCTCGTAGGTGAGCGCGGCGTCGTTGAGCTTGAGCTTGTCCAGCGCGTCCCGCAGAGCCGGGTAGTCCGAGCCGTCGATCGGGTAGAGACCCGAGTAGACCATCGGTTTCGGGTCCTTGTAGCCGCCGAGCGCCTCCTTGGCGGGGCGGCTGTTGCCGGTGACGGTGTCACCGACCTTCGACTGGCGGACGTCCTTCACACCGGTGATCAGGTAACCGACCTCGCCGACGCCGAGAGCGCCCGCCTTCTCCATCTCCGGGGAGGCGACACCCAGCTCCAGCAGCTCGTGCACGGCGCCGGTGGACATCATCTTGATCCGGTCGCGGGCCTGGATCCGGCCGTCGATCACCCGGACGTAGGTGACCACGCCGCGGTACACGTCGTACACCGAGTCGAAGATCATCGCGCGGGCCGGGCCGTCCGGGTCGCCGACCGGGGGCTGGAACTGCCGGACGATCTCGTCGAGCAGGTGGTCCACGCCGACGCCGGTCTTGCCGGAGACCCGCATCACGTCGGTGGGCTCGACGCCGATGAGCTTGGCCAGCTCCTCGGCGTACTTCTCCGGCTGCGCGGCGGGCAAGTCGATCTTGTTGAGCACCGGGATGATGTGCAGGTCGTTCTCCATCGCCAGGTACAGGTTGGCGAGGGTCTGCGCCTCGATCCCCTGCGCGGCGTCGACCAGCAGGATCGCGCCCTCACAGGCGGCCAGGCTGCGGGAGACCTCGTAGGTGAAGTCGACGTGGCCCGGGGTGTCGATCATGTTGAGGACGGCGGACTCGCCCTTGCCGTCCCCCTCGCGCACGGTCCACGGCATGCGGACCGCCTGCGACTTGATGGTGATGCCGCGCTCGCGCTCGATGTCCATCCGGTCGAGGTACTGCGCGCGCATCTGCCGCGGGTCGACCACCCCGGTGATCTGCAGCATCCGGTCGGCCAGCGTCGACTTGCCGTGGTCGATGTGGGCGATGATGCAGAAGTTGCGGATGCGGCTGGGATCGGTCGATCCGATCACGTTCACGCCGGGGTCGAGCGGTCCAGGCACGGTCGTCCGTTCTTCTCGGGCTGGCATGCTTCTCGAGCTGCCCTGTGGGCTTCGGGGCGCCGGCGGACACGCCGGGCCTTCCCTATCGTCCCACGCCCGGATGGTCAGGTCCGATCACACCCGTGCGAGCGGTCCGGCCGACCCCCGCGGACCGGGCGAAAGCTCCACGACAACCGGATGGCGGGGCCGATCACCCCGTTTCCCGGCCGGCGGCTTCCGCTCCCGCCCAGCAACCGCCCGCCGTCAGCGCGCCAACTCCCTCTCCAGCCCGACGACTTCGCCCCCTCAGCCCGACGGCGCCCTCCTCCCGACGGCGCCCCTCAGCCCGACGGCGCCCCTCGGCCCGGCGGCGCCCGTTACCTCGGTCCGACGGCGTCCCCCTCGGCCCGGCGGCGCCCACCCCGCTCCAGCGCCACCGTCTCGCGGCGCGGCCACCTCGCTCCCTTACTCCGGGGGCTCCAGGAACAGGGCGGACAGCTTGGGCAGGCGGCGGCGCATCTCGTCCTCGTTGTCGAAGTCCCACAGGTCGCCGACCTCGGGCCGGGTCCGAGCCCCGTCGCCCGCTGGCAGCTCGCCCCCGGTGGCCTGCTCATAGGCCCGGGCCGCGATGCCGAGCACCTCGTCGGCCTCGAAGACCGCGCCGGTGTCCGCCGCCTGCTTGATCACCACCACGTTGGCCAGCACGTCGGGTTTCTGCACCGCGGCGGCCACAGCTTTGCGCCCGTGCGCGATCAGCCAGCCGCGAAAGGCGTCGAAGCCGGCCTCGTCGGCGCCACTGTTGATCAGATAGGCGGCGGCCCAGAGGTCCTCCGTGCCGGAGGCGACCATCACCCGGTCCAGATGACGGGCCCAGGCGACGATCTCCTCCGGATCGCGGGTGGCCAGCTCGGCGACGGCCCGCTCGGCCACCTCGGCGGGGGACGCCGGCCGCTCGGCGGTCGCGCGGTCGATGACCGCCCAGAAATCGTCGGTTCGCATGCCGAGGATCCTGCCAGTGCCCTCCGACATTTTCGGCGGTGACGGGGCGGGCAGGATGAGAGACATGCGGCCGATCACACTTCCCGAGGTTCCGTACGGCGCCACCGCCGTACGCCCGGAATGGTCCGTCCTGCCGGAGACCGTGCGGGAAGCGATCACCGCGCGCCTCGGCTCCCCGGTGTCCGCCGCGCGCAGCGCCGGCGGCGGTTTCACCCGGGCCTTCGCGGCCGTGCTCGACACCGAGGCCGGGACCAGCGCGTTCGTCAAGGCGGCGCCGCTGGCCGACCCGACCTCGCAGTGGTACGCCCGGGAGGCGGCGATCACCGCTGCCCTCCCGCCGGAGGTGACCGCGGCCCGCCCGCGCTGGACGATGACCGAGGCCGGCTGGTTCGTGCTGTGCCTGGAGGCGATCGACGGCCGCCTCCCCGAACTGCCCTGGCCGGCCGCCGACCTGGAGACGACGCTGCGCGCCTGGTCGGCGGCGGCGACCGCGCTGGCCTATCCGTCACCGGCGCTGCTGGCCGTCGGCCTGCCCGCGCTGCCGGACATCCTGCGCGGCGAGATGTCCTGGTGGCAGCTGATCGCCAAGCGGCGCGAGCCGATGCCGGAACCGGCCCGGGAGACTGTCGCCCCGCACCACCTGGCCGACCTGGCCAGGCTGGAACGGGCCCTGCCGGCACTGGCCGCCGGGGACGGCATGCTGCACGGCGACCTGCGGCTGGACAACGTACTGATCGACACCGGCGGCCGGGCCTGGCTCTGCGACTGGACCTGGCCGTGCCTCGGGGCGCCCTGGTTCGACACGGTGCGGCTGCTGGTCAGCGCGTATGCCAGCGGCCTGGACACGGACGCGGTGCTGCGCGCCTGGGGTGCGCCGGACGAGGGGGTGGACGGCGCGCTGGCGGCGCTCTCCGGGTATTGGCTGGTCTCGGCCGGCAGCGGGCCGAGCAGCGCCTCCCCGCACAGCCGGCAGCACCAGCGGTTCAGCGGGGGGCAGGCGCTCGCCTGGCTGGCCGAGCGCCGGGGCTGGGAGAGCGGCCCGGCGAAGCGCGGCTGGCTCCGCCGCGGCGGAGCCTGATCCTCCGCTCGCCGAAGCACTGCCGTCTCGTCGTGGCCGAGCCTGATCCGCACTCGCCGAGGGCGCCTGCCCCGCCGGCTCACCACCGCCACCGAAGCAGCCCTGCGCCCCGCGGGACGGCCGGCCATCCGTCGGGTGGCGCGCGGCTCGCTCCTCCGAGGAAGAGGCGCTACCGGCCAGCCGGTGAGGCCGGCAAGACGGGCTTCGGGTGGCCGGCCCGCCGGTCACGCCCGGCCGTGGCGATCGTGGGGCCGCGGCGGACGATGAGCAGCGGCCGCTGCCGCTGGGCCGGAGCCGTTTTGGCGGCTCGGAGACGTGCTGGTAATCTGTTTCTTCGCGTGTGGTGACACGCTGTTGTTTCCTGCACCGGCCTCGCCGGGTGAGACGGCCGCGCGGTGACCACTCGTCGAGACCATTTTCCGCTCTAGTCAGGACAAGGCTGTCGCGTGGCGAACATCAAGTCCCAGATCAAGCGCAACCGGCAGAACGAGAAGGCCCGTCTGCGCAACAAGTCGGTCAAGTCTTCGCTGAAGACCGTGATCCGCAAGCTCCACGAGGCGAGCGACGCGGGCAACGTCGAGACGGCGACCACTCTGCTGCGTGACGCCTCGCGTCAGCTCGACAAGGCTGTCAGCAAGGGCGTCATCCACAAGAACCAGGCGGCCAACCGCAAGTCGGCCATCGCCAAGAAGATCGCCTCGCTGTCCGCCTGATCCGCTGGATCAGATCGTTGGCCGCACGGACGCGGCCATCGGCTCCGCCCGCCGGCGGGCGGGCAGTTAGCAGCACAACCGGGTATCGCCGGACCGTCACGGTCCGCGCGGTGCCCGGTTTGCTTTGCTGCCCGGTTTGCCCGGGCTCGCGGATGTCTTGGTGACCCGGGCTGGCGAGCTCGCCGGCGACAAATCGGCCCGGCCCCACACGGCCCGACCCCACACGGCCGAGACTCCTTGCGTTCCGTCCCGGCTCAGCCCGGACGACCTGGCGCCCAGGTGACTTACCCGCCAATGACGATCCGGACTTCTCGCCCATCGCGGACCGCGAGCATCGGGAAGGGCCGCTGGACAACATCCACGGCGTGATCCGACTCGACGGGACTCATCACAGCTGTGATGTCCATCCCTTGAGCTGATCGGCCGTGGAGAAAACGCCGCGGGACGACCATCCACGGGAGCCCAGGGTCCAGCGGCGACAGACACGAGGCGACCGCCGCCGAAGCCTGATCCCACGGCGACATCGGAGCGCGCCCCGGGAAAGCCAGCCGCGCAACAACCGGAACCGTCGGGCGGCAGGCGTTACTCGTAACGCCGGGTGGCGGACTGGCGGGCCATCTGCTGGCGCACGTCCAGCTCGTCCGCCCACGGCCGGCGCACCGGCGCGGCCGTCTTCTGCTCGGGCGCCGCCTCGGCGGGGCGGCCGGTCCGGCCGTAGCCGTTGTTCTCCCCCGGGAACCAGACGACGCCGGTGGACCGGGCCGCCTCGACCGGCGGGTTCACCACCGGGGTCCGCACCCGCGGCGGCGGCCACTCGGCCGCCTGAGCACCGGATCGGGGCCGGTGGGTGTGCCGCTCCCGGTGCACCGCGGCCCGGGCCGCCACCGGCTCGGCCGCCGGTGCGGGCGGCGCCAGCCAGCCGGCGACCAGGTCGTTGAACTTCACCATCACCGCCACCGCGATCGGCAGCACCAGCACGCCCCACCAGGTGACCAGCTCGGCCAGGGCGAGCAGGACGCCGAGCGCGATCGCGCCCTCCAGGAAGACGAAGCAGAGCAGCCCGCCGGGGCTGAGGTGGCGCAGGCACAGCACTCGCGCGTAGAGCGGCTGGTGAGCGGCGCCGGCCCGCCGGGAACGCACCGTGCGGGTCATCGGGCCCCTCCGCCCCGCCGCGCCGTGGCCACCGCGAAGACTGCCTGCTCCAACGCGTATCCCCGGTCCTCGGCGCCGCCCTTGACCGCGGCGTTGCAGTCGGCGGCCGCACGCATCGCGTCGACCAGGCCCTCCGGCGTCCAGCCGCGGCTGCGCTCCTGCGCCCGCTGAATCTTCCAGGCCGGCATGCCCAGGGTGCTGGCCAGCTGATAGGGGTTGCCCTTGCCGGCCGACGCGACCCGGGCCACGGTCCGCACGCCGTCGGCGATCGCGTCGGCGATCGGCACCGGATCGACGCCGACATGCAGCGCCCAGCGCAGCGCCTCCAGCGCGCCCGGCAGGTCGCCGACCATCGCCGCGTCGGCCACGGTGAACCCGCTGACCTCGGCGCGGCCCTTGTAATAGCGGGCCACCACCGCCTCGGTGACCTTGCCGTCGGTGTCGGCGAGCAGCTGGGAGCAGGCCGCGGCGATCTCCCGCAGGTCGTTGCCGACCGAGGCGAGCAGCGCGGACGCGGCCGCCTCGTCGCAGCGGCCGCCCGCCCGGCGGAACTCGTCACGGACGAAGGCTATGCGCTCCCGGTCGCCTTTCAGCTTCATCGCCGGCACCACCGTGGCGCCGGCTTTCTGCAGGCCGTCGGCGAACGCCTTGCCCTTGGCCCCGCCCGGATGGGTGACGATCAGGGTGACGTCGGGATCGGGATTGCTCGCATAGGCCAGGAGGGCGGCGGCAAGCTCCTTGCGCGCGTCCTGACCGCCGCGCAGCACCAGCACCCGGCGCCCGCCGAACAGTGACGGGCTGAGCATCTCGGCGACCTCGCCGGGGCTCAGCTGACCGGCCTCGTACTCCCGGACGTCCGCGCCCGGATCGGCGGCTCGGGCCGCGTCCACCGCCGCGGTGACGGCACGGGCGGCGAGCAGTTCCTCGTCGCCTTGGACGAGCAGCAACGAGGGCGGTGGCGCGGCGTTCACGCCCGACATCGTCGCACGTCCGGCCGACACTCCGGGGAGGCTCACTCTTTGGCGCAGGTTAACCGATCACTGAATGCGAAACCCGACATATCCACCAGCAACCATGGTTCGCACGGCCTGACCTGCACCGCCGCCCACGCCTAGGGACCCGGCCGCAGACCGCCTCCTATTTCGTACGTTCTCAAAAATTACCCTTTAATACGGCATGTCGCCCATCTCGGGCAGCGTACGGAGAGCCTGCCGACACGGCTGGTCGGCGCGCTGTCACACCCCAGCGGCCGGCCCGCCGTGACGGCCGGCCGATCAACGCGCCGTGACACCCCGACTGGTCACCGCCAACCCGTCCCCGGTGGCCAGCACGGCCAGGTCACCGTCCCGATCGGTACGCAACACCCGAGCCCCGTCCCGCCGCAGCCGCGCCAGCACCGACGCATTGGGATGCCCGTAGTCGTTCCCCTCCCCCACCGAGACCAGCGCCACCACCGGGTCCACCGCGTCCAGCAGCTCCGGCGCCTGCAAGGCGCTCCCGTGATGCGCCACCTTCAGCACATCCGCCCGCAACGCCCCCGCCCCGAGCCGCTCCACCAGTTCGGTCTGCTCCTCCGTCTCGGCGTCGCCGGGCAGCAGCACGCTCCGGCCGGCCACCGTCGCCCGCAGCACCAGCGAGTTGTTGTTCGGGTCCGAGTTGGTGCCGTGCAGCGCCGACACCGGCCCGAGCGCCGCCAGCCGCAGGTCGCCCACCTGGTACGCCCAGCCCGGCCCGACGGCCAGCACCGGCGTCCCGGCCCGGCCGGCGGTCGCCGCGACCAGTTCCCGGCCGGCCTCCGGCTCGGGCCAGTCGGGTGCCACCACCGCGCCCACCGCCCGGCCCCGGAAGATCCCGGCCACCCCGCCCACGTGATCCGCGTGATAGTGGCTGACCGCGAGCAGCACCACCTGCCGGATGCCCAGCCGGCGCAGGCAGCGGTCCACCGGATCCGGCTCCGGCCCGGCGTCGACCACCACCCCGCGACCGGCACCGGCCGGCAGCACGAGCGCGTCGCCCTGGCCCACCGAGCAGGCGACCACCAGCCAGCCCGGCGGCGGCCAGCCGGAGCTGAGCAGGCGGACCGGCAGCGCGCCGAGCACCGCGCACGCCGCCACCACCGCTGCCAGTCTGCGGACCACCGCCCGCCGGGCCGCGATCAGGAACCCGATCGTGAGCCCGGCCAGCAGCAGCGCCCCGGGCACGCCGCCCGGCCAGGGCAGCGATCCGGCCGGCACCCGGGCCCCGGTACGGGCGACCAGCACCAGCCACGCGGCCGGCCAGTGCCCGAGCCAGGCGGCGAACCCGGCGCCGGCCGGCCACACCGGGGAGAGCAGCGCGGCGGCCACTCCGAGCAGGGTGGCCGGGGCGATCGCCGGGATCACCACCAGGTTGGCCGGCACCGCGATCAGGCTGACCGTCCCGGACAGCCCGGCGATCACCGGGCCGCAGGCCACCTGCGCGGCGGCCGGCACCGCCAGCGCCTCGGCGGCGCCGGGTGGCCAGCGCCGGGCGCGTAGCGCGTCCCGCCAGACCGGGGCGAGCAGCAGCAGTCCCGCGGTGGCCAGCACGGACAGCGCGAACCCGGCGTCGGCCGCCAGCTCCGGATCGGTCAGCAGCAGCACCGCGGCCGCCGCGGCCAGCGCCGGCACCGCCGCCCGGGGACGGCCGGCGGCGAGCCCGAGCAGGCCGATCGCACCCATCGCGGCGGCCCGGAGCACGCTCGGCGACGGACGGGCCAGGATCACGAAGCCGGCCAGCGCCACCCCGCAGACCGCCGCGCAGAGCACCGGCCCGGCCCCGGTCCGCCGGGTCACGAACAGGATCACGCCCAGGATGATCGCGACGTTGGAGCCCGACACCGTTCGCTGCACATATGAGTGACCCGGGCGCGGCAGTGAGGGCCGGCCCGGGTTCCGATCGCAAAGGAGTGCGATCTTGGCCAGCGTATCTGTCTCTTTGCCGGGTGAGCGGCATCAACTCGTCGCCGGGCCGGACCGGGCGGTCGACCGCATGGCGAGGGCTGTCGGGCAGTCCGGTCAGCCGGGGGCCGGCGCGATGCACGCGATGGTCGTACGGCTCGGCGGCGGTGGCGCCCGATGAGTATGCCGACGATCGTCGACAATGTGGCGGAGCGTGGCGAGCAGGTGGCGGACTGCCCGACGAACGGGCACCCGACTCCCCTCGCCGCAGGCGTCGCCCAGCCGGCCCAGGCACCCCTGGACGACCATGGCCTCGCCAAGATCAAAGAGGTGGCGGAGCGCGCTGGCGATCGTCCTCAGCGCAGCCTCCGCCAGGTCGTCCGCGACTGGCGGATCGCGCACCGTGGCAAGGCCCGGCCGGAGCATGGCGGGACTGTGGCGAACGGGGACAGCTGGGCCTGGTCCCTCCCGATCATGATAGGCGGCGGTGTGGCCGTCTTCTTGACGGCGTTTGTCCTGAGCTACCACGGCCTGTACGGCTTCGGCACTCTCGCGAAGATGCCCCCTGGCTTCCGCCTGGGCGTTCCGGTCATCTTCGACGCGTTCAGCATCACGGCCCTGATCGCGACCTTCTTCTGCCAGGCCGCAGCCTGGCATGTCCGGGCGTACTGCTGGCTGATGTTCGGCCTATCGGCGGCCGGGTCGATCGCCGGGAACGTGATCTACGCGGCGAGTCTCGACCCGTCTATGGCGGCCCGCTGGCGGCCCCTGCTCGACGCGTGCCCGCTGATCGGGGGCGTGGCCTGGCCGGTCGTCGGCATGGCCGTACTGCACCTGATCATCATCACGATCCGAGAGCGGCGCGGCCAGCAGTCGGCCGTCGCCCAGGCGGCCGCGGAGGTCGAGCACCAGGCGCAGGCCGACGAGCAGCTTCGCCTACGCGCGGTCGAGCTGGTGGCCCTGGGCGGCAGCTGCCAGGACGTGGCCAACAAGCTGGGCGCGCCGCTGCGCAACGTCCAGCGGTGGACGAAGCCGGTCCGTGACGCCCAGCAGGCCGCTGCGGCCAAGGCGCCGGCCACCCCCCGTAGCCGGGCGAAGGCGTAACCGTGCGCGCAGTCCACCCCTGATCCAGTCCACCCCTGGACTTCCACCCCTAGACCAGGCCCGGTCAGCGTGAGCGGCCCTGGGTGGCCCGTAGTCCACCCCTGGACTGGACCCGGACCTGGACCTACCGAACGTGACGAAGCGAGGACCTGATGACGATTCAGCCCACACCTCCGGTCGCGCCGCAGCCGGCCACCCCGGAGAAGCCGCGGGCACCGCGCACCAAGGAACCCAGCTGGTGGGCACGCCATGGCCTGGTCGTGGTCGCCCTGGTCGCCCTGGTCGTCCTGGTCGTCGAGCTGGTGGCGTTCGGTCTGCTCGGCTGGCGCTGGGCCTTGGCCGTCAACGGCGTGCTGCTGTTGCTCGCCCTGGCGCTGCTGTTCGCCTGGCATCGGCGCGGCCGCGGTGGTCTGCTGGCCGGTCTGTTGAAGTTGCTCGCCGGGACCCGGGTCGGGCAGCGGATCGCGGCAGCCCGGGCAGCGCGGGCCGGGCGGACGGCGGCAGCTGGCCGCCGGACCGGCGGCGCCCGGTCCGGCGGAATCGGTCCCGGCTCGGCGACCGGCCGCCGCGGTGGTCTGCTCGGCCGGCTGACCGGCGGAGGACTCGGCCGGCGGGCCGCCGGCGGGCCGGGTGGCGCCGGATCCGGGCCGGGCAGAAGCGGTCAGCGTCGGGGCATCCTGGCCGCCTTGCAGCGTCGCCGCCGGGCGGCCCAGGCCCGAAGATCCGCCACGGTGGGAACGGGCGGCAGCGGGGCAGCTGGCGGCCCCAGCGGGAGCCGGTCGAGCCGCTGGCGGAACCTTTTCCGCCGGAAGTCGTCTGGGCCCGGCTCCGCCACCAGATCCGATCGTGGCGGGAGGTCCCGCCAGAACCGACCCAGCCGCCGTCAGCGAAACACGGACCGCACCAGCCGGGGCGGTGGCGAAGGCCGGAGCTCCGCCACCAGCCGCCGGGGCGGCAGCTGGTGGGACAAGTGGCGCCAGGGATACCAGCGCGGCGCGGCCGCGTACGACCGTAAGAGCCCCCCCAGCGGCGGCGGCCGGCGCCCATCCCCCGCCACCGGACGACAGCCCGCCGACACCCCGCCGACGACGACCCGGCGGCCGACGGCCAGCACGACCCGGCCGGGCTCCCGCCAGAACGACCAGACGCCCCCCACACCGCCACACCCCCGCCACGGCGGCGAGGCCGACAACGGAGATAGCACGATGACCGACCATCTGACCCACAACGACGACCAGTCCTTCCAGCGGTGGGGCCGGAACCTGAGCGGCGCCGAAGCTGCGGCCCAGGAAGTCGCCCGGCTCTACGCCCAGGCCGAAGCGGCACGCGACCGGTTCCGCGACACGTGGGGCCGGATCCGTACCCAGGGCGAAAGCGACATGCCCGCCAGCCCCCGGCTGAAGGCGGAAATCGAAGACGTCGCCGCCCAGGCCGAACGGGCGGCGTCCGCCGACGAGTGGCGCGGCGTGTCCAGCAGCGCGGCCGCCGTCCCCGCGGTCTACCAGCAGGAACACGAAACCGACGAGGACCGGCTGAACACGCCCCGCACCAGCCGGGCAGCGGAACGGCGCGCGGACGTCGCCGCGGCCGAACAGGACAACTGAGCACGCCATGAGAGGACAGGCCACCATGAGCACCGAACAGGGGACGCGCGCACCGCTCGTCCCGATCTTCGCCGCCCTGCTCGCGGTCGCCCTGGTCGTCGCCGACCGGCTGGCGCTGGTCAGCTTCCCGGCCCTGGCGCTGCCCGTGGTGGCCGTTCTCGGCGCCCTGCTCGCCGTCGTGATCACCCTGCTGCAGGAGAACGGCGCTCCCGGCTGGGCGCGCGTCGTCGTGCACCGGGTCGCCGTCCTGCTCGCCGTCGGCGCCTGGGCGACCTGGTGCGACGTGGCCGGCTGGTCCGGCGCGACCGTGCTGTCCGGGCTGGGCGGAACGGTCGCGCTGGCCTTCCTGGGCGCGGTCTGCCAGGCCCCGGCCGCCCAGGGCACCTGGGCGGCCGCGAACGCGCCCCAGACGCCGGAAGCCCCGCCGGTCGACTGGCGCGACCCGGCTCTGGTCCGATGGGAAAAGCTGCTCCGATCCGTGACGAAGCAGTCCGTCGTCGTCGAGGCCGCGCGGCCGTGGGACAACCCCGACGACGGGCTGCAGCTGGTCGTCGCGCTCCCGGCGGAGCAGGGGACGACCGTCGACGACCTGGTGAAGTCGAGCGTCCCGGCCCGGCTCGCCGCCGCGGCCCGGCTCCCGAAAGGCTGCGCGATCCAAGTCACCGAAGGCGACCAGCAGGGGATCGCCGTCTTCGACGTCATGCTCCGCAACGTGCTCGCCGACGACAGCCCAGACGTGCACGAAGAGCCGACCAGCGCGGCCTCGATCAACGATCAGTTCCCGATCCTGACCACCCCGCGCGGTCAGCTGTTGACGATCTGCCTACGGATTTACTCCATGATCGTCGGTGGTACCACGGGGTCAGGTAAAACCACCCTGCTGCACCGCCTGATCATGTGGCTAGCGCGGTGCACCGACGCCCTGGTCTGGGTGATCGACCTCAACGGCGGCGGGGTTGCGGAGCCCTGGGTCAACCCCTGGGCGAACGGGCGCGCGGACCGGCCGGTTGTCGACTGGGTCGCCGACAACGAAGCGGAAGCCGCGGTCATGGTGGCCGTAGCCGGCGCGATCGCACGCGACCGGAAGACGAACCCGGAAGCGGCCCGGCGCAAGCGCACCGCGAACAGCTTCGTCCTGCCCGTCGACGCCCAACTGCCCGCGATCGTCGTCCTGACCGACGAAGGCGGCGAGGTGCGCCAGGCCGTGAGCCTGCTGGGCCAGCTGGCCGGTAAGGGCGTAACCCGGCTCGCCCAGATCGGCCGGGCCGAAGGCGTCCGCGTGATCATGTCCGTGCTGCGCGGTACGTCCGACCTGACCGATAAGGGACTGCGGGTCAACGCCGCGTTGCGCCTGTGCCTGCGTATGGAAGAGCACGACGAATACAGCCACGTGCTCGGCGTCTCCCCCGGGAAAACCGACCTGGGCGCCACGATGGGCGCCGGCTACCTGAAAACGGCGGAGCTCTCCCAGCCCGTGCTCGGCCGGACGGTCAACGTCGACCTGGCCGGGATCGAGCGGCACGCGCGCGCCACGGCCCAGCTGCGGCCCGACCTCGACCAGCGCGGCCAGGCGGTCGCCGCCGCGGTGACCGCGCGCACCGTGCTCGAAGGAAAAGAGCCGACCGTCGAGCTCGCCCGGTTGCGGCCCCTGGTCGACGCAGCGGCCGGGCGCGCGTACAGCGCACGGTGGGAGCGGTACGCGGTGAAGCTCGCGGCGATGCGCGGCGAGGAGATCGGCGACCAGGCGGACCAGCCGGTCGCGGTGACGACCCCGGCCGGGAGCGCGGCGACCAGCGCGCTCGACAGCTGGGTGGCCGCCGTCTCCGGCCCCGCCGCCCAGCCGGAAACGCCGGACAGCCCGGCGGCGGCTACAGCTGGCGGAAACGTGATCCAGTTCCGGCCCCGGGTCGTTCAGGGCGCCGGCCAGCCCGTCGCCGGACCGCAGACGGCCCCGGCCACCGCAGTGCCGGACACTGCTCGTGAGCAGATCCTGGCGCTGCTGCTGGATGCCGGGGCGGAAGGTGTGACGACCAGCGAGGTGATCCGACGTGAGTTCGCGGCCCGGTCGCGGGTCACTGGCCTACTGAAGGAACTGCGGGAATCGGGCGCGATCGGTTACAACGTGGCCGGGCGCAACGTGCTGGCCAAGTACGCCCAGCAGATCGGGTAGCTAGCTCATTCGGACCAGCTCGGCGGCGCCGCGGCGGAGTTCGTCGCGGCGGGCGGACGGCTCTTACGGTCTTCCAGGTCGAACGCTTCCTGAATCCCTTGCTCGAGTGCGGCCCGGACGTCGTCCGGGCCGACACCGTTCCCGACGGCCGAAGCGGCGGCCATGCGAACCGCGCGGATCTTCCGGTCTCTGGTGTCCTGGTCAGCTACGAACATCGTCCACTTCACCTCCTGATTCGTACGCAATCATGCCCTATTTTCGGCTTCTCTCGCTGGCCGGATCCACGACGGACAGTTTGGGTGCCAGCCGAGCCAAGGATCGACATAGAAGGAGCTATGAGCGTTCCGTCACCCGGTGAGGAAACCTGGTCGACCGGTGAAGCCGCCAGGTTCCTTGGATTCAGTGTCAAGCCGCGCACCATCGGCCGATGGATCGAGTCCGGGTACCTGGCCGGCGTCAGGATGCCCAACGGGCACCGGCGTGCCCTCGCCTCGTCCGTACGTGCGATACGCGTGAAGCTGGACCAGCAGGCCGCCGACAGCCAGCAGCAGATCAGGAAACCGCGGGCGCGGCCGATTGGCATGGCGCCGGTGAAGGCTGCGCAGCTGCTCAAGATGGCGCCGGTGAAGGTCCGCCGGCTGGTGAACAACTACGTCAGCTGGTGCGAGGCGAACGGGTACGACCCGGCCTCCGACACGGCACCGCCAGTACCGGACGACGATCTCTATCTCAAGGGCTGGCGCATCGATAAGGACGGCACCCAGCGAGTCGAGCTGCGGGTCGACGCCGCTGACGTCGAGCGGCGAGTCGGCCAACCGCGGGCCAGGGTGCCGCGGCAGCTGCAGCGGCAGGCAGACACCCCGGCCAGCCAGCGTTAGTCGGGCAGAAACGGCGAAAGGCGCCCCACCCCGGTCGGGGTGGGGCGCCTCGGTGTTCGCGGCCTGGCCTGCTATTAGTCTTTGTCGGGCTGGCCAGCGTGGTGCTTAATCGCGCTGGTCAGCTCTTCGGGATCGAGTTTAACGACGATGCTCCCTCGATCGGAGGTAGCACCGGTGACGTCGACCAGGATGCCATTCACATCGACGGTGACTGTGTCGTTGTCGAAGGTGCTCAATGCGACTACAAGGTCATTTCTCAACATTGGGGTGGGTCTCCTTGTGCTCGGTGGGTTGCCGCGGCGGCCGTTCAGTCGCCGCTGCCCAGGACAGGAACCGCTTCCAGAGATCAGGCGGCGGGCCGCCCGACGTCTCCAGGTCGTCGGCGGCCAGGTCGAACATGGTGTGCAGGTAGTCGCTTAGCCCAGCCGGGAAACCGGCGTAGGCAGCCGCCAAAATCTCCCGTGCCGGATCGCACGGCCAGGGGCGGCCGCACGCGTCACAGTCCCAGGCCGGCCGTTTCGGTAAGTGCTCCGCACTCACCAGACTCGACCCCGGTTGGCTCGGTGATCTTGGCCTGGCGTCAGCCTTCCGGCCCGACCAATCTGCGGCTCGACTTCCGGACCGCGCCGATGACGGCCGGCCTGGTAGGCCGGACGATCGGACAGCGGACGTAGGGCCGTCGTCGGCTGATTCCACGGCGGGCTGCTGGCGGACTGCCCGTCGGGAATCGGATCGCCGGCATGCCAGCCGTGCGCTTCCTGACACGGCCACAGGCGCCCGCAGGTGCACATGTTCCGACGGAAAGGCATCTTGCGCCGACGGTGGGATTCCATGTAAGTAGCGTTCCCACCACGCTGCGGATTTGGTAGAACTGGCGTGCTGCCAGGCAGGTGCGACAACGGTCTGGCAACACTGGCAACACCCCGTCGGAAGGGGGTGTCTGTGGAATCGTTCGGGCAGGCCGCGCGTCGACTACGCGCCGGTCTATCTCTGCGTGAGATCGCTCGGCGGGCCCATGTGGACCCTGGCCACCTGTCGCGGATCGAGGCGGACAAACGGACGCCGACGCCGCAGCTGGCGGCCGCGCTGGACGCTGCGCTCGGCGGGGCCGGCCACCTGGCCGAGCTGGCTCGGCGGGCGTGCGTTGAGCCGTGGCCGCTGGATGGCGGTCCTTGGCGGCCGTGCGATACCGAACGGCTCGTCGACGCGCTCGCGCAGCAGACGCCGACCGCAGAGAACGCGGTCGAGCTGGCCCACCAGTGGCTGATCGCCGAGCCGCCCCAGCTCCTCGAGGTGCGTTCCGGACGCAGGATCGGAGCCGGAACCGTCGAGCGGGTGGAGCGGCGTGTCCAGCAGCTTCGGGTGCTGGACGATTACGTCGGCGGGGGCGAGACCTGGGTGATGGTGACTCGCGAACTCACGGCGACGGCGGGGCTGCTGAAGGGCGCCGCGTATACCGAGGACGTCGGCCGGCGGCTGCTGGTTGCGATCGGTGAGCTGTGCCAGGTCGCCGGATGGGTGCTGTCGGACTCTGGTCGGCTGGCCGAAGCGGAGCGCGTCTACCTGGCCGGTGTGCGGGCGGCGAACGCAGGCGGCGACGTCGCTGGGGCCGCGAACAACCTGTCGAGCCTGGCCTACCAGCTGGCCAATACCGGTGATCCGCGTACGGCGCCGACACTGGCCCGGTCGGCGTACGCGGGAGCGAGGCATCACGCGAGCGCTACGACGCTGGCGCTGCTCGCTGAGCGGGTCGCGTGGGCGTACGCCCGGACCGGCGAGGCGCGGGGGGCCGAACGGGCCCTCGGCCAGGTCGAGGCTGAGTACGACCAGCGGCGACCGGAGGACGATCCGGTGTGGGTGTACTGGCTCGACCAGGGCGAGATCGAGATCATGGCCGGACGAGTGTGGACGCAGTTGCATCGGCCGTTGCGGGCCGTGCCGATCTTGGAACGGGCGACCAGCGGCTACAGCGACGCCACGGGCCGGGAAACAGCGCTGTATCTGTCCTGGCTGGCCGAATCGCTGATCCAGGCGAACGAAGTCGACCGGGCGGCGGAGACGGCGTCGCGGGCGTTCCGGTTGTCCCGGCAGGCGAACTCGGCGCGGGCCGAGGACCGGATCCGGCTGCTGGGTAACCAGCTCGGGCGGTTCCGCGGGAACGCGGTGGTCGACTCGTTCCTGGACGAGTTTCGCTCCGCGGCGTGACGCTGGGCCCAAGGGCCGAAGCGTGCGGGCCAGGAGCGCCGTTAGCGGGGTGAGCCGTCCGGGGCCTACCGGGCGGGCCTGAGCTTCGCGGGCGGCGATCCTGGCGCCCGGGTGAGGCATTCCCCGAAAGGTTCCCTGATGAGAATCGTCCTCCGCAGCCTGGCCGGGCTACTCGCGGTCGCGGCGACAGTCGGCGGCGCGTACGCCGCGCGGTCGGATCGTCCCGACTATGCCGACGGGTACACCCAGCAGCCGACCAGCGCTGACGGGCTGCACATCCGGTCCGGCGGCTACTGGCGGTGCGCGCAGCAGGCGACCTGGCCTCACCGGGGCACGATGTGCGGGCTCGCATACATGGTCTATCCGGACGACTCAAAAGTCCTGATCCGCTATCACTCCAACGGGCTGTTCTCCACCGAGCAGCCGGGCTGAGCGGATCCCAGGACGGTCCGGGCGACGTGCGCGGCATATGGGTCGACCTGGCCCAGCCGCTCGCCGACGTCGGCGGCCGCGCGCAGCCAGCAGCGGATCGCCTCGCCCAGCTGGTGGCCCTCGACCAGCTGGGCGACGCGGCCAGCAGCCGAGCGCAGGTCCCCCGGCCCGGTCACCGGGCCGGAGGAGCGTAGATGCGCATCACGTACGCGGCGGCGGTCGTGAGTGCGGTCTTGGCGAGCAGCGTTCCGACGGTGGCCCAGTAAGCGCGCGTCCACGCCAGATCTCCGGCGCTCGCCGCGAGCGCCAGGACGACGGCCACGGCAAGGTCGACGCCCAGGCCTTGGACGAACGTGCGGAAGGCACGGTTCCGGGCGTCTGCGGCGACCTGGCTGGGCTCGGCCGGCGGTGCTGCCACGACCGGGCGAACGGCCACCAGCGAGCGCTGTTCGTGGCGGCCGGGCAAAGTTTGGGCGCGGACGACCAGGGCGACGCGCCGCCAGATGATCGCGGCGATGCTGCCCCAGGACAGCGCGCGGATCGTGTCCCGGTACGGCCAGTCGAGGCCGAACAGCAGGTTCGCCGCGGCCAGCGTCGAGACGATGACGATCACGGCCATGAGCGACATCACGTTCCGGCCGACCGGGGTCGAGCGCCAGGGCGCCAACCGGGCGTAGGTGATCACGAACGTCAGGGCGCCAGCCAGGGTGGCGAGCACCATGACATTAGCGACGTTTTTCAATGGGTTTCACCTCCCAGGAACAGCTCGGCGAAGTGGTTGGTCTGTCGGTGCTGCCGAAGCCGCTCGGCCAGCTCGGCGACGTCCGGCCGCCTTGCCCGGTCGGCGGCCAGGCCGCGCTCTTCGCTCTCGCGGACGGCCACGGCCTGGTCGACGTCGCCGACGTTCGGCGCACGCTGCTCGGCTACGTGGCGATCGCGCCACCACTCCCACGGCCACCTCATGCCGATCGCCTACCCTGCCGGGGGCCGGCGGACGCGCTGCGCAGGGAATCGAGGATCGCGGCCGCGGTCTTGCCGACCTCCTGGAGCTGGTCCAGCTGGTCGACCAGCTCGGCGTTCCGCTCGGCGGCCGCGGTCGCCGCGGCCTTCCACTCGTCGCCGCGGGCGGTCGCCTCGGCGAGCCGCTGGTCCTGGACGGTCAGCAGCTGGTCGACGGACTTCTTTGGGACCAGCCAGCCGCGCAGAATGCCGAGGATGACCAGCGCCAGCAGTGACCCGGCGCCCAGGTTTGGCAGTATCCCTGCGGGGAGCTGGTCGACCCAGTCCATCAGCCGGCCGACCCGTCGGGCGGTGCGTCGCCGAGCCGGGCTTCCAGTGCGGTGATCCGGCGCTCGGCGTCGGCCAGCTGCTGGATCAGGCCCAGGGTCAGCCGTGCGTACTGGACGCCGTCGGGGACCGGGCCGTCCTCGGTGTCGCGGTACTGGACCAGCTGGGTCAGGCCGAGGTCGTGCACTTCCTCGGCGATCAGGCCGAGGTGATGCGGGGCGGCCGCGACGCCCAGGGCCTCGACCTCGGCCCGGTCCTGGAAGCTGACGACGCGCAGCTGGCGGAACAGGTCCAGCTCGATCACGGCGTCATTGATGTCGGTCTTGTACCGGCGGGACGACGTCGAGCGCTTGAGTTGCTGGCTGGACGAATCGAGGTAGGCGTTCGCGTCCGATGACGTCGTGGCGTCGGTGCGCAGCCGGATCGAGTCGAAGTAGGAAGCGCCGGCCCGGGGGCCGATGACGGCCTCTCCGCCGTTGGGACCGGCCAGCCAGACACGGGAGTTGTCGGCGCCGATCGTCGACTGGTTGTCCGCGTACAGCTGGTAGCCCTCGTTCAGGGTGATGTGCAGGGCGCCGCCGCTGGCGGCCGGGCTGAGGGTGAGCGTTTCCGCTTCCAGGTCGTCGAGGTCTTCCGGGGTGAGCGGTTGGCCAGCGTTGAGCGCCACGGCAGGCCCTCCTTTCGGTCAGAGGCAGACGCGGATGGGTAGGTAGACCTCGACCGGCGTACCGGCGTCGTGGTCCTTGTCGACGTCGTTCAGGCTCCGGATCACGGTGAACGTCTGGGGCGACGCCGGGCCGCTGATCGCGGTGACCGACATCCGTTCGCCGCCGACGACGATCGTCAGCGGGAAGTGATCGGCGTTGGTCGTCCACAGCCGGCCGGTCGAGGCGACGGACAACGATCCGGCGCCGGCCACGACGTCAGCGGCCAGGGTCGAGCCGTTCGTCTGGACGCGGCCGGTCGTCAGGGCCTGCTCTGGTCCCTCGACGACCGTGCCGACGTCCCAGGGGCGGGCGGGCTCGCAGTTGAGCTCGGCCGTCCACAGCTTCGGCTTGAGTACCTGTTTGCGTCCGGCCACCAGGACGTCGACGTCGACGCCGGCCACCTGGTCCGGCGGGTGGTCGACGGTCATGCGGGCGCCGAGCACCAGGCTCGACCAGGTCGGGACCAGGAACGGGTTCCGGGCCAGGTTGAGACTGATCGACGGCCAGCGCATGTCGTCGTAGGTGCCGAGGAACACGCGCCAGGCCGCCTGGTGCCGTAGGCCGCGGTCACGGGCCAGGGACAGCGTGATCGACTGCTCGTAGCGGCCGAACTCGTCGACGTGCTCCTGGTCGATGACCCGGGCGGACGATCCGCCCTCGCGGGTCACGGTCCAGTCGTTGCCCATCTGCTGGTCGTCGTCGGTCGGTTCCGGTGCGTCGTCGACGTGGCCGAGGTCGAAGTCCAGCGCCAGGTCGACGGGCGGGTTCAGCCGGGCGCGGCCGGGCCGGTACTGGAGTCCGGCGCCGCGCTCGAACAGGATGCCGCCGTCGGAGTCCTCGGCCAGCCGGAGCAGGTCGAGGAACTTCGCGACCTTCTGCGGTCCCATGGCCTTCGTTTCCCCCGCCTCGACCAGCACGGGGACGCCTTCCTCGGCGCACAACCGGGCAATCCGGTCAGCGGCTAGTTCGCCGCTGTACCCGTTGGAGATCTTCATGAACGTCCCGTCGACGAACGGGAGGTCGTTGTCGCCGATCCACACGTGGGCAACCGAGGTGCTATCAGTCGGCGCGTACGCGGTGAACGAAATGATCCTGTCCGCCGAGCCGGTGTAGTCCCCGGGGAGCGCGTAGAAGATCGTCGCGCCGACCTGGTGCCAGATCAGGACCCATTCGGTCGTGCCGCCGACCTCCTGGGTCTCCAGCTGCATCGCGAACCACTTCGTCGGGTCGATCGTGTGGAAGCCGGCGGCCGCGTCGACCTGGTCGCCGTCTGCGTCGTATCCCTTGATCGTGAATGCCGTGGGGGCGCAGCCGATGACCCAGCGCGTGACCCGGCCGGTGCCCCGGAACTCGAGTAGAGGTTTCTCGGTGACCGGAAGGCTATCCAGCTTGAAGTAGGCGGCGCCGGCGTAGCCGTTCGGGGTGTTGGCCGGGTTGGTGACCCGGCCGCTGATCCTCGACGTCCCGGCCGTGTTGAGCTTGGCCGCGGTGGCGGCGCCGGGGAGCGTGTCGTCCCCGGCGAACGACACATCGGTCCCGGACGCGGCGACGCCGCGCGTGATGCCCGACGCCGCGGTGGTCGCGTCGTTGCCGTCCTCCATCGGCCAGTAGGCCGTCGGGTTGTAGCGGGTCAGCTGGCGGTAGATCGGCGACCGGAGCGGGCTCGCGCCCTGCTGGAGACGGCGCAGGATGCCGGACGCCACGATCGGCCCAGTGCAGTTCTTGCCGGACTTGTCCCAGCGGACGGACCACTCGGGAACGGTGCCGGTGAACAGCAGCGCGGCCGCGCGGTAGTAGTCGATGCTGACGGCCATCGCGCCGGAGTTGGTATTGCCCTCGACGCGCGACTGGTAGAAGCCGACGCCTGATCCGCGGGGTAGGTCGGAGTCCTCGACCGATGCGTTCCAGATGCCGGGCTCGGTGGTGCCGTCGAGCCAGCAGCGGATGCGCAGACTGGATCCGGAGACCTGGACGCGTGTGCGGATCTTAGTTCCGCTGGCGTACGTGACCCCGGTCGGAACGCCTCCCACCAGCACAGGGATCGATCCGTTGACCACCTTGGCGATCCGGACGTAGATCTCTCCGGACGGATCGAAAACGGTATACAGCCGGTAGTGATTGTCATTGTCGATATAGCGGGCCAGTACGCCCGATCGCCAGGCCGCGCCGGTCGTGACGGCGTTGATCGAGGCGACATACTCGACGTCGACGTCCAGGGCGCCGCCGTCGACCAGCCGGGAGTAGGTGGCCAGGTTGTCGGTTGCGAGGGTGACCAGTCCGGCCGCCCCGTCGACCAGGTAGGCCGACGGGGTGCCTACTTCCCATTCGTGGCCGCTGTCCGAGGTGCCCCAGCCGTTCGTGACCTCGCGGCCGAAGGTGTCCACGCCCTGGTCGACGCGGACCTGGAGCGGGGTGTTCTTGCGCAGCTGGCCGTACCACTGGCCGAGCGCGTTACGCGGGCTGTAGTTGCCGGACCGGTTGTCGAGGGTGAGCGTGCATTTGGACGGGTCGACCTTGTTGCCCTCGTCGGCCCGGCCTTCCTCGATGCTGATCCCGGCCGTGATCCGGACGTCGTCGGTGATGTCCTGCCAGACCCAGGTCGACGGGTCGACCGGGTTCGAGCCGGGAGCAAGCCAGACCGATACGGGTAGCAGGCTGGTCGGGAACGGCATTGTTCACCCCCTGGTCGTCATGCGGTTTGCAGGAGATTCGCCGTACGCATCAGCTTGCGCAGCCAGCGGACCATTTCGGCGTCCTGGCCGGTGACGTCGATCTCCAGGACGAACCGGCCGCCGCCAGCGCCGGCCCGGTTGAGCGGCGTCACCTGGGCGCCGCGGTTGAGCGACAGCAGCTCGGGGCCGCGCTCGCCGACCATGGCCAGGCCGGCCCCGGTGATCGTGCCGCCGTTCGCCAGGTACGGGATGTCGGGCACGGACCAGCCCTTGCCGCCCATCCCGGGAACCCAGCTCGGGGCCTGGAAACCCAGGCTTCCGACCGTGCGGTTCCAGAATCCGGCGACGGAGTTGAACGCGCTTCGCGCGCTGCTGGCCAAACCGTCGAACGTAGAGCGCAGTTTCGCGCTCACTCTCCCCGGAATGCCGACGATCCAGTTATACCAACTGGTGACCTTATTCCGGACGGAATCGAATGCGGAGGCCGCTTTATTGCGGATCGCATTCCAGCCATTCGAGAACAACGAGGAAATGCGGCCTGGGATAGCGCCGACCCAGGAAACGAATCCGGCGATTTTCGTACGGATCCACGTCCAGGCGGTCGACGCGGCCGAGGTGATCTTCTGCCAGGTGGACACGAAGAATCCGGCGAACGGCCCAGCGAACCAGGCTCCGACGGCCTTCAGGAATCCCCACACTCCGGCCCAGATCGTCTGGAAGAACCGGGTTTTCGTGGCGAGCAGGACGACGATTGCGACCAGGGCGATGATCGCCAGGACGATCCATGTGATAGGCGACGTCCAGAGCGCCAGGTTCAGGACGGTCTGGACGGCGGTCCAGACCTTCATCGCGGTCGTGATCGCGTAGATCACTCCGGCCAGGATGCCCAGGCCGGTCGCCAGCGGCACGACCCAGGAACTGTTACGCGACAGCCAGCCAAACGTCGCCTCGACGTACGGGACGGCCTGGGCCAGCACGTCGATCAGGGCGCCCTGGGCGCGGCGCTTGAACGCGTCGAGCTTGGCGCCGGCGGATTCCTCGAGCGCGTTCCCGGCACGGTCCGCGGCGCCGGCCACGTTGCCCATCTCCGTCGACGCCTTGGACAGGTCCATCCCGTTCAGCGCGGCCTGGAGATCCTCGGACTTGGTGCCGAACAGCGCGGTCGCCGCGGCGGTCTTCTGGGCGCTGGGCGGCATGGCGCGGAGCTTGTCGAGGACGGTCCCCAGGGCGGCCGAGGCGGTCGGGCCGCCCTTGGCGATGTCCGAGGTCATCTGCTTCGCGTCCAGGCCCAGGGCCTTGAATCCGGCCGCGGCCTTGGCGCTTCCGCTCGCGCCGATCAGGACGAACTCTTTCAGCGCGTCCGCGGCCACGTCGGAGTCGCGAGCTCCAGCCTTGAGCGACTGCGACAGCAGGCCCATTGCCTGGGGCCCGCTGATGCCCAGGGCCCGGAACTGAGTGCCGTACTCATTGAACGTGTCGAGCAGGTCCTGTGACTTGTTGACGCCGCCCTCTACGCCCTTCTGGAGCAGGTCGAAGCCTTCCTCGGCAGACTGGACCAGGCCGGTCCGGATCATCTGCGAGACGGCCGCTGAGACCCGTCCGGCGTCCTCTTCCATCTCGGCGCCCAGGTTGGTGATTTTCGAGGCGACGGCGTCGATCTGGGCCGAGGACGCGTCGGGCGGGACCAGCGCGTTCTGTAGCGCGGCCTTGACCGCGGCGTTCGCTTCCTCGATCGAGCCGACGACGCCGCTGGCGTAGACGTCCCCGGCGGCCTTACCGGCCTGGGCGGCCGCGGGTGTTCCGGCGCCGAGCTGGGCTTCCAGCAGGGCCGAGGTTTTCGACTGCTCCAGCATCTGGGCGACGCCGGCCGTGAGCGCGGCGCCGATTGCGACGCCGGCCACGGCGGCCGCTCCCTTGATTTTGTCGAACGTCTTACTCGCCTTGTCCTTGGCGAGAATGTTGAAAACCAGGCTGGTATCGCTCGACATGCGGCCGCCCCCTTTCGCCGGTCATTCGTCTTTGTCTGGTTTCTTATTCGCCTGGTCGACGAACTCGCACAGCTGGTCGAACTCCTCGACGGTCAGCTGTTCGATTTCCCAGGGGCGGATTCCGAGGTAATGCGCGAACAGGCCGAGCCGGGTCAGTCGGCGCTGTTCGAGGTCGCTTTTCCCTCGTCGGCCTCGCTCGCCATTGCGTCCGTGATCTCGATGTCCAGGGCGGTCAGCATCTGCTCGCGGTCCGACTCGGGAATGTTCGCCTTGGCCAGCCGGTCGCGCAGCATCACCAGCTCTCCGCGGGAGTGCTCGACCTTCAGCTCACCCATGCAGAAATCGGGAACGTCCTCGATCCGCATCGCGGGGTGTTCCATGCTCATCAGGTGCCACAGCAGCACGCGCCGGGCGCGGCTGTCGCCGGACTGGACGCCGGCCCGGAACTGGTCCCAGTTGGCGCCGTAGCGCTTCTCGATCATCTCGGCCTTGGACTGCCGGACGCGGTCCGGGTTGAACTCCCAGCGCTGCTGGTCGCCGTCCTCCGGGCTGTACGTGACGAACATCAGACTCTCCTCGTGATCCGTCGGGCGGCGGCGCCCATGGCGCGCACGACGGCCGCGCGGGCCTCGGGGGCGCTCTGCTCCATGGGCTGGTCGAACCAGTCGGGGCGACCCATCTGGGCCACCCAGGTGTCGCTACGGAAGACCCGGCGGCGCCAGCCCTTCGCGCTGTTGGTGCGCTTCGGCGCGTTGGCGAACTCGCGCGGCATCCCCTTCTTGGTGGCCTTGACCCGGGCGCCGGTCGAACGGCCGGTGAGGCGGGCCTCGGCCTTGACGCCGCGGGCGATCGTGGCGCGCAGCGGAGTCCCGGTCGAGTAGAGGCCGGACGACGCCATCGACATGATGCTGGACTTGGCGGCCGCGGCCGCGGGCTGGAGCGCGCCGCGCATCTCCTTCGCCAGGTCGCGGCGCAGCTTCTTCCCGTCGGCCTCGGCGCCCAGGGCGGCGCCGAGGGCCTTCAGGGCGGAGGCGTCCACCTCCATCTCGATCATGACGTGGCGCGGGTCACGGCGCCGGAGGTCGGGAACGAGACGGAGACCTCGGCGACGTCGCCGACGCCGCCGGAGATCGGCGTCCATTCCTTGATCAGCACGTTCCCCGTGAACTTCGGGTTCGAGGTGCCGACCGACGCCTGGGAGATCCGGACCTCGAACGGGACGACCGTGCCGATCAGCGGGAACATGATCGCGTCGAGCGCGGCCGCGGCTGCGTCCTGCTTCAGGTCCAGGTCGAGGCCGCCGGACTGGATGCCGCCGAGGACTTCCTTCCAGCCGAGCGATCCGAACGTGGTCACTTCCTGCTCGTCGACCTCGATCTTCAGGGCCAGCTTGGAGCAGTAGCCGTGGATCAGGTTGCTGTCGATCGAGACGTAGCAGTCTTTGAGTACGCGCTTGGCCATTTCGGGGCCCTCCTTCGGGCATGACGAACTGCCCGGACGCCGGGCGGCGGACGGGACGCGGTGCGGTGTTACTCAGCCGGCGTCGGCCTGCTCCTCGTGGACCTGGGAGGTCGCGAGCAGGTCGGCGGCGGTCAGGATGATTGCCAGCCAGGACAGGCCGAGCACGAACGGTGGTTCGTCCTGGGCCCAGAGCACGGCGGAGACGGGCCAGCCGATGATCGAGCCGACCAGCAGGATCCAGGCGCCGATCGTGCGGGCTCGACGCCAGTCGGGGCGCTTTCGGCCGGCCACGTCAGGCCGGGCCGATTCCGGCGGACACAATGACCAGGAAACTCGGGCCGGTGCCGGAGATCGTCCAGGCGATCCGCCAGTAGTCGTCGGTGATCGCGCCGACGATCTTCGCGGTCTGGGCGTCGCGGGTGGTCGCCGCGGTGAACGTCGCGCGGTCGGTCGGCGAGGTCATGCCGCTGTTGTCGTCGGACTGGACCTTGACCGTGATGCTCGGCGTGGTGCCGGACGCGGACAGGACGTGCAGGTTCACGTACAGCGCTTGATCGGCGGCCAGGGCGCCGAGCTGGACGGCCGTGCCGTTGCCCGTCGACGTCCTGGCGGTGCCGGGCGGGTGCAGCGCGGCGCCGCGGACCAGCGGCGACGATCCGGTGGCGTCCAGCGACCAGGGGGCGACGTTGCCGACCTGGTCGCCGATCTGGTAGTCCCCGGCGAGCATGGTCGTCAGGTACGCCAGGTCGCCAGCGGCGACCGGGCCGCCGACTGGGCAGATCGTGACCGGGCCGATCGCGCCGAGCGCCGCCCAGGCCGCATCGTCGACCTTGCCCGGGTCGCCGGCCTCCCATTGGCCTTCGGCCGAGCACTTGGACGAGATGATCCCGCCGAGCACTTCGCGCCAGACCTCGGTCGCTGAATCCGGGTTGAACGCGGTCGACTCCTGCTCGTCGACCTCGGCCATCAGCTCGACCTTGTTATTGACCGACGTCAGATCGACGGCGTTCACGAAAAGGCGCGTGCCCTTGAGTACGAACTTGCTCATGCCCTACCCCTCTTCCGATCCGCCGATGACCTTGACTACGAACTCAGCGCCGAGGTACGTCGCGTCGCCGTGCGGGTAGTAGCGATATCCCCGGATGCGCTGGACGTGAAGGTCGTCGCACGCGCCGCCCAGGGTCTGGGCCTCGCCGGGCGTGCCCTCGATCGCTCGTTTGATGCTCTTCGGGCCGCGGCTGAGATAGGCGTTCAGCAGCTTCTGGCCGGCCTTGTCGTCCGAGCGGGACACCAGCACGCGGCACGTGGCGGTGATCTCGTCGTCGTCCCCGAACGTCGTGTCGTACGTGATGTCGACCTCTCCGGCGAGAAAGGCCGGTTCGCTGATCGAGTCGGGGACGTCGCCGTAGCAGGTCAGCTCGGGCAGTGCCGCGCGGACGACGTCGGCCAGGCCCTCGCGGACAGCGGTCAGATCCATCGGTCAGCGCTCCTCACGCGAACGAATGCAGGGTGTAGGGGCTGATCAGGGCCTCGACGTCGGGATCCCAGCGGGACAGCCGGATCGCTCCCCATTCGGCGCTACCGGCCACGCCCTGGGGGCTGTCCTTGCGCATGTAGAGCCGGTTCGCCAGGATCAGCGCCGCGCGGCTGATGTCGTCCGGGACAGCCGGCCATCCCCACTGGGCGGTGATGCGGACCTGGGAGGTCCACCAGCCGGATCCGATGGTCAGCGAGGTGATCGGGACGCCGCGGGCGATCGCGTTGTCCGGGCTCTTCCCGATCGTGCCGCTGGCCGTCGACCAGCTGGGGTCGGCGCCGGTCTCGACGACCAGGCCGTCCGTGCTGCCGATGTCGTCGACCATGAGCCGGCCGTCCCGGGTGACCCGGCCGGTCGTGCCGTAGATCCGGGCGGAGACGGCCGAGTCCCGGTAGAACCGGCGTCCGGCCTTCTGGTCGATCTGGCGGCAGGCCGCGGCGAGGCACGCTTCCAGGTCCAGGTCGTCGTCGGTGTGCGTGATCCGCCGGATCGCCTTGAACTGCTCCAGCGACGCGTAGAGCGTGGTCGAGTCCTCGTCGACCAGGGAAACGACCTCGGTGTATTCGGCCTGGGTCGCGGTGCCGTCGGTGCCCTGCCAGAACACCAGGTAGTCGCCGAGCTGCATCCCCGGGTCCGTCGACCAGGCGAACAGGTAGGTCCCGGTCGACGGGTGCGTGATCCCGGCGGACGTCGCGGCCTGGACGACCGTGTTATCCGAGGTGCGGGTGACCTTCACCGTGAGGCCGGTGACGTCCTCCAGCTCGGACGTCGAGTAGCTGTAGAAACGGGACTCCAGCGTCGCCGAGGTGCCGCGGACGATCGACGACATTCAGAACCTCCGGATGATGCGTAGCCGGTTCGGGTAGGTGCCTGTGCCGTTGACCGCGGACCGGCCGCCGAGGTCGGAGAACGTCGGCCCGTTGATCGTCTTGCGGCTGGAGATGAACCGGATCACGCCGGTCGCGTCGGTGCCGATGATGATCCCGTCGTGGTCGATCGTTCCCTCTTCGGGGTCGCTCTGATCGGCGTCGTGGAAGATCACGTCACAGGGCAGCTCCAGGCCGAGCGTCGGTTTCGTGCCGACGGCCTGGGTGATGATCTGGCCGGGCCCGCGGGGGCCGATGTCGGCTGTCCGGCGAGGGATGGACAGACCGTCGAACGTCGTCGGGTCGTTGCGGACCAGCGGCATTCCGAGGTGGAAGCCGAACACGCGGCGGACCAGGCCGGAGCAGTCGAGGCAGTGCAGCTCGGCGGGTTCGGCCGGGTCGTCCGGGTCGTCGCCGGGCCAGGTGACGTCGGTCCCGTCGTAGTCGAATGCGTCGGCGCCCTCGATGCGCTTGCCGAACTCGTCCAGCGGGCCGTAGCCGGCGGCGCCGGTGTACCACTTCGTACCGGCGGCGTTGAGGACGACCAGGGCGCCGGACACGTACGCCATGGCGTAGCTGAGGATGTCCGGCGACGTGTCGACGGTCCAGCGGCGCAGCAGGTTCCGCGTACGCCTGGACCAGGTCCCGTCGAACGGCGCCGGGAGCAGACGGCCCCAGGTGTCATGGGTGACGACCGGGGGCGCCGGCCAGGTCGCGACGACGGACAGGCTGTAGATGTCCGCGAATGTGGACGTGCCGCCGGTCCAGGTGTCGCCGACGATCGCGCGGAAGCCGACCCGGCCGATCGTGTTGAAGGTGTCCGTGGCCGAACAGGTCGGGCTGGCCGGTTCCGTGGTGCCGGAGCGCCACGCGTACATCGCATGATGTCCGGCGCCGTCGGTGGTCGCGCGGATCCAGAACCGTTGGCCGGCGGTGTAGCCGGTGGCGATCTGGACGGCCGAGGTCAGCGGGTACTCGACGCCATTGGTCCGGCGGGTCAGCTGGGCGAACACCGTGCCGTCGGTGTTAAACGTCAGCTTGGCGCGGTTGTGGTTCTGGACGCCTTCCCCGGTGTGCTCGTAGGCGAACAGCAGCGCGATCGAGCTGAAGTCGCCGACCGGGGTTGCCGAGGTGGTGACCTGGGCGCGGGCGTCGACGGTCTTCAGGGTGTCCAGGATCGTCGCGTAGCGGCTGCTGTCGATGCTGGACAGCCGGATCCGGGCCCGGCCCTCATCGCTCACCAGGGCGACGGAGTAGTCCGAATCGGCGCCGTTCGCGGTGGTCCAGTTCCCGCCGCCGGGCGACGATCCGAATCCGTTGTTCCAGGTGCGCCGGAACTCGTCGGTGAACGCTTCTTTCTGCTCCAGGAACGTCCGGGTCCGGTTCCGGTAGGTCACGGTCCGGGCGTTCTCGGTCAGCGTCGCCAGGACGCCGCGGCGGTCGCGGACGATCAGCCGGTTCGGGCCGGTCAGCCGCTCGACGGTCCAGTCCGAGGTAGCCGGCGGCCGCCAGACCGGCCGGGCCTGGGTCATGGTGTGGAGAGGCATGTCAGGCCATCCTCAGCTCGACCTGGACGCAGACAGCGTCCGGGGCGCCGCCGGACGACATGACCTGAGCCGACAGCGGCGTATTCGCGGCGATCTCGACGTTCTGGAGCGCCGGGGCGGAGATCGGGGCGCCCTCGCTGGTGATCGACAGGTCGATGTTCAGGACGGCGTCGTCGCCGTTGAAGACGTTGATCGTGGCGCCGGTGCCGCCGACCCGGGACGCCTTGACCGCGGTGATGACCATGTCCGACGGGGGGAACATGATCGGGACCGGGACGTCGATCAGGCTCGTACTGGCCTCGGCGCCGGTGAACGTGGCGACGGCCCAGAGCGTGGTTCCGAAGTATGTGATCGAGCCCTCGCCGACGTCGGCGCGGCAGTCGCCGGCCCAGACCGGATCGTCCGATGTCGGCACGACGATGTGATAGCTGTACGTCACTCCGGCGCCGGACTCGGTGACCCGGTAGACGGTGGCTGAGTCGCCGTTCGCGAGCTCGATCGAGCCCTGGCCGACCAGGTTCGCCGTCCAGGTGCCGGAGCTGGACGGGGTGACGACCGAGGTCGAGATGACCTCGGTGTCCCCGGCGGTGTTGAAACCGATGACGGGGGTGTCTTCGTAGTCGACCAGCTGGATCGTCACGGTCCCGTTCGTCGGGAACGTCCCGACCGGCGTGACCAGCTTGCCGTTCACAACCGTCACAGCGGCGCTCCCTTCGCGTGGTGGCCGTACCCCTCGGGAGGCCGTGAAAGTGGCTGAGATTTGCGCACAGCGGGCCGCGCGTGTGATCTAGGACAGGCCGACCCAGTACGCCACGGACAGCGCGGTCTGGGCGCCGATGTTGGACGGCATCGCGGTCGTGAGGCCGGTGTCGGCCGAGGCGAACCGGAAGTTCGGCGCGGCCAGGCCGGTGTTCGCGGCCGAGAGGCTGGTCCCGCGGGCGAACGTCGGCAGGGTCGACCCGTTGCCGTAGAAACCGACGTAGTAGTCCCCGGCGGCGATCGCCTGAGCCGAGGTCAGCGCCATCGTCTGGAGTCCGAGCGACGTCCAGGCGGTCGACTGGTCGACGGTCGAGGCGACCCGGGCGCCGGCCGCGGTGAACAGCGCGGCGAAATTTCGGCCGGTGGTCAGCGTGGCACCAACGGATGTGCAGTGCACGTGCAGGTTCGTGACGGTGATCGCCTTGGGGACCTTGATCCGGGCCAGGTAGAGCGTGCCGTTCGCGCCCAGGATGGTCGAGCCGATGGACAGCGCCGGGTCGAAGTTCCAGCCGAGTAGGCCGTGATCTCCGGCGCCGAACGCGGACGCCGGGTGCACGTGGTCCGCCGGGGCGCCCAGCAGGGACGTCCCGGCGGACGCGGTGCCGCTGGTGTTGGGGAGCGTGGTCGTGTCGGTCTGGGCCGCCCATTGCAGGCCGGTCGACTGGCCGCTGGCGGCCTTCAGGACGTGGCCGTTCGTCCCGGCCGGGAGGCGGGTGAACGCGTCGGCGCCGGTCGCCACGACCAGGTCGCCTTTCGCGTCCGCCAGGGCCTGGAGCACGGTGTCCCCGGGCTGGAGAACCGAGGCGTCGTATCCCAGCTCATTCGTCACGACGTTGACCGAGGTCGGATACGCGCCAGTAGCCATCAGACCTTCTCCATCTCCTTGTGCAGCCGGGCAAGCGCCAGCTGTTCGTCGAACGCGTCCTCATCGAGGAACGCCATTCCTTTTTCGTGGGTGGTCTTGACCGAGGTGTCCACGTGGACGGGTATGCCGCACGCGGCCAGCCGGACGCAGAACGACAGATCTTCGGAGAACCAGCGCGGGGCGCCGTTGAGCGCGCTCGGGTGCTGGGCCGGGTCGAACCAGACCTCTCCGAGCTGGGCCCGGACGGTCTCCAGGGCCGAGCGGTGCATGAGCAGGCACGCGGCGCCGGTCCCGGCGACCTCCATGACCTGGTCGCGCGGGTAGTCGAGGATCGGCCGGAAGCCGATCTCGTCGGCCTGCTCGACGTACTCATAGACGGTCGGGATGATCTTGAATCGCTCGGCGTAGAGCGGGGTCGCGCCGTTGCCGGTCCGGGCTCGCGCTCCGGCGAAACACAGGCCGCCGACGACGGGACGGGCCGACGGGTCCGCCGCGGCAATCAGCCGTTCCAGGGTGTCGCGCTCGAAACCCATGTCCGTGTCGATGAACAGCAGCCACTCGCCGCGGGTGTCGTTCAGGAATCCGCGGACGACCTTGTTCCGGTTCTGGGGGATCCCGCCGGAGCCGGTCAGCGCGCGGATCTCGCCGCGGCCGGATCGGGCGATGCGCTGCTGGCCGAACGCGTCGAACAGGTGCAGGTCGCGGTAGGACAGGCCGAAGCAGGCCGACCAGTGGCCGGCGTCGAGGAACCCGACGACTGCTGAGCCGGCCGCCACGGCGAGGCATCCCCCGACGTGGCGGCCGGCGGCCTGCTCGGGGCAGGCGCAGCGGCCAGTACGGTTCGCGGTCACGGGCGCCGGGTCGAGCGGCGCTGCTCACCAGGTGCTCGAGTAGCCGATTCGATCCGGACGGACTCCGGGGGAGGCTGCCGGGTCGTGTCGGTGTCCTCGTCGCTGACGAACAGCCACGGGTGGGCGCGGACGATCGGGTCGTCCTCGGCGTACCCCACGGCGGGGTCGGGCACGACGTGCGCGCCCAGCTCCTCGACGTAGACCGCGGATCGTCCGTCGCCGTTGTTCGGCTTGACTCGCAGGATCTTCTTGTCCATCGGGTCGGACTTCCTCACTTGCAGGGCAGAGTTTGCAGGGCATACGGACCGGCCGGGGTGCCCTGCAAGGTGCCCCCGGCCGGTCCGGTTCAGGGGCCGCCCAGGGGCGGCCGGCGGGTTACGCGGAGGTCTTGTCGACCAGCTCGCGGAACGCGTTGAGGTTGGCGACGTCGCCGCCGGTCCGCCAGTACGCGTAGTAGCCGCGGCGGCCGTCCGGCAGGTTGTTCGCCGTGTTGAACAGGTGCGGGATGAACTCGACGGACATGCCGCCGGGCTTGTCGACGACGACGTAGTTCTGGAAGTCACCGAAGACGATCTCGTCGTCCTTGGCCGTGGTCGTCTGGGTCGACGGGGCGTCGTCGGACTCGATGACCTCGTGGTTCAGCCACACCGTGGCCAGCGGGTCGCGCAGGTCGCCGGAGTAGGAAGAGCTGACCGCGGTGCCGAGGCGCTTGACGGCCGAGGCGTAGAGCGGGTTCGTCAGCCACTTGCCCCGGCGCCGGAAGCGCTTCGGCAGGGCCCGGTAGACGGCGTGGATGTCGACCTCGCCGATCGTCGCCGCGGTGGTCGAGACGACCTGGACGCCGCTGGACGCGGCGCACGCGGTGAAGATGCCCTTCGGCTGGCCGCTGCCGCTGCCGGTGGCGAACGCGGCCGCTTCCAGCCGGTCGCGGGCGTCCGCGAACAGCATCATGACGTCCTGCTCCAGGTTCGAGATGTCCTCGAACGCGGCGATCGACGCCTGGACCAGGGCCTGAGCGAAGTTCGTCGGGATCGTCACGCTGCCGACGGTCGGGGTGTCGTCGGAGACCTCGACCAGCTCGCCATCCCACGACGCGGTCACGCCGGCGGTGGTGACGCCGTGCCAGGCGGTGTAGCCCTGCTTCAGCTCGACGACCTTCGCGACCTGGCGGATCTCGTTGCTGGCGCCGTTGTTGGTCAGGATCAGGGTCGGGTCGAGGTGGGTCGGGAGCAGGTACCCGCCGTTGGTGTTCGAGCCGACGCTGATCGCGGTGCGCTCCTCGGCGTCGTCCTGGGAGAGCATCACGGCGGACAGCGCGCGACGCTCGGCGTCGTCCAGCAGCTCGGACCGGCCGAGCATGACCTTGCAGAAACCCGACTCGTACTCCGGGCGGGAGCGGGCGAGCAGCTGCTGTGCCCAGGCGCGGCCGCCGACCTTCTTGGAGTAGCGGTGAAGCAGGGCCTCGAAGTGCCGCTCATTCTCGGCGTCGATGCCGCGGTGCTCGTTCGCGCGGATGACGGACTCGACCAGGGCCTGGCGGCTGGCCCGGGCGCCGTTGCCGGGGTCGAACGGGTCGCGGCCGGTGCGGACCTGGGTCGCTCCCCAGCGGGCCCGGGACTCGGCAACGCGGGCCGCGCGGGTCTCGGCGTCGTTCTCCTCGGCCTGGGTGATCTGCTCGCGGACCTGGGTCTCTTCGGTGTCCAGCGCGTCCCAGCGGGTCTGCTGGTCGGCGGTGAGGTCGGCGGCGCCGGCCTCGGTGTGGATCTCGCGCCGCTCGGTGTTGATCGCGTCGAGCCGGGCGCGCAGTTCGGCCAGGTTCATGTCGGCCTTATCCCTTCAGGGTCGGGTACAGACGCTCGCGCCGTTGCGCGGGCGTGAGACCTGCCGAGTGGCTACGCGCCGAGTCGGTCGGTCGTGCGGTCGCGGGTCCGGGACCGGCCGGAGTGCCCTGCTGGGCGGGTCCGGCGGAGCGGAGTGCGGTGATCTGGGAGCGCATGCGCTGGACCCGGGACGGGTCGTTGCGCTCCAGCTGGTCGTAGTAGGTCTCGGTGTCCGACCAGCAGCGCATGCCAGCGGTTGCGGTCGGGGACGCCGGCCAGGTGACGGGGCCGGCCTCGAAGACGCGGGCCTCGCGGATCGTGCGCTCGGGGATCCCGTCCGGGTTGTCGTCGGACTTCTCGGGCTCCTCGTTCCACTCCTCGCGGATCACCTGGAACATGAACGACGACCCGTAGGCGGCCTCACGCAGCCCAGGGAGCAGGTCGCGGTTATACGACGTGTCCCACAGCCAGACGCTCGACCGGGCGCCGTCGGCGTCCTCGGCGATCTCGTCGATCGTGCCGAGCAGCTTCTGACCGATCGTCAGATCCTGCCCGTGATTGAACATCGTCTTGATGTTGTGGGCGTCGACGTTCTTCGCTTGGCGGTGGGCGGCAAAAGTCCGCTTGAACGCGCCGGGAACGGTGCGCTCCATGAACGAGCCTTCCCACCAGGAATCGATGCGATACCAGGTGTTGAACGGCGAGAAACGCACGTCCATCAGGCCCAGGCCCTCGCGCTCGGCCTGGGCGTCGTCGTCGGCTGCTCGGAGGTCGACACGGGCCAGCGTGGACCGAACCACGTGCAGGCCGGGGAGCGTGATCGTGGGGGTCGTCATTGGGCCTTGTCCTTCTCCTCGTCGGCGGGCTTAGTCGTGCCGTCGTCGGTCGCCGACTTGGGCAGGGTGAACGGCTTCTTGCCCCAGGGGACGGGGCCCTCGTCCTCGTCGTCGCGGACCTCGTCGATGACGCGGAATCCGTTGCGGAGCGCGATTTCGTACGCCCGGTAACGGTCCAGAGTGGTCATCTCCAGCAGTGCATCGCGGTCGATGCGGACGTATTGAGGCTTCGGGAGCATGTCCGAGAGAACGCGCTCCAGCGCACGGATCCACTGATTCAGCGTCAGCGTGAGCAGGTCGGCGTTTCGGTCGACGCGGTTGGTGTACGTCAGCGATCCGCCGCCGCCGGACGCGGTGTAGCCGAGCACTTCGGCGACGCCGGGCCCGAAGATCCGGGCGCACTCGGCGGCCGTCCATCCCTGGGTCTCCAGGAATTGCGACTCTTCGGGGGCGACCTGGATCGACTGGTATTTCCAGCCCTTGCCCATCACGACCGGTTCGCGGGTGCCGCGCAGGGCGGCCATGAACTTGTCCTTGATCGTGCGGGTCTTGGTGCCGTCGGTGTCGTTCAGGTCTTCCAGCTCGTTCGTGAGCAGGCCGCCCGGGTGGGCGCCGTCCTGGAACCACTGGAGTCCGAACCGGGTCGTCGTCAGCGACAGGCCGATCTGGGCGGCGTGCTGCTCGATCACGGACAGGCCGAGGACGCGGCCGGGCACGGGGAAGGCCCGGCGGTGCAGCAGATCGGCCGGGTTGTCGACCGGGCGGCCGCCGATCGACCACTGGATCCGGCCGCGGTCGTCGACGCGGCCGCGGACGTTGTCCGGGTGGTACAGGGCGACCTGGGTCGGATAGCCGCCCTGGGCGTTGCGGGCCAGGACGTCGCCGAACGCGTTGCCGCGCAGGATCAGCGACGCCAGGTACTGATACGACCAGTCGACCAGGCCGTAGCCGTCCCCGGCCGGGTCTTCCAGGTAGCCGGGCTTCGTGATCGCCTTGCGGGCGGTGCCCTTGCCGCTGAAGACGTCGATCGGCAGGTTCGACGTGAGGCCGCACAGCAGGTGGACGGCGGACCGTACGGCGACCGACTGGAGCGCGGTTTCACCAGCTGTCACGTCGACGGCGTTGTAGCTCGGCGTGCCGAGCGCCACGCCCTGGCGGCCGGGCAGCGCGATCCCGCGGGTCGTGGCGGCCGGGGGAGCGGCACGGCTTCCGAAGAACAGACCCACTAGGTCACCCTCCTATCGATGAGCAGCAGGAAGGCGCCCAGGGCGATCACGCCGAGCGGCACCCAGGCCAGGTAGAGGCCGAACGACACCAGCAGGGCGCCGGCCAGGCCGGGCAGGGTGCGCAGCGCGCGGCCGAAGTGCTCGGCGACTGCTCCGGCGATCCGGGCGCCGAGCTTTCGAGCTCCGCCACGGGTCATGTGTCGACTCCCCTCACCAGATGTTCGCCAGGGCGTCGTACGGGGCGGCCTTGACCAGCTCGGCCCGGGTCACATAGGCCCAGTTGCCGATCGTCGCGGCGACCAGGGGCGAGATGTCCGTCCGGCCCTTGCGCGCCCAGGCCGAGCCGCCGCCGAGCATTTGGCGGGTCTGGGCGCCGGCCAGGGCCAGGTTCAGCGGCGCGTCGTCGCAGTGCCACAGGGCGCCCTGGCGGACGGCGTCGACGAACAGGCCGTAGCCGGCGGCCACGTCGGCGGCGTTCGGGATCGCCAGGTCGCCGCGCTTCGGGTGCTCCGGGTCGACGGGCTCGACGATGCCGACCCGGGCCAGGTCGACCAGCAGTGAGCCGGCCGGCCCTTTCTTGTCCAGGGCGATCGCGACGGGTTTGTAGCGGTCGCGCAGCTCGGCGAGCCGGGCGACGATCCAGTCCGTCCCGTCGCGGTAGTCGACCAGGGAGACGATCAGGCCGTCCTCGTGCGCCGGGTTCGGGCCGACCAGGACGATCGAGGCGTTCGTCCGGGACGGGCTGATGTCGAGCGCAATCACGAAGTCCGTCGGCCGTTGCGGGTCGGCCTGGGTCTGCCGGGCCCATGCGGCCTCGGCGATCACTCCGGCGCCGCCGGTGGCCTTCGGGCGCCAGATGCCCAGGCGCTCGAACACGTACCGGTCGCCGAGGCCGGACGGGCGCATCTCGGACCTGACGAACTCCTCGCTGATCCGCGCGCCCAGGGCAGGGTCACCCATGGCCGGGTTCGCCGCGTACGCGCGGTCGACGTCCTGGATCCGTGCGGCGACTTCCTCCGGCGTCGCGCTGGCCAGGTCGAGGTCGTCTCCCCAGTCGCACCAGCAGAGGTCGGGGGCGCCGGCCTCTCCGTCCTCCTTCAGCGCGTAGCACCAGGCGGCCGGGTCGGTCGGCGGGGTGCCGAAGAACCAGACTTGAGGGTGTTTCTGGGCGGCCATGGTCGGCATCGCGGCCGCCATCATGTCCGAGGCGATCTCCTGGGCCTCGTCGAGCACCAGGCGGGGCGCGGAGAATCCGCGGGTGCCGCTCTTGGTCCGGGCGACGAACTTCAGCCGCTGGCCTTCCAGGGTGATGAATCCCTGTTCGCCGTTGGCCTCGCGGACCCGGGCCATCGGCCGGAGGATTTCCGAGCCGTCGATGATGTCGCGGATCCTGATGAATGCCTCTTGCGCGGTCGAGTACAGGTGCGCCGAGTGCGTGATCAGTCGCTGTTGGAAGCCAGGCAGGAACAGCCAGGCCAGCTCCAGGGCCTCGATGATGCCGCCCTTGCCGTTCTGGCGGGGCACCCAGCACGCGACCTTGAGCGCGGACCAGCGGCCGTCGGCGGTCATGCCGAGGCCCTTACGGAGTACGAACTTCTGCCACGGGTCGAGCGGTTTCGCGCACAGCTCGTAGAGGTCGATGACCTCCTCGGCCATGGTGTACGCGATCGGCGGGTGGCTACATACTCGCGGCGTCTGCTTGCCGAGCCGCCCGGCGGGCGGCAAGCTGGTCGCCAAGCTGTTCAAGCGCGCTCCTGCCTCCCCCGCTGTCGGCGGCGCCGCTGGCGCGCAGCTCGGTCAGTAGGGCCTTGAGCGCCAGGGCCTGCTGACGTTCCTCGGCCAGGATCGAGTCGACCCGGGCGACGACGGTCACGTCCTGGTCGTCGCGGTCGTCGTCGTCGTCGAACAGCTTCACGACCAGGCGCATCCATTCGTGGTGCGTGCCGCGGAGCATCGCGTCCAGCCGGGCCAGCCGGTCGACGGATCGGCAGGCTTGCACCAGCAGCTGGCGGGGGGCGCCGGCCAGCTTGTCGCCGTTCATCGCGGACCAGAACGCGGCGCCGGCCTCGTCGAGGCGGGGCGGGCCGGGGGAGTCGTCCGTAACGGCCTGGTCGTCACGCGTTACGCCGGCCGGGCCGGGCGTTACGGGCGTGACGTCCTGGTCGGCGTCACGGTCCGGGCCCGCTGATTCGACCTCTACGGCGTCGGCGTTTGCCCTGCTCTCGCACCGTGCCGGGTCGCACATCGAGTGGTCTCCGGCCTTGTGGCGCCGGTAGCGGCGGTTCCGCTCGGCGGCGGTGGCGTCGGGCACGGACAAACCTCCTGGTGGGCGGCCTGGGGAGAGAGAGACGGCGACTGGGCGCGGGGTCTCCGGGCCCACCGGTCGTTAAAATCCGAGCCGCGACGAAGATCGACGCGAGTCGACGACGATCAGAGACGGATCTTCGGCACAAACACAGGCGTTACGGCCGTTACGTCGCGAGTGCCGCGTGACTGGTTGCAGCGCCGCCCGCAGGTCGGGCAGGGGTCCGTACCGTGAGCCGGCCGCCAAGTCGAGACGTCGAGCGGGGCGCGGTGTCGTGCACGTGGCGGATCGTGGTCGACCTGGTCTGATCCGTAGTGTCCGCAGATCCAGCAGGCCGGGCCGCCAGCGAGGAACGTGGCTCGGAGGCGGCGGTACCTGGATCCCTGCTCGCTGTGCTGGCTCACGGCTCCCCCGGAAACGCTGCAGCGCCCGCACGGCACGGGGCGCGCGGGCGCTGGAGGTTGAAGACGTGGTGATCCGCTGCAAAGCGTTACATAACGCCGTTACGTTGGTCAACTACCGTCGCGGGATGCCATGCCTTCGGCGCGGACCAGGCGGGTCAGGTAGACATTGCCGGTCTCGTCGTCGGCTTTGTACCTCCTGTTCAGCATGCGGATCGTGACGACGTCGGCATCGACGAGGAACGCAGGTACTACGTCAGATCCGGTGTGGTTGCTGGACCAGTAGGTCTCTGTGACCCAGCCGAGGAACGGCAAGGTTTCCTCGCCAGCCATGGCGCCGCCGCTGTAGGTGATCTCGCCGTGGCTGAAGCGCGGGTCCAGTACGAGAGCGCTGATGGATTTCGGGTCGAAGGCACTGACGTCTGCATCTTCGTTCATGAGGATCCCTTCACTAGGCAACGCGATTGCGGGCGGGCCGTACCCGGACCGGGCCGTCGAGTTCGTCGGCGACCACCAGCGACATCGCGGCCAGGTCGATCATGTGGTTCTGGTGCTGATCGAGTGTCATCGGTTGCTTTCCTTGATCTGACGGTGTTCCGGTGTGCGGCCCCCGCAGCCGCGCACCGGGCTTACGCGCCGGGCTGCGGCGAGTTGTTCCTTGATCGGCTGGGTGATCTGGTCGACCCAGTACGGATCGACGTCCGGATCGGCCTTGACGGCGATGATCCAGGCGCGTAGCGCGGCGACGTCGTTGTGCCAGCTGGTACCGGGCAGCGTCGGCAGGTCGGGGCGTTTGGTCTTGGTGAGCAGCCGCGGCGCCGGGAGGGTCTCGACGGTTGGGCGGGCGATCATCAGGCGGGTCATCGGTGCCGCCAACTGATCAGGGCGCGGCCGAGGACGAGCAGGTGCGCGGCGGACGGGTGGCGGTGGGCGACGCGGCGGCGGGTCGTTGGCGCCGGCCTGTGGCTGATGGAGTGCAGTGCGGCGGCGATCTGGGCCTGGACGGCGGCGCTGTGCTGGATCGCGGCGGTGATTCGGTTGTCCAGGCCGGGAGTGTGGCCGTGGTGGCTGGTCGAGTTGGTCATGGGTTGGCGTTCCTCTCCTGCTGGTCGTGTCCGGTCGAGCGGGTCGTCTTGACCGTGGTGGGGCGTAGCTGGTGGATCTCGTCGAGGTCGTACAGGGCGCGCTGGGCGGTTCCGTAGCGGGTGAGGCGGCCGCGGTGGGCGAGGACGCGTACCGCGGTCTGGGTGACGCCCAGGGCGAGCGCTGCGGACGCGGTGGGGATCAGGCGCCGGGTCATGGGATGTGTCCTGCTCGGCGGCGGTCGGCGCGGTTCAGGGCGCGGTCGAGGGCGAGGTAGTCGGGGCCGGGCGTCCAGGTCGCGCGGCAGTAGCGGCACTTGATGGCGCGGACTTTCGTCCAGGTGATGCGGTAGCCGGCGGGGCTGGTGTGCAGGGTGGCGGATCCGCCGGGCTCGACCAGCTCGACCAGCGGCTGGTCGTGTTCGGGGCACATGGCGCCCAGGTGGCGGTCGGGGGTGGTGAAGCCGAGCGCGGCCCGGGTCCGGCCGAGCCAGTCGGCGACGGCGGCGGCCAGGTGCTCGGCGTGGACGGTGTCGCCGAGGTCGACCAGGCGGCCGTGCCAGCGGGTGATGTCCCAGGCGAGCAGGACGGGCACGCTGTGGGTCCAGGCCGGTTCGTCGAGCAGGTGGCGGGCGTAGGTTGCGGCGGCGGCGATGTTACGGGTCAGGTAGTCGATCGCGTCGGCGACGTCGAGGTTCACGGGTAGTCCGGGCTCGGTGGATCCGGCGGCGGCGATGCGTTCGCCGTGCTCGGGTGCGTGGTCGCGGGCCAACGCGTCGGCGAGTGCCGGCCAGAGCTGGGCGAGTTCGGCCGTGTTCCGGATGATGTCCGAGGTCATCGGTGGTTCCTCCTTCCGCGGTCAGGCGGCCTTGGCGTGGCGGGCGTTTCCGGCGGGGAGGCCGCAGTCGTGGCAGCGGCCGTGGCCGTCGTCGGTGTAGTCGCAGAGGGGCCCGGCATATGTCGGCTTCGGACGGGGCTGGGTGTGGAACTGCCGGATATCGCCGTTCTGGATCAGGTGCGCGACGTAGCGGGACGGGGCGCCCGGTTTCTTCTCGGTGAGGATCTTTTGGAAGACGGCGGTTGCCTCTTCTTCCTCGATCGAGAGCGCAGCGGCGATTGAGGTGACTGCCTCGTTGGCGCGCGGTTGAGGAGGATTTATTGAGGTCTTGAGTTCAAGGGTCCCCTGTTTTAGGGGGGCTCGACTGCTTGAGAGGTCCCCTGTTTTAGGGGACCTGGAGGTCCCCTGTTTTTGGGGAGCTCGGTCGGTGTTGAGGTCCCCTGTTTCAGGGGGGCTCGACGGGGCGGGTTCCGTAACGGTCGGGCGGGCGGCGAGCTTCGGGAAGCGGAAAGTCATGCGCTGGCCTTCTCGGGCGAAGGTCGGTAGGCCGCGCTTGTCCTTGCCGACGGGTACACGAAGTTCGTGCCACTTCTTGGCAATGGATCCCAGGGTTTCGCCGACCTTCTTCGGGTCGCCGATGTCACACACGTCGGCGAGCCAGTCGAGGCCGGGCCAGCCTTCGCGTGTGTCGTCGTTGCAGGAGTCCGCGAGTTCGAGGACTAGGCGTACTTCCTTGTGGGTGAGCGTGCCTTTGGGCATGGCGTCGCGTACTTCGCGGCGTAGCCGGTATCCCATGTCAGATCACCGCCCGGCTCGCGTGGCGGGCACGGCTGAGCGGGGCGGTGGGCTGGATCGCCCAGCGCATCGGGAGGGGTGCTGACTGCCCTGGCGGTTGGTTACCGGTCTGGCCGTTTGGTGCGTCGTCAGTGCGCACGTCGGTTCCCGTTCTGCGTACCGAACCGGTACGCTTACGTTGTTCTGAGTGAACGCGAAACGGCGGTCTTGTCTTGGCAGGCGGGGCCGCCGTTTCGCGTCCCTGGGGGCTTGTTGCTGGGGCTGTCTAGGCAGCGAGACGCGGCGCGGTGGGAGCAGTTACGACCGGGGCGGGAGGCGCGACGGCCGGCGGGACGCTCACGGCGGCGAGCATGCCGACGATCGAGCTGAGTTCGGCGGCGGTGAGCGGCGGAGCGTTCTTCGCGGCGGCCTGGATCGCGGCGAGGCGCTTGACGCGGTCCAGCTCGACGCGAACGGCGGCGGCTTCGGCGTGGCGGCCGTCGCGGGTCAGCGGGCCGAGCAGGCCGGTCAGCTTGCGGAGCTCCGGGTTGGTGTTCCTGGTGCGCGGCTTCGTGTCCACTGGGGGTCCCTTTCAGGACCACAGGACGGGGCTGGCGCTCTACCGGTGGTGCACACCGTTGTAGGTGTGCGCGGTGCCCCGTGTCGGGGGTACCGTCAGTCCTCGGTGGCAGGCCGGGTGGTGGTACACCCGCTGCTACTTGTGCGCCTGGCTCCGTCTAGCGGTCCAGGTGTCCGGGAACCCCGGCCGGCTACTACGCCAATAGAGAGGCTGGCCGGGGTTCTTCTTGATGTTGAGCGAAACGTAACCTGAATCCTTGCCGCCGTCCTTTCGGCGCGCCGTTTCTTGACTATTTCCGCGGACGGGCTATGGCGAGAAATCGGACACTTAGTTCGTGTGCGGACTTTCTGGCATGCGAGAGCGTGCAGCGCTGCGGGACAACCGATTTGCGATGACCGGGGCGCGAGGAGAGCGCCCGAAACAGAGGATTGAATTGCGCTTTCGTACCGCTAGTAACTTCCTTCTCGGAAATCGGCAATACGCTATTGCCGATTTCTTTTCGCGGCGTGCGAGTAAGCGTCATCAGATGCCTTCCGCGGCCCAGTGCTCGGCCCAGGTCCGTTCGTCGCCGCGCCATCGGGACTCGCCGAGCCGGTGGAAGCTGAACCGGGTGCCGCGCACGGTGGTGGCGACTCGCAGTTCCACCAGCTTGTCGATGATCTCGCGCTGTCGGCCCAGGTCGAGTGCTTCCCAGCGCTGGCGGGCGTCGGGGCCGGCGACGTCGCGGATCAGCCGGGGCAGTGGCGCGGCTTGCGCGGCTCGGCGCGCCTCGGCGATCTGGGGCAGTAGCCGTGCCTCGATCGCGGCGAGTCCTGCGGGGCTGATCTTCCCTTCGGCGGCCTGGGCGTAGAAGCCGTCAAGGCGGCCTTGGAGTTCGTCGGCGTCGTCGCCGCGGTCGGCGGCGACCTGGTCGCTGCGGGCGGCGATACCGGCCAGCACGTCGGGTTGCTCCAGGCGGGCGATCACCATGTCGGTGACGAAGTCCTCGACGTGGGTCGTGCGCACGGAGACGCAGAACTTCTCGTAACAGGAGTAGGCGTGGTAGCCGCGGTTCTTGATCACGCGGCATTTCGCGCCACAGGCGCCGCACTTGAGGATGCCGGTCAGCAAGTATTTCAGCGACCGGTCCCGGACCGTGTGCCGGCGGGGGTCGGACATCCGGCGGACGCATTCAGCGAATGTGGCTTCGTCGATGATGCCGGGCCAGAGGGCGTCGCCGATCACGACGCCTTGGTGTACGCGCTGGCCGATGTAGCGGGGCTGTGTGGTGAGCCGCTTGACCTGGTTGGGCAGCCATTTGCCGCCGCGTGGCGCCGGGACGCCGCGGCTGTTGAGATCCTGGGCGATCGAGTAGAGCGATTCGCCGGCCCCGACACGGCGGGCGCACTCACGGACCACGTCGGCCTGTTCGGGCTGCTCGATCTGGGCGACGAAGACTCCCCGTTCGTCGTACGTGCGGGTGTAGCCATAGGGCAACTTGCCGTGAGGCCGGCCTTTCATGGCGTTGGCTCGGACGTCGCGCAAGATCCGCTCGCGGGTCTCCTCGCTGGCGTAAGCGTTGTTCACGCCCTCGTCGGCCATGGTCTTCCAGTCCCGGGGGACGTTCAGGTCGTACGTCCGGCGGTGGTCGACGACGTGGATTTTCACGCCGAGGTCGCGGCAGAGGTCCAGGAGGGCAGACCACCTGGTCAGTGTCCGGTCGCCGCGTGACGACTCCCAGAGGATCAGAACGTCGATGTCACGGCTTCGGATGAGGTCGAGGAGTTCGCCGTGTTCCTGGCGACTCTTGCGGGCGTGCCGGCTGGCGGAGACGTCGTTGTCGACGAACACCCGTTCGTGGAGAGTCCAGCCCATCGCGGCGGCTGCTAGACGGGCCTCTTCCTCCTGTTGCTGGACGGACGCCCGGTCCCGCTTGTCCTTGGAGACCCGGCAGTAGATGACGGCACGCATGGCCACAGAGTACAGTCTCTAACGAACGGTGGCTCCGGAGACGGCGGTCAGGTGTGTCATCCCGGTGGCCTGGAAGTCCGCGTCCAATGCCGGGTCGAGGCGGCTGGTGTCGCCCACCACCAGGCCCGGGAGCAGGCCACCGGAGTCGTCCGGGAGCGGCTCGCAGGCCCGTTGCAGGCCGGCTCGCAGCTTCCCGGCGGCACGCTGCGCCCAGGACGGCTCGCCGATCAGGCGGGGCGCCGCGCGTACGGAGATCACCGCCGCCCGCAGATCACCGGGCCGGGGTGGCAGCGGCTTCCCGATCGCCGTCAGGTGCTGGCCGGGCAGCAGCCCCCGCCAGCCGGGGTCGCTACCCAGCACCAGCGCCCGCGCGGAGAGCCGCACCGGTTCGCCGCCGGCCACCCCGCGCACCCGCTCCAGGTCCACCGCGACCAGGTAGGTGGGTGGTCCGGTGCCGCCGCGCAGCGCCCGCGGGTCGTCCCGGACCACTGCCGCCACCTCCACCGGATCGCCCGCCTCGATCAGCGCGACCAGCGGCGCCGCCTCCCGCACGCTCATCCGCGCCGCGGTCGCCACCGCCCCGCAACCGGCCCCGAGGGCGAGCGCCACCCCGAGCCACCGGACGGCCGTCCGGGCCTGCCGGGAACGAGGAGCCCGCCCGGCCAGGGCGCCCACACCGGCGAGGATCAGGGCCACCCCACCGCCGACGGCCGAGTACCGGGCCGGCTGGTGGAGCGCCGCCAGGGCCGCCGGCCAGACCCCCGCCAGGAACCCGGCCAGCCGCAGATCGGGCATCGGCCGGCGCACCGGGTCCCCGGGCCGGCCGGTCACACCGTCACCAGGTCTTTGAGCTGCTCGAACCGGGAGTCCCCGATGCCGTCCACCCGGCGCAGGTCGCTGACCGCCCGGAACCCGCCCTGTGCCTGCCGGGCGTCCAGGATCCGCTGCGCCAGCACCGGCCCGACCCCGGGCAGCGTGTCCAGCTCGGCCAGCGTCGCGGTGTTCAGGTTCACCAGACCACCGGCCGGTCCCGCCGACGCCACCGGCGCGGTGGCGGCGCCCGCCGGCGGGCTCACCCCCACCATGATCAGTTCGCCGTCGGTGACCTTGCGGGCCGGATTGAGCGCCGCCACGTCGACGCCCGGCAGGGCACCGCCCGCCGCGGTCAGCGCGTCGGCCACCCGGGCACCCGGCGCGAGCCGGACCAGCCCGGGCTCGCGGACCTTGCCGCCGACCGCGACCACCACCTCGGCCGGCGCGCTGACGGCGGCGGCCGTGCTGCTGACCGGGGTCACCGGCGCGACCGGCTCCACCCGGGGCCGCGCCCGCCACGCCAGGAACGCCGCGACCAGGACGACCACCACGGCGACAGCGGCCAGCGCCCGGACCCCGGCCCGGCCCGGGTCGAGTGCCCGCAGCCAGCTCCGTGGCTCCGCGTCGTCCCCGCCGAACGCGCCCTTGCCCGGAAGGGCCGGCGGTTCCCGCTCGACCCGCCAGGCGTACTCCTCGCCGGACGGGCCGAGCCAGTCCGGCGGCGCCAGCGGCTCAGGCATCGCCGCACCCGGACCGGCAGCACCCCCGGCAGGCAGCGGAACCCCACCGGCCGCCGCAGATCCGCCAGGCAGGCCACGACCGTCACTTGCTGTACCACCTTCCGGATCGTCGAACTCGGACCAGGCCGGCACGATGTCCGACCAGCGCAACGGCCCCTCGTCTCGCAGCGCCCGCATCCGGGCCGCCACGACGTCGTCGGTATCCTTCGCCTCTCGCACGGCGCTGAAGTCTGCGACTTCCGCACGCACGAGACCGGCTTCGCTGTGGACAAGCCGGCACTGTGGACAACCCCGAGGACGGCGCGTGACCCGAGAACAGGCGATCCTTCAGCTCCGCGCGGCCGGCTGCGTCTTCGCCGAGGACGAGGCGGCGGTGCTGGCCGAGGCCGCAGCCGACGACGCCGCGATGCGCCGGCTGGTCGGCCGCCGCTGCGCCGGCGAGCCCCTGGAGCAGGTGGTCGGCCATGCCGACTTCTGCGGTGTCCGGGTCCGGCTGCGCCCCGGCGTCTTCGTCCCCCGGATCCGCAGCGAGCTGCTGGTCCGCCTCGCCGTCGCCGAGGCCGGCGGCCGGCCCGACCCGCTGGTGGTCGACCTCTGCTGCGGCTCCGGCGCGCTCGGCCTGGCGGTCCGGCACCGGCTTCCCGGCATCACGCTGCACGCCGCCGACCTGGACCCGGTCGCCGTCGCCTGCGCGCGGGACAACCTGGGCGGGAACGTCCACCAGGGCGACCTCTTCGACGCGCTGCCCGCGGAGCTGCGCGGCCGGATCACCGTGCTGCTGGCCAACGTCCCGTACGTCGCGACCCGGCACCTCCCGTTCCTGCCGGCCGAGGCCCGCGACCACGAACCGGTCACCGCCCTGGACGGCGGCGACGACGGGCTGGCCGTGTTCCGGGCGGTGCTCGCCGGGGCGCGCACCTGGCTGGCCCCGCACGGCCTGCTGCTGTCCGAGATCACCGGGGCGCAGGCCGGCGCCGCCGTCGCGGCCGTCGACGAGAATGGATTGACGTCCGCCGTCAGCACCGACGATGATCTCGACGCCCGTGTGATCACCGCGAGACGATAGGCAGTGCCGTGGGGCTCCTCCGCAGGCTCGTCCGCGCCCGGCTGGCCGCCCGGGTCATCCGGCGGTTGCGTCGTGCCGGAGTGCCCGGCGCCCGTTACCACCGCGCCGGTTTCGAGGTCCGCTGCACCCTTCCGGGTGATACCGAGCCGACCATCCTGCCGCTGACGCCGCTGCTCGGCCGCGCTCGCCGGGAGCTGGACGACTATCTGGCGGGCGTCCTGCGTACCGGAGACGTGCCGGAGGCGTGGGCGGACGCCGCGCCGCGGCTGCGTCCGGTGTTGCGCGGCGGTGCGCCGGGGGCGGCGTTGCGCCGCCCGGCGTTGCCGGAGCTGTCCGAGTTCGTGGTGGTCGATCATCCGGAGACGATCACCTACGTCACTCCGGCGCAGCTGCTGACCTGGGGCGTCAGCGTCGATCAGGTGTTCGCGACGGCCCGGGCCAACCTCTCCGGCGCGGTGCTGCACGGCACCCCGGCGGACAAGCCGGTGGTGGTCCGGTTCGTCGACGACGGGAACGCCTACTGGACCTCGCACCTGCTGCTGCCCGGCTGGCTGGAGCGGCTCGCCGGGCAGGTCGGCGGCCGTCCGGTGGCCTTCGCGCCGGAGCGCGGGACGCTGCTGGTCACCGCGGACGACATCGACCTGCTGCGGGTGCTGTTCGAGCAGGCCGAGGAGATCTACGCGAGGTCGCCGCGATCGCTGACCCCGATGGCCTACGTCAGCGATCCGGACGGGTGCACGGTGCCCTATCCGGCGCCGCCCGATCACCCGCTGCACCAGGTGGTGGCCCGCGCCACGCGGATCCTGGCCGAGGGCCACCCCGGCTGACCGCTGTCCGGCGCGAGGCGGTCCGTGCTCGCCGCTCGTCCGCTTCCGGTACGCCCACCCGTACCGTCGAACGGCTCGAAGCCGGACCGGAGCGGACCTCGGGCGTCAAGCGCGCCGGTGCACGACGACGCCGGCCAGTCCCGGGCCGGTGTGTGCGGCCACCACCGCGCCCACCTCGGTCAGGTAACAGTCCCGCAGCCGGTCACCGAGGCGCATGGAGATCGCGTCGACCAGCGCGTTCGCCCGCTCCGGGGTGCCCAGGTGATGGACCGCGACGTCGGCCTCACCCGGCCCGGCGGCCTCCACCGCCAGGTCGACGAGACGGCTCAGCGCCCGCCCGGCGGTCCGCACCTTGTCCCTGACCACCACCGCGCCGTCCGCCACGTGCAGGATCGGCTTGACCGAGAGGGCGGTACCGACCAGCGCCGACGCGGCCCCGATCCGGCCACCACGGCGCAGGAACTCCAGCGTGTCGACGTAGAAGAAGGTGCTGACCCGGGCCGCGTGCTCGACGGCGGCCCGGTGCACCGCGTCCAGGTCCCCGCCCCGGGCCGCGACCGCGGCGGCGGCCAGCGCCGGGAAGCCCAGCCCCATCGCCGCGGTGCCGCTGTCCACCACCCGCACCCGCGGGCCGACCTCGGCGGCGGCCAGTTCGGCGGCCTCGAAGGTGCCGGAGAGCTTGGCGGACAGGTGCACCGAGACGACCCCGTCGGCGCCGGCGTCGAGCAGCCGCCGGTACTGCTCGACGAACTGGGAGGGAGCGGGCCGGGAGGTGCTGACCGCGGAGCGGCGCGCGCCGAGTGCCCGCGCCACCTCGGCCGGGGAGATCTCCAGGCCCTCCAGGCCGTCCCAGCCGTTGATCACGACGGTGAGCGGCACGATGGTCAGCTCATACCGCCCGTCGAGCTCGGCGGGCAGATAGGCGGTGGAATCGGTGACGACCGCGATGGTCATGCCCGAACTCTACTGATTGTGTGCCCGCCGGGCCTCAGCGTGGCGTGACCGAGGACACGATGAACGGCTCACCCTGCTGGCAGGTGGACATCATGCCGGGTTTCGGGGTGCCGGTGACCCGCACCTCGCTGCCCACCGGAGCGGCGGCGCGGAGCGACTCGTCGTCGAAGACCAGCAGGTGGGTCGCCGACGCGGCCTGCAGGAGCAGGCACCCCGGCTCCACCCCGGCGACCACCGTGCCGGTGATCGTGGTGGTCGTGCCGCCGGCCGGTTTCCCGGTGGTGGTGAGCTCCGGACGGGGGCTGGCCGGCGCCGTGGACGGCACGGCCGCCGACGGCACGGCCGCGGACGGCGCCGTGCCGGCCGAGCCGGCCTCCTCCCGCGGCTGCGCGCAACCGCCGAGAAGCAGCGAGAACAGGACCGTGGGAAGGACGATGCGACGGATCATGGCAGTGAGACGCTCCGGGGTGATGAACGGTTCCGTCAGACCGGTGGGGGGACCGGCCGCTCGGCGAAGACGCCCACGTTGTACGCCCCCAGCTGCCACCCGCGGGACTCGTCGTGGGACAGCTCGACCCAGTGGCAGTTCTGCAGCGCGCGCAGCGTCCGGATCTGCTCGCGGGGCCAGCCGAGCAGGTACGCGATACCCTGCCGGGCCGCCGCCCCGTGCGTGGCGACCACCACCGTGTCACCGAGGGTGGCCGCGTCGCGCAGCGCCTCGCCGACCCGTTTGCCCATCACGTCGAGGGCCTCCACGTCGCCGCCGACGTCCTCGCCCGCGGTCCAGCGCGCATACTCCGCCGGGCGCTGCTCGGCCACCTCGGCCATGGTGAGGCCCTGCCAGGCGCCGAAGTAGCGCTCGCGCAGCCGCTCGTCGTGGGTCACCAGGTGCCCGGTACGAGCGGCCAGCGCGGCGGCGGTGTCGGCGGCACGACGCAGATCGCTGGAGACGATCGCGTCCGGCCGCATCGCCGCCAGCAGGGCGGCCGCCTCCGCCGCCTGCCGGCGACCGAGATCGTTGAGCGGCACGTCGGTCTGCCCCTGGACGCGGCTGCCCGCGTTCCAGTCGGTGTTGCCGTGCCGCCAGACCAGCAGGCGGGTGGTCACGGAATCTCGGCGCCGGCGGCACCCGCGTCGACCATGTCGCGGTCCACGAACGCGAGGGTCGGGCAGTCCTTCCACAGCTTGTCCAGGGCGTAGAACTCGCGCTCCTCGGTGTGCTGCACGTGGACCACGATGTCGATGTAGTCCAGCAGCACCCAGCGGCCCTGCCGCTCGCCCTCGCGACGCACCGGTTTCGCCTTCTCCGGCAGGTTGACCAGGGCTTCCTCGATGGCGTCGACGATCGCGACCACCTGACGCTCGTTCGACGCGGAGGCGATCACGAACGCGTCGGTGATGGCGAGCTGGTCGCCCACGTCGATGATGGAGATGTCCTGCGCCTTCTTGTCGGCGGCGGCCTGCGCGGCCGCCATCGCCAGCTCATAAGCGCGCTCATTAATGGGCAAAAGAGGCCCTTCCTGCCAAAAGGTCCGACTCGGTCGGGTTCAACAACAGGTCAAGTCTCTCACGCGGGTCCGACAATCCCCGAGTCCCGATAGAGCCCTCGCTTGTTGATGTACTGCACGACACCATCCGGGACCAGATACCAGACCGGCAGACCGGACGCCACCCGCTGCCGGCAGTCGCTCGACGAGATGGCCATGGCGGGCACCTCGACCAGCGTCACCCGGTCCTCGGGCAGGTTCGCCGCGGAGAGCTCGAAGCCCGGCCGGGTCACGCCGACGAAGTGCGCCAGCCCGAACATGGTGAGCGCGTCCCGCCACGACATGATCCGGGACAGGGCGTCGGCGCCGGTGATGAAGTACAGCTCGGCGGACTGGCCGTAGACCGCCCGCATGTCCCGCAGGGTGTCGACGGTGTAGGTCGGCCCGTCCCGGTCCATGTCCGCCCGGCTCACGTGGAAGCGCGGGTTGGAGGCGGTGGCGATGACCGTCATCAGGTAACGGTCCTCGGCCGGCGAGACCCGGCCCTTCTGGTACGGCTGGCCGGTCGGGACGAAGGTCACCTCGTCCAGCTCGAACCGGGCCTGCACCTCGCTCGCCGCGACCAGGTGGCCGTGGTGGATCGGATCGAACGTCCCACCCATGATCCCGACGCGCCTGTTGGACATCGCAGAAGAATAGCGCCGGGAGCGGCTCAGCCGTCTAGGCGTTTCCGGACGGCGGTCAGCAGATCTTTGGCGGAGAACGGCTTCTCCAACAGGACCACACCGGGGTCCAGGTTGCCCTGCGAGGCCAGCACCGGCTGGGCATAACCGGACATGTAGAGCACCCGTGTCGCCGGCCGTACGTCGGTCAGCCGCTCCGCCAGCTCCTTGCCCAGCATCCCGGGCATCACCACGTCACTGAGCAGCAGATCGATCTCGCCGCCGTGCCGGGCGGCCACCTCCAGAGCCTTCTGCCCGCAGTCCGCGGCGAGCACCTGATAGCCCGCTCCGGTCAGGATCCGGCCCGCCACGTCCCGCAGCGCGTCCTCGTCCTCGGCCACCAGCACGGTCTCGCCGTGCCCGCGGGTGGCGGCCGGCGTCTCCTCGGCCGCCTGCGCCGGCACCGGCTCACCGGCCGGCAGCACCACCGTGACCGTGGTACCCAGGCCCGGCTCACTGGTCAGGCTCACCTCGCCACCGGCCTGGGTGACGATGCCATAGACGGTGGCCAGCCCGAGCCCGGTCGCCTCGCCCTTGGGCTTGGTGGTGAAGAACGGGTCGAACGCGCGGTCCACCACGTCCGGCGGCATGCCCCGGCCGGAGTCGCTGACCCGCAACCGGACCCGGTCACCCAGGCTGCCGGTGTCGATCACCAGGTTGCCGCCGTTGGGCATCGCGTCCCGGGCGTTGGCCGCCAGGCTGACCAGCAGGCGCTCGACCTGCCCGGCGTCCCAGGTGACCGAGGGCAGATCCGGGCCGGGCCGGTAGAGCAGGGTGATCTGGTCGCCGAGCGAGGCGCGCAGCGTCTCCTCCAGGCCGCCGATCACCGCGTTCAGGTCGAGCGGCTGCGGGCGGGCCACATCCCGGCGGGCGAAGGCGAGCAGCTGCTGGGTGAGGTCGGTGCCGCGGGTGCCGGCCCGGACCACCTGCCGGGCGTCGGCGGCTATCGCGGCGAGGTCCGGCTCGGAGCCCTCGGCCTCCTCGATCACGAAGTTCGCGTAGTTGAGGATCACCCCGAGCATGTTGTTGAAGTCGTGCGCGATGCCGCCGGCCAGCTGGCCCAGGCTCTCCAGCCGCTGGCTGCGGTGGGCGTGCGCCTCGGCGCGCAGCCGGTCCTTCTCCTCCTCCGAGCGCAGCCGTTCGCTGATGTCCCGGACCACCGCGACGGTGAACCGGCCCTGCGGCGCCTCGACGACGGTGGCGGACGACTCGACCGGGAACTCGGTGCCGTCGCGCCGGCGGGCGCTGGTCACCACGGTGCTGATGGAGCCGGGCCGGGCCGACCCGATCAGCTCCCGGCGTCCCGCCACCAGGGCCCGGGACTCGTCGGTGAGCAGCACGTCGACGGACTGGCCGACCAGGTCGGCGCTGTCCCAGCCGTACATCTGCGCGACCCGATCGTTGGCAAGCACGATCCGCATGCCGTCGAGGACCAGGATCGCGTCCGGCGCGGCCTGCAGCAGGCCGCGCGACAATTCAGCGGACCATTCCACGCATTCACCCCCGCAGCACCAGGCTACGGGGTTCATGCCTACAAAACCGGAATTCCGGTCAGATACCGAGGCCCCGGGCCAGCAGCGCGCGGCGCATGTCGTCGTCGTGGTCCTGCACCACCCGGCGCAGGATCGGGTTCAGGTCCGGCGCGGCCAGCAGGCCGGCGGCCAGCTCCCGGGTCGGCTCGGCGACCATCACCGCCGGGTACGCCGCGATCGCGATCTTCTCGGCGCTCATCCCCGAGCGGATCCGCATCATCTCCGGCATCTCGGCGAAGTACCGCGTCACGTACGGCTCCAGCAGGTCCCGCTGCTCGGCCTGCCAGAACCCGATGGCGGTCAGCTCGGCCAGCCGGTTGGACAGCGTGGCGTCGCCGACGACAGCCGCCCACGCCGCCGCCTTGGCCGCCGGATCGGGCAGCGCGGCCCGGCACCGGGCGGCCCACTGCTCGCCGCTGGCGCTGCGGTCGGCGGCCAGCTCGGCCTCGATCGCCGCCGGGTCTGTCGCGCCCAGCACGGCCAGCCGGTAGCGGATCAGCCAGCGCAGGTCGGCGTCGACCGCCAGCCCCTCCGGCACCCCGTCGCCGGCCAGCCAGCCGTGCAGCCGGGCGGTGTCGGCGGTGGCGCCGATCAGCCCGCGCGCCGCGGCCAGCTGCCGGGAGCCGCCGGCCGGCGAGGCGGCGAGCAGCCGGTCGGCGGCCTGGGCGACCAGTTCCAGGGCGGCCGGCCGGGTCTCCGCCGTGGCATACCTGTCGACCAGCCCCCGGGTGGCGCGCAGCACGTCCTCGACGATCACCGTCTCGGTCTCCACCGGCAGCGCGGTGAGCACCTGGGCGACCAGCTCGGCCACCGGGCGCTCGCCGTCGACCACGGCGTCCAGCGTCGAGGCCCAGATGACCGCGCGAGCCAGCGAGTCGGTGAGCAGCGGCAGCAGCAGCGGCACGGCAGCCGCCGAGTCCTCGTCGAGACGGATCTTTCCGTACGCCAGATCCCCGTCGTTGAGCAGCAGCAGGTCGGCCACCGGCTGCCCGGCCAGCGCCGGCAGCACGGTCCGTCCGGTCGCGTCCAGCTCCGCCTCGATCAGCTCCCGGCGGACGACGGCGCCGTCCCGGTGGTCGTAGAGCCCGATCCCGACCCGGTGCGGGCGCAGCGTGGGGAACCCGTCCGGCGCGGTCTGCACGATCGCCACCTCGGCGTAGGTCCCGCCGTCGCGCCGGGTCTCGACCCGCAGGGTGTTCACCTGCGCCCGGCGCAGCCACAGCTCGGCCCAGCCGGACAGATCCCGTCCACCGGCCTCGGCCAGCGCGCCGAGCAGGTCGGCGAGCGTGGCGTTGCCGTACGCGTGCGCCGCGAAGTGCGCGTTCACCCCGGCCAGGAACGCCTCGTCGCCGAGCCAGGCGACCAGCTGCTTGAGCACCGAGGCGCCCTTGGCGTACGAGATGCCGTCGAAGTTGAGCAGCGCCTGGTCGGTGTCGGCCACCTCGGACGGCGCCACCGGGTGGGTGGACGGCCGCTGGTCGGCGCGCAGCCCCCAGGCCTTGCGGTGCAGGGCGAAGGTGGTCCAGGTGCCGGTGTACCGGGTCGCCTCGGCGGCCACCCGGGAGCCCAGGTACTCGGCGAACGACTCGTTCAGCCACAGGTCGTCCCACCAGGCCATAGTGACCAGGTCACCGAACCACTGGTGGGCCATCTCGTGGGCGATGACGCTGGCCCGGTACTCCCGCTCGGTGTACGTCATCGCGGAGCGCGGCACCAGGTCGTCCCGGAACACCACGAGACCCGGGTACTCCATCGCGCCGAAGTTGAACTCCGGGGCGAAGGCCTGCTGGTAGTGCCCGAACGGATAGCGGATCTCGAACATCTCGTGGAACCGGTCCAGGCACTGCTTGGTGATCTCGAAGATCTCCCCGGCCTGGGCGTCCAGCTGCTCGGCGAGCGCGGCCCGGGCGTACAGCGCCAGCGGGATGCCGTCGTGCTCGTCGACGCACACGTGCCACGGGCCGGCGATCAGGCTCGCCAGGTAGGTGGAGATCCGCTCGGTGGCCGCGAACTCCCAGCGGCCGCCGTCGCGGGAGACCAGCCGGCCGTTGGTGGCGACCGTCCACTCCGCCGGCGCGGTGACGCTGACCCGGAACGACGCCTTCAGGTCGGGCTGGTCGAAACTGGGCAGCACCCGGCCCGCGTTGTTGATGAACAGGTGCTGGTAGAGGTAGACCGCGCCGTCGGCCGGGTCGGTGTACCGGTGCAGGCCCTCGCCGTTGTTCGAGTACCGCATCGTCGCGTCGACGACCAGCTCGTTCGCCTCGGCCAGGCCGGTCAGCGCGAGCCGGGCCCCGTCGGCCGCCGTGGCCGGGACCGGCTTGCCGTTCAGCGTCATCGAGGCGACCTCGACCGGCTCGAACTCCAGGAAGGTCGCGGCGCCGGGCCGGGCCCGGAAACGGACCACGGTGCGGGATCGGAAGGTGTCACCGTCCCCGGTGAGGTCCAGATCGACGTGGTAGCTCTCGACGTCGACGACGGACGCCCGCTCGGCGGCCTCGGCACGGGTCAGGGTCGGCATGTCGACAATCATGCCGGTACCCGTGTCCGCCCGTGCGGGCACGTCGGCGATCACTTGCCCGGGGCACCGCCGCCGCGCTAGCTTCGGTACATGCGCGCGTTCGTGAACAACTGGTGGCGGCCCTGACCGGGCGGCTCACCACGACGCGCATGTGACTCATTCGCGGCCGCCCACTCCGGGGCGGCCGTTTTTCGTGTGACGGGTGTGTCTCCGGGGACGGGCGGTCTTCGTACCGTAAAGATCGGAGACCTCGCATGACCACCACCGTGACCGCGGCGCCGGCCCGGACCCGCCGCCTCACCGGCTTCCAGTCGACCGGCGAGCTGCATCTGGGCAACCTGCTGGGCGCGCTGCGCCCGCTGATCGCGGCGCAGGACGCCGCGGATTCCATCGCGCTGATCGCGGACCTGCACGCGATGACCGTCGAGCACGACCCGGCGCGGGTCCGTGCCTGCGCGCTGGAGCAGGCAACGATCATGCTGGCTGCCGGCGTCGACCCGGAGCGCACCCCGATCGTGCTGCAGTCCCAGGTCCGGGAGCACACCGAGTTGCACTACCTGCTGGAGTGCGTGGCCGGCCACGGCGAGGCGGCCCGGATGATCCAGTTCAAGGAGAAGTCGGCGGCCGGCGGTCCGGTCCGGCTCAGCCTGCTCACCTACCCGGTGCTGATGGCCGCGGACATCCTGCTCTACGACGTCGACCAGGTGCCGGTCGGCGAGGACCAGACCCAGCACCTGGAACTCACCCGCACGCTCGCGGTCAGGTTCAACACGAAGTACGGCGAGACCTTCCGGGTGCCCGACGGGATCCGCCCGGACTCCGCGGCCCGGATCATGGATCTGGCCGAACCGACAGCCAAGATGAGCAAGAGCAGCGGGACCGGCCGGATCGGCCTGCTGGACCCGCCCGAAGTGATCCGCAGGACCGTCGCGCGGGCCGCCACCGACACCCTCGGGCTGGTTCGCCGGGACCGGGCGAACCAGCCCGGGGTGAGCAACCTGATCGACATCCTGGCCGCGTGCACCGGCCGGCCGCCGGCCGACCCGACCTCCTACGCGGCGCTCAAACGGGAGGTCACCGACGCGGTGGAGGCGCTGCTCGCGCCGATCCGCGCGCGGCACGCCGAGCTCGCGGCAGACCCGGCTTTCGTACGGCGGGTGCTCACGGCCGGCGCCGAGCGGGTACGCCCGATCGCCGCGGCGACGGTGCACCGGGCACGCGCCGCCATCGGCCTGCTGGCGGACTAGCGCCGTCCGGTCAGGAAACCGGCGCTACCGCCGGGAGGCTCTTCTCGAAGCGGGTGCCGGCGCCGACCTGCCGGTATCCGGAGGACTGGCACAGGGCGATCGCCGCGGGCAGGTCGGTCTCCAGCCGGATGACCGGGCGGCCCGCGGCGAGGACCTCCTCCTCGACGGCCACGATCAGCTGCCGGGCCAGGCCGCGGCCGCGGTACGCCGGGCGGACGTACATGCGCAGCAGCTCGGCGGTCCCGTGCTCGCGGGCCCGCCAGGCGGCGCAGGCCACCGCCCGGCCGTTCACCACACCCAGCAGATACGCCACGTCATCGTCCGGCTCGAATATCGCGCCCGCGCCGGCCCCGGCCTCGGCCAGTTCGCGCTGCTGAGCAGCCACGAGAGCGGCGAGTTCGGGGTCCAGGGCGGGTCGCGATTCGATCAGCACCCAGGTGACTCTAGGTGATGACCGTTTCCTGCGGGTTGCGCGGAACTGGCCGGTCCGCTATTCGTCGGTGTCGTCCTCGTCGGTGACCAGCACCGGAACCTGCGAGTTGGCGACGCTGGTGACGGTGCCGTCGGCGGCCATGTGGGCGATCTCGTCCTCGGCGCGCACCCGGCGGGCCTTGCGGGCGGCGAGCCGCTGTGCCGCGGAGGGCCGGGTGTCCAGCTCCTCCAGGCGGGCGTCGGTGCCGCGCGGGCCGGAGACGTACTCCCCCGCGTTCGGCTGCCAGTCGAACTCGCGGGTGCCGATCCGGACCGGGTCGCCGGCCTGGGCGCCCAGCTTGCCGAGCTTCTCCTCGACGCCGAGCCGCTCCAGCCGGTCGGCCAGGTAGCCGATCGCCTCGTCGTTGTCGAAGTTGGTCTGCTTGATCCAGCGCTCCACCTGAGCGCCACGGATCACGAAGACGCCCTCCTCGTCCCGCTCGATGGTGAAGCCGGTGTCGTCCACCGCGCGCGGGCGCAGCACCAGCCGGGTCGCCTCGACCACCGGCTTGGCGGCGCGGAACTCGGCGACCGCCTTGGCCAGCGCGTAGCCGAACTCCTTGAGACCCTCCCGGGTCACCGCGCTCACCTCGAACACCTGGAAGCCGCGGGCCTCCAGGTCGGGCCGGACGATGTCGGCCAGGTCACGCCCGTCCGGAATGTCGATCTTGTTGAGCACCACGAGCCGGGGCCGGTCCTCCAGGCCGCCGTAGGCGCTCAGCTCGGCCTCGATCGCGTCGAGGTCGGCCAGCGGGTCCCGCTCGATCTCCGGGGTCGCCGCGTCCAGCACGTGCACCAGCACCGAGGTGCGCTCGATGTGCCGGAGGAACTGCATGCCCAGGCCCTTGCCGGTGGCCGCGCCGGGGATCAGCCCGGGCACGTCGGCGATGACGAACGTCTCCTCGCCGGCCTGCACCACACCCAGGTTCGGCACCAGCGTGGTGAACGGGTAGTCGGCGATCTTCGGCTTGGCCGCCGAGAGCACCGAGATCAGCGACGACTTGCCGGCCGACGGGAAACCGACCAGGCCGACGTCGGCGACGCTCTTCAGCTCCAGCACCACGTCCAGCTGGTCACCCGGCTCGCCCAGCTCGGCGAAGCCCGGGACCTTGCGGCGGGTGTTGGCCAGCGACCGGTTGCCCCGGCCGCCGCGGCCACCGCGGGCCACCTCGAACTCGGTGCCGGCGCCGACCAGGTCGGCCAGCACCTCGCCGTCGGTGGTCAGCACCACGGTGCCGTCCGGCACCTTGAGGACCAGGTCCTTGCCGTTCGCCCCGTCCCGGTTGGCGCCCGCGCCACCGCCGCCGTTGCTCGCCTTGACGTGCGGGTGGAAGTGGAAGTCCAGCAGGGTGTGCTGCTGCGGGTCGACGACAAGCGTGATGCTGCCGCCGTGGCCGCCGTTACCGCCGTCCGGGCCCCCGAGCGGCTTGAACTTCTCCCGGTGCACGGAGACACAGCCGTGCCCGCCGTCACCCGCCTGCAGGTGCAGCACGACCCGGTCGACGAACGTGGTCACGGCTCAACTCCTCGTTTTTCCGGCCCGCGGCTTCTCCGCTCGCGACCGCATGGTCCCTGTTCGCCCAACGCCGGCCAGGGTCACCGTCTTCCCACGCCCTTGATCGGCGGCTGTGGCACAAACAAAAGCGGGCCGTGGACCTCGAGAGGTCCGCGGCCCGCTTCGGCAGTATTACTCCGCGACCGGCACGATGCTGACGGTCTTGCGGCCACGCGCGGTGCCGAACAGCACGTTGCCCGCGGAGAGCGCGAACAGCGTGTCGTCAGCGCCCCGGCCCACCAGGTCGCCCGGGTGGAACTTGGTGCCACGCTGGCGGATCAGGATCTCGCCGGCCTTGACGAGCTGGCCGCCGAAGCGCTTGACACCGAGCCGCTGAGCGGCGGAGTCACGGCCGTTGCGCGAGCTGGATGCACCCTTTTTATGAGCCATGTCTACGCCTACTTCCCGCTCTTGATGCCGGTCACCTTGACGCGGGTCAGCGGCTGGCGGTGACCCTGGCGCTTGTGGTAGCCAGTCTTGTTCTTGAACTTGTGGATCCGGATCTTCGGACCCTTGGTGTGCTCGGCGATCTCGCCGGACACCGTAACGTTGGCAAGCTTGGCCGCGTCGGTCACCAGGTTGTCACCGTCGACGAGGAGGACCGCGGCGAGCGTCAGAGCGTCGCCGGGCTCGCCCACGAGCTTCTCGACCTCGATCACGTCGCCCTCGGCAACCTTGTACTGCTTGCCGCCGGTCTTGACGATCGCGTACATAGGACGCGGACTCCCTGAGACTTACGCAGCCGGAAACATAAGCTGCTGGCGGATACTGCTGGGGTCTCGGCGCGGATGGCCGGTCATTGGGGTGACCGAGCCGGGCGCACGAGACAGGCGCCGAAAAAGCGCCGTCGGCAAGCCTACTTCATCGGCGAGCCGAGAGCCAAAACGGGGTTAGCTCTCGCCGCAGGCCTTGGCCAGCTTGGCGTCGATCTCGGCGAGCCGCTTGTCGTCAATCCTGGCGAAATCACCCTTCAGGGCGGTCACCTGGCCGCCCATCGACGCGAGCGCCTTCTTCAGGCCCGGGTCGGAGGTGAGCTTCGACATGTCCAGCAGGGCGTACGCATACCCGTCCACGGTCCGGGTGACCTTCTCCTTGGCCCGGGCCCTCGCCTCGGCCCCCTGCGCCTTGGCGCCGAGGAACACCCGGTAGTCGGCGGCGAAGTTGGTGCCGAAGCTCTCCCCGGTCCGGGCGGCCTGGGCGCAGATGGCCTTGGTGTCGCTCGCCAGCGCCGCGTCGGCGGAGGCGGCCACCGCGGGGTCGGCCGCGGCAGTGGTCGCCGCCGCGGTGGCGGCCCGCGGCGGAGCCGTGGTGGTGGTTCCCGGCTCGCCGTCATCGGAACAGCCGGCGGCGAGCAGGGCGAAGGACAGAGCGGCAACGGCCGCGAGGTGACGTCGCACAGGGATCTCCTCGGGGGACGGGGATCGGCCCGCCGAGGGTAACGGAAAACCCGCCCAGGTAGTTAACCTTCTTTACAGCTAACTTCCCGGGCGGGTTTCCTCAGCTCAGGGACGGGTGCGGCGACGAGCCCCACCACGGCGGGACCGGCGACGGCCGGTACCGGCGCCCACCCCGTCGTCGTCCTCGTCCTCCTCGGCGGCGTCCGGGTCGTCCGCGCCGACCAGCCGCATCGGCTCCTGGTCGTCCGGGAGATCCGCGTCGTCGGCCTCCGCCGTCTCGTACCGGGACAGGTCGTAACCGCTCATGTCGTATTCGTCGTCGTCCGACGTGGTCAGCGCCGGCCGCGCCGCACGGATCACCCCGGAGCGGATCACGCCGGAACCGGCCACCGGAGCGACCGGAGCCTCCGGCGCCGGTGGCATCTCGGCCACCTCCGCCGCCGGACCCGCCTGCTCGGCCTCGGCCTCCAGGGCCGGCGCCGGCTCGATCACCGGAGGCTCGGCCTGGACCAGCGGCTCGGCCTGAACCGGCTGCTCCACCGGCGCGGGCTCGCCGCCACGGCGCCGCCGCGACCGGCCGGTGGCCGCCGCCGGCTGTGCCGGGGCCTCGGTACGCGCGGCCGCCGCCACCGCCTTCACCTGGGTGCTCGCGCCGCCGCCACCGTTGCCGCCGCCGCCACCGTTGGACCGCTTCTCCGGCACCGGCTCGGGGTGGATCAGCACGCCCCGGCCCTTGCAGTGGTCGCAGGTCTCGCTGAACGCCTCGAGCAGGCCGGCACCGATCCGCTTGCGGGTCATCTGCACCAGGCCGAGCGAGGTGATCTCGGTGACCTGGTGCTTGGTCCGGTCCCGGCCCAGGCACTCGGTCAGCCGGCGCAGCACCAGCTCCCGGTTGCTCTCCAGCACCATGTCGATGAAGTCGATCACCACGATGCCGCCGAGGTCGCGCAGCCGCAGCTGACGCACGATCTCCTCGGCCGCCTCCAGGTTGTTGCGGGTGACCGTCTCCTCGAGGTTGCCGCCCGCGCCGGTGTACTTACCGGTGTTGACGTCGACCACCGTCATCGCCTCGGTCCGGTCGATCACCAGGTGACCGCCGGACGGCAGGAAGACCTTGCGGTCCAGGCCCTTGAGGATCTGCTCGTCGATCCGGTGCTCGGCGAAGACGTCGGCCATCCCGGTGTGCCGGTGCAGCCGCTCGACCAGGTCCGGCGAGACCGAGTGGAGGTAGCTCTCCACCTCGGCGTACGCCTGCTCGCCCTGCACCACCAGCTCGCGGAAGTCCTCGTTGAAGAGGTCCCGGACCACCCGGATCACCAGGTCGGGCTCCTCGGAGAGGGCCCGCGGGGCGTTACCGTCGGCGGCCTTGGCCTGGATGTCCTCCCACTGCGCCTGCAGCCGCTTCACGTCGCGGGCCAGCTCGTCCTCGCTGGCACCCTCGGCGGCGGTCCGGACGATCACGCCCGCGCCGTCCGGTACCAGCTTCTTCAGGATGTCCCGGAGCCGCTTGCGCTCGGTGTCCGGCAGCTTGCGGCTGATCCCGGAGGCGTTGCCGTTCGGCACGTAGACCAGGTGCCGGCCGGAGAGCGCGATGTGGCTGGTCAGCCGGGCACCCTTGTGACCGAGCGGGTCCTTGGTGACCTGCACCAGCACCGAGTCGCCGGAGCGCAGCGCCTGCTCGATCGAGCGGGCCCGGCCCTCCAGCCCGGTGGCGTCCCAGTTCACCTCGCCGGCGTACAGCACCGCGTTGCGGCCCCGGCCGACGTCGACGAAGGCGGCCTCCATGCTGGGCAGCACGTTCTGCACCTTGCCCAGGTACACGTTGCCGACCATGGTGCCGGAGGTGGCCCGGGCGACGTAGTGCTCGACCAGGATGCCGTCCTCGAGCACCGCGATCTGGGTGCGGTCGGCCTTCTGCCGGACCACCATGACGCGGTCCACCGCCTCACGGCGAGCCAGGAACTCCGACTCGCTCAGGATCGGCGGGCGGGTACGGCGCTGCTCACGGCCGTCCCGGCGGCGCTGGCGCTTGGCCTCCAGCCGGGTCGACCCGGAGACGCCCTGCACCTCGTCGGTGCGGCGCGGCTCACGAACCCGGACGACGGTGTGCACGCCGTCCTCGATGCCGCCGGTCTCGGCGTCCCCGCCGGAACCCTTGCGGCGACGACGGCGGCGCCGGCGGGTCACGCCACCCTCGCCGTCCTCGGTCTCCTCGTCCTCGGCCTCGTCGTCGGCGGACGCCTCGGCGTCGCCCTCGTCCTCGGACTCCGCGTCGCCGTCCTCGGCCTCGTCGGACGGGCCCTTGCCCCGGCCCCGGCCGCGGCGGCCACGCCGGCGGCGACGGCGGCCACCGGCCTCGTCGTCGTCGTCCTCGGCGCCGTCCTCGACGTCGTCGGCGCCCTCGTCGATCTCGTCCAGCACCGGCTGCTCGGCCGGCTCGACGGCGGCCGGCTCGGCCACCGGCTCCTCGGCGGCACCCCGGCGACGGCGGCGGCTGCGCCGGGTGCCCTCGGCGGGCTCCTCGGTCACTGCCTCGTCGGTGACCTCGGCCACGGCCTCCGCCGCAACCTCGGCGGCCTGGGTCGCGGCGGGCTCGGCGGCGGCGACCGGCGCGAGCGGGTCGGCGACCGGGCGGCGGCGCCGGCTCACCGGCGCGGGCGCGGGCGGGGTCTCCGCCTCGGGCGGCATGAACAGCACGGCCGGGGGCAGCGCGGCGCGGCGGGCCCGGCGGGGCCCGGCGGGCTGCTCCTCGACGAAGTCGTCGTCCAGCGGGAGGATGCCGACCACCGGAACGTCGGCGGGCTTCTCCTCCTCGGCCTCGGCCGGCTCCTCGGCCGCGACCGGCTCCTCGACCGGGGCGGGCACGACCGGCTCCTCCGCCGGGGTGGCCGCGGCGAGCTCCCCGACCGGGGCGGGCGCGACCGGCTCCTCGACCGGGGCCGCCGCGGGCACCGCCTTGCGGCGGCTGCGAGTGGCCTTTTTCACCGGCGCCGGAGCGGGCTCCGCGACCGGCTCCGCGGCGGAGGCGGAGGCGGAGGCGGGAACGGAAGCGGCGGCACCGACGGAGGAGGAGTCGTCGGAGGTGGAAGCAGCCGGTTCCTCGGCGGGGGCCGCCGCGGGCACCGCCTTGCGGCGGCTGCGAGTGGCCTTTTTCACCGGGGCCGGAGTGTCAGCGGGCTCGGCGCCCGCGTCCCCCTGCGCGGTGGCAGCGGCCGGCTCGGCCTCCGCCGGCGGCGCGGCCGCTTTTCGCCGCGTGGTCCGCGCGCGGCGGGCCGGGGTGGTAGCGGTGGCGGCATCGGCGGGCGGCGTGACCGCCCCGTCCCGTTCGCCGCCCTGTTCTCCCAGGTTGGCTGGGGGCTCGTTATCGAGCATGGGCGCTCTCCAGTTCTGGCGGCCCCGGGCGCGGGTGAGCGCTGCCACGCAGGGTCGCTGCAAGTGTTTCGGGCCCGTCCGAGCCGGACGGGCTGCCGAAGTCTGTCAATGAACGCCGGCCGGAATCCGGTCAGCGCTCGCCGATGCCGACGGCCTCGCGATCCGCCTCCAACGGATCGACGATCTCCCCCTGCGCGGTGAGTGTGCCCTGGGCCAGCCGGGTTACCCGAGGGGGAACCGGCGGCTCCAGGCCAGCCACCACGCGCAGGCCGGAAAGGACGTCATCGGGCCGTACAGCGGGCGTTACCTGCCGTACGACAAGGTCGATTATCGCACACGGTACTCCACCGGCCCCGGAAGGTAGGTCCGGCTCTCCTACCACCATGCACCGATTCACCGCCGCGCGCGCGTCGAACGACCGGCGACCCTGTTTGGTCATGCGTTCGACCAGCACCTCGTCGGCGGCGAGGAAGGCGGCCACCGCGTCGCGCGCGGCGGCCGGATCGACCTCGAACAGCTCCAGGCGCCAGCGGGAGGCGTCGATCCGGTCGGCCAGGCTGCCCTCGCCGGCCCGGACCGCCTCCAGCACGTCCAGGCCCGGCGAGAGGGCCGCGTCCAGGGCGACCCTCAGCTGCTCCGGGTCGACCTCGGCTTGCAGGCCGATCTCGAGGTACTCGGCCTCGCTGCCGACGCCGGTGGGCGCGGCACTGGCGTACGAAATCTTGGGGTGTGGGGTGAAACCCTGGGAGAAGGCGATCGGCACACCGGCGCGGCGCAGCGCGCGCTCGAAGGCGCGGGCGAAGTCGCGGTGCGAGGTGAAGCGCAGCGGTCCGCGCTTCGCATAGCGAAGGCGGATCCGCTGCACGACCGGGGCCTGACCGCCCACGGGCTGGTTCTTCGGGGGAATCTCGAACTCCTAAGCGGGGACCCGCAGTCCGTTCACCGGGGTCAGGGGAAGCAGCTTCTTACCGGTCGGGCCGATCTGGATCTCGGTGTCCATCGACGGGCACACGCCGCAGTCGAAGCACGGGGTCCAGCGGCAGTCGTCCTGCTCGAACTCGCTCATCGAGTCCTGCCAGTCCTGCCAGAGCCAGTCCTTGTCGAGGCCGGAGTCGAGGTGGTCCCAGGGCAGGACCTCGGCCTCCTCGCGCTCGCGGGTGGTGTACCAGTCGAGGTCGACGCCGAACGGCGCGAGAGCCTCCGCGGCGGCCTCGACCCATCGGGCGTAGGAGAAGTGCTCGGACCAGCCGTCGAACCGGCCGCCCTTCTCCCAGACCGTGCGGATGACCGCGCCGACCCGGCGGTCGCCGCGGGACAGCAGGCCCTCGATCAGCGACGGCTCGCCGTCGTGATAGCGGAAACCGATCGCCCGGCCCAGCGAACGGTCACTGTTGATCGCCTGCTTGAGCATCTTGAGGCGGCCGTCGATGACCTCGGGCGTGTCCATTTTCGCCCACTGGAACGGGGTGTGCGGTTTCGGCACGAAACCGCCGATCGACACCGTGCACCGGATGTCCTTGGTGCCGGCGGCCTCGCGGCCGGCCCGGATCACCTCGTGCGCCATCTCGGCGATCTCCAGCACGTCCTCGTCGGTCTCGCTGGGCAGGCCGCACATGAAGTACAGCTTCACCTGGCGCCAGCCGTTCGAGTACGCCGTGACCACGGTCCGGATCAGGTCCTCCTTGGTCACCATCTTGTTGATGACCTTGCGGATCCGTTCCGAGCCGCCCTCCGGCGCGAAGGTGAGGCCGGTGCGCCGCCCGTTGCGGGACAGCTCCTGGGCCAGATCGATGTTGAACGCGTCGACCCGGGTGGACGGCAGCGACAGCGAGACGTTGGTGTCCTTGTACTGCTCGGCCAGCCCGGAGCACATGTCGCCGATCTCCGAGTGGTCGGCGCTGGAGAGCGAGAGCAGGCCGACCTCGCTGTACCCGGAGAACTCCAGGCCCTCCTTGACCATCTGGCCGACGGTGGTGATCGACCGCTCCCGCACCGGGCGGGTGATCATGCCGGCCTGGCAGAACCGGCAACCCCGGGTGCAGCCCCGGAAGATCTCCACGGCGTACCGCTCGTGCACCGTCTCGGCGAGCGGGACCAGCGGCTTCTTCGGGTACGGCCAGGCGTCCAGGTCCATCGTCGTCCGCTTGGCCACCCGGAACGGGACATCCGGACGGTTCGGCACGACACGCTGGATCCGGCCGTCGGGCAGGTAGTCGACGTCGTAGAACCGCGGCACGTAGATGCTCTCGGTCCGCGCCAGGCGCAGCAGGATCTCGTCCCGCCCGCCGGGGCAGCCCTCGGCCTTCCACTCCCGGATGATCCCGGTGATCTCCAGGACGGCCTCCTCGCCGTCGCCCAGCACCGCGGCGTCGATGAAGTCGGCGATCGGCTCCGGGTTGAAGCTGGCGTGGCCACCGGCCAGCACGATCGGGTCCTCGACCGTACGGTCCTTGCTCTCCAGCGGGATCCCGGCCAGGTCGAGGGCGCTGAGCATGTTGGTGTAGCCGAGCTCGGTGGCGAACGACAGACCGAGGACGTCGAACGCCCGGACCGGACGATGCGCGTCGACGGTGAACTGGGGAACCCCGTTCTCCTTCATCAGCGCCTCGAGGTCGGGCCAGACCGAGTAGGTCCGCTCGGCCAGCACGTCCGGCTGCTCGTTGAGCACCTCGTAGAGGATCTGCACGCCCTGGTTGGGCAGGCCGACCTCATAGGCGTCGGGGTACATCAGCGCCCACCGGACGACGGTGGCGTCCCAGTCCTTGACAACGGCGCCGAGCTCGCCGCCCACGTACTGGATCGGTTTGCTGACCCGGGGCAGTAGCTGCTCGAGCTGCGGGAAGACGGAACTCACGCTCATGGGTGTCCAGCGTACGCGAGGGTCTAGCCAGCCAGTTCCGCAGCGGCATGGTCCAGATCGACGGCGAACAGATCGGTACGGAACGCGCAGAGCTGCAGCGTCATCCGGGCCGCACCGCGCTCGCCGACCACCAGCCGGATCGGTTTGCCGCGTTCGTCCAGCTCGCCGACGATCAGGTCGAGCAGCCGCACCCCGGCGCTGTCCAGGAACGAGACGGCGGTCAGGTCGATCAGCACGGCGTCGGCCGCCGTGGTGCGGGCCACTATCGCCCGGCCGATGGCGTGGGCGTTCGCCAGGTCGATCTCACCCTTCAGATGGACCGCCTCGGCGGGCCCGATCTTGGAGAACGTCACCCACTGATCCGTCATGAGAGCCCATCTCCCCGATGCCGGCGCATGGTCACCGTGGTCCCGTCAGCCCTGTCGAACAACACCTCGTCCATCGATTCCTCGATCAGCCTCAGGCCGCGCCCGCGCGAGTGGCCGGGGCCGCGCCAGCTGCCGCGGTCGAAGACCCGGACCTCCACCGCGTCCGCGGTGATCGTGGCGGACACGTCCACCACGCCGAACGGATCGTTGCGGTACCCGTGCTCGATGGCGTTCGCCACCGCCTCGGAACAGCCCAGCAGCACCGCGTTCAGACAATCCTCGTCCACGCCCTGCCCGATCATCCAGGCCCGCAGGTCGGAGCGGAGCAGCGCGATCTGCAGCGGGTCGGCGCCGAGCGAGCGCTCCAGCCGCTCCTCGACGCCCAGCGTCAGGCAGAGCAGGCAGACGTCGTCGGCGTTCTCGCGGCCCACCATGGTGTCGGCCAGGCCGGCGGTGAGGCCTTTCAGCGGGGCGCCACGCAGCCGGCTGAACGCCCGGTTGAGCACCTCGAAGCCCCTGTCGATCGGCCGGTCCCGGCGCTCCACCAGGCCGTCGGTGTAGAGCAGCAGGCGGCTGCCCGGTGACAGGCTCACCCGGTGCTCGGTGCGGCGCAGGTCGGCGGCACGCGAGCCGAGCGGGCCGGAGCGGGCCTGCAGCAGGAACTCGGCGGAGCCGGCCGGCTGGTGCAGCAGCGGCGGCAGGTGCCCGGCGCAGGCGTAGACCAGCTCGCACGCCTCCAGGTCGACCTCGGCGTAGACCACGGTGGCCATCCGCGCCGACTCGACCCGCTGGCAGAACCGGTCCAGCCCCTCCAGCAGCCGGGCCGGACCGCTCTCCTGGGTCGCCAGGGCCCGGATCGCGCTGCGCAGCTGGCCCATCGTGCTGGCCGCCTCGAGACCCCTGCCGACCACGTCGCCGACCACCACGGCCAGCCGGTTCGGGGTGATCAGGAAGGCGTCGAACCAGTCGCCGCCGACCTCCAGGTCGAGCCCGCCGGCCTGGTAGTGGGTCTCCACCGCGAACCGCGGGTCGCCGGAGGGCAGATCGGTGGCGAGCAGGCTGCGCTGCAGGGACTGGGCGATCGCGCGTTCCTGCTCGTAGAGCCGGGCGTTCTCGAGCGCCAGGCCGGCCCGGTCGGCCAGATCGGCCAGGAACGCCCGCTCCGCCTCGGCGCCGCGCCGGTCCGGCGCCATCCGCAGCGACAGGGTGCCCAGCACCCGCCCGCGCGCGGTCAGCGGCAGCACCGTGCAGTCCAGCCGGTCCCCCTCGGTGGCGAAGACCGGCGCCGCCGCGTGGGTGGCGCCGGCGATCCGTTCGGCCAGCAGCTCCTGGTCCGGCGGCGGGCCGCCGGCCTCCTCGCGCAGCCCGGCCGGGCCGACGTGCAACCGCACCGCGGCCCAGTCCGCGATGTCCGGTACCACCTGCTCGACCAGCCGGCGGCTGCGCTGCAACAGCCGGTGCTCCTCGTCCAGCGCCCGGGTGACACCGGCCAGGAAGGCCGCCCGCTCCTCGCGGCGGCGGACGTCGTCGTAGAGCCGGGCCCGGTCCAGCGCCTGGCCGGCCTGCTGGCCGAGCAGCCGGATCACCCGCAGCTCGCCGGGGCTCAGCACCCGCTCGTCGGCGAAGCTGAACGCCAGCACGCCGAGCACCACCACCCCGGCCTGGTCCTCGATCGGGCCGGTGGTCAGCGGCAGCAGCACCACGGTGCGCCGGCCGGACCGGGTCATCGTCTCGGCCAGGTCCGGGAAGTGCTCGGCCGCCTCGGCCAGGTTGTGCACCACGTGCAGGTCGCCGCGCCGGGCCACCTCGGCCACCGCGCGGCGGGACGAGCGCGGCATGTCGTCCCAGTTGCCGGTCATCGGATCGGTGGAGGACACCGCGATCAGCTGGTCGCGCTCCTGATCGACCAGGTAGATGCTGCTGCTGGTGGCCTCGAACGCCTGTTCCGGCGCCCGGACCACGGCCTCGGCCACCTCCGCCTCGGTGGGCGCGGCGGCCAGGTCGGCCACTATCCGCTGCAGGACCCGGATCCGCTTCTCCGCGGCCTCCGCGACGTTCCGGGCGGCCAGCAGCTCGTTCTCGTAGCTGCGCCGCTCGGTGGCGTTGAAGACCATGGTCCGGATCACCCGCGGCGCCCCGCCCGGGCCGCGTTCCAGCACCGAGTTGACCAGCACGGGCACCCGGGAGCCGTCCGCGCAGACCACGTCCAGGGCGATCTCGTGCACCTCGCCCTGCATCGTCAGCAACGGCGCGTAGTGGGTCTCGTGGTAGATCTGGCAACCCGGGGTGAGCAGGTCACGGAACCGCCGGTGCCCGATCAGGTCGGAACGGTGGTAGCCGGTCCAGGACAGGAACGTCTGGTTGACCCGGACGACGGTGCCGTCCGGGAGCGTCGTCAGGTAACCGCAGGGCGCGTGCTCGTACAGCTCCTCGGGATCGTCGTCCCAGGGCAATCGCAGCTCCTGTGTCACGTCCGGCCTACCGGATTCACTCACGCCAGTGCTCCGCCGATCATGCCCGCTGTCTACAACCAGGACTTGATGGCGTCAACCGTCTCCTGCGGAGCGCTCAGGTTCGGGCAGTGCCCCGTCGCGTTCAGGGCGGCGAACGTGCTGTGCGGGGTGTGCTCGTGAACGTACTCACCGACCACGGTGGGCGCGATCACGTCGTCCGAACACTGCAGGATCAGCGACGGTACGGGCATCCGCGGCAGGTCCCGCCGGTTGTCCGAGAGGAAGGTGACCCGGGCGAACTTCTTGGCGATCGCCGGGTCGGTCCGGCAGAACGAGTTGGTCAGTTCCTCGCCCAGCTCGGGGCGGTCCGGGTTACCCATGATCACCGGGGCCATCGCGCTGGACCAGCCGAGGAAGTTGCTGTCCAGCGACTCCAGCATCTGCTCGATGTCGGCCCGGCCGAACCCGCCGACGTAACCGGCCACCTCGTCGTCGATGTACCGCGGCGACGGGCCGACCATCACCACGCCGGCGAACCGCTCCGGTTCCCGGACCGCCGCCAGCAGGCCGATCATCGAGCTCACCGAGTGCCCGACGAACAGCACGTCCCGCAGGTCGTGCTCCTCGACGATCTCCAGTACGTCGGTGGCGTACCCGTCCAGGCTGGCGTACTTGGCGTCGTCGTACGCCGACAGATCGGACTTCCCGTTCCCCACGTGATCGAAGAGCACCAGCTTGTGGGTGTCGGCGAAGGCCGGCGTGACCAGCCGCCACATGTTCTGGTCGCACCCGTAGCCGTGGGCGAACAGCATCGGCTGCCCGGACTGGTTGCCGGACATCGTGACGGCGTTTCGCTGCGTGCTGCTCATGCGGTACGCGCCCTCCCCAGTGCACAGAGTGGTGGGACCGTGGTGAGAGGTATCACCCGGGTGCCGAGATGTCGGATCCGGGTAACCATACGACTCCGCAGCGTTCCGCACATCGCCCTCGTTGTCCGGCATTCGTGCGTGCTGGGTGGATTCGGGCCCGTCGTCCCGTTGGCACACCGTCCCTAACCTGGGTGAAGACGCTCGCCACCGGACGGCGGAAGGAGATCGAAAGCAATGACGGATCCGACCCGCGTGGCCGATTCCTCCGACGAGCCACCAACCAGCCACGTCCCGGACCGATGGAGCGGGGCGGCTCCGGTGCCGGCCACCGTGCCGCGCAGGTCGATGTGGGAGCGGCTGGTCGAGCGGGTGAGCGGGGAGCCGGAACCGGAGCACTGGGCCACGATGCCGGCGGTGGATCCGTGGGCCGGCCAGGACACCCCGGTCTGGACGACCGAGCAGCTCCCCCCGGTGGAGATGCCGCCGACCCGGCTGGACGCGTCGACGAGCACGCGACCCGCGGCGGTGTTGCCGGAAAAAGAGCGGAAGATCCGGGCACTGCTGAACGATATCGCGGCCAAGGCCAGGGAGAGCCCGCCGCTCAACGGAACGCTGCCGGCCGTACCGCAAGAGAGCGGCCCGCCGAAGGCAGCCGGCTGGTTCCGCCGCCCGAAAACGAGGACGCCGAAAACGAGGACGCCGGCAGCGAGGACGCCGGCAGCGAACCCGCCCGCCGCGACCCCGAACCGCGTCCCGATCCAGCCACGCCCGCCGGAGGCCGCCCGCCCCGGATGGCCACCGCGCCCGCCGGAGGGCGCCCGTCCCGGCCGGCCACCGCGTCCACGTCGGCGCGGGCGGCGCCTGCGCCGTCTGCTGCTGATCATCGCGATCCTGGCCGGCCTCTGGTTCGGCGCCCCGTTCGCCTACGACCGCTGGCCCGCCCTGGCCCAGTTCCCGGTCTCCGCCGAGCTGCCCGACCGCGTCGGCGACCTCCGGCTCCGCGCCGACCAGGCCAGTAAGCGCGCCCTCGACCGGCTGACCGACCAGCTGAGCGCCGCCGGGGCCGGTGGCGCCGCGTTCGCCGGCGTCTACGGCGACGGCAACGGCAAACGCGTCACCCTGTACGGCGTGACCGGCTGGCGGTTCACCCCGGACGCGGACGTCACCCGCCAGCTCGACCGGGTCTCCGACGAGGTCGGGCTCACCGACGTCCAGGACTACCCGCTGGACGAGTCCGGCGCCTACGAACGCTGCGGCACCGGCCGGCTGAACGGCACCTCCACCGTGGTCTGCACCTGGGCCGACCACGGCAGCATGGCCACCGTCCTGCTCACCCGGCGCTCGATCGCGGACAGCGCCGAGCTGGTCGCCCGCCTGCGCGGGGAGCTGCTCGCCCCGAAGTTCGGAGCGTGATCACTCCGCGCGCTTGGGCGCGTACCGTGACACGTACTCCTGGCCGGTGAGCTTCTGGATCTCGCCCATCACCTGGTCGGTGAGCTCGCGCAGCGAGGTCCGGTCGTCGGACCTGCCGATCGTCTCGATCGGCTTGCCGAACTTGACGGTCACCACCCCGCGCATCAGCTTGGGGGCGAGCCGGCCGATCGGCTGCACGATCTCGGTGCCGAGCATGCCGACCGGGATGATCGGGACACCGGCCGCGACGGCCAGCCGGGCCACGCCGGTGCGCCCGCGGTAGAGCCGGCCGTCCGGCGAGCGGGTGCCCTCGGGGTAGACGGCGACCAGGTCGCCGGACTTGAGCGCCGGGATGGCGGCGTCGAACGCGGTGAGCGCGGCGCGCCCGCCGGCCCGCTCGACCCGGATCGCGCCCAGGCCCTCCATCAGCTTCCGCGAGAAGAAACCCTTCACACCTTTACCGACGAAGTAGTCGGACTTGGCCCAGAACGCCAGGTGACGCGGCACCGCGGCGCCGAGGAAGAGTTCGTCGGCGACCGAGAGGTGGTTACCGGCGAAGATCGCGCCGCCGGTCTTCGGCACATGCTCGAGGCCCTCGATGCGCGGCTTCCAACCCACCATCAGCGCATTGCCGACGGTGAGCTTGCCGATCGAGTAGAGCAGCGGCAACTCATCCTCCGATAGACCATGGCAAACAAAGTTCAAGGGGTGAGGAGAGGTTATCGGACGCGGGGCCGCGATGGACTATTGATCTTGAAGCCGGCCCGGACATTCGCCGCGTCAGGCGAACATCCGGGCCAGTCGGTTATGTCACACCGCGGTGACGGCGACAGTGATCTGTTCCCCGTCGCCGACCTCGCCGGCGAACCCGGCGGTCTCGCCGAAGGTCAGCGACGTGGCCAGGGTCTCCCCCGCGACGAAGTCGCGGTGCGCCTCGACCGCCTCGCGGACCGCCGGCGACGCGGACACCACCAGCGTGATCCGGTCCGAGACGTCCAGGTCGGCGTCCCGGCGGGCCTGCTGGACCACCCGGATCACGTCCCGGGCCAGTCCCTCGGCGGCCAGTTCCGGGGTGACCTCGGCGTCCAGCACGACGACGCCGGCACCGGCCGGCAGCGGTGCGGAGTTCTCCGCGTCCGCGGCGACCAGCTTCAGCTCGTACTCGCCCTCGGCCAGGGTGATCCCGGCCGCGACCGGGGCGCCGTCGACGAGCTCCCAGTCACCGGACTTGACCGCCTTGATGACCTGCTGGACCTGCTTGCCGACGCGCGGGCCGAGCGCCCGGGGCACCACGGTGAGCACCTGCTGGCAGTACGCCGCGACGTCGTCGGTGAAGACCACGTCCTTGACGTTGACCTCGTCCTTGAGCAGATCGGCGAACCCGCTGAGCGAGCCGGCCGGCGACGCCACCGTCAGTTTGGCCAGCGGCAGCCGGACCCGGAGCGCCTTCGCCTTGCGCAGCGACAGCGCCGCCGAGGCCACGTCCCGGATCGCGTCCATCGAGGCGACCAGGTCGTGGTCGGCCGGGAACGCGTCGGCCGACGGCCAGTCGGTCAGGTGCACCGACCGCTCGCCGGTCAGGCCGCGCCAGACCTCCTCGGCGGTGAGCGGAGCCAGCGGGGCCACCACCCGGCAGAGGGTCTCCAGCACGGTGGCCAGCGTGTCGAACGCGTCGACGTCGCCCGCCCAGAAGCGGTCCCGGGAGCGGCGGACGTACCAGTTGGTCAGCGCGTCCAGATAGGTCCGCACACTTCCGGCCGCACCGGAGATGTCGTAGTCGTCCATCTGGCGCCGCACCTCGGTGACCAGCTCCCCCGTCTTGGCGAGGATGTAGCGGTCGAGCAGGTGCTCGGACGAAGTCCGGAACGTCGCCTCGTAGGACGAGGCATTGGCGTACAAGCTGAAGAAGTACCAGACGTTCCACAGCGGCAACAGCACCTGCCGCACCGAGTCCCGGATCGCCGTCTCGGTGACCGGCATGTCCCCGCCCCGCAGCACCGGGGACGACATCAGCATCCAGCGCATCGCGTCCGACCCGTAGGTGTCGAACACCCGGTACACGTCCGGATAGTTGCGCAGCGACTTCGACATCTTGCGCCCGTCCTCGCCCAGCAGGATGCCGTGGCTCAGGCAGTTCCGGAACGCCGGCCGGTCGAAGAGCGCCGTGGCCAGCACGTGCATGGTGTAGAACCAGCCGCGCGTCTGCCCGATGTACTCCACGATGAAGTCACCCGGGTAGTGGTGCTCGAACCAGTCCTTGTTCTCGAACGGGTAGTGCACCTGGGCGAACGGCATCGACCCGGACTCGAACCAGCAGTCCAGCACCTCGGGAACCCGGCGCATCGTCGACTTCCCGGTCGGGTCGTCCGGGTTCGGCCGGGTCAGCTCGTCCACGCCGGGCCGGTGCAGATCGGTCACCGCCACCCCGAAGTCCCGCGAGATCTCCTCGAAGGACCCGTAGACGTCCACCCGCGGGTACTGCGGGTCGTCCGACTTCCACACCGGGATCGGCGAGCCCCAGAACCGGTTCCGGGAGATCGACCAGTCCCGCGCGTTCGCCAGCCACTTGCCGAACGAGCCGTCCTTGATGTGCGCCGGCGTCCAGGTGATCTCCTGGTTCAGCTCGACCATCCGGTCCCGGAACCTGGTCACCGCCACGAACCAGGACGACACCGCCTTGTAGACCAGCGGGGTGTCGCAGCGCCAGCAGTGCGGGTACGAGTGCGTGTACCCGTCGTGCCGCACCACCACGCCGCGCTCCTTGAGCGTGGCGATCACCGGCTTGTTCGCGTCGAAGACCTGCACCCCCTGGAAGTCCGGGACCAGCGAGGTGAACCGGGTCTGCTCGTCCACGGTGACCACCGTCGGGATGCCGGCCGCGGTGCAGGCGTTCTGGTCGTCCTCACCGAACGCGGGCGCCATGTGCACCACGCCGGTGCCGTCCTCGGTGGTGACGAAGTCGGCGCCGAGCACCTGGAAGGCGTTCTCGCCGGCCGGCTCCCGCAGGTAGTCGAAGAGCGGGGTGTACCGGCGGCCGACGAGCTCGCTGCCCAGCACCGTGCCGACCGGCTCGTACCCCTCGAGCTCCTTGGCGTAGGCGGCCACCCGCCCGGCACCCATGATGAGCTTCTGCCCGGACTCGTCGGACAACACCGCGTACTCGATGTCGGGTCCGACGGCGAGCGCCAGGTTGGAGGGCAGGGTCCACGGCGTGGTCGTCCACACCGCGATGTCCTCACCGGTGGAGAGCCGGAACTTCACCGTCAGAGCGGGATCGGTCCGGTCCCGGTAGACGTCGTCCATCCGCGTCTCGGTGTTCGACAGCGGCGTCTCACACCGGTAGCAGTAGGCCAGGACGCGGAAACCCTCGTACACCAGGCCTTTGTCATGGAGGGTCTTGAACGCCCACATGACCGACTCCATGTAACTGGGGTCGAGGGTCTTGTAGTCGTTCGCGAAGTCCACCCAGCGGGCCTGGCGGGTGACGTACCCCTCCCAGTCCTTGGTGTAGGCGAGCACCGACGTGCGGCAGGCCTCGTTGAACTTGTCGATGCCGAGTTCGACGATCTGCGCCTTGGTGGTGATGCCGAGCTGCTTCTCCGCCTCGATCTCGGCCGGCATGCCGTGGGTGTCCCAGCCGAACCGGCGCTCCACGTGCTTGCCGCGCATCGTCTGGTAGCGCGGGACCACGTCCTTCACGTACCCGGTGAACAGGTGCCCGTAGTGCGGCAGCCCGTTCGCGAAGGGCGGCCCGTCGTAGAAGACGTACTCGTTGGCGCCGTTCTCCCCGGCCGGCCGCCGCTCGACGGACGCCTCGAAGGTCTTGTCCTCGGCCCAGTGCTTCAGGACGGCGCGCTCGACCGCCGGCAGGTCCGGCGAGGCCGGAACGCCCGACGCGTCGGTGTGCTTCGGATACATGGTGCTCCTCAAACAGTCATGACCTGACTGCGAGGACGAGCGCGTCATTTCCACGCCCGCGGTACCACCTCGCTTGGCGGGTTTGTCACCCGCCCGCTCATTCGCCGGCTGCTGCGCGTGCCGATCCGCCCGGTTCTACTACGGCGTTTCTCGCGAAAGCCGGTTCTTCCGGAGGCTCCCCGGTGATGGCCGGTTCGTCGCCTGCGTCCGCTCAACGATACCGGCCCCGGAAGGCTTCCCTCATCCGCATTCCGGTCCCCCGAAAATCAAGATCAAAAACCTGATCCGGTACGGCTGGGCGAAGTCCCGTGGCGGCCCGCGAGGTCCGCCGCCGGTCCGGACCGCCCGGCGGGCATCCGGGCCGTGTCCCGGCTACGGACCGCCGCCCATCCCGGCCGGTCCGGGCCGCTCCCCGGCACACCGGCGCGGGGTCCGGGCGCGGTGCGCCCGGACCCCGTGGCCGGTCAGGGGTGCAGCGTGGTCGACCAGAGCGAGGCGCCCTGGCGGTCCCGCAGGTGCACGGTGAGCGCTCCGGAGTGCCCGTCGATCTCCACCTCACCGAAGTGCTGATAGCCCAGCGCCGGCGAGGTGTTGGCGACCGGCGGCGCGTGCACGAAGACCGCCTCCGGCCCGAACGTCCCGTCCAGCGTGTTCGGCCCGAACGCGCCGGCGTGCGCCGGCCCGGACACGAACTCCCAGAACGGCGCGAAGTCCTGCACCGCGGCCCGCTTCGGGTCGTAGTGGTGCGCCGCGGTGTAGTGCACGTCGGCGGTCAGGAACACGATGCCCGTCACGCCGTGCCGGTGCGCCGCCCGCAGCACCTCGGCGAACTCCAGTTCCCGGCCCCGCGGCACGCCGTTGTCGCCCTGCGCCACACCCTCCTGGCCGGCCGGGGAGTCCGGCACGATCAGGCCGAGCGGCAGGTCGTTGGCGATGATCTTCCAGGTCGCCCGGCTGTGCCGCAGGCCGTCGATCAGCCACTGCCGCTGCTCCCGCCCGAGCAGCCCGCGCTTCGGGTCGGCGTAGGTGTCGTCGGTGTTCGGGTCCTTGAACGTGCGCATGTCCAGCACGAAGATGTCGAGCAGCGGCCCGTACGAGATCTTCCGGTGGACCGGCCCGCTGCGCGACGGGACGGGCACCCACTCGTGGTAGGCCCGGTGCGCCCGGGCGGCCAGCACGTCCACCCGCTTCTCGGTGTACCGGGCGTCCTCCAGGATCTCCCCGGGGTACCAGTTGTTCAGCACCTCGTGGTCGTCCCACTGGTTGATCTGCGGGACCGCCGCCGTGAACCGCTTGTACGCGTCGTCGAGCAGGTTGTAGGCGTACTGCCCGCGGTACTCGTCGAGGGTCTCGGCGACCTTGAGCTTCGCGTCGGTGAGCCGGTTGCGCCAGATCCGGCCGTCCGGCAGCGTGACGGTCTCCGCCAGCGGGCCGTCGGCGTACACCGTGTCGCCGCTGTGCAGGAGGAAGTCCGGCTCGCGCAGCCGCGCCGAGTCGAACAACTCGAGCCCGCCGAAGGCCGGGTCGATGCCCCAGCCCTGCCCCACCACGTCCCCGGTCCAGACGAACCTGATGTCGCCACGCCGGGTCGGCGCGGTACGGAAGGTGCCGTCCACCGGCTGGCTGAACAGTCCCGGCCGCTCCAGGCTCTCCACCCGGGCCCGGTAGTAGACCTTCTCGCCGGCCGGCAGCCCGCGCAGCCGCACCTTGCCGGTGAGGTCGGTGTCCGGGGTGACGAGCGGGCCACGGACCACTCGCGAGCCACGGAAGTCGGGGCGGCGGCTGGCCTGCACCCAGAGCCGGCCGGGCCGGTCCGCCCGGGTCCAGACCACCGCCGAGTCGGCGGTGGCGTCACCGCTCTGCACGCCGTGGGTGAGCACCGGCCGGCTGCCGGCGCTGGAGAACGCCGGAGCCTCGACGAGGGCGCCGGCCACGCCACCGGCCACCCCGGCTCGCAGCAGGTTGCGTCGTGAGATCGAAGTCATGCCCTGATGCCTATCGATCCCAGTTGACCCCGAGGTGGACGGGTCCTGAACATCGGGCCGGTCCGCCGCTGCCAATGATCAGCGGCGGACAGCCCGCTCAGCTCAGAGCTTGGGGAACCAGAGCGCCAGCTCGCGCTTGGCGCTGTCCGGCGAGTCCGAGGCGTGCACCAGGTTCTCCCGGTTGGACAGGGCCAGGTCACCACGGATGGTGCCGGCCGCCGCCTTGCGCCCGTCGGTCGCGCCGATCATGGCGCGGATCACCTCGATCGCCTGGTCCCCGGAGAGCACCACGGCGGCGAGCGGGCCGCTGGTCATGAAGCCCTTCAGCGGCGGGTAGAACGCCTTGTCCACATGCTCGGCGTAGTGCTGGTCGGCCAGCTCGGCGTCCATCGTGCGCAACTCCAGCGCCTCGATGACCAGCCCCTTACGCTCGAAACGCGACAGAATCTCGCCGAGCAGACCGCGGCGTACCGCGTCAGGCTTGATGAGCACGAGCGAACGCTCGGTACTGGCTGGTGCGGTGTTGCTGGACACGTGGTTCCTCCGGGAAGACGACAGGCCGACACGCCTGAGGTTCAGCCTATCGGTACCTCCGACACGGCGAGCGACGATGTCGGTACTACCGCACTTTCGCTCAGTGACCGGCGGGCCATAACCTGACGGGAACAACGGGAGGTCCACAGTGGCGAACCAGACCGGCCGGCCCATCGCCCCGGCACGCAAGTTGGTGGCGGCGGTCATGGGCACGCTCGCGGTCTTTGTGATCGTTTTCGGGCTCGGCATGTCGAGCTGGCCAGTAGCGATCTTCGGCCTCGTCGTGCTCGCGATCGCCATCGCGCTCGCCATGGTGAGCAACGTGCGCCGCGGCGGCCGGGCCACCGTGGCCGGCACCGCCGAGATCGTCGACATCACCCCGCCACCGGTGGCCGGCGCCTACGGCCGCGCCGAGATCAGGGCCATCGTGGTGGCCCCCGGCCTGGGCACGTTCGACAAGGTGATCCGGGACGGCCGGGTGCCGGTCGCGAAATGGCCGGCGATCAACACGACAGTGCCGATCACCGTCGACGTCGACGACACCCGCCGCGTCCGGGTCAACTGGAAGGAGGCGGCGGACGTCGGCCCGGCCGGCGACCCGCCCCCGCCGGTCCAGCCCGACCTGGGCGACGACCTCGAGGAGGAGGCTGACGACGACGTGCTCGGCGCGGTCGCCCCCGGTCCGTGGGAGAGCCGCGAGGACACCGACTTCAGCCCGCTCGAGGAGCCGGCGTTCGCCGAGGACCACGTCACCACCCCGGTAGTGGTCCGCGACACCCCGCACGGCAAGGTCGTCGAGGGCCAGCTGGTCGGCGGCGAGGACCAGGCCACCACCCTCCCCCGCCGCGCCGCCGCGGGCCGGGGCGCCACCGGCCCGGCGTCCACCGCCTCCCCCGCGACCTCGGCACCCACCTCCCCGGCGCCCGCTTCCTTCGCGGATTCCTCCGCCGCGCCCACCTCGCCGCCGCCCGCTTCCACCCCCACCTCACCGGCGCCCGCCTCGGCAGCACCCTCGTCTTCCGCGGCCGCCTCCTCCGCGCCCACCTCCCCTGCCCCGGCCTCGCCGCCGCCCTCTTTCTCGGCGGCCACACCTTCGTCCGCTGCCACCGGGTCGCGGGCGCCGGCGGCGGGGGGCCCCGCCGCTGACCTCGCCGACCAGGCCGGGGCCATCGCCAAGGAGCGCGGCCCCGGCACCGCCACCAACCGGCCCGGCTCGGGCGCCTCCTCCGAGACCTGGCCCTCGGCCAGCTACCCACCGCCGCCCGGCCCGTCCACACCCAGCTCGGCGGCCGGCGGAGCGGACTCCTACGACTTCCCGCCGCCACCGGCCCCTTCGGCCACCACCGCCATCGAGGACTTCCCGCCTCCCCCGCCCCCGGGGGCCGGCGACTACTCGGCCGGCTTCGACTACCCGCCTCCCCCGGGACCCGGCAGCACCGGCTACGCCACCTCGACACCAACCGGTTCGGACTTCCCGCCACCGCCGAGGGCCGCCGCCGACTACTCCCGCCCGGCCCCTTCCGAAACCGCCGGCTACCAGCCCTCGTCCGGCACCGGCCCGACAGCCGCCTACGCCACCGCCGGGGCCGCTGCCGCGACCGCCGGCGCCGCGGCTGCCACCGCGGGCACCGGTTCGCCCTCCCGCCCGGCCGCCCCCACCGCCGACACGGTCACACCAGCTCCCCGCACGGCCGCCGACCCGGCCACACGCACCGCTGCGGCCTCCACCGGCACCACCACATCAGCCGCACACACCACTGCGGCCCCCGCCGGCACCACCACATCGGCCGCACACACCACTGCGGCCTCCACCGGCACCACCACGTCCGCCGCACGCACCGCCGGCTCCCGGCCACCCGGCTCCCGCCCCAGCCCGAAGCGACGCACCACCGCGACAACGGCAACGGTCGAGCCGGAAGCCACCACGCCGGTCTCCGCACCACCGGTGACCGAGACTCCGGCGGGCTACGGCCGCCCGCCCACCCAGCGAACCCCTGCCGACGACCACGACAGCGACCCGCTGATCGACATCCCCCTCGACGACCCGGCCCCCGCAAAGCCCGCCGTCGCGGTGACCACCCCGGAAGCCCCCACCCCGGAGCCTGCCTCCACCCACTCCGGCCGCACCCGCTTCGTCACCCAGCCCAGCGAGTCCACCCAGCCCAGCGAGTCCACCCAGCCCGCCGGGACCGCCCAGCCCAGCCAGGTCGCCCAGCCCACCGAGACCGCCCAGCCCAACCAGGCCACCCAGCCCACTGACACTGCCCAGACCACGCAGCCCACGCAGCCCACCCAGGCCGCCCAGCCCAGCCAGGTCGCCCAGCCCACCGAGACCGCCCAGCCCGCCACCGCCGGCGGCCGTGCGTCGGTAGCGCCTGAGCAGAGCGACACCGAGTACCGGCCGGCCGCGCCCATGCAACGCACTTCCGCCGACCAGGGCGACGCCGACTACCCGACGATCGCGTTCCCCACCAGCGCGTACCCGGCAGCTGACACCGGCGACCCGCATCCCGATCCGGACGAGCCCACCCCGGCCACCGGCGGCCCCGAGGTGCCGGCGGCGTCCGCCGCGGCCGGCCCCATCCCGATGCCGGCCGCCCGGCCGGAGCCCACCTCGACCACCCACCGAGCCGAGCCGCGTCCGGAACCCACCAGTTCCGCGGCCCCGACCCCGGTCGCGCCACCTCCTGCCGCGCCGGCCCCGGACCGGCCGCTCCCCACCGCACCCGCGCCGACCACCGGGCGCCCAGCGGGCCCCACACCGCCTGCGGACGACATCGACATCCCGCTCGACGACAGCCCGATCACCCCGCCCGAGTCGACCTCGGCCGCCGCCCCGGCCGTAGCCGCCGGCATCGTCGCTCCTCCCGCCGAGGAGATCCCGCCCACCGACCCGCCGAACGCCGAACCCTCGACCGAGAAACCGCCGACAGCCGAACCCCCGGCTGCGGAACGCCCGGCCGAGGAGCCCCCCGTGGCGGAACCCGTGGCCGGCCAGCGATCGACCGACGTGCCACAGGCCAGCAAAACGTCGGCCGCCGACATGCCACCGGCCGGAAACAAGCCAGCCGCCGCCTCCCCGGCCGGCCCGGCGCCGACCGGCACCGCGCCAGCTGCCGCGTTTCCCGCCGGCGAGGCGCCGGCCGACAGCGCACCAGCCGCCGCGTTCCCCGCCGGCCAGGCGCCGACCGACAGCGCGCCGCCCGCCGCTTCCCCGGCCGGCGAGCCATCGGCCGACAACACACCGACCGCCGTACTCCCGGCCGACAACACACCGACCGCCGCATCCACGGCCGGCGAGCCGGTGGCGGACGACGCTCCTACGGATCCGCGGACCGCTCAACCGACGCCGGGTCAGCCGGCCCCGAGGCCCACCGGCAGCCCATGGGGCGACTTCTCCGGTCGTCCGGAGCCCGACGAACAAGCCGCCGAGGTGATCACCGCCTACCCGAGTGCCCGGCCCGGCCCGGCCGGCGCCATCCACGGCGTGGGCATCACCATCCTGGTCACCGAGCTCGCCCGGTCGATCGTCTTCTACCGCGACACGCTCGGCTTCTTCGAGATCGACTCGGGTGACGGTTCCTCGGTGCTGGCGTCCGGCGACACCCGGGTGGTACTGCGCGCCGTACCCAATCTCTCGACGGAAGCCGGCCGGCAGATCTACCTCAACCTGGAGGTCGGCGACATCGAGGCGGTGCACGACGAGCTGAAGGCCAAGGGCGTCAAGTTCGTCCACTCCCCCCGCCCGGTCAACCGCGGCGACAAGCTGGAACTCTGGTCCGCCACCTTCCGCGACCCGGACAACCACAACATCGCCATCACCCAGTGGCGAGCCGTCCGCCCGGACCCGGAAGCCTGAAACGACTGAGGGGAGCCACGTCGGTGGCTCCCCCTCAGTCACGCCTCACCCATCCAGCCCGGCCCGGCAACCCACGCACCACAGGCGCACGCCGCTCGACCGCCGCCCCGGCGTCAGCCGAGGATCGACCGCCGCACGTACGTCGCGTAGGCCCAGGCCAGCCCGAAGATCACGCCGAGCGCGGTGAGCGACCAGTGCACCACCAGCCCGCTCGCCAGCAACGCCACCTGCAACGCCGTCCCGGCGCCCCAGCCCCACCGCCGCCGCATGCATCCGGCGAGCAGCGCGGCCAGCACCGCCAGCCCGATCACCAGCCCGATCTGCCAGCCGCTCAGGTCGACCCCGAGGATGCGGATCGGCTGGATCGCCAGGAGCAGCACGATCGCCTCGAGGGCCAGTGTTCCGGCGCCGAGACCGCGTACGGCGGCTTCTGGATTCTTCAGTCCGGAACGCCGCGGCGCGGCACCCGCCTCACCCTCAGCGGGCATCGCGCCCTCCTCCGGACCGGTCATCGCTTCAGCAGTTTCCGCGCGTCGGCGACGGTCACCACCGAGCCGGTGATCAGCACCCCGACGCCGCTCATCTCGCCGGACGCGTCCTCCTCGGCGAGCACCACGGCCTCCTCGATGGCGTCCGGCATGGTTTCCGCGACACTCACCCGGTCCTCGCCGAACACGTTGGCCGCCAGCTGCGCGAGCTCGGTCACCGGCATCGACCGCGGCGAGCTGTTCTGCGTCACCACGATCCGGGCGGCCACCGGCTCGAGCAGGTCGAGCAGCCCTGTCACGTCCTTGTCGCCGAGCACCGCGAGCACCACGACCAGGTGCCGGAAGCTGAACTCCTCCTCCAGCGCGGTCACCGTGGCGGCCATCCCGTGCGGGTTGTGCGCGCCGTCCAGCAGGATGGCCGGTGCGCTGCGCACCCGTTCCAGCCGGCCCGGCGAGTCGACCTGGGCGAACCCCTCGCGGATCAGGTCGATGTCGATCTGCTTGTTCGGCCCGGCGCCGAGGAACGCCTCGACAGCGGCGAGCGCGAGCGCGGCGTTCTGCGCCTGGTGCGCCCCGAACAGCGGCAGGAAGATCTCCTCGTAGACGCCGCCGAGCCCCTGCAGGACCAGCACCTGGCCGCCGACGGCCTGAGTCCGCTGAACCACCCCGAACTCGCTGCCCTCCCGGGCCAGGGTGGCGCCCATCTGGGCGCAGCGCTCCAGGATCGGCCGCATGGCCTCCTCGTCCTGCACCGCGGTGATCACGGTGGCGCCCTTGTGGATGATCCCGGCCTTGGCCCAGGCGATGTCCTCGATGGTGTCGCCGAGCCACTCGGTGTGGTCGAGCCCGATCGGGGTCAGCACGCAGACGCCCGCCTCGATGACGTTGGTCGCGTCCTCCTCACCGCCCAGCCCGACCTCGACCACCGCGATGTCCACCGGGGCGTCCGCGAACGCCGCATAGGCCATCGCCGTGGTCATGTCGAAGTAGGTGAGCGGTTCGGTGTTGCGCGCGTCGATCAGCTCGGCCAGCGGCGCGATCTCCTGATAGGTGGTGACCAGCCGCTCCTCCGAGACCGGCTCCCCGTCCAGGCTGATGCGCTCCCGCACGGTTTCCAGGTGTGGACTCGTGTATCGCCCGGTGTGCAGGCCACACGCCCGCAGCAGCGCGTCGATCATGCGGGCCGTGCTGGTCTTGCCGTTGGTCCCGGTCAGGTGGATCGCCGGGTACGCCCGCTGCGGGCTGCCCAGCACGTCCATCAGGTCCCGGATCTTCTGCATGTCGAAGACCATGCGGGTGAAACCGCGCTCGTTGAGCGCGGCCTCCACCTCGGTGTACTCAGCTGAACTCATGCTGCCGGCAACGCCTCGAGCGCGGCGGCGATCCGGACCAGGTCCGCCTCAGCGGCGGCCAGCCGGTCCTTGATCTTGGCGACCACGGCCTCCGGCGCCTTGCCGACGAACGCCTCGTTGCCCAGCTTGGCCCGGCACTGCGCGGCCTCCTTCTCGGCGGCGGCGCGGTCCTTCTCCAGCCGGGCCCGCTCGGCGGCCACGTCGATCGCCCCGCGGGTGTCCAGGTCGACGGTGATCCCACCGGTCACCGCCAGGGTGGCGGTAGCGGTGAAGCCGGCGGCCGGCGCGTCCAGCCGGGCCAGCGAACGAATCAGCGGCTCGTGCGTGTCGATACCGACGTTCCCCAGGCCGGTCAGCGCGGCGGAGACCCGCTGGCTCGGCTTGAGCCCCTGGTCGGAACGGAACCGCCGGACCTCGGTGACCACCTTCTGCAGGGCGGCCAGCTCCTCCTCGGCGGCGTCGTCGACCAACGCGTGGTCGACGGCGGGCCAGGCCGCGGTCATCACCGTCTCGCCGCCGGTGAGCGCGATCCACAGCTCCTCGGTGACGAACGGGATGACCGGGTGCAGCAGGCGCAGCAGCTGGTCGAGGACGTGCCCGAGCACCCGCCGGCTGCGGGCCGCCTCGGCGGTGTCCTGGGCCAGCACCGGCTTGCTGAGCTCGACGTACCAGTCGCAGACGTCGTCCCACGCGAAGTGGTACAGCGTGTCGCAGACCTTGGCGTACTCGTACGAGTCGAACTGCTCGTTGACCTCGGCCACGGTGTGCTGCAGGCGGGACAGGATCCACTTGTCGATGGCGCTGAGCTCGCTCGCCGCGGGCAGGTCGCCCTCGACCGTCGCGCCGTTCATCAGCGCGAACCGGGTGGCGTTCCACAGCTTGTTGCAGAAGTTGCGGGAGCCCTGGCACCACTCCTCGCTGATCGGCACGTCGGAGCCGGGGTTGGCGCCGCGGGCCAGCGTGAAGCGGGTGGCGTCGGCGCCGTACCGGTTGATCCAGTCCAGCGGGTCGACCACGTTGCCGAACGACTTCGACATCTTCTTGCCGAACTGGTCACGCACCATGCCGTGCAGGTTGACCACGTCGAACGGCTGCTTGCCGTCCATCGCGTAGAGCCCGAACATCATCATCCGGGCCACCCAGAAGAACAGGATGTCGTAGCCGGTGACCAGCACGCTGGTCGGGTAGAACTTCTCCAGCTCGGCGGTCTGCTCCGGCCAGCCCAGCGTGGAGAACGGCCACAGGCCGGAGGAGAACCAGGTGTCCAGGACGTCCTCGTCCTGGCGCCAGCCCTCGCCGGTCGGCGGCTCCTCGTCCGGCCCGACGCAGACGACCTCGTCGTTCGGCCCGTACCACACCGGGATGCGGTGGCCCCACCACAGCTGGCGGGAGATGCACCAGTCGTGCATGTTGTCGACCCAGGCGAAGTACCGCTTCGACAGCTCGGCCGGCTCGATCTTCACCCGGCCGTCGCGGACCGCGTCGCCGGCCGCCTTGGCCAGCGGGCCGGTGTTGACGAACCACTGCAGCGACAGCCGCGGCTCGACAGTGGTCTTGCACCGGGAGCAGTGCCCCACCGAGTGCTCGTACGGCCGCTTCTCGGCGACGATCCGGCCCTGCTCACGCAGCGCGGCGACCACCGCCGGCCGGGCCTCGTAACGGTCCAGTCCCTCGAACGGCCCGGGCACCGTGATCACCGCGCGCTCGTCCATCACGGTGATGCTGGGCAGCTGGTGCCGCTGGCCGATCTCGAAGTCGTTCGGGTCGTGCGCCGGGGTCACCTTGACCGCGCCGGTGCCGAACGCCGGGTCGACGTGCTCGTCGGCCACGATCGGGATCCGCCGGCCGGTCAGCGGGAGCTCGACCTCGGTGCCGACCAGGTGCTTGTACCGCTCGTCGTCGGGGTGCACGGCCACCGCGGTGTCACCGAGCATCGTCTCGGCGCGGGTGGTGGCGACGACGATCGAGTCGGCACCCTCGCCGTACCGGATCGAGACCAGCTCGCCCTCGTCGTTGGTGTGCTCCACCTCGATGTCGCTGAGCGCGGTGAGGCAGCGCGGACACCAGTTGATGATCCGGTTGGCCCGGTAGATCAGGTCGTCGTCGTACAGCCGCTTGAAGATCGTCTGGACGGCCCGGGAGAGCCCCTCGTCCATGGTGAAGCGCTCACGGGACCAGTCGACGGAGTCGCCCAGCCGGCGCATCTGGCCGAGGATCGCGCCGCCGGACTCGGCCTTCCACTCCCACACCTTGGCCACGAACGCCTCGCGGCCCAGGTCGTGCCGGGAGAGCTGCTGCTCGGCGAGCTTGCGCTCCACCACGTTCTGCGTGGCGATGCCGGCGTGGTCCATGCCGGGCAGCCAGAGCACCTCGTAGCCCTGCATGCGCTTGAGGCGGACCAGGGTGTCCTGGATGGTGTGGTCGAGCGCGTGCCCGACGTGCAGCGAGCCCGTCACGTTCGGCGGCGGGATGACGATGGTGAACGGCGGCTTGTCGCTTTTCGGGTCGGCGGTGAAACGGCCCTCCGATACCCACCGCTCGTACCGCGACTGCTCTACGTCGCCCGGCTGGTACTGAGCGGATAGGCCACCGGTGGGCCGGCTGTCGCGAGTGCGGGTATCGGTTGCATCGGTCACCCGGCAAGTCTACGGATTCCCCGGCGGTCCCCGGCATTCGCACTGCCACCTGTGGATAACGGTAGGCTCGCGGGATGTCGGACCGCGGCCCCCAGAATCCCCCGCCTGCCGCCCCTGTCCCCGGCCTCGAGCCGGAGCCGGCGGCTGCCGAGCCGATCGAGATCCAGGACGCGCCGTTCAACCTCCTCGGTGACGACATCCCCGAGGAGTCGGAGGCCGCCCCGCCCGGTCCGCGCCGCAAGCGGACCCGCACCGTCGTGCTCGCCTCGCTGCTGGCCGTCGGCCTGGCCGGCGCCGCCGCCCTGGCGACGTTCTACTGGCAGATCCACTCCCAGCGCGACACCACACTGACCCTGCCCGCGAAGATCGGCGACCTCACCCTCGACAGCGGCCAGAACGCCCAGGACACCGCGGACTACTTGCGGACCGCCCTCTCCGCCGAGGTGGATCTCGACGAGACCGTCGGCGCCGTCTACACCGCCGCGCCGGAAAGGAACGTCCTGTTCTTCGGCGGCACCACCCTGTTCTGGTCGCCCGACAAAGACCTGGACACGTCGTTCGGCCTGATCTCGGACGAGCAGGGCGCGGTCACCGGCCTGCACGAGGTGGATGCCGGCCCCCTGGGCGGCACCATGAAATGCGGCACCACCAAAACCGAGACCGGCGATCTCTCCGTCTGTGGCTGGGCCGACCACGGAAGCCTGGCCCTGGCGATGTTCCCGAACCGCCCCGAATCCGAAGCCGCCCCGCTGATGCGCCAAATGCGAAACGCCATTCAAACCCGCAATTGACGTACGCCCATCAGCTCCCGAAACAAAAACACCCCACCCGTTCCCCGGGCGGGGTGTTTCCTTTCTCCAGGTACAAAAAGAAAAGGCCCACCCCATGACGGGGTGGGCCTTTTCTTACGTTGAGTCCGGCGGCGTCCTACTCTCCCACACCCTCCCGAGTGCAGTACCATCGGCGCTGGAGGGCTTAGCTACCGGGTTCGGAATGTAACCGGGCGTTTCCCCTCCGCTATGACCACCGAAACAGCCATCAGCAGAACCAACCAGCAACCTGTCATACCGTCACCGGCATATCAGGGTGGTTGTTCGTTTGCTGTGAATCACACAGTGGACGCAAGCAGAAAATTTAGGGTGGTTAAGCCCTCGGCCTATTAGTACCGGTCAACTCAACACGTTACCGTGCTTACATCTCCGGCCTATCAACCCAATAGTCTCTTGGGGGCCTTACCCACTCAAGGTGGTGGGATACCTCATCTCGAAGCGAGCTTCCCGCTTAGATGCTTTCAGCGGTTATCCCTTCCGAACGTAGCCAACCAGCCATGCTCCTGGCGGAACAACTGGCACACCAGAGGTTCGTCCGTCCCGGTCCTCTCGTACTAGGGACAGCCCTTCTCAAGTATCCAACGCGCACGGCGGATAGGGACCGAACTGTCTCACGACGTTCTAAACCCAGCTCGCGTACCGCTTTAATGGGCGAACAGCCCAACCCTTGGGACCTGCTACAGCCCCAGGATGCGACGAGCCGACATCGAGGTGCCAAACCATCCCGTCGATATGGACTCTTGGGGAAGATCAGCCTGTTATCCCCGGGGTACCTTTTATCCGTTGAGCGACACCGCTTCCACACGCAAGTGCCGGATCACTAGTCCCGACTTTCGTCCCTGCTCGACCCGTCAGTCTCACAGTCAAGCTCCCTTGTGCACTTACACTCAACACCTGATTGCCAACCAGGCTGAGGGAACCTTTGGGCGCCTCCGTTACCCTTTAGGAGGCAACCGCCCCAGTTAAACTACCCACCAGACACTGTCCCTCGACCCGATCAGGGCCGCAAGTTAGATACCCAAACCCAACAGAGTGGTATTTCAACAACGCCTCCACCCGAACTGGCGTCCGAGCTTCACCGGCTCCCACCTATCCTACACAATCGAATTCAGATACCAATGTCAAGCTATAGTAAAGGTCCCGGGGTCTTTCCGTCCTGCCGCGCGTAACGAGCATCTTTACTCGTACTGCAATTTCGCCGGGCCTGTGGTTGAGACAGTGGGGAAGTCGTTACGCCATTCGTGCAGGTCGGAACTTACCCGACAAGGAATTTCGCTACCTTAGGATGGTTATAGTTACCACCGCCGTTTACTGGCGCTTAAGTTCTCCGCTTCGCCCCGAAGAGCTAACAGGTCCCCTTAACGTTCCAGCACCGGGCAGGCGTCAGTCCATATACATCGTCTTACGACTTGGCATGGACCTGTGTTTTTAGTAAACAGTCGCTTCCCCCTGCTCTCTGCGGCCATACCACGCTCCACCCGCAAGGGGCTTCACGCGTCCGGCCCCCCTTCTCCCTAAGTTACGGGGGCAATTTGCCGAGTTCCTTAACCACAGTTCACCCGTCGCCTCGGTATTCTCTACCTGACCACCTGTGTCGGTTTAGGGTACGGGCCGCTCGAAACATCGCTAGAGGCTTTTCTCGGCAGCATAGGATCAATGACTTCACCAGAACGGCTCGGCATCACGTCTCAGCCTATAGCCATGCGGATTTGCCTACATGACGGCCTACACGCTTACCCCGGCACAACCACCGGCCGGGATCATCTACCTTCCTGCGTCACCCCATCACTAAACTACTACCACCCAAGGTCCCAGACTCCACAGTCTTGGTCCGAAGACCGCCACTGCTTTGCGTGGTTAGTACAGATGGGTTCGTCTTGGGCGTTTCTTTGCGGGTACGGGAATATCAACCCGTTATCCATCGACTACGCCTCTCGGCCTCGCCTTAGGCCCCGACTCACCCAGGGCGGATTAGCCTGGCCCTGGAACCCTTGGTCATCCGGCGGAAGGGGTTCTCACCCTTCATTCGCTACTCATGCCTGCATTCTCACTCGTACAGCGTCCACGGCTGGATCACTCCGCCGCTTCACCCGCTGCACGACGCTCCCCTACCCATCCACACAAAGTGTGAATGCCACAGCTTCGGCGGTGTGCTTGAGCCCCGCTACATTGTCGGCGCGGAACCACTTGACCAGTGAGCTATTACGCACTCTTTAAAGGGTGGCTGCTTCTAAGCCAACCTCCTGGTTGTCCATGCGATCCCACATCCTTTTCCACTTAGCACACGCTTAGGGGCCTTAGCTGGCGATCTGGGCTGTTTCCCTCTCGACTACGAAGCTTATCCCCCGCAGTCTCACTGCCGCGCTCTCACTTACCGGCATTCGGAGTTTGGCTGATTTCAGTAAGCTTGTGGGCCCCCTAGACCATCCAGTGCTCTACCTCCGGCAAGAAACACACGACGCTGCACCTAAATGCATTTCGGGGAGAACCAGCTATCACGGAGTTTGATTGGCCTTTCACCCCTAACCACAGGTCATCCCCCAACTTTTCAACGTTGGTGGGTTCGGTCCTCCACGCAGTCTTACCCACGCTTCAACCTGCCCATGGCTAGATCACCCCGCTTCGGGTCTAGAACATGCGACTAAAAACGCCCTATTCAGACTCGCTTTCGCTACGGCTACCCCACACGGGTTAACCTCGCCACATGCCACTAACTCGCAGGCTCATTCTTCAAAAGGCACGCCATCACCCCGAAAGGCTCTGACGGATTGTAGGCGAACGGTTTCAGGTACTATTTCACTCCCCTCCCGGGGTACTTTTCACCATTCCCTCACGGTACTTGTCCGCTATCGGTCACCAGGAAGTATTCAGCCTTACCAGGTGGTCCTGGCAAATTCACAGCAGATTCTAGGAGTCCGCTGCTACTCGGGAACACTGCAAAGAGGCTTGGAATTTTCGTCTACCGGGCTCTCACCGTCTACGGCTGGCTTTCCCACACCATTCGACTAACACCAAACTTTGTAACTCTTCGAGGCCATGTCAGTAACCTCAAGCAGGTCCCACGACCCCCCACGTGCAACCCCTGACAGGTATCACACACGCAAGGTTTAGGCTAGATC